>CAVVBA010000010.1:0-571981 GCA_963746455.1 Vulcanimicrobiota bacterium | reverse complement strand
GCCAGCCTGTTCACCGCGGGCAAGGCCGATACGGGGCACCATCGTGCTGCGCAAGCTTGCCGTCGTGCGCGCGATCATGCGGGCCGGGCAGCTCGGGCTGAACCTCGACGAGAACCTGCCCGCCTCGGTCGGCGCGAGCGTCGAGGATCTGGAAGACCTCTACCGGCTGCTCGCGATCGCGAAGTACGAGGACCGTTACGTTATCCCGGCCGCGCACGCCGAGGACGCCGGGCGCCTGATGGGCCAGCACGAGCAGCTGTTCTGCAGCCTGCAGACCGCACGGGCGGCCCCGGCATGGCAGGTGCCGCCGGCACGGCATCCAGAGCCGCCAGCCAGCCGCCCCGCCCGGCGAGGACCACAGTTTCCGGGCCGGCGACGGCCGGACTCACTTCAACCTGCTCGGCTGGAACGGGCAGGGCAGCGCCCCGAATCTTTTCCCCGAGCGGGACACCCCGTGAGTGCCGCCAGCGACCAAGGTCAGCCCGTACAAGCTGGCATCGGTACTGCTGCAGTACCCGACGACGGCGCTGTTCGACGGTATCGGCGAACTCGACGCGGCCGCTGCCCAGGCGTCCCGAAAGCGAGCCGGGAAGCGTTCGCCCGGTTCCTGCGCTGGCTGCGCGCGACGCCGCCGACCGAGGTCGGCCAGCACTACGTCGAGACATTCGACCTGCGGCGTCGCTGCGCGCTGTACCTGACCTACTACCGCTACGGCGACACGCGCAAGCGCGGCATGTCCATGCTCAGCTTCAAGGCCGCCTACCGGGCGGCCGGCTTGGACCCCAGCGACGACGAGCTGCCCGACTACCTGCCCATGGTGCTCGACTTCGCCGCGTTCGCCCCGCGCGGGGAAAGCTTCCTGCGCGCGCACCGGGCCGACCTCGAATTGCTGCGGCGCGCCCTCGAGCAGGCGGGCACGCCCTACGCCGATGTCGTTGCCGCCGTATGCGCCCGGCTGCCGAGGCTGGGCCGTCGCGAGGCTGTGCTCGTGAACAGCGTGGGATGCCGGCCCGCCAAGCGAGGAGGTCGGACTGGAGCCGTTCGCCCCGCCGGAATACCTGACCGGTTACGGGGCCCCGCTGACCGCCACCGCCGCGCAGGTGTTCTGGTGGGTCGTCCTGCCCTACCTCGCGCTCGGGGTCTTCGCCGTCGGGCACGTATGGCGGTGGCGTTACGACCAGTTCGGCTGGACCAGCCGCTCCACCCAGCTGCAGGAGCGCCGCATGCTCAAGTGGGGGTCGCCGCTTTTCCACTACGGCACCTTCGCCGCCATCGGCGGGCACGTGATCGGCGTGCTCATCCCGGAGCGGTGGACGAAGGCGATCGGCATACCGGAAAACGGCTACCGATGGTTCTCCGCCGCCGCAGGGACGCTGGCCGCGGTGCTGGTGATCGGCGGCGTGATCGTGCTGGCCACCAGGCGGCTGCTGGTGCGGAGGGTGCGGGCCACGACCGCGCCGGTCGACTACGTCACCCTGATCCTGCTGCTGATCGTGATCATCACCGGCATCGCGCCCACGATCGGGATCAACCTGCTCGGGCACGGCTACGATTACCGCAGCACCGTGGCGCCGTGGTTCCGCGGCCTGTTCAGCTTTTCCCCGGACGTGCAGTCGATCGCGCACGCGCCCTTCATCTACCAGCTGCACGTGACCGCCGCGTGGATGATCTGGGGGCTGTGGCCGTTCAGCCGTCTTGTGCACGCCTGGAGTTATCCGCTGTGGTACCTGTGGCGGCCCTACATCGTCTACCGCAGCCGCCGCCCTGCCCCGCCCGCCGAGCCGGGGACCGGCGGCCGGAAGTGGCGCAAATCGGAAGCCCGCACTAAGCGCGCCGAGCCGCCCGGCGCCGATCACGGTGGCTCGAGCCCCGAATGCGCGCAGCCGGTTTGCGAAGTCGACCAGCAAGATGCCGTTCTTCGTGACCAGCCCGATCAGCAAGACCGCGCCGATGAACGAGAACAGGTTGAGCGTTTGGTGCGTGAGCGCGAGCGAGCCCAGCGCGCCGACGACGGCGACCGGGACGGCGAACATGATGACGAACGGCGTGCGGTAGCTGTTGTAGAGCGCGACCATCAGCAGATAGACGAGCACGACCGAGAGCAGCAGCGAGACGCTCATGCCGACGACGGTATCGTGCACGGATTGTTGGTTGCCGCCGGCGATCGGCTGCGACGTGCACGCTCGCCGGCAGATTGCAGTGCGGCACGCGCCCGTCGAAAGCGCGCTGAACGTTGGAGAGCTCGGCGCCGCGGCGCAACGTTGGCGCCGACGTAGACGACGCTTTGGCGGTTGATGCGCGTGATCAAGCGGCGGCGCCGGGCGCGTACTGCAGGTGCGCGATGTCGCCGACGTGGACGATCGCCACCGCTGCTGGAGCGAATCGGGATCGCCGCGATCGCCGCGAGATTCGTCTGATCGCGCTGCGGATAGATCACTTGCACGTCTTTGAGGCCGTCGACGCCGGTGAACTGCGTGGCGATCACGCCGCCGAACGCCGCGCGGATCGCGGTCGACGCGGTGCCGATCGAGGCGTTCGAGCGCGCGCGCGCGATCGCGATCGAACTGCACCTCGACCTGCGGCGAATCGTCGCTGTCCGGTCGTCGTCACGTCGATCGCGCCCGGCGTTGTCAGCGAGCGCTTGATAGACTTGCGCCGCGTACGGCGTCGGATCGACGTCGCCGGTCGTGCTGACGACCTCGTCGATCGGCTGTTGAATGCCGCCCGGATGTCGGTCGCCGGAATCGCGACGATCTCGCGCCGGCTGCGATGCGTTGCGCGCGGGCTTGAATGCGCTCGCCCACGTTCGCCGTCGACTGCGAGCGCTTCGGCTTGAGGAAGATGTGCAGCTGGCCGATCGCGCCGTTGTTGATGTAGCCGCGACAGATTGCCGACGTACGCGCCGGCGAGCGCGGTCTCGGCCGAAACGTCGGGCATCGCGTCGACGTAGCGCTCGACGGCCGAGACACCCTGCGCGCGTCGTCTCGAGCGGCGTGCCGGTCGGATAGGTGATCGTCAGGTAGATCTCGCCGCGATCGACCTGCGGGACGTACTCGAATCCGACGAGGCCGAGCGGAATCAGCAGCAGCGCGAGCGCGAGCGAACCGAACGAGATGATGATGACGAGCAGCCGGTTCTCGAGCGCCCACTCGAGCGCGCGCGTCACGTACCAACCGCGCAGCCGTTCGAAACCGGCCGCAAACGAGTCGATGATGCGCCACGGCCGCCACGTCGAGAGCAGCGACCAGCGGCCGGCCAGCGACGGCGTGACCGTGAACGAGACGAACAGCGACGTCAGCGTCGCGACCGTGACGACCAGTCCGAACTCGCGCAAGAACAACCCGACCGAACCCGGCAAGAACGAGATCGGCAGGAAACACGACGACGTCGACCAGCGTGATGACGATCGCCGCGACGCCGATCTCCATTCGGCCGGTGACGGCCGCGCGTGCGCGGATCTTCGCCGTCGTCGTGATGGCGCTCGATGTTTTCCAGGACGACGATCGAGTCGTCGACCAAGATGCCGATGATCAGCGTCATCGCGAGCAGCGAGACGGTGTCGAGCGTGAAGTTCGCGAGCCGCATCGCTGCGAGCGTGACGAGCAGCGAGGTCGGGATCGCGATCATCACGACGACCGCGTTGCGCCACGAGTGCAGGAAGAACAGCATCACGATGCCGGTGAAGACGATCGCTTCGATCAGCGTGCGAATGACGCCGGAGAGCTGCTCTCTGGTGTACGTCGCCTGAACGTTCAGAACGTCGAAGTGAATGTCCGGATATGCGCGCTCGAGCCCGGGAAGCGCGTGCAGCACCGCCTCGGATGCCTGCACCTCGCTCGTGTTGCTGGCCTTTTGGACGTCGAGCGCGATGCTCGGCGCGCCGTGAGTGTACGCGTAGACGCGCTGGGGTTCGAAGGTGTCGGTGACCGTCGCGACGTCGCCGATGCGGAAGTAGCGCGCGCGATGTACCGAACGCGCTCGTCGTCGGACGGCGTCGAGGTCGCAGCCGCCGCTCAGCAGCAGGTCGGCGACCGACGGCGGCGTCGTGACGTCGCCGCGGATGTCGATGTTGGTCTCGCGATTCGGCGCGTACGCGATCCCGCCGGGCGCGCGAACGTTGTTGTTCGCGATCGTGTTCGTGACGTCGGTGAGCGTGAAGCCCGGACGCGAGCAGCGCATTGCGGGTGGACGTTCGACCTGGATCGAGGGCGTGACCGTCGCCGTTCTCCACGACGTACGAGACGCCGGGAATTTGTTCGAGCGACGGGAACGACGCGATTCGTCACGACCGACGAGAGCTCGCCGGGCTGCAGCGAATCGCGAGCTTGCGACGAGCGAGACGACGACGGCTTCGCTCGGATCGTAAATCGAGACTTGCGGCGTTTGCAGATCGTTCGGCAGCTGGCGTTGCGCGTTCTGCACGCGGCCCTGGACTTGCACGAGATCGGTGTTCACGTCCGAGGACGAGCATGAAGTGCGCGACGATCGTGGCTTGTCCGGATTGGATCGCCGTCTCGATCGTGTCGAGGTTTGGCGCACCCGCGATCTGATCTTCGAGCGGACGGACGATCGCGTCGCGCAGCTCGCTCGTCGACGCGCCCGGATACGTGAGCAGCACTTGAATCGTCGGGACGTCGTAGTTCGGGAACTGCTGTTTTACCAGCACGACGCTCGCGATGCCGCCGGCCAGCAGCGTCAAGAGAACGAAGACCGTTACCAGCGTCGGCCGCTGAACGAAGAGGCCGCGTGATCTGCATTAGGTGCTTCCCGCCGTGACCGGTGTACGCGGCGCCGGCTGCGAGGCTGGAAGGCGGTTCTTCCGACTTGAAATGGCGCGGCGCAAGCCATACGAATGCGACCGGGACGAGCACGAGCGTGAGCAGCAGCGAGCTCGTCAGTCCGCCGATCACGACGATGCCGAGCGAGCGGCGTACTGAAGAGCCCGGATCCAGCGCGATGGCGATCGGCAGCATGCCCGCGATCATCGACGCCGTCGTCATGATGATCGGGCGGAAACGTTCTCGCGCGCTCTCGCGAATCGCGGTGTAGCGATCGATACCGGCTCGAATGCGGTGATTCGCAAAGTCGACGAGCAGAATGCCGTTCTTCGAGACGAGGCCGATCAGCATCACCGTGCCGATCAGCGAGAAGAGGTTCAGCGTCTGGTTTGCGATCGCGAGCGACCCGAGCGCGCCGACCGACGCAACCGGAATCGCGAACATGATGATGACCGGCAAGATGTAGCTGTCGTAGAGCGCGACCATCAGCAAATAGACCAGTGTAAACGACAGGATCAGCGCCCAGCCGAGCCCGCTGACGGTTTCGGCGAGATTCTGCTGCTGGCCGCGCGCATTCGGGATGACGTGCACCGTGTTCGGCAGATGCAGCGCGGCGACGCGTTGCAAGAACGCTCTCTGCACGTTCGAGAGCGCAATGCCGGGCGTGGTGTTCGCGCTCACGTGGACGACGGTCTGCCGGTTCGTGCGCGTGATCAACGGCGTGTTTGGATCTTGCACCAAGCGCGCACGTCGCCCGCGTAGGTGACTTGCCCTGTCTTGGTGCGCACCGGAATCTTATTGATCGCGTCGACGGAGGTTTGCGCGCTCTGCGGATACGTCACCTGGACGTACTTGACGCCGAGGTTCGTGAAAAACTGCGCTGCGGTCGAGCCGCCGAACGCAGCCCGAATCCCGTTGGCTGCCGATGCGATGTCGACGTTGAGCGCGCGGGCGCGCTCGCGATCGAAGACGACGTCGACTTGCGGTGCAAGAATCGAGGCGTTGCTTACGGCGTGAACGATCCCGGGCGTCGATTCCAAGACCGAGAGGATCTGGGCCGCGTACGGGTTCGGATCGTCGTTGTCGGAGGTGATGTTGTAGTCGATCGGCTGCGCATTGCCGCCGCCGGTTCCGGTTGCGGGAATCGCGATGGGGTTTCCGCGCGCATATCTCTTGCGCGCCATTTGCGTCAGCGCCGTCGCCCAATAGTTGGTATCGTGCTTGCGATCGTCTTTGAGAAAGACGTGAATCTGGCCGACCGAGCCTTGCGTCACGCCACCGCCGAAACCGGCTTGATACGAACCGGCCGTTCCTGTCTGCCGCTCGACGTCGGGAAGCTTCGCGATCTGTTGCGTGAGATCGGCGATCGCAGCGTTCGTCGTGGCAAGCGGCGTTCCGGTCGGGAAAGTCAGCTGCATGAAGACCTCGCCGCGATCGATCGGCGGGATGAAGTCGAAACCGATCACGTGCAGGGGAACGAGACTGATCGCGCCGACGACCGAAAGCACGCACGCCGCCATCACGGTGCGCTGATGGCGCAAGCCCCATTCGAGAACGTGAGTCAGGTACCACGTCCGCGTCGCCTCAAAGCCGCGTGTGAAGGCTTCGACGATGCGCGGCGCTTTGTGCGCTGAGAGCAGCGACCAATTTCCGGCTAATGCCGGCGTGACCGTGAACGAGACGGCCAGCGACGTGAGCGTCGCGACGACGACGACGAGTCCGAACTCGGAGAGAAAGCGCCCGGTGACCCCCGGCAAGAACGAAATCGGCAAGAATACGACGACGTCGACGAGCGTGATGACGATAGCAGCCGCGCCCATCTCGGTGCGGCCGAGCAGCGCAGCAGTTTTAGGAGCCTCACCACTTTCAAAGTGCCGCTTCGCGTTCTCGAGTACGACGATCGAATCGTCGACCAGGATTCCGATGCACAGCGTCATCGCGAGCAGCGAAATCGTGTCGATGGTGAAGTTCGCAAGACGCATCACGAAGAGCGTCGTCAGCAAGGACGTTGGGATCGCGATCATCACGACGACCGCGTTGCGCCACGAGCGCAGGAAGAAGAGCATCACGATCCCGGTGAAGATGATTCCCTCGGCGATCGTGTGATAGACGGCGCTCAGCTGCTGCTGCGTGTACGTCGCTTGGTCGTTGAGGACGTCGAAATTGATGTTCGGATACTCGGAGCGCAGCCGAGGAAGCGCATTGACGACGTTCTCGGCGGAAGCGATCTCGCTCGCGCCGGTTGCCTTCTGCACGCCGAGCGATATTGCGACCGTTGGGCCGACGTACGAATAGGTGCGTTGCACTTCCGAAGCGTCGCTGACGCTCGCGACGTCGCCGATTGCGACAGTGCGCTGCGCGACGCTCCACGGATTGAGCGATGACGTCGGCGCCGATTGCGCGATCGAAAGCGGCGAGCTCGTTCCGGCGACCGCCGAAGACGTGGCCGCCGACGTGCTTCCGACCGGCGCGCCTTGGCCGACGCCGCGCAAACCCGTTCCGCCCTGCGGCCCGGTGAGTGACGCCGCGCCCGTCGAACCGGCGGATGCCGCATATAAGGGAAGCTTGACGACCGATGCGACGTTGGTTACGTCGCCGCGCACGTCGATCGAGGTCTCGCGGTCGGTCTCGTACGCGAGACCGCCCGGCGCGCGCAGATTGTTGTTCGAGATCGCTTGCACGACGTCGCCGATGACAAAGCCGGACGACGAGAGTGTCTTCGGATCGACGTAGACTTCGATGGCAGGTGTGACCGTGCCGTTCGCGTTGACGTTCGAAACGCCGTCGATCTGCTCGATCTCGGGGACGAGATTATTGGTGACGATGGCGGAAAGTGCGGCGCGCGACAGCGTTCGCGATGAAATGGACAGCGTCACGACCGTGGCTTGCCCTGGATCGAACGTACGAATCGAGGGCGGCGAAAGATCGTTCGGCAAGACGGAACGCGTCGATTCGACGCGCCGCTGCACCTCGACGAGATCGGTCGTCTGATTCGAATCGAGCGAGAAGGTCGCCGCGATCGAAGCTTGTCCGTTTTGAATCGAGCTGTTCATGTGATCCAGGTTGGGCGCGCCGGCGATCGCGTTTTCGATCGGCCGTACGATCGCATCCCGAAATTCGGTCGGTGATGCTCCCGGATACGACAAGCTGACGAACACGGACGGAAAGTCGATGTTCGGAAAATTTTGCTGCACGAGCGTCGCCGTTGAGACCGTTCCCGCCAACGCGACCAGCGCGCATATGACGACGACGAGGGAAGGTCTGCGGACGAAAAGTTGCGTTAGCCGCATCGCAAGGTCTGCCTATCCGGAACGCTTACCGCGGCGGCGTCCAGTGCTTGCGCCGAGCGGTTGACCGTCGGTCAGTCCGAGCTGTCCGTCGGCGATGACGCGCGTACCGCTCGAGATACCGGTTACGATCGAGGTCGTGCCGTCGTTTGCCAGTTCGCGCACGTGCGTCAACTTTGCGACGCCGCTCTTTGCGATCATGACCGTCGAGCGCGTGTCGTCGAGGAACGCCGTGACCGGAATTCCGATTCCGTTCGTCGAGGGGAGATCGATCGTTCCGGTAACAGGAATGCCGGCCTGCAAAACGTTACCGGGATTTTCGACGAGCGCCTTCACGGTGAAATTCGTGGTGCCGGGCGCGACTTGCCCGAGCACGGCGACGATTTTGCCGCTATATGAGCGCCCGGTCTGATCGCCGCCCGCGTGCAACGCAACCGGTGCACCGCCTTTGATGCGGAAGATGTCGGCGCTCGACGCATTGAGCTCGGCATACACGTGCGAGAGCTCTTGAATCGTGAAGAGCGTTCGGCCGTTCGGATATTCACCCGGGTTGAGATTGCGGTTGATCACGACGCCGTCGACCGGCGACGCGATCGTCGCGCGCGAGATCTGCGCGCGAATCTGATTTGCGGTCGCTCGCGCCGAAGCGGCGTCGGCGGCTGCCGCCGCGATATTGGCGGCTTGCAAGCCTTTGCCGGGCGATCCGTTGACTTGCTGGTTCGTGATTGCGGAATTTAGTGCGGCTTGCGCCGAGCGAACCGAGGCTTGATCGTTCGAAACGGTCGTGCGCTGCTGATCGTACGTTTGCTGTTGCAGGTAACCTTGCGAGACGAGCTGCTCGTCGCGCTGCAGCGTCAAGGTGTCGAGCGTAAGCGTGTGTTGCGCTTGCATAAGCGCTTGTCGCGCTTGCTGGACTTGCTGCGGGTTTTGCCCGTAGTTGAGCTGCGCGGTATACCGCGCTTGCGCGATCTTTGCGTCGTCGGAGTTCGCGGTCTGCAATTGCGACTGGAGCTGCGCTTGGAGATCGGCGGTGTCGAACACTGCGATCACCTCACCGGCTCGGACTTGGTCGCCTTCGTTCACGTTGACGGCGTCGGCGGGTTCGGAGAGCGTGCTCGAAATCGCGACGTTCTGCAACGGTGCGATGATGCCGGCGATGACGAGCGTCGGATGGACGGAGGCCTGGCGCGCAATCGCCGTCGGAATCGGCGCCGGCGACGCCGGTCCACCAAAGCCACCCCGCATCCGATTCGAACTCCGCCCGCAGCCCGCTAAGAGGACGATCACGACAACCGCTGCGGCGGCAGTTAGCCGCAAAGAATACGCCTTCATATATACGCCCCGTCCACGCTACGGGACAATGCTGAAATACCCCTGAGACTCCTGGGCTAGTCGCTCCTGGAGCGCCTGGTTGCGAATCGCCAAGGCGATCGCCACGAAGAGCAAGACCGCCCCTGCGAGAGTCGTACCCGCGAGCGCTTCATGGAAAATCACGGCCGCCAGCAGCGCAGCAATCACCGGTTCGAGCAGCGTCGCGAATCCAACCGTCGTCGGCGTGAACCAGTGGAGCGATACGTTCATCGCGGTGTGTCCGAGCAGTTGGGAGATCAATGCCATTGCGATGATGCCGAGCCACGCACTGTGATTGGCGAGAGGCGGCGGATTTTCGTGAATGAGCAGCGCGAGCACGGCCAGGACGATCGCGGCCCACGTATACGTTCGCGCGATGATCGCGAGCGTGTCGAGATCGCTTCGCACGGAACGTACGATGGTAAGGTAGACGCTCATCGCAACCGCCCCAAGCGTTGCGAGAAACGCGCCAAGCATCACGTGGCCCGCGATCGGCGCGGGCGCGGTGTGGCCAAGCACGACGAGAATGAGTCCGGCCCCGCCGCTCACGAGCGCGAGAATGAAGGAAAGACCTGGTGCGTGGCGACCGACGATTGCCTCGTAGATTCCAGTGAAGATCGGTGACGTGCACACGAGTAGCGTCGAGATCGCAATCGATGTGAACTCGAGCGACGCAATCCAGCCTGCGAAATGGACTGCAAGCGCGGCTCCCGCGATTGCGAGCAGCATTTCGCGACGGCCGTCGAGCCATTTGCGCGACGTGCTGCGGGTGGCCGCGAGGGCGACGACGATTACCGCGGCGATCCCCAGACGTAAGTAGGAGACCGCGACCGGGCCGGCGCCGCCAAGCGCAAATCGCGCGAAAATCGCCGCCGCACCGACGAACAGCTGCGCTCCCGCGAGCGTTGCGTATCTGATCAGGGGCCTGTCCTGAGCTCAGTCGAAGGGCGCAGGACCTCCGGTCTGGCGTTCCGCATGGGAGCTACAGGAGGAAGAGCATGTTTCGCAGCGGGCAGCATTTCGTTCAAATCCCGGGCCCAACGAATATTCCGGAACGCGTTTTGCGCGCGATGGACCGTCAGATCGTCGATCATCGAGGTCCGGATTTTGCCGCATGTACGCTCGAGATTTTGCCCGCTATGCAAAAGCTCGTACGTACCAAAGACGCGAACGTCGTGCTCTATCCTTCGTCGGGAACGGGTGCCTGGGAAGCTGCTGTTGCGAATGTTCTTTCGCCAGGCGATCGCGTGCTCGTCGCCGAGACCGGACAATTCTCGAATCTGTGGGCCGATCTGACGCGGCGCCTCGGTATCGACGTCGAGCTCATTCCCGGCGATTGGCGGCACGGTGCGGATCCCGATGAAATCGCGCGACGCCTTGGTGAGGATCGCGAGAAGCGCATCGCGGCCGTCATGGTCGCGCACAACGAAACCTCGACCGGTGTAACGTCGCGCCTCGCGGACGTGCGTGCCGCAATCGATCGCGCGAGTCATCCGGCATTGTTCTTGGTCGACACGGTTTCGTCGCTTGCGTCGATCGACTATCGCCACGACGAGTGGGGCATTGATGTCATGGTCTGCGGTTCGCAGAAGGGTCTGATGCTCCCGCCCGGGATCGGGATCAACGTCGTCTCGCGAAAGGCGCTCGATGCATCCAAGCGTTCGCGTTTTCCGAAAGCGTATTTCGATTGGACGCCGATCATTGAAGCCAATGCGCAAGGTTTCTATCCGTACACACCACCAACGCTGATGTTCTTCGGGCTGCGCGAATCGCTGCGCATGCTGCACGAAGAGGGATTGGAAAATACGTTCGAACGTCATGCGCTTCTCGCAGAGGCGACGCGGCGCGCTGTTGGAGGTTGGGGTCTCGAGATTCTCGCGCGCGATCCGCGCGAATACTCGAACACATTGACCGCGGTCCTCGTGCCGGAAGGCGTCGACGCCGACAAGGTGCGTCTGAAGATACTGGAGCGCTTCGACGTTTCGCTCGGCGTCGGGCTCGGCAAAGTCAAAGGTAAGATCTTCCGGATCGGTCATCTCGGCAGCATCAACGACGTGATGCTCGCCGGCGTACTGTGCGCGGTGCAAATGGGTCTGCGCCTTTCCGGCGTCGAAATCGATGACGGCATCGCACCCGCGCTCGAGTATCTCGCCGAACCGGAGCGCGCACCGGCGCTCGCATAGCCGTATTGAGCGCGCTCGAGGAGCGCTTACGTAGGGAATTCCAAGGCGAGGTCGCCTTTGATTCGGTTACGCGCGCACTGTACGCGACCGATGCGTCGATCTATCAGATCGAGCCGCGCGGCGTCGTCATTCCGAAGACCGTCGACGATATTGCGGCGGTCGTCGGCGTCTGTCGCGACGCCGGCGTGCCGGTCTTACCGCGCGGCGCCGGAACCTCGCAGTGCGGACAAGCGGTCGGGAATGCCGTCGTCGTCGACACCAGCAAACATCTGCGCGCGCTCGAAGCGCTCGATACCTCATCGCGCCGCGTGCGCGTGCAGCCGGGCCTCGTTCTCGATCATCTCAATGCGCGGCTGAAGCGCGAAGGGCTGTTTTTCCCGATCGACCCGTCGACGGCGAGCCGAGCCACGCTTGGCGGGATGACCGCGAACAATTCGTCGGGCGCGCGCTCGATTCGCTATGGGATGATGGTGCACAACGTTCTCGGCATCGAGGCAATCCTTGCTGACGGCGCGCGCGCCGCGTTCAACGACGCCACGCCGAACGGCACCGCACCGCTGATCGAACGTCTTCGCGCAATCGCGTCGCGCGAAGCGGACGAGATCGCAAAACGTTTCCCGCACGTGATGCGGCGCGTCGGGGGCTACAATCTGGACGCGATCCAGCGCGGTCCGTTCAACACGGCGAAGATCCTCGTCGGTTCCGAAGGGACGCTCGCGTTCTTTACCTCGATCGAGTTGATGCTGCAGCCGCTGCCGCGCGAGCGTGTGCTCGGGATCTGTCATTTTCCGCGCTTCCACGACGCGATGGCGTCGACGAAGGAGCTGGTCAAGTCGGGTCCCGTCGCCGTCGAGCTCGTCGACCGCACGATGCTCGAGCTCTCGCGCGCCAATCCGGCGTTCGGGCCAACGATCGAGCGCTTCGTGCGAGGCCGGCCCGATGCAATTCTGCTCGTCGAGTTCACGGGCGACGATGCAGCGCTGTTGCTTCCGAAGCTCGACGAGCTCGACGACTGCATGTCCGCGCTCGGCTTTCCGGATTCAGTCGTGAAAGTGACCGACGGCGCAGCGCAAAGCGAGATTTGGTCAGTGCGCTCCGCGGGGTTGAACATCATGACCTCGATGAAGGGCGACGCCAAGCCCGTTTCGATCATCGAAGACTGCGCCGTCGATCTCGAGCATCTCGCCGACTACACCGCGCGCTTGACGCAGATCTTCGAAAAGTACGGAACGTACGGGACTTGGTATGCGCATGCGTCCGTGGGATGTCTGCACGTGCGCCCCGTGCTCAATGTCAAACGCGACGAAGACGTCGGAAAACTGCGCGCGATCGCCGAAGAAGCATTCGCGCTGGTACGTGCGTACGGCGGTTCGCACTCCGGTGAACACGGCGACGGGATCGTGCGCTCCGAGTTTCACCGCGAAATGTTCGGTGAGCGCATCGTGCGGGCGTTCGAAGACGTCAAGGACGCATTTGATCCCAAAGGCCTCTTCAATCCCGGCAAGATCGTCCGTGCGCCGTTCATGGACGATCGTTCGCTCTTTCGATATGCGCCGGGTTACGAGCCGATCCAGCTCGACACGGTGCTGGACTGGTCGGAATGGGGCGGCTTCTCCGGTGCCGTCGAGATGTGCAACAACAACGGTGCATGCCGTAAGAACTCCGACGTGATGTGTCCGTCGTACATGGTGACACAGGACGAGGAGCACGTAACGCGCGGCCGTGCAAATGCCTTACGCCACGCACTGACCGGGCAGCTGGGGCACGATGCGCTGACGTCCGATCGCATGTACGACGTGCTCGATCTGTGCGTCAGCTGCAAAGGCTGCCGGCGTGAATGTCCGACCGGCGTCGACATGGCGCGCATGAAGATCGAGTTTCTGCATCACTATCGCAAGCGGCACGGATGGCGAACGAAGGATCGCATCGTCGCCAATCTTCCGCGTTATGCGCCGCTGATGAAATATGCAAATGCACCGACGCGTTTGCGGAATGCACTCGGTCCTCTCGCGCGGGGGACCGAGAAGCTCACGGGGTTTTCGGCAAAACGCTCGATTCCGGTACCGGCCGCGCATCCGTTCCTGGACGACTCACTGCACCGCCAAAACGGACCGCCGCCGGTCGGCGAGGTCGTGTTGTTCGTCGACACCTTCAACCGCTATTTCGAGCCGCAGAATGCGCGCGCGGCACTGCGCGTACTCGAAGCCGCCAAATACGATGTCCTCTTCCCGGTAGTGCACGATCGTGGACGGCCGCTCTGTTGCGGGCGGACGTATCTGGGCGCGGGAATGGTCGACGAAGCGCGGCGCGAGATGCAGCGCGTCATCGAAGCACTCGAAGAGCCCGCGCGGCGTGGGGTTGCGATCGTCGGTCTCGAGCCGTCGTGCTTGCTGACATTGCGTGACGAGCTGCTCGCGATCGTGCCCGGCGATGCAGCCAAGACGATCGCGTCCCAAGCGATGCTCTTCGAAGAGTTTATCGTGCGCGAGCAGCGAGCCGGACGCATGAAGCTGAACCTGCATCCCCTGCCCGAACAGAAAGCGTACGTGCACGGGCACTGCCACCAAAAGGCTTTTGGCGCGTTCGCACCGGTCTTGCAAACGCTGCGCATGATTCCGTCGCTCGAGGTCGAGCCGATCGATTCGAGCTGTTGCGGAATGGCGGGCAGCTTCGGCTATGAGATCGAGCACTACGAGATCTCGAAGAAAATGGCCGAGCGTTCGCTGCTTCCCGCCGTGCGTTCAGCCGGCGAGCACGATCTCATCGTCACCGACGGAACGAGCTGCCGCCACCAAATCGCCGATCTCTCGAATCGAAAAGCTCTCCACGTCGCGCGTGTGTTGGAGCGTGCGCTCGTTTAGACTGCGGCGGGTTGAGCGATCCAGTCGTAGAGTGCGCTGAACAACTGGCCGCGTTGTTCGATCGTGAGCGGAACCAGCGGCGGCAAGAGGCGCTCCCACTTGTCGTTCTGCTCGATGCGCGACTTGATGGCTTTAATCGCGGGGATGAGCGGCTGCGATTGGATCGTCGCGCGCAGGTGCGCGACGCGCGCTTGCTTCGCAGCATGATCGGCATCGCTCGCCGACCAAGCGGCTTGCGCTTCGCGTGACGTCACGTTGACGCTCGCTGAGATGCAGCCTGCGCAACCGGCGCGCTTCGCATCCGCGATATAGGCTTCGGTTCCAGGGAAGACCGCGAATTTCGGAAGCCGCTTGAGCAGCTCGCCCTGAAAGTCGCGATCGTTTGCACTGTCCTTGATCCCCGCGACGATCCCGGGAAATTCCGCGACCAGCCGCTCGATCAGCGTGATTGAAAACCAAAGACCGGTCATGGCCGGAAAATTGTAGAGATAGATTTTGATGCGGCGCGGATCGGAACGCTCGATCAAGCGCGCGAGAAACGCGAATATGCCGTCGTCGGTGACGCCTTTGTAGTAGAACGGCGGCAGCACGAGCGCCGCGGCAAAGCCGCAGGCTTGTGCGTGCTTCGTGAGCCGGATTGCGTCCTCGACAGCGGGAGCGCCGGTGCCGACCATCATGCGATCCATTGGCAGCCCGCTCGACGCGACGGCGTCCATCAGGTCGAAACGGTCGGCAAGCCCGATCGAATTCGCTTCACCGGTCGTGCCCAGAACGTTGATTCCATCGCAGCCGTTCTGCAGTAGCGATTTGCAGTGCGCGATGAAACGCGCGTGATGCGGTTGCGCGCGTCGGTCGAAGGGTGTGATTGCCGCAGCCATGACGCCGCCGAGAGCTTTTGCCATCTTTACGCCTCCACGATTCGGCAGCGTTCGATTGGCAGCTCGAGCGTTACCTCCGAACCAACCGGATGATCGAGCACCGGATCGGTGAATGCGCGTACTTGCATGCCGTCAGGCAGCTCGATCAAGTAATCGCGAACCTCTCCCAGATATGTTTGCCGGATCACGCGGCCCGCGGCTTGATTCGTTCCGCTTGGGTTCGCGCCGTTCGTGCCGAGCGTGACGTGCTGGGGCCGGATGCAGACGACGGCTTTATCCCCACGGGTGAGAATGACGCTGCTGGCCGCCCGAAGCGTAACCGCTCCGCAGCTGACCGTTCGTTCTTCGCTTAGCGTGCCTTCGAGGACGTTCATGCGCCCGATGAACGACGCGGCGAAGGCGGTCCTCGGCGATTCATAGATTTCGTGCGGCGTACCGACTTGCTCGATGCGCCCGAGATTCATGATCGCAATCCGGTCGGCGGTAACCATCGCCTCGGCTTGATCGTGCGTGACGTAGACCATCGTGATTCCGGTTTCGTCGTGCAAGCGGCGGATCTCGAACCGCATCTGCTCGCGCAGATTGGCATCGAGATTCGAGAGCGGTTCATCAAGCAATAAGATGTCCGGTTCGACGACGACCGCACGGGCGAGCGCGACGCGCTGCTGCTGTCCGCCCGAGAGCTCTGAAGGATACCGGGCGGAAAGATGACTCATGTGAACCGTTTCGAGTACGCGCTCGACGCGGCGCTTGATCTCGTCACGAGCGATGCGTCGTACGCCAAGACCGTACGCGACGTTCTCGAAAACCGTCATGTGCGGCCAGACTGCATAGCTCTGGAAGATCAGCGACATGTTGCGGTGTTCCGGCGGTACGACGTTATTCGCGCTGGAGAGAACGCGCTCGCCGGTTCGAATTTCGCCTTCATCGGGGCTCATGAATCCGGCCAAGAGCGAAAGCGTCGTCGTCTTGCCGCAACCCGAAGGCCCAAGCAACGCCATCACCTCGCCGTTTTCAACGACGAGATCGACGCCATCGACGGCAAGCGCCGCTCCGAAGCGTTTACGTAATCCGGCGATCGTAATCTGCGCCATTATACGGGCTGTGACTCTGCAGCGATCAAGCTGCGCCCGAGGAACCGGTACATCAAGAGCGCGATCGCGAACGTGGCGACGAGGATTAGAACCCCGAGCGTCGAGAGCGCTTCGAAATTCCCGGCATCGCTGAAATCGAAGATGACCGTCGACATCACCGCGGTCGCCGGCGTAAAGAGGAAGATTGCGCACGAAAGCTCGCGGAGCGCCGGGATGAAAACGAGCAACCACGCCGAGAGCATGCCGCCGCGCAAAAGTGGAAACGTCACCGTGAAGACCGACTGCAGACGTCCAGCCCCAAGCGTACGTGCTGCGAATTCCAGGTCGCTGGACAACGTTTGAAGCGCGGTCGTGAAGTTCGAGTAGGCGATCGGCAAGAAGCGCGTCGCGAATGCCACGATCAGCATCCACGCTGATCCGTAGAGCAAGAGCGGGGGACGCGAGAAGGCCGCATAAAATCCGATCGCGAGTATGATCCCAGGGATGACGTACGGCGCCATGCAGATGAACGAGAGTATGTTCCCGCCCGGAACCAACCCGCGCTGAACCGCGAAGCTGATCGTTACCGCAAGTGCAACCGCGATCGTGGCCGCAGCAAATGCGTATAGGAATGAATGCGCGATTGCGGCGCGTGTTTCAGGATTGTCGAAAATCGCCCACCGGTACCAGTAGAGCGTCAGGTTGCCGGGAACCGGGCCACGGCCCCAGGCGCGCGAGAGCGACGTTGCGAGCAGCGCCGTGTACGGCATCGCAACGGCGATGAATGGCACGGCAAATGCGGCGATACAGAGCGGTATGCGCCACGCCCGCAACGGGACGAGATGCCGGCGCCCACCCTTGGTCCCGATCATGGTGTATCTGCGCCGGCCGATCAGCCGGCGCTGAAAGTACAGCAATCCTGCGGTTATCAAAAGAAGCGGCATCGCGTAGGCGGCCGCAAGCTCGATGCGCGTGGGATATTGAAAGAAGAGATAGAGCTGCGTCGTGATGACTTGCGTGCGCGCCGGAATCAAAAGAAAAGCGGGCGCTCCGAACTCCGAGAGCGCCTCGAGGAACGACATGATGAATCCCGCGATGATCGCGGGCAACGCCAAAGGCAGAACGATTGTCAGCGTCCGTCGCAGCGATCCCGACCCGAGAATCGCCGCCGCATCTTCCAATTCCGATGGCATTACTGCCAGCGCTCCGGCGACGAACGTGAAGGTGTACGGAATGTTATATGACGCCATCACAAAGATTGCGCCGGCGAGCGAATAGATGTTGAACGGGCCCTGATCTGCTCCGGTGAGCGCAACGATTGCGCGATTCAACCAGCCGCTGTGTGGTGCAGCGAGCAGCATCCATGCTTGCGCGCCAAGGAACGGGGGCGTAACGAACGCTGCGATGACGAGTGCGCGCAGAAGTCCGCGGGCCGGAAGGTCGGTGCGTGCGACGAGCCACGCGAGCGGCGTGCCGATCGCCGTTGCAATCGCTGCGACCGACGTTGCCAGGATCAACGAGTTCAGAATCGGCGCGAGGTAGATCGATTTTGTAAATGCCGTTACGTAGTTTGCGAGTCCCAATCTTCCGGCCGGGATTTGCAAGCTCATGTAGAGCAGCCACCCGAGCGGCAACAGGACCATGACGGCGACTGCCGCTACGGCAAGCACGAAGATGATCGCACCGGCATCGAGCTTCCCGAACGGAAGCACGCGCGTGGCGGGTAGGCTTACACGTTGAACGTTTCGCGCCACTTCGCAACGACTTCGGGAATCCCGGCGGCAAGGCGCTCGACTTTGTTGCGCGTCCACCGGATCTTATCGAGCTTGACGCCGTTTGCGGATGGCACGTCGGTCCGCAACGGATAGTTGTAACTCTTGACGAGCGCTTGCGAGTATTCGCGCGAATACATGAAGTTCATGAACAAGCGCCCGGCGTTCGGATGCGGCGCATCTTTAAGAACCGCTACAGGGGCCGTTATGAGAACGCTGTCGTCATCCGGATAGACGATGTCGATAGGGTTGCCGCCCGCTTTGCGCTCGAGTGAATAGTTGTCGGGCCCGGCGCCAACCATTCGCTCGCCGCCGACGATGTCGGTAACGGTGTCGTTGACCGAGCGTCCGATCTTCGGATTGTTGGCGGCGATGCTCTTGAAATATTCCCATCCGTATTTGTCGTTCATGGCGACGACCCAATTGCCGACGTAGCCGCTGAAGGCCGGATGGCCGAGCGTGACCTGATTCTTCCACTTCGGATCGCCGAGCTGTGGCCAGCGATGCGGCGGCTGCACCTTCGTGTTGTAATTGATCAGAACGAATCCGAGCGCACCGATCTGATACGCTTCATCGGGATCGAGATGCCGCAGCGACGGCGGCACTTTGTTGATGTCGGCCGGGACGAATGATGCGAGAACGTTCTGGCTCTTCAGCGTAACGTAGTGCGATTCGTCGGTCGAAGCGAAAACGTCGAGCTCCTTGACGTTAGATTTCAGATCTTGATTCAAGCGCTGAAATATGACTTGCGCGGTCTGCCGGATGAACACCACCTCGATGCCTGGGTATTTCGCCTTGAATGCGTCACGTATGCGGTCGGCGGCACTTTGCGCATAGTGGGCAGTCCACCAAACGACCGTGCCTTCTTTTTTCGCGGCGGCGTAAAGCTTCGAGACGTCGGCATCGCGCATTGCGTCGACTTTGGCGTCGACCGGTGTGCGAGTTGCGAGCGTAGCGGCGGCGGCGCCGGCAAGTGCAAGAAAATTGCCGCGAGACGATTGAGACATCAGACCCCCTCAGCGCGATGAAGCGACTCGCGAAAGATACGGCGTCAGGTTGCGAACCTCCGCCGCTGCAGCGGGGACCGCGACGGTGGTCGCGAAGCCCGTCTGACCACGGGAGCTCGGGTAATCTGGGCTGAGAGGGCGGCAGCGCCGCCGACCGTCAACCTGAACCGGGTAATGCCGGCGAAGGGAGTCGTCATCGGAAGCGCGGTCCATGAGAGGAAGTACGCTATGTCGATGACGGTCGAACCTCGGGCGATTCCAGGTTCACGAAAAGTCTACGCCGGAGGAAAAGATCCGTCGATTCGTGTGCCGATGCGCGCGATCGCGTTGACGGACGGTGAGACGCACGTCGTTTACGACACGAGCGGCCCGTACACGGATCCCGACGCCGTCATCGACGTGCGCAAAGGGCTCGAACCGATTCGCGACGCCTGGATCGAAGCGCGCAACGACACCGTCGTGCTGGACAAGACCAATCCGCTCTTCCCTTCGCAAAAAGTGCGCGTTGCAAAATCGGGTGCGACCGTTACGCAGATGCACTATGCGCGTCGCGGGACGATCACGCCGGAGATGGAGTACATCGCGATTCGCGAGAACTGCTCGCCGGAGCACGTGCGCGACGAAGTCGCGCGCGGCCGTGCGATCATTCCGTCGAATATCAACCATCCGGAAAGCGAGCCGATGATCATCGGCCGCAATTTCCTCGTGAAGATCAACGCGAACATCGGCAACTCGGCCGTCACCTCGACGATCGAGGAAGAGGTCGAGAAGATGACTTGGGCGACGCGCTGGGGCGCCGACACCGTCATGGATCTTTCGACCGGCAAGAACATCCACGAGACGCGCGAGTGGATTTTGCGGAACTCGCCGGTTCCCATCGGCACCGTCCCGATCTATCAAGCGCTCGAGAAAGTTCGCGGTAAGGCGGAAGATCTCACCTGGGAGATCTATCGCGACACGCTGCTCGAGCAAGCCGAACAAGGCGTCGACTATTTCACGATTCATGCCGGCGTCTTGCTGCGCTACGTTCCGCTGACCGCGAAGCGCGTGACCGGGATCGTCTCGCGTGGCGGATCGATTCTCGCGAAATGGTGCCTCTCGCACCACAAAGAGAATTTTCTGTACACGCACTTCGAAGAGATTTGCGAGATCATGCGCGCGTACGACATCGCGTTCTCGCTCGGCGATGGTCTGCGTCCCGGCTGTCAAGCCGACGCCAATGACGAAGCTCAGTTCGGCGAGCTCGATACGCTCGGCGAGCTGACGGACATCGCTTGGAAGCACGATGTACAAGTGATGATCGAAGGTCCGGGCCACGTCCCGATGCACTTGATTAAAGAGAATATGGATCGACAGCTCGAGATCTGCAAGGAAGCGCCGTTCTACACGCTCGGACCACTCACGACTGATATCGCGCCGGGATACGATCACATCACGAGCGCTATCGGCGCCGCGATGATCGGCTGGTACGGAACCGCGATGCTCTGCTACGTTACGCCCAAAGAGCATCTTGGCTTGCCCGATAAGCAAGACGTGAAGGACGGCGTGATCGCTTACAAAATCGCAGCGCACGCCGCTGACGTCGCCAAAGGGCACCCGCACGCGCGGCATTGGGACGATATCCTCTCGAAGGCGCGTTTCGAATTCCGGTGGGAGGATCAGTTCAATCTCTCACTCGATCCCGAGACCGCGCGCGCGTTCCACGACGAGACGCTCCCGGCCGAAGGCGCGAAAGTCGCGCACTTCTGCTCGATGTGCGGCCCGCATTTCTGCTCGATGAAAATCACGCAAGAAGTGCGTGAGTTCGCCGAGCGCGGGATGCAGGAGAAGTCCGACGAGTTCAAGGCCGCCGGCTCGGAGATTTACGTCAAGCAAGGCCCTGCTTAGGATTCGGCGGGGTCGCTGTCCAAGGTGTCGCTGATGCGCCTCCGCCTCGCAATGGCCGTTCTGGCGCTCGGATGTTGTGCGATCGCCGCCTGTACCAATAGCACGGGCGGTTCATCCACGATGCCGGGTGGTCAACTGCCGCAAGCGATCGCTCCGACCACTTCAACTCCCGCACCGACGCCGACACCGAACGTCATGAGCGGCAATATTCAAGTGACGGGTGACGGCAGTGCGCAGACGCTTTCCGCGCCGGGCGATTTCAAAGTGACGGCTACGTTTCCGAAGGCTGCCGCATCCTCGGCCGCAGCGCCGATTACGCTGAACGCGAGCGTCTCGGTTCCGGGCCCGGGCGGGATTCCGGCCTATGGTGCCGGCGATAAACCAAAGAACGGTTTGTTCGGCAAGGTGACGCACCACGTGCAATCGCCGGCAGTGCTGTACGTGACATTCGAATCCGACAAAGGCGCGACGTTTGCGAATCTGCCGGTGATCGACGTCGTAATTCCGCTTGCCGTGCTCGAGGCATACGGCACCGATCCGGTTATCGGCATGGCGATCTACGATCCGGCCAACGAAAACAAATGGACCAAAGATGTCGCGCAAGCGGTTAATGCGACGCCGACACCAACGCCGTCGGGTGGTGTGAAGGCCACGTCGACGCCGAGTCCGACGCCGACTCCGTCACCAACGCCGACACCGACGCCAAGCGGTTCACCGACGCCGCGTCCGCCGGGCGCGCCGGCGCCGACGCCATCCGTGAGTACGACGCCGACGGTGGCGGCAACGCCGCGCGGGCCTGTTCCGTCGATGGAGATGCGTTTCGTTCCGACGCAGCGCCAGATGAAGCTGCTCGCGAAGAAATCGCTTTCGTTCGTGATCTATGCTGAACCGGCGTCGACGCCGACGCCCGAACCAACCGGCTCTGCAAAGCCGAAGGCATCCACAACCGCGGTGGCGTCACCATCGGGATCGGCGAGCGCTGCCGCTACTACAACTGAAGCTGCATCAGCGACTGCTGCTGCAAGCGCAGCGCCGAGCGCGAGTCCTTAGAAGGTCGTCGCGGTTGATGCGGTCGCGTCGGACGATGGCTGCGAATTGCCGTCGACCGAAATAATTTCGCCGTAGGGTTCGACCTCGAGCACGCCGATCACGAATTTGTCGCTCGAGGGAAGCGTGCGCGCGACGTCACCGACGCGTCCGCGAATCGAATGCCAGAGCGAGATCACACGGCGGACGTACTCCGGCGTCTCTCCGTTGTACGGAATTCCACCGGCACGCCGTACAGCGAGCGGACCAGCATTGTATGCGGCGATCGCAAGATGCAGCCGGTTCCCCTGGCCGCCGAACGTTCGGATCATGCGCCCCAAATACGTCGATGCGCCCAAGAGATTTTGCTTCGAATCGCGCGGGTTGACGCCCAAGACGTGTGCGGTGTGCGGCATCAGCTGCCCGAGTCCGCGCGCGCCGGCGCTCGAGATGGCGCTTTGGCGCCAACGTGACTCAACGGTCACGAGTGCGATCAGCAGACGAGCATCGAGGTGCGAGCGTTGCGAATCCTTGATGACTTCGAGTGCGAGTTTGTGGGTTTGATGTTGCTGAAGCTTCGGATTGAACCTGTGGATCAGCGCCGCATATTGCGACGCCGTCTCGGCCGATGCAGGGACGCAAAATAGTGCGCCCATTATTACAGCAAGGGCCGCCGTCCAAAGTGGGCGGAAGCATCTCATGACCGAGCCGCTTGCCGGAAACCCGCCGGAGTCCTTCCTACAAATAGCGAAAATCTCTCGCCAAATGGTCGAAGCGCTGGCAATTCGACGGGCCCAAGCAGCCGATCTGGAGTCGATCCGCCGCATTTATAACGAAGGGATTGCGGATCGAGTCGCAACGTTGGACGAAGATCCAAAAGATGCCGCGGATATTTTGGCGTGGTGGGCGCTCCACGACGGACGTTATGCGGTGCTCGTCGCCGAACGCGACGGCGAAATCGTCGGCTGGGCCTCGCTCAATCCGTATTCGCACCGCTGCGCGTACGCCGGCGTCGCCGATCTTTCAATTTACGTAAAGCGTTCCGCACGCGGATCGGGCGTCGGCAAGCCGTTGCTTGCCGAACTCGAGCGCGCTGCGCGCGCGAACGACTTCTATAAGATCGTGCTCTTTACGTTTCCGTTCAACGAAGCAGGCCAGCGATTGTATCGCGGTCTCGGCTATCGTGAAGTCGGCGTCTTCAAAGAACAAGGGCGCCTCGATGGACGCCCCACTGATGTCATGGCGATGGAGAAGCTGCTAGAGTGAGAATAGAAGCATGAACCAATATCGGATCGCGGTCATTCCGGGCGACAACATCGGCCCCGAGGTTACGAACGAGGGTTTGCGCGTTTTGCGCGAGCTCGAAAACGCGCGGGTCTGCAGCTTCAGCTTCGAGACGTTCCCGTGGGGAGCGCGTCACGTGCTCAACACCGGACGCGCCGCGCCGGAAGACATCGTCGAGCTGCTGGCTCCCTTCGATGCAATCTACATGGGTGCGCACGGCGATCCCGCTAATGTTCCGGATCGGTTCAGCTCGGCGCAGATGATGCATCCGATTCGCAAGGGTCTCGACCTGTACGCGAACGTGCGCCCCGTCAAGTGGTGGCCCGGTACGCAGATCCCGCTCAAACAAACCGATCCGATCGATTTTGTCATGGTGCGCGAGAATACCGAAGGCGAGTACTCCAACACTGGCGGCAGCGTCCACGTGGGAACGCCGGATGAGGTCGCAATGATGACGACCGTCATCACGCGGCGCGGCGCTGAGCGGATCATCAATTACGCCTTCGAAGTCGCGCGCAAGCGCAACGGCAAGAAGTACGTCCACTGCGTCACCAAATCAAATGCGCTCGCGCTCGTGATGGTTCTTTGGGACGACGTGTTCGCGGACGTTGCGGCGCGCTATCCCGACGTGCGCACGACAAAGGCGCACGTCGACGCGACCAGCATGTACGTGATCACGCGTCCGTCTTCGTTCGATGTCGTCGTTGCGACCAATTTGATGGGCGACATTCTTTCCGATGAAGCTTCAGCTGCGACCGGCAGCATCGGGCTCGCGCCGAGCGCAAACGTCAATCCCGAGCGCCGCAAGCCCGCGATGTTCGAGCCGATCCACGGCTCCGCGCCCGATATTGCCGGAAGGCAGCTCGCCAATCCGACGGCCTCGATTTTGGCGGCCGCGATGATGCTGGATTGGCTCGGCGAGACCGAGTCGGCAAAGGCGATCGAGCGCTCGGTTGGGCGCGTACTGGAAGAAAAACGCTCGGTCACGCCCGATCTCGGCGGAACCGCTAAGACCTCCGAAGTCACTGACGCAATCTTGGCCAATCTCGGCCTGGCGTTGCGGGCTTAGACTCTGCAGGAAGGGAACAACCTGGCTATGACTCGCCAGTTACTCGCAATCGCATTCGTGCTTGCAGCGCTCGCGCCCGGGGCGTTTGTCAGCGCGCAGCAGAGTTCGACTTCGAGCACCAAGCCGGCGACAACGGCGGCGCGCCACTCTGCTCCGCCGAGCGCCCGCAAGGCTCACCACGGCAACGTGCCGCCGTGGGCCAACAGCGTTTACGTCAATGGTGGATCAGCGGCGCAATATCTCGCGACGCCAAAGCCGAAACCGTTGCCCAAGAACAAAGTCAAGACCGGCAGCGGCCAAGAAGTTTTTAAATCAATCAGTAACTAGCGCTCGCGGGCGCCGTTTTGAACCGAGAGCTCCCAGCGATACCCGTCCGGATCGTGAAACCACAGCCCCATATGCGGCGAGCCCGGCGATGTAGGGCCGATCTCGTCGCCCGGATCTTCCAGGTCTACGCCGTTTTTCTTCAACGTCTCGAGCGCTTCACGGAGCGCGCGCATACTGTCGAGATGAAACGACAAGTGGTCGATCGTGTCCGGATGCGGTGTGCCTTTGAAGAGCCCGATGATAATCGCATCGTTCGTCAGCCCGATGGCCTCAGCGGATCGGAACATTTCCTGCAGATCGAAGTTGTTGGTCCAAAACTGTGCGCTCTTCTCCGGGTCTCTGACGGCAAGGCTGAAATGCCAGACGGCGCCAAGCTGTACTTTCACGTCCCGAAACTAGCGATACTGCTCTTGGATTGACGCGAAGCGGCTCATGTCACCGTTGAGTGACTGCTTCACGACCGGCGTCGCGCCTTTTTGTGCGAGATCCTCGAACGACGGACGATCCTCGCGATAGAAGACGCCGAGCGGCATCTTCCCTTCATCTATTAGCATCTTGAATGCGCCGACTTTGTCGGTCGGATCGTACGTGTCGTCGACGTAGAACGTGTTCTCTTTGAACCACGCGTATGTATTGATCTTATTGTAGGTGACGCACGGCGACTCAACCTCGACGACCGAGAAGCCTTTGTGTGTGATCGCCTGCTTCAGCAGATCGACCAGAATTTTCGGCTGCGCCGAGAAACCGCGCGCTAAGAACGTTGCGCCCGCGGCAAGCGCGACGACGAGACCGTTCATCGGAGCTTCCGGGTGTCCGTTGGGACTCGTGCCGGTGACGTAGCCGGTTTGACTCGTCGGCGAGCTTTGGCCTTTGGTGAGGCCGTACGTCTGATTGTCCATCACGATGTACGTGACGTCAGGATTGCGGCGCACCGCATGAATGAAATGTCCCGCGCCGATTGCGTAACCGTCGCCGTCGCCGCCCGCCGCGATGACCGTCAGCTCTTTGTTCGCGAGTTTTACGGCCGTTGCAACCGGGAGCGCGCGCCCGTGCACACCGTGAAACGCATACGAGTGCAAGTATCCACTGATCTTGCCCGAGCAGCCGATGCCCGAGACGAACGCAACGTCTTTCGGATTCTTGCCGAGCTCGGCAAGTGCGGATTTCAGCGCTGAAAGGACGCCGTAGTCACCGCAGCCGGGGCACCACCACGACGGAGTGGCCGTTGCAAAGTCTTTGGGGGTAAGAACGGCAGTCACGATCAGGTCCTCGCGAGCAAGGTGGAAGAGAGCGCGCGTTCGATCGGTTCGATGATTTCGATCGGACGGAACGCACGGCCATTGTATTTCCGGACGCTGTGCATGTGTTCGAGCGGTCCGACGACCACACGAATCAGACGGTCGAGCTGTCCGGTGAAGTTGTTCTCGACGACGAATATGTGCTTCGCGCCTTTGACGAAGTCACGCACTTCGTCTTCCGGGAACGGCCAGAGCGTGCGCATCTGAAGAAAGCGTGTCTTGATTCCCGCAGCCGCCATACGGTCTACCGCTTCGACGATCGGCCCGCGATTCGCGCCCCAGCCGATGATCGCGACTTCGGCCGATGGATCGCCGAAAATATTTCCCTTCGGAAGATCGGCGCGCATCGTCTCGAGCTTGCGCATGCGCTTTTCCATCATCTTCGCGCGGTTCTTGACGTTCTCGGTGATGACGCCCGCGTCGTTGTGCTCGGATCCGGCGGCCAAGTGCATGCCGCCCTCGACGCCCGGAATCACGCGCGGCGAGACGCCGTCGTCAGTGTGCTCGAAGCGCTTGTATTCGCCGAACACGACCTTTTTGCCATTACCGTTGCCGTTGTGACCGATCAGCTTGCCGCGATCGATCTCAAGCGCACCCAATTCGAGCAGCGGGAGTGTCGCCTTGCTCTGACACAGCGCTTGCTCCGTCAGAAGGAAGATAGGCATCTGATACTTCTCAGCCAGATTGAGAGCGAGAGCCCCGAAGTAGAACGACTCTTCAACCGTGCCCGGTGAAATTACGGCTTTTGGAATCTCGCCGTGTCCACCAAAGATGATGTGGTTGAGGTTGCTTTGTTCCGTCTTCGTCGGCATGCCGGTCGACGGGCCCGCTCGCGCGCACTCGACGATCACGACTGGAATTTCGAGGACGCCTGCAAGTCCGATCGCTTCCGTCATTAGGGAAAGTCCGGGCCCGGACGTCGCCGTCATCGCGCGCGCGCCCGTGAATGCAGCGCCGAGCGTCATGTTGATCGCGGAGAGCTCGTCTTCGGCTTGAACCGCAACGCCGCCGTACTGCGGCAGATATTTCGCCATCCACTCGAGGATGTCGGTAGCCGGCGTGATCGGATAGCCGGCCATGAAACGGCAGCCCGCAACGAGCGCGCCGTACGCGATCGCGTCGTTGCCCATCATCAAAAGCCGATCGCCGTCGACGCTCTTCGTTAGCGAATAGCCCGAAGGATTGTCGGCAAAATGTTCTTTCACGTACAGTTCGCCGGCGATGACGGCGCCGACGTTCATCTCGACGACTTTGTCGCCTTTGCGTTTCCAGAGTGCAGCAACTTCGCCGTGCATGACCTCGGGGTCCATCCCGATCAGCGCGCCGAGCACGCCCAGCGAGATCGTGTTACGAACGATTTCGGCTTTGAGTTCCTCTTTCGCAATCTTTGCGAGCGGAACTTCATACCAATTAACGTCCGAACGTCGCATCTCGTCGGGAATTTGTTCCGACGTGCTATCGAAAATGATGAATCCTCCGGGACGCATCTCTTCGATGTGCGCTTCGACGGCTTCGAGATCGAATGCAACGAGGCAATCGACCATGTCGGCCATTCCGTAGTTCTCGCGCTGCTGCGCACGGATCACGTAATTCGTATGGCCGCCGCGAATGCGCGAAGGAAAGTCTTTATAGGTGTAGACTTCGAGACCCATCCGCTTGAAAACGCCTGCGATCAGGTCTCCTGTCGTAAGGCTGCCGTCTCCGGCCTGCCCGCCGAACATGATCTCGATGGAGTTAACGATCATCCCGGCCTCCTTTTCTGGGTGGGTGCTAGGAGCCCCCTCGGGGAACCGCCCGCAAATGGTCGACATCGACGCCGTCCTGCTCTGCGCCCAGGCCGAATGGATGGATGAAAACCACTACCTTATGAATCTCATCGGCGTCGGCGCAAACGCCGTAGCAGCAGACGGGCCGTTTCCCTGGGCGCTCAAAGCAAATTGCGGGTTGGTGATCTCGGCGGACGGTACCGATTTCGGAAAGACTGCGGTCGTCACGGGCGACCTCGTTGATGAAGACGGTGATAGCCTTGGCGTCTTTACAATCAACTGGGACATCACACGTCCGCTCAATTACGTCCCCGGCCTGCGTTACCGCCACGCATTTCCCGCAGATCTGAGCGGCTTCATCGTGCCTGCCAAGGGCCTGTACACCGTAAACGTCGCGATCGACGGACATATCCGTCGTGAAATGCCCTTTCTCGTCCACTAACATTGGAAGACGTCCTTGTTATCGGCGGAGGCAACGCTGCGCTTTGCGCGGCAATCTCTGCTGCGCAATTGGGCGCGCGCGTATTGCTGCTCGAGTGTGCGCCGAAGGATTTTCGGGGCGGTAACAGCCGGCACACACGCAACATTCGCTGCATGCACGACGCGCCGGCCGGCGTGCTCACCGATGCATATCCGGAAAATGAATACTTCGAAGATTTGCTGCGCGTCACGGGTGGCGACACCGACGAACATCTCGCGCGGCTGACGATCCGCTCGTCGGCCGACGTGCGCGCATGGATGTCCGCGCAAGGGGCGCGCTTTCAGCCTGCGCTGAGCGGAACGCTGCAGCTTTCACGTACCAACGCATTCTTTCTCGGCGGTGGGAAGGCGCTCATGAATGCGTATTATCGCGCCGCGGAAAAGCTCGGCGTCCGTGTCGTGTACGAAGCCGACGTGCGCAAGCTCGAGATGTCCGATGGCCGCTTCATTGCGGCATCGTATTCTCAGAATGATGTGACGCATCGCATCGAGGCCCGCGTGCTCGTCACCGCGGCCGGCGGTTTCGAATCGAATCTACGCTGGCTGCGCGAAGTCTGGGGGCCGGCCGCCGACAATTTTCTCGTGCGGGGGACGCCCTACAACATGGGGTGGGTGTTGCGCGAATTGATCGATGGCGGCGCGCAAATGATCGGCGATCCGACGCAGTGCCACGCGATCGCAATCGACGCGCGCTCGCCGAAGTTCGACGGCGGAATCGTCACCCGCCTCGATTCGATCACGCTCGGTATCGTCGTCAACAAGCACGGACAGCGCTTCTATGACGAGGGCGAAGACCTGTGGCCGAAACGCTACGCAATTTGGGGCCGTCTGATCGCACAGCAGCCCGATCAGATCGCCTATTCGATCGTCGACGCCAAGGCCCAAGGAAAATTTATGCCGTCGGTCTTTCCGCCGATTGCAGCCGAGTCTATCCCCGATCTCGCAAGGAAGCTCAATCTCAATTCGGATGCGCTCGCGCAAACGGTGCGTGAGTACAACATGGCGGTGCGCACGGGAACGTTCGATCACAAGATTCTCGACGATTGCACGACGAGCGGAATCGTGCCGCCGAAATCGCATTGGGCACGCACGCTCGACACGCCCCCGTTTTGGGGTTATCCGCTGCGCCCCGGGATCACGTTCACGTATCTCGGCGTCAAGGTCAACGAGCACGCTCAAGTGTTGATGCAGGATGACAAGCCGTCGCCCAACATCTTTGCGGCCGGCGAGATCATGGCGGGCAACATCTTGCGCCAAGGCTATCTCGGCGGCATCGGGATGACCATCGGCACGACGTTCGGTCGCATCGCAGGCGAAGGAGCTGCGCGCAATGTCATGGCTTGAGCCCTCGCTCGCCACCGAGGGCGAGCGCATCATGACGATCTGCAACGCGTGCCGCTACTGCGAAGGGTACTGCGCCGTCTTCCCGGCGATGGAGAAGCGCACGCAATTCGGCCCCGCCGATCTCGCTTATCTCGCAAATCTCTGCCATAACTGCGGTGCGTGTCTTCCCGCGTGTCAGTACGCACCGCCGCACGAGTTCGGCGTGAACGTTCCGCAGACGCTCGCGCAGATTCGAGTCGCAAGCTATCAGCTGCCGCGGCGAAAAACCGTTCTGCTCCTCGGCGTTGCGTCGGCCGGACTTCTTTTGCTGATGTTGCTGGGCGGCACGGCGCCGGCGACGCTGTTTGCGCGTCACGACGGCGGAGCGTTCTACGACGTGATCCCGCACGACGAGATGGTCCGTTTATTTCTCTTCGCCGGTGCGTGGGCGCTGGTTGGAATGGGACTCGTCTTCGGCATACGTTACGGCGTCGTTCGCGGCGTTCGCGGCGGTGGTTATCGCGCAATTCTTCGCGGTTGGTCAGACGCGTTGCGTCTCACGAATCTCGGCGGCGGTGGAGAAGGCTGTATTGAGGAACACGAACGGCCCGCGCACGTCCGGCGGATCTACCATCATCTCGTCTTCTATGGATTCTTGTCGTGCTTTCTGGCGACGGTCATCGCGGCGTTTTACGACAACGTCCTCGGGTGGCGCGCACCCTATCCGCTTGCAAGTTTACCGGTGATCTTCGGAACGCTTGGCGGAATTGCGTTGCTGACGGGATGCGCCGGCCTGTTCACATTGTTGCGCGAGCGTGATGCTTCATTGACGGATAAAGGTGAGCGCGGACGTTCGATGATGCTGCTCGTGTTTCTCTTTGCGACGGCGGCCACGGGCCTGCTGTTGCTCGTCTTCCGCGGCACGGCGGGGATGGGCGTGCTGTTGATCGTGCATCTCGCCGTCGTGTTCGGTCTATTCGTGACGCTTCCGTACGGCAAATTCATCCACGGGTTTTTCCACGTCGCGGCGCTCGTTCGCGCTGCATCGGAACAAGGAGACTAATGGATCTCGAGCTCACAGGACGCACGGCGCTCGTTACCGGTGCAAGCATGGGAATTGGACGTGGGATCGCGCTCGCGCTCGCAGCCGAAGGCGTGACGCTTACGATTGCCGCGCGCCGCGCACAGCTGCTCCACGAGCTTGCCGATGAGATCGTCTCCGCGGGCAGTACTCCTCCGCATATCATCGTGGCCGACATCATGGACGATGACGCCGCTGAAAATCTTGCGGCGAGCGCGCTCGAGCGGATGGGCCACGTCGAGATCCTGGTCAACTGCGCCGGCGGAAGCCGTCCGCTTCCGATCGATGCGCCCGAAGAGAAGTGGGTCGAAGCGATGACGCTCAACTTTACCCGTCAGCGCCAGCTCACGACCGCGTTGCTATCTCAGATGATCGATCGTGGTTGGGGACGCATCATCAACATCACCGGCAAGTCCGAACCGGAAGGAATCAACGCGGCGTTCGCTGCGAAAGCCGCGATGCACGCGTGGGCCAAAGGCCTCTCACGCGAAGTCGGCAAGTTCGGCATCACCGTGAATTCCATCCCACCGGGCCGCATCATGAGCGAGCAGATTCTGCGGAACTACACGCCCGAATATCGCGAGTCGCAATCAAAGCACGAGATTCCGGTCGGCGAGTACGGCCGGCCTGATGACATTGCAAATCTCGTTTGCTTTCTCGCCTCGCCGCGCGCGCGCTACATTACGGGCGCCGTCATCCCCGTTGACGGGGGCTTACGGCGCTACTCGTTTTAGCTGTTCCGGAGGGATGTCGGCTCTGCGAAAGTATAACGATTAACCCACGCGGTCGTAGCTCAATTGGATAGAGCACCAGGCTTCGAACCTGTAGGTTGGGGGTTCGAGTCCCTCCGACCGCGAGAGGTCTAGCATGATTGCTGCTTTCATTTTGGCCATGGGCCTGCAAGCGGATTTCATCCCGAACGCGACGTTACCGAAAAGGAACGTGTATACGGGCTGCGGCGGCGCGAACGTCTCGCCGACATTGCGTTGGTCGGGTGCGCCTCCGCGCACGCGCAGCTTCGTGCTGACGGTGTTCGATCCGGATGCACCGCGCGCGGGCGGTTGGTGGCATTGGATTGCGTACAACATTCTGCCGGAAATTCGCGGACTTGCGGCCGGAAGTGGTTCAGCGGGGTCGATGAATGCGGGGACGTTCGGAAAGAACGATTTCGGCGATGCAAACTACGATGGCCCGTGCCCGCCGCCGGGAAAACCGCATCGCTACGTCTTCACGCTCTATGCACTCGACGTTCCGCGCGTGACCATTCCGAACGGTCCGGCGGTCGAGCCGGCCGTGCGCGGACACGTGCTTGCGCGCGCGCAAATCATTGGCCGATACGGCCGCTAGTTACTATACGCGCGTAAGCCGCCGAATCGAATCTGCGTGCCGCGGAAAACTGGCGATGAGCGCATCGCGTTTCGCGATCTCGAATCCGGCGAACTCAAATCCCGGCGCAACGCTGCAGCCAACCAGCGCGTAGCCGGTTTGACTCGCGAGACTTGCGGCAAAAAACGAGCCGGCAACGACCGTGGTTTGCCATGGGCCGTCGGGGCCAAGCAGGCGTTCTTCTAAGACGCCGTCGGCACCGATGATCGAGACCGCCAATTCGTTACCGCGGTAGAAATGCCACGTCTCATCGGCGTCGAGCCGGTGATACGCGGAGAACGTCGTTCCGTCGAGAAGGAAGTACACATTGGTCAATGCACTGCGCCGCGTATCGCGCGCAAACACCGTGAGTGCGCTGCGGTATGTCTCCGCGTACCAGCCGCCCTCGGGGTGCTGAATCAAGCCGAGGTCTGCGATAATCTTGCCTGCGTCGTCCATAGGGCAACCTTCGCGAGCAAAGAAGCACTCCCCATGAAAAAGCTCGTGGTCTTCGATCTCGATGGTACGCTCGCGCAGAGCAAGTCTGCGCTCGACGATGAGATGGCGAAATTGCTGGCCGCGTTGTCCAACGTCGCCAGAGTCTCGATCATCTCCGGCGGCGATTGGCCGCAGTTCGAAAAGCAAGTCCTCGGGCATCTACCGCCAAGCGGCAAGCTTGACAATTTCTATCTCTTGCCGACCTGCGGCACGAAGTTCTTCGAATATAAGAGCGGGTCGTGGGAGAAGCTCTATTCGGAAGATCTCTCGGTGGACCAGAAAAAGAAAATCGTTTCCTCACTCGAGCAAGCGGTTTCGGAAACGGGCTTCCAACCCAAAGAAACGTGGGGCGAGCGCATCGAAGATCGCGGAACCCAAATCACATACTCGGCACTCGGTCAGCAGGCCCCACTCGATGCCAAAAAAACCTGGGATCCGGATTTCGCGAAGCGCCAGAAGATCAAAGCGGTTCTCGACAAGACGATTCCGGAATTCTCCGTAGCGCTTGGGGGAACAACCTCGATCGACGTGACGTTACCGGGAATCGACAAAGCTTACGGCATGCACAAACTGCGCGATGTGCTCAAGATTCAATTCAGCGAGATGCTGTTCTTTGGCGATGCGCTCTTCCCGGGCGGCAACGATTTTCCGGTTCGATCGACCGGTACCGATTGCGTCCAAGTCCGAGATCCCGAGGATACCAAGAGCTGCATCGAGACAGTCGTCGACTGTCTGCACTAGACTTCGCGGATCAGATCCTCGCGTTTGAGGTTCGTTAGCAGCAACTGAACGTCGTTCCACGCGAACGATTCGCCGTTTGAATTCCAGGTGAGACAATCGCCGGCATTAAACTCGCGTTCGGCGAGGATGCGCTGAACGAATTGAACGGTCGGGCCCGTCAGCTCGAGCGAGCCATTCGCGCCGACCGCTAGGAACAAACGCGTTCCGCCATCGGCTAACATCGCATTGACGCCGCCATTCACACGCAGACGCTGCGTCGGCGTAACCGGCGTCGGCGACTTTGGCGGAGGCGCCATGACCATCGCGGCCGGAATTGCGGCGCGCACCATTGATTGCCAGATGCGCACGACCGCTGCCGAATCGCCGCTCAGCGATTCGAGCACTTTCGCCGCGCGCGCGAGTTGTGCCGAGATAATTGTGACGCCTTGGGGATCGAGCTCGCCGGGATTTGCGCCCGGCAGAAGCGGTGTTGGGCTGCGCCATTCGGGATCCGGCGTCAGCAGCGCGTCGAGCACGTTCCCGATCAACATCGTATACGGAATCGGCGTAAAAGCAAGATTGAGCGCGAGCGAGCCGCCGGTTCCACCGCAAGCCTCGTGCCAAATGCCCGCGGGCAAAATCAAAAGATCGCCCGGTTCGAGCGAGACTTCGGTTGTGTCTTTCTCGTCGAACGGCTCGAGACGTTCCCATTCTTGCGCGGTGACGTTCGGATCGGCGTACTGAGCGACGCCGTCGGCGCGAATGCTGCCGTTTGCGCGAGGCCACGGCATGGCCGGCTTGTTCGAATAGCGCCATGTCTTCGTGCCTTCGATTTGCAGCGTGCTCGCGATGCGGCTATCGAAGTGCCAGTTGTATCCCGATCCGGGCGGCGAGAGATATGAGTTGAACGAAACGCGGCACGGATAACCGAGCTGCCGTTTGATCGCGGCAACGAATGGCGCGAGCGAAACGCAGCGTGTTTCGATCTGCGAGACGCAGAGCGTCGCTCCCGCATCGAAGAGCGCAACGGCTTGATCGAGATTCGCGCGAATCGCGCTTGAGCGATGTTCGGTCGGCACGTTCGGCATCGCGGATGTTCCGGCTTCGGTTTTGCGATCGAAGCTGGCGCGCAAGAAATCGGGCGCGACGGCTCCGGGTGCGGTGAGCGCGCGGCTGAACATCGCCGCATCGAAGAAGCCTTTATATTTGTCTTTGAAGCCTTTGACGAACAGCGGCTTTTTGCCCCAATATTCGTGCACGAACTCTTCGGGCGTCACGGGCGCAAGCAAAGCCCGCAGCTCGTCTCCGGCCGCTTGGACTAGCGGAATCCGTTCGCTCGAAATCATGGGGTCATCCAGACTTTGCCCTGCCCTGCAGGCTCTCCCGTGGCCGGCGCTGCTCAACCCTCGCGCAACGGTAAAGCTTGTGCGATAAGCTGGATTCCTCATTTCTTCTTCGGTCTTGGATACGTGCCGCGTAGGCTCGAAACATGTACAAGCACATCTTGGTCGCCGTTGACGACTCCGCTCCGGCGAAATTTGCATTCAAGGTGGCACGAGATCTGGCCGCACAGCTCGGCGCGAGCCTCACCGTCGTGCACGTTGCGGATCCCGTCCGGGAACGTGTACCGGAAACGGTTCCTTCGACCGGCGTCGTCGGGGATGTTGCGACGGGATTCGGCGCGCTACTCGGTACCTGGTGCCGGGAGTTGCCGGGGAACGTTGCGGTCCCGGAGCTCATCGTTCAGACCGGTTCAGCTTCGCACGTTATCCACGACCTCACGGCCTCGATGCGATGGGATCTCGTCGTGCTTGGAACCCGCGAACGCGGCGCACTGCACGCGTTCCTCGGGAGCGTTACGGAAGAAGTGCTCAAGCGAAGCGACGTCCCCGTGCTCGTCGTTCGTCATCCGGCGCAATAGCCGTCAGTCGCTGAAATCCTCGACGAAGAGCGTTTCCCCCGGCGCGATGTTGACAGCCGCGACGCCGATCTTTCGCGCAGCCGGACTGAGGATGTTTGCGGCGTGTTCTGGGCTGTTCATGAGACCGATATTGGCGCTGCCCGCATCGCGATCAAGCGCAATGTTCTCGGCCGCATAATGATATACGTATCGCGCGTCGCGCAACCGGTCGATGAGGCCTCGACCTTCCGGATCGAAATGCCCGAAGAAATGCTGGTTCGCCATGTGCAGCGCCCATTCGAGGGCAACTGCACGCAACCGCACGTCGGCGTGGAGCGGCGATAGATTTCGGCGCTCACGGTCTGCATTGAGATCGCGCTCCAAGTCGCGGGCCTCTTGTTCGACGACGACCGGCGCGTGCTCGTCGTAGATCGTGAGTGGAATCGACGATGCCGGCACAAGCGACAGCATCAGAACCAAAATGGCGAGCATCAACTCCGGGTCCCTTAAGAGCTCTTGCGCTTAAGCCCGCACGAGCTTGCACGGCGGACCATGGATCACCCAAGACTGGTCATGACTGCTCAGGTCCATCTTCGGGTATTCGATTGCCTTGCAATCCTCGTCTCCGGAGAGATACTTAACGCGCCACTTGACTTGTATGATCCAAACATATGGTTGGCTAATCGTACGCTCTTCTCCGATGCCGAGCGGAAAATGATCGCAAGAATAATTGTAATTTTCTGTAGGGCGTTTACAGAACACCGAAACCGTCGCGTAGCCTGAGCTCGAGTTCCTTATTCGCACATGCGGGTTTCCCGCGTCGACAACGGACACGTTGACAGCGAAGAATAGCGTCAGCGCAATCGTGATTCGCAGAAATCGCTCCATTTACGAACCCCCTAATCCGGGATTTCCCGGATAGATGAAAGTAGTGGTAGAGGTGAGGAGAGTCAAACTCCGCAAGAGACGACGATGATGCGTTTTTGGCTACTTATATGTTGTGCGATGATCCTCTCGTTAGGGGCCGAAGCGTCAGCTGCACCGCCAGGCTTCTATAATACCCCAAGCGCGAACCGTATAAGCCCAACCACGGCGCTGCTGATCGTAAACGTTAAATCTCCAGGTCAAGTCGTGCGCGCGTGGATTGAGTTTTCAGCGAACAGCAATCTGAGTGGAGCTCAGAAACTCGCCGAACAAACCGCTCAAGATGGGATGCAACTGCACGAAGGTCTCACGAATTTGAAGCCGGGTACGACTTACTATTTCCGTGGAGTTGCTCGAAACCACGACGGTGAGGCGGAGACCGGCATCCAAAAGTTCACGACGCTCGCGCAGCTAAGACCGCCGTCGGTTGAGTTCTCCGGGAGTCCAAGGTTCTCGCTCACGGATTTGAGCTTGAGCTTTGGTTGCGAGAGTTACGGAGCAGCAGCTGACTGCATGGCCATGTGGAGCACGTCGCCAAGCATGAGCGGCGAACAGGAACTGGCGCGCGTGCACCTATCAGCAGAGCATGCCTACGGACTTTCCTTGAATGCCAAGTTCGCTCTATCGCGCGTTCCCGACAACACGAAGATCTACATACAAGGTACGATTAAGAACGCGGCCGGGAAAGCTCAGACTCCCGTCAAGGAGTTTCTGATTCGAAACAAACCGATCTGACGAACCCGACGTGGTGGAGGTGAGGAGACTCGAACTCCTGACCTCTTACATGCGAAGCAAGCGCTCTACCAGCTGAGCTACACCCCCACGAGGCCGACGAGGAGGATACCGGTTCTTAGCCCCCTCGTCAATGCCTTTTTTACTTAACGGCGGAGAACGCCGTCGGTGTGAGGATCATGCTCTCGAGATAGGCGACGATCGGCCCATTCTTCTCGGTCTCCGCGCGCTTCGCGATCCAGTCCGGGTCGCTCATGAATGCGTCCCACTTTTTCTGACGCTCGGCGAGTGACTCCCATTGCAAGAGATAGTACAAGTCGTGATTGGACGGTCCGATGTAGGTCGTCCAAAAACCAGCTTGCTTGATGCCGTGCTTTTCCCAAAGCGGCAACGTGTACGTTTCAAAGCGTTTGACGAGATCGGGAAGACGCATGGGCGCGCAGTGGTAGATGCGCAGCTCGTAGAGCACGTTGAGACCTCCAATTGGTGTGGTGTCCCGCGCCCTTGAGCAACCAGGCAGGAGATGCCTGCGGTGCTTCGTGATACTCGTTCTCCCGGAGGATCGAACATGGCAGACGCGCGCAAAGTCATCATCACCTGTGCGGTAACGGGCTCGATTCACACGCCCACGATGACACCGCATCTTCCGATCACGCCCGAGCAGATCGCAAGCGACGCGATCGCTGCCGCGGAAGCCGGCGCCGCCATCCTCCATTTGCACGCGCGCGATCCGCGCGACGGCCATCCGACGCCGGATCCCGAAGTCTTCAAGCAATTCGTCCCCGCGATCATGGACGCGACCGACGCCGTCATCAACATCACGACCGGCGGCAGTCAAACGATGACGCTCGAAGATCGTCTTGCCGGTCCGCTCGCACTGTTGCCCGAGATGTGCTCGTGCAACATGGGCTCGATGAATTTCGGCCTCTATCATCTCATTCCGAAATACAAAACCTGGAAGTACGACTGGGAACCGCAATATCTCGAAGCTTCGCGCGCGGGCATTTTCAAGAACACGTTCGCGGATATCGAGCGGCTTCTCAAGACACTCGGCGAGGGGCACGGCGTGCGGTTCGAATTCGAATGCTACGACGTCGGGCATCTCTACAATCTCGCACACTTCGTCGAGCGCGGTCTGGTCAAGCCGCCGCTTTTCGTGCAGACGATCTTCGGGATTCTCGGCGGCATCGGCGCGGATCCGGAAAACCTCGTGCACATGCGGCGCATCGCGAACAAGCTCTTCGGCGACGAGTACCAATGGTCGATTCTGGCTGCAGGGCGCCATCAAATGAATCTCGCCACGATGGGCGCCGTGATGGGCGGCAACGTGCGCGTCGGTCTCGAGGACTCGATTTGGCTTGGGCCCGGTCAACTCGCGGAAGGCAACGCCGATCAGGTTCGCAAGATTCGCCGCATTCTCGAAGAGCAATCGCTCGAAATTGCAACGCCGGATGAAGCGCGCAAAATGCTCGGCTTGCGCGGCCGTACGCGCACCGCGGTCGGCGCGCGCTAACCTACTTTAGCGCGTCGTAGGCTTGCTGCCCGAGCAACGAGCCGATGCCGGTTACCGCGTCGTAACCGGTTTTGACTTCGCAGCCGCGCGGCCCAATGTCGGGGCAGCCGTACACGATCGGTTCGGGCGTCGGAATGATCCCCTTATACTTCAGCGGCAACGGTTTGGGCGGATTGCGTAAGTTGTTGTCTTTGAGGCCGCGATCGTCGTCACGCGTGATATCGCGGAACGCCTGCGGCGCCTTTGCAGCCAGCAAATACAGATCGGCCGGGACGAGCAATTGTTTCGGCCCATCGAGTTTTGCATTGATCGCCGCAATCTGCGCGCCGGCTATCGCAACGCTCTCGCTCGTGCCGCCGACGCCGCCGCTCGCATATTTGTGCCAGAAGACGCGAATGTGTCCTGAGGCGTCGGCCGAAATGTCGGGGACGATTCGTGTTTTGACTTCTTGCGGCGCTGAGCTCGAATTCGCTCTTGGCGTTTTGCCACGTCGGGCGCGGTTCGGTCGAGAGTCCGCCGCCGGTCGCGTGCAGTCCGTCGTTCCACGGTGCCTCATCGAGCGGACCGCCCGTTCGCCGTTCACCGAGCTGCGTGCCGCCAACGCAAATCACGACCGAAAGAACGCATGGATATGTGACGGCCGCTTTCGTTTGTCCGGGAAGTTTCGTTCCGTATTGTCCGTCGTCGCCGGATGGTACGAGAACCGGCACGCCGATTGCGGCGGCTTCGAGATAGGGAATCGGCGTCGGCCCGAAATCGTCGGCAACATTATCCAACACCGGCGCAATTGCGAACGGGAAGACGATTTCGTTCGTCGCGGGATCGTCGATTGCACGCTGCAACGCGAGCGAACCATCGTTCCCCGGCGTGCACAGATCGTCGTAACGAACCTCGACGTGGGCTTGCGGCGCAATCGTTAGAATCGAATCGATATCGAGCGTCGCTTCCTGTCCGCGATCATCGCGTTCGCAAACCGTGTTCTCGGGCGGCTTGTCGACGACGACGGTCGTGTGCACGTTATCGGCGCGTCGCACCCTTCGGCGCTTTCGGGACTCGAGAGAAAGAGCGCGAGATCGGCCGGATCGTAGCGATCGGCGGCTTCCTCGATCAGCACCAGATGCGCGCCGGCGCCGTCGAGCGTGTTGTAGGCGCTCGCGAAACGCTCCGGATCGTACCACGCACCGCGAAAGTCGCTTGCAGCGCCGGTGTTCGTATCCGCAAGATGCGGCGAGAAACCGGTCACGATGCCGCGTACCATGCGAATTCCGCCGACGGGCAGCGTGATCGCGGTCGTCGGCGCGACGGCGACGCGCGGTCCGTCTTCGAAGGTCGCATACTTCGTGTGGAAGGCGCGCTCGGCGTTTGCGATCGTCAGCGTTCCGCCGACGACGAGATGATTACTGGAAACGTACACGTCCTCGGCGCCGTTGTCCCGCAACATTTTTGCGAGCGCGTCGAGATCGGCGCTCGAGCGGCCGTACCGCACGACGAACCCGTCGCGCGTGAGAAAATGATGAAACTCCGGCGAGGCCGGATCGCCGACGGCGAGCGCAAAGCTGTTGAGCCCCGAATCCTTGGGCAGCAGCTCGATCTCGACGTGCAATTTCGCGGCTGCATCGAGCTTCGGAAGTTGGTGCATGCCGGCAAGGCGGGCGAGCGGCGGCGTGAACTGCGTCGTGCTCGGTGCGGCGCCGCCGCGCGCTGCGAGCGCAGCCGCCATGAGTACGACGATGCTCCAGCGAATGAGAGACGCCCGCGGGGAGAAGCGATGCAACGTTCGGCCTTTCTGGGATGCCTCTCGTGCGCTGTTGCGGCGTCGCAAGTTAGCGGCTGCGCAGCCCGCCGAGGCATTAGACGAAGCAAAAGTCGGTCAGGAAGTTTATGAAGACCTGCGAGATTCGGGTGATCTCCTTTTCGACTCGCCCTACTACGAGCATTTAAACGAAGTTGGCCAAATCATCGCAGCTACCGTTGGAAAGCGGTACGAGTACCCGATGCGATATTACATCGTCAAAGGCGATTCACCCAACGCATTTTCGGTTCCGGGCGGGATGATCTATATCAACGAGCCGCTGCTGCGCATGGCGTCGAACCGCGACGAGCTCGCCGGTGTGATCGGGCATGAATCGGGCCACATGATCGAGCACCACGTCGCCAAGAACATGGCGAAGCTGCAGACCATGGGGATCATCGCGACGATCGGGACGATTCTGACGGCGGTTATCGTTCCGGGCGTCGGCGGGATTCTCGCCTCCGACGCAGCGGACTATGCGAGCCAGATGGCCGTCGCCACCGTCGATGCAAATGTGTCGCGCCACATCGAATCGCAAGCCGATTGGGTCGGCGCGGAGCTTCTCGCCGAAAGCGGCGTCTTCAATCCTTGGGGGATGGTCTGGTTCTTCGAAAAGATGACGCGCGAGTTCGGGCCCGGACAGACGTCGTGGCTACAAAATCATCCGCTGGATGCGACGCGCATCGCGGGTCTCAAAGAGCACTTCAAACAGAATCCGGAACTCTTCGGCAAGTTCAAAGATACGGAAGCGATCGACGAAGTTTACTGGTAGCTTTTGACGGTCCAGGCGTCGTCGCCTGAAGGTTCGAGATAACCCGCAAGTTCGAGCGCTTGTAGAACTTCGACCGTCAACGCGCGTTCGTGTTTGTTCGGCATCCCCGCCCAGCGCATCGCGATCTCGCCGGCTTCGAGTTGTGTGCCCGGCACCAACAGCTTGCGGACGAACTCCAGGCGCAGACCCGAGCGTTCCATACGCCGCGCGTGCGGTTCGAGAGCTATTTCGACTGGATCGAGATCACCGCTGTCCCTCGATACCCTGGCTTCGCCGGGCACAGGCTTCGCTCGGGATGACAAAGGAGGGGGCGCCGCGCTACTCTCCGTGACAGCCGGGGGCGCCTTTGCAGTTCCGACGAGATGTGCGGTGCGCGATAAGAACGCGTCCGTGATGCGCGGGAAATGTTCGCCGAGTGCGACGGCAGCGGTTTGCCAGGGAACCGCGTTGAGCTCGCGCGGACGCTTTGCGAGCGCGCCCCATATTTTGCGCGCGACGACCTCGGGCGAGACGCGAATCGGTTTCGGTGCCCCGGCAAGACCGGCACGTTCCATGAACGGCGTATCGACGACTCCCGGATCGACGTACGTCACCCCGACGCCGTAGCGTTGCAGCTCGCGCCGCAGCAGCGCAGTCGCCGAACGCAGCGCCGCTTTTGCGGGAGAATACGCGCCCAGTCCGTCGACGGGGACGCGCGCAACGCCGGAACCGACCATCACGACATGACCGCGCGCTGCTTGTAACGCCGGTAACGCTTCGCGCACGAGCGCGATCGGGCCGGTGACGTGCGTTGCAAATTGACGCCGTAACGCTTCATCGCTTTGCTCGACGAGCGCGCCCGCCGAGGCTTCACCGGCGTTGTTGACGAGAACATCGATCCGACCACATTTCTCGAGCGCAAACGCGACGATCCGCTTTGCTGCGCCAACCTCGCCGACGTCGGCAACGAACGTTGCAACCCCGCTAAGCTCGCCGAGCCGCGCCGCGTCGCGACCGACGCCGACGACGCACAATCCGGCGCGAACCGCACGCAACGCGAGCGCACGGCCGATTCCCGAAGACGCTCCCGTGATGAGGATCGTTGTCATGCTGCACCGACCAATCGTAAGTGACGTTCGTACGCGGCTTTCACGTTCATCGGCGCTGCGTAATAATCCGATTCGACGAATTCGTGCGGCGGCGCGGGCGCAACGTCCCCTCCCGCGTGCGCTATTCGCGCGAGTGCTTCGACGACAGGTTTCGGCGACCCGTCGGCGCGCCACGCACCAAAGTGAAATTCGTGCGGAGCCCGATCGAAGGGCGGCGTGTCGCGCAGACGTTGATCGTAGTCGGTGTAGCACCACCAGTATGCGCCAAGCGCGCCACGCTTTTGGAGACGCTCGATAACGGCAGTTGCATACGCGGCCATTTCGGTTTCGTTCAGGCATGGATGTCCCGACAGGTTCGGTCCGTCCATGCACTCGGGATTGCCGAACTCGCTGACCAACACGCGCTTGCCGCTGAACGATGCCATCAGCTCGTAATAGAACGGTACGACTTCGGGATCCAGCCGGTCGCGCGCGAACGTCGCGTACGCCGAGTAGCCGTGCATCGTCGCAAAATCCCACGGCGCGCACATCGCCGAAGGGCGGATGTTGCGATCTTGCTCGACGTCCTCACCGTGCAATCCACCCGTTACCGGAAGCGCGGACGCACGGGCAAGTTCGTCGGTCAGCGTTTCGCTCCAACTCAAGCCGTCAGCGATCGTCGTTGGCGTGCGCAAATTGCTGAACTCGTTGCCGAGATCCCACGCCTCGATCGTCTCGTTGCCACGAAAGTGCGCGCCGATCGCGCGGACGGCAAAACGTTGCGCATCGAGCAGAGGTCCGCGCGCGTACATGTCGCCGATTCCCCACGGCTCGGTTATGCCGTTCGCGATCGTGCGAAAACGGGCCGAGGGCGTGCTGCGATCGAGCGTCCAGCGCGGCAGCCAATTGACGCCGCTCATATGGCCGCAAAAGAGCGTCGGCATCCCGCGCAAACGATGCGCAGCCAGAAGCTCGAGGAGCTGCTCCATTTTGCGCAGCGCGTCGCTATCGATGCGATCTTCGTCGGGTTGGAAGGTCTCCCACAATAAGAAGAAGCGTACGCTCTGCAAGCCTGCAGCCGAAATGCGCGAAAAATCCGCGTCGAGCGCGTCCGGATCGAAGTGCGACCACATCGCCATTGCGGTGCGAGCCGGCCAATAGTTGATTCCGAGACGAAACGGCTGCATACTCCTGGGGTATGGATTCGCATCGCGATGGTCCTCCGCGCGTCGGCATCATTATGGGGAGCCGATCCGATTTGGAGACGATGCGCGCGGCAGCGACCACGCTCCAAGAACTCGGCGTTAGCTTCGAGATGAAGGTCGTCTCGGCGCACCGCACGCCGGACCTCATGTTCGAATATGCATCGAGCGCTGCGTCGCGCGGTCTAAAGGTCATCATTGCCGGTGCAGGCGGAGCCGCGCACCTGCCGGGTATGGTCGCCACCAAGACGACGCTTCCCGTCATCGGCGTCCCGGTCGAATCACGCTCGCTCAAGGGACTCGACTCGCTGCTCTCGATCGCTCAGATGCCCGCGGGCGTCCCCGTTGCGACGATGGCGATCGGCGGCGCAACGAATGCGGCGTTGTACGCGGCGCGCATTCTCGCACTCGACGACGCCGAGCTCGCGAAGCGCATCGAAGCGCGTATCGAATCCACCAAGCGCGAGGTCGAAAGCACGACGCTGTGAGCTTCGAGACAATCGGAATTCTCGGCGGCGGCCAGCTCGGCCGGATGCTGACGCTCGAAGCCAAGCGCATGGGCTACCGCGTGATCACGCTCGAACCGTTTCCGAATTCACCGTGCGGTCAAGTTGCCGACGAGCAACTCGTTGCGGCCTACGACGACGTGCGTGCGATCGGCGAGCTGGGTGCGCGCTCCGACGTCATCACGTATGAATTCGAGAACATTCCGCGCGAAGCGGTTGAAACGCTCGAACGGGATCGCCGCCTCGTGCGCCCGGATGCGAGCGTCTTGCGCACGACGCAGGATCGCATCTTAGAGAAGACGTTCTTGCGCAAAAACGGCTATACCGACGGCCGATTTTGCACCGGTCGCAAATGAGAGCGAGCTTGCGCACGCCGAAAAGACGATCGGATACCCGGCCGTGCTCAAGACGACGACCGGCGGTTATGACGGCAAGGGTCAATGGGTTGCGCGCTCGAGCGAGCAGGGACGCGCCGCGCTCGTCGCAGCCAAAGGCGCGCCGCTTATTTTCGAGCGCATGATTCCGTTCGATCGCGAGCTGGCGATCATCGCCGCGCGCAACGTCCGCGACGAAATCGTCACGTTTCCGGTCACCGAAAACATTCACGACCACGGCGTTCTTTCGACGACGATCGTTCCGGCGCGCGTGCCGGAACAAGACGCGCAGCGCGTGCGCGACATGGCCATCACGATCGGCCGGGCGCTTGGCATCACCGGCGCGTTTGCGGTCGAATTCTTTTGGAGCGAGAGCGGCGAGCTGCTCGTCAACGAGATCGCGCCGCGCGTGCACAACAGCGGACACTACTCGCTTGACGCAACGCAGATCTCGCAGCACGAAGCTCACATTCGTGCGATTTGCGATCTGCCGCTCGTGCCGCCGCACATGTTGGCTCCCGCGGCTGTCATGATCAATATTCTCGGCGGCGGCAGCGGCGATCAGCTGGACGGAATCGACGCCATCCTAAGCGAACCCGATCTCAAGCTGCATCTTTATGGTAAGGCTCACGCGGCGTTGCGCCGCAAGATGGGCCACTTCACGGTCCTCTCTTCCGACGTAGCAGCAGCGCTCGCCATCGCGGAACGGGCGCGCACGCACTTGCGATGGAGCGATCGCCGTCAAGGGATCGCCGTATGATCGACTGAGCCTCGAAGACGAGTACGAACGCCCGGCAATTCGCACCGTAACCGGTGACGTACGAGGACTCGATGTGCTCGATCTCGGCGCCACAGGCAGCGAGCATTCGGTGTGGCTGCACGAACATGGCGCGCGCGTCGTGTCGATCGATCCGCGCGAGCACGATCTTCGCGAATCGCTACCGCAACAAAAAGAATCGGTCGACCTCGTCTTCTCGTCGCTCACGCTGCATTTCGTGCGGGAATGGGAACCGCTGTTGCGCGAGTTTCGGCGCGTTACGCGTCCCGGCGGATCGCTGGTGTTTTCAGCGCATCATCCGTGTCGCGGTCTGCACGACGGTCTGGGCGTCGATTACTTCTCGACCGGGCTTGTCGTCGACGATGATCGTCGCTATTGGCGCCGTCCGTTACAGTCGATCGTCAATGCGATCGTCGAGACGGATTGGCGCATCGTCAAAATAACGGAGCCGCGGATTGCAGAAGCCGTCGATCCGTGGTTCGTCGTCGTGAGAGCGAGCCGCTAACGCTCTAGGGCGGCCCGAAAATCGAGAGCATGTGTCCGTCGGGATCCGTGAACGACGTCGTCCACTCTTCCCCGCCCTTGACTTCGTGCGGCTCGTCGACGAACGTGACGCCTTGCTTTTTCAACTTGTCGAATTCGGACTTAACATTTTCGACACCGAAGACGACCTCGGTTGCTCCGATCAGCGAGGAGCTGTGTTGCGCGTGCGCGCGGCTGAGCGCAAGCGTCGTTCCGCCGGCGTCAAAGAACGCGAAATCTGCATTTTGCGACGTGAGTTGCAAGCCCAACTTGTCCCGGTAGAACGTAATCGACTTGTCCATATCCGATGCGCCGAGCATCACGATCGAAATGCTTAGTAACATTGCGTCCGTGGCTTGGGCGGGATGTCGGTGAAGGCCTGCGGCCGGTCCCACCAGTCGTGGCTGCGTGCCGCGAGCTGCTCCGCGGAGGCTTGGGGCGGCGTCCGGAGACGCAGCGCTTCCTCATAATAGCGGCAGTAGCGCTCGACCATTCGCTCGACCGTGAACAGCTCTTCGACGCGCTGCCGGCACGCGCGCCGCGACAGCCCGGCAAGCGCCGGGACGCGCGCGACCGCATCCGATACGGAATCGCAGAGAAAGCCGGTGACGCCGTCGGCGACGACTTCACGGGTCGATCCCATCCGCGCGCCGAGGACCGGTGTACCGCAGGCCATCGCTTCAACCATCGTCAGACCGAAACGTTCCGGTCGCGTCGTCATGTGTACGAGCTGCGAGCGCGCCGCGCAAGAGTTCGTCGCGTGCTTCGCGTTGCACCGGACCGAGATCCTGAATCTGATCGCCGTCGATGTGCGGCGCGATCAATTCGTTGTAATAGCGCTCGTCTTGCGGAATAGCCGCCATCTTGAGGCGGACGCCGGCACGCTTTGCAATCTCGATTGCCAGATGCGCGCCTTTTTCAGGATGCCACCGTCCGAGAAAGACAAGATAGTCGCCCGGCTGGTCGACGAACGTGAACTCGCCCGGATCGATGCCGTTATAGGCCGTACCCAAGTATCCAAGACCCGGGTCACGATCCGAATCACTGATCGAGCAGAAGAAGCTGCGCTGCGCGCAGCGATAGTATGCGCCGAGAATCGGCGGCGACGAAAAGCCGTGAATCGTCGTGAGCATCGGCGGCGACGTCGTTGCAAGCGCATACGTCAACGGCTTCCAGTCGAAGTTGTTGTGGATCAAGATCGAACTCGCCGGCGCGCTCGAAGAGCGATGCGATGTGCAGCGACGTGTAGACCTCACCGTTCAGCGCGGAATCTTCATTCAACCCGACGGGGACACTCGAGACGAGCTTCGCACGCGTGCGCGAATTGCCGGTTGCAAACAGCGTGACGTCTAGGCCGCGCGCAAGCATTCCCTCGGCGATGTTATACGCGATCTGTTCCCACGGGCCGTAACCCGGCGGCGGTGAGGGCCACGAGATCGACCCGAGGATCGCGAGCCGCAGACCCGCGAGACTCACGCGCGGTGAAAGACGATGTTGCCCGCTTTGATGACGGCGCAGCGGACGTTTGAGCGGAAGAACGGTGCGCTCCAAATCGTCATCGAGGAGCAAGAGATCCGCGGGAGCGCCGGCTTTGAGCACGCCTTCATTGATGCCGAGCAAGTCGCCTGAAATTTGCGTTGCGGCATTGAGCGCTTCGCGCGGCGTCATCTCGAGCATCAATGTCATCAGCTCGATCTCGCGTCCGTAGTCCTCGTGTTTGTTGCACGGCGTCCCGGCATCTGAGCCGCCGGCGATGCGCACGCCGCCCTTGCGCGCGCGTAAGATGTTGGCTTGCAGCTGTTCGCCGACCATCTTGGCTTTGTCGATCGCGTATTGCGGGATGTCGAATGCCGCGGCGTTTTCGATGATGCCCATAAGCGCGTTGAGCGTCGGGACGAGCGTCGTGCCATGCTGTTTCATGAGCGCGATGCCTTCCTCGTCGATGTAGCTGCCGTGCTCGATCGAGGTGACGCCCGCACGAATCGCGTTCTTGATGCCGCTCGCTCCAATCGCGTGTGCGGCGACGCGCATGCCGTGCGTTTTCGCTTCCAAAATTCCGGCCCGCATCTCTTCCTCGCTGAGCTGATCGTTGCCGACGACGGCACCCGGCGTCAGCACGCCGCCCGTCGCGATCATCTTGATGCAGTCGGCGCCGGCTTTGAGTTGCTCGCGCACGGCTTTGCGCACGTCCCATGGTCCGTCGGCTTGACGTGAATCGAACCACCAGCCATGGCCGCCGGTCATGCAGATCGCTTTGGCCGCGGCGATGACCGTCGGGTCCTTCGATCATTCCTGCGCGAATAGCGTTGCGGACTTCGACGTTGTTGCGTGCGCTCGAACCGAGATCGCGCAGTGCGGTCACACCGGCGCGCAAAGCCTTCTGCGCGTTCGCAACGGCCGAGAGCAAGCGCTGCTCCTCGTTCTTCACGATGAAGACCGTCAACGTCTGCGGCTCACCGTTCATTTCTAAATGCGCGTGCGCGTTGATCAGGCCGGGGACGATCGCCGCCGCTTCGCGATCGGCCTTCGCACCGTCACCCGCGGGCTCGATAGCAGCAATTTTCGTGTTATCTATCGTCACGATGACGTTCGTCCGCGGCGCGTCCAGCGTGCCGTCGTAGAATTTTCCGGTCTTAATTCGCATCGGCGCCTGCGTTCGCGCCTAAGGTAACATTCCCCGCGCCAGGGTGCGATCGTTGCTGACGAGCAGCAGCACGTTGCCCGCCGGCGGATGCTCGACGAAGAGCGAAGCAGAGCCCTCGTGCGCGACGAGCTCGCCGAGATCGTGCGGCGGGGACGAGCCCGCTGCGAGATAGAGATGATAGCCGGGACGGCCGTCGTCGGCGATCGCGTATATCCACGCGCGATCGCGCGCGTAAATCACTTTGACCGATGGCGCACCCGTCACAAGCGGCGCGAGCTGAACGTGTTCGAAATGCGCGTGCGTCATCGCGATTTGCGCGCGGGCGTCTTGGCCGCTCGTCCCGGACTTGACACCGAGGAACGGCAGCGTCCCCGCCGCGACCAGCAATCCAACGACGAAGGCCGCAGCGATTGCCATGCGCGCGGCCGGCATCGTCCATAGATTGCGCAGCGCGGTTCGGCGCGGCGCACGATAAGCGGGGAGTAAGCTCGTCATTTGCGCGAGCGTTTCTTCGGCCGCGGCGAGGGCGCGTATGCACTCATCGCACGTTGCGAGGTGTTGTTCGACGCTCGCGCGTTCTTCGGGCGAGAGATCGCCGAGCGCGTACAGCTCGAGCTCGTCGCCGAGATGTGTGCTCATGAGATTGCTCCTTGTGCGCCGAGTTCGCGCCCGAGCTTGCGCAGCGCAAGCGCAAGCCGGCTCTTGATCGTACCGAGCGGTTCGCCGAGGGTTTCGGAGATTTCGCGGTGCGTCAAGCCGCCGAAATACGCGAGCTCGAGTGCCCGGCGTTGCTCTGAAGGCAGCGTATCGAGCGCGCGGCGCACGCGCGCGCGCTCGACATGATCTGCAACCTCGAACTCCGTCGTTGTCTCGCCGAGCGCTTCGCGTGCTTCGATCGTGCGATGACGCGCATCGGCCCGCCGTCGCGTCAGCGCTTCATTCCGCACGCAAGCGATGAGAAACGAGCGCAGCGAACCGCGTTCCGGCGAATAGGCATCGCGATTCTGCCAGACGCGCATGAACACGTCGTGCACGCAGTCCTGCGCGTCGTCCGGCGCGCGCAGCACGTGCATCGCTACGGAGAAACACACGTCCGCGTACGAGCGGTAGATCTCGTCGAGGTCCACTAGCCAAGCATCTTGTCGCTGAGCGCGATCTTCCCCCCGTTGATCGTGACTTGCCGATATGCAAGCGTCGAGAGGAGTTTATCGGGCGGAAGATCGGCGACGGGTCCGGGCGCCGCAGCCATGCCCGGCGCGGGTTGCGGATACGCCGTCCCTGCAGCCGTACGGAATTGAACCTTGCCTTCGGCGTGCTCGAGGATTTGATGGATGTGTCCGTTGAGCACCGTGACGTTGTCGAAGCGCTGCAACATCGAAACGACTTGCGCGCCGTCTTCCGTGAGCCAACCCCACGGTTGGTAGACCGTGTAGAGCGGAACGTGACCGAAGACGACGACCGGCGTCGAGCTCTTTTGCGCCGCGAGATCTTTGCGGACCCATTCGAGCTGCTCGTTGCCGATCAGGCCCATCTTCTCGAAGTTGAAGACGTTGACGATCGCGACGTAGTGCACGCCGCCAAGATCGAAAGAGTACCAGCCGCCGGGTGCGTCTTTGCGCGCGAAGTTCTGGAAATACGTTTTCAGGCCGTCGTCCCCGATGACGTCGTGCTCGCCGGGGATCACCGTACAACGGAGCGCGCAGCGTCCCGAGAATTTGTTTGGCCGAATCGTATTGCGCGGGTTTGGAGAGATGCGTGACATCGCCGGTATGGATCACGAACTTCGGCTGCACCGGGAGCGCGTTGATCGCGTCGACCGCCAGCTTCAGCGTCGATTCCGGATTGGTGTTGGGAGCTTGATGAAAGCCGATGTGGCTGTCGCTGATCTGCACGAAGGTCAACGTGTCGGCGGCGGAGGCCGGCGCGGTGACGAGGCCGGAAGCACCGAGCGTGTAGACGAGGCCAAGACCTGTCCAGCCGACGTGCTCGAGAAAGTCGTTGCGCTTCATCGAACCACTCATTGAACGATGACCGTTCCTTTCATGTAAGGATGCAGCGCACAAAAGTATGCGAACGAGCCGGCTTTTGAAAAAACGTGCGTGTACTGTTCGTGCGTGTCGAGGCCGCCTGAGTCGAAGAGCTTGTCGGTCGAATCGACGGTGTGCGCGTCGGTGTCGTCGTTGACCCACTCGACGGCGTCACCGGCTTTGACGTGGATCGTCGCCGGGGCGAACGCAAAATTCTTCATGTGGACAACGATGGCGGGCTTGGGGATGGGCGTACCGGGACTGGCCTGCGCAAGAAGCGCGGCGAGTAAGAATTGCATCATGACCGTACTACGCGCGAGATGGCGTAGCGGATGACTTTCTGGGTAAGAGAGTCGCGGTGACGTTCCTACGCTCGCTTCTCGTCTGCTTGCTGTTCGTAGCGCCAATCCTCGGAAACGCACCCGCCAATGCGGTCGTGCCGGCGCCGGCACTTTCACCGACGGCGAATCCGATGGCGCCGCTCGATCGATATTTCGGAACGATGCAGATGAGCCCGATCGGCATTCGCAACGGCGTCGATGCATTGGCCCGCTATTACACGTGGCGGACCGAGACCGACGCCGATCTCGTGCACGATGCCGAATGGATCGAGCAAGCGCTCTTTGCCTGGCAGCAGCAATATCCGAACGACAACTGGATACCGCCGACCGCGTTTCATTTAATGCAGCTTTACGCGGAGATCCAAACGCAAGACGCGCGCAATCACGCGATCGACATGCTGCATCACATCGTCACGAACTGGCCCGATTCGAAATACGCGCACCTCGCGCGGCTGCGGATTGCACAGGGCTTTCCGCCCTTCCACGATGAGCCGACGATGCGTCCGACGATCACGCCGTCGCCGACGCCGACCCCATTCGGCATGACGCCGTCGCCGAGTCCGACGCCGGTTCCAACCGCAACGCCGACGGAAACACCCTCACCAACACCGACACCGTCTCCAACCCGCCGCCCCGCGCACGGCCTATTCGGACATTAAATTTCCGGTGGGGCGGTTTCCGTTTTCACCCAGTCGCGCCAGCCGGTCGGCAATTCGGGCACCAGCATTTCGTTGAGGCGGTCGTGATCGAAGAAATAGATCCGCATCATCTCCCGCAACGTAAGCTTGTGATCGGGTTTGTAGATGACTTCGACGGCGTCTCCGGCTCCGACGTCACCTTCTTGCACGATGCCGAGATAGGCGCCGGGACGTAACGCGTCCGCAAAGCGCTTGACGAAACGCTGATCCTCCATCACGAAGCCGAGCTTGTAGCATGGCACGCGCGGCGAGGTCACTTGCACGACCGCGTTGCCGATGTGCCAGCGTTCGCCGATCAGTGCGTTGCTGATGTCGATGCCGCTGAGCGTAAGATTTTCGCCGAATTTCCCTTGCGGTATCGTGCGTCCGAGTCGCTCTTGCCACCAGAGATAATCTTCAAGCGCATAAGCATACGCCGCACGTTCAGGACCGCCGTGCACGCGACGATCAGCCTGGTCGTCACCGCGGAGGTTGACGCCTTCGAGGCGCAAGCGTCCATCGTACGGCGTCTTGAGAATCGCCGGTCCGCACGGGCTTACCGCGATAGTCAATCGTCTTGACTTGTCCGATGTTGATCGAGACGACTTGTGGACTGTGTTCCGGAATCACCCGGCGGTCGCAGCTTCTAGCGCTTTGAACGTCTTCGAGGTCAGCTCATGATCGAGTGCGCCGGCGAGCGTGCGCGATGCGAGCCGCACTTTATCGAGATCGACGCCCGTCTCGATGCCCATACCGTGCAGAAGATAGAGCACGTCTTCAGTTGCGACATTACCGGACGCGCCCGGTGCGTACGGACATCCACCCAGACCGCCGCTCGATGCATCGAACGTCGCGATCTGCATGTCGAGCGCCGCAACGATATTCGCAAGCGCAGTGCCGCGCGTGTCGTGGAAGTGCATTGCGAGCCGCTCGACTGGGAGATGCGCTTGCAGCGCCGCCGAGAGCTCGACGACTTGGTTCGGTGTCGCAACTCCGATCGTATCACCGATCGAGATCTCATCGATTCCCATCTCGGCCAGCGATTCGGCGACACGAACGACATTCTCGACCGGCACTTTCCCTTCGTACGGGCAACCGAAGCAGGTCGAGATATAACCGCGCACCCACATGCCGGCTTCGCGCGCGCGGCGCGTCACGGCACCGAAGACATCGAGTGATTCTTCGATCGACATGTTGATGTTGCGCTTCGTGAACGTTTCGCTCGCGGCTGTGAAGACCGCGATGGAACGCACGCCGGCCTCGATTGCGCGATTGAGTCCTTTTTCGTTCGGAACGAGCACGAGATACGTTACGCCCTCGCGCTTCTTGATCGCGCGAAAGACTTCGTCGGCGTCCGAGAGCTGCGGAATCGCTTTCGGGCTCACGAACGACGTCGCTTCGATTACTGCCAGTCCCGAGTCGGAGAGCAGATCGATATAACGAATCTTGTCGGCGGTCGGAATGCGAGCTTTTTCGTTTTGCAATCCGTCGCGGGGGCCGACTTCGACGACCTTGACCCGTGGCGGAAGGTTGGTAAGGCTAAGGGCGCTCATTTTTGGCGGTCCCTCGACTTCGCTCGGGATGACAAAATAACGATCTGCACCCTCTCATGAACCCGTAGAATCAGCTAATCGTGACGAGGCGTTCGCCGGCGGCGACCAGTGCGCCCGGGGCGACGACGATCTCACGCACGGTCCCCGCAACCGGCGCCTCGATGCGATGCTCCATCTTCATTGCTTCAAGCACGACGAGCAGCGTGCGCTCTTCGACTTCTTGACCTTCCTGCACCGCGACCGCAACGATCTTTCCCGGCATCGGAGCGACGACCGTCCCGTCGCCGCCTTCGGTCGCGTGCACGTCGGCATCCGCACGCGGCGGCGCGGCGAACGTATACTGCGCATTACTCGCATCGCCGAGCGAAACTTCGCCTGCGATGTCGCCCGCAATCTTCCAGCTATCGCCCTCGATCAGGCTGGCGCGTAAACGAACCGTGCGTCCGCCGACGGAAAGATCGAGCGGAATTCCGATCGAGCCGACGCGCCACGATGCGCCGTCGCGCAACGCAGTTGCTGCCGCCTTGAGAATGTCGTCATCGCCGACGTCTTCGGATGCGGCAGCCAGACCCTCGGGTAAACGCTCGTTCAAGAAATCCGTGTTTGTCGCGCCGGCATTGAATGCTTCGTCGCGCAAGATCCATTGCAGTAAGCGGAAGATTCGTGCGCACGCCGCTGATTTCGAGCTCGTCGAGCGCACACGTCAGGCGGCGAATCGCAGCTTCACGTGAACCGCCCCACGCGATGATCTTCGCGAGCATCGGATCGTACCAAACGCCGACTTCACTTCCCAGTGTGATTCCGGAATCGACGCGAATGCCCGGACCTTCGGGCGCAAGCCAGCGTGTGACCGTTCCGCTCGACGGCAAGAACGTCGACGGATCTTCGGCGTACAGGCGCACTTCGATCGCCCATCCGCGCGGCGAGAGATCGCGTTTGAATTCAGGCCGCATGCCGTCGCCGCTGGCGAGCTCGATCTGCGCGCGAATCAAATCGACACCATAGGCGAGCTCGGTGACGGGATGCTCGACTTGAATGCGCGTGTTCATTTCGAGGAAATAAAACTTGTGACTCTCGTCGACGAGAAACTCGACGGTCCCCGCGTTTTCGTAGCCGACCGAACGCGCCGCCGCGATTGCAGCCTGTCCCAAACGCGTGCGCAGCGCGTCGTCGATTGCGACCGACGGAGCCTCTTCGAGAATCTTTTGATGCCGCCGCTGAATCGAGCACTCGCGCTCGCCCATGTGAATGGTCGCGCTGAACTTGTCGGCGAGGACTTGCACTTCGATGTGACGTGGTTTGCGCAAGTATTTTTCGAGCAACACGCGATCGTCGCCGAATGCGCTCTTCGCTTCGCGTCGCGCAGCGTCGAGCGCTTCGTCGAATTGGGCGAGATCATCGACGATGCGCATGCCGCGTCCGCCGCCGCCCGCGCTGGCTTTGATCAACACCGGCGGACCGATGCGTTGCGCTTCGGTGCGCAGCCGCGCGTCGGATTGATCGTCGCCTTCGAAACCGGGGATGGTCGGGACGCCGTTTTTTCGCACGAGGCGTTTCGACTCGATCTTGCTTCCCATCGCGGCGATCGCTTCGGTCGGGGGACCGACGAATACGAGTCCGGCTTCGCGCACGGCCGCCGCGAACGCCGCGCTTTCGGCGAGAAAACCGTATCCCGGATGGACCGAATCTGCGCCCATTGCGCGCGCCGCATCGATGATGGCGCCGATCTTCAAATACGATTCGATTGCCGGGGGCGGACCGATGCGCGCGCTTTCCTGCATGACGCGGCGATGGTATGCGCGCTCGTCGGCATCCGAATAGACGCCGAGCGGGACGATCTCCATTTCGCGGGCCGCGCGCGCGACGCGAACCGCGATCTCGCCGCGATTCGCGATGAGGAGACGCCGAATCACTCGGAAATCCAGCGCGGCTTGCGGCGTTCCAAGAACGCGCGCAGGCCCTCTTGGCCTTCCTCGCTGACGCGTTGCGCCGCGATCGCGCGCGCCGTAATTGCGCGCGTGTCGTCGTACGACGCATCGGTAGATTGCAGCCAGCGCGCGTTTCGCAGCCGCGACTGCGGTCGGGCTCGCCGTCATCAGCTCATCGAGGATCGCGCGCGATCGTTTCTTCGAGCTCCGATTCCGGTACGACGTGATGAACGAGGCCGATGCTCAGCGCGTGCTTTGCATCGAATCGCTCGCCGGTCAAGAACAACGCGCGCGCGTGCGAGAGCCCGATCTTCGCGACGACGAACGGCGCGATTGTAGCGGGAATGATCCCGATCTTCGTCTCGGTGAAGCCGAAGATCGATCCCTCGGCCGCGACGACGACGTCGGAGACGGCGCACAATCCGGATGCACCGGCGATGGCCGCGCCGTGAACGCGCGTGATGACCATCTTGCTGCAGCGGTCGATCGCGCGATACATGTCGGACATCGCCTCGGCGTCGCGTCGATTCGCGTCTTCGCTGAGCTCGAGCGACGCTCGCATCCAGTTGATGTCCGCGCCTGCGCTGAACATCTTGCCTTCGCCGGCGAGGACGACCGCGCGCAACTCCGGGTCGCCGTTCGATATCGGCGAAAATTCGCGTGAGCTCGGCGATCAGCTCCGCATTGAATGCATTCCGCACGTCGGGTCGGTTGAGCGTGACGCGAGCGACCGTGCCGTTCCGTTCCACCGTGAGGCGTGCGAGAGGCTCCATGAGGCTGCGCCTTCTGCGCGGAGGTAAGGCGGCCTACCGCGGCCCGGGAGCGAATAGCCTATCGTGGCACAAATGGAAGCTCAGAGCGGGCCGATTTATCGCCATTCGATTGCCGCGCGCGCGACGCATTGGCTGTGGTTTGTCGCGATTCTCGTACTGGTGACGAGCGGGTTGCAGATTTTCAATGCCGCGCCGTACTTGGATGCATCGGATAAGAGCAATCCGGCGCGCCGCGTGCTGGTCGTTTGACGCGCAGCACAGGGCCGCATGGAACGACCGTTGGCATCACGACGGTCTTCGGCCATCAATTTCGAGACGACGGGATTGCTCGGCTATACCGATGACGGCATGGGCCAAAAAGAAGAACGCGCCTTTCCCGGCTGGATAACGCTTCCGAACTATCAAGATCTCGCCGACGGACGCCGCTGGCATCTCTTCTTTGCGTGGATGCTTGTCATCGCGTGGTCGACCTACGTGATCTCGGCGGCGATTCGCGGCGATCTCAAAGACTTGATCGCGCGACCGTCGGATTTCAAGAAAGCGCTGCCGATGCAGCTCTACTATCTCAAGCTGCGCCGCGATCCACCCGAGCACGGCAAGTACAATCCGCTGCAGAAGATCACGTACACGCTCGTGCTCTTCGTGCTAGTTCCGCTGATCATCTTGACGGGTCTGGCGCTCTCGCCGGGCGTCGATGCGATCGCACGACCGCTGACCGCGCTTTCGGCGGGCGGCAGTTCGCGCGACTGTGGCACTTCACGTTCATGTCGCTGCTGATCCTGTACTTCGGCGTCCACATGTTCTTCGTGATCACGCAGCGGCCGATCCAGAATCTCAAGTCGATGATCACGGGCTGGTATCGTCTCGGCAGCATGACGGAGTCGGACCGTGAAGCGCAGTCTGTTTCTCGCGTCGCTCGGGCTTGACCGGATGCGGCTATCATCTCGGCAACAAGCTGAACGAAACGACCTGGATTCACAACGCGCTCGGCGTCGTCCAGCCGCTCGATCACCGCTCATCGGAACGCGCGGCATGGCGCAAGATCTATACGGATGCAGCCGATCGATCGCGACTTCCGCACGAACGGCTTCAATCCGCCGACTACGGCGGAGTACACGCGCTGGGCCGCCGACGACTATCGCGGCTACAAGCTGATTGTCGACGGCATGGTCGATCGGCCGCAAGCATATACGCTCGCCGAGCTGCGCGCGATGCCGCAGCTCACGCAAGCCACGCGTCACGATTGCGTCGAGGGATGGAGTGCGATCGGAAAATGGTCGGGACCGCGTCTCGGTGATGCGATCGCGATGGCGATGCCGCAGCACGGCGCGCGTTACGCCGTGTTTCACTGCATGGACACGACCGACGACATGTCACTCTACTACGAGAGCCTCGATCTGCACGAAGCCGCGCATCCGCAAACGGTGCTTGCGCTCAAACTCAACGACGCGCCGCTCGATCCGGCACACGGTGCGCCGGTGCGTTTGCGCGTTCCGACGCAGCTCGGCTACAAGAGCGCGAAATGGGTACGCCGCATCGAGCTCGTCGCTTCGTTCTCCGCGATCGGGCAAGGCAAAGGCGGATATTGGGAAGATAACGGCTACGAATGGTACGCCGGCATCTAGCTTAAAGAAGCGCCGGATAGCCGAGCGCTTCGGACTTCGCGTTCGTATCAGAGCACAATCTCGTACGCAGATTCATCCGCGAGTTCGACGGCGCCGAGCAATAGCGGCTCGCAGATCTCGCGATTGCGCGGATCGTGAATCGCGTTTGCAAGCGCTTCGCGTCAAGACGTGAAACGACGATTCCCGTCGACGCGCGCGGAGGTTGCAAAGGGCGGCGCCGGTGATACGGGTGTTTCGGCGAGAATGCGAATGTTCGCTGATGCGCTGAGGGCCGGTAGCGCTGCAGCAATGCGAACGTGACGCAGTCGACGGCTGCCGCATCCGCCTCGCCCGCTGCGACAAGCTCGATGCTGGCCGCGTGGCTGCCGCTCACGATACGGTCTTCGAAGAACCGGCCGTCGCGATTATGCGGTGCGAAGAGTCGTCGCGGCAAATTCATTCCCGGAATTCGAATCCGGTTCGTTGATCGCGAACGTGCCGCCGCGAAGAGATCTCGAGCGTCGCGAACGTTCGAACTCGCGCGCACGACGATGAAGCTGCGGTGCAGCGGACCATCACATCCGGGCGCGTGTAGCACGGGATCCCAAGGACGTGAAACTGCGAGCGCGCCGTCGTGAAGATCGGATAGCCGCAGGTTTGCGTGAAGAGACACTTGCTGTTCCAATCGACGCCGTACGGAACGTCGCGGTCGAGCTGCTTCGGAACGTCTTCAATCCCGCGTTCGGCGAGTTTCGCGACAAGCGCGGCCCAAAATGCATCCGTCGCGTCGCGGATCTCCGGCAGATCGTACCACGGCATGCTTGCAAAGAGCGCTTGCGGTACCGACCAGGTCTTTTCCGGCGCGAGTGTCACGCGCGCCGCCTTCTAGATGAGGGACGCGATCGCTTTGTCGACGTCGGCGTCTTGTGAGTCGCCGACGATCGTCGTGTGCAGCGCCCGTTGCGATCGAAAATCATTTGCGTCGGCCAGTACTCGACGCCGTATGTGTTCCACAACCTCGAGCTGTTGTCGATCGCGACCGGCCATGTAATGCCGAGCCGCTTGAGGTTTTCGACGACGTTCGCGCGGTCGCGCTCGTACGGCGTCTCCGGCGTGTGCACGCCGATGATGACGAGATCGGAGCTGGGCTTCGTGCGATGGAGCGAACGCAGATTGGGCGTGACGTTCGCACAATTCCAGCACGCGAACGTGAAGACGTCGACGAGCACGACGCGGCCTTGCAGCGATTCCGCCGTCGGGCGCACGTCGAGCCAATCGCTGTAGGCGAGAATCGGATCGAGCGTTCGCGCCGCCGCGTTGGCGCGTTGTGGTGCGCCGAACGCGAATGCGCCGGTCAAGCATCGCCGCTGCCGCCAAGAGCCTCGCGCCGCGTCATGGCGTCTTCTCTCGGATGAGCGTGAACGTACCGTGATCGCTGCGCAGCCGTCCGTCGCGCGCCAGGTTCGCAAGTTCGACCGTCACGGTCTCGCGCGTGCTGCCGATCAACGAGGCGATGTCGGCGTGCGTCAGGCGCACGTCGATGCGCGTCCCTTCGCGCGGTTTCGACGCCGTGCTCGGCGGCAAGACGTTCGAAGAGATTGATCAGCCGGTCAGCGACCTTTGCGTACGCGAGGTCTTCGATCGTCGCCGATGCATCGTCGAGGCGATCGTGGACGATCTTCGCGACGTTCAGCGCGAGCTCGGGATCGCGCGAGAGCAATTCGAACAGCTCGTCCGCGCGCGCCGTGCAGACCAGCGCTTCGCCGACCGTCGTTGCAATCGTCGTGCGTTGACCTTTGGCGAAGAGCGTTTCTTCGCCGAAGATGTCGCCCGCGCCGAGAATCGCGACCGTGATCTCTTTGCCGTCGGGCGTGATCCGCGAGATGCGAATGTTGCCGCGCTTGACGAGATAAACGAGCCGCGTCGGATCGCCTTGCTCGAAGATCGCCGTCTTGGCCGGATACAGAACGGTCGTGAAGATGTGCGCCGTGTCGTCGACGCGGTCGCCGACGCCGGAGAACAGGCGGTTGTTCTTGAGATAGAAGACTTTGTTGTCGCTCATGTTCGAGTGCAAACACCCACTCACTCTAAAGCAGGCGAGCGTCGGCGCTTCCGTAAGCGGGCTTACGGCCCCATTCTTCTCCAGCTCGGCGATTCGGGCGCGCAGCTGTTCGTTCTCGGTACGCAGATTGATGAGCTCTTCGAGATGCTCGGCCAGCTCGCGGGTTCGGAGATTCGAGAAGCCGACGGCGGCGCTTGCCGCCAAGCGCTCGAGCGCGCGCGTCTCGTCGGGATCGATGTCGACGCCGCTGATCTCGAGGCCGTAGATCGCGACGAACGGCGAGCCGCCGTCGACGTCGATTGGAACGGCGACGCGCGGCGCCACGGCCTTGAGATCCGGCGACCACGGCAGGTAGTCACGCTCCGAGAGAAATTGCGCGATGCCTTGCTGGATGATCGCGCTGAATCGCCGGATCGTCTTGCGGGATCGAGGTCGCGCTCGGCGGCCAGTGCGTATCGGCGACGACCGTGAAATGATCGCCGCGCTGCTCGAAGAGCACGGCGCATCGCAGGCTGAGCGCTTGCTGCACGGCCGACGTCAGCGCGTATTCGATGCGATCGCGATCCAGCGCGTGCGGGATCTCGCGGGCAAGCACGTCGAGGCTGTCGTGCGCGAACAGCGCGGTCGCGGAAAAGCACGCGATCGACGACGAAGCGAACTGCGTCACGAATCTTTCCGAAAAATGTTCCGAAGACCAGCGTAATCGCGATGATGATCGCGTACGCGAGGTTCGTGTTCATCACGAACCAATAGCTGAAGCCCTCTTCGGCGAGCCCGACGATGCCGACGACGGCCGCCATCATCGCCGCATAGACGAGCGCGCGATTGACGAGGAAATCGATCCCCATCATGTGGTAACGCGTCGCGCCGTAGAAAACGACCAGCGCCGGCAAGACCGGCAAGGCTTCGAGCGCAACGTACTCCCAATACTTGAGCGGACCCGGATAGAAATGTTCCGCAACCAGATAACCGACGATCGCGAGCAAGAACGCGCCGACGACTGCGCCGACGCGAATCTGATCCGACGCCGCGCGAGCGGATCAACGTCACGATGAAGACGAGCATCGCGCCGATGTAGATCGTGCTTTGAATGGCGTTGTAGATTTGCGCTTCGTTGAGCGCAGGTCGCGCAAAGTATGTCGCGCCGATATCCGCGGAGAGCAAGAGCGCGGTGCTCGCGAGCCACACGATTGCGCCGACGACGTCGACCGGTATGCGCCAACGCACCGGAATGTCGCGCGGGAATCCGAGCGCAAACATCAACAGACCGATCGCCGCACCCGCGACGAGCACGTCGTTGATCCCGTCGACGATCATGCGCCACGGATAGTCGAGCCAAATGCTCGTCAGCGCGTTGGGATAGACTTCGCCGCCGATCACGAAATGGAAGAATCCGAGCGAGGCGCGATTGGGACGCACGATTGCGAGCAGCATTCCGATCAAGATCGTGATGAAGGCGACGAGCTCGCGCAGCAAGATGACGCCGCGCGTCGGCACGCCTTCGGGGACGCCGTTGATCTCGTACGACATGCGCACGCCGTCGCGCACGACGGTCATGTGCCGCTGCGGATTGTAGGCGCTATAGGTCTTGCCGATCAAGCCGCCTTTGCGGTCGGCCTGCGCGAAATCGCGCATGTCGACGCGATCGCCGATGCGCAAACCGACTTTCGCGGCCGGCGAGTCCGGGAGGACCGACGTGATGACGCCGGCTGAATCGGTGTAATAACCGAAGACGTAGAGCGGCGCGAAGACGCGAATCGCGTCCGGCAGCGTGCGTCGCGAGCGCAAATGCGCCCAGCACGAATACGAAAACGATGCGCGCAATCTGCGTGCGCGAGAGGATCGCGTGCCGTTCGGGCGCGCTGAAACATTACATCCGGAAGATGCCGAACGTCGTATCGCTGCGCGGACCGCGTGAAGCGGCGCGCAAGCCGATGCCGAGCACGCGGCGTGTATCGAGCGGATCGATGATGCCGTCATCCCACAGCCGCGCCGTGGAATAATACGGATTGCCTTCTTGTTCGTATTTCGCGAGAATCGGCGCTTTGAATTGCTCTTGCTGCTGCGCGCTGATCGCGTTGCCGTTGCGCTCGCGATCGGCGTCCATGCGTACGGTGAGCAGCGTTGAGGCGGCTTGTTCGCCGCCCATCACCGAGATGCGGGCGTTCGGCCACATCCACAGCTGGCGCGGTGAATACGCGCGGCCGCTCATGCCGTAATTGCCGGCGCCGAAACTCCCGCCGATGATCACCGTGAACTTCGGCACTTCGGCGCACGAAACCGCCGTCACCAATTTGGCGCCGTCTTTGGCGATGCCGCCGTTCTCGTATTCTTTGCCGATCATGAAGCCGCTGATGTTCTGCAAGAAGACGAGCGGTGTGCCGCGCTGCGTGCACAGCTCGATGAAGTGCGCGCCCTTGAGCGCGCTCTCGCTGAACAGGATGCCGTTGTTGGCGAGAATGCCGACCGGATGACCTTCGATGCGCGCAAAGCCGCAGACGAGCGTGTTGCCGTAGCGCGCCTTGAATTCGTGGAACGCAGACGCGTCGACGAGCCGCGCGATGATTTCGTGGACGTCGTAGCCGGTGCGCAAATCGGGCGGAATGATGCCGTAGATCTCGCGCGGATCGCGCAGCGGCGGAATCGATTCGGCGATATCCCACGCCGGCGCGAGCCAGCGGCCCGAGATGCGCGACGATCTCGCGGACGATCCCGAGCGCGTGCTCGTCGTTTTCGGCGAGATGATCGGCGACGCCCGAGATACGCGTGTGCACGTCGGCGCCGCCAAGCTCTTCGGCCGTGACGATTTCGCCGGTCGCGGCTTTGACGAGCGGCGGTCCGCCTAAGAAGATCGTCCCTGTGCCGCGCACGATGACGGTTTCATCCGACATCGCCGGAACGTACGCGCCGCCCGCGGTGCACGAACCCATCACGGCGGCGATCTGCGGAATCTTCTTCGCCGACATGCGCGCTTGATTGTAGAAGATGCGTCCGAAATGTTCGCGATCGGGGAAGACGTCGGCTTGCAGCGGTAAGAATGCGCCGCCCGAATCGACGAGATAGATGCACGGCAGATGATTCTGCTCTGCGATCTCTTGCGCGCGCAGATGCTTCTTGACCGTCATCGGATAGTAGGTGCCGCCCTTGACGGTCGCGTCGTTCGCGACGATGATGCAGTCGCGTCCGCTGACGGTCCCGATGCCTGTCACGATCCCCGCGCTCGGCGATGCGTTCTCGTACATCCCGTATCGCCGCAAGCGCGGAGAGCTCGAGGAATGCGCTCCCAGGATCGATCAACCGCGCGATGCGTTCGCGCGCGGTCAGCTTGTTGCGCGAACGATGACGCTCGGTTGCCTCGGGACCGCCGCCGGCCTGCGCTTCATCGAGACGCTCGCGCAGCTCGCGTACCAGCGCGTGCATCGTCGCGGCATTCTGATCGAAGGAAGGCTCCCGCGGGTCGATGTGGGTCTGCAGCAGACGTCATTCTCATCGTCTCTTCAAGCACGAAGGCGCGGCGACCGCTACGCTCCTAAAGACAATGCTCGCCACCACTTCGGGTAGCTTTCGGCCGGCCGGCACCCTTGATGCGGCTTCGGCCCTCCTTCCTTATCGCGGCGCCTGGAACGCGCGAGCGGCGGCGCACTTGCTGCGACGCGCCGGCTTCGGCGGGTTCCCCCGCCGAGGTAGGCGCGTTTGCCGCGATGTCCGATGGACGCCGCCGTCGATCGGCTGATCCATTTCCCCGACACCTCGCAGCTTGAAGCGCAGCCGCAGCTCGCCGAGGACACGCCGCGCAAAGAGCTGCGCGCGATGGGTCGATAACGGCCGCGACCAGTCAACCCACGCCCGCGCTGACGGCCGATCAGATCAAAGCTTTCGGCAAATCGCGCTTCGATAACGCATCGCATTGACCAGTGGTGGATCGGCCGCATGATCGCGACGCCGGCGCCGCTGCAAGAGAAGATGACGCTGTTCTGGCACGGCCACTTCACGAGCGCGTATGAAGGCAAGGGCATCACTGCGCAAGACATCCTGACGCAGAATCAGCTCTATCGCAGCTACGCGCTCGGCAACATTCGCAAGCTGACGCTCGCGGTCTCGCACGATCCCGCGATGCTCAAGTATCTCGACAACCGCGCCAACCGCGCGCAGCATCCGAACGAGAACTATGCGCGCGAGCTTATGGAGCTTTTCACGCTCGGCATCGGAAACTATACCGAGCAAGACGTTCGCGAATCGGCGCGCGCCTTCACCGGCTATACGCTCGACGCCGACGATCAATTCGTCTTCAACCCGCGTCAGCACGACGACGGATCGAAAACGTTCCTCGGACAGACGGGCAACTTCACCGGCGACGACATCGTCAACATCATCTTCCAGCAGCCGGCCGCCGCGCAATACTTCGCCAAGAAGCTGCTCGAGTTCTACGTCTACAGCGATCCCGAACCGCAGCTGGTCGATGCGCGTCGCGTGGCAACTGAAGAAGAATTACTTCGACCTCACGCCGGTGATGTCGGTGCTGTTGCGCAGCAACGTCTTCCATTCAGATCGCGCGTATCGCGCGCTCGTCAAGAGCCCGACCGAGTTCGTCGTCGGCAGCTACAAGCTGTTCTCGCTGCCGCAGGCGGCGGTCGATCAACCGGTTTTGGGCGCGATGACGCGCATGGGTCAACGCCTATTTTATCCGCCGAACGTCAAGGGCTGGGATGGTGGTGCTGCATGGATCAACAGTGGGACGCTTTTAACGCGGGAGAACCTCGCGAGCACGTTGTGCGCGAATCCGCAGATGATGCAGACGGCGACGTGGCTGACGCAGGGCGCATCGCTGGATCCGAAAGCGCTCTCGACGCACATCGTAACGCAAGTGCTGCAAGGCGACATCTCGCCCGCATCGCGCGCACAGCTCGACGCTTATCTCAATGGAGCCGGGACGTCGGCACTGGCGATGCTGAGCGGCGAGAATTTCGACGAACGCGATCCGCGGCGCGGTTTATCTCGCGATGGCGACGCCCGCATACCAGCTGAGTTAGGTGGCAAAGCTTCATGCAATCTCGCGCAGGATTCTTACTCGGCTCGCTCTCCGGTCTCACGATCGTTGCAAAAAACGCCGACTTCTTCGGCCGCGCGCTCGCGCAGGCGCCGCTTTCGGGCGTCACGGGTCCGACCGACGATCACGTCCTCGTGTTGATCAACCTGCAAGGCGGCAACGACGGACTCAATTGCGTCGTCCCTTACTCGATGCCGCAATATTACAAGTACCGTCCGACGCTTGGCATCGCGCAGAGCGACGTGCTGCGTCTCAACGATCAAGTCGGGCTCAATCCGAATATGAAGTCGTTCAAGGCGATGTTCGACAAGGGACAAGTCGCCGTGATTCAAGGCGTTGGATATCCGAAGCCCGATCACTCGCATTTCCGTTCGCAAGAAATTTGGCAGACGGCAGATCCCGAAGGCTACTCGAGCACCGGTTGGATCGGCCGCTATCTTGATGCGGCGAGCCTTCCAAAAGACAATCTCTTCAACGCGCTTGCGGTCTCGCCGGTGCTTCCCGAGCTGTTCGGCTCGCGAACGGTCGACGTTCCCGCGCTCGACGGCAATCTGCGCGGCTATGGGCTCGCGAGCGATCGCAAAGCCGGCGGCGCAGCGCGTTTCGCTCGATGCTGAGCGACACGACGCAGCCATTCGCCTCACCGTATCTCGGCAAAGTCGCCGAGATCGAAGCCAACGCGCAACGCGGCTCCGAAGAGCTGCCGAAATTGGTCGCCGACTACAAGACCGACGCGCAATATCCGGCCAGAATCTCGCGCGCAGCCTCGCGCTTGCCGCGCAGATGGTCGGAAGCCAAATCGGTACGCGCATCATTTACGTGACGCACGGCAGCTTCGATACGCACACGAGTCAAAAAGGCACCCAAGATCGCTTGCTCGAGCAATTCTCGGATGCGGTCTCGGCGTTCTATGCGGATCTTGCCGCGCACGGCAACGACAAGCGCGTGCTGACGATGACGTTCTCCGAATTTGGACGCCGCGTTGCAGAAAACGCGAGCCGCGGCACCGATCACGGTGAAGCCGCGCCGGTGTTCATGATCGGCGGCGGCGTGAAAGGCGGCGTTTACGCCAATCATCCCTCGCTCGACGATCTCGACAACGGCGACGTGAAGTTCACGACCGATTTCCGCAGCGTCTACGCGACGGTGATCGAGAAGTGGCTCGGCCGCTCGTCGCAAGGGATCATCGCCGGGAAGCTTCCCGAGCTTACCCGATATCGCGGCTTAGTCAGCGAGGCCGGCGTCGGCCGCCCCACGAAGCTCGCGCGCATGGAACGAGACAACGAAGACCGGCCCAAGACGCCGCCCGACGGTCTGGATATCGACGAAGGCCTCGACGAGTACGACGAAGAGCTCGCCGAGTCGTTTCCGGCGTCCGACCCGCCCTCCAGCACGGAGCCGTAGCTGCCTCATTAGCTCGGGTGACAAGCATATAGTTGGGAAATGCCGAACACTCTCTGGTAATGGATTTCACGGAAGGCCAGAGCGCCTCGCTGACCCGTGTGGTCACGGCTGCGGACGTCGAGGGGTTCGCTGCAGTCACAGGCGACACCAACCCCGTCCACCTCGATGAAACGTATGCGGCCGGCACCCGCTTCGGGCGCCGAATCGCCCACGGAATGCTCGCCGTCTCATACATCTCGGCGATTCTGGGAACGAAATTCCCGGGTCCCGGGACGATCTATCTGAGTCAGAGCGTCAGTTTCTTGGCGCCCGTCTACCTCGGCGACACGATCACGGCAACCGTGACCGTCTCGAAATTCCGCGCCGAGAAAGGCGTGCTCACGCTGCTCACCCAGTGCACGAACCAAGACGGCGTCAAGGTCGTCGATGGCCAGGCCGTCGTCCTCGTGAGCGACGTGCGCTCGGCTGCTCCGCAGCAAGCGAGCGCTGAAACCGCCGCCTGACACTCGACTCCGCTCGCTGCGCTCGTTGACCAGTACTGCATATAGGTGTAAAATGCCACTATCCCCAGAGATGAAGAACGATACCGAACCCGCCCGGAGTAAAGAAGCCGGGCTCCCTCCGCGAGGGACCCCCAAGAACTACCTGATGGCGTGGCTGCTGGTGATGCTCAAGGGCTATCAACTACACGGCTACGAGATCATGAAAGCTCTCAAGGAAAACTTCGCGGTTGTCTCCGACCCGGGGACGGTCTACAGGGCGCTCCGGCAACTCGAACGCGACGGCTACATCACGTCATGGTGGGACCCCAAAGAACAAGGTCCGGCGCGACGTGTCTATACGCTCACTGACGCAGGTCAGCGGCACTCGATATCTGGCGCTCGTCGCTCGAACAGTACCGGGAGAACCTGGACGCGTTCTTCAGCCTCTACACCGGAAAGTGGAGTAAAAAGAACGATGAGTAACGATCAAACCAAGAGCTATCTCGACCTCGTGAGCGGCACGTATGGTCTCTTGATGGAAGCCGCTGCGAAAGCGAATCACCGCTTCCTCGAGCACATGAAGTCCTCGTACGAGATCATGTCGCGTCCCTACACGTCGACCGCGTTCGAAGCGGCGTATCGTGAGAACCTCGAGCGCGCCGGACAGCTCGTCGAGCTGAACGTCGCAGCCGCGCAAAAGACCGGATCCGAATCGGCCGCGCTGGCCGAGAAGATCGCGTCAAGCAGGGAGCCGAGTGGCAAGAGACCGCGGTTGAAACGCTGCGTGGGCTTTTTCGCACCGGAATCAACAACATCGCCTACGTCAAAGACGCTGCCGACCAAACCTATGAAGGCTTTGCCAAGCGCGTCGAAGAGATCCAGCAGCGCGCAACGGTCTCGTCAAACTAAGCCGAAGCGTAAGAAACACTAGACCAAGCGGCTCCCTAAAGGGGCCGCTTTCTTTTTAGCGCAAGAGCGCCGCGATGAGCGCGCCGGGTCAACGTTTGCGTGATGCCTCGAACGTCACGATCGAACCGCTCGATCGTAAAGACGAGTCGGAGGTTGCCGCGCTCTTGCGCGCGCTGCCCGAACGCGATCTGCTCTTCGTCGGATTTGACATCAACGATGATGCGGTGATTCAGCGCTGGACCGATCCCGCCAACAAGAGCAACGCAGTCGGTGCGGTCGCGCGACGTAACGGAAAATCGTCGGCTTCACGGTTCTGCAGCGCGATGCAGCAAAGTGGAAGCGCCATCTCGGCAGCATTCTCGTCGTCGTTTCCAACGATGCGCGCGGACTGGGTCTGGGCACGCTGCTCGTCGATCGCACGATTCAACTCGCCGGAGAGCTTGGACTCGAGCGGATCGTCGCGCGCATGCTGGTTGAAGATCGCGACACAGTGCGCGTTTTCGAAAAGCTGGGCTTTCGTCACGAAGGCCTCTTGATCGATCACGCCAAGGCGTCGGACGGCACGCTCTACGACATCGCGTACATGGGACTCTCGCTACGCAAAGCATCCTCTTCCTAGGAACCGGCGGCGCGCGCTTCGTTGTCGCGCATCAGATTCGCGCCTCGGGTGGAATGTGGTGGCGCTTCGGCGACACGCAGATTCACGTCGATCCCGGTCCTGGCGCGCTCGTGCGCGCGCTCTCGCACGTTCCGCCCTGCGAGCCGGCAAAGCTCGATGCGATCGTCCTCTCGCACAAGCATCTCGATCACGCCGCCGACGTCAACGTGATGATCGAAGCGATGTCGCAAGGTGGTTGGCGTCCGCGCGGGATGGTGCTCGCACCGCAAGACGCAATCGAAGGCGAACCCGTCATCTTTCCATATCTGCGACGCTTCGTGCCGCGTTGGGAACAGCTGCGCGAACACGGCGGGCCGTACATGATCGGCGAGGTCGAGATCACGGGCTCGATCCGTCACAACCATCCGGTCGAGACGTACGGTTTACACGTGCGCTATCCCAATGGCGGCAGCGAAGTCCGCGTCTCGTATCTTCCGTGCACGCGTTACTTCGACGGTTTGATCACCGACTACACGGCGTACAAGCCTGACGCACTCATCGTCAACGTGCTTCGCTACGAAGACAAGCTGGACGTCGACCACATGACGTTCGAACAGGCCAAGTCGATCATTGCAGCGGTTCGTCCGCGCGTCGCCGTGCTCACGCACTTTGGAACGCGCATGCTGGAAGCCGATCCGCGTAAGCTCGCACAATCGCTCGAAGACGAGCTGGGTTTACGCGTCCATGCCGCGCGCGACGGCTGGACGCTCGATCTCGAAACCGAGCTCGCTTAGCGTGACTGACAAGTCGCAGCCGAACGTCGCCGATTTTCACGACGTGGACGCGAGCGACCCGGCATTTCTCATCGCCTACCTCGATGCGGTCAACCGCGGCGCCGTTGAAGACAAGCGCCGAAGCTACGACGCACTCCAGCTCTCCGAGGGCATGTACGTCATCGATGTTGGATGCGGGACGGGTGACGACGTTCGCACCATTGCCGAGATTGTCGGTGAACGCGGGCACGTCATCGGCGTCGATTCGAGCGCTGCGATGATTGCTGAGGCCAGAGCCCGCGGAGTGCCGCCGAATGTCGAGTTCGTTCAGGCTCCGGCGGAGGCACTACCGTTTGAGCCGGCGAGCTTCGATGCGTGTCGCGCCGAACGGGTGTTTCAGCACCTCTCCGACCCAGAATCGGCAGCTGCGGAATTGCGGCGCGTCCTACGCATCGAGGGGAAGGCACTCTTGTTGGATCCCGATTGGGAGACGTTGATGATCGGCGGGGCTGATGTCGACATCACGCGTCGCATGACGCGCGCCTTCGCCGACAGTATGACGAGCCCACTGGCTGGACGAAACGCACTGCGCGTGTTACGTCGCGCGGGGTTTCGTTGTGTGATCGCGACTCCGCTGGTCTCGGCCGTGACGCTCGCGTCGGCGTTCGATCGTTTTATCTCGTCCGCGATTGACTCCGCGGTTCGGGATGGCATCGTCGGTAACGACGAAGCAATTGCGTGGCTTCATCAGCTCACGGAAGCCGAGCAACGCGGCGAATTTCTCTGCTGCGTTACAAGTGTCGCGACCGTTGCTAAGGAAACATTCGAGCTTCGTGATATTCCATCGCTCCAGGCGTGGAAGTGACGCTCGCTCGCTAAACTTTTCCGAAGGTTAGGAACGTCGGAACGGTCGTGCGCCGCACGACTGCAAAGACCACGGCCTCGACGCTTTCTGCGTCATTGCCGCGCGTGAAGCTGCCGGCGAGGATGTCTGGTTTCTCGCGGTCGACGAGCGCGACGAGCTCAACAATGGGATCGCCTTCGAGATATTCCGTCGTCACGTTGCCGACGGTCCCGAACAATTCTCGCAGGCGCTTGAACTCCGTCGATGCGACCTCGGCCATCGCGCGATGTAGGTCGTCGAGGATCGGCTGTTTGTTGAACGCGCGATCCCAGATCGGCGATTTGCGCGGCGGCCATCCAACGAGCGCGCACATGATCTCGTGTTTGGTCCCGGACGCTTTCAGCATATCGACCATGCGCTGGAGCCCGGCAAAACCGTCGTCGGAGCCATCGAACATTACAAGAACACGCATGCAGGCGTCCCCTTCGTAGCGAATCCCCCGTACCCATGCAACAGCTGAGCTTCGCTAAAGACATCCGGCCCATGTTCACCGATATTGACGTCGCCCACATGAAAAACGCCGGACTGGATCTTTCCAATCGGGACAGCGTCATGAAAAGCGCCGACGCGATCTATAAAACGGTCAGCGAAGGCACGATGCCGCCGCCGGCAACCGGAGAGCGCTGGACGCCCGAAATGTGCGCTAAATTTAAAGAGTGGCAGACTCAGGGCTGCCCGCCTTAGGCTAAAGCTTGTCCGGCGACGTCCAGACTTGTTCGACGATTAGCCAAGCACCGTTCTCGTAACGATAGACGGTCATATACGAACCGGTTGATTGTTTGAGCTTGCCGGTTGCGCGCAGCGTCAACGTTTCGTTCCAGCGTCCGCTATCGTACGCAAGATCGCCGGATGCGTGTGTCGCGACGCTATGAAAGTGCATGTCGCTGACGTACATTTTCATCGCACCGGTGTAGAGCATTCGAATTGCCTTGCGGCCCTTGAAACGCGTGCCGTCCGCGAGAACGAACACGCCGTCGGGAGCATAGAGCGCTACGCAGGCGTCAAGATGCCGCGCGTGAATCGTGCTCGCCCAGGCATTCCGTAGCGCCGGAAAATCAGGCGCCGGAGATGCGAGTAGTACCGCGAGGATAAACGCCGTCACTAGGGCGGCGGTCTTCGATACGGAGCTGGTCCGACCTCGTGTTGTTGGCGTGCGCGTTCGAGCGGTGCGCGAACCTGTCCCCAATGCGCAGGAAGCTGACGGCGGGTCATCAGCGAGCCGTCGTACAGATAGACGCGACCTTGGCGCGTCACGACGTTGACGAGCGGGCCGCCGCCGCCGACGCGCGCATTGGCTTCACCGTTGCGATTGTTGAATTGCGAGGGATGATCGAAGTTCTGATAGATCTGGCCCGGTTGACCTTTGACGGCAATGTTTGCGCCGCCGTTCACGCCGAGCGCAACGTGACCGGTGACCGTTTCAAAACGTGCGAGCCCGGGTTGAAACGAACCGTTGTTATATACGATCGAGCCGCGCTCGCTCGTTGCTTCGATTTGCTTGACGTCGCAGCGTTGGAAGATCATGTTGTTGAGCGCGGTGCGCGTTCGCAGCCGATCGAATTGTGAATCGACGACGAAAATCTGCCCGCGCAGATTTTGGACGAACGCATCGCCGCTGACATTGTGCAACACGAGGGGTCCGGCTCGTTGCTGCGCGATCAGCTGTCCGTGATAATTCTCGATGCGCGTGCCGCCGGTGCCGTTGATCGAGAGCACCGCGGTATCTGCGGGGATGTAAACCGTCGACTGATAGGGCGGTACTTGAATCCGCAGCGTATCGTGCGAGCCCGGAGGGATCTGAACCGGAAACTCTTCGGGTCCGAGTGTCACCGGCTGACCGTCCGGCGTGGGCACCGAGACGGCTGGGATGGGGACCGAGTAGGAGGCCGACGGCGCGATTCCCGGCGTGCGGCCGCCCGGACGGCGCTGGACGATCGGAGGCTCGTTGCCGCCGTCGTCGACGCTGATCTGCGGGCGATCCCAGGTCTGGATCGTGATCGGCGCACTGTGCTGGATCAGGACGATGGGCTGATTCGGGGCGTCAATAGGCGGCGAGTCCGCGCTCGCTGCGCGGCCCGTTCCGATAAGACACAATGCGAAGAGGGCTGCTGCCGCAACCCTTCGCGCCACGAGGCTCGGACCCACGAAGCAAGCGTACACCCCGAGATTAAGAGCGGTCATTGGGATTCGTTTAGCGTTCGCGGGGAAGTCGTACGGTGAAAATCGAGCCGCCTTCCGGGCGCCTGACTGCCTGGACGCTCCCGGCATGGACCCGGGCGATGCTCTGGACGATCGCCAGGCCGAGCCCCGTCCCCTCGACCGCACGGGTTCGGGATTTGTCCGTCCGGTAGAAGCGGTCGAAAACGCGGTCGATCGATTCGTCGTCGATCCCGCTCCCCGAATCGATTACTAGTCCGGCGATCTCGCCGTCGTCGGCCACGAGACGAACGTGGACCTCGCCGTGGTCGGTGAACTTGATCGCGTTGTCGATAAGATTCCCGAAGAGCTGGCGCAGCAGCGACTCCGAGCCGTACACGATCGCGCCGCTCGGACTCGGCTCGAAGTCGAGTCCAAGACCTTTGCTTTCGGCCTTGGCGCGCGCGGATTCGACGGCGTCGCGCACGACCGCGTTCAGATCGAGCGGCTCTTTTGGAATCTGTTCGCCTGAATCGGCTTTCGCGAGGAGCAGCATGCCGTTCACCATCCCGGCCAGTCCGGCGCTCTCATCGATGATTGCGCTCAAGCTCTCGGCACGAATCCGGTCGTCGCGATCCGCCCAGCGCTGCAGCATCTGTGCATTTGCGTTGATGACGGTGAGCGGTGTCTTGAGCTCGTGCGAGGCATCGGAGATGAACTGACGCTCGCGCGCAAACGCGGCTTGCAAACGATCGAGCATGCGGTCGAAAGCGGCAGCCAAACGGCCGAGCTCGTCTTTGCGTCCGCTCCAGCCGATGCGCCGTCCGAGTTGCTCGGAACCGATTTCTTCCATCGCATCCGTCAATCGTTTGACGGGATCGAGAACCAGCGTCGCGATCGCAATCGAGGCGAGAATCACGAGGAAGAATGCCGCGATCGTCACGATCAGCAGAATGTTGCGCGCGCCGGTCAAGACCTGACGCATCGCATCGAGGCGTTCTCCGATGTGCGCGACGGCGATGATGTGATTGTTCTCGACCAGCGCCTCGTCGTGGACGAGCAGATCGCCGAGAATGTATGTCCTGGAGTGGTTCTTGACGGTCAGCGTTTTATCGGGCGGAAAGATGAACGAACCCGTGTTGCTGCTCTTGCCGATCGGTTGGCCTTGGGGATTGTCGATTTGCACGAGCGTCGTCGCTGACGACCACGATTCCAAATTGCTTTGGGTTGCGACGAAGGCCGCGATGGCCTGATCCGAACCGGTCGTAACAAGGCCAAAAGGCTCGATCGTGCGGCGAATCTGCACCGCGACGAGCTGCGTGCGCAGCTCAGCTTGATTGAGAAGGATCGTGCGGAACGCGATGTTGATCGCGACCGTCGCGATCGCAAGCGCGAGGACGAAGAGCCCGGCGTAGGCCAGCGCGATTCGCCATTTGAGCGAATTCACGCCGCCGGCGATCTAAACTTTAAGCGCGTACCCCACTCCGCGCACGGTCTGGATCAACTTGGGGTCGTAGTCTTCGTCGATCTTACCGCGCAGATAGCGGATGTAGACGTCGATCAGATTGGAGTCGCCGAGAAAATCACTGCCCCACACGCCATTGAAGAGCTCGTCGCGCGTGTGCACCTTGTTGCGGTGCAGCAGCAGATACTCGAGCAACGCATACTCTTTTGCGGTGAGTTGAATCGACTTGCCCTTGCGCGTCACTTCGTGCCGGTCGCGATCCATCATCAGATCGGCGGCTTCGAGGACGTTCGACGTCGGATGCTTTTCGCGAAGGCGTGCCCGAATGCGCGCGAGCAGCTCGTCGATCGAAAACGGTTTCGTCAGATAGTCGTCGGCGCCGGTATCCAAGCCGGCGACGCGATCCGGAATGCGGTCTTTGGCCGTCAGCATGATGATCGGCACCGCGCTCTTGGAGCGGACGCGCGAACAGACTTCCAGGCCGTCCATCTTCGGAAGCATCAAGTCGAGGATGACGAGATCGGGCTCCTTGAGCGCTTTTTCCAGACCCGCGAGTCCGTCGCGCGCGACCTCAACCTCGTAGCCTTCGTGTTCAAGCTCTAGCTGCAGGACGCGCAAAATCGCCGCGTCGTCCTCGACGACGAGGATCTTGAATTTGCGTTCGGTTGCAATCTCACTCACCATAGCTACCTTTCGACGGCGGTTCTACCCAGCCCGCGTCGCCACCCCAGCCGGGCGTTTTAACTCTAATCCCCTCCACATCCCGGAGCAACACCATAAAAAAATCAGAGGCGCCTTGGCACCTCTGAAATCTTTAAAGACGAATGAGAGCGGTTTAAATGAAGACGGCTATTTGCAAGTTACGAGCGCCATCGCCCATCCGGATTGTGTTCTCGTGCGAACGAGATAGCCCTCAGGCGTCCGGTCATAAACCTGATAGCCCGCTCTAAGCGCGTCGGCTAGGGTTTTGAAGACCACCAGACCAGCCATTTGGGGATCCTCCTTTCCGCGAGTTCCCTACCTTTATCAACGTGAGTGTACCGAAAGCGTTTCACGTAGCGGTAGTGTATTGGTTAGAATTACAAGTAAAGATTGTGACAGGGGGGTGGCACTAAGGTCGCACGAAGAGAGTTTCTTGTGACGCCAGACACGGCGCCCGTTCCTCGCGTTCACGGCACTGTTGTCGCCGAGCGCCGGGAGCCACATCCTGGAATTGTTATCCTCAGCTTGTACGCTCCGGCACTAAGCGCCGAAGTGCGACCCGGGCAATTCGTAATGGCCATCCCGCCGCGTGGTGCACTGCCCGCGACGGCCCTTGGAATCTATGAAGCCCGCGATCAACATACGAGTATCATGATCGTTGTTGCAGGTCCACGCACCAAAGAACTGGCGTCGCTCGCCGCCGGCGATCAGCTCGATCTGCTCGGACCGCTGGGCAACGGATTCATTCTCGATCGGATTCCGCGCAGCGTCGGAATCGTCGCCGGTGGTGTTGGGCTTGCCTCGGTGCTGCTTGCCGCCGAGCGTTGCGTTGAGCAGTCGGCGAAAACGACGCTGTACTATGGCGCGCGCACGGCGCAAGCGCTCGTCGACGTCGATCTTTTCGAGCGCGCGGGTTGCGACGTCGTCGTCGCAACCGACGATGGAAGTCTCGGACATCATGGCTTCGTTACCGACCTCGTACGCAACGCGACACCGGAGCTGTTGCTCGCCTGCGGTCCGGCGCCGATGCTGCACGCAGTCGCAGCGCTCGCGATCGAGCGCAACATTCCGGCGCAGCTCTCGCTCGAAGAAACATTCGGCTGCGGCGTCGGCGCGTGTTGGGGCTGCGTTGTCCCGCTCGATCGCAAGAGCGCGCAAGCGCCGCACTTTCCGGAAGCCGAGCGTCCACGAGCCGCGTCCGTACGTGAACGCGCGCGTCTGTAAAGAAGGTCCGGTATTTTGGGCGTCGGAGCTGCGATGGTCGTAGAACGCGCGAAGCCGAACATCTGCTTTGAAGATCGGTACGCTCGAGCTCGCGTATCCGACGCTGATGGGCAGCGGCTGCTACGGTTCGGGCGAAGAGTACGCGCCCTTCATCGATCTTGGCGCGCATCGGCGCGGTCGTGCTCAAGAGCGTCACGCGTCAGCCGCGGCTCGGGCAACGTCGGGCCGCGTCTCGTTCCGACGCCGAGCGGAATGCTCAACGCGATCGGTTTGCAGAATCCGGGGCTCGACTACTATCTCGAGCACGAAGTGCACAAATTCGCTGACCGTCCGTGCAAGGTGATCGGAAGCGTCGCCGGATTCTCCGTCGAGGATTACGTCGAAGTCGCCGAACGTCTGACCGCGCGCGACGAGATCGATGCGCTCGAGGTCAACATCTCGTGTCCGAATGTCGCCTCCGAAGGCGAGACGTTTGCCTGCAATCCCAAACTGACCGCGCAAGTCGTCAAAGCGGTTCGCAAGGTCGTCCGCAAACCGCTGATCGTCAAGCTCTCGCCGAACGTCACCGACATCGCCTCGATCGCGCGCGAAGCCGAAGCCGCCGGCGCCGATGCGCTCGCGGTCATCAACACGGTGCGCGGGATGGCGATCGACGTCGATCGCTGGACGCCGCGGCTCGGCAACGTGACCGGCGGACTCTCAGGGCCGGCGATCCGTCCGATCGCAGTGCTCGCCGTCTACGAGGTCGCGCGTGCGGTACGTATTCCGATCGTCGGACAAGGCGGGATCGAGACGACGCGCGACGCACTCGAATTCTTTCTTGCCGGAGCCTCGGCGATCTCGATCGGCACTGCGAACTTCACGGATCCGCGGATTCCGTCGCGGATCGTCGCCGAGCTCGAAGATTATCTACGGGAACGCGATCTCGCCTCGCTCAGCGAGATCGTCGGAAAAGCCAACGTCGGTTTTCGCAACGCTGATGAATATGAAGGAGATGCAGGATGAGCGCGGCGCCTGAGTTGATCGTCGCGCTCGACACGCCGACGTTCGAAGATGCCAAAGCCGTTCTGGATCAGCTGCGACGGCTTGCCGCTGATCTACAAGGTCGGCATGGAAGCGTTCTACGCCTATGGCAACGAGATTCGGGCCGAGCTGCAGCGCCGCAACGCGACGTATTTCCTCGATTTGAAGCTGCACGACATTCCGCGCACGGTTGCCGCCGCGATTCGTCCGCTCGTGCAGCCCGGCGCGCGGATCATCGACGTGCACGCGCTCGGCGGAAGCGAGATGATGATGGCCGCGGTCGAAGCCGCCGAGGAGCGCGCGCTCGAGCTCGGCATCGACCCGCCCGAGATTTTCGCCGTTACCGTGCTGACGAGCATCGCGCCCGAAGATTTGCGCGAGCTCGGACTCGCAAGGCGGTCCGGGAGAAAATGCGATCCGGCTCGCGGCGCTCGCGCGCGATGCGCGCTGCGCGGGCGTGATCTGCAGTCCGCAAGAGGTGCGCGATCTCAAGAGCTTCTTCGGAACGGAATTCAAGACGCTGACGCCCGGGATTCGGCCGGCCGGAGCCTCGCACGGCGATCAAAAGCGCGTGATGACGCCGGGCGATGCGCGCGACGCCGGCAGCGATTACATCGTCGTCGGCCGTCCGATCCTGGAAGCCAAGGACATGCGTGCCGCGGCGGAGGCAATTCTTGAGTGAGCTGGTGCCGGCATGACCGCGACGTTCGATCTACCGCGCGCGCTCGAAGAGCGCGGTGCGCTGCTGAACGGACACTTCAAGCTTTCGTCCGGACGGCACAGCGCGCAGTTCATTCAAAAGTTCCGGATTCTCGAGCATCCGCAGCTGGTCGAACGCGTCGCCGCGGAGATCATCGCGCGTTTGCCGCAGTCGCCGCGTCCGAACGTCGTCGTCAGCGCAGCGGTCGGCGGAATCGTGCTTGGCTACGAAGTTGCGCGCCAGCTCGGCCTGCGCGCGATCTTCGTTGAGAAAGAAGGCGGCGTGCCGACGCTGCGGCGCGGATTTACGCTCGGGCCGCAAGACGGCGCGCTCGTCGTCGAAGACGTCGTGACGACCGGCGGCTCGGTCAAAGAAGTCCTCGAGATCGTACGCAATCGGGCGCCGCGGCAGTCGGGCTCGGCGTGATCGTGCGGCGCGAGCCGGTCGATTTCGGTTTACCGACGGTCGCGCTCGTCGATCTGCCGATTGCATCGTTTGCGCCCGAAGAATGCCCGAAGTGCAAGGCCGGCGATCCGATCACCGAGCCGGGTTCGCGTTTTTTCGCGTCATGAAAGAACAGCTCGCATCGCCCGCCGCGGCGATCGTGCGGCCGCGCCGTTCGCGACGGACAATCGCTATCGTCCCGGCACGACGCTCGAACAAGCGCGGCGCGAGTACGGCATCGAGCGGATCATCAAGCTCTCGTCCAACGAGAATCCGCTGGGGACGTCGCCGCTCGCACTCGAGGCGCTCAAGAATATCAGCGACCTGAACATCTACGTCGACAATCAATATCAAGAGCTGCGCGAAAAGCTGGCGCGCAAGCTCGGCGTCGGTGTCGAGAACGTGACGGTCGGGCACGGCAGCAACGAGCTCTTAGAGCTGATGTTCGAAACGTTCGTCGATCGCGGCGAGCGTGTGATCATGGCCAAGCCGACGTTCTCGCTCTTTCCGCAAAACGCGCAGCTGCGCGAAGCCGAAGCGATCGAAGTTCCGCTCAAAGACGGCGTACACGATCTCGATGCGATGGCCGATGCGATCGATGCGAATACGAAGCTCGTGCTGATCTGCGATCCGAACAATCCGACCGCGACCGTCGATCACGCCCGAGGCGATGGAGCGATTCCTGGCGCGTCTTGCCCGCGCGACGTGCTGCTCTCGTTCGATCAAGCCTATCGCGAATTTATGCCCGACGGCGTCGACGGCGTCGCGCTTGCGATGCGCCGCCCCAACACGCTCGTCTACCGCACGATGTCGAAAGCCTACGGTCTGGCGGCGCTGCGCATCGGCTACGTCATCGGGCCAAGCCGACGTGATCGGCTACATGCAGCAAGTCCGCTTGCCGTTCAATGTGACGCGCGCATCGCTCGTCGCGGCGCTGGCGGCACTTGACGACGACGCGTTCGTAGCCCGCAGCGTCAAGCGTCAATGCGGAACAGCGCGAACGGCTCGAGCGCGAATTCGCGCGGCTCGGCCTTTTCGTCTATCCGAGCGCGGCGAACTTCATTGCCGTGCAGGTTCCGACCGGTGCGAATCGGGCGTACGTCGATCTGCTCAAGCTCGGAATCGCCGTCCGCTCCGGCGACGCATTACGGCTGCCGGGTTTCCTGCGCATCACGCGTTGGGACGCCGGAAGAGAACGACGCGGTGCTCGCGGCGTTCGAGAAGCTGCTGCCAAGCTGGAAGTCGTCCTGAGCATCCGCGTTCGGCAGGGCGACGAATCGGATCGCGATTTCGTGCGCGATCTGGGGATACGCGTCGCAATGACGAGCGTCTCGCCGCACCGTCAGGTGATGGAATCGCTTGTCGCGCTCTCGTACGAGAAGCTGCTCGACTTCATCTTCGCGCAGTCGCACACGATCTTCGTCGCGGAAGACGAGGGGCGGCGGGTCGGATTTCTGCTGCTGCTCGACGCGCTTCCCGACGAAGTCTCGATGGCGCCGCAGGCGTTCGTCGCGTACATGGCCGTCGAACCCGACGTCCAGCGCCGGGGAATCGGGCGGGCGCTCTTGAACGCAGCCGAGGGTCTTGCGCGCGAGCGCGGCCTACCTACGATTGCGATGATGGTGACGGAAAGTAACGTCCCCGCTCTCGATCTTTATACATCGAGCGGGTATCGCACGGAACGAAGGCTGCTATGCAAACCGCTGGCTTGAGTCCGCGCACGCTGCGCCGCATCATCGGGACGGCATGGGGCTTGCTGTTGCTCGCGATTGCGATCGTGCTCGCGATGCGCATCCCCAAGACGGTCGAGATCTTCGTGACCGCAGCCGTCATCGCGCTCGGCGTCCATCCCGTCACGCAGTTTCTCGAGCGCTGGATGAAGCGCGGGCTCGCGATAACGATCGTTTACCTCGTCATCATGGCCTTTGCGGCGATCATCGGGCTTCTCGTTATTCCGACCGGCCTTTCGCAAACGCAGGCCGTCCTCGGAGCGCTTCCCGATCAGATGACGTCTGCCGAACAGTCGCTGGTGACGTTTCCAAACGAATTTGGAGCACCACGTCGGCAAAGGGATGCTGCCGCCGAGTCTGATCGATATTCGCAGCGTGATCGACGCCAAGATCTCGGAATGGGGAAGCGCCGCCGTTGCGGGGATTTATCCGGCGCTGGTCAGCACGATCGGCGTCATGTTCGTGCTGCTCTCGTCGATCATTCTCTCGATTTTCTTCTTGGCGAGCGGCGAGCGAATTCGTCAGCAGCTGCTTTCGATCGTGCCGCATTCGCGCGAGCACGAGGTCGCGCAGGTGCTCGATGAGATCGTGCACATCTTCGGCGGCTTCGTCGCAGGACAGTCGATCCTGTGCGCAATCGTCGGCGTCTCGACGTGGCTGATTCTGTGGGTGCTCGGCTACAAGTTCGCGCTGTTGGTCGGCGTGTTCTGCGGGATCGCGTATGCCGTGCCGTTCGTTGGGATGCTCGTCGCGCAAGTCATTGCGGCCGTGCTTGCCGCACCGCAAGGCCTGGCGATGGTCTGGGAAGTGACGATCGTCATCTTCGTGATCTCGCGCATCGCCGACAACGTGCTGGTGCCGAAGATCATGGCGCCGCACGTCGGCGTCTCGCCGATCGCCGTCATGTTCGGCGTCTTCGCCGGCGGCGAGCTTCTTGGTTTGCCCGGATTGATTTTGGGCATCCCAGCCGCAGCAATGGGCAAAGTTCTGTGGCGAATCTTCGTGCGGCCGTGGCTCTCGCGGCACGATTTCGGTCCGCGCGCGGGCGACCCCGAACACGAGCACCATTTGCATAAGGGCGAGCGCGAAATCGATATCGAGATTCACGAAACGATTCGCGAACGAACGTGAGACTGGTACGCGCAATCGCGATCTGCGCGTCTCTGCTGGCAGCCGTGACGATCGCCGCTCCGAGCGCAGCAACTTTCGGGTGTGTCGGTTCTGCGCGTCACGAAGAACACGCCGGTCGGCGAATTCGACGGCGTCCGGTACGTGCGCAAGTACGGAATGCTTTCGGGCGTCATTGCTGCCGGCGAGCACATCGACGGACTCGGCCGCAATCCGTTTGCGTACACGGCTGAGTTCGAGATCATCGAGCCCGAGAAGCCCGGCACCAGCGACACCGTCATCGTCGAGCCGGAGAATCGCGGGAATCCGCTCGTACTCGGACGCCTCAATAGCTTTGCGGCATCCGGAAGTCCGTCGCTCGCGGTCTATCCGCCGGGACTCGGCAACGGATGGATGTTCAAACACCACATTGCCTACGCGCGCGTGCAATGGCAGTATCCGATCGCGGTTGGGGTTCCGAAAACGGCACAAGGCGTTGGTGAAGCGATCGTACGTGATTTCGGCGCCGCGCTCGCCGGCCGCTATCACACGCGCTTACTGGTCGGCATTTCACAGAGCGGCTGGTTTGTCGAGACGTTCGTCGCCGAAGGTTTCAATGAGTCTCCCAACAATCACGAGGCGGTTTACGCCGGTGCGATCGCAATGGACGGCACCGGAAATTGGCTTGCGCTCAATGCACTCGCGAAAACGAATCATACACCGCAGCAACCGTACCTCGATCCGGTGAATCCAAGCGTGCTCAGCGCAAAGGATCTCTTACATCGGCCCGCGACCGATCCGTTCTTCATCGACGTCGCGAACTACACCGATTTCTATCGCGTGCACGCCAGCCTGACCGATACGAGCGATCTGCCCGAAGGCATGCGGCGCTATGACTGGCCGAGTCCGCACGCGACCGGCAATCGTGCAAACTCGACCAATGCGTTTCACCAAAATGGGTTGCAACGGCGGCAAGGTCGTTTGGCTCAATCCGATCGCGTACGATCCGTACATGCGCGCGATCGTGCTCGAGCTTGCGCATCGGTTGAACAGCGGCGTGGGTCCGGCGCCGGAACTGCCGCCGACGACGCTCTTCAAGCTCGGTCCCGCGCCGGCGGAGACCGAGCATTTCAATCTGCTGAAAGGCTCGACGCTCGAAGTGCCGGTCGTTGATGCCGATTCGCAACCGGAAGGCGGCGTGCGGTTTCCCGAAGTCGAGAATCCAATCGGCAAACCGGTTCCGGTCTCGCTGAATCCGGTCATCACGACGACGATCAACAACACGTGCGGCAATCTCGGCGAATGGCAACCGATCTGGGGCGATGACCTGGCGAAACGCTACGGGTCCAGCGCCGCGTTCCTCACGCGCTACGGCGAGTCGCTCGATCGCTTGATCAAAGAAGGCTACGTGTTAGAAGAAGACCGCAAGCCGATGCTGGCGCGCGCCGCGCAGCTCTACGAAAACCCCGGCGGCTACTAGCGGGCGCACGTTCGCGATCCCCTTTGTCACCCTGAGCGTAGCAATGCGAAGCGTTGCGTCGTCGAAGGGCGCGCCGTCAGGTTCCGGGTCGCGCAACCCTACAACATTTTAGGCGACCAAAATCGTGGCCACTCAACCGCTATTGCGGCGTCGTATAACTGGAAGATCGTGTCGCCGGAATGGAGTGGCGATGTCGCTGCCTGCAGACTGCGTTTCGCGCGGATTGCATTCGTCACGACGAGCTTTTCAACAAAACTCCGCTCGGGGAGACGGTCCGACTTTGCCGAGTTACACGGAGCGCAGCTGAGAACAAGATCCCATAACTCGTCGGAAAGCAGAAACGTCCATGGAAGAACATGATCGACTTCGATGCGGCCCGCAGCACTTAGATCAGAGCCACAGTAGAAACACTGATGCTCATCGCTTTCACGAAGTATCTTTAAGTATTTTGTCAAGGATGAACGCCGAGCGCCATCCCGTTCAACCTTGTCGATTATCGCGGGAGCAAGCCAGTTAACTTTTTCAAGATACTTTGCCCACCAATAATTTGCGAGGGTTTCTAGTGGACGACTATTCGCGGTGAAGAAATCGATGGACATGTCGGGCAGCGAGATGAAGTCTTCCCCGGACCCCCAACGGAAGAGGTCGGGCATGTGGGCTGGTTTACTCGTGTGAAAACGTCTAAGGACATCGATAGTTAGTGTTCTCGCCATTGCATTGTCAATCTGTGTTCTTGCAGCGCTTGGAAGGTCTTTGAGATCTCGCACCTTGTAGCGTTCAGCGACCGCTCGGACGCTGTGGATGACCTCGGGCTCCTTACTGACTATCGCCGCTTGTCGTAGGTGAAAGATGACTGTCTGATTCCAATACAGTCGCGTGAACTCAGCACCGATCGTCGATAGTTTGATGACGTCGTTAGGAATGCGCCTCGTAATTAGTGTAATCGCCTTCAAAAGCGCCGGTTTATATGTCGTGGACATAAGCGCGTGCTTTGAGAGCGCAACAACGTCGCTTAGTCGATAGAGTCCAGTGTCCCCCGCTTTTATTCTTCGGTTCTCCGGCGTTCCATAAAATCGGGAGCCGTGACGCCGCAGATTGCGAGCGCGTTGGCTAAGACGGAGCGTGCCGCCATCGAGAGCGCGAGACGGGCAGTGCTCGTTTCGGGCTCTTCCACGTTGACGATTTTGCACTCTGTATAAAATTGGTGGAAGTCGCTTGCGACTTCGCGTGCATACGCCGTTAGCAGATGCGGCGCACGCACGCGTGTGGCATGTGCGATCAGGCGCGGCCATTCGGCGAGACGGCGCGCGAGCGCAAGCTCCGTCGGATCAACGAGCCGCTCGAGATTCTTGCCGCGTGAAGCTTCGTCAACGAAGTGAGCGGTTTCGGGATTCGAACGGGCGTGCGCGATGAGCGAGGAAATGCGCGCGTGACCGTATTGGACGTAGAAGACGGGATTCTCGTTGCTCTGCTTGACCGCAAGGTCGAGATCGAAGGTCAGCGGCGATTCGGGTGCGAGCATGATGAAGAAGAAGCGCGCGGCGTCGACGCCGACTTCATCGAGGACCTCGTCGAGCTCGATGATGTTGCCGGCCCGCTTGCTCATCGATGCGGCCTCGCCTCCGCGCATCAGACTCACTTGCTGCGCGATGAGCACGTCGATCGAAACATCCGCGCCGGCCCAGTGCGTCGGGCCTTCGAGATGGAGTGCGTCGAGCCGCTCGAGAAACTTCTTGAACGACGGTTTCCCGTAGAGACGCCGCCACAGCTCCGCCATCGCGCGCACCCGCGCAATGTAGCCGTGATGGTCGGGTCCTAAGATGTCGAGCGCTTCGGACGCGTGACGAAATTTCGAGAAATGATAGACGATGTCGGCGCCAAAGTACGTCGGCCGTCCGTCGGTTCGCCGCAGGATGCGCGCTTTGGTCTCGTCCGGATCGAGATCGGCGGACAGCGCGATTGCCTCGCCGTCTCTTTCGGTAAGGCCTTCCTCGACGAGAAGCGTAAGAATTGCGTCGACGAGCCCAGCCTCGTGGAAAACCTTCTCACTCTGGAAGATGAAATCGACGCCGAATCGCCGCGCGGTCGCGCGTTGCGCTTCGATCATCCGGTCGTGCGCGAATCCTTCGAGGAAGACGCTATCTTCCGGATGCGCATTCGGTATGGCATCGAGGTCTTTCGCAAGCTCGACCACGTATTCGCTGGGATATCCGTCTTCTGGAAACGGAAAGTCCGGCTCGCGCAATTGACGCCAACGCGCGTAGAGCGAGCGAATCAAGAGTGTCGAGCTGGTTACCGGCGTCGTTGATGATCCAGTCGTTTGTGACTTCGTTGCCGAGGAATCGCAGGGCGTTGGCGAGCGTCGAGCCGATTGCGAGGCTGCGGCCTTGCACGACGACGAGCGGTCCGGTTGGATTCGCGCTGCCGAATTCAAGTGAAAGACGTTCCCCGGTCGGCGCGCCGCGGCCGTAGTCGGCGCCTTGCTCCAGAATCTCGCGAATGACTTGCTGCCAAAATGCGGGCTGCATCCGCAAATTCACGAAGCCCGCAACGGGCTTGATCTCGAGCAACGTCGTCGCCACGCTTTCGTCGCTCGAGACTTTGTCGGCGATCTCTGTTGCGATCGCTTGCGGAGCTTTGCGCGCCGTTTTCGCGAGCTTGAACGCGATGTTGGTCGCGAAGTCGCCGAAGTCGACGTTGCGCGGCGTCTCGAACGTTACGTCGATTGTGACGTCGTCACCATAGAGCGCGCGCGCCGTGCGATCGAATGCGATCGCGACGCCGTCCAGATCGAGCAGCTTCATGCCGGCGAACGCGCTGCGCGCTGGCGTCCGAGCTCGGCCCGATACTCGGTTTCGAGCTGGTCGCGGCCGCTCGCGATATTTCGCCCACAGCGCCGGCATGTGCGCGATATCGGAGAGCACGCGCGCAAAGACGGCATTGACGGGCGTCGCAACGCCGAGCCGGTGCCCGGCATCCGCGACGGCGCCGTTGAGGACGCCGACTTCTGTTTGATTTTTTCCCGCACGCAGATCGAGCAGCAGCGAGGGCGGCTTGCGTCCGCGCGCGCCTGCGATCCGGTTTGCCAGCACGAGGCGCGAGATCGGCGATGGGAGCGTCGCGATGCCTTGCAATGCGCGCAACGGGTAGCGCGGCAGGTCGATCGGCGTGATGTGTTGCGCGAGCATGACCGCGCGCACTTCACGAATCGCGCGAATCTCGAGCGTAAAGGCCTCATCGAAGTGCACGAGCCGTTCGGGCAAGACGTTCAGAATCGCGCACGACGCATTGGCGACGTTGTTGAGCGCGAGCTTCGACCATTTGAGCGCGCGATAGTCCGTGACGGCTTTCGTCGGCATTCCTGTTTGTCCGAACATTGCCAGAATCCAGTTGTGCGCTTCGTTTCCAACCGGCGCGAACGCGATGCCGCCGGCGTTCGTCGCGTGGCCGGTACCGTTGCGATCGCGTTCGACCGGAATCGTAAGCGCGCACGCAACGATGGGATCGGGGCCGAACGCAGCCGCGAGTTTTTCTTCGTTGCCGACGCCGTTCTGCGGGCACAAAATCGCAGTCTCTGCCGGATTCTTAAGTCCGCGCTTGAGCGTTTCGATCGCGCCGTCGGTATCGTACGCTTTCACCGCAATGATAGCGAGCTCGGCCGTAACAGGCTCGACCCGTTCGAGCTCGCGTGGCGCATAGACGATTTCGTTGCCGATCTTCGCAAGCAAATCGCCAAAAAACGTCCCGATCGCGCCCTTGCCGACGATGTAGACTTTCAGTGACCCTACCCCCGCACGCCCGTGCTGCCGAAGCCCGCTTCTCCGCGCTCGCTTGGCGCTAGCGTTTCGGCATCCTCGAAGATGCCGGTCACAACGGGCGCAAGGACGAGCTGCGCGATGCGATCGCCGCGCTTTACCTGCACGTCTTGATTGCCGTGATTGACGAGAATGATCTTGATCTCGCCGCGGTAATCGGCATCGATCGTTCCAGGAGAATTCAGCAAACCGATGCCATCGCGCAACGCAAGACCACTGCGGGGCCGCACTTGCATCTCGTAGCCCTGCGGAATCTCGACGCATAGCCCTGTCGGTACTGCGGCTCGCGCGCCTGGTCGCAGGATGAGGTCAGCTTCAAGCGCAGCGCACACATCGGCACCGGCTGCGTCCTTGCTTGCATATGACGGAAGCGGAAGACCGGCTGCATGCGCAAGCCGCGTTACGCGGACGCGCACGCCCTCAGGTCGCAAGCTCGGTTAGGACAGTCCGGAAACTTTCGACGTCCGTGAACGAACGATAGACGCTTGCGAAACGGACGTACGCTACCTTGTCGACGGCGTGCAACGCTTCCATCACCTTCTCGCCGATGAGCGTCGTCTGTACTTCGTTATCGCCGCGCGAGAAGAGCTCGCGTTCGAGTTTTGCGACGATCTCGTCGAGCTGCGCTTCGGAAACCGGCCGCTTCTCGCACGCGCGCTGTAAGCCGGCCAGGATCTTCTCGCGATTGTACTGCTCGCGCCGCCCGTCTTTTTTCACGACGAACAGACGAGGCGCTTCCATACGCTCGTAGGTCGTGAAACGGTGTTTGCAAGTAAGGCACTCGCGACGGCGGCGTACGACGGATTCATCGTCACGCGAGTCGACGACGCGTGTCTCGCTCTTGCGGCATGCTGGGCAGAGCAGGGTGCGTGCGGCCTCGTAGGGAGAGGAGCCCCAATATCTTGGGGTTCAGACGAGTATAAGGCACGACCCACAGGGCGGGCAAATTACCTGGCTATTTGGCCGCCCCGATTTTGAACATCTTGGTTCCACAAACCGGACACTTGCCTTCGGTTGCCGGTCGACCGTTCTTCATTGTGATCTGGACTGCGTCTTTAATTTCACGCTTTGTCTTGCATTTCACGCAATACGCTTCTGCTGCCATGAGGGCTCCCATATTCCCCGGCTCCACGTTCCTCCTCGTCTTTCGCGTGAAGCCGCCTGCGTGAAGGAGGGGGGTGGAGCGACCGGTCCTCGTCCTACCGGCCGAATCGGCCGGTCTATTTTTGCGGGCAGGGCGCCGTGGCGTCGATGCCCCGCTGTGGGTTTGCGGGTCGCTGGAGGGCCTGGCGGCTCCCGCCGTGGCGGTCGTTGGGGCCCGTGCCCCGAGCGGCGGCGGGCGACGGCTGGCCTATGAAACGGCCCGGACGCTCGCCGGCACGGGCATCTGCGTCGTGAGCGGGCTTGCGCTCGGGATCGACGCCGCAGCCCACGAGGGCGCGCTCGCAGCGCACGCGCCGACGATCGGCGTGCTGGGCGGCGGCCACGACAACTTCTTTCCGACCGGCAATCGCGAGCTGGCGGAGCGGATCATTGCCGGGGGTGGCGCCGTCATCTCACCCTACGCGCCGGAGTGGCCGGCGCGGCCCGGGCAGTTCTTGCAGCGCAACGCCATCGTCGCGGGACTGAGCGACGGCGTGGTCGTGGTTGAAGCCGCAGCACGCAGCGGTGCGCTGAACACGGCCTCGCACGGCGGAAATCTCGGCATTCCCGTCATGGCGTTTCCGGGGGACGTCGATCGCGCCAAGGTTGCCGGATGCCTCGCGCTCTTGCGCGATGGCGCGACGCTCGTACGGGATGCGGCCGACATTCTCGAGGCGATTGGCATTCAGACCGAACGCACGTCGATGAAACGCGGTGCGATCGCGCTCGAAGAGCGCTCGCGTTCGATCGTCGCCTTGCTCGGCGACGGCGAGATGGATTTCGATGCGCTGCTGCTACGCGCGGGGATCGATGCGGGCGAACTTGCCGGACGCCTGATCGAGCTGGAGCTATGCGGGATCGTCGAGTCGAGGAGCGGCGCGCGTTACGCGCTAACTTGACCAGAGTGCGCAATCCAAACGTCCCAGAGTCGCTCGACGGCTGGAGCATACTGCACCGGATGTTCAGCTTCAATCGCCGGCGCTACGAAGCGCTCGATGCGACGAATCGCACGCGCATTGCCGCGGGCGCGGTTGAATTCTTACGTCCGTTGCACGACGATCCCGAAAGCGACGCCGGTCTCGCGCAGCTCCTCGGCCATAAAGCCGATCTGATGGTGACGTTCTACGCGAAGAGTTTCGATGCGCTCGGTGACGCGGAGATCGCGTTTGACCGGCTGGCGTTGCGCGACTATCTCGAGCCGCAAGCTTCATACGTCTCGATCTTGGAGCTTGGATTATACGAAGCGACGCGCCGCATTCACGAGACGGTGCGCGAGCTGCGCACTCAAGCCGTATTCAGCCGAGTGGAATGACGCCTTCGATGCACTCTTGCTCGAGGAGGCGTCAAGATCCGCGCAGCGCAGCGCGGCTCTTCGCAAAAATCCCCACGCGGCGCTACGTCTGCTTCTATCCGATGGACAAGAAACGCGGCGAGCAAACGAACTGGTACACGCTTTCATATAAAGAGCGTGCCGAGCTCATGCTTGATCACGGAAAGATCGGGCGCACGTTTCACGGACTCGTGACGCAAGTTATCTCAGGCTCGATTGGCTTCGACGATTGGGAGTGGGGCGTCGATCTCTACGCCGACGATCCGCTCGTCTTCAAGAAGTTGATTTACGAGATGCGTTTCGACGAAGCCAGTGCCCGTTACGCAGCGTTTGGTCCTTTTTATACGGGCATGCAGTTTTCAGTCGACGCGTTGCCGGCGTTTCTGGAAGGGAACGAGCGCGCCGCGCTTTTGAGCGAAGTCTGAGAGCCTTTCAAGGCTTCGCACGTTTGCCTGCCCTCCGTCATGGGGTAGATGTTGTCGCAGAATGACGACTAAGCCGGAAGGCGCTGTTCGCGTGCGCGCTCGCACTTGCGGTGGTCGCGACGACGGCATGCGCCAAAAAACAGCAGCGTCCGGCTCCAACGGCTCCACTCGTCGCAACCGCGATCACTGCAAACGGGACGATTCGTCCAACGCTGACGCTCGCCGGATTCATCGCGCCGGCGCAAAGCGTCGCGTTGTCCAGCACTTTGCAAGAGCCGACGCTGCGGGTCAATGTGCAGGAGGGCGATCACGTGCGCGCCGGCCAGGTGCTGGCGCTGCTTTCGACTGCTGATCTGCGCGCTGCGCTTGCGTACGATTTGCACAACGCCGCCGCAAACGACCGCGCTCACGAAGCAGAATGTCTACCAAGGGCAGCTGAACATTTCGCAGGGGAATGACGCCGTCAATCAAGCCCGCGCCAATCTTCGCTCGGCGCAAGCGACGCTTGATAACGCCCAGCGTGATTTACAACGTTATAAGCAACTTTACGGTCAGGGTTACGTCACGGAACAACAATACGTAACGCAGCAGACGGCGGTCGAGAACGATACGCAGGCCGTGCGCAACGCGCAAGCGGCGCTCTCGAGCGCGATCTCGAACGTGTCCGCGAACGGCACGATGGAGCAAGGTTTGCAGGCCGCCAAGGTCGAGCAAGCAGCGGCGCAAGCCCGCGCGTCGCTCGATCAAGCCGCGCAAGAGCAAGTCAGCATCAATACGGCGACGATTACATCGCCCGTGAATGGGATCGTCGTCAACCGTAATTTGAATCCGGGCGAATATCCGGGAAGCCGCCAGATATTTACGCTTCAGGAAGAAGATTACGTCTTCGCGATTTTGAGCGCGTCGTCGGCGAGGATCTTTCAGATCCCGGTCGGCGCGACCGTGAGCGTTACCGTAAACGGCAACGGTATGCGCGGTAAGTTCCCAGGCAACGTCGTCGCCGTGCTCGATCAGCTTACGCCCGGCTCAACGAACTTTGCAATCAAAGTTCGCGTCCCGAATCCGCAAGGGAGGCTGCGGTCAGGCCTCACCGTCTCAAGCGTCATCTCGCTCGACCCGGTTTCCGGCCTTGAAGTCCCCGTTGCGTCATTCCTCGACGACAACCACGTCACGGTGATGACGGTCGACGCGAGCGATACGACACACGTCGTCAACGTCGCGCAGCTCGCGACTGACGGCACGAATGCGATCGTGACGGGCCTCTCGACGGGTGTCCGCCTCGTCACGAACGGTCAACTTGGGCTAAGCGCCGGACAAAAGGTAACCGTCCACTAGAATGTGGCTGACCCGCGTCTTCATTCAGCGTCCGACGCTGGTGCTGGTCTTGATTGCGCTATTCTTTCTGGCGGGAATCATCTCGCTGCAGAATCTGGTAGCGCAGCAGTATCCCAACGTCGAGAAGCCGGTCATCTCGATTCGTGTCTCCTACAGCGGCGCATCGACCACGGAGATGCGCGACAGCATCGTCGTTCCGATCGAGAATCAGATTGCCGGCACGCCAGATCTGCAGACGATCGATTCGACCGTACAGAACGGCTCGGCGTCGATCTCATCAACGTTCGATTTAACATCCGATCCGTACACCGATCTCGTCTACATCCAAAAAGCGCTGACGCAAGCCTCGAAGTATCTGCCGACGAACTTAGTCCCGCCGACGATCAACATTTCGAATCCGTCCGAGACCGTCGTGGTGACGCTCGGTGTAACGTCGAAATCGCTGAGCCCATCCGCGCTTTCGCTTATCATCACGGGCGTGCTCATCCCGGACCTCGAGCAAATTCCGGACGTCGCAAACGTGAACGCAAACGGAACCGTGACGCCTGCCTATGAGGTAACGGTCAATCCGCAGATCCTCGCCGGCGACAATCTGACGATTACCGACATCGTCGACACGATCGAAGCGAACAACCTGCATCTGCCCGGCGGGACGCTCTATGCGCCGAACCGCTCGACGAGCCTGGACGTGCGAGCCGACATCACAAGCTCGCAATCGATCGCCGACCTCTTGATTCAGGCGACGCCGGGAACGTCGGGAGCCACGAGCACGGTCTCGCAACCGCTTTCGCCGACGGCAACGAATCCATGGACAACCCTCGCAGCTGCGCATCGCATCTCGGATGTCGCGACCGTCATCACCGGACAAGAGCCGCAGACCAGCTTTGCTGCCGTGAACGGCAAGACCAGCTTCTTCCTTCAGGTGCAGAAGAGCGCGAATGCCAGCGAAGTAACTGCTTCCAACAATGTCTTAGCCGCATTGCCCAGCTACGAGCAGCGCTTCCCGCAGCTCGCATTCACCGTCATCAACGTTCAATCGAAGTACACCCAGCAGCAGCTCAACGCCGTCGTCCGCACGTTAGCCGAAGGCGTCGTCTTCATTGCGGTCGTTATGCTGTTCTTCTTGCGTTCGTGGCGCAACGCGGTCGTCGTGGTGATCGCGATCCCGACGTCGCTTGCCGTGACGCTGTTCGTGATGAAAATGTTCGGTTTCACGATCGATACCGTCTCGTTGCTCGGTATGACGCTCGCGATCGGCATCCTGATCGACGACTCGACCGTCGTGCTCGAGAATATCGAGCGGCACCGCGACGAACTCGGGCAAACGCCGATTCGTGCAGCTGTCAGCGGCCGGACCGAAATTGGCCAGGCGGCGATGGTTCTCACGCTGGTCGACGTCGTTGTTTTCTTGCCGATCGCGTTTCTGACAGATGAGGTTGGCCGCCAGCTCGCCGAGTTCGGCATCGTCGTTACGGTGGCGACGCTAACGTCGCTGCTCATCTCGTTTACGGTCACGCCGGCGCTGGCCGGTCTGTGGGCGCTGAACTCGACGTGGAAGCCGCCGAAGTTCATCGATGCGTTCGACAATTTCTTCACGCGACTGCGCGGCTGGTATCACGAACGTGCGCTGACGTGGGCGCTCGCGAATCCCGTGGATCGTCGCCGGATTCGCCGGCGTAACATTCGTACTTGCAATACTTGCCGTAAGCTTCGGTTTCGTCGGCAAAGAGTACATCCCGGCGCAAGACATGGGCCAGATGTTCGTGCAGTTCACGTTCCCGGTCGGAACGCCGGTCGTGAAGACGACGCAAGAAGTAGTGAAGGTCGAGCAGGCGATTCTCAAGATTCCGGATCTCGGCGCGATGACGCGCGTTGCAGGCGCGGAATCGGCGAGCTTCGGCGGTTTTGTCGCGCAGACGAACGTCGGGCAGATTCAGGTCTTTCTCAAAGACAACCGCAAGCATCCGACCGCGTACTGGGTTTCGGAGATTCGGCGCCAAGCGACGCAGCTCGTACCGGATGGAAAAGTCGTCGTGATTCCCTCGACCGGGACGCAAGGCGGCAACGCGCAGCCGATCGATGAGCTCGTCAGCGATCTTTCCGGCGGCGATCCGACCTCCGCGGCGCAGCAAGTGCTGCAGGCGCTGCAACAAACGCCCGGCGCGCAAAACGTCAACAGCTCGGCCAGCGCGCTTTCGCCTCAAGTGAACGTACTTTTCAATCGTGAAGCAGCGCGCTCGCTCGACGTCGCAATCAGCGACGCCGCAAGCGCCGTCAACGCGGCGTTCGCCGGCGCGCTTCCGACGCAAGTGATCACCTCGCAAGGGATCGAGCAGGTGCAAGTCATCTATCCGCTGGCGAATCAACAGGATCTTTCGGAAGTCGAATCGATCCCGATGCGCGCGCTCAACGGCAACATCGTGAGCGTTGGGGATGTTGCCCAGCTGCAGTTGGAGCCCACTCTTCCGCTGATCACGCGCGAGAATCGGCTTACCGTCATTCACGTTGACGCGAACGTGGCGGCAAACACGTCGCTTGCGAACGTCCAAGCCGCATTCCAGAAGAAGCTCGCGGCCCTGCATCTTCCCCAAACGATTCGCGTCGCGCCGTCTGCGCAAGGCCAGCAATCCGAGATGGCCCAGACGCTGTCGGACATCGGGCACACGATGATCTTGTCGCTCGTGCTCGTGTTCTTTTTGATGGTCGCGCTCTACAACAGCTATAGCTCGCCGTTCATCATCATGTTCTCGGTTCCGGTCGCAGCCGTCGGTGCGGTGGGATCGCTCATGCTGACGCACTCGACGCTGAATCTGTTCTCGTTGATCGGTTCGATGCTGCTGATCGGTCTTGTCGCTAAGAACGGCATTCTGCTCGTCGACTACGCGAACACGTTACGACGGCGCGGCCACTCCAAGATCGAAGCGATCAAGGAAAGCGCAAAGACGCGATTCCGTCCGATCATGATGACGACGCTGGCGATGGTCTCCGGCATGCTGCCGCTGGCGCTGGCATTCGAACCCGGCTCGCAGGAACGTCAAAGTCTCGGAGTCGTTGTCATCGGCGGTTTGCTCAGCTCGCTCGTGCTGACGCTCGTGCTCGTCCCCGTGATGTACGAATGGATCGCTCCCAAAGAGATGTCAACGCGCGAACAGGACGTCGAGAACGAGCTCAACGCACCGGCTGCCTGCACGAGCCGTCGCCACGACTTAGCGCGAGAAGAGTCCGACCAGCTCGCCTTCCGCGAGAATGTGCCCGCGCATCATGAACATCAACGTCGCGCCGGTCGTGCCTTTTTCGAGCGGCAAATTGTCGACGTCGAGCGCGAACACGCGATGACGATAATGATGCGGTGAATCGCCCGGCGGCGGCGCGGGGCCACCGTACGCGCTCATCCCGTAATCCGTGTAGCCTTGCACGGCGCCCGCAGGGACTTTGCCTTCTTCGAGCTCCGTCACGTTCGCGGGGATATTGAAGACGAGCCAGTGCCAATATCCAACGGTCGTCGGCGCATCCGGATCCCAAATCGTGACGACGAAACTCTTCGTCCCCGACGGTGCGCCGCTCCATTTGAGATTCGGCGAGATATTTTCGCCGCCGACGTCCCACCCGTTGAATGCCGTACTTCTTCGGAATCGTTTGGTTGTTGCCAAACGAGCTGCTCTCAACTTTTAGCTGTGCCACGCGGGCCTCTTTCCCGCAATATCAGGCCTTGCCTACTGCGCTACTTTTATCGCAATTGGCAGTCCAACTTACGCAGCTTGGATGGTGAGATTTTACCGTTGGACGGCAAAACGGGCTCATTGGATGGCGACAGGCTCTGACCAATAGCTGGATGATAGTGTCCCGCCCGCACGCTCCTCGGGAAGAACGCTGATGACGCTTACAATACCGAACGCCGCCGATCCGGATCCTCAAGAGACTCGCGAATGGCTTGACGCTTTCGACGGAGTCCTGACGCACGAGGGCCCACCACGTGCGGCGCAGCTGCTCGAACGTCTTGTCGAACGCGCGCAAACCGGCGGAACGCAAGTCGACGTCGGCTTGCAGACGCCGTACATCAATACGATTCCGGTTTCGCAGCAGCCGCTATATCCGGGCAACGATGAGCTCGAGACACGCCTGCGTCATTACATCCGCTGGAACGCGATGGCGATGGTCGTGCGCGCCAATCATATTTCGAGCGAGCTTGGCGGACACGTCGCCAGCTTTGCGTCGTCGGCGACGCTGTACGATGTCGGGCACAATCATTTCTTCCGCGCGCCCAGCGAGAATTTCGGCGGCGACCTGGTCTTCTTCCAAGGTCATTCATCGCCGGGCGTTTATGCACGCGCGTTTCTCGAGGGACGCATCTCGCAAGAGCAGCTGGAGAACTTCCGGCAAGAGGTCGACGGCAAAGGGCTTTCGTCGTATCCGCATCCGTGGCTGATGCCGGACTTCTGGCAGTTCGCAACGGTCTCGATGGGGCTCGGCCCGATTCAAGCGATTTATCAAGCCCGCTTTCTGAAGTACTTGCACAATCGCGGGATCGCAAACACCGAAGGCCGCAAAGTTTGGTGCTTCATCGGTGACGGCGAAAGCGACGAGCCCGAATCGCTCGGTGCGATCAACGTTGCGTCGCGCGAGGGTCTCGACAATCTGATCTTCGTGATCAATTGCAACTTGCAGCGCCTCGATGGTCCGGTGCGCGGCAACGGCAAGATCATCCAAGAGCTCGAACGCGAATTTCGCGGCAACGGCTGGAATGTCGTCAAGGTGATCTGGGGCAGCAATTGGGATCCGCTGCTCGAGAAAGACAAGAGCGGCAAGCTCGTGCAATTGATGACCGAGACCGTCGACGGCGAGTATCAGGCGCTCAAAGCCAACGACGGCAAGTTCGTGCGCGATCACTTCTTCGGCAAGTATCCGGAAACGGCGGCGCTCGTCGCCGATTGGTCGGACGCCGAAGTGTGGGATCTGCAGCGCGGCGGCCACGATCCGCGCAAAGGTCTACGCGGCGTACGACAACGCGACCAAGACCACCGGAAAACCCAGCGTCATCTTAGCGATGACGATCAAGGGCTACGGTATGGGCTCTTCGGGTGAAGCCCAAAACATCGCGCACCAGCAAAAGCACATGGACATCGAAGCAATGCGGCAATTCCGCGATCGCTTCGCGATTCCGATCAAGGATGCGGAGCTCGGCGACATTCCGTTCTACAAGCCCGCCGAGGACAGCCCTGAGATGAAATATCTCAAAGAGCGAGTCCACAAGCTCGGTGAAGTTCCACAGCGGCGGCGCAAATCGAGCGCGTCGATCGTCGTTCCGGCGCTCGAGGCGTTCGATCAGCAATTGAAAGGAACGGGCGACCGCGCGATCTCGACGACGATGGCGTTCACGCGCGTACTCTCGACGATGATGCGCGACAAAGGCATTGGCCCACGCGTCGTGCCGATCGTTGCAGACGAAACCCGGACGTTCGGCATGGAAGGGCTGTTCCGGCAAATCGGCATTTACTCGCCGGTCGGTCAGCTCTACAAGCCGCAAGATGCCGCGCAGCTGATGTATTATCGCGAAGCAAAAGACGGACAGATTCTGCAAGAGGGCATCAGCGAAGCCGGTGCGATGTGCTCGTGGATCGCAGCCGCGACGTCGTACTCGACGACCAACGTTCCGATGATTCCGATCTTCATCTTTTATTCGATGTTCGGATTCCAACGCATCGGCGATTTGATTTGGGCGTCCGGCGATATGCGCAGCCGTGGATTTCTCATCGGCGGGACGTCCGGTCGCACGACGCTCAACGGTGAGGGCTTGCAGCACGAAGATGGGCAAAGTCAGATCATGGCGTCGTTCATCCCGAATTGCGTGTCGTACGATCCGACCTTCTCGTATGAGGTCGCGGTCATCATGCAAGACGGCTTGCGTCGCATGATCGCCGACCAAGAGGACGTCTTCTACTACATCACGGTGATGAACGAGAACTACATTCATCCCGATATGCCTAGCGGTGCGGAAGAAGGCATCTTGCGCGGGATGTATCTGTTGCGCGACGCGGGCAAGACGAAGAGTCCACGCGTGCAGCTCATGGGCTCGGGAACGATTTTGCGCGAGGCGCTCGAGGCGGCGACGCTGCTCGAGAACGATTTCGGCGTCGCTGCCGACGTCTGGAGCGCGACGAGCTTCAATCAGCTCCGGCGCGACGGGCTCGATGCGCAGCGCTGGAACCTACTGCACCCCGACAAGAAGCCGCGTCAATCATTTGTGGAGCAGTCGCTGGGCTCGCGCCAGGGGCCGGTCGTCACCGCAAGCGATTATATGAAAACGTTCACCGAGGGTATACGTCCGTTTGTCGGCAATCGGCGCTTCCACGCGCTGGGAACCGACGGATTCGGGCGCAGCGACTTCCGCAAGAAGTTGCGCGACTTCTTCGAAGTCGACCGGCGTTGGATTGCGCTGGCGGCGCTCAAGAATCTCGCGGAGGATGGAACGATTGATGCCTCAGACGTCGCAAAAGCGATCAAGAAACTCGAAATCGATCCGAACAAACCGAATCCGGTGACCGTGTAATAATGGCGGGCGCCGTCGAGATCAAAGTTCCGAACATCGGCGACTTCAAGGACGTCCCGATCATCGACGTTCTGGTAAAAGCCGGCGACAAGATCGATGTCGACAGCCCGCTCGTCACAGTCGAATCCGAAAAGGCATCGATGGATATCCCGTCGCCATCTGCCGGCGTCGTAGAGTCCGTCATCGTCAAAATCGGCGACAAAATCTCGGAAGGAACACCAATCGTGCGGCTCGCCGCCGGCAACGGCGCTCCAGTCGCGCCGACGCGCAGCCGGCGAGGAGCCTGCCCTGAGCGCAGCGGCGCGTAGGCCAGCAGAGCCGCAAAAGGTTACGGTGCCGAACATCGGGGACTTCAAAGACGTTCCGATCATCGAAGTCTTGGTGAAGCCCGGCGACACCATCGCAGTCGACAGCCCGCTCGTGACGATCGAATCGGAAAAGGCGTCGATGGACGTTCCGTCGCCGGTCGCAGGTACGATCGCATCGATTGACGTCAAAGTCGGCGACAAAGTTTCCGAAGGTTCACCGCTGCTCACGTTGACCGCGACCACGGCCGCAAGCAACGGCGCAGCTGCCGCACCTTCTGCTCCGCCTGCGCCCGAAGCGAAGAAAGCGCAAGTCGCACCGGCGCCGCAAGCCGAGCCTGCCCTGAGCGTAGCGGCCGAAGGCCGTGAAGTCGAACGGGCGAGCGTGCATGCGAGTCCGTCGATTCGACGTTTTGCGCGCGAGCTCGGTGTCGATCTGCGCAACGTGCAAGGGACGGCGCCGCACGGCCGCGTCACCAAAGAAGACGTCCAAAATTTCGTCAAGAAAACGTTGGCGTCGCCGGCCGCCGCTGCGGGTGCTGGCGCGCTGCCGTTCGCGCTGCCGGCCTGGCCGAAGATCGATTTCGCACAGTTCGGTCCGATCGAGCGTCAGCCGCTCTCGCGCATCAAGAAGATCTCGGGCCCGGTTCTGCACCGCAATTGGGTCTCGATTCCGCACGTCACCAACAACGACGAAGCAGACATCACCGATCTCGAAGCGTTCCGCAAGCAAGTCAATGCGGAAGATCCGAACGCCAAGCTGACGATTCTCGCGTTCGTGATGAAAGCGCTCGTCTCGGTGCTCAAGCGCTATCCCGATTTCAACTCATCGCTCGACGGCGACGCGCTGATCCTCAAGAAGTACTACAACATCGGCTTTGCGGCCGACACGCCGGCCGGTCTGATCGTTCCCGTGCTCAAAGATGTAGACAAGAAGGGCGTCATGCAAATTGCCGCCGAGACGCGCGAGCTTGCGGCGCGCGGACGCGACGGCAAGCTCAAGCTCACCGACATGGAGGGCAGCACGTTCACGATCTCGAGTCTCGGCGGAATCGGTGGAACCGATTTCACGCCGATCGTGAACGCACCCGAAGTTGCGATTCTCGGTCTCAGTCGCTCAGCGATGAAGCCGGTTTGGAACGGCAAAGAATTCGTACCGCGCTTGATGCTGCCGCTTTCGCTTTCGTACGACCATCGCGTCATCGACGGCGCTTCCGGCGCGCGCTTCAACGCGTATCTCGCCGAAGTGCTGGCCGATATGCGGCGCACGGTGTTGTTGACGGTTAAGCACAATTCCCTGACGAGCAAACCGACGGCGAGTTCGTCCGCCAAGGCGACGCATTCCGGGGAAGCGTTCAACCCGCCGCCGGGCGCTATCATCTCTATGTCTCGCTCGCGTGTCCGTGGGCGCATCGCACGATCATCATGCGCAAGCTCAAAGGGCTCGAGGATGCGATCGGCATGACGGTCGTCGACCCGGTTCGCGACGAGCGCGGTTGGCGCTTCACGTTCGAGCCGGATCCGATCAACGGTTTTGCATTTTTGAGCGAAGCGTACTTCAAGACCGATCCCGGTTACCAAGGGCGGGTCACTGTGCCGGTGCTTTGGGACAAGCAGACTGGTACGATCGCGAATAATTCCGACGACGATATTCTGCGGATGTTCGAAACCGAGTTCGACGCAATTTCAAAGCACAATGACGTCGATTACTATCCGGCGCGATATCGAACGGAGATCGACGCGCTCAACGCCGAGATCTACGAAAACGTCAACAACGGCGTCTATCGTGCCGGCTTTGCGACGTCACAGGATGCGTACGAACGCGCAGCGCGCGAAGTCTTCGCCGCACTCGACGGGCTCGACGAGCGTCTGGCTTCACGCCGCTATCTCTTCGGTTCGACGCCGGTCGAAACCGACTGGCGCTTGTTCGTTACGCTCGTACGCTTTGATGCCGTTTATTACGGACATTTCAAATGTAATCTGCGCCGCATCGCCGACTACGCGAATCTCTGGCCCTATCTGCGTGATCTTTATCAATTTCGCGGCGTCGGAACGACCGTCGATTTGGATCAGATTAAGACGCACTACTACTTTACGCACGACGACATCAATCCGACGCGCATAATTCCAATCGGACCCCTCTTGAACTTCAACGCGCCGCACGGTCGCGAGCGTCTCGGCTAAGCGAGCGGCGCGCTGCGTCGCACGCAACCCCCAACCGTCATGCGGGTACGTATTGGGTGTTATGTTTCGAGTACTCAGTGCATGTCTCGCGTTCGGGCTCGCGATGCTCCAAGCCGGCACGGCCCAAAGCGCTGCCATGCAAAACGCGCAGAGCGTCATGACCAACGTCGCCAAGAGCACGCGTGCGCCGCGCTCGTTTGAGGCTGTCACTCAGCTTCAGCTGAAGCAGCGTAGTTTTCCATTCGCGAAAGTGGCGTTAAGCGGCACTTCGTACTTTCAAGCGCCGAATCGCCTCGTGGTACGTTTCGGCAAAGTTCCGGGCTATATGAGCGGATTACCGAAAGCGTACGCGACGTTGCTGAACGTCGGCGCCTGGCCGCAAGAGTACAACGCGACCATGATGTCGCCGCAGAGCGTAAACGGGCATACCGATCTTGCGCTGCAGCTGACGCCGAAGTCCTCGCAATCGACCGACCGCGGTGTCGTGCTCGTCAATCCCGCGGATTGGACCGTCGAGCAAGTGAGTTGGAATCTCTCCGGTGGTGTTACGCTCGCGATGACGGAAGCGTACGCCGAGGTCGGTTCGTATCGCGTGCCCGCGAGCCAATCGCTCTCAGTCCATACGCCGTACGCGACGGCTGACGGCAACGCGACGTTGCAGAACTACGCGCTGAACGTCCCGATCGACGGCGGAATTTTCTCGCGAGAGTAAGACTCGACGACTGACGGCGCGAAGGCACTATCATGAACGCCTTCACGCCGTCAAAAGTCGTACAACGCATCGATGCGGGCTCGCAACGCCCGCGAACGCGCCCGGGTCCCGGAGTCGTCTCACTCGCGGTTGGCGAGCCCGATTTCGACACGCCCTCCCAGATCACTGATGCCGCAGTCGCGGCACTGCGCTCGGGATACACGCACTATATCGATCCCGCAGGCGATCCAGAACTCCGTGAGGCGTTGGCTGCGACCGTGTCGTCGATTGCCGGTGAGAAGTACAACGCCGATCAGGTCTTCGTGACGCACGGCGGAACGGCCGCGATTGCATCGGCGATTTTGGCGATCGCAAATCCGGGCGATCGCATCGTGATTCCCGATCCGAATTTCTCGCTGTACGCCGACGCCGCGTACATGGCCGGCGCGATTCCCGTGCCGGTCCCGGTTCTCGCAGATTATCACCTCGATCTCGACCGGCTCGAAAAAGAGCTGCGTGGCGCTCGGATGCTCGTCATTTGCAGCCCGTGTAATCCGACCGGCGCCGTCTTCACGCCCGAAGAGCTCAAGCGCGTCGCTGAGATGATCGAGAAGAGCGATACGATCGTTATCAGCGACGAAGCGTATTGCGAGATCGTGTACGACGGGCGTCCATTCAAGTCGATGACGCAGTTCCCGGCGATTCGCGGGCAAGTGCTCTATTGTCAGACGTTCTCGAAGACGTTCGCGATGACGGGTTGGCGGTGCGGATATCTCGCCGGACCCGCAGAGATGATCAAAGCCATCGGTTTCGTTAACCGCACGTTCAACGGCGCGCCAAACGCTGCCGTGTGCCGCGCTGCGCTCGAAGCAACACGGATCGGCCCCAAGCTCGCAAAACCGATGCTCGCGGAGTACATCAAGCGGCGCGATCTGATCGTCGAGCATGCACGCGCGGTTCCCGGACTGGAAGTTCGGCCGCCCGAGGGGACGTTTTACCTGTTCACACGCTACGACGTGGACATTCCGGCCAGCGAAATGACAGCGAAGCTCATGGAAGGCGGCGTAGCCGTACGTTCGGGAACGGAATTCGGCCCCGCCGGGCAGCACCACATTCGTTTTTCGTTTGCGACGAGTCCGGAAAAGATCATCGAAGCGTTGCGCCGCGTGAAGGTCGTTTTCGAACAGCTCCCGCGTCCGGCCGCGGTGTAGTGTCGCAGGGCGTTCGGCTCTTCACCCAGCCGGGTTGAAGCAGCTGTCTTCGCGCGAAAGAGTTTCTTTCGTCTCGTAGCGTCTCGTTCGAAATCGCGGATATCGCGAACGATCCGCAAGCCCTTCCCGAATTGCGCGCGCTCGGCGCGCTGACCGTCCCGGTCGTCGCCGTCGGTGAACGTTGGGTCTCAGCCGCCAGTCTGGATCATGTCGCCGATCTGCTCGGCATCGATCGCAGCGGATACGCGATGCTCGCGCCGATGGAGCTCGTCGAGAAGTACGACACGATCTTTGCGGCCGCGCAGCGCTATTTGCGCGTGTTTCCGGCGGAGCGGATCGGGATGACGGTGCCGCGCCGCGAGAAGCGCGACATGCGCGAGCTCGGTTACCACATATTCGCGATTGCCGACGATCTGATCATCGTACGTGACGGCGATGTCTACCGGCAAGGCAACGCGCCCATACCCGGATGCGATTCAAACGTTCAACGAAATCGTCGCATACGGCGACGGCGTGCGAAATCGCTTACGCGATTGGTACGCCGAGCAGCCGCCCGAGCTGTGGCGCGAGATTCGCACCACGAGCTACGGTGCGTTTCCGATGCACCTTTATCTCGAGCGGGCAACGTGGCATTCCGCTCAACACTCGCGACAAATCGTCGAGATGTTACGGCTGGCGGGCGTCGACGCGCCGAATCCGTTGCCGCAATCGTTTTTCGACGGCCTACCGTTGCCCGCGGGCATCTGGGAGTGATTACTTGATGATCGACTGCGACTTGTCCGCGAGTTTTCCGAGCGCGTTGATCACGACGACCGCCAAGACCGTTACGACAAGAGCGTAAAACAACTCGGAGATTACGCCCGCACCTTTCGGCAAGAACTCCTTGAGGAGGTCGGCGATGGCGGTGTTCCACGCACCCGCAGCCAGAAGACCAAATCCCGCAGTAGCCAGAGCCGTCATCGTTGCGAGATACGTTTGACGAAAGTTTTGCACCGAAGAACCTCCTGAAAAAAGCTAAGTGGCGGCTTTAATCTCCTCGCGGATATAGGAATCCGTCTTATCTATCCAGTCCTGGCGCGGCGGAGAGAAGACGTCGATTGCAACGCAGTCCTCGAGCGTTTCCGCTGAGTGCGGCAGGTTGGACGGTATCACCAGCACCTCGCCGCCGCGCACGATGACCTCTTCCTTCACCGCGCCGCCGAGCACGAATTTGAGCGCGCCCGAGACGATGTACGACAACTGCTCGTTGTGGTGCGAGTGTTCGGGGACGATCTCACCCTTGGCCAGATCGAAGCGAGCAATCATCGCGGATTCGCCGTGGATGAACTTGCGGCGGACGCCCTTCTTGAGGGTCTCTTCCTCGACGTCATCCCACTTATAAACTTTTGCCTTGTTCATGGGCGACGCTTGAACGCAGCCGCCGAAGGCTCCTCGCGAGCCAAGCCGTAATCTCCGGCATGGACGTTTCTTCAGTCACCGACACGCTCGAGAGTGCAAGCGCATACGTCAAGGCGGTTGAGACGGCGTTCGGCACCGGCGACGTCGACCAAATGATCGAGGGTTTCACCGACGACGTGGTCGTGCGTTTTGCGGATCGCCCGGAGATGCACGGAATCGCCGAGGTCGAGGCGTTCTTACGCCTGCGGATGGCACGCCAGAAAAACTATCGTTTGAAAAAACACTTGCGCATGCTTTCCGGCGAATATGATCGGCAACATGTGGGAAGGCGAGTGGGAAGACGCGCAAACCGGAAAATCGATGCGCGGACGCGGGACCGAGTTCTGGACGATGCGCGGCCGCAAGGTCGCCGTCTGGGAAGCGACTTTTAACGTATGGGAGGCCGGTGCAACCCAGTACCTGTTCTAAGTAGTGCAATGAGTAATATTCGTATCGTCCCCGCCCAGCAATTCACCGAGGGCGGCGGATTCATCGTCCACCGCCCGTTTCCGGTCAACGGCCTCTCCTACTTCGATCCGTTTCTCTTGATCGATGAGATGGGACCAGTCAACTATGCGCCCGGCGAGGCGATCGGCGCGCCCGATCATCCGCATCGCGGCTTCGAAACGGTGACGTACATCATCGACGGCGCGATGCAACACGAAGATTCGCACGGACATCGCGGTGAGATTCGCGGCGGCGACGTGCAGTGGATGACGGCCGGCAAGGGCGTCGTCCACTCCGAGATGCCGGCTCCCGACGTGATGAAGAACGGCGGAAAGATGCACGGCTTCCAGATTTGGGTGAACCTGCCGCAAGGACAAGAAGATGTCGCAGCCGCGCTATCAGGAGTACTCGAGCGCGACGCTACCCTCATATGAGAAAGACGGCCATTGGGTGCGCGTGATTGCCGGCGAATCCGAGGGACATCGTTCACCGATCGAGACGACGGTTCCGACAACGCTCCTGCACGTGAAGATCGACGCGGGACGCGACGCGACGTTCACGATCGCGCCCGGATCCAACGCGATCGTTCACACGATCGCCGGATCAGGCACCCTCGAGGGCAAAGCGCTCAAACAATACGATGTCGCGTTGCTCGAAGACGCGCCGACCGAGCTGCATTTGCACGGCGGTGAGAGTGGCGCAGAAGTTTTGCTGCTCGCCGGGATCCCGCTGCACGAGCCGGTCGCGCGGTACGGTCCGTTCGTAATGAACACGAAGGACGAGCTGCAGCGGGCGTTCGATGATTTCCGCGCCGGCCATTTTGGAGAGATCGCACGCGTTAGTTAGCTGCTCGGTAGCTCCTTTGCCCCCAAGAGATTCCACGACGTCGCAAGGAATAGGTTTCTCGCTTTTCGCAGGACGCCGTTGTGAGCTTTTTCGCGTCACTCCTTGCGGCCATGTTGCTAGGATTGCGCCACGGCGCCGATCCCGATCATTTGGCCGCCATTGATAACCTGACCCGCAACACCGCGCGAACGCATCCGTCCGCAAGCAGATTCGTCGGCGCGCTCTTTGCGAGCGGGCATACGCTCATGATTCTGGCGATCGCGATGTTGATTGGTGCGGTTGGTCAACACGGAGTTTTCGGGCCGGGCCTCGAGCGCGCCGGCACGTGGCTTAGCGTCATCATTCTGGTGTTGATGGCCGCGCTCAACGTGCGACGGCTGATGGCGCCGGGAAATGCCGCTCCCGTTGGTGCGCGCACCCAAATGCTGGCGCCGCTATTCGAGCGGCACGGGATTCTCGCAGCGCTTCCCGTCGGATTCTTATTTGGACTCGGTTTCGAGACTTCCAGTCAAATTGGGGCCTACGTTGTCATCGCGTCCGGCGAAATCGCGTCGGCCCTCGCGATCGGAGCGGCGTTCTGCGCGGGCATGATTCTCACCGACACCCTTGATAGCGTTCTCATCTCGAGATTTGTGCGTACAGGACGGGATCGGCTCGCAACACGCGCATGGCTCTGGACGGTAACCCTCATCGCGCTCGGCGTCGCGGTTTATGAGATGCTGCAGCTCGCGGGATGGAACGTGCCGCTCTCCGAGCTCGCGGTTAGCGGCGTGCTTGTCGCGGTATGCGTCATCGTTTTCGCCTATGTCGCCCTGCGCGCACGATTCGCCCCACCATCGCCGGAGACCGCGTCGTGACGAATTACAAACAGCTGTTTGATTTGAGCGGGAAAAACGCTCTCGTGTTGGGTGCTGCATCCGGAATCGGTAAGGCTTCGGCTGAGGCCATCGCGGCTCTCGGCGCGCGGGTCATCTGCGCCGATATCGATCGAGCCGGCGTCGAGAAAACGGCGCACGAAATCAACAGCGAAGCGTTTGTGTGCGACGCGGCGAGCGCGGACGACATCGCAAAACTCGCCGATTTCGCGGCAAAAAAGTTTCCGCGACTGCATGCCGCCGTGACGACGCCGGGGATCAACGTGCGCCGGCTCGTGAGCGACTATGACGTGGCCGACTTCGACCGCGTGATCGCAACCAATCTCAAAGGCACGTTCTTGTTCTTGCGCGCGTTCAGCCGCATGCTGATTGAGGGCGGCGGCGGGAGTATCGTCGCGTCGTCGTCGATTCGTGCGGTGACGCTGGAGCCGGGTCTCGCAGTTTATGCCGCGACGAAAGCCGCAATCGTGCAGCTCGTCACCGGTACGGCGTCCGAAGTCGGACGTTACGGCGTGCGCGTCAACGCGATTGCGCCCAGCGTCGTCGAGACGGCTCTCACCGCGCCGATCAAAGAGAAGCCCGAGATCTACGAGACGTATGCGAAGCACACGATGCTTGGGCGCTGGGCGAAGCCGGAGGAGATCGGCAGCGTCGTCGCATTTCTCGTCTCCGACGCGGCGAGCTACATCACGGGCTCGACGCTTTTCATCGATGGCGGCTGGACGGCGATCGACGGTCCGCCGACGGGACTTACACAAACAAGAGCCAACACGTCGCCACGATAACTTCGCTCGGAGGGGTTCATGGAGCGCAGAACTTTTATTCGGTCCACCGCGACGGCCGGTGCCGCTGCAACGTTCGGATTTCCGTATATTTCCCGCGCAGCCGGTACGATGACGCTGCGCTTCGCACACTTCGCCGCGGCCGATCATCCGGCCAACCTCGCCGCCAAACAATTCGCGGATCGTGTCGAGGCGCGTACGCAAGGCGCGATCAAGATCACGATCTTTCCGAACAATCAGCTCGGTGATCCGCCTCAGCAAGCCGCGCAGATACGTCAAGGCGCAATCGACATCGGCCTGCCGACGCAAGGACAGCTCGACAAGTACGAAAAGGCGTTCTCTGCGACGATTCTCCCGTTTGCGTTCCGCAGTCGTCCGGAAGCTTTCCGCGTTATGGACGCGGCCCTCAGCGATTGGCTCGCGCCGTTGGCTGTCCCCCAGGGCTTTGTCACGATTCGCAACTGGGATTACGGCTTCCGCAACATCACCAACACGGTGCGTCCGATCAATACGCCTGACGACGTCAAAGGCCTCAAGCTGCGTACGCCACCCGAGATCCAAATCGCTTCGTCGATGGAGGCGCTCGGCGCGATCGTGACGCCGATCTCGTTTGCAGAACTCTACCTCGCACTCTCGCAGCACGTCGTCGATGGTGAAGAGAATCCCATCGCTGTCATTTTCTACAACAAATACTACGAAGTGCAAAAGCACCTCGCGTTGACACGCCATATCTATAACAACATGATCCTTACGGTTAGCGCTATGACATGGAAGAAGCTCACGCCGGCACAGCAAACGATCTTCCACGAAGAGGGTCGGAGCGCCGGCGACCTGATGCGCAACACGATGGGCGATCAGGAAGAGCAGCAGATCACGAAGCTTGCGACTCTCGGAATGCAGATCACGCGCCCGGACACGGCACCCTTCCGCGCAAAGATGGGTCCGGCAATGCAGAAGATCTCGAACTACGCCGGACAGTCCAACGTCGACAAATTCGAAGCAATCATGAAGCGCGTTATCAATGCGTAAGACCGACTGCGCGCGGTAAGAGCAGCGTAAACCACGGGACAAACGCGACGAAGAGAAGCCCCGCGATCGAGAACTCCAAGATATGGGAGCATCGCGCGTGAGGCTTCTTCGACGCGTGTGCGCTGAATCGCGCAGCAGACGTAGAAACCGACGCCCGCCGGCGGCATGAACGCACCGATACCCATTGCAATCACGAGAACGATACCGTAGTGCAGCTCGTTGATACCGATTTCTCCGGCAATCGGCAAGAGCAATGGAGCCAGCACGTTGAGGGCCGGCAAGCCTTCGAGCAGCGATCCGGTGACGATGAGGAGCAGCACCGAGCCGACCATGAAGATCGCGGAGCTGTCGTTGAACGAGTGCAAAACGCCGACGAGCCGTTGCGGGAGCGAGGCGACCGTGAGCATCCACGAAAACGCCGACGCTGCGGCGAGAATGAAGAGGACCATGCCCGCAAGCGTCGCGCTGTCGACGACCGTGCGCATGAGCGCTCGCGCCGGCAGCTCTCGGTAGATAACGACGGCCAACAGCAAGCCGTAGATGACAGCGAACGTCGATACTTCTGTCGGCGTCGCGATTCCGAAAATGATGCCTCCGAACAGAATGACCGGCATAAGCAGCGGTAAGACCGCCGCAAGTCCGCTTTGCGCCATCGTTCGAAGCGGCGCGCGCGGCGTCGTCGGCGTGTTCGTCCAGCGCGCGCGAAAATAGATCAACAGCATTAGACACAGGCCGATTACCGCGGCGGGAATGAGACCACCGCTGAAGAGTGCGGCAATCGAAAGACTTGTTATCGACCCGAGGACCAGCATCGCGATGCTCGGCGGGACGGTTTCGCCCATCGCGGCAGACGCCGCAAGGACAGCCGCACCCTCTCCGCGGCTGTACTTCTGACGTTCCAGCATGTCACGCATCACCGAGCCTACGGCTGCAACGTCGGCTGCCTTCGAGCCGGAAAGCCCTGAGACGAGGTACATGCTCACCACCACGACTTGCAGCAAGCCTCCGCGGAAATGCCCGACGAGCGAATGTACGAAGCGCACCAGTCGCAAGCTGATGCCGCCGCGCTCCATGATCAATCCCGCGAGAATGAAGAACGGTACGGCGAGCAAGACATAGTTGCTCGTACCATTCACCATGTTTTGTGTGAGCGTCACCATCGGGGCTGCGTTCCCGATCCAGAGATAGGCTGCGGCCGCCAGCATCAGTGCAAAACCGACCGGGACCCCGCCGAGAATTCCGATCGCAAAGAGCGCTAAGACGATGACGACCGTGGCGTCGCCAGTGAAAAATGGTTGCCAGACACTTTGTGTCGCTACCGCAAGACCGAGCAAGGTTGCGAGCGGAATCGCGACGCGCAGCGCAAGATTCCGATCGCCGTCCCAAACGCGTTCGAACGCAAAGATCGCCAATAAGATCATTCCCAGCGCGAGCGGCAGATCGATCGCGGACACTGGAATGCCGAGGATCGGCGTGCGTTCTTGCCATCCGGCCTCGATCAGCCAATATGACGTCACGGCTGCGAGCAGCGCGCCTGTCAGCACGAGCAAATTCGCAAGCACGTAGCAAAAGCGTGCGATGTGTTCTGGCAGAAGATTCAAGACGGCGCGAACAGGAGCGTGTTGTGCGCGCCGGTAGGCAACGACGCCGCCGATGAACGTCATCGTCGATAGCGCGATCTGTGAGATCTCCGGTGTCCAAAGGAACCCGGTCTGCCCGAACGACCGTCCGGCGACGTTGACGACCACGACCAACAGTTCGCCGATCAGCGCCGCGACGAGAATGATCTCCGCGATCCGTTCGAGCGTACTGCCTCCGGCTGTAGCTTCAGGAGAGATTTCTGATGCTACGAGCTCGAGATCGCCGGCGACCGACACGCCCTAGCGGAGCTGACTCTCGAAGAACGTTAGAACGTCGACGCGTTGCTCGACATTCTGCGAGAACGAGCTTCCCATGCCGTGCCCGCGTCCGGATTGCTGGAGCAATAAGATCGGATAGGGCGACGAGGACGCAGCTTGCATCCGTGCAGCCATTTTCCGTGAGTTGTACGGCTCGACGCGCGGATCGTTTTCGCCCGTCATGAAGAGTACCGCCGGATAAGCAGTCCCGTTATGGACGTTGTGATACGGTGATTGTTTGAGCATCCACGCGAACTGCTTGGGATCTTTCACCGTCCCGAATTCAGGCGTGTTGAATGCGCCGTTGGGTGTGAGCTCGACGCGCAAGAGATCGTAGATCCCGACGTGCGCAACGACGGCGCGATAGTCGCTTGGATTGCGTGTAACCGCAAGCCCCATCAAGAATCCGCCGGCGCTGCCGCCTTCGATCCCGATATGCTGCGCGTTTCCGAAGCCGTGCGCGCCGAGCCAGCGCGCGCAGGCAGCAACGTCGTCACTGCTCTTTGTTTTCGTGGCATGGTGCGCGGCCAAGTGCCAGGCGTCGCCATACTCACCGCCGCCGCGAATCATTGCTTGCGCGAAGACGCCGCCACGTTCGAGCCATGCGAGCTCCGAGCCGAGAAAGAAGGGTGACGAGATGAGGCCGTATGCGCCGTATGCGGTCAGCATTGTCGGCGCGGTTCCGTTGCGCGGTATGTTGCGCATATGCACGATCTCGAGCGGGATTCGCACCGTTCCGTCGAGCGACGGAACGAAGACGCGCTCGACCACGACATTCGAAAAATCGCCGGGCGAAGTTCGAGCGATCCCCGTCGATACGAGTTTATTCGTCTCCGGGACGTAGCGCAGCCACCGAGTTGGGATGGTGTAGCCTTGGTAGCCGATGATAATTGGGCCGCTGGACGGATCGCCGGCGAGAGCATTTATAACGGAAACGGCGGGAATCGGAATTTGCTTGTGGTGCTTCCCATCTGTTGAGAAGAACCGCGCTGCACCGTCACCGCCATCGATATCGCTCGTGATGAATCCGCCGCGAACAGCCTGAAGGTCGTCGATGACGACACTCGACGCCGGAACGATCGTCGTTCCGCTCGCAAACGTTCCGCCCGGCGCAATCGCTACGACTTCACCGCGCGAGTCACGCTTCTTCGAGATGACGTAGAGTGAATGGCCGACGAACGTCGATTTGGCATCGGCGCTATTGCCGACGTTCGCGCTCGGGCCTGCGACTTGGTGAAACTGAGCGTCACCTGAGGCGCGCATGTAGATCGAAGCGGCTACGCCGTCGCCGGCCGTAACGAGAACCGCTTGTTCGGCGCCGTCCTGCGATGTAAGAAGTCCGCAATATTCCGCGCGCGGTGAGAGGCCTTTCCCAAAGACATACGTGTCCGATGATGGATCCGTGCCGAGGACGTGATGGTAGAGCAGGATGCCGGAGATCGCGTAGCTGCCGTCAGCGTTTTGCGGCCACTGCGTATGAATGAATCCTTTACCGTCGGCGTCCCACATCAAATTCGTGGGAGCGAGTCCGCCGCCGACGTGTTCGATCGTATCGGAAAGCATCTCGCCCGTTGCGGCATCGACGACGTGCACGACTTCGGCTTCCGAACCGCCGGGTTGCGTTGTGAACGCAACTTTCGAACCGTCCGGCGAAACGAAGATCGATTCAATCGCGGGCGCGGGCGAACCAGCAGTCGCCGGATCGAACAGGATGCGCTCGGGGCCTTTGAGTCCATCGCGCGCAATGAGCTGCCCTTGCGCCTGCGGCGGCGTCTCACGCATGTAGATCATGCGCTCGCCTGCGATGTGAAGATCGAAACGAGCCGTCGATGCAAGCGAAAGCCGCGCGACGCGCTTGCTGTAGAACGCGTATGCCTTACGTGAGTCGATGAAGTTCTCTGCAAGTCTCGCCTGCGCATCCGCCCATTTCTTGACCGCCGGATCGTTCGCGTTTTCCAGCCACCGATACGGATCGACGACGCGGGTTCCGAAATAGGTGTCGACGACCGGATGCTTTGGCGTCGGCGGATAGTTCAGTGGGCTAGCGCCAAAGAGCACGATCGCCGCGAGCAGAGCGAATGCAGATTTTCTCATCGAACGCGGCTTCACCGTGGAGAAAAGCTTCCCCGCTCCGACCGACGCGTCAGCCAAAGGAGTGCGAAAGCTTGAACGACGAGCGTCGCCACCGTCGCGCTCGCGAAAGCAACGAGCAATCCCGCGTGTACGATCAAGAGTCCGACGATCGTGAAGAAGACCGCAAAGGAGAACATTCCCGTCTCGAGGCCGCGCAAGACGTCGACGGCCGCGGCGCCGCCGCTTTCGCGGTGCGCGAAGACGGCCAGAATCGTGCCGTAGACGGGAAACGGGCTGAGCAACCCGGTCCAGCGCGGACCGATAGCTCCGGCCAGCTCGGTCAAGCCGATCACAAGCGCCGTTGCAACGATCATGCGAGCCGGCAGATCCCACACCGACGGACGTTCTTCACGCACTCGCGCAGCGTGAAGGCGTGGCATCAACGCCAGAACGAGCGCAACGATTGCAACGACGAGAACGAATGTCGGTATCAGTTGAAGCGCGAATCGTTGCAGAACGAGCGCGGCGCATACGAAGGCGATGACGCCGGCTAGAAATGATCCGGCCCAATTCGATCGCGATTCGCGTGCTGCAACGTGCGCGTATGCAAGAATGCAAAATGATTGCGCGATCGTTCCAAGCAGAATTCCGAACGCGACTTGCGCCGCGAATGCGTTACCGTACGCGAGCGCAACGAAGAAAACAACGGGCGCGGACGTGAGCGGCAATCCGACCATCCAGCCGCTGACGACCGGACCAAAACGTCTTCCGACCAGCGTCGCCGCCGCAATCAAAGCAGGCGTGATCGTTAGTTTAAGTACGAGAGCGTCCATGCATCGATTCCGGCACCTGTCGTGTTACAACGGCGAAATGAAGACGCGCGATTGGGGACTGCTCCTACTTCTGTCGCTGCTGTGGGGCGGGACATTCTACTTCTATAAAATCCTCGACGACGCTGGGCTTCCTGCGCTCACGCTGGTTCTCGGGCGCGTCGGGATCGCGGCAATCGCGCTGCTGCCCGTCATGTGGTTGTGGCGGCTTTCGCTGCCGACGCGCTTGGCGGATTGGACGCCCTACATCTTTATTGCTCTGATGAACAACGTGATCCCGTACCTCGTGTTCGCACTCTGCGAGACGCAGATCCCGAGCGGCCTAGCGTCGATCGTGAATGCGACGACGCCGATCTTCACCGCGATCATCGCGCACGTGCGCACCAAGGACGAAAAGTTCTCACCGAATTCGATTGCCGGCATTTCACTCGGCTTCATCGGCATGGTCGTGCTCGTCGGTCAAGACGTCACGCGTGGCCTCAACCTTGCGAGCGTTGCGCAGATCGCGTGCTTCATCGCCCCGATCTGTTATGGCTTCGCGGCCGTCAACGGCCGCAGCTTCCGCGGAACGTCACCGATCGTCGTCTCGACGTGTCAGCTGATCGTGAGCTCGATCATCGTTCTCCCGTTCGCGCTCGTCATCGACAAGCCGTGGACGTTGCCGATGCCTTCAGCTGCGACGTGGGCTGCGATGCTCGGGATGGCAGTGCTCGCGACGTCGGCGGCTTATATCGTCTACTTCGCGCTGATTAACTACGCCGGCGCGGTGAACGCAACACTCGTGACGTTGCTCGTTCCAGTTGTCGCATTGATCTTGGGAGGGCTGTTCCTGCACGAACATCTCGGGTGGAGCACGCTCGCGGGAATGGCGTTGATTCTCATTGGCTTGATCGCGCTTGACGGTCGCTTAACAAAAGCCGTGCGCCGTTCGCGATTGTTAGAAAGTATTAATGTAAGCTGAGGTCTGATGAGCGTAGAGTGATTCCACGGGACTTGTTTTCTCGAAAGGAATCGCTGCGTCATGAAACTGGCGTATTTTGTGATTGGCCTCGCTTTGTTGTTGCCATCGCGGTTGATGGCAGATGAAGCACCTTCGCGTCAGCTCCACTACGCCGGCAATACGCGCGTTGGCAGCGTGACGTCACCCATGACGATCGACCTCGACATCGGCGCCGTCCGACGGGATTACACGACGCCGATCGAGATTGACGAGCACATTCGCGGCGTCGACTTGGGCGTGCACGATCTGGTACTCGATAAGTCAGGCGTGATTCCTGATGAAGCGCAGACGCTGACCTTCGAGGAAGAAACGATTCTCGATATGCTCTCGCTACAGTTCGAGAACGCAACCGGGCTTGGCGTAGGCGACGAATGGGATCGGTCCGGCGAGATGATGGGCGGCACGCACGAGACGCACTACCACGTCCGGCAGTGCGCGAATCTCGTCGTCGACATGGACGTCACGCGGACGATCGATTTCGCGAACGGCAATGTCGGAACGTGGAGCGGCATGATGCGCTACAACGCGGACACCGTCGTTCCCATGGCCGTGCTCTTGAACGGCGATTTCATGAACAATCAGGATCAGTCGCATCACGCGCTCTCGCTGTCGGCCCGCCTGGTCAGCGACTCGTTCACGCAACAGCAGCAACAACAGCCGTAACAGCGAATGTCCCGGGATGCCGGGACCTACGAAGATCATGTTCATCCGCCACGGCGAGAAGTCGCTCGGGCCGGCTCCGTTTGGCATCAAGGAAGACGGGACGCAGAGCAGCCATTCGCTGATCCCCCAAGGTTGGGAGCGTGCCGGCGCGCTGATCGGCTTTTTTGCGAGCCCGAACCGAAGCGAAATCGCAACCCCGACGCACATCTACGCCGCGCCGCCCGACAAGGAAGCCGATTCTCCGACGGCAGCCGACATTGACAAGAGTCATCGGCCCGTTCAGACCGTGACGCCGCTTTCGCGCAAGCTGCAGCTTCCGCTCGACACGCGGTTTACGGTCGGTGAAGAAGCCGCCATGGCTGCCGACATAAAGTCGCGAGCTGGCGTTGTGCTCGTGTCATGGGAGCACAAACACATTCCGCTTATTGCGGGCGTCTTCAATTCAAATGTGCCTGATAAGTGGCCGGATCGTTTCGATCTCGTTTTGATTCTCGATGCGCAGCCGGAAGGGACGTACAGTTTTAAAATAATTCCGCAGCTGTTGTTGGGAACGGATCTGCCCGTCTAACTGTGTATGAACCACCTATAGCCCGATGCGCGCGAGCCGAGAAGTTGCAAGTTGTAGTTGGCGTGCTCAGGAAATTGTTTGAAGTCTCGCTGCGTCTGGAGCCTCGTGCCCCCGCTGCCGCTACACTGGGCGCTCGGCCGCACTTCCGCTAAGATTCTCACTTGGGGACCGTTCCCTGCAAAGTTGAACACCACGCCTCCGCCCATGGTGCGGCCTGGAGCAACCCACTGAGGACGGCCGGGACCGCCGTTGATCCTCCAGTGCGCCTCGCTCTTGTAGGACCAATAGGCGGTGATCCACGCGCAAGCGTCGGAGTAATTAATCACGTTGTAACCGACGGTAATTCGGTGCGCAATGGCGACTTCCGTCGGTTGACTCTTCACGATCGACGGCGGAATCAGCGCTAGAAGCGCTGCCATAATTACGATCTTGATGATTCCGAAACGATGGAACTGCATAAGCCCTCCGATGAAGCAGGGGGTTCTTCAGCGTACCGCGCCCGCTCCTTTAGGCCACTCTCCTAATCCCCAAGCGCTCGAGCGAACGATATTGAATCGCTTCGGCGACGTGCTCGCGCTCGATCGCAGCTCTTCCCGAGAGGTCGGCGATCGTGCGGGCGACGCGGGCGATGCGATCGAAGGCGCGCGCTGAGAACTGCTTTTTCGCGCAAGCTTCCTTGAGTAAAACTGAAGCGGTACCGTCGAGCCGGCAATATTCGCGGACTTGCGCCGACGCCAGCTCTGCATTACTCTCGAGTCCGATGCCGGCGTAACGTTCGCGCTGCAGCTCGCGGGCAGCGACGACCCGTTCGCGGATCGAAGCCGACGATTCCATGAGCGGCCCATCGCTGATTTCGCTGAACGTGACGCGGCCGACTTCGATTTGAAGATCGATGCGATCTAGGAGCGGGCCGGATAGTTTCGCGACGTATTTGGCGACGACGGTGTCGTCGCACCGGCAATCGGCATCGCGCGAGCCGCGCATTCCGCACGGGCACGGATTCATCGACGCGACGAGCATGAATCGCGCCGGATAGTTGAACGTCCCGGCGGCGCGCGCGATCGTGACGTTGCCGTCCTCGATCGGTTGCCGCATCACCTCGAGCGCGCTCCGGCGAAATTCGGGAAGCTCGTCGAGAAAGAGCACGCCGTGATGTGCAAGCGAGATTTCGCCCGGCTTGGGGATCGCACCACCGCCGACGAGCGCGACCTCGCTGATCGTGTGATGTGGCGAGCGAAACGGACGTTCCGAAACGAGTCGCGGCTTCGGCCCGAGCAATCCGGCGACCGAATAGATTTTCGTGACGTCGAGTGCTTCGTTCGACGACATCGGCGGAAGAATCGACGGCAATCGCTGGGCAAGCATCGTTTTGCCGCAGCCGGGCGGACCGACGAGCAGAAGATTGTGTCCGCCCGCGGCAGCTATTTCGAGCGCGCGCTTTGCCCCGAGCTGGCCACGCACGTCTGCGTAGTCACCGCGATGCATGCGCGTCGACGTCACGTTCGCGCGATGTTTTTCCGCGAACGCGATGCTTTGCGCCATGCCCCTGAATGACAGCAACGGCCTCGCCGAGTGAGGCGACCGCGTAAAGCTCGAGCCCTTCGACGAGCTGCGCTTCTTCGAGACTCGCCGACGGAATGATGATGTTCGCGAAACGCGCGAGACGCGCGCCGAGCAGCATCGGCAGCAATCCAGCGGTTGGATTAAGTGTCCCGTCGAGTGCGAGTTCACCCAGCACGACGAACTTCTGCAATGCGAGCCGGTCGACTTGTGCGTCGATCCCAAGCAGCGCGAGCGCAATCGCAAGATCGAATGCCGGGCCTTCCTTGCGAATGTCGGCTGGGCTCAGATGCACGAGCAAACGCCCCGCCGGATACATGTAGCCGGAATTGAAGATCGCCGAACGCACGCGATCGCGCGCCTCACGCAACGCGCGATCCGGGAGCCCAGTGATGGCGCAACCAGGCGTCCCGGGCGCGCTATCAGCCTCGACGCGCACGACGTAGCCGTCGATGCCGAGCATCGCAGCCGCATAGGCAAGAGCGATCACCGTTCGCCCTATCGCGACAAATCTGTCGCCGGCAAGTCTACGTCTTCCGGAAACGCTGCGGAAATGTGTAACTCGCATAATTCCGGCAGCGCCCGTAGCTCAATTGGATAGAGCGCCTTTTTGACGAAGAGGCAGATGCGAGTTCGAGTCTCGCCGGGCGCGGCCCAACGTCCGATCGGGTCTGTCCGCGTCGTCAACGCAAGCCATGGCAGGGTAGCCCGATCGGCGGGCCTTGACAGAAAAAGTGATCCAAAGTAGTTTGAAGTGGCCTCTTCGTCACGAAGCGCTTTATCCAGAAGCTACGGCAATCGGAATCCGCAAGGGTTCCGATTGTTTTTAATCAGTTTTCGATCAACTCGATACGGTTACCGAACGGATCGAGAACGTAACAGTGACGCTTTCCCTCGAAGGGTTGCTCGGCGTGCACGACCGCGACGGAACGTGACTCAAACCGTTTGAGCAAACCGTCGTAGTCTGAGCAGCGAAATGCGGGATGCGCTTTCGTCGCGGGCGCAAACTCTTTGTCGATGCCGAGATGCACTTTTATCTCGCCACTGCGAAGCCAAAGACCGCCACGCTTCTTGAGTTCGTCAGGTTTTGGAATCTCTTCGAGTCCGACGATGTCGACGTAGAACGTACGCGCGCGGCCTTCGCCGCCCGCGGGAATCGCGAGCTGCAAATGGTCGAGCCTTACGAATGGTCCATTCACGATCGAATTGTCATATGCGTTTCCGTGTTGAAGCCGAGACGTTCGTAGATCGAGCGTCCGACCTCCGTCGGGCTGAGCGTAATTTTACGAACGCCGCGGGCGCGTGCGTTCGCAACCGCTTCTCGTACGAGCTCCGTCGCGTAACCGCGGCGGCGCAGCGATGGAACGACGTAGACGCCGGCAATCTCAGCGTGCAGCGAGCTCGACGGATAGGGCAGGCGGGTCCAGAACAGCGCGCACGCGCAGCCGGTCGGGACGCCATCTTCGATCAGGATCCATGCGGCCATGCGGTCTTGCGAGAGCAGCTCGAAGAGCTCGTTTGCGGCGCGCGGCAGAAATCGTTCGCGTTGCGGCGGCGTGCAGAGGCCCATCTCAACGAGGCTTGCAAAGCGCAAACCCGCCAGATCCCAGGCATCGGCCGCCTGGGCTGCCCGTAGAACGATGTCCGATTGCATGTCGATCACGATTTCTCTCCGGAAAAAAGAAGAGCGCGCCGTTTCCGGCGCGCCCATGCTTCTCAATCTTCGCTTCGTCGCTCAGCCAAAAGCGTCGAAGCCCAGTGCGAGACGCATGGGCAAGACGAACGGTCGGCGCGGGAGCGGTTGATGGGAAAACATCGCGCCCACACTTCTGAGCACAACGCGCCGCAGACCTTTTTTGGCTGGGAAAGACGAACGCCGGCGGGTCCCGAATTCGTATCTGCTACTCAATGAGACTCCAAAAATCGGCCGAAATCCACGAATTTCGCCTTCTCCACAGCGCCCACAGGCCTTTCCGGCAACGCTGTGGATAACGAACACGTCGATACTGCGGCAGTACACGCCGGGCGCTTTACAAATCCCACAAATCCCGCTTCTTCGCCGCCATTATATGCTGCCTCGTCCTATGTCTTTAGCGATTTGGATGAGATGGAAGCGATCTATTCGGGCGAGGAAAAGGGCGCAATTTATGGACGCTACGGTGGTCCAAATGCAGCGCAATTCGCCGATGCAATGGCAGAATTGGAGGGTGCGGAGGCCGCCGTCGCCACCGCCTCAGGAATGGCCGCGATCGACGCCGCCTGGGGACCGCTTCTCGGAGCGGGCGACCGGATCGTTGCAAGCACCGAACTTTACGGTGGGACCTACGATTTACTTGAGAAGGACTATCGACAACGGGGCGTTGAGGTCGTTTTTGTTCCACAGGGCGACCTTGGAACGCTAAAAAGCGTCCTCGCGGCCCGCCCGCCCCGCATCGTCCATGTTGAGACGCTGACCAATCCCCTTATTAAAGTCACGGACCTCGAAGCGGTCACGCGGCTGGCGCACGCGGCGGGGGCGATTTGCACGGTCGACGCGACCTTCACGACGCCGATTCTGGGACGGCCGCTCGAGCTCGGCGCCGACTTGGTTCTCCACAGCGTCGGTAAGTATATCGGCGGGCACGCGGATGTCGGCTGCGGGGTTCTCTCGGGACGCCGCGAGCTGATCGCCCCGGCCCAAGCCTGGGTCGTCCGCCGGGGCGCACCCATCTCGCATTTTGATGCCTGGCTCGCGCTTCGTGGCCTTCGGACGCTCGCATTACGCATGGCGCGGCATAGTGAAAATGCGCAAGCTATTGCTGCGTTTTTAGCGCGCCACGACGCGATTGCCGCGGTCTACCATCCGTCGCTGTCCGCGCACCCACAGCACGAGCTCGCGAAGCGCATTTATCCGCGCGGCACCGGTGGAATGTTGACGTTCGATGTGCGCGGCGGCAAGCAAATGGTCGATGTCTTCTTGCGCGCGCTCAAACGCGTCCAAATCGTCCACAGCCTCGGCGAAGTCGCGACGACGATCTCGTACAGCGTGCGATCCTCGCACCGCATGTTGTCCGAGCAGCAGCGCAACGAGCTTGGCGTCAGCGAGTCGACGTTGCGCCTCTCCTGCGGTATTGAAGATGCGCGCGATATCACGAGCGATTTGGAAAAAGCGCTCGCCGAGGCAGGCAGCGCCGCCCGCGTATAGCGAAGCGGCTTAATCAAATGAAAATAACCGTACTCGCCGCCTTTATGGTCGGAGCGGTTCTCGCCGTGGGCTGCAACAAACCCGCATCGACCAGCAGCTCGACGTCCGGTTCCAAGACAATCGGCGTTTCGATTCAGAATCGCGAAGCCCAGTTCTACCAGGACATGCAGAACGGGATGCAAAGCCGAGGCCTCCAAGTACGGTTACACACTCAAAGTCGTCGACGCCAGCCGCGACAACGCCAAGCAGCAATCACAAGTCGAGGACTTTATTTCGCAGCACGTCGATGCGATCGTGCTCACGCCGTACGACTCGCAAGCCATCGGCAGCGCGATCGTCGAGGCCAACAACGCGAAGATCCCGGTGTTCACCGCCGACATTGCGAGCACATCGAACGTCGGCGACGTCGTCTCGCACATCGCAAGCGACAACGTGCAGGGTGGCGAACAAGCCGGGAAATTGATTTGCGCCGGAATGGGGAGCAACCCGGGTCCGGTTGCGATCATCGACGAGCCCGAAGTGACGAGCGTGCAAGATCGCGTCAAAGGCTTTAAGTCAGCGATCGCCTCAGGCTGCCCGAGCGCCAAGATCGTCGCGGACATTAGCGGCGGCGGCCAACGCGATAAGGCTAGCTCCGTTATGGAAGATCTCTTACAGTCACACAAAGATCTGCGCGCCGTTTTCGGTATCAACGATGACTCGGCGCTGGGGGCGGCCAAAGCCGTTCAAGCTGCGAACCTGACCGGCAAGATCATCATCGTTGGGTTCGATGCGACGCCGGAAGCGCGCACCGCAATTCAACAGGGCGCGATGTACGGCGATGCCGTTCAGCATCCGGACCAGATCGGCAAGCTGACGATCGATGCGATCCATGATTATTTCGGCGGCAAGACGCCGGAAAAACGCATCGCCGTCAACGTCGGTCAGTTCACGAAAGCGGACATCAAGTAGTCTATGGATAGCCCGCTGCTTCGAATGCGCGGGATCGTCAAGACGTTTCCCGGCGTTAAGGCGCTAAGCGGCGTCGATCTCGACGTCAGCGCCGGCGAAGTCCATGCGCTCGTCGGTGAAAACGGCGCCGGCAAATCGACCTTGATGAAGATTCTCGCGGGCGCGCAACCCGCGGATTCGGGAACGATCGAAGTCGACGGTAAGGTCGTGACGATCAACGGGCCTCGCGACGCCGAGAATCTCGGCATCGGGATGATCTATCAAGAATTCAATCTCGTTCCGGATCTGAACGCGATTCAGAACATCATGCTCGGACACGAGCCGGTCAAGGGAATTTTCCTCGACGTGAAGGCTGCGATTCAAATCGGTACCGAAGCGCTCGCGAAGCTCGGCGTAACGCTTCCGCTCGATCAGCCGACCCGTTTCCTTTCGGTTGCGCAGCAGCAGATGATCGAGATCTGCAAGGCGATCGCGCGCAAAGCGCGCGTCCTGGTTCTCGACGAGCCGACCGCCGCACTGACCGAGCGCGAGATCGACAATCTCTTCAAGCTGATCCGTTCGCTCAAAGCCGGCGGCGTTTCGTTCATCTACATCTCGCATCGGCTCGAAGAGCTGCCGCAAATCGCCGACCGAATCACGATCCTGCGCGATGGTCACTCGATCGAAACGGCCCCGCTTGCCGACATGCCGCGCGATAAGATGGTCAATCTCATGGTCGGCCGTACGCTCGACACGCACTTTCCGGATCTGCCGGCTGTCCCGGGCGACGCTTCCGTCGTTCTCGAGGTCAAAGACTTGCGGAGCGGCATCGTAGCGGGCGTGAGCTTCGACGTTCATGCCGGCGAGATTATCGGTCTTGCAGGCTTGGTCGGCGCGGGACGTACGTCGATCGTGCGCGCCATCGCCGGCGCCGACGTTCCACAGAGCGGCAGCGTCCGTGTTGACGGACAGCAGAAACGCATTGACTCGCCTTCGAGCGGTATCCATGCGGGCATCGCGCTGATCACGGAAGATCGTAAGGGGCAGGGTCTCGTTCTGGGAATGACCGTTCGCGAAAACACGACGCTCGCGCACCTTGAGGACTTCGTCGCACGCGATCTGCTGATCGATCGGCCGAAAGAAATCGAAGTCACGACCCGCGAGATTACCGAGCTGCGCATCCGCACGCCCTCGACCGAGCAGATAGCACGCAACCTTTCCGGCGGTACGCAGCAGAAAGTCGTGCTCGCAAAGTGGCTGATCGGCAAAGCCCGCGTCTTTCTCTTCGATGAGCCGACGCGCGGCATCGACGTGGGCGCGAAAACAGAGATTTATGGCCTGATGATTGAATTGATCAAGCACGGCGCGGCGATCGTCATGGTCTCGAGCGAATTGCCCGAGGTTCTCGGTATGTCGCACCGCGTGTTTGTCGTTCGCGAGGGGAAATTGCAAGCCGAATTTTCGCATGACAACGCTAGCCCGGATAAGGTAATCGCAGTCGCGACCGGAGCCGCGGCCTAATGGCGCAAGCAGAGCTCGAGAGCAAACTCGCCGCTCAAGCGGATGAGGTTCTCGCGACCCGCCGGCGCAAGACCACCCTTCGCACGATCGTGGCGCTCATCGCACTAGCGGTCGTTATCGTTATCGTCGACATCGCATCGCACGGCGATTTCCTCACCGCGGGCAACATTACAAACGTCCTGCGGCAGATCACGTACAACACGATCCTTGCCGTCGGACAAACCTTTGTCATCATCACTGCCGGCATCGATCTTTCTGTCGGTTCGCTCGTCGGTCTGGGCGGCGTCGTGTGCGCGCTCTTCGCAAATGCCGTGCCGTTACCGGGACCTCTCTTGTTGATTGCGACGGTGATCGTCGCCATCGTGCTCGGCGGTTTCTGTGGTCTCGTGAGCGCGACGCCGGTCGTGCGGCTTGGCTTGCCGCCCTTTATCACAACGCTCTCGATGATGCTCATCGCGCGCGGCTTTGCGTACATTCTCTCGAACGGACGACCCGTGGCGCTTAGCGCGCACGCCTATCAGACGTTTGAAAATACCGGAATCGGCTACATTCTGAGCGGGCCGCTCTCGCTCGTGCGCCTTCCCGGAATCCCGATCGCGGTGATCTGGATGGCCGTGATCGTCATCGTCTTCGCGATCATACTTGGGCGTACGCGTTTCGGCCGTTACGTCTACGCCATCGGCGGCAACGAAGAAGCGGCGCGGCTGGCCGGCATCAAGGTTGGGACCGTCAAGACGATGGTCTTTGTCATCTCGGGCGCGCTGGCTGCAATCGGCGGCCTCTTGCTGATGGCCCGCTTCAGTTCGGGCTCCCCGCAGACAGGCGTTGGCTTCGAGCTCAACGCGATCGCGGCCGTCGTCGTCGGCGGTACCAGCTTGTTCGGCGGCCGTGGTATGATTATCAATACCTTTTTCGGCGCGCTCTTCATCGGTGTCCTCAACAATGTCATGGACCTCATCGGAATCGAGTCCTACACGCAGCAGGTCGTCCTCGGCGTCGTCATCGTGAGTGCCCTGATCATCGAAGAGCTGCGCAAACGGCTCGCGGCACGCATATGAAATTGCGCGTCAGTGCTCTCGCGCTGCTTTTGTGTCTCGTCGTGGCCGGAGCTGCGAGTGCGCAGAGCGGGCTCATGGCGCCGGGAACGCAATCGATCGTCGGCAAGTGGGGTTCGACGCTCAAGGGTTTCGATAAAGATCAAACAGCCGCCGTACTACTACGAAGAGAACGTGCTGCTGACGATCTCCGCCAACGGCAACATTCAGCTCGAGCGTACGCGTCGCGAGCTCAAAACGAAAGCCAGCGAAACGTGGATCGGCAACGGTGTCTACACGAATCCCGTTCCCGGGATCATCAAACTAACGTTCAGCGATAATCTCGGCCAAGACGGCGCGATCTGGCACTACTACGTTTCCGGCGACACGATGATCGTTGTCGATGACTGCGACCGGTATCCAACGGAAATATTCGCGCATCCAAACCGCTATTTACTAAAAGTCGCTTTCTTTTAAGCCCGTGTTGGTTTTGATACCGGTGAAGTCTTCGCGTTTGACGAGAATCGTGCCCTCGAAACGTTCACGCCGCACAGGAAGATGTGTCGCGCGTGAGATGTAGAGGACGTCTTTACTGACGTCTTTGTTGGCCGACGGATTCGCGATCATGAGCGTTATCGTGTCGACCGGCGAACCTGAAATCGTGTCGATCGTCGATTCGCTCAGCGTTCCTTTGTCGCCCTGATAAACCGCGAGGATCGACCCGAACGACGCGGAGTCAATCGTGTCGCCGCGCAGGCTCGTCGCTCGAGGATCGGTGATCGAGACGTTCATCTTGATGCCGCGTAAGAAACCGCCTTGGTGGCCGAGCACCGTGTCGCCACCGGTCCAGACCGAACCGCCGCCCTTACCAGGTCCGCCCGTTATGTCGATTTTTGCGCTATGCGGTTTCTTGAATGCGTAGTCGTACGTGCGATCTTGCACGTCAGCGCCGATCGTTTCGTGCGTCGTGATCTGACACGTGTAATCGTTGACCCCGCTCCACGCGGCGGCAAAATCGCTCAGCGCCGACGCACTTGCGCGGCCCGTGCAGACAAGCGCTAGCAGGGTGATCGCGATCAACACTCGTTTCATTCGGAGGGATCCTTTCCGTTGAGGCTCTCGCCCTCAGTCCGCAGCAGCGAGCCGTATTGTCCTTCGACGCCGATCAGCACGTCGCACTTGGCGCCGGTTGCAATCTGCTCGATCGCGCGCCCCAGCGGCGCACCGGTATATTTCGATTCGCGAAACGAACCCATCACGATCAGATTTGCCTTTTCGCGTTTGGCGAGATCGAGCACGGCTTGACTCGTTTGACGTCCGTGAATCGTCTGCGTACGCACCGAGACGCCGTGTTTCTGCGCGATCGCCTCGGCTGCAGCCAGCGTGTCGAGCGCGGCACGGTCTTCGACTTCCATCTCGGCGTTCGCCGGCAGCGTGAACGGCACTTCGACGACGTAGGTTGCGAGCAGATCGGCGCGCTCTCGACGGGCGAGCCGCGCGGCCAGCACCATCATGTGCTCGGAGCGGATCTCTTGCGAGAAGACGACGATGATGCTGCCGACCATTTGGCGCAGGACGCGCTCGGCGACGCGCGCGACGCGTTCGGCGCGGGATGCCGGCGCATGCGTCATCCAGAAAAGCGTGCCGCTGATCGCGGCCACAACGGCGATGCCGAACGTGATCCCGAGCGGTGAGAGCTGCAGGGTCGAGTTCACGAGCCGTTCTTCCGCGGCCAGCCGGCGCGAACGCGCGTAAGTCCGAGCCCAATCATTGCAAGCCCGAGTACGTAGCCGCTGACGGCGGCGCCGACGGCTTGCCAGCGGAAGCCGAAATTCACCACGCATTCGATCAGTATGAAGACGCCCAGGCCCATGAAAATCAGACCGTTCACGAATCTGACTTTCGCATAGGCACCGCCGGCTACAAAGCGCCTCAGCGTCCCGTTCCCACCCTGATGCGGCGCAACGCGTAGAGCGTACGTTCGCCCTGTTCGAGCTCGCTGAACAGCCGTTTGCCGCGCAGGACGGGCAGCGCTTCCGAAAGCGCCTTGATCGCGGCATCGACTTTGTCGTCGTCGACTTTCTCCTCGCGCGTGCACTGTTCGACGACCATCGCCGCAAAGCGCGACCGCCGTGTGTCCGTACTCCAGGTCGTTGTTAACGGCTTTGAAGCCGTCCGAGCGCGGCCATGTACGAGCGCGTTCCTTCGACATAATCGTGTTTGCGTGCGGCGAGCATCGCCGTGAGCACGTGGCGCTGCGCATCGCGCAACATCTCGGCCGGACGGAACGCGGTCGAGAGCATTTGCTTGACCGCTTCCGGATTTCCGCTGCGGTGCGCTTCGATCGCGGTTCCGAGTACCGCCTTGAGATCGCGTGCCGGCGGCGTCGGCGGCGAACCGGGCGTTGCCGGCATCGGCGGCGGCGCCGGAACTCCGGTCGGAGTCATCGCCGGGGCCCCCGAAAGATTTTCCAAATCCGTGATGACGTCGGCGGCGGTCGCGTAGCGATCGGCCGGATCTTTTTCGAGCAGCTTCATGATGATGCGCTCGAGGGCCGGCGAGAGATTGGGATTCTTGTTGCGAACCGGCGCCGGAGTCTCGTTCACGTGCGCAAAGATCACCGAAACGAGATCGTCGGACGGGCTCTTGAACGGAACGTCGCCGGTGAAGATCTCGTACATGACGCAGCCGACCGAATAGAGATCGCTGCGATGGTCGGTAACTTTCCCAAGGAAACGTTCGGGCGAGAGATACGCGATCGTGCCGACGATCTCACCGGCTTGCGTTACGCTGCTGGCATCGCTCACGCGGCGCGAGAGGCCGAAGTCCATCACCTTGACCTCGCCGTTGTCGACAATCATGATGTTGGCCGGCTTGACGTCGCGGTGAATCACCGATTGGCTGTGCGCGTACTCGAGCGCTTGGAGCAGTTCGATGAAGATCTTGAGCGACGAGTCGTATGAGAGCCCTTCGGCCGACGCTTGTTTGAGCGTACGGCCGCGGATGAGCTCCATGATGATGTAGAGCTGATCCTGATCTTCGCCCGCATCGTACACGCCGACGATGTTGCGATGATTGAGATGCGCCATCGATTGCGCTTCGCGCAGAAAGCGTTTGCGAACGATCTCGGAACGGTCGGTCAGAATCTTGACTGCGATCTCGCGCTGCAAGACCGCGTCGGCTCCGTGATAGACGTCTGCCATTCCGCCGCGCCCGATCAGCTTGTCGACTTTGTAGCGCTGTGCGATGATCGATCCGACGCGTTCGGTCATCGGAACGCGTCCTGGTAGTGCGCGAGACGCGCGCCGTCTGCAGCGACGACGTCAAAGCGCGCATAGGCGCGCGGCGCAAAGAGCTGCAACCATTCAGCCGCGAGCTTGCGCAGTGTACGGCGTTTGCGCGCATCGACGGCGCCGACTGCCGAGCCGAAGCGATGCGATTGCCGCGCTTTCACCTCGACGAACACGATCGTCGCGCCGTCGCGCGCCACGACGTCGATCTCGCCGCCGGGCATGCGAATATTGCGTCCCACGATCTCGTAGCCGCGCTCAACCAACAACGCAACCGCTGCGTCTTCACCGCTGCGAGCGAGCTCCTTGGGGCTTCATTCTGCGAATTCGATTCCGGGCAACGTGAGCGCGGCCTGCACGCGCCACCAATTCCTTCGATGCATTGAACAAGGACCGTGAGATTTGAGCGCCTCGATGTGATGAGGCGTCGCATATCCCTTATTCTCGGCGAACCCATATTCCGGAAAGAGCGGGTCGAGTTCTGCAAGAAGTGCGTCCCGATACACTTTGGCGACGACCGACGCAGCCGCGACGCTCGCGCAGGTGGCGTCGGCTTTCATCATCGGCTCTTGCTTGCCGGACCACGAACGAATCCGTACGGCGTCGGTGATCAAGTACTCGGGAATGATAGCCAGAGCAGCAAGCGCTCGCTCCATCGCCAGCACCGATGCCCAATAGATGTTGATTCGATCGATCTCGGCGACCGATGGCTTCACCGATCGCCCACGCGACGGCCTTAGCTTTGATCTGCTCGGCGAGCTCCGCCACGATACTCTGCGGGGACTTGCTTCGAATCGTTGAGATGCTTGAGACGCAGCGGTCCGTCGGTGACGACGCATGCGGCAACGACCGGACCTGCGAGCGGGCCGCGTCCGACCTCGTCGATCCCGCCAATTAAACGAAAGCCCTGTTCGCGCAGGGTCTCTTCATAACGATGGAGCCTGTCGAGTCGACGGCGAACACGCGCTCGCAAGCGCGCCGGGCCTTCGGCTCTTCACGTCTCGTCGGCAGGCGGCACGTCAAAACTCGTGCGGCCGAACTTCCCTTCGTTGAAGTCCTTGATGTAGGCGAGTGCCGCGTTGTGAAGCTCGAGCTCACCGCCCGTGCGCAACATCCGGCGAACGTTTGCAAAACTCTCGAGATCGGGAACCTGGCGCGAACGATTGTTGGTCATCCAATCGACGAAACTGTGCACGACGTTTTCCGGCGAGAACTTATCGCGCGGAATCGCTCCGCACATCGCGAGCATCCACTGTGCCTGCATCGACTCGATCTTCGGAACGAGAATGCCGGGCGTATCCATCATCTCGACGTTCGGTCCGACGCGGAACCACTGCGGCGCGCGCGTTACGCCGGCTTTGTCTTCGACGCGAGCAACTTCGCGGCGCAGCAGCCCGTTGATGACGCGCGACTTTCCGGAATTCGGAATTCCGATGACCATCGTGCGCGCGACGCCTTTGACGCGCGCCGAGCTGAGCATCTGCGTCAAGATGAACGAGGCTTGCGTGTAGCTGTTTGGTTCGCGCGCGTTGACCGAAACGGCGCGGAAGCGTTGCTTGGGATAGTATTCCAGCCACGCCTTCGTGATTGCCGGATCGGCGAGATCGTCGCGGGTCAGGACGATGAGTCGCGGCTTACGTCCGATGATTTGCGAGAGATCCGAATTGGCGCCCGCGATGGCAATGCGCGCATCGATGACTTCGATGAAAATGTCGATCAGGCTCGAGCGGCGCTCCATCTCGCGCATCGCCGCTGCCATATGGCCGGGATACCATTGAATGACGGTCTCGCGGTCGATCACAGCGTGCCGGCCTTGCTCGGGGGCCACAGCCCGAGCCATGCTTTACCAATTATCGCCGAGCCTGGGACAAAGCCCCAGTCGCGCGAGTCGTCCGAATTGCTCCGATTGTCGCCCAGGACGTAATACGCGCCCGCGGGGACGGTCTCGGCCGGCTGGCTGCGATCGTCGCGATAGCGAACGTAGTTCTCGGCGAGCGGCCGTCCGTCGATCTGCACGAAGCCGTGCACGATCGCAACGCGCTCGCCCGGCAGCGCGATGACGCGCTTGAGATACGCCTCGGAACCGCCGTGCCGGAACGCGACGATATCGCCGCGCCGAACGGGCCCGAATCGATACGTCAGCGTGTCGATGAGAACGAATTCTCCAGCGCCGATGTGCGGCTCCATCGAGAGACCCGAAACTTGGGGGAGGCGGAAGAAGAAGGCCACCCCGAGGAGTGCCAGCAGAGCAACTTCACACGCAACTACGACCCCGCGACGCAGTCTCGCCAATCGAACGGCCGGTTGGGAGAGCACCATTCTCTTGTTCGCCGCCGCCGTCCGCTTTCCTTAAGGTTGCTTTAGGCCTAGTGCAGTATGCGGATGCGGTTGAACGGCCAAAACAAGAGGAAAGCGTGTCCAGTGAAATGCGCAGGTTTTCCTTTCAGCGGCCCGGATGCGAAATTGCCGCTGGTTTGTGCGAAACCCCAAATATGCGAGTCCTCTGAATTGTTTCGGTTGTCACCGAACATCAGATAATAGCCGTCCGGGATGCGATCGGGTGCGGACCATGCGCTCTTCGGTGGAACGTTTGCGAAGGATGGGTCGAGCGGCTTGTCCGTCAACGTAGATCCCGTAGTTGCGCACTTCTAGATTGTAGTTCGGTTTCTGCGCTTCGTACGGTTCGTCGAGCGCCTTGCCGTTGCGATAGATGATGCCGTTTTTGACTCGACAGCGTATCGCCCGGAGCGCCGACGAGACGTTTGATGAAGTCGTTGGTCGAATCGACAGGTGGTTCGAAGACAACGATGTCGCTGTGATGCGGTGGGAAGAAACGATATTCGAATTCGTTGACGAGCAGCACGTCGTGTATTTGCAACGTCGGCTCCATCGAGCCCGACGGAATATAAAACGTGCGCACGACGAACGTGATCAAGAAGAGCGCGACCAAACCCGCGACGATGAATGCGTCGAGATATTCGCGCAAAACTGCGCGAACCGAGCTGCTCGAGGTCGAGCTTGCGCCGACGGCGACACCGGGACGAATACTAATCGCGACGCGGACGACTGCGAAAATGCAGATCAGCCCGAACAGCTGCAGCGGGGTCACGCTGCGCTACTCAGCCGGAGCTTCTGACGCCTTGGTCGTCTTTCTCTCGCGAATACGCGCTGCGCGGCCAACCTTCTCGGAGAGATAGTACAGCTTGCTGCGACGCACGGCGCCGCGCTTGCTGACCTCGATCTTCTCGGTGCGCGGGCTGTGCAGCAAGAACGACTTCTCGACGCCGACGCCGTGCGAAACGCGGCGAACCACGATCGCTTCGTTCGAGCTGCGGCCTTTGCGGCCAATGACGACGCCCTCGAACATCTGAGTCCGCTCTTTGCCGCCCTCAATGACCTTCGAGTACACCTTGACGGTGTCGCCCGGACGGAAGACCGGGATCGATGCTTTTTCCTGCTCTTTTTCGAGAAGACCGATGACGTTCATGACGCTCTCTGCTAGCTACTGCGCAACCGCGGTATTGTAACAGAGGCGGTATATCCCGTCTACTCCGAATCCCCCCGCCGCCGGGCCGCCCGCCGCCGGGACTCCTCGCGCCGCCAGGCCGCGATCTTGGCGTGGTCGCCGGAAAGAAGACCTCCGGGACGTCGACGCCCCGGAAGCGCGGGGGGCCGGGTGAAGGACGGGTAGTCGAGCTCATCGCCCGCTCGGTAAACGACTCGCTGGCCAGCGATTCGGCCCGAATCGCGCCTTCGATCAAGCGGACGGTCGCGTCCAGCGACGGCCAGGGCCGGGATCTCGCCACCCGTTAAAATGAAGTCGCCGAGCGAGATCTCCTCGAGCGGGTAGAGGGCCCGCAGGCGCTCGTCGACCCCTTCGTAGTGGCCGCAGACGACGACCAGCCGGTCCAGGCCGGCGAACCGGACGGCGTCGGCTTGCGCGAAGCGCTTGCCGGACGGGCGTCGTGAGGACCAGTGCCCGCCGCTCCTCGGGCGGGCTCGCGGCCAGGATCGCATCGAGTGCCCGCGCCAGCGGTTCGAGGCGCAAGACCATCCCGGCACCACCGCCGTACGGGGCGTCGTCGGCCCGCTCGGTTTCGCAGAATTCGAGCAGCTGGTGCATGCGCACGGTCGACCAGACCACGCTCGACGGCCCGTCCGACGATCGAGAGACCGATCGCGGGTGCAAACATCTCCGGGAAGAGCGTGATGACGTCGATGTTCAACATCTTCGTTTCATGTTCGCTTTGCGCCGAATGCTAGCCCACTTCGGTTCGCACGCCGCTTGCCAAGGATCCTTTCGAGCGCGCCTTCGTGGCAGCTCGAGAAAGGCGACCCCACGGCCGCTGTGACCGGCTTCACAGCGATGCTGCACTCGGCGCGCAGCAACGACGAGATGCGCGCGCATTTATAACAAGCGCGGAGTCGCGCACGTACGCTTGGGCGAACGCGAGCACGCATTACGCGATTTCTCGGAGGCGCTCGCGGCCGTGCCGCGCTTCGCGCCGGCACTGGCGAATATCGGCAACCTGCTGCTCGAAGACGGTGCCTTTGAGGAAGCGATCTCGCACTACGAGGCGGCGATCCGCGCCGACGAGAGCTACGCGATCGCGCACCTGAATCTCTCGGTTGCTTACCGGAAAACCGGGCGCCGCGCTGACGCCGTCCGCGAGCTTCGGGCTGGCACACCGCTTGGAGGGACGCGGAATCTTCCGGCGCAGATAAGAGGCCATGCCCGTTAACCAAGAGGTGCTTTCGCCGAAACTGATGGCAGTTATGCGAAAGGCAGTTACGTATGCCGTAACGGCGGAAAGCGAATTCGTTCAGCCGCCGCACCTTTTGTTGGCGTTGCTCGATGACGAAGAGATCGGCGCTCGTTTAGGACAGCTGATCGATCGCGAAAAAGCGCAAAATGCGCCGTCTCGCAAACGTCCGCCGGAACAGCTGCGCGATCCGGATTCGCAACGCGCGCCGTTTCCGATTTATCGTTCGCTCGTCATTCGCACGCCGGACGGCAAAGACGGCAAGTGGCTCGATCAAGATTCGTACGAGATCTTCTTAGAAGGCGCGCGGCGCGTGCAAGCCGGCGCATATCTTCCCAAACATCTTGCCAAGGCGTACGTGTCCGAATCAAACCGCGATCGCGGTTTGCTTACGATTCTCGGCCACCAGCCCGCGATCGTCGCCGAAAAAGTCTTCGCGCTTTAGCTAGGGCGTCTTCCCTATTGCATCGACGTGCGTGATCTCTTCGAGATATTCGAAGAGCTGCGGGAACGTGATGCGTTCCAGCGCGCTGTCAGCCTTGATCTCGTCGCTCTCGTCGCCTTCATCGCGCAGATAGCAGCGTGATTCGATTCCGCCGGGAGCCTCGCTGAGGAACGAGACGGCGAAACCCTTGCCGAGCGTGTCGTCGTAGATGCGCATCGCGGCGGGATTCAAGACCTCGATCGAGTGCGTCGCATTGTGCGCATCGAAGATCGTGATCGTCAGATAATCGCGATTGACGATCTCAATCACGCCCACGACGAACGTGTTTTTCGCAGAAAAGAATTCGTGACCGCGCTTATTGCGGCTCGATACTTCGTAGAAAACACGGTGAGCGATGAACCGGTTGAGTATCTTGCGGAGCGTAGCGATCGACGCTAGCGTTTCCGTTCGGTTCCCGCGCGTGTAGATGATTTTCACTGCGATAGATCCGCCTAATCCCTCGTACGCGGACGGGTGCCGTTCGCCGTCGGGCAGAAAGGGGACCTTCCAAAAATGCTCTCGGCACCAGATATTGCAATCCTCGGGGCGGTCGCGCTGCTCGTGTTCGGACCCGACCAACTCCCCAAGGTTGCGCGCAAGTTCGGCTCGGTCATGCGCGACGTTCAGAACACTTCATCCCAATTTATTCGTGAGATGGAGCGCGCTGCCGACGACCACGATGCGGCTGCCGAGCGGCCTCGCCTAGAGGCTGTCCCCTCGGCCAACGACCATTCGGAGACGCTCGACGAGGAAGCAAATGAAAACGACGAGCCGATGCTCCCGGGCATCGAGCCTGATGTTGCCGAGACAGCGCCTCCGAAAAGAACGGCCGAGCCGGCCGAGTTTTAAATGTTGAGGTCTTGCCGGAGCTGATTGAGGCGGGTCTCGATGATGCCCCGCACCTGCGTTTGAATGCGCCGCTTCTGTTCGTCAGGCAGGCGCTGATAGACGAGATATCCGGCCGCGGAAACGAGTCCGCCGAGTAACCCGACGAGGACGGCCTTACCGGCGTCCGCAGTCGATTGATCGGCCTCGTCGGCCTTGCCGTTGTATTGCTTCATGGTATCGCTGGTCACGCCGGCCTCCTTTGGTGTTTTGTTCTACCCGTCCGGACGGGCTACCGTTTCGTTTTAGGCCTCCGCCGCCGTCGTCACCCGAACGTGCTCGGGATATTGGCGCGCGAGCTGGTGGAGCGAGACCTCGGCGGTCGCAACGATCGCCGCGACGTCGGCGCGCTCGCGCGCCGATTCGGGGATGTGAATCTCGAGCTCACCCGAGAGACGCTTTCCATCGAATTTTAGTTTAGCGACATCTTCGAGTCCCGCATATGCGGCTTGCAGAATTGCGGAAACGGCCGCGCACACGACGTCATTCGGAAACGCGCCGAATTCGGCATGTCCCGTCGCAAAAACAGAAGACAGCCTTCCTCGGCTGTCTCGCGTAAATTTGACGTCGACCATCGCTTACGGAAGCGAGATCTTTTCGATCTTTACCTCGGCAAAACGTTGCCGGTGACCGATGAGCTTGCGCACGCGCTTCTTCGGTTTGTACCTGAAAACCAGAATCTTCGGAGCCTTGCCTTGCCGCACGACCGAGCCGGTGACCTTCGCGCCCTTGATGAGCGGCGTTCCGACCACGATGGCGTCGCCGCCGGCCAAAACGACACGGTCGAAGGTTACGCGCGATCCGGGCTCAGCGTCGACCAGGTCGGTGCGAATGACATCGCCTTCCGACACCTTGATCTGCTTGCCGCCGGTTTCGATGATGGCGTACATAACCGACGTACGATACCACCTCGCCGGGAGCAGCGTCAACCAGTCTGGTCAGCTTGATTTCCCGCGGCAATCGAGCGCCGCAGCCACAATTCGCCTTCGGCGACGTGCATTGCCGAGGTTGCGCGCGCGAGCTCGGGATCGCGCGCCAATATCGCATCATATATTGGAAGATGCTCCTCGAGCGCGGCCCGCCGGTGGTCCTCGTCGATCGCCTTGCGCCAGGTGCGAAGCCGCAGCGTCCGCGCCGACATCGTCTCGAGGACCGTTTCGAGGATCGTATTGCCGGAGCAGGCCGCGATGCAGCGGTGGAAGTCGATATCGGCCTCCATCGTCTCCTCGGCGGTCGTCGCGTTCGCGAAGCGATCGAGATGCGCTTTGAGCTGCAGGTGATCGGCGGTCGTCATACGCGCCGCGGCCAGCGCCGTCGCAGCCGGCTCCAGAAGCCGGCGGACTTCCCAGACCTCGAGCAGCTGCTCGGCGCTCAGGAGGTTCGTGACGAACGAAACGGCCTCGAGGAGCAGACGCGAGCTCAGGCTCGTGACGTACGTGCCGTCGCCTTGGCGCGTCTCCAGAACTTTGATCAGGGTGAGAGCGCGAACGGCCTCGCGCAGCGAATTGCGCGACAGGCCGAGCTGGCTCGCGAGATCAACCTCCCGCGGAAGGCGCTGCCCGGGCGCAAGCTCACCGCTCGCGATCATGTCCTTGATGCGGGCGATGGCTACGTCGGTTTTCATCGGATGATTGACGGGCATTTTCGGATGATTTATAGTGCAAGTCGAGCGCCGCAGGTCTAAGTCATCCGATGTTTCGCGGCTTGAACACTAACTCTTTCTTCGCTGAGGGGATTTCGACGATGAAAAAGAGCCGGAAAACGTTCCTCGCCGCCGCAGGCGCGGCCACAGCAGTCGCCGGGTTCGGAACGCCGATTCTCTCGAGCGCTGCCGAGCCGGTGAACATCGGCGGTCTGTACCCGATCACGGGCGGGATGGGGCAGATCGGTCAGGGTTGCGTCAACGCCGCCAAACTCGCGGTGCAGATGGTGAACGATGCCGGCGGCATCAAGTCGCTCGGCGGCGCGAAAATGAATTTGATTCTCTCGGACATCCAGAGTGATCCGACCGTAACGCGCACCGAAACCGATCGTCTGATCGGAAGCAACAAGCTTTCAGCGATTCACGGATGTTACGCGAGCGCACTTACGTTGATCGCGAGCGAAGTTGCGGAACGTGCGAAAGTTCCGCTGATTACGGGCTCGAGCACCGATCAGCTCAACGCAGGCGGCCGCAAGTTCACATTCACACCGTTTGCGCGCGCGTCCCAATTCGCGTTAGCGCAGCTGCAGATGTCCAAGCTCATCAGCGATAAACCGAAGGTCGCGGTCGTCTATGAGAACACGGCGTTTGGAACGTCGACCTCGAGCGGACTCAAAGAACAAGCGCCCGGCGAGGGCGTCGACATCGTCATGTTCGAGCCGTACTCCGCCGGATTCACGGATGCCGGGCCGCTCGTCAACAAAGTGCGCGCATCCGGCGCGACCATGTTGTTCTGCGTCTCGTATCTGAACGATTTGATTCTGATCGTGCGCACCATGAAGCAGATGGGTGCGAACATTCCGATCAACGGCGGTTCGGGCGGGTTCGTGATCCCGGAATTTTACAAGAACGTCGGTACGTCGGCCGAGGGATTGCTCGGCGTCGCGCACTGGAATCACGACATCGACGCCAACGCGCAGCGTGTCAACGCGATCTATCAGAAGCAATACGGCGAGTTCATCTTCGAATACGCCGGCGGGCTCGTCGCGCAGACGTTCATGCTCGCGAACGCCCTCGAGCGTGCGGCATCGACCGATCCGGAGAAAGTCCGTGATGCGCTTTCGACGCTCGACGTCTCCAGCGGCTACGCTGCGATGGCGCCCGGCGGCAAAGTCAAGTTCATGGCAAACGGCCGTAACGTCTATGGACATCCCGTCGGCGTGCAGTGGCAGCACGGCGATTTGGTGAGCGTGTTCCCGAAAGGCGAAGCACGCAAGCCTTTGATGAAGGTCTAGAACTCAGCTCCGCCGCCTGATGGTTGCAGACGCTCGCGCAAGCCGTTGTCAACGGCCTGCTCATCGGCGGTATTTACGCGCTCGTCAGCATCGGCGTCACGCTGATTTTCGGCGTGGTGAAAATCGTGAACTTCGCGCAAGGCGAGTTCGTGATGATCGGGATGTACCTCAGCTACTTTCTCGCGACGCGCGCCGGGATCGATCCGCTCGTCTCGCTCGTGATCGTCATGCCGGTAATGTTCGTGGTCGGCATGCTGTTCCAACACCTATTGATCCGGCGCGTGCTGTCGCTGGGCGACATGCCGCAGATCTTTCTGACGTTCGCGCTCTCGGTGTTGCTGATGAACGTCGCACTGCTGCTCTTCACGGCGAACTACCGCACGGTGCAGACGCCATACACGGATGCGGCCTTCCACATCGGCCCGGTGTTCATCTCGATTGCAAAATTGATCGCGTTCGTCTTGGCAATGGCGTTCAGCGGAGCGCTGACGCTCTTCTTGCGTACCACCGATATCGGGAAAGCGATGCGGGCTGCTGCGCAAAACCGCGACGTCGCGATGCTGATGGGGATCAATACAGATCTCGTCTTTGCCGTCGCGGTCGGGCTTGCGCTCGCGCTCGCGGGTGCGGCCGGCGCTCTCTTGATGCCGTTCTATCCGGTCTATCCGACGGTCGGGCAAGTCTTCGTCTTGATGGCGTTCGTTGCGGTCGTGCTCGGGACGCTCGGGAACGTGACGGGCGCGCTCATCGCGGGATTGATGATGGGCGTCGCCGAGTCGCTCGGCATTCAATTCGTCGGCGCCGACTCCGGGCTGATCGTCGTCTTCCTCATGCTGCTCTTGACGCTCGCGATTCGTCCCAGCGGGCTCTTCGGCGGTCGGGCACGATGACGATGAAGAAAGCAGCCCCGATCGTCGTGCTCGCGATCATCGCGCTGATCTTGCCGGTCTTCTTGCGCACCGGCTTCGAGGTCGATATCGCCGTACGCGTCTGCTGTTTGCATTCATCGGCGTCGCATGGAATCTGATGGGCGGTTATGCCAAACAGCTCTCGCTCGGACACGCCGCGTATTTTGGCCTCGGTGCGTATACGTCGACGATACTGTTGATCAAGTTCGGCGTTTCGCCGTGGATTGGGCTGATTGCGGGCGGCATCGTCGCGATGCTCGCGAGCTTGCCGATCGGCTGGCTGTGCTTTCGCTTGCGCGGACCGTACTTCGCGATTGCGACGATTGCGACGGCGCAAGTCTTCATGCTGCTCTTCCTGAAGTTCCGCGACTTCGCGTGGGGCGCCGAAGGAACGACGATTCCGTTCTTGGGCAATGCGCCGCTGATGATGCAGTTCAGTGCAAAAGCGCCGTACTATTACATCGCGCTGGGGCTGCTGGCGATCGGTCTGGTCGTCACGTATGCGATCGAGCGTTCGTGGATGGGCAATTATCTCGTCGCGGTCGGGGAAGACGAAGACGCGGCGGAAGCCGTCGGCGTCAACGCACCGCGCATCAAACGCGACGTCTATTTGATCAGCGCGTTCTTAACGGCGCTGGCCGGAACGTTCTACGTTCAGTACATCTACTTCATCGATCCGAATACCGCGTTCAGCTTCAACGTTTCGGTCGAAGCGGCGCTGGTCTCGATCGTGGGCGGCATCGGAACCCTCTGGGGTCCCGTGCTCGGCACGGTTTTGCTCGAACCGACCTCGGCGCTGTTGCAAAGTTGGCTCGGTGCAAGTCACGGCGGCGTGCAGCTCACCGTCTACGCGCTGATTTTGATGGCGGTCATCCTGTGGCGTCCGGCTGGACTGCTCGGCTTGATCACGGATGCGTACCGTCGCATCGTGGGGCCCGATGCCTGACGTACTCGTCGTGCGCAACCTCGACAAGCATTTCGGCGGCTTGCGCGCGGTCGCCGATTTGAGTTTGTCGGTTGCCGAAGGTGAGACGCTGGCGCTGATCGGGCCGAACGGTGCCGGCAAGAGCACGAGCTTCAATCTGATGACGGGCTACTTCCGTCCCGATTCAGGCTCGGTCGTCGCATTTGGCCGCGAGCTCGTCGGGCTTGAACCGTACGACATCTGCGCGCACGGTTTAGCGCGCACGTTTCAAGTCGCGCGTCCGTTCGGCAAGATGACCGTGCTCGAAAACGTGATGACCGGTGCGTTCTTGCGCGACAAAAAAGTTCGCGGTGCACGCGAGCGCGCGCGCGAAGCGATCGCTTTCGTCGGGCTTTCGAGCAGAGAAGAGACACCCGCCCGCGATCTCACGACGATCGACCAGCGGCGCCTCGAGATGGCGCGTGCCCTGGCGACCCAGCCGCGGCTCTTGCTGCTCGATGAGGTGATGGCCGGGCTCAATCACACCGAGATCGATCAAGCCGTCGCGCTCGTCGGCCAGCTTGCGAAGCGTGGCTTGACGATCGTAATCGTCGAGCACGTGATGCGTGCGATCATGGCGGTCGCAAACCGGATCGTCGTTCTCGATCACGGACAGAAGATTGCTGAAGGGCTTCCGCAAGAAGTCGTCGCGAACCAAGAAGTCATCCGCGCGTATCTCGGAACCGGTGCACATGCCTGAGCCGATCCTGGTCCTTTCCGGCGTCAGCGCATCGTACGGCTCGGTCAAAGCGATTCGCGAGCTCGATATCACGGTCGGCGAGGGTGAAGCCGTCGGTCTGCTCGGCGCCAACGGCGCCGGAAAGAGCACGACGCTGCGCGCGATCTCGGGACTCGATTCGTCCGAGCGCCGGCAGCATCTCGTTTTCCGGAACGCAGATCGCGTCATTGCCGCCGTACAAGATTGCGGCGCTCGGGATCGCGCACGTCCCCGAAGGGCGTCAGGTTTTTCCGGAGCTAACCGTTCAAGAAAATCTCGAGATGGGCGCCTACGTTCCAAGCGCGCGCGCAGATCGCCGCAAAACGCTCGAGCTCGTCTACGGAATTTTTCCGCGGCTGGCCGAGCGGCGGGCGCAACTTGCGGGCACGATGAGCGGCGGCGAGCAGCAAATGCTCGCGGTCGGCCGCGGACTGATGCTCAAGCCGCGGCTGTTGATGCTCGACGAACCGTCGTTAGGTCTCGCGCCCGTCGTGACGGACATGACGTTTGAAAAGATTCGCGAGATTCACAAAATGGGCACGGCGATTTTTCTTGTCGAGCAGAACGTGAGTCGCGCGCTTTCGCTCGTACAGCGAGCCTACGTGCTGGAGAGCGGCCAGGTGGTGATGCACGGCACGAGCGGGGAGCTTGCGAACAACCGGCAAGTGCAAGCGGCGTACCTCGGGATTTAGGCGGCCGCGCCGGCGGATGCCGGCCCGTCGTCAAGACGAAGGGTGAGACGTTTCGCGCCCGCGCCGTTGCGGACGAATCCCAGAAGATCGGTCGAGAAGATGCGATAGCCCGCATCGACGAGTTGCTCGCGTAGCGCGCGCGACGCGTCGTGCATGATGAGCGCATCGCCGACTTCGACCGCGTTGCACGCGAGATTGCGCGCATCGGCCGCAGAAAGCTGGATTAGATAGTCCGAATCGACGATGCGGCGCAGCAACCGCTGTGCGTGCGGCGTCAGCGCGGGCATGTAAACGAGCACGTGTCCGCTGCCCAGCGGGCACAGCACCGTGTCGAGATGCGGGAAGTCTGGATCGGCGAGCCCGAGCGCAACGATGCGCGCGTCGAGAAGATCGGTCAGCTGCAGCGTCACCATGCGATCCGAAAGCGAACCGTAGCCGACGTAAACGATCGGACGAACGCGATCGAAGAGCGCGTCGGCGCTCCCCGCAAACGACGTCTCTTGCAAGAACGTCGTTGCAAAGCCGAGACGAGCAAGCGTCCCACGATAAACCTGACGCGAGAGACGGCGCGTATCATTGCGCAACGTCGACACGATCGCGAGATCGCCGCTCACGAGCGCGGCATTTGCAGTGAAAACGAGATCCGGCGCCTGTGGCGCCGGATCGACGAGCTCGATCTGGACATCCGCGGCGACTTGCAACACCTCTACGAAGCGCTCCCATTGGCGCCAAGCGCCAAGCGCGTTGTAGTGATGTGGCGGGCACATGAGCAATCGTGCCATGGTCATATTCTAACGCCTCCGCTACGTGCGCGACATTCGACAAAGGTAACGACTGTGGATAACCTTGTCGGCCTCTAGGGCGAAATCAGCATACCCGGCGCGCCTTATCAATAGATAAAAGAATTGCTATGGCTGGGTACAAGTAGATGGTCTGGGAGAGGACTGAGATGGAACGCGAAGACAGTGGACGCCCGCTACACACCGAGGCTGATAACGAAAAACCGCTCGACAGCGAGGAAGCCGCCGTGATGGGCGCGCAAGCGGTGCGGCGCTTGCGTGGTATTCCCAAAGATCGGGAGACCGTCTACGGCGACGTCGACGAGGGTTACGACAACGAAGATCAAGCCGACGCGAATCAGGCCGGCCCAGGCGAGCACGTTTAGACTACATCGTCGTAAACGAACCGATCGGGCCGTTCGCGTTGCAATTGGATACGGAGCTGCCCGACAGGTAGACATAGAGTGTCGTGTGGGACGGTAACGCAGAAACGTTGTACGGCCCCGGCGTTGCCGCGATGTAAATCGCGTTCAAGATCGTCGCCGTAGCTGACGGCGATGGGACTTGCGATTGCGGGATCTGCTGGAAACTCGAGAAGTCTCCCCACGTCGTATTGTTCGCGGTGCTCGGGATCGTCTTTTGCGTTGAAAATTCCAGCGTATAACTTCCGGACGTGTATGTCCCGACGTTGATGTCGGCGAGCACGAACATCTGCAGGTTATCCGGTACGCCAGTCGCGTTCGGTTCCGGATAGATCATCTGCGGCGTAATGCCATTGGGAAAGATGCAGGTCGGTGTCGGCGGTGGCATCGAGGGACAGCTGCTCCCGCTCCCACCACCGGCGCAACCGCTCAAAGTTACGGCAATCGCACACAGAGCAGCATTGAAATAAAATCGCACGGTCGGTCTCTCCGCGCCCCCGGATTGCCTCGTGCTTGCATGCTAAACGACAAAGCTTGCGTACGCCTTGGCGCAAGCTGCGCCCAAGCTGGGCTTTAAAGGTCGACGAAAATGTCGTCGCCCTCGGTGCGAACCTTATAGGTCTGCACCGGAACGATCGCGGGCAGCGTCAGCGCCGCGCCGCTTTTCACGTCGAAGAACGCACCGTGCCGTGGGCACATGATCCGATCGCCCATCAGCTCGCCTTGATCGAGCGGTCCGCCGTCATGCGTGCAGACGTCTTCGATCGCGAAGATCTCGCCCGCGACGTTGCACAAGCAGCAGGCTCTGCTCGCCGACGGTCACGCGCTTCGTGGCTCCGTCCGCAATCTCGCTCTTGCGAGCTACCGGCTGCGCCATCTGCGGCGTTTAGCCTACGGCGCCTTCCATCTCGAGCTTGATCAAACGATTCAGCTCGACCGCGTACTCCATCGGTAATTCCTTGACGAAGAAGTCGAAGAAGCCGTTGACGATCAACGCGGTTGCGTCGGCTTCCGAGAGCCCACGGCTCATCGCGTAAAACAGCTGTTCTTCGCCGATCTTCGAGACGCTCGCCTCGTGCTCGACCGTCGAATGCTGCTCGTGGATTTTCATCGTCGGCTTCGTGTCGCTCGACGACTTGTCGTCCATGATCAGCGCGTCGCACCTGACGCGCGTCTTCGAACCCGTCGCGCCCTCGTGAATCTCGACCAGGCCACGATAGGTCGTCTTGCCGCCATGTGCCGAGACCGATTTGTTCGTCACGACCGAGGTCGTATTCGGAGCCGCGTGGATGACTTTCGCGCCGGCATCTTGATGCTGGCCTTCGCCCGCAAACGCCGCCGAAAGAATCTCGCCACGTGCGCCTTCACCCATCAGATAAATCGCCGGATACTTCATCGTCAGACGCGAGCCGATGTTGCCGTCGACCCATTCGACCGTCGCGTTCTTGTGCGCGACCGCCCGCTTCGTGACGAGATTGAAAATGTTGCGATACCAGTTCTGAATCGTCGTGTAGCGAATGCGCGCGCCGGGCATTGCAATCAATTCAACGACCGCCGAGTGCAGCGATGAGGTTGAGAATTGCGGTGCGGTGCAGCCCTCGATATAGTGTACTTTCGCGCCTTCGTCGGCGATGATCAGCGTACGCTCGAATTGGCCCATGTTCTCGGTGTTGATCCGGAAATAGGCTTGCAGCGGCATCTTGACTTCGATACCGGGTGGAACGTAGACGAATGAACCGCCCGACCAGACCGCGCTGTTGAGCGCAGCGAATTTGTTGTCGCCAGGCGGGATTACGGTCGCCATGTATTTGCGGACGATGTCGGGATGCTCGCGCAGCGCCGTATCCATGTCGCAGAAAATGACGCCGTCTTTTTCGAGCTCCTCGATAACCGAGTGATAGACGACTTCCGATTCGTACTGCGCCGAAACGCCGGAGAGAAACTTGCGCTCAGCCTCAGGAATGCCCAAGCGGTCGAACGTGCGCTTGATGTCGTCCGGGACGTCGTCCCACGACTGTTCCGTTTTCTCAGTCGATTTCACGAAATAGTGAATGTTGCTGAGGTCGATCTCCGAAAGCGCAGCCGTATCAGCCCACGCGGGCATCGGCTTAGAATGGAACAGCTCGAGCGCTTTTAGACGGAAGGCACGCATCCAATCCGGCTCGCCTTTCATCTCGGAGATCTTGAGAACGATCTCTTCGTTGAGGCCCTTGGCCGACTTGAAGACGTAGTTTTCCGGGTCGTGAAACCCGTACCGGTAGTCCTCGACCAGTGCTTGTGCGGTGAGCGGACTAACCTGCTCTTTGAGTTCCGTTGCCATCATGCTCCACTCTATCAGACCCATAGGAGATAGTGAAGGGTTTTCTGGAATTACCTGCCCCGAAGGCTGCTTGCCCTGCTAGTGTGACCAAAACTCTTTACAGGGGGGGCACCAGGGGGTACACTATGCGCTATTGACGGGGTCGTATTTCGCCATGCGATGCGGGTCCCAGAAATCTCGTAGAGGGAGGGCGCGCCCTACGCGCCATCGCGGCGAGACGCGGCAGCACGAGAAAAAGCTGCCGGCATAGAGTTCGTCGTTAGGTCAGGGACGCGATCGTGCAGCGCACGCGCCAGCTGACGCATCTGGAGGTGGGATTAACCCAACCGGGATCCGAGGAGAACAGGCGGTAATTGGAAGCACTCGGGACGCACATATTGTGCGAGCTATCGGGATGTGACCCGAATATTCTTACGGACGTGGAAGGCATACAGGAAATTTTGAAGGCAGCCGCGCTCAAGGCGAACGCGACGGTCTTAACTACGGCCTTCCATCGTTTTCAGCCCCACGGCGTATCAGGCGTCGTCGTCATCGCGGAATCGCACTTATCGATTCATACCTGGCCGGAAACTGGGTACGCAGCGATGGACTTTTATACATGCGGCGCCCACACGAACCCGGGAGCGGCGTGCGAATACGCGGCAGAGATGCTGCGGGCGCGTTCCATGCGCACGACGGAAGTCAAGCGCGGGATTCAAGCGCGTAAAAATGAGTACACGCACGTCGTTACGACCGACCAAGAAGAGCGTCGCCTAACGCGCAAGAAGCGCACCGCCTAGACGTCAACTCCGCGGATCACGCTCCAAAATAACCATAGGCGCTTGGAAATCCAAGCGTCTATTTTTTTGCGGAAGTGTCTACAGTAATAAACTCTTAGCGAAAGGCGCTTACTTGCTAGGAAGCCCACCGAAGGGCGGCCAAGCTCACCGTTCCACCTCGGCGTACGGTCCGGGTTTCTTTTCACAGGGGGCGCGCTTGAACCACGCTTACTGCGGTTATCTTCGCTTTTTGCCGTCCTGGCTTTGCTTTGCGCTGGCGGGATGCGGAGGCGGCAGCAGTCAGCTCGCTCGGGCAGCTCCCTACCATCGTCGGTTACGACGTCAACTTCGACTGTCGACGAGCTTCGTCGACGACCGTGACGTTTCTCGGCCATTAGCGAGCGGAACGTCAGGATCGATGACGATCCCGGTCGCGAGTAGCGCAACGAGCGCGAGCCTGAAATTCTCGGCGACGTTACCCTCAGGCGTCGTCGCGGTCGCCGTCGAGCACGATCTCGCCGCATTCGAAGTGCAGTCGATCGGCGGCGGCACGATCACGCTCTACGGTGTGATCGCGCTGACCGTCAGCGCTCCGGTCACGCTCAGCGCAACGCCGGCGTTCTCGTTTACGCTCTCCAAGACGCCGCCCGCGAACATGTACATCGCGTATCTTCGATGTCAACAACGCGGCAGCCGGATGGAACGTGCTGCTCAGCGGCACCGTGAGCGGCAATACCGTCGCGTTCGCTGGCGCAGACGATCGTGCCGCCGCTGACGTTCGCGCCCAACGACGTTTATTTGTTTGCGCTGATCGGAACGAGCGAACCGGCGACCACGCCGACGGCCTTGTACAACGGCACGAAGTCGATGAACTTCACAATATGGATTTGCGTTCGGTTACCCGACGCCGGCACCCGGCGCGACGCAACCGCCTCAAGCGCTCGGGTACAACGTGTCGACAACGGTCGGCACCGGAAACGCGACCTATCCCGGCAATGCAAAGCCGGCCGGTTCGATCGATAGAACGTCTACGGAAAACGATTCGTCGAACTTGAGCACGACGACATACAGCACCGATTCGTGGGTGACGTTGAGCACGACGAGTTCGCCGTACACGTGTCTCGCTCTACGGAACGCTGCAGCAGGAACCGTCGTCGGCAAATCTGCCGCAGATCTCGACCGTCTGGACCAACGCGCAGACCATCGACGAATACGGCGCAACGGGCACACCGACGTGGACGAACAGTCCGGCCGGAACCATCAGCTATAGCTACGCGAACAGCGACAACGGTATCGCGCGTGATCGCAAGCGACGGCAGCTACACCGATACCGAGAATCTTCTCGATCGGAGGTGCCGGCGGCGCAGTCGTCCTGACGGAAAACAGTGACGGTTCGGGATCGATCACCGGCCCGTTATTTCGGCGGGGGCATCATCGATCAAGTGACGATGTCGGCATCTTCGGGCGGCAACGTCACCGTCACCATGTATTATCTCAACCTTCGCGCAGAACGACTACGGCTTAGCCGCCAACGAGTCCATCACGGACACCGACATGGTACACCACCGCCGCTCTACACGGAAACTGACGGAATTACGTCGGGCGTTTCGCTGCCTGCGGGTTGCAAACCGAACTCGTTCGGTTCGAGCGCCGACGACGTCAACCGCACGATGACGACGCTCGACACGATTCAACGGCCTGATCGAAACGACCGTTCTCGACAGCTATGAAGTCAACGGCACGCCGATCTGCATGACGTCGACCGACACGCAGAACTACGCGTACGATCAACAAGGTAATACGCCGTTTTTCTTCTTGGTCGGCTCGCTTGGCCTCGAGGTGATCACGACGCAGGAGTCGCTCGTGCTGTCGAGCGGCTCGACTGCGGCGCAGCGTCGGCAGCGCGGCACGTTACCTCGAGTACCGGAAAGTCGTACGCGATCAGCGGCGTAACGGCGGCGTTGCAAGGACATCAGCTCGCTGCGATCGCTCGTGCGCGCGCAGTCAATCTACGAAACTTCTTGCAATCGGTTCACTCCGCTAAAGGCAAGCTTAGTATGAATCCTGCGTCTCACGGAGGTTCGTGAATGATCCGCACGGCAGCAAAAGCGTTCGCGCTCCTCGCTACAGCAGCGCTCATCATTTCCGGATGCGGAGGCGGCGGTCATGGCGCTTCTTCGTCCTTGCCGACGGTGAACAATCAAAACGGCGGCAGCAATAACGCGAGCAACGGAAATAACAATTCAGGTCCGCCCACGTTCGTTTGCGGGCAAGGGCGCCGTTCCGAACATGGCCGTACGTCGGGCCGCTCACGAAACCGCGGGGTCTGACTCTGGCCGTTTCTCGTGAAAATGCAGAACGTCGCAGGGTCTCGTGCAGTACGCGAGCGAGCGCCAGCGATCCCACATCAGGGAACTATCGGCACTGGCTGACGCCGTCGCAAATTGGCGCGTCATACGGCGCCGCACTCAAAGATTATACGAACGCAGCGAACTACTTCGCATCGAACGGCCTACAAGTCGGCGGATGGCCACAACGGGAAGTGCTAACCGTCAGCGGTTCGACGACGGCGTTTGCTAAGGCATTCGGCACGACGTTCGGCGTCTACAAGTATCTCGGTAAACAAATCGTCGCGCCGAACGGGACGCCGCATTTTCCGAGCAGCGTCGCGGTTACCGCGGCGGTCGGTCTCGTCGGTGCTCCGTTGCCGCACTCGTATTTCATCCATCCGCAGAATTCGATTTTCTACGGATATTCGCCGCAGCAAATCGCAACGGGATTCGATTATTCGAATGCCTACAATGCCGGATTCACGGGAGCGGGTATCAACGTCGGGATCATCGGAACGGGTCCAATCCTCGCATCGGATGGCAAAGACGACGATCTGACGATTTGGGCTCAATACTGGCACGCGCACGTTGCGAGTATCACGCAGGTCAACGCAGTGCCGCAGCCTGCGTCAACTGCGAACGGCGGGACTGGGTCGGGTTACCCCGGATACCCGAACGGCACATTTTACGGAATCGGCGACGATAACCCAGGTGGGTTGAGCGTCGCACCTCCGGTTACCGGAGCACCCGGCTGCGATCCGTACAACACGCCGAGCGGTATTCCGGACTATACACTCTGCAATCCCGAGGACGGCGAAGCGCAACTCGACTCGCAATCGGTTGCGTCGCTGGCTCCGGGTGCAAACGTATTGTTCTACTTCGCCTACAACGGCGCGGAGTATTGTCAGCAAACCTCATCGCCGTACAACGTCGCCCCTGCGACCGGCACGACCGGAAACTGCCCGGGCGGCTACTCACCATGGCCTTACGAGGGTCTTTCACTCGGCGACGATGAGATTCAGCAAGCAATAGCCGACAACACGGCCGATGCGCTTTCGATGAGCTTCGGAGAGCCTGAGATTTTCGCATCGCAGTTCTGCTACGTCAGTGGCAGCGGATGCGCTCCCGGACAGGTCGGGTTAGGACAAGTCGAAATGGCGTCGCTCGCCGCCGAAGGCATTGCGGTGTTCGTCTCGTCCGGCGACGACGGCGCGTGGGAATGCTTCGACTACATGACCGGGTATTACACGGGTCAGGCTTGCGCGAGTTATCCTGCGTCCGATCCCAACGTCGTGGCAGTTGGCGGCGTGAACATACCGCTCGACGAAAGCGGTAATCTCACCGGATCGATCACGGCGTGGGCCGACAATACGACGCAAGGCGGAAACGGTCTGTTCGGCAACAACGTCGGTTCCGGCGGTGGCGTTTCGACCGTCTTCACAGCGCCGGCGTGGCAAGCTGCGACGCTCGGTAACTCGATGCGTCATTTGCCCGATTGGTCGCTCGATGCCGATCCGGATACGGGACCGAGCGTCTCTCGACGATTACGGCGACCTGGGCTTTGCACCGTTCGATGCGGGCGGAACGAGTCAAGTCGCACCAGAGTCCGCTGCCATGTGGGGCGCTCGTCCTGCAAGCCTGCAAGTCTAGCGCGATTTGCAACAAGGGCGGCGCGACCGGATATCGCCTGGGCAATCCGGCGCCGTTGTTCTACGCGATCTACGCGAAGGGCAACAGCCTGAGTGGCGCTTATACGCCAAGCGGATTCACGCCGCAGCTCGGCTACGCGAACGTCTTCTACGACGTCCAGTACGGTAGCAATCAGGCGGTGCCCGCGCCTAACGCAACGCCTGCGTCGGGGGCGACACCGGTCGGATACAATTCAGGACCCGGTTACGATCAAGTCACCGGCATTGGTGCACCGTTCGCCGGGCATCTCATCACAGCGGTAACGGGAACAAACGTGCCGTAGCATCGGCGTATGCCGAAAACCGAACACTGGCAATGGTACGTCGAGCAGTTCTCGCCGACGGAGATGCATCATCATGCCCTCGAAGAGACGTACTATGCCGGGCGCACGAAATTCCAATCGGTCGCGGTCGTGCGCAGCGCAACCTTCGGCAAGATGCTCATCCTCGACGGCGACACGCAAAGCTCACAGGGCGACGAGCGGATCTATCACGAGACGCTCGTCCACCCTGCGCTTGCAGCAGCGCAGGATCGCAGCCGCGTCCTGATTCTCGGCGGCGGCGAAGGCGCGACGCTGCGTGAAGTGCTGCGCTGCTCCGAGGTGCAGACGTGCACGATGGTCGACATCGACGGGGAAGTCGTCGACCTCTCGAAACGCTATCTTGCCGAATGGGGCGCGGATGCATGGACGGACAAGCGCGCCGACGTCATCATCGGCGACGCGCTCAAGTTCTTGCGCGAGAGCAAGGAAAAATTCGGGGTCATCATCTCCGATCTCACCGAACCGCTGCCCGATTCGCCCTCGAATCCGCTCTTCAACGCCGACGTCTTTCGCGACATCAAAGCGCGCCTGACCGAGGGCGGCGTCTACGTGCTGCAAGCCAGCACCGCGGCCTTTCACACGATCGCGCTGCACGCGAAGATGGCGCGCACGCTGCGCAAATTCTTCCGGTACGTACGCTCCTTCTCGACGCACGTCCCAGCCTTTGACACCGAGTGGGCGTTTCTGGCGTGCAGCGACAAGATCGATCTCGCAGCGCTCGATACCGCACGCATCGACGCTTATGTCAGCAAGCTCGCGGGCTACAACGTGTTTTACGACGCAGAGACGCACCGGCGGCTGTTTTCGCTGCCGATTTTCGTGCGGCGCGCGCTCGCAGAAGAAGGCGACGTGTTCTAGTGGAGACGGTCAACTTGCGCCGCACGCCGCTCTACGACAGTCACATCGCGCTGCAAGCACGCATGGTTGGATTCGGCGGCTATGAAATGCCGGTACAGTACGCCGGCGTCTTGCGCGAGCACGACGCGGTGCGGCATCGCGCCGGGCTCTTCGATCTCTCACACATGGGGCAATTCGTCTTGCGCGGCGCCGAGATCGGCGAGTGGGCGGATCGTCTGACCGTCAACGAAGTCGCGAGCATGCGGCCGTGGCAGGCGCGCTACAATCTGTTTTGCAGCGAGACGGGCGGGACGCACGACGACGTGATCTTCTACCGCCAAGACGATGACGAGTGGCTGCTGGTCGTCAACGCGGGCAACGCCCGCAAGATGTGGGGCATTCTGCAAGCCCATCGGCGAGGCAATGTCAAACTCGAAAATCATCACGGAACGCACGCGCTGATCGCGATTCAAGGTCCGCGTTCGGTTGAGATCGTCGAGCGACTGCTCTCGCCTGCCGATCGCGAAAGCATCGTTGCGATGCGTTACTTTTTCTGCGCGCGCACCAATGTGGCGGGAATCCCTGTGCTCATGGCGCGCACCGGCTATACCGGCGAAGACGGCTTCGAGATGTTCGTTCCGAACGACGATGCGGTCGCGCTGTGGGATGCGCTTTTGGAAGCGGGCGTGACGCACGGACTCGAGCCGTGCGGCCTTGGCGCGCGAGACGTCTTACGGCTCGAAGCCGGGATGCCGCTCTACGGTCACGAGCTCGAAGAAGACATCACGCCGTTGCAAGCCGGTCTTGCATGGGCGGTCAAATTCGGCAAGCCGGCCTTTGAGGGCAAAGTTGCGCTCGAAGTGCAGCGCGTCGACGACGACTATGCGCGCATCGCCGGATTCACGCTCGAAGGTCGCGCGCCGCAACCGCGCATGGGCTATCCCGTCTTTGCAAACAACGCGCACGTTGGTGAAGTGCGCAGCGGGGCGGTTGGCATCGGAACGGCGCTCATCGACCCAGTCCGTTGCGAAGCCCGGCTCGCAAATCGAAATCGAAATTCGCGACAAACGTTGGCCCGCAACCGTCGTCAAGCTGCCCTTTTACAAGCGTTCAAAATAGGAGAGAATGTGGCGAGTCCCGCAGAGTTTCTGTACAGCAAAGAACACGAATGGCTCAAGCTTGACGGCGACATCGCCACGATCGGCATCACCGACTACGCGCAGAGCTCACTCGGCGATATTGTTTACGTCGAGCTGCCGAAGATCGGCGCAAACGTCGCACAATTCGGAAACGTCGGCGTCGTCGAATCGGTGAAAGCCGTCTCCGATCTGTTCACGCCGATTGGCGGCGAGGTCACCGAAGTCAACCCCGCGCTCGAAGGCGATCCCGCGCTCGTGAATCGCGAGCCATTCGCCGGCGGCTGGCTTTTCAAATTGAAAGTTTCGGATCCGTCGACGAAGTCGGCGTTGATGTTAGCCGCCGACTACGACAAACTAGTCGAAGCCTGAATCCAGGCCGGGGCAAAGGGGCGGCGAGGGTATTTGAGGCGGCGAAAGCCCTCGATCCCAGGAGGCGTAGGGAGTTTAGAGGCGTAAACTCCCTAGGCACCCATGAGGGAAGCTCAATTCAGGCCCGATGCTCCCGGGAAGCTGGTTCAGGCTACGGACGCCAGAGGCGCCAAGGGGTTGGCTTTTGTGCCGGACCACCTACCGCCGGGAAAACTGGACCTCTCACGGCGCGAGCTTCGCCTCGCTCTATCGGAAGCTGATCAGGCGCTCGCTCGCCTAGACGGGATCGCCCGGCAAATAGAACGTCCCGACTTGTTGTTCTCTTCCTATTTGCGCCGCGAGGCAATGCTCTCGAGCGCAATCGAGGGGACGCACACGACCCTCGCCGATCTGGCTCTATTCGAGCTTACTCAAAAAGGCCGAAGAATCGACGACGTTCACGTATCCAACTACGTGACCGCATTTGAACTCGGTCGCGAACGAGTGCGCGACTTGTCCGTCGGTCGCACGTTGCTCAACGAATTGCACGGTGTGTTGATGGCAGCCTCGCCAGAGGAAGACATCCGGCCTGGCCGGTTTCGTGATTGCATCGTCTATATAGGCTCGCCGCCGTTTGAGGCAGCACGATTTGTCCCGCCTCCGGAATATTTCGTTTCCGAATTGATGGATAATCTGGAGCAGTTTCTAGACTCGCAAGATGAAGCTCCGTTGATCAAGCTAGCGTTGAGCCACTATCAGTTCGAAACAATCCATCCCTATCGAGACGGCAATGGACGTTTAGGGCGAATGCTCATTTCACTGTGGCTGCAACGAGCTGGCATATTGACCGCGCCAATGCTTTATCTGAGTGCGTACTTCGAGCGTAACAAGCAAGAATATTACGACGCCTTGCTGCGAGTCAGTACGGATGGCGATTGGGAAGGATGGCTGTTATTTTTCTTGCGTGGCGTCACACAACAATCGCGCGACGCCGCCAAGCGCACCGACGTTCTCGCGAAGCTGAGAGCCGAATACAGGGCCCGTGTCGCCGGGCCTCGGGTGTCGGAAGGGGTCATGCGTTTGATCGATGACCTATTTGTGGTCCCCGCGATAAGCGTGCCGAGCGCTTGCAAGTTGCTTGGAGTTACTCCAAAGCCTGCGCGAGCATCGATCTGGCGCTTGGTCGAGGCCGGTATCGTTTCGAAGGACGAGAAACCATTTCATAACGTCGTTTACTATTTGGCGAAAGAATTAATAGCGCTGACGAGCAAGCCTCTCGACGGCGATTCGGAAGCCTAGACTTTCTTCGGCTGGTAATTCTCGCGGTTCGGGATCTGCTGCGCATTGAACGCTGCGGTTGCGGCTGCCGAGTCGGCGGCGTCGCACGCACCGGCCGCGTCGAGACCGTGGACGTCTTCGACGATCTCAAACATGAAGTCGGCTTTCTCGCGCGCTTTGGTGCTGAGCACTGCACCGGCGTACATGTCCTGCACGCACTGGTGATCGCAGCCGCGCCACCACGCCGTGCCGGAACGATACGCATTGAACCGGTGATCGGCAAAAGCTGCGGCGAGCGCATCGGCTTTGGTCGTTCCCGCGGCGTGCATCCGGTCCGCAAGCTGCATCATGCAGACGTACGGGAAGTAGTAACGCGACGAGGGCGAGTCGCCGATCGCTGCCTTCAGTTTCGCAGCGAGCGCGCGTGACGAGTCGGAAACCGACGGCGCCCAGTTGACGGCGAACGTCGATCCGGCCAGCTCGTCGACCGGGACGGCTTTCCAGTAGTAGTCTTCCATCGAGCCCGTAACGCCACCGAGCTTCATGCGCTTTTGCAAACCGAAGTCAACGAATTGTTTCGCGGTCTTCGCGCCGTCGAAGCCGCCCAGGCACAGCGCGAGCATGTCTGCGTCGCTGTTGCGCACTTTCGTGAGCGTCGCCGAATAGTCGTTGGTACCAAGCGGAAGAAGATCGGAGCCAACTTCGGTTCCGCCGGCGGCTCGCAGACGCGCTGAGAGGCGCGCGTAGCAATCTTTGCCGTACGCGAAATCGTTGATGACGAAGTACCACTTCTTGCCTTGCGCGAGCAGCCGGTTCGCGACGGCGCGAACTTGCATCTCGACGTTCGGTGCGAAGCGGTAGACGACGCGCTGCGCTTTTTCGCCGGTGATGCTCGTATCTTGCGGCCCGATTGCGAGCGTGAAGATACCGGTTTGTTCGGCGAGCGGCCCGACTGCGAGCGTTATGGCCGATGACGTTCCCGTCATGAGAACGTCGATGTTCTCTTGCGTGAAGAGACGTCGCGCTTCGTTTACGCCCGTCGCCGGCTTCGAGGCGTCATCAGCGGGAACGAGCTCATAGCGTACGCCGCCACGACGATTGAGCTCGTCGATTGCGACTTGCATCCCCTTGCGCTGATGCTGTCCGATATCTGCGAGCGGACCGCTGAACGAATCGAGATAGCCGATCTTTACCGTCGCGCCCTGCGCGCGTATCCGGGCAGGGACCGAAAAGGCAGTTGCGGCGGCTGCACCACCCGCGATAAAGGAAGAGCGTTTCGTAGCCATAGGTTCCCTCTCAACTAAACGCCGGAGCGATGTCCTGCGCGAAACGATGCATTTGTTCCTTGACCATGGCATGCGGCTTGCGGCCGTAATTGAAATAGAGAATGACCTCGCTGATCCCGGAGCTCTGGACGCGGGCCAGCTGCTCGATAATCGCCGCGGGGGAGCCGATCAGAATCGAATTCGAGTCGAGTCCTTCGGGTGTCGCGCGATTGAGGCGCTCGACGATGTCGACGAAATAGCGCAGATTCGGCGGCGCTTTTGCGGGATCGGACGGAAACGACGGGACGATCGAATGAAAGTACGAGATCAGCGCTTCGCGACCATAGCGCTCCTCTTCAGGCGTCGTTGCGATATGGATGAAGTAGCTGCAGTTGGAGCGGCGCGGCGGGCGGCCGTGCGCTTCGCACGCTTCGCCGTACGCGCGAACGCCGTTGGCAAGGCTGCCGTAAACCATCGTCGCGGCAAACGGCGCATAGATGATGTTCCAATCGTTCTTCGCGGCGATCTCCATCGAGAGGCGCGAGAAACTCGCGACGAACGGACGCAGCGGCTGCTGCATCGGCTTGGGACGAACGTCGACGGCCGGAAACTTATAGTACTTACCCTCGAATGCGAACGGGCCAGGCTCCGTCCAGGCGCGCCAGAGTACGTCGAGACCCTCTTCGAATATCTCGGCTGATTCTTCGAACGGCATTGCGAACGGCGCATATTCTTTCGCGTCGTAGCCGCGTCCGGCCGCGAAATCGACGCGGCCGTTCGAGAGCTGATCGAGCGTTGCCCAATCTTCCGCGACCAAGAGCGGATGGTGGACCGGCAATAGTACCACCGCGGGTGCAAGCCGAATCCGCGACGTTGCTCCCGCGAGCTGTGCCAGGATCATATGCGGCGACGCGTTGATTCCAAGCAGATTGAAATGGTGTTCGCCGATCCATGCCGAGTGCAATCCTATTTCTTCGGCGTAAAGCGCTTGCTCGTAGATCTCGTGGAGAAACCGCTCGGGCGTGCGCTCGTTGTTCGGATAGCGGTTGTCGCTGAGCGTGAAGTATCCGAACTCAAGCAAACGGGTTCGTGAAGCACCCGGATTGTGTAACGTATTTCGCAAGGAGGCTCGCCCCTTCGGATTGTGTTCCGCGGTCCCTAGCAGTTAGCCAGCTTGGGGTGATAGTAACACGGCCTACCGGGTAATAAGTGGACGGGTGCAGTGCGGGGCACATCAACTTTTTCTAACTGCAAGTGGCCCAAGGAGAAACAATGAGCACTCAGACAACGACGAACAACGAAACGAGCATGAATACGCCCGCGATCGTATCGCCTGAAGAGTGGGAGCAAGCGCGGCAAACGCTGCTTGTAAAGGAGAAAGCCCTGTTCCGAGCGCGCGACGCGCTAGCTGCCGAACGTCGCCGAATGCCTTGGATGGCGGTAGAGAAGCAATATGAGTTCGAGGGACCTAAGGGTAAGGTGAACCTGCTTGAATTATTCGAGGGTCGTCGGCAACTAATTCTCTATCGCGCCTTCTTCGAACCCGACGTGTTCGGCTGGCCGGAGCATGCCTGCCGCGGCTGCTCCTTGGGGGCCGATCAAGTCTGCAACCTTGCCCATCTGAACGCGCGCGACACCACGCTCGCGTACGCTTCGCGCGCGCCACAGGCGGACATCGCGCGCGTGAAAGCGCGGATGGGGTGGGAGATGCCGTGGTACACCATGACGGACAGCTTCGACACTGACTTCGGTGTGGAAGAGTGGCACGGCCACAACGTGTTCTTCCGCAGCGGCGACCGCGTGTTCCGCACCTACTTTATCAATGCCCGCGGCGACGAGGCGATGGGCAGCACCTGGAGCTACCTCGACGCGACTGCGCTTGGGCGCCAAGAGACGTGGGAGGATTCGCCCGAGGGCTACCCACAGACCGAGCCTTACAAATGGTGGAATTGGCACGACAATTACGGCGTCGACGCCACGTCCGACTCGAAGTGGGCCGAACATCTAGATGGCGTCATCTCCGGTACGGTGACGTAGGAGTTCGCACAAACTCGGGCAGCACGGCCTCGCAAAAGAGTTTGAGCGCGGATGAAAGACCTTGCGTCCAATCCGATGCGCGAAGACGCCGGCCTCGGCGTCTTCGCAATGCTGCAGCGATTCTGCGAAGTACTCGTCCGACGGCGTCTCGTCCGGCTTCACATCCGGAATGAACTGAATGCCGAATTCCACGGTCCCCCGACTTTTTAGCGGAGCAGTAATAGCCTTCTAGACCCCGAAATTGCGGTAACGTGAGCTACACCCCGCACACGCCTTCGGATATTCGAGCGATGCTCGAAGCGGTCGGCGCGAAGGATCTCGCGGAGCTGGTTAAAGTCCCCGACGACGTCGCGCTTCGCGCGAAGCTCGAGCTCTCGCCTTCGCTTTCGGAGAGCGAGATTGCATGCAAATTTACCGCGCTTGCGGCGCGCAACGACGCGCCGAATTACGCGAGCTTTCTGGGGGCCGGCGTCTATCGGCACTACGTGCCGCCGGTCATCGGCGCGCTTGCGATGCGCGGCGAGTTCCTGACGGCGTACACGCCGTACCAAGCCGAAGTCTCGCAAGGCTACTTGCAAGCGATCTACGAGTGGCAGACCTACATCTGCTTGCTGACCGGAATGGATCTCGCGAACGCGTCGGTCTACGACGGCGCGACCGCGCTTGCGGAAGGCGCGATCATGGCGGTCAATGCGACCGGCCGCCAGGCGTTGCTCGTCTCGAAAGCCGTGCATCCGAACTATCGCGCCGTACTCAAAACGTATTGTGACGGTCTCGAAGTCGCGATCGACGAGCTCGACTATCTTCCGAGCGGTACGACCGATTTCGCCAACCTGAACGACAAGCTCGCCGGCGGCAAATATGCCGCCGTTATCGTGCAGTCGCCGAACTTCTTCGGCGCGATCGACGTGTTCCCGAAGGACACGGCAGGCGCCGTCAAGATCGGCGTCGTCGCCGAGCCGCTTTCGCTCGCGCGTGCTCTCGACGCCGCGCGATTGGGGCTGCGACATCTGCGTCGGCGAAGCGCAATCGTTCGGCGTCGCCGCCGCATACGGCGGACCGCACGTCGGCTTCATTGCGTGCACGAAAGAGCACATGCGGCGCATTCCCGGACGCCTCGTCGGCCGCACGGTCGACAACGTCGGGCCGCAACGCCTACGTGCTGACGCTGCAGGCGCGCGAGCAGCACATTCGCCGCGAACGCGCGACCTCGAACATTTGCACCAATCAAGCCCACTGCGCGCTGATCGCGACGATCTATCTGGCCGCGATGGGCGCGACCGGTTTGCGCGATTGCGCGCTCGAGAACGTGCAGCGCGCGCAAACGACGCGCAAGGCGATGCTCGATGTCGCGGGCGTCAGCGCGCGCTTTTCCGGCGCGACCTTCAACGAGTTCGTCGTGCGCGTTCCCGGAAGCGCCGCCGAAGCGCTTGCCGCGTTGCAGCGCAAGCACGTCTTGGGCGGCCTCGATCTCGGGCGCTTCTATCCCGAGCTCGCCGACTGCATCCTAACGACCGCGACCGAGCTGACGACGCAAGACGACATCGACGCGCTGCAGACCGGCCTGCGCGCGGTCGTCCCGACGCTGACGGAAAAAAGAACTTGCCGCAGCTCGCTGAAGCGCTCGAATGCGCCGCTGATTTTCGAGCAAGGCCAGCCCGGCCGTGCGAATCCGTACGTCCCGCATCATACGGAAAGCGCGGACGCGTATCTTCCGCGCGACGTTCTTGCGCAGCGACCTGCCGCTGCCCGACAACACCGAGCTCGACGTCGTGCGGCACTTCACGCGGCTCTCGCAGCGCACGTTCGGGATCGACATCGGGTTCTATCCGCTCGGCTCGTGCACGATGAAGTACAACCCGCGCATCAACGACGCCATGGCGAATCTGCCGGGACTGCGCGATCTTGCATCCGTTTGCGCCGGACGAGCTCGCGCAAGGCGCGCTCGCGATCATGTGGGAGCTCGAGCGCAGCCTGAGCTCGCTGTTCGGCATGGCGGCGTTCTCGCTCAATCCGGCGGCCGGCGCGCACGGCGAGCTGGCCGCACTGCTGATCTCGAAAGCGTATTTCCGCAAGCGCGGCGAGCACGCACGCAAGACCGTGATCGTCCCCGACACCGCGCACGGCACGAATCCCGCCTCGGCTGCGATGGTCGGCTACAAAGTCGTCTCGCTCGAATCGGACAAACGCGGACGCGTCGATCCGGACGCCTTGCGCAAGGTCGTCGGTCCGGAGACCGCCGTTTGCATGATGACGAATCCGAACACGCTCGGCTCTGTTCGAAGATCGCATCACAGAGATCGCCGAGATCGTGCACGCGGCGGGCGGCCTGATGTACTACGACGGCGCCAACGCCAACGCGCTGATGGGCAACGCGCGTCCGGGCGACATGGGCTTCGATCTCATGCATCTCAACCTGCACAAGACGTTCTCGATTCCGCACGGCGGCGGCGGCGCGGGCGCTGGTCCGCTCGGCGTCGCGAAGCACCTCGTCGACTTCTTGCCGACCCCGGTCGTGCGCGAGCGCGACGGCGTCTTCGCGCTCGATTTCGACGTGCCGTCGACGATCGGCCCGATGCGTTCGTTCTGGTCGAACTTCGCGCACATGGTCCGCGCGCTCGCGTACGTCAACGCGAACGGCGCCGAGGGGCTGACGCGCGTCTCGCAGCTCGCCGTCCTCAACGCGAACTACATTCGCGCCAAGATCCGCGACGTGATCGAGATGCCGTACGACGAGCTGTGCCGGCACGAGTTCGTTGCCAGCGCGCAGACGCTCAAGCGCGAGACCGGCGTGCGCGCGCTCGACATCGCGAAAGCGCTGCTCGATCGCGGCTACATGGCGCCGACGATTTATTTTCCGCTGCTCGTTCCCGAGTGTTTGATGATCGAGCCGACCGAAACCGAATCAAAAGAAACGCTCGACGAATTCATCGCGGTATTTCGCGACATCATCGCACGAAGCGCACGACGATCCGAAGCGAAATTCTAGCCGCGCCGCAACACACGGTCGTTGGCCGCGTCGATGAAACGCGCGCCGCGCGCGAACCGAACCTACGCTGGGTGCAAAAGCGTAGCGCTCGCTCGCAAGGCGTGGCTCGGCTACGCGTTCCTCGCAGTCATTATGGGTTTGCTCCTCTTCGTCCCGGCCGGTACCGTTGCATACTGGCAGGCTTGGGCTTATCTTGCGGTTTTCTTCGGAAGTGCTCTTTTAATTACGCTGTATCTCATGCGAAAGGATCCCGCGCTTCTTCGGCGCCGCGTAGCAGCCGGACCGACGAAAGAGACGACGTTGCCGCAGCGGATCGTCATGTACCTCGCTTCGCTCGCATTCATAGCGCTGCTGGTCGTTCCAGCGCTTGGTCATCGATTCGATTGGCTGCCTGTGCCGGCATATGTTGCAATTGCAGGCGACTTCTTCGTCGCGGTCTGTTTCTACGTCCAGTTCCTTGTGTTCAAGGAAAACACGTTCGCATCGGCTACCGTCGAGATCGCGCGCGATCAAAGTGTCATTACGACCGGGCCATATGCAATTGTTCGCCATCCCATGTACGCGGGCGCGCTGTTGCTCTTCATTGGAACACCGCTCGCGCTTGGATCCTATTGCGGACTCGTCGCATTTTTCTTTGTACTACCTGTGCTGATTTGGCGGCTACTCGATGAAGAAAATCTTCTCGCGAATGAACTTCCGGGATATGCGGATTATTGTGCGCGCGTTCGTTGGCGCTTGATACGCGGAATATTCTAACGCCGGAGGACAGCCTGCTCTAGTATTTAAACCAAGCGAGCAGGCCAAGCAAGCGAATTTTGAAAAAAGGTTGCTCCTCGACCTGTTGCTTCTTGGTCCTGGTTGCTACAATAGATGTAACCGGCGGAGCTCGCGAGGGCTCCGCTTTCGCACCCTTCGACGGGAAATACGAATACCGATCATGCGCATTAAGTATGAAGTCTCGGCCGGTGGTTTGATACTCCGGCGAAGAGGCGGAACGATCGATGCATTGCTCATCGGCCGCGGACATCCGCGCATTTGGTCGTTGCCCAAAGGCCACGTCGAAGCGCGCGAGACGCACGAGCAAGCGGCGATCCGCGAAGTGCGCGAAGAGACCGGATGCTGGGGCGAGGTCATCACCAAGCTCTCCGACATTTCGTACTGGTTCTACATGAACCGCAGCAAGCACAAGAAGTCCGTTCACTTCTTTTTGATGCGCTATCTCTCGGGCGACACGTGAATCACGACCACGAGGTCGACGATGCAGCCTGGTTTGAAGTCCGGGCCGCGAAGAAAGCGCTCAAGTACGTCAACGAAAAGCGACTGATCGATCTTGGGATGGAATACCTCGAAGCCCATCCCGACGCGATCGGCGATCGTGAAGACGTCGAGTACGTGAATCCGGCGAGGGAAAGCCCCGCGAGTTGAGTGTTATCCCGGCGCAAGAGCGCGCTTGCGTAGTCAACCTCCAAAACGTCTTTGACGGCCCTCTCGATCTCTTGCTCACCTCGTCAAAGAACAGGAGCTCGACATTGCGACCGTGCCGTTGGCAATTGTCGCCGATCAGTACTTCGCGTACATCTCGGGGATGGAAGTGCTCGACATCGAGCTGGCGGCCGAGTATCTCGTCATGGCCGCGACGCTCGTCTTTCTCAAGTCGCGCTCGCTCTTGCCGCCGATCCCGCCCGAGTTCGCGACCGACGGCGAGGAGACGCCGGAGATGCTCGAAGAGCGTCTGCGCCAGCGGCTCATCACGTATTCGAAGTATCGCGAAGCAGGCGACGAGCTGCGGCGTTTTCTCGCCGAGGCGCAAGGCCACTACTATCGCGACGGCGGCGATTCGACCAGTGAGCTGCAGCAGCGTTATCAAATCGTCCCCGACAAGCTCGGGCTCGCGCTGATGGCGGCGCTGCGTTCGGCAAAAGAAGACAAACGTACGATCGTGCGCGATCGCTTCACGGTCGCGGAGCAAATGTCGCACGTCGCTGGCGGCGATCCGCCGCGATGGTACGCGCACTGTTCTCGAATCTTGTGCGCGCAGCTCGATCGCAGCGGCATCATCGTCACGTTTCTCGCGGTCCTCGAGCTGATTCGGCGCGGACGCATCGGGTACGATCAGTCCGATAGTTTTGCGGACATTCGTCTCTTCGCGCTCGCTCCCGTACCGGCGGTAACGTAGATGCAACCTGAACTCGTTGAAACCGGCGAGCTGCGCCGCAAAATCGAAGCCCTGCTCTTCGTCGCATCCGAAGCGCTCTCGATCAAGAAGATCGCGCAATTGTGCGAAGCCGAAGAGATGGAAGTAACGACGGCGCTTGCCGAGATCGAAGGCGAATACGCCGAGCGCGGAATCGTCGTGCGCAAAATCGCCGGCGGCTTTCGTTTTGCAACGGCGCCCTCGACGCGTGAAGTCGTCGAGACGTATTTGCTGCCGCCGAAAACGACGCTCTCGCCCGCAGCGCTTGAGTCGCTTGCGATCGTCGCGTACAACGAGCATCTCGAAGGGGATGCCGACGACGAAAGCCGACATCGAGTCGGTCCGCGGCGTAAGCGCCGACTCCGTCGTGCAGACGTTGCTCGAACGCGGCTTCATTGAGGAAAGCGGACGTAAAGAAGTGCCTGGTCGCCCGATTCTTTACAAAACCACGCCCGAGTTCTTGGAGGCCTTTGGCCTCCTTTCGCTGGACGAATTACCGAAGATCGATTTTGGGACCCAAGCGCCGGAGCTTTCTCTTCCGATTCGCAGTCCCGAACCTTCTACAACGTAGACGCGCATGATCGAAACCAACAATCCGTTCGACCAGCTTGCGGCTGAGTACGATGTGTACCGCAGCGGGTATTCGCGTGCGCTTTACGACGTGCTCGAGGAATACGGATTCAAACCCGGCTGGAGCGTGCTCGACGTCGCGTGCGGTACGGGTCTCGCATCCGAACCGCTTGCGAAACGCGGCCTGAAGATCACCGGCGTCGACATCTCCGAAGCGATGCTCGATAAAGCGCGCATTCGTCTGAAGGAAGCGCGGCTCGTCGTCGGCGATGCGGAGAAACTTCCGTTTGGTGACGGCAGCTTCAACGGCGTGTATGCGCGCAAGCGATTCACTGGATGGATCAGCCCGCAGCGCTCGCCGAGATGGCGCGCGTTGCCGACCCGAAGGCGGCCGTGTCGCGATTTGGGTGAAGAAGATGGTGACGGACGAACCGCTGCGCGCGCTGCGCGACGGATGCAGCCAAAGCCGTCGGTCTCGACGCCACCCGAAGACATTCATGCCAAAGGCTTTCGCGCATTCTACCAATACCCGTTCAAACAGCATCATTTGCGCGTCGTTCCGCATGTCATCATGACCGATGTCGACAAGTGGCTCGGTTACGAGCGCACGCGCGCGCGTAAGAGTCATTACGGCGCGAAGTTCGACGCGTATCTCGAAGCGCTCGAAAAAATCATGCGCGAAATGGCGAACGGCAAGCCGTTCCAGGTTCGCTACTCGCAGTTTCTGTACATCGGCGAGGTTTGAGGCTCGGATTTCACGTCGGCGTCTCGCGTGGGTACGCGGAGACGGTCGCGTACGCGAAACGCGTCGGCTGCACGGCGGTGCAGTTTTTCAGCGGGAACCCGAAGACGTACCGCGTCGCGCCGATCGACACGCCGGCGCTCGAGCGTTTCATCGAGCTGCGCCGCGAGAACGATCTCTCGCCGGCCGTCATCCACACCTCGTACTTGATCAATCTCGCAAGCGAAGACGCAAACGCCGCCAAGAACTCGCTGCGCCTGCTCGAGAACGATTTGGCATTCGCGGCCGTCGGCAACGTTGCGTACGTCAACACGCATCTCGGCTCGTATGGTGAAGGCGATCGCAAAGCCGGATTCAATCGCGTCTGCAAGGCGCTCGAAAAAGCGCTTGCGGAAATCAAGCCGGGCGTGATGCTCGTGCTCGAAAATTCTGCGGGCGCGGGACAGTTCTGCGGCGGCACGCTCGAAGAGCTCGGCGAGTTCGTGCGTACGCTCGATCATCCGCAGCTCGGCGTGTGTCTCGATACGGCGCACTCGTGGGCGGCCGGCTACGCGATCAATACGAAGGACGGCGTCGATCAGTTTTTCGCGCAAGCCGACAGCGAGATCGGCATGGACCGGATCCCGATGTTCCACTTCAACGATACGCAGATTCCGCTGGGCGGTCATCGCGACCGGCACTGGCACATCGGCGAAGGCAACATCGGATTCGAAGGCTTTCGCGCGTTGCTCATGCACCCCGAAGTCCGCGAAAAAACCGCGATTCTCGAAACGCCCGGCGAAGAAGCCGACGACGCCCGCAACATGCAAACGATCCAAGCCATCCTAAGGGTGCCACTGCGCTGTCATCAATCCTCTGTCATCCCGAGCGAAGTCGAGGGACAGCTACAATCGCAACGAAGTCGCTGAATGAATCGCCGCATTTTCATTAGCGCCGTCGCATCTGCCGTGGCCGTGACCGGCGCGCCCGCATTTTCCGCAGAAGAGAAGCTCACGATTGGCTTGGACGGCGTCGGACCAAGCCGCTTTCATCCGTCGTTCGTCAAAGACGTCGGCTTACTGACCGATCTCAACAATACGAATCAAGGCGCACCGTATTGGAATTTTGATACGTACATAACGCCGGTCTCGGAATTCTATATCCGCAACGCGTTTCCGACGCCGCGTCCCGAGCTCGACAAGCGCGTCGATCCGCGCTTCTGGAAGCTGCAGATTCACGGCGATGCGGTCGAACGCGAGATGACGATCACGTACGAAGATCTGCTCAAGATGCCGTCCCGCTCGATGATGAGCGTGATGCAATGCACCGGCAACGGTCGCACGCTCTTTTGGGAGCAGGAAGACATGCTGAGCGATCCCACCAAAGTGACGGGCAACGGTTGGGGACTCGGCGGCGTCGGCATGGGCGAATGGGAATTCGTTCCGATGAGCTACATTCTCGATCTCGTCGGACTCAAGCCGAATGCGAAAGCGTGTTTATTTTGGTCCGGTGTCGACGGCAAAGCGCCGAATACCGAATCGGACACCGGAAGACCGATTCCGGCGAGCGAGCTGCACGAGCGTTCGAACGAGATCGGCCTCGCGTTCAAGCTCAACGGGATGCCGTTGCCGGCGGATCACGGCGCACCGGTGCGTGCGTTCGTCCCCGGCTGGTGCGGCGGTGCGTCGACAAAATGGCTTACCGAGATCAAAATTGCATCGCACGATTTTTGGGTGCGTCTCAACACGACCGATCACACCTTGATTGGCCCCGATTATCCTCCGCCCGTCGCTGCACCGAACGACGAGTTCCGGTTCATACGACCGGATCAGCTCCTCGGTCAACCGGTGACGTGGCAAATGGCGCGTTCGCTGCTCGTCGTGCCGCTGACGTTGCGCAAGTCACCGGATCTGCCCGCGAACTATCCGCTCGCACGCGGAGAGAAGCCCGTCATGAAAGCCGGGCCGCAAATATTGCGCGGGTATGCATGGGCGCCGAATGCCGGCGTACGCCAAGTCGACGTCCGCGTCAACGGCGGAAGCTGGCAGTCAACGCGGCTTATCGACGTGCAGCCGAATCGCTATAGCTGGACGCGATTCGAGTTCGCGTTCAATCCCGCACCCGGCGATTACGTGATCGAAACGCGCGCGACGGATCGCAAAGGTATTCCGCAGCCGGCAACCGTCCCGTTCAACAAAGGCGGCTACAATTTCTTCGCGATTCCGAAGTTCGACATGCGCTTCACTTAAGAAAATGCGCATCTCGATCAATCGCGATTTGCCGCTCGGCGAGGAGCCGAACAAAGGCCACAATCGCTGGCATCCGGACATTCCGGCGATCGCGACGGTGCAGCCGGGTGAGAGCGTTGCGATCGAGACGCGCGATGCGCTCAACGGTCAAGTCAAGCCGGGGATGGTCGGCGCCGACATCGAGCGCTTTGCGGTGAACGTCGCGCATCCGCTCACCGGCCCGCTTGCGTATCGAAGGCGCAAAGCCCGGCGATTTGCTCGCCGTGCACATCGAGAAGATCGAGCCGCAGCCGCGCGGCTACACGAGCTTCCGCGGACCCGATTTCGGATTCTTGCGCGACGTCTTCAACTACAAGTATCTCGTGCACTGGGAAATCGAGGGCGAGCTCGCGCGCTCGCCGCAGATTCCGGGCGTCGCGATCCCCGGCGCGCCGTTCATGGGCGTGATGGGCGTCGCGCCCTCGCATGAGCTGATGAAAACGATCGTCGCGCGCGAAGCCGAGCTCGCAGCGAAAGGGCATCTCGTGGCATTGCCCGATTCGCGCGGCGCGGTCCCCGCAAAAGAGCCGTTCGCGAGCACCGCACTGCGCACGATCCCACCGCGCGAGAACGGCGGCAATTTCGACATCAAGCAGCTCGACCGCAGGAACGACGCTGTTTCTGCCCGTGTTCGTCGAGGGCGCGAACTTCTCGACCGGCGATGCGCACTTTGCGCAAGGCGACGGTGAATCGTGCGGAACGGCCGTCGAGATGGCCGCGACGCTTGCACGCGCGCTTCGAGGTTCTCAGCGGTGAAGCGACGCGCCGCGGACAGACGGAACCGTCATACGCCGGGATGTACGCGTACGACGCCGCGCGCCTGCACGGGAAACACTACTACGCGACAACCGGATCGGCCGAGACGATGGAGCTTGCCGCGCGCAAAGCGCTGCTCGCGATGATCGACTACATCGTCGACGCACGCGGCTACACGCGCGATCAGGCCTATTGCATCTGCAGCGTCGCCGTCGATCTGCACTTGAGCCAAATCGTCGACATGCCGAACTACACGGTCTCGGCCTTCTTGCCGTTCGAGATCTTCGAGTAGCTACGCGGGCTGCGCGCATCAGCCTCTGCGCCATGAAGCCGGGAATGAATCCGATTAGCACGATGACGCCAAGCGCGAGCCATGCGACGGAGAAATTTGTGTGGTCGACAACAGCCCCGAATACCGGTGGAACGATCGCGCCGACGATATAGATCACCGTAAGCGACGCGCCAAGCGCGCTCCCTGCGTGCCGGTGGCCGCCGATCTCTGCCTGCGCCGCAGCCCAGAGACCATTCCACGATGCGGCCGAAAATCCGAGCGCGCCGGCTAAGAGAAAAATGACGATCGTGGATTCGGCACCGGGCTGCGCGAGCCACCACAAGACGCCGAGCGTCATCGCCGAGATGAGCAACATCGGATAGATTCGATCGCCGCCGAAGACGTGATCGCTCACCGAGCCCCACGCGAGCCGGCCGAGGATCGAGCCGACTTGAAAGATGACCATCGCTTCCACCGCGATCGTCAACGCCGCATGCTTCTGCGCGATCAACGCAATCGCGAGAAATGAGACGGCCGTGTATTGCACTGCGACGAGTGAAGCGCATAAGAGATTCAAGCAGATGCTGCTCGGGCTCGACGCTACTTCGATCAAGCCGCGCAGCGCCTCACGAAACCGGATGCGTTCGTGGCCCGCTGCCTCGGCCGGGCTCGAATACCCTTGAATGAAGACGACGGCGACGACGATACAGATGACGCCCGAGATTGCAAGTGCGGCTTGGTATCCGTAGTGCAGTGCGACGGCAGGAAGCAGTAGCGAGCCAACGACACCGCCGAGCGGAACGCCGCATTGTCGAATCCCCATCGCGAATCCACGGTCACGCGTAAACCATTGCAGAATTGCGCGTCCTCCCGACGGCGCCGATGTGCCGTACGCCATTCCAAAAAGGAAGAGCCAGATCACCAACCAGACGAGATTCGGAAAGACCGCAGCCGCAAGCAATGCCGTGCCCATCGCGATGCCGCTCCACAACAAGACTTTGCGTTCACCGAAGTAATCGACCGCGAGTCCGGCGCCCGTTGCAAATGCAGCCGAGCCGAGCGAAATCGCGGCGACGACCCAGCCGAGGTGTTGGTGATCGAGACTTAGGCGCTGTCCGATGAGTGGCTGAATCGCGCCGATGCCTTGCTGCAAGAGCGAAGCCGATGTCTGAAGGACGAGCGTAACCGCAAGGATGACGTAGCGCGCCGGCACGCTCAAACTTTGTCATCGAAAGGGGGGCTTGCGCAAGGACAAAAGCTCGTGCTAGCATTCGTCAGGCGGCATGACGATCTCGCCAGGTAAGACAAGATTTCGATGCTGTCTTCTGAGGGGAATACAACATGGCCAAAGCGGGAATTGTTTCGCGCATCTTCGCAGCACTGGCGCTCGCGATGCTCGTCACAACGACCTTAGCGCATTCCGATGATTATCCGTCGCGCCCGATTACGCTCGTCGTCCCATGGGGACCGGGCGGCGGCTCCGATCAGATGGGTCGCGCGGTCGCGAAAATTCTGCAAGACACGCTGAAGTCGACCTCGGTCCCCGTTGTGAACGTTCCCGGCGCGGACGGGAACAGCGGGATGGTCAAGCTGATCGACGAGCGACGCGGACGGTTACACGCTCGCGGTCTTCGTCGCCGATACGTTCGTCGGAAACATGACGAGCAAAACAACTGCGCCCTGGCAGATGAAGGACGTCATTCCGCTCGCGATCATGAATCGGCAACCATTCGCGTACTACGTCAACGCGAGTAGTCCGTACAAAACTTGGGCGGACGTCGAGAAGGCTGCGAAGACGAAGGAGATCAAGGTCGCCGTCGACGGATTCGGGAGTGCCGAAGACGTCGCGACGAAATATTTTGCAAGCCGCGGCCTCAAGCTTGTCGGCGTTCCGTTCCCGAAACCGGGCGAGCGCTATGCGGCGCTGCTCGGAGATCAAGTCGACGTGATGTGCGATCCGAACGGCAACGTGCGCCGGTATGTGGAATCCGGTCAGATCCGTCCGGTCGTTGTTTTCAGTGCAAAGCGCGTCCCCGAAATTCCGAATACGCCGACCGCGTCCGAGATCGGAGCAAAAGTGGTGCTGGACGAGTGGCGCTCGATCGTCGTGAAGGCCGGCACGGATCCCGCGAAGATCGCATTTCTTTCGGAAGCGCTCGCGCGTGTCTATAAATCATCCGAATTCCAGGACTTCCTCAAGCAAACGTGGTCCGAGCCGGACAGCTATGTTGCCGGTAAGGACGTTCCCGCATATTTTTCAGCTCGCGAACAGGAGATGAAGACGCTGCTGGCAGCGACTCATTAAGCATATGCAAACAGCTTACGCGGTTCGATTCAAACGCTGGGATTGGGATTATTTTCTCAGCGAGCGCAAAAAAGTGCTCGAGCTGTGGCCGACGGGCGCCGAAATCGCATCGGAAGACGCGCTTGCGCGCACGGTCGAGTACCACAAGCAACAGCCGTGGTACAAGTTCGCATCGCTGCGCAACGCAAAGGCCGAGGAAGAAGAGCGCATCCAGATCACGCCGCAAGTCGGCCACGCGCTCGTCGATCAGACGATCGAAGCACATCAAGTGCTCCGAAGATCTCAAGCCCGATCGCTGGTACGTGCTGACCGACACCTACAGCCGCAAGAATCTGTTCGACAAAGCGCAGGATGCCGTCGAGCGTTCGAAACGCGATGGCTTCTCGTATCTGAACGGCTATCCGCCCGCGGTACACGGCGTTGCCGGCGCGCGAGCGATCAACGAATCGACGAAAGCCGCGGTCGGGACCGACAACAACGACGAGGACGCGCGCTTCAATTGGGAGATTCTTGCTGGCCGGCGGATTTACGTGGGGAACGATCAAGAGCGTCGAGCAGCTGATCCAGCACTCGCGCGACTATCCGATCGACAAGATGATCCACAACCAGCAGTACATGGATCGGCTCTCGTCGTTCTTCATCGAGAACGGCGTTCCGATCTTGCGCCGCGCGTCGGCGAACTTGCCGGGCTGGGATTCGCTCGGCTTCAAAGTGCTCGTCTCGTTGATCGAAGTATTGCTCGCCGCCGAGCAAGGTCTCAAGTACATCGACCTGAGCCTCGGCATCGGGATGAATCTCGTGCAAGACGTTGCTGCGATTCAGACGCTCAAGAAACTTGCGCGCGAATATCTCGACAAAGCCGGACACAAAGACGTCAAGATCTATTCGTGGACCTATTTCTTCTTGGGCGATTGGCCGCTCGTACGCGGTCAGATGAACGCGCAGCTCGCGTGGAACGCAGCCGTTTCGGCGCTGGCAGGATGCAACGGCATGTTCATCAAGTCGCCGGACGAATCGACGACGACGCCGACCGGCGAAGGATTCCGCGAAGCGATCGAGCTGTGCGGACAGATCGCGCGGCTCGTTGCCGGACAACGTTTGCCCGACGGCGAGGACGTCAAGCTCGAACGCGAGATGCTCGAGCTCGAAGTCCGCAACTCACTCGATACGCTGCTGAAGATGGGCGACGGCGATCTCGCGCTCGGCTCGTGCTACGGTATCGAGACCGGCGTGCTCGACACGATGTTCTCGCCCTACCGCAAACTGCGCGGCAAGGTCAAGATCGTGCGCGACAAGCGCGGCGCGCTGCGCTATCTCGATCATGGCGACATCCCGCTGCCGCAGCCGGTCATCGACTATCATCGCTCGCGCATCGCAGAACGTGCGACGAAAGAAGGCACGCAAGCCGATCTCAGCTGGATCATTCGAGAAGCAACGTGGGCGTCGCGGCCGCTCGCAGAAGAAGTCGCAGAACGGAGTTACTAAGATGGAATCGCGTCCTCGCGTCGTGCTCGGAACGATCGGACACGACGCACATATCGTCGGCAGCTCGGTATTGCGCTACGCGCTCGAAGGCGCCGGTCTCGAGCCGATCTTTCTCGGCGCGCTCGTGCAGCCGCAAGAGTTCATCGACGCAGCCAAAGAAACGGCGGCTTCGGCGATTTGGGTTTCGTCGCTCTACGGCATGGGCCGCATCGATTGCGAAGGCTTTCGCGAGAAGTGCATCGAGGCCGGCATGGATGACATCATCCTTTATATAGGCGGGATTCTCGTTACCGATCCCGAGCAGTGGGAAGAGACCGAAAAACTCTTCAAATCGTTTGGCTTCAATCGCGTCTATCCGCCGCAAACCAAACCCGAGACCGCGCTCGCCGATCTGCGCAACGACCTCGGCCTCGAGGCCAAGGCGTGATCGCGACCCGCAAATCCGTCGAAGCCGAACGCCTGGCCGCGCTCGAAGCCGAACGCGCCGGCAATCTTCGTCAGCTGCTTGCTCGGCTCGTCGCGCGCGCTCAACCGTCTCGTGGTCGCGCGCGCTGCAAAAGCGCGGGCACAAGAAATTTCGCTCGACGCATCTGAGCCTCACCTCCAACATCGATCTGCACGGCACGCGCCTCAACGTCTTGGCGGCGCGCGCCAACATGACGAAGCAAGCGATGTGGGAGCTCGCCAACGAGCTCGAAAAGTGCGGCTACGTAAAACGGCGCATCGACGAGGACGACCGGCGCAATCGGATCATTGCGTTCACGGATGCGGGCTGGAAGCTCAAGATGGACAATATCGAGGTCTTTCGCGAGATCGAATCGGAGCTGCAAGGCGCAGGTCGGTAAGAACTCGTACGACGCATTGCGCGGCACGCTGCGCGCGATCGCAGCTCTAGGAGACGAAGAATAATGGCACTCGCGACATCACAAAAACATGCGGTCACCAATCCGTCGACGCTCGAGCACGTCGGTGAAGTCGAGCTCTCGTCGCGTCGAAGACGTCGCACGCGAGATCGTGCACGCGCACGAAGCGTTTGCGAAATGGCGCAGCACGCCGTTTGCCGAGCGCGCCGCGATCTTGCGCAAGACCGCAGAATTGCTGCGCAAGTTCGCAGACGAGATCGCAGCGACGCTGACGCGCGAACAAGGCAAGCCGCTCAAGGAAGCCAAGATCGAAGTCGAGCGCACCGCCGACACCTTCGATCTCTACGCCTCCGACGACATGGGTGCGCTCGTTGACACCGTCGACGTTCCCGGAAAAACCGCGCGCGTCGTCCGCCGCCCGCTCGGCGCGTGCGCCGCGATCGTGCCCTGGAATTTTCCGCTGACGTTGATGGCGAACAAGCTCGTCCCGGCGCTTGCGACCGGCAACACGGTTGTCGTCAAACCGTCGCCGACGACGCCGCTTGCAGCGCAACGCTGCATCGAGCTGCTCTATGAAGCCGGTTTGCCCGAAGGCGTCGTCGAGATCGTCATCGGCGGTGCCGACGTCGGTGCGGCGCTGATCGAGCATCCGCTGATTCGCAAAGTCTCGTTCACCGGTTCGACGGCGACCGGCAAAGCGATCATGGCGCTCGCGGCCAAAGGCCTCAAGCGTTTGACGCTCGAGCTGGGCGGCAATGACGCGATGATCGTTTGCGAAGATGCCGATGTCGTCGGTGCAGCGCGCGCTGCAGCGGTCGGCAGGTTCTTCAACGCCGGCCAAGCCTGCATCGCAACGAAGCGCATCTACGTTCACCGTTCGAAATACGATGAGTTCGTCGAGCGTGTGAGCGAGCGCGCCGCGAAGCTGCCGCTCGGCGACGGCTTCGATCCGAACGTGCGCATGGGTCCGTTGCACTCGCAACCGCAGCGTGAAAGCGTCGAAGGTTTCGTGCGTGATGCACTCGAGCGCGGCGCGAAAACTGCTGCCGGCGGCAAGCGTCCGGATAAAGGCAAAGGCTACTTCTTCGAGCCGACCGTGCTCGTCGACGTCCCCGACAACGCGCGGCTCATTCGCGAGGAATGCTTTGGCCCGGTGCTTCCCGGTGATGGCGTTCGATTCGATCGACGAAGCGTTCGCGCGCGCGAACGCGACGGTGTTCGGGCTCGGCTCATCGATTTGGACGAGCGATGCGGCGTTGCAAGAGCGCGCAGTGCGCGAGCTCGATGCCGGATATACCTGGATCAACGACATCGCGACAGATTACGATCGGTTGCCGTTCGGCGGCGTAAAGGAGAGCGGTTTTGGAAAAGAGCGTGGCACCGAGGTCCTCAACGAGTACCTCGAGCTCAAATCCGTCGTCGCAGGCGGCGCCGGGCATGGCTGATCCCGCTTTCGGGTTTCTCAATATCGGCCGGTATCCGTCGCAAAAACCACGCACGACGGCGATGACGATCTGCATCGACGGCATGGACAGCGGATTCATCTCGAACGCGCAGGTCAAGTCGCTCGGCGATTTTGTCGCGCCCTACATCGACTATGCAAAGCTCGGCTGGATGATCCCGCGTCTGACTTCGAAGAAAATGCTGATCGAGAAGATCGCTGCGTATCACGCGCAGAATATTCGCGTCTTCTTCGGTGGTATGGCGATGGAAGTCGCGCTCATTCAGGCAAAAGCGGCCGAATACGTCGAAGCGTGCGCGGAATATGGCGCGGACGCGATGGAAATTTCGGCGAGCGCGTCCTTCATTTCGCCGCGCGTTGCCGACGAATCGATTCGGCGCGCGAAATCCGCAGGACTCAAAGCCTTTCTCGAGATCGGACGCAAAGGCGAAAACGCCGCAAATCCGACCGTCGATGACGTACGCCGTCAATTGGATCGTATGCTCGTTGCCGGCGGCGACGGACTCATCATCGAATCGGAGCGTCTCGAATCGATGCATCATGGCGGGACGCTCGAGGGTTTTCTCGAGGGATGCGGTGATCTCGATCTCGCCAAGCTGATCTTCGAGCTGCCGTACGGCTTGCCGTTTCCGCAGCTGCAGCCGATCGCAACGCGACTCTTCTCCGTGCTGGGCGCCGACATCAACGTCGCAAACGTCGAGTTTGCGCACGTTATGGGCGTCGCGACGATTCGCACCGGAACGTGTTTCGGGGATCTGTTCGGACTGGTGCCGACGGAAGTCGCGCAGTGACGGAGACGTTCGAATCCGGACGGCATCTCCGCGTCGGCGTTCTTGCGTTTTGGCTTTCGCGCGTTGCGGCGATCGCATTGCTCGTGCTGCTCCCGCTCAAGTTGTACACGGGCTGGGTGCGCATCGGAAAGGTTCCGGGGCCGCCCGGTCTTGCCGCACTGCATTCGGATGCGATCCTCGACACGCTGCTGTTGCTTGCGCTCTTGACGCACGCGGCGATGGGCGTTCGCGTGCTCCTACTCGAGTTCGGGCTCAGCAAGAACGGCGACCGTCTCTTTTCGATTGTTGCAACGTGCGCGGTCATTTTGTTCGTGGCCGCGATTTACGTGACGATCGCAGGCTAGCATGGCGCACGCAACCATCGATCGCTTCGAAGACGGCCGGCGCTGGACGCAAGATTACGAGCTCGAGCTTCCATCGCAAAGCACGGTCCTCGATTTGCTCTTCGAAATCCAGCAGCGGCTCGACCAGACGCTTTCGTTTCGCTATTCCTGCCGCAATTGGATGTGCGGAAGCTGCGGCATGCTCGTGAACGGTCGCGAGCAGCTTGCATGCCGCACGCGGCTCTCCGATCTCGGGACGCCCGGCGTGCAAATCGCGCCGCTGCGCAATCTTCCGGTCGTCAAAGATCTGATCGTCGATTTGGCACCGTTCTTCGAGAAGTGGAACAAAGTCGGCGTGGCCGTTCCGGATCAAAGCAAGAAGCCGATTGCGAATCCCGAGCGGACGCAGCATGCGATCGACGCGCATTCGGATTGCATCACGTGCGGCTTGTGCTATTCCGCCTGTGACGTCCTCAGTCACGCATCGGACTTTCTCGGCCCGGCCGCGCTCAACCGCGCATACACGCTGCAGATCGACGCGCGCGACGTCGCGCACGACGAACGCGGCGCGACAATCGCCGCCGACGGCGGTGTCTTCCGCTGTCATTCGATGGGACAGTGCACGAACGTCTGTCCGAAGGGTCTCGATCCGCTCGCCGCGATTGCGGCGCTCAAGCGAGGCGCGTGATGGAAGAGCTCGAGACCGACATTCTCATCCTCGGCAGTGGCGGCGCGGGTCTTGATGGCCGCGCTCTACGCGCTCGACACGAATCCAAAACTGAACGTCACGCTCGCAACCAAAGGCCTTTTCGGCAAGAGCGGGTGCACGCGCATGGTGCAAGGCGGCTACAACGTCGTCCTCAGCCCGAACGATTCGACCGAGCGGCATTTTCAAGATACGATGGTCGGCGGTCACTGGCTCAACAACCACATCCTGGCGCGCACGCTCGTCGAAGATGCGCCGGTCGTCGTGCACGAGATGTGGGAGAAAGCCGGCGTGCGCTTTATGCGTGATGCGGACGGCAATCTGCACCAGAAGGGTCTCGCCGGACAAACCTTCGATCGCACCGTGCATCACGGCGATCTCACCGGCATCGAGATCGTCTCACGCCTCTCGGAACAAGTCCGCGCGCGCGGGACGCGGATTCTCGAGGAGTGTCGTGCCGTCGATCTGCTCGCCCTTGACGGCGAAGTTTTCGGCGCCGTGCTCTTACCGGCGCGCACCGGCGAGTTCGTCGCCGTGCGTGCAAAAATCACGGTGCTTGCGACAGGCGGCTCGGCTCCGATCTTCAGCATCTCGTCGGCATCGCTCGAAAAGTGCGGCGACGGCTACGCGCTCGCGTACCGGGCCGGCGCGACGTTGATGGATATGGAGATGAGCCAATTCCATCCGACCGGATTGATTGCGCCCGGTTCGCGCCTCAACGGCAGCGTCATCGCCGAAGAGCTGCGCGCCGCCGGCGGCTATCTCTACAACGTCAACGGCGAACGCTTCATGGGCAACTATAATCCGCGCTTCGAAAAAGCGACGCGTGACGAAGTTTCGCGTGGCTGCTATTTCGAAATCGCGGCCGGACGCGGAACGGCGAACGGCGGCGTGTGGCTCGACGTCTCGCACCTCGGCGCAAAGAGCCGTCGAAGAGCTTTTCCCCGGAATGCTCGAGCGTTGTTTCTTGATCGGACGCGATTTGCGTAAGGAGCCGATCGAAGTTTGTCCGACCTCGCACTTCGAGATGGGCGGCGTGCGCATCGATCGCGATTGTCATTCGGATCTGCCCGGATTGCTTGTCGCAGGCGAAGATTCGGGCGGCGTCCACGGCGCAAACCGGCTGGGCGGTAATGGTGTCGCCGATTCGACGGTGTACGGCCGGCGCGCCGGCCTATGTGCGGCGAATACCGCTTGGCGAACGCCGCATGAAGAAGGTCGATCCGTCGCGCGCGATCGCGGCGGCGCTTGCGCCGTGGGAGCGCACGGGCGGCGAGCAACCACAGGCACTGCATGCGGAGTTTCGCAACCTGATGTGGGAGAAAGTGGGCGTCGTCCGTGAGGCGACGGCTATGACGCAAGCAGAGGAAGCGCTGCGCGCATTGCACGAGCGCGTCGAGCGTGTCTCCGTGAGCGGCGCGCGCGCGTACAATTTGACGTGGCAATCCGCGCTCGACGTCCGCAACGCCGTGACGGTCGGTCAAATGGTGACGCATTGCGCGCTCACACGTCAAGAAAGTCGCGGCGCGCACTATCGCAGCGACTTTTCGAGCGAAGATCCGAACTGGACGAAGAATCTCACGGTACGTCGTGAAGACGCTCAGATGCGTTTTGGCGAGCAGGAAGTCGTGCGGGAGCCGGCAGCCGCGCGATGAACCGCGCGGCGTCCCTTTCGCCGCTCAGCGGCGTCCGGTATTGGGCGCGGCTCGACCCGTCCCGCGAAGCGATCGTCGATGGCGACACGCGGCTGACGTTCGGCGAGCTCGCCGCCAAGGTCGACGCCGCCGCTGCATACTTGCATTCGAAAGGCGCGAAGCGCGGCAGCGTCATCGGCATGTCCTTGCGGAACTGCGCGGATGCGCTCGTGATTCCGCTCGCAGCGGCCGCACTCGGCGCGCAGATTTCACCGGTGAACTTCCGCTTGAAAGCGCGCGAGCTCGGCGGCATCGCCGCGCACATGAATGCCGCGGTATTCGTTTACGGTGACGAGCTTGCGCCGGAAATGGAACGTGCCGGCTTGGCTGCCAAAGATGCATTCGTCACGCTCGAAGAATTCGAGACGGGCGTTCGCGCGTTCGCAGGCAAACACGCCGGCGATGGTTTCGCGACGCCCGCGGATCCGTATACGCTCATGTGGACCTCGGGGACGCGCGGTTTGCCGAAGCCATGCCGCGGCTCGCTCGCCGCGCGGATGAATTGGATCGCGACGCTTCCATACGTCTACGGCGTGCGCGCGCACGACAAATATCTCGCCGCGATGCCGATCGTGCATTCGGCCGGAATGACGTTTGCGCTGGCGTATCTCAACTTCGGCGGTTCCGTGTATCCGGTCGCGCATTTCGATGCGCGCGAGGTGTGGCGCTTGATTCGCGACGCCGGGATTACCGCGGGCTTGTTCGTCCCGACGATGCTGCAGATGCTGATCGAAGAAGATCCGTCGCCGCAGACGCCGCTTCCCGAAACATTTCGGACAGCGATCACGGCAGGTTCGCGGATTCGACCGGCCTTGCACGCGCAAATCCTCGAGCGTTTTCCGAACCGGTTGTTCACGTATTACGGTTCGACGGAAAGTCCGAGCATGACCGTCTTGCGTCCGCACGAGCAATCCGCATATCCGGAATCGGTCGGCCGGCCGTACTTCGGCGTCGAATTGCAAGTGCGCAATCCGCGCATGCTGCCGGATTATCCGGTGCGCGTCGGTGATATCGTCGCGCGCAATCCGTACGCGATGGATTCGTACGCCATCGAAGGCGTTCCGGTCCCCGTTTCTCGCGACGGCTGGGTTGAAACGGGCGACATCGGCTATTTCAACGAGGACGGTCTCTTGCACGTATTCGGGCGAGCAACCGACGTCATCATCAGCGGCGGCCTCAACATCAGCTTACCTGAAGTCGAGCGCGTCATCGCCGCGCATCCGCTCGTGAAAGACGTTGCCGTGGTCGGCATCGAGGACGAGCGCTGGGGCGAGCTGCCCGCGGCCGCGATCGTTCCGATCGACACGCGCGATGCAGGCCGCATCATCGAAGTGATCGACGCGCACTGTCGCAGCGAGCTTGCAGGCTACAAGCGCCCGCGCCACATCATTACGTTGCTGGAGCTGCCGCGAACGGCATCCGGCAAAGCCTCGGTCTCCGAGATTCGCACGTTGATCGCAGTACGGGTGCAGGCGTGAGCGAACACGTCACGTACGCGACACGCGAGAAGACCGCGATCCTCACGCTGAACCGGCCGGACAAGATGAATGCGCTCACGCCGGAGATGCGTGGAGCGCTGCTTGAATATCTTGCGCAGGCCGAAGCTGACGCGAATGTCGCGGCGATCATCTTACGCGCCGAGGGTGAGCGCGCGTTTTGTGCCGGCGCGGACTTGGGCGAGCTGAAAACGCGCACGTGGAAAACGGAGATGAGCGACGGTGCGAAGCTGCGGCGCGCACTCCCGCGCACGCTTGAAGAGATGGGCAAACCCGTGATCGCAGCGTTGCACGGTTACGTGCTCGGCGCGGGTCTCGAGGTTGCGATGGCGTGCACGATTCGGATCGCGTCCGAAACAGCGACCTTCGGTCTGCCGGAGCTCAAGCACGGCGTCGTCCCCGGCAGCGGCGGCACGCAGCGTTTGCCGCGTCTCGTCGGCATGAGCTTCGCCATGGACATGATGCTGACGGGCCGTTCGATCGACGCGCACACGGCTATGAACGTTGGGCTCGTGAGCCGCGTCGTACCGCACGCGCGCTTGATGGACGAAGCGCATTCGGTTGCGGATGCGATTGGAAAGCTCAATCCGTTTGCGGTGAAAGCTGCCAAAGCCGCAACGCTGCGTTCGTTTCGCCGCGATCTGGACGCGGACATCGAAGAAGAACGCCGCTGGTTCGCGCTCTGCTTAGTGGAAAAAGAACAGAGCTAGTTTAGGAACGTAACGCGCTATTTGTCATCCCGAGCGTAGGCGCGCAACGCGCGCCGTAGTCGAGGGACAGCGACAGTGCTCGGCGATTGCGACGGATCGTAATCGAGCGTTGCAATGACGTTGAGATCTCGTGCCAATGCGCGTACCACGTCGGCGCGGTAGTCCTCCGGCGTGGCTTCCCAGCGGTCGACCAAAACCGCTCCGGCGATCCAGCACTTCTTCGAGCGCAGATACTCGGCCGTCATCAGCGCGTGATTGATGCAGCCGAGCCGCAATCCGACCACGATGATCGCCGAAAGCCGCGCAGCCGACGCGATGTCGGCCATCGTTTCGGTATCGTTCAGCGGACAGGCCGCGCCACCGGAACCTTCGACGACGAGCGCGCCGTCGATCTTCGCAAGCTCTAGCGCGAGCTCGTCTGCACTCGGGGCTATTGCGTCCTCCGCACGTGCTGCGGAGTACGGATCGGCCGCTTTGCGAAATCGACGCAGCTCGCGTGCAAATATCTGTGCGCCTATCGCTAGCGCGAATGCCTCTTGAGCGTCGCCCGGTTTGCCAGCCTCGAGTCCGGTTTGAACCGACTTAACGATCGTCACCGCCGTCTCGATCGGCAGCTGCTCCCGGAGCGCCGTCGCAAGCGCGCTCGTCACGTATGTCTTTCCAACGTCCGTGTCGGTTCCCGTGACGAAGATGCGCGGATTGCCCATTACGAGAGCGCGGCGACCAGCCGGTCGATGTCTTCGTCCGTGTGCGTTGCGCGAAGCGTGATCCGCAGACGCGATGTCCCTTGCGGAACGGTCGGTGGACGAATCGGCGGCACGGTGATACCCGCTTTGCGCAGCCGCGCCGCAAGCGCAAGCGTCGGCTCAACCTCGCCGATTACAATCGGCACGATCGCGCCCATCTCACCGAGCACGCGCAACCCGCGCGCACGCAGCTCGCGCCGCAATAGCTCGTCAAGTCGCGCGAGATGTGCGCGCGGCGCATCGGCTTGACGCGCCAAACGCACGCCCGCGCGCCCCGCTTCCGCAATCGCCGGCGGCAACGCAGTGTCGAAGATGAACGCGCGCGCGACCGATTGCAGATACTCGATGACCTGATGCGGCCCGGCGACGAATCCGCCGTGCGCGCCGAACGATTTCGAGAGCGTCCCCATTACGATCAAGCGCGGATCGTCGATGCCGAACGCGAGTCCGCCGCCGTGCGTTCCGGCGACGCCCAGCGCATGCGCATCGTCGACCAGCAGCACATCGTCGTCGCCCATCTGCGCCAAGACCGCGTGCAGATCGACCGCGTCGCCGTCGACGCCGAAGATCGATTCGGTCACGACGAGCGCGCTCGCACCGCTCGTCCCCGCGAAGGCCGCATGCGGATAGATCGTGCGCTCGAGTCGCGTCAATCGGATGCCGTCGATCAAACAGGCGTGATTCAATTCGTCGGAATAGCACGCGCGCACGACGCGCGCGAGTCCACCGATTGCTCCGAGCGCCGCGTGATATCCCGAGCTGAACAGCAGCGCGCGCTCGCGTCCGGTGTACGCGGCAAGTTCTTCCTCGAGCGCGCGATGCTCGGTAAACGCGCCGGCGAGCAGACGCGCTCCGCCCGATCCTGCGCACGTCGCATTGTGCAGCGCCGCAACGACTTCCGGATGGCGCGCGAGGCCGAGGTAATCGTTAGACGAGAAGTCGAGCATGATTCCGTCGGCATAGTCCGATTGCGTGCGTACGGTGCGCCGAACGCCTTTGCGTTCGAGCTCGGCAAGCTGCGCGTCGATGCGCTCGAGATAACCGGCGCTACGCGCGCTTTGCAGCATCGAGAATCCCTTCTAGTGCGTCGACGAATCCTATCAGCTCTTCTTCGCGTGATGCAAGCGGCGGGACGAGCTGAATCGCGTCACCGAGCGGTCGCGTGAAATAGCCGCGCGCGTACATACGATCCGCGACGCCCCACACAGCGCTGCGCGCGTCGTCGATTGCAAGTGCGTCCGTGTTTAGCTCGATCGCGCACATCAGCCCTTTGCGCCGGATTTCGCGCATGCACGGATGCGTGCCCAGGAGCGCAAGACGCGCACCGAGTGCAGCATCCAAGGCGGCGACGCGCGCGAGCGTCTGCTCGCGGTCGAACAGCTCGAGCGACGCGTTCGCAGCCGCACAGCAGAGCGGATTCGCCGCATACGAGTGGCCGTGAAAGAGTTGACGCGCCGAGGAGAACGCGCCGAGAAATGCTTCGTAGACGCGCTCGCTCGCAATCGTCGCCGAGAGCGGCAGCGTTCCGCCGGTCAGCCCTTTGCCCACGCACACGATGTCCGGCTGCAAGCTCAGCTCCGTGAATGCAAACATCGCCCCCGTTCGTCCAAAACCCGTCGCAATTTCGTCAACGATCAACAGCGCATCCATATCGGCAAGAGCAGCATACCGTTCGCGCGGCACGATTCGCATTCCGGCCGCTGCCTGCACTCCGGGTTCAACGATCACCGCCGCAAGATCGTCGCGCTGCAGGACGTCCGCAGCTTGGTCGTACGCGATCGACTCGAAGAGCACCGGCTCGAACCGTTCCTTGAACAACGGAATATCGGAAACGCTCATCGCGGCCGCTGTATCTCCGTGATATGCGTCGACCAATCTCGCGAAACGGCGTCGCCGTTTGTTCCCGTTGTTCTGCCAAAACTGTAGTGCGATTTTGAGTGCGGCTTCGACCGCGCTCGCGCCGTCGCCGGAGAAGAAGACGCGTTCGAGGCCGGTCAGCTGCGCGAGCCGCTCGGCAAGCTCGATCGCCGGTTCGTTCGCGGCGCCGAGCGCTGTTGCGTGATCGAGCACTGTTGCTTGCCGCGCAATCGCACTCGTGATATGCGGATGTCCGTGACCGTGAATCGTCGTCCACACCGACGAGATCGCATCGAACACGCGCCGTCCGCGCGCATCGACGAGCGTGCAGCCTTCTCCCCGGACGAATGTGCGCTCGTCGAAGTCGAAAGTCGCCATCTGCGTGAAAGGAAGCCACAAGTGCATCGCCATCGCCGCTTCGCGCAGCATGACGGCGAACCTTAGAGGCAGAACGGGTCTTCATCGGAGGTCGTGTGATCGCAGTAGGCCGGATCGAACGAGTCAAAGCTTGGCGTCTTTCGCTGCCGCTTGTCCGGCCGTATCATCTTTCGCTCGGCGCGATCGAGGCTTTCGAAACGATTCTGGTCGAAGCAAGCGATGGGCGGCGTACGGGCTTAGGAGAAGCGACGTACCTCACCGGGTATACCGACGAAACGATCGACGCCGCGTGGGACAAAGTACCTGAGTTGTCTGCACTCGCCGCCGGCAAGCCGATCGATGCTGCGCGCGAGCATCTCGGCGCTCTCCTTCCGGCCGCGCCGTTTACCGTGACGGCGTTCGTGACCGCGTTCGATATGCTCGAAGAACGGCGCTCTTGCGCGTCGACGAGCCCACCCGCGTCCCGCTGCTCACGATTCTCGCAAGCCGAAACCGAAACCGAAATCGAGCGCGAGATCGCAGCCGCAATCGAGCGCGGCTTTCGACGCTGAAAATCAAAGTCGGTTTCGACGTCGACGCCGATCTGCGCCGCGTCGCGATCGATGCAGCGTCTTAACCGGGGACGCTGCGCGCTTCGTCTCGACGCCAATCAAGGCTATTCGCGCGAGGATGCGATCCGTTTCGTAACGTCGCTCGATCCGGATGCGATCGAGCTCTTCGAGCAACCGTGCGACAAAGCCGATTGGGATTCCGCCGTTGCAGTCGCGCGCGTCTCAAACGTTCCGATGATGCTCGACGAATCGATTTACGGTCGCCGACGATATTGCGCGCGTCGCGCAGCTCGATGCAGCCCGCTACGTCAAGCTCAAGCTGATGAAAGCCGGATCGGTCGATGCGCTAGCGCGCGATCTCACGCAGATACGCGCGCTTGGCATGGAACCCGTGCTCGGAAACGGCGTCGCGATCGACGTGAGCAATTGGATGGAGGCGTGCGTCGCACGCGGTCTCGTGACGAATGCGTTGGAATCGAACGGATTCCTCAAGCCGCGCCGCTCGGTCTTGCAACACGCCGCTCCGTTTCGAGAGCGGCGCGATCGTCTTGGAACCGCAGTGGACGCCGCAGATCGATGCGGCCGCAATCCAAGCGCAAGCGCAGGCTACACGGAATGCCGGGCCTAGGCCGCACGCTCGTCACGGGCGTCATCGGATCCGACACGCACATCGTCGGGAATCGCATCTTACGATGGCGCTCGAGGACGCAGGCTATAAAGTCGTTTCGCTCGGTGCGCTGACGCCGGCCGAAGAGTTCATCGCGGCAGCAATCGAGACCAACGCCGATGCAATTCTCGTCAGCTCGCTCTACGGTCAAGGCGAGCTCGATTGCCGCGGTTTTCGCGAACTGTGCGTCGAGGCGGGCCTCGGTGATATCCTCATTTACGTCGGCGGAAATCTGGTCGTCGGCAAACAGCCGTGGGAAGAAGTCGAGCAACGTTTCATTGCAATGGGCTTCGATCGCGCGTTTCCGCCCGGGACGCGAACCGACGACGTCGTCACGATGCTCGCCGAAGATTTCGCGAGCTCGGGAAAAACAAGTGGTATGAGCGCGCACGCAGCGCTCCTGATCGATTTCGGCAGCACGTACACGAAGTTGCGCGCGGTCGATCTCGACGACTGCCGCGTCTCATCGGAACCGGACAAGGGCCTTCGACCGTGCGCACGGACGTGTGCATCGGCATGCGCGCGGCGCTCGCCGATCTCGAGAGCAAACCTGGGTACGCTTCCACGTTTTCGCTACCGGCTCGCGTCGAGCAGCGCGGCCGGCGGTTTGCGAATGGTGACGATCGGTCTCGTCCGCGAGCTTACGGTCGAGGCCGCGCGCCAAGCCGCGCTCGGCGCCGGCGCGAAGCTCGTCGGAACGTTCGTCAACAAGCTCACGCGCGGCGACGTCGATGCCATCGAAGCGCTTGCGCCCGATATCATCTTGCTCGCAGGCGGGACGGATGGCGGAAACACCGAGGTTGTCCTCTACAATGCGAAGATGTTGGCGAAGAGCGCGATCGATGCGCCGATCGTGTATGCCGGAAATCGCGTCGCGGCCGACGACGCGCGCGAGCATTCTCGCGAAGCAGAGCCTGACGGTTGCAGACAACGTCATGCCCGAGCTCGGAACGTCTCGCAACGGATTCGGCGCGCGAAGCGATCCGCGATATCTTCATCGCGCGGATCGTGCATGCCAAAGGTATCGATCGTGCGCAAGAGATGTTCGACGACGTCATGATGCCGACGCCGGCCGCCGTTATGGAAGGCGCGCGGCTGCTCTCCGATGGTGACGGCAGCGTTCCGGACTCGGAGAGCTGCTCGTGGTCGATCCGGGCGGCGCGACGACCGACGTTCACTCAATTGCGAGCGGTGAATCGAGGACCGGTGCGATTCAGAAAGGCATGCCCGAACCGCGCGTCAAGCGCACCGTCGAAGGCGATCTCGGAATGCGTCACAGTGCGGCGTCGGTCGTTGAGGCGGCGGGAGCCGAGCGGATCGCGCAGCAAGCCACATGATTTCGGTCGCACGACGTCGCCGCAATGCTCGCGCACATCGCGCAAAACGTCGAGATGATTCCGCAAACGCCGGTCGAGCGCGCATTCGATCGCGCGTTGCTTGGAACGGCGATCGAGATCGCGGTCCGTCGCCACGCGGGTACGATCGAGACCGTGTACACGCGATCGGCCCGGCGACCGTGCAGCACGGCAAAGATCTGTCGAACATCGAGATCGTCGTCGCCACCGGCGGAGCACCGATCCATCTTGGCGAGCACGATGCGCTGCTCGAAGCGATGCGTGCCGCGCCGTCGGATCCGCACTCGCTTGCGCCCGCGCGCGCCGCGACTATACGTCGACCGCGACTACCTGCTGTTCGCGTTCGGCCTGCTCGCAAGCGTCGAGCCGCAAGCGGCCTTGGCTCTAGCGCGGCGTTCGGTAACGCCGGCCGATCGCGTTGAAGAAGTGGCGCAATGAGCACCGTAGTGCAGACGCCGCTCTCGCAGGATCGCATCGACGACGATGTGTTTGCCGCGATGCGCCGCGAAAATCTTGCGCGCTGGCCGACGGGCGCGGACGTCGATCTCGATGAGGCCGTCGCGTACCACAAAGCAACGCCGGAGCACCGACGCTTGAGCGGCGGTCCTGCGGCGCGCCGATGCGGAACGCCGAACGCTCACGCAGCCGCGCGGCGGATTCGGTACGTTCGAGCTTCAGAAAAATCTCATGGAGATGCTGGATCGCGAGGGGCTTGCGGATATCGTTCCGACGACGACCGACAGCTATACGCGCAACGAGCATTTCCAGCAGGCGCAGGAAGGCATCAACGAATCCGAGCGGCTCGGACGCTCGATGCTCAACGGATATCCGATCGTGAACTACGGCGTGCAGACGTCGCGCAAACTGGTCGAGGCGATCGAAAAACCGACCGTCATGCTGACGGGAACGTCGATGCCCAAACTCACCGGCGAGATCGGTTTTGCTGCCGGCTATAGTGGCTATCTCGGCTCGGGGATCGCGTACACGGTTTCGTACACGAAAGAACTTTCGGTCGAGCAGGGCATCCGCAACTATCAGTATCTCGATCGTCTCGCCGCCGAATATCTCGCGCACGGTGTCGAGCTGCATCGGCGCCAGCCCGGATTTTTGACGGGAACGAACATCCCGCCGTCGATCGCGATCATCGTTTGCATTCTCGATATGCTGCTTGCGCTCGCGCAGGGCGTTCGCAACTACGGGCTCGAGCTCGGGCAGACGCTGCATCTCATCCAAGATGCGGCCGCGCTTGCGACCTGCCGCGAGTTGTGCGAAGAGTATGCGCGCAAGGCCGGATACACGGACACATTCACGCCGGTAACGTCACTGCATTGGATGGGCGCGTGGCCGCAGGACGAAGCGCAAGCTGCGGCACTCGTCTCGTATGGTGGAACGCTCGGCGCGATCGGCGGCGCGATCAGCGTGACGACGAAGAGCGTCCACGAAGCGTTCGGGCTCCCGACGCCGGAGGCAAACTGCGAAGGCTTGCGCATGACGCGCATGGCGATCTATCTCGCGCGCAAGATCCGTCTGGACGGTCTTCCCGAATACGAGTTCGAGCGCGATCTCATTCGGCGCGAAGTTCGTCCCATCGTCGATCGCGTTGCTCGAGCTCGGCGAAGGTGATGCCGCGGTTGGAACGGTGCGGGCGCTCGAGGCCGGCGTCCTCGACATCCCGTGGTCGCCCAACCGGTTCGTTCGCAGCCGTGTCATGCCGGCGCGCGACGTCGACGGTTATCTGCGCATTCTCGATCCCGCGGAGATGCCGTTTCCAAAAGACGTCCTTGCAGTGCACGAAGAGCGTCTGCGAAAACGTGCCGAGGCCGAGACATGTCCCCTTCGGACGCGATCTTGCGGTTTCGAGTGTTTACGAGCTCAGCGAGCCGCATCGCAAAGCTTCTTCCCGATCGTTAAGAAAACGTCGCGTGTTTTCAGCAGGAAAAACAAAATTCGTCATGGAGCATGACAAATGCTGCTGAGGGGAAGACTGCGGCGGTCGGCGGCTTATGCCGTCATCTTGTGCTGCGCCGTCGTATCTCTACTATCTCGCGCAGCGCATCCAATTCGACGAGGTTCCCGGGACGCATCGGCCCCGATGCGTGGCCGAAGATCGTTCTCGGTACTTGCTGCTCGCAACATGCGTCTGGCAGATCGGCAGAATACTGATCTTTGGCGCGGCGCCTGCGGCGTCGGCCGACGACGAGCTGCCGCTGGCTGAAGGCGAAGGCGACTACACGTATCTCGCCTTGCTTGCGATCGGCGTAACCGTCATATACGCGTTCATTCTGCCGTCGCTCGGATTCTTCGTTGCGACCGTGCTCTACATTGCGGCCATCGCGTACGTCGGGCGTTACCGCCGGCTGTGGCCGCTCGTCGCGACCAGTCTTATCGCGCCGATCGTCTTGATGTTCGTGTTCATGAAAATCGTCTATGTGGCGCTGCCGCTCGGTATCGGGACCGTTCAAGAGTCTCATGCTCGTGCTGCTTAAGATTCTGGGAGTGCACTAAGGCGCATGGACGTCCTTCATAATCTCGGCGCCGGTCTGCTGCACGTCTTCACGCTGGAAGACTTTTCGATGTTGCTGCTGGGCCTGATGATCGGAATGGCGGTCTCGATCATGCCGGGCCTTGGGCTCGTCATGGGTGTCGTCTTGGCGCTGCCGTTCACGTATCGCATGCACATCGAGCCTGCGATCATTTTGCTGACGGCGATTTACGTTTCCGGGACCTATGCCGGCTGTTTCACCGCGATCTTGTACCGCATTCCCGGCGAACCGATGGATGTTCCGCTGTTGTGGGACGGCTACGCCATGACGCAGCGCGGCGAAGCTGCGAAAGCGCTCGGATGGGCGCTTGTTGCCGCGCTCACCGGCGGATTGATTTCCTCGGCGGTGATGGTTGCGCTTGCGATTCCGTTCAGTAACGCCGCGTTGCGATTCGGACCGCCCGAATACTTTGCGGCGGTGTTCTTCGGATTCACGTCGATCGCTGCGCTGGCCGGAAAATCGTTCGTCAACGCGTTCATCAGCTTGCTGATCGGCTTGTGGATCGCAACGATCGGCGTCGATCAGACGTACAGCGCACAGCGCTTCACGTTCGGCATGCCGGTTCTGATGGGAGGCTTGCCGTACGTCGTGATCCTGGTCGGAATGTATGGTCTCGGCGAGCTCATCAGCCGCATCGGTCGCGGTCTTCCGAAGATCGAGAAACCTCCGGATGAAATCGCCGTCGGAACGTCGTTTCCGTCGCTGCGCGAGATGTGGTCGATCCGCGCGACCTTCATTCGCAGCAGCATATTGGGCACGATTCTCGGGATCGTTCCGGGAGCCGGCGCGACGATCACGTCGTTCATTTCGTATGGCATAGAAAAGCAATACGGAAAGCGCCGCGATCAGTTAGGCAAAGGCATTCCCGAAGGAATCGTTGCACCGCAGATCGGCTCGACCGCATCGGTTGCCGGTCACATGATCCCGCTGCTCACGCTGGGATTACCGGGCAGTGGTGCGACGGCCGTTATTCTCGGCGCATTTTTGCTGCACGGCGTACAGCCCGGACCATTGCTCTTCACGTCGCCCGATTCCAAGATCGTCGTCTACTCGATCCTGGCGTCATTATTCGTCGGCGTAATCGGCATGTGCGTGGTAGGCTTCCTCTGGATCAAGGTGGTCGTCAAGGTTCTCAAGATCCCACAACCGCTGTTGGTCGCAATCGTCATGGTTTTTTGCATCGTCGGCGCATACGCAGATCGCAACAGCATGAACGACGTCTGGATCATCGTCGTCTTCGGCGTTCTCGGCTTTCTTTTCGAACGATTTCGATTTCCAATCGCACCGATGGTGCTGGGCGTTATCCTTGGCCCGCTTGCGGAAAGCTCGTTCATTCAAACCATGGTCAGCTACAACAACGACTGGACGGTTTTTCTGCGGCATCCGATTAGCGGGACGTTGATCGGACTCTCGATAATCGCACTTGCATATCCGCTGGTGCGAGAGGTTCTGGGGCGCAAACCTAAATTGCTAGGAGGGGAATCATGAACCGAACCACGTTCACAGCAAGTATGCTCGGTGCGCTCGGCGCAGCCACCCTAACCCCGCGCCTTGCGGGTGCAGCAGATGATTATCCGAGCCGGCCGATCACGCTGATCGTACCCTGGGGCCCAGGGGGCGGATCCGATCAAGTCGGGCGTGCGGTCGCAAAGACGCTGCAAGACGTCCTTAAGGGAACGTCGGTTCCCGTCATCAACGTCCCCGGCGCCGACGGCAACGACGGGATGATCAGGTTGATCGGCGGCGACGCCGACGGCTACACCATGGTTATTTTTATCGCGGACACGTTCGTCGGCAACATGACCGCGAAGACGCCGCCGGCTTGGCACTTGAGCGACATCACACCGCTCGCGATGATGAACACCATGCCGTTTGCATATTATCTTTCGAAGGACAGCCCCTACAAGGATTGGGCCTCGTTCGAGAAAGCCGCGAAAACCACGCAGATGCGCGTCGCCATCACCGGCTACGGAAGCGCGGAGGATATTGGAAACAAGTACTTTGCCAGTAAGGGCGGCTTGAAACTTACACAGGTCGCATTTGCGAAACCGGGCGAACGCTATGCGGCTCTGCTCGGAAACCAGGTCGACGTCATGTGCGATCCGATCGGCAATGTGAGTCAGTATGTCGAATCCGGTCAAATGAAGCCAATTTGCATCTGGGCCGAAAAACGTCTTGGGGTCATCCCTTACTGCCCGACGGCGCACGAAGTCGGCTACAAGGTCGTCCTGGAAGAATGGCGCACGATCGCCGTCAAGGCGGGCACCGATCCGAAGCAAGTGGCGTTTCTCGATCGCGCTTTGGCAACCGCGTATAAAACCTCGGACTTCCAAGCCTTCCTGAAGTCGTCGTGGTCCGATCCCGAGAGCTACGTCAGCGCGAAGGACTTACCGACCTTCTTTGCGGCGCGCCGGCGCGACATCGACGCGCTGATCGCAGCAACGCACTAAATCGCCGCCGCCGATCGCGAAGGAGCGAACAAGCTCGACAGAGACGAGGCTGCATTCCGCAGCACAGTGACGTGATGCGTTGAGTTCTCAATGCTCATCCGCCCAACGGGTGCATTGAGCGACAACGCGGCACACATGGTGCGACGGCTATCAAAAATCGGAACGGCCATTGCGACGAGTCCGCGTAAGAACTCCTGATTGTCGCTGCTGAGTCTCTTTTTGCGGATTGCCTCAAGCTCGTGTTCGAGCGTTTCGGGGTCGGTGATAGTATTTTCTGTGTGGCGCTTGAGTGGGGCGACTCGAATCATCTTGCTGCGCTTCATCTTCGGGAGGAAAGCCAGGAAGAGTTTTCCGCTCGCGGTGCATGTTAGCGGCACGTGTGAACCCGCGTAGAGCTGCAACTGCATTGGAGAACTAGACTCAACACGATCGAGACACAAAACTTCGTCTCTGTCCAAGACGGTGAGCGTGCACGTTTCGCCCGTCTCCTCGACAACCGAGCGCAGGATCCGCCGCCGTTCTCCGTCTTCCGCAGAAGTCAGCAGCGTGTCGAGCGCAATACGTGAGAGGCGGGGACCGATCGTCATCCCTCGGGCGACCGGATCCGATATGAGGACGCCCATCTCTTCGAGAGTTCTGCAGATGCGGTGTGCGGATGGCTTCGGAAGGTCGAGGCTTCGGATCAACTCAGTGACCGAGACCGGCGCGCCCCTCTGGGCGACGTACTCGACAATAGCAACGGCACGCTGTAGAATCCCACTTTGTCTCATTTTATGAGACTAACAGAAACGAATTTCGAGATCAACTCTTGCGACAAACGTATGTCCCCACTACAATGGAGACCTCGACCTTGGCCGTAGGGGGCAAAAACATGGCAAATTCGCTGGACTCGAGGCGGGATCGCAAGGCGCAGACGGCGCCATACAGCGGCTACTTCAAATCCGCAGTCCCAAGCCCTGATGCGGACATCACCAGCACCGCCGCGGGGACGCCGCTCGGCGAATATTTTCGGCGCTTTTGGCAGCCCGTCTGCATGTCGGAGCAGTTGCGCGATCTGCCGCTCGCGATCACGGTCATGGGCGAAGAGCTCGTCGCTTATCGAGACAAGGCGGGGACGATCGGCGTCCTGCAGCGCCACTGCTGCCATCGCGGTGCGTCGCTCGAATACGCGATCATTCAGAGTAAAGGCATCCGCTGTTCGTACCACGGCATCTGCTACTCAGAAGACGGTACCATCCTTGATGCGCCGGCCGAACGCGACGGCGGCGCGCGATTGCGTCAACGTATTTCGCTCGGTGCGTATCCCGCATTCGAACGCGATGGCCTCATCTTCGCCTACCTCGGGCCGCCGGAACAGATACCGAAGTTTCCCGAGTACGACGCGTTTGAGAAATACGATGATGTCCAATTCGTACCGTTCTCGAACGTCTTTCCGTGCAACTGGCTGCAAGTTATCGACAACATCGCCGACCAGATGCATACGAGCTTCCTGCACAATCCCATGTTCATGTACGAAGGTTCGCCGCCAAGCGACCTAAACTGGCAACGGCTCTCGCTGAGCCAAGCATTTTGTAAGATGCCGGTCATGGATTTTATGTCCGTACGTGATGGGACGACGACCGTTTTTATCGCGAACCGCCGGATTGACGACGAAAAAGTTTGGATCCGCATCAACGATTTGATCGTGCCGAACGTCAGCCAGCACGCGTATCTCTTCGAAGACGGTAGCGAACGCCGCTTGTTTCACCGCGTGCACATGTCGCGCTGGTACGTTCCTGTGGACGATACGCACTCGATCATTTACGGCTGGCGCATGCTGGGGCAATCGATAGATCCGCGCGAGATGGGTGAGATCGACCGTCTGGGTTGGGACAACATGGATTTCTTGGACGGCCAAGTCGGAAATCGAAGTTATGAGGAAGGTCAGCGATTGCCGGGCGATTGGGAGATCATCTCGAGCCAGCGGCCGATCGCGGTCCACGCGCTTGAAACGCCGTTGGAATGCGACGCCGGAGTGTACATGTTCCGCAAGCAGGTGCGCGCCGCGATCAACAACAGAACCGCGGCCGCGACGCCCGAAGCGATGCATGCTCGCGCAAATCAGGGATTGGCGAACTACTGCTACACGCAGAATACGATCCTTCGCGTACCGAAGCGTGGCTCAGACGAGGAAGACGCCGAGTTTCTCAAGACTCTCGGGCGGCAGGTTGTTGCGCTTACAGCCGAAGCCGATGAACTCGATCCAATTGCAAGAAAGCGTTTTATCATTGCACGTCTCGAGGAGCTCGAGGTCTCACACAAAGGGATGGCGGTAGCCGGCTGATGGATTTCGAATTAAAAGGCAAACGCGCACTTGTTACCGGTGGAAGTCAGGGCATCGGGAAAGGGGTCGCGGCGGCGCTGGCTGCCGAGGGAGCGAGTGTCGCTATTTGCGCGCGCGACCTACCGCGCGCCACGGCTGCAGCAAAGGAAATCGCGGACGCCTCAAAAGGCGACGTCCACGCCTTTCAATGCGACGTTACCGATAAGGGCGCAATCGAGACGATGTTCGATTCCATCCGAAAGCTGTGGGGCGGCGTCGACATCTTGGTCAACAATGCAGGCGCCGCGCATCGTAAGGAATTCCTGTCGACCGACGAGGCTGATTGGGAGCTCAGTTATGCCTTCAACGTGCTAAGCATGGTACGTTGTGCGCAGCACGCTTTGCCCAAGATGCTCGAGGGCGGCTACGGACGGATCGTCAACGTTGCGGCGATCGCCGGTCGCGAGCCCGTCAACGGCACGTCGCTATCTAATACCACGAAAGCCGCAATCTTCGCGCTTTCGAAATCATTGGCGCTCGAGTTCGGGCCGAAAGGCGTGTTGACGAATTGCATTGTACCGGGGCGCATCTCGACACCGCAAATCGACAGAATGTTCCCCGACCCTGAGGCACGGAAAAAATACGCCGAACAGATGATCCCGCTCGGACGCTTCGGCGAGACGGTGGAAGCCGGTAGCCTAGTGGCTTTCCTTTGTTCCCCGCGCGCGAGCTACCTTAATGGTACGGTCATAAACGTCGACGGCGGCATGACCAAGTCGATTCTCTAAAGGGAGATCGATAGGGTTCGTCTCGATCAGCAGATCACGAATCTTCAGCGCAAGCTCGAACTGCAGCCATTGATCCGCGTGTTCGTCCTCAAATCCAGTTAGCTCGCGCGCACGCTGGAGCCGATACTTGACGCTATGCGGATGGACGTTGAGCCGCTCGGCGGCGGCACCGATTCGACGATTGCATTCGAGGAAGCAGCGAATCGTCGGGACGAGCTGCGCACCATGCGCGGCATCGTACAGCTCGAGCGGCGCCAACGTGCGCTCGGCAAAATTAAGCAGCTCGCGCGTATCCGCGGTCTGCAAGAGCAGATGATAGACGCCTAGCGCCTCCGTTGAGAAGAGACTCGGTCTCGCACCCGCTCGCAGCAAGAGCGCGATCGAACGGGTGACTTCCGTGTAAAGAGGTCCGAGACGGCTTAGGCCTTGACACACGGGGCCGACAACGACGAGCGGGCTCGAGCCGGGACACGAACGCTCGAGCATCGCGACCAGTTCTCGCGACCACTTTTGGACGGTCGTTGCGGCGAGCCGCCCCAGCACGACGACGGAGCCGCCCTTTTCAATGACGAGACCTTGGCTCGCTATGTGCGCCTCCGCAACGGCGCGCAGAGTTATCAACGCGTACTCGGGCCGATACGGCGCTTGCGCACGGCTAACAACGACGGCGAGCCCATATTCTGCTCCGGGGTCGAGCCCTAGCTGCGCTGCACGGCGATTTACTTCGTGTCCTTCAGCACTGATGAGTCCCTCCAGGGCGTCCTCGCGCAAGCTCATCTCGGCATCTGCAATCGCGCGCTCTTTGAGCATCGCGAGACCTGCGGCAGTCGCAAGATGTCCCGCCGCCGCGCGGTCCGATTCGCTCAGTGGTTCGTTCGAGGGCCCGAGCACGATGGCGCCGAGTGTTTCACGCGGCCCCGTAATCGGAACGGCGACGACGTTTTGGGAAGGCGCACACAAATCGACGAGATCCTCGATCGTCGAGACCGCCGCACCTTTGGTATCGAGTCCGAGGTCGCGCGGGTCAAGTTTCGCGCTGCCGCCCGCAATCACGTTGAGAAACGCGTCCGTAACGATGACCGATTTTTGCAAGAGTTCTGCAAGTCGGCGGGCGATGACATCGACCGTACATCCGTCCAGAACGAGCCGGGTCAGAGACTCGTGAATCATTAGCGAACGCTGCAACGCCAGACGCGATTTGTGTTCAGCAGTGTAGAGGCGAGCGTTTTCGATTGCGATCGCGGCTTGGTCCGCGAGCGTATGGAGAATGTCGACGTCGAATTCCGTGAACTCGTACGGCGTTCTGAGGCTATCGATCGAAATCGCGCCGATTGGTTTGCCGCGGAAGAGCAACGGCACCGAGATCGCTCGTCGTGGTTGCGGCAACCCGTCTGCAGCCCTACGGTATTGCTCGCGCGTTCGCTTCGCGAGGTTTTCGCGACTCGCAGTAACCGCTTCTTCGCTGTTGCAGACGATGGCGCGCCCCGTCTTGAATGCCTTTCCGGCTAGGCCTTCACCGGGGTCGACTTGGATGTCGTAAATCTCATCGGTGTATCCGACTGCCGCTCGAATTCCGACCTTTCCGCTCTGCGGATCGTAGAGGCTCAAGAAGCCGGCATTCGCCGCTTCGATTACCGATACGGCGCCGGACACGATTTCGCGCAGAACGTTGTCCAAAACATTTTCGGAGTCGAACGATCCGGTCAGCGACTTTGAGATATTCGAAAGCAGATTCAGCTTCCGAATCCGGTCGTCTCGGCGCACTTAGACCGCTCCGTCCGTAAAGAGCAAGTGGCGAATCTCTTTGGCGATCTCAGTGAGCTCCGGATCGTCGGAAAGCCGCGGCCGCGCCTTCTCGAGGCGAAATTCGCGGATTATCCTGCCAGGTCGGCGCGACATGACGATAACGCGATCTCCAAGCTTGAGCGCTTCCTCTATACTATGCGTAATAAAGAAAATCGCCTTGCGCTCGTCTCCCCAGATGACCACGAGGTCGTCCTGCATACGTTCCCGAGTAAGGGAATCGAGGGACCCGAACGGCTCGTCCATCAGCAAGACGGTTGGGCTGTTTGCGAGCGCGCGCACGATACCCAACCGCTGGCGCATTCCACCCGAGAGCTGATGCGGGTACTTGCGCTCGAAGCCCGTCAAGCCGGCGAGCTCGACATATTTCTCGGTTATGCGCGCAAGCTCAGTGCTGCGAATGCCGCGTCGTTTCGGACCGTACTGGATGTTGCCGCGCACCGTAAGCCACGGAAAGAGTGCGTGATCCTGGAAAACGACGGCACGGCGTGCGTCGGGTCCGGCGACGCGTGTGCCGGCGAACTCGACGACTCCCGAGGTTGGATGTTCAAAGCCGGCGATGAGGTTAAGGAGCGTCGTCTTTCCGCAGCCGCTGGCCCCGACGACGCAAACGAATTCGTTTGATCCTTGCGAAAAGGAAACGTCGCTCAGAGCCAGCACGGCTTCGGGCCCGTCGCCATGAACTTTCGAAACGTTGCGGACGTCGATGAGGGCGTCCGGTGCGTGCGCTAACGCTTCCATGGCATTAGAGCCGCCGAAACGGCGCGAATCAATCCGTCGAGTGCGAGCCCGAGCACGCCGATCGTCACCATCCCGAGTAGGATGTAGTCGCTTCGGAATACCATGCGCCCCTGACTTATAAGGAAGCCGAGTCCCGTCGTCGCTCCCACCAGCTCGCCCGCGACCAGCGCCATCCAGCCGATTCCCATGCCGATACGGATCCCGATGATGATGTGGCTCAACGCGGACGGCACGTACACCGTCCAGAACACGACGAACGGGTTCGCGCCGAGCGAACGTGCTGCGCGCACGAGCAGTCTATCGACGTCACGGATACCGGCGGCCGAATTCAAGACGATCGGAAAGAATGCGGCCAGGAAGATAATGAAATCGATTTCCTTTTCGCTGATTCCGAACCACAAAATCGCGAGCGGGATCCATGCGAGCGGCGGGATCGGTCTGATGAATTCGAGTAGCGGATCGAACGACCAACGAAACGAGGGAATTCCGCCCATCGCGGCGCCCAACGGTATACCGATGAGCGCCGCGAGGCCGACCGCAGTGAAGACGCGCGTGAGGCTGACCCCGATGTCTTGCAGTAAGACACCGTTCTTGAGCAGCTCCCATCCGGCCGTCAAAACCGAACTCGGAGGGGGCAACATCAATTGTAAGGATGAGTTCGCGCTGCTGATCAACTGCCACACGACGAGGAAAAGCGCGAGCAGCCAGAATTTCCCGATGCGTAGCGCGATCGTTCGAATGCGTCCCGCGGCGTGCGAACCTACCGCGGCAGGTGCAAGCATCGCATCGATGCTCGTATCGGCGCGCACATCCCCCGCCGGCTCTTCTAATCGCAGCATGTGCGGAGTCCCTCGCGCTTGCTCTACGTTCCGGCCATCGCCAAGTCACCCTTGCTTGGGAACGGTTCCGGCCCGCTGAGATCGATACCGTTCCAGAGATATGGGGGATAGGGTGGTTTGCCTACCACGCCTGTCCAGTTTTTCGGAACGTACATCGGTGACGACGGTACGGCCCAGCCAAGCCGCTTGTACGTGCTGTTCATGAATTCCGGACGTAACACGCTATCGAAGTCGGCGCGAGAGAGCTCTTGTTTTAAGTGCCCGTTCTGGTGCGCAATTTTCGACTGATACTCCTGAACACCGAGCCAGAAACCGTGCACGTCTTTGAAAGGATAGTTCTTCGTCGGTTTGGGCCAGAAGTTATACGATTCGGCTTGCTGCTTGATAAGCGCCGGACTTTGGCCGGCAACCGCCGGCTGCTTCGTGAGCATGGCAATTGCATCGTCCTGATGCTTGTTCATCCAGATCTGCGCCTCGACGAAGGCATCAACGTACGCCTGCACCACGTCCGGAGCGGCATCGGCGATTTCGCCGCGCATGTAGGTGTAGCCGTTGAAGAACTCGTATCGGCCGATCGGTTCGAGAACGCGAGCGTTCTTGATGAAACGCGTCATCTGTGAGACGAGCGGCTCCCAAATGCCAACGACGTCGATGCCGCTCGGCATCGTGACAATATCGGGCGGGGCCAGATTCGCAATCTTGAAATCTTTGTCGGGAATGAGCCCGAGCGTGTCGACTGCGATCTCCCAACCTATTTGCGGAGTGCTGCCGATCGTGACGCCGTAAACGGCTGGCCGTCCTAGGACTTTTGCGTCTTTGAGATCACGCAACGATTTCAGCGGTGAATTTAGCGGCACCATGAAGCCTTGAAGCTGCGCGGGGTAAACAAGCACGGCAACGGTCGGCACTTTCAAACCCATGACGGCATAGAGTCCGAGCTCGCCGGCCTGCGCGATCTGGAGATGTCCGGGAATATACGCCGCGTTGACGTAGCTCGCGGCGGTGAATGATTGATAGTCTGCTTGGATCCCGCGTTTTTCGAGAAGCTTCGCTTCCTTCATCACCGCTAGCACCATGTTGCCGTCGGACCAAGTTGGATTGATATGAACCTGGAGCGGCCACCAGCCTTTGCTCTTGAGCCAGTCGATCGACTTTGCTGAGACTTGGCTTACGATTTTCGTCTCGTCCGACGCCGCGAACGCACTGCCTGGTTGCGCAAGCGATAGTCCGGTAACAATCGTGCCTGCAATTGCCTCGCGCCGCGTAAAAAGATTCTTGCGACCGTCCATTTTGGAGCCCCCTCCTCGCCGTTTTAAGAAACGGCTTCAGTCTCTAATGCATCTCGATAGCGAACTCTAATGCCGGCTTCTTCTTCCAGCATTTTTAAAAGAACCGTGTAGTCGTTTTTTCCATAACCGAGCGCGCGCACTTCGGCGAAAAGCTCCTCGGCTTGCTGTGCCATTCGTAATGGAACACCGAGCTCGCTCGAAGACGTGAGCGCAAGACCCAGATCTTTGTACATGTGGTCCGTGAAGAAACCGGGGTCGAATTTGCCGTGAAGTGCCGGCTGCATCTGATTTTGCAGCAACCAGCTGTTGCCGGACGCGTTCGTGACGACTTCGACCAAGCGCTCGACGTTCGCGCCGGCTTTGGCGCCAAAGACAAGTGCTTCCGACGTCGCGGCGCAGATGCAGCCGACGAGGATGTTGTTGACCAATTTTGCCACCGCGCCCATTCCGGAGCCGCCGACGTAGATGATCTTTGACGCTAGAATCTTGAGAATTTCACCTGCGCGTTCGAACGTCGACGGCTCGCCGCCGACCATGATGAGCAGGTCACCTTTGATTGCCGCTACTTGGCCGCGACTGACGGGAGCATCGAGCATGTCGACTCCCGCGTCCGCGGCAACGCGCGACAACCGTTGCGAGACGTTCGGATTGATCGTGCTCATGTCGATGAGGATCGAGCCTTTCGGCATCGTGCTCAGCACACCGCGATCTCCGCAAAGCGCCGCCTCCACGTTCTCTGACGTCGGAAGCATCGTCATCACGAATGCGGCATCACGTGCTGCATCAGCCGGCGATGTAGCAACCACGCCCCCAAGTGACGCAAAGTTTTCGCACGCTGCGGAGACAACGTCGTATCCCCGCAAATGGTGTCCAGCGCGAAGAAGGTTTGCGGCCATCGGCGATCCCATCACGCCGAGACCCACAAAACCGATCTGCGCCACGTTATACCATGGCCAGGTGCGGCGCCGGTTCGCGGTAACGCTCGAGCAACCGTTTCGGCGTCAAGAGCGCGTCTTTGCGGTACGGCTCGCACAGGATCTTCGGATCGACGTGAATGTCGAGCACTGCGGGACGTCCCAAAGCCAGTGCTTCCTTGATCGCCGGGCCGATAGCGCTGGGATCGTGGATCGTTACGCCGTGCGCGCCCATCGACCGTGCGATTTCGGCGAAGTCCGGATTCTCTAAATCGGTGAAGAAATAGCGCTCACCGAAGAAGTCGTACTGGTTGCGTCTTTCCGCTCCCCAAACGCCGTTGTTCATCACGAGTGAGACGACGGCAATCTTCTCGCGAACGGCTGTCATGATCTCTTGAATCGTCATGCTCCAAGCGCCGTCGCCGCTAATCGAAAGCACCGGAACGTCGGGCATCGCACGCTTCGCGCCAAGTGCGGTCGAATATCCGACGCCGATTCCGCCGAGGTTTCCCGGCCCCAAGTACTTTCGCGGACTATTGAAATTGAAGTACGAATTCGCTTGCCCGGTGATGTTGCCGACGTCGAGTGCAACGATCGTCTCCGGCGGTATCGCGCGCGCGATTTCCCAAAGTGCGCGCCGAGGTTCCATCGGTGTCGCGTCGCTCATCGAAAGATCATGCAGCTCTTTCTCCCATTGCATCTTTTCGAGTGCGATTTGATCGAGGCGCCGTTGTGAAGGTTTGCGTGACGATTTGGCGAGTTCGGAGATGAGCTGGCGCGTCACCTCGCCAGCGTCGCCCATCAGGCCGACTGCCAGCGGCCAGTTCATGCCGAGATTCATCGGGTTGATGTCGTTTTGGATCAGTGCCGCATTCTTCGGGAAATAGTCGAAGTCGTATTGCGGGATCGTCCCGAAAGCATTCAGCCGCGTTCCGAGTGCCAGCACGACGTCGGCTTGATTGATGAGGCGCATCGCCGCCTTCGAGCCCTGATAACCAATCGGCCCAACTGCAAGTGGGTGCTTCGCTGGGAACGCGTCGTTGTGTAGGTAAACGGCGCCAACCGGTACGCCAAGCTTTTCGGCTAGCACAGCGACGTCGCCGGCGCAGTCGGATTCGATCACTCCCCAGCCAACCAAAATGAACGGCGACTTTGCGTTCTCGAGCAGTTGCGCGGCGCGGCGGATCTCCGAAGGCGGCGCGCCGCCGCGGCGCGGTAGAGGACGGTACTGCGCTGGTTCGAGGTCGGCGTATTCGAATTCGCCGTACCAGTAGTCGCGCGCGATATCGACTTGTGCGGGGCCTTGGAGAGTTATCGCAGCTCGAAACGCATTCCGCATCGCCCATGCGATCTTGTCAGGACGATTGACCTGTGTCTGGTATACCGTAATCTTGGAAAACAGCGACATCTGCTCGACTTCTTGCATCGCATTTTTGCCGAGGCCGGCACTTGTCACCGACGGAGTGATCACGACGACCGGGACGTGATTTAAATATGCGCTCGCAATACCGGTGACGAGGTTCGTGACACCCGGGCCGTTCTGCCCTATGCATACACCCGGCCGGCCCGACGCAAGCCCGTAGCCCGCCGCCATCAGCGCGGCATTTTGTTCGTGTCGGACGGAGACAAACCGTATGCCGGCCTGCGGGAAGAGATCGAGCGGATCCATGAAGGCCGATCCAACGATCCCGAAGATGTCGGTTACGCCTTCTTTGCGCAAAACCTCAACAAACGCTTCGCTTCCGGTGACGACGCCCATAGTGAACCCCTCTCGAACGGATTACATCGGATGGACCCGTTTCACGGCAAACATCTAGGCGTCATTTGGTCGGTTAGCAAATCTTCGTGGAGCGCACGTTGTTCAAAATCGGCAAAAGCTAACCGGCAAGTCGGCAGACAATGCGAAACACTTGCATCATCCCGAGCGACTGTGCGACGCCTCGTCCCGCTATGTCGTAGGCGGTTCCATGACCGGGAGTAACCACAGGGAACGGAAGACCGCCCATGAGGGCGACTCCCTTACCGAACCCAAGCAGCTTCATCGCAATTCCGCCTTGATCGTGATACATCGTCACGACCCCGTCATACGAATGTGCCTGGGCGCGCACGAACACGGAATCGGGTGGGAACGGACCATCGACATCGATGCCGAGGATCCGAGCCTCCGCGATCGCGGGAGAGATGCTCTTGATTTCTTCGTCGCCATAGAGCCCGCCGTCACCGGCATGCGGGTTCAGTCCCGCCACTGCGATTTTCGGCTTCGCTTTTTTCGCTGGAGCAATCGTGCGATCGAGCAGTTGGATCGATTGCAATACGTTTTCTTTAGTGATCAGATCGGGCACGTCTCGAATGGAAGCATGCCCCGTGATGCGTGACATCCAGATCGGTTCGAGAACGTATATCCAATTCGTATAGCCCTTGAAATCCAGTTGGCCGCAGAAAAACTCGAGATCGTCGTTTTCGTGTAGACCGCCTAGATGCATCGCTTCTTTGTTCACCGGCGCGTAGAGGATTGCATCGATCTCACCGCGCCGCGCGGCTTGGATCATTTGCTTCCAGGTGTCAAGGACTTCAGAACCGGCAGTCGAGCTTATGCGTCCCTCGCCGACACCTTCGGAAGGGCGCGATGTGGAAACGGAAACGAATCGGGCAATTCCCGCTTTCGAAACCTTTGCAACGCGCTGCCCGAACTCGAGTACTGCGGGGTCTCCGAACAAGACGATTTCCCCAAACTGATCGAGGTCGGGTTCTGCGAGGAAACGTGCGGTGATCTCAGGACCGATTCCGTGGCGATCCCCCATCATCACGCCGATCCTCGGAGTCGTGCTCAATGCGTCGCGCCGATTTCGTCCATCTGTTGCTGCATGGTGCGAAGGAAGACGGGCATGTCCTTGGCGGGTACGTAACTGTCCTTTGCGGACCAGGTGTAATCGAGAAATTGTTGATAGTCGGGCGACTTATAAACGCGATCGAGCACGTCGGATAGAAACTGAACGATTTGCGGATCTGTTCCCGCTTTCACGACGATCGCGCGCCAAGAAGATAGCGCGACCTTGTAGCCGAGCTCGATAGCAGTCGGTACGCCGGACATCTCTGGAACTCGCTTCGTATCGAATACGATCAATGGTCGCATCTGTCCGGATTCGATGTAACGCCGCAGATTGCCATCAGGCTCACACAACAGGTCGACCTGATTTCCCAACAGCGCTGCGTAGCGTTCCCCGGGTTTCGCAAAAGGAATTGCCGTAAGCTTCACGCCTTTGCTGGCTAAAAATTTCGTGAGCATGTCCTCGGCGCTGCCAAACCCGTCGATTGCAATTTTGACTTGCATATTCTTGGACGCCTTCACGATATCGGCCCATGTCTTGTACGGACTATTTGGCGATGCAAAATATGTGAACGGTTGGCGGTTCATCACCGCTAGTGGCGTAATGTCCGTTAGTTGCCAGGGAGAAGTGCCTTTGTCTTTGACGTTTCCGTAGAACGTGTCGGTGACGAGGACTGCGAGCGTATAACCGTCTGCATCGGCCCCAATGAGCTTGACCATTCCCGTGTTCCCGTCGGCGCCGGGGACGTTGATCACAGGAACCGACGCCGTTTTTAACGTCTCTTGAAAAGTTTTCGCAAGTGCTCGCGCCATCTGGTCGGCGCCTCCACCTGGTCCCCACGGAACGATCAACGTGATCGGGCGCGATGGGTATCGATCCGGGGCAGAGCCGGCCATACCTACCGTCGAGATTGTGGCTAGAACGACGCAAAGAAAAATTCGCAGGATGAGCATCCCTTTTACCACTGTGTCCCCTCACTTTTCGGTACTATGTCAAATCAGTGTGGCTTGTCTCCCTTGACTTGCGTCCGGTGCATTATTCGACGACTGTTGGGATCAAACGCATCGCGCCGGTGCATCGCGCAGCGATTGTCCCAAATAACGAGATCGCCGGGACGCCAGACATGCGCCCAAACAAAAGCCTGCTGCTGCGCGTGAAGCCACAGAGAATCAAGGAGCTTCTCGCTATCTTCTACCGCCATCCCCATCACGTAAGAAAGCCGTCGACGCCCCAAGTAAAGCGCCTTACGGCCAGTCATTGGATGCGTGCGGACAAGTGGATGCACGGAACCCGGTGCCTTCCTTGGATCCGCGATTTCAGCATACTCACCACCGCCACGCAACGTGCCGGTGATGCGGTGCGATGAATCGTGCTTGCAAAACTTTCCGTCGACAATCGCTTTGAGCTCAGGTGCGAGCGTTTCGAAAGCAAGGTACATGTTGAGGAAGCTGGTGTTGCCGCCGGTTTGCGGAACCTCCCACGAATACAAAAGGCTTGCCTTCGGAGGTGTCTCTTCGTAGGCTAAGTCGGTATGCCAGTCGGCTTCGTCAGCTCCTAGGATGCCGATCGGCTGCCCGTTCACGCTGACGTTCGAGATTATAATGATCTCGGGCTGTCCGGGGACGAATTCTTTGTATTCGTCGAGACGAGCTTCGTCGAGATCGCCGAATCTGCGGCTGAATGCGACAAGCTGAGCATCCGTTAGACGAGCGTCGCGGAATCGCAGAACGAGATGCTCGTGCCATACGGCTTCGATGTTACCAAACGTTGCGTCATCAAGCGTTTGCGAAATATCGACTCCGAGAACGTCCGCTCCCAATGCAGCTCCGCTTGGTTCGACCGTTATGGAAGCGGTTTTCGTCATTTTGAGTGCACTTCGAACGCAGCCGAATAAATAAAGCGATCGGGATGGTACAGTGTGCGGCCCGAGAGGACGAGCCGGCCTGTCGTCGTTACGAGTTGTAAGCCTCGTTCGAGCACGGGCGCTCCCAGCGGAATCTGCAGCAGCTCGGCTTCCTCGTCGCGCGCGCAAGAGGCACGGATCGTAAGATTCGCATGACGCACGGTCACCGATGCACGGCCTTCGATTGCCTTCCACAAGCCATGCTCGAGAATTTCATCGTCGGCGAGAATCGCACTGATGTCCGATGGTAAGTAGCGATGATCGAGCGCCACCGGATTACCGTCGATGGATCGCCGGCGCCGGATGTAGCCGACGAGCGTTCCTTGCGAAACCCCGAGTTCGGCAGCAAGCGAGATGTTGGCGGCGACGAGCTCGCGCGCGAGTATCTCCACAGTTGAATCTCGTCCCTGAAAGCGCCATTGCGCGAGGTATTCCTCGAGGGACTGAATCTGCGCGCGCACGGGACGCCGCGCAAGGAATGTCCCGCGACCTCGCTGCCGGACGAGCAAACCCTCGTCCACGAGCGTTTGCACGGCTTGCCGTACGGTCATCGGACTAACTCTGAATTCGGCCGCCAGTGCCGTATCGGTGAAACCGGTAATATCCGTGTCGCTCTCGGCTATGCGGCGGCGAAGAATCTCCGCAATCTGCGCCCACAGCGGGACTTTCGAATCCGGCACTAACGCCAAGGCCCTCGACATATTGCCCCGATCCCCCAGCAGACATCTCTTATTGCTATAGAGAATGTTCCTCCCTGCCGAGAGCCATCCTAGGCGTGAGGCATCTAAGTGTGTTTCGCACTTTGACGCGGCCTACCGAGCGGCGTAGAGTTAATACTCTAGAGTAATCGACCACCTAAGAGAGCAGGCGCGAATGGCTACGACGACGGCGATGGACGCGATAACGATAAACGAAAAACCCTCATCGGCGAACGACCCGCGCCTGCAGAAGCGCGAACGGCGATACCACCCCGTCATCCTCAAGTTTGGGCTCCTGAGCCAGGGCCTGCGTGTCTCGCCCGAAGCCGCCGAGCGGATCGGAAAGACGCAAAAACCAGATCACGCCGTCGGAGCGGTCGGTAAGCACCCGCTCGACATGATATTGGAACCCGGGAAAGTCTACGTGGGCGTCCCGGTCGGCGAAGCGGTGAACGGTCATTTCACGTCGGGAACTCCGTTTACGCTCGAGCTCGACGGCGATCAGTTTTACATTGGAAAGAAGCCGGCACGTCTGCTCGACGACGGCCGCTGGCAGTGTTTGGATGACAATGCGCCGGCTGAACGGCTGATGAACGCAAAACTTCCCGAGCTTCCTCATTACTACGACATGAAGACGTCGCGCGGCTTGCCGATGCGGAACATCATGCCGATGACGGGCGACTTCGGCGGCGCAACGATCTTCCCGCATTGCTTGTACTTCGGACGCTTTCTCGAAGAGTACAAGGGCGAGGAATGCCGCTTTTGCGGAATCGATCAAAACCTCGAGTCAGGGCGCGATGCGTTTCCGAAGACGCCTGAAGATTTCTTGGAAACGCTCGCCGAGGCGCGCAAACATCCATGGTTCCGTCATGGACCTGTCTTTGCAGGCGGTACGACGCCGCCGCCGGATCGCGGCGCGAAAGTTCACGCCAAGTTTCTCAAACCAATCAAGGAAGCGTTTCCGGATAACTGGCTTCGCATGACGATCGCTCCACCCGATGAGGAGCGTTACGTCGACATGCTCTTCGATGCCGGCGTTGATCTCGTCGGTTACAACTACGAGATCTACGATCCGCAGCTGTTCAATCGGCTGTGCCCCGGGAAGGTCAAAGACATTGAGAGCGGCGTGCCGGGCCATGCAAAATACGATCGCATGATTCAGTACATCGTTCGTAACTACGGGACCGGCCACGCCAACGCGAATCTCCTCGCCGGACTCGAGCCGCCGCAAAGCACGGTGAATGGCATCGCACATCTCGCCTCCATGGGCGTCATCCCAACGATCTTCGTATTCGTTCCGCTGAAAGGAACCGCGCTCGAAGATCAGCGCCCGCCGAGCGTCCGCGAGATGATCTTCATCTTCAGCAAGCTCAAAGAGATTACCGAGCGCTTCGGCGTCGACACCTATTGTGCCGGGTGCAACCGTTTCGTGATCAACACGAAGTACTACGACGGAATCCAGCCCACGATGCCGGCGATAACAGAGGATGACCTGCGTTACGTCGGCCTTCCGCCGGAGGATCTATACGAAGCTCCGCGCATCCCATTTGTCTTGAACGTGAAGTGGTAAGGAACGAGCCGTGCCGTATGTCGTAACCGAAAGCTGCATTCGGTGCAAATACATGGACTGCATCGTAACCTGTCCGGTGAACTGTTTCCGCGAAGGCGAGAATATGCTCGTCATCGACCAGGACACGTGCATTGACTGCGCTGCGTGCGAGACGGCGTGTCCGGTTGAAGCTATTGTCTCTGACGCCGTGCCCGGTGCTACGAGCTGGGCAGAGCTCAACCGTCAGTACGCAGCGCTTTGGCCGGTGATCGACGAAAAGGGCAAGGTGCCTCCCGACGCCGATGCATTCCGAACCGTGCCGGACAAACGCGCGATGCTCATTCCGCATCCGGCACTTCGGGACTAAACATCTCATGGTGATTGTCGAATTTGCGCGTGCAGCCGAGGTCGCGGAGTTTTTGCGTAGCGCGCCTTCGTTCGAGGGCTTTGTCGGTGATGAAGAAGACCGCGGTCTCGGAATCGGCGCGCCGAGCGGCGGGCGTCCGAGCGGTGCGCGTGAGGTGAGCGTGCTGTTCACCGGCGGAACGTACGGCGCTGCCGCAGGGCCGCATCTTTTTCACGTTGCGCTACATGTGCCGAACGAGTTTCGCGAAGATTTCCTGTCGTGGTACAAGGACGAGCACTTACCGATGTTGCTCGAGGCGCCGGGCTGGGACGGGTGCCGCTTCATCGAGGAACCGGTGGCGAAAGATTTCCTCTTCCACGCACTTCACCAGCTCAGCGATCGTACCGCACTCGATTCTGACGCACGTAAGCGCTCGCGCTCCACGCCGTGGTTTCAGCGCTTAGCGCAAAATGCGTGGTTCGATAAGGGATTTGTGCGGGCGCTGTACGCGCGCTACTCTTGATCTCGTCGCGGAGCGGCCGGAGCCGAGGGGCCGGGGACCCGAGCCTCGATAAGCCGTATACCTGAAGTTGGGCGCTTGGCTCATACGAGAGCGAGATTGATTATGTTCCCTCCGTCAATTCGCATGCCGCACAAATTCCGGATCGTAGCCCTGGCCGCCACGTGCATTTGCTTGAGTGCTTGCGGCCTTAATCCTCAAGCGCGGCAGCAACAGCAATATGCGCGATCTGTTGCAAACGACGTCGTTACGAAATTTCTCCTTCGCGACCCAAACGATGTGCAGCGGATCGTCGGGGCTTATGCGGTCGTGAAGGCTCAACAGGGCGACTCCGGAGCCATTTGGTGCACGTACCAACCTCCTACGGCCACAGCAGGCTCGGCGACGGCGACGAGCCCGCCCGCGCTTTCATCCTACGTGCGAATATTCAAAGTTCAATCGAACATGGAGAACAACGCGATCTCCTACGATCTTCTCGAGTCGAGCGATGCGCTGAACGTCATGCAGCAAGCTCCTACCTTCGGCGACGGACTCAACAAGATCGCCGAGATTCTCGGAACGCGCAAGCAGGGCTACGACCCCTTCCCTAGCGATGCGCAAGGGAAGAGATACTTCTTGTTTACATCTTGTCGTACGACAACCTAGTTCGCTACTCTTGACCTCGCGGCACGATCGTATCTAAGTAATCCGTCCGGCCCGCGGCAATCAGCCGTTTCTGTGCGGCTCGTAAGAGCTTTCCGGCTTCGGTCTGCTGGAAAAACCACGATTCCGCAGCGCGCGCCTGTGGGACGTGATCGGCGAGCGCGAGCGCGGCCTCTTCATAATACGCACGCACGTCGAGCGCGGAGCGATGCGGCTCGCTCGGAAGGCCCGCTTCCTCCGGCAATGCGCCGGCTGCGATCTTGAGAAAAGCTTCGAGCAGCGCGGGGATGGTATCCGCGTCCCCGGTGATGCCGACCGACGTGCGTCCGCTGCGTTTGAGTTGACGCTCGTACGCCGAACGAAGCGCGCGTGCTTCATCGATCACCGAAGGCATTGCTCCACTGGTGCGGGCGGTAACGTGCACGCGAGCGGTGCCTCGGTGGCATCGCTAACCACCTCGGGATAGTCTTCGAGGACGGGACCCGCAGGGCGCTCCAGCAATGCGAAGGCGGCCATGAGCACGCTTCGCTGAAAGGCCGGATCGTTCGGTTTCCCCAGCGGACGTCCAAAAGGAAATTCGCAGTAGAGCGCGCGCGGCGGTTTGATCCGCTCGGTATGACCGCGCACGGACGAGAGTTGGACGGTTGCGAGCCCGTTTTGTTCGAGCACGTGTGCGAGCGCACCACCTGTGCGCGTGCACATCGGTCAAGCCCCGGTGAGTAATACCACGCTGACGCCGTCATCGCGCAGCAACTTGGCAGCCGCGGGGCCGGTGTCGAGGCGAATCGTCGAGAGCGTGTCGTGCAGGGCGCCCATGAATGAAAGATGCCGCGGCGCTACCCCACCGATCACGCCTTCGGCCGCCAGCTCTTCCAGACGGTCGATCGGATAGAGCACGTTGATATCGGTCGTGAAATCCGGTGCGGTCGAAGTTCAAGACTCCAATGCGCCATGCGGAAAGCGCGCTCGGCACGAGGCCAACACACGAAACGTTTCTTCGCCTTGCATCCAATCCGCGTGATCGTCAGTTACGAGCGCGCCGGTCGTTACGATCGCGACCGTCGCTTGCGAGAGTCGCGGCGGTTCGGTGAACGCCGTCGCCGCAAACTCGAGGACCGGCATTTGCTGCGGCTGCCGCGCGCGTTTGCGCGTCAGCACTCATGTCAGCGTGCTTCACGCCACCACGGCAGCGCCCAGCGCCTGAGAAGCAGCAAGACTTGATCGAACGCCAGGCCGAGAAAACCGATCGTGATCATGCACGTGATGATGATGTCGGTCCGCAGAAAGTTGCGCGAGTCCCACATGAGAAAGCCGAGGCCCGTGCGGGCTCCGGTGATCTCCGCGGCGACGAGCGCCATCCAGCCGATGCCGAAGCCGACGCGCAAACCGGTAAAGATCTGCGGCATCGCCGCGTTCCATGCGACACGGAAGAGAATCGCGCTTTCGTTGGCGCCAAGGCTGCGCGCGGCGCGGATCATCTGCAGGTCGACCGAGCGGATCCCCGCGATTGTGTTGATCAGAACCGGGAAAAACACCGCGAGGAAGATGATGAACTCGTTCTCGGTGTTGCCGACGCCGAACCACAAAATGCCGAGTGGAATCCAGGCCAGCGGCGGCATCGGCCGCAGCAATTCCGTCAGCGGCATCATCTGATTGTAGACGCTGCGCCACCAGCCCATCGCCATGCCGAGCGGAATCGCGGTCATCGCTGCGGCCACGAATGCAACCATTTCGCGCTCGAAGCTCGCCCATGCTTGCATGCCGAGCTCGCCGCTGACGATCAGATCGTACGCCGCGACCGCGACGGCTGAGGGCGGCGGCATCAGCGTTACGAACGACGGGTGCGTCTTCGGAAAGACGTAGCCGCTGAAGAACTGCCATACGATCAAGATGACCGCAACCAGACCCAAATTGCGCACCCAGGCAAGGCGCCGAAAAAGCTCCATAGCTATAAAGCGCTCTCGACGAAATCCTGAAAGATCAGATCGCGAATTTGCTCCTTGATCTCGAGGAAGCGCGGATCGGTCTCTTTGCGCGGACGCGGCAAGTCGATCTGAAAGACCGAGCGGACGCGGCCCGGACGCGGCGAGAGAAGCAGGATGACGTCCGAGAGCTTGACCGCCTCCTCGATACTGTGCGTCACCATGACGACGGTCTTGCGGTCGCGTTCCCAGATCCGCTCGAGCTCGTCTTGCATGAACATGCGCGTTTGCGCATCGAGCGCCGCGAGCGGCTCGTCCATCAACAGAATCAACGGCTGCACCGCAAGCGAACGCGCCAGCGAGACGCGTTGTCGCATCCCGCCGGAAAGCTCGCCTGGATAACGGTCCTCAAAACCGCGTAATCCGACGAGATCGATGTAGCGATCCGCAGTTTCCTTGATCTCGCTTCTCGGCAACCGTTTCATCTCCAGCCCGAACGTGATGTTGCGGTAGACCGAATACCACGGAAAGAGCGCGTGTTCCTGAAACACGATCGTCTTCGTCCAATCGGGCGAGACGATCGGCTTACCGTCGATCGTCAGCGTACCGCTGCTTGGTTTTTCGTGCGCTGCGATCATGTTCAAAAGCGTCGTTTTACCGCAGCCGCTGTGTCCGAGCACGCTGTAGAACTGGCCGTCCTCGACGGTAAACGAAATGTCTTTGAGTGCGACCAGTTCCGAGCGTTCGCGCGCGAGGCGAAAGATTTTGCTGACGTGATCGACGACGAGTTTGGCCAAACGCAGTCCCTATAGGTTACGGCTGATATGTCTTCCCTTCAAATTGCCAAGGCGCGGACAGATCACCCTTTTCAGGCCATGGCTGGGCCTTTTTCAACGTCGAGGCATTGTAGTAGGTCGGATATGGTGGGTGGCCGATTTTGCCAGGCCAATTTTTCGGGATCCACGGCGGCGTCTTCGGAACTTTCCAGCCGAGCTTCTTGAACGTCGCGTCCATGTAGTGCGGATCCCATGCCACGAAATAGTCTTGAGCGGTCAGCAAGCGCGTGACCGTCTTGTTCTTGTAGAGAAACTCGGCGATGCGCGCATTCTCCGTTGCCCAATAGCGCGGGAACGGATAGGCCGCAGTCGGCTTATACAGGTTATTGTAAGTGAATTGCTGCTGCGCGAGCATCTCTTTCGGGAAGTGCTTGAGCATCGGATCGACGCTCAGCCAGTCAACGACCTCGTCGGGATGATAGCGGATGTACAGCGTCGCTTCCATGAACGCATCGGTCAACGCTTGAGCCACGTCGGGCGCGTTTTTTACGATATCTGCGGTGACGTAGTAATTGCCCTCATACATGCTGTAGGCGTAGCTTCTGATCCATGATTCTGCCGGTCTTCAGATACTCGCTCATGAACGTGCACGTCGGTTCCCAGGGAACGACGCCCGCAATACCGCGCGGCATCGTGATCTCGTCCGCGACCGGCATGTTCACCAGCGTAACGTCCTTGCCGACGACGACGCCATTGACGCGCGCTGCGTCTTGAAAATAGAACTCGGGCGACGAGCCGATCAGCACACCGACGCTTAGCGGCGTCTTTTGATTGGCCCAATCTTTGAGCGACTTGTACGGCGAGTCGTTCGGCACGACGACGCAATGCAGCAGATTCGGGCTGAGCACCGCGAGATCGACGACGGGGAATTGCTTGACCAGCAGCGTCGTGAACGGGAAATTGCCTTCGAAGCCGACTTGCGAGCGCCCGGCGAGCATCGATTCGTTGATCGGTGGGCCGCCGATGTATTCGGTATACTTTGCGTCGATGCCGCGCTTTTGCAGCAGCTGCAGGTGCTCCATTGTCGTCGCGATGCTATCCTCGCCCGACCAGGGCCCCGTCCACGCGAGCGAGAGCGGCCAATAGCCTTTCGACTTGAGCCAGTCGATCGATTTCTGTGAAACCTGATCGTACGGCTGCGGCCAGCCCCAAGGCGTAAACGTACGCGCCGGCGCTGCGAAGCTTGCGCTGCCCATGAGCGACAACAAGATGACGAAGCAAACGAATCTCTTCACGCGGTTTTCCCCTCCGGCGTTCAGTGCGCTGACCATCCGCCATCGATGGGGATGATCGAGCCTGTAATTGAGCGTGCGGCATCCGTACAAAGATACGTACACGAGCTGACCGATTTCGCTCGGTTCGATGAAGCGGCGAGTCGGCATCGTTTCGAGAAACGCGCGGCTGAGCGCTTCCTCTTCGGAGATGCCGCCCCCGAATTGTTTCACGTATGTAGGTCCCTGGCTGGATACCATCTCGGTCAAGACGGCGCCCGGACAGATGGCGTTGGCCGTGATGCCGGCCGACGCGCCTTCGACGGCGGCCGCGCGCGTCAAGCCGACGACGCCGTGCTTGGATGCAATGTATGCAGACTTGAGCGGTGACGCCACGATTCCGTGAACGCTCGCCAAGTTGACGATGCGACCCCGTCCCGGCTTTTGCCATGTACGGCCATACCGACTTAACGGAGAGAAACGTCCCGAAAAGGTTAATGTCGTTGATGAATTTCCACTTCTCTTCCGAGAACGACGGCAAATCGGAAAGGTACTGCACGCCGTGCGCGTTGACGAGATGGTCGATCGAACCGAAATCCCCAGCGGCTTCCTCGAAGGTGTCGGCGACCGCCATAGCCTCGCGAATGTCCAGGCGATAGGCGCGCGCCTTGACGCCGTGCATCTGCGCGATCGACTGCGCGACGTCACCCGCGTCCGCCAGATCGAAGAGCGCGACGTTTGAGCCGGCTTTGGCGAGCTCCGCGGCCGTGGCTCGACCGATGCCGCCGGCCGCGCCCGTGATGATCGTCGTGCGGCCTGTTAGGTCAACGAATGACACGGATCATGCCAGGACAGAGCCTCCCTTAAAGGGTGGAGCTTGCCCAGATTAAAACTGATTTGCTAAAATTCGTCAAGCTAAATGACAAATATTTCCCCGGCCTCAAAAACAGGAATTGTGGATTGCTCGCTGACCGCGGGCCAGGCATCACTGTGGGCCGGGATGATGACGAACGAAATGCTGCTTCCGATCGTCCCGAGGCTCGACAAGGCTGGATACAAAGCCGTCGAGCTGCTCGACCCGTTCGTCTTTACCATTTGTGCCGATCGCCTGGGTGAGGATCCCTGGGAGCGCCTGCGCCTCGCTGCGAAGCGGCTCGCGCACACGCCTGCGAGCGTCTGTTGGCTGGGATGTATCTGTTTGGTACGCGGCCCGTCGGCAAGAAGACGCTGCGGCAAACGCTTCGGCTGCTTGCAAAGAACGGTGTCTCGCGCGTCGACTGCTACGATCCGTTCAACGACGTCGAGTCGCTCGGGCCAATCGTCGAAGAATGCAAAGATGCTTGGACTGACGGTCTGCGGCGGCATCGTCTACGCACTCGGTGAGGCGTACGACGCAAAATATTTCGCATCGAAAGCGCATACACTCGCGAAGTTCGGATGCAATGCAATCGCGCTGTTGATTTTAGCGGAATCTTCCATCCCGAGCGCGTGGCGGAAATTATCGGAGCGCTCGCGCTGCAGGCCCGAGCGATACCGCTCGAGCTTCGGACGCATTGCCGCTCGAGCCGCGCCGAAATCGCATGTTTGTCGTCATTGGATTACGGAGTGTCGGCGATCCATGCGGCGTCAGAGCCGCTCTCCGGCGGAATCTCGCTGCCGTCAATCGATTTCTTTGCCGAGCATCTCGAGCGCGAAGGCTATCGCTCGGAAATCGCCGACGCGACGGTCGCTGCGATTTCGGACTATTTCACGGGCGTCGCAGAGTACTACGGTCTTCCGAAGGGTGCGCCGCTGTTGTACGATTTTGCGGTCGACCAACATCAACTTCCGGCCGTCTTGCAGCGGGAACGCGTCCTCGATGAAAGCTTCGAGAGCGAGCTCGCGCGGATCCGTGCCGATCTCGGCGATCCGCCCATGGCGCTTCCGGTCGCAACCTGGATGTGCGAGCAAGCTGCTTGGAATCTCGAGAACGGCTCGCGCGGAACTCTCGCGCCTCCGGGATGAAGCTGCGCGCCGAGAAACCAGCGAACGGCGTCGCAACCGAAGACGACGTCACGGCATTGCATCTCAGCAGCGGCGCGATGCGAACGTTTACCGAGAAGCGCTTCGGGAGTCGATCGCAGCGCTTGGGATATTTATGCGGATAGTCCAACTGCTCAATTATTGGGCGAGCTCGCACGGCGGCGTGGGTTCGCGAGATTTCTGTGGAGCGCGCATGATTCGGCGCGTGCTGATTGCAAATCGCGGCGAAATTGCCGTGCGTGTCATTCGAGCCTGTCGCGACATGGGAATCGAAACCGTCGCCGTCTACTCCGAAGCCGACACGGAATCGATGCATGTCGCGCAAGCCGACAGGGCGGTCTGCATCGGGCCGCCGCCCGGCCGCCGCAGCTATCTCGACATGTCGTCGGTCGTCGCCGCAGCGCTCGGCACCGGCGCCGATGCGATTCATCCCGGCTACGGTTTTCTGGCCGAGAACGCCGAGTTTGCGGCGCTTTGCGCATCGCAAGGCGTAATCTTCATCGGACCCTCGCCGCAAGCAATCCACGCAGTCGGCGACAAGATCATTGCGCGCGAGACCGTCGCAAAAGCCGGCGTTCCCGTCGTCGGCGGGACGAAAGAAGCGATCTCCGATCCGGCCGAGGCAGCGGAAATGGCGCGCTCGATCGGCATGCCGGTTCTCTTGAAAGCGCGCGGCGGCGGCGGCGGGCGCGGCATGCGCGTCGTCGATGACGCCGCCGATGTTGCATCCGCATTTCTCGACGCGTCACGCGAAGCCGAAGCAGCATTCGGCGATGGCGGGATGTACATGGAGCGCTATCTCGATGCAGTCAAGCACGTCGAGATTCAAATTCTCGCCGACCGGCACGGCACGTGCGTCGCACTCGGCGAACGCGATTGCTCGACGCAGCGGCGACACCAAAAACTGATCGAAGAAGCTCCGTCTCCTGGCTTGGATCCCGAAGTGCGCGCAAAAATGTGCAAGGCGGCGATCGATGCGGCGCGTTCGGTCGACTACGTCGGAGCGGGAACGGTCGAATTTCTGTACAGTCCGAAGACGCGCGAGTTCTTTTTCATCGAGATGAACGCGCGCATTCAGGTCGAGCACCCCGTAACGGAAATGGTCACCGGAATCGACATCGTGAAGGAGCAGCTGACGGTTGCTTCGGGCGGCAAGCTTTCGATTTCGGGCAGCGTTCCACTCGATGGACACGCGATCGAGTGTCGCATCAATGCGGAAGATCCGGCGCAGAACTTCATGCCGAGTCCCGGCCTCCTCACGCGATACGAGCCGCCGTTCGGTCCGGGCGTTCGCGTCGACAGTCACGCTTACGAGGGCTATTGCTTCCCGCCGAACTATGATTCACTGCTTGCGAAGCTCATCGTCCACGGCAAAGATCGCGAAGAGTCGCGCACCCGAATGCAGCGCGCGCTGAGTGAGTACGTCATCGAAGGGATCAAGACGACGATTCCGTTTCATATCGCAATGATGGAGCATCCTGAGTTCCGAGCCGGCAACATCACGACGCAATTCGTCGGTAAAATGGTGAGCGCGTGAAGAGCGGCGAGATCCTGGCGATCCTGCAGCGGCTTCGCGAGCTCGGATACAAACATTTCCGGTTCGAGCAAAACGGCGTCGTGCTCGAAGTCGACGTCGACAGCTCCGGCAGTGTCGCGTCCACACGAAGCGCAACGATTGCGGCGCCGGCCGCGGCGTCGTCTGCTGCGCAACCTTCGGCGAGTACCGATTCGGGTGCGGTTGCAATACGGGCGCCGATGAGCGGAACATTCTTTCGCGCGCCGGCGCCCAACGCGCCGCCCTTCGTTGAAGTAGGCAGCCGCGTCGAGGCGACCGACACCGTTTGTATCGTCGAAGTCATGAAGCTCTTCAACACGATCGCCGCCGGCGTTAGCGGCACCGTCGTCGAGATCGTTGCCGAAAACGAACAGGCCGTGACGACCGGCATGCCGCTCATCTGGATAAAGGCCGGCCCGTGAACGTTCAACTTGCGTGCGACAGACTCACGTATCGCGACGTGCGAAAGATTCTCGCGCTGCTCGATGCATGGCCGAGCGGTTCGATTCATTTTGAGGATGAGGGTCTTGTCGTCAACGCGCTCGTGCATCGCTCGGATGCGCAAGTCGCGTCGGAGATCACCTCGCCTGCCGTTGGGATCTTCCGCGCAGAACGCGGCGGCATCGGACACATCGAAGCACCCGGGAAATCGACGCCCGTAATCGCGCCGGACGGCGGACGCATCGTCGCTGCAACTCGCTGCGGACGGCGCCTTCGTCGAGTACGGGCAGCCGCTCGTGTTGGTGATGCGGTGAATTCGGATACGATTTGCATTGTCGGCGTTGCCGAGTCCGATGACATCGGCGACCTTCCGAATTGTTCCGGCCTCGAGCTGCAGACGCAAGCCGCGCGCAACGCGCTCGCCGACGCCGGCCTAGTGAAGGGCGATGTCGACGGAGTCGTCGCGCACACCGGCGGACGAATGGCGGCCCTTAATTTTTCCGAGTACATGGGGCTGACGCCGAAGTGGTTGGAGGAAACGTTTGTTGGCGGCGCCTCCAACGTCTCGCATATGGACACGGCCGCCGCCGCAATACGCGCCGGAATTTGTTCGACCGTCCTCGTCTGCCTATGGAACGACGCCGCGACAAGGCGAGTACGTCACGTTGACGCCGGAATACGCCGACGACTTCGAGCGCCCGTTCGGCACGTGCTTCCCGGTCGGTGCATATGCACTCGTCGCGCAGCGGCACATGTATCAATATGGAACGACACGCGCGCAGTTTGCAAAACTCGTCGTCGAAAGCCGCAAATGGGCTGCGCTCAATCCGAAAGCGATCCGGCGCAAGCCGATCACGATCGAGGAGGTCCTTGCCGCGCCGCCCGTGGTCGACCCGATTCACCGGCTCGATTCGTGTCTCGTGACCGACGCCGGCGGTGCTTACGTGATGACAACGCTCGAGCGTGCGCGCAAGTTAAAGAAGAAACCGGTCGCGTTTCTCGGCGCCGGCCATTCGTACACGCACCGCTCGATCGCGCAGAAGGACGACATCACGACCAGCGGCGCAGCGATCTCCGCGCCGCGCGCGCTCGAACGCGCCGGCCTGACGCTCGACGATATCGACGTCTACGAGATCTACGATGCGTTCTCGAGCCAGTTGCTGATCATGCTGGAAGACATCGGCCTCTGCAAAAAAGGCGAGGGCGGTCCGTTCGTCGAGCGCACCGATTTTGGCCTCGGCAGCAAGCTCCCGCTCAACACCTCGGGCGGCGGTCTTTCATACTTGCACCCGGGTGCATTCGGGATGTTTCTCGTCATCGAGGCCGTGCGTCAGTTGCGCGGTGAGTGCGGCGATCGCCAAGTAAGCGGCGCACGTCATGCGCTCGTGCACGGCAACGGCGGCGTCTACTTCAGCGAGGTCACCGCGATTCTCGGAGCGGTTGCATGAGCGAGCCCGCAAAAGAACTGCGCACACTCTACAAAGGCGAGCTTGCCGGGAGCGTCTATCAACCGACGCGCTCGCCCGAGGCGCAGCCGTTCTGGGAAGGCTGCCGCGAGCGACGCTTGATGCTGCCGCAATGCATGGCGTGCAAACGTTTTCATTTCTACCCGCGCAAGTTTTGTCCGTATTGCGATTCACGCGAGATCGCCTGGGTGCAATCGGCAGGAACCGGCACGGTTTATTCCTTCGCCGTCGTGCGCCAGAAGATCGAACCGGCATTCGCGCATCTGATCCCGTATGCGATTGCGATCATCGACGTGCACGAAGGCGTTCGGATGCTCACGCGCATCGACGGCCGGATCGACGACGTTGCGATCGGCAGACCCGTGCACGTGACGTTCGAGGAGCTCTCACCGGCGTTGACCATCCCCCTCTTTGCGATGTCCCGAGGTGAACATGCGTAACGTCGAGCTCATTGACACGACAATCCGTGACGGTCAGCAGTCGCTTTGGGCGACGCGCATGACCAACGAGATGATCCTCCCATACTTGCCGCGCATGGACGAGATGGGCTTCGACTATATCGATCTGCTCGGCGGCGCAGTGTTCGACGTCTGCGTGCGATTCTTGCGCGAAGATCCGTGGGAACGCATGCGTCAAGCCGCGCGGCTCGTCAAGAAGACGCCCCTCAACGTTTGGACGCGCGGACAAAGCCTCTTCACCTTCGAGATGTTTCCGGACGACGTCGTCGAGCTGGCCGTGCGTCGTGTTGCTGCGACGGGGGTGAAGCGCTTTACGTGTTTCGATCCGATTCATGACATCCGCAACATCGAGCTTTCCATGCGCGTCGCCAAGGAATGCGGGATGGAAACCGTGGGTCACATCGTGTACACAATCAGCCCGATTCATACCGACGAATATTATGTCGCGAAAGCCAAAGAGATCGTCGCGCTTGGCGTTGACGTGCTCGGCATCAAGGATCCGGGCGGCCTGCTCTCGGTCGAACGCGCTCGGACTCTGGTCCCGGCAATCCGTGCGGTTGATACGGAGATTCCGCTGGAGCTGCACACGCATTGCCGCGGCAGCGTCGGCGAGCTTGTCTTGCTTGAAAGCGTCCCGCTCGGCGTCGACATCGTGTACACTGCCGTTCGTCCGCTCGCATCTTCGGACGCGCTGCCCGACGCGCTCTATTGCACGCAAAATCTGCGCCGCATGGGCTACGACGTGCGTGTCTCGGAAGAAGACTTGCTCGAGATGCAAGATCACTTCACCGAGGTCGCTACCAAATACGGCAAACCAATCGTGCCGCCCAACCGGTACGATCCGTTTCTGTACAAGCACCAAATCCCGGGCGGCATGATCTCAAATCTCCACTCGCAGCTGCGTGAGCTTGGAATGGAAGATCGTATCGACGAGGTGATGGACGAAGCGCCGCAAGTGCGGGAAGACCTCGGATATCCAGTGCTCGTGAGCCCCTTCGCGCAGTTCGCGATCACGCAAGCGACGATCAATGTCATCAGCGGCAAGCGCTACGGAACGATCCCGGATGAGGTTGCCCGTTACGTCCTCGGCTACTACGGTAAGCCGGCCGGCCCGATCGCGCCGGTCGTTCAAGAGCGCGTCGCGGAGATCACGAAGGGACGTCCGGCGATCACATGCCGTCCCGGCGAGGTGATCGAGCCGCGTTTGGAAGCGACGCGCAAAGCGCGCGGTCCGTTTGCTTCGGATGACGACCTGCTCTTGGCCGTGTTCTATCAACCCGCGACGCTCGAGCCGCTGAAAGAATTGCTTGCTCGATCTCTCTGAAATTCTCGAACCGCGCAGCGTCGCGATCGTCGGAGCGAACCCCGATGGTACGCGCATGGGCGGCGGGTTCGTTTTGCAAGCGATGCGCCGCCATCGATTCGCCGGCCGGATCCTCCCGGTAAATCCCCGTTATCCCGAAATCGACGGCTTACGTTGTTTCGGCGAGTTGACCGACATCGACGAAGACGTCGAACTCGCGGTGTTTGCCGTACCTGCGGCCGCGCTGCGCGCGAGCATCGATGCGCTTCCGAAGGGCAAGGTCAAATCCGCGCTCGTCCTTTCATCCGGGTTTTCCGAAGTCGGAGAAGAGGGTGCAAAGCTTGAGCGCGAGCTTGTCGCAGGCGTTGCGCGCGAAAAACATCCGGATGGTGGGGCCGAACTCCGTCGGCGTCGTCAATCTCGGAAACGGTCTCGTAGCCACGATCAGTCAAGCCTTCGACCGAACCGATTTTCCGAAGGGTGACGTCGCGCTCGTTTCGCAGAGTGGCGCGTTCGGGACGGCCTTAGTCGCGCGCGGACAGCAAGAAGGTCTTGGCTTTCGCTATTTCATCAGCACCGGAAACGAAGCCGATCTGCAATTCACGGATCTTGCGCGCTCGCTCATCGTGCGCGACGACGTCCGCGTTTTGTGCGGATACTTGGAGAACGTACGCGACGGCGATGGTTTCATCGAGCTGGCGCGGCTCGCATCTTCGCTGCGCAAACCGATCGTCGTCCTGAAAGCCGGCGTTACCGAAGCCGGTTCGGTAGCAGCCAAGTCGCACACCGGGGCGCTGGTTGGATCCGATGAGGTCGCGCAGGCGATCTTCGACGCATACGGCATCGTCCGCGCAACCGACGGCGAACATTTGCTCGAGCTGCTCAAGATGTTCGAGCGAACGCCGCGCGCAAAGGGCAAGCGGCTCGCGATCGTTTCGCACTCGGGTGGTGCCGGCGTCTTGGCGGCGGACGCAGCGGAACATGCAGGCGCCGATCTCCCGCTGCCGCCGGCGGCCGTGAAGACGCAGCTCTCCGAAAAGCTCGCTGAGTTCGCAACGATTTCAAATCCTCTCGACATGACCGGTGCCGCATCGCTGCAAGCAAATTTGATGGTGAGTTGCCTGAAAACGATGCTCGACAGCGACGCCTACGATGCGGGCGTTTTGTGCGTCGCGCTGATTTGGCGCGAAGGCGAGACATTGCTCTCCGAGCTGAACGCCCTCGCCGAGTCGAGCTCCAAGCCGTTCGGCGTTTCGTGGTCGGCACCGAGCGAAGCGCTCGCCGCAAAATTGCGGGCTGCGCGTTTTCCAGTCATCGCGGATCCGGCCCGCGCCGCCGGCGCGCTCGCGCGTAAGATCGTGCACGACTCCCAATTGAGCCACATGCCTGCGCGCGAACGCGCGGCGACTGCGCGCGTCGGACGCAGCGAGCTTGCCTCAACGCGCGATCAGATCGCCGTCCTGGAACGGTACGGCATCGCGCTCCCGCGTCAGCTTCTCGCAGCCTCACTGGATGAAGCGGAGCGTTTTCGCGCGTCGGTCGGCACTCCGGTCGTGCTCAAGATCGCGGCTCCCGATTTGCTGCACCGCACCGAGGCCGGCGGCGTCGCGATCAATATCCGTTCGGCGGAAGAGCTGGCTCGAGCGTACGAACGGATTCTCGCGAGCATTCGCGCGCATCACGCGGACACACGCGTCGACGGCATGCTGATCCAAGAGATGGTCGGCGACGGAACGCAAGCCTTCGTCGGCGTCAAACGCGATCCGACGTTCGGACCGATCGTCGCGATCGGGCCGGGCGGTACGTTTGTCGAACTCTTCGGAAAGCTGGCGATGCGGCCGGCTCCGGTCGATCCCGATCAGGCGCTTGCGATGCTGCAGGGAACCGTGCTCGATCGTTTACTCGGCGGATTTCGCGGCGCTGCGGCGTTCGATCGCGCAGCGTTCGCGCAGCTGATCTCGAACGTTTCAAAGCTCGCAGTCGATGCTCCCGAGCTGCAAGAGATGGAGTTCAATCCGGTCATCGTCCTACCGGAGGGACGGGGCTGCGTCGCGGTCGACTACAAGTTTCAGACTACGTAGCGCTTTTACGCGTCGTGCGCTTGACACGCAGATGCGCGAGCGAGTGCAGCGTCTTACGCATGCCGGCGTAGGACGATGTTCCGACGATTTTCTTCAGCTCGCCCTCGATCACGCGAGAGCGCATCCATGCATTCGAGCATCAAGTCGTTTCCGGCTTCCGTTAAGACGATGATCCGGTTCCGACGGTCGCTCGCGTCGATCTTGCGCCGGACATAGCCCAGCTTCTGGAGCTCGTTGGCGAGCTGCCACATGGCCTGCTTTGTCATGCTCGCGCGCGTCGCGAGCACGTTGAGCCGCGTCCCCTCGAAGTCGATGTGTGAGTACAGGCCTAAATGCGTCGGCTTGAATTTCTTGTGCCCACGTTGTAAGAGCAGCGCCGTCATGCGCAGATTCACCATGCGCGATGTGGCCAGCAAGAGCTGTCGCAGATTCATAGCCCGCTGCGCCGACAGTTCTTTGAGCGTTGCCGCTTTCGGTTTCACGCTAGACAACCTTTTGCGCGTGCAGCTTCGTGATCTCCGCGTTGCCGTAACCCGCTTCGCGTAAAATTTCGTCGGTGTGTTGCCCGCGTTCGGGTGAGGCCGTCTTGACCGCCCCCGGCGTGCGCACGAGCGTCGCAAACTGGCTGAGAATCGTGAGCTTCCCGAGCCGCGGATGCTCGACGTCGCTCGTGACCTTCAGGTGCTGCATTTGCTCGTCGGCAAAGACTTGATCCATCGTGTAGATCGGACCGCACGGAATTTGCGCCTCGTTCAGGATCGCGATCCACTCGGCGGTGGTCTTGGCCTTGAGCACCGCGTTGAGCTCGACGTTGAGCGCCTTGCGATTTTTCGAACGGCCTTCGGAGGTCGCGTAATCAGGATTGACGATCAGATCGGGGCGTGCGATCGCCGCGCAGAGTTTTTTCCAGAACGCGTCGCCGGTTGCGGCGACGTTCACGTAGCCGTCGGCGGTCGTGTAGGCCGAGGTCGGCATGCGCGTCGGATGATCGTTGCCGACCTGCTCGGGCACTTCGCCCGACATCGTGTAGCGCGCAGCTTGAAAGTCGAGCAATTGCAAACCGGCTTGCAGCAAGCTCGATTGCACCCACTGACCTTCACCGGAACGCTCGCGCTCGAGCAGCGCCGTCATGATTCCGAGCGCCGCGAGCAAACCCGCCGTCACGTCGCAGACCGCCGCGCCCACACGCATCGGGCCCTCGCCCGGCGCCCCCGTCACCGACATGATCCCGCTCATCCCTTGCGCGACTTGATCGAGTCCCGGAAGCTCGCGATACGGCCCGTCTTGCCCAAAGCCTGAAATGCTCGCGAGAATGATCCGCTTGTTGACCGCGCGCAGCGATTCGTAATCGATCCCCAAACGCGCTTTGACGTCGGGCCGGAAATTTTCGACGACGACGTCGGCCGTTTTGACCAGCCGCATGAAGACCTCGCGTGCCTCGGGCTTCTTGAGATCGAGCGTCAGCGAGCGTTTGTTGCGATGCAGATTTTGGTAATCGGCGCTGTCGGGCGGTGCGCCGAAATCCTCCGGCGTGGTCGCTTCGATCTTGATGACGTCGGCACCAAAATCCGCGAATTGCTTGACGCAGGTCGGCCCGGAGCGAACGCGCGTGAGATCGAGGATGCGCAGGTTCGATAAAGCAGGAGAAGCAGTGATGGCAGGCATGATTAGGCCATCATTCGATGGACGACAACGAGCTCCGGCAGCTGACGCGCGATACCGCGAAGCGTCTCTTCGGAACGCCGAAAGAAGGCGAAGGCATCTACGCGCTCTGGAAAGAGTTCGATCCCGAGCTTGCGCGCCAGTTCTCGATGTTCGTTACCGGCCGCTTGTACGCGCGCGAAGTTCTCTCGCAGAAAGAACGCGAGCTGTGCGCGGTCGCGGCGCTCGCGGTTTTGAATTTTTGGGATGAATTGCGCATCCATTGCGTCGCCGCACTGAACTCAGGTGCGACCTCCAAAGAAGTCGCCGAAGTGATCTTCCAGATGTCGACGTACGGCGGCGTACCGTGCATGGTCGAAGGTCTGCGCACACTCAAGAGCGTGCTGCAAGAACGCGGCGAGTGGAACCCAGAATGAACCCGCACGGAACGTCAGGAGGGTAGAGCCCAGCCAAGCGCAATCTAGGCTTACCGCCCGAGGTGGTCGCTCCGTGCAAAATTTATCCGTTGTCCCTGTCGACACACCGGAGTTTACAGGCTCCGAAGTTTCGTCTGTGCCGCACTGGCCCAACTCTTTGGTTGGGAGCATCGCGCGAAAGATCGCTGACGACATCGTGGCCGGCCGTTTACGCCCGGGCCACGACCTGAATTCCGTCGAGCTTGCGCGGCGCTTTGATACGAGCCGTACGCCGGTCCGCGAAGCCTTGCTCTTGCTGGAAAAAGAAGGCCTCGTCGAGATCGAGTCGCATCGGCGTCCACGCGTCAAGCGCTGGTCGTGGAACGAGATTTGCGAGCTGTATCAAATTCGCTCCGCGATCGCCGGTCTCGTCGCCGAGCTCATCGTCAAGAATGCAACCGAACGCGATCTCGAGCAGCTCGAGATTCAGTTCCGCGATCAGGTCGCAGCCGGCGAAAGGCGCGACGTTGATGCGTATTTTCGCGCGATGATCGCGGTCCGCGAAACCGAAGCGCACATTTGCGGAAATTCGCAGCTCTTGCAGATGCTCAAACAGCTCGGGTTGCGCGTGCTGCAGCTTCGTCACTACAGCATTTCGACGCCTGAAGCGATGCATGAAGCGGCTGCGGATTACGCACGCATCCTGCTTGCGTATCGCGAGCGCGACGGCGAGCTTGCCGTGGCGCTGAGCCGCTCCGTCGTGTTGCGAGCTCTCGAGCGAATCAAACGCCTTGGCTGGAAAGGGACGGAATAGCGCCGAACGCGCCTTCGCCGCTCAGCTCGGCGATCTTCGTGTCGTCGTAATCTAAGAGATCGCGCAAGATCGTCTCGGCGTGCTCGTTGCGCAGCGGCGCACGATGCGCTTCGGGAACCTCGGCGCCGACTTTGACGGGCGTGCCGATCGAACGGACGCGGCCGAGCGTCGGGTGATCGTACTCGACGATCATGTCGCGCGCGGTGGTGTGCGGCTCGGCCATCGCTTCGGGAATCGTGTTGACGGGACCGCACGGCACGCCGGCTTCGCTCAGGATCGCGAGCCAATCGGCTGATTTCTTCGCGAGCATGATCGGCGCGATCGTGGCTTGCAGCTCGGCGCGATTCTCGCGGCGCGCCGTGAAATCGGCATAGCGCGGATTCTGCGCGAGATCGCCGCGTCCGATCGTCTCCGCAAAGCGCTCCCAAAATTTTTGCTTCGCGCACGCGATCACGATCCAACCGTCGGCGGTCTGAAAATTCTGGAACGGAAAGATCGAGGGATGCGCGGAGTGTCCCATGCGTTTGGGGACGTCGCCGGCCGAGAGATTCCAGGTCGCGAGATAATTCGTCATTCCGATCGCGACGTCGAAGAGGCTCGTGTCGCAATCCATGCCTTTGCCGTCGCGCCGCGCGGCGTGAATGCCGATCATCAGCGCGAGTGCGGCGACGTAGCCGCCCGCAAAGTCGACGACGGAGAGTCCGGATTTCGCCGGCGGTCCGTCGGGCTCGCCCGTGACGCTCATCCAACCGGCGATGCCTTGCAGAATGTAATCGTAGGCGGGATCGTTGCGCCGCGGCCCCGTCATGCCGAAGCCGGAGAGCGAGCAGCATACGATGCGCGGATTCGCGTCTTTCAGATCGTCGTAGGTGATGCGCAGCTTTTTCGGAATGTCGCCGCGCAGATTCGAGAAGACCGCATCGCTCTTGCGCACGAGATCGAGGAACACGGCGCGTCCGGCATCGGAGAGCAAATCGAGATCGAGCGTGCGCTTGTTGCGGTTGAACGCTTCGAAGAAGAGGCTGTCCGAGCCGGTTTGATGCGGCGGGACGTAGCGTCCGACGTCGCCGTGCGTGCGCGGGTCTTCGATCTTGATCACGTCCGCACCGAGGTCGGCGAGATGGATCGTGCCCCACGGTCCGGCGCCGTACTGCTCGACCGCGAGAATGCGGACGTCTGCGAGCGGTTTCATGCGGCAAGACGTTCGACATTGGTGCGTCGAAAGACCCCGGTCCATGCGTCTTAAAGGCAAAGTTGCGATCGTTACCGGCGGCGGCTCGGGATTCGGAGCTGAAATCTGCCGGAAATTCAAGGAAGAAGGCGCACAGGTCGCCGTCCTTGACGTCAACGCGGAGGGCGGCAAACGTGTCGCGGACGAGATCGGCGGCAAGTTCTTTCGCTGCGACGTCAGCAAACGCGAAGAGATCGCGGCCGCCGTGTACGGCACGCTCGTTGCGTACGACAAGATCGACGTCTACGTGAACAACGCCGGCATCACGCACACGAACAAGCCGGTACTCGAGATCGAAGAAGAGTGGTTCGATAAGATTTTCGCCGTGAACGTCAAGGCGATTTTTCTTTCGGCGCTTGAGATGGTGCCGATCTATCGCAAACAAGGCGGCGGCGTGATCATCAATATCTGCTCGACGGCCGGCGTGCGCCCGCGCCCGGGACTGGTGGTCTACAATTCATCGAAGGGCGCTGCGATCACGATGACGCGGGCGCTCGCAATCGAGCTTGCGCCGGATAACATTCGCGTCACCGCGATCAATCCGGTCGCCGGCGAAACGCCGCTGCTCAAAGAGTTCATGGGCGGCGACACGCCCGAGCTGCGCGAGAAGTTCAGGAGCACCGTGCCGCTCGGCCGTCTCTCGAAACCGCGCGACATCGCGAACATGGCAGCCTTCCTCGCATCCGACGAAGCCGAGTTGCTCACCGGCGTCGCAATCGAAGTAGATGGTGGAAGATGTATTTAGGCTTGCGCGGATTACCTGGCGCACGTACGATTGCCGCCGCTTTGCGATTTCGCGCAAAGGGCCGCCTCAGTTGTCATCCCGAGCGTAGGGCGCGCAGCGCCTGTAGTCGAGGGACAGCGATAATCTTCGCTGTCTTCCTTATAATGGCGTGTTTCTCACGGGTACAAAGTCAAGAAATCGTACACTTCCCCACAATCCCCGCCAGCACGCTGCAACTCGATGGCTACCTCTATCAGCCGTCAACGCCGGGAACGCACGCAGCCATAGTCTTCTTACACGGGTGCGGCGGCTTGCTCTCGAGCTCCACACACAAACCTGAATCGCGCCAAACTGCGTGGGCGAAAGTCCTGAACGATCGCGGCTACACCGTGCTGATGGTCGACAGCTTCACACCACGTAGCGTCAAGAGCGTCTGCTCACCAAAGACGTGGCGCGACGACATCTACGCAGCGCGGCCCTATGACGCATACGCCGGCCTCGCTTATCTCCGATCGCAGCCGAACATCGATCCCAAACACATCGGTGTGATGGGTTGGTCCAACGGCGGCGGCGTCATACTGTTCACCGTCGGCACAAGGGCGCCGCACAATCCGCCCGGTTTTGCGGCCGCAGTGGCATTCTATCCTGGCTCATGCTCGACGTTGCGCATCGGTGACAACTGGTCGAGCGCGATCCCGCTGCTCGTCCTCGTTGGTGCAAGCGACGTCTGGACGCCGGCTGGCCCATGCGCAATCGCGCTGAAGAATAGCGCGAACACGCGGCTGAAGATTTATCCCGGCGCCTATCACGATTTCGATTGGCCGGGAATGGCCATCCATTCCTCGCCGTCGTTCACGACGAGCTCGGGCGTAATACCGATCGAAGGCGAGAATCCAGACGCGCACGCGGACGCGCTTAAAATCGTGCCGGAGTTTCTGGCGCACTACCTCGGCCCCTAAAGCGCACGGGAGTATTGTTCGGTGGATCTCAAGTTGCAAGGCCGAGTTGTCTTGGTTACGGGTGGCGCAAGCGGTATCGGCTCGAGCATCGCTGAGACGCTCGGTAAAGAAGGCGCAGTCGTTTACATCGGCGACGTCGATGCGAAAGCCGCGTCGACGCGCGCTGAGCAACTCAGCGCGACGTGTAAGGCCCAGTCATTGGCGTTCGACGTGGGTTCGTATGCGTCGTGTGAGGACGCTATCGGGAAACTCATTGCCGACGCGGGCAAGCTCGACATTCTCGTCAACTGCGCCGGAGTGCTAAAGAGCTCGACGCTTCGCGACGCCGTCCCGGCTGACTGGGAGATCCTCTCCAAAATAAATGTCGGGGGGACTTTCGGCTGCTCGCAAATTGCCGCCCGAACGATGGCAGCTAACGGCTATGGCAAGATCCTGAACGTCTCCTCGATTTCAGCGTTTAAGGGAGGCGGAATCGTTGGGAACACCCTCTACGGGGCGAGTAAGTCTGCCGTCGTCGCGCTGACAAAAGGCTTTGCGCGCGAGTTCGGACCCTACGGACTCAACGTGAACGCGATCGCTCCGGGCTTGACGCAGACGCCGATGATTGCAGAGTTGGACGAGGCGGGACGCGCGCGTATCGCTGACGGAATTCCTGTCCGGAGACTCGCGCAACCAGCTGATATCGCGAACCTCGCAGCATTTCTCGTCTCCGACGTGGCGAGTTATATCAACGGATCGACCGTCGTGATCGACGGCGGTGTTTTAACGCTGTGAGAGAGCCGCTTCCGTAAGCGCCGCGTATGCGGCCAAAATCGCCGTCGCAGTGATTGCCTGTGCGGAAGAGCCGCGCGAGAGATCGAACCAGGGCCGTGCGAAGCCTTGGGTCACAGCGACAACTTCCGCTCCTCCCGCGTGTTCAGCGATCTTATAGCCGAGATTCGCGCTGTTGAGATCCGGGAAAACGAGAACGTTCGCGCGGCCCGCTTTATCGGATGTAACACCTTTGCGCACGGCGATCGCGGGAACGACGGCGGCGTCGAATTGGACCTCGCCGAGGTTCCGAAGATGCGGCGCGCGCTGCTTCAACAGCTCGATTGCTCCGGCAATTACCTCTCCTCGCGGGGCCTGCGTACTACCGTTCGTCGAGCTCGACAGAAACGCGACGACTGCCTCTTCGTCGAACAACGATTGCCACGTGCGTGATGTGCTCTCGGCGATGTCGACGAGTTGTTCCGAGGTGGGCGTGGGCACCGTTCCTACGTCGGCAAAGATCATCGGACGATTGGTCGTCAACTCTTCCCGCGGTTGCACGATGCCGGCCATCGATATCGTCCTGCATCCTTTGCGAAGGCCGACGATCTTGAGACCGGCTCGAAGGAACTCCGTGCTGCTTGCGATCGCGCCACCGACGGCTGCATCGGCACCGTCATTCTGCAAGAGTCGCGCCGCAACATCGCACGTCGCGCCGCTCAGAACGACCGGTTCGATGATCCCGGCGAGCCGTTCGATTGCCTCGCGGATACGCGGATCCTCCGCCTCCCAGAAAAGAACACGAACACGCGGACGTGATGCCCGCAGCCGCTCCTCTGCCAAACAGATGAACTCCATGCTAGAGAAGCTCGTCGAGATTTCCGAGGACCGCTTTGTGTGGACCGCCGTCGATGACGATCACGCTGCCTGTGATGTAGCTTGCCTCGGAGGATACGAGAAAGAGCGCACATGCGGCGATCTCACGCGGCGTTCCCAGTCGGCCGAGAGGTACGTGTCGTTCCACCGCCGTCCGCACGGCTTCTTTGGAGAAGCGCGATCCCTCAGTCACGATTGCGCCCGGCGCGATGCAGTTGACGCGAATACCCAGCGGCGCCCACTCGTACGCAAGCGTCTTTGTCAGCGAAACGACCGCAGCTTTTGCTGCGGCATAACCTGCGCGCCCCGGGTGCGCGTAGAACGCTCCGATCGAGGCCATGTTGACAACGGACCCGCCTTGCTCGCGCAGTAACGGAAGAGACTTCGAACAGCATTGGAACACGCTGTTCAAGTTCAAATCGATCTCAGCGTTCCAATCCTCCGAAGTCAATTCTGTGAACATCGTTGGATTGTTGACGCCGACGTTGTTGACCAAAATGTCGAGCCGTCCGCAGCGTGTCCGAATCTCTTGTACCATCTGCTCGACTTGCTGTGAGGAGCGTACGTCGGCTGATATCGGGATAATCCGCGAACGTGCTTCCCCCGATTTCCCAAGTTCCTCGGCCGCGCGTTCTAACTTCCCTTTGTCGCGTCCATTGATAACGACCGTTGCGCCGGCCTCCAAGAAGAGGCCGGCGACGGCTTTGCCTATTCCTTGCGAGGCACCCGTGATGAGAGCGACACGCGAGTCTAATCGAAGATCGAGCGGCACCGTTTAGGACGTGTGCTTTTCAGCCTCGCGGATCGCTGCCACGCCGAGGTTGAGTGCGGGCACTCCGCTCGCAACGGCGGCAATTGCTGCGGCCGCCGCGAGCTCTTCTCGCGTCGCGCCGACACGGTAGGCAGCTTTTGCGTGGACGTCCGCACCATGCTGCGATTCAAGGGCGACATAAATCGCGAATTGTAAGATCTGAACTGTCTTGGCGTCAAAGCACTTCGGCGTAAGCGAAAGCGCACGGCCTTGTTCGATCGCAAGTATCGTCGGCTCCGCGCCTTCGAATATCTCGAATTTGTCCGCCAGCGCGCCCGGGACGAAGCCCAGCAGCTCCTCGTATGCTTCCTCGATCGTTGACCGATCCGCGCTCGATGTGACAGTCATCGTGCCACCTTCTCTCGATAACGGTCCATGACACGCGTTGGAGCCTTCATGACGTCTCTGCGGAACGACTCGCCCAGTTCTTTCGGATCGACGATAGCATGCACCACCCACGGGCGGTCGCTATGCAACGATTGGTGGAGAGCATCTTTCAGATCCGCTGGGGACTCGACGCGAATCGCCTCGGCTCCCATCAACTTGGCAATTCCCGCGTAGTCGGGGTTCTTCAGGACTGTTCCGACGAAGCGGTTATCGTACCACTCGACCTGGTTACGCATCTCCGCGCCCCACTGACTGTTATCGAGGATGAGCGCCGTGACGGGTATGTTTTGCTGAACGGCGGTGATGACTTCGACGAGTGAGAAGCCCCAAGCGCCGTCGCCCAACAAGGCGAGAACGGGTCGATGTGGGGCTGCGACTTTCGCACCGAGTGCGAGTCCGTATGCTCCGCCCACGCCGCCGAATCCGAGCGTCGCAAGATGACCGCGCGGCTGTTTGGTCTTGATGTAGTCACACGCGACCCCGACGAGATTTCCGATATCAGTCGTGACGACCACGTCGTCCGGCAATGCCTTTTCCATTTCTGCGAGGACGCGTCGCGGACTCATCGGCGTGCGATCGTCTGAAGAGATCGTCGCCCGCTCTTTTTTCCATGCCTCGCGCTCCGCCGCGACCATCGCCGAACGATCGGCATGCTTGCCGTTCCCTCGGCTTGCTTCCTTACAGATGCGCAGAATCTCGGTCGCCGAGGCACGGGCGTCCCCCCAAATCCCCAGCTCTAACTTTCGCATTCTCCCGAGCTGCATCGGATTGGCGTCGATCTGAATGATCCGTGCGTTCGCCGGGAAGTACTTGATGTCGTAGCGCGGGACGAGTTCTCCCCAATCACTGATGCGTGCGCCGATCGCCAAGATGACGTCCGCTTTTTCGAGGATGCGCATCGCCGCTTTGGAGCCACCGTACCCAAGTGCGCCGGCCGAGAGCGGATGATCCGGCGGGAATGCGTCGTTGTGGAGGTATGTCGTCGTGACGGGGATCGAGAGAAACTCTGCAAGCTGGCGAAGCGCGTCGACGCCGTTGGAATTAACGACGCCGTAGCCCGCGACGACGACCGGAGATTTGGCTTCGAGCAGAATCTTGGCAGCTTCGGCCAGAGCCTCGGCGTCCCCGGCACCAAGCGGCGCGCCACGATACTGTTTTGGTGATGCAATATCGATGTCGATCTCTTCGAAGAAGAAGTCGCGCGGAATATCAACCTGCGCCGGGCGATTGAACGCGTATGCAGCTCGGAAAGCCGCTTGAAACGACTCAGCCATTCGAGAAGCTCTGGGTACGCGCACTTGGTAGCCGACGATCGTTTCGAAGAGCTTCATCGCATCGAGCTCTTGAATTGCGTCGGTTCCAACCTGTGAGGTCGCCGTGGACGGGGTTATCGCGATGACAGGCGTGTGCGCGAGATACGCGTCGCGCACGGAGGTTACCAGGTTCGTAACGCCCGGTCCATTCTGTCCGATGCACACGGACGCGCGTCCAGTCACGCGGGCCATGCCTTGCGCCATGAAACCTGCCGTTGCTTCGTGGCGAACCGGAATAAATCGGATTCCCGCTTTGTCTAGGATGTCGAGGAGATCCATGAATGCCGACCCAACCAGGCCTGGCATCGTGGTGATTCCTTCGGCGCGCAGCGCTTCGAGCGCAGCTTCGCTACCGGTCATTCTCATGTCGTCAATTTCCCTTTCATGCCCCGACGGGCGTCTTTTCGAAATGCACTTTCGTGTTCGCCAGCGATTCAAAGGTCTTGAGAATGCTGGTGCAGTCTGCCGCGCCCTCACCCTGCGCGCTCAACGATAGAAACAGATTCTTTGCGAGGCTGCCCATTGGAGTCGGCGCTGCGACATCGTACGCAAGCTCCTCCGCCAGGTTCAGATCTTTCAGCATCAAATCGACGCGAAATCTCGTCGTGTAATCCCCGGCGAATGCCGCCGGAAACAGATTGCGCAGCACCCACAAGTCGCCGGAAGCGCCCGCTAGGATTTCGAGCATCTTCTCGAGCTTTACGCCGCCCTTTACGCCGAGCGTCATGGCCTCCGATGCAGCCACGATCGTAATGCCGAGTATCAGATTGTTGATCACCTTGATCGTCGCCGCAGCGCCGACGTCACCGACGTGCACGATGTCTGATCCGAGCGCGTTGAGCAGCGGTCTCGCTCGCTCGAGGGCTTCGGTCGTGCCACCCACCATGATCAACAGCTCGCCGCGCTCGACGGCCGGCACGCCGCGACTCACAGGCGCATCGAGATACGCAAAACCACGAGCCTGGGCAGCTGCACCGAGCTGCTTCGTCACCGTCGGCGAGATGCTGCTCGTCTGAATGATCGTCCCGCCTTGTGCTAGGCCTGCGAACGCGCCGTTCTCGCCTTCGAGCGCGCTTCGAACGTGCTGCGACGACGGCAACATCGTCAGAACGAAGCCTGCGCCTTTAGCCGCTTCCGCCGGCGATGCGCACCCGATCCCGCCGGCATCTTCCAACGACTTTATGCGATCACGATCGAGATCGTAACCACGCACGCCGAAGCCGGCGCGTAGCAGATTCCTCGCCATTGGCGTTCCCATATAACCCAAGCCGACTACGGCGATCGTTGTTTTGCTCAAGAGCGACTCCTCGATACGTCCATTAAAGCCGTTGCCACCGCAGCACGCGTCGCTCGATCGCCGTCATGATGCCGGCCAATAGCGTCGTTATCACCGCGAGAAAGAAAAGGATCCCCAAGACACGGTCCATTTGAAAGAGATTTGAATACTTCATAGCGAGCTGACCCAAGCCGTGCTCGGACGCGATCATCTCGCCGACGATGACGCCGAGGAACGCGTAGATCAGAGCCAGCTTCAAACCGGCGAAGATACTCGGTGCCGCAGTAGGAAACGTCACGGAGAAGAAGACCTTCCAGGTTCCGGCTCCGAGCGATTTGCAGAGTGACAGGAAATTGCGGTCGACCGACCGTCCGCCGGCGACCGTCGTCAACAGCAAGATGAAAAAGATCACGCTTACCGCGAGAACGACCTTTGACTTGATGCCGATCCCGAACCATACGACGAACAGCGGCGCCAGTGCGATACGTGGGAAGCTATTCAGGAGCGTGATGAACGGATCGAAGATATCTTCGAGTAAGGGTACTTGGACGAACGCCAGGCCGGCCAGAATTCCGAGAATGCTGCCTACGACGAACGCAATTAACGTCGCGGCCATCGTATAAAAGAAGTTCGTCCAAAGCTCGCTGCCCTGGAGCGCATGCCACAAGTACGAAAATACGGCAACGGGACTACTGATGACGGTTGTGTCAAGGATGTGCGTACTTGCGCAGACCTGCCAAGCAACGACTGCGAAAACCGCGACACAGACCTGATACAAGAAAAGCCGAAGGCGCTTTTGCGATTTTTTCGCCCGTCCGCCACGCGATGGCGATCGCGATAAATCAATATTCTCGATGACGCTCATCCGAGGAGCTCCGTTCCGAGATCGGCCCACAGACGCGAAAAGACGTCGTGATACTCGCTCGAGCTTTGAAGGCCCAGCGGGTCCCTGGGCCGCGGAAAAGACAGACGATGATCCGCTTTTATGCGCCCGGGAGCTCGCGAGAAAACGAGGACTCTATCCGAGAGCACGAGCGCTTCATGCAAATCGTGAGTGACGAAGAGAACCGTTCGCCGCTCACCCTGTTCCCACAGCGAGAGCAGCAACTGCTCGAGGATGAGTTTCGTCTGCGCATCCAAGGCGCCAAACGGCTCATCCATGAGCAGGACGGGACTGTCGAGCGCAAACGTCCTCGCGAGCGCAGCACGTTGACGCATACCACGCGACAATTGCGACGGGTAGGCCATCTCGAAGCCCTTGAGCCCTACGCATTCGAGAAGATGCAGCGCTCTTGCGCGGCGAGCTTCTTTCGAAACGTGGCGAACTTCCATCGCGAACTCGACGTTCTCGATCGTCCTCCGCCACGGCAGAAGACAGTCGGTTGCGAACATATACGCGACGTCCGAACGGCCTGCCGCAGGCGACGAACCCGCCAGTTCGATCGTTCCCGACGTCGGCGACGTCAGGCCGGCGATCGCGTTGAGCAGCGTCGTCTTTCCACAACCGCTTGGCCCGACGAGCGAGATGAACTGACCTTGTTCGACCGTGAATGAAACGTGATTGAGCGCGCTGATACGCTGCTCGCTCCCGTCCTTCTCTTCGATGAAGAACTCATGGGAGACGTCATTGATGCTCAGAATAGTTTGTTTCATGCCCGTAGCAGCCGACGCTATCAACGTGTCCACGGCTACTTGCAGGCTTTATCCCAGATGACTTCCTTGTAAATCGCGTCGGGCGTCACGTCCTTAGGGAACTTGATGAACTCTTGCGCGAACTCCAGCCATGCTTTGACCGAACGCGGGGTCATGGCGGTGATGCTGCTGGGACGGATGTTGTCTTTTACCATTTGATCGAAGCCCTTCGCATCACCGAGCGGACCCAGAGCTTGCTTTACGTAGTCGAGCACCTGCGGAAAATTCTTGGGGTTCTGCTGGAATTTCACCGCTTCTTGAATCGCGGCATTGAAGGCGCTCGCCGTGTCGGGATGCGCCTCCAGCCACGTTTTGGTGACGAAATACGTCAATTGCGGGTTGATGTCGCGCGTCAACGGCGGACCGTCGCCTTTGGAAACGTTGATCACCAGCTTGGCACCGTTTTGCGATTCGATCGTCGTGAGCGGCTCGAATCCCATGGTTGCATCGACTTGGTTGTGTTGCACCGCGCTCAGATTGGTTTGCCCGACGCCGATTCCAACGTAGGTTGCCGAATCCGGCGACAGGCCGGCGCCCTCGAATAGGGCATCCCAGTAGTAATTTGTATCCGCACCGAGCGCAGTGACGCCAAGGCGCTTCCCGACGAAATTCTTCATGATCGCGGGATAGGTGAGCGGGCCGGTCAACGTGTCCTTGAAGCCCGGCGAGACCACAACCTGATAGTATGAACCTTCTGCGCCGCAGATCGTCGTGAAGTTCAGATTATCAAGGTGGGTGTTGATCATCGTTTGATCGAGGTCTTGTGTGCCGATGTCGATCGAACCGGCGTGCAACGCAGCTTCGACGGCTGGCCCGCTTGGAAGCGGAACGAGCGTTACGTCGAGCCCATGTTTCTTGAAGAAACCTCCATAAAGGGCGACGTAGCTGCTTTGATTGATCAGCAAACCTTGATAGTGCTGCACGCGCAACGGCGTCAATGCTTGAGCGTGGAGACTTCTAGGCGCGACCAAAACAATCATAGTTAAGGCGAGAGCAACAACAGTTGCGCGAATCCAAAGAGTCGCCGAATTGCGGTACATAGACCCCCTCTTTATCTCAGTAATAGAGTTTCGTTTGATTGAGCTCCGTCGAGTGCGAGAGTGCTGGTGTAGATGAAGCGATTTGCATGGTAGAGTGAATGGCCGGTCATGAGGACGCGGCCATCGTCGCCGACTATTTGAAGTCCACGATCGAGAAGCGGCGATCCGACGGTGACGTCTAACGGATCCGCCTCGTCTTCCGTGGCAGAGACTGCGCGAATTGTGATGCGAGCAAGCTTCAGCGATTGCTTGAGCTTGTTGCGCAAGAGCAGGAACAGCGGTTGTTCGATCAGTTCCTCATCGGAAAGCTGTGCGTTGAATTCCGAAGGCAAGTACCGATGATCGAGCGCGACTGGAAAATCGTCGACGAATCGAAGACGCTTCAGGTAAGCGACGAGGGTGCCGTTTGCGACGCCGAGTTCGGCCGAAAGCGACATATCCGCAGCAACGAGCGTGCGCTCGAGGATCTTCGCGTTTGCCGATCCTCCCTCAAATTTCCAATCCTCGAAGTTGCGTTCCAACACGTCGAGGGGACCGCGAACCGGTTTGCGTGGGACGAATGTCCCTTTTCCGCGCTGGCGTTCGAGGAGGCCGTCGGCGACGAGCTGCTGGACGGCTTGGCGCACCGTCATGATGCTCACCCCAAACTCCGCCGCGAGAGCGGCATCTGTGAGCTCGCGCGGATCGACGTCGCCTTGGGCGATGCGACGCCGCAGCGTTTCCGCGATTTGGGCCCAGAGCGGCAGGGCCGATTGAGGGTTTACTTTCTCCAATGCATACCTATAAGTCTAATTCTCTAGACTTAATGCTAGCCGTTTTTCTCCCGAGCGCAAGACTGGCGAAACGCACACAGATGCATCTAGGGTTGTCGGGCGCACATTCGCCGCGCGGGGGTTTGCGGGCGCACATTCGACACGGCCGATCATTCGCGGGCGCACGTTCGATTGCAGCAACATTGCGATTTACGCGCAAAGGGCCGCCGCACGCCAACGTTACGAACGCTGCGGGCCGCGTTGATGTTGCTTTGTCATCCCGAGCGAAGTCGAGGGACAGCGATAATCTTCGCTCTCTTCCTTATGGTGGCGTGTTTCGCGCGCGCCAATAGTCAAGAGATCGTGCACTTTTCCACCCTCGCCGCAAGCGCAGTGCAGCTCGACGGCTACGTTTACCAGCCATCCACGAGCGGCGCGCACCCTGCCGTCGTGTTTTTGCACGGTTGCGGCGGGCTCATCTCGGGACGCAAACCCGAATCGCGCCAGACCGCCTGGGCGAAAGAGTTAAACGATCGCGGCTACGTCGTGCTGATGGTCGATAGCTTCACGCCGCGCCATGTCACCAACATGTGCTCGCCAGCGACTTTTCGCCAGAACGTTTACGACGAACGCCGCTACGACGCATATGCCGGGCTCGCATACCTGCAATCGCAATCCTACGTCGACGGAACGCACGTCGCGTTGATGGGCTGGTCCGAAGGCGGCGGTACCGTGCTGCGTACGGTCGAAAATTTGGCTCCGCACAAACCGCCAGGCTTCGTCGCTGCAGTCGCCTTCTATCCCTGACGGTGCAACATCTTAGCGCTCGGCACCAAATATTCGAGCCAGATCCCGCTCTTCGTCCTTATTGGCGCGGGCGATGTCTGGACGCCGGCCGGGCGCTGCCAAGTTGCGCTCGAATCGAGAGCGCAAACGCAATTCAAGATTTATCCCGACCGTATCACGATTTCGATTGGCCGAACAATCCCGTGAAGAGCCTTCCAGGGTACACGACCGCTGCCGGCATCGTGCCAATCGCCGGCGAGAATCCAGCCGCACGCGCCGACGCGCTCAATTTCGTCCCTCAATTTTTGCAGCAATACCTAGGGCAATAGCCGACCCATACCGGGCACTGCCGTCTCGTGAGGACGGCACGGAAACCGATTGCTGGTTGACGCATCGGGTGCCTTGTATGTATAGTGTACATACGGGTTACATGGGATCCGATAAAGGCGAATGAAAACTACAGGAAGCACGGCGTTACGTTCGCCGATGCCGAGCCTGTCATCGACGATCCAGACGGCATTACATTTAGGGACGATCGCTGGGACGAGGAGCGCTTCATAACGATTGGGCGCGATCTGCTTGGCAGAGTACTAGTCATCGTTTACACATATCCAACCCGAGCCGAAGAAATTCGACTCATCTCTGCGCGAAGAGCAACGCCGCTCGAACGGCGTCGATATGATGGCAAGAAAGACTAAGGCCTCGAGAAGGCCGAGAAAACCCGAACCCGACATGCTTTCCGAGTACGACTTCTCAAAAGGCGTGCGCGGGCCAGTCAGAACCAATCCCGGCAAGACGCGCATCACGATCTGGATCGATACAGGCGTCTTGAATTGGTTTCGGACGGAGGCTGAGCGTGCGGGCCGCGGCTACCAGACGACGATGAACGAAGCGCTTCGAATGTACGCGGAAGGCGATCATCGCCCGATGGTGCAGGTCCTCCGGGAGGTGATTCGCGCTGAGCTGCGGGCGGTGCTAAAGGCGAGCTAGTTCTTCGGCCATAGACGCCGAATCGCTAGGAGTGATCGCGCACTTCGATATCGACGCGTTCTACGCAAGCGTTGCGCAGCGCGACGATCCGTCGCTGCGCGGCAAACCGCTCGCGATCGCGTGGAACTCGCGCCGCTCCGTGTGTCTGACGGCATCGTACGAAGCGCGCCCGTTCGGCGTGCGCTCCGCGATGCCGCTGCATCGCGCGCTGCAGCTGTGCCCGCAGCTCGCTCGTCGTCCCGCCGGACTTCACGAAATACCGCGCCGCATCCGACGCCATCTTCGGCATCTTCGGCGAAGGCGGACGCACCGTCGAAGGACTCTCGCTCGACGAAGCCTTCGTCGATCCGAAGACGACGTCGCAGAAGAAGCCGTCGAGTTCGCCAAGCACATCCGCGCGCGCGTGAAAGCCGAAGTCGGCTTGACGGTGAGCGCGGGTGTTGCGAGCGGCAAGATGGTCGCGAAGATCGCGTCCGATTCGTGCAAGCCCGACGGCCTCGCGCTCGTCGAGCCGGGAACCGAAGCATTCTATCTCTCGCAAATGGACGTCGGCCGGCTCTGGGGCGTCGGCCCCAAGACGCGCGCGCATTTAAATGAAGCCGGCATCACGACGATCGGCCAGATCGCGGTGCTCGACGATCAGAGTTTGTACGAGCTCTTCGGCCGCGGCGGCAAATCGATGCGCGAGCTCGCGCAAGGCATCGACACGCGCACGGTCGAGAGCGATCGCGAGACGCGCTCGGTCTCGAGCGAGACGACGTTCGAACACGACGTCAGCGACGAAGCGAAGATGGCCGAAGTGATTCGCGAGCTCGCAACCGACGTCGCCCAGCGCTTGCAAAAGCACGGACTTTCCGGAACGACGATCGGCGTCAAGATCAAGCGCGCCGATTTTTCGATCACGGGGCGCCAAACGAGCCTTGCCGAACCGACCGATGATGCCGACGTTATCAGCAGCACGGCGCTCCTCTGCTTGCGTCGCGTCGAGCTCGCCGGCGATCGCGTGCGATTGCTCGGCGTGCGTGTCGCGGGTCTGACGATGGAACCGCAACGCCAGATGAGGTTGGTCTAGCGTTTGCGGCGCTTGACGTTCGTCACGATCAAGCCCTTCAGCTCTCGGATTTCATCCTTGATCTCGCCAATCTCGCCTTTGAGCTCGGTCTTAAGATCGCCAATCTCGCCTTTAAGTTCGGTCCTCAGCTCACCGATCTCGCCTCTCACCTCGCCGATGTCGCCTTTGAGCTCTTTGCGAAACTCGTCGAAGCGGACGTCCACCCGATCGAAGCGGCGCGTCATCTCGCCGCGCAGGCGTGACTCGCTGTCCAGGATGCGACCGGTGACGGCTTCGAATTCTGGGCCGAGCATGTCGCGTAGGGTCTCGGGTGTCAATTCTGGCATATGTGGACGATGCGCCTTCGATATGAATCTCGTGTTTCTTCCATGTGGATAACTTCTGCCGCACGGACGCTCGTGTGCGCAGTGCTCGCGCTTGCGCCGATCGCGGTCGGCGCGCAAACCGTGCAGAAGGCGCTCGTCCACCATCAGGTGTCGACGACGAACCCTGCCGCGCAAGAATATTTCGATGAAGGCCTGACGCTCGTCTATGCGTTCAATCGCGGCGAAGCGCAGAAACGCTTCCGCGAAGCGGCCGCAGCAGATCCGAAACTTGCGATCGCGTGGTGGGGCGTCGCGCTTGCGGCCGGCCCGAACCTCAACTACGGCATGACGGCGGAGAACTGGAAGACGGTCGCGGAGGCACTCAAGAACGCGAATGCGCTTTCGGCAAATGCGACGCCGGAAGAACAGCGCCTGATCGCGGCCGTTGCCACGCGCTACCCCGCGGGCGCAAAGGAACCGGACGGCAAGAAGTATCGCGACGCGATGGCCGCCGTCTACAAGGATTATCCGAGCGATGACGACGTCGCGACGCTGTACGTCGAGAGCGTCATGGACGTCGACGATTGGGGTTACGACAGCAAAGGGAAGCCGATCGGCAAGACGGCGGAGCTCTCAGATATCCTGAAGACGGTGATTGCGCACAACTATCTGCATCCTGGCGCCAATCACTACTTCGTGCACCTGCACGACTTCACGAGCGTCGCGAAGGACGCGATCCTCGAGGCCGATCGCCTCGCGAATTTTCCGGCAGAGCCTGCTGCCTCGCATCTCAATCATATGGCCGGTCATACGTATCTCGACGTCGGAGACTATGCGGCAATCGTGGAGACTGCTCGAACCGCCGTCGGGGAAGATCTCGAATACGCGAAGTCAATCGGTGTATCACCGGGCAAGCTCGACTATTTCTATCACAATCTCGACTTCTATAACGGTGGCGCGCTCATGCTCGGCGACGTCGCCGACGCGGAACACGGCGCCGATCTGGAGCTCGAGAACAACAGCAACGTCGCGTTGCTCATCTATGCGCGCCTCGGCGAATGGTCGAAGGTCCTATCGATGGGCGCTCCGGATCCGAAGATGCCGGCCTGGCGATCGGCGTGGCCGTATCACTACGCACGCGGCATCGCGTTTGCATCCGAGCACAATCTCACCGGAGCCGAAGGCGAGCTCGCCGCGCTGCGCGAGAGCGTCGGCAAGACTGGTTGGAAATATCCGGATCTACTCGTTGAGATGCTCTCCGCGCGCGTCGACTATCTCCGCGGCAATGTGTCGACAGCTACGCACGAACTCCGCGACGTCATCGCGACAACGTCGCAATATCCGCCCGAGGCTTTCCCGGCGTGGTATTTCCCCGCCGGCGAGTGGCTGGGATGGATGCTGTTTCGTTCTGGTACTACGCCGCTTGCAGAAACGGCCTTTCGGAATGACTTGAAACGAGCGCCTAACAACGCACGCGATATCTACGGTTTGTCACAGGTGCTGTTCGCCGAAGGTAGGTCAACGGAGGCCAAGATTTTGACAAAGGAGTTGGACGACGGTTGGGCCGATCAGCTGAAGGCGCTGCAGACCACGATCTAACCTCTTCCTAAGCTGGTTTCCGCCTCGGTCGACCCCTTGTTCGTGCCGCAAAATGCAACAATAGGATAACGCGGAAATCTGGTGGATTCACTTCGGAAATTGTTCGGCAATCCGCCGTCCCGAAAGGGAATGAGTCCGAGCATCGCTCATATTTATCCGAGCGCCCTTATAACGAGATCGTTTGTCCGACATCTCCGAGTATGTGCGCAAATAAGTGGACGTGTGATACAAGCAAATGTTCGCGAGTCTTCCAGGCAATCTGTCCCCATCCGAAGTGATCGATCGGATCTTCAAGGACCCGAAGATCGCGTATGGTCTGAAGGAGTTCAAGAACATCGGTGTCGCGATTGATAAAGCGCTTTCGATAACCGCTCAATCTCGTGCCAAAGCTGACGGGACCACGGATGTGCGGTACTATGTGAGTTGCTTAAAGCGCGCCGCGCCCATTCAAATATTGTCCGAAAAAAGGGCTTCCCCCGAGGAAATCGTCCGTCAGCTCTGGCTGTACAAACTTCACCACGTATATGGCTATCCGTGGGCGCAAATTGAAGTTGAAAAGCGAGTGATGTTCGGAGGAACGGAAGGAGACAAGCCGGCGGACATACTCGTCTACGAGCCTGACCTCGTGACGCCAAAGATTGTAATTGAGACGAAACGACCTGACCGAAAAGACGGCATAAATCAGCTAAAGAGCTATCTAAACGCCGAGGGCTCGCCTGTGGGAGTGTGGTCGAATGGTCAGGATCCGATCATCCTGTATCGGCCATATCCACACGAATTCGACGACACTCTTACAGACATACCGAACGCGACGCAGCAGCCTAAGGACGTCCTTTCGAAGGCGCTGACGATAGATGATCTGCGTCGCGAATTCGATTTTAAAGGGATCGTCAAGGATCTGGAAGAGTTGGTCCTCGCAAATGCCGGTTACGATGAATTTAACGAAATTTTCAAGATCCTTTTCGCAAAGCTATTTGATGAAAAAACGTCGCAGGAAGACCCCGGGCGAGGCCTCAGATTCCGAAAGTCGGAAGACCCGGAGATAACCTTCAAAAACATTAGTGCACTCTTTCGGAAAGCAATTGAAGAGTGGCCTGGCATTTTTGATGAGACGGAGCAACTGAAGCTTACACCCCAGCACCTCCAGGTTGTTATTGGACCGCTTGAACGGATCCGCTTGCTGGGTGCCAACATGAGAGTTATGGACGACGCGTTTGAATACTTGATGCCGCCCGTCGCGAAAAAGAAGAACGGCCAGTTCTTCACTCCTAGATACGTCATTGACATGTGCGTGCGGATGTTGAACCCATCTCGTCGTGATTTCGTACTTGACCCAGCCTGCGGCTCCGGCGGCTTCCTTATTCATGCGATGGAGCATGTTTGGGCAGCGCCCGATGACAACAGCAAGGAAAAGCGCATGCGGGCCTACGCTTCCAAATTCTTATGGGGCTTCGATTTCGACGAGCGGTCAGCGAAGGTGGCTCGTGCCTTAATGCTGATCGCTGGAGACGGACGCAGTCACGTGTTCAAGGCGAACTCCCTAGATCCACGCGAGTGGTTCATCACGCACGATGGTGAGGCTCTCCGCGTTGCTCTAAGAGAACAGAACCTGATGGAGACGAAGCCATCCCCGAGCACGGTAGTGCGTGAGGTAGATGCCTGGAAATACTATCGTAAACTGCGTTTCGACGTAATCCTAACAAACCCACCGTTTGCGGGCGAAATACGCGATTCTCAACTGCTAAGTCAGTATGAGCTGGCGCGGTCCGCGTTTCATCGACAAAGCAAGAAAGGCGTTAAGGAAGAGCGAGACGTGCTCTTCATAGAACGTTGCATCGATGCTCTTAAGGCGGGCGGACGGTGCGCCATTGTGTTACCGCAGGGAAAATTCAACAACCCGTCACTACGCTTCATACGAGACTGGATCGTAGAGAGAGCGCGCCTTCTAGCAATCGTTGGTTTGCACCCTAACACCTTTAAGCCTCATACCGGGACAAAAACGAGTGTATTATTCTTGCAAAAGCACACGCCCGAAGAGGCCGAGCGTATAGCCCGTCTACGCGGTGATGCTGTGTCGAAGTGTCCAGAGTTTTCGGCCGTGATCGCAGACTTGTTGGCTAATGCGTCCGTGTCAGACGATGACCTGATCGCCGATCTACCGCCATTGATTGATCAATTACGTACGGAGCTTTATGAGGACGAACGGCAGTCTGAAGGAGCTGCATCAAGTGAAGAGACTGAACCGGCCGGGATGCAAGATCGCGGAGACGCAGACGTGCCAGCCGTCGAAGATAACCGTTCATTAGAAGCACGTTGGTCGGAGATCGTCGCGCTAAAGGACCAAAGTGCGCAAGGCGGGTTGAACAAAACCGATCGCCGCACTGCGAAATCTCTATTGAAGAAACTTGAGAAGGATTACGAGGTCGCGCGAAAGATGGATCTGCGAAGAACCGTTCGCGGGCAGCTCACCCTGATCACAGAGGAGAAAGTAGCGTTGGATTTGCTTCGCGAAAGGTGGATCGAAGATCAGGTCGCGCGCGTTATCGATTATCCCGTGTTTACTGCTATAAGCGAGGATGGAGGAAAGGACAGCTCCGGTACCTACGTTTTTCGGCATGACGAGGAGGGAGGACTGCGAGTCGATGAGGACGGCAATCCTCTCATCGCGCAAGATTGCACAAGATACGCTGATTTCGAGCCAGACGGAATCGCTGAAAGATTCCTAGCATGGGCGGCTACTCAGAGCCTGCCTTTCGTGAGTTAACCGCGCGATGGCTGAAATAAACGTCACGGAATATCGTTCTCTTCATGTCGAAGAGCGGTGGGATGCCGAATATTTTCAGGAAAAGTATGACGCCGTAGCGGAATCGATGTCGCTGATTCCGACTTCGGAATTGGGTAAGATATGTCGCCTGCAGTGTAGCGCTTTCTATCCTTCTGCCACAGAACTATACGCTGATGACGGCGTGCCTTTCATTCGCTGCGTTGACGTAAACCCGTATCCTGTTATCCGCGCTTCTCAGCCGTTCGAAAGAATACCGCAAGAGTTTGTCGCAATCCACGGAAACATTCGCATGGCTCGACCGGGCGACATAGTTATTTCCAAGGTCGGATCGCCGTGCTATTCAAGTGTAGTGGCGAGCGAAACGGGGTGCGTTGCGTTAAGCCGAACGGTACTGGTCGCCCAGAAGCTGACATGGGCGGTGTTCGATCCCTATTATTTGGTAGCATTTCTTCGCTCAAAGTTCGGTTTCCAACAGTTGCTACAGCAGCGGGAGCAGCAGATCCAATTCCAATTGACGTTGGATCGAGTGCGAAGAATCCGCGTCTTTTTGCCGGACGAAAATGTTCAACGGGCGTCTGCGGACCTCGTGCGACGATACGCAGTTCTGCTGCAAGAAGCAAATGATGCCTGGAGAAATGCCGTACATCTCTTCGAGTCTCTTGTGCTTCCTGATGTCAATTCAATCCCAAGAGTTGGAGATAGCGCAACGTCTTTGACGGATATGTTGTCATCAAATCGCTGGGATGCGCAGTGCTTTGACCCGCGCCTGCGAACCTATGAGGATCGCATTACGCGTGGAGCATTCGAACGACTAGATCAGTTGGTTTACAAGTGTCAGAAGGGTCGTCAGCAAGATGATCTTGGTGACGCTGGCGACGTCTCGTATGCAAGCATTCGCCACATTAATCAATTTGAAATGATCAGTAGCGCCAGGGGATCGGTTGTTGCTTCGGGGCCACACATTGCAACCAAAGACGACCTTCTCTTAGCGATAACCGGTGCAACGATCGGAAAGGTTGGAGTCGTTGCGAGGTATAGTCAGATGGCATTCTCGGGCGACCTCCTTAGATTGCGAGTGCGCCCGAAGGTTAATCCCTACTTTCTTCTTGTCGTTTTGTCCAGTAGCATTGGCCAGGCTCAGTTGAAGCGCTGGGTGACGGGTTCGACCAACGGTCACCTGGCGCCGCGCGACGTTGTTGGGACCTTAGTACCTCGATTAGGAACCGATGAGGAAACGATCGCAGCGGGAGCAGTACGGGCGCTGGCGTTGCGTATGGAGGCCGAGCGTGCCTTCGAAGAGGCCGTGGCGCGCGTTGAGACGGAGATTCATTGCGTTAGGGATGGATCACGCGCGGCATAGTTATGCCGATCGACATTTCGTCTAACGACGGAAATGTAGTCTGACGAGCATCTTCAATTTCGATGTGTTCGCTCCGCGAGGCCTTCCGGCGGCTGAAGACGGGTGTTCTGTAAGATCCACGGCTGACGAAGCGTCCACGGCACAGAAAGCTGCAAAGGGGCTCGACTTCTACTCGATCGCAACCGATTCAACGTTGTATCTCTCGAGCACGCGCAATCTCCGTAGCCATCAGCTCGAAGCTCTTACCGGGATCTCGCGCTAAGGAAAAGATATAGAGGATATGCGCGCTCTCGCTTCTGTGCGGAACGCCGAGGCCGCACAGGCGTCGGCTTGTACCATTGACACATTATCAGGGACGGCATTCCGCGAAAGTTCTTAGATGGTGGCGGAGTTCACCGGAACCGAAACCACTACAATCGCCCCATCGTCTCCGTCCAACCGTCGCGCCACATTCACGAGCGGATCGCAAAGGTGCGCGAACGCTGCCTCGACCTCTGAGCGCGTCGCAGCCGTCGCCGATCCCGCCGCCTGAAGATGCGCATCCGCCAAGAACATCGCCGCATCGACCGTCAGCCGAGGCGCATCACCGGTAGCAGCCGCGGAAGCGCACTGCGCATGCCATCCTTCGCTTGCGATGATGTCGGCGAGCGCGCGAATGCGGCGCGTTGCACCGTGGTCGAGCTCCCACGTCAACTCCTCGAGATGATCGTCGACGATACCCGGCTCGAATAACGCGCGCATCGTCCACAAATCGAGCGCGCGCTTCGCGGCGGTTTCGAGATTGTCGATGCTCCAGAGCGACACGCCGTGCGTTTTCGATTCTTGTTCGCCGCGCGCCGTACCGGCGAGTGCCGGATAGATCATCATGCAGTAATCCGCCTTGTATTCGGTCTTGTGTTCGCTGGCTTCCCAGACGTCAGGTTTCTCCGAGGGTTTGTTCGCCGTCTTGCACTCAACGAGCACGCGATAGCGCGCAGGCCCAAGCGGCGCATCGAGTTGACCGTCAGGCTTCCCGATGCCGCCCAGATGCGTCGTCACGAATCCGAGCCAACCAAAGACGTCGACCACCGCCTTTTCGAACGCTTCGGATGGGCCTTGCTGAAATTTGCGCAGGTCCGCGAGCAAGGGTTCGAGCGGCGGACGCGGCGCCGGCTGCAGCACCGGCCAATCGTCGGCGGGATGATTGATGCGCCACCGGTGGTCCACGTCTTGCACGACGCGCGGCCGGCGACCAATCGCAAGCATATGCCGCGTATAGTACACCAGCTGCGTGTACATGTCGTACTTGTAGAAGCCGGCCGGAAGGAGATCGCGTTTCACGGCTTCCGCATAGATATCGGCGGCCGCACGCGGACGTCCGTCGGAAAGAATCTCGAATGCCACGATCAGCCAGCGTCCGCGCGTCGCGTAGCCGCGCATCTCGAAATATTCCGGCGCCGGCTTCGACTCCGGGAGGCGCTGCTCGCCAATCGCCGAGAGCGCCTCCGCGAAGCGATCGCCCACACCGGCGAGTCGTTGTTCGAAATTATCCGGACGGAAATTGTCCGTTGGCGCACGTCTCCAGCTCGTCCCACGCGATCGGCGTCACGACGAGCAGATGATGGGAGATGTGCAAGCTGTACGGCAGATTGCATCCCTGATTCGGCGCGTTCGAGCTCACCCAGACGTGAATGCGTCCTTTGCTTTCGGCGACCGGTTTCGTCGAGAAGAGATTGGGGTGCGCTTCCATCGCGCGCGCGACGACGGCGTGCAGCCAGCCGCGGACGTTTGGGTACGGCGGTCCGTCGGCGAGCGGAATCCAGAGCGTGATGCCCGAGCCGTTGAGCACGGGAATCGACTGCATGCCATCCTGCAGCAGCGCGTCGCGTATCGCGCGCGCGGCGTTGCGGCCCATCGTTTCGGTCGCATCGCCGATCGGCCGCATGATGATATGCGCGAGTCGCGCGCGCAGTGGATCGCCCTCGATCGGCGTCCAGCTCTCAAACGCGACGGCATAGCGGTGCACGCACCAGAGCGCCTTGTTCGCATCGAACGCTTCGAGCGTGTGTCCGCGTACGACGTCGCCGCCGGGACCGTCCGGAGTGTAGATCGGCCTGAACGGGACGCGCCCGATTGCTGCAGCGATGAGCGGAATCGTGGCACGTATAATACGCGAGCACCGTCGCCTGCGTCGGTCGGATCGAGTTTTTCGAGATCCATGCGCCGATGGTATGGCGCTTCTAGACGTTCGGCTAGCCCGCAAAATTGCATCATTAATTTTGGAGGGCGGCCCTTGTCGGCTTCGAATTCTGCGTTATAGAGAAACGATATGAGCGCGCAGCCTTTCGAAATCCGCATGGCCCATCTCGAGGGTGCTTACGAGCAGATCAGTGAGCGCCTTCGGGGCGTTGACGGCCGGCTAACAAACCTCGATCAGAAGATCGACGCGAGGTTCGACGCGGTCGATCAAAAGATCGATACGCGGTTCTATGCCTTCGAGCGAAAGATGGACGCCAAGTTCGATGCTGTCGACCGTCGGTTCGAGGCCGTCAACCACCGGTTCGAGACGGTCGACACGCGGTTCGACGCGCTCGATCGGAAGATCGACGTCGTCGGTGGACGATTCGTTGTCGCCATTCTTGGGAGCAATGCAGCGGTTCTGGCTGCAATGATCGGAGCGATCCTCGCAATTCACCGGTGAGGCTAGTCAAGCGGTGTACGTTGTTAACACGGCAGACGAACCGCATTGAGGGTTAGCTAGCGGACTAGTCTCGTCACCTAGAGGGCAGCCCTTGTCGGCTTCGAATTTTGCGTGATAGAGCATCGATATGAGCGCGCAACCGTTCGAAATCCGCATGGCCCATCTCGAGGGCGCTTACGAGCAGATCAGTGAGCGTCTGAACGGCATGGATGGCCGATTAACGGCACTCGATCAAAAGATCGATACTCGGCTTCGACCGGCTCGATCAGAAGATCGACACCCTCGGTGGGCGATTCACAGTCGCCATTCTCGGCAGCAACGCCGCGGTTGTGGCTGCAATCCTCGGCGCGATCCTCACCATGCATCGGTGATATGAGCGCGCAACCGTTCGAAATCCGCATGGCCCATCTCGAGGGTGCTTACGAGCAGATCAGTGAGCGTCTGAACGGCATTGACGGCCGGTTAACGGCGCTCGACCAAAAGATCGATACGCGGTTCGATGCGCTCGACCGAAAAATGGAGTCCAAGTTCGAGGACAGTCGACCGTCGTTTCGAGAGCTTGGATAAGAAGCTCACAAACGGTTTTATCGCAGGACTGACCGTGAATGCTGCCACGCTCGCAGCGGTCATCGTCGCAATCGTCGCGGTGCATCACTAGTCTCGGGTCGAATTAGGCGGCCTTTAGGCTCTCCAAGCACGCCATCAATAAGTACGCGGTCGCTTCGGCATCGGGCAGCGCGCGGTGCAACCGCTCCGATGTGAGCTGCGGCCGCAGCGCGAGGTATTCTACGAGCCTGCCGAGGCGATGACTCGGCGCATGTGGATACGCCTTACGCGCAAGTTCGAGCGTGCAGATCCACGGTTGACGCAGCGTCCACAGAAAATTGCGATCGAATATTGCGTGGTGCGCAACGAGCGTGCGGCCTTCGACAAGATCTTCGATTTGCGGGAGCAGCGACCACAGTTCGGGCGCATCCTCGACGTCTTCATCGCTAATGCCGTGCGTCGCGAACGCCATCGGCGGGATATCGCGGCCGGGGTTCACGAGCGAGCTCCAGCGATTTTCGATCACGTAGCCGTCAGTTTGGACGATAGCGACTTCGACGATCCGATCGCGTAGCGTATCGAATCCGGTCGTCTCGAGGTCGATCACGGCGTAGCCGCCGGAAAGCCGTTCCACTGTGGGCAGTTTGCGGGGTCAACCTGCCAGGTGTATGGCACTCAGCGCGCGTGGTTGTTCTTGATTAGCCCCTTGATCTCGCTGATATCGCCCTTGATCTCGCTGACATCGCCCTTGATCGCGCTCACATCGCCCTTGAGCACGCTAACGTCTACTTTGAGCCCATTGACGTCGTCTTTCAGCCCGCCGACTTGGCTCCGGACCTCGTCGAAGTGAACGCTGACGACGTCGAAACGCCGGTTCATGTCGGCGCGAAGCGTGCCCATTTCGCCGCGCAGCGTACCCATTTCACCGCGCATCGTTCCCATCTCGATCTGTAGGCGCTTCTCGGCGTGATCCTGGGCGTCCAAAATGCGCACCGTGAACTCCTCAAATGCACTCCTAAGGATTTCTTTGGCGCTCTTGACGGTGAGGCGCTGACGTTCCACCATGGCGAGACCCTACGGTTTCGATTTTGCCGTTAGGTTTCTTTTCTGTGGATAAATTACGACGCGGTTTGCCGGCCGTTGCTCTTCGATCAGGCGCCGGAGCTCTCGAATCTCCTGAGAAAGCATATCGAGCCTCTGCGTGATGTGGCTGTATCGCCGGTTCATGACCTCGCTAACGGCGTCGACGGGCTCTATTGCCCGCGCGAGTCTGCCGCAGGCTAGTTCGATCTCTTCCCGCAGAGCATGCACCTTCGATTTCTTCATCCGCTGGAGTTCGCGGCCCGCGCCCAAATTCTGCCGTGCCAGGGAGTTGGCACAATCCCGGCCGATGATAATCTTGTGCAGCACGTTGATGGCCGTTTCGTGTACGGCGCCACCGATCTCAACAATTTTCTCGAATGCCGGCGCGTCACCGAGCTCGATGGCCTTGTCGTGCGTGGGAAGCTGAAGCGTCCCGAGGTTGAGGACGAGCAGCTCGAACTGATCAAGCGCAAAGGCGAAGAGCACGAGCAGCGTTTTCTCGGAGAGATGGAAGCGCGCTACGGCAGCGTTACGAAATTCGAACGGCCCAAAGCGACGATCGAAGCGTTTGCGGCCGCTGAGGCCGCGACACTGGCCGCGATGCGTTCGGGCGTGCACTGCATCTATCAGGCGACATTTTTTGACGGCACGTTCGTCGGACACGCCGATTTCTTGCGCCGCACGGAAAAGCGCTCCGGCTTGGGTGCGTGGGGCTATGAAGTCATCGACACCAAACTCTCGCTCTCGCCGAAGGCGTACCACATTCTGCAGCTCTGCAGCTACAGCGAACATCTCGCACGCTTGCAAGAAGCGATGCCGGAGCTCGCCTACATCGTACTCGGCGACAAACGCGAAGAGCATTTTCGCCTGCACGATTACATCGCGTACTACCGTCACTTACGCGCGACGTTTCTCCAATACGTCGAATCCGAAACCGACGAGTATCCCTACAAGCGCAAGCACTGCACGATCTGCGCGTGGGATGTGTTCTGCACGCAGAAGCGTGCCGATGACGATCACTTAAGCCTCGTTGCGTGGATGCGCCGCGAGCAAGTCGATAAACTCGAAGACCGCCGGCATCGAAACCGTCGTGCAATTTGCCGATGCAGCCGATGATTCGCGCCCGCTCGGAATGGCCGTCGAGACGTTTACGAATCTGCGCCGTCAGGCAGCAATGCAAGTTCGCGGCCGCACCGCTCGCAAGCCGCTCTTTCAGTTGCTGCAGCCCGAGCCGGCTGCGGGCTTTGCGCTCTTGCCAAAGCCTGCGCTCGGCGATGTGTTTTTCGATATCGAGGGCGATCCGGTCTTTGAGCCTGACCGGGGTCTGGAATATCTGTTCGGATTTTGGCTGCCGGGAGAATCGCTCGAGTATCGTGCCTTCTGGGCGCACGATCGCGAGGAAGAGAAACGGACGTTCGAAGCCACGATCGATTTCCTGATCGCTCGTCGCAAGCAGTTTCCCGAAATGCACGTCTATCATTACGCCGATTACGAAAAATCGGCGCTGCGGCGGCTCGCGCAGCTGCACGGCACGCGCGAAGAAGAAGTCGACGAGCTGTTGCGCGGCGAGGTCTTCGTCGATCTCTACGCCGTCGTGCGCCAAGCACTGGTGATTTCCGAGGACAGCTACGGCCTCAAAGCGGTCGAGTTACTCTACGACTTCAAACGCGACACGCAGACGATGAAGGGCGATCAGTCGATCGTCATGTTCGAGCGCTGGCTCCTCGAGCGCACGCCCTCGATCCTAACGGACATCGAGAACTACAATCGCGACGACTGCCTCTCGACGTTTCTGCTGCGCGATTGGCTGCTCGCGCGCCGCACGGAAGCGATCGAACAGTTCGGCGCAGAGATCGAATTTCGGTGCGACGGACACAATCATCCCGAGCCGCTTGAGAAGTGCAAGAAGTGCCAAGAGCTCGAAAAAGAACTGCGCGAGCGCAAGCACGCCACCGATCTGCAGACCGCGCTCCTTGCGCGCGAGGATGAAACCTCAAAGCGACTTGCGCATCTGCTCGCCTACCATCGACGCGAGGACAAGCCCGTGTGGTGGGCCTATTTCGATCGCTGCAACAGCGTCGATGAGCTCTTCGAATTCGACAAAGAGGCGATCGCGCGTCTGGAGTTCTGCGACGACGTCGAGCCGTACCCGCTCAAAAACAGTCTCGTGTTTACGTACACGTTTCCGGAACAGCAGCACAAGATGGGTCCGGGCGACGCGCACGATCCGCGAACGCGAAAATCGGGCGAGATCATCCGGCTCGATGAAGAAAACGGCCGCCTTGAACTCAAGCGCACGGGTTCGATCGAAGAAGCGCGCGCCGTGCGCGAGCTCATTCCGCCCGGCCCGATTCCGAGCCGCGCGCAGCGCGATGCACTCGTGCGCATCGCAGACTCGTTCGTCGCCGGCACGTTGGCAACGGAGTATCCGGCAACGCTTGATCTTCTGACCAACGCCGATCCGCGACTCACCGGAGGCGTCCCTGGAAGCGATTTGCAGCCCAAAGAAGTCAATGCGCAAAGCATTCTCGATGTCGTGCGCGCGCTCGATCGGAGTTATCTCTTCATTCAAGGTCCTCCGGGCAGCGGGAAGACGACGCACGGTTCCCAGGTGATCTGCGAGCTGCTCGCCGAGCGGCAAACGCGTTGCGGTGATGAGCACCGGCCACAAAGCCAATCACAACATGCTTCGCAAGGTCGAAGAGTGCATGGTCAAGCGCGGCAAGCGCTTTACGGGGCTGTACAAACACAGCAGTGACGATTCGACGTATCAGTCTGCGTTCGAAATGATCGTGTCGGTCAAGGACAATAAAGATTTCGAAACCCGCGAGTACGAGCTCGCGGGCGGGACGTCGTGGCTCTTTGCGCGTCCGGAACTCGTCGGAAAATTCGACTACTTGTTCATCGACGAAGCGGGACAGGTCTCGCTTGCCAATGCGCTCGCTGCGTCTGCGTGCGCGAAGAACGTCGTGCTGCTCGGCGATCCGAATCAACTTGCGCAAGTCAGCCAAGGCTCGCATCCGCTTGATGCCGGCGTTTCCGTTCTGCAGCATCTGCTGGGCGATGCGCAGACCGTCGCGCGCAATCGTGGCATTTTCCTTGATCTCTCGTATCGCATGCAGCCCGCGATCTGCGCGTTCATCTCGGAAGCCATGTACGACGGCCGTCTGAAGCCGGGTCCCGATGCCTACGGGCACCACATCACGATCGGCGATTCACGGCGGGCCGGTCTCGAATATATGGCGGTCGAGCATACCGGCAATAGTTCCAGCTCGGTGGAAGAAGCGAATCGCATCGTCGGCGAGATCGTGCTCTTGCGCGAAGGCGGCGTCCCGGAGCACGAGATCATCGTCGTCACGCCGTATAACGCGCAGCGCAAGCTCATCGCCGCGAAATTGAAAGACGCTGGCCTCGGCGTGCGTGTCGGAACCGTCGACAAGTTCCAGGGGCAAGAAGCCGACGTCGTTTTCTATTCGATGGCCGCATCGAGCGGCGAGGACGTCCCGCGCGGTACGGAATTCTTGTTCGAGCGCAATCGCTTCAATGTTGCGGTCTCACGTGCCAAGGCGGTGAGCATTCTCGTCTGCAGTCCGCGTCTGCTCGACATTCCTTGCAGCACGCCCGAACAAATGGCCCTCGTCAACCTGCTCTGCGCATTCGTGGAAGCCGCGCGCCCACTCGACGGTGCTGCCGCACTCATCTCAAACGGTTAAGCCGACGTGATTCCGACGAAGCGCTTCAAGACGTAAGCGATGTCAAGACCATCTTCGAGATCAGGCCAGAAGAGATAGGTCCCATCCCCTTCGATATGTATGTTATTGAGCTGCTTCGGGCTTCCGCTCGTAAGAGGCCCGCGCAGAGCGGCGCGAGGAACTCCGACAAATCCTCCGTCTTTGATTTCAATGACGATCGCGTCGGAATCAGCATCGAAATGCGCCGCGCGAATTCGTGGAAGACGCGCGCCTACTGCGCGCGCGTGCGCCAGACTTCCTCGTTTAAGGGACGGCAGCTTCTTAGGCATCCTGGCCTCTCCACTTCTCTAGGCACTGTTGGAGATGCTCTATCACGAGCCGCCTTTCGTTGTCACCCCGAGCGAAGCCAGTGCCACGCATGTATCGAGGGGCAGCGGTAATGAAACAGGGACGAGTCTTTCCGGGTAGGAGAAGCGCATGAAGATTTTCCTCGAGATCCTCGTCTCGATCATCCTCCACCCGGTCGCGTTCGTCTTGGCGCTGATCAATATCGTCGGGCGCGAAGATTTGAACGACGCGCAGAAGATCATCTGGGGAGTCGTTTGCCTGGTGTGGGGAATCGGTCCGATTCTATACTTCTTAGTCGGCGGCGGAACGCTCTGGTAAATCGCTGAGCGCGTCGCTCAAGAACGCGCGGGACTCAGCGAGAAATTTCTCGCCTTCGGTTTCGCCCAGACTGCGGGCGATGATCATTGCGCCGACCATGCAGGCCAGAGCTCCGGCCGCGGCGCGATCACGTTTTTGCCGCGACGGCGTTGGGATTAATCGGCGCAGCAGTTCGAGCCGCGCTTGAATGTTCGCCGCAAACGTGCGGCGCACGCGGCCGGTGCTTCGCGCGAGCTCCGTCCCAAGCGCCGCGATCGCACAGCCTTTCTCCGGGTGCGCGAAATGCTGGGGGCTGAGATATTTGTCCGTATGCGTCTTGAGGTCGCGCGTTTCACCGAACCACCCGCCCGTTTGCGCGCCGGTGTGCACGAGCGCTTCGGCGACCAGCTCGTCTTTCGACTTGAAGTGGGCGTAGAAGCCCCCGTGCGTCAGTCCCGCGCGATCCATGATCTCGCCCACGCTGACACCGTCGATTCCGCCTTCGCGGAACGCAGCGGCCGCGGCGTCGAGGACGCGCTCGCGCGTTTCTTTCTTATGCGCTTTAGGCCAGGGCATCGGCACCTCTTGACAACAATATGATAGTCGTCATATTATACTCCAACTTCACTTCCCCTGCAACGGAGTCTCGGCTATGCTGCTCAATCTGATCGACTGCCTCGCTGTCGGAGCCACCATCGCGGCCGTCCTCGTCGGCGTCTTAACCGGCGTACCGATGAAGAACTCGACCCGCATCGGCGTTGCCGCACTCTTCGGCGCGTGGGTCGGGTTTGCCGTAGAAGCCACCGCTGCCGGATGGCTCGCTCGTCCCGCGATGCTGCTCGTGTTTTTCGCCGTGCCGTTCGCCGTGGCGTTCGTCTTTCGCGCGGCGCTCGCGCAACTCTCGCCCGAGATGATCATCCGGCTCAATGCGTTCCGTGTGCTGGGCGCGCTCATTCTCATCTTGGGTCTCACCCACCGTCTCGCTGGGCCGTTTCCGTATTCTGCCGGAATCGGCGACATCATCACCGGCCTCGCTGCGTTGTCGATCGCACGCATTGCCGCAGGCGAATCGGTGAGCCATTACCGCGTGATCGCATGGAACGCGTTCGGTTTGCTCGACCTGATCCTGGCCGTTTTCTTCGGCATCACGTCCCAGCCGGGCTCGCCACTGCAGCTCTTCAACTTTGGGACCGGCTCGGCCGCGATCATCACATTGCCCTGGTCGATGATCCCGCTCGTGCTCGTTCCGATCTACATGGTCGGTCACGCACTGGTGTTTACGCACGTTCGTTGGCAGCGCGCGCCGCAGCAGGGATACGCAAGCTCGGCGACTTAGCCGTGCGCGATGATCGTGCGACGTTTTCGGGCGAAGGCGACGATCGCAAATGCGAAGGCCTACGCCGTCTTTTTCCGCGACGTGCTGACGCCGCAACTGCGCGAGATTCCCGGCCATTGCGGAGCGCTCGTGCTGAGCGAAGAGCGCCGCAAGAACACGCGCATCACCGTGTTGACCTTCTGGGATTCAATGGACGCAATCGCGCGTTTCGCCGGCGAGAACGTCACGCAAGCCATCGTCGAGCCGGAAGCACGTTCGCTCCTCAGCTCATTCGATCACGAGGTCACGCACCACACGGTCGAGGTCGATACGCTCGAGTAAACCCTACTGGTTGGTGCCGTTGCTGAGGATCGAGTTGCCGCCCGGGGCGGGATTCGAGCCGCCCGTCGTCAGATGGCCGCTCGTCCCCAAAACGCGCGCTTCAACTTCACCGCAGCCGCGCTCGATCTCACCAAACTCGACGCCATGCGAGGGTTCGTTCGCGATCTCGACGAGCGCGGAGACGGCAATCAGCTGCACGTCATGTCCGGCAAACGCAAGATTCTCCATCGCCGTTTGACGGTCGATGCACTGCCGCTGCGTCTTGACCGGCGTCGCCGCGATGAGCAGCGCCTGCAAGGCGTTCGCCCACGTCTTTGCTGTCGCCGGTTCCCACTTGAGCTTCACGTTCATGCGGTCGCGCAAGCTGTAGTTCAAATCGTCGGCATAGCCCCAACGCGCGTCGGGCGAGACGGCCTTCGGATTCTTCTCGTTCGGATATAGCACGTACGAGGCGATCGGCGTCAGCAAATGATCGCCCAGAAATTGATAGTCGTTCATCGCAAAAAGAATGCTCGCCGCTTGGTCGATCGAGATCGTGATGAAGTTCTCTTCATCCAGCTTTGCGGCTTGCGGGGAGAACAGAAAGTCGAAGAAGCGTTCCGCGCGCGCTTTGTACGGCGCAAGCTCCGTCGGAGTGCCCTTGGCGAGCACCAAGTAGAACTCGCCGAGCGCGTTCTTTTGCACGAACGGACTTCCGTTCAGGAGCGCATCCCAGATTGAGTCGATCATGCCGAGCGAATGCAGCTGCGAAAACTTGTGCGCCTGCGCGTAGCGCGTCAGGTGCCCGCCCATCAGTTCAGCTTCGTGCAAGCATTCCGTCGACGCGATGACCTTCGGATCCAAGAACAGTTTGAGTTCATCGGCGACGACTGCATCGCGATGGAAGCGAATGCGTGGAATCGTACGGGCAGCCGCCAAGCGCACGAAGTAGCTCGGATCTTTGAAGCACGTCGTCGCAAGCGAGATGTACGCTTTGGTTCCCGCCGGGTAGCCCTGGTTGTCGGCATATGCCTCGATATCCATGATGCAATTGAGCTTGATCGTATCGGACGCATTCACATCACTCAGGCAATTGATCGCGCTATCGAGGCTTTGATGGAGCGCTCGCACGGTCGGCTTCGGAGTGGGCGTCGGTTTCGGCGTAGCGTTCGGGTCGGGAGTTCCCGCAGCATTGGGACTCGAGCACGTGAGCACGAACGCGACCATCACCGCGAATACTGCGGCGACGATCCTTGAGGCAAACGTCATGCGCTATGCTTCAAAACTGGGGTCCAATTTCACTTCACGACGACGACGGGAATCGCCAGCTCCCGTCCGGTAACCTTGCTCATGCCAACCAGCGACGTCATGATCACGCTCTCCCTGCTCGACACGATTCCCGACGGTCAGGAGCAACTCAAGCGCTTAACCGACGCCGGTTATCGGATCAACGTGCACACGGTTCCGAGGCCGCTCACAGAAGACGAAGTCATTGCCTTCATGCCCGGCGTGCGCGGCTGGGTGTGCGGTACGGATCGCTTTACGCGTAAGGCCTTGCAAGCGGCCGACAAGCTGGAGATTCTTGCACGTTCGGGCGTCGGCTACGACGCGATCGATACCGCTGCGTGCGATGAGTTCGGGATCGCGGTTGCGACGACGCCCGGCGCCAACAATATTGCGGTCGCGGAATTTGCGCTGGGCATGGTGTTCGCGCTGGCGCGCCAGCTCGTGTGGTCCGATATCGTCACGCGCCGCAAGCGCTGGGAGCGCGGTCTGATCAACGGCAATTCGCCGCTGGGAAAAACGCTCGGCATCGTCGGCTTCAATAATATCGGCCAGACACTGGCGCACATCGCCGCGCCGCTCGGCATGAAGATCGTGTATTACGATATTCTGGGCGATTTTGCGCCCAAGGAACTCGGGGCGAAATATGTCGAGCTCGACGAATTGCTGCGGACAGCCGATTTCGTTTCACTGCACGTTCCGCTCACGCCGAAAACGAAGAATCTGATCTCGACCCGCGAGTTGGAACATCATGAAAGACTCGGCGTACCTGATCAATACCTCGCGCGGCGGCATCGTCGATGAAGCGGCGCTCTATAAAGGTCTGAAAGCGAACGCGATCGCCGGTGCGGCGCTCGATGTGTTCGATCAGGAGCCGATCAACGCCGACAATCCGCTCTTCGAGCTCGAGAATCTCATCATGACGCCGCACATGGCGGGCGTCAGCACCGAATCCAAGTCGGCGATGCTGCGCATGGCCATCGACAACACGCTGGCCGTGCTGGCAGGCGAGCACCCGAAGACGATCGTCAACAACCCGCGCAAGAAGACGACGTCCTAGCAAAGGGAGCGGGCGGTTGGCCCCGAATTTGCCCTGCGAGGCAAAGCTAAAGAAGTGCCAGCAACAATCGCGCTCCAGATCAACACGTCGTACCAAAGTACGCCGCTTACGAGCAGTGCGCTGGCGGGCGTCGCTGCGGCCAACAAGGTCGCGGCCATTACCCCGCCCTCGGTCCAAGTTCAGGAACGGCTTTCTCCGCCCGTGCACGCCGGGGTTCCGGTCGGAGGGCCGGGCGCTGACGTTAAGGGTGCGGCGCTCAATTATTCCGGGAATGTCTCCGGCGCTACGCTCGCGGTCAAGAGCAGCTAGCTTCTCGGAATCTCGGTAAACGTGAGCCGCATTCTCGTGACCGGCGCAACCGGGACGTGCGGTCCGTTTGTCGTGCGCGAGCTACTCGCGCGCAATTACGAAGTCACCGCGCATGCGCGCCGGCCTGCGATCGTCGATGGCGCGATGAACGTTTCGGCGGAGCTCTATGCGTTCGGGACGCTACATCGTCATATCCAGAGCGCGACCGGCGGCATCATTCATCTGGCCTGCACGCGTACGAAGCGCCGCAACATGGTCGTCACGAGCGACATCCTCGGAACGGGAACGCTGCTCGATATGTGGGAGCGCGGAACGTTTGTTCTCGCGAGCAGTCAAATGGTATACGGCACCTCGAACGATCCGGCGACGGAAGAAACACCGGTGCAGCCGACGTCGTCCTGGTTCGACATGGCAAAGTACGTCAACGAGTTTCAAGTCGGCGCAACATGCGATCGCGACGGACGCGGGGCCGGGATCGCGCTGCGCATTCCGGCCGTGCTGTCCGCATCGCGCGGCAAATGGCAAACGCTCGATATGCTGTACAACGACATGATGCGCGGTGCGACGTTCATCTTCGAATCGGATGAAGCGTTGGAAACGTCGGGCAGCGATTTCATCGGCGTGCGCGATCTCGCCAATGGGTTTGCGTCGTCGCTCGCGCTAAAGAAGAGCGGCGCCTACAATATCACCGGCGGCTATTTTACCTGGCGTCAGTTGCTCGACGGACTCGTCAAGCTGACCGGCGTGAAAGGGAAGTTCATGATTCGGCCGGGCGGCGTCCGTTCGGATATGGAAGCGCAGCTCCCGCAGCGGCAATCCCGCGTCGACGCGAGCAAGTTCCAGACTGCGGTCCCAGATTTTGCGCCAACTGAAACGGTCGATTCGATTCTCGAGGAGTACACGACGGCTGTAAAGCCGATTTAGCCGATCGTTACGGACGCTGTTCCTATCGTAGAGGGTTTCGGAAGTGCGCTAAACTCAAGGCCTTCGACCTCAAGCCAGAGCTCGACGCCGTGTTTCAAATCGCTAATGGCCTCTTCGCGCGTCATTCCTGCGCCCGCAACGCCGTCGATTTCGGGGATGTGCGCCCAGATGCGACCGTCGTTGGCCTCTTCCAATATCGCGGTATACGTCATCGCTTTAAATTCGCTTCCCTAAGAATGTTGCGTAGAATTTTCGGGGGCACTTCGGCGTTATCCCCGTGGTAGGGCAGTACCACGCGAGAGCGCCAGGCATGCAAGAAGAGACGATGGCTGCCCTTGCCTCGCTTCGGGTACCACTCGTATCCGTGCGACAAGAGCAGGTCGATCAGTTCGCGCGTTTTCATCGCGAACTCTAATCGCGACGTGGCGCCCAAACGGCAAGTTGTCATCCCGAGCGTAGGCGCGCAGCGCCGTAGTCGAGGGACCGCCACAATCGGGCATGAAAACACCGCTCCCACGATGGCGGCGAAGCGTTCTCGATATTACCTGGCAGTTGCGAAGCAGGAAGCACTGTTAGCGTGCGACCTCTATAATGAACCGCGCCAACCACGCTCCTTCGAGCTCTTCGTCGTGCATATGGAGAGCGCGTGGCTCAATCTCTTCCACGCCGCGCCGGCCGAGCTGGGCGGCGAAGAAGAGGGCTGGGATCTCGCGCAGCTGGTCGATATTCATTTGCCGAACGCGCAAGATCCGATCCGGCGCAATCTCGAGTTCTTCATTGCACTGCGCGAACGCATCGAGCATCGTCTGACGCCGCGCCAGCTGCGCGCGCTCGAGACGGTCGTCTCGGGAAAAGCGCTCGCGTACCTGCGCGATTTCGATACGTATCTCGTGCGCGAGTTCGGCGAGCGTCAATCGCTGGGCTCGAGCCTGCGCTTTCCGGTCTTTCTCGCGTCGCTCGAACGCGACGCACCCGAGATGGTGCAAGAAAACTACCGGCGCGTTCCCGTAGCGTTGAGAAAATTCATCGAAGCCTTCGATGCCTCGACGGAAGAAGCAGTACGCGTCGACCCGGCCTACGATTTCAAAGTCTATCTCGTACCGAAAAGCGCGGGCGGACCGGCCGCCGATCTCGCCATGGAGTTCGTACGGCTAGAAGATCTCTCGCCCGAGCAGCGCGAGACCGTGCAAGCCGGCACCGTGTTGATTCGCGATCGCCACGTCGAGGTCGCGAACGTCGACCGGCTCAAACCCTCGGAAGTCGTCGGGCACGTGCGCGAAATCTTTCCGCGCTTTAACCTCTACTATCACACGCTCGCATCACGCTTTTTCAAAGTGCGACCAAAAGGCAAGAGCGAGCATCCCGACGCGACGGATACCCGCTACTGTTTCTTTGACGTCGTGCATCGCGACTACACGTATACGCAAGCCTGGGTCGAGCGCCTCAAAGACGCGCTATCGCACGATCCCGAGACCGTCGCAGCCGAGTGGAAAGCCGCCGATCAGCGCGCGGCCACGAGATTGTGGTCGGCGAAGACGAGCGCGATATAATCGCGGTCGGCCAAGCCTTCGTCGATGCCGTGCTTGACGGACGGGATGACGGTATCCAGCAACGGTAAGGGCACGTTGACGTGCGCTCCCGCTTCACGCGCCAAAAGCAAATCCTTGTAGAGCGCGCCAAGCGAAAAGCGGGGCTCCGTATCGTGATCGTGCAGCTGCTTGATTTTCGAGCCTGCGATTCGTGAGAATGCGCCGCTCAGTGAATCGATCGCGACGCTTTCGTCGATGCCGGCTTGCACGCACAGCCGCAATAACTCGCGCAGCGATTCCGCGACGATCCCGATGATCGTATTGTTCGCGAGCTTGAGAAACGCGCTCGAGCCGGCGGGGCCGACATACATCGTGCTGCCGAGCGCACCGAGAAGGTCGCGCATGCGCTCGAATGTCTTTTGCTGACCGCTCGCGAGAACCGTAAGCTTGCCGGTGCGCGCCAAATCGACGCTCCCGAGCACGGGCGATGCGAGAAACTCGATCCCTTTGCGCTCCGCGGCCTCGTTGAGCGTTTGGTACATCCCGGGCGAGAGCGTCGACATTTCGATAAGCACTGTGGGCGACGCCGTTGCTGGGATGATGCGCGCGAGCGTAATCTCGCGTGCCGCGTTGTCATCCCACAGCATCACGAGAACCGCGTCCATGCCGCGGACGAGCTCTTCGGGCGATGCCGCGGACTCGGCGCCGAGTGCGACGAGCCGCTGCACGTGATCGGCGGACCGATCCCAAACTCTGACCTGATAGCCTTTGCCGATGAGATTCTCGGCAAACGCGCTTCCCATTTTGCCGAGCCCTGCGATTCCAACGCGCATCTTACACCTGAGCCATTTCTGGCGGAGCCATGAACTCGGGTCCAACCGGATCGTGGATCTCTTCGCCGAGAATCTTCTCGACTTCATCGAGCGCGCTCTTGTCCAGATCGAATCCGAACGCACCGTCGATCGCATCGAGTTGGTCGGGACGGCGCGCGCCCCAGAGAACCGCGCCGACGCCGGGTTGATCGAGCGTCCAACGAACGGCCAGATCGATCACGCTCTTTCCGTATCGCGTATGCGCAAGCTCGTCCAAACGCTGCACTGCGCGCAAATATTGCGGATAGCGCGGCTGCGTGAATTTCGGGTCGACGCGACGCAGGTCATCGCCGCTGAATTTCGTGCTCGCATTCATTTTGCCGCTGAGCAGACCGCGGCAGAGCACGCCGTACGTGAGCGCGGTCAAGCCGTGTGCGCGCGCATACGGCAGCACGTTGTCTTCGGCCGCGCGCTCGAAGAGATTGAACGGCGGCTGAACGGTGTGCAGCGGCGCGACGCTGCGAAACGCATCCATTTGCGTCGGCGAGAAATTGCTCACGCCGATTGCGCGAATCTTTCCCGCGACGAACAAACGGTTCATTGCGTCGGCGGTCTCGTCGATCGGCGTCGCCGGATCGGGCCAATGCACTTGATAGATGTCGATGCGATCGGTCTGCAGGCGTCGCAGCGAATCCTCGATCTCTTTGGTAATTCGCGCGCGCGATGCGTCGCGATGCACGTTGCCGTGCTCGTCCCATGCGAGCGCGACTTTCGTCGCGATGACGGCAAGGTCGCGCTTTCCGGCCAGCGCGCGCCCAACGACTTCTTCGGAATGTCCCTGACCGTACGCGGGCGCGGTATCGATCAGCGTGATGCCGAGATCCAGCGCCCGGTGAATTGTTGCTATTGATGCGGCATCGTCACTGCCGCCCCACATCCATCCACCCATCGCCCACGTTCCCAGGCCGATGCGCGAGATGCGAATACCCGTAGTGGAGACGTTTATGTTTTCCATGATGGTCCTTTCATACCACCTAACGCTCAATAAATTACGTGTGTTGCACGAAGGGCCAATCTCCATGTGACGGTCGCGCCGTCGGACATAGGATCAGGAATCATTCCGAATCCGCGCGCCAGCATCGAGAACGGAACGTTGATACGTAAGGCGTATCCGACCAGCTCGGCGATGCCACGCTCGCGTGCTTCTTCGATGACGCGCTCGACCAACGCGCGAGCCACACCGCGCCGGCGCCCGCTGCGCGCCACGACGATCGCGAGTTCTGCAGTTCGATCATCGATTGCAATTGCGTGCGCGGTTCCGAGCGGTTCGGCCCCCTCGAAAGCAATGAACCCGATCGCATCGGGCCGGGCGACCGACTCTTCAATGAATTCGGGTTCAAAATGATCGACGGCATGGAAGAAGCGGCAGTAGCGATCTTCCTCGCTCGTGTCCTCGAGGATCATCCGATACGCATCGCCGTCATCCGGCGCGATTGGACGAATCTCCACGAGTCGAGCCTACCTCTGCGCCACGTGTCCTGGAATCAGGGCAACCAGGCGACTTTTCTCGTGACTTGCGAGCTGGGCGGCACGCTCGGGCTCAACAACTTCGACGGTGTAGGCGACGCGCGGATGCGGCGTGACCTCGCGGCGCGCGATGACCATCACGCTGCGTTCTTTGTCGCTTTGGGTTGCGACATAGCGGCAGACGGTACCGGTGGTTGGCGAAAGTCGCATCGGCGTTCCAACGACGGCACTAATTTCCGTCTCGGAAAGCACCGAGCACGCAACACCGGGTATGACTTTACTCGGATCGCGCGGTGGTGCGAATGCGAACGCCGCTACAACTGCGACAATAATCGCAATAATTGCTAAGCCTTGCGTGGAGTAGGGAACATTTGGGCCGACATACGGTTCCGAATAATTGCGTTCGTACATATTACATATAAGTGTAATCATCTAGCGCCTAGTTGCACCAGGCAAACGTCGAATGCTACATCAAGTCCGTACTCCAAACGGGATCACTCGTAGCGCGTAACACTTCGCGTGCATCTGCTTTCCATCGCGCGCGCGCAATTGTCGAAAGCGGTGCCACCATCAAGATCGCATCGCGGCGCGCACGCACCGTTCCGCGCGGCAACACTTCGCGCGCCGGTGAGGGTGGCAGCCATCCCGTGATGCGACGTAAGTCGCCTGCGGCCGCACGCAAGAGCGGAGGAATCAAATGCGCATGCTGCGCGCCCGCGAAAGAAAATTCATCGACTACGAAGGCATCGCTCTTGACGACGCGGCGTCCCAAACAATACGCCAGAATCCGCCGATTGGCGTGAATGGCGAGATTGACGGTGTGTCCGGGTTCGGGCTGAATGCGGTGCCGCGTGCGGATCATTTCCCATACGAGCGGCGTGCGGTGGAGCGCGTACGTGCGCTGTTCGTCGAGCGCGGCATAGCAGCGCGCGACTGCCGGCCAATCGTCGTCGCGAATGTGCGCCGGTTTGATGCGCTCGAAGGCGAGCGAATCGGCGCGTAGCGTGAAGATGCGTGAGGGCAGCGCGTGAAAGCCGATCTCCGCATAAAATTGTGGCCGGATGTTCGAATAGAGAATTGCGAGATCGGTTCCGTTCGCACGTTCCTCATCGAGCAGCGCCGCGAGCATCGCTGTTGCGAGTCCTTGCCCGCGATACTCTGCGCGCGTGAAGACTGCGCCGATTCCGATTGCGCGCAGCATTCGCTCCCCACAGCGCAGATCGCGTTCGTAGCGTTTGCACGAGCTTGCGACGTCACCGTTGACGCGGACGCCGAGCATTGAAAAGCGTCGCTTGCCGAAGCCGCTTTTGGCGAGATCTTTCAGATCGCTCACGTAGCGTTCGAACGTGCGGCCTTCGGCCCAGAGCGATGCCGAGTGCGGGAGCACGGCGCGCGTGTACTCCTCGGTTGCGAGCGCCTCGAGTTTCAGCACGTGCGCGTGCGAAAGAGCGGAATACGTTCGAGCTCGGCCAGTAATTCGGGTGCGGCGATGCCGCGCGTCGGGCGGTCCCAGGCCGTGAGCCAACAGCGCTGCGTTGCACGCGTCATCGCGCAGTACAAAAGCTTGCGCGCTTCGGCGGCGTGCGATTCGAGCACTTTACCGCCCTGATATTGATACCACGTGAACTTTGCGGTCCGTGAGGCGCGCGCGTCGCCGACGTTATCCTTCGGAATGATTCCGGAACCGGTTGTGTAGACGAAGGCGTCCGGAACCCAATACGGCGGAAACGCACCCGCGCGCAGATTCGGAACGAAGACCGATTCGTAGGCGCAGCCTTTGATCGCATCGATCTGCGCGACGACCACGCCGTTCTGCTCGATCGAACCCGGCTCGCACTGCGGCCATTCGGATTTCGCGATCTGGGTGAAATACGCAAGCATGTCGCCGAGCCCGCGCGTGCGATCGGCGCGCGCATAGCGCGCGATCCGCGTCATCATGCGTTCGAGCAAATCGTGGCGGTGCGCCACTCGCGCGCGATTCTCGCCGGGATCGGGCTCGAAGATGCCGCCTTCCGTGACGATCAGCCGCGCTGCATCTTCGAGCGGCGCGCTCAGAGCGATCTCGCGCCACCGCGCGCGGTGCGCGCGGAAACGTTCGAGCCGCATGCGCGCTTCAGGCTCCAAATCCATGTCGCGCGCGCCTTCGATGACGTTTTGTCCGAGGCGAACGTCACGATTGCGATCCGAACGCACGCGCGGTTCGCCCTCGGCCTCCGCTTCCGAGGGCGGAAAGAGCCGGGCTTGCGCATCGGACGGCTCGCCGCACAGCGTGACGAGTGTTGCGTCCGAAAGCCGCATCGTCGGCGTTTGCAGGACGCGCAAGAGCCAATCGTGCCGCGACGTATCTTCGACCGACCATAACAACGCGAGCGCGTCTTGGACGACGCGCGAGCCGAGAACGTCGAGATCACCGATCAGCGTGACCGGTACGTCGGCATCGAGCAGTGCATCGACATACGGACGCGCGTAGCGCAGCGTTCGCACGAGAATCGCGATCGAGTTTGGTTGCGCGCCCGCTTCCAGCAGTTTTGCGATCTCGGCCGCAATGAAGGCAGCTTCTTTTGCGTGCGATCCGACGCGCTGCAGCGCGATCGTGCCTTGCGGATCGGTGAAGATGTTGCGGTCTTGCAAGAATTCGCGCGCGACCGCGATGATCGTGGCGCGCGGTTCCGCGGGATCGGGCATCTGGAGCACGTCGCGTCCCGTGAAAATCTGCTCGGGTCTCGCTCCCGCAAACGTCCTTGTCGCCTGATCCGGATCGCCCGGCGAACGTGACGCCGGTGAGCTCCTTGCCGTAGAGCGCACGCAAAAGCCCGAGCTCGCCGAGCGTGACATCCTGCGCATCATCGATGAACGCAAGCGGCCAATGCTCGCGTGCGTGTTGCGCCGCACCTTCGACGCTGACCAGGACGCGCGTCGCTTCGGCGAGCGCATCGACGTCGGTCAAGCAGCCGCGCGACTCGCTGTCGGCGACGTAGATCAAATACGTTTTTCGAGAATCTTCGCAAGATCGATCTCGCGGCGGCGCTGCCGTTCGAGCTCCGCGCTATCGGCATTGAGCGAATCGCGATAGCGGCGCGCGGCGATCAACAGATCCGGGATTGGCGAGATTCGGCGGCTTCGCGTACCATTCGGTCGCTTTGTGCAGCGCCGTTTCGAGAAAACGCTTTGGCGTAATACCGGCGGCACGCAGTTTTCGAATCAAACGGTACGCAGCTTGCGCGAAACGTTCGGGTGTGCGCAGACCCGCGACCTCATAGTCGAGATCGCCGCCCAGCTCGGGTTCCGCGACCTCCAGCCATTCGAGCGAGAAGAGCGACGCCGCGGCGTTTTGAAAGTGCGTCTCAGCATCGAGGTCTTCGATCCGCCCGAGCTCGAGCGCCAGTCCCGAGACGAACGCATTATGCTCGAGGATCTCAAACGCATACGTGGCGAGCGTCGTGCCGCCGATGCGCGCAGCGGAAAGCGGATGCGGCGATGCAACGATCAATCGCTCGCGCGGAAATTCGGCGGCCGCGATGCGCGCGAGCAACTCGCGTGTTTTCCCGCTGCCCGGTTTGCCGGTGATGATCATCGCGCGAAAGCCATCGTATCGTCGGTCGGCTTTTCGCGACACGACGGCGCGTAGACGCAGTAGCGGCACGACGACGGATCGTCGGTCGCCGGAAAATGTTCGATCGTCCCCGATGCGAGCATGCGCCCGAGCTCGACCATCGCCGTGCGCGCGCGTTCGAGCTCGATGACGGGAATCACGCCGCGCGTCGCGCTGTCGTTTTTCACGGGCGGCCCGCTCGGCACGATCTCGAGCTCGATTGGTGCGACGTCGACATGCGCTTCGCGCAGCGGAACGAGCGCGATGCTGCGAACGGTTTCGCCGGCCAGCGTCTGTGCCCAGTAGTAGTACGAGAGTTGAAACTCGCTGTCGTCGTTGATCGCGCGCCGGTATTCGGCGGCCGATTCGGCGATCGAGCCGGTCTTATAATCGAAGACGGTCACGCGTCCGCTGCGTTCATCGCGATCGACCCGGTCGATGTAGCCGCGAAATTCGATGCCGTCGAGCTCGATGTCGGCTTTGATCTCGCAGCCGATGACGACGAACGGTTCCTTTTTCGCACGCTCTTGCAGCCACGCGAGATATTTTTTCGCGGTGCGTTGTGCACGCAGCCGGTTGAGCCGGAACTCGACTTCGGAGCTGAAATACGCGCGATGCGTCTCGAACGCCGTGTTGATCTCGCCTTCGAGGCGCATCTCAAGATCGCGCGGAGCCACATCGGCGATCGACGGATAGACTTTATGGAAGGCTTCGAGCGCGGCGTGAAATGCGGTGCCGTACGCGGATGCCGAACTCGGTTTGTCCTCAACCGCGCGGCAGAGATAACGGAAGTACCACTTGCGCGGACACTCCGCATATAGGTTCAAGGAAGAGGCGCTGAAATGCCGGTGCCCGGGCAGCGGACGATCGGGTTCTTGCGCAGCAAGTTCGCGGCGCGTGCGTTTTCGGAGCGCTCGCGACCGGTTGCGCGTCGAGCTCGCGCGCGAGTGCAAACTGCATATCCTCGATCTCCCACGTTTTTCCGAGACGCTCGCACGCCGCGTCCACAGCCGCCGCGATCTCGAGAACAGCCTCGTTGCCCTCGAGCGCGAGCTCGCTCACGATCGTCGTGACGACTTCGCGGGCGGTCGCGCCTTGCGTGCGGTACGCGGCGCCGATTCGTTCGGGCAAACGCTCATCGCGCGATCCAATCCCTGCGAGCGCGTCGCTGACGCCGCGCAGCGTCCGTGCGTCGACGCGTGTTTTTTCGCCGGGAGCTTCCTTTGGAAGCGCGATTCCAAGCTCGGCGAGACGTGTTGCGATCGCGTCGCGCATCGCCTGTGGGACTTGGGGATCGCTTCCGGCCAGCGCCGCGTCAACGCGCCATGCGAACGCCGGGCTTCGGACACTCCGCTTCGCCGGGCCATCCAGCGTCGCGCCCAGAAGCGCGATTAGGCAGCGGCGGATGAGCCCTTCCACACCGCGTGCGTTCCAGCCGCGGGGCCTTCGCCCTTCGTTCGTGAAGCACAGCAGCGTGCGCAGGATTATCGTCGGCGTCTCTGGGGCAAGCGGCAGCGCGTATGCGTTCGCATTGATGCGCGCGCTTAAAGCGACTTCGGACGTTGAAACGCACCTCGTGCTGTCCAAGCAAGCACCGCTGACCATCGCGCTCGAGATGCCGACCCAGAATGCATCCGACTTGGAGCAGCTCGCCGACGTCGTTCATCGTGAATCGGACTTGGCCGCTTCGATCTCGAGCGGCTCGTTCCGCACGGACGGCATGGTCGTCATTCCGTGCTCGATAAAGACGGCATCGTCGATCGCATATTCGTTCAATGACAATCTGATCGCGCGTGCGGCGGACGTGTGTCTCAAAGAACGGCGCAAGCTGGTGCTCGTCGTGCGCGAGACGCCGCTGCATCTCGGTCATCTGCGCACGCTCACGCAGCTTGCAGAAATCGGCGCGATCATTTTACCGCCGGTGCCCGGCATGTACGCGCGACCCGCAAAGCGTCGAAGATATTTTGAATCACACGGTCGGAAAAGTGCTGGATCAGCTCGGCGTCGAGAACGAGTTGTTTACACGATGGCGTTAGTCGATCTAACGACCGGTCTGCGCTATTTCGGCGCAAAGGAAATGGAAGCGCTCACGCCCTCGCCGCAGCGTAGCTGCGAGCTTGCGGCACAGGCGCTGCGCTGGCTTGCGTCCGGCGAGATCGAAGTGCCGCCGAAACTCGGGGTTCATCCGCACGATTTCAACGTTCACGCGATGCCCGCGTATTGCAAACCACTCGACGTCGTCGCTGTCAAATGGGTCGCCGATTTCCCGCTCAATCGCGTCAAAGGCGTTCCGACCGTGAGCGCGATGATCATTCTCAACGACGGCCAAACCGGAATTCCGTACGCAATCATGGACGGAAACTGGTTGACCGGCGTGCGCACTGCAGCGATGACGGCGGTCTCGCTTGCGGCGTGTTCGCACGGTGCGAGCACGATGGCGTTGATCGGCACCGGACTGCAAGCGCGCACGCACCTCGCGATCATTCCGATCGTGCTCCCGTCGCTGCACACGGTGCGCGTCGTCGGCCGCACGTTCGAGGCAGCCGAACGGTTTGCGGCGTCCAATCCGGGCGTGTCGTCGCGCTTGCGCGTCGAGCCTTACGCCGATATCGCCGAAGCATTACACGAAGCCGATATCGTCGTTACGGTGACGAACGAGATCAACAATCCCGTGCTCGATCCAAAGATGCTGCACAGCGGCGCGACGGTCGCGCTGGTCGACAATCCCGCAAAAGAGTACGCGACGCTGCGCTTGGCCGATCGCGTCATCGTCGACGATCGCGCGCCGTTCGAGACACCGGAAGGCCATGCGCGCTTCAAGCGCGGTCTGCCGCGCATCAACGCGGTAATCGGCCACGTGCTGCTCGGCAGCGAACGCGGACGCACGGAGCCCGATCAGCTCGTCGTCATCGCCAATCTCGGAAACGCCGCACTCGACGTCGTCTTCGCCGACGAGATCTACAAAAAAGCTACAGCCGGCTAATTACCGGGCGCACGCGCGCATTACCGGGCGCACGTGCGATAGCGCAGGGACGATCCCGCGCAAAGGGCCGCTTCGGGCCACGATTACGCCCCCGCTGTCATCCCGAGCGACGTCGAGGGACAGCGGCATTCTTCAGGGAAGCGGATTGACAACGCAACAGTAAATGGAAGGCACTTTTATGAAAAAGCTCCTAATAGGCATGCTCGCAGCATTGAGTATCACGGGCTTTCTCTACGTGACGGCTGCGCCCACATCGTCACAAATGACGTCGCCGCTCGTCGGAACGTGGGCGCCGGTCACGATTACTAACGTGCATGCGGACGGAACGAAGACCGAAAATTTCGGTCCGAAACCCGACGGGATCATCGTTTTCACGCCCAATGGACGCTTCTCGTTCATTGAATGCGATCCGAATCTCACCAAGATCGCCGCAAACAACCGAAACGACGGCACCGCAGACGAAAACAAGACGATCGTGCAACGAAGTCTCTCGTACTACGGCACTTATAAGGACGATCCGACGAATAAGACGGTCGCGATGCACATCCTCGGCGGCTCCTATGCAAACTGGAAAGGCACGGACCAAGTCCGCACCTACACGATTGTTGGCGACACGATGACACTGAACAATCCGAACGCAACCGTCGGCGGCAAAGCGATCGCGATATTCAAACGGTTGGAGTAGGTCCACTCTCCGAGATAAATCGTTCTGCTAGCGCAAGATCGTTCTTGCGGTCAACATTAAATGCGAGATCCGGCGCAGCGACGACGGCGCGCACCTGATAACCCAAAAGTGTCGACGCGCGCGCTTCCGCAGCACCGATCGGAAGCATTCCTAGCGCGAAACGAACCACAACGTCCCAGCCGAATGCGCGTGCGAGACGCAGCGGACTCTTGCGTGCCGCCGCGAGCTCGTCCAAGAATTTCGTAAGTGCCGACACTACGCGTGGCCGCATCCCAAAAACGGCGCCGCCGCAATAGACGCCGCCGCGCATCCGGGCCCATGTGTGCGGGACGCCGGGATACCGTTTCTCGTGCGCTTTGCGCTCGGCGATCGCATAGACGAGATCCGCGTCGATCGAGCCGAGCGTTTGCACGAATTCTTGGAGGCTCTCGGTCGACAGTAGCGGCGCGTCCGACGTGACGAGCAGCATCATCGCGTCCGGATCGCTCTCCGAAAGGCCGCGCTGCACGCTCTCGATGATCCGCTCGCCCGAGCTGCGCCGCACGTCGGCTAGCGTCAATGCCGAATCGTCGAGCGAGATGGTCGGCGCGACGACGGTAATTTGTTCGATCTGCGGGACGGCACGCAACGTCTTCAGCACGCGCGTCACCATCGGCACGCCGCCGACGGGTATGAATGCCTTGTTGACCGCCGACGTGCCGTCGCAGACGGCATCACGCCGTCCACCGGCGAGCACGAGCGCGTTCAGCGCCAGGCTTTCGTCGGGGCCAACGGTGCGACGAGCACGCGCGTGCTACGCCGGAGGTTGAGACGCTCAACGATTGTGCGCGCTTCACGTTCGGATTCCGCGAGTGCAAAGCAGCTCGAACCGCTTCCGCACAGTCGCGCGACGCGCGCGCCGGCGGTGCGAAGTCCTTTCAGTGCCGCGGCGATCGCGGGTTCGCGAGCTGCGATCACGTCTTCGAAATCGTTCATGCTCGCAGCAACCGCTGCGTTGAAGTCGCCGCGTTGCACGGCTTCGACGGCCGCGATGCTGGGCGACACGTTGCGCGCGCGTACGTCGTACTTTTCGCCGCGCGCGGTGTCGAGCAAATTATACGCACTGGAGGTCTCGACGGCGACCGGCGGCATCAGGATGACCGTCCACCAAGCCGGCAATGCGCCAATAGCGGTCACACGCTCGCCGGTACCCTCGACGAGCGCGCCGGTTTCCACCAAAAAGAACGGCACGTCCGAGCCAAGTGTGCGCGCGATGCTGACGAAATCTTTTTCGCCAAGCTCACCGAACGCACCGGACGCCGCAGCGCGCAAAATCGCAGCACCGTCGCTCGATCCCCCGCCAAGGCCGCCGCCCGTCGGAATCTTCTTTTCGAGCGTGACGTCGAGCGGCGGTTCGATCCCGAGTGCATCGAATGCGCGCACGACGAGATTCGATTTATCGCGCGGCGCGCCGTCATCACAGCGAAATGCAAACCGTTCGGCCGGCTGCCAGCGCACGGTGTCGTGCAAGCCGATCGGCAGCATGACGCTGCGAACGCCGTGATAGCCATCCGCGCGGCGCGCGAGGATTTCGAGCGTCAGATTGATCTTTGCAGGCGCCTGTGCTGTTCCCGGTTGCAACATTCAGCCGCACGTTTCGCAGGAAGGCCGACGGCCCCCGCTCATACCCCCTATGCACATGGGGTCGAGCTACGATGCGCAACATAATGAGTTCTGCGCCTACGTCTTATCGGAGGCGCAGACGCCGTTCGGCATGACGCTCGGAAACTACAAGACATTTGCGACCTCGACCCCAAAAGGCGGCGTGCGCGGCCTCTGGGACGCCGATACCGATCAAATCATTTTCGGCGTTCACCAGATCGCGTATCGCGTCCACGGACGCGAAACGCATTTCCCATATCAAATCACGCGCGAATTCACGTTCTTGCCGTACGCGCAGATCTCGGAATTCGTGCTCGAGGATCAGGTCGCGGTTACGGAAGCGTTCTACGTTCCGTGCGGCCCGCGCCACGATCGTCTTGTCACGTTCGTCGTCGACGTGACGCTGCACAATTCCGGGCGCGAAGCGCGCACGGTCAGTCTCTTTCCGTGGTCGCTCCTCATCGGTCAGCGGTTTTACGGGGAGCCCGAAAAAGAAGTGCGCGCCAGTGTCGTCGATCGCTACATCCGCTCCGTTAATGAAGAAACGGGCGGCGTGCGTTGGTGGGGCGGCTCGCGTCAGCCGGATTCCGCGGTCGTCGCGTTGCGGGAGCAGGTCCTCTTGCACGGGATGCGCGCCGGACGGCTGAGCGACAGCGAACACCTCGACGAAGTCACCCCGCAGCTGGCCGAGTACGTCAGCAACCGCATCTTCGGGGCCTTCGAGTACAGCATCAACGTCGCGCCTGGTGCCCGCGAGTCATTACGGCTCGCGGTCGTCTTTAATAGGAAGGGCGACGCGCTTGCGAAGCCGGCGATCGACCAACTCCTCGCCGATTCCGCCGCCCTCCACGAGACGCAGCGCTTCTACGCAAACCAGCTCGCGATCGCGCGTTTCCTGACGCCTTCGCCCGAGATCTCGCGCGGCACCGTGTGGGCCAAGACCAATATGATGCGGATCGTCAAAGAATATCCGCAGGGTTGGGGCTCGACCAACTCGCCGCCCTCGGACATCCTCGTCTCGCGCGACACGTCATGGTTCGTGCACGGCTTCGATTATTTCATGCCGGAATTTTCGCGTAACTCGCTCGACGTCTTCAACAAGTTCCTCGAGCCGACGGGACAAGTCGTCGAGTACGTGCGCGGCGTCAGTGGCTTCAAGACGTCCTACGAGCTCAACATCAACGACGACACGCCGCTGCACATCATCGCGCTCTTGCATCACTACAACGTCACGCGCGACGACGAGTGGCTGAAATCCGTCTATCCGCTGATCGTGAAGATCGCCGACTACATTCTTCAAGAACGCGATGCGAACGGGCTCGTATTTTGCAAAGCGACGGGCGTCGACATGTTCGGCATCAGCTCGTGGCGCAATATCATTCCGTACTACAATCTTTCCGGCGCCGTTACGGAAATCAACGCCGAATGCTACTTTGCGCTCGAGTCGGCCGCGGTCTGCGCAGCGATCATCGGCGAGAACGAGACGTGGCAGCGCCTCTCCGAGGCAGCGACGAAATTGCGCGAAGCGATTCGTGCGCGGCTCTTTAGTCCCGATACGACCGCGTTCGTACTTAACTACGATCAGAATTCGAACTATCAGGACAACTTCACGGCCGATGAAGTCTTCCCGGTGATGTTCCGCTGCACGGAGCCGGATGAGAGCATCAGCATTCTCAAGCGTCTCTCCGAAAGCGATTTCACGACGCCGGTCGGTTTGCGCACGATCTCGACGGCCGACGGTTGGTATTTTCCCTCGCACGGATTTGGTTTGCTCGGCGGAATTTGGCCGGACCTGACGATTTGGTTTGCAGTTGCGCTGGCGCGCAATGGCACGCCGGGCGCGGGCGCGCACTGGCTGCGTCTCATTTACGCAACGGTCGAAGAAGGCTCCGCACGCAACTGCGTCCCCGGCCAATTCCCCGAATGGTTCGACGGCGGCTCGCTCACGAATCGCGGCATGTACCTCTCACCGTGGACGAGCGCGAAGTACTTGTGGGCCGTTGCCGAAACGCTGATGGGTCTCGACGGGTATCGCACGAGCGGACGCTTTCACATCGCGCCGCTTCTGCCGGAGGATTTCTTGTGGGCCGCCGCCGTGAAAGTGCATTGGGGCGGACGTTTGTGCACGTACGTCATCGATCAGACGAATGAAACGATCTACGGCGACATGCGCGAGGCTTCGGCCGAGGAGCCGTATCGCGTCGTGTACGCGGGACACGACGTGAGCGACGAGGTCACGACCTCACCCGTCGAAGTCGGTGCAGTTGCATTCGAAGACGAGAACGGCGGCGTGCGTATCTTCCTGTGCAATTGGAACGATCGCATTCGCAACGCGTCGGTCGAGTTTCGCGGCGAAACACATCGCCGCCGTTTGTATGCGGGTGAGCTCGCTGAAATTTCGATAGGTGCGCCCCAGCTCGTCGATAGCGTGCCGGAGCACGCAGCAACCTAATGCGCTCGCGTCGTCCGCACGTATCAGTCTTGCTGTTCCTCGGCGGCGTCGTGTTGCTCGTCTCGATTTTCATCGGCGAGAAAATGGGCGAACGCGTGCTGTTGCGCTCGACCGAAACGGCGGTGCTCGTCCCCGAAGTGCAAACGATGGCGCCCGTTCCAACGGCATCTGCCGATCAGGCCGGGCCGATTCGCGATTGGCGCAAGCTGCAGGTCGTGACGGTTGCAACTGACCCCGGATTCCCCGATCCGCGCGTCACCCCGACGCCGAGTCCCACACCCAAGCCGACGCATACTCCCTCGCCGGACGCCCACCTATTTCTTCCCCACGGCCACTGCGGAGCCGAGCGAGGTACCTTCGGCGCTCGGCACGCCGTATGCGACACCGCAGCTTCCCGGAACGTAAGTGGTTATGATACTGTAGGAGCTTCGGAGGACTAGGCACTTACAGTGGATCGTACCGGTACAATCGCCGTTAAGCGCGGAGCCGCGCAAATGCTCAAGGGTGGCGTCATCATGGATGTCACCGATGCCGCACAAGCCGTTATCGCACAAGACGCCGGCGCCGTTGCCGTCATGGCGCTCGAACGCGTTCCCGCAGACATTCGCAAAGAAGGCGGCGTGGCACGCATGAGCGATCTGAAAAAGATTCGCGAGATCATGGATGCCGTGACGATTCCTGTTATGGCCAAAGCGCGCATCGGACATTTCGCAGAAGCGCAAGTGCTCCAAATTCTCGGCGTCGACTGGGTCGACGAATCGGAAGTCCTCACGCCGGCCGATGAAAAATATCACATCAACAAAGAGAAGTTCACGATTCCGTTCGTGTGCGGCGCGCGCGATCTCGGTGAAGCGCTGCGGCGTATCGCCGAAGGTGCCGCGATGATTCGCAGCAAGGGCGAAGCCGGTAGCGGCAACATCGTCGAAGCCGTGCGACACATGCGCGCGATCCGCGACGGCATCGCAGAGCTAAGCGTAGTGCCGAAGGAAGAGCTCGTCGTGCGTGCGCGCGACATTGGTGCGCCGCTCGAGATCATTCGCGAAGTTGCGGAGTTGGGGCGCTTGCCGGTCGTGCTGTTCTGCGCGGGCGGCGTTGCAACGCCGGCTGACGCTGCGCTCATGATGCAGCTCGGCGCCGAAGGCATCTTCGTCGGCAGCGGCATCTTTAAGTCGGACAATCCAGCGAAGTTTGCCAAAGCGATCGTCGATGCAACGACGCACTTCAACGATCCGAAGATCGTGATGGATGCGCAGCTGCAAATCGCCGGTGCGAGCGCGATGCCCGGACTCGACGTGCGCACGCTGCCGCAAGAGCAGCTGATGTCGGTGCGAGGCGTCTGAAGAAAAAACCAGTCGTCGGAGTCCTCGCGTTACAGGGAGACGTTTCCGAGCATCTCGCTGCGCTTGCGCGCGCGGGTGCGGAACCGATGGAAGTGAAGACGCCCGAAGATCTCGCGCGCGTCGATGCGCTCATCATTCCCGGCGGTGAGTCGACGACGGTCATGAAGCTGCTCAAGCGCTTCGGACTCGAAGCGCCGATCAAAAAGCGCGCCTCGGACGGTATGCCGCTGTGGGGCACGTGCATGGGAATGATCGTTGCCGCGCACGACGTCGCCGATCTGCGGGATCAGCCGACGCTCGATCTCATCGACATAACGGTGCGGCGCAACGCCTTCGGGCGTCAGGTCGCCTCGGCCGAGGTCGATCTGGCGATTCCGGCACTGGGGGCCGAGCCGTTTCCGGCCGTCTTCATCCGGGCGCCCTGGATCGAGCGTGCCGGCCCGGACGTCGAGACCCTCGCGAGCCGCGACGGCCACGTGGTGTTCGTGCGGCAGAAGAACGTCCTAGGGTCCTCATTTCACCCCGAACTGACCCACGACGACCGCTTGCACCGCTACTTTGTGGGGATGGTGCCGCAGGCCCCGTAGTCGAGGGGCAGCGAATATTTATGTCGATGACGACGTTTGCTGTTACGCCGCCTATCGCACAAGTTGGCCGTAGGTTGGACAGGTTGAGTACTCGGCCTCAGTTGCACGTGTCTACTCTTAAAGAGCGAGGACTGTCATGACTGACGTCCTCGTTTTAAATTTCACGTATGAAGCGCTGAACATCACGACGTTCCAGCGCGCCGTGAAATTGATCTTTTCCGGCAAAGCCGAGATCGTGCACGATCTCGATAAGGTGCTCACGTCCGCGCGCTGGGAACTGCGGATGCCATCGATCATTCGGATGCTGTACTACATCCGGCGTCCGATGCAAAAAGTCGCTTTGACGAAGAAGAACGTGCTCTTGCGCGACGACTACACGTGCCAATACTGTGGACTCCGCGGCGAACGCATGATGACGGTCGATCACGTCGCCCCGCGCAGCCGGGGAGGTCCCTCGACGTGGGAGAATCTTGTCTGTGCGTGTATGCGATGCAACAATCGCAAGAACAATCGCTCGCCCCAGGATGCCAATATGTCACTCAAGCGCCGCCCGAAGACTCCCAAGTACATCCCCTGGATCCAGATCCGGAGAAACACGTTCCCGGACGAGTGGCATAAGTTTCTCTTCCTCTACAACGTCTCTATAGAGACAAAGCTCGAAGGCTAGGGGACTCCCGTGTCCGCCGAGCTCCCGGCCTACGTCACGGTGACGGACGCGGCCGGGCGAGTACTTTTCCGCCGTCTGGCGACCGCCGCCGAGGTCGAAGAAGCGATCCAAATCGCAAAAGCGGCCGATGGAGAGGCCGAGAACGTCCTCAAACGAATCGCTAAGGACAGGGACAAGATCCTTGCCGCCCAGGCTCTGCGAGCCAAAGCGGACGCCCAAGCCGACCCCGACATCCAGGTAGTGGAGGCGGGAGTCGTCGAGGCGCCCGCCAGCGAGTTTCTGGAAACGAAGGGACATCTGCCTGAGTTCGAAGGTGAATCGGACTTCCCGGATTTTGTGGAGCGCTCAGCCCCCATGCTTGATCAGCCGAATAAGAAAGAAGATACAGACGCCTTTACGGCTTTTGGGGACGACGAGCTCGGCTTTTTGAGCGCGCTCGACGAGGAGAAGGGTAAAAGGGCACTATGATCCGTCGGATTGAGGGCGAACGCCCATCACAAATTCAGCGCAAGCTTGCGCTGCGGCGAACCGGCTCGGAGCTGGTTCCGCTTACCGACTCGGTACCGCTCTTAGCGTTACGATATTCGAACGGCTTCGTGACGGTCGAGGTCTCGTACGATGCGCTGGATCGCTTCATCGATCTCACGGGCGACATTCCGCTTCCGGTAACCATGGATCCCGAGACCGGCGATCGCCGTGCATACGACGGAACGCGCGGCGTCAAAGTTATTTACGATCGCCTCATGAAATTGCGCGAGGTCACGTCGCAAAGTCGTGACGGTCTCACGATCCGCGTCAACTTCCCAGCCGGTACAGGGCAGGGCATCGCCGCCTAAACTCGACCAGAATCGCACGCCGTATTTCGACGTGCTGATGGACTACGTCGATACGGGCGTCGTCCCGTTCCACACGCCCGGACACCAACAGGGTCACGGGATGGATCGTGCATTTCGTGAGTTCGTCGGCGACAACGTGCTCGCGATCGATCTCACGCAGATCCGTGGGCTCGACGATCTCTTGCAGCCCGAAGGCGCCGCTGGTCGAAGCGCAGGCGCTTGCGGCCGAAGCGTACGGCGCCGATCACTCGTTCTTTTTGATCAACGGGAGCACCAGCGGCAATCAGTGCATGATGATGGCCGCGCTCAATCCGGGTGAAAAGATCGCGATCCCGCGCAACTCGCACAAGAGCGCGATGGGCGCTCTTATCATGAGCGGCGGCTATTCCGGTCTACATGCAGCCGCAAGTCAGCGAAGCGCTGCACATGGACCACACCGTCACGCCCGAGACGGTGAAGGCGACGCTCGAAGCCAACCCCGACGTGAAAGCCGTCTACGTCGTGAGCCCGACGTACTACGGCGCGCAAGCCGAATCTCGCGGCGATCGCGCGCATCGCGCACGCGCATCACATGCCGCTGCTCGTCGACGAAGCGTGGGGTCCGCACTTCCATTTTCATCCGTCGCTGCCGACTCGATGCGCTGGCTGCCGGCGCCGACATGTGCATCAACTCGACGCACAAGATGATCGGCTCGATGTCGCAGACGGCGATGCTGCACGTGCAGGGCACGGCGCATCCAGCTCGATCGCCTCAAAGCGGTCTACAAGCTGTTTCTCTCGACCTCGCCGAATCTGGTGCTGGTCGCGTCGCTCGATGTCGCGCGCCGGCAGATGGCGACGATCGGCGAAGCGCTGCTCTGCGCGCACGATCGATCTCGCCAACGAAATTCGCACGCCGGCTCAACGAGATTCCGGGCATCTATTGCTTCGGCGCGGAGCTCGTCGACGGCAAAGGCGTCTTCGACTTCGATCCGTGCAAGATCACGATCACCGTCAAGGATCTCGGCTACACCGGTTATGAAGCCGAAGAGATTCTGCGCCGGCGTTACAACGTGCAAGTCGAGCTGGCCGATCTCTTCAACTGCGTCGCGCTGATCACGATCGGCACGACCGGCGAACGCGGCCGAAGAGCTCGTGCTACGCCGTGCGCGAGCTCGCGCGCGAAGATCGTCCGGTCGACATCTTCTCGCCCTCGGGCGTGCTCGCAGCGGCGGCTCAAGACGCGGCACGTACCAGCTGCCGAAAATTCCGCCGATGCGGCTCTCGCCGCGCGAAGCGTTCCTGGCGCCGACCGAGTTCGTGCCGTTCAAGCAAAGCGCCGGCCGCATTTGCGCCGAGGTGATCACGCCGTATCCGCCCGGCATTCCCGTGATCTCGCCGGGCGAAGAGATCACGAAAGAGATCATCGACTACTTGGGCCTCGAGAAAAAAGCCGGCGTGCGCATGCAGGGCCCGTACGACGACGACCTCCGCCGAATCAGAGTCGTCAAAGGCGTCTAGCGATAAGCTGAGCGACTCGTCACGGCTTGTCATCGCGCGAGTCGATTACGTCGCAAGGGACCTCCCCGTCATCCCGAGCGAAGTCGAGGGACCTCCACTCTGTCATCCCGAGCGTAGGTCGAGGGACAGCACACCGTATTGCGAGTCACAGAGGCAGTTACATGCATTGCTGAGGTTTGGGGAATGATGCAGAGCATGCATTGGATCCGCGCTGTCGGATCAGCCCTCGTGCTGCTCTTGCTGATGACCTCGACCGCGTCCGCCGATTCGCCGGTGCAACAGCTCGAATATCGCGTGCCGCCGATCAAAGGGCCCGTCGCCCCGCAGGCCACCGAAACCCGCGCAAATCCGGCGGCGACCGCTTTGTCGCGCTTGGCGAATTTGACCGGACGGCCGGCGCATCAGCGCGGGGATCAGCCCCGGAAGCGAGGTCCTTGGCGTCGAGAACGGACACGTCGTATCGCAGCGTTGGACGAACTTCCACGTCAGCGTCGGGTTATTTCCAGACGCCGTGCGGCGTCGCTGAAGGCATCGGTCGAAGCGTCCAGGTAGTCCAGCCTACTATGCTGGCTCAAGAGACGACGAAAATTCTGCAGAAAACGACCATCGACGGCGTGATGATGTGGTCGCGCTGGCAACCCGATCGCTCTGATGAATTTCAATTCGTTCTTCATCATGAGCGCGAAGGGCGACGAGAACGTGCTTGTCGATCCGCTCGCGCTTGACGACGAGGATCTCAAGCAGATCGCGGATCGCGGTGTCGCCTGGATCGTGCTCACGACGCGCGATCACGAGCGCGAAGCAGCGGCGCTTGCGCAGCGCTTCGGCGCGAAGGTCGCCGCGCCCGAGCTCGACATTCCCGAGATCAAAGTGAAAGTCGACCGGCCGTTGCGCGAAGGCGATCGCATCGGGCGCCTCACCGTCGTGCAGCTCGAGGGCATGAAATCGCCGGGCGAGTTTGCGCTGCACCTCGAGGACCGCGCGACCGTGATCGTCGGCGACGCGCTGTGGGGCGATCCGCCGGGTTCTCTGCGCACGGTTCCAGACGCAAAGCTCGGCGATGCGAAGAAAGCCGTCTTGAGTTTGCGCCGGTTGTGGGGGCTCGAGCCGAAGAACATCCTGGTCGGCGACGGCTATTGCATCTTCGGCGGCGCGATGGCGGCGATTGAAGCATTCTTGAAATCCCGCACCGAGGTGCTCGATCTACAAGATCAATCTCGATGAGCTTGCGCATTGGAAAACGCGCAAAGGTCCAGGGCGTCATGCGCGCAGCCAAGCCGAGGTCGGGCTCTTGCTCGGCGCGCGCAAGCTCGGCTATCAAATGTTCGAGGTTCCGCCCGGCAATTTTGCGACGGCGATGCACATGCACACCGAAGAAGAAGAGCTGTACGTCGTCTTCGAGGGCGAGGGAATGATCCGGTTTCCGTTCGGTGAGTATGCGATTCGCAAAGGCGACATGATCGCGATGCCGGTCGGTGAGCACGGAACGCACCGCATTCAGAACACCGGCAAGGAAAAACTCATCGTGCTCGCGCTGGCCAACAATGCCGAGGACGACTGCGTGTACTATCCTGATTCGGACAAGCTGCTCTACTCACGTCACGTCATGCGACGCATGGTCAGTGGCGACGGCGGCGCCAACCTCGACGCCTGGCACGGCGAACCCGGCTAGCCTTCTGTCATTGCATCCGGCCATCGAAGTCGCCGCGTCATTCGGACGGCTTGGATTGACGGCGTTCGGTGGCCCGATTGCGCACCTTGGATATTTTCGCGATGAGTTCGTAAATCGGCGCAAATGGCTGACTGACGCGCAGCTCGCCGAGATGATCGCGCTTGCGCAGGCGACACCTGGGCCCGCTAGTTCGAAAGTCGGGATACAGATCGGCTACGAACATGCCGGTCTACTCGGCGCGCTCTTGGCCTGGCTGACGTTTACACTGCCGTCGGCGATCGTGATGACGGCATTTGCGTTCGGCGTCGGATACGTCGATCCGAACGCTTCGTGGATTCACGGTCTCTTGTTGGCAGCCGTCGCCGTCGTCGCGACGGCAATTCTTGGCATGGTGCGCACGTTGACGCCGGATGCGCCGCGACTTGCCTTTGCGATCGTAATCGCCGCTGCGCTCATTGTTTTGCCGTCGACGGGCGTCGCGCAACTCGGCGCAATCGTCATCGGCGCTATTGCCGGAAAGTGGCTCTCGCCGAAAGAGCTTGATGACGTCAAGCCCACGACGTCGCGAATTTCCGTCTGGCCGATCGTTGCTCTGGGCGCATTTCTTGCGTTGCTCGCACTTTCGTTTGTCTCGCCGCCCTCGAGCGTTCTTGGTGAATTCACCCGCTTCTACGCTGCCGGAGCGCTCGTGTTCGGCGGCGGTCACGTCGTGCTCCCGCTGCTGCAAGACCGTTTCGTGACACCGGGATTGATCGATGCAAAGACGTTCCTCGCGGGGTACGCGGTCGCACAAGTTATTCCGGGTCCCCTGTTTACCTTCGCGGCATTTCTCGGCGCGCTCGTTCTACCGGTTCGCGGTGTGCTTGGTGCATCGATTGGTCTCATCGGCATTTTTGTGCCGAGTGCGCTCTTGTTGGCTGCGGTTGTTCCGACGTGGCAACTGTTGCGCGCCAATGTCGGATTCCGTCGGGCGCTGATCGGGATCAATGCAGCCGTGGTCGGCATTCTGGGCGCCGCGTTCTATCAGCCGATCCTCACCAGCGCCGTGCACGACGCGCGCGACGTGGCAATCGCGCTGGTCGCGTTCGCCGGACTTTACGCGCTCAAGCTTCCGCCGGTCGTCGTCGTCGCCGGCGCCGCCCTAATTCGAGGGTTCTTCTAAGCTGACAAACTGACACCGGCTCTCGTTAGCGGGACATATGGGCTCGGAACCGGATCGGCGCTTTTGGGGTAAGGTTAAGTAGAGGACCTCTTCGGTCGAACAATGGTCCGGGGGCCGAATACTACATATGGTAGTCGTCTGGCTGCAGGGTCCACTCCCTAGTACTTTGAAACGAACGATAACGTGAGGTCTCAGACCGAGCCGGCTCTTGTGAGGATAGCGCTAGTTGGCTATTAACGCCGAAGCCTTTTCCCCGTCTTGGGAGCTCACGCAGCTCCTAGACATTTTCCCACTGCCGATCCGCCAGGCACTGATCCGCCTGCCGAATGTCAACGAGATCATCGAGGTCGTGCTCGACCTGGGGCGGCCACCCGAAGCGCGCTTCGAGAACGGGTTCGTGTTCCTAACCGACACGCTCGTTACGCACGAAGAAATCGCGCACGTCGCGTCGCGACTTTCGCCATTCGGCGGCGACAATCGCGCGGGCATCGAGCGTACGCTGCATCGCATTTCCGCGATTCGCAATCGCACGGGAAAGATTATCGGTCTTTCCTGCCGCGTCGGTCGCGCGATTTACGGTACGGTCGACATCATTCTCGATGTCGTGCGCAACGGAAAATCGATTTGTCTGCTTGGGCGTCCGGGCGTTGGTAAAACGACGATGCTGCGCGAATGTGCGCGCATCCTCAGCGAAGACGGCAAGCGCGTCGTCGTCGTCGACACCTCAAATGAAATCGCCGGCGACGGCGACGTTCCGCATCCGGGAATCGGCCACGCGCGCCGCATGCCGGTCGCCGATCCGGCACTCCAGCACAACGTGATGATCGAAGCGGTTGAAAATCACATGCCGCAGGTCATCGTCATCGACGAGATCGGAACCGAAGCCGAAGCGCGTCGCAGCCCGCACGATCGCCGAACGCGGCGTGCAGCTGATCGGTACGGCGCACGGCCAGACGCTCAACAATATCCTCAAGAATCCGACGCTCTCCGATCTGCTCGGCGGCATTCAGGCCGTCACGCTTTCCGATGAGGAAGCGCGGCGCCGCGGCACGCGCAAGAGCGTGCTCGAACGCAAAGCACCGCCGACCTTCGACGTGCTGATCGAAATCGTCGATCGCGGACGACTTGCGATTCATCGCAACGTCGCCGAGGTTGTCGATGCGCTGCTGCGCGGCTATCAGCCGCAGCCGGAAATCCGCGAGCGCGGACCGGCCGGCAACGTCACGGTCGTGCAGCAAGCCGATACGCAAGTCTTGCCGCCTCCGTCCCGCATCGACGAAGCCGACGCCGAGGCGGCGGCCGAGCAAGAAAAGCCGCTGATGATCTTCCCGTACGGCGTCTCGCGCAACAAAATCGAGCGTGCGGTCCTGAATCTGCGCGTCAGCGCGTCGATCGCACGCAAGTGGGACGACGCGGACGTCGTGCTCACGCTCAAGACGCTCGAGCGCAAAGAGTCGGCGAAACTCAAGATAATCGCCTCCGAGAACATTCCGATCTATACGATCAAAACGAACACGACGACGCAAATCCAGCACGCGCTCAAAGACATCTTCGACTTACCCTCGATCGATGCCGAAGAGCTCGCGCTGCGCGAAGCCGAGGAAGCGATCTATCAGGTGCTGCTCGAGAACAAAGCGATCGAGCTTACGCCGCAGACGTCGTATATTCGGCGCATCCAGCACCAGATGGCCGAGCGCCATCGTCTGCAATCACGCAGCACCGGTCTCGAGCCGAATCGCCGCGTGCAAATCTACCGGGGAACCGACTCGGTCGCGTAAGCCAGCCTAGTGCTTGGCGCCCTGAACCTCGACCTTACCGGTTCCGTCGATGAGGAACGTCGTGTCGTACTGGCGGATCTCGCCTTCGACATCGATGCGGCTGTGAACGTGGCAGCGGTGAATTTCTTGCGTGCCGCGTTTGACCACGCCCGAATACGTCATGCGCAGCAGCGGCGCTTGTCCCTCGCCCGGCTTCGCCATGTGGTTCATCCCGACGAGCGAGTTGACGATTTGCTGTTGAATCGCAAGCGGTAAGAGGCGGAATGCGTCGTCTGACTTGCTCTGGACGGCTTTGAGCTCGTCGGCGCCGCGGTTGGACCGGCTCCGGCGCATCATTGCAGAAGCGAACGATGGCGTCCCAGTCGTCGGCCGAGATGCCCGCGAATTTCGTCGCGAAGCGATGCCAGGTCGTGCCGGCATTTTGGACCTGATCGTGGCGGACGATTTGCAAGCGAATGGTCATCATCCGCTCGCCGATTTTCATTTGTGCGGTGAATTCGTTACCCGGCGGCTTGTCTTTGAGAACCAGCAACGCACCGGTCGCTGAAATCTCCTGGCCGACGCCATCGACGACCGTGTTCTCGTCTTTATTCCAGCGCACGGGATAGGTAACGGTCTTGCGATTGTGACCGCGCCGTTCCGGACCCTTACTTCCGCCAAAAATTTTGGCAAGTTCGTAAAGCACGTCCTCACCTTTCCCGATTGCTCGGTTGACCTGCATTATTGCTGCTAGGCGGTGCCTAGACCTTGAGCGCGAAGCAGGGTGCGATGTTCATCACCTTCGAGGGTATCGAGGGATCCGGCAAGTCCACCCTGATGCAACGCGTTGAGGAAGCACTCCGCGGACGTGGCGAAGACGTCCTGCAAACGCGGGAGCCCGGGGGCACGCCGCTCGGCGACGAGGTGCGCAAAATCTTCCTCGATCCGGCCCAGAAAATCGGTCCGATGGCGGAGGTGATGCTGCTGTGCGCGTCGCGTTCGCAGCTCTGCAACGATGTCATACGACCCGCGTTGCGTGCCGGAAAAACCGTCCTTTGCGATCGTTTCTTCGACTCGACGATTGCCTACCAGGGATACGGGCGAGGCATGGACGTCGAGGAGCTGCTGCAAGTCTGCCTGACTGCGACCTCCGGATTGACGCCGGATCTTACTTTTATCCTCGATCTTGCGCCGGAGGTCGCGCTCCCGCGCGTTGTCGCACGCGCGGCCAGCGGCGGACACGCCGTCGATCGCATGGAGCGTGAATCGCTCGATTTTCACCGCGCCGTCCGCGCAGGCTATCTCGACATGGCGAAACGGTGGAGCCGGCGCTTTGTCGTCGTCGATGTTGAGCAGCCACCGGAAGAAAGCCTCAAGGCGATCCTCGCGGCCATCGATCACGCGCGAGTAGGACTCCGAACCTGAACGAAGGTCCGACGAAATTTTTCTCGGCGTATACGCCCGAGCGGCTTGCGCACGGTTACTTGTTTACCGGACCTGACGGCGTCGGAAAACGCACCTTCGCGCAACGCCTCGCGCAATCGCTGCTGTGCGTCACGCCGAAGTCGACGCTGCTTGGCTACTGCGGACACTGCACCGGCTGCAAGATGGTGCAATCGGGGACGCATCCGGATCTCTTTGCGACGCGCGGACAGCTGAAGATCGGCGAGACCGGCGCCGAGCAAGGCTTTCACGAATCCGAAGAAACGACGGCGCGCGATCTCGTGCGGCAATTTTCGCTGCACTCGTACGAAGACGGCTGGCGCATCTTCATTTTCGAAGATGTCGACTTCACGCGCGAAGCGGCGAACGCGCTCTTGGCCTTCTTTGAAGATCCGCCCGAGCGCGTGCTCTTGCTTTTGACGACGGATGCGCCGGGTAAACTGCTCGACACGATTCGCTCGCGCATGATCGAAGTACGCTTTTCACCGATCCCAAAGCACAAGCGTGTGCTCAGCGAAGAGGAACGCGAAGTTCGGGATGCCGCCGTCGCGTGGTTCTTCGGCGTCGTGCAAGGCGATAATGTCGACGACGGACGGTGGGCGGTGCGCGACACGCTCGAAGAAGGGCTCGAGACGATCAAGACGCTCACGCGCGATTGGCTCGTGTCGCGCGTTGCGGGCAAAGAAGTCGCGCCGCTGGCTTCAGATGAAGCGCGCGGGGTCGCGAAGTTGCCGGCCGTCGAAGTGCATGACCTCGTGCGCGCGCTTACCGCGATTGAAGAAGCCGAGCGCGTTGCGCGCACGAACGTGACGCCGCATCTCGTCGCAGAATCCGTCCGCATGGCCCTCGCCGCATGCTCCCGCTAGAGCGACATACGCGTCGTCGAGTTTTGTCACACGATCATGGGGCCGTCGTGCGGCTTCGTGCTCGCGGAGCTCGGTGCCGACGTCGTCAAAGTTGAAGCCGCACCGAACGGTGACGCGACGCGGCGGCTTGGCGGTTTTGCAGCCGGCTTCTTTCCGTGCTTCAACCGCAGCAAGCGCAGTCTGCTCGTCGATTTGAAAACCGAGCGCGGCAAAGAGATCGTTCGAAAGCTGATCGAGCGCTCCGACGTGCTCGTCGAAAACTACGGCCCCGGAACGCTCGATCGTCTTAGGCTTCGGCGCCGACGCAGTCGAGAAGATGAATCCGCGCATCATCTACTGCGCGCTCAAAGGCTTCTTGCACGGACCGTACGAGAAGCGTCCCGCGCTCGATGAAGTCGTGCAGTACATGACGGGGCTTGCGTACATGACGGGCCTTCCAGATCGTCCGCTGCGCGCCGGTTCCTCGATCGTCGACATCATGGGCGGCGTTTTCGGCGTCGTCGGAATTCTCGCGGCACTGCGCGAGCGCGAACGTACCGGCAAAGGTGCGAGCATCACGGCGTCGCTCTTCGAGAGCGCGGCGTTTCTTGTCGCACAGCACATGGCAGCCGAAGCCGTAACGGGTGTGCCGCCACCGCCGATGTCGATGCGCTATCCGGCCTGGGGCATCTACGAGACGTTTCCGACGAAGGACGGGACGCCGATCTTCATCGGTGCCACGTCGAACGCGCATTGGGAAAGCTTTTGCCGCGCGCTCGGCCGCGAAGATTTGCTCGACGTCCCGGAGTTCAGCGACAACAACAAGCGCGTGGTCGCCAAAGACAGACTGATCCCGATCGTCGCCGAGATCGTGCGCAAACACAGCTTCAATGAGCTCGCGAAGATCTTCGAGCGCGAATCGATTCCGTTCTCGCCGGTTGCGAAGCCCGGCGATCTTATTCGAAGATCCGCATTTGAATTCGCACGGCTGGCTCGAACGCACCGAGCTGCCGACCGGGACGATGACGAAGCTCCCGGGCATCCCGCTCGAGTTCGCCGACCACAAGCTCGGTTTACGCCATCAACCGCCGCAGCTCGGCCAACACACCGATGAGATTCTTAAGGAGCTCGGCCTTACTTAGAATTCTGCATGGCGGTTCGGATCGCGCCGAGCTGTTGCGATGAGAGCGCGTCAGGCGGTGAGATAAGAACCACGCGAGTTCCGTGTTGCACCCAGCTAACGGGCTCGAACTTGATACGCCAGTGCTTTTCGACACCGTTCTGCTTGAGCTTGTAGTCCTGCACGGTGACGACGCCGCCGGCGCCATTATGCGCGAGGGCGTCGGGCATCTTCGGGGGCAGAGCACCGGCAGGGCCTTTGCTCATGAAGAGGACGTTGTGCTCCGCGTGGCCGTCGTCGGCGATCTCCATGATCGTGAGCGCGGGCGGCATGTCCGCGCTGTTCTTGCGATACTCGATCATCAAACGCGTTTGACTTGGCGACGATTCGCGAAGAAAACTCGCGGATCGTGCCGTGCAAGTTCGCGGGGATGCCGGCAGGTTCGATCACCGTGAACGGAACATGCGCATCCGCGAGTGTTGTCCGTTGCACGACGAGCGGAACCGTCTTCCCGTTGACGACCGTAAAGGCACGGAAAACGCGCTCGACTTGCGCGACCACTGCCGGGACGTTGGCAAGAATCGCGATGAAAATGCCCGCGGCGACGGCCGCGCTCATCCACGGACTCCAGAGCGGGCGCTTCTGCTGCGGGAGGCGCCGTGAGAGAATCGCGCTCTGATCGCACGCGGGAACGGGAATCTTGCCGACGTAGTCGGCGACGCTAGGCTGGAAGCGAGCGGTTCATCGAGACACTCTCCTTGCTGTTGTTGATGTTCGAGAAGCGGTCGAAGCCGGCGATGCGCGCGCATCAGGCGCCAGCGAACGGTGACGGCATTGACGCCGAGGACGGCGCTGATCTCGCGGCTGTTGAGATCGTAGTAATAGCGGAGCACGATCGCGATGCGAAGCGAGGGATCGAGCGACGCAATCGCGCGAGCGATGTCGATGCGCTCGTCTGACGTCAAGCCCTCGACATGCTTCTCTTCGCTAAGACCGCGTCGTCGTAAATGCTCGCGTTGTTTCTGACGTGCTTGATTGACGACGATCCGATAGAACCACATGCCGAAGCGTGACGGATCGCGCAGCGAGGCGATCGCCGTCATCATGCGCGCACACGCATCTTGTGCGGCGTCTTCGGCGTCCGCGTGATCCTGGAGGATCGACCACGCGATCCGGTACGCGTCCGGCCACACCGATCGAACGAGATCGGAGATGGCGATCGCCTCACCGCGCCTCGCTGCGGCTATCTGTGCTTGAACGGGCTCCATGCCTATTAGACGCGCCAGTCGCAAAACGTTGGTGCCTGAGCCTTTATCTAGACAAGTGCGACTGATAACAGCCCCTTAAGCGCCATTTAACGTCTTGCGTCTAGGGTCGAAGTACACGCACCAACTTGTCTAGACAAGAGGACGCTTCATGTTTCGTAGGTCTGCTGCGGTTATCACCGCAGCCCTAACGCTCGGCGCGATGCTCGTCGTGAGCGCGCCGAAGCCTACCCCGGCAGCAGCCGATTGCCCGGCCAACCCCGTCCGCATGGGCGTTGAGCCGTTCGAAGCGACGGCCAAACTGCAACCGCTGTACGATCAGATCGGACAACTCCTCGCGGCCAAGCTGGGCTGCGATGTCAAAATGTACGTCGCCACCAACTACAATGCGGAAATCGAAGCCATGCGCTCGGATAAGCTGGAGATCGGCGAGTTCGGCCCGCTCGGCTACATTTTGGCGCACCAGGTTGCACACGCGGAAGCTGTCGCAACATTCGCGAGCCCCGATGGCAAGCATCCCGCCGTTTATTTTGCAAGCATCGTGACCAAGCCCGGAAGCGGCATCACGAGCATCAAGCAAGTTACGGGACATTCGTTTGCCTTCTCGGATCCCGACTGACGTCTGGACATCTCTTTCCGGCTTACGGGCTACGCAAGAACGGCATTGATCCGGATACGGGCGTGAAAGCGGTCTACGCCGGCAGCCATACCGCGTCGTTCGAGGCGCTGCGGAACGGAAAAGTCGATGCGGGCGAGCTGAACAGTCAAATGGTCGACAGCGCAACGACCGCGGGCGAATATAAACCCGGCGATTACGTCGTGCTGTGGAAATCCGATCCGATTCCAACCGATCCGATCACGGTCCGTGCCGATTTACCGCAAGCATTCAAAGACCGCGTTCGCGCGGCGTTCATGGCGATCGATCTCTCGAAGCTCGATGACCACGGCATGCTGAAAGGCTTCGGCTACCACTTCGTCTCGGCGGACGATACGCTGTACGTGCCGATCCGCGACCTCGTCTCGACGATGCACATCGATCTGACCAAGATGTAGCGTCAAGCATGCTAAATAGCGCCCCGCGCTTACCTCTTCCCGACGCGCAGGTTCCGATGCTCGAGATTCGCGACCTCTCCAAGCGATATCCGAATCAGACCTTGGCTTTGGACAGCGTTTCTCTGCAGGCGCGGGCGGGCGAAGTCACGGTGGTGCTCGGCCCCAACGGTAGCGGAAAGTCGACGCTTGTCAGCTGCATCATCCGCTTGACCGAAGTCACGTCCGGCGCGGTCCTCGTGGCCGGCGATGACATTGCTCATCTCGGCGGCGCACGCTTGCGAAGCGTGCGCCGCAGGATGGGGATCGTATTCCAAAACGCAGCCCTCGTCCCGCGACGGAGCGCGCTCGCCAACGTCGCGAGCGGGTGTCTCGGACGCAATCATGGTTTTCTAACCGCTTGCGGGATGCTGCCGAAAGCCGAACTCGAACGCGCGCAGCCATATCTGCAGCGCGTCGGACTGCTCCCGCTGGCCGCGCAACGAGTCGACACGCTTTCCGGCGGGCAAGCGCAGCGCGTGGCCGTCGCTCGCGCGTTGTTTCAAGACCCAGTGGTCTTGATCGCTGACGAACCCGTTGCCAGTCTGGATCCGGACGCGGCCAACGAGATCATGTCGTTGCTGGCCGGATTGGCACACAACGACGGCTTGGCCGTCATTGCCGTGCTTCACCAGCTCGACCTGGCACGTCGCTATGCCGATCGCATCGTCGGCTTGCGCAAAGGCCGCACCGTCATCGACGCTGCGGCGGACGACGTCGACATGCAAGACCTCGCGCAGCTCTATCAGAGCGGCACGGCGTGAGCGCCTCGCTCGCTGCCGTACGTCCGAAGCGTGGGCTCAGTCTCAAGACCGTCACAATTGGTTTGGCGATCGTCGCGCTGCTGGTTCAGGCGCATTACGTCGACGAGGTCCATTTAGAAGACGTCGTCACGGGCTTTCCGCACATCCTCGATATCGTGTACCGCGGCGTTCCGCCGGATCTCTCAGCTTTGCGCAATGCGATGTGGGGCGCGCTCGTTACGTTCGACGTCGCGCTTCTCGGAACAATTGCTTCGGTCGTGGTATCACTCCCGTTGTCGCTGCTCGCCGCCGGCAACACGAAGCCGAGCCGTTTCGCGTACCTTGCGTCGCGCGGCATCATCGGTTTGACGCGAACGATCCCAGACGTGGTGTGGGCACTCATCTTCGTGACTGCCGTCGGTCTGGGGCCGTTCGCCGCAACGCTTGGCCTCGCCGTGCACTCCGTCGGTGTGCTTTCGAAGCTCTACGCCGAAGCCATTGAGGACGTTGCGATGGGGCCGGTCCACGCGCTTACGGTGATGGGCGCGAATCGCGTACAGGTGGCAACGCAAGCCGTTATTCCGACGGTGCTGCCAACGATGATCGGTTTGACGTTGTACCGGATGGACACCAACGTGCGCTCCTCGCTCGTGCTTGGCTTCGTCGGTGGAGGTGGATTGGGATTGCAGATCGAGGCCGCGCTCAACTTATTTCAATACCGTCAGCTTACGATGCTGCTGCTCGTGATGGGCGCGCTGATCGTCGGCGTCGAGGCTGTCTCGGTTTATCTGCGCAGGCGCATCACGTGACACCCATGTATTTGCGCGTTGCCGACAAGCTCGAGGCGAAAATTTTGAGGGCTCCAATCGGTGCTGAGGTTCCCTCCGAGCACGAGCTCGCGCGCAGTCACAAGATCAGCCGTCTGACGGCACGCGCATCGCTCGAAGAGCTCGAACGGCGCTACCTCGTGCGGCGTGCGCACGGCAAGCGGCGCTGCGTCGTACAGCGCATCGATTACATCATAGGTCCGAGCCGCTCGCCAAGCTGGAGTGAAGGTGTCGCACTTGCGGGTGCTGTTCCGCACTCCGAAACGGAGCGAATGCGCTTGCGTGCCCCTTCCGCGGCGATTCGCGCGGCACTCGGTCTCGAAAAAGGCGCTGATGCACTGTTTCTGATGCGCTTGCGCTACGTGAACGGTCAGCTTGCGGCGTGCGCCGATACGTGGCTTGACGCCGATCTGGTCCCGATGCTTTCAGAGCGCCTGGCGCCGGATGCATCGCTGCACGAGACGCTCACCGACATCTATCGCTTGGCGCCACGCCGCGATTGGGCGCGCGCCGAAACAGTTTTCGCACCGCCCTCGGTCGTAAAACGACTAGGATTGCGCGGACGGCCGGTCGTGTCGTGCCTAACCGGTGTGACGGTCTCGCGCAAATCGAACCGTCCGATCGAATTCACGACCAGTTGGCTGCGCACCGACGTCTTCAACATCGTTTTCGAGATGGGGACGCCGCCATGACCCGCGGACAGCTTTCGGAAGGCCTTGCCGCGGCGGCGCGCCTTCGACGCGACGAATTGGTCGCGCTCGCCGATGATGTGGCGCAACGTCACGACGTCGATGTCCTCGAAGGCCCTGCGGCTGCGTCCGTGATGCTCGAAATCGAATCCAGCATTGGCGCGTTTTGCTTGACCGAAGTCGTCGTCACTACGGTGCGCGTGAACGTCGAGCGCAGCACCGGTTGGGGTGCGGTACTCGGTTGGGATGCGGAAGGGGCGCTCGCAAGCGCGCTGTGTGATGCTGCCGGCGGCGACGCCGCGCAAACGTTGGCGCGCAATGCGCTGGCGGACGAATCGGAAGTGCGCGTCGAACGGATGCGCGCCGTCGCGGCGACCCGCGTATGACGGACAGCGTCACGCAGCGGCACCAAGCCTTCCGCGCGCTGCTTGCCGCGCTCGCGATGCCGGGAACGCGGCACCCCGTTCCAGGCAGCGACGCGCTCGCTCTCATTCTCGATTCGCTCTATCCCGATGTCGAGAACGCACTGCAGACGCGTCAGCTCACGCTCGCGGCATCCTCGATCGCCCCGCAAGTCATCGAGAGCGCCGACCGCGGCCAAGAAATTCAACCCGAAGCCGGCGCGACGATCTTTCTCCAAGTCGACGAGCACACGCCCTGGACGGACGCGACGCTTTCCGGTCCGGGCGTGCACGTCGCCCTCGACGTCAAGGTTCCGTTCTCGCCTGAAACGATTGCCGCGCGAACCCGCGCCTGTTCCTCGTACCCGCTCAGAATCGATATCGTAGCCGTCGATCGCGACGCGACCGTGATGGCGTTTCCGCGCACGACGAGAATCGAGCTGTAATGGGCTACACGACCGCGCGGATCGAAGCGAAGCCGTCGACGCTGCCGCGGCGCTCGCCGCACCGCGCACCGTTGCCGACACGGACGAGTCGCGCGCATTCGTCGCGCGCTATCCGTTGCTCGTCGACCACGTCGGCGCTGAGGCCGGGATCGTCGAACCGGTCTTGTGCGCGCGTGCGCTCTTGCAAGCGCAAGGCGATATCGTTCGCGCGGTCTCGCTCGTGCGCGCCTGGGCCGCAACGTTGCCGCGCCTCGCGAACACGCGCGTCCCGATCACCGAGCTGCGCGCCGGACGGCACATTACTCCCGCTTTCGCGCAGCCGCGTGGCGGACAATATCTTGGCGCTTCGCTCGATTCCGCACAGCGTTTGCTAGATCTCGGCACGATGTCCGAAGATACCGCCGTGACGAGTACGCCGGCGCGCGGCAACGGGGTCGTCGCGCCGAGCGCATTCTCGCCTGCAATCGATCCGCTCGTCACCGAAGGACTGATCGTGCGCGATCGGTGCGCCGAATCGGTCGATCTTACGCGCACGAAGCAAACCGGTGGACGCGGCGGACTCTTGCAACTGCTTGCGCGCGGCGAGACCGGCGTGATGACGTCGCTCGCATACACGGCGATTCGCGGCTACGGCCAGCGACAAGATCCGACGCTCATGGAGCTGCGCAGCGGTTTCTTGCCCGTGCGCGTCGAGCGTCCCGACGGCGAGGTTTTCATCCTCGGCGAGATCGCGGCGACGGTCGCCGAGGTCACGCTGTACCGTTTGCATGACGACAATGGTGCGGATGCGCATTTCACGCTGGGTGTGGGCGCGACTCCGGGACGCGTCGAGCGCCGCGCGATCGCGGCGGCAATGCTCGATGCGGGTTGCGCGCGGGCCGCAACCGACCCGGACGGCAAACGCCGTCCGTGCGATGACGAAGAGTTCATCCGGGTCGCGATCGACGGGCAAGAAGCCTCAGGCTTCGTCGAGCATCTGAAGCTGCCGCACTATGTCACGTTCACCTCGGATCTCGATCGGGTCCGCGCGACACGCACCGATACGGACGACGCATGAGCGCGTTTGCAGAGATTCTCGAAGAACGCAAGCCGAGCGGCTATGCGTGGGCGTATCTCGACGAGGATTCGAAACGCGAAGTGCGGCGCGGGCTCATGAAAGCCGTCTGCATCCCCGGCTATCAAGTTGCGTTCGCGTCGCGCGAGATGCCGGTCGCGCGCGGCTGGGGGAGCGGGGGTCTACAGGTTACGCTTTCGATCATCGAGCCGAACGACACGCTCAAAGTGATCGATCAAGGCAGCGACGAGAGCATGAACGCGACTGCGCTGCGCGATCTGATCGCACGCACGACGGGAGTCAAGACGACGTCCGACGCACGCGAAGCAACCGTTATTCAAACGCGGCATCGCATTCCCGAAGACGAGCTCACGGAAGGACAGATCGTCGTCTTTCAGGTGCCTATCGCCGATCCGTTGCGCGTCGTCGATCCGCGCAGCTCGGTAACGCGCCGCTTGCACGCCGAACGCGACTATTCGCCCGTCTGGCTCTATCTCTACGAAGACGTCGCGACGATGGCTGCGCCATCGTTCACGCACAGCTATCCGGTCGAGTGATGGCGGCTACGTCTTGGCGCCGACGCCGATTCCGCGTCACGATATTCCGCGCTTGAACGACGCCCCGTTTCTGGCGCTGTACGGCGCCGGGCGCGAGGCGACCGTCTACGCGTTGCCGCCGTACACGTTCGTGAAACCGCTCGAGTTCGACGATCGTCCCTTCGAGATCGAGAAGTTTCCATCGCCGTGCGCGCTGTGCGGGGCCGAAGACTCGTATCTGCAGGCGCAAGAAGATTCCGAGCCCGTGCGCTACGTTTGTTCCGACATCGCATATTGCCGCCGGCGTCGGGAGCCTGCATGAAGCCGGTACTGGCGCTGCGCGACGTGACCGTTCGCTATCCGTCGGGTGTTTTCGGTTGCCGCGAGGTCAGCTTTGACGTCTATCCGGGCGAGGTGCTCGGCATCGTCGGCGAATCGGGTGCCGGAAAATCAACCGTGCTCGCGTGCGCGAATCTCGACATCGCTCCAACCCTCGGTACGATCGAAGTCATGGGCGTCGACGTCACGAGCGTGACCGGCGGCGAGCGGCGCGCCCTGCGCGCCAAATCGCTCGGGATCGTGTATCAGACGCCGCAACAAGGGCTCGATCTCGACGTTACCGCCGGCGGCAATGTCGCGGAGCGCATGTTCGGCGCGGGACATCGTTCGTACCAACACGTTCGCGAACGTGCGATGGCCTTGCACGAAGCCATGGAGTTGCCGGTCGAGCGTTTCGACGTCGCCGTCAAAGCCTTCAGCGGCGGGATGCGACAGCGCGTCCAGCTTGCGAAGGCACTCGTCACGTCACCGCCGGCGCTCTTGCTCGACGAGCCGACGTCCGGTCTTGATGTCTCCGTTCAAGCCAAGACGCTCGATCTGATCCGCCGCATTCAGCGCGATCACGGGCTTGCGACCGTGATCGTCTCGCACGATCTTGCCGTCATCCGTATGCTCGCGGATCGCTTGATTGTGATGAAGGGCGGGCGCATCGTCGAACGCGGTCTCACCGACCAGATTCTCGGCGATCCGCAAGATCCATACTCACAGTTGCTGGTCTCGAGTCAGCTCGTATGAAACCTGCGCTCGCGGTTCACAAGCTGCGCAAGACCTATACGCGCCATCTCTTCGACGGCCGCAAGCTCGACGTGCTGCGTAACATCGATCTCGAGCTCGAGCCCGGGACGTTCACGCTCCTCACCGGTCCCAGCGGGTCGGGAAAATCGTCGCTGCTGCGCTGCGTCTTTCGCAGCGCGGCCGTCGACAGCGGTTCGATCGTGCTGCGCGTCAACGGCGATGAGATCGATATGGTCAGTGCGGATGAACGCACCGTGCTCGAAACGCGGCGCAAGTACATCGGGATGGCGACGCAGTTTCTCTCGGTCGTGCCGCGTGTCGGCGCGCTCGATCTCGTGATGGAAAACGGACTCGGGCGCGACGAAGCCGCGGATTTTCTGCGTGGAATCGGACTGTCGGAAAATCACTTCGACGTTCCACCGGCGACGTTCTCGGGCGGCGAGCGGCAAATGCTGACGATCGCGCTGACGCTTGCACGCGTCCGTCCGATTCTGCTGCTCGATGAAGTGACGGCGTCGCTCGATCGTCACCGCAAAACGACGGCCTACGAAGCGCTGATGGAGCGCAAGAAAACGGGAGTCACCATGCTCGCGGTCTCGCACGAAGTTCCGGATCTTCCCGGGCTTGTCGATCGCGTGCTCACCATGCACGACGGGGAACTCGGATGACGGTAGCCTTGCGCGCGAAGCGCGTTTTTTGCGATAAGGAAATCTTGCAAAACGGATGGGTCGCCTTCGAGGGCGAGCGGATCGTCTCGGTTGGCACCGAGCCGCCGCGCGGGGCGACTGCGTACGATCTCGGTAACGTCGATCTTGTCCCGGGTGCCGTCGATCTGCACTCGGACTGTCTCGAAAATCTCGCGCATCCGCGCCCGTCGGCGTCGCTGCCACTCGAGACTGCGATGTACGATCTCGACGCCTACGTGAGCTCGCACGGCGTCACGACGAACTACCTCTGCATCGGGCTCGAAGACGACGCGACCAAGCACCGGTCCGATAAACGCGCGCTCGAGACGGAAGCGCTCATTCGCGAGCTGCGTCCGCGCTTGCGTGCCGATTATGCGATCCATTTGCGCGTCGATATCACGCGTGAATCGCAAGAGATCGTTCGCACGTTCATGGAGAACGGTGCCGTTGCGCTGATTTCGTACATGGACCACACGCCGGGGCAAGGCCAGTATCCCGACGAAGCCGAGTGGATCAAGTTTTATCAGTCACGCTGGGGCGCAGACGATGCCACGATGTCCGAACGCTTGGCCGCAAAGCGCGAGGGACAGTCCCGCGTCGATGCGATGCGCGTCTCGGTCGCAACGCTCGGCCGCGAATACAACGCGATCGTGGCAGCGCACGACGATGACAGCGTCGCAGCCGTCGAAGAAGCACGCCGCCTCGGCGTCAATATCAGCGAGTTTCCGGTCAACGCCGAAGCGGCGCAAGCCGCAAAGCGCTTTGGGATCGGCGTCTTGATGGGCGCACCGAACGCGCGGCGCGGACGTTCGCATCTCACCAATCTCTCGGCGCGCGAAGCACTCGATCTGGGCGTGCTCGACGCGCTCGCGTCCGACTATCATCCGCCTTCGATGTTTGCGGCAGCGTATGCGCTCGCGGCCGAAGGTCTGTGCGATCTTTCGAGCGCGATTGCGCTCGTCACCCAAGGCCCGGCGCGGATTGCGGGTTTGCGCGATCGCGGCCGGATCGTCCCTGGGCTGCGCGCGGATTTGGTCGCGATCGAGGTGCGCGGCGCGCATCCGGTCGTGCGTCAAACCTGGGTTGCCGGAAAACCGGTGCTCGGAATCGATTTTGCGGCGCGCGAGGTGTCCTTCGCGTCATGAAACGCACGAATCTCGAACGAATTCTCGCAAGCCTCGCCGAATTGCCGGCCATGGGCGAACCGGTCGATCAACTCGCGCACGCGCTGCAAACAGCGGGCAACGCGATCGCGGGTGGCGCCGACAACGATCTCATCGTGGCAAGCGCGCTCCACGATATCGGGCGCTCGCCGCTCGTCGCGAAGCTCTTTCCGTTACCGCACGAAAATGCAGCCGCAGAATTCCTGAAGCGCTTCATGCCCGAGCGCGTGGTGTGGCTGGTGCGAGCCCACGTCGACGCCAAGCGTTACCTCGCCTACGCCGAGAGTTGGGATAAAGAATTGAGCCAGACGTCAAAAGATTCGCTCGTCCTGCAAGGCGGCGCGATGGACGCCGCCGAGGCCAACGCCTTTCTCGCGCATCAGTGGGCGCAAGACGCAATCGCGCTGCGGCGCTGGGACGACGCCGCGAAAGTTCCGGGCGCTCCGGCTCCGAGCATCGCCGACGTTCTCGAGCACTACGCGCCATGATTCGTCCGGCACGCGCGCAAGATCGCGATGACATTCTGCGCCTAATCGTCGAGATGGGTGGGCACGAGGCGACTGCAAGCCATCCCGAGCCGCTCAAAGCGCTCGGCGAGGCGCTCACGAGCGCTGACACGCGCACGTTCGTTGCCGAACGCGACGGTGCGATCGTTGGTTACGCCGAGATGCACGCGTTCGTCGCGACGCTCGACGATCGCCGTGAAGCGCGTTTGGTCGCGCTCTGCGTTGCTGAAAGCGCACGCCGCTCCGGGGTCGGGCGCGCGCTCATCGCTGAAGTCGAGCGCGAAGCGCAGGTGCTTGGCTGCGCCGTCATCGCACTCGATAGCTCAGCCTGGCGCGACGACGCGCACATCTTTTACCGCGATCAGGGATTCGATGAGAAGGCGATTGCGCGGCGGTTCTTTCGGCCGCTCTCCGAGCGCAAAGGTTCGCTCGAGGATCGTTTTCTTGCGGCGTGCGGCGCTGCGGCAAGTGCGGTGAAAGCTGCGATCGTCGATTTAAACGGTTTGGATTCCATCGGTCTCGGCGCCGACGGCTCGCCGACGGAAGCCGCCGATCGTGCCGCCGAAGAAGCTGCGCTTGAAGCGCTTTTCCCGCTCGGCGTGCCGATCGTCAGCGAAGAGGCGGGCTTGATCGGAGCGGATCGCGTCGATCCCCATAAGCCGTGGATCTCACTCGATCCGCTTGACGGCAGCCGCAATTTTATTGCGGGCTATCCGCCGTACGCGATTTCGATCGGTCTCATCCAATCGGGCAAGCCGCTCGCGGGCTTCGTGTGCGATTTAGATTCAGGACATCGTTGGTGGGCGATCGTCGGAGAAGGCGCGTATCGCGACGGGCGCCGCGTCCGGCGTCGCAGAGCAAGCACGCTTGTTGCCACACCGAGTCCGCTTGCATCGGAGCCGTCGATTCCGCGCTTCGATGAATTCGAACGCATACGCATATCCGGCAGCTCGACGATCGATATGTGTCGCGTTGCAGACGGCGCACTCGGCGCGTTCGTCAGCCTGTCACGCCCCGTGATCCATGTCCATGATTTGGCTGGGCCGATGCCGATCATCACCGAGTCGGGCGGCGTCGTTCACGATTCGTCCGGCGTGCCTCCGGTTCTCGTTCCGGATCCTGTCGTTACATTCGATATCGTGGCCGCGTCGAACGCGGCATTGGCAAGCCAGCTGCTGATGGCTCACGGCCCGCTGTCGGCCGATTCGCGCGGATAACGCCGCGCCAAAATCACGAACCCGATCGCGGTCGCTAAGAAAACGAGGCCCGTGATGCTGTTTACAATTTCAGTCGACAGAAATACCGTTGCGAGAAGGCAGATCAGGAACGGTGTCGTCCACACGAACATGAACAGCGACGATCGGCGCGCTGCTTTCGACCCCGTGATGAAAAATTGGACGCCGAGAATTCCGTACGCCAAGGTATATGCGGCGTAGTACATGCGTGCCGCGATGAGGTCGCCGAACGACCGCACGTAGAGCTGCGTCGTGTAGACCAGCAAAACCACGACGGCGAGCCAGACGAAGTTGAGAATGACCGGCCACGTCGTCGGAATGAAAGATAGTGAGAACAGCCGGTGGTGGAAATACCACATGCTGCACACGATCGCAAACGCAAATAGGAATCCGAAGAGCCAGCCCGGATGCTCGACAAGGTCCCGTGTGCGCTCGGGAACGACGAGACTCGCGCCCAGCTGTGCGAGGCTGAAGCCGATGACGATATCGGAGAACGCCTCGAGCCGGCGGACGAAATGTTTGGTGGACTCTTCCTCCACCCTAATTACCGGAAGAGAGCGAGGACGGTTTCGGCGTTGGTGTTGGCTTGAGCGAGTACGCTTGATCCGATCTCCCCGAGGATCTGCATCTTCGTGTAGGCCGTCGTGGCCTGTGGGACGTTGAGATCGGTGATATTCGATGCGGCGTCGGCGAGGTTCACGGAAGCCGTGTTATTGTCGCCCATGTCCTCGTTGAGCTGCACGAGGATGGCGCCGAGCTGCGACGTTTGCGAAAGTACTTGGCCGATCGCGTAGTCGACTTGACCGATCGCGTCCTCGGCACTCAGCGTCGTCGAAAGATTCGTATTCGAAAGACGCAGCGATTCCGTGTTCACGGCAGCTAGGCCGAACTGCACCGCCGCGCCTTGGTTGGCGGCTGTTTGCACCGTCACCGGCGAATTCGTTTGACTGCTGACGCCTTGCGTTTGCTGCAATACTTTGATGTACGCCGTCTGCCCGACGTCCGCAGCAGTTACGTTGCCGATCATGAATGTCGCACCGTCGAACAACATCCCCCGCTGATTGGCGGAGATCAGATACGGCGAGGTTTGCGTCGTTTGGGTGGCGGTGTCGTAGTACGTTTCCTGCACGCCGATGGTCCCGGCATTGTTGACGACTTGCAGCTCGACCGTACCGTCGTTCGGAGGCACGACTGAGCCGGGCGCGATACCGAGCGCCGTCCAGACCGTGAAAAAACCGCCGAAGGCGTCATTGATCGAGGGAATGGTGATGTATTCATTCGTCGGCGTCGTCCCGTCGACGATTCCTGTTCCGGCGATCTCCGATCCGCTATTTCCCGGAAAGTCGCTCGTGCTCTCTTCCACCCAGGCTTCCGAACCTTGCGGCGGCGGATCGGTCGACGCGCCGAACGGAATCGTCGCGATCTCCGGCGGCGCGTCTGCAATGTAGTTGGCGTTGAAGCTGTAGACTTGAACGCCGGCCGCGTGCGCGGTTCCGAAGTCAGCGAGAAAACTCGTCGGGCTCAGAACGGTTTGCACTTTGACGACGTCGTTGACTCCGCCCGGATCGACTTGCAGAACCTCTCCCGCGTAAAGCGGTACGCCGGCGTCGCCAACCGAGCTCGCGAGCGTCATCACTTGTTCGCCGGCAGCGACGGCGTTCGTCGAGTTTCCCCAGACGTACGTGTGCATGACCGTTCCGGCTGCGACCGGTGCGGAAAACGTCGCGGTGATCGTGTTGTTTCCACCGTCGACTGAGAGGACTTGCACTTGCGCGTTTCCGGCCGAAAGCATCTGACCGGACTGCAGATTTTCGGCGTCGCCGGCATTGACTTGCACGGTCTCGGGTTGACCCGTACCAAGCGCGCTCGAATCGATTGGGACGTCGATTTGCGAATACTGCGTCGCCGGACCGTCGCCGACCGCGGCCATCGTTACGAGCTGACCACTTCCCGCGATCGCCCCTGCGGCGTTCAGCGTCGAATTGGATTCGATCGTTGCGGAGGCTTGCTGTGCGGCTTGAAAACCCGAGCGGCTGCCATCGAGCAGCTGCGTCCCGTTGAAGGTCGTGTTTTGCGAGATTCTATTGATCTCGAGGAGCAGCTGGCTGGTCTCCGTTTGGAGACCGAAACGGTCCTCGTCGCTCGTGATGTCGCTCGACGCTTCGATTGCCAGCTGGCGAATGCGCCCCAGGATGTCTTTGATCGTCGTCAGCGCGCCGTTGGCGACGCTCGCAGCGTTGTTCGCGTCTTGCACGTTGCGCGAACCTTGATCCGTCCCTGAAACCTGCGACTGCAAGTTGACGGCGATCGAATCGCCCGAAGGATCATCGGCAGCCGTATTGATCCGCAGGCCGCTGGAGAGCTGCGTCGTCGCACGCCGCAGAGTCGTCTGGTTATCAGATAGGTTAAGCAGGGCGTCATTCGCTAAGAGATTGGTCGCTATGCTTAATCCACCAACACCGGGCATCAATAAGAATATCGAACGCCCCGAGCGCGAGACTTAGACTTCTTAGAATCTCCGACGAACGAAGGCTATGTTGGTGTACGAGCGAGCGAGCACGAGCGCAAAGTAGCCTAGGACGATGGCGCGGAACACCGCGGCGATCAAAAACGCCGAGATGCCGAGCTGGCTCGTGTACACGCGGAATCAGTATGGTCCCAACCGCCCAGTACAGCACGACGAAGCAGACGATCAGTCCGATCGCAGGCAGAAAGTTTTCGCGAACGCGTTCGATGCTCGCGTTGAGCGCCATGAATCCTGGGATTCCGCCGATCGCCGCCGCCGGGATCGTGTAGATCAAGAAGAAGAACGCGAGCACGAACAGCGCTTCGCCCAAGAGCGGATGGATGAACGAGCCGATCTGCAGCGCGATGTAGACGATGAAATTCAAGCCGATTGAGGCCATGAAGATGTCGCCGGCTTTGCGGCGGCCCTGTTCCCAGCCGTCTTCGAACGATCCCTTGCCGCTGCGCCAGACGTTGTCGGCGATGATCACCGAGATGCCGAGTCCGAAGCAATTGAAGAGGAAGATCAAGAGCGCAAGGATGCTGTTGCGTCAATCCGCCGAGGACGTCGCCGCCTGCCGGTGGGCCGGCGAACTCTTGCACCAAGCACGCCGAGTATGCCGGTGAAGAGCGGCGCGAGCAGAAGCGCCGGATTTCGCAGCAGCAGGGGGATCGCTTGGAGATACACGCTAGAAGCGCGCGCCTGCGAGCGCCGAGCCGCACTGGCACGAGTGTTGCTTCGGTGTCGCCGAGATGATCCCGAAGATCGCTTTCTTCACGCGCTCGTTATTGCTCGCGAACACCTTCATGACTTCTTCGTGCGAGACCGGCTTGATGCCGGGCATGCCTTCGAGTCCGACGTCGTAATCGGTGATCAGCGAGATATTGACGTAGCAGATCTCGAGCTCGCGTGCGAGATAGCACTCGGGATATTGCGTCATATTGATGACTTCCCAGCCGTGGCTCGAGAACCACTTCGATTCGGCGCGCGTTGAGAAGCGCGGCCCCTGAATGACGACGACCGTCCCGTGATCGTGCGTCGTAATGCCGATCTTCTTGAGCTCGTCGATTGCAATCAAACGCAGCTGCGGACAGTACGGATCGGCGAACGAGACGTGCGTCGTAATCGGCCCGTCGTAAAACGTATCCTTGCGGCCCGTGGTGCGATCGACGACTTGATCGCAAACGACCATTTCGCCGGGCGCGACTTTCGGATCGAGCGAACCGCACGCGGTCGGTCCGATGATGCGCGAGACGCCCAGCTCTTTCATCGCCCACAGATTGGCGCGATAATTGATCGCTTGCGGCGGAAAGCGATGATCTTTTCCATGCCGCGGCAGAAACGCGACTTTCTTGCCGGCGACTTCGCCGAGCGCGACTTTGTCGCTCGGGGCGCCGTACGGAGTCTCCACCCAGACCTCACGCGCGTTCTCAATCAGCGAGTAAAAGCCGGATCCACCAAAAACGCCGATCTCGGCGCTATCTTTAGCCACTCTATCTCCTTGTTTTAAAGGCGCTTCGCTCCAAGCTCCGCGCCCCCCATGCTTCGCATGGGGCCCCCAAACCTTCGGGCCCTCAGCATTTCGAGTGGCGCGATTCCCCGAGGGGGCCCGTAACAACTACGCCGGTTCTGCCAACAAGTTACAGACCTGGTCTTGACAGGTCGCGATATATCGCGATACAGTGCCGATAGGCCAGATATGGGCCACCTACAAACCCTCACAGGAGGAAGAACCGCCATGTTTTCGATGTTTACGGATTTCGAAGGCGGACCACATATGCGACACCGGCACCGGCATGGGCCACGGCACATGCACCAAGTTTTCAAAGAGATCGGAAGAGATCTCCACTCGTGGCTCGAGGGCGACCACCGCATGCGCCGCGGCGACATCAAATTCGTCTTGCTCAGCACGCTCTTGAAGCGGCCGATGCACGGCTACGAAATGATGCAAGATCTCGAGGAACGGTACGAAGGACGCTATCGTCCCAGTCCCGGCTCGGTCTATCCGACCTTACAGATGTTGGAAGACGGTGGCTTCGTGACGAGTCAAGTCGTCGATGGGAAACGCGTTTACGAGATCACAGACTCGGGGCGTAAAATGCTCGAAGAGCGCGGCGATCTCGACGAAAGTGAAGTCGACGAGAACGATCCACGCGCCGAATGGGGCGAGCTGCGCGAAGCCGTGCGCAAATTCATGGCCGCAGTGCAGCAAGGACTGCGCCAGATCGAAGACCGCAAGACGCGGGATCGCATCAAAGAAGTCCTCGACGATGCGAGAAAAGAGATCTACTCGATCTTACAAGACGACTAACGCGCGTTAAGCCGGATTACTCCAGGTAAAGTTGCGGCGCTTCGCGCTCTTCATGAGTGGTTTACGCGCCGCATCGAATTTCTTGAAGTGGGCCGATGCGCGATGATCGCCGTAGGCGGCTTCGTCGACGTAAATCTCGTACAGTACGACGCTATCGTGCGTATCGTTTGGGCGCAGCACGTCGAAGCGTAAGCATCTCGGTTCCTTACGTGAGTTTTCGGCGTTCTCGAGGACGACGCGCATGAATTCTCCATCTCACCGTCGTTGAGGACCAGCTCGACCTCGAGCACGTAATGCGTTTGCCACAATCCCAGCCTTTCGCGAACTAGCTGGGAGTTTTGTGCAGTGTTTCCTTGTCGTATCCTGCCACGCGCTTGTACGAATCCGAGAGCGCGACCAGCTCGTCGCGCGGGATGACGTCTTCGATGCGTTCGAACGGGCGATCGCCCGTGCGCAAATAGACTTCGCGCAGAATTGCATCGGGCGGATTGGCGCGGTTGGCGCGCACGACGTCGGAGGTCATCGGGAGGCGGCGCGCTTCATATGCGCGCAGCGCTTTGACCGGATCGCCGCCGGCGCCGAGCTCTTCGGCCAGCGCGCGCGCGTCGAGGATTGCTTGGCCCGCGCCGTTCGAGCCGCGCGGATACATCGGATGCGCGGCATCGCCGAGTAAGGTCGCGCGACCGAAGCTCCAGCGTTCGAGCGGTTCCTGATCGACCATCGGAAATTCGAGAATCGTCTCGGCGTTGCGGATCAGTTCGGGCGCATCGAGCCAGTCGAAGTTCCAATCCGCGAATGCGCCGATGAAATCATCGATGTTTCCGCGCCGGTTCCAATCGCGCGCGATGTGTTGCGGCGTCTCGACTTCGGCGACCCAGTTGACGAGTTGCCGTCCCGACGCGTCGATCGCATCCTGAATCGGATAGATCACCATCTTGCCGGTCGCAAGCCAGCCGGCACGAATCATCGTTGCGCCGCCGAGAATCGGCGGATGCTTGGTCACGCCGCGCCACATGTTGTAGCCCGAATAAATCGGCGCGCCTTCTTGCGGATAGAATTGCTTGCGGATTTCCGAATTGATGCCGTCGCATGCGATCGCGACGCTGCCGCGTTTTCGCGTTCCGTCGTCGAAGCGAATGCTGATGCTGCTGTCGTCTTGCTGCACGCCGATACAGCGGTGGCCGAAGAAGAGATTGTCCGGTCCCACGCGCGCCAGAAACGCGCGCAACAACACGTTTTGCAAGTCGGCGCGATGGATCGAGAGCTGCGGCCACTCGTATCCGGCCGGCTTTCCCGAGCGGCTCGTCGTAGATCAATTGTCCGAAGCGGTTGAAGAACGCCGAACGATTCGGTGAGACGGCAAGTTTCTCGAGCTCTTCCTGTAGCCCGAGTTGCGCGAGAATTTTCGTTGCGTGCGGCAGAATGTTGATGCCGACGCCGACTTGCAGCAAGCGATTCGCCTGCTCGTAAATGCGCACCGGAATCCGGAAACGGTGCAATTCGAGCGCGAGGACCAGTCCACCGATCCCCGCCCCGACGATGAGGACGGTCAAGCTTTTCGGGTGGTACGGTCCGAGCGTCTTGACTGCAGCTTCTGCGAATGAATCGTCGAGGACGAAGTCAACCGTAATGTCGCTCCTGACAAATCCGGCTTCTTTAAACGTCGCGAGATCTTTGCGCAAGCTATCGACGTTCAGGCGCCCGTTCGGATCGTTGCCGTTCGGCGTAATTGCGCGATAAACGGCCGGATCTTTTATCGCCGTGTATTTCGTGAGAATCCCGATAACGTCGTCCGCTGCACGCCCCGCCATCTTGCCGCCTTTGAGCGCATTGTTGTAATCGCGCGTCGCTTTGATGTAGGCGACCATGAACTTTTGCGCCGCGTCGCCTTTGCTCTTGATGAACGGACCACCATAGAGAACGCACGCGATCTGCTGGTTCGGGTAAAATTCGTCGTCGGACATGAACTTCACGGCGACGCCGCTTTGAACGCACTTCGTGGCAATCGGCTCGGCCGTGATCCCCGCATCGATCGAGCCGTTGCTGAAGGCCGCAAAGTGGTCGGGAAATCCGAGAAAGACCTCCTCGACGTCATGATACGTGAGCCCGCCCTTTTTGAGCGCTTCGTTCATCGTGCAGAAGCTCGCCGTCGCTTCCGCGACTTCGGCGATCTTCATCCCGCGAAGGTCGCGTACGCTCTTGACCTTCCCGGAGTCGATCAGCGATTTGCGGACCATGAGCGGCAAGTAGCCGTAACCCTTGGGTGCGGAACCTTTATCGGCGACGATGCGTATGTCGACGCTTCGCGCGGCCACGTTGTACAAGCCGGCCGACGGCGCGCCTGCGGCGACGTCGAGCTGCCCGGTGGCAAGCGGCGCGATCATCTTCGCGCCTGAATCGAATGGAATCAGCTCGACGTCGAGTCCTTGCTCGCGAAAATATCCCTTCGCTTCAGCGATGAAAAACGGCGCGTCGCTGTTGCTGTTTGTCGTGCCGACCAGGACTTTGACCCCGGATTGTGCGAATGCGGCACCCGTCGTGAGACCGATCGCGCCGAGCGCGAAACCCGCCCGCGTAATCAATCTTTGAAGTCGCTGGGCTTGAGCTCTTCGATGAATTTCTTGAAGCGCTCGCGCTCCTCTTCATCGGATTTCTTGTCAGGAACGGTCTCCTCCAATGCGATCTTGTCGCTGACGTAAATCGGCGCTTGCATCCGCAAGGCGAGCGCAATCCCGTCGGACGGGCGCGCATCGATTTCTTGTGTCTCCCCGTTGGTGCGCACGATCAGCTTCGCGAAAAACGTCGAATCTTTAATGTCGTGGATGATGATTTGCTCGAGCTTGGCTTGAAGTGCTTCGAGCATCATGCGCATGAGGTCATGCGAAAGCGGGCGCGGGACCTGTGTTCCTTCCAACGCTAGCGCAATCGCGGTCGCCTCGAACGGCCCAATCAGAATTGGAAGGTAACGGCGACCTTCGAGATCCTTAAGGATGACGACGGGATCGTGTGTCAACAAGTCGATCCCGAGTTTGTCAACCTTCATCTGACGCATCTTTTTCAGGCTTTCGACTCTCGGCTAGGCCATCCTACGCTTGTCCCGAAGCGGCGCACTTCATGGCCCTTTCATGCGGGATCGTCGGTTTGCCCAACGTTGGCAAGTCGACGATTTTCAATGCACTCACGCGTTCCGCGAACGCGCTTGCGGCCAACTATCCCTTTGCCACCATCGAACCAAACATCGGCGAGGTCCCCGTCCCAGATGACCGATTGAAGGTGCTCGCAGAAATCGTCGGGACGACCAAAATCGTGTACGCATCGACGCGTTTCGTGGATATTGCGGGTCTGGTCCGCGGAGCAAGCAAGGGCGAAGGTCTTGGCAACGCGTTTCTCAGTCACATTCGCGAGACCGATGCGATCGCGATGGTGGTGCGTTGTTTTGAAGATCCGAACGTTACGCACGTCGAGGGCGCTCCCGATCCGATTCGCGACATCGAGATCATCGATATCGAGATGGCGCTGGCCGATCTCGCAACGATGGCGAAACGTCACGAGCGTTTGACGCGCGAAGCGCGCGCGGACGTGAAATTGCGACCGCTACTTGCGGCGGCTGACCGTTTGATCGCAGAGCTCGAAGCCGGCCGTCCCGCGCGCGTTTTCGCGCCCGACTCGCTCGAAGCGGAGTTGGCACGCGAAAGCTTTCTCCTGACGATCAAACCGGTGATCTACGTTGCCAACGTCGATGAAGGGCAAATTGGAACGCCCGGACCGCTGGCGCAAGCGGTTCTCAAGCGAGCCGCGGACGAACATGGTCAAGCCATCGTTCTCAGCGGAAAGATCGAGTCTGAGCTTGCGGGTCTATCAGATGAAGAAGCGCGCGAATTCTGTGAAGAGCTGGGAATCAAGCGCAGCGGACTCGATCAGCTGATCCTTTCTGCATACGACGTGCTCGGCTTGATGACGTTCCTGACCGCCGGACCCAAGGAGGCCCGTGCGTGGACGATCGAGCGCGGCAGCAAGGCGCCGCAGGCGGCGGGCAAGATTCACTCGGATATCGAGCGCGGATTCATCCGGGCCGAGGTCGTCTCGTATGACGATTATGCGCGCCTTCGCTCGCTGGACGCCATTCGTGCAGCCGGCTTGTTACGCAGCGAGGGGAAAGACTACGTCATGCAGGAGGGCGACGTCGTCGAGTTTCTCTTTAAGGTGTGAGCGTTATCAACGAGGCCAACCGCTACCTAGGTATTTTGGCCGTTTGTCCTAAAGGTACAATACGGTACAAGGTACCGGAGGCATTGAAATTATGTCGACTGCGGTGATACGCGATCTCTCGGTTTTTGGCGAGGCGATCGCCTACTTCAATGAGGCCGCGTCGCTTTTGGATCTGACGCCCGGAATGCGCGCGATCCTCACGCACCCCTCGCGTCAAATGATCTTCTCGCTGCCGTTTCAACGCGATAACGGCGAGCTCGAGGTCTACACCGGCTATCGCGTTCAGTACAACTTCGCGCGCGGACCCGCAAAGGGCGGGATCCGGTATCATCCGGGTGTTACGCTGGATGAGGTCACCGCGCTTGCGTTCTGGATGACTTGGAAATGTTCGGTCGTCGATCTGCCGTTCGGTGGCGGCAAAGGTGGCGTCACCTGCGATCCCTCGAAGCTTTCGATGGGCGAGCTCGAACGCATCACGCGCCGCTACGCGGCGGAGCTGGTCGAAGTCATCGGTCCCGACAAAGATGTTCCCGCGCCGGACGTCGGCACGACGCCGCAGATCATGGCGTGGTTCATGGATACGTACTCGATGCACGTGCGTCAAAACGTGCCGGGTGTCGTCACCGGAAAACCGCTCGAGATCGGCGGTTCGCGCGGACGCGTCGAAGCGACGGGCCGCGGCGTTTCGATCGTTGCGCTTTCCGAGCTCGAACGACTTAAGATTCCGGCGAAAAACGCGCGCGTCGTCGTTCAAGGTTTCGGAAACGTCGGTTCCTTTGCAGCTCGCTTTCTTTCGGAAGCGGGCTGTAAAGTTGTTGGGATTTCCGATGTCACCGGCGGCTACCATAACGACAAAGGCATCGACGTCAAGAGCGCGATCGCATACGCGCAGGAGCATCACTCGCTCGACGGTTATCGCGGCGGTGATAAGGTTCCGTCGGGAGACGTCCTCGAACTCGAGTGTGACGTGCTGGTTCCAGCCGCGCTCGAGAATGTGTTCACGATTGTAAACGCGCGTAGCATCAAAGCCAAGTTGATCGTTGAAGGCGCCAACGGACCGACGACGCCCGAGGCCGATGCGATCTTCCGCGAGCGCGGCATCGACGTCATCCCCGACATCGTCGCAAATGCCGGTGGCGTCATCGTCTCGTACTTCGAATGGGTGCAAGATCGCCAAGGCTTCTTCTGGAAAGAAGCCGACGTGAACGAACGCCTCCGTGAACATCTTTTGGTGAATTTCGATGCGATGCGCGATCTTGCGGCTGCGCGTGGCGTGTCGTATCGTACCGCCGCCTACATGCTGGCGATTCAGCGCGTCAAAACGACGCTCGAGCTGCGCGGAGTCTACGCGTAACGAATCTTCTCGTTGATCTTGGTCTCGGAGTGGCCGTCGGATTTCTCGGCGGTCTTTTCGGTTTGGGCGGCGGGCTGTTCCTGATTCCGTTGCTCGGCTTTATCTACGGCTACGATCAGCAGCACGCGCAGGGGACTGCGCTCGTGATGATCATCCCGAACACGACCATGGCAATTTGGCAGTACATGCGCCGCACGAAAATGGATTTGCGCATTGCGGGTGCGCTTGCTCTGGCTGCGCTGCCCTTCACATTCTTGGGCGCGCATTTCGCAACGCACATGGCCAGCACGCCGCTGCGGAAATCCTTCGCGGTGATGATGCTTGCAATTGCGATCTTCTACGTATGGAGCGGCTTGCGCAAGAAAGCCGTTGCGGAAACAAGTGGGCCGCGTTCGCGCTTGTGGCCCCTCGCCATCCCGATCGGTGCGATCGGCGGCGGTCTTTCGGGCCTGTTTGCGACCGGCGGCGCGGTCTTTGCCGTCCCGCTGATGGCGACGATTTTCAATTTCCCACAGGTTGTCGCGCAGTTCATGGGTCTTGCGCTCGTCGGCCCGGGAACGATCGTCAATCTGGCGACCTACGCTCTGAACGGCGACGTCGTGTGGGGCGCGGGGATCGCGCTTGCGATCGGCGGGACGATTGCAATCGGCTGGGGCGTCCATCTCGCTCATTTTCTTCCCGAGCGCGTTCTGCGCGGACTCTTCGCGCTGCTGGCCGCCTACAGCGCCATCGCATTGTGGCTGCGTGCATAGGTGAAGCCACCGCGGCGTTTTAACTTCGAGCTTGCGGTCGGCGCATACGCCGTAGCGGCCGTATTGCTTACGATGTTGATTGCCTACTTCAGACACCATGCTCGTTAAGGGTCGCACGAGCGACGCGCTCGCCGGCGGGGTCGATTCACCGGTGCGCGCCGGCGCAGCAGTGGGCGGCGAGCTGTTCATTCAGGCGCGTGGCGCGGGTGCGTACGCGTACGATGCCGAGGGCCGGCGGTACATCGACTATTTGATGGCGTACGGTCCGCTGTTGCTCGGACACGCGCATCCGGCGGTGTCGCGCGGGCTCGATGAGATCGCGGCACGCGGCGTGGTGTACGGCTCGACCCACGAAGACGAGCTTGTCCTCGCAGAACGCATTCGCGGACATCTGCCGTCAATGGAGCGCTTGCGTTTCACGACGACCGGCACCGAAGCGGTGATGGCCGCCGTTCGCGTCGCACGCGCGTTTACCGGCCGTTCGGCGATCGTAAAGTTTGGCGGGAATTATCACGGCCATTTCGATCTCGGCTTACTCGGCGCGGGCGCATCGGCGCACACGGACGACGCGGCTTCGGCCGGAATCCCGGCCGCGACGCTCGGCGATCTGGGCGTTGCGCGTTACAACGATCTCGAGGATCTCGATCGCGTGCTTGCAGCCGAACACATCGATGGACGCTTAGCGGCAATTCTGGTCGAGCCGATCGTCGGCAACATGGGACTGGTCGAGCCCACTGCGGGATTTCTCGAAGGGATCTTTGCGAGTGCGCGTGCGCGCGGAGCGCTTGTGATCTTCGATGAGATTATCACCTGGCCGCGCCTCGGACTCGGCGGCGCGCAGCAGCGATTGCGCCACAGTCCCGATCTGACGACGATCGGAAAGAATCTCGGCGGCGGCTTTCCGCTTGCGGCCTACGGTGGCCGCGCGGACGTGATGCGCGTCTTAGCTCCTGAGGGTCCCACCTTCGCCGGCGGGACGCACGCCGGCAATCCGTTCGCGATCGCAATTGGTCTGCGCGCGCTCGATTTTCTCGAAGCGAATCCGGACGTCTTCACGCAAATGCGCGCGCTCGGCGAACGTCTTGGTAGCGGCATCCGCGCGATTCTCGCGCAACTCGGGCTCGCCTACGCGGTCGTGACGCTGGAAAGCATCGTTGATTTCAAGTTTCGCGAAGGACCGCCGACGCGCAGCTACGACGATCAACAGTTCGCCGACGCAGGTGCGTACGCTGCGTACTATCACGAGATGCGAGCGCGTGGCGTTCTCTTGCCGCCGTCACAAAATGAAGTGATGTTCCTGTGCACCGAGCACAGCGCGAGCGACGTCGACGAAACGCTTGCCGCGATCAGCGCTTCACTTGAAGCTATGCGAGAGCGTGAAGGCGTCGCTCGTCCCAATTGAGGACGACGAGGGTTCCACCGTCCTGCGGCTTCTGAATGCTCATCGAGCTGGTGCACTGGCGCATCAAGGGAATTCCGCGCCCACGCTCGTTCGTCGCAGGAGGCAATCTGCTCGAAATGCGGGTGGTGTCAATGCCACGGCCGTGGTCGCGAATTGTCGCCACCAGCCGTGTGTCGCGTTGTCGGACTTCGATTTCGACGGGCTCTGTCGTAATCGCGTGTTCGATGGCATTTGCGAACGCCTCGCCGATCGCGGTCACGAAATCTTCTAGTACTTCCGGGCACATTTCGACGTCGTCGCCGACCAGCAGTAGCTGGTCGCGCACTTTTCCGACCTGCCAAGGGTCCGCCGGAACCCGCATTTGCAGCAATGTCATTTCGTTGTATGTATCTTTCCGAGAATGAGGTGCAGATTAAACACCCGTGCGTCCTCGGAAGAAGGATGCGCTCGCTTGACGGCCCGGCTTACAGTGCGGGCGGAAGTTCCCAATTTGAGGCAAAGAGGCCCGTATGCCAGCTCACACAGCGCCGACCGGCGACGAACTCTGGGCGCTCCGCGACGAAGCGCGTACCGCCCACGTCCGAATCAAGACGCCGAAAGGCGACATCGTCTTCAAATTCTTTGCCGACGACGCTCCGCTGCATAGCGCTGCCTTCATTAAGCTGGCGCGCGCCGGATTTTACGACGGCTTGAATTTCCACCGGTACGAGCCCGGTTTTGTTATTCAGGGAGGCGACCCGAACGGTGACGGCACCGGCGGTCCCGGCTATCACCTCGACGCCGAGTTCAACGACAACCCGCATGTCCGCGGCGTGGTCGCGATGGCACGCTCGAGCAATCCGAATTCAGCCGGCTCACAATTCTACATCACGCTCGACAAAGCGCACTTTCTCGACAAGAATTACACCGTCTTCGGCGAGGTGACTGAAGGGATGGACGTCGTCGATCAGATTCGCAAAGGCGACGTCATGGAAACCGTAACGGTCGAATAGAAATTTCAGCGGCGCGATGATCGGGCGCACGTTCGATTTCTTCGCGCAACGATCTCGCGCAAAGGGCCGCCGCAAGTCGGCATTGCGCCCCCCTCGTCAAGCAAAGCACGATCGCCCCACTGTGTCATCCTGAGCGTAGCGCTCCGCAGGAGCGCGAAGTCGAAGGACGCGCCCAAATGAAGCGGGCAGCGCAACGATGTAACAAGGCAGCGGGCACAATCGTGGCCGCATTTACGTCAAGCCGTAACGCGCGCTGATCGTGCGGTTGACGTCATGCGCGACGCGGCGGATCGCGCTAATCCCGGCAGAATAGTCGCGTAGCTCTTTCGTCATCACGACGAGGATGTAGGGCGTTTCGCCGAAGGGTTCGACGATCGCGACGTCGCTTCGGACGCCGGTGATTTCGCCGGTTTTGTTGGCAACTTGCGTTCCGTGCGGCAGACCGGCTGGAATCTTGTCGCGATCCTCTTGCCCGAGCATGATCTGGATCATCGTCCGGCACGAATCGGCCTTTGCGATTGTGTCGAGCCCTTCGCGCGAGCCGCGTTCGATCTCGTAGAGTAGCGCAGCCATGTCGCGAGCCGTCGAGATGTTCTCGTTGTGCGCCACGATCGCGCTCCAATCCAGAAAATGCCGTCGCAGTCGCGTGCTCGTCATGCCGGCCGGAACCGCTGTCGCGTTGATCGCGCCAAAGCCAAAGTATGAGATCAGCGCGTTCGAAGCGGTATTGTCGCTCTGCTTGATCATCGCGTTGATCAGCGACATCAGCGGATAGGTCGTCCCAGGAATCGCGTAGCCGTAGGTCTCCGACCCGCCGACCATATCGCCCGCGCTAATCGGAACCGGGCTTGACGGCGCGATCTTGCCCGCGTCCATCCAACGAAACGCGGTCGCCATGATGAGAACTTTTATCGTCGATGCGGTTGGATACGGATCGCCGTCGTGATAGGAGACGATCGGTGGTTCGTTCCCCATCGTGCGCGCGTGCACGGCGATGTATCCCGGCACCGCGTCGAGGTATGCAAGCGAAAGTGCCGGCTGCGCAGGCAGTCGATGCGGCAAGAGCGCGAGCGCGCCGCAGCCGCCGAGAGTTAGAAACGCGCGTCGCGCGAGCATTCGATCACTCCATGAGCCTCATTGTGAGATATGTCAGTTCCACCGCCTCCGTACGTGCGGATTCTTTCAAATTCGCACCTCTGGCGTGACCGCCTCCGGTCACTTCGTAAAAAAGATACGGTTTATTCAACGACGCAAGCTTTGCAGCAAATTTACGCGCCTGTTCCGGCCCGACGCGATCGTCTTTGGTGTTCGTCACGATGAGTGGTTCCGGATACGTAACGTCGGCTTGCAGATTCTCGTACGGTGACGTTTTTTCCCAAAACGCGCGGATGACCGGATCTGAAACGCTGCCGTACTCGCCAACCCACGACGGACCCGCCTCGAGCTTTTCGTAGCGGAGCATGTCGAGCAGTGGAACCTCGATGTCGACGGCGTTCCACATCTCGGGATGCTGCACGAACTCGACGCCCATGAGCAGTCCACCATTTGATCCGCCGATTATACCGAGGCGGCGTGGCGAGGTTATTTTGCGCTGGACGAGATCTTGCGCAACCGCGTAGAAGTCGTCGTACGTACGCTGGCGATTCGTTTTCAACGCTGCATCGTGCCAGGCCGGCCCGAATTCACCGCCGCCGCGAATGTTTGCCAGCACGGAAACGCCGCCGGGCTCGTTCCAGAGTTTCCCTCCGACGCCCGAATAGTACGGCGTCATTGATATTTGGAAGCCGCCATACGCGTTAAGCAGCGTCGGATTGTTGCCGTCGAGCGCCATATTCTTGGGATGGACGATGAAGTACGGAATGCGTGTTCCGTCCTTCGATGTCGCCTCGTGTTGCTCGACGACGTCGTTCGAAGAGTTCCACTGCGGCGGCAACGCTTTCACGACCACAACCTTCGTCGAGCGCGCATTGCCCGCGTACAACTGCGTCGGGTCCAGAAAGCTGGTTACCGAGACGTAGAAGTCGTCGCTCTTCGGCGTGCTCGTCGCAAGGTCGATCGTCGAATTGTCCGGGAGCGGAAGCTCAGCTCGCTTCCAACCCTTGCTCGTCGGCGTATAGACGAGCGCGCGTCCGCGTACGTTGTGATACGTCATGAGGATCGCAGCGTTTCTCGTGGCGCCGACGCTATCAAGCGTATCGCGCGGACCCGGAACGTAGACCAGCGTTGGATGCGCGTCCTCCGGATGGGTTTCGATTGCGCGCAGATTCAGCGCAATGAGCGACCCGGATGGGTAGGTAACGCCATGTTTTACAAACGATTGCTTCAGCGTGATCAGCAATTGACTGTCGATCAGGCTATTGATATCCGATTTCAACGGAAGATCGATGTGTCGCAACCCGTGCGCCGTCAAGAGATAGTGAATCGTCGAGAAGAAGTCCGGCGAACGGTCCACGATCGTGACGCTGTTTCCGGCCCCGTCGACGTAGCGTGTCGACGCGACCGCGACGTCGGTTCGCTTTCCGCGAAAGATTTCGACGGCGCTCGAAAGCGGCGCGCCGCGGCGAAGCCGTTTGAGGACGTACGGATATCCCGAAGTCGTCACCTGACCCGGTTTCCAAGCGCGTGCGACAAGCAGCGTGTCCGGGTCGAGCCAGCTGACCCATTGCTTTTCGCGCGGAAGCATGAAGCCGCCGGAAACGAATCGATCGGTGCTCAGATCGAATTCGCGCAGCGTTTGCGCGTCTTCGCCGCCGTTTGAAAGCTCTAGGATGCAGCGAGTCTCCGCCATAGGCTCGCACGTGACGCCTTCCCACACCCATTGTTTGCGATCGTGTTTCGAGAGCGCATCGAGGTCGAGCACCGTCGTCCAGGCTGGCGTTTTGGTCGCATAGCTCGCAATTGACGTGCGACGCCAAATGCCTTGGACGTGGGTGGCATCTTGCCACACGTTGTAAATCTGGCCGGCGCGCATCCCCGGCATCGGGATGCGGTCTTTGCTCTGCTCGATCGCGAGCGCTTCCTTGTAGAACTTCGCAAAGTGTGGATCTGCCTGGAGCACAGCGAGCGTCTTGGCATTCTGTTCGCGCACCCACGTCATGGCGCGCGCACCGTCTTTGTCTTCGAGCCACTGGAATGGATCATCACTCTGCGCACGTACCGGCGCCATGACGAGCAATAAAAGGGCTGCCGCGATGCGAACGATTCTCTGCATGTCGCGGGACTTCGCCTCTCTTAGGAGCCGGTTCCCGTATAGCGATTGAGTCCGATTCGCCAAAATCCGTAAGCAAGCGCTGTGACCACGATGCCGATGACGGGCGTGAGCAATCCGATGGCCGGATTCAGGTTCAGCGCCCCGTCGCTCTTCCCAAGAAAGTATGTTGCTGGAAAGTAATTCATGAATGCGAACGGGACGACGAACGCGAGGACCAACTTCACGGCTTTGTTGTAGATGCTGAGCGGGTAGCGCGTGAAGTCTTGTTCGAGCGACATCAACATCCAGCGCAGCGAATCGACGCGAACGAACCAAAATGACGCAGCCGCGATCGTCAGATTGATACCGAAATCGATCAGCGCGCCGCCGATCGCGATCAGTGGAATGTACGCGATCAACAGCAGATCGATGTGCACCCGTGAGTAGGGTATCGCGACCGCGAGCCAAACCAGCGCAAGGATTAACTCGTCCGGAACGAGGCCGAACTGCGTCGGTGCGATCATCGCTTGCACGAGCGCGTCGATCGGACGCACGAGAAAACGGTCAAAGTTACCCTCGCGGATAAGGACCGGGACGTCGCCGACTTTGAAGAAGAGCATGTTATGCAGCCCGTGCCCCAACATCCAAAGGGCATACAAAAACGCCATTTGCCGGAAATCCCACCCGTTCATCGACGGGAATTGCGTCAGCGTAGCCCAAAGCGCGACGAGCGCGACGCCATGATAGACAATCGTAAAGACGCCCCACATGAAAAAATTCGCACGATACTCGACGATCGTGAGCAGCGATACGCGCCAGTATTCGATGTAGGCGGCTAGCATGGCAACGGTACCGGTTCGCGCTCCTTTCCGGCTCGACCTCACCGCCAATGCGCTGCGGCGGCTCTCGACGAATGTTGTCGACACGTTCAGCGCGCAAGACGGTTTCATTCGCGCGCATCGCGGGGCGTTGGTCGTCGTCCGGCAGGCGAAACGCGATTCCCCGCTCGACGTGCGCACGCTTGGGAACGCCGATTTCGATGCGGCCGCCCTGACCGTCCGGATGCTCCAGCCCGAATACGATTTGCGGCCGTTCTATCGCTCGGTCAAGGCGATTCCGTGGCTCGACGCGATTGCGACGCGCATGCGGGGCATCAAACCGCCGCGCTATCCAACGCTGTGGGAGGCGATCGTCAATGCGATCATCTTTCAACAGGTCAGTATTCACGCTGCATCCGCGATCCTGCGGCGCGTCGTCGAGCACTTGACCAAGCCGATCGAGCATCAAGGGCGCAAGTATCATCCGTTTTTTACGCCTGAAGATTTCCTGGCCGCGAAGAGCAAGCAGCTGCGCGCACTCGGCATCTCCGAAGGTAAGGAGCTCGCGCTCAACACGAACGCGGACGCGCTGCTCAACGGTTCGCTGCAAGAATCCGAGCTCGAAGCGATGTCGACCAACGCAGTGCTGCAGCGTCTAATCGAGCTGCGCGGCATCGGCCCGTGGACGGCGGCCGTGATTTGTTTGCGCGGACTCGGGCGGCTCGACGTGTTCCCGATGGAAGATTCAGGCGTTGCGCGTGCGCTCAGCGATCTTTCCGGCGATCCGAATATTAGCGTCGGGCCGATTCTCGATGCGCTCGGCGACCAGCGCGGGATGTTGTATTACCATCTCTTGCTTGGGCGGCTCGAATCGAGCGGACAGATTGAATATGGCGGCGACGCACCGCCGCGTCCACTCCCCCCGCGTCCACCGCGCCCGGGTCCGCCGCAACGTCAGCCTGGTGGTCCGCCGCGTTCCGGCGATACGCCGGCACAAGGTCGCGGTCCGCGCCGCCGTCGTCGACCAGGCGGCGGACGCGGCGGCAGTTCAAATCCCGGCGGCAGTCCCCGCGGCCCGAAGCGGTAAGATCGCGATAAACGGGCGCACGTCCGATTTCGGCGCGCCAAGACTTCGCGCAAAGGGCCGCCGCGCGGGCACGATCGCGCCACAACTTGTGGAGCGCAGTTCTGGGCTTGTCATCCCGAGCGAAGTCGTACTTTGTCATCCCGAGCGTAGGCGCATGCAATGCGCCGCAGTCGAGGGACCGCGAAGACCTTGCCACCGTTTCTCTGTCCCTCGACTTCGCTCGGGATGACAAGTGAGCGTCCCCGCGGCCCGGAACGTTAGCGAAACGGAACAGGTTCGGCGGGCTTGGCGTCGTCATTCCTGCCGATATCGCGGCCGAACCACGCGACGTCGTACCACGCGCCATGTTTCCAACCAACACGCTTGTACGTGCCGATCAATTCGAAACCGAATGCGCGATGCAACGCGATGCTGGCTTCGTTCGGTAAGGTGACGCCGGCGTACACGCGCCGATAGTTCTGCCGTTCGAGAATCGGAAGCAGCTCGCCGTAGAGCCGCCGTCCGATTCCATGGCGGTGAAAGTTACGATCGATGTAGACCGCGACGTCGATCCCCCAGCGATAGGCCGCGCGTTCAGCATGACGCTCGGCGTACGCATAGCCGACGATGCTGTCGTCAATGAGAGCGGTAAACCAGGGCGCGTACGCGAGCACGGTTTTCATGCGGCGCGGAACTCGTCGACGCTCGGCGGTACTTCCTCGAATGAGGTCGGCGTGTGAAGTACGTAGGGCTCGTAAATCGACACGAATGCCGCGGCATCATCGAGCAAAGCGGTGCGAACGACGATTTCCGGCACGCTGCGTTAGCTCAAGCGCAACGTTTCATTGGTCGCGTACCAATCGACGGGCTCTTCGAGATTGACGACGATGCTTTTCGTTTGCGTGTACTCACGATAGCCTTCGATTCCGCATTCGCGGCCCATACCGCTGGCTTTCGTACCGCCCCATGGCATCGACGGATCGATGCGGTGATGATCGTTGATCCACACGACGCCACAGTTCAGTCGCTCTGAAAGCGCTATCCCCTTCGCAGCGTCCGACGTCCAGATCGATGCGCCGAGGCCGAACGGAATGTCGTTTGCAATCCGCACGGCTTCCTCGAGATCCTTGTACGCGATGACGCACGTGACGGGGCCGAAGATTTCGTCCTGCGCGACTCGCATCGACGAGCGCACGTCCGCGAAAATCGTCGGCTCGTAGAAGAAGCCTTTGCCGAGCACGCCGTTCGTCGCGCGCCGGCCGCCGCACGCAATCTCGGCGCCTTCTTGTTTGCCGATCGCGACGTACTCTTCGGTGCGTTGCAGCTGCCGTTCCGAAACGAGCGGACCGAGCTGCGTGTCGGCGAGCAGCGGATCGCCCAGGCGCAGCGATACAGCGCGCGCCACCATGCGTTCGATCAGATCTTGCGCTTGACTCTCGTGCACGAGGATGCGCGCGCCCGCAATGCACGTTTGACCGGTTGCGATAAAAGCCGCAAAGATCGCGCCGGCGGCCGCCTTCTCGAGATCCGCATCCGGCAAGACGATCACCGGCGCTTTGCCGCCGAGCTCGCAGTTGAAGCGCACGAGATTCGCGCCGGCCATTTGCGCGACGTCGCGTCCCGTCTCGGTGCCGCCGGTTAGATCGAGCTTCGTGAGACCGGCGTGCGACGCGAGCGCGCGTCCGGCTTCGCCGCCGAATCCGGCGACGACGTTGAGCACGCCGGCAGGCACGCCCGCTTCGAGCGCTATTTTCGCAAGCTGCAGCGTTGTGAGCGGCGTGTATTCGGAGGGCTTGACGACGACAGTGTTGCCGGCGGCAAGCGCCGGCGCGAGTTTCTTTGTCAGAATCAGCAGCGGATGATTCCACGGCGTGATTTGCCCAACGACGCCGAGCGGCACACGGCGCACGTAGCTGAGGTACGGTCCCTCGAACGGCGGAAGCGTATCCTCGGCGGTGCGCGCGACGGCTGCAAAATAACGATAGAATTCCGGCAGACGGCTGAGTTGTGCGCTCATCTCCCGGAGCGGACGTCCCGTACACGTCGATTCGAGCGTTGAGAGCGCCGGCAACGCGTCTTCGAGCATCTCCGCCAGCAGGTTGAGAATGCGGTACCGCTCGCGAACCGGTAATCTGCTCCAGCGGCCGTCGTCGAAAGCTCGTTTTGCCGCGTTGACGGCAAGGGCGATCTCGGCGGCGCCACCCTCGGCGACGCGCTCGACCAGGGCTCCGGTCGCTGGATTGCGGACTTCGAAGGTACGTCCGTCGGCGCTCGGTATCTCGAGGCCGTCGATCACATGCATCACGTCGGCATAATGCCATTTAAGGGAACGAGGAAGCAAGAAGGATGGACCCGCCCCGCAGCCCGTTTTCCGTCGTGCATCATGCCGAGGCGTTTATGCACGTCGTCGAGGTGATCGGCGACATCGATATCTTCACGATGCCGGAAGTCGGCGCCGCGCTCGAGCGTGCGATTGGCACGCCGCGCCTGATCGTCGACCTTTCTCGCTGTGAATACATCGATTCAACTGGAATTTCAGCGCTCTTTCGTTGCCAGCAGTCGAGTGAGGGGAAATTGCGGCTGGTCGTTCGGAAGCAAGGCAAGATCCGCCGCATCTTGCAGGTCGCTCGCGTCGACGCGTTCATCGATATCTTTCCGTCGCTCGAAGAAGCGAAAGCTTAACTCCCGGCGATCGCGCGCGCCGCGCCCGTCAGCTCGAGGATGTGCATCCCCGTGTTTGCGCGATCGACGATGTAGATGTATCCGCGATCGTCGACTTCGACGTTGTTGGTTTGGATAGCCGTCTTGCAAACTTGCTGGCCGTTCGTCGTCACGCAACGCGGATCGGTGTTCTTCGTGATGGCAGGGATGAAATAGCCGATCTCGCGTGGGTGAAAGGGATCGCGAATGTCGACAGCCCGCACTCCAGCATTGAAGTGCGAGAAGAACATGATCTTCTTGTAGTAGATCGGCGTCATATTCTCGTTTGAGGAGTGCGTGCCGAAGCGTCCGCCGCGACGGCAATATTTTCCGCCCGGATCCGAGACCATGTAGTTGGCGACGGAAAACGGACGCGATTCGGTCGTGACGTCGACGAACCAGACCATCTGTTGCGCCTCACCACATTCGTTTGCGAGCTCTTCGTCCGTGATGACGACGAAGTCGCGGACGGCGCCCTGCGCATCGTGCGCGAACTCGGGAATGTTCATCCCAAGCACCGGAAACGTCGTGTGCGCGCCGTAGAACGGCGAGAGATAAAGCCGTCCGACTTCGGGATACATGAGATTTTCGGGTGTCGGTTCTTTTGGACCGTCAAGCAGCTTCTGACGGTCGACGATCTGCAGCACGCCGCCTTTATTCGTGCCGTAACCGAAGTAGATGCGATTGCCTTTCGGTCCAGTTGAGATCATCCCGTGCAGATCGGTCGGCACCGTGCCGCTGGCCGTCGGCTCTTGGCCGACGAGTCCAAAGTTGCGAATGAAGACGGGATGCGCAGGATCGCTCAGATCGTAGACTTGCGTCATGCGTTTCGTGCGCCAGCCCGGCACGCCCGAGACGAGATAAGCGATCCCGGTGTCGCACTCCCACCAGCTCTTGTGCGTGCCGAGCAAACCGCCGAGGCGCGTAACGAGCACCGGTTTCGCCGGATCGCTCGTATCCCAAATCTCGTGCGCCTCATTGCCGAACGTGCGCAACATGTAGACCTTCGAGGGATCGCCTTTCGGCAACGTCTTGCCGTCGCAGACGCGTACCATTTGCGCGCCGCCGCTTTCGTAGTCGCCTTCGGCGCCGGGGATGTGCACGAGATAGCGCGGATGCGCGGGATCGGTAACGTCGACGATCGAGGTTCCGTCGAACTCGGCGCGTCCGGTGAGCGGGTTAAAAGGCTTGGGAATTTTATCCGTTCCACCATGGTGCCCGATGTACGCGATCCAGCGCCCGTTTTGGTGGTGAATCGTCGGCTGATAGGCGCTGCGCCCTTGCAGATCGTTGTAACCGACGAGACGCATGTTGTGCGCTTCGGGCGGATCGCCGATGTGCTGCATCTCGTCGGCAGCACGTGCGGGAAGAAGCGCGCACGCAAAGGCGAGCACGCATGCCAGAATCGCCGCGCGCATTACTGTTTTATGCCGTGCAAGCCGTGCGAGGTGTCCTTCACCGTGAAGAACACGACGTCACGATCGCCCACGACCTTCGTCGAGTGGACGACGTTCGAGGGAACGTAAATCACGGAGCCGGCTTCAACGCGTTGCTTCTGGCCACCGACTTCCGAATCGAGCGCGCCTTCGACCAAGAAGATCCATTGTTCGTTCGGATGCGCGTGCGGCTCAGCACCGGTTCCGGCCGGCATGCGCATCAGCGCGACCATCATACGATCGCCTTCGACGCACGTGCCGTTCGCGCTCGAGTACTCCGGACCGCCCATGATGTGTATTGAGCTTCGCGAGCTCGAAATAGTGTTCGCCCTCGCCGGCACGTTTTGCGCCGGGCGTTCGCGCTTCGACTTGTGATTCAGGCATGTTGCGCTTCCTTTATGGTGCGAACGTATAGACTTCGTGGCTACCCGTGAACGATTCGACGCCGGGCATTCCGTCGGATTGGAAGCTGCCGCCGATAGCATGGAACGTGTTCCCGACGACCGCTGCAGCAAACCCGTGTCGCGCGACTTGCATGTGCGGCAGCTCTTCCCATGCGGACCACGCGGGCTTGCTGGGATCGTAGCATTCGAACGCCCAGTAGGCAGTCTTTCCAGCCGTGCTGCCGAGCTCGCCGCCTGAGATGCAAATCTTGCCGTTGTAGACGGCGCCCGAGATGTCACCGCGCGGCATCGGTGCGCGCCCGGCATCGCTCCAGGTGTTCGTCGCCGGATCGTATGCTTCGACGAGATCGATGACGCCCGAGAAACCAGGCCCCGGTCCGGCAACGAAGACTGCGCCGATGCGTCCGTCGATCGCGTAAATCTTTGCCGTTCACGGCTCCGGCGACGAAGTGATTGCGCGCGGTCGGCATGTCGGCGCACTTACCCCACGAGTTGCTCGCAACGGTATAGACTTCGCAGGTACCGACGACGCGATCGGGACCCGCCGGATAAACCGTCGTTTCCGGATGCCCGGGAATTCCTGAATTGGCGCCGCCGATAACGTAGATTTTGCCGCCGAGCTCGACCGCTTGTCCGGCGCCGCGCGGAGTCGGCATCGGTGCAAGCGCCTTCCATGTGTCGCTCGCGGGATCGTACATCCAGGTATTGCCGACCGGATGCCACGCGACGTACGGATCGTTACCGAGGTGAACGAATCCACCGAAAATATAAACCTTGCCGTTGTAGGACGTGAGCATGATGTGGTGCGCCGGCTGCGCCATGTCTTTCTTTCGCGTCCACGTATTCGTCGTCGTGTCGTATGCATACACGAGGCCGACGGCGTTCGTCTTGGGTGAAAGGCCACCGAAGATATAGATCGTGTTGCCGACGGTCGCGCCGTACAGTTCACCCATCGGAATCGGAAACGCCGTTGCATCTTTCCACGGATACGGTGGCGCTTGGCCGAGAAGCATAAGTGCGCCAACGAGGGCGAGAATCCGTTTCATGCTACTCCTCATTTGATTGGCTTGAGATCTTTGAAGAACTGCGGCTGGGCGCGCATCGATTTCTCGATGAACGTGCTCGTCGTCGTCGTATTGAAATCGACCGGCGCTTTGACGCGGCCGTTTTTCACGAGATAATCCTGTTCGAGATTTGCCGCGGCGATGATGTTCTTGCCGAAGCGCGGATCGAAGTTCATGTACGTGACGGCTTTCTCGGCAGATTTCGCGTCAAGCCCCTCGATCCAGTGCGTTGCCACGTCTGCGGCTTCTTTGGGATGCGTGCGGATGTACCACTCGGATTCCGCCATCGCGTCGACGAGCTTTTGCATGATGTCGGGGTTCTTCGCAACGTAGTCGTTCGAGCTGCCCATCCACAGCGAATAGCCAAGATATCCGCCACCGCGCTTGACGAGGAACGCACCGGGAATCTGATTGAGGATCATCGTCCCGTACGGCTCCCACGTCACCATTGCGTCGACGCCGCCCTGTCGCATCACCGGGACGTGCTCGACTGGCGGAACGTTGACGAGCGTGACTTTGTCGACGGGGATGTTCGCTTTCGCGAGCACGTTGCGCAGATATTCTTCCTCGTTGCTTGCGAGCGCAAGACCGACGCGCTTGCCGGCGAGATCCTCGATGTGTCCGGGACGAATCCCGGTGCCGTTGCGTGCGGTGATCGTGAACATGTCATCGTAATAGACACGCGTCGGGTCGCCCATGATCTCGCACACGGCGAGCAAGTGGATCCCGTTTGCTGCCGAGACGTCTTGCGTCGTCGGGTTCTGCGCGATGAATTGCGCTTCGCCGCTCTCGAACGCGCGTACGACTTCGGATCCGGTGCCCAGGACTTTGATCTTCAAGTCGAGTCCGTGCTTGACGAAGATGCCCTTCTCGACGCCGACGAACTCCGGAAGATGATTCATGTTCGCGACGGTCGCGAACGTAAATTGCTGCTGCTGCGCGGCCGCGGGCGCCGTTAGAAGCAAGGCGGCAACGGCGAACGCCAACCACCGTGAAGAACCCATCTGCCCCTCCGTCCTGGCCGCTCCGATTCGTAGGGGCTTGCATACAAGCCTTGGAAAGGTGAGCCGATGTTGGACGAGCCACTGTTGGCGGAAAACGCGCGCAGCGAACTGCGCGACGGAATGCAGATCGATTGGGATATCCCGATCGTTATGGACGACGGCGTCGTCTTGCGCGCCGACCTCTTCCGTCCGCCCGAGGGACGCCACCCGGTCATCCTGAGCTACGGGCCATATGCAAAAGGCCTTTCGTTTAAGGAAGGCTACGTTTCGGCGTGGGAGCGGCTGACGGGCGCGCACCCCGACGTGCTCGCAACCTCGAGCGGCGAGTACATGAATTGGGAAGTCGTCGACCCCGAGCGCTGGGTCCCCGACGGCTATGCGTGCTTGCGCATCGATTCACGCGGTGCGGGACGCTCGCCGGGCTATCTCGATCCGCGCTCGGCGCGCGAGATCGAAGACATCTATCTATCGATCGAATGGGCGGGCGTGCAGCCGTGGTGCAACGGCAAAGTCGGGATGAACGGCATCTCGTACTACGCGAGCAATCAATGGCAAGTCGCGGCGAAGAATCCGCCGCACCTCGCAGCCTGCTGCGTCTGGGAAGGCTCATCTGACATCTATCGAGAGCAATCGCGGCACGGCGGCATTCTGTGCACGTTCCGTCAGCATTGGTACGATATGCAGGTCAAGACCGTGCAGCACGGCCTCGGTGAACGCGGGGCACGCAGCCCGATCACGGGCGATCTGGTCTGCGGTCCCGAGACGCTGACGGACGAAGAGCTTGCGAAGAATCGCATCGACATTGGGCAAGCGCACTACGAGCATCAGCTGATCGACGAGTTCTACTCGAAGCGACAAGCCGATTTCTCGAAAATCACCGTGCCGTTGATGTCGGCCGGCAATTGGGGCGGTCATGGTTTGCACTTGCGCGGCAACGTCGAGGGCTTCTTGCAGATCGCATCCGAGGAGAAGTGGCTCGAGCTGCACGGCCTCGAGCACTGGACCGAATTCTATACCGACTACGGCATCGATTTGCAGAAGCGCTTCTTTGCGCGCTTCCTCAAAGGCGACGAAACGGCGTGGAAAGACGAACCGCGCGTTCGCCTGCAGGTTCGGTATCTCGACAAGTTCATCGAGCGGTCGCGAAAACGAATGGCCGCTCGCACGCACGCAGTGGACGAAATTCTATCTCGATCTGAATGCGCGCGCGCTCAGCCGCGAGCCCGTCGCCGACGCCACGCTCACCTACGATGCGCTTGGCGAAGGCGTCACGTTCCTCTCGGAACCGCTGAGCCAAGAGACGGAGATCACCGGACCGACGGGGCTCAAACTGTTTCTGTCGTCGTCGACGAACGATGCCGACGTCTTTGCGGTGCTGCGTGCGTTCTCACCGAGCGGCGATGAGGTCGTCTTCCAAGGCGCGATCGATCCGCACACGCCGCTTGCGCAAGGATGGCTGCGCGTCTCGCATCGCAAGCGCGACCCGAGTCGCGGTACGCCGTATCGTCCGTGGCATCCGCACGACGCGTTGCGTCCGTTACGGCCCGGCGAGATCGCCGATCTCGATATCGAGATTTGGCCGACGTGCATCGTTTTGCCGCCGGGTTATCGAATCGGACTGACGCTTGCTCGGCAAGGACTATGAGTATTCGGGAGTCAGCGGTGGCCGGCTTTCGAATTTCAAGAACGAGATGCGCGGCTCCGGGCCGTTCCTACACAACGATCCGCGCGATCGCCCATCCGAGGTCTTTGGGGGAAAGACCACACTTCACACGACAGCCGCACAAACGTCCTACGTTCTCTTACCGATCGTTCCGCCAAAGGAGTAGCTCGCGATGAATCGACGCTCGGCCGCAGTTCTTGCGGTACTCACGCTTGCGTTTGCCACGTTCGTTCCCATGCGCGCCGCGCACAGTCAAGCTGCGCCGCTGCGCATTGGGGTCATGCTCCCGCTGACCGGCGGTTTCTCCGCTCTCGGAAATTACACGAAGGAAGGCCTCGAACTGTATCTGCAGCGAGCACAACAATCGAGCTCGGCGGACGCAAAGTCGATTTGGTTTACGCGGACGATACGAATGTTCCGCAAATCGGCGTCACGCAGCTGCGTCGCCTCGTCGAGCAAGAACACATCGACGTGCTCTTCGGGCCGGTGGCGGCGAACGTTGGTGCGGCCGTCGTGCCGTACATCGAAGAGCACAAGCTGCCGACGGTCTGGCCGATCGTCTCGGATGACGACCTCACGCAACGCAAGCCCAGCGACTACATCGCGCGCACGGGCTGGACGAGCAGCCTAACGACCCACGTCCTGGGCGACTACGCGTACAAAGTGCTCGGCTATCGCAAAGCCGCGACGATCGCGTACGACTTCAATTTCGGCTGGCAATCGATTCAAGGCTTCGCCGACGTGTTCATGACCGACGGCGGCAAGATTATGAAAGCAGATCTGGACGCCGATTACGACGACCGATTTCTCGTCGTATCTTTCGGCGCTGCCGCGCGACGTCGACGTGATCATGTGCAGCTTCTCCGGTCAGACCGCGATCAATTTCATGCAGCAGTACAAAGAGTTCGGCATCAAGATCCCGGTCGTCTGTCAAGGAAATGCGACCGATGAGAGCACGCTCGATCAGGAAGGTCCGGCGGCTGTGGGCATCGTTGATGCGCTCCAGTACAGCGCCGCGCTCGAGACGCCCGCGAATAAGTCATTCGTGGCGCGCTACACGAAAGCGTTCGGACATCGTCCCGGATACTACGGCGAGGGCGGCTACGTCGGCGCCGAGTTCCTGGATAAAGGCCTTGCAAAAGCGCACGGCAACACGTCGGATGCTGCGGCGTTGATCAAATCGATTCGCAGCGTTTCCGTCGGCGATGCGCCGCGCGGCCCAATCGAGATGGATTCGTATGGAAATCCGGTCGAGAACGTCTACATCCGTAAGGTCGAAGACAAGAACGGCACGTTGCAAAACACGGTGATTCGGACGTACCCGAAGGTCTCGCAATTCTGGACGTGGCCTGCCGCGCAATACATCGCGCGCCCCGCCTACGGCCGCGCTTCCCCACCCTGCAACGCCTGCCAATAGAAGCGAGAATGGAAAAAGAGAGCAAGTACGGTTTTGCGGAAACCGTTGCGCGTCTCTCAAAGGCGATCACAGACGCAGGCAATACAATCTTCGATACGATCGATCAGGCCAAAGCGGCGGAGGGCGTCGGCATGAAGCTGCGCCCAACGACGCTCATCATCTTCGGGAACCCGAAGGGCGGCACTCCGCTCATGGATGCGCATCCGCTGTTCGCGCTAGAGCTCCCGTTAAAAATCATCGTATGGGAAGACGGCGGCATGAGCTTTGTCGCGTATACGTCCATGTTCGATGTCGCGAAACATTATGGAATCGAAAACGATCCGCGTATCGCCACGATGGACAAAACTCTCGATGCACTGACCGGCGCCGTAAGCTAACTCGTCGTTCGTTTTAGGGTGCGTTCGCCCTTATTTGACAAAGCGTTGTCATCGGCGTATGGGTGGTGCATCGACAGCCCCTCTCCTAAATTTGAGGTCTACAATAATGGCAACACTCACCAAGAGAACGAACGGTGACAGTTTGCGCGTGCACGGCAATTGGCCGCAGCGCGTCTCTGAAAATGGGTACGGCGGTTTCGATCCGCTGGTCGATCAGATACGCACGATGCGGCGGATGGCGAATTCACTACTCACGAACGGATCGAGCTATGACACACTTGACGGAGGGTCGTTTCCTCCGATCGAAGTCTACGAGCGCGAAGACAGTTATGTCATCGAAGCGATGGTCCCAGGTTTCAAACGCGATGAGATCGAGATCGATTGCCGCGACAATCGCTGCACCATTTCAGGTTCCGCAGAGCGTCAATCTGTCGAAGAGCGGTTGAAGGGACAGGTCTATCAATCGGAATTCGAGCGGCGCGATTTCAAGCGGACGGTCATGCTGCCCGCGGAGGTCGATGCCGACAAAGTTTCGGCGCGGCTTCAAGACGGCGTTTTGACGATTACGTTGCCTACTACGATACCAAACGCCGCAAAGAGAGTCCCAATCACGGCCTAAGCCGGCAGGTGGGCGGGGAACATCCCCGCCCACCTCTTTTAAATCCGGTGGCCCGTGCCGTTGACGATGCCTTTGCAGCTGAGCACGTATGTGTCTTCGACTGCGGTGACTTGATGCTTGACGTTCGGCGGCGCGTGAAAGCCTTCGCCGGGACCGAGCTCGATTGTCTCTCCGTCCAGCGTTGCGCGTAGCTTGCCGCTGATCACGACCATCATCTGTTCTTGCGGATGCGCGTGTTCGACCGCGCCTTCGTCCTTGCCGAAGTGCAGGCGGCCGACTTCGACTTGCTGGCCGGTGACGAGCGGGCCGAAAGCCTTCGAATATTTCGGCGTGACGAACTCGCTCTTGATCTCATCGAACTGAAAGAACGGCATAGCTCCTCCGTTATTCTCGGCGCGTCGTTACGCGCTCGACCCAATATTGGCGCTCGATGGTCCAGGCTGCCGACGGCGAGACGCCCACGAGGTGAATCCAGTTTCCGCTCACGCCTGTGACGGTCCCGCGGTCCTGCATATACTGGATGTGAAATTCTTCGGGTGTGAACGGCAGCTCGGCCCACATCTCAACGCGTTTGTGCTCGCGCATTTGCGCGAGAATCGCCGGATCCGTCTTGCGCTGGGCGCTGACGACGCTATACGCGTACCATACGCACCAGAGCACCACGACCGTCGCCAGAAAGAGCGCGGTGCGGTGCAGATACCACCGGTGCCGCCTCAATTATAGGCGCCCCAGCGTTCGACCGTCGCGCGTTCGAGCGGGCCGAGCAAGAGCGCATCGAGCGCGTAGGCGATCACGCCGATGACGACGATGCCGGCCAGGATCACGTCGGTTCGCAAGTATTGCGCGGCGCTGTAGATCATGAACCCGAGGCCCTGTGTTGCGCCGACGAGCTCAGCGGCGATCAACGCGCGCCAGCCGAATCCTAAGCCAAGTCGCAATCCGCTGATAATTCCGGGAAGCGCTCCGGGGACCAGCACGTCGGTAATCGAGCGCCAGCGCGATGCGCCGAGCGTAAACACGGCCTGCTCGTACACGCGCGGAACGGTGCGAATGCCGAGCAGCGTGTTGAAGAAGATGATGAAGAACACGCTGTTTGCGATCACGAACAGCAGCATCTTCCAGGTCAATCCGAACCACGTGATTGCAAGCGGCAGCCACACGATGCCGGAGATCGCGTTGAAGAATGCGGCCAGCGGCTCGACGAAGCTGCCGAATTTTCGGCTGAGTCCAACCGCGACGCCGAGGACGATGCCGAGCGAGCTTGCGACAATGACGCTGAGAATCAGCCGCTCGAGGCTGACGCCCGTGTTGATGAGCAATGAATGATCGGCAATCCCTGAAACGATGACGCTGAACACCGCTTCCGGCGTTGCAAGCGCGATTGGTTTGACGAGTCCGCTTGACGTGACGCCTTGCCACACCGCGAAGAGCAGCACGAATCCGAGAATTCCGCGCAAATGCTTTGCGCGCGCTAGCGGTGGACGAGTCCCCATCGCTCGATCGTGGCTTCTTCGAGCGGACGCAGCACGAAGAAGTCGGTTAAATACCAGAGCGTTCCGATCGTGATCATCCCGGCGACGATCCGCGCGGTGAGATGGAACGCTTCAGCTTTGAAGATGAAGTAGCCGAGGCCGCCGGCCCCGATGACGATTTCCGCCGCGATCAGCACGCGCCACCCGAACGCGGCGCCGAGGCGAATACCGCCGACGATGTACGGAATTGCGCCCGGCAACAAGACGTCAAAGACCATGCGTCGCCAGTCGCCGCCGAGCGTGAGAATCGCGTTGCGATAGACACGCGGCACCGTCTTGACACCGATGATCGTGTTGAAGAGCACCGGAAAGAACAGCGTGTACCATACGGCGACGATGATGGTTTTGTCCGAGAAACCGAACCATACGATGAACAGCGGCAGCCACGCGATTCCCGAGAGCGATTGAAAGAAGCGGATCACCGGTAGCGTGATGTCCGCGACGATGTCGTTCAGCGCAACGACAGAAACCGGCGGCCATTCCGATCAACGCCCCGGTCGTGGCCGCGATGAGAATGCGCCGGATCGTCTCGCCGGTGTAGACCGTAAGTACGCCCTTGTGAACGGCGTCGCCGAATGCCGCCGCGACGGCAGCCGGCGAAGGCATAGTGTCCTGCGGAATATGAAACACCGCGACGACGATCGCCCACAGCGCAACGAATGCTGCAAACGGCGCGATCGCGCGCGCGGCGCCCATTATCATACCGTGGCGTGCTCTTGAATATCGAACTCCTCGCGAATCAGTCGCAAAATCTCTTGCCGGTAGCGCGCGAATTGTTCCTCGACGCCGAGCACATCCCAGCGACGCTGCTCGCGCGGAATCTCGATCGGAATGTTCGCCTTGACGCGTCCAGGCCGGTGCGTCAGCACGATGACGCGATCGCCGAGGATCACGGCTTCATCGACGCTGTGCGTCACGAACAAAAACGTCTTGCGCTCGTGCATGGTGATGCGCACGAGCTCTTCTTGCATGACGTTGCGCGTCTGCGCGTCGAGCGCGGCAAACGGCTCATCCATCAACACGACTTGCGGATCGGCAGCCAGCGTGCGTGCCACCGCGACGCGCTGACGCATGCCGCCCGAGAGCTCGTACGGATACTTGTTTTCGAAACCGCTCAGCCCCATCAGCTCGACGTAGCGTCGCACGATCGGCTCGCGCTCTTTGCGCCCGATGCCGGCGATCTCGAGCCCGTGCCCGATGTTGCGTTCGACCGTGCGCCACGGGAGGATTGCAAAATCCTGAAAGACCATGCCGCGATCGCGCCCCGGACGCTCGACCTGGCGTCCGTCGACGAGAATGCGCCCGGAATTTGCGTGCGCGAGTCCGGCTACGAGATACAAGAGGGTCGATTTCCCGCAGCCGCTCGGCCCGACGATGCACAGAAACTCGCCGTCCGAGACGTCGAGTGAAAGTCCGTCGAGCGCGGTTACGCGCTGCCACGTGTTCGGATTGAAATATTCATGCGAGACGTTCTCGACGCTGATCTTCGAAGGCACGAATCAGTTGGCCGGCTTGAGATCCGCAAAGAAGCGCGGCGAGTCTTTTTCGGTCTTGGCGAGATAGCTCGTTATCAGATAACCGTTGAAGTCGATCGTTTGTTTGATGCGGCCCTGATCGAGGATGATCTGTTGCTCTTGCTCGGCGGCCTTGATCGTCGAACGGCTGAAGCGCGGATCGAAGCGCATGTATGCGATCGCTTTCTCCGCGGAGGCTGCATCCAGACCTTCGATCCAATGCGTCGCGATGATCGCGGCTTCGTGCCGGTTGTGCCGAATGTACCACGACGCTTCCGCAAAACCGTCGACGAGGTGCTGCGCGGCGTCGGGGTGAGCGCTCAAAAATTCCGGCGACGATCCGACCCACAACGCATAGCCGACGTAGCCGCCGCCGCGCTGCACGAGATACGCCTTGGGCACTTGGTCGAGAATGATCGTGCCGTACGGTTCCCACGTCACGGCTGCATCGATCGAGCCCGTGCGCATTACCGACGCCGTATCGGGCGCGGGGATGTTCACGAGCGTCACCTTGTCGAGCGGGATCTTCATCTTGGCAAGCACTGCGCGCAGATAGATTTCGGGATTTCCGGCCAGGAGCGTGCCGACACGCTTTCCGGCGAGATCCTCGATGTGTCCCGGCCGAATGCCGCTGCCGTCGCGCGCCGTGACCGCGAACGTATCGTCGTAGTTCACGATGGTCGCGTCGCCCATGATACCAGCGATTGCGTTGAGCTTGACGCCGTTATTGTACGCGGCCGCCATGATCGTTGGGCTCACGGTTTCAAATTGCACTTCACCGGCTTGAAACGCGCGCATCGCTTCCGCGCCCGACTTCAGCACTTTGAGCTTGAGGTCGATGCCGTGCTTGAGAAAGATGCCCTTTTCGACGCCGACGAATTCGGGCAAATGGTTCATGTTGTTGACGGCGGCGAACGCGTACGTCGGAGCACCCTGGCTCTGACTTACCGCGCGCGACGGCACCGCAGCTAGCGCGGTCAATAGGGCGACCGTGATTGCGATGCGGGAAAGGGTGCGCATGGCGTTCTCCTTAATCCGCCCGTTTATCGCCAGGCCGCGGAGCGCCCTGCACCAACGCGGCCAATCAAACGAGGCCACCGCTGTAAAATGAAGCAAGTTGAGGTCGCAATCGTCGGCACGGGTTGGTGCGGCGGAATTCGCGCAGAAACGTGCGCGCAGTATCCGGCCGTCAGCGCCGTGCATGTTGCCGAAATACGGCCCGATCGCTTAGCGGAGATCGCAAAGATCACCGGCGCGAGAACGGCGACGACGGATTATCGCGAGCTCGTGCGCGATCCGGCGATTGAGGTCGTTCTCGTGTGCGCTACGCCCGAGACGACGCACTATCCGATCGCGCGCGATGCGCTTGCCGCGGGCAAACACGTGCTGCTCGAAAAGCCGATCGCGCTCACGTTCGATGAAGCGGACGATTTGATCGACCTGGCGCGTAAGAACAACCTGAAGTTCACGATCGGCTATTCGCAACGATTCAATCCGAAGTTTGCGTACGTGAAGAAGGCACTCGAAGACGGGACGGTTGGCCGTCCGGTCAGCGTGCTCGTTAGCCGCAATATCACGCGCAGTCTCGGCAAAAGATCAGCGGCCGCATCAAGCTTTCGCCCGCGGCGATGGAAGCGACGCACGATCTCGATTTCGTCCTGTGGTGTCTCGAACCGCGGCGTCCGGTTCGCGTCTACGCGCAAGCGGCGTTCGGTGCGATGCGGCAGGCGCGCGGTCCCGGCGTCCCCGACGCAATGTGGATGATAGTGACGATGGACGACGGCGTTGTCTTCACCGTCGGCGCGGGTTGGAGTTTGCCGCCAGGCTATCCGAATTTTTCGAGCACCTGGATCGAGTTCTTGGGAACCGAAGGCGCGGTCGTCGTCGACGACACGCACCGCGATGTCTACACGCGCACGATGCGCACCGGCACGGAATTCCCGATCTCCTCGATGCCGGGCGAATCGCTCGGACATGTCTTCGCCGGACCGATGGCCGAGGAGACGCGCCATTTCATCAACGCCGTCGTTAACGATCAGCCGGTAATGGTCACGCCTGAGTCCGCCCGCGTCGTCATGGAAATCTATACGGCGGCCGATCTTTCCGCCGAGCGCAACGAAGCCGTCACGCTTACCGCTCGCAGCACCGAAGATGGCGGTCGCGGCGCGATGATCAAATCGGAAGTATTACGCGCGCAATTCGACGTTCCGATCACGATGGACGACGGGGCCGTCGTACGCGCCGACATTTTTCTGCCGCTCGAAGAGGGCAAGTATCCGGTCATCTTGAGCTATGGCCCGTACGCGAAGGGCCTTTTGTTTCAAGAGGGCTATCCCGATCAGTGGAACCGGATGGTCGATCAACATCCGGATGTCGCCGAGAATTCGACCAACCGCTATCAGAGTTGGGAAGTCGTCGATCCGGAGAAGTGGTGCCCGGACGGTTACGCGTGCGTGCGCGTCGATTCGCGTGGTGCGGGTTCGTCGCCGGGGTTCATCGAGCCATGGTCGCCGCGTGAGACCAAAGATTTTGCGGCGTGCATCGAGTGGTCCGGGACGCAACCGTGGTCGAACGGCAAAGTCGGTCTCAACGGCATCTCGTACTACGCGATGAATCAGTGGATGGTCGCGACGCTCGAGCAGCCGAAGCATCTCGCGGCGATGTGCGCGTGGGAAGGCGCATCGGATTTTTATCGCGAGTTCTCGTACCACGGCGGCATTCTCTCGACGTTTCTCGCCAACTGGTTCGACATGCAAGTCAAGACGGTGCAATACGGCCTAGGCGAACGCGGTGCGCGCAGCTCCGTAACCGGCAAGCCGGCCTGCGGCGACGTGACGCTTTCGGATGCGGAGCTTGCAAAGAATCGCAGCGATCTCGGCGGAGACGTGCTCGCGCATCCGCTGGCTGATGAGTATCACAAAGCTCGCACGCCCATTTGGGAAAAGCTCAACGTCCCGTTCCTATCCGCGGGAAATTGGGGCGGTCAAGGGTTGCATCTGCGCGGCAACACCGAAGCATTCGTGCGCGCGGCTTCGGAACAGAAGTGGCTCGAGCTGCACGGTATCGAGCACTGGACGCATTTCTACACCGATTATGGGCGTTCGCTGCAAAAACGCTTCTTCGACTACTTTCTCAAAGGGGAGCAGAACGGATGGGACCGCGAGCGCCGCGTCCATCTCAACGTGCGTCATATCGATCATTTCGAAGGACGCTACGAAGACGAGTGGCCGATCGCGCGCACGGCGTGGACGAAGTTCTATCTCTATCCCGACGGCAAGACGCTCTCGAAAGATCCGCCGAAAGCCGGCGGTGACGTTTCGTACAGCGGATTCGGCGACGGTCTGACGTTCGTCACGGAACCGCTTGCCGAGCCGATCGAAATTACGGGACCGAGCGCTGTCAAGCTGTGGCTGTCGTCGTCGACGAACGACGCCGATGTGTTCGTCGTGTTGCGCGCCTTTGGGCCGAACGGCGACGAAGTCGTTTTCCAAGGCGCGATCGATCCGCACGCGCCACTCTCGCAAGGTTGGCTGCGCGCGTCGCACCGCAAGCTGGATCCCAAGCTATCGCGCGAGTATCGTCCGTTTCACACGCACGACAAAGAAGAGCCGCTCAAGCCGGGTGAATCGGTCGAGCTCGACGTCGAAGTGTGGCCGACATCGATCGTCCTGCCGCGTGGTTATCGCCTCGCGGTCAGCGTTCGCGGAAAAGACTATCTCTATCCGGGCGGAAGCGGCGGACGGATCAAGAGCTTCAAGAACGAGCTTACCGGCTGCGGACCGTTCATCCACGACGACCCGCGCAATCGCCCACCCGAAATCTTCAATGGAAAGAACACGGTGCACATTTCACCCGAGCATCCCGCATATATCTTGCTGCCTGTCGTGCCTCACCGAGGAAGTGATAATGTCAATTTGCATAGATTGTCACGCACATTTTTTACCCGACGCATTCACTTCGGAGATGACGCGTCGCGGCTTCATCGAGATGCACCGGGACGAAGGCTACATCATGGTGGGGGACGCGCTCACCGGATATAGCCGCGAGAAGGCTCGCCTTCCGGATTTTTCGCTGCTCTGGGACATCGAAGAGCGTACGGCGCTCGCCGAGCATCAACGCATCGACAAGCAGATCATTTGCTTGCCGCCGTTCTGGTTCGGCTACAAACCCGACGCGCAAACGGGCCTCGCGATCTGCAGCGCCGGCAACGACGCGATCGCTGCAACCATCAAGCAATCTCCCGAGCGTTTTGCCGGATTTGCGACCGTCCCGCTGCAGTCACCGAAAGATGCCGTTGCGGAATTGAAGCGCGCGGTCGAAGAGCTTGGCTTCTGGGGCGCGGAGATCGGAACCAGTGTTGCGGGCAAGCCGATGGACGATCCGGCGCTCGACGTTTTCTGGCAAGCATGCTGCGATCTCGACGTGCCGCTCTTCGTGCACCCGCAGCACGAGCTCGCCACCGATCGCACGGCGCAATACTACCTATTCAACCTCTGGGGCAATCCGTCCGAGACGGGGCTCTTTGCGGCGCGCATGATCATGTCCGGCGTCTTCGAGCGCTTCCCGAAGCTCAACATGATCCTCGCGCACGGCGGCGGCACGATCCCGTACATCATCGGGCGCCTCGACCACGGTCATCGCGTTCGGCCGGAAACGAAATCGCTGCCGAAGCCGCCGAGCACCTACCTCAAGCAGCTGTACTTCGACACGATCACGCACGACGATGCGATGCTCGAGTATCTCGTCGATCGCGTCAGCGCCAAGCACGTCGTGGTCGGCACGGACCGTCCGTTCGACATGGGCATCGACGACCCGCGCGCGCTCGTCGAGAAGATTCCAGGACTCAGTGCCAGCGAACGTGATGCGATCATCGGTGAGAACGCACGCTCATTTCTCTCGCGCAGCATGCCGCTCGCCAAATCGTGAATCACGGCCGCGCTCCGTACGTGCCCTCGACCGAAGCGCCGCGGCTCGAGTTGCCGGGTGGCGCGCGGCTTGCAATTCATCTGATCGTCAACGTCGAGGCGTGGCGTTACGACGCGAAGCTTCCGCGCCAAATTCTTACCGCGCCGCAAGGCGCCGAGCCAATCCCAGATGTTCCGAATTTCGCGTGGTTCGAGTACGGAATGCGTGTCGGAATTTTCCGCGTTTTCGAAGTGCTCGAACCGGCGCGCGGTCACGTGACGCTCGCGATCAACGGGCTCGTGTGCTCGGAATATCCGCAAGTCGTCGAGCGCGCGGTGCGTGACGGCTGGGAGATGATGGGGCACGGCTTCGAGCAACGCGCGATGTCGACGGTCGGCGATGAGCGCGAAACGATTCGTGCGACGCTCGATGTGCTCGAGAAGGCGGCGGGAAAACGCCCGCGCGGATGGCTTGGGCCGGGTCTCGTTGAGACGACGAAAACTGCGGACATACTCGTCAAAGAAGGCGTCGAGTATTGCTGCGACTGGGGTCCGGCGGATGACGTGCCATACGAGATCAGCGTCAAACGCGGACGGCTGATCGCCATTCCTTATCCCATTGAAATGAACGACATCGTCATGTACGGCTTGCAGAACCGCCCCGACGACATCTTACTCGAGCGCGGAAAGCGTCAGTTCGATCGGCTCTATCGCGAGAGCGGCCGCGCTGCGAAAGTCATGGCGATTGCGTTCCATCCCTGGATCATCGGCGTCCCGCATCGCATCGGTTTTCTCGAGGAGCTTCTCCGGTATATGCAATTGAAACCCGGCGTCATCTTCATGTCCGCAAGCGAAATCCTTGACTGCTATTTAGGAAGGCTGACTATATGAAGTTGAACTGGTTGCCGATTCCGCTCGGCGCACTGCTGTTGACTGTGCTGATCGCGCCCCACAGTGTTCCCGCGCAAGACAATAATCTCGTCGCGCGCGGCCAATATCTCGTTGTGATGGCCGGGAAGTGCAGCGATTGCCACGGCGCGCATCTGCAAGGCTCGGTGCTCGATTTCCTCAACCCCAAACTTCCACCGATCGTGCAGCGCAGAGCGCCGGCTATCGCCGGCCTCAAGCAGCTGTCTACGCAAGCCGCCATCCGCTTCTTGCGCACGGGGCTATTGCCGAATGGGCATCCGGCTCGTCCGCCGATGCCCGATTATAGGTTCAACGTAGCAGATGCCACGGCGATCGTGGCATATCTCAAGAGCCTACCGTAGAACTCGCTCTACCTCCACCCGTGGTGGTAGCCGAAGCCGACTCCGAAGTAAACCGGCGGGCCGTACGGATAGTACGGGTAAGGATAGGGTTCGGAGTACTGATACGGCGTGTCGATCTCGTTAGCGAGAAATAGGTGGCCGTTGTTGTGCCCCAAGATCGTCACCGACATGCCGGGTGCAAGACGAATTCCGGTCGGATTGATGATCGTACCTTGGTGCAGCTGAATCCGATCGATGTAGCCGTTGGTGTCAGCGATCTCCATGTAGGTGCCGTTTACGACGGTCACGCGTCCATGAATCGTCTGTTCCGACGTCGCGTAGCCCGGCTTAGCATAAGACGGGAGCGGCTGCTCAGGTTGTTGCGCGAGCACGGCGTGCGGCGCAAGCATGCCGAGGGTCGTTACGGCGAACGCAATCAGCGGGATGGCGAGCGCGCGTCGTGGGGAGATGTTCATTATCTCTATATTATCCCACGCGCCGCGTCGCCGCAATCATTTTGGGTTTCTGGGAGACTAGAATTTCCTGTGTTTTTGCTGGGAATTCATGAATGAAAGCACGTTGTCGGCGATGCAATCCGCAATCGCGATGCGCGTATCAACGCTCGCACTGCCGAGGTGCGGTGTGAGCACGACCTTGTCGAACTGCAATAAATCCGGATGCACGCTCGGCTCGTTTTCGAAAACATCCAGCCCTGCGCCGGCGATCCGGCCTTCGGTTAGCGCGCGAACGAGCGCTGATTCGTCGATGATCAGCCCCCGCGCAGTGTTGATAATGTATGCGCTCGACTTCATCAGTCCGAGCTCGCGTTCGCCGATCAGATGGTGCGTCTCCGGCCCATACGCTGCGTTGATCGCAATAAAGTCGCTCTCGCGCAAAAGGTCATCGAGAGCGCGGTATTCGATGCCGTCGGCGACTTCATCGGCAGGCGCTAGACGCCGCGGTTTCGAGTAGAGCACGCGCATCCCGAACCCACGCGCGCGCTTGGCGCTTGCACGCCCGATGGCGCCGTAGCCGATCGAGCCGAACGTCTTGCCACCGACGGTTGCGCCGGCAAAGTGCAGCGACTGTCCGCCCGGGAAGAGGCCGCCGCGCAGCTCGCGATCGGCCTCGACGACGCGCCGTGCCACCGCGAGCAATAGCGCCCACTGCATGTCGGCTGTCGCCTCGGCGACGATGTTGGGGATATTCGCGATCGCGATGCCGCGCTCTTGAGCTCGCGTGACGTTGATGTTGGTTGGGTTGATGGCACCGTCGGAAATCATCATCAGCGAGGGTGCGGCGTCGATGACCTCCGCGTCGATCCGGTCGTGCAGCAAGCAGCAAAGAATTTCGCACTCCCGCACCGCCTCGATCAACTGCGCTTTCGGCAGAATCGTGCGCGAGTCTGGATAGACCTCGACCGTTCCGACGGCGCGCAGTCGTTCGATCGCGTTCCCCATAAGCGGCTGGGTGACAAAGATTCGAAGCACGTAGGTAAATCAACGCTTGCGTTCTAAGGGCCCTGCCTCGCATAACAGCAGCGATGTTGTTACGAGCCCCCTCGGGGAATGTTTACGTTTTCGCAATGTTGCCGGGCTCGGCTGTTTGGGGGCCCCACGCAAAGCGTGGGGGGCGCGGAGCCTGGGGCGTAGCGCCGTTTGAAAGGTAGGACAATGGCGTCGTTTGGCTCCGTCGGGATGGACTGGCAAGAGCGTATCAATTGGCAGCGGATGCGCGAATATCGACTCAATCGCGCGCGGGAAATGATGCGCAAGCACGAGCTCGGCGCGATGCTCTGCATGTACGACGAAAACGTGCGTTATCTGACATCGACGCTCACGCCCGGCTGGAACCGCCTCAAGCCCGGTCTCAAGTACGCGATCCTGATCGAAGGCAAAGAGCCGATTCTCTACGAGCAAGGCGACATCGGGATTCACATCAGGCGTCACGCGCCGTGGCTCAAGCCCGAGAACGTGCGCTTCTCGTATTCGTGGATCAAAGGTGCCGCCGGGCCCGCATCCGAGATGCAGGTGAAGAAATTCACCGATGCAATCGTGCGCGATCTCGAAGAGGCGGGCGTACGCGGCAAACCGCTCGGCGTCGATTTCATCGACATCAACATGATCCGCGCCTTCGAAAAAGCCGGCCTGAAATGGACCGACGGCATGACGCCGATGCAGCAAGCGCGCGCGGTCAAGAACGTCGACGAACAAGAAGCAATGCGCATCGTCGGCGCGATCGGCGACTGCATGCACTACGAATTCCAGCACATGCTCAAGCCGGGACTCACCGAGAATCAAGTCACCGCCTTCGGAATGAAATATCTCTACGACATTCCGGGGATGGAAGACGTCGAAGACATCATCGTTTCATCCGGCCCGAACGCGTGGCCGAATTGGCGGAACTTCTCGGATCGGATCATCCTGCCGGGTGAGCTCGTCATTATCGATCTTGCCGCGCTCACCTGGAACGGCTTCAAGTCGTGCTACTACCGCACGTATTGCGTCGGCGGCAAACCGACCGATGAGATGAAGCGCACGTACGAAACCGCGCTCAAGTGGTGCTACGACGCGATTCATCAGGTGAAGCCCGGCGCAACGACGCGCGACATCGCATCGAAGTGGCCGTCTGCAAAAGAAGCGTGGGGCTACGAGAGCGAGGACATGGCTGCCGCAAACCTGTGGGGCCACGGCCTGGGGCTTGCGCAATACGACATGCCGGTGATCTCGCGCATCTGGTCGCTTGATTTTCCGCAAGTGATCGAACCCGGCATGGTCTTCGCGCTTGAAACGCAGCATGGCGTCGTGCACAAGTACGGCGTCCGGATCGAAGAGATGCTGATCGTAACCGACAAGGGTTACGAGATGATCACGACGTTCCCGGTTCACGAGATAACGCTGGCTGGCTGAGATCTGCGTCGATCTCGACGCGCCGCTTTCGCCCGCAATCATCGGAGCGAAGGCGGCGACGCTCGGGCACGCACGCCGTCTGGGTCTTCCCGCTCTTCCCGGTCTCGTCGTCCCTGCCGAATGTTCGAGCCAAGCGCTCGAACTTGCGGCGCGCGCGTACGCGCAAGGTGGTCCGGGCGCAGCACGCCTCGCCGCCATGGAGGCGCCGCTCGATTCGGAGCTGCTCGCGGATTTGCGCGCGCGTGTTCCTGCACTCGGCGCAACGCTCGTCGTGCGTTCGTCGAGCCCGCTCGAAGGCGAAGGGCGCTGGGCCGGCGCGTTCACGTCGTACATGAACGTCACGCCCGAGCAAATCGAGGTCGCCGTTCGCGGATGTTGGGCGTCGGTCTACTCGCGTGACGTTCTCGAACGTTGCGAAAACGAAGAAATCGATCCGGAGTCGCTGCGTCTTGCCGTTTTGATTCAACCCATGATCGATTTCGAAGCGGGGGGTGCAGCGCGCGCCGGCGCCGATGACGTCGTGCACGTCACGGCGACGAGCGGCTCGCCGGCCGAGTTGATGACAGGATGGGTTGCGGGCGAAGAGATTATCGTCGATGCGAAGAGCACCGTCCCGATGACGGGGACGCGCGTGATCGGCGGACAACCGTTGATCGACGTTGCCGAGCTGACGCGGCGTTCGCGCGCGCTTCTCGGTGAGGACTTGATCGAATGGGGTTACGCACCGAAGTTCGGCGTCGTGCTCCTGCAGTGCAAACACACAGCAACGCTCGAGCACGTCGCGACCCCCGTCGCGAGCGCGGCAAAGGAAAGTCCGGAAGCGATCGCCGCGATCCGGCTCGCGCAGCTCGTGCGCCGTTTTCCGGGCTGGCTCGGTGAGGAAGTCATCTTGCCGTGGGCGATTCTCATTGCGGACGATTCGATTCCGGATGAATCCGAAACGCTGAGGATCGCTCCGGAAGAGGCACGCGAAGATGCGCGCCTTCTCGCGCGCCGGATCGTCGCGCACGTCTGGAATCTTCCGGGTGAACGCGCCTATCGCGCCGCGATGCAAGCCGTCGAAGCGGTGCGCAGCGGTAATGCGGGCGAAGCGCTCTTGGAACGGATCGTGCGCGGAGCCGAGGTCGATCGAAAGCAAACCGCACGTTTGGTAGCACTCTTGCGCGCTGCCGAGCGCGGCGGCGCATCGCCGGGGCGCGACCGGTGGGAGCCGTTCATCTTCGCGACCGCGCACGCGTATGGTGAGCGCCGTCCCGCAGCGTCGGTTATCGAGGGAATCGGCGCGGGACGCGCGCGCTACGTTGACGTTCCGGAAGCTGCGCCAGCGGAGTTCGATCGCCGCGTACTCGTCATCCAGCGTCCCCTGAACACGTTCGCACCCCTGCTTTGGAATGCGGCGGGCCTCGTTACGATCGGCGGAGGTGCGGGGGCGCATCTCATGGAGATTGCCCGCTCGCTCGCCGTCCCAACGGTGATGCGCTGCCGCCTCGACGACCTGATCGCAACCGGCGCCGATAATTTCTTGCTCGGCGTCGACGGCAACGAAGGCTGCGTTTCGGTACTGCCCCTGCGAGGATGAAGTCGGAGAGGAGGTGCATTTCTGGGGATGATTCTTCGCGTGGGTCTCATCGGGCTCGGAATCATGGGCTCGGCGTACGCCGGGCATCTCATTGACGCGGGCTTTTCGACCACGGCCTATGACGTCGACGCGGCTGCGCTCGAACGCTATGCGCAGCGCGGCGGCATGCCCGCTGCGTCGCCCAAAGACGTAGCAGCCAATTCAGACCTGATCTTCGTCGCGCTCGCATCCGAAAGCGCCGTCGAAGCTGCGCTCTTCGGCGACGCCGGCGTCGCGAGCGGTATTCGCGCCGGCAAGCGTTATCCTCGACATGGGCACGTTCGGACTCGAGCTCAAGCACAGCGTTGCCGAACGCTTTGCGAAACACGGTGCGATCGTGCTCGACACGCCGGTGAGCGGAACCGGCTCGCAAGCCGCGACGCGCGATCTCGTCGTGTTCGCGAGCGGCGATCGCGCCGCGTTTGAGAAGGCTCGCACCGTGATTGAAGCGCTCGCGCGGGACGTGCGTTACGTCGGTGAGTTCGGGAACGGTTCGAAATTGAAGTACATCGCGAATCTGCTCGTCACGATCCACAATCTCTCCACGGCCGAGGCGATGGTGCTGGCTGCGAAAGCGGGAATCGACGGTACGATGCTGCTCGACATGCTCGGCGATAGCGCTGCAAGTTCGCGAATGCTGCAAGTGCGCGGGCCGATGATGGCGGCGCAACCGCTACGAGCCGGCGACGATGCGTCTGGAAGTCTACAAGAAAGATCTCGAGATCATCGACGCGTTTGCGAAATCGCTCGATTGTCCGACGCCGCTGTTTTCGGCGAGCCTGCCGTACTATGCGCGCGCCATCGCGGAAGGCCGCGGCAAAGCAAGATACGGCTGCGATCGTAACCGTGCTGCGCGAAAGCGCCGGACTGGCGCCGGAGTAAGCGATGGGCGCAGCATTCTACGTCCAGAATCTTCTTGGCGGGCTCGCCTACGGCAGCTTGCTGTTTCTGATTGCCTCCGGCTTCACGCTGATCTTCGGTTTGATGCGCATCATCAATTTGGCGCAGACCGCATTTTATTTGATCGGTGCGTATGTCGGCTTGACGCTCCTCACGCACCACTTCAATTTCTGGGCGTCGGGTCTGGTCGCAGGAATCACGACCGCGCTCTTGGGCTTTGCGCTCTACAGTCTCTTTCTGCATCGTTATCATGCCGATCATCTCACGTCGCTGCTCTTGACGCTCGGCTTTACGCTGATGCTCGACGATTCGGTGCTCGCGATTTGGGGCGGCGACCCGCATTCGATCTCGCCGCCGCACGAGCTCTCGACGTCGCTGCATTTCGGACGCCTCGTGTTTCCGTCGTATTGGCTGGCGCTGATCTTCGTGAGTCTGCGCAGTTGCGGCGCTGCTCTTCGTCTTCATGCAACGCACGAAACTCGGGATGATCATCCGTGCGGCCGTCGACGACGAAGAGATGACGCGCGGCCTCGGCGTCGACGTCAACCGCTCGTTCTACGTCGTGTTCACCGCCGGCGCATTGCTCGCGGGCCTGGGCGGATTGCTCGGCGGTCCGATCACGGCCGCATATCCCGGACTCGACGGCGAGCTGACGCCGCTTGCGTTTGCCGTCGTGATCGTCGGCGGGATGGGCAGTCTTTCGGGCGCGCTCGTCGGCAGCATGTTGATCGGACTCGTCAACGCGTATCGGTAAGGCGCTTTTCCCGGAGTTCTCGTACTTCACGATCTTCGTGCCGGTCGCGCTGATCATGGCGTTGCGTCCGCAGGGACTTTTCGGCCGCGTCGCAATGATCGCACGCGCGCTCGTGGAAGTGGGTCGCAATCGCCGCGATCGGGCTGGCGGTCGTGCTCGTTTTGCCGCGCGCCGGCGTACCGACGTTCTACGTGTCGCTGCTTACGCAGACATGGATCTACGCGATCGTTGCGATGAGCTTGGATCTGCTGGTCGGATTCACGGGGCTCGTCAGCTTCGCGCAGAGTGCGTTCTTCGGCGCCGGCGCGTATGGGGTCGCAATCGCGGCGACACGCTTTGCGCACACCGATTTCCTCACCGGCATCATCATCGGCTTGCTCGCCGGCGCGTTCGTTGCGGGGATCTTCGGGCTCGTCGCGCTGCGGGCCGAAGGCGTCGGCTTCATCATCATCACGATCGCGCTGAACCAGATCATGTGGGGCCTCGCGTATCAGTGGGTCTCGATGAGTGGTGGCGACAACGGCATTACGGGATTCATTCGTCCGAAAGTCGGACCGTTCGACGTTTCTGGCAACGCCGGGTTCTACTATGTCTGCCTCGTGTTCTTGATCCTGATGCTGGCGCTTTTGGTCGCGATCACGCGCTCACCGTTCGGCCTCGTCTTGCGCGGCGTACGCGAGACGCCGCGCCGGATGCGCGCGCTCGGCTACAACGTTTGGCTCTATCGCTATCTTGCGATGCTGATTGCCGGCGCGGTCGCCGGCGTCGCGGGCGTCCTCTTCGCCTGGTACAACCAGTTCGTCGGTCCCGGCGATCTCGATCTTGCGCTTTCGACGCAGTTTTTGATCATCGTGATTCTCGGCGGCATCGGAACGCTGTACGGTCAAATCCTCGGCGCCGCAATCGTCGTTTTCCTCAGCAACGGTCTCTCGGCGCTGACGCAGCGGTGGGAGCTGATCTTGGGCGCGATCTACTTCATCATCGTCATGTACGCGCCGGACGGTTTGATGGGGCTCGGCCGCTCGCGCTCTTAAAACGCGCCTGCGCCGCTGATCGAAGAGCAGCAGCGTCCTGACGAGTGCCTGCGCTGCAGAATGTCTATAAGCGCTTTGGCAGCTTGCGCGTGCTCGAAGACGTCTGCTTCACGGTTGCTGCCGGCGAGCGGCGCGGCATCATCGGCCCGAACGGCGCCGGAAAGTCGACGCTCTTCAACATCATCTCCGGCGAGCTGCCGCTGACGAGCGGAACGGTGCAGCTGCTCGGACGCGACGTAAGCCGCATGCCGGCGCACAGCCGCGCGCGCATGGGCCTTTCGCGCACGTTCCAAACGACGACGCTCTTTCCGAAATTGACGGTCGTCGAGAATCTGATTCTCGCGCTGCAGGCGGGCTCGAGCGATCGCTTTCAGTGCATTGTGCCGCGCAGCCGCTTTCGCGATCGTCACGATCAAGCGCTCGAGCTGCTCGCGCGCGTCGGACTCGAACCGCGCGCCGATTTGGTCGTCGATTCGCTCGGCTACGGTGAAAAGCGTCAGGTCGAAATCTTGATGGCAATCGCGCAGCGCCCGAAACTGCTGTTGCTCGATGAGCCGACGGCGGGATTGCCGCAAAGCGACGCGTCGCTCGTCACCGAGATGCTCAAGCGCGACAAGAGCGGGATGACGATGGTGCTGATCGAGCACGATATGAGCGTCGTCTTCGACGTCGTCGAACGTCTGACGGTGTTGCATTACGGACGCGTTATCGCAGACGGACCGCTCGAAGAGATTCGCGGCGACGCCAACGTGCAAGAGATCTATCTGGGCGGCAAGCTATGAGCGTCCCTCGACACGCTCGGGACAGGCTATACTCGAGATCGACGACGTCCACACGTACTACGAGCACAGTCATATCTTGCAAGGGATCACGCTGCAGGCGCAGGCCGGCGCGGTGACCGGGATTCTCGGCCGCAACGGCGTCGGCAAGACGACGCTGATGCGCTCGATCATCGGCTTCACGCCGCCGCGTCGCGGGACGATTCGTTTTGCTGGCGAGCAAATCGAACGGCTCCCCTCACATTACATCGCGCGGCGCGGAATCGGCCTCGTGCCGCAAGGCCGCCGGGTCTTTCCGTCGCTGAGCGTGCTCGAGAATTTGCAGATCGGCGCCGCCTCGATCGCGTTCCGGCCGCTGGAATCTCGATACGGTTTTCGAGCTTTTCCCGCAGCTGCAGGACCGCGGCTCGAACTACGGCGGTCAGCTCAGCGGCGGCGAGCAGCAAATGCTCGCGATCGGACGCGCGCTGATGTCGAACCCGACGCTGCTCTTGATGGATGAGCCCTCGGAGGGGCTGGCGCCCCTGATCGTCCGCGGGCTTGGCGAAACGCTGGCGCGGCTGAAGGAAACCGGCCTCGCCATCGTGCTCGTCGAACAGAACCTGCCCCTGGCGCTGTCCATCGCCGATACGGCGTACATCGTCAGTAAGGGTCAAGTCGTCTATCAGGGAAGTCCCGACGAGCTTCGGAACGACGAAGCGCTTCGGACCAAATATCTCGGCGTGTAACGAGGGAGAGAAATAACGTGAAGAGACGGGATCTACTGGTCGGTGCCCCAGCTGCTATCGCGCTTTCGTCGACCGGAATCCGCGCGGCCCGCGCCGAGTCCAGAGACGGTCAAAGTCGCGCTTGCTCGCGCCGCAAACTGGTTTTGCTGCAGCCGCGGGACACGACATGGTCAACGCGTGGATGCTGTGGTGGAAACAGCACGACAACAAGATCGGCGACACCAAAGTCATCACCACCGCATACGACACCGGCTCGAATCCGCAAACGGCGCACACGATGGCGCAGCGTGCGGTCGAAGCCGACGGCGCGCAGATGGTTCTGGGTCCGTATCTCGCCAACGAAGGCCTGGCCGTCGCGCCCTATCTCGTGCAGCACAAAATTCCGATGTTCTTACCGACCGTCTCGGCGGATGATCTTTCGCAGCGCACGGCCAGTCCGTACGTCGTCAAGGTCGCGGGCTGGAGCTCGAGTTTGACGACGCATCCGGCCGGCGTGTGGGCGTACGAGCAAGGCCATCGCAAAGCGATGACGATCGGCAGTGCGTACGCCTTCGGTTATGAAAACTGCGGCGGATTCTGTCAGACGTTTACGATGCACGGCGGTAAGATCGTCAAGCAGGTGTGGGCCCCGAACGGTACGACCGACTTCAGTCCATATCTCTCGCAAGTGCAATCGCTCAATCCGGATGTCGTGTTCGTTTGCGAAGTCGGCGCCGATGCCGTGCACTTCCTCGAACAATGGAGTTCGTTCGGCCTCAAAAATAAAGTGGCGCTGATCGCCAATGAAACGTTGATCGATCAATCCAACGTGCGTTCGATGGCGCCTGAAGTCGTCGAAGGCACGATGGGCTTCGCGCACTACGCGGAAGGCCGTGACGATAAGATGACGCGCGACTTCGTCCTCAAATTCGGCGAAGCGCAAGGCGTGCTGCCGTCGTATATGGCGGCCGGCTTCTATACGGCCGCGGGTTGGATTGCCGGCGCGATCGAGAAGGTCAACGGCGACGTCGCCGATTCCGGTAACTTCCTCGGCGCGGTTCGCCGCGTCTCACTCAACGATTCGATTCTCGGTCCGATGCATCTCGACAACTACGGCTGCCCCGTGCAAAACGTCTACATCCGTAAGGTCGTTGCCACCACCGGCGCGGCCGCAAAGTACGCGAAGACCTGGAACGTCGTCGAGAAAGTGTACCCGAACGTCTCGCAGTTCTGGACGTGGAAGCCTGCGGACTATCTCAAGCAGCCCGTCTATTCGGATACCTATCAGGGCTACACGTGATCGCGCGGGCGGCCGCGCTTTGCGGCGTCCTGCTTCTCGTCGGCGCGTCCCCCGCTCCGCCGCTCAAAATCGGATTGGATCTCCCCATCACGGGGAATTTTGCTGCGCCCGCACGCTACATGCGCGACGGCCTCGAGCTGTATCTCAAGCAGCATAACAACACGCTCGGCGGACGGACGGTCGAGCTCGACGTCGCGGACGACACCGGACAACCCGCGGTTGCCCTCACGCAAGTTCGCAAGCTCGTCGAAGAAGATCACGTCGATCTGATCTTCGGCGTGCTCTCGGCTGCGATCGGTTCGGCGATCGTTCCGTACATCAACGAACACAAGATTCCGACGATCTATCCGATCGTTTCGTCAAACGATCTGACGCAGCGCGCACCGTCGCCGTACATCGTCCGAACTGGATGGACGAGCAGTCAACCCACGCAAGTCCTCGCCGATTACGCGTATCACACGCTCGGCTATCGCCGTGTCGCGACGATCGCGTATGATTTCAGTTTCGGTTGGGAGAGCATCGGCGGTTTCGTCTACACCTTCCAACAAGATGGCGGCAAAGTCGTAAAGCAGATTTGGAATCCGATACAGACCTCGGATTTCTCGCCCTACCTTTCAGCGCTACCGCGCGACGTCGACGCAGTCGTCTGCAGCTATTCGGGCGCGGCCGCGATCGCATTCATCCGCCAATACCGGGCCTTCGGGCTGAAGATGCCGCTCATCTGTCAGGGCAACACAACCGATGAGAGCACTCTGGCGGAGACCGGCCCTTCAGCGCTCGGCATCATCACCGCTCTTCAGTATAGTGCGGTCCTGGACACGCCGGCTAATCAAGGATTTGTTAAGGCCTACGAGGCCGCGTACGGCCACGAGCCCTCGTATTACGCCGAAGGGACGTACGTTGCGGCAGGATTGCTTGACCGCGCCCTCGGGTCGGTAAACGGAAACACCTCGGATACCGATGCATTAATGAAGGCCCTCAAGCATACGCCGTTCCCATCGGCGCCCCGAGGCCCCGTCGTATTCGACTCCTACGGGAATCCCGTACAAAACATCTACATCCGGCGGGTCGAAGACCGCGGCGGTCAGCTTGAGAATGCCGTGATCAAGACCTACAAGAGCGTGTCACAATTTTGGACCTACAATCCGCAAGTGTTCCTCAGTCATCCGGTTTACTCGCGCACGTATCCCGTGTGCAATGCGTGTCAATAGCAGACTGACTCCGTACCGATGACAGGCATGCGCGCCGCGGTCTACTACGGACCGCACGACATACGAATCGAAGAAGTCGAACGCCCCACGGCAGCGCAGGGTGAGATTCTCGTGCGCGTCAACGCGAGTGGCATTTGCGGCACCGATGCCAGCGAGTTCGTCTCGGGTCCGAAGCTCTTTCCCCTCAACGCACGGCATCCGATGACGGGCCACATGGGGCCGATCATCCCCGGACACGAATTCTCTGGATGGGTCGAAGAGATCGGCGAGTACGTCTCGACTGATTTAAAGGTCGGCGATCTCGTCGTCAGCGGTGCAGAGCTCTGGTGCGGAATCTGCGCGCAGTGCCGCGCCGGTCGCACGAGCATCTGTCACTGGCAAGCGAGCGTGGGTTTGCATCGGAACGGCGCGCTGGCCGAGTACGTGGCCGTTCCATCGCACATTCTCGTCCGCGCCGAGCCGCTGAGCCCCGACGTGGCCGCGCTCACGCAGCCGATGGCAGTCGCCAATCACGCGGTGCGCCGCGCGCGCCCGCAAGACAATGAAGATGCGCTCGTTATCGGCGCCGGCGGCATCGGATCGTTTTTGATCTACGCGCTTTCGAACTTCGGTGCGCGCGTCATCGCGGTCGATTTGTCGGCCGAGCGGCTCGCCGTTGCGCGCAAGCTCGGTGCGGAAGCGACGCTGCGCGGCGCCGATGCCGACGCGATTCGGCGCGAGCTCACCAAGCGCGGCATTACGCCGACCCTCGTCTTCGAAGCGACGGGAAGCGAGGCCGGGTTCGACGCGGCAATCGCGCTTGTCGAGCCGGGCGGAACCGTCGTGACGGTCGGCATCGCGGCAAACCGCGTCAACCTCGACGCGCGTCGCGTAACACTCAAAGAAGTCGCGATCATCGGCACCAATGGACTGATCGCCGACGAGGACGTCCCGGCCGCGGTCAAGCTGCTCGCCAACGACCAAACGTTGTGGTCGCTGGTCGCGCCGAATGCGATTCCGCTCGAGCGCCTGATTGACGACGGTCTCCTCCCGATGGCGGAAGGCCGCGCCAAGCGCATCAAAACGCTAGTCGACCCCGCGATAAAAACCACGCGCGCGACGGTAATGCTCGACTCACAAAAGCTGTCATCCTGAGCGTAGGTGCGCGAAGCGCACCGTAGCCTGTGCCACGCATGGTATCGAAGGACAGCGAAAATTAATAGCTAGGGGCTAGACGGCTCGGCGTCGTGGCATTAGTATATACGTGCTTGTATATACAGCTACATGAGGTTTTCCTGGAATCCGGCGAAGGCCAGGAAAAACGCTACGAAACATGGCGTAACCTTCGAAGCCGCGTGCCGCGTCTTCGACGATCCCCTCGCGATCAGTATCATCGACCCGCGGTATCACGACGATCGCTGGATTACGATCGGTCTCGTCGGCAACCGACTTCTTCACGTCGCTCACACGTACCGCGACCCTCATGACGAAAAAGGCGCAGTCGAAGAAGAAGTCCGTCTCCTCTCCGCGCGCGAGGCAACATCGCGCGAAAGACAAGCGTATGAAGAAGGCCTCTAGACCAATGACAGTGAGAATTCTGAATCGACCTGACAACGAAATCGATACGTCTGATTCGCCCGAGGTGAGCTTAAAAGGCGCTCGACGCGGTGTGTTCTTCCGTCCGGCCAAAGAGGCCATCAGCATCCGTTTGGATTCCGATGTCTTAGACTGGTTGCGCAAGAACGAGACTTCGTATCAAACCATAATCAATACCGTGCTCCGTGAGTACGTCGCCTCACGTAGAACGTCCAGAAGGTCCTAATACGGTCTCAGGGCTTTTGGAATAGATCCTTGTAGACGAACGCAAGGATGATCTGATAACCGAAGAACGTCATCGCGGCGCAACACCAGGCGAGGACGCGCGGATCGGGCCAGATGAAGGTGATGATGAGCGGGATCAGCTCGATCACTTGAATCGTCGGCCAAAAGCGGTCGCTGGAGATTTTGACGTCGCTGACCAGCGGCAAGAATAACTCGATCTCCGGCTCCCGCGCTTTGAGTATTGCCGAGTAGCGGATGAAGAACGAGCCGTAATAGAGCAAGAACGCGACGGCCAAACAGCGCAGCGTGAGCGAATTCGCCAGTAGCGCCATGATCGAGCTGAAGAAGGCGAACTGCAGATAGTTCATCCCGCCCAGCAGCGCAATCGACGTCGAGTTCATCCATCCGCGCACGATGAATCCGCCCGTCCAGATCACGACCGCGACGCTCGCGATTGCAACCAACGCCTCCGTCGGCACCGATTCGACCGGCGGCGGATTGAGCAGCCATTCAATTACGGCAGAGGGTGGATGTCGTCCGGGGCTTGCGGCGGGGACTTGATCGCGATCGCTTTATAATCGGCGATTCCATGCCGTGCGCAGTGCCCTTCGGAATGATGATCAGATCGCCGGGGCCGACCGGAACCTGCTTGTCGCCGAGCCAGAACATCCCCGAGCCTTTGAGGATGTACTGCGCCTCATTCGAGTTCGAGTGATAGTGCTTTTTCGTCGCGCCCATCTGCACTTGAACGACGGCATTATCTTCGTTGCGCGCGAGCACTTTCACGCGCGCATATGCGCCGGGTGCGCGGTGGAGGAAAATCGGCTTCGGCGTCATCTGCGAGATGTGAATGACCGCCGGACCCCATGCGATGCTCGGCGCTTGTGCGCGCCCCGTGCTGAGTCCGGCGAGGAATGCGATGCCGGCGACGCCGGCAATGGCGATGAAACGGACCAGAAAACTCCTCATGATCTCCCCTCCAAAGCTTGTCGTTTACAATAACTGTCGCGCCAGCGACGGGAGCCCTTCGTTGAACGTCGGGTGGATGTGGACCGAGCGTTCGAGAACGCGCCAGGTCGAGCCCGCCTCCATGTGCGCGAGAATCGTGTGGACGATCTCGCCGGCTTCGTAGCCGACGAGCGTCGCGCCGAGAATCGCCTCGCTCTTCGCGTCGACAACGAGGCGATAGAATCCGCGCGTCAGATTCCATTCGACGCCGCGCGCATCGTCCTCGAGCGGATACGTGACGACGCGAACCTCGCGGCCTTTGCGTTTGGCTTCCTCTTCGTTCATGCCGACGCGTCCGAGTTGCGGCTCCGTAAACGTCGAGTACCCGAGAACGCGATCGTCGCGCGTGCGCGTTCCGCCTTCGATGACGGCTTTGACGCGCCGGTAATCTTCCCACGAAACGTGCGTAAACGCCGGCTGGCCTGCGACTTCGCCGAGTGCGTAGACGCCCTCGCAGGTCGTGCGCAGATGTTGATCGACTTTCACGAACTTGCGCTCGTCGAGTTCGACTCCGGATTTCGCGCAATCGAGTGCGTCCGTATTCGGCGTTCGGCCCGCAGCGATGAGAATCGCATCGGTCTCGATCTCTTCGCCGCCCTCGATCCGAACGCACAGCTTCTCGCCGCGCCGCACGCACGAAGCGCTCTTGCCGATGCGCAGATCGACGCCATCGTCGCGCAGCGCCTTGGCCAGCACTTCGGTCGCGTCGGGATCCTCGCGCGGAATCAGCCGGCTTCCCGTCTCGAGAATCGTAACGTCCGTTCCGAGCCGCTGCATGCCTTGACCCAGCTCGAGACCGACGTAGCCGCCACCGATGACGACGATGCTCTTCGGTAGATCTTCGAGATCGAAGAACGTCTCGTTCGTCAGATACGGCAGGTCGCTCAGGCCGTCGATCGGCGGACACGCCGGACTCGTCCCCGTGTCGAGCACGACGATCGGCGCGCGCGCGGTATAGCCTTCGGCTTCGAGCGTGCGCTCGCTGACGAAGCGCGCCTCGCCCATCACGACGTGCACGCCCGCATCAGAAAGCTTGCGCTCGACGCCGTCATGCCAGTCTCGTCGAATCTGGTGGACGCGACGCATGATCGCACGTGTGTCGATCGTGATCTCGCAATGCACGCCGATCTGCCCGGCGGCGCGCGCACGCCCCGCATTGTGCGCGGAGGCCAAGAACGCTTTGGACGGCGTGCAGCCGACATTGACGCACGTCCCGCCCAAATGCTTGCGCTCGAAGAGCACGACGTGCTTTCCGGCCTTCGCGAAATCGACCGCGAGCGGGACGCCGCCTTGGCCCGCGCCGACCACGATCAGATCCGCCTCTTCGATTGGCATCGATACTCCTTAATCAGCCGCCCTGAACGACGAGCCGGCGTTGCGCCGCTCGCCAAATCACCACGCTTAACACGCGCAAATACCACCAGCCACGCGAGTTGCGAGAAGAGTGCATTCGAGTACTCGGCCGGCGGAATGCGCCCAATGTAAATCAAAAGCGGCGTCGAGTAAATCGCCGCAAACGGCAAGAACAGAACGATCTTCTGCAAGATGCCCGGGAAGAACAAGAGCGGGATGATTTGTCCGCTAAGCAAATCGCTGCACCAGCGTACGATCAGCTGAATCGCGAACGTTTCCATCGTCCAGAACGCGACGCAATTCATGCAGAAGTTGAGAAGAAAATTGACGACATAGCCGAGCGCGAAGCTGACGAGAAAAACCATCGCAGCGAGCGGTGATGGCACGTCGATGTGCACCATGAGCAGCGCAAAACCGAGCGACGGAAGGATGAGCAGCATGTGCAACGCCGTTTGTCCTGCGCCGTCGCTGAAAAAGAACAGCGCTGGGCTGATCGGCTTCATCATATCGGTCGCGATGGAGCCGTCGCGCAGCCGGTCGCGAATCAGACGCGTTCCGTCGACTTCGAGGATCAGCGACATCAACAACGCGACGACCGTGTAGGTCAGAATTTGATGCAGGGCGATGCCTTGCGGCGCCGCGTTTTGCGCGTAGAGTGCGAGCCAAACCATGCGCATCAAATAGACCCGCAGCACCAGCGAGCCGACGTTCGTGAAGACTTCCATCCGGTAGGTGGCTTCGCGTGCGAAGGCTTTCTTCGCAAATTCGAGATACGGCTCGATGCGAAAACCAGGGTACATGGTGATACTCAGTGGCCGACGCTTTCGTAGTGGTTGAGGCCCACACGCCAAAAGGAATACGCGACGAGAAACGTTGCGAGGCCGACGAGCGGCGAGAGCAGCCCGACCTGCGGCGGCAGGTGCAACGCATCCTCGGTCTTGTCGAGGAAAAACGTCGCCGGGAAGTAGTTCATGAACGCGTACGGCAGCAAGAACGTCAGCGCCAGGCGTACGCCTTTCGTGTAAATCGAGATTGGATAGCGCGTGAACTCTTGTTCGAGCTGGAATGCGACCCAGCGCAATGCATCGACCTTGACGAACCAAAACGCGCACGTTGCGATCAGCAAGTTGATCGAGAAGTCGATCAGCGCGCCGCCGATCACGACGAGCGGGACGAACACGACGAACCACACGTCGATGATCGGATTTGCCCAGATCGTGGCCATGATGAAGAGCAAGATCGCCAACACTAGCTCGTCGGGGAAGATCTGCTGCGGCGTCGTGAGTATCTGAAAGAGCGGGTTGAGCGGCCGGACGAAGACCCGGTCGATCTCGCCTTCGCGGACGTGTTCGGGGACGTCGCCGACCGTGAGGAAAAGCGTGTTGTTCAGAGCGTGGGCGAGCATCCACAGCGAGTACAAGAACGCCATCTCGCCGAACGTCCAACCGTTCATCACCGGAAACTCTCGCAAGATGATCCACAGCGCCGCCAGTGCCGTCGCGTGATAGATGAACGTGAATCCGAACCACACGAGAAAATTCGCGCGGTACTCGAGCGCCGTAAGCCAGTTGATGCGCCAATACTGCTTGTAGACATCAGCCCAGATGGCTAGAGTATCCATCATCCGCCCTGCACCACAACGCGCTTCGAACCGAAACGCCACATCAGCACGGCGCCGATCGCGAAGATCACGATCCACATGACTTGCATGAGCAGAACGCGCACGTAATCTTCGGGACCGATCGTTCCAACGTATATCAAGAGCGGTGTCGAGTACATCGCCGCGAACGGCAGCACGTAGATGAAACTCTGGATGACCGGCGGGAAGAACACGAGCGGAATCACTTCGCCGCCGAGCAGATCGGTGATCCATGTGACGATCAACTGCATGGCTTGAATCTCGAGCGTCCAGAACGCAATGCAGTTGAGGACGAAATTCATTAATAGGCCGACCAAGTACCCGAGGAAGAAGCTCAAGAAGAACACGACCAGAACGAGTGGTGAGGGTACTTGGATGTGAACGATCAGCAGCGCGAGCAGCAGCGACGGGATGATCGTCATCGCATGAAAGCTCACCTCGCCGGTCCCATCACTGATGAAATAAAGTGGGACGATGATCGGCTTCATGAAGTCGGTCGCGATGCTGCCGTCTTCCAGCTTCGAAACGAGCAGCCGAGTCTGGTCGATGTCCATCACGAGCGACATGAGAAGCGCGACCGTCGAGTAGGTGATCGCTTCCTCGAGCGTTAGGGCCCGAATCCCGGCGTTGTGAAAATACAGCGCGCTCCACACCATCCGGAAGAGATAGACGCGCACGAGCAGCGAGCCGATGCTCGTAAAAACCTCGAAGCGGTACGTTGCTTCGCGCGAAAAAGCGACTTTCGCGAATTCGATGTAGGGTCGTACGGCCGTCATGAAGCCGGCGTCGGTGCCTGCGTGCGGTAACCTTCGAGATAGATTCGCCGGATGATGTCTTCCATCTCCGGCTCGACGATCGAAACGTCGCTAATCGTACAGCGTTCGGTCACGAGACGTAAAAGATGCTCCGCGGTGATCTTGCGGCGATCGAACCGCAGGTGAACGAGATTGGCTTCTTGCTCGACGAGCTCGGTGTGCGGGAAGGTGAGGTCCTCACACGATTCTGCAAGCGTCACGACGAGCGTGCGGTGCGTTCCGTATTCCATGCGCAGCCGTTCGAGCTCGCCGTCGAAGACGATGCGTCCGTCGTCGATCAAGACGATTCGGTCGCAAAGCCGCTCGACGTCGGCGAGATCGTGCGTCGTGAGGATGACGGTCGTGCCGCGCTCTCTGTTGACCTTGGCGATGAACGTGCGGATCGCTTCCTTCGCGACGACGTCGAGACCGATCGTCGGCTCGTCGAGATAGACGATCGGCGGATCGTGCAGCATTGCAGCTGCAAAGTCACCGCGCATGCGTTGTCCGAGCGAAAGCTGGCGAACCGGAGTGTTCATGAATTCGTCGAGATCGAGGATCTCGGTAAAGAACGCCATGTTCGCGTCGTATTTCGGACGCGGGACGGCATAGATCGCGCGCAAGAGCTCGAATGACTCGCGCAGCGGAAGATCCCAATACAGCTGACTGCGCTGCCCGAAGACAACGCCGATATTGCGTGCGTTTTCTTTGCGCTTCTGATAGGGTACGAGCCCCGCGACGTGGATCTCGCCCGAGGTCGGCACCAAGATGCCGGTCAGCATCTTGATCGTCGTCGATTTTCCTGCGCCGTTGGGCCCGATGTAGCCGACCAGCTCGCCGGCTTCCATCGTCAGGTTGACATCTTCGACCGCGACCTTGTCGACGTATTCGCGGGTGAACAGACTGCGAAGCGCGCCTCCGACGCCCGGGTAGCGCTGGACCGTTCGGAAGACCTTGCGCAGCCGGCGTGTCTCGATGATCGGCATCGGCCCGATTCTTCAACTAGGGGGCGGCGGATACCCCGAGAAGCCACATGTCGTCTCATGATCGTTACGATTTCGCGGGAATACGGCGCATCCGGCTTGACGGTTGCGCATCGCGTCGGCGATTTGCTGGGCTATCCTGTCGTCGGCGACGACCTGCCCAAAATTGTCGAGTCTGCGCCGTCGTTCGCTGAACGAATTCTCCATAATCTTGGAAGCGCCGAAGGCGTCGCGACCGTCGCTCCAAGCTTCGAGAGCGAGGTCCGCAAAGAAATCGAGACCGCCGTGCTCGAGGCCGCGGAGCAGCCGGACGTTGTGATCGTCGGTGGCATTGCGAACGTCATCCTGCGTGGCCGTCCGAATCTCTTGAGCGTCTTTTTGCACGCCCCGCTCGAGTTTCGCATCGGTAGAGTCATGGAGTCGCTCAAGGTTGGGCGCGAAGAAGCGCGCAAGGAAGTCGAACGCGTTGACGCGGCACGCAAACGTTGGGCCAAAGTGCACTACGATCTCGAATGGGGCCGCGCCGAGTACTATTCGATGACGCTCGACGTGGCACGCGTCGGCGTCGACGGCGCAGTCTATCTGATTGCCAACGCGGCGAGTCAATTGCACGAATGAGGCCGTGCAAATGAAAACGTCGCTCGTACCGCATATCGACGAACCGCGCATACCCGAACGCAAGCTTCGTCTGTGGAGCGCGTTCGAGTATCGCGATTTTCGGTTGCTGTGGATCGGACTGCTGATCGCCAACGTCGGCTTCTGGATGCAGTTCACGTCCTTGACGTATTTGGTCGGCGTAGTACTCGCGCACAGCGCCGCGCAAAGCGCATTCAACCTCGGGCTCATCGGCGCTGCGCGTTCGGTGCCCGTCTTTTTGTTTTCGCCGATTGCCGGTTTCATCGCGGATCACGTTCCGCGCCGGCGAACGCTGCTGATAACGAATACCGGCCAAACGATACTGGCCCTCGCCCTCGCCTTCACGTCGCTGCATCGCGGACCGTGGGTGCTCTACGTCGTCTACCTGATCGCCGCATTGCAAGCGACAGCTCAGACGTTCGACTCGCCGGCGCGCCAAAGCTGGATTCCGATCCTCGTTCCGCGGAACCTGATCTCGAACGCCATCGGCTTGAATTCGATCGCATTCAACGCGCCGCTGACGGTTGGTCCGGCGATTGCCGGTATCTTGATCGGCGCAGTCGGCGTCCACGTGTCATTTTTCGTCAACGCGTTCTTGTCGTGCGCGGTCGTCGTCGCCGTGATCTTTATGACGCCGGCGCCCCCCGCCAGCACGTCACGCGAACCGGTTCTTCAACAGATCGCTGAAGGGCTTCGTTTCATCGCCTCGCATCCGGTGCTGCGCTGGGTCATCGGCATGTTGATCGTTACTTCGTTCACGCTTCGGCCGTTCACGTCGCTGCTCGCCGCGTTTGCGGCGCACGTCGTGCACGTCGACGCCTCGGGTTACGGCTGGCTGCTCGCGGCCGGCGGCGTCGGAACGATTGTCGGATCGGTAACGACCGCGCTCTATCAGTCGGACCGGCGCGCCGGCTGGTGGTTTATGGCTGGCATCGTTTCATCGATCGGCATCATCGCGCTCGGCTACACGCACGACTTCACGCTGGCCCTCTTCGAGCAGGCGGTCTTGGGGTTCGGGATGATGTCGTTCGTCGGATCCTCGAACGTCCTTGTCCAAACGCTCTCGCCGGATGAGATGCGTGGTCGCGCCGTCTCCGTCTATTCGATGACGATTTTGGGTATCGTGCCGGCCGGGACGCTCGTGCTGGGATTTCTCGGCTCGCAGATTGGCCTGAGTCTCGCGTTCGTCTGTAGCGGCGCGCTGGCGCTCGTGACGGGCGTCTGGGTCTGGCTCGCGCATCCGGCGTTAAGGCGCGCGTGATGGATAACGGCTGGCCGATCTTCGGCTTTCTGGTGGCGACGGCCGCGCTCGCCGTCTTCTCGAAGCGCATCAACGTCGCGTATCCGATCGTCTTCGTCATCGCGGGCGCCCTGCTCGGCTTCATCCCGAATCTTCCGAATGTCGCGCTGCAACCGGATACGATCTTCCTGATCGTCTTGCCGATCTTTTTGTTCAGCGGCGGCTGGACCACCGACTGGTATGAATTCAAACGCAATCTACGGCCGATCGGCTTGGCCGCGATCGGCCTCGTCATTTTTACGACGGTCATGGTTGCGACCATCGCCCATGCAGTCATCGCGGGCATTTCTTGGCCGGTCGCCTACGTGCTTGGCGCTATCGTCGCACCGACCGACGCCATTGCGGCAGAAGTAATCGCCGACGACCTCTCGCTGCCGCGCCGTATCCTGACCATCATCAGCGGCGAAAGTTTGGTAAACGACGCCAGTGCGCTGATCATCTATCGTTTTGCTATCGTCGCCGCAGTTACGGGAGTATTCTCGGCTGCGCACGTCGTGCCCCAGTTTCTTCTCGTTTCAATCGGCGGCGTCGCGATCGGCCTGGCCGTTGCAACCATCCTTTCATGGGCTCACCAATTCATCCGTTGGCGCGATCTCGACGACGAAGTCCTCGAGAACGTCATCAATCTGTTCGCCCCGTTCGCCTGCTATCTGCCGGCCGAAGCGCTTGGCGTGAGCGGCGTTCTGGCCGCAGTCGCCGGCGGTATTTTCATGAGCCGCCGCTCGGGACGAATGTCACCGGATGCGCGGCTCGTCGGCTACAGCGTCTGGGAGATGATGACGTATCTCCTCAACGCGTTCGTCTTCTTGTTGCTGGGCTTGCAGCTGCATCGCATCGTTACAACGCTCGGGCACGAATCTTTCGAGCGGTTGATGCTCTACGGCGTCGCAATCAGCGTCGCGGTCATCGTGCTGCGATTCGTTTGGATCTTTCCCGCGACGTACGTCCCGCGCTGGGTCAGTAAGAGCCTACGTGAGCGAGATCCATCGCCGCCGTGGACGTGGCCCGTAATCCTTTCGTGGGGCGGAATGCGCGGCATCGTCTCGCTTGCCGCGGCGCTCGCAATCCCGGTTACGATCGTCGAACGCGACGCGATCATCTTCGTCACATTCTGCGTCATCTTTGCGACGCTCGTCGTCATGGGCTTGACGCTGCCGTTCGTCATCCGCGTCTTGCACGTGACCGACGACGGGCGCATGGAGAAGAAGGAAGTCGAGATTCGGATCAAGGCGCTCGAAGCAGGTATGGCGCGCTTACGCGAGCTCGAGCCGACATTCGATACCGAAACGGAATGGGAAGTCGAAGGGCGCATTGTCGGCGAGTACCAGCATCGCATTCAGCATCTGCAGGGTCATCTCGAGCTTGGCCCGGATGGCGAGCCGATCACCGAAAACGCGGTCGATCACCGGCTGCAAAGTGCGGCGCTGCAAGCCGAGCGCAAGGCGATTCAAGGAATGCGCCACGGTGGGCAGATTCCCGACGAGGTTTACCGCGAGATCGAGTACGATCTCGATCTGGCCGACGCGCGGCTACGTCAGGGCTGAGGCTTTCGGTTTCGGTTTCGCGGTGAAGTAGTAGTCCGCAAGCCGGAAGCCCGCGCGCTCGAGCACCGAGCGTGATGCAGTATCGGCGTACGGCACCGCAGCGCAAACCATCCGCCCGGTGTGCTCGGCAGCATCCGCCGAGCGCGCCAAAATCTCCGCGCCGTAGCCGTGACGGCGTCCCGCCGGAAACACGAACGCGCTCACCTCGCTCCACGTCGACGTGAGCTCTTGGAGAATCGCGTAGCCGACGATCTCGCCGCCTGCGAGCGCGGCGGCAAAGCGCGGCGCGTCGTAGTGTTCGACGTGGCGGGAGATGAGCTGGCGGGTGCGCGCGTCCATCTCGGAGGCCGCACGCAAATTTAACTCTCCGGCCCGCTGCACCGGCTCTGCGCGGCGGACGAAGACGCCCGTGTGCGGCTGCGATTCCATCCCGAGATCGTTGACCGCTTGGCGCGTCGTGACGTCGCCGCCGAAGTACCAAATCAATGTGGCGCCGGTTGCGACGAACGCGTCGGCAAGCAGCTTGCGACCGTCCTGTCCCTCGGCGATATCGAAGCGGACAATCCAGGATTCCGGTACGAGTTTGCCGTCGCCGGTGAATGCGACTCCGAGGGCTTTGCCGTTTTCGGCAATGGCGCGTCCGCGCGCAGCGGCCTTTATTTTCAGCGCTACTGCAGCGTCGGGCAGATCGTCGAGATACATTGCGTTTTCCATAAAAAAGAGCGAGTCGCAGATTTGCGACTCGCCTTTTGCTGTTTCCTAGAGCAGGTAGTTTACTTAGCAGCCTTCTTGCGGCGAGAAGCCTTGCGGCGCGTGGTCTTTTTGGCGCGAGCCTTACGAGCCTTCTTGCGGGTTGCTGATTTCTTCGCGGCCTTCTTGCGACGCTTCGGAGCCGCAGTCTTTTTCGCTGCTTTCTTTTTCCGTCTCTTAGTAGCCATGGGGTCCTTTCTGCTCAACCCAAAGGGCGAGCGACCCGGCATAACGCCGGTGTGATTGCCTAAGTTATAGCACAAATTCGGCTGCTGTTGCAAATGTCGTATGTCAAAACGCAGGAAGGCACGACGTTCTCGACGACGCAAACCGCCGAACATGCAAACGATTCCAATCGACGGCGGCACACTTTCGTACGCCGATGACGGCACCGGACGCGCCGTCATCCTGATCCACGGCTTCTTGCTCGATCACTCGATTTGGGATGGAATTGTGCCCGCGCTCACGCCGCGCGCGCGTGTCATCCGCCCGGATTTGCGCGGACTCGGACGCTCGTCGGTAACGCCCGGACCGTACCTGATCGAAACGCTCGCCGCGGACATCGCGACGCTGCTCGACGCCAAGCGCATCGCCTCCGCGACGCTCGTCGGGCACTCGCTCGGCGGTTACGTCGCGCTCGCATTCTTCCGGATGTTCCGTGAACGCGTCGACGCTCTCGCACTTGTCGGCAGCCGCTTCGTGAACGACACCGAACAAGCTGCGCGCGAGCGTTACGTGCTCGCGGATCGTGCCGAGCGCGAAGGGATTGGGCCTATCGTAGACGCATTTATTCCGCGCTTCTTCGCGCCCGCCGTTTATACGGAAAAGCCTGAATTAATTGAGGAAATACGCCAATTGTGCGGTCGAACCGATCCGCACGGAGCAGCCGCACATTTACGTGGAGCGGCGCAGCGCGTCGATGCGCGCGATCTCGTCGACGACATCGATCTTCCGTTCTTATTCGCGATCGGCGATCAAGACGCGATCATGGGTTTGACGGAAGCCGTCAGCATCGTACCGCGCATTCCGAGTGCGAAGCTCGCGACGTTCGCGGGCTGCGGACACATGCCGATGTACGAGGCGGCGGATCAGCTCGCGGGTGCCCTCGGCGCGTTGCTGGAGAGCGCGGGGACGTCGACCGCCGCCAGCTGACGCTGGCCGTTTCCGTCGGTCGTGAACTGCGTCGTCAGCTTGCGGAGCGTGCGCGCCGTCTCGTCGAGCTCGGTCGCCTGTTCTTGGACTTGCTCGACCTGCGCGCGGACGTCGAAGGAGATCCGCGCGACGCGTTCAGCCTCCATCCGGTGCTGCGCGCTGGTCGCGGCGATCGACCCGATCGACGCCGTGATCTCGGTCGTCTGCGACGCCATCTGTTTGGTGCCCGCCGAGTTCTCCTCGACGACGTCGTTGATCGAGCGAATCGATTCGGTCAGGCTCTTGGCGCTGCGCGCCATGACGCCGGTCGCATCGGCGATCTCCGAGACTTGCTGAACCGTCTGCTCGACGCTCTGCAGTATCTCGCGCAGCGCTGCGCCGCCGATCACGGCCTTCTCGGTGCCGCTCGAGACTTTGTCGGCGCCGTCGCTGACCGCCTTGACAGCGTCGCGCGTCCGCGCTTGCACCTCACGGACGAGCTGGCCGATTTGTTTGTTCTCGGAGGCCGAGCGCTCGGCGAGCTTTCGAACTTCGTCGGCGACGACGGCGAAACCGCGGCCGTGCTCGCCAGCGCGCGCGGCTTCGATCGCGGCATTGAGCGCAAGCAAGTTCGTCTGCTCCGCGATCTCTTCGACGGCTTCGACGATCGAGCCGATCTGCGCGCTAAGCATCTCGAGCTCGTTGATCTTGTCGGTCGCAGCGCGCACGGCATCGGCGATTTGATACATCTCTTCGACCGTATCGGCGACGGCACGCTCGCCGCTCGCTGCTGCAGTCTTGGTTTGCACGCCCGCAGCCGCGAGCGTCATCGAGATGTGCGCGAGGCGCTCGACGTCTTCGAACATCTTCGAGGCATCGTGTGAAGCGGTACTGACTTGCGCAGCTTGGTCGACGGCGCCGCGCGCGATCGCGTCGACGCCGATCGAGAATTGGCGCACCATCGTATCGAGCGTCGTCGATGCTTCGCTGAGCGCATCGTAGCCTTTTGCCAAACCTGCCATTGCGATCGTTGCTTCCGCGACCATCTTGCTCGAGCGCTCCGACGTCGAGCCGAGCTGCGTCGAGCTTGCCGCGAGCGAGTCGGACGTGCGCTGAATCTGCCCGACGACGAGCGAGAGATTTTGATTCATGCGCGCCAGCGCGTTTCCGAGCCGGTCGCCGGGTGCATGCGGTTCGATCGTCGTCGCGAGATCGCCGGCGGCGATCGCTTCGGCGGTTCCCGCCATCTCGCGCTGGTAGGCGATCATTTCGTCGAACGCGTCCGCAATCTCACCCAGCTCGTTTTGCGAGTGAATGTCGGACGTATCGTCGAGGATGCCGCTCGCGAGGGCGCGGGCCGTCGTGGCCAGCTGGAACGCATCGCGGCGGATATAGCGCAAGAACCAGAAGATCAGCGCCAAAATGACGATGAGCGCCCCGAGCGAGATCGCGGCGACCCGGAAGAACGTCAGCCGGGCGGCATAGGAGAGCGCCGTCGCCGGCTTGCCGGTGAAGAGGACGCCGACCATGTGGTTTGCGTCGTCGATGATCGGCTCGTAGGCCGCGATGTACGTCTGGCCATTAAAAGGAACGTAGCCGCGATACGGGCGCTGGACGTCGATTGCGTTGCGGGCAAGACCGGTCAGCTCGGAGCCGATGATCGGCTTTCCATTCTGCTGGAGGGTGGTCGAGATCGCGATCGGGGCGCCGTTTTCGATCTCGTAGATCGTCGCGTCGCAGCCCGTGATCTTTTTGACGTTGTTGACGAGCTCGACGTCGTTGTTGGCGATCCAGCCGCCGAACTGCAGCGTGTGCCCGATCACAACCGGCGTTCCGCCGTGCACTCCCAGCAACGTTGATGCGGTTCGCTGTGCGACCTCAACCTGGCTCTGGATCTCTTTTTCGACCGAATCCCGAACAGTGTTGTCGACGACGAACAACAGAACCGCGGTAAAAGCCAGAAGCGAAGCCATCGCAACAGCTAAAACCTGCGTTGCGAGAGAGTTCCATCGGATAAGCTCCCGCAGCCTCACCGGTTTGGTATCCCCCTGGCCACTATAGTAGGCGCTATGTTCGACGGCCATGCTCTGCCGCCTATGGCTTGGTTGTTTACGATCGGAGTTATGGGTAGGCCTTAACACGGCATTCAGGATGGGCTGAGAGTTGCGTGCTATGTTGGCAACCGGCTCGGCCTTCATAAGGAAAGAAAGGGTTTGGATGACGTTTTCGATGCGTGCTTCAACTGGCTTTGGTGGTCGGTTTAGCGCTGTTGCTCCCAGCATGTGGAGGGGGCGGCAGTTCCCATCCTAATCCGTCGCCGTCTCCGACCGGAGTCACCTCCGATTATACGTGCCCGACGAGCGATGGTACGAGCTCGGTCGCGCGCGTAAGCGGCGCAACCGGAGCCGACGCAACGCGTCACGCGATCGTCCGCGCACCGAAACAAAGCATCGCGACGATCGGGCGCATCGCGGTCGAGTACGATCGTAACGCCTTGGCGCGTTCGACCGCTGCATTCACGCGCACCGAGAGCAGTGTCGGTTCGTCGCTTACGCAGACGTTCGATTACCCGAAGCTCGGCAAAACGATCCACGTCCTTTCGGTCGCGCCCTCGCAGGCGCTCGCCGCTATGACGACGCTGCGCGCTCAGGCCGGCGTCCTCAGCGTGACGCCGACCGGACAGAAGCGCTATCGACTCACCTCGACGCAACTGATGGTGACCAACAATTACTTCCCGGGCTTCACTGCGGCACAAAGCGGTAGCGTAGCGACGAACACCGCGTTCCCGTACGAGGCGGCGGCGGTTCCGGGGCAATGGGACATGCACGCGATTCGCATGGAGTATGCGTTCGGCTATTCGCAAGCCACGAACACGACCGGTGTTGCGCACCCGAGCGCGCTCGGGACGCACAGCGTCAAGCTTGCCGTGATCGACACGGGGCAGGATACGCTGCATCCCGATCTCGCCGCCAACATCGTTTACCAGAAGTGCTTCATCACTAATGAAGCCGGCACGTCGCAATCAACGTCGGACTTTTCGACCGATCCGCAAGGACACGGCACCGATGTGACCGGTATCGCGGCTGCAGTGACCACCCCGTCGGGCTCGAATCCGACCGACCTCGGATTTGCGAGTGCAGGCGGCAACACCGGCATCATGGCGTATCGCGTCTTCCCGACGCCCGATGACAACTGCAGCAACCCGAATTCGACCGACCCCGTCTGCGGCGCCGACACCACCGACATCGCATCCGCGATCGACGACGCCGTTACGAATGGCGCAAGCGTCATCTCGATAAGCCTGGGCGGTAATTCGTGCACGACGCCGGGCGTCGATAACGACGCAACCGAAGGGGCTGCGGTCGCAAACGCCATCGCAAACAACGTCATCGTCGTCGCTGCCGCCGGCAACGAAAGCACGAGCACGACGAGCAAACAACCCGTCGATGCACCCGGATGTGATGCCGGCGTGATCGCAGTCGGCGCGACCGGCCTCGACGACGGCACACCGAACGGTTCGAGTGCGAGCGGCGGCAACGCAAGTCCAGCGGGTAGTTCGGCGGTGCCGCAAGAGTACGTTGCGTATTACAGCAACGCCGGCACGACCAACACGCTGCATAGCGCGGCATCGTGGGGAATTGTCGCGCCGGGCGGAGATCCTTCGAACGCGGAGGTCACCGGAACGGCCGACGACCTGCATTGGATCGAGAACATCTGGACGTCGACCCCGTACATGTCGAATGCGAACGACATCAACTTCACCGGCGAGTGCACGGACGATTTCCCGAATTCGTCGGGAACGACGGCACCGGTCGATTGCCGCACGCTGATCGCAGGAACCTCGCAAGCAACGCCGCACGTAGCTGGCGTGGCAGCACTGATATGCGGACTGAATTCCGCCGATTGCAATCCGACGTCGATGAAGAATCTGTTGTGTACGACAGCGGACACCATCAATGACGTCAATCAGGGTTGCGGCCGCCTCGATGCGTACACCGCGGTGGCGACGGCGCTCAGCGATCCGACTCCACCGGGGCCTTTCACACAATGATCGAGTGCGTCGTCGTTGATGCCGTTCGGACTCCGATCGGCAGATACGGCGGCGCTCTTTCGATGGTCCGGCCGGACGATTTGTCCGCGACCGCGATCAAAGGTTTGCTGGCGCGCAATCCGATCGATCCGTCGTTGATCGAAGACGTCTATTGGGGCGCAGCCAATCAGGCCGGCGAAGATTGCCGCAACGTTGCACGCATGGCCGTGCTGCTCGCAGGTTTGCCGACGACGGTCGCCGGCACGACGCTCAATCGCTTGTGCGGAAGCAGCTTGCAAGCATTGAACTCGGCCGCGCATGCCGTAATGGTCGGCGCCGAAGAGATCGTAATCGCGGGCGGCGCGGAATCGATGTCGCGCGCACCGTTCGTCCTGCTCAAAGCCGAGAAGGCATTCGATCGCGCACCCGAGATCGCCGATTCGACGCTCGGGAATCGTCTGACCAATCCGCGACTCGCCGAAGTCTATCCGCCGATCGCAATGGGCGAGACGGCTGAAAACGTCGCCGATAAATTCGGCATCTCGCGCGAAGCGCAAGACGAGTTTGCATTACGCTCGCAGCAACGCTGCGCGAAAGCGATGGAAAGCGGGCGCTTCGAGAGTCAGCTGATTCCTGTTGCGATCAAGCACGGCAAGACCGATGCGATCTTCGACGTCGACGAGCATCCGCGTCCGAAGACGACGATCGACGATTTGCGTAACCTCAAGCCCGCGTTTCGTCCCGGCGGAACGGTAACTGCCGGCAATTCTTCGGGACTCAACGACGGTGCGGCTGCGCTGTTGTTGATGAGCGCGAAGGCCGCTAAGAAGCACGGACTCGAGCCGATGGCGCGCATCGTTACGACCGGCGTGTACGGCGTCGATCCGAGTATCATGGGGATCGGTCCGATCGGAGCAACGCAGCGGGTTCTCTCGAAAGCTGACCTTACGATTGACGAAATCGATCTCGTCGAGCTCAACGAAGCGTTTGCCGCGCAATCGCTCGCTTGCATACAAGAACTGCGCATCGACCCCGAAAAAGTAAATGTGAACGGCGGCGCAATCGCGCTCGGCCACCCACTCGGATGCAGCGGCGCGCGCATTGCGACGACACTTTTGCACGAACTTAACAAACGTGACGGGCGTTACGGTATTGCAACGATGTGTATCGGCATGGGGCAAGGCATCGCGACGCTTTTCGAACGCGTTTAGTCGACTACATCACATAGGAAGAAAATACGTGCGCACGGTAGCTGCCAATGTGCATTATCGAACGTTGCTTGCTTTGGTCTTGTCCGTTTCGTTGCTGTCGGGTTGCGGTGGCGGAGGCGGTGGCTCCTCGACGCCGGGCGGCGGCGGAAACGGTGGTAACGGTGGCGGAGGCGGCGGCGGAAATACGCTGAGTCCGAACGGCGGCACGATTACGCTGCCGACGTCGAACGGCATCACGCCAACGTTCACGTATTCGAGCGTGAGCCCGAGCGGCGTTAAGGTAAGTTTCGCTGCGACAAGCGGGCCGTCGCCATTCAGCAATGCTCGAAAGCCGCTGGCGGCCTCTGCGCTCGCCGCCTACACGATGACGGTTAGCGGTACAACGTCGAGCGTTTCGCTCGGCTCATCAACACTTTCGTACTCCGGTACTGCGTCGAATCTCATTTTGGAGATATTCGACACAACGAATAGCAGCGTAACGAATCCCGTCGCGACGTGCCCAGAAACGTCGAGCAGCGGCACGATCACGTTTACGTGCAGTTCGGTATCGATTTCGAACCCAACCGACACGTACGTCCTCGAGATCGTCTCCGGCTCGAATCTCGTTGCGGCAAATGCATTCATCTGCCCGACGAGTGACGGCGCCAGCTCGGTCGTGCGCAGCGGTGGTTCAGCGACTGAAGCAACGCGTCACAGTCTCACGCGCGTCCGCGCTACAATGAAGAACGCGGGCGAGCTCGCAGTTGTCTATGACCGCGCGACGTTCCAGCGATCGAGTGCCTCGTTCGCGCGCGCCGAGCAAAGCGCCGGTGGAACGCTAGGACGAACGTTTGACTATCCCAACCTCGGTAAGACGATCCATGTGTTGGGCGTCTCGCCGGCCCAGGCCGCAACCGCTATCGCGACATTGCGTTCGCAACCGGGCGTGCTCAGCGTTACGCAAACGGAGCGCCGCGTGGCGCTGACGTCGCAACCGCTGATCGTCAACAATCACTACTTTGGCGGATTCTCTCCATACAATATCCCGCCGTATTACGAAGGTCCGGCCTCGCCCGGTCAATGGGACATGCACGCAATCGGAATGGAGTACGTGTTCGGATACTCGCAAAACACGAACACAACTGGCTCTGCGCACGTCGGCGCACTCGGCTCGCACAGCATCAAGATCGCGATGATCGACACGGGGCAAGATACGCTCCATCCGGATCTCGCCGCCAATATTGTATATCAGAAGTGCTTCATCACGAACGAATCCGGTTCGTCGCAATCCACGTCCAATTTCTCGAACGATCCGTGGGGACACGGCACCGACACCACCGGTATTGCAGCCGCAGTTACCAACCCGTCGAGCATTCCTTCAACGACGAACGGCTTCGCGGGCGCGGGCGGCAATTTGGGTATCATGGCGTATCGCATTTTCCCGACGCCCGACGATTCGTGCGAAGGAAACAACCCCGACAATCAGTGCGGTGCTGATTCACCGGATATCGCCGCGGCGATCGACGACGCCGTCAGTAACGGCGCCAGCGTCATCTCGATGAGCTTCGGCGGCGGCGGGTGCACGGGTGGAACCGATGGCGACCCGGTTGAGGGCGCTGCGGTTATGAATGCAATTTCCAACAACGTGATCGTCGTTGCGGCATCCGGCAACGAATACCAAAGCACCGTCGACGCACCCGGTTGCGACAGCGGTGTTATTGCAGTCGGCGCAACGTCGCTTGACGACGGAACGGCGAACGGCACGAACCCAATCGGAGGAAACGCCAACCCAGCCGGAACGTCGACCAACCCGAGCGAGTACGTCGCGTCGTACAGCAACGACGGTAGCACGAACACCCTTCATAGCGTGAGTTCGTGGGGTATCGTCGCGCCCGGCGGCGATCCGTTGAACAGCAATGATAATGACGACCTGCACTGGATCGAAAACATCTGGACTTCGACTCCTTTCCAGTCGAACGCAGCCGATCAAACGTATCTCGGTGGATGCACGGACGATTACCCGAACTCGAATGGAATGACGGCGCCCGTCGATTGCCGTGTGTTGATCGCGGGGACGTCAATGGCGACGCCGCACGTTGCGGGCGTGGCGGCGCTGATCTGTGGCCTCAATCCGGCCGACTGCAATCCGACGTCGATGAGAATGCTGCTATGCTCGACGACCGATGAAATCCACGATACTCGTGAGGGTTGTGGCAGGCTCAACGCCTATCGCGCCGTCGCCACCGCCCTCGGCGACCCGAGCATTCCTCCGTAGGGGGCGCGCCTAAGACAACCCAGCCTGGGCGCCGGAACCGTATTCAAACGCGACTGGCGCACGCTATCGGTGCAAGAGCACCGCGAGCATCGTGGTGATCCAAGTCCCAACGATGAGGGCTGTCAACCGCCACTGCAAGCCATCTATTTTTCGATCGAGCGCTGAGCGAACGTCTTCGATCTTGCTTTCGAGCCGCGAGCCAAAATTCTCGAGCCGTCGGTCGATCGAGTCGAGCCGCTTGTCGATCTGCTCGGCGATGCCTTCCAGGCGGGCGACGCGGGCTTCCCAAGGTTGCGCAGTCACCTTGCGATATTAGACGAGGTATATTGCTGAACCGCTTCGAGACGATTTCCTAAGACAACCCAGCCGGGCCGCCGAAACCGAAAGGGATGAGGTTTGTGCGGTTCGCGCTCGTCGCGGCCTTCGCCATGGTTGCTTTTGCGCCCATGATAGCGGTTCGCGCGCACGAAGGTCTCCCCGAGATACCGGGCCCGCAGCCGTCCGTCATTGCGCGAACGACCGTCTACGCGTTCTACGGCCAGAGCCTCGACCGGCGCCACTGGCACACCGTCGAGCATCGCGGCGCTGGCCAAGATACGCCGTATCCGGAGATGCAGTACTACACGCCTGAAGCCGTAATCGTCGATCGCGGCGTGCTGCACCTCAATGCGCTCCACTATGAGATCCTCGACCCCGCAACGGGCTTCGATTATCCGTTCGAAGCGGGTCGCGTCGAAAGTAACGACGCGTATCTCTACGGACGCATCAACGTAAAATTGAAAGTCCCGATCGGTAACGGTCTGTGGCCCTCGGTTTGGCTGCGCACGCCCGAAGGACGTCCGCTCGGCGGACAGATCGACATCTACGACGGCTTCGGAAGTGCCACGAATGGCTTCACCGCATCGGTTGCAAATTTTGTTGATGGCCGCGCAGTTTCAAACAGCTGCGTGATCGTTGAAAATTATCAGGCGCTGACGAACTGCACGCGCATCGGTAATCCGCAGCGCAAGTTGATCAACTACGCGCACGAGTATCACACCTTCGGTATCGATTGGCGTCCGGATCATCTGACGTGGTACGTCGACAACAAGCCGTACTGGACGATCACGAGCGGAATCCCGAGCGTGCCGATGGTCTTGGTGATGGATCTCGCCGTCGGTGGCGTGCAAGACGGACCACCTCCGATCCCGATGCATCTAAAGATGCCGGCCGACTTCGAGATCGCTTCAGTCACAATCTCGCGATAGCTGTACTGCTTAGCAGTCACGTACGTCATCCAGCCCGGTAAAGAAGAAGAGGCGCTCAAGCACTTGCGCGTGCTCGCTTCGGAGTCGGTCAAGGAGCCCGGCTGCGAGATGTACGTCGGGCATAAAGCAACGGAGCTCGAGCGGACGATCTTCATCTACGAGCAATACGTCGACGAAGCGGCGTACTGGAAGCATCGTGAGATGCCGCATTTTCTGGAACATGGCGCCGGCGGCCTAATGAAGATCGCCGAATCGCGAACTCCCGTGTTCTGCGTTCCAGTTAGCTAATAGAAAAGGGACCGCGCTTAACGCGGCCCCTTTGGTCTTGCTTTGAGAGAGACGTCTACTCGAAGCGAGTTACGTAGAACGTTCCGTCCTCCCAATAGCCGTGCGCGGTGATCATTCGACCGACTGCAACGCGACCGGTTTGGTCGGCTGCAAGCGCGGGCGAATCATTCATGAACGAGTGTGTGCGTGCTCATCTGCACCGTCACGAGGTGACCTTGCACGGACGTGATCGTTCCACGAAGGTGCTGCATGACGCGGCCAGAGTGCTCCACGACGGTCGTTGTGGTCGATCCCGTCGGGACAGCTTCTTCGACACAATTGCCGTTTGGAACGAACGTGCCGTTCTGCCACGATCCGCAATACGGGTTATGAGGGCCGACGACGTCGACGGTCTGTGCGCCGACAGGTCCGGCGATCATCGCGCCCGCGCTGAAGATGAGTGCTGCTAGGAACAAACGCATACGAGGTTTGGTCTCCTTTCGGTTGAGACCGTATACCCGTCTAGCGATTAACCTGAATGTTTGTCTCGAGAGCGGGCGAGCGTCCCCACACACGAGTAGAGTCCAAGAGCAATCAAGAGCAAGATCGGAAACACGAAGACGCTGGCTTCTGGTCCCGTCGAACCACCGCTGAGCATATGGATTGCCGGTCGGATGCGTCGCAAAGAGATAGCCGCCGCATGTGCAAACCGCAGTCGGCGACACCGAAGAAATAACTTTGCGCCCAATCCCACGCGGCGTGTATGCCGACCGCCCAACACAACGATCCGGTAAGCCAAATACTGAAGCAGAAGACCAAGCTGATGAGCCCGGCGTTGATGCAGGCCGAACGGCGTTTCGCCGGGATTGCTCGAGTGAATGAGGCCGAAGAGCATCGAGACGTATGATCGACGGCCCAGAAAAAATTGATGCCGCGCGCCAGCGTGAACAAGCATGTAGCCGCGAATCCACGATTCTTCCGACGAATCCGACCAGCATGAACACGATCGCCCAGCGAGCGCCGCTAGCTGAACGATCGCAGCGGCCGCTCAGTGCGCGGCCGTCGAATGCAATGGCGTGCGAAAGCACGAGGATGCCGATCAGCGCGCTCATCGCGACGAATCCGGCGAGCAAACCCGCTCCGAAACGCGCGAAGTTTGTGTGCGTCCGAGGTAACCGTACGAAAAGAACGGACGGCCTTCGATCCTGCGACATCACGAAGGTCGGCACGGCGATCGCGATGATCGAGACAAGCTTCCCTGACGATCAGCCCCGATCGGCGGAATTCTCCCCCGCGGGTTGCGTCGAAATGTGACGGCACGCCCGATGAGACGGATTACGAGCCAGATCTCTGCCGCCATTATCGCAACGAAGATCGCGATGCTCCAACCGGCACGGATCCCGCCGGAGCCGATGAATATCCAGCGCAGCTATTACGCTTGGCCCGCTAAACGCGGGCGGCCGCTTTTCACGGAATGCGGCTAGGCCTTCCGCAAAATCGGCGCTCTCGCCGGCGATCGCTTGCATCTCGGCCTCGTAGCGTAGCGCTTCGTCGACGCTTCGCGCGACGAATGTATTGTGTGCGAGCTCGTGCTTTGCGAGTCCGAGCGCGCGCGGCCCGCGCGCCAGCGTAGCGGCCAGCGCGAGCGTCTCCGAAAGGAGATTCTCGGGAGCGCACACGCGATTGACGAGGCCGATCTCATACGCGCGCTGCGCGGTGATCTTTTCGGACAGCAAAATCGCTTCCATTGCGCGCGCGTAGCCGATGATGCGCGGCAGCAGATACGACATTCCACTGTCCGGAACGAGACCGATTCGCACGAACGCCGTCGAGAACGAGGCCGTCTCGGAAGCGAAGCGCAGATCGCACGCAAGCGCGATGCCCATGCCGGCTCCCGCGACGGGGCCGTTGATTGCGGCAACGATTGGTTTTTCGAGGCTCAGCATCTTGCGCAGCAGCGGATTGTAGCGCGCTTCGACCGTGCGCATGATGTCGATTTTGCCGCCTTCGCCCGCCAGCGCGGGATCGTCGAGCGACTGGCCGGAGCAGAAACCTTTGCCTTCGCCGGTGAGCACGATTGCGCGCACGTCCTTGTTGCGTTCCAGCTCGACGAATGTTTTCGTCAACGCTTCGAGCATCGTCGCGGTCAGCGCGTTGTATTGCGCCGGGCGGTCGAGCGTGATCGTTGCAACGCCGTTCTCGATTGCGACGCGAAGCTCCGCGGTCATCGTCCCGTCCATTTCGGTGTCCTCCGTTCGCGAAACGCGGAAACGCCTTCGCGTCCATCTTCGGTGTCGAGCAGCTCGAAGAAGATGGCGCGCTCACGCTCGAGCGAGGTGCGCAATCCGTCTTCGAAGGCGTGCGCGATCGCGCGCTTTGCCGCGCGGATCGCAAGCGGCGCCCCTGCAGCGAGCGACGTTGCGAGATCGAGTGCCGTCGCCTCGACGCGTTCGGATGGAACGCAGCGATTCGCAAGCCCGCGTTCGTACGCGACGCGTCCGCTGATCTCGCCGCCGAGCATGATCAACTCGCTCGCCAGCGTTTTTCCGAGCGCGCGCGTGAGACGTTGCGTTCCGCCCGCGCCGGGAATGAGACCGAGTTTGATCTCGGGTTGCCCGAGGCGTGCGTCTTCCGCAACGACCATCAGATCGCAGCTCATCGCGAGCTCGAGGCCGCCGCCGAACGCGATTCCGCGCACCGCGGAGATCATCGGAAGCTCGCAGGCCCAAATTTCGTCCCACAGTGGCGAGCAGTGGACCGTCTTCGAGAAATTCATCGAGATCGGCGCCGGCCGCAAAAGCGCGCGCATCGCCTGCGATGATGACCGCACGCGTTCCGTCGTTTTGCGCGTCGCTGAGCATCTCTCCGATATCGCCGACGATCCCGTTGGAGAGCGCGTTGAGTTTCTTTGGGCGGTTGAGCCGCAGCACGACGACGCCGTCGGCCGGCGTCTCGCGGAGAATGTCGCTCATTTTACAGCGGTTCGGTTGTCGAACACGCGCTTTACCTTCCCGATTTCGACGCGCTCGATCGTCATGGGGGCGAGGATGTGCACATCGAGCGAGACCGCCAAGATTTCGTGCGAGCTTGTGCTTGACCGCGGCTTCGAAGCTTGGCGTGATCGACTTGCGCCTCGATGCGCGTGCTCGACCTCGACGGTGAGCTTGTCGAGGCCGCCGTGCGGCCGCTCCAGGATGATGCGGTACTGCGGCGTCAGCTCCTTGAACGAGAGCAAAACTTCCTCGATCGCCGTCGGGAACACGTTGACGCCGCGCACGGTCAGCATGTCGTCGACGCGGCCGAGCAGCCAGTCGATGCGTGCATGCGTGCGTCCGCACGAGCACGGCTTGCGATTGATGCGCGTGATGTCGCCGGTGCGATAGCGCAAAACCGGCATCGCGTCGCGCGTGAGCGTCGTCAATACGAGCTCGCCGAGCTGACCGTCGGGGACGGGCTTCCCGTTCGACGAGTCGATGATCTCGGGAAGAAAATGATCTTCGAAAACGTGCAGGCCGGCCTTAGCCTCAGCGCATTCTTGCGCGACGCCCGGACCGATGATCTCGGTGAGGCCGTAAATATTGGTCGCGGTGACGCCGAGCAGCCGTTCGAGCTCGGCACGCATCTCGGTCGTCCATGCCTCGGCGCCGCAAACCGCGATGCGCAGCGCCTTCGGCTTGCGCTTTTCGGCCTGAAATCGTTCGGCGAGTAAGCAGCGCGTAGCTCGGCGTGCAGCCGATTCCGACGACGGGAAGCGATTCGAGCAGCTGCATTTGACGCGCGGTGTTGCCGCTCGACGCCGGGACGACGCACGCACCGAGACGTTCGGCGCCGGCGTGCATTCCGAGGCCGCCCGTGAACAGCCCGTAACCCCATGCAACTTGAAACATCTCGCCGGTCTCGACGCCGGCGGCGGCGAGACAACGCGCAGCGACCTCGCCCCAAATCTTCAGATCGAGATCGGTGTAGGCGCCGACCGTTGGATTTCCGGTCGTACCGGACGACGCATGAATCCGGCGTAATTTATCGGGTTCAACCGCGAGCAAACCGAGCGGATATGTATCCCGGAAATCGGACTTTTTGGTGAACGGCAGCTTTTGAAGTTCGTCGAGTGAGCGCGGCGGCTGCCGGCCTGCGAGACGCTCGCGATAGAGCGCAACATTCGTCTTTAGACGTGCAAAGAGCGCCTGTAAACGTTCAAGCTGAAGTTCTTCCAGCTTCGGCACGCGGCAGGCGCTCCTCGGGAGAAAAGATCAGCGGCGCTTAGCGGTTTTGCGCGCGGGAGCTTTCTTGGCAGCCTTCTTGGCGGAGCCTTTGGCTGCGGATTTGGCTTTGGATGCACCGCGTTTCACGCCGACTGCTTCTTTGAGCGCACGGCTCGGGAGGAAACGCATCACGCGCTTCGCCGGTACTTTTACCGGTTCGCCGGTTTGCGGATTCCGCGCCATGCGGGCGGGACGATTGCGAACTTTGAACTGGCCAAATGGCGTGAGCTGAACCTTCTCACCCTTCTTAAGGGTGGCGGTAAATTTCTCGAGGATCGTCTCGACGATTTCCGCGATTTGTCTGCGCGGAAGTTCGAAATCCTCGGCCAGCTCTCTAATGAGCTCAGGTTTGGTCATTCTTTCCTTTCGTGGGAGGTAGTCGGACTCTAAGTGCCTAGCGGCAAGACGCTGCCAGGGCGATTATACGCCTCTTTCAAGGAAAATCGAGCACTTCCCGTTATTTTTTCAGTGATTTTCGACCGTAGTGTGACCGAGATATGCTTGCCGTACGCCGGCATCGAGTGCAATCTCCTCGGCAGGTCCGTGAAGCGCAACAACCCCTCTGCAAGAACGTATGCATATCGCGCCAATTGCAAGGATGACGCGACGTTTTGCTCGACGAGAACGATTGTCGTTCCGCCTTGATGGATCTCGCGAACCCAGTCGAAAATCTGCTGTACGATGCGCGGCGCGAGCCCCAAAGAGGGCTCGTCCAGCAATAGTAAACGCGGCTCCGACATGAGCGCGCGTGCAATTGCGGCCATTTGCTGCTCGCCGCCCGAGAGTGTCCCGGCCAAGCTGCGTGCGGCGTTCCGCCAGAATCGGAAGCCGGTCGTACATCTTCTTGAGATTTTCGCGCGCGCGCGACGTCGCGCGTGCTTCCGTTCCGACCAGCAGATTGTCTTCGACCGACATCGACGGGAAAAGCTGCCGACCTTCGGGTGTCAGCGCAATGCCGCGCTGACGAGCGCGCGCGGCGAAAGGCCGTCGACGCGCTCGCCGGCGTAGGTGATCGTTCCGCTGCGCGGCGGCGTGAGTCCCGAGATCGCGCGCAGCGTCGTCGATTTTCCGGCGCCGTTGGCACCGAGAATTGCGACGATCGAGCCTTCTTCGATCTCGAGCGAAACGCCATGTAATGCCTCGAAGTCGCCGTACGCGACGTGCAGATCCTCGAGACGCAGCAGCACGCTCATGTTTCGATCGGCGTCCCGAAGTACGCGGAGACGACTTCCGGATGCGTCGAGATCTCCGCCGGCGTTCCCTCGGCGATCTTGCGGCCGAAATCGAGGACGATGATGCGATCCGAGATGTTCATGACGAAGCGCATCAGGTGTTCGATCCCGCCGACGGCGGATATGCCGTGTTTGCGGAGATCTAAAATGAACGCGCACATCGCGTCGACTTCGGTCGGATTGAGTCCGGCCATGACTTCATCGAGCAGCAAAAGCGCCGGTCGCGTCGCGAGGGCGCGCGCAACCTCGAGCCGTTTGCGTTGCGTGAGCGTCAGGCTCGACGCAGGCGCATCGGCGAGATGCGAGAGGCGGACGAGCTCCAAGATTTCTGCCGCGGTGCGCCGTGCCGCCGCGTACGTCTTCTCGTGCACGAGCGCGCCGACCGCAACATTGTCGATGACGGAGAGACGCACGAACGGGCGGACGACCTGATACGTTCGTCCGATGCCTGCGTGCGCGATTCGGTGCGTCGGCATCCCGACGATCGATTTCCCTTTGAACCGCACATCGCCCGACGATGGCGGAAATACGCCGCTGATCAAGTTGAAGAGCGTCGTCTTGCCGGCACCGTTGGGGCCGATGATGCTGACGATCTCGCCTTCGTTGACGCTGAAGCTTACATCGTTCAGCGCGCGAAGGCCGCCGAACGATCTGCTGATGTTCTCGACTTCGAGCAGAGGTACGCTCATGTGACCGCCTCTTGCGGACGCGTCTTTGCCGCAGCTTTCTTACGGCTCAGACGTTCGGAGATCGCGGGAACGATGCCGCGCGGCAACGCGATCAGCAAGATCACGATCAGCGCGCCGAAGATCATCAAGTGTGTTTGTGGGAAGCGCGTGCTGAGGCTCTCCGAGACTTGCGACATCAAGATGCCGCCGACGAGCGGACCCCACAACGTACCCATGCCGCCGAGAATCGCCATCGCGACTGTCTGCAGCTCGATTTCCGTCGAGTAGATCGAGCTCGGTTCGACGTACGTTAGATACCACGCGTAGCCGCCGCCGAGAAGCGCCGGGATGATCGCGCTCAACACGAAAGCTTGCACCTTGCTCGACGTCGTGTCGACGCCGAGCGTACCCGCCGCGCGTTCGTCTTCGCGCAAGCGCGCGCAAACGCAAACCGAACGCGCTGCGATCGATCCACGCCGTCAGCAAAATCGCGAGTATCAAAACGCCGAGCGTCCAATAGTAAACGTTGACGGCGTTCGAACCTGGTGGAAGATAGATGCCTTCGGCGCCGCCTGTAAACGGAATCGTATCGGTCGCGATGCGCAAGCTTTGCGCGAGACCGAGCATCCCAAGCGCGAAGAACGGTCCCTGCAGGCGCAGCATCAGATAACCCATCGGAACCGCAAGCGCCGCGCACATTACGCCGCCGACGATCGCGCATACCCACCATTCGGCGTGAAAGCGCGTCGTCCCGATTGCGACGGCGTATGCGCCGATGCCGAAAAACGTGATCTGTCCGAACGACAGATAGCCCGCGAAGCCGGAGATGATATTCCAGCCGTATGCAAGGCCCGTAAAGAGTAAACTGATGTAAAAGAGCGAGAGAATGTAGCCGTTTCCGGACAGCGGCACCATCGCCGAGGCAAGCAAAAGTACCGCCAAGGCGGCAAAACCAAGGATGCGTAGATTCACGTGGTTGCTGGCTTACCTAAGATTCCGGAAGGCCGGAAGAGCAGCACCAGGATGAAAACGACGTACGGCATCATCGAGCCGAGATGCGTGTTGCCGTAGAATCCGACGAATGAAACGGCGAGTCCGAGCAACGCCGCACCCACGATCGCCCCGGCGTAGCTGCCTAGTCCACCCAGCACGACGACGCTGAACGAAATCAACGTAAATTGCGATCCGGTATCTGGATTGTAGGCGTAAATCATGCTGAGCAGCGCACCCGATGCGGCTGCGATTCCGCAGCCAAGTGCGAAGCTGAGCGTTCGCATGCGGCCGATGTCGACGCCGCAGGCTCGCGCGCCGTCGAGGTTCTGGCTTGCGGCGCGCAGAGCGCGCCCGACTTTGGTTGAGCGCAGTACAATCGCCAGAATTCCGGCGATGAAGATTGCGATCGCGAACGCTAAGATCTGCGCTTTCGGGAAATCGATTCCGCCGACGTGCCACGAGTCGGTCAAGTATGCGACCGAACGGAAGTCGCCGCTGAAAATTGCCAGACCGAGGCCGACAAGAAAATACGAAACGCCGAACGTGATCAGCAACGAAGTCCACTCGCGCGACTGCGCGTGTTCGGGCAGACGGCGCAAAAGTAGCCGTTCGATGAGCGTTCCGAGGATCGCGCCGCCGATCAGCGCGCCGGGCAGTGCTTCGATCGGCGTGATTCCGAAGCGCTGAAAGACGACCGCGCACGTGAGCGCGGTGAGTATGACGATCTGTCCGTGCGCGAGATTGACGATTCGGGTGACGCCAAAAATAACGTTCAGCCCAAGGGCGGCGAGTGCGAACACGCCGCCCAAGAGCAGACCGTTGATGATGAGCTGGACTACCAGCTCAACGTGCATTACTTAGCCCAAGAGTATGGCGTGATCACCTTCGCCTGTGCCCATTTGCCCGGGTACACGACGAGTTGCTTGCCGCCTTGCCATTGATCAGTGAGTGAATCGTAGCCCGTCTGCATTCCGGTCGCGTCGACATGATACGTACCGCAAACAGTCTCGACTTCGTGCGTGGCCATGAAGTCACGGATTTTGTCATTGTCGAGTGACTTCACGCTGGCGATCGCCGCGCCGAGGACTTGCATCGCGGCGTAGTTTTGCGCCGAGTGATAGTCAGGTTCGATGCCGTACGTCGCTTTGAACGACTTGGCGAACTCGGCGTTGCCTTGCGTCTTGAGTTCGGCTGCTCCAGTTATTCGCAAAGAGTACGCCTTGCGAATCGGCTCCGACTTCCTTCGCGAAGTTCGGTTCGGCCGGACCGATCGTGAAGAAGAGCTCCTTCGGCGTTACGTTGGCTTGTTTGAGCGCGCGAATGATGCCGACGGAATCCGGGAAGTACGAGATAGCGAGTACGACGTCCGGATTCGTTTGCTTGATCTTCTGAACGATCGCCGTATAGTCCGATGCATTGTGCGGATACAGCTCGTTGAAGACGACCTTTATCCCGGCGGCCGCCGCCATGTCGGGAACGGCTTTCGCGATCGAGCGCGGGAACGCCGTGTCCTCGCCGGTGAGCGCGAGCGTCTTGTATCCGTATTGCTTGGCAATCTGAATCGCGCCGTAGACATAGCGATCCGACGTTGCCGTTCCTTGGAAGATATATTTGAGATTGCGTTTGAACGGATCGACGGCCGCGACCTCCGGCGAGATCATCGGCATCTTGTATTGATCTGCGATGTTCGCGACTGCCGCGGTGATGGCGCTCGAGTACGGGCCGACGATCAGATTGACGTGATCTTGCTGCACGAGCTTCTGATATTCGGTGACCGAAGTCGCCGGATCGCTCGCGTCGTCGTACACCTTCAGTTGCAAGTTGACGTCCAAGCCAGCCGCCATTGGCGTTCACCTGACTGACGTAGAGCTGATAACCTTGCAGGGCGTACTTGCCGACGTCTGCGTATGCTCCGCTTTGCGAAACTGTCGTCCCGATGACGATCGGATCGGCCGCTCCTGCGGTCCGTGAGTTAGCGCCGATAAAACATGCGAATATGGCGGCGCTCAAAAGAAAAGCGATCCCCTTGGATCTGCTGGCTGCCTTCATGCCCCTCTCCTTCCGGTGAGTTTCCCTGGGTTATGAGGAGTAACGGTAGCCATCCTCCAAAAGTCGCATCATATAAAGGAGACCATGATGACGACCCTTACCGCGTCCCCGGCACGCCAGTTGATCACGCGGCGCCTCGCGGAGTACGCCGTGAACCTTGGGTTCACCGATCTTCCGGCGGCGACCGTAGAGAAGACGAAGCAGGCCATCCTCGACCTTCTCGGCATCGCAATCCGCGCAAGCATCGCCGGCGAATCGAGCGACGTCGTCCGCGGAGTCGTCGATTCGCTGGGAGCGCTGGGAGCGCGACCGGGATCGGAATCGGTCCGCGCTATCAGCCGCACTATGCGGCGCTATTGAACGGAACGTTCGCGCACACGCTGGACTTCGATGATACGCATGAAGGCGGATCGATCCACCCCGGAGCGCCGGCGATCGCGGCCGTTCTGGCTATTGCCGAAGAGACGCGTGCCTCGGGCGCAAGCGTGATCGCGGCGATTGTGGCGGGCTACGATGCAACGGTTCGCATCGCCGAAGCTGCGGATCCGGCCGCGCACTACGACCGCGGCTTTCATCCGACCGCGACCTGCGGGACGTTCGGCGCGACGGCTGCCGTCGCCAACGTCGACGAACGCGAGCGCCGATGTTCTCGAGAACGCGTTTGGCATCAACGGAAGCCAGTCGGCCGGCTCTTTACAATTTCTGGAAAATGGCGCCTGGAATAAGCGCATCCACACCGGACTCACCGCGCACAATGCGATCCTGGCATTGCGCTTTGCGCAAGCCGGCGCGGTTGGCGCACGCGACGCACTCGAGGGCCGCTCCGGATTTTTCCGCGGATATACCGACGGCGCTGACGTCGAGCACGTGGTGCGCACGCTCGGAGAACGATTCGCCGTCGACGAAACGGCGTTCAAACCGTATCCGTCATGCCGTTACTCGCACGCGGCGATCGATCTGATTCGCGAGATCATCGCGGAAGCGAAGCTGAAGCCCGAAGACGTTTCGGCGGTTCGCATCGGCCTGCCGCGCAAAGGCATGGACCTGATCGGCGTCCCCGAGGCCGCGAAACGCACGCCGCGTTCGATCGTCGATGGACAATTCAGCATGTTCTTTCTCGCGGCAGTCGCGCTGCTTGCACCAGCGCATGACGTGGGATGATTACAAGCTGCTCGGCAATGCCGACGTCGCGCGGACGATCGAGCGGATCGATGTGCGCCTGGATCCCGAGATCGAGGCGCGTTTCCCGACCATGGCTGCGAGTGTCGAGATCGACACGAACGGCACGACGATTCGACGGATCAATTGGACGCCGAAAGGCGAGCCCGACAAACCACTTACGTGGGAAGAAGTGGAAGCCAAGTTCCTCAGCTTGGCGCGCGCCGTTTACGATGACGCGCGCTGCACCCGAATCGTCCAGACGGTTCGCGGTCTCGATCGCATCGGTGAGATCGGTGAGCTGACGGCGCTGCTCGGCGCGTGACGATCGACCAAGACGTCCTCACGCAAATCCGGCGCTTCGCGGAGTCGGAAGTGCGGCCGGTTGCGCACGATCTCGAAGCGCGCAACGAATATCCAACTGCGCTGGTTGCGCGGATGCGCGAGATGGGGTTGTTCGGTGCGATCGTCCCGGAAGAATACGGCGGCGCCGGCCTCAACGTCAGTACGTACGCGGCGATCATCGAAGAGATTGCACGCGTGTGGATGTCGATCACGGGCGTGCTCAACAGCCATCTCATCATGTGCTACGACATCCTCACCGGCGGTACCGAACGGCAGCGCACGACCTGGTTGCCCGCCCTGAGCGATGGCTCGAAGCATGGCGGCATCATGCTCAGCGAGCCGGAAGCGGGCAGCGATCTGCAAGCGATTCGCGTAACCGCGCGCCGCGAGGGTGATTCGTATTTGATCCGCGGCACCAAGATGTGGGTTACGAACGGGCGCACCGGCAATACGTTTCTGGTTCTTGCCAAAACCAATCCCGAGGCGCAGCCGCGTCACCATGGCATCAGCCTCTTCATCGTCGAGAAAGATCAAGGTCCGGGATTTACCGTCAGCCGCGACATCGACAAGCTCGGATATCGCGCGCTCGACACCTGCGAGGTCGTCTTCGACGACTATCGCGTCCCCTCGGAAAATCTGCTCGGCGAAGAGGAAGGCTTGGGTTTCAAGCAGATCATGAGCGGGCTCGAGCTCGGGCGCATCAATATCGCAGCCCGCGGTGTCGGCATCGCGCAAGCCGCGCTTGACGAAGCGGTCAAATACTCACAGCAGCGCGAGACGTTCGGTAAGCCGATCTGGCAACACCAAGCGATTGCACTCAAGCTCGCCGACATGGTGACGACCGTCAATGCGGCGCGTCTCTTGACCTACGCGGCCGCCGAACGCAAAGATCTCGGCCTACGCTGCGACATGGAAGCCGGTATGGCCAAGCTCTTTGCGACCGAGACGGCGATGACGTGCGCGCTCGAGTCGATGCGCATTCACGGCGGGTACGGTTACACCAAAGAGTTCGACGTCGAGCGGTTTTTCCGGGACGTACCCTTGCTGATCATCGGCGAGGGCACAAACGAGATTCAGAAGACGATCATCGCGCGTCAGCTCATCGAGCGGAATTCGAAAAACCCTTCGTAGCCGCTGCGTCCCGGGACCGATGAGATGTCGAGCTTCCAAACCGTCGGTGCAAGCTCGCTACAGATGCTCTCGGTAAGCGGTCCGATCCACATAGGATACTCGAGGATGCGCGCAGCGTGCTTCATCTGCCGCACAGCCGTGCGGACGATATGCCACGTTGCGGTGTGATCCGCATTTGAGTCCCCGCGAAATGGAATCACGAGCGTACTCGGATTGAGAGCTTCGAGCTTCGTGCGCACGTTTTTGACGATGGCGGGAAACGCGCTGATCAACTCGTTCTGAATTCCGCCTTTTTGCATTCCGCAAAGCGTGCTTACGGCAAGAATCGAAACCGGCTGCTCGTTGCGGCGGAGCAACGCAATGAGCCCACCGCACGCTAAAATCTCGTCGTCCGGATGCGGTGCGACGATCGTCGTTGGGCCGAATATTTTCAGCCTCTCGTGCGGGAGCTCCGTTCCCGAAAACGTAACATGAGCTTCCCTCAACATGGCGACAGCGTCGAGGCTACACGTCCCGAGTCCAGAAATCGTCAAGGAAAAACATGAGGAAAATCACAGCGATTTCGCTAAACGTTTAGACCTCAAAATGCGAATACTCATCGTCGAAGACGATCAGCGCATCGCAGGTCCTGTTGCGGACGATCTGCGATTGCAGCAACACGTCGTCGATGTAACGAGCGATGGACGTGACGGCCTGAACTACGCGCTGGCCGGATCGTACGATCTCATGCTCCTTGATATCATGTTGCCGGGAATCGACGGGCTGACGATTTGCCGCAAGCTGCGCGACGCGGGAGATCAAGCGATGATTCTCGTGATCACGGCGCGCGATGCGATCGAAGACAAGGTTGCAACGCTCGACGCCGGCGCAGACGACTACATCGTCAAACCGTTCGACCTCGCGGAGCTGAGCGCGCGCGTGCGCGCGGTTTCCCGGCGGACGCGCGAATCGCGGCCGATGGTCTTGGAGCGCGGCCCGCTTTCACTCGATCCCAAGAGCGCGCGCGTAACCTTCGAAGGCCGGCAGGTGCCGCTCACGCGCACCGAGCACGCGATTCTCGAAACGCTCATGCGTAATTCGGATCAGATATTCACCAGCTCGATGCTGCTCGATCGCGTCGTGACGTTCGACGTCGGAAGCGGAACGGGCTCGATCAAGACCCACATCGCTAATTTGCGCCGCAAGCTCCGCGCCGCCGGATGCACCGATCCGATCGAGACCGTTTACGGGCTCGGGTACCGCCTCAGCGATCTCGGTGGAGTCTAGGCAAGCGAAGGCGGACGGCGCGGCAGTGTAATCGTGAACGTGCTGCCGGCGGCAACCCGGCTCGTTACGAGGATGCGGCCGCCATGACGTTCGGCGAGTGCGCGTGCAATTGCGAGCCCGAGCCCGCTGCCGCCGTCACTCGAGCGCGCTTCCGAGCCGCGCCAGAAACGATCGAAGATCCGGTCGAGATGCTCGGGGGCGATCCCGATGCCGTTGTCTTCGACTGAGACCTGAACGTTGACGGGATCGCCGGCGCACGAAACGAGGACCGAACCGTGTTCGGACGTGTAGCGAATCGCGTTCTCGACCAGGTTCGAAATAATCCGAGAAACCTGTTCCGGATTTCCGATGACTTGACCGCCGTTACCGGGCTCGACCGTAAGCTTGATGGATTTTCGCGCTGCAAAGTCTTTATAACGCTCGATGACCCGGTTGACGACCGCATCGATGTGCACCGTGAACATCTCGCGCTCGAGCGAGCGTCCCGCGCGTGCGAGAATCAAGAGATCGTCGACGAGCCGGTTCATTTCTTTCGCGGTCGCCGCGATCGAAATCAAGACGGTTTTTCGTTTGGTCTGCCAAATTGGGCGCCTCGTGCAGCGCCACGGCAGCCGTCGTTGAAAGCGCGGTCAACGGGCCGCGCAGCTCGTGCGACGCGTCGGCGGTAAATTCGCGCAAGCGCTCGTAACTCGCTTCCGTGCGCGCAAGCGATGCGCGAGCCAGCATCGATCCGCCGACGCTCGCAGCGAGAATTGCGAGCAGCGACCCGAACATAATGCCGAGATCGAGCGCGCCGACGCCCTGGTCGAAAGCGTCACTCGTCAACGCGGCGCGGACGTATCCGACGTCCACATGCTGTCCGTTTTGCAAGTAGATCGTGTACGTTTCCAAACGCTTGCCGCCGGCGCCGCTGAGCGCGAAGCGTCCCAGCTGCGGCGAGACGTAGGCGGGCGGTCCGTGTCCGCGCCGTGTGACCAATCGCTTCTGTGAATCAAACCATTCGAGGCCTTCGACTTTGGGATCGACGTCGAAGCCGCCCAACGAGTGTTCGTTGACGACGAATCCGCCCGGAACGAAGTCGCTCGCGGCTTCGCCGGCGCGCGCCAGCGTCGAAAGCCGATTCGTAGCTTGCTGCTGTACGATCGATTCGAACGAGAACCGAACGGAGGCCGCAAAGATAATGATGACGACGGCAAATGCGCCCAAATACGACGCAAAAAGCCGGCGCTCGAGCACCCTGCCCTCCCCTCGCGACACCATTTGGTTTCCTGGTTCGACGCACGGGCGGCGTCCCTCCAGGCGAGCGCCTAGAGCCGTCGAAAAGGGCTCGCATCATGAACGGCCAGATGCTGCAGCCGCTCGTAATCGAGCCGAAAGAAACCACCGCTATTTGGGGTGGCGATGCCCTCGTCAAAGACTACGGGAAAAAGGGCGATCCGAACGCGACGCTCGGGGAATCGTGGGAGTGCTGGGACGAGAATACGATCCGCAGCGGGCCGTACGCCGGGAAATCGATCGCGGAGTTGCGCACGCTGCTCGGCAAGCGTCTCTTAGGGACGCTTGACGCCGGCCGCATCTTTCCGGTTCTCACGAAGATCATCGACGCGCGCAAGAACCTGTCGGTGCAAGTCCATCCCGACGATGCGTACGCGCAGCGCGTCGAGCACGAGCCGTTCGGCAAGACCGAATGTTGGGTGATTCTCGAAGCCGAGCCGGGTGCGGAGCTTGTGCTGGGTTGGACGAAAGCGACGACGCGCGAAGAATACGAGCGCCGCGTCAAAGACGGAACGCTCGGCGACATCCTGCGGCGCGTTCCGGTCAAACCGAACGACGCATTTTATCTTCCGTCCGGGACGTTGCATGCGATCGGTGAGGGCATTCAGCTCTTCGAGACGCAGCAGGCCAGCGATCTGACCTACCGGATCTTCGATTGGAATCGCGTCGGGCCGGACGGCAAGCCGCGTCAGCTGCACGTCGACAAAGCCGGCGACGTTTTGAACTACGCCGCCGGGTACGACCGCGCAAACGAAACACCTAACGTACGAAGTCGACGGCGTATATCTCGGAAGCATACATCGCCGATCCGCGTTTCGTCGTCGAACGCATCGAGCGTCCGGACAAAAGGGAACGTTGCGGCCGGACGGCGAGCCGATCATCGTGATGACGCTCGACAACTCGATGACGCTCGTGACGGCCGAGTCGAAGACGCAGCTGGATCGCTGGACGACTGCGCTCGTGCCCGCGGAGCTCGGTTCCGTCGACGTCGTGGGCGGGGCGGCGCTTTGCGTCACGCCGAGTCGCGACGTTTTCGTGCGGCGTCTCGAACGCGCGGGCGTCTCGAGCGCCCAGCGCGACGCGTTCCTGCGCCAGTTCGGTGAGGTTTTAGTTTAGCGTCGGACCAGGGGACCCGGGCGCGACGACATCCGCCGGAAGAATCCGACGACGAAGATCCCGGCAACGATCAAGGCGGCGACGAACGCGCCGATCACGAGCGCCTTGAGCACGAACGCCAGTACGACGAGCGCCACGATAGCGAGCGCGGCAAGGACTGTCAGGCGAATGAATAGATGCCACTGCGGGACCTCCGTTAGCTTCTACGCGGGGGGCCGCCTGCAAGTTTCAGAGCCGGCCGAGCCGGTCCAGGACCGTATAGATCGCGCCGATGTGATTGCCAGACGTTGATCTCGCCGCTGCGAATGAGATCGATCAGTTTTGTTATCGGGACGAGCTCGACGGCGATCTCCTCGGTTGGATCCAAATGTCGCTCGTGCGTGAGCGTGACGTCGCGTGCCAGAAAGAGCGTAAATCGTCCGTTCGAGTTCGTCGGATCGACGATGAACGTCTGCGACGCGTTCGAGCTCGCCTTTCGGTGCGTATCCGGTTTCTTCGCTGAATTCGCGCAGCGCTGCTTGCTCGGCGCTTTCGCTGGGATCGATCATGCCGGCCGGAAGCTCGAGCACAACCTCGCCGATGCCGTGCTTGTACTGCCGAACGAGTACGACGTTCTCTTCCGGCGTGATTGCAAATATCATGACGAAGCCGCGTGTTTCTCGCACGTGGTAGTCTTCGACGATCGTTCCGCTCGGAAGCTCGATCCGATCGCGGCGCACCCTCAGGTGCGGCGTGTCGATAACGACCTCGGATTTGAGGATCTTCCAGTCAGGCATGATATGCTCCGGGACTACGCGAAATGCACTAGAACGTCTTGCGAGGAGCGATAGGGCCAATCGATAGACTACGTATCGGAGAACTCTACGACACGACGTACGGCACACTCTGGAAAGAAGGACCGTACTTTCCCCGCGGCACTCGCGTCACGGTCGTCGGATTGCACATCGATCAAGGATTTTGCGTTCGATTTCCGGGTGAGGCAGACGGCGAACCGCTCGAAGCATGGGAAGATTGGGATGAGCTCGATTTCCTTGCCGAAGAGGGCTCGATAGAACCGTCGGGAGATCTTTCGCAGTCAGCCTTGGCCGAAGCGCGCGAAGTGCTGAACGAAGCCGAAGACGGCTGCCATCTTCACTTAGACGAAGAGTAAGAACGCCATTGGCTCATGCCTAAGTGGTATGACCGCTATGCCGTTATTGCGATTCTGTTCGCAGCACTCGCCATTTTGCCGTTCTGGCCGGCGCCGGCGCGCATCATCTGCGCACTCCTCGCATTCGCGATCGTCATTATCGTGCTAATCGTGCGATTGCAACGGCATGCATCGATGATAACCGGTTCACGTTCGACGATCGTCGATATGCAGTCGCGCATCGATCGCATCCGCGAAGAGCGCGAGAAACGATTTAATCGCAGATAGTGAACGAATCGGAAGTCGTCGATGCGCCGTACGTCGTCGACGTTTGGCGCGGACATCGTATTGAATCGAGGCATCGCGTCGCGATCTGCGCGGTCGACGTCTCTGGAAAGGTGCTATTAGAGGTAGGGACGGTCGACGTCCCCGTCTTTTTGCGCTCGACCGCCAAGCCGTTCATCGCAGCGGCCGCAGTGCGTGCGGGCGCGGTCGACGCGTTCGGGTTCGACGATCGCGAGCTTGCATTGATGTGCGCGTCACACGCGGGCGAACCGGAGCACCTCGAGACCGCTCGCTCGATGCTCGCAAAGGCGGGAATTCACGAGAATGCGCTCCTATGCGGCGGTACGCCGAGCGCTATCTACAATAACTGCTCCGGTAAGCACGCCGGGATTCTCGCCTTGTGCAAACACATCGGCGCGCCGCTGGGCACCTATCTCGAGCCCGATAATCCGGCGCAACAATTGATCCTCGCGTTATGTTCGCGTGTGATCGATGAGCTGTTGCCGCCGGAGCGCATCGCCGTGGACGGCTGCGGCATCCCCGTCTTCGCAACGAGCTTACGCCGCGCAGCCCGAGCCTTCGCCCGTTTTGCGGCGCTCGAAGAGCTTGACGACGAGGATCGTGAGGCGCTCAAACGTTGTCGCACCGCGATGGCGGACAACCCGTGGTACGTCTCCGGAACGGGGCGCTTTGATACGGCGCTGATCGAATCGACGCGTGGCGCGGTTATCGGCAAGGGCGGGGCCGAAGGTTTTCACGGCAGCGCGATCCTGCGCGGGCGGGTTGGTCTTGCGGTCAAAGTCGTCGACGGCAACAATCGCGCAACCGCTCCGACCGTGATGGCCGCGCTGACCAAACTCGACGCGCTCACGTCGGCGGCAACCGATTTGCTTGCCCCGTTCACGCAGCCGCCGGTGCGCAATGTCGCGGGACGAATAGTCGGATCGATTCGCGTGAACCTCTAGATCAGTCGCCGATCCCTTCCCGCTCGAGCATCTGCGCGTAGATTTCATTGACGTGCGCCATCGTGTCGATCTGATCGGCTGACTTATCATCGCGAGTACGGGCGATGCGTGGAAAGCGCAGTGAGAAACCGCTCTTGTGCAGATCGCTCTTCTGAATGACGTCGAATGCGATCTCGACGACGATTTTCGGCTCGACGGGAATCTCGTAGCGCGATAGCCCGAGCTCTTCGTAAACACGCTCGGCATCCGCGTCCGGAATGCGATGCGCAAGAAACCACTGCGTCATCTCGGCGATCTCGACGTCGGTCAATCCCGAATAAGCTTTGCCGATGACGAGCAGCTCATCATTTTCGCCGCGCACCGCGAACGTGTAATCCGAAAGCACCTGTGCGCGCTTGCCGTGGCCCCATTCGACGCCGACGACGACACAGTCGAGCGTATCGAGCTCGCGCTTGAGCTTTAGCCACCACTTTCCGCGTTTGCCCGGCGCGTACGGCGAATCCGTCCGCTTGAAGATCAGGCCTTCGTTGCCGCGAGCGCGCGCTGCCTCAAAGCGATCGTGCAAGTCTTCTTGCGTCGCGCCGGCTCACCCTCCATGCAGCCGCCTGAACGATGCCGTTGAGCTGCAGTTCTGCAAGCTCTGTGCGCCGAGTCTCCAGTGGCTCATCAAGCAGAAACCGTCCGCCGCGCGCGAGACAATCGAACACGACGAACGCAACAGGGATCTCCGCCTGCAACTCGAGCGTGACGTCCTTGCGCTGCAGGCGCGTCTGCAGATAGCGAAACGGCAGGACGGCGCCCTCGCGCATCGCGACGATCTCCCCGTCGAGGATCACGTCGTCGCGTACGGCGCGGAGCCCCTCGACGACCTCGGGCCACGCGTTGCTCGTTTCGTTCAAGCGGCGCGAGAAAAGACGAATCCTCTCACCGCGTTTGTGCGCTTGAATGCGCACGCCGTCGTATTTGTCTTCGACGAGCCAGCTTTGCGTCGCAAGCTCCTTGTATTCGGAACCGAATTGGATCGGCGATGCGAGCATGAATGCAATCGGCGCGCCGTACGCGATCTCGACGTTTGCGAGCGTCCCGTGCTTGGCCGCCACCGCGACCGCGCCGATGTCGCCCGCCGCCATCGCTGCACGGCGTACGTCTGCGATCGGCGCCGAAAATGCGGCGGCGATTCCCTCGACGATCAAGCCTTCGCGCAACCCGATTCGCAGCTCGCCGGTGAGAATCTTGATGACGTATTTGGCTTCGAGCTGGGTTTCGCACGCACCCAAGATGCGCTCGATCAAGAACTTGCCGTTTCTTGTTGGCGTGTTTTCCGGATGCGGCCGCAATCTCATCGAGCAGTTCCATGAGTCCGCTCGGAGTCAGCGTCGCGCGGAACAGACCCAAGTCGTGCGCGGGCCGCACGTGTGGCGCGAGCGCCGCGCCGAGATCGCCGCTGGCGCGATAGCCGCGCGAAAGTTGTTCGCCTGTGATGCCCCACACGGCCCGCGCCGCCGCCACGATCGTCGCGCCGCCGACCGAGAGCGCACGCTTCGCTGAAAAGAACTGTGCCGCCGGCGCGAGATCCGCGTCGTCCAGCGTGCGCAGGTAATCGCCGAGAAGCGCGACCTTCGCGAGCTTACTGGGGTCGCCCGCGATCGCTTCGGCGGCCTCTGCGAACCTTTTCATCGCCGGTCGTGTTTGCGCCAGCAAATGGATCTGAGCACGTGGGTGGCCTTCGCGGTTCTCGAAACGATCCTGTGCATCACGCCGGGACCGGCGGTGTTGTTTACGGTCGGCTCGACGCTCGGTCGCGGCCGCGCCGCCGGCTTTGCGGCGATGGGCGGCATCGTCACCGGCAACACGATCTACTTCGTGCTCTCCGCAACGAGCCTCGGTGCGATTTTGCTTGCATCGTATGAGGTCTTCACGCTCGTCCGCTGGGTCGGCGCCGCGTATCTCGTGTATCTTGGTTTGCGCGCGCTCTTCGGTAAGCATGAGTCGCTGCCCGAAAGTGCGCAGCCCGCACCGAACGCAAGCCGCGGCGCGTTTGCAGCTGGAACGATGACGCAGCTCTCCAATCCGAAAGCGTTGATCTTTTTCACGGCGCTACTTCCGCAGTTCATCGATCCGCATCGCTGGCTCGTCGGCCAGGTCACGATCCTCGGTGTCACCTCGCAGGTTATCGAGGCGCTGGTGATGACCGCTTATATTCTGCTCGCCTCCGGCGTTGCGCGGTCGGCAAAAAAGACCGTCGTCGCCGGAATCTTCGAACGCGTCGCCGGTGTGTTCTCTGATCGGCGCCGCGCTCAAGTTGGCACTCACGAAACGAACGTAAACATGGCACGCATCTACGAAAATCTCGCCGACACGTTCGGCAACACGCCGCTCGTCAAGAATTCCGCGGCTCAATCGCGGGATCGGTGCGACGATTCTCGTGAAAATGGAATCGTTCAATCCGGCCGGCAGCGTCAAGGACCGGATCGGCGTTGCGATGATCGAAGCCGCGGAACGCAGCGGACTGCTGAAGCCGGGGAAGGTCGTCATCGAGCCGACCTCCGGTAATACCGGAATCGCGCTCGCGTTCGTGTGCGCGGCCAAAGGCTATCCGCTTGATCCTCACGATGCCCGACACGATGACGGTCGAGCGTCGCAATCTCTTGCGCGCGTACGGTGCGCAGCTGATTCTCACGCCCGGAGCCGGCGGTATGAAAGCTGCGATCGCAAAAGCGGTCGAGATCCGCGACTCGAATCCCGAGACGTATTTCATGCCGGGGCAATTCGAGAACCCCGCAAATCCGGAGATTCACCGCCGCACGACGGGCGAAGAAATTTGGCGCGACACCGACGGTGCCGTCGACATCTTCGTCGCCGGCGTCGGAACGGGCGGCACGATCACGGGAGTCGGCGAGCTGTTGCGCTCGCGCAAACCGTCGGTCGAATGCATCACCGTCGAACCGGATACGTCGTGCGTTCTCTCGGGAGGCCAAGCCGGGCCGCACCGGTCTGCAAGGTCTCGCACCCGGTTTCATTCCGAAAGTACTCAACACGTCGATCTACAGCGAGGTGATTCAGGTCAGTGTCGACGAGGCGTTTGCGACCGCCCGGCGGCTTGCACGCGAAGAAGGGATGCTGGTCGGCATTTCGAGCGGCGCGAACGTCTTTGCGGCGCTGAAAGTGGCCGCGCGCCCTCACAATTCAGGGAAAACTGATCGTTACGATTGCTGCCGACACGGGCGAACGCTATCTTTCGAGCCCTCTTTTCACCGAACTTGAAGCAAATGTGGTGGAGTCTGCGTTAACGTAGGGTATGAAGGCCCCGATGAAGTCGCTCGCCTCGCTCTGCATTTTGAGCTCGCTCGCAGTGTTGCTCGTCGCGCTCGCACCCTCGCATGCGCCGCAAAAGGTCGCAGCCACGTCGGTCACGCGTGCGACGCTCAAGAACGGTTTGCAAGTCGTCGTTTTACGCGATCCACTCGCGCCCGTCGTCTCGATGATGATGAACTACGAGGCCGGCGCCAACGAAGAACCCTTCACCGGACTCGCGCACGCGCAGGAACACATGATGTTCCGCGGCAGCAAGAGCGTCTCGGCCGCGCAGTTCGCGGAAGTGACGGCGCTGCTCGGCGGCAGCTTCGATGCCGACACGCAGAATCAAGTCACGCAATTCTTTTTCACGGTTCCCGAACAAGGCCTCGATGCGGCACTGCATCTCGAAGCATCGCGCGCACAAGGGATTCTCGATTCGCAGGCCTTGTGGGAAGAAGAGCGCGGCGCAATAGAACAGGAAGTGCAGCGCGACAACAGCTCGGCCGGATATCGGCTCTACGTCAAAGTGTTGCAGAACCTCATGGCCGGAACGCCGTACGCAGATGCGGGTCTCGGTACGATGCAGACGTTCTCGCATCAAGTCAGCGGCGCGCAGCTCAAAGCGTTTTACACGAAGTGGTATCACCCGAATAACGCGATCCTCGTTATCGCCGGTAACGTCGATCCGAAAGCAACGATCGCAAAAGTCGACTCGCTGTTCGGCTCGGTTCCGGCCAAGGCGCTCCCGGCGCGCAAGCCCGTGAACCTCGGGCCGCTGCACCCGCAAACGTTCACGGACACGAGTTCGGATCCGCAGACGAGCGTGTTCGTCGGATATCGCTTCCCAGGTTTCGACAGCCCCGACTATGCGGCGTCGCAGGTGCTGCTCGACGTGCTCGAACAGCCGGCGAGGCGCGCTCTTTCAACTCGTCGTCGACGGCAAAGCCTTTGACGCCGGTGCGCAAGGACAGACGTACACGAAAGCCGCGATGGCGCTCGTCGAGCTCGACGTTGCGCCGACCGAGTCGCCGCAGACGGCGCTGGCGCAGCTTGCGCAGCGTCATCGACGGATACCGCAAGAATGGTTTCCCTGCAGATCTGGTAGCCGCGGCGAAGCTACGCGAAGCCGCGCAAGATCAGTTCACCGCAAATTCGATTTCAGGCCTTGCGCAAGAATGGAGTCAAGCGCTTGCAGTCGAGCATCGCACGCCCGACGTCGATCTCGCAGCGATTCGAACGCGTGACGCCGGCCGACGTCAATCGCGTCGCGCAACGCTACATGAGCGTCGAGCCGACGATCGCGTACGCCGTCCCCAAGAACAACGGTGAGGTCGGCAGCGGCTCGAGCGGCAAAGCGCCGGAAAACAACACGATCGTTCCCTCGCATCAAGAACCGTTGCCGTCGTGGGCCGAGTCGCTGCTGACGCAATTGCACGTTCCGGCACGAAACGACGAATCCGACGATCAGCGTGCTGCCGAACGGTCTGCGTCTTAGTCGTTCAACCCGAACCGCTGACGCACACGGTCGTCGTTGCGCGGCGGCAATTCGCACGTCGCCGACGATGGAAGAGAAGGCCGGAAAAGACGGCGTTGCATCGCTGGCCTCGACGCTGCTCGACTACGGCACGACGACCTACGACCGGCTCGCGTATCAGCGCGAACTGGACAAGATTGCAGCTGACGTTTCGACTGGTACCGGCTTCGGCGTCGACGTGACGACGTCGGGATTCGATCGCGGCGTTCAACTGCTCGCCGATGCCGAGCTGCATCCGGCGATGCGCGATGCCGATTTTCAAATCGCCAAGCAGCAAGAGTATCAAGAGGTCGCGGGCGAGGAGCACAGTCCCGATCATCTGACGCGCATCTCGTTGATCAATGCGCTCTATCCCGAGAACGACCCGATCCGCCGGCATCCGACGCCCGAGAGCGTGAAGGCCTTGACGCTCGATGACGTCCACGATTGGTACGACACGGCATACCGCCCCGATCTCGCGACGATCGTCGTCATCGGCGACGTGACGCCCGCGCAAGCGCGCGCCGTCGTCGAGAAATGGTTCGGCGGCTGGCAGGCACATGGACCGATGCCCAATCTGTATCCGAGCGCAGCGCCGAATAATGCGGCGGCAAGCTTTACCGTCCCGGCCACGGGTCGCGTGCAAGATACTGTCATCCTCTCGCAGACCTTGAGCCTCAAGCGCGAGGATCCGGACGTCCCGGCGCTGCGCGTCGCGAACGCGGCGCTCAGCGGCGGATTCTACGCATCGATCCTCTTCCACGACCTGCGCGAGACGACGGGCTACGTCTACTCGATCAACAGCGACTTCGACCTCGGCCGCACGCGCTCGGCCTTCAGCGTCGTGTACGGCGCCTCGCCGGAGAACGTCTCGAAGGCGAACGCGCTGATCGCAAACCGATTTGAAAGGTATGCAATCGTCGCCGCTTTCTGCGAATCGTTTGCAAGTAGCGAAAGCGCTGCTGCTCGGGCAGCTCGCCACGCAGGACGAGAGCTACAGCGAGATCGCGGGCCGCTTCCTGGCCGATTGCGCGCGACGGCTTGCCGCTCGATGAGGACACGCGCGAGGCGCGCGCCGAGCTTGCGACTACGCCGCAACAGGTGCAAGACGCGATGGCGCATTGGATCCGTCCCGATGGGTTCGCGCAAGTGGTCGAGGGACCGGCGCCGCAGTAGCAACCTTTCCGTGAAACCTGCGGTCGGTTCGGACCGTAAGGAATCCTGAGAATGCAGTTCTTTCTTCGGCGCCCCATCTTCGCCGCGGTCTGTTCCCTGACGATTTTGATCGCGGGGCTCATCGCAATCCCCACGCTACCCATCGCGCAGTATCCCAATATTGCGCCGCCGGTCGTGACCGTCACGGCGAGCTACATCGGCGCGAGCCCGCAGGCCGTCGAGTCCTCGGTGACGACGCCGCTGGAACAGGCGATCAACGGCGTCGAGGGCATCCGCTACATCTCCTCACAGAGCACGCAGGGCACGTCCTCGATCACGGTGACGTTCGATCTCGGCCGCAATCTGGATATCGCTGCCGCCGACGTGCAGAACGTCGCGCAGTCCGCGCTCGGCCAATTGCCGGCCGTCGTGCAACAGACCGGCCTCACCGTCGGCAAGAATTCCGGATCGTTCGTCATGGCGCTCGGGTTAACATCGAACAGCAGCCAGTACGATTCGGAGTTTCTCAGCAACTACGCCGAGCTGAACATCGTAAACGATCTCAAGCGCGTTCCCGGCGTCTCCGACGTGATCATTTTCGGCCAACGCCGTTATGCAATGCGCGTCTGGCTGAACCCGGTTGCGCTCAGCTCGCAAGGTCTGGCCGTTACCGACGTTCTCAATGCGGTGTCGGAGCAAAACGTCCAGGTCGCCGCCGGAAGCATCGGTGGCGCGCCCGAGTCTTCCAACCAACCGTATACGATGACCGTAAACGCAGTTGGCCAGCTCGCCGATCCCAAGCAATTCGCGAAACATCATCGTGCGCGCCGATCCGAATGGCGGTTTCACGAAGCTCGGCGATGTCGCGCGGATCGATCTCGGAGCCGAGGATTATTCGTCCTTTGTGCGCTTCGACGGCAATGACAATGTCGTCGGCTTGGGCGTGATTCAACTTCCGACCGCGAACGCGCTTCAGGTCTCGCAGGGCGTTAAGGCGCGGCTCGATCAGCTGCAAAAATCGTTCCCGCCGGGCGTGCACTATTCGGTCGCCTTCGACAGCACGACGTTCGTGCAAGCCTCGATGAGGGAAGTCATCATCACGCTGTTCGTGGCGATCATCCTCGTCATCTTGGTCATCTATCTGTTCTTACAGGATCCGGCGGCGACGCTCATTCCGAGCGCGGTCATTCCGGTTTCGCTCGTCGGCGCATTTTTCGTGATGGCGATGTTCGGCTTCACGATCAACACGATCACGCTCTTTGGGCTCACGCTCGCAACGGGTCTCGTTGTCGACGACGCGATCGTCGTTATCGAGAACATCGCGCGCTACGGGCAAGAGCACAATATTCGCGGTATCGAGGGCGCGAGTGCCGCTATGCACGAGGTGCAGAGCGCCGTCGTCGCATCCTCGCTCGTGCTGCTCGCCGTTTTCGTCCCGGTCTCGTTCTTCCCGGGCACGACCGGCCAAGTCTACAAGCAGTTCGCGCTCACGATCGCGGCGTCGATTACGATCTCGCTCTTCGTCGCGTTGACGCTGACTCCGACGCTTTCCGCGATGCTGCTCAAACATTCGCCGGATGCGACGACGGGTTTCTTCGGCTGGTTCAACCGGCAATTTGGACGATTCAAGAGCTCGTACGCGCGCGTTCTGCCGGGGTTGTTCCGCGCGCGCTGGATCGTGCTCGGCCTTTTCGCACTGGCGCTCGCGTATACGGGCTATCTCTTCAAGTCGACGCCGACGGGCTTCATACCGGGGGAGGATCAGGGATACTTCATCGTCCTCGTGCAGGCGCCCGAAGGAACGTCGCTTTCCGGCGAGCGCAGAGATCGCGCTCAAGGCGGAAAAGATTATCCGAGCTAATCCTGACGTCGCTGATGTTTTCGACGTTGGCGGATTCAGTTTCGCCGGTAATGGCCCGGGCCGTGGCGTCATGTTCGTCTTGCTCAAGCCGTGGGATCAGCGTCCGCACGGATTCTTTCACTCGAGTTATCGGAATTCTCTACGGGCCGAACGGCGTTCAAGGGAAATTCTCCTCGCAGATACCGGAAGCGCAGATTTTCGGGTTCAATCCGCCCGCGATCAACGGTGTAGGCAGCATTGGAGGGTTCGACTTCCAGCTCGAAGATCGCGGCAACGTCGGCTTCCCGGCGATGATGCAAACCGTCTACGGATACGAAGGACTCGCGAATCAGCCGGGCGGCCCGACCTCTCAGGTTTTTACGCAGTTCAAAGACGACTCGCCGCAATTGCAAATCGACGTGGACCGCAATAAGGCGAAGTCGGTCGGTGTTTCGCTCAACGATCTCTTCAGTACGTTGCAGACCGAGCTGGGATCCGACTACGTCAATAACTTCACGTACTTGAACCGGGCCTATCGCGTCTTCGTACAGGCCGACGCGCCGTACCGTAGTCGAGTTTCCGATCTCCAGAGTCTGTTCGTGCGCTCGGCCACCGGCGGTATAATTCCGCTGAGCGGACTCGTCAACGTTCAGCGAATCAAGGGTCCGCCGACGATTACGCATTACAATCTGTACCGCTCGATCGAGATTGACGGAAACGCGGCGGACGGTCACGGCACCGGCGAAGCGATCGCGCGCATGCAGCAGATCGCTGCGAAGATCGACCCGCCCGGCGTCAGCTACGAGTGGTCCGGCTTGTCGCTCGAAGAAATCCAGGCAGGCGCGCAGGCTGCGCTGATCTTCCTGCTCGGTTTGGTCTTCGTCTATCTCGTGCTTTGCGCGCAGTATGAATCGTTCATCGACCCGCTCATCGTCATCTTGGCGGTTCCGGCGGCGTTGCTGGGCGCGCTGGTGTTCATCAACTTCCGGCTGTTCTTAGGGCACTTGCCCATGCCGTTCGTCATCATCGGCTACATCACGCGAATGGCGAACGGCAACCTCACGCAAGATGCGTACGCGCAAGTTGGCTATGTGATGCTGATCGGTCTCGCCAGCAAGAGCGCCATTCTGATCGTCGAGTTCGCAAACCAACAACTCAAGGCGGGAGCAACGATCGTCGAGGCTGCGTTCCGCGCGGCGCAGACGAGATTGCGTCCGATTCTGATGACGTCGATCGCATTTATCATTGCAATCTTCCCGCTCGTCGTCGCGACGGGAGCCGGTAGCGGTGCGCGTCAGGCGCTCGGCACCGCGATCTTCGGCGGGATGCTGATCTCGACGTTCCTCAACCTGGTGATCACGCCGGTTCTGTACGTCGTCATCAAGGGTCTCGAACTGCGCGGCCACGATCGTCTTCCCGAGCGCAAGAGCGTTTCGTTTGACGGGAACCCCTCGGCCACGCCGCAAACGGTGCCGTAGCGCACAAGGCCCCAACCCTGGCCTGCACGAAATCTTGAGTACGTCGCTGCGAGATTAGGACGCAGCGGCGTCCTTACGCTCCCAGAATGGTTGAGCACATGATCGATAAGCGCCGCTTGACGATGGCTCGGATCGCGACCGTAATGTTCGCGGTTGTCGCAGCGCTTGATCTTTGGCGTTGGCTCGTTGATCGCAAAACGGGTGACCTTTCCTAGCGATTACGTTCACGAGCACTGACGCTGCCTGGGCTTTCGTGTGCATTCGCTGGAGCCGTCAAACTCTGATCGAAGCGGTTATCTTCGACATGGATGGCGTGCTGCTCGATAGCGAACAGATTTGGGACAAGGCTCGCGAGCAGTACGTGAAAGACGTCGGTGGTCGCTGGATTGCGAGCGCGCAAGCCGACATGATGGGCATGAGCTCGACAGAATGGTCGCAGTACATGCACGACACGCTGAGCGTTCCACGTTCGGCGCAGCAGATCAATGCCGACGTGATCGCATTGATCGAAGAGATCTACAAACGCGACGGATTTCCGATCATCGACGGCGCTGTTGAGGCGGTCGAACGCATTGGCGCGAAATGGCCGCTAGGGCTTGCATCGAGCTCGAATCGACCGATCATCGATCTCGTGATGTCGTCGACGCCGTTCGGGCCTTCGTTTAAAGTTACGGTTTCTTCGGAAGAAGTCGCGCGCGGCAAACCCAATCCTGACGTCTATTTGAAAGCAGCCTCGCTCCTCGGCGCGCGTCCTGAACACTGCGCGGGTGTCGAAGACTCACACAACGGCATCCTCGCGCTGCGCAACGCCGGCATGCGCGCGATCGCGATTCCGAATCTGCACTATCCCCCGCACCCGGTCGCGCTCCGCGTCGCAACCGTCGTGCTCGCAACAATCGAACAACTCACACCAGACGTCGTCGAACACGGCATCACCGAGCAGCCGCGGGCATAACCGGCGCACGGTTATTCGCGAGCGGGTCTTCCCGCACGAGATTTGGTTGCGCGATATGCGTCGACCCAGACTTGCGTTGTCAGTATCTCACGACCGCGCGTGACGACACGCAACCGGCCGCGCTGTGCAGCTTTGCGAAGCGCATCCAGACTTAGTCGACGATGTGCGAAGGACGCGAGTGGTTGCAACGCGCCCGTATCGACGATTGCAGCGCTCAGGCGTTCGAGATTCGCGCGCACGGCGCGTTCGAGAATGTCGGCGAGTTTGGCGCTCTCGCCGGCGTCGGCGGCGCTGAGCGCGCGCTTGTACGCATCGACGAGTGCGTGCGCGATCGTCGCGGGCGGATAACCGAGACGCGATAGCAACAGGTTGACGACGAGCCGCGCGACGCGGCCGTTCCCATCTACGAACGGGCGAATGCGTTCGAGGCGCTCGTATGCAGTTGCGAGCCACGTGAAGACCGCATCCTCGCGTGCTGGTCCGCTGCCGATACGCTCGACGAGCGTCGACATCTCGAACTCGATCAACCAATGCGGCGTCGTCACCATTCCCTCGCGCACTGCCGGGAGATTCGTTCTGCGCCATGCCGTCTTGCGCGCCGGGCCGGGACGCGCAACGTCCATCGGCGCGGTGATCGTGACGTGCAGCCGCTCGATCTCTGCGACCGATATGAGCCAACGCGCTCCCGGCCGGACCCGATGCTCGCGGGCGATATCGAGAGCGGCGCGTGCGTAGCCCAAGGTCAGAAGATGATCGAGAAGACTTCCAGCGACGGTCACGTTGCGTTCGAGGAGTCGCCGGACGGCGAGCGGGGTCAGGTGGCCGCCGGCCAGCGCGCACGAGGCGGCGATTTCATCGTAGATGATGTCCCGCCGGACGCGTTCGAACCGCCGCGTCGTCGCGGCGTCGGCCGGACGGGCCTCAATCTCGGCCCGAAGCTCCTGAACTGTCATTGTCCTCTTCTGTCCGATATTTGGTTAAGTGGACAATTTCTCCCGGGCCATTGCGAGGCCGGCGCCGATTCTTTATAAGGATGGCTTCCGGATTTCTCGACGCGCTGCGCGACCGGGTCCTCGTCTTCGACGGGGCCATGGGGACGCAGCTCATGGCTCTCGAGCTCGACGACGCCGCCTTCGGGGGCGCCAAGTACCACGGGTGCAATGAGGCGCTGGTCCTCGCGCGGCCCGAACTGATCTCGAACATCCACGTCGCGTACCTCGAAGCCGGAGCCGACGTCCTCGAAACCGATAGCTTCATGGCCTCGCGGCACAAGCTCGATGAGTACGGGCTCGCCGAGAAGACGGTCGAGATCAATCGCCGCGCGGCCGAGATCGCGCGCGATGCGGCCGACCGATTCTCGACCCCCGATAAGCCGCGCTTCGTCGCCGGCTCGCTCGGGCCGACCGGAATGTTGATCTCGTCGTCCGATCCGGCGCTCTCGAAGATCACGTTCGAGCAGCTTGCGGCCATTTACGGCGAGCAAGCGCGGGCGCTCGTCGAGGGCGGCAGCGATCTGTTGCTCCTCGAGACGAGCCAAGATCTCTTAGAGATGAAGGCCGCGATCATCGGCATCGTCCGCGAGTTCGATCGCGGATTGCGGCGCGTTCCGATTCAAGCGCAAGCAACGCTCGACGTTACCGGAAGAATGCTGCTCGGCAGCGACATTCGCGCCGTGCGCGTAACGCTCGAAGCGCTGCCGATCGACGTCATCGGGCTCAATTGCTCGACCGGTCCGCAACACATGCGTGAACCCGTGCGATATCTCGGCGAGACCTCGCGCTGTCCGATCAGCGTGATTCCAAACGCCGGCCTTCCGCTGATGGGACCCAAAGGCGAAACGATCTATCCCGAAGCGCCCGAGGAGATGGCGCGCGAGCTGCTCGCGTTCGTTCGTGACTTTGGCGTCAGCGCGATCGGTGGATGCTGCGGAACGACGCCGGCGCACATTACGGAGTTCACGCGCGCCGTGCACGGTTTGCGTGGACGTACGCCGCAGGTCGAGCGCACGCAGTGGGCGGCATCGGCGATGTCGGCGGTGAGCTTAGAGCAGGAACCACGTCCGCTGATGATCGGCGAGCGCATCAACGCGCAGGGCTCGCGCAAAATCAAACGTCTGTTGCTCGAGGACGACTACGACAGCATCATGCTCGTCGCGCGCGAACAAGTCGAAGGCGGCGCGCATATCCTCGACGTCTGCACCGCGCTCACCGAGCGCGCCGACGAAGACGTGCAGATGGAAACGGTCGTCAAGAAGCTCGCGCAATCCGTCGAGTCGCCCGTGATGATCGACTCGACCGAAGCCAAAGTCATCGAACGCGCGCTCAAGATCTACGCAGGCCGCGCGATCGTCAATTCGATCAACTTCGAGAACGGACGCGAACGCATCAATGCCGTCATGCCGCTCGTGAAAGAACACGGCGCCGGTGTCGTCGCGTTGACGATCGACGAGCAGGGCATGGCCAAGACGGCCGCGCGCAAGCTCGAAATCGCGCAGCGCATTCACAAGATCGTCACCGAAGAGTACGCGATTCCCGATGGCGCGCTGATTTTCGACGCGCTGACCTTCACGCTGGCAACCGGCGACGCCGAATTCATCGATTCGGCGCGAGAGACGATCGAGGGAATCCGCGCGATCAAGCGAGAGCTGCCGGGCGTCCTGACCTCGCTTGGCGTTTCAAACGTCAGCTTTGGTCTGAAGCCGCATGCGCGCGCAGCCGTGAACTCGGTCATGCTCCATCATTGCGTCGAGGCCGGGCTTGATATGGCGATCGTCAACCCCAAAGAGATCACGCCGTACTTCGAGATCAACGCGGAAGAGCGCGAGCTGTGCGACGATCTCGTGCTCAACCGCCGACCGGACGCGCTGCAGCGCTTGATCGAGCACTTCGAGGAAAAGGGCACAGGCGACACGCCGCAAGCCGCCGCCGACGAAGACGTCGAGGCGCCGGTCGAAGAGCGCATTCAGTACGCAATTCTGCACCGTCGCAAGGACGGCATCGAAGCCAAGCTCGATGAGGCGATGAAGACCCGCGACGCGGTCGAGGTGCTCAACACGATTCTGTTGCCGGCGATGAAAGAGGTCGGCGATCGCTTCGGACGCGGCGAGTTGATTCTGCCGTTCGTGCTGCAGTCGGCCGAAGTGATGAAGAAGGCCGTCGCGCATCTCGAGCAGTTCCTCGAGAAGATCGACGGCGTCACGAAAGGCAAGGTCGTCGTCGCGACCGTCTTCGGCGACGTGCACGACATCGGCAAGAATCTCGTGTGCACGATTCTCTCGAATAACGGCTACACGGTTTTCGATCTCGGCAAGCAAGTCCCGATGAACACCATCCTCGAGAAAGCGCAAGAAGTCGGTGCCGACGCGATCGGCCTTTCCGCGCTGCTCGTCTCGACGTCGAAACAGATGCCGATCTGCGTGCAAGAACAAGACGCGCGCGGGTTGAGCTTCCCGATCGTCGTCGGCGGTGCGGCGATCAATCGCGAATTCGGCCGGCGCATCTCGTTGCTCGACGAAGGCCAGCGTTGGTTCGAGCCCGGGTTGTTCTACGCGAAAGACGCCTTCGAAGGTCTCGAGATCATGGACGTGCTGACTGGAGAGCCGGCACGCCGCGATGCATTTGTCGACGGCAAAAAGGATGAAGCGTTCGCATCTGCAGCAGCGGCAAAGAACGCGCCTGCGCTACCGAAACGTGGCGGAACCGCACGGGCGCACCTAAAGGAAGCCGATGTTCCGCGCGCGCCGTTTCTCGGTCCGCGCACGCTGCGCGACAAGATCGACGTGCGCGAGTTGTGGCCGTGCTTCGATCTCAAGAGCCTCTACCGTCTCTCGTGGGGCGGCGCCAACGTCAAAGGCGAGGCATGGGAAGCGCTCGTGCGCGATGAGTTCGAGCCGCGATTGCAGGCATATCAGCAACGCGCCAAGAGCGACGGTCTGCTCGCCCCGCGCGTCGTCTACGGTTACTTCCCGGCCTCCGCAGAGGGCGACGACATCCTGGTATACTCGCCCAACGATCCCGGCTGGCAGATCGCGCGTTTCAATTTTGCGCGCCAAGCCGGAGGCGAACACTTGTGCCTGGCCGACTATCTTCGCGAATCGAAGGACGGTCGCGCGACGGATGTGATTGCGCTGCAGGTCGTTACCGTCGGAGAACGAGCGGGCGAGCGCATCGAGCAGCTGCAAGCGCAGAATGAATATACGGAAGCCTACTTCCTGCACGGCTTCTCGGTGCAGACTGCCGAGGCGCTCGCCGAACACACGCATCGCCGCATTCGCGCCGAGCTCGGACTCGCGCCCGAACGCGGAAAACGGTATTCATGGGGCTACGGCGCGTGTCCGGACCTCGCGCAACACGAGCTCGTTTGGGAACTGCTCGATGTCGAAAAAGCGATCGGCGCCCGTCTGACCTCGGCCTTCCAAATCGTCCCCGAGCAATCGACCGCCGCGATCATCATCCATCATCCGCAAGCGGCGTACTTCAATGCGGCTGCCGTTCGGGAGCTTATCGCCAGCTAGGCCAGAGGGAAGAACCGTGCCCCGGCGTACCTTCAAGCGATTCAAAGCTTTTGAGGAGGTTTGTCGATGCGCTCATTTCCCGCGTTAGGGCGTGCGATTTCACTGGCGGCAGCGGTCGCCATGTTAGGAACGGTCGTGGGCGCTCCCGTCCAGGCCGCGACGACGTTATAAGATCGGTGTCGATCTGCCCATGAGTGGCGCCGATGCCAGCAACGGTATTCCGACCGACAACGGCGTCGTTCTCGCCGTTGAAGAGGCCAATGAGAAAGGCTTGCCGGGCGGAATTGCCATGCTCGATTTCGATCAAGTGCTCGATGACGCAGTGCAAGGCGTGCACGATCCGGCTGCCGGCGCCAAAACGTCAAGACGTTCGTCGCCGACGCCAGTGTTATGGCGCGTCGTCGGACCGTTCAACTCGAACGTGGCGCAAGCCGAAATTCCCGATCACCAATGACGCGGGTCTCGCGCAGATCAGTCCGTCGAACACGAACGACGGCTTGACGATCGGCGAGAGACGCGAAGCAGCTTCGCCAGTCGCATCCGGATGAGATCACGTACTTCCGCGTTTGCACGCGCGACCATTATCAAGGCGCGGCCGGCGCGAGATCCGCGAAGAAGCTACGGCTTCAAGAAAATCTATATCGTCGACGACAACGAGACGTACGGTAAAGGTCTCGCAGACGTCTTCGAAGCCGCTTTCAAAGCCGGCGGTGGAACGGTTCTCGGACACGATCATCTGACGAAGAACCAACAAGACTTCAAAGCGCTGCTCACCAAGATCAAGGCCACGAATCCCGATGCCGTGTTCTATTTCGGCGGCGTCACGGCGACGGGCGGCGGACTCTCTGCGCAAGCAAATGGCCGACGTCGGGATGGCGAACACGCCGTACATCGGCGGCGACGGAATCAGCGACGAAGAGTTCCTGAAGATCGCCGGCATCGATGGCGAACAACAGCTACTACACGGTCGCCGCACCTGACGTCGGAAGCTGGCGAGCGCGCAAGCCTTCAACAAGGCGTATCAAGGCCGGTTCAAACAGCGATCCCGGCGCGTACAGCGCGAGCGCGTACGCCGCGGCTCAGGTGATCATCACCGCGATCGCCGAGGCGCAAAAGAGTGGCAAGCGTCACGCGCGCCGCCGTTCTCAAGAACATCCAAGACAGCGAAGAATATGGCCTCGCCGATCGGGCCAGTTGCGTTCGACAAGAACGGCGACACGACCAACGGCGTGATCAGCTTCTACAAGATCTCAGGCACCCACCGAAGGTCGAAATTCCTCAGCCAGACACCGTCAGTATCCGCGACACTCTAGGCTAACTCGTTGGAGCTGTTTTTTCAGCAGCTCGTCAACGGGCTGTCGCTCGGCGGAATTTATGCGCTCATAGCCCTCGGCTATACGATGGTCTACGGGATCATCGAGCTCATAAACTTCGCCCACGGCGACATCTACACGCTCGGCTCGTTCTTCTCGCTCGCGATCCTGACCGTACTCGGGATCGAGAGCGAGATGCACGGGTTGCCGCTTGTGGCGGCGGTTATCGGCGTCATGGCGGGGGCGATGGTGTTCTGCGGCGTCGTCGGCGTGCTCATCGAGCGCTTCGCGTATCGCCGCTCCGCAACGCGCCGCGGCTAGCGCCGCTGATCACGGCAATCGGCATCTCGTTCATCCTCGAGAACATCATGCAGTTGTGGCAGGGCCCGTCGCCCGTGCCCGTCCCGACATTCATTCCGGATCCGAGCTTCGTGATCGGCGGCGTGACGATCGAGCTCAAGCAGATCCTCGTCGTCGGCCTTGCGATCGTGATGATGATCGCTGCTCCAACTGTTCGTCTATAGGACGAAGCTGGGCAAAGCGATGCGTGCGACGGCGCAAGATCGTGACGCGGCGCAGCTGATGGGAATCGACATCAACACCACGATCGCGCTGACGTTTCTTGATCGGCAGCGCGCTTGCCGGGTCGGCCGGTTTCGTTTCGGGCGTCTACTACGGAACGACGTGGTTTTTCAACGGTTTCGCAGCCGGCCTTAAGGCCTTCACCGCTGCAGTTCTCGGCGGAATCGGAAACCTCGCCGGCGCGATGCTCGGCGGTTTTTTGATCGGACTGGTCGAGGCGTTCGGAGCGCAATACGTCTCGGATCAATGGACGAACGTCATCGTCTTTTCATTGCTCGTCCTCGTCTTGATCTTCCGTCCGTCCGGGCTACTCGGCGAATCGCTGCCGAATAAGGTGTGAAGAACGTTCTGGGCGGGCGCTCGATCCCCGCGCTTAAAGGGATCATCGTCGGTCCTGCTCATCGTTGCGCTCGTTCCGCTCTTCGATCGCAACGGCGCGCATCTCGAACTTCCTGGCCGATGCGGCGACGTTCGTGCTGCTGGCGCTCGGGTCTCAACATCGTCGTCGGATTTGCGGGGCTGCTCGACCTCGGGCTACGCGGCGTTCTTCGCGATCGGCAGCTACTCGTACGCGATGCTCGCGAGTCCGCAGTTCGGCATTCACATCCCGTTTTGGGTGATGCTGTTTCTGGCGCCGGCGATTACCGCGATTTTCGGCGTGCTGCTCGGCGCACCGACGCTACGGCTTGCGCGGCGACTATCTCGCGATCGTCACGCTCGGCTTCGGTGAGATCGTCCCACAGACGTTCCTCAATCTTTCGCAGTGGACGAATGGTCCGAACGGCATTTCAGCGCTCGATGCGCCGGTTTTGTTCAACTACAAGTTCGGCTTGCAAACGCTGCCGTATTTCTATGTTGGCTTGCTCTTGCTCATCGTCGCGATCATTATCGTGCACAACTTGCAGGACAGCCGCCTCGGCCGCTCGTGGATGGCGATTCGCGAAGACGAGCTGGCTGCGGCGCACATGGGCATCAACACGACGAAGGCCAAACTCTCGGCGTTTGCGCTCGGCGCGTCGTTCAGCGGCCTCGCGGGCGTCGCGTACGCGTCGAAGCTGAGTCTGGTTTCGCCCGATAACTTCCAATTCAACGTCAGTATCTTCGTGCTCTCGATGCTCGTGCTTGGCGGGATGGGGAACATCTACGGCGTCATCATCGGCAGCGTGCTGCTCTCGTCGCTCGAGCGCTTCATTCTTGCCGCAGGCGACGAATTTCGCGCACGAGCCTAGGCTTCATGCAGCTCGACTTCTCGAATTTCCGCTTCATGATGTACGGCTTCATCCTGGTCTTCGATCATGCTCTTCCGGCCCGAAGGTCTGTTCCCGAGCCGTCAACGTAAGGCCGAGCTGCACGCCGCGCAGCTCGACGCGCGCTCGCAGCGCAAGAGCAGAGCTTGTACGAGGAGGCCGTGCATTGAGCGCATCCTCGCGATCAAGCGACTCACGCAACGCTTCGGCGGTCTGGTGGCCGTCAAGGAACTCGACTTCGAGGTCGAGGCCGGCTCGATCGTCGCAATGATCGGTCCGAACGGCGCCGGCAAATCGACCGTGTTCAATCTGATCACCGGCATCTATAAGCCGAGTGAAGGTCAGATCGAGTTCAACGGCAGTCAAATTCAAGGTCGCAGCACCAGCGCGATCGCGGCACTCGGTATCGCGCGCACGTTTCAGAACATTCGCCTCTTCGCGTTCATGTCGGCGCTCGACAACGTGATGACGGGTCGTCATGCACGCATGCACGCCACGCTTGCGGACTCGCTCTTGAACACGCCGCGCGCACGGAAAGAAGAAGACTCGCGTTCGCGAGCGCGCCCATGAGATTTTAAAGTTCTGCGAACTCGACGAGCACGCGAACAAATATGCGGCAAATCTCTCATACGGTCCGCAGCGACGCCTTGAAATCGCGCGCGCGCTTGCGAGCGATCCGAAGCTCTTGCTCCTGGACGAGCCGGCGGCGGGGATGAACCCGAATGAGAAAAGCGATTTGATGGGGCTGATCCGGCGCATTCGCGATACCGGCATCACGGTGTTCCTGATCGAGCACGACATGGGGCTCGTCATGCAGATCAGCGAGCGGATTGCCGTGCTCGACTACGGCGAGAAGATCGCCGAAGGGCTGCCCGATGCAATTCGCGCCAACGAGCGTGTCATCGAAGCCTATCTCGGGAAGCCGGCCTGATGCCGCTGCTTCAGGTTGAAAACGTCGAGTGCTCGTATGGACGGATTCGCGCGCTGCGTGGGGTTTCGCTGTACGTCGATCAGGGCGAGATCGTCACGCTGATCGGCGCGAACGGCGCGGGCAAGACGACGACGCTGCGCGCGATCAGCGGCCTGCTACGTCCGGCCAAAGGCAAGATCACGTTCGACGGGATGGATTGCACGTCGACGACGCCTGATAAGATCGTTCGCCACGGTTTGAGTCACTCGCCGGAAGGCCGGCGCATTTTCGCGCGCATGACCGTGCGCGAGAATCTCGAGCTGGGCGCGTTCACGCGCACGATCACAAAGCGAGATCGACGCCGATTTCGATCGTGTCTTCGAGATATTTCCTCGCCTCAAAGAGCGCATCGATCAAAAAGGCGGGACGCTTTCGGGTGGCGAGCAACAGATGCTGGCTATCGCGCGCGCCATGATGTCGCGTCCGCGGCTGTTGCTGCTCGACGAACCGTCGCTCGGGCTCTCACCACTACTCGTGCAGACGATCTTCAAGATCATCCGCGAGATCAACGCAGCCGGCACAACGATTCTGCTGATCGAGCAGAACGCGCGGCAAGCGCTGCAAGTCGCGTCGCGCGGTTACGTTCTCGAAGTCGGCCAGATCGCGCATACCGCAAGCGCGAGCGATCTACTCGCGAGCGAAGCCGTTCAAGCCGCCTACCTCGGCGGCGCCGCCTAAACGCGGGGACGCGATTACCGGGCGCACGTGAGGCACGATGACCGGGCGCACGTACGATAACCGCAGGCCAACGACTGATCGCAAAGGGCCGCCGTGCGCGAACGATCGCGCCACAACTTGTCATCCCGAGCGTAGCGCTCCGAAGGAGCGCGTAGTCGAGGGACGCGCGAAATTGTTCCGGGTCGCGTAACAATCTCAAAAGGTTGAGGGCACGATCGTACCCGTGACCTTGCTCGTCGTTTCGCCGTTTTCGTCATTGGGTCGGTCCCTCGATACCCTGGCTTCGCCGGGCACAGGCTACGGTGCACTGCGTGCACCTACGCTCGGGATGACAAGAATTAGCGCTTCGCTTTATGGCGAAAACACGTGACCATGTGGTCGTTGACCATCCCGGTCGCTTGCATGAACGCGTAGGCGATCGTCGTTCCGAAAAACGTGAAGCCCGCTTTCTTCATAGCCTTTGCGAAGGCATCAGATTCTTTGGTGGACGCGGGGATTTGCGACGAAGATTTCAGCTTGTGATCGATCCGTTTTCCGCCGACGAAACTCCACACGAACTCATCGAGCGTTTGACCTGATTCGCGCAATGCCAAATAGGCGCGTGCGTTTTTGACGGTCCCCTCGACCTTGGCGCGGTTGCGGATGATGCCTTCGTTGCGCAACAGTGATTCGATCTTGCGTTTGTTGAAGCGCGCGATCTTTTCGGGATCGAAGCCCGCGAACGCTTCGCGATAGGCTTCGCGTCGATGCAGGATCGTTTTCCAGCTCAGGCCCGCTTGCGCACCTTCGAGCGTCACGAACTCGAAGAGGCGTACGTCGTCATGCAACGGTACGCCCCATTCGGTATCGTGATATGCGATCATGAGCGGATCCGTCCCAGCCCACGCGCAGCGGATTATCTTCCGAATAATCCCACGTACTGACCGCGCGCGAGCATCTTGGCGCCGCTCTTCGAGAGCAAGAACTCAAGACGCGCACCGGTGACTTCCGGTCCGAAGCCGGTGAACGCGCGATCGAGCGCCGTGACGGTGAAGTAGTAGTGGTGCGGTGGATCGCCAACCGGCGGGCACGGACCGCGATACGCACTCGCGCCACCGTCGTTCATGCCGATGATAGCGCCGGGCGGCATTCCGGTTGCGGCGGCGTTCGCTGCAAGACTCGTCACGTTGCCCGGAATGTTATAAACGACCCAGTGATTGAAACCGATTCCGGTCGGTGCATCGGTATCAAACATGTGAATCGTGTAGCTAATCGTCCCGGGCGGACCGGCGGACCACGTCAGCTCCGGTGAGATGTTCGATGCCGTCGCTCCGGCGGCGCCGCAACCGACGGTCACGTTCGCCGACGGAATCGCGCCGCCGCTGGAAAATGTCGAGCTCGTTATCGTCAGCGCCGGAATGCCGGCGGGAATGATCGGAGTCGCCAGAGGTGTTGGATACGCTGCGCCAAGTGACGCGATAACAATACCAGCGAGAACCACAAGACGAAGGTTCATGCTTCACCCACCTTTCGTGGCGGCTACAGTTTGCGGGGGAGGCTCATGCGGCCTTTCAGGGAACCGCGGCCGCATGGATCAGCTCATTCGCGGTCGGCGAAGCATCGGACGTTCCGAAGGCGAGCCTTCGCGCGAGATCATCACGGAGTTGATCGAAGCCGCGACTTGGGCACCGAATCACCATCTGACCGAACCGTGGAAATTCACTGTTCTGAGTGGTGAGGCGCGTCGCGAGCTTGGCGAATTTTGGGCGAAAACCCGAGCCGACGAGCTCGCGCTCGAAGGCGAAAAGCGCGACGGCTTCATGCAAGGCGAGGCAAAGAAACCGCTGCGCGCGCCCGTGCTGATCATCGTGAGCGCTCGAACTGACGCTGATGCAGTCGTCGCCGAAGAAGACTTTGCCGCGACCGCTGCTGCGGTGCAAAATCTGCTGCTCGCCGCGGCGGAGCGCAATCTCGGTGCGATGTGGCGCACGGGCGACATGGTGCGCAGCGCCGCGGTAAAGCGTCATCTCGGCTTGGACGAGAGCGATAGAATCGTCGCCGTCGTGTATCTTGGCGAGCGCGGTGTTGCCGATGCGCAGCCGCGCGCGCGCAAACCGCCCACGATCGACTGGCGTTCGTAGCGTTACTGCAATACGGCTAGGCCGCACGGGATCGTGTGCGACTCGCTCATGATTCCATCCGAGAACGTCAGGCCGATCGTCGTATCACACGCCGGTTCGGAAGAGAGCGCGCCGGCATTTACCGTCCATGACGTCGCCGACGCCGTGCCCGAGCTCGCGATGAAGATCGCGATCGGCGTGAGCGCAACGTTGCCTTTGAGCGTCCGTACGGCCGCACTGCTCAGGTCGGCGCCTTCCATCGGGCGATAGGGATACAGCGTCGCGGTAAACCCACCGTTCGTGTCGCTTGCAATCGCGATCGTCGCGCCCGCACCGCTCGTTTGTGCAACGGCGCGCGCGTCGTCCAGAAAGGCTGCAAAGCTTTGCACGGCTGCACGGATCGCGTACGCCTTTCGGCCCAGCGCGTAGCCGCCGAGCGCAGCGGTCAAGATGACGACGATCGCAACGCAGACGATCGTTTCGATCAGCTTCATCGTGACCAGCCCGTCGATTGGGCGTTGGCGTTGTACCATGCGCTCGGTGCGGGCGTATTGACTGGATCGGCACTGACGAATTGCTGCGTGCACGCTCCCGTGCCGCCCGCGACGCATTCGGTGAGCGCGTGAATGCGTGTGTCGGCTGAATTCATGACACCGACCGGCGCAGGCGTGCTTCCGCTCGAGGCATTGTTCGCATCGCACGTCGACGGCGTTGTGGGATCGCATCCACCGGCGTCACCTTCGAGTGGGACGTCACGCGCGGCGGAGGCATCGGTCATGCCGTCGATCGCCACGTACGGTGATACGCCGAACGTTCGCAGCGTAACGTACTCCGTGCGAACTGCGAGCGTCGCACCGTCGGCGGCACTGACGGTTTCCGTAATCGTGGCGGCGATGCGTCCCTCGGCGATCGTCGGGTATGGTTGCAGGCTCGTTGCAACGACGTTCGGCGATCCGCTCCCACCAATGGTGCCTTGAAGCGCAAAGGCGGCTGCGAGCGTAAAGGGGCACGGTGTCGACTCGCACGCGGGCGTGGCTGGAAGTGCTGCCGGTGCTTCCAAATCGTGCGTGCCGGCCGCTATTTGTGCGGCCAGGCCGTTCTGTAACTGTAAGCGTGCTTGCGCGAGACCGATCTGCGCGTAGTGTGCAGCGGCATGACGTGCGCTGATGCGCGCAAAACCGAGTCCGCCTTCGAGAGCTACGCCTGCAGCGAGCCCGATTATCGCGATCGAGAAGAGTGCAACCGCAAGCACGTGCTTATGGGATGAGAATGTTCCCTGAGGTGTCGACGATCGAGCCTTGCGGAAACGCTTCGCGCGAAACGGGATAACGCGCGGTTGCATTCTGCGTGCCGGACGTCGCAACGAGCACGAGCGTTTGACCGTCGACCGAGCTATGCAGCGTGACGGTGCCGTCGCTCCATGTTGCCGGTGGAGCAGCGAGGATTGCCGCCGCCGCGCTCGCGTCGTACACAGCCAGGGCGCGAGCCTCGACGGCAGCATTGTGCGCCGCGACGAGCACATGGTCGCGGCTCGGTGGCAGATTCACGACGCGTGACGATGCCAGCATTGCACTGAGCGCTGCGCCCGCAGCGAGTAACGTAAGGCCGATCCCGATCACGCCTTCGAGAATTGTCACGTGCGGGTTGGTGCCCGCGTGGAGGTGCGGCTAGCCGCCGATCCCCGCTCTGCCGCGCTGGTGCAAATGCACCGCACCATAAACCGCCGTTCCGCCGACGACGGTCGCCACGACGCGCAGCTCCTCGTCCCACACGGCGAAATCGGCGCGCATGCCTTCGGCGATCGTGCCCAGCTCGCGCTCGAGACCGAGCAATCGCGCAGGTGCAGCGCTCGCGTTGATGATCGCGCGCTCGAACGGTAAGTCGGCGTAAGACATGAGATTGCGCACGGCCTGATCGCAGCGCAGCGCGCTCCCTGCGATCGTTCCGTCTTCGCTGCGCACGACGCCGCCATCGATTCGATATCCCGATCCGGACGGCGGCATGTTGTCGGTCGCCAAGACCAAACGCTCACCGACGGTGCGGAAGAGCAGATCGACCATCGGCGGTGCGACGTGGTACCCGTCGCAAATCAACTGGACGGTCGTGCGCGCTTCTTGCATGAAGGCGACGAGCAACGACGGATCGCGGTGATCGAGCGGCGGCATCGCGTTGAACGCGTGCGTCAACGTGCGGAAGCCGAGTCCGATCGCGAGCATCCCCTCGCGATATTTTGCGGCGGTATGTCCTGCGGCGCACACGATGCCTTGATCGAAAAGAAAACGCGCGACTTCTTCGGCGCCTTCAATCTCCGGTGCCAGCGTGACCATGACGAGCGCACCGTGGCACGCGTCGATCATCTCTCGCGCGCGCTCGACGGTCGGCCGCAACACCCAATCGCCGCGATGGACGCGGCGGAATTTCGGATTGAGGAATGGCCCCTCGAAGTGGATCCCGAGGCATCGCGCGCCGATCCCGCCCTGCTCCTCGAGCTGGTTCGCCGACTCGCAGATTTCGCTTGCGGCGTGCAGCATCGACTCCCAGGGTGCGGTTATGATCCCCGCGACAAACCCAGTAACCCCTTGCTTGACGTACGAGCGAGCGGCGACTTCAACCGCGCTGCCCTGATCGCGATTAAACAGGACGTCCTCGGCGCCATTGGTGTGGACGTCGATCATCCCGGGTGCGATCGTCGTTTCCGGTGCGACCTCGATGTCGCTCGGGCCGTGCGGATCCAGAATTGCGGCTATTCGCCCGCGCTCGATTCGCAGCCGTGCTTCGCGCGCAGTGCCGTCACCGAACGCAACGCGCGCTGGCCCTAACGTATAGGAATCGGTCACGTCCGCAGTCTTTGAGCCGAAAAGGCGCTCGTACCTGTCGCGAGAACGACATACGGTGCGAGCGAGGAGGACGTTCGTCGTTGTTGCGATGCTAGTGGCAGTTTCGTTCGCGATTCCGTCGCAGTCGCAAAGCGCCGCCGTCTGTAAGGTGTCGGTCGGACAGCGTGTTCTCTTGGAGTCGATCGACTCCGATCCCGACGTCTTCGTTTGGGACAGCCGCTTTCGTCTCATTGAGTACGCGGCGGGCAATTACGACAAGGCGAACCAGGTTATTGCGCACACGATTCTGGCCAAACCGGGGACGCAAGCGATCACCGTCGCGTGCGCTCCAAGTGCCGTCAAGCCGGCGTATAGTTCCGACGTCTACGACGCCGTCGGCGTCAAGATTACATCCGGCCCGTTCCGCAATCGCTGGGGTTGGGTTAGCTCGGGTGACGTTCGCGTTTAGTTTCGCGCGAGCTGTTCGATCAGCCACTTCAGCCCAATGTTGTAGCGGGGACTTGGATGCAAAAGGATCCCCGGGTCAGGAATCGTTGCTATGTTTCCGCGCTCCACCGCGTGCAATGATCGCCACGGCTCGCGGTTTTCCACAGATTGAAAGCCGACCGCCGGATCGACGACGATAATGTCCGGCTGAAGCGCCAGGATCGCTTCAGCGCTGTATTCACCATATGCGCCCTTGAGATCCGCAGCGTTTCGTCCGCCGGCCATTTCGATCAGCGTGTTGATGTACGAACGTTTTCCGACCGTGTAGATCGGCGCAATGTCGAGGACGACGAAAACGCGTGGCGCGTACGAACGATCGACGCTCCTCATCAAACGCGTACTGGTCGCGCGCATCTGTGTGACGAGCGCGCTTGCTTGCGATTCGCGTCCGATCTGCCGGCCGAGCTCGAGCAGCGCCTTGTAAATTTCCGGGACTGAGTCTTCGTGAAAGAGCTCGACGTGCAGCTTCGTGCGCACCAGCACTTGGCTGAGCGCCTCTTGTGATGCGTCGCCGACGATCAAATCCGGATGCAGCGCGACGATCCGCTCTGCATCGACGCTGGTGAAGGAAGCGACGTGGGGAAGGCGCTTAGCGGCGGCCGGATAGTCGCTGTATTCGGAGACACCCACGACGTTCGCCCCATCTCCGAGCGCGAAAAGATCTTCGGTCAGCGACGGGATCAGCGAGACGATGCGTTTGGCAGTGGGTTGGCTTTGCGATGCGGTTCCAAAACAGAGGAACGTCGCCGCAAAGATCAGTGCGAGAGCGCGCTTCACAGGGAGCGTACTCCGCGGAAGGGAACGCCGGTCCTCCCTTGAGATTCGACGACGAATTTCGTACGGAGCTGACGCAACTCTTCGCGTGGCGGCGTGATGTTCGGCGCTTCCGCTCGGATCCGATCTCCGATGAAATCTTCGAGCAGCTCGTTGCGACGACGGCTTTCGCGCCCTCGGTTGGTTACAGTCAGCCGTCGCGGTTTGTGCGTGTCGACGCTCCTGCGCGCCGCGCGCAGATCATCGCAGAATACGAGCGCTGCAATCGCGATGCCGCGCAAACATACAGCGGGGAAGAGCATGCGCGCTACGTCTCGATGAAGCTGGCCGGTTTGCGTGAGGCGCCGGTGCATCTTGCCGTGTTCCTCGATCGCGAAACCCCGCGCGGCTCGGGACTTGGCCGGGCCACGATGCCGGAAACTCTTGCATACTCAACCGTCTTGGCGATTCACACGCTGTGGTTGATGGCGCGCGCGATGGGCATCGGCGTCGGTTGGGTTTCAATCCTCGATCCGGACGTCGTAACGCAGATTCTCGACGTTCCGCAAACGTGGTCGTTCGTCGCATACTTGTGTCTCGGATATCCGCAAGAAGAACATCTCGACCGTGAGCTCGTTCGTGCCGGATGGGAATCAGACGATTCGGAAGCGACGAGGCTGCACCGGCGTTGATGCAGAACGAGCCGAGCAGCGTGCTCGCGACGGGAACCCGGTGGAAATCCGGGACGGTCGCGCCACTGTAAGCGGGGAGCCGCCGAAACGCCACTGGCGCAAGCCGGGAAGGCATCGGCAAACGGCTACGATCCGCGAGTCAGGAGACCGAGCGAGCCGCATTTGATCACTTCACCTCGCGTAAAGGTAGGAAGATCGTGCTGGCTGTTTTATTGGCCGCTGCATTGTCGGCGGCAACTCCCACTCCGGCGCCACAACCGAGTCGAAATCGGACACGTGACGACGGCTGACCGGCAAGACGAACCGGTCACGATGACGACGCGCCCGACGTTTATCGTCGATCGCGCGACGATTCAAGCTCAAGGCGATCGTACCGTCGCGGACGCACTGCGCGATGTTCCAGGAATCACGATGTTTCGCTACGGCGCATTCGGTTCGCAAGCGAATTACGGCGTCCTCGGCGCAACGTCCGAGCAGACGCTGATTCTCGTCAATGGCTTTCCCGTCGCCGCGGGATCGTCCGGATCGATCGATCTCGGCACGTTTTCGACGGTTGATGTCGAGCGCATCGAAGTCGTTGAAGGCGGCGGATCGACGCTTTACGGAAGCAGTGCCGTCGGCGGCATCATCAACATCATCACCGGTCACGTGCCGCGTTCACCGTACCTCGAAGTCGCGGACGGAACGTACGGCTCGACAAGATGCACGCGTTGAAATCGGTCAGGGCGGATTCGGAATCGGATTCGAGCGACACGTCGCAACCAACGTCTACGACTATCCGAGTCTTGACGGATTTCCGGCCGGCACGCGCACGAACTCGTGGGCGCAAGCTACCGCCGGGCGCATCGACTATCAGTCGAATCCAAGCGCGTCGTATACGGTCGATGCGAGCTTAGGCAACGACACGATAAAACTCGGCGTTCCGGGAAATCTATCGTTCCTTACGCCGCTGGCGCTACAGGCAACGGCACAAGATGATGGCCACGTCTCGATCACACGGCACACGCCCAACTCCGCACTGAGTCTTTCATTCAGTGGCGCAAGCGGTCGTCTTGATTACGACGATCCGCAAAACGGCGGAGAGAACGATACGTACGATTCTCGGACGCAAGTTTCTTTACGTGATGTCATCGCGAATCCATCCGGTTCGCTCGTTACCGGCGTCGATCTCTCGCGTGAGAGCGCGTTCCTGTATTTGGGACCGCTTTCGGTCCCCGCGACGTCGACCGCGGCGCTGGCGCAAAGCGCGGTCTACGCGCAATACCGCGACAGCATCGCAAAGGGCGTCGTTCTCACCGGCGGCCTGCGAGGCGAACACGATGCGCCGCAAGGTTCGGTGCTCGAGCCTTCGCTCGGCGCGTCCTTTCTCTTCGGCAGTGCCAAACTGAGTGCGAACTATGCGGGCACGTTTCGCGTCCCGACAATCGACGAGCTGTACTATCCCGGGTTTTCAAACCCGTCACTCGTTCCGGAACGCTCGAAGAATCTCGATGCGACGCTCAGCTTACCGTTAGGGGGCGCCGGCGCGAGCCTGAGCTGGTTCGATCGTCAAGCCCTCGAACTTGATCGCACTGAACGCAAACTTCGTTCCCGGAGAACATCGCGCGCGCCTCACTTGCGGGCTTCGTTTTCTCCGGTCACACGGCGCCGCTCGGCGGCATGGTGGCAACGCTCAACATCACCAATATGTATCGAGCCCTCAATTTAACGTCCGGTCAACCGGTTGTGCGGCTCGATTTCGAGCCCGTACTGACGACGGTACTCGGACTCGAACGTGGCTTTTCAGGAGGCGCGTTCGCGTTCGGAGCTGATGCGCAAGTTCAAAGCCCGCACAATGAATCGGGCGTCTCGCGTGGCGGCCAGACGACAGTCGATGCATACGTGCGCGGCCGGTTTGCGCAGAATCTGATCGGCACGATTCGCGTATACAATCTCGGCGACGAACGCTATGCACCGATTCTCGGCTATCCGGCACCCGGTCGCACGGTCGAGTTCGAGTTCTCGACGCGGTGATGCTATGACGCGCGTCGCGGTGATCGTCGTTGCTTTGCTTGCGCTTATCGTGGCGATCATCGTCGGCGCGTCGTGGGGAACGATCGCCTTGTCACCGGCGACGATTCTCTCGGCGCTGGCCCATCCACAGGCGCAAAGCGACGCGAACACGGTGCTTTGGTCGCTGCGTCTGCCGCGTGTTGCTATCGCAGCGCTGGTCGGCGCTGCGCTCGCGGTCGCGGGACTCTTGATGCAAGATCTGCTCGGCAATCCACTGATCGATCCATATCTCACGGGCACGAGCGCGGGTGCGGCGCTGGCAATCGCGGCTGCAATCGCGTTCGGTGCACCGCCCGCTCTCTATTCCGCAATCGCGCTGGCCGCGTCGCTCGCGACGACGGTCCTCGTCGCGGCGCTCTCACGTACCGGGACGGGGCTTTCGGTCGAGCGTATGATCGTTGCCGGCATTGCGCTCTCGTCGCTGTTCGCGGGACTGACGACGCTCGTAATTCTGTGGTCGCCCTCGGCGTCGGTCTCGCTTAGCATTCTTGCATGGCTCGGTGGAAGTCTCGCCGGGCATGGGTGGCGCGATTTGGGTTGGGCGGCGCTGTATGCGGCGCTGTGGTCTTGCGCTCGCGCTGACGACGATTCCGGCGCTCAACGCGCTGCGGCTCGGAACGCGTCGCGCGCAAGCGCTCGGTGTCGACCTCGATCGCACGCGCTGGCTCGTCGTACTCTCGGCGTGTTTGCTCACGTCGGCGGCCGTGAGCGTTTCCGGCGTCATCGGCTTCGTCGGATTGATGGTCCCGCATATCGTGCGTGGAGCGATCGGACACGACGTGCGCTGGACGCTCGCGGCCGCATTGCCGGTCGGCGCGATCATCTTGATCCTTTCCGATACATTCGCGCGCTCGGCAGCGCCGCCGACTGAGATTCCGCTCGGAATACTCCTCTCGCTCTTGGGCGTGCCGGCGTTTCTGTATCTTGCTTCGCGGCGGCCGAAGACGGCATGATCGACGCGCAGGCGCTAACGCTCGCTTACGGATCGAACGTCGTGCTGCGCGACGTTTCGATGCAGCTTGGCGACGGTGAGCTGCTCGCGATCATCGGTCCGAACGGCGCCGGGAAATCGACGCTGCTGCGCGCGCTCGGTGGTATGCACGAACCGCAGCACGGCAGCGTCATGGTGAACGGCCGGACCGTCTCGCAGATGAGTCCGCAAGAGCGCGCGCGCCGTCTCGCGTTGATCGAAGTCGACAGCGCGCCGGTAACGAACGTGACGGTGCGCGAAGCCGTTGCGCAAGGCCGCCTTCCGCATCGTCCGTGGTGGCGTTGGAACGAGCTGCCGGAAGATGAAGCCATCATCGATGAAGCGCTCGAGCGCGCGCAGCTCACGGATCGCGCGGAGCGTTCGCTCGAAGCGCTATCGAGCGGTGAACGCCAACGTGTTTGGGTCGCGCTCGCGCTCGCGCAGCGCGCGCCGAGCTTGCTCTTCGATGAGCCGACGACGCATTTGGATCTCGGTCACGCCATGCACATCCTCTCGCTGTTGCGCGATCTCGCAGATCAAGGCACAACCGTCATTATCGTGCTGCACGATTTGAATGTTGCAGCCGCGCACGCCGACCGCATCGCGCTCGTCGGTCAGAACAGGTTGCTCGCCTGTGACGTCCCGGAGCGCGTCTTTCAAGAAGAATTGCTATCCGCTGCCTACGGAGCGCCGATCATCGTCCGCCGCGAGGAGGGGATGATGCTCGCGTTCGCAAGGCCACCACAACGCCCTAAAGGAGACCCATGATGAATCTGCCGCGCATTCCGGTCCCCGACCCGTGCGGTCGCAAAAGCCGCGCGCGAGCGCGTCGACCAGCTCACCAAGCCGCTGGGAAGCTTGGGGCGGATGGAAGACTTGGCGGTCCGTTTGTGCAGCATGAGCGGCGGCGTTCCCAAGCACGCGTTCGAGCGTCGTGCGATTCTTGATCGGCGCGGCCGATCACGGCGTCGCGCGTGACGGCGTCAGCGCATATCCGCCGGAAGTGACCGCACAAATGGTCGGCGGATTCTGCGCGGGATTCGCGGCGATCAGCGCATTCGCGCGCGCGGCAGGCGCGCACGTGTTCGTCGCGGATTTCGGCGTCGATGCCGAGCTCGCGTCGCATCCGCAGCTCTTCGATCTCAAGGTCGCGCGCGGCACCGCGAGTCTTGCGCACGGACCGGCGATGCCGCGCGAAAACGTCGAGCGTGCGCTCGAGGCCGGCATCGAAGCGTTTCGGTTGATTCGCGAACGTGCCGGCACGCTCGAGATCCTGGCGCTCGGCGACATGGGGATCGGCAACACCACCAGCGCTGCCGCCTTGATCGCGATGTTTACGACGACTCCGGTCGGATTGGTTGTCGGTCGCGGTACGGGCATCGACGATGAAGGCCTGGCGCGCAAAATCGCGATCGTCGAATCCGCAATCGCGCGCGTCAAGGCGAAACGATCCGATCGCAATCGCAAGCGAAGTCGGTGGTTACGAGATCGTCGGCCTCGCCGGCGCGATGCTCGCCGCTGCGGCGTCACGCACGCCCGTCGTCATCGACGGCTTCATCGTCACGGCAGCCGCATTGCTTGCGCACGCACTCGATCCGAACGTTGCCAGCTATCTGATCGCGTCGCATCGCTCGCGGGAAGCCGGTCACACAATCGCGCTGCGTGCGCTCGGCCTCGAGCCGCTCTTGGATCTCGACATGCGGCTCGGCGAAGCGACCGGCGCCGCGCTCGCGCTTCCAATCATCGGTGCGGCTGCGCGCATGATCTCCGAGATGAAGACGTTCGCGGAAGCGGGCGTTTCTACGTCTACTGCGGCGGACACGGCGCCGGTTTCGTGAATCTTCGAACGCTGGCCGCAGCGTTCTCGTATTTCACGATCTTTCCGGGAATCGATCGCCATCGCGCCGCTCCGGTTGCGGCCATGTTCTCGTATCTGCCGATGATCGGAATCGTCGTCGGCGCGGTCGCAGGCTATGCAGCATACGGTCTCGCGCTGCTCGGCTTGACGCCGCTCGCAATTGCCGCCGCATTTGCGCTGCCGATCGTGCTGACCGGTGCGCTGCACGTCGACGGATTTCTCGATAGCTGCGACGCGCTGTTCGCGTGCGTCGATCCCGAGCAGCGTCTGCAAATCATGAAGGAGCCGACGCACGGAACGTTCGCAATCGCCTACTTTGCGGTGCTCGTCGCCGTCTGGATTGCCGCACTCGCGCATGTTGCCTGCACACATGTATCCCGCTGTGCTCGCGTTCGCGGGCGGACACCTCGCGCTGGAGCTAGCGCGCGATCTTCCATCATTCCATTTGTCGTAAACGGCGTGTTGCTGCTCGCGTTGTCGTTTGCCGTCAGCCGCTGGGCGTGGATCGCGCTGCCGCTTGTTGCGCTGGCCGTCCTCGCCGCGGGACGGTGGGCGGCAGGGCGTTTGGACGGCAAGCTGACCGGCGATGTCTACGGCGCCCTGATCGTTGCCGGCGAGGTTGCAACGCTTACGGTCTGCGCCGTGCTCTACACTCGATAGTGCTGACGTTTATCACCGGGCCGGTTCGTTCGGGAAAAAGCGCGATGGCGCAGCGGCTTGCGGTGCGTTCGGGCCGTCATGTCGTCTTTTGCGCGACAGCGACGCTCGACGTCGACGACGAAGAGTGGAGCGCGCGCATTGCGCGCCATCAAGCCGAACGTCCGACCTGATTGGACGACGATCGAAACCGCCGTTCCGCAAGGCACGGATTTGCTTACGGCGCTTGGCAACGCCGAAGCGAACCAGATCGTCATTGTCGATTCGGTGGGAACGTGGGTTGCCGACATGATGGGCCGGCATCCGCTCGGCACCAGCGTCGTCGAATGGCACGATCAGATCGAAAGCCACGCGCAGCGTTTGATCGTCGCGCTCGAAACGTGCGCCGCAGACGTCATCGTCATCAGTGAAGAAGCCGGTTGGGGCGTCGTTCCCGTACATGTTTCCGGCCGAGTCTTCCGTGACGTGGTCGGGCGAACGAACCAGACGCTTGTGCGCGATGCGCGAAAGAGGCATATCTGCTCGTCAGCGGCGTTGCGCTCGATTTGAAGAAAACATGAAAGCGCTCATTGCCGCCGTCGATCTTCAGGAACGCGAATCGCCGCTAGCGCCGCAGCTGGAAGAGTTCGCGGCGCTTGCGCGTGCGGCCGGCGCACAGATCGTCGGTGAAATCGTGCAGAAGCTTCCGCGCGTGAACGCAGCGACGCTGTTCGGTGCGGGCAAAGCACACGAGATCGCGCAGACGGCCGAAGAGCTCGGTGCCGAAGCGGTCTTCGTCTATAACGATTTGCGGCCGCGTCAACGCACCAATCTCGAAAAGATCATTCCGCTGCAAATCATCGATCGTACGATGTTGATTCTCGACGTTTTCGCGCAGCACGCACGAAGCCGCGAGGGTAAACTGCAAGTCGAGCTCGCGCAGCTGCGTTTCCGGCAAGCCAATCTGATCGGCGTCGGAGCCACGCTCTCGCGTCTCGGGCGGCGGCATCGGAACGCGCGGCCCCGGTGAAACGAAGCTGGAAACCGATCGCCGGCAGATTCAGCGCCGTATCTCGACGTTGCGCCGGGCCCTCGAAGACGTGCGCACGCAGCGCGCCAACCGCCGGATCTCAGACGGACGTGAACCGCTCGTCGCGCTCGTCGGTTATACGAACGCGGGGAAGAGCTCGCTGCTCAATCGCCTGACCAGCGGTAAAGATGCGTTCGTCGCCGATCAGCCGTTTGCGACGCTCGATCCGATGGTGCGCCGAGCGTGGGTGGCGCAAGATCAAACGATTCGTCTTGCCGACACCGTCGGATTCATCACGAAACTTCCCGAAGAGCTCGTCAATGCGTTTCGCGCAACGCTCGAAGAGCTCGAAAGTGCCTCGCTGCTCGTGCACGTCATCGACGCATCGAATCCGGATTGGCAGCGCCAGAAGAAAGCGGTCGAAGCGACGCTCGACGAGCTGGGTTTGAGCGAGAAGCCGGTGCTCGCCGTTTATAACAAAGTCGATCGCACGCCACGAGACGTGCCGAAGGATGCACTTCGCGTCAGCGCGCTCACCGGTGACGGCATACGGAACTGCGCGCCGCGCTCGCCGAGCGCGTGCCTAAGCGTGAACGCCGTCGGGTCGTGCCTCGCGCTGCTCGCGCTGTGCGCGTGCGCGCGGCCGAGCGCGAACGGCGATCTTGAGGCCCTGTACCGGCGCATGCACCCAAGCGTGGTCTTTCTCACGATGAAAGCACCGTCGGACGATCCGAAGATGCACGGCAAGATCGACGATGCATATGGAAGCGCGTTCGTCGTTGCGAGCGGTGATTGGGGAACGCGCATCATCACCGCCAAGCACGTCATCGACGCTGCACACAATCTGCGGGCGCACATCGGCGATATGGCGCGCGGACAAGCCGTGCGCATCATTGCGCAGGACGACCGCGAGGATCTCGCGCTCCTCGAAGTGAGCGCAGTCAAGAATGCGGGCGTCGTCGAGCTGGGCGACTCAGCGCTCGGTCGTTCCCGGCGAAGCAGTCGGTTTGCTCGGTTATCCGATACCGGATGCTTTTATCGATGAGGGTTTGGGGACGACGGCTTCCTTTTATAGCGGCCATGTCGCGAGTCTACGCGACACGGGCAGCCCGGACGAGACGATCGAGCTCGATTTGCCCGTCATTCCGGGTGAAAGCGGGGCGCCGGTGTTCACGCTCGACGGCAAAGTCATCGGTATGGCCGAGTCGCGATTCGAAGAAGAACACGCGATCGGATTTGCGACTCCGATCGAAATTATTAAAAAGTTCTTATTGCGCGAGCGTTGATTTCAGGCGAATGTAACCAACGTCGCTGGTTTGATCTTTCACGACGTTGACGTCGAAGCTCATCGGAATGTACGTGATCGCATTGACGTTCACGGTTTGTTTTCCGATCGGAACTTTCGGAATCGTGAAGCCGCCTTTGTTATCGACTTGCGAAACGACGACAGATCCTACCGAAACGTAGATCGTTGAGACGCTCAGCGGCTGACCCGTTTGATCGTCCAGCAGTCGACCGGTGATCGAACCGAATTCCTGGAGACCCTCTCCGTTCGGATTCTGGCACCCCGAGCCAAGCAGGGTGACTATCGCGAGGGCACAGATCAGGCTGCGGGTCAGGGTACGCAAGGCCGGTCCTCCAAAAGTAGCATCGAGGGTCCCGTACGTTATCTGCGAAAAGTGCCCCGGCTATGTCTCCGTACGGTCCCGTCGCCATTTACTTGGCGCTCGCGTTCGTCGCCTCGCTGCTGTTCTCCATCGTACCCGGGCTTCTGGCTAAGAAGAAGCCGAATCCGGTGAAGGAAGAGGCATATGAGTGCGGCGTCGAGCCGACGTCGGACGTTTCTGGGCGTTTTCCGGTACGTTTCTACTTGATCGCGATGCTCTTCGTGGTGCTGGACGTCGAAGCCGCGTCCTTCTACCCCTGGGCGGTGCAGATGCACGCGCTGCGCGTGTACGGTCTGTTCGAAATGGTCGCGTTCGTCATCGTCCTCGGCATCGGTTACGCGTACGTCTGGAAACGGGGAGGCTTTCAGTGGCGGTAGACCTTGGCACGCAGTTCCTGCTCGCGCGCGTCGACGACGTTGCCCGCTGGGCGCAATCCTCGAGCGTCTGGCCGCTCACGATGGGTCTGGCCTGCTGCGCGATCGAGATGATGAGCGTGACCGCGCCCGAGTACGATATCGCGCGCCTCGGCTCCGAGGTTTTTCGCGCCTCGCCGCGTCAGGCCGACCTCATGATCGTTTCCGGCCGTGTCGCACAAAAGATGGGCCCCGTCATCAAGCGCCTCTACGACCAGATGGCTGACCCGAAATGGGTGATCTCGATGGGCGCCTGCGCCAGCTCGGGCGGCGTCTTCGATAATTACGCGATCGTCCAAGGCGTCGACACGATCGTTCCGGTCGACGTCTACGTCCCCGGGTGTCCGCCGACTCCCGACGGGTTGCTCTACGCGGTGAATCTCATCCAGCAGCAGATCCGGCAAGGCGGACGGGGAGGCATACTGGCGCGTGCCTAGCCCGCAGACACCACCGCGCGGGGGAAGTGCCGTCGATCCGACGGCCGTCCGGCCCGATATCGATGATGCCGTCATTGAACGTGTCGTACCCGCGCAGCTTCGCGGGCGGCTGGAGCAGTTGAAGGCGGACGGAGCAACGATGCTGCTCGACATCGGCGGCGTCGACTACCTCGAGCGTTCGCCGCGTTTCGACGTCGTCTATCATCTTTTGAAGTTGCCGGCGCGTGCCTCGAACGTCGAGTCGGTCGGACAACCCGCCCGCATTCGCTGCTGTGCGGGCTCGATGACGGCCAAGCGTTGCCGACCGTCAGCGATCTGTGGCCGAGCGCGGATTGGGCCGAGCGCGAAGTCTACGATCTTTTCGGGATCACGTTCGACGGCCACCCGGATTTGCGGCGCATTCAAATGCCGAACGACTGGGAGGGCTATCCGCTGCGCAAGGATTATCCGCTGCGCGGTCCGGCGCTCGAAAAAACGCCGCGTCCCGATTTTGCGCTCAAGAGCAACTTGCTCGCGGGAACGCCGGCATCGGGCAAAACCGCTGCTGCGCTCGCAAAACAGATCGCCAAGATTCGAGGACAAGCAGAATGACGGCGACGCCCGTTCCGATCGACGTCACTCCGTTGGGCGAGAACAAGATGTTGCTCTCGCTCGGGCCGCAGCATCCCTCGACGCACGGCGTGCTGCAAGTGATGACCGAGATCGAGGGCGAGACGATCACGAAAGCCGATCCCGAGATCGGCTATCTGCATACGGGCATCGAGAAATCCGCCGAAAATCTCTTTTGGCATCAGGCTTCGACCGTCATCGAGCGGATGGATTATCTCTCGCCGCTCACCAACGCGATGTGTTACGTCCTCGGCGTCGAGAAGCTGCTCGGAATCACAGATGACATCCCGGAACGCGCACAACAGCTGCGCGTTCTCCTTTGCGAGCTCTCGCGCATTGCATCGCACTGCGTGTGGCTCGGTACCGGCGGCATCGACCTCGGCGCGATCTCGCCGTTTTTCTACGCGTTCGATTTGCGCGAGAACATTCTCGATCTCTTCGAAGCCTCGGGTGGCGCGCGCATGCACCCGAACTATCTGCGCATCGGCGGCTTACGCGAAGACGTTCCACAGGGCTTCCTCGACCGGCTCGACGATCTGATCAAGAAGTCTCCGGGGCGCTTCCGCGAGCTGCGCGGCGTTCTGCAAAAGAACCCGATCGTGCAAGACCGCATGATCGACGTCGCGATCCTCGTCGCCGGAAGAAGCGCTGGCGTGGAACATCACGGGTCCGTCGCTGCGCGGATCGGGCATCGCGTACGACGTCCGCAAAGCGTTCCCGTATTCCGGCTACGAGAAATACGAGTTCGAAGTCCCGGTGCGCGCCGAAGGCGATGCGTACGCGCGTTTCCTTGTGCGGCTCGATGAGATGGACGAATCGATGCGCATCATCCGCCAAGTCCGCGAGCAGTTGGTCACGGGCTCGGTCATGATCGACGACACGAAGGTCGGCCCACCGCCCAAAGAAGCGATCGCGCTCTCGATGGAAGCGCTGATCCATCACTTCAAATACGTTTCCGAGGGCTTCCGCGTCCCGCCGGGTGACGTCTATCAGGCGGTCGAGGGTCCGCGTGGCGAGCTCGGCTACTACATCGTCTCAAACGGCGAAAATCGACCGTGGCGCGTTCGGACGCGTCCACCTTCCTTCTATAATCTCCAAGTGCTCAAGAAGCTCGCGATCGGCGAGCTGATTGCGGACATGGTCGTGTGCATCGGTTCGCTGGATCCGGTGTTCGGCGAGGTCGACCGATGATCGACTTGACGCAGCGAAGCCAAAGAACTCATGGCGCGCTACGAAGATCCGCGCTCCGCGATGCTCCAGATCATCTGGCGCTTTCAGGCGGAAGAAGGCTACGTTTCGGCCGAGGCAATGAAGCAGACGGCCGAATGGATCGGCGTGCCGCTCGCGGTCGTCGAGTCGACGGTCTCGTTCTACACGCTGCTGTTCCGCAAACCGGTCGGCAAATACATGCTGCAGGTTTGCCGGAATCTTTCGTGCTCGATCAACGGCGCGGAAGAGATCATGGCGTACTTCCGCGAGCAGCTGGGCATCGGGCACCTCGAGACGACGGCGGATGGACTCTTCTCGTATGAAGAAGTCGAGTGTCTTGCGGCGTGCGATCGTGCGCCGTGCATGCAGGTCAATCTCGATTTCGTCTACGATTTGACGCCGAAGATGGTCGACGACATGCTGGCGGCGATGCGCGGAGGCACGTACGACGTGCCGCCGATCGCGCAAACGAAGAAGCCGGAGCGCACGTGGACCATCCCCAAAGATACGGTTCCAAAATCGCCGGGCGCGCAGCACGTTTCGAATCCGAACGATCCCGGCGGGATCGGCGACCGCAGCGGCGTGATCATGCTCGACCGTTTCGTGCGCGACGTTACCCCCGATCGTTCGCGCGAACGTTTGGTGAAAGACGGACGCGCGATTCTGGAGCACGAGGACGGCCATGGACACTAAGCCGGTATTGATGAAGGGCATCGGCGAGCTCAACTTGCGCTCGATCGACGTCTACAAATCGCAGGGCGGCTACGAGATGCTCGAACGCGCCGTCAAAACGATGCAGCCGGCCGACATCGTCTCGATCATCGACAAATCAGGTTTGCGCGGCCGCGGCGGCGCCGGTTTCCCGACCGGCCGCAAGTGGCAGTTCTTGCCCGACAACGGCGAGCCGCGATACATGGTCTGCAACAACGACGAAGCCGAGCCCGGCACGTTCAAAGATCACATGCTGCTCGAGGATACGCCGCATCAGATCATCGAGGGAATGCTGATCGGTTCGTACGCGATCCGCTCGCATCACGCGTTCATCTACATTCGCGGCGAGTTCAAGCGCGGCTACGAGATCTTTTGCAAAGCGGTCGAAGAAGCGCGTGCCGCCGGTTACATCGGTAAGGGCATCTGCGGAACCGGCTACGATATCGAGCTCACCGTCCATCGCGGCTCGGGTGCGTACATCTGCGGCGAGGAGACAGCCTTGCTCAGCTCGCTCGAAGGCAAGCGCGGCGAACCGCGGCTCAAACCGCCGTTCCCCGCCGTCAAAGGACTCTACGGAAAACCGACCGTCGTCAATAACTCGGAGACGCTTGCGTATCTGATGCCGATTCTGCGCAACGGCCCGGAGTGGTTTTCGAGTGTCGGTACCGAGCGGTCCAAAGGCTACAAGATCGTCTCGGTTAGCGGCCACGTGAAGAAGCCCGGCAACTACGAAGTTCCGCTCGGCACGACGCTGCGTCAGCTGATCGATGATTGCGCCGGCGGTTTGCGCGACGGACGCAAGTTCTTGGCCGTGCAGCCGGGCGGCGGCAGCTCGGCGTGTCTGTTTGAAGAGCATCTCGACGTGCCGTACGATTACGAGAATCATGGCGAAGGCCGGGACGATGCTGGATTCGGGCGCCATGGTCGTCTTCGATGATACGACTGATTTTGTGAAAGCTGCGCTTGCGCTCGTGCGTTTCTTCTCGCACGAATCGTGCGGGCAATGCACGCCGTGCCGTGAAGGCGGCCACTGGCTCGAGCTGATGCTCGAACGCATCTTGGAAGGCAAAGGCGTGTCCAGCGACATCGACATGCTGCTGAGCGTCTCGCATCAAATCACCGGAATCAACTTGTGCCCGCTCGGCGATTCGATCGAACCGTTCCTGGCTTCCGTCGTGAACGCGTTTCGAGAGCCACTTCCGCAAATATATCCGCGAGCCGCAATATGCCTGAGCAAAAAATGGCGACCGTTACGATCGACGGCGTGAAGGTCGAAGTTCCGGCCGGAACGCTGCTCGTCGAAGCCGCCAAGCAAGTTCAAAAAGACATTCCCGTCTATTGCTATCACACGAAGCTCGGGCCGGCCGGCCTGTGCCGCATTTGCCTCGTCGAGATCGAGGGAATGCCGAAGCTGCAGATCGCGTGCAACACCGCGGTTACCGACGGCATGGTCGTTTCGACGGTCGGCGACAAGGCCACCGAAGGCCGTCGCTCGGTTCTCGAAATTCTGTTGCTGAATCATCCGCTCGATTGTCCGATTTGCGACAAGGGCGGCGAGTGCGATTTGCAAGATTACTCGATGGCCTACGGCCAAGGCGCATCGCGTCTTGCCGATCCCAAGGCGCTGAAGCCGAAAGCCGTCGATTTGGGCCCGACGATCGTTTTAGATGAAGAGCGCTGCATCTTGTGCTTGCGCTGCGTGCGCTTTGACGACGTGATCACGCGCGAGCGTTCGCTGCGCACGGAAGATCGCGGCGTCCGCGCGATCATCGCGACGGCGACCGGCCAACCGTATCGCTCGAAGTTCAGCGGCAATGTCACCGAGATTTGCCCGGTCGGCGCGTTGACGTCGAAAACGTACCGCTTCAAAGCGCGGCCGTGGGATCTGCATCGCACGAAGACGACGTGCTTGCAATGCAGCGTCGGTTGCGAGATGAACGTCGACGCGCGGCATAATATTCCGTTGCGCACGATGTCCGATCCCGACGGCACCGTTTCCGACGGTTGGCTGTGCGATCGCGGGCGCTATAACGTCGGCTTCTACGACGATGCGCGGCGCTTGACGACGCCGACGATGCGCGACCCCAGCGGCGAACAAGTGCAGATCGCGTGGGACGACGCGATCTCGATGTGGGCAACCTCGGTTCGCAAGACGATCGACACGCATGGAGCGGGCGCGGTCGGCGTGATCGGCGGCGGCCGGCTTCTGAACGAAGAAGCGTGGCTGCTTCAGCATATCTATCGCGGGCTCGGCGTGCAGAACATCGACTGGCGCGCCGGACGGCAGCGTCAAGCGACGCCGGGTGCGTACGGCGGTACGCTGACCGATCTCGAAAACGCGCAAGCGATCGTGTCGCTGCGCCGGCCGCTCTCGCGTACGGCGCCGATCGCCGATCTGCGCATCCGCAAAGCGGTGCAGCACAACGGCGCGCGGCTGATCACCGTTGGTGAAATTCGACGCAGACTCGGCAGTCCCCGAGACGCACATTGCATCACTCGACCGTCTCGCCGACGTGTTGCCGGCAAGCGCCGAGCGCATCGCGTTCATTTGGGGCGGCGTGCGCAAGTCGACCGGCGACGATCTGGAGCGCGCGTTCACCGCACTCTCCGGCAAAACGCTGCACGTTTTCGTCCCCGGCGAACAGCAGAACGCGCGCGGCGCGGAGATGCTGGGTTGCATTCCGTTCGGCGCTGGACTCGATACGCGCGGCATGCTCGAAGCAGCGCGCGACGGCAAGCTCAAGAGTCTTGCGATTCTGGGCGCAAACCCGCTCGCGCACTTTCCGGATCGCGCGCTCGTCGAAGCGGCTTTTGCAAACGTCGAATTCCTCGTCGTCGGCGACCTTTTCCCGACTGCAACTGCGAGCGCAGCCAAGCTCGTGCTTCCGGTGTGCGGACCGTTCGAGAAGACGGGCACGACGACGAATCTCGCCGGCGAACGCTTGATGGTCGAAGCCGCCTTGATGGCGCCTGACGGCGTGTACTCGGATCTCGAGATTCTCGTCGGCTTCGCGGAAGCACTCGGCGTCGAGATCCCTGAACCGAGTGCAATCGAATCCGCGGTCGCAACGGCGCTTGCAGCGCGCGGCTCGAACGGCCTCGTAAATGCGTCGCTGTTCCGCGCGGACGAGCTCGCCCCGTCGTTACTCGAGGACGAAGTCTTCAGCGGTCTGGGAACGGCGGCGTTCGACGCACCGTTTGCCGCGGTGCTTACAAAACCACTCGTCGCCACCGCCCAAGGAGCCAGCTGATGGATATGGTTCCGTTGTGGGTGATCGTCGTCATCAAGTCGCTGATCGTGCTGCTCATCGTGATCACGACGTTCGCGTACGCGATGCTGTTCGAACGCAAGATTCTCGGCTGGATGCAGCTGCGTCCGGGTCCGAATCGCGTCGGTCCGTGGGGGATGCTGCAGCCTGCAGCCGACGCCGTCAAAATGTTCTTCAAGGAAGATCTGACGCCCAAGAACGCGGATCCGATCGTCTATCGTATCGCGCCGTTCATCTCGCTGATCACGGCGATGGGTACGTTCGCAATCATTCCGTTCAGCGAAAGCTCGGCCGGATTGTGGGCGGTCGGCAGCCCCGATGCCGGAATTCTCTACATCTTCGCGTTGACGTCGATCAGTGTCTATGGGATCTCGCTTGCCGGATGGGCATCGAGCTCGAAATACCCGCTGCTCGGCGCGATCCGCTCGACGGCGCAGATGATCTCGTACGAGCTTGCCATGACGCTGTCCGTGGTTGGTGTGCTGATCATGGCCGGCACGACCTCCCTCGCGGGCATCGTGCACGCGCAGTACAATCTGTGGTTCATCGCGCCGCAGTTCTTCGGATTCTTGATCTATCTCACGACGGCCGTCGCGGAAACGAATCGCGCACCGTTCGATCTCGTCGAAGCCGAAACGGAGCTGGTTGGCGGATTCCACACCGAGTACTCGGGTCTGCGCTTCGGATTGTTCTTCATCGCCGAGTACCTGAACATGATCACGGTCTCGTGTTTAGCGACGCTGCTGTTCCTCGGCGGTTGGTCGGCGCCGTTCGGTCTGACGATGGTTCCGGGGATCATTTGGTTCCTCGCTAAGGCCGGCATTTTTCTCTTTATCTACATGTGGCTGCGTGGAACGCTGCCGCGCCTACGCTATGACCGTCTGATGGCGTTTGGATGGAAGGTCTTGCTGCCGCTCGCGACGCTGAACCTGATCGTGACGTCGGCCGTCATCGCCTTGAGAGGCGCATAATGCGAAAAAATCTCTTTAACGTTCAAGCACTCGTCATCGGATTTGCGACGACGTTCTCGTTTCTGTTCCGCAAGCACCCGACGAAGCAATATCCGAGCGTGAAGAAGCAGCATGCGCCACGTTTTCACGGTCTGCACGAGCTGCGCCGGTATGCCGACGGCAAAGAGCGCTGCATCGGCTGCGAGCTGTGCCAAATCGCCTGCCCTGCCAACGCTATAACCGTTATCGGTGCCGAAAATAGCCCCGACGATCGCCGCTCGCCCGGCGAACGCTTCGCGGCGCGCTACGAGATCGACGAGCTGCGCTGCATTTTCTGCGGGTTGTGTGAAGAAGCGTGTCCGACCGACGCGATCGTGCTGACGCCGCGCTTCGAAATGTCAGACTACCGGCGCGGTTCGTTCATCTACAGCAAGGATCGTTTGCTCGTGCCGCCCGAGGCCGGCGTCGGAACGCCGCCCGACGAGCGTCCCGGCGGAATCCCGGCCGATCTCGGCGCGGTGACGCAGAAGAAGAACACCGTCGACATCCAAACCGGCTACGACGCAACGTGGCGCGGCTCGATTCTCAAGACGCAGCGCAAAGGACTCGCGGGTTGATCGCGTTCTGGATTCTGGCCCTGCTGATCGTAGTAAGTGCGGTCTTTGTCGTGAGCGCGCCTCGCCCGGTGTACAGCGTGCTGGGCCTGCTGTTCAATTTTTTGTGCCTCGCCGTCATGTATCTGACGCTCGACGCCGAGTTCTTGGCCGTCATTCAGGTCGTCATTTACAGCGGTGCGATCCTGATGTTGTTTGTGTTCGTCATCGCGCTGCTTTCGAGCGGCGTCCGGCCGTTTTCCGTCGGCCCCAATCGGTTGCCGCGCATTCTCGCGCCGCTTTCGATCTTTGTGGCGCTCGGACTCGGCGGTCTGCTGTTCGTAATCATCGGGTCGGGTGCGGTACCCGCAGGTCCGCAAGCAACGCTCACGAGCGGAGCCGGCAACGCCGGTGTTTTCGGCAGCGTCGCCGATTTCGGTCAAGCGCTGTTTACGACGTATCTGTTGCCGTTCGAAGCGACGGCCTTCGTTTTGATGATCGCTGTCATCGGCGTCATCGCCCTTGCGGGCGACGTCGATCCGCCTCGACGGCCGCGCAGCAAGCGGTTGCGTGATCGTGAGCCGATTTTGAAAGAAGGCTCGTAGTGCCGGTCGCGCTTGCGAATTACATCGGCCTATCGGCGATCATTTTCATGATCGGCGTGGGTGGCGTCGTTGCGCGTCGCAACCCGCTCATCATGCTGATGGGCATCGAGCTGATGTGGAACGCGGCGAACCTCGCGTTCATCGCGTACGCGAAAGCGTACATGAACAATGCGGGCCACATCTTCGCATTTCTCGTGATTACCGTTGCCGCCGCTGAAGCCGCGATCGGTCTCGCGATCGTCGTGATCGTCTTCCGCCGTGCCGAGAACGTCGACGTCGACGACGTCGCGGTGCTTAAAGGATGATGCCAACACATGTGATGGGGCTCGAAGGCGTGTACATGCCGCTCTTCGTGATCTGGCTGGCACCGCTGGTCGGCGCGATCATTATTTGGGCATTCGGCCCGTCGCTGCGTACGTGGGGCGGCCCGATTGGTTGCGCTGCGATTGCCGTCTCGTTCTTGGCGACGATTGCGTCCTGGGCTGATGCCACGCGCCAGACCGCCGTCGGCGCAATCACGGTTGTCGGCGCGCATCAGTCGATCGTAACGTGGGCCAAAGGTTTCAACCTCGGGTTGCTGTGGGATCCGCTCTCGCTGACGTGGGTGCTGATCATCACCGGGATCGGTTTCCTGATCCATTTCTATTCGATGGGATACATGGCCGGCGACAAAGGCTACGCGCGCTTTTTCGCCTACATGAATTTCTTCGTGTTTGCGATGCTCACGCTGGTTCTCTCCGACAATTTCGTCGGGTTGCTGATCGGCTGGGGCCTCGTCGGCCTCGCCTCGTTCTTCTTGATCGGGTTCTGGTACGAACGCCCGTCGGCGGTCGCTGCTGCCACCAAGGCATTCGTCATGAACGTCGTCGGCGACGTCGGCATTCTGTTCGCGATCTTTATCATCGTCGCGGTCGTTGGATCGATTTCGTACGCCGATGCGTTTGCGGGTGCGGCAGCGCATAAGTTCTCACCCAGCCTGCTGTACCTCGCGTGCGCGATGCTGTTCGTCGGCTGCGCCGCGAAATCGGCGCAAGTCCCACTCCACTCGTGGCTTCCCGATGCGATGGAAGGTCCCACTCCGGTCTCCGCGCTGATCCACGCCGCAACCATGGTTACGGCGGGCGTCTATTTGATCGCGCGCTGCTGGCCGATGTTCCAAGGTTCTTCAGATGCGCGCGAGCTGGTCGGCATCATCGGCGGGATCACGGCGTTGCTCGGCGCGATTCTAGGTGTCGCGCAATGGGATATCAAACGCATTCTCGCCTATTCGACGATGTCGCAGATCGGTTACATGATCATGGCCGTCGGCGTAGGCGCGTACGATGCGGGCGTGCTGCACTTCTTTACCCACGCGTGGTTCAAAGCGCAGTTATTCCTCACGGCCGGTCTGATCATTCACGCGCTTCACAACGAGCAGGACGTGCGCCTCATGGGCGGCCTGCGCAAGCGCGAACCATTTGCGTTCTGGTCGATGACGATTGCGACGCTCTCGATCTGCGGTGTGCCGCCGCTGGCTGGTTTCTTCTCGAAAGACGCCGTCGTCTACGACACGCTCCTACGCGGGCATCCTGAACTCTACGCTGTCGGCGTCATTACCGCCGGGATCACCGCATACTACATGTTCCGCATGATCTTCATTACGTTCTTCGGTGAGTATCGCGGTGACGTCGATCCGTCGAACCTCGGCATTCGGCATCCGGAATTCGCAGGCACGTCGGCGGGACTCGTCCCGCATCCACCGGATGACGAAGTGCACGAGCATCATACGCCGGGATGGATCATGGTCGCGCCGGTTGCGGTGCTTTGGATCGGCACGATCTTCGCGGGTTTCTTAAACGTCAACTTCGGCGGAGACAGCAGCCCGTGGCATAAGCTGCTCTCGCCCGTCTTCGGTGCGGCGATGTCGTATCCGGAAGGGACGGCGCCGGTGAGTGAGCTCGCTTCCAGTGGGATCGTCCTTGCCGTCGTGATCGTCGGCATCGCGATAGCCTACGTGCGTTACGGCAATGCCGGCGCGTTACGCGATGCGATCAGCCGCGTGCGTGAAGAATCGGTCCGGATGCCTGCGATTCTCGTCAATCTGTTCTATTTCGACAGCGCGATCGATGCGCTGTTCGTTCGTCCGTCGCGCGGGCTCGGGTTCTTTTTCGGACAGATCTTCGATCCGATGGTCATCGATGGTTCGGTCCGTGAAGCGCGCGTTTCGGCCGTGTGGCTCGGGCATCTGTTCCGCAGCTTCCAGACGGGTCTCGTGCGCGCGTATGCGCTGACGATCGTATTTGGTGCCGCGGTGTTTATCGTTTACTACGCGATCATCTCGGTGCCGCACTAATGTTAACAGCACTCGTTTGTGGGACGCTGTTCCTCGGATTCCTGACCTTCGCGCTGCCGAAAACAGCCAACGTAACGGCAAAATGGTATGGCGTCATCGTCGCATTCGCGGGCTTCGTGCTCGTCATGTTCATCAATCCGTGGAATCCGCCGGCGCAAGAGTCGACGCACTGGCTCTCCTATCCGTTCAGCGCGAATTATCACTTAGGCGTCAATGGAATCTCGTACGCCCTCGTTCAGCTTCTGACGCTCGTTACCGTTTGCGCCCTGCTCGGAACGAACGTCTCGCGTCAGCGAAACTTCGTGGGCTTGATGCTCGTGCTCGAAGGCACGATGCTCGGTCTCTTCCTGGCGCGCGACTTGCTGCTCTTCGCGCTCTTCTGGGACGCGATGTTGATCCCGGTGTTCCTGTTGATGATCGCGTGGAGCGTCCATCCCGCGACGGCCTGGCGCTTCCTGATCTACAACGTGACTGGTGGTCTGCTGTTGCTGCTCGCAACCGCCGCGTACGGGTATCTGTACGGGACGACCGACGTCATCGACACGGGCGTCTTGCCGCCGCTCTCCGATAACTGGGCGCCGTGGATTTTCATCGCGTTTGCAATCGCATTCTTGGTGAAGACTCCGGTTTGGCCGTTCCATACGTGGATGCCCGATACGTATGCAGAACTGCCGGCGCCGGTCGCGGCACTTGTCGGTGCCGTGCAGTCGAAAGCCGGACTCTACGGCTTTATCACGATCGGTCTGCCGCTTTTCGGTCCGCAGATGACGCGCTTCGCTCCGTGGCTGATTACGCTCGGGTTCATCGGCCTATTCTACGGCGCATTCGTAGCCATGTACGATAATGACGCCCGCAAGGTCGTCGCCTACAGCTCGCTCTCGCATCTCGGTTTGATCTTGGCGGCGGTCGTGGTGCACAACGAATATGCCGTGCGCGGCGCGGTACTGTATATCGTCGCGCACGGATACTTCACGGCCGCGATGTTCCTGATCATCGGCTACGTCGAATCGCGCGAGGAGACGCGCCTGCTTTCTCGCATCGGTGGGTTGGCACGTCACAACCCGGTCATGGCCGGTGCGATGGCGATCGCAGCGCTCGCGATGCTCGGACTTCCGGGACTCGCGGGATTCACCGGCGAGCTGTTCATCCTGGTCGGGCTCTATCAAGCCGGCTACGGGATACTGGCGGGTGTCGCGCTGATCGCGATCATCCTCGCCTCAGCCTACATGTTGCGCGTCTATCAAGGCTTCATGCACGGACCGGAAAAACCTGACTTGCCGCAGCGGCCTGATCTGACGCCGATTGAAGTGTTCGCGCTCGTACCGCTGTTCGCGGCGCTCGTTATTCTCGGCGTCTATCCGATCACGGCGAATTATCCCGATCAAGCCTATTCGCTCGTCGCGCTGGAGAAGAAATAGTGCCGCACCTGCTCGTCCCGCCGTTCGGCAGTTTTGATTACAATGCGCTCTTCCCGCTCGGCATCGTGGCGATTACGCCGCTGCTCGTCTTGCTGGCGGATCTCGTTATGCCGAGCGGCGAGCCGCGTCGTGGAATCGCCGTCGGAATCTCAGTCGCGGGCTTGCTCGCAGCCACTTACGTTCTAATCGCAGCAATATCTCTCGCATCAATTCGGTCCGGCGTTCGGCTTCGGATTCGTGCTGGGCGGATTCTCGATCGCCTTTAGTCTGATCATCATCGCCGCGGCGATCTTCTCGCTCATGATGATCCCGACCGAACGCGACGACGAGAAAGAAGGCCCCGTCTGCGCGCTGATGCTGTGGAGCACGGCCGGTGCGATGCTGATGGCCGGCGCGGCCGATTTGATGACGATCTTCCTCGGCCTCGAGATCCTCTCGCTTGCGCTCTATTGCCTGTGCGGCATGATCAAGGGCGCGAGCGAAATTCGGAAACGCGAGGCGCGTGAGGCCGCGCTCAAATATTTGATCCTCTCCTCGATGGCGAGCGGCTTCATGCTGTACGGCATGGCGCTCCTGTTCGGAACCAGCGGATCGGTCAATCTCGCGGCGCTGCAAGCCGTACCCGCGTCGAATCCGCTCTTCACGATGGGCTGCGGGCTGTTCATGATCGGCGTCGCGTTCAAGATCGGCCTCGTGCCGTTCCATGTGTGGATGCCGGACGTGTTCGAAGGCGCGCCGATTCCGGTGACCGCGTACATGAGCGTCGTGACGAAAGCCGCCATGCTCGCCGTGTTCGCCCGCTTTTTGTACAGCGTGCTGACGCCGGCGGGACACGAAGCGCTGATTTGGCCCGTCTGGGCGACGGCCGGTCTCTCGATGGTCATCGGAAATCTCGCTGCGCTCTCGCAGATCGACATGAAGCGTCTGCTCGCGTACAGCGGTATCGCGCAGCTTGGCTACATCATGGCTGCGATGGCCGGAACCTCGACGCTCGGCATGCGCTACGCGATCTTCTATCTCGGCGCGTATCTGTTCATGAATTTGGGCGCGTTCAGCGTCGTCGCACTGGTGTCGCGCGATTCGGAAGAAGATGGGCACCTCTCGGCGTTCTCGGGACTCGGCACGCGGCATCCCGCGCTGGCCGCGGCGATGTCGTTCTTCCTGCTCTCGCTTGCGGGTCTGCCGCCGACGGCAGGCTTCATCGGAAAGATTTTGATTCTCGCGAGCACGGTTGCCGCGGGCTACGTCTGGCTTGCGGGACTTTTGATCTTGGGGACGGCGATCTCGATCTACGTGTACGTCAAGATCATTCGCATCATGTACGTGCACGTCGATCTCGCGCACATTCGCGAGATCAAGCCGCTCAGCCGCGCGCCGTGGATCGGCGTTGCAGTCTGCGCGATCGTGACGTTTGTCTTTGGCTTCTATCCGGTTGCGCTGCATGATGTGCTTCCGCGTATCCGTTGAGCCTGAGTTTCAGGCTCTTCGTCCCCGAAGGACGACGTAAAGCAACTTCCGCTCTTCGTCGCGATTCACGGCTGCCGACAGGACGCCGAAGATTTTGCGCACGGAACGCGTTTCGATGTCCTCGGCGAACGCCACGGCGCCATCGTGCTCTATCCCGAGCAAGACGAACGCGCCAACGGTCAACGCTGTTGGAATTGGTTTCTGCCGGAGAATCAGCGGCGCGACGGTCCGGAACCCGCCGCACTTCTCGATCTCGTCGAACGCGTAACGCGCGAGCACGATGTTGACCGCTCGCGCGATCTATCTAGCAGGGCTGTCGGCCGGCGCGTGTTTGGCAACGATCCTCGCCGAACAGGCGCCGGACGTCTTTGCGGGCGTTGCCGCGATGGCCGGCGTTGCGTTGCACGCGGCGCATGATGTCGACAGCGCGTACGCTGCGATGCGCGGCGAACGCAAGCCCGATCTGCCGTCCACGGTTCTGGGCGCAGTCGCGTACCGGCGTTCGCGTGCGATCATCTGGATCGGCGCGCGCGACATCCGGGTCGCGCCCGTCAATGCGTGGCTGCTCGGACGTCAGTTCTCGCAGCTCTTCGGCCTTAGCGCCGAGCCCGACGTCGAGGAAATCTCCGGCGGAGGCAAGCGCGCGCTGTGGCACGATCGATCCGGAATGACCCGGGTGGAAGTCCGCGAACTCGACGACATCGGGCACGCCTGGAGCGGCGGAAGCTTACGCGGCTCCTACACGGCCCCGGTCGGGCCGAACTTCAGTGAAGCCCTCTTTCGTTTCTTTCTACAAGAGGGGGAGGCGGAGACGGAACAAGCCATGCGACAGTGCGGCTAATCTTCTTGCTTGCGGCAGGTCTGGCGCTGCTTATTGCGCCGGGCCGTGCAACCGCGCAAGAAACAGTGCTGGCTGCGTGGACGCAAGCGGGGCCGAATGGGACGTACCTTGCGCGGATCATTCGGCGCGGTGCGTGTCCCGGAGGTCCGCATCGACAATCGCTCGGTGCTTTCGCACGAGCGCGCCGCACCGAGCCGCAATTTCGACGTACGGAGCTGCGAAGCGCCGATTCCAGCGAACGCGCGCAGCGTTTCCGTTGCCGGACGACAGCTGCCGCCGCCGCCTGCGAAGATTCGCACGATCGCCGTCATGGGCGACACCGGCTGCCGAATCGAGATCGTTTTCTTTCAAGCCTGCAAGGATCCGGTGAAATGGCCGTTCCCGACGATCGCGTTGCAGATTGCGGCCGCGCATCCGGACCTTATGATTCACCTCGGCGACTACTACTATCGCGAAACGCCGTGTCTCGTACCGGAATGCGCCGGCTCGCCGCACGGTGACGGTTGGAAAGCGTGGGACGCTGACTTCTTTACGCCGGCCGCGCCGATGTTCGGAGCCGCACCGATACTCGCAGTACGCGGAAATCACGAGGACTGCGAACGTGGCGGTAAAGGGTGGGATCGTTTTCTATCGATCTATCCGTACGGCGATTGTGCGGAGCGTGAACCGGCGTGGTCGACGTCGATCGACGGCCTGCGATTCTTTGTGCTCGATTCGTCGAGCGCGCTCGATCCGCGTCCGCGCAGCATTCTCGTCCCCGAGTTCAAAGCGAGACTTTGCGAAGCTGCGTTCGCTGCCGCGCGAAGATACGTGGCTGCTGAGCCATCGTCCGATGTGGGGCTTTGACGGCTCGGTGACGCGGCGGAGCGCTCGCGCTGAACAAGACTCTGGATGCAGCCGAAGGCGATCCGCGCACGCTGCCGATCGATCTCGCGATTTCGGGACACGTGCACTTGTTCGAAGCGCTGACATTCGCCGATCACCGTCCGCCGCAAGTCATCGTCGGCACCGGTGGTGATACGCTCTCGAACGATCCCGGAAATCTCCAGGGACTGAAGATCGACAATACGCGCGTTACGCAGGTGACGATGCGGCATGGATTCGGCTTCGCGCTCTTCGATGTCGAACACAAATCGTTCGACGTCTACGATCGCATCGGAAAGAAAGTCTTCGCCTGCAAGTACAGCCCTGGCGACGTTACCTGCACGGCAGTGCCCTAAGAGTCGGATGAGCGGGCGCAGCGCGATTACCGGGCGCACGTGCGATCACAGCGGCTCCGCGATTTCGCGCCCCTCGACTTCGCTCGGGGCAAGCTCCGGGCCGCCTCACGCGACGATCTCCCCACTTGTCATCCCGAGCTCCTGAACCTGATCCGATTTCGTGGACAGGTAGTTAAATGACACATTGGGCTTTTTCGAAAGCAATCGGGCTGAGGTATCCGTTGGCCGAATGCCGTCGACGTGGATTGTACCAGGTTTCGATGTACTCGAAGACTGCCGTGCGAGCTTCGCGCCGCGTTCGCCAAACGCGCTCGGGCTTGAGCTCGACTTTCATGGAAGCGAAGAAACTCTCGGCGATCGCGTTGTCCCAGCAGTTGCCTTTGCGACTCATGCTTGGCGTGATGCCGTGATTCTGAAGCACTTGCGCATACGCTCGGCAGGCGAATTGACTGCCGCGATCGCTGTGCAGAATCAGCTTTTTGAAACGCCGACCGCGCATCGCCATTTCCAGCGCTCCAAGTGCGAGATTGGTATCGATGTGGCTGTTCATCGACCAACCGACAACACGTCGAGAATAGCAGTCGATCACGACCGCGAGATAGAGCCAGCCTTCACCGGTCGGCAATTGGGTGATGTCCGAGACCCACGCGCTGTTCGGCTGGGGCACGTTGAACTTGCGAGCCAGGATGTTCGGTGCAACGGCAATCGTGCCAGGCGACGACGTCGTCGCCCGGGACTGTCGCCGCTTTTTGCCTTTGATGCCGTGAAATCGCATCAATCGAGCGATGCGCTTTCCGGAAACGCGAACGCCTTCGGCCTGCAATTCCGCAAGAATTCGCGGTGCTCCATAGCGGCCACGACTCTCGCCGTGGACCCGTTTGATTTTCGCAATCAGCTCAGCATCACGCTTGAAGCCGCGCGCTTTGTCCGCGTCCCCGCCACGCGTAGTAACCGGCCTTCGACACGTTGAGATTTCGGCACATCGCCACGATATGGTGCCGTTCACGATTCGCATGCACGAATCCAAATCTCAGCGGTGGTGTTTCGCGAAGAAGGCCGTCGCTTTTTTTAAGATCTCGTTGTCTTCCTCGAGCTGCGCGACTTTGCGGCGAAGCCGATCCAGTTCGGTCTCGTCTGGCGCCACGTTTCCCGCGGCCCGGAAACACATCCGCTGATCGGCTTGCCCTTGCGCTTCTGCGCTCTGCCGAGCCCAGTGGTACAGCAGCTGTCGTGGAACATCGAGCTCGCGCGCAATTTGCGTGACGTCTTTCGTGCCGGCCTTGACCAGCTTGATCGCCTTCGCCTTGAATTCCGCGCTGAAGGTTCTGCGCGTCTTTTTCATCGACCCCATCTTTCCTCACAAAGTGAGCGTTATCTTGGAGTCCACGAACTGGGGTCAAGTCCATCCCGAGCGTAGGCGCGAAGCGCCGAAGTCGAAGGACCTTCATGCCATTCATGTATTGCGATCCGCCCGCGGCAATCGTGCAGATCCGCCCCGCCGTCGATCAATCGCACGTCGGCGCCGGAATGATCAAACTCAAAAGCGGCGCGACGTTCCAGATCTCGACGCCGGATTCAAACGATGGCGATTTTCTCAAGCATCTGAAGAAGACCGACCACATTCAGCTCTGCTATGCACCGTCGCAGCGCTGGGCCGATGCAGGCCCGACTGCGCGAATGGCGATCGTCGGTGACATCGAGAGCAAAGCATACACATACACATTGGCCTATCCGAGCAAATAAAAAGCGACGAGCCACGCTCGTCGCTTTTCTTATATGTTGAGCGGTTCGTTTAGCTCTTCATGCAGCTTCCGCTGACGCTTACAGCGCGGCCTTTGCCGGTCGTGAAACCGTACGAGAACGTGATCTTACTGGAGCTGACTTTCTTAACAGTAAAGTCGGTCACGCTTTGTGCGTTCGGATTCGGCGTAAATGCGAGGTCATGCCAGACTGCCGTGCCGTTTACCCAGCCTTTCGTATAGGCGAGGTCGTACGCGCCGTGGTCATCGGTGTAAAGGTCAACCCAACGCTTTGCGTCGCCGTCCCAGGTGATCCAGTCGGTGCCTTTCGGCGACCACGGTGCCCAGGAGGTCGCTTTCGTGATTTGTTGCCCGACCATCCAGTAGCCAGTTGGATCCATACTATAGGTCTCAGTTGAGACTTGCGGGGTCGGGCGCCGAGAATTTTTTGCCGTGCACGTCCAGGTGCCGACATAGAACGCCATGCCGGCGACAATTGCGGTTTCTTCCACAATTCGATCTCTTGCGAGAAGGCTTCGACGCCGCTGTTCAACTGAATATTCAGGGCGCCGACCCTGACTTAGTACTGGTGATCGAGATTGCAGGCAGCGTCACAGATTTCGCTCGCGCGGCTGCCCGAATTGATGGGCTGGAGTGGAACGGGGATGGGAGTCGGATCAGATCGAGCCCGATGCTGATTTTTCCACTAACCGGGACGGCGAAAAGGTCTCGACCAGTCTCTTCCTTATGTTTTCAAACCAGCGGGCGATGCTGGAACTGCTTTCTCTTTGGCGGCGCTACACTGAGAATCCCGATGAAGCCTTTCCATGGGGTCTTGCACGTTGGAAATCGTTTTTCGCTCAATTGCGCACGATTCGACTTTGGGATGAGACTGATCGCGTCAGCGCCGCTCTAATTGAGGATTGGGGCGAGCGCCTTGGCCTGGGCCAAGAGCAAGTGCCTTTCGAGGCTGAGCTTTGGTATTTTCATCAACCTGATAAGAGAGACAGTGCCGAACGCGATGTTAAGGAAATTATCGAGCGTTCCGGGGGTAGCATTGGGCGACGATGTGTAATCGATGAGATCGAATATCACGCAATAACAGGCTACCTCCCGTCGCATGCTATTCGAGATGCCTATCGCGGCGCGGTTGTTGTGCCTGTGCCGCTGAGATCGTCATGCCGAGAAACGCCATGGCGGCAAACAGAAAGAGGGATCGCATGTAAAGCCGCGCCGCTACCGCGTGAGGATTTGCAGCCGGTCGTGGCCATCCTTGACGGCATGCCGATCGAGAACCATCCGTTATTGGATGGAAGACTTGTTGTCGATGACCCTGACCAGTGGGCACAAGAAGTCCGTGTAGCCGATCGTGTTCACGGGACGGCAATGGCGTCATTGATTGTGCATGGTGATCTCGAAACAGGGCAAAGCCCACTTAATCGACGTGTCTATATTAGGCCGATACTTAGGCCTGATAGGCGTGAGTGGACACCGCGCGCGGAGAGCGTGCCCGAAGACCTGCTTTTTGTCGATCTACTTCACCGGTCGATCGTGAGGTTGTTCGAAAATCGTGCCACTGGGGATGAGCGTATTTACGCGATCAATTTGTCAGTTGGAGATCGTTGCCGTGTGTTCGCTCGTAATCTCAGTCCTTGCGCGCGTTTATTGGACTGGCTGGCGTGGAGATATCAGGTCCTGTTTCTTATCTCAGCTGGAAATCAAGCGCGGATGTAGAGGTGGAGATAGTCCGAGGAACGCTAACTCAAAGCGCACCAAACGTTCTCGAAAGAGAAATCATCCGCAGTATCGAGCGGGATTCGATAAATCGAAGACTCCTGAGCCCTTCAGAATCAGTAAACGGCTTGACGGTAGGCGCCGTATATGAGGACGCATCGAACGCGGTCGCAGTTCCGCAGTCCGTGCTCGCTTATGAAGATGCGCTACGGTCCTTTCAAGCAAGGTAGCAGGTCAGGGGCCGACGTCTTTTTCCCTAATTGCTATTGCGAGAAGGCGTGGTGAATCGTCAGTTTACGCGGCGGAGATGATGAGTGGCGTAACGCGAGGTCCTGGACAACGTGCGGCGGCGCCTCCGACGGGGAATGTCCTGTCGGCGGCGACATGCTATTCGCGCGGCACAAGCAACGCTTGCGCTATTGCGACTCGCACCGCCGCACAAATCTTCGATGTGCTTCGCGACGCCGCCGGCATCGATGCAATGATTCCAAATGAGTTCGTTGCGGTTGCGCTCAAGACTCTCGTCGTTCATGGAGCCTTGTGGGGAGATTTGGGTGCGCGCTATCTCGCCGCCCTCTCGTTCGCGCCAAGTATGATCCCACGCTTTGCAAATCCGCAGGAATACATCGCAAAGTACATCGGAAACGGGGTTGCTGACTTCGAGCGATCGGTGTCGTGTGCCCCGGCCGGATAACGCTGCTAGGATACGGAGTCCTCCAAATGGGGCGGCAGATGTATATACGGTTCCTCTGCCTCCCGCGCTGAATGGCCAAGCAGTTTTGCGCCGCATCACTGTAACGCTTTCATGGTTTACACCAATAAATACTAGACACTACGGTTACCGTCGGGCGCATCTATGGTTCAGTTTTCCGGATGAGCTGCCGGCCTCGATCTCCTGGTTCCACGGACGAACGGAGATTCATTCTCGGCCCGCGCAGCGCGGTACAGTGCAGCACGAGGTGTTTCACAGTAATGAGGCGAGACTGTTTGCTAACGATGCGGAACTGAAGCTGTGGGTAAACTGCCGAGCGGATGCTGGCAAGCTTGAAGATGATGTAGCGTATTGTCTGGCAGTATCGATGGAAGTCGGGCCAGGCGTTAATCTTCCAGTTTACCAAGAAGTTGCCGCGCGTTTGCGTGCCCAAGTGCGAATCCAACCCCGCTGAGAGATGTGAATAGATACTAGGATTGACCTCACTTAATTGACCCGCTTTTCGTGGCCTTTCCATTCCTTGTCGCGCAGGACGAACTTCTGAACTTTCCCGGTTGACGTTTTCGGAAGCGGACCGAACTCGATCGCCTTTGGCACCTTGAATCCGGGCAATTGTTCGCGACAAAACGCAATCAGCGCTTCGGCAGTGAGCTCTTGGCCGGGCTTCAGTGTAACGAACGCCTTCGGTACCTCTCCCCATTTTGCGTCCGGCATTGCGACGACGGCGCATTCGAGCACGGCTTCGTGGGCGACGATCACTTTCTCGACTTGGATCGTCGAGATGTTCTCGCCGCCGCTGATGATCACGTCTTTCGCGCGATCGACGATCTCGATGTAGCCGTCTGCGTGCATGACAGCGACGTCGCCCGAATGAAACCAGCCGCCGGCGAATGCTTTCTCGGTCGCTTCGGGATCGTCGTAGTAGCCCTTCATGACATTGTTGCCGCGCATGACGATCTCGCCTTGTGTCTTCCCGTCGGTGGGAACGTCGTTCAGTTCGGTGTCGACGACGCGCACATCGTGCGCATCCATCGTCAGCATCGCAACGCCTTGGCGGCTCTTGAGGCGTGCGCGTTCCGTCTCATCGGCGCTGTCCCACTGCGGACTCTTCCATTCGCAGACCGTGATCGGTCCGTACGTTTCCGTCAGGCCGTAGACGTGCGTCATCGTCGCGCCGAGCGCTTCCATCTGTTTGATGATCGTCGGCGATGGTGGCGCGCCGGCGGTCGTGATGTGAATCTTGTGCGTGAACGGTTTCGCGTCGGGATCGTTCGCCAGCATGATCCAGACGGTCGGAGCACCGCACATGTGCGTCACGTTCTCGGTTTCGATCAGCTCGAGAATCTTCTTCGGATCGACTTTGCGCAAGCACACGTGCGTCGCGCCCGCAGCCGTCACGGCATATGGAAAGATCCAGCCATTGCAATGGAACATGGGCAACGTCCAAAGATACACGCTCTCCGGACGCATATTCGCATGGAAAATCTCGGCTTGCGCGTTCACGAACGCCCCGCGGTACGTGTACATCACGCCCTTCGGGCGTCCGGTCGTACCGCTCGTATAATTGATCGAGATCGTGTCGTCTTCGTCGACCTCGCGTCGCTCCAGGCTTTGCGGATCGGCGGCGGCGATCAGCGCTTCGTAGGCGTCGGGGACGCGAATGCAGCGCATCTTAGGTTTGAGCTCGCGTACGAACTCGTCGAAATCGGCGTCGTAGATCAAAATGCTCGCGCCGCAGTGGCCGAGGATGTAGTCGATCTCCGGGACAGTCAGCCGAATGTTGAGCGCGCACAGCACTCCGCCGGCGAGCGGCACGGCGAAGTGCGCCTCGAGAATCGCCGATGTGTTCGGTGACATGACGGCGACGCGCTCCCCGTCACGAATTCCGAGCGATTGTAGCGCAGCGGCAAGCCGATGGACCCGATCGCGCAGCTGCGGATACGTGCGGCGCACATCGCCGTCGACGACTGCGATTTTCTCGCGAAAAACATACGCGCTGCGCTCGAGATAATCGAGCGGCGTGAGCGGTCGGAGATGGACGGCTTTCGGTTTCGCTGCGACTGCCATGGACCGGGGCGCTTCTACGGCGTGAGGAAGAGTCCCGCGATCTTGTCCTGCTGGTCCAGCGAGAACCGATACGTCATGTGCGTGGTCGCCGTCGTCACCGTGTAAGCGAAAACGCGATATTCGCCTTCGCGCGCGAATCCGCTCAATTTGAAGCTCGTGACCGCTCCCGCCGAATTCAGGAAGTCGGCGCCGTTCTTCAGAACTGCGGGCGTAAGCGCGGCCGCCATCTGCGGCGTCAGTTGGCCGGCGTCTATCTTCCCCGTTCGCAAGCGGTCGAGCCAGTCGCGCGCGCGCGTTCGGATCGCCGGGTCGTCCATCTCGGCGACGCGTTGCTTCGTCATCGTTTCGACGGCTGCGTTGATCCCCGGCAGAAAGACATCGGCAACTTTCGTTGCGGGTAAGACGACGTTGAATTCGACCGTGTTCGCGAGCGTCGCGATCGCGATGCCGTCGTCGGGAAGGACGAAGTTCTGCGCGGCAAATCCGGGCAGGCCACCGGTGTGCAAGATCAGACGATGGCCGAGCACCTTTGCCACTGAGAGTCCAAAGCCGTAGTCGGTCGAGCGGCCGCTCGTGAGTTTGACTGGAGTTGTCATCGCGGCGAGTGACTCAGCACTGACGACGTGCCCGGAGAAAAGTGCGCGATCCCATGAGAGCAAGCCGGACACCGTTGCAAAGATCTCGCCGGCGGCATATGCCCAGCTCACATCCGCTGTTTGGACCGGCGTTGGTTTTACGGCCGCCGTGTATCCGCGGGCAACAACCTCCCCTTTCGGGGAGCCTGCCGTAATCTCGATGCCAAGCGGCTGCGCGATCCGTTCGTGCAGTACTTGTGCGTACGGCTTTCCGTAGAGTTTCTCAATCGTAAGCCCGAGTGCCAGATAGTTCGAATTCGAATACTCCCATTGCGTACCCGGCGTCGATTCGAGCGGTTTGCCGGCGATGAGCGCGATCAATGCGGCCGGCTGTACGTTCGTCTGCTTGTCCAACCCCACCGCATAAACGGCGTCTGCGTAATCGATGATTCCGCTCGTGTGGCTGAGCAGCTGGCGGAACGTTACCTCGGAGGCATGCGGAAACGCCGGCAGAACCGTTGCGAGCTTGTCATCGAGGTTGAGGCGATGCGCGTCGACCAGCTGCATGATGAGCGCGGCCGTAAATTGCTTCGTGACGGACCCGATGCAGTACCATGTCCCGACGGTCGCCGGAGCCTCAGGATTGAGATTCCGGTTCCCGCGTGCGGCCTCGTATGCGATGCTGCCGCCGCGCGAAATTGCGAGCGTGAACCCGACCGTTTCTGGAGCCTGGCTGGCTTCGGCGACGAGCTGCGTGAGCGATGCGCGCTGCTCTGCGTTGATCGCTTCATCAGCCCGCGCGACACGTGGAAGGAGCGCAAAGCCCGTCGCGAGTCCGATTGCATGCGAGCGCTTCACCGCTCGCCCCTCAGTTAGCGCGCAGCTTGCAAAGGGTGACTTCGAGCGCTTGCATTACATGCGCGCGCGTCGCTTCCTCGGCCGCCTCCGGATCGCGCTTCTCGATCGCGCGAAAGATCGCGTTATGTCCTTCGAGCGACATCTCGGCTTCCGGGTCGGTGTACATGCGAGCAATGCGATAGTTGAAATAGAACTCGCGGTTGCGCCGGATCAAATCGAGAAGTCGCGCATTGTGTGCGGCTTCGATGATCGCATCGTGAAATCGATCGTTGACGTCAACGATGTGCTCGCGTGGCGAACGCACGAGTTTCTTCACGTCAGTTTCGTGGAAGGAACCGATCGTGTCGACCTCGCCTTGCGTGGCTCGCATTGCAGCCAAGCGCGAAGCGTAGCCTTCCAGCGCGGCGCGTGATTCGTAGATCTCGCGAATCTCCTCGGGAGCGTGCTCGCGTACGACCAAGTGATGGCGGCCGCCATGAATCAGGCCCTCGGCGGAAAGACGCTTGAGACTCTCACGTACCGGCGTCCGGCTGACTCCCAGGCGTTCGGCGAGATCGAGCTCGACGAGTCGTTCGTTTGGACGGATTAGCCCCTTAACGATCTCGTCGCGGAGACGTTCGTAAACCTCGTCCGAAAGCGTTGTAGCGCTCACGAGGCGAGGAGCGCGTGCGCTCGAAGGCTCATAGGGATGGATTCAAAGGCGCAAGTTTCTTTCACCTGCGACCTGCGCGGTAAGACGGCGTTCGTCACCGGCGGCTCGAGTGGTATCGGCGCGCACCTGGCCGGCGTGTTGGCCGAGGCGGGCGCGAACGTCGTCGTCGCAGCACGGCGCGAGCATGAATTGGCAAGGGTTGTCGCCGCGATCGAAAAGCGCGGCGGCAAGGCATTCGCGGTTCGAATAGACGTGACGGAATCTGAGAGCATCGAACGCGGTTTCCTTGCTGCCGAAAAAGAGATGGGCGTTGCTAACGTGCTCCTCAACAACGCCGGCATCACCTCCACGAAATCGGCGCTCGAAGCGACCGTCGCGGATTGGGATAGCGTCATCGGCACAAACCTTCGCGGTCCGTTTCTCGTGGCCCAAGCTTTTGCGAAACGTCTCATCGCGCATTCATCTCCGGGTTCTATCATCAACATCGGCTCGATCTTGGGTACGCGCGTCGCCGGCGGGGTTTCATCCTACGCAGCATCAAAAGCCGGCCTCCACCAACTCACGCGCGCGCTTGCCCTGGAATGGGCGCGCTACAATATTCGCGTCAACGCGATCGCTCCCGGCTACATGATGACCGACATGACGCGCGATTTCTTTTCGACGCCTCCGGGAGAAGCCATCATAAAACGCATTCCGCAGCGGCGAATTGGTGAGCTCGACCATCTCACCGCGCCGGTGTTGTTGCTCGCCTCGGATGCCTCCGCGTACATGACCGGTGCCGTGGTCCCCGTCGACGGCGGACATCTCGTCAGCACGTTGTGAAGCCCGAATGGGCGGACCGTCTGCAGGCGTTTATGTCGCGCGAGCTCGGCATTCGCGAGCCGCTTGCGTTCGAGCGCATCTTGGGAGGCCAATCGAATCCAACGTGGTTCGTGGACGCCGGATCGCAGCGTCTCGTGCTGCGCATGCAGCCTCCGGGCGAGTTGCTTCCGAGCGCGCACGCACTCGATCGCGAATCGCGCGTCATTGGTGCGCTCGAAAGAAGTGGTGTTGCCGTTCCACGCGTGCTGACCTACAGCGAAGATCGGTCGGTCGTCGGCACGTCATTCTATCTGATGGAACGGATCGACGGCCGCGTGTTCCAGTATGCAAGTCTCGAAGGTGTGAGCGCTTCTGAGCGGCGCGCAATGTATCGCTCCGCTGCAGATATGCTTGCGCGGCTGCACGCCGTTGATTGGGAGAAAGCCGGTCTTTCCGATTTTGGCAAACATGAAGACTACTTCGGACGTCAGGTCAGGCGTTGGTCGCGGCAATGGGAAGCCTCGCGCCGCCGCGAGATTCCCGATCTCGATCGTCTCATCGCGCGTCTTCCGGAGCTCATCCCGAACGAAAACCCGACGGTCATCTGTCACGGCGACTATCGTTTTGGCAATTTGATGTTCGCCGCCGCCGCGACGGATGTCGTCGGCGTGCTCGATTGGGAGCTCTCGACGCTCGGCGATCCGATGGCCGACGTCGGCTATTTCTGCATGCCGTATCATTTGCCGTCGACAACGCAAGAAGGCATCGCAAGTCTGGACTTCGCGGGACTCGGCATTCCGAGCCAAGACGAGCTCGTCGCCGATTACAACGCAGCGGCCGGCATGACGCGCGAGCTCTTGCCGTTCCACATTGCCTTTGCGTTTTTCAGATTCGCAGTGATCGTCGCAGGTATCGAAGATCGAGCACAGCGCGGAAACGCCGCCCATCCTGATGCCGGAAAGTCGTTCGGGCGTGCGGACCTATACGCGCGAATTGCCTGCGAGCTGCTCGGGGTTTAGCTCCGGACGGCGAGGCGAAGCCCAGCGCCGATCGCAACGACGGTTTGCGTCAGCCGTGGCTCGGCTTCGATCAAGCGTGTGAACTCGACCAGCTCGTCCGCGTGCGAAATAACGTTGTCGATCGCGAGGATCCCGTGCGGCGAAAGACCGCGTACGAGATGTGGCAAATAGGCAGGATACGCGGGCCGCTCAGCGTCGAGGAAGATGAAGTCCCAGTAACCGTTGCGCGACGTGGACAATGTCGCGGCCGCGTCCTCCGTCCGCAATGTAACGCGGTTGTGGAGGCCCGCAGTCTGCAGATTCCTGCGTGCGAACGCCGTGCGGTCGGCGTCGGTGTCGACGGATAAGAGGGAACCTTCGGTTTCTTCGACGGCGTCGGCGAGCCAAATCGTGGAATAGCCGCTCGACGTACCGATCTCGAGGATGTGCTGTGCATTGCGCGCACGCACCAAAACGCCCAAGAGCTCGGCGACAGGCGGATCGACGCTTCGGAATCGTTGTAGCCGATCCGTCAAAGCATCATCGTGTGCCTTATTCTGAGCGTACAACTCCTCGGCTATCTTCCGTCGCGATGGGTCCATTACGTACGTCGCGATGCCTTGAATTTTTCGAATTCGGCCCGGCGCGACTCGGGGAGAGGATACGCTTCGTCGAGCGGCGTTCCAGCGCGCAGGAGCTGCTGCGAGAACTCGTCTTCAAGTGCCATCTCTTCGGCTTTGCGCAAGAGCGCTTGGGCGTGTTGTGGCGGGACGACGACAGCACCGTCGCTATCGGCGACGATGTAGTCACCCGGCTGCACGAGCGTGCCGCCGCAGCCGACAGCGATGTCTGTCTCCCATGCGAGCATGTTGCGGGAGTTTGCGTCGGGATATGCGCCGCGTGCCCAGACCGCTAGGCCGATGTCGCGAATTCCGTCCACGTCGCGAATGACGCCGTCGGCAACGACGCCCGCCGCGCCGCGTGCGTGTGCGCGCGCTGCAAGCATGTCGCCGAGCACCGCGCCTTCCATATTACCGGCTGCATCGATCACGAGGACGTCGTCGCGATCGAGCGTGTCGATCAGCTTGCGATTGACGCCTTTGCTCGGTGCCTTTGCGTCTTCGCGCAGCGGAAGAAACCGCAGCGTGCGGGCTTTCCCAGCAATCCGCCGTTCCGACGTGAGTGCGCGCAATCCGAGCATCAGCGTGCGATCGACGCCCAGCTCGCGCAAGACTTGTTTGGCCGTCGCGGTCGGCACTTCGCGCAAACGCGCGATCGTATCGTCAGGCATGGACGAGCCCCTGCCGGCGCGACTTCGCGCTGTCCCACACTTGCGGATTCTTCGGAAACGCCGGCATATTGCCGGCCATCGCCGCGAGTATTTGTTCGACCGCGGAACGCGTGCTGCGCTCGTTGGTTTCCGTGGTGAGTCCTGCGTTGTGGGGTGTCACGATAACGTTCGACATTTTAAAGAGCCGGTGCGTCGGCGGTAGCGGTTCAGGCTGAAACACGTCGAGCGCGGCGCCGGCAATTTGTCCGGCTTCGAGCGCCGACGTTAGTGCTTCGAGATCGAGCACGCCGCCGCGAGACGTGTTGACAACGAAAGCATCCTTCGGCAATTTCGCCAGCTCCGTTGCACCGATAATGTTTTTCGTGTCGCCCGTCAGCTCGAGGCACAAGCACAGGAAACGGACGTTCGGCAACAGCTCGTCAAGCGAGCTCACGCGATTGATGTGTAGAAGAGTCGGGATGCGCGGATCGACATATGGATCGTAGCCGATTACGTTGCAACCGAATCCGACACGCAATTTACGCGCCAGCTCGGAGCCGATGTAGCCGAGGCCGACGATGCCGACCGTCTTCATCGCAAGCTCGAAGATCGGATAGTCGGTACGTTTGTCCCAACCGCTGCCGTCGCGCGTTGCGCCCTCGGCCCACGTGAAGCGGCGAGCGAGCGCGAGCATAAACATAATGGTGTGCTCGGAAACAGGAATGCGACCGAAGCCGCGCTGGTTCACAACGAGAATTCCGCGTTGCGTTGCGGCTTCGATATCGATGTTGTCGTAGCCAAACCCGGAGGTCGACACGACTTGCAGCTGAGGAGCCGCATCGAGAATCTGCGGCGTCACTTTCTGGGGATAACGAACCCATAGTCCGCGCGCATCGGCGAGCGTCGACAGACAATTTGTCATCGTCCTCGACGATCGTGACGCGGCACCCCGCCTTACGAAGTTGATCCGCGCCCGAGGTATCGTACATGTTGCGCCACAGAACGACGTGGCAGTCGCGATTCGTGCTCATCCCTGAGTGTTTTCACAGGTGGTTCACAGTCGCCTCGCGGATTATGAGAGCGGACGTTTCGGCTTCCGAGGTGCGACATGAGCGTTGAGCTGTATCCGAATATTGAGGATCTTGACGAACGGCTAGTCCGCTCTCGACGATCCTGAGCTCGCCGCAGCGGATCGCATGCGCCAACCCGCAGCTCTTCACGAGTGCGGCTGCGCGAGAAGACGTCTCGATCTTCGCCGTGGCGTGGAAACGCTTCGGCGCGCTTGCTCTCGCCGTGACCGCCGCGCTTGCCGTCGGCGCCGGCTACGTGTTCACGCCGCATACCGCCGCGCGGCCTGCGCTCAAACCGGTCGTTGCCCCGGTTGCCGTCAGCGAGAAGTCTCGGTGTCGAGCCAAAGATCATAAAGCTATTGCTGCGCGCTGCCGCGCCAGCATGCCGCCGCTGCCGCCGCAGCCGGTATCGCGGTTCCAGTCCCCGCTCCGGTCCACCACACCGTTGCGTATCTATCATCCGGCGGCCGCCAGCGCATGTTGCTGCGCCTGCCGCCCACGCCGTTGCTGCGCCGGCCGCAGCCTCGAACGTGGCTCCGCAAGCCGAAGCGCCTATTCAATACCAGACGAACACGCAGATCGTCTCGCGGCAACGTTCCGCCCACTGATTCGGCGCCGCCAAGTTATTCGAAAGCAGTCACCGTCGCGGATAACGCCGACGCGGCTATGCCGGCGACCATCGACAACTGCACGCCGACGGGCGGGCGCCTCGCTTACCTGATCAAAAACTAAGCGCGCTTCACGCAGCGGAATCCGAGATGCGACATCCCAGTGTCGATCATTTGCGGCATGCGCGCTGAAGGGCGAAACCGCAAGCAGTAATTCGGCGCGCATAAATGCGAGCCGCCTTTGAGCACTTTGCGCGGAACTTTGATATCCGGCGTGAGCGGATCGTAGCACGACGCCGGCGCGCAGCACGGACTTTGCTGTTCGCCCGACGTGCGTGGTACGAACCAATCCGAAGTCCACTCCCACACGTTGCCGGCCATGTCGTACAAGCCGAAGCCGTTTGGCGGAAACGAACCGACCGGCGTCGTGCGATCTTCGCCCGGCGGCTTGGTTGATTTCCACGGAAACTCACCTTGCCACGTATTCGCCATGATCTTTCCGCCGGGATTCATCTCATCGCCCCAACAGAAAATCTTGGCTTCGAGTCCACCGCGTGCCGCGAACTCCCATTCGGCTTCGGTCGGAAGCGCTTTGCCTTTCCAGGTCGCGTACGCTTCGGCGTCTTCATACGCGATGTGCACGACGGGATGATCGCTCATGCCGTCGATCGAGCTTTCCGGTCCACGCGGATGACGCCAATCTGCGCCCACGACATATGCCCACCACTGGCGAGAATCGCTCAAATCGACGGGTCCATCCATTTGTTGAAAGACAAGCGAGCCCGGTGGCGCCGTTTGCGAATGCGCACCGGGCACGTTCGAAAGATCGACTGGGCGCTCGGCGAGCGTGACGTAACCGGTCGCGTCGACAAATTCCTTGTAGTTTTGGTTGGTGACTTGATGCTCGTCGATCCAAAACGCATCGACGCGCACACGAACTACCGGCGACTCCTCGGGATAGAAGCTCTCGGAGCCCATCGCGAATTCGCCGCCGGCAATTTTGATCGTTTAGGGAAGCCCCATCGAGATGTAACGAACTTCGAGATACTCGTTGAGACCTTCGTGTCCGCCTTCGCGTCCGACACCGGAGTCTTTCACGCCGCCGAACGGCGCGTGCGGTGCTGACGGCACTGGATCGTTGACGCCGACGATCCCGTATTGCAGCGCTTCCGCGACGCGGAATGCGCGTCCGAGATCTTTCGTCCACAGATATCCGGCCAAGACCATACGGCGTGTCGTTCGCGAGCTTGATCGCCTCCGCTTCGTCTTTGAACTTCAGCAGCGGCGCGACCGGACCGAATGTTTCTTCGCGCAACAAGCGCATTTCGTTGCTGATGTTCGTCAGCACGGTCGGCTCGAAGAAGAGACCGGTGGTGCCCCTCTGCTTCCCGCCGGCGCGCGCAACGGCGCCCTTTGAAACGGCGTCGTCGACGTGTGCTTTGCACTTTGTCGAAGCCTTGCTGGTCGACGAGCGGCCCGAGGCGCGTGTCTTCCTCGAGCGGATTGCCGACTTTGATGCCGACGACTTTGTCGGCGAGACGATCTGCAAACGTATCGTAGATCTTCTCGGCGACGTAGATGCGGTTTGCTGAAACGCAGACTTGGCCGGCGTTGCGGAATTTGCACGCGATCACGTCCGTGACCGCGCGATCGATGTCTGCGTCCTCGAAGATGATATAGGGCGCGTGTCCGCCCAGCTCGAGCGAGATGCGCTTCATCGTCGCTGCTGACTGCGCGTAGAGTTTCTTGCCGACCTCGGTGCTGCCCGTGAACGTCACCTTCCGGATACGGCGGATCGTTGATGATCACTTCGGAGACGGGGACCGGATCGAGTGCGGTGATGATTTGCAGCGTGCCGGGCGGTCCGCCGGCTTCTTCCCAGAGACTTGCAATCGCAAGCGCCGTGAGTGGCGTTTGCTCGGCAGGCTTCATGATAAACGTGCATCCCGCGGCGAGCGCCGGCGCAGCTTTGCGCGTCACCATGCCGGCGGGGAAATTCCAGGGCGTGATGCCGTAGGCCGGCCCGACCGGTTTCTTCATCGTGAAGAGGCGCTTATTATTATCGTGCGTCGGGATGATCTCGCCGTACGCGCGTTTTGCTTCCTCGGCGAACCACGACGCGAACGCAGCCGCATATTTGACTTCGCCGCGGCCTTCGACGACGGGCTTGCCCATCTCGTGCGCCATGATGCGCGCGAGTTCGTCCGCGTGATCGAGGATCAGCGCATGCCACTTCATCAGAATCGCGGCGCGCTCGTATGCGGTCGTCTTCGACCACGTTTCAAATGCGCGCACGGCGGCATTCACGGCGATTCGTGCCTCTTCAGGGCCGCAATCGGCGACCTCGGCGAAGGGCTCCATCGTCGTGGGATTCATGACCGAGAACCGCTTTGAAGTCTCGATCCATTTCCCGTCAATGAACGCCTTGTGGAACTCAGTCTTCGGTCCGAGGGTCAGCATGTTCTCAAATCTCCTTCACCCGTCGACTACGCGCCTTCGGCGCTACGCTCGGGATGACATGGCAGGATTGGTCTCCGGTCGCGTCCTCTCCCGGGTCGGTTAGCCGCCGCCGGCGCCGACGCGGTCGGCGCTGGGTTCGGTCATCAGCATCGGATCGAGAATCGCTTTGAGCTTCTCGGCACCGAGGTCGGTCTTGCGTAGCGCAACCTCACGGACGGTCTCACCCGTCTTGGCGGCTTCCTTTGCGATTGCTGCGGCTGCGTCGTAACCGATGATCGGCGCGAGGCTCGTGCACCATCGAGAGGCCGCGCTCGACCATGGCCGGACCTTGGCCGGTCGCTGCGATGCCGCTGATGCATTGCTTTGCGAGATTCGCAGCCGACGCACCGAGCAATTCGATCGAATTGATCAAGTTAAGCGCAACAACCGGCATCATCAGATTGATTTCGAAGTTGCCGCTCGCGCCGCCGAATCCGATCGCCGCATCGTTGCCGATGACTTGCGCGCACACCATCATTACCGACTCGCAGATGACCGGATTGACTTTGCCCGGCATGATCGAGCTTCCAGGTTGCACTTCGGGAAGCGTGATCTCACCGATCCCGGCGCGCGGACCGGAGCCGATCCAACGAATGTCGTTCGCGATCTTGAACATCGAGACGGCAATCGTGCGCATCGACGCGCTGGCTTCTACGGCGTTGTCGAGCGTCGACTGCGATTGAAAATGATTTGTAGTCTCGCGGATTTCGCTGCCGACGTCTTTGCTCAGGCGTGCGGTCGCGCGCTTCGCGAATTCCGGATGCGTGTTGATTCCGGTTCCGACGGCTGTTCCGCCGAGTGCGACTTCGGAGAGCTCTTTCTTGGCGTGATTGGCGCGCTCGATCGCGCGTTCGATCTGTCCCGCGTAACCGAGGAACTCTTGCCCGAGACGAATCGGCGTTGCGTCTTGCAGATGCGTTCGTCCGGTCTTGATGACGCCCCAAAATTCTTTGGTCTTGGCATCGAGTGCGGCTTTGAGCGCGCGCAAGCCCGGCAAGCAGGACGTCATCGATCGCCATTACCGCGCCGACGTGCAGCGCAGTTGGGATCACGTCGTTCGAGCTTTGTCCGAAATTGACGTGATCGTTGGGGTGCACGGGCTTCTTCGAGCCGAGCTGCCCGCCGAGTTTTTGGATTGCGCGATTCGAGATGACCTCGTTCGCGTTCATGTTGGTCGACGTGCCGCTTCCGGTTTGATAGATATCGAGCACGAAGTGCTCGTCGAGCCCGCCGTCGGCGACTTCTTGCGCCGCATCGACGATCGCGTCGACGATGTCCTTGGGCACGAGCCCGAGCTCACCGTTGGTTTGTGCGGCAGCCTTCTTGATCAACCCAAGCGCTTTGATGAAGCGCCGCGGAAAGCGTCTGTCGCTGATCGGAAAATTGAGGACGGCGCGTTGAGTCCCGGCGCCCCATAACGCCGTTGCCGGGACCTGCATCTCGCCCATCGTGTCCTTTTCAAGCCGGGTCGACGGACCGTTTGCGCTCATGATTCTCCTAACCTCAAGTCGCGGGCAGCTTCGTCCAAATGTGAGCTACCCCCCGTGCGAGGAAAGTCGAGGTTAAAATGCCGCTTGCCAGTTGCGACGGGCGGCAGCCGGTTCTATACTTCTCCGTACACCTGGGAGGCCACGGGCATGCGCAAACCCACCGTCGTGTTGCTCTTAGCGCTGCTGGCGCCATTGTTTGCGCCGCCCTTGAGTGTGCGCGCTGAAACGACGACGCTCTTCGAGCAGTCCGTCGACGGCATGATGGATCAGTGGCGCGCCGAGGCTGTGAACGGCCAGCTCGGCGCGGTCATTTCGAAGCTCGAAGACTTCGTGCGCGCGCATCCCGACTACAAGGGGCCCGCCCGATTCCTCGGCGACCTCTATTTCCGCAAGCAAGATCTCACCGCTGCGGAACGCACCTACAAGATTCTCTTGGCGCGCTTTCCGAACGACAAAGAGACGTGGAACCGGCTCGGAGGTTTGTACGCTGCGGAGGATCGCGTCAACGAGGCGATCTTGCGGCGTTCAATAAGAGCGTCCCGGATTCAGATGAGTATCCGAATCTCGTGGCGCTTCATCAGCGCCGCGGTGATCTCGCAGAATTCGAACGCGAGATCGCGGCCGAGGCGCAACGCGATCCGACCGACGTGCAGAAACTGCGCACCTACGGCATGGTGCTGCGTTCCGTCGGCAAGCACGATCAAGCGATCGAGCATGTTCAAAGAAGCCCTCAGCCTGAGTGCGCCCGGCCAGAAATGTCCCGCCCTTAACGATCTCGCAATCGCGTATCAGGACGTGCGCCGCGTCAACGATGCCATTCCGTTGCTGCAAGCTTGCTTATCGATGAGTCCGAACGATTATTCGGCGCTCGTCAATCTTGGCGAATCCTATATCGAGCTCAACCGCTTCGGCGATGCGCGTCCTCTCCTGGATCGCGCCGTGAAGGTGGCAGATCGATCGTCCCGAAGCGTACGTCGACATCGGTTACATCGAGGATGGTACGCAGCGTTGGAAATCCGCCGTCGCCAATTATCAAAAAGCGATCATCGTCGATCCGGCCTGGCGCGATGCGTATTTCGATCTCGGCTACGACTACTATCTGCAGAGGCTCTATTCGCTTGCCGAGGCGGCCTTCATCAAGGGCCTTTCCGTCTCACCGCGTGACGGGCGCCTCTGCTATATGCTCGGCGCGACGTATCGGGAACAAGGCAAGGTCGCGCTCGCGAAACAGCAATATCAGCAGGCCGTCAGTTTTGGAAACGACGGCGAACGTCATCACTGCCGCCCAACACGAGCTTCGCGACCTCGACGCCGAGCCGCCGAACACGGCGCACTAACTCCGAAGAGCGATAGCCTCGATTTCGACGCGCGCACCGGCCGGCAGCGCGGCGACGGCGACGGTCGAACGCGCAGGCGGCGAATCGGCGAAGACTTCCGCGTAAACCTGATTCATCGCGGCAAAGTCGTTCATGTCGACGAGGAAGACGGTCGTCTTGACGACGTCGCGCAAGCTTGCGCCGCCGGCCGAAAGCACGGCTGCAAGATTGAGCAGCGCGCGGCGCGTTTGCGCGCCGATGTCGCCCTCGATCAGTTTCCCGGTCGTGATGATCGAGCGCGACTTGTCCGCTGCAGAAGAGCATGCCGTTCGGCGGCGATCGCTTGCACGTAAGGCCCAATCGGATTCGGCGCAGCGGGACTGTGAACGGGCGTTTTCATGCGTGCGCCAGCCTTGCGTTTTCTTCAGCGAGCTGTTCGAAGGTCATCGTTCCTTTGTATTTCATGGCCGGCTCTTCGACACCGAAGTTCGTCTTTGCGAGCTCGGCGATGCGTGCCATTTCGTCGGCCGTCAGCGGCGGCGCGTCCGCGTGCCGCTGCGAATTCGCGCAGCTGTTCGGCATCGTAGATGTTCGGCAGAACCGTCATCACGCGCGGCTCGGCGAGCAGCCACGCAAGCGCGGCTTGACCGAGCGTGCGGTTCGAACGTTCGAGAAAACGCAACGTCTCGATCTTCTTGACTCCGTTGACGAGCCACGAGTGCGGACGGTGCGAGCGATGATCGCTCGGTGGGAAGGTCGTCTCGAGCGTGTATTTGCCTTCGAGCATTCCGCTTGAATGCGGAACGCGAATTTGGTAGCCGGTGTCGGCGTTCGCATCTCGTGCGGCCGCAATCATCGCATCGCCCGGAAATTGCTCGAGCATGTTCCAGATCATTTGGACGCTCGTCGTATTGCGGCGCGTCGCGGCCTCGACGCCTTCGTAGAGCCAGCCGATCGCCGGCCCTAGCGCGACGCCGTACGAGCGAATCTTGCCTTCCTCGCGCAGTGCTTCGAGCAGCTCCCACAATGTATCGTCGCGGACTTGATCGAGATGCGCGTTGTGCATCTGCCAGATATCGATGTAATCCGTGCGCAGACGTTTGAGCGAGCCTTCGAGCGCGCGGCGCACGTACGCCGGTGAGAAGTCGTGCGGGATTTCCGATTGGCCTTTGCGTTCGCCCGAGTGCGAATAGAAATCGTAACCGAACTTCGTCGCGTAGACGACCTTGTCGCGCTTGCCGTCAAAGGCGGCGGCGAGCTGTTCCTCGCTGCGGCCGTTTCCGTACGTATCGGCGGCGTCGAATAGCGTAACTCCGAGATCGTACGCTTCACGCAGGAGCGCGACGCCTCGGCGTCGGTTTGATTTCCCCACCAGCCGGTCGACGTGGTCCACAGCCCGAATCCGACTTCGCTCACGGTAATTTCGGTCTTCGGGTACGTCCGGTATTTCATGTCGGGCCTTCGTTCGGGCGCCCTTGTCATCCCGAGCGGACCGCGACATTCGCTCGCATAAGGCGCCGGCATGCCAGACGACTTCAAGGCGCAGTTCGAGCGCGTCGCAGACTGGATCGACGGCTACTATCGCGATGCGCGGCGGTATCCGGTTCTCTCGCGGTACAAGCCGGGGGAGCTCATCGGTGCGCTTCCGGCTGAGGCTCCCGAAGAGGGCGAGTCGTTCGATGCGATCTTCGCCGACTTCGAAAAGCTGATCGTTCCCGGCATCACGCACTGGAATCATCCGCGCTTCTTTGCGTACTTTGCAATCAGCGCGGCGCCGATTTCCGTGCTCGCCGAAATGCTGGCAGCCGCGCTCGACGTCAACGCGATGTTGTGGCGCACGTCGCCGTCCGCGACGGAGCTCGAAGACGTCGTCACCGCATGGCTCGCGCGGCTCATGCAGCTGCCGAAACACTTGCACGGCATCATTTACGATACGGCCTCGATCAGCGGTTTCACGGCGCTTGCGGCGGCGCGCCAACACGCCGAGCCGACGATTCGGATGAAAGGCATGGCCGGCCGCGCCGATCTGGCGCCGCTGCGCATTTACATCACCGATCAGACGCACAATCACATCGAAAAGGCCGCGATTGCGCTCGGCATCGGCCAAGACAACGTGATCAAGATTCCATGCGATGACGCGATTCGCGATGAAGCCGGACGCGCTCGCCGCGCAAATCGAAGCCGATCTTGCGGCCGGCATGAAGCCGATGTGCGTTTGCGCGACGGTCGGCACGACCTCGACGACGTCGAGCGATCCGCTCGCCGCGATCGCCGAGGTGACGCGCAAGCACAAGGTGTGGCTGCACGTCGATGCCGCGTACGCGGGGCCGGCGACGATTCTCCCGGAGATCCGTCCGATTCTCGACGGCGTCGAGCACGCGGATTCGCTCGTGATGAATCCGCACAAGTGGATGTTCGTCCCGGTCGATCTCTCCGTGCTCTACGTTCGCGAGCCCGAGATTCTGCGACGCGCGTTTTCGCTCGTGATCGATATCCTGTACACGCCCGAAGTCGGCGTGCACAACTACATGGATTACGGCCTGCAGCTCGGGCGTCGCTTTCGCGCGCTCAAGCTCTGGTTCGTGCTGCGGCACTACGGTGCGGCCGAAATTCGCAAGAAGCTGCGCGCGCATATTGCGCTGGCGCAAGAGTTCGCCGGATGGGTCAAGGCCGAAGCCGGTTGGGAAGTCTCCGCGCCGCATCCGCTTTCGGTCGTGTGCTTCCGCTACGTCGGCGATGGCGGAACGCCGCGAGCAAATCGATGCGCGCAATCAGGCGATCGCGGACGAAGTGAACGCCACCGGCGAAATCTTCATCTCGACGACGCGACTGCACGGCCGCCTCGTCCTGCGCGTCGCGATCGGCAACGAACGCACCACGCGCGACGACGTCGAGCTTGCGTGGCGCCTGATTCGCGACCATGCTCGCGCGAAGGTGCAAGCGTAACGAGGGGCAGCGTTGCGGTCATAGTTTTTGCGCTCGCCGGTTGTGCGCCGTCTCCGCCGGCGACGTGCACGCCGCAGATGAACGCGCGCTTTCAAGAGAGTCTCATGACGCGCAGCAGCGTCGTCGAAGGGGTTAGTGTGTGCGGGATCGTGAGCGGACGTCCGCATGAGAGCGGCGGCGAGCACGGCTTGCACGTCTACATTCCGGTGCGGCTCGAGGCGCCGGGCGGCGCGACGTACATAACGGAAGTGATTCCGAACGAAATGCTGGACGGCCGCATCGCCGTTCACGAAGGCGACCGGATCACGGCGCTTGGGCAGTTCGTCTATCCGAACTACCGGTACGGGTACGAAGGGCTTGATCCACGACACGCATCCTGCAACCCATCGCGGTGGCTGCCGACGGTTATGTCGAGGTCAACGGAAAGGTCTATCGATGATGTTGTTGCGAGGCCGGCGTTATAATCGTGAATTGTGTGGAGCGTTGGCAGGCCGAGCGCTAATGGGGGCCCCGACTGCGAAGCAGTTGGGGGGCGCGGAGCCTGGGGCGGAGCGCCGTTAGAATGAACGTTAAAGGGCTTAACCATGCGGTGCTGCGCGTGCGTGATCTCGAGCGCAGCCTGGCCTTCTATAGCGACGTACTCGGACTCGAGACGATCGCGCGCGCCGGCCGCACGATGGCGTTCATGCGGGCGCCCGGCTCGCAGAACCATCACGATCTCGGTCTTGCGCGTGTCGGGCCAAATGCGCCGGCTCCCAACGAACAGGGCGTCGGTCTCTACCATCTCGCGTGGGAAGTCGAAGAGATCGAGTCGCTGCGCGACGCGCTCGCGGCACTGCAACGCTACGGTACGCTGAGCGGCATGAGCAATCACGGCGCGACGAAATCCATCTACGGTTACGATCCCGACGGCAACGAGTTTGAAGTGATGTGGGTCGTTCCGCGCGAGCACTGGGCTGAATACGAGAACAGCGCCCCGACCGCGCCGCTCGATCTCGAGGCAGAAATCGTCCGCTGGGGAAAACTCGCCAGATAGGAAGGCGAATCGCTTCGTCAAAAGGTCTTTGCAACGCGGTGGAGTCCGCGTGCGGTCAGTGCCGCGAACCGCCGAAGGGCCGATGACTCCTGACCCCGTGTAATTTAATGACCCACGGTCAGGAGAATCATTGCTGAGCCTCTCGCCGCTTGCCGTGCAGGCCGCTCAAGTCCTCACGGTGACGTTGCTGTCGCCGCTGTTGAGCGGCGTCATTTCACGCGTCGAGGCAATGCTTGCCGGCAAGCGCGGCCCCTCGGTATTTCAGCTGTATCGCGATATCATCAAGTTCTTTCGCAAGCAGCGGCTGTTGCCGGATCACGCGTCATGGGTATTCCGCTTCGCACCCTACGCAGTGTGCGGAGCGTACGCAACGATCGCAACGCTCATTCCGGTGCTCACGACGTATCCGCTCCCGGGCGCAACCTATGGCGACATTCTCGGCGGCGCTTTCGTCTTTGCATTCGGCTCGTTCGTCACCGCGCTTGCAGCCCTCGATGGCGCCTCGCAATACACATCGATCGGCGCTAGTCGAGCGACGATGGTTGGGGTCCTTGTTGAACCGACCCTGATTTTCGTCTTCTTTTCTGTCGCATTCATCACCGGAACGGATCTTCCGTACGCCCTTAACGCGACGCTACGTGCCTCCGCAGCCGACGTGCTGCGTCCCGCGCACGTTCTTGCGACCGCGGCGTTCTTTATGATGCTGTTGGTTGATACCGGCCGCATCCCGATCGAGAGCTCGTCGGCAACGATTGAGTTCGGTATGATTGACGATGCAAGGCTCTTCGAACATAGCGGTCCGGAAATGGCGCTCTTCAAGTGGGGCAGCGCCATGAAGCAGTTCTTGCTCTACACCGTCTTCGTCAATGTTTTGCTGCTTCCGATGGGGTTGTCGTCGACGGGTAGTCTCGAAACGGTGCTCTTGGCGATCGTCCTCCTCTTTGCCAAGATGTGCGTTGTCGGTTGTGTCGTCGTTATTATCGAAACGACGTTTGCGAAACTGCGTCTTTATAAGATCACCGAATTCATCGCTACGGGGCTTCTTGTCGCCGTCCTAGCGGTCTTCGCGTACGCGGTGGGATTCGGCTAATGCCACTCCACCACTTAACGGTCCCCGAAGCCGTCGCCGGAACCATCGCGGCGCTCTTGCTCCTTACGCAGCTCGCGTTGTTCCGCTCGGTCGTTCTTTCCGAGCTGATAACGCTGTACGCCGTTCAGTCATTGTTTGTCGCGTGCATTTGCCTCGACGTCGGTCTCGTCGGCGGCGCATGGGATCTCATCGCGCTCGCCGTGCTTACATTTCTTTTTAAAGTCGTGGCGCTTCCGCTCTACATGCGAAGCTTGATGAACGGCGTGTCGACGCGAGTCGAAATCCCGAGCAAGATCAACGTGCTGCTTTCGTTGCTGATCGCAGCGGCACTGGTCGGGATCGGATGCCTGACGGCATCGCAGCTGCCCCTGAAAACCGGCGCGTTCCTTCCAACTGCCGACCTCGCGACAATGCTGTCGATTGTCTTCATCGGGTTCCTGGTTGCAATCTTACGTCCGAACGCATTCGCGCAGGTTATCGCATTTCTCACTCTTGAGAACGGCGTTTTCTTTGGAGCAGTGACCCTTGCGCCGGGGTTGCCGTTTGTCGTCGGGGTTCTCGTCCTCTTCGACGTTTTGGTGGCGGTGGTAGTTTTCGCCGTGCTCATGCGCATTCTCGTAGCTCTCCGGTCGAGTGCCGCAACGACGCAGCTTCAGGATCTTGTCGGATGACGCTTATCGTCGTGATGATCGTCATTCCAGCGGTCCTTGCCGTCATCAGTATTGTCGTACCATCGCGCATCTCAGGCCCGCTGACGGCGCTGGGTGGATTGAGCACGGCCGGGTGCATCATCGCGTCCGTCGTCGGTAGCGCCGCCGGCGTTCGCGCTCCCGACGCACTCTCTGCGGTCTTTCTATTGCCGGTCGCTATCGTTTACGGTACTGTCGGACTTTATACGCACTGGTATGTGGAAGCCGAAAGCTCCACGAATTCCGAGGGCGAGCGCTATCGTCGAGAATTTCTCGCGCTCACTAATGCCTTTGCCTGCAGTGAGATTATCGTCCCGCTCTTAACGAACATGGGCGGACTTTGGGTGGCGCTCGAGACGACAACGATTCTCTCGGCATTGCTCATCCGTTTGCAAGGAACGGCGGCCGCACTCGAGGCGGCTTGGAAATACATCTTGATAGCGTCGTGCGGGCTCGCGTTCGGCCTTATCGCCGTCGTCCTGCTTTATGTTTCCGGTATCGGGCCGCTTGGTGAGCATCACGTTCCGCAGTGGTCAGCATATCTCGGTGCGGCAGCCCATCTCAACCCTGACGCTGTTCGACTCGCGTTCATCTTTGCGCTCATCGGTTTCGGCACGAAGATGGGTTTGGCGCCAATGCACGCGTGGTTACCGGATGCGCACGGCGCAGGTCCCACGCCGACGAGCGCTATGCTTTCCGGAGCACTGCTCTCGGATGCGCTGTACGCGATTCTCCGGTTCGCCGCTATCGCGAACCTCGCAGTAGGCCATGGCCTTACGCACATCCTGTTTTTCGTTGTCGGTTTGATATCGCTGTTTCTCGCGGCGTTCTTTCTGCTCCAACAACGCGACGTCAAACGCATGCTGGCGTACTCGAGCATCGAACACATGGGAATCGTCGCCTCTGGTCTAGCCTTTGGAGCGCCCCTGGCCGTCATGGGCGCTTTGCTACACGCGATCAACCACGCCGCCTCGAAGTCACTCGCTTTCTTCGCTGCGGGCCGGTTGACGGAACGCTACGAAACGCGCGAGATCGCAGGCATACGCGGCGGCATCGCGACTCTACCGGTGTCAGGAACGCTCTTCGCGCTCGCCGGTCTTTCGCTGGCCGGACTTCCGCCTTTCGGAGTCTTTCGCAGCGAGCTGATGATTCTCGCAGGCGGCTTTCAATCTGGCTCGTGGGTTCTTGCGATCGTCGTTGCGTTGCTGCTTGCCGTCGCGTTCGCCGGCCTCTTGCGCTGGGTCAACGCAATAAGCGCCGGCTCCCCAAACGGCGAGATTCAGCGTGGTGAGCGTCTTGGTTCGGCCATCTACGCGATGTTGCTTGCGTTCGTCGTCGTGCTCGGGTTGGGTCTGTTCGTTCCGCCTCAGCTCACGCAACTACTCGAGCGCGCGGTCGCGATCGTGGGGCAAACATCGTGAGCGCGCGTCTGAACGCCACGGAAGCAGCTGAAATCGCTATGCGACGCGTTGCCGAAGGCGCGCGCTTCGTTTGGCTCTTTTGCGAAGCTGGCCATGCCGATCGCACGCTTCACTACGTGACGGAACTCGATGGGAAGCTGGATCTCTTCGAGGGTGTCATTCCGGAATCTGGAGACGTCGCTTCCATTACGGGGGTCGTCCCTGCCGCGCGTTGGCACGAGCAAGAAGTGGAAAGCCGCTTCGGCGTGCGGTTCAACGGATCTACAGATCACCCGCCGATCATTAAATCGCCCGAGCAAGACGCCGAGAAACTCCGGCGCGCGCTTGGCGATGAAGTTTCAACTGTTCTGTACGGTCCAATTCGTTCGGGCATCGTCGAGTCGGCATGTTGGATCATCGAAACAGCCGGCGAGGACTTTATCGCGGTCCATCCATCGATGTTCTTTAAGCGTCGGGGACTTGAAAAGCGATTCGAAGGAGCCACGCTAGAGCTTGCGCCTTTCGTTGCCGAGCACATCTCGGGTGTCACGCCGTCGAGTCACGCTGCGGCGTTCTGCCGCGCGGTCGAGACGGTTTGCGGGATCGACGTGCCGCCACGCGCCCGTGCGGCACGTACGATCCTCGTAGAACTTGAGCGCATTCATCAGCATCTCGATTCGCTAGCAAAACTCGCAGATGACGGCTCGCTCTCCATCGGTTCCGCGCAAACCTTCGCCGCCAAAGAGCGAGTGCATCGACTCCTTGCAGGCGCGACGGGCCACCGGTTCGGCCGCGGCTGTATCTGCGTCGGTGGAACGCGCTCGGATGTCTTTGGCACGCTGCGAACGGCAGCCGAGCGCGGACTCGACGTGGTCGAACGCGAGACGCTCTCCGTCCTGCATGGACTTTTCGGAACCCAATCGCTCCTGGATCGGCTCATTGGCACGGGACGTCTTTCGCGTGAGACCATGCATGCATACGGTGGCGTCGGTCCGGTGGCGCGCGGGAGCGGTATCGTCAACGACGCTCGTTTGACCGACGGCTGGCTCTATAAGCCGCTCGAGGCTGCGGCCGCATTTGAGGTCGATGGCGATGCAATGGCGCGTGCGCGTATCCGCGAAGCTGAAATCCGTCAATCGTTTAAACTCGTGCGCGCAGCACTGGAGGTAAGCCCCACCGGCGCCTCGTGCATCGATAAACAGCATGTTCGCGGTAAGGGCCAGGCCTACGCGCGTGTCGAGTCACCACAGGGCGAGTTGCTCTATTTCGTGCACTATGACGACGCGCTCATGCGTGTCGCCGTACGTTCGGCCTCGTTCGCAAACTGGCCACTCTTTGTGCCGTCCCTTCCGGGGAATATTTTTACGGACTTTTCGTTCATCGAGCATTCGTTTGGGCTCGTTCAATCGGAGACGGATCGATGAGCAACTGGATCGGCCGAGGCTTGCGTCGCGGTATCCTAACGACGAGGTATCCGTACCAGCCGGATGTGATGCCCGAACGATATCGCGCGCGTCCCGTCATGTTCCCCGGAGCGACGAACGAGCATATCGAACGCGGCGCTGCGGTCTGCCTCTCACGCGCGATTCAAACCGACGATCGCGGTGCAGCGATCGACATGCAACGCTGCTTTCAGTGCGGTGAGTGCGCGCGTGTGGCGCCGGAAGCCTTCGCGTTTACAAACGATTTCGAGCTCGCGATCACGGGCGATAGCGTTGAGATCATCCGCGCCGAGCTGCGGCGACGCACGGATCGCTTGGTCGATCGATCCATATTCGACATGTTGATTGCGGCAGCGATGCGTCGTGCGAGCAAGAGCTCCAAGCCATTTTCAATCCGTTCTATGATGCGAACCGCCTCGGTATCTTTTTGACGGCATCGCCACGGCACGCGGACATTCTTGTCGCGACTGGGGTCGTCACGCCATTCGATGGTTGAGCCGTTGCGTCGCGTGTACGACGCCATACCGTCGCCAAAGGTGGTCCTTGCGCTCGGAAGTGCTGCATCGTCGGGGACGATCTTTGCTGACGACGATGTAGCAGGTCCCGTCGATCGGTTTATCCCTGTCGATGTTAAGGTGCCGGGGACGCCGCCGGCTCCGCTCACCATTATCCACGGGCTCTGGGTCGCGCTCGGATACATCGCCGCACGTCGCTCGGGAGCGACGTCATGACCTCGTTTGATATCGCGCTCGCAGCACTCGCGCTCGCGATTGCCGGCATGCTGGCGGCGCTATTCGTTCCCGCAGCGGCGGGACGCGCACTCGGCTACCTTGCGGTGGCCCTTGCCGGAGCCGCCTCGCTGATCGCCGGCGTTTCAACGCTCGTAGCCGGCGTCACGCAAACGGCCGGGAACGCGGATCTTCACGTCGTCGTCCGACTCGACGCAACCTCGGGATTCTTTGTCGGTATCATCGGTTCGGTCGCGATTGCCGTGGGCTTGTTCGGTCTCGGAGGCCGCTCGCGCGATGAGCGGCGCACGGGTCGAACCGCCGCATCGACGGCTTGCGCAATTCTGCTTGCATCTCTGCTTGTATGCCTGGCAGACGACGTTTTTCTATTCTTGTTTGCGTGGGAATTACTCGCTCTCGCATTCTATTGGGCCATCGCCTTCGCCGGTACCGATGAGAATGCGGAGCTCGCCGGTTATTTCACGCTCATCCTCACACACGTCGCAGGCGCCGCACTCTTCATCGCGTTACTGATTCTCGCCCGCGACCATACGTCGGTATCGGACGCTCTCGGCGCTGCCCAAACGTTGCCGGCATTTGAACGCGGTGCGATCTTTGTGCTCTTACTGATCGGTTTTGGGGCAAAGATCGGTTTGTTGCCGTTGCAGGGCTGGATGCCTTACGGCTACCGAGCAGCGCCCTCGGTTGTTGCGGCGTTGATGGCGGGCGGCGCGCTCAACGTTGGATTTTACGGTCTTGTCCGCTTCGTCTTCGGTTTGGCGGGCAGTACGCCGCTGTGGTGGGGACTCTTGCTCGCAAGCGTAGGTGCGCTCGGTGCAATCCTTGGCATTGCGTGGTCCGTGGCTCAGCGTGACGCGCGGACGCTTGCAGCCTATTCGAGCATTGAAAACTCCGGTGTGATTGTCGCAGGCCTAGGCATTGCGCTCGTCGGGCGGAGCATCGAGTTGCCGTTGCTCGTCGGCGTCGGACTCGCATCCGCGTTCTTCCAGATTGCGGCCCACGCATTCGCGAAATGCACGCTCTTTCTCACTTGCGCCGCGCTCGCATCGCGAGCTGGCTCGACTTCCTTCGATCAACTTGGCGGTATCGCTCGCAGAATGCCATATACGGCTGCGGCCGCTATTACGGCGGCATTCTCGCTTGCTGCTATCCCACCGCTTGGAGGATTCGCGAGCGAATGGCTTACGCTCGAGTCGTTCATGCAGGCATTTCGCTCCGGTAATCCCGCAGTCGATGTCACTTTCGCACTGTGCGCGGCGGCGATCGGCGTCGCGGCCGGGCTTGCAATCGTCACTTTCGTGAAGTTCGCAGGCATTGGATTCCTTGGAGCGCCGCGCAGTCGCGAAGCGGCTGATGCGCGTGAAGGGAACGTCCTCTGGGCAGGTGCGGTGTTACTTTCGGCAATCGCCGTATTCGCGCTCGGACTTCTTGCGCCGCAATACCTCTCGCTCATTGCGCCACCGATCGATCAGATCTCCGGAACGTCGGCCGTTGCCTCGATGCTAGCAGCGCCGCCCGTCATACAGCCGGCGTTTCATGGATTCTCGTCCGTTTCGCCCTTGGGGCTGGGCGTCTTGATGCTGTGCTTCGCGCTAATGTTTGGGATCATTGCGCGACTATTCGCGCGACCGCGTTTGCGGTCAGCGGAAGTTTGGACCTCGGGTGAAGCGTATCGTTCCTGGACGCAATACGGGGGCACGGGTTTCGCGAATCCGACGCGTGTCATTTTCGACGTTGGGATTCGAACCGTTCGCAGTATCGAGGAAACGGAAGGAGCGAGTGTCCGCTACGAAAGCAGGACGCGTCAATTCTTCGATCTCGTTTTCTACAATTGGGTTGCCGTGGCGGCACTGCGAATAAGCGATGCGGTTCGCCGGACGCAGTCAGGCGTCATCGGGATGTACCTGACGTACATACTCGTCTTTACGGTCGTGCTGCTGGTACTTTACCCATCGCTACGGCACTGGTAGGCGCGGAACGGACGGGGGCAAGCGCGAGTGCAAGCGCAACGAGCAGCAACGCGCCCGCAAGAAAGCCCCAGATGCTCATTTGTTCGTGCAGAATCGTGAACGACCCGAGTAGGCCGAAGAAGATCGAGCCGTAGCCCGTAATCGCGGCGACCGGAATGACGCCGAGGATGCGGATCGATAGGCTCTGCAGCACTTGGCCGACGATTGAAAGCAAGCACGACGAGCTCGAGATCGAACGCGAGGATCGTCTTGAGATCGTAATAGCGCAGTGGGAGCCAGCCGTCGTCGAGCCGATGGTTCACCGCGCCGAGCCCGACGAGAATCAGCGATCCAATTGCGCCCATGATGCCCGCGACGAAGAGCGCCGGGTACCTGCGGTTCAGCACGCGTAGCGCCAGCGCCATGACGCCCCAGCTGAAGACCATAACGAGGACCATCGCATCGCCTAAGGGCGTCGAACCGCTCGCTGCTCGCGAGAACGTGAGGACGCAGGCGCCGGTCGCCCCGGCGAGGATCGCGGCAACGCGAATCGCGTGCAGGCGCTCGTGCAGAAAGATGACCGCGAGAATCGAAGCGAAGACCGGCGCGAGCGCAAGCAGCAACACGGCGTGCGCGGCGCTCGTGTGGCCGACGCCAAGCGCGAACATCGCCGTCGTTGCAGGTCCGTAGCAAATGCCGCTGAGCAAGAACCAGCCGAGATCATTGCGGCTCGGAGTCAGATTGTTGCGCGGCCGCGTCAAGAGCGCCAGCAGCACGAATAGCGGCAGCGTCCACAACGAGCGCACCGTAATGAGGCCGAGCGGATCGATGTGCGACGGCGTGTCGGGAGCGTAGAGGACCTTCGTTGCGGTCGCGTTCAGACCGAAGAAGATCGCGGAGCCGAGCGCCGCGAGAAGTCCCGCTAGAATCTTGTTAGATACTGTGCGCGTTCCCACGGATGCACGACGCGACGATAGCGCTCGTACTCGGCGAGCTTTGCGTCGCGAAATGCATGATAGATGTGATCGCCGAGCGCGCCGCGCAAGACGGCGTCGGCGTCGAGCTCGTCGATCGCTTGACGCAGCGACTTCGGCAACGTTCGGATGCCGCGTTCATTCGCGGAATTTTCCGGTCAGCTCGTAGCTCGAGCCGGTGAACGGATCGCCGGGGAGGAGGCGATGACGCAGACCGTCGGCGATCGATTCGATCAGAACCGCGAACGCGAGATACGGATTGCACGACGGATCGGGGCTGCGCATCTCGATCTTCGTCTCCATGCCGGGCGCCGTCGGAACGCGAACGAGCGCATTTGCGCTCGCTTCGGACCAGACGGTGTAGATCGGGGCATCCCACGCGGCAACGAGCCGTTTGTACGAGTTCACCGTCGGATTGCAGACGGCGGTCGCAGCCGGGGCGTGCGCGAGCAAGCCGCCGATCGCGTGCAGACGTTGATCTTCATCGAGTCCGTCGAGACCGAAATAGACGTGCAAGTCCGTTGCCGGCGACGTCCTCGGCCGGCTTGGGCATGAAGGTTGCTTCCATGCCCAGTCCGCTTGCGACGTGTTTGACCGCGCCGCGCAGCGTCACGAAATTATCGGCGCTTCGTAAGATCGGCGTTTCGGCGAGATCGATCTCGTGTTGATCCTGTCCATGCTCGTGGTGCGAGCTCGAGATGACGAGGCCCATCTCTTGGAGTGCGGCGACGACCGCACCACGCGCATAGTCGCCGCGATCGTTCGGCGACCAGTCGAAGTACGAACCGACCTCGCTGGGCGCAATCACCGGCGCGCCATTCTCGTTGCGCGGGAACATGTAAAACTCGACTTCGAGCGCGGTCTCGACTTTCTTGAGGACGTCGCGCGCATCGTCGAGCACGCGGCGGAGCGTCGTACGCGGGCAGCCTTCGAAATCGGATCCGTCGGCGTTTGCGATCGCGCAGATCATGCGCGCTTCGGTCGCTGCGCCCTTCGTCCACGGCAGAATCGAGAACGTCGAGAGATCCGGCAAGAGCACCATGTCGACTTCGGCGTCGCGGACGAACCCGTCGATCGAACCGCCGTCGAAGCTGACCTTGCCCTCGATCGCGCGTTCGAGCTCCGCGACGGGGACGCTCACGGATTTCTCGATGCCGAGAATGTCGACGAACGAAAGCCGAACGTACCGAACGTCGCCTTCTTTGGCGGCTTTCAGGACGTCGCGCTTGCTGACGCTTTTGCCGTTAACTGCCGAGAGCATCGAGGGCTATCGCCATACGGAGCGTGAGTTGATCGTGCGGCGAGTCCAAGTCGAAGCCTCCGATGTCACCGATCTGGCGCAGGCGATAGAAGATCGTGTGACGGTGTACGTTGAGCTCGGCGGCCGCGACTTTGATATTTTGTCCGACATCGAAGAAGAGACGCAGCGTGCGGACGAGCTCAGTTTGGTGTTTCTCGTCATACGCGCGCAGCGGCTCGAGAATTCCTTGCGCAAAACGGTACATCTCTTCGCGTGAGACCCCGCCGCGAAGTAAGAGCGGATAGGCGCCGAGCTCCTCGTGCGAGAGGATCCGTCCGCCGCCGAAAATGCGGCGCGCGATCAGCAGCGCTTCGCGCGCATCGTCAACGGAAGCCGCGGCATTTGCCACGTCCGCCCGCCGGCCGACGCCGCCGACGATCTTGACGTCGACCTTGGCCTTCGCGAGCGAGCGCGGCATGCTGGTCGCAGCCGTGCGAGCGTTCGCGGCATCGACTTCGAGCGGGCTGGGTACGAGAAAAACGAAGCCGCCGCCGCGTTCGATGTACGACGAGCTCGCTGCCGCCGCGTCCGCCGAGCACGTCGCCGGCGACTTTGCGAATCTCGGTGCTGCGCTGCGCCGCGACGCTTTCATCCAAGCCTTCGGGCTCGATGACGACCGCGACGTAGTGCGTCGCGAGCGTGATCCCGCGCGAAGCCGCATCATCGCGGGCTTCGGACGGATCGTCGTACGCGCGCGAGAGCAGCCGTTCCCAAAACGAACGCCGGCGTCCACGATTCCCGCTCGAATCGCGCGCAAGTTCGACCGCGATGACATTCGCGCAAAGCCGCGCGAGCGGAACCCGCGTGTCGATCTCTTCCCACATCGTCAACCAGCCGAGCGTCGTCTCTCCGGCGCGCACCGCGAAGGTACGTCCGTTGCGGTCGGGAGGCGCGCTGATCACGATGCCGTCTTCGCCCGGCGTTCCGGCGCGCATCGACGAAATCGCGCGCCGAGGCCGGCAGCGTGCGCGAGCCCGCGCCGCTCAGCGAAAGATGGCGCCATTCGGCATCCTCGAGCAGCACCGGCGCGCCGAGCGTCTGCGCAAGCTGCGCGCAGAGGGCCTTCGGGCCTCCGCCGCCCGCTGCGACGCGCGTCAAAGCATCAGCAAAGCTAAGCAGCTCGCTCGCGTCTGGCTCGCTTGAGACGTGGCGGGGGGCGTGCACTTGGCCCCTTCTGACCCCCGGCGACGCGAGGGGGTTGCGCGCTCCGACTTTAGCCGGACTTGAAGATCAGCGGCGCGAGGCTCTGGTAGACGGAGAGCAGCGTCAAGGCTCCGACGATGATTGCCGTAGCCCAGGCGATGATATTGAAGGTGAGACTGTTTACGTGCTCGCCCATCAGGCTGCGCTTGTTCACCATGATCAGCATGAAGACGAGCAAGAACGGCAGCAGAATTCCGGAGACGATCTGCGAGACGAGGATGACGCTCAGCAGCGGAATTCCCGGGAAGCAGCACGAGTCCGACGCCGATCGCGATGACGGCCGCGTACGCGGTGAAGAACACCGGCGCGTCGCGGAAGCGATTGTCGACGCCGGATTCAAAGCCGCCGGCTTCGCAGATGTAGTAGGCGGTCGAAAGCGGCAGAATCGAGGCCGTGAAGATGCCGGCGTTCAGAATGCCGAGTGCAAAAAGAACCTCCGCAAATTCGCCTGCGAGCGGTTTGAGCGCGATCGCAGCGTCCGAGGCCTGATTGATCGCAATCGGCGTCATGTGCGGATGCGATGCGTTGAAGACGAAGATCGTCGCCGCGGTGCAGAGGATCATGAAAAACGACATGAAGTCGGTGACGAAGCAGCCGAACACGACGTCGATGCGCGAGAGCGCGTAGTCGCGGACGCGCACGCCTTTTTCGACGATCGCGGCTTGCAGATAGAAGCACATCCAGGGCGAGATCGTCGTGCCGACCAGCGCGATGACCATCCACAAGTAGTTCGGATTGGTCTGAAACGTCGGAACGAAGCAGACCGTGCCAGACGTCGGGCCAATGCGGCTGCGACTTCAAGCCCGATATGACGTACGAGAAATAGAGCGCCGATGAAACGAGGAAGATGCGCTCGGTGACCTTGCGGTTGGCGCGCAGGATCAAGAAGAAGACGAGCAGTCCGGCGATCGGGACCGCGATGTATCGCGAGACGTGGAAGATCTCGGCAGCGGCCGCGACGCCGGCGAATTCCGCAGCCGTCGTGAATACGTTTGATGAAATGAACGCGAGGCCGAGAATCGCCGTCCAGCGGACGCCGAAGTTCTCGCGGATCAGCCCCGAGAGCCCTTTGCCGGTGACGGCGCCCATGCGGGCCGCCATCTCTTGCACGACGATGAGCGCGATCGTGATCGGAATGAGCGTCCAGAGAATCGTGTAGCCAAACTGCGCGCCGGCTTGCGAGTATGTTGCGATGCCGCCGACGTCGTTGTCGGCGCTTGCCGTGATGATGCCGGGCCCGATGATCGCGAGCAGGCCCAGGACAGCCGGTAAGAAGCCACGTCTACGCGTAGCGGGACGCGCGATTCGTAGCTTGTTCGGCCACCTACGCTACCCCGGCGCGTTCCTGGTGCTTGTGCGTTGCGCGTGAAGCGCGGAAGCTGGCGTTTCAGCCGCTCCGGGAAGATCGCATCGATCGCGTCGTCGACCGTCACGATGCCGAGCATCACGCCGTTCTCGTCGAGGACCGGGCACGCCAGGAGATCGTAGCGCGCGATCGTCCCGGCGACGTCTTGTGCGTTCGTGTCCGTGTCGACGTGTACGATGTCGCGTTCCATGACGGTGTGAATCGTATCGGTCGGCTGTTGCGAGCAAGAGATTGCGCAGCGAGAGGACGCCGAGCAGCTTCTCCGATTGATCGAGGACGTACAGGTAGTAGATGAACTCGGTCTCGGGCGCAAGCTCGCGGATCTTGTCGATCGTCGCGGCGACGTGCGGTGCGGGTAGATCCACATGTAGTCGGTCGTCATCAGGCCGCCGGCGCGTGTCTTCCTCGTATTCGGTCAGCTCGCGCAGCTCGACGGCCGCTCCGGCTCCATCGCCGACGAGCAGCTCTTGCTGCTGCTCCTCGGGGAGATCGCTCGAGCAGATCGGCGGCATCGTCCGAGTCCATCTCCTCGATGATGTCGGCTGCGCGCTCGGTGCCGACTTCCTCGATGATCGTCTTTTGCATGTCGGCGTCGAGGTGCTCGAGCGCGTCGGCGGCGGTTTCGTCGTCGAGGTGCCTGATGACGCGCGCGGCGTCGTTGGTCGAGAGATCGCTGATGATCTCGGCGAGGTCGGAGGGATGCAGTCGCGGCAGCTGTCGCTGCGAAACGGAAAGCCGAACGTCCGTCGGCGATGAGATCGTCGATCGGCGCGACGTCGTTCCACGACAATCATGCGTCGCGGAATGCGGTCGAAGACTGGCGGCGCGGAAGCCGATTGGCGCCGAGTCTGCGCAGCAAACCCGAAAGACCGATGTCGGCCGCGACGACGCGCAAAGTTCCGCCCGTGCGTGCGATCTCGATGTCGTTGATGCGAACGAGCTTGCGGCCTTCGACGTCGACGATCTGCTTGTCGAGCAGATCCTCGACCAGTACAGCGCTTGATCTTCCGGCGGCGGCGCCTCCGTCGGGGCAGCATTCAGCGAAACACGATTCGGCTCGATGTCGACGAGCGTGTCGCTCGGCGCAAGATAATGGCCGCTTCGCGCCTTGATGATCAGCGAATCGATCTTCGGAAACGTATCGTGAGGCTGCGTAACGACGAAATCCGTGACGCGCCCGATCGTTATTTGTCCCCCGGGACCCGCGACGACGGCGGTCTTGCCGACGATCTCCGAGAGGAACCCTTCGTGGAATCCCACAGTGCTGCACCCCCTCTACGTCGAGTTTTGGCACCACGCGAAATAGAGGATGCCTCATCTAATGAGGAATCCAGACTCATCTTATGGAGCTTCGTAGGTGCGTCAAGTCCCGCTAACGCGGGAAGCTGCCTCGTCATCCAATCGCCGCGCCGCAAGCGCACGGTTGTGATAATCGAGCGGACGCTCCACGACGCGATCCACGCGATCCCGATTGCGTAAAGTCCGAACTTCAGGACGTGCGTGAGCAGCGCGACGATCGTGACGGCGACGAACGCGCCGATGATCCCCGTCCACATCGAGAATCGCGTATCGCCGGCAGCGCGAATCGGCGATAGCACGGCTATCGCATAGGACTTGATCGGCAGCGTCGTTAGGTGCAGCGCCAGCGGCAAAGCCGCAACGTTCGCGAGCATCGGGCTGAGCGTGACGAGCGCCGTCAGCGGCCATGCGAGCACTGCGAAAATCACACCGACGATCGTGCCGACCAAAACCGCGAGCCGCGTCGCGTGAGAAAGAAAATCTTGCGCGCCTTGCGTATCGCCGGCACCCAGGCGTTGCCCGATGATGATCTGCATCGAATCACCGAATGCGCCCGGAACCGCCCACGTCACGTCGGTCACGATGGTGAAGGCGCGGAACGCGGCGACTGCAACTGCGCCGAGCGGCGCGAGGAATGCGACGGTCAACGCATCGGGGACGAGCAGCAGTACGAGCATGACGAATTCCGGAAGTGCGAGCAGCGTCGTAGCGCGGCAGAGACTGAAATCGATGTCGAGCTCTTCCAAGATGCGATACTGCGGACGGCGCATCGTGACGATGATGCAATAGATCGCGCCGACGCACTCGGAGAGCAACGACGAAAGGCCGGCGCCGAAGAGGCCTAGCTGCACGTGCGTGCCGACGCCGAGCGCGAGAACGATCGAGCATCGGAATGTGCACGATGTTGATGATGAAGAGCGCCCGCGGAGCGAGACGCGCATTGCCGGCCGCGCCGAATGCCGCGATCGCCTGAGCGCTGATCGCGATTGGAATGAGCGAAATACAGCGCAATATCAGATAGTGCGCGGCAGCGCTGCGAATCGGAATCCAGCCGAGCATCAGCTTCATAGTCGGCTCCGCTGCGAAGACCGAAACGACCGCAACAGCGACCGCAATCGCGACCGGCGTGACGAGCGAGGAGCGCACGATGCGGCCGAATGCGGAGACGTCGCCGCTGCCGAGGGCTTGCGCTTCCATGATCCGCGCCGCGCTCGGAAACGCCCATAGACCGATCGCGAGGATAATGAAGATGCTCGTCGCCGCGCTGATCCCGGCAAGCGCCGCGGTGCCGAGAGCGCCGACCACGATCGTGTCCGCAATGCCTAAAAATTGGTCGGCAACGAGCGCAAGTGCGTTCGGTGCGCCGAGCCGCCACAAGGCCGCCGGGACGTTGCGATGGTCGACGATCACCTGGGTGGCAACCCGTACGGGGGGCGCCTAGATGCGCCGCCCGAAGCGTCGCGGCGTGAAGATAGGGCGCATCTTCGGGATCGAGATAACGGCCCACGCAACGTGGCCGATCGTCTTTGCGCTGGTCGCAATCTCACTTTCGGCCGGGATGGGTCCTTTCGGCGCGCTTCACGTCAGCGATGCGGAGCGTATCGCGCTCGCGATCTTCACGACGCTGTTGTTTTTCGTCAGCCTCTTGCTGCACGAATTGGCGCATTCGCTTTTGGCACGCAGAAACGGAATCGCCGTTCGCGGCATCATGCTGTGGCTCTTCGGCGGCGTCTCGCAATTCGAAGGCGAAGCGCAAAACGCGCCGACCTCAGGCTGGATATCTGCGGTCGGACCGCTGATGAGTCTCGCGCTTGCTGCGATCTTTTTCGGGCTCGCGCAATTGCTCGCGAAGACGCCGTTCGAGATCGTATTCGGCGATCTCGCGTACGCCAACCTTATCCTCGCGATTTTCAACTTCGTGCCGGCCTATCCGCTCGACGGCGGCCGCGTGTTGATGGCAATTGTTTGGCGCGCGACCGGCGACAAGTATCGCGCAACACGCGTAGCCGTCATCGTCGGACGCATTTTCTCATGGGCACTAATGGGTCTCGGTATTCTCCAGGTTTTCGCGGGAAGCGTCATCGGTGGATTGTGGACCTTGATGATTGGATGGTTCTTGTTGCAAAGCGGAACTGCCGAAGGTCTGCAAGCCGAAGTCAAACAGGTGCTGGGCGGTCACAGTGTCGGCGAGCTTGCGACGCAAGGGAATCCCATTGGCGCCGACGTGACCGCCGACGTGGCGCTGCAAACCATGCTGCGCACTAGCAGTCGCGCTCTGCCCGTCATGTTCGGCGAAAAGCTGGTTGGGATCGTTTCGCTCGACGATATCGGTAAAATCGCCCCTGAGGAGCTGAGTAAGACGTACGTTACGGCGATTATGACGCGCGAAACGGAGCTTGCGCCGGTTTCTCCCGAGACACCCGCGACCGAAGCGCTACAATTGCTCGCGCGCAGCGGGCACGATCAGCTACCGGTGATTGACCGAGCCGGTCGAGCTCGTCGGGTTCATCACGCAAGAGAGCGTTCTGCGATGGGTTGCTGCCCATCGGCACTGACTTCCGATCCGAGGAACGTCAGCTCGACGGTCACGCCGTTGGGATCGTCGACGAAGATTTGCACGTCGCCGTTGCGCGGAACCACGCGCGTCTCGAACGGAATGTTGCGTTCTTTCAAAAGCGAGCGTAACGCGGCGTAACCGGTCATCCGAAACGAAACGTGGTCGATGGCGGCGCCGGCGCGGCCTTCGGCCATTCCATGCGCGCCTGCGTCGCGCGCGTCGGTGAGGTGGATGACGGCCTGTTCGCCCGCATAGAGCCAGTAGCCGTTGAAGTTGAAGGGCGGACGCTCGCCGTCGCGCAGACCGACGACGTCGACGAAGAAGTCGCGCGTTTCTTCAGGCTGCGTCGTGCGGATGTTGATGTGATCGAGCTTCGTTGCGGGCATACGGCACCTCGTGCGTAAGTGTTTCCCCGATCGAAGCTATTCCCATCCTCCCAGCCGAGCGCTACCGAGCAGCATGCTGCGCGTCGCCTCCAAGATGCGCGCCACGGGTGCTCGGCGGTAATTCCACTGCGCGCCGCTCGGCGGCGAGGGGACGGTCATCGTTGCGTTGGCTTCGAAGACGAGAATACGGCCATGCTCGTCGAGCGCAAAATCGATGCCGCCGTAGTCGAGCTCGAGCCGTTTGCTAATCGCGTGCAGCGCACGTAGCGCCGGCGCGCCGAGCACCGATTCGGGCGAGACGAGAAACGCTTCGTCTTCGGCGCGGCGCTCCGGATGCTGCGACATCTCGGCACTGAAGAAGTGAACCTTCCATTGATTCGAGACCGCGGCGTGCATCGGATAAAGCACGCCGTCCACGATCATCATGCGGTACTTTCGGAAGAGTCCGTCAGCGCTTTGCGCCGGAAGCGCCTCGATTGCAAGCAGCTCGTCGACGGGTAATTGCGCCAGCGCGTCCGCGACTTCGTCCGCCCGCTCGACGCGAAGAAAATGTTGACCCGAGTGAAATCCGGGCGCGCGCACGAGCAACGGCCAGCCAACGTCGGGGATCGTGCCTTTGCGTGAAAAGACCCGAGTCGCAGCGACGATGACGCCGGGCAGGTCGCGCAAGCGCTGCGCGAGCGCGGTGCGGGCAGTGGCAAGGACGGCATCCGGGTGATTGACGACGGGTACCGTGCTCCGTGCCACGATCGCGCGCGCGCGCTCGAGCGCCGCAGCGTTGCGATCGGCATCGCCGATCGTGTTGAAGATGGCGTGATGCGGCGGCAGCTCGAGATCGTCTCGAAAGCGCTCGACGATCAGCGTCGCCATTGAGAATGTCGCATCACGCAGCCATTCGGCTGAGGTCGCGCCCAGCTGATCTTCGGATGCCAGCAACAGCAGACGCGGAGGGTTCTCGTGTAAGGGCGAGGCGCTGATGCCGATGGCCCCGGTGCCAAGCGCTGCACGTTGATGCTGCAGCGATTCGGCGTCGTGGCCCTCAATCGCGAGAATGCGCGCCATTCCGAGGTGCGCCATCGCCGAATCCGGCTCGAGCGTGAGCGCCCGTTGCAGATGCGACCGCGCTTCCGCAAACCGTTCCAGCTCGTAGAGGATGATGCCGAGATTGGCGTGCGCCATCGCATCGGAAGGCGCAAGATCGACCACGTGTTCGAGCAGCGCGCGCGCCGGTTCGCGTTCGCCTTCCCGATGTAAGAGCCGCGCGAGATTGTTGTGCGCGCCCGCGTGCGCTGGATCACGTTCGATAAGGTCGCGATACGCGTCTTTGGCTTCTTCATTGCGTCCGAGTCCCTCGAGTAGGAACGCGCGACGGAACATGAGATCCGTAAGATTCGCGTCGGTCATAAAAGCAAAGTGCCTACCACCTGGCACTCTAACCTGCCAAGAAGAAACTCGTGGTGCCAGATGTCGGGTGGGTACTTGCCGGGCTAGTATTGGCGCTGGGCGTCGCCGCGATGTTGTTCATCGACGAGCGGAAGGCTGCGCTCGAGCGCTCGCTGCTTCGCGAATTGCGCGAAGTACAGATGGTCAATCAAGAGCTTTGGGATGGGCTCGGTCCGGAACGTTATAAGGAAATTGTTTCCGTCTACGTTCGGATGCGCGAAACATATGTTCGCGCCAACTTCATCATTGATTTTTGGAACAAGGCCGGCCGTGCCTACGGAAAGCGCTGGATCAATCGCCGGCGTTTCATACGCAAGGTCGCGGCAAAGTGTGACGGATTGTGGCGCGACTATAGCGATCTCGTCGGCTATCTGCAGCAATGCGAGCCGCGGCGCATCGTGGGTTGGCGCCGCATCGAGGCCGCGGCTGTCCGCGAGCTTGCGCGCACGATGAAGCAAATCGAAAAGATCAAGACGCCAAGGGCTGCATAAGTCCGCTCCCGGGCGCCCGCTTGGCAGGGGTTTGGGTAGTTTGGGCGATTAGCGCCCTAGGTTGGTTGCCACCGCAGAACACAGTTTACGGCGCGACGTCACGCCGTGGGGCTCCTTTTCGTGGGGCTACTCCGATATCGGCGCAGACATTTTTGTCGCGCTTGGTCTCGTGTTGGGCGCCGCTGCGGGCGCTTCGAACGTCGCGTTCTTGTTCGCGGGTCTCGTGTACGTCTGTGTCGGGCTGGCCTATACCGAACTAGCCGCGGCCTATCCCGTCGCCGGCGGCGGTCAGTATTTCGTGACGCGCGGACTCGGCGATTTCTTCGGTTTCATCGCGGGCTGGGCCGTGCTCTTGGATTTTACGATCGACATCGTGCTGTTCGCATGGTCGTGCGTCGGATACATGAGCCATCTCGTCCCCGTGCTCTCGGGCAGCATCAATCCGATCGTGCACTTCATCGCGATTCTGATAATAATCGTCGGTCTTGCGATCTTGAACATCATCGGCGTCCGCGAGAGTACCGCGTTTCAAGGCATCGTCAGCTTCGCCGACGTCATGAGCGAAACGGCGATTCTGTTCTTCGGTTTCTTATTCGCGTTCGATCCATCGCTGCTCGTGCACACGATGGAAACGCACTGGCCGACGACATTTCAGCTGATGAACGGCGTCTCGCTGGCGATCATCTCGTTCGTCGGCCTCGAATCGATCTCGCAGGCCGCGCAAGAGACACGGCGACCCTCTTCAGTCATTCCGCGCACGTCGATTGCGCTGATCCTGACGATTTTGATCTTCGCGCTCGCCTACTCCAACCTGGCGCTTGCGATGCATACGTGGTATCCGGTTCCGCCCGATGCGCAAGGCCACGCGCAGCCGTTCTTTGCGTTTCTCGGCAACGATCAGAACAACGACAAAGCCGTGGCCGTACTGGCTTCCAACATTCCGTACTTCGGCGCGGTCGCAGCACTGTACGTCCCCGTCCTCGGCGCGATCTTACTACTGATCTCGAGTAACTCGGGAGTCTTCGGTGCCTCGCGCATCGCTTACGGCATGAGCCGCGAGAAGCTGCTGCCCAGCATGTTCCAACGCGTCCACCGCAAATTCCGCACGCCGGCGGTCGCAATTGCGACGTTTTGCTCGCTTGCAGTCGTGGTTCACATCTTTGCCGCGATGCAAGGAACCGCAGGCCTCAATTTCCTTGGTGACCTGTACGCGTTCGGCGCGGCGACGAGCTACTCGCTTGTCTTTCTCGCACTGATCGCGCTGCGTTTCAACGATCCGGACTCGCCGCGTAGGTTCAAGCTTCCGCTCAACGTGCCGGTCAAATACAAAGGCAGAATGATCGACTTTCCGATAGTCGGCGTTATTGGATTTTGCGGGATCTTCGCGATCTTGATTTTCGTTTTGTTGACGCACGACATCGGACGCATCGCCGGGCCGAGCTGGGTGATCTTGGGTTTGTGCGCTTATCTGATCTATCGCCGGCGGAAAGGCTTGCCGGTGTTCCGTTCGCGCAAAATAGATTGGCAGACGCAGCAGGTCGCGATCCTACGCGATGCGGGCGAGCTCGAGATGATGGACGAGTACATAGCGCGCATTCGCGCGAAAACGCAGAAGTAACCCATGCGTATCCTCGAGATTCGCGAGGACGTCGCACCTATCGCGTCTTCAATTCGCAACGCCTTCATCGATTTCAGCACGATGACCGCGAGCATCGTCGCGATCGTTACCGATCAGAAGCGCGACGGGAAACCCGTCATCGGATTCGGGTTCAATTCGAACGGTCGGTATGCGCCGCAAGGGCTCTTGCGCGAGCGATTCATCCCGCGCTTGCGCGAGTTCGGCGAAGCCGATCCCGTGCCGGCGTGGACGGCGATGATGCGCAACGAGAAGCCGGGCGGTCACGGAGAGCGTTCCGTTGCGGTCGGCGTGCTCGACATGGCGCTCTGGGATGCGGCCGCCAAATCCGAGGGCGTACCCCTTTGGAAACTGCTTGCGGATCGCTACCGCAACGGCAAAGCCGAACCGGATGCATGGGTCTACGCCGCGGGCGGCTACTACTATCCGGGCGACGATACGAAAAGTCTAGCCGAGGAGCTGAGGCGCTATCTCGATCTCGGCTACGACACGGTGAAGATGAAGATCGGCGGCGCGAATCTTGCAACCGATATGCGACGGATCGAAGCTGCGCTGCGCGTCGTCGGTGAAGGCCGGCAACTGTGCGTCGACGTCAACGGCCGCTTCGATCTGGACGAGGCGCTCGAATACGCCGCTGCAATCGAGCCGCTCGGATTGCGTTGGTACGAAGAACCGCTGGATCCGCTCGACTATGCGACGCACGAGACGCTTGCCGAACGCTACCCCGGCGCAATTGCGACGGGCGAGAATCTGTTTTCGATGCAAGATGCGCGCAATCTGATCCGGCACGCGGGGTTGCGAGCGGATCGCGACGTGCTGCAGTTCGATCCTGCGCTGTCGTATGGTCTCGTCGAATATCTGCGTACGCTGGAGATGCTCGAAGCGCACGGATGGTCGCGTACGCGCTGCGTTCCGCACGGCGGACATCAATTCGCGCTCAACATTGCTGTTGGACTCGGCCTCGGCGGCAACGAATCGTATCCGCAGGTGTTCGCGCCTTTCGGCGGCTTTGCGGATGACTATCCGGTTCAGAGCGGACGCGTCAAGCTTCCCGAACGCCCTGGAATCGGTTTCGAAGAGAAACGCGAGCTCTACGTGGTGCTAAAGAAGCTCGTCCCCGACCTTATACCGTAGCCGGCGCTGCTTCGACGTTCTCGAAGAAGTATTTCGGCGGCTGCGGACCCCAGACGAAAAGCGCGTGTTCGGCCGGCACGTTGCGGCTTTCCCAAGCGCAGCCTTTGGGGATGTAGTCGATATCGCAAAAATATTCGGCGAAGCTGCCCCACGGGTCGCGTATGTAATGGAAGAAATTCGATCCGATGTAGTGACGACCGAAGCCCCAACCTTCTTGATGGCCCTTGCCGTGCATGTACAGCGCGCCGATGCCGATCTCGTCGACGCTGCCGACCTCGAAGCTCGCATGATGAAAGCCGGGATGTTCGGATTTTCCAAATGCGAGGACGTGATGGTCGCTGCCGTGCGGCGTGTGCATGAACGCAACGACGTCGCCGGAACGATCCGAGAGCCGCAGGCCGAGAAAGCGTTCGTAGAACGCGACTTGACCGAGAACGTCAGGTGAGAAGAGCAGCGTGTGTCCGAGTCGCCGCGGCGTTGCGCGCTCGGGTCCATCCGGAGCCGCGCGCTCACCCTCGCCCACAAGACGGACGTCCATCTGCGATTTGCCGTGCGGTGCACGCCTTTTCGTGACCGCCAGCTCGACGAGATTGCCGTCCGGATCGCGGAACCAGAGCCCGTCGCTCTCGTACTCGCGAGGCGCATCGAGCAGTTTGAGCCCGCCCGATTCCAAGCGATCGCGGAATGCGTTGCGTTCGTTTCCTTCGATTCCGAACGTCAGGTGGTGCAGATGCTTGGTGGGCCCTTCATAGAGGAAGCCGGCCACGCCGTTGTCAGTCTCCAGCCGCAGCCCGTTCCCGCTCGTAGCCGTACGCAGACCGAAGTTCGAATAAAAGTCGCCGCCCGCTTGCGGTTCAGGGATAGTAAGCGCAAAATGGTCGAGCGAGTGGACGGCGGGATCCATGGAGAGTGATTCTTGGCCCCCTCGGGAAAGACCCACGAATGAGTCGCGCCTTCATGAAAGACCTCGAGGACGCGCCGGAACCCAAATTTGTTTCCGGTCCGCGGGAGCATTCGATTACGCCCGGTGGTATGCGCGCGCTTCAAAAGAAGCTCAAGGCGACGAAGGACGACGACGAACGGCGCACGCTCCAAGACGAGCTTGATGCTGCCGTGGTTGTCGAGCCGCCGAGCGATCGCAGCGTCGTCGCGTTTGGCGCCGCCGTGACCGTGCAGCCGAACGATCAAAAGGACGAACGCGTGTTCACGATCGTCGGTGAAAGCGAGATGGACGCACCGGGTGGGAAGATCACGGGCGTGTCGCCGCTTGGTCAGGCGTTGCTTGGCGCGCACGTCGGTGAAGTCGTCGTCTGGCACCGGCCCGTCGGTGACGTTACTCTTCGAGTCAAGGCAATAAGCTACTAAGATCACTCTTAGAGTGTGACGCAGCGCCCGCTCGCACACTCAGAGGTTTGGCAGCAACCGAGCGCTGGGAACGTCTGTATTGATGATAGCTGCAGCGCAACGGCGTCTCAATGAGCTCGAATGGGCAATGGCGCGCTTGTTGCGCGCGCCGCGTGAAGTTCGTCGAAGCAAGCGGCAATTTGGAGTTGCAATGTCGATCGACGGCGGGCTGACGTTCACCAACGTATATCCCGTCGACATCAGTGTCGACGGCGTTGCGCTGATTACCAATCAAGAGATCAAGCAGAGACGGATTCTCGTCACGATCGATCTTGACAACAAGCGCATTCAAGCGCTAGCACAGTGCGTCACCGCGCAAAAGGGTTTGCTCAAAGGGAACATCGTCTGGCGCATCGGCGCGCGCTTCATTCAGATTGCGCGCGAAGACCGGATGCTCATCGATCGCTTCATCAAGCGACTCCCGCTTACAGCGGCGGCACCCAAGCCGCCAGTGCAACACGGACTCTTCCCCGACAACGTGATGAAAAAGATCCTCGAGGAGCTCGTCGCGCTCGAGCGCCTTGCCCCCGTGCGTCATGGAAAGCAGCCCCTCGTTAGGATGATGCACGCCGGCGTGATTCAACGTGCGAAACAAACAATGCACAGCGTCAAAGTCGAATCGCGCGTCGTGCGCGAGGGGACGACGACCGTCTACACGACGCAAGTATTCGTTAGCGACCGGCTCACGCGCATAGAGCTCGTGCCGATGGACAATGGCCGCCCCGAGCTGATCGTCCCGACGTCGCTGCGAAAAGCACCAACGGCTCCCAAACTACCCTGGCAGCGCCTCTTCGCCTCTTAGCTTGCGCCCGTCCAGTACAATGGACGGCGGAGAGGTGGCAGAGTGGTTGAATGCAGCGGTCTTGAAAACCGCCAGACCAGCAATGGTCTCGTGGGTTCGAAACCCACCCTCTCCGCCAGTGTGCTCTTCGGCTCGCGAATGGGAAAGAAACGCCCATGAGAGCTACTTGGAAACCATACGAACGTCACGGCCGGCTGACAAAGCAAAGCGATCTCCCCGACAGCGTCTTCGCGTTTCCGAAACAACGCAAAGAACCGCTGACCGATGCGAGGCACGTCCGCAACGCCGTTGCCCGTTTCGATCAAGTCGAAGGTGTCAGCAAAGCCGATCGTGATCTCGCGTTCGCGAACATCAAGAAGGCTGCGCAGTACTACGAAATCGATCTCTCCGAATCGTCGGCCAAAGATCTTCCGCCGCGTCCGCAGCGCGGACGCAAGAAAGCGGCGAAGAAAGCCGCCGCGACCCGCAAGCCGCGACGCTAGCCCTTCGGTGATGCTGCGCGGCGCAAACGGTCGCGCAGCGCTATGCCGAGCCCTTCATCTGCGGGGAGTACGACGACGACCGCATCGGCGCCGTCGCGATCGGCTGCGCGCAAATTCTCGTACAGATCGCGCGCAACCATACTGACATCGCTCGAACCGATCAAGCTCACGCGCAAACCTTGCGCGCGAAGCGCGTTCGCGAGCCCTTCGGCAACGGCGTCGTTTTCGGCCAGCTCGACGCGTGCCCGCGGAGCGTAATGTGAAGGAAGACTTCCCGGAACGCGCACCTTGTCGCCGCCTTCGCGAATCGGCCCGCCGAGCGCATCGGAAAGCGCTTCGCGCGTAACTCCGCCGGGACGCAAGATCGCCGGCGCACCGTGCGCGAGATCGACGATCGTCGACTCGATGCCGATCGTTGCCGGTCCGCCGTCGAGGATGAGATCGACCGCATCGCCGAGATCGGCGACGAACGTGCTCGGCGCGCGTGGCGCTGACCGAGCCGAAGCGATTTGCCGACGGCGCCACGACGCCGCCGCCGAACGCGCGCAAGATCTCATGTGCAAGCGGATGCGACGGTGCGCGTAACGCGACCGTATCTTGCGAGCCGGTAACAAGATCGCTCGCGCGTGCAGTGCGCGCCAGCACGAGCGTCAGCGGTCCGGGCCAAAACCGCTGCGCAAGCAGCGTAGGCTGCATCCGGCACGTCGCGCGCCCAAAGTTCGATCTGCGACGCATCCGCGAGGTGGACGATCACGGGATGCCCGATCGGGCGGCCCTTGATCTCGAAGACGCGCCGCACCGCCTTCTCGTTTTCGGCGTCGGCGCCTAAACCGTAGACCGTCTCCGTCGGAAACGCGACGACGCCGCCTTCGCGCAACACCGCGACGGCGCGTTCAACCAATCGTTTTGAAGCCCGTGTACTTCACCAGCGCGTCGGGGACGCGAATCGTTCCGTCGGCTTGCTGATAGTTTTCGAGAATCGCGAGCAACGTGCGCCCGACCGCGAGTCCGGAACCGTTGAGCGTGTTCACGAATTCCGGTTTGGCCTTTACATCGCGGCGAAAACGAATGTTCGAGCGCCGGGCTTGAAAATCGGTGCACAGCGAACACGAGCTGATCTCGCGATACATTCCTTGCGACGGGACCCAGACTTCGAGGTCGTAGGTTTTTGCGGCGTTGAATCCGGTGTCGCCCGCGCACAACAGCATCACGCGATGCGGCAATTCGAGCTCTTGCAAGTAGCGCTTCCGCATCGGCGGTGAGACGCTCGAGATTGTCGAGTCCGTCTTCGGGCGTGCACAGCCGCACCAGCTCGACCTTCTCGAATTGGTGCAGCGCACCATGCCGCGCGTATCTTTCCCGGCCGCGCCCGCTTCTTTGCGAAAGCATGGCGAGTACGCGGTATATCGCGCCGGCAGTTGTTCGATCGAGAGAATCTCGTCGCGATGCAACGCGGTCAGCGGCACTTCCGAGGTCGGGATCAAGAACAAATCTGCGTCCGGATCGCTGAACATTGCGTCCGCGAATTTCGAAAGCTGTCCGGTCGACCACATCGTGTCGCGTGAGACGAGAAACGGCGGCACGACTTCGGTGTAGCCCGCGCCCGCTGCGCGATCGAGAAAGAAATTGACCAGCGCGCGCGAGAGCTGTGCGCCCTTGCCGCGCAGCACGACGAAGCGGCTTCCCGAAAGCTTTGCGGCGCGTTCGAAGTCGAGAATCCCGAGCGCTTCGCCCAGCTCGTAATGCGGCTTCGGTTCGAACGGAAAATCCGCGGGCTTGCCCCAGCTGCGGACCTCGAGGTTGTCATCCGGACCCTTGCCGTCGGGGATGCTCGGGTCCGGAAGGTTCGGAACGTCGGCGAGCAGCTCGTTCAGGCGCTCCTCGAGGAGTGGTACGCGCGCGTTTGCCTCCGCGATCGTGTTCATCGAGGGCCGCGATCGCAGGCCGCAGGCGTGCTGCTTCGGCCGCGCGATCCGACGCGCGCGAAATCTGCTGAGTGAGTCCGTTTTTCTCGGCCTTCAGGCGTTCGGCTTCGGTGAGCGCGGCGCGCCGCTCGACGTCCAGCGCAAGCACGCGATCGACGAAGGAGGCGTCGCCCTTCCGCGCCGCTGCGCGGCGGACGCCTTCAGGGTCGCGACGGATAAGAGCGATATCGAGCAGAACCGGCCCGTTATGCGTGCACCAGGAGCGCTCCTACCCGGACAAACCTTCGATCCTTCGTCTTTGCTCGCGCCGGCGCAAGCAATTCTGGCCTACCGTGCACGCGTCGCGCTCGTGCCGCTGGGCATCGAGCGCGTCGCTCTGGATGCCTCGTTCGGCCGGATTCTGGCGCAAGACGCTGCTGCCGACCGCCAATATCCGGCGCATGCGCGTTCGACGATGGACGGCTTTGCGGTGCGCTCCGCGGACGGACTTGGCGAGCGGCGGATCGTCGGCGAGATCCGCATGGGCCACGCGCCTCCGGGCCCGCTTGGGGCCGGCGAGACGATGCGCATTCCAACCGGCGGCGCACTCCCCGACGGAGCCGATGCCGTCATTCCGGTTGAAGATACGGAAGAACGCGACGGCGTGATGCTGCCGCGCGAGATGCCGGTTCCCGGCTGACGCGATCACGCCGGCGGGCGAAGACATGGAGCCGGGCGACGTCGTGCTAGCCGCCGGCCGGCGCATCGACGGTGCGGCGATGAGCGTTCTTGCGACGCTCGGTTTCAGCGAGGTTCCGGTCTTCCGCCGGCCGCGTTTCGCGATTATCTCGACCGGCGACGAGCTCGTCGATCCGGCGCAACAGCCGGGCGTGGGACAAGTGCGCGATTCGAATCGTTACGCGTTAGCCGGCGCGCTGCGTGAGCTTGGCGCCGAGCCGATTCACATACCGCGCGCAACAGACGAACCGGGACAAACCGAAGCAGCAATACGACGCGGGCTCGAAGTTGCAGACGGCGTTCTCTTGACCGGAGGTTCTTCCGTTGGCGTTCGCGATTTGGTTCCGCGCGTTGTCGATGCTCTGGGTGAACCCGGCGTCGTCGTCCACGGTTTGCGCGTACGTCCCGGTAAACCGACGGTGCTCGCGGCGATCGGTGCGAAGCCGGTGATCGGTCTTCCCGGAAATCCGACGTCTGCCATGATGATCTTCCGAACGATTGCGGCCCCGATTTTGCGCGGCAATGACGGGCGAGGTGCTGCGCCCGTCGGCGATGGCGTTTGCGCGGGCCGGGAGCGATTTCAAAGGAAGAGCGGGCTGGACGTGGTTCGTCCCCGTCGTCGTTACGGCCGAAGGTCCGAATCGCGTCGCGTCGATCGCTTGGCATACATTCTTCGCACACGAGCTTGCTCGCGCGGGCGAACGGATTCGTCGTGCTCTCGGAAGATCGCCCGATCGTTGCGCAAGGGCGAGCAAATCGAGGTACATACATCTCAGCGGCGGGGAAATCTAATTCGTATGCGTCTTCTCGTTCGCACTCTGCACGGGCGCGTGCTGCTTCTCATCGCGAGCGGCTGCGTGCACTCTTCGAATGGCGGCGTCACGATCTCGATCGCCGACCGTCCCTGCGAGCGCGACGCAAACGCTCAAAGACGGCTTGATTGCAGCCAAGATTCGCGCAGAGGTTGTCTCGGTCGACGTCGACGCTGCAACGCACCTGGGCGTGCACGTTCACGACGGCGACGTGTTGATCAGCGGCGTCGTGCGCAATTCGTCCGAACGCTCGAAGATCGACGTGGCGGTTCGTAAAGTTAGCGGCGTGCAGCAATTGCATGACGAAATTCGCATCGATCCGAAGGCGCAATCGTTTTCGGGTGGCGATTTCGCGCTTGCCGCGCATGCTACGGCATCGCTCGCCGCACAAACCGGCATCAATGCCGCAAACATTCGTGTGAGCGCTGAGAACGGTGTGGTTACGTTACGTGGGACGGTTCCCTCGCCGTCGATCAAAACGACGGCGCTCGAATCAGTCGAGCACTTGGGCGGCGTGAAGCGCGTCGTCGACGAGCTGCGTGTCGGGAAATAGAAAGCCCCCGTCACCGGCGCCGCTGATCGCCGCGGTCCCCAAAACGACGCCGTTCGTCGCACCGGAGGTTTTGGGCCGGCGCTACGGCCATGCGAACATGTTGCGGTTGGGCGCGAACGAAAGCGCATTCGGCCCGTCGCCGCGCGCGATCGCAGCAATGCGCGAGCAAGCGCCGCACAATTCGTGGTACGGCGATCCGGAATCGTACGACTTGCGCGTCGCGCTTGCAAAGCGGCTCGGCTGCACGCCTGAGCACATCACGGTCGGCTCGGGGATCGACGATCTGCACAGTCTTATCGTGCGCACGTTTTGTTCGCCGGGTTCGGTCGCGCTCGAAACGGAAGGCACGTACGCGACGTTCGCCTATCATGTCGCGGCGAACGGCGTGCGGCTGCGCACGGTGCCGTATCGCTCCGACGGTTCGATCGACGTGGAGCAGCTGATCGACGTCGCGCGCCGCGAGCGTCCGAAGATGATCTACCTCGCGAACCCCGACAATCCGAGCGGAACGTTCGTCGAGCCCGAAGGCAGTCGCCGCATTGCGCGACGCGCTGCTGCCCGATCAGGTCCTCGCGCTCGACGAAGCCTACGCGGATTTTGTGCCGCCCGGCCGCTTGATGATGCCGCTCGTCGATCCGCAAGTCATTCGCATGCGGACGTTTTCAAAAGCGTATGGTCTCGCCGGCGCGCGTGTTGGCTATGTGATCTGCGATCCCTCGATCGTTCAAACGTTTCAAAACATTCGCCAGCATTTCGGCGTGAATCGCAACGGTCAGGTCGCGGCGCTCGCATCGCTCGACGACGACGAGTTCATTCGCAGTGTCGTCGCCGAAGTCGAACGCGGACGCGAAGAATACTATGCGCTGGCTGCGCGTCACGGTCTGCGCAGCGTCCCATCGCTGACGAATTTCGTGTGCATCGAGATCGGTACCAAAGCCGAAGCCGAAGCATTCCTCGAAGAGCTGCTGCGACGCGGCGTGTTTCTGCGTAAACCGGGCGCTCCGCCGCTGGATGGTTATGTCCGCGTTACCGTCGGGACTGCGGAAGAACGTCGTCGCTTCGCCGACATATTTTCTGATGCGATCGGATCGAAACGTCCCTCAGAAAGTGTCGTATCGTGAAAGAACCAGCGATGTTGTTCAGGGCCCCCTGGGGGAATGTTTACGATATCGTAATTTTGAAGGGCCCTATGTTTGGGGGGCGCGGAGCCTGGGGCGGAGCGCCTTTAAAATGAAATACGCGATCGTCAGCGACATCCACGGCAACGTCGACGCGTTCGACGTAGCGCTTGCGCAGATCGAGGCCGGCGACGTGCTCTGGTGCCTCGGCGATATCGTTGGGTACGGCCCGAATCCAAACGAGTGCGTCGACAAAGTCCGTGAACGCGGCGGCGTTACCGTCATGGGCAATCACGATTTGGCCGCAATCGAAAATTTTGGAGTGGAATGGTTTAATTCGGCGGCGCAGGCAAGCCATCAAATGGACGCAAGGCGTTCTCTCGCCGGAAAACGGCAAGTGGCTCGCAACGCTCGACTACGAGCATCGCGAGGCCGACTATCTGCTCGTGCACGGCGCCCCGCATCCAGATTACTTCGCGTACATCGCCGATAAAGACAGCGCGCGCCGCGCGTTCGGATCGACGGATGCCACGCTGATCTTCATCGGTCACACGCATCTGGCCGAGATGTACGCGCTCGCACCGGACGGGACGATCGCACACCGGCACTTTCAGTACGGCGGCACCGCGCAGCTCGAAGAAGGTTACCGCTACATCATCAACGCCGGAAGCGTCGGGCAGCCGCGCGATCTTGAATCCGCAAGCCAGCTTCGGCATCTACGATTCCGATAAGCGCAGCATCGACGTCATCCGCTTCGACTATCCCATCGCTGCGGTGCAAGAGAAGATCGAGTGCGCGCATCTTCCGGAAGTTTTGGCGCGGCGCTTAGGGATGGGTCGTTGAGGGCGCTGGCCCTCGCCGCTATGCTCGCCCTGATTGGGCTGCAAACAATGGCCGGTGCCGACTCAGCGCGCAACGACTACGCCAATCGCAAGTTTGCAGCCCAGCTCGATCTCGCGCTGCACGACTTTTACACGCGTAACTTCGAACAGTCGCAAAAAGAGTTCGAGGCCGCGCTGCTCGTCGTCCCGGACAATACGCTCGCGATGTCGTTCATGAACGCCTCGGCTGCGCACGTCGGCGGCGGTCTGGAAGCCCTTACGAACCTCGAAGAAGACGCCGTCGGCAAAGCGCCGAGAGATTACCTCGCTCACGTGCGCTTGGGATTCTCGTATTTGTTCGCGGGATTGCTCGGCGCGGACCGCAGCCTCGATGCGCGCGAAGAGTTCAATACCGCCATAGGCATCGACCCGAAGGCGCAAGCGGCGCATGTCGGTCTCGGCATCATGCGCGAGAACGAACGCTCTGCGAACCGCGCGAAGGTCGAGTTTCTCGCCGCAATGCAGAGCGATCCGAATAACGTACTGGCGCGCGAGTATCTCGCCGCCATCTATCAAGTCGATTTACGCGAACCGCAAACGGGACTGAGGTACGCGGTCGCGGTCCCGAATCTCGTCCCCAACTACGCCGATATACAGTTCCACTTGGCCTCGATCATGGACGATCTGAACGAGTACGATGCAGCGATCGCATTCGCAAAGGCGGGGCTTGCGCTCGATCCCGGCCGGGTCGGCGAAGCGGGCCAATACGGCGATACGCTGATCGCGCAGATCTTGCTCAAACAGAAGAAAGTCGCCGACGCGAAGAAATACTTGGAACAGGCGGTCGCAAACGACGCCGACGGCGTCTTCGCTCGCAAGCTCCTCGACAAGATCGCGAAAGGCGACTACGACGACAAATCAAGCGGGCACTGAGCCCGTCGACGACGGGCGCTGCTTTATTTGCGGCGCCGACAATCCGATCGGACTTCACTTGCGCTTTCGCATCGAAGGCAAGACTGCGGTATGCGAGACGTCGTTGCCGGCGGTCTTTCAAGGCTGGCGCGGCATCGCGCACGGCGGCATCGTCATGGCGCTGATCGACGAGGCAATGGCGTACGCCGCAGGCGCGGTCGGGTGGAAAGGCGTGACAGCCGAAGTCGCGACGCGTTTCCGCCATCCCGTGCCGCTCGAGACGACGTTGCGTCTGATCGGTCGCGTCGTGTGGGAGCGCCGCAACGTCGTTGGGGTCGAAGCCGAGATCCTCGATATGGACGGCACCGTCTTGGCGAGCGGTGAGGGAAAATTCGTCGGCAAAGCGCGCATCGAACCGGGGACGCTCGGCCGTGCCTAAGATGCGCATCGCGCGCACCGAGCAGCGCGCGAAGGAGAAAGAATCGAACGCGCCGTCGCTCGACAACCGCCGTGCTCGCCACGAGTTTCACATTCTGGAGTCGCTCGAGGCCGGATTGGCATTGACGGGGACGGAGATCAAGAGCATTCGCGCCGGCGGCGTCAGCTTGAATGAAGCGTTCGCGCGCGTTCGCGACGGCGAGCTGTGGCTCGTCAACATGTACATCCCGCCGTATAAACCAGGCAGCGCATTTTCAGCGCACGATACGCGCCGCGCGCGCAAATTGCTCGTGCACAAGTCGCAGCTCGAGCGTCTCGCTTCTCGCAGTGCGGAAAAAGGTTTGACGATCGTTCCGCTGCGGCTGTACTTCACGCGCGGTAAAGCCAAGGTCGAGATCGGGCTTGCCAAGGGCAAGAAGCTCTACGACAAGCGCAAGTCGATTCAGGACCGGGAAATGAAGCGCGAGCTCGATCGCGTATCAAGATGATGTTGTTAAGAGTCCCCCTCGGGGAATGTTTCTCTTATCGTAATGTTGTTGGGCTCTGAGGTCTGGGGCCCCATGCAAAGCATGGGGGGCGCGGAGCCTGGGGCGGAGCGCCGTTAAATTAGACGCGTACACCCGGAGCGCGGCCTCGAAGCCGTTCTCGAAGCGCAAAGATCGCGCGCAAAGGTGCTACGTTGCTCATCGCATGCTCCGGCGGCCCCGACAGCGTAGCGCTCGCGAGTTTACTCGCGCGTGTTGCGCCGCGTCACGAATGGCATCTGATTCTCGGACACGTCAATCATCATCTGCGCGATTCATCGTGGCAAGACGAAGCGATCGTGCTCTCGATCGCCGCGCGTCTTTCGATTCCAGTACGAATCGCGGCGCTCGATCCCGGAGACGGTTCGCTCGGATGAAGCAACGCTGCGTGATGCGCGTTATGCGGCGCTGACCGCACTCGCACAAGAAGCCGGTGCGCGCGCCGTCGTGACGGCGCACGTCGCCGAAGACCAAACCGAGACGGTCTTGCTGGCGCTTTTCCGCGGCACCGGCTTGCGCGGTTTGCGTGGGATCCCGGTACGGCGGCGCCTGGCGCCGGGTCTCGAGATCGTGCGGCCGCTGCTGCGAATCGGGCACGACGCGCTCGAGACGGAGCTTGGAGCCAGTGCGCTGCCGTACGTCCGCGACCCGACGAATACCAACATTGCATACCGTCGCAACGCGGTCCGCGAGGCGCTGACGGGCTTGCGCGACGGGTTTCCGCGGCTCGATGAGGCGGTCGCGCGCTGCGCGGCGATCGTGGCCGCAGAGCTCGAGGAGAAAGGCGTTGCCGGTGCGCGCCGCCGGCTTCGCGCGACGCTCGAACGCGAGGTGGGCCTTCGCGACATCTCATTCGAACGAATCGAAGCAGCGCTCGGCGCGCAGCGCGGCCGCGTTCATATCAAAGGCGGCGTTGAAATCGTGAAAGGGGGCAAGAGTGCAAACGCGCGAGTCGTCCGTCGAAAAAATTGAGATCATTTTCACGGCAGACGAAATCGCTGCCGCGATCGACCGCATGGCGCGCGAGATTGCGCGCGACTACGCCGATAAGTCGCTGCTTCTGATTGCAATACTCAAAGGTGCGATGTTCGTCGTAACCGATCTCGCGCGTGCGCTCTCGCGCGATCGAGCCCGGCCCGCTCTGCACGCTCGATTTCATGGCCGTCTCGAGTTACGGAAACAACACGCGCAGCTCGGGTGAGGTTCGCTTGCTCAAGGATACGAGCGAGAGCATCGAGGGCCGCGACATCCTGATTGTCGAGGATATCGTCGACAATGGTCTCACGCTGCACTACCTACAGGGCTTGCTGAGGAGCAGAGCGCCGAATAGCCTTCGCACGGCGGTTCTCCTGGACAAACCCTACCGCCGCCTCGCCGATGTGGCGCTCGATTACGTCGGTCTCGTCTCGCCTGACGCCTTTGTCGTAGGGTACGGTTTGGATTATCAGGAAAAGTACCGGACTTTGCCCTTTGTGGCGAATTTAATTCTCCCGCCTGGGGAACCCGTTCCCTAGGGCGGGAAAACCTTTTGGGCCGCTGAGGGTATCGAGACTTAGGAACCGATGGGTAAACACGCTAGAGCCATACTGCTGATCCTGTGCATCTTTGTTTTCGTGATCTTCGTCGTCGAGCGGGTGCTCTCGCCGACGCAGACCACGCGGATTTCGTATTCGCAGTTTTACACGTACGTTCAGCAGGGCAAAGTCTCCAAGGTAACGCTCTCGGGGCACGATGTCGCGGGCGAGTATCGCGACACCGGCGCCAAGTTCCAAGTCACGACGCCCAGCGAATCGGATTATCTTCCTGAGCTTCGCAAACACGGCGTTGAGATAAACGTGGACCAGCAGAACACGACTCCGATCATCGGTTGGATCTTGCAGCTCGTTCCGTTCGTGTTGATGGGACTGTTGCTGATCTTCATCTTGCGTCAAGCGCAGAGCGGCGGCAGCCAAGCGCTCTCGTTCGGGCGTTCGCGCGCCAAGCTGCTTTCTGAGAACCGTCCGAAAGTGACGTTCAACGACGTCGCGGGCATCGAAGAAGCAAAACAAGAGCTCGCGGAAGTCGTCGAGTTCCTCAAATATCCGAAGAAGTTCCAAGCGCTCGGCGCGCGGATTCCGAAGGGCGTTCTGCTCTTAGGCCCGCCCGGCTCCGGAAAGACGCTGCTCGCGCGCGCGATCGCCGGCGAAGCGGGCGTTCCGTTCTTCTCGATCTCCGGCTCCGACTTCGTCGAGATGTTCGTCGGCGTCGGTGCGTCGCGCGTTCGCGATCTCTTCGAGCAAGCCAAGAAGAGCGCGCCCTGCATCGTCTTCATCGATGAAATCGACGCGGTCGGCCGCCAACGCGGCGCCGGCCTCGGCGGCGGTCACGACGAGCGCGAGCAAACGCTGAACCAACTGCTCGTCGAGATGGACGGCTTCGATCCGAACACCGGCGTCATTCTGATCGCCGCAACGAACCGGCCCGACGTCCTCGATCCCGCGTTGCTGCGTCCCGGACGCTTCGATCGTCAGATCGTCGTCGACCGCGCCGACGTCAAGGGCCGCGCCCAGATTCTGGCCGTGCACGCGCGTAATAAGCCGCTTTCCAAGGAAATCTCGCTCGAAACGCTGGCAAAGCGCACGCCCGGATTCTCGGGTGCCGATCTCGAGAATCTTCTGAACGAAGCCGCGCTGCTCGCTGCGCGTCAGAACAAATCGGTTATCGAGATGGCCGATTGCGAAGAAGCAATCGATCGCGTCATCGCGGGACCGGAACGCCGCTCGCGCATCATCTCGCAAAAAGAAAAAGAGATCGTCGCGTATCACGAGTCGGGCCACGCCATCGTCGGCGGCATGCTGCCGAATGCGAACCCCGTTCACAAGGTGACGATCATCTCGCGCGGCATGGCGCTCGGGCATCACGATGCAGTTGCCGACCGAAGATCGCTATCTGATGACGCGCGCCGAGATCATCGATCAGATCACGGGACTCTTGGGCGGACGCGTCTCCGAAGAGATGCAATTTAAAGAAGTCACGACCGGCGCAAGCAACGATTTCGAAAAGGCGACAGAGTTGGCGCGCCGCATGGTGACGCAATACGGGATGTCGACCGAGCTCGGAACCGTGCAATACGGCCGCGGCAATCATCAGGTCTTCTTGGGCCGCGATTTCGGCGAAGATCGCAATTATTCGGAAGAGATCGCGAGCAAGATCGACGGCGAGGTCCGTCAGATCATCGACGATTGTTACAAGAACGCGCGCGGCATCTTAGACGCCAATTGGCACAAAGTGCAGCGCATGGTCGATTCGCTCTTGGAGCATGAAACGGTCGATGCGGATGAAGTCCAAGCGATCCTCTCCGACGCGCCGTATCCCCGTCCGGTCGAGCCGTCGGAACCGCCGGCCGAGCTGCCGACCGCAGCGGCGGTACCGGTCGAGCCCGATCCCGTCGCAGACAAGCCCAAACGCCTCCCGCCGAACATCTCGCCCGAGCCGGCCTGAGCCACTGATGCACCGCGCGGCCGTCGCTCTCGCGGCGGTGTTCCTGTTTGGAGCCGGATTCGGTTTGTCGGCGACGACGACGAAGCTGCCCAGCGGGGTCACGAGCATCGTGCGCCCACTCAGCGGTTCGCCCGTCGCCGCGATCGAGCTGTGGTTCCGCGCGCCCTCGATCGGCTTTGATTCTGCGCCCAAGCCCGGTCTTGCGAATCTCGCGGCATTGACTGTCGCGGCCTCGGCGCCACTCACCGGAACCCCGCTCGCGACGCTCGTTGCCGAAGTCGGCGGCCGCTTCAGCGTCAACGTCTATCCCCAAACGATAGAGATTTCAGCCCTGGTCCCGGCCAGTGAGGCTGCGCGCGTCTTGCGTACCATGAGCGGCGTCTATTTTACGCCGGTCCTCAGTGATGATGGGCGTACCAAAGCGCTTGCCGAAGTGCGAACCGACACCCGACTGCGTGACATCACGCAACCGTCCGAGACGCTGCGCGAAGCGCTCTTCGAGGCACTTTTCAAGAGCGGCCCCGATCATTACTCGCCGGTTGATTCGGGCAGCATCATGTCGCTTACGCTGGATGACTTGCGGACCTTCGCGACGCGTGCATTTCGCGCATCGAACGCGACGATCGTTTTAACCGGCGAGGTCGACCAGCAATTGGCGGATGACGCCGTTGCGGGCCGTTCCGACACGAGCTCGCCCGAGCCGCCCGTCGATTTCTCGAGCATCGTCTCGCAAGCGCCCCAGAGCATCACGCGCAACGGACCCATTCCCGGCTTCGGTTTTGCCTGGACGGGACCGTCGATCAAAGATGAACGCGCTGCGACGGCGCTCGATTTCGTCGCCGACTATCTTTTCGATCCGGATTCCGGCGTCGTTTCACGCCAGCTCGACGACGTCGATGCGTCGATCGACGCGCAGTATGTTACATATTACGATCCCGGCGTTTTCTACGTCGAAGCGACCGGCGGTCAAGCCACTGCCGCACGCGCGAAGATTGAAACCGCACTCGCATCTATGCGCAAACCGCTCGACAAGCAAACGTTTGAAGCCGCACGGCGCCTTTTCGAATATCACGTGATGAGCGACGTTGCGACTCCGCTTTCGCTGGCAGATAACTTCGGGTGGTATGCCCTCGAGGGGAACGCCGCATACGCGCCCGGCGCCGATCTGGACGCCGGTCGTTACATCGCAGCGATCCATTCCTTGACGCCGCAAATGGTCGCGGAAACGGTCACGAAGTATCTCACCGCGTCGCCGCCGGCGACGGCCGAGCTCGAGGTACGCTCGAAGTGATGCGGGCGATTTTTGCGCTGGCGTTGATCGTCGCTCTCGGCGCGCCGGCTGCGGCTGCCGTCGACAAGTATCCGTCGACCACCATGATCGAAAACGTGCCGGCGCAAGTCGACGTGAACGCGACGCTTGCCGGCGTACAGATCATGCTTCCGGGGGGTCTCGATCGCCAGACGAGTCAGCAGAACGGCTTTGCGGCGCTACTTGCAGAGGTCGTCGCGCAAACGCCGGTCGCGAGCGGCGAACGGCCGCGCCCGCTGCGCGAAGCGATCGCGGCGGCCGGCGCCAATCTGACGGTGAGCGTCGAACCGCAGTACGTGCGCTATTACGTCGAAGGTTCGCCTACGACGATTCGCACCGGGCTTGGACTCTTGGGCGGTGCACTGGCTGCGCCGGATTTCTCGCACGCGACGATTGCGCGCGCACGAAAAACGCTCGCATCGCGTATCATCGACGCTAATGAAAGTCCGTTCGGCGTGCTGTCGGAGATGTTGCGGCGTTCGTATTACGCGGGTAGCGGCGCCGGATACGCGCCGCTCGGTTCGCTTTCAGTCGTGTCGAATGCAGACTCCGTTGCTCTGAAGAAATTCTGGTCGGATAACTACCGAAGCGGCGGAGCAACAATCGCCGCTGCGGGCCGCGTCGATGTGGATGTTGCGCGCGCCGCGCAAGCCGTCGTTGCGCAGCTGCCTTTCGGTGCGCCTGCGGCACTCACGCAACAGACGCTTGCGCCGACCGATCCGCCGACCCGCATCGTCACGCATCGTGACGTCGCGTTGCCCTGGGTCGGTGTCGGATTCGCTGCGCCTGCACCGGGTGCCAAAGATTTTGCCGCGATGCTCGTCGTTCAGGCGATCGTCTCGACGCTCGGCCAAACGGATTCGATCGTCAGCCGTCCTGCGCTATTCCGTCCGATCAACGCGATCTATCAGTACGACGTGCGACCCGCGAATTTCATCATTTACGCGAGCGGTACCGGGATCGGTTCGAGCGCCGGATGGCGTGAAATCTTCGAAGCGACGGACGTACTCGGAGCCAAAGCGCTGGATGCCTCGGTGATTCAGCGTTACCGCACGCTTGCGAGCGGACAGTTCGTCATCGACAACATGACGCTGGAGGATCGTTCCGCGCTGGTCGGCTGGGTCGCGCGCATGGGCCTCGATCCCGACTATCCGAACAGCGTTCTGGGGGCGATCGCCGCCGTAACGCCCTCCGACGTCCAGCGCGTCGTCAAAGCGTACTTGCAGAAGTACACGTTCGCGCTCGTTTTGCCGCGTACCCAAGAACAGCACTGAGCGTCGCCCTCGTCCACGACTATCTCAATCAGCGCGGCGGCGCCGAGCGCGTTTTCGCGCACATTGCACGCGCGTGGCCGGATGCGCCGGTCTACACGGCGCTCTACGATGAACGGCAGTGCGGCGATCTCGTCCCCTCCAGTCGCGTGCGGACATCGTTCTTGCAGCGCGTGCCGCTCGGCAATCGATTCTTCCGCGCGCTCGCGCCATTCTATCCGGCAGCTTTCGAGAGCTTCGACCTCTCAGCGTACGAGCTCGTCGTCAGCTCGACGACGGCATGGGCGAAAGGCGTTCGCATCGCGCCGCGGCGCCGTCCACGTGTGCTACATCAACACGCCGAGCCGCTTTCTCTTCGCCTACGACCGGTATATCGGCGGATTCGGATTGCGCGAGCTCGCGCGGCCGCTCGTTGCCTCGCTTGCCGCGTGGGATAAACGCGCGGCGTTGCGTCCAACCGCGTTCATCGCGAACTCGCACAACGTAGCGCAGCGCGTCCGCCGGTACTACGGACGCGAAGCGTTCGTTCTTCCGTGTCCGGCCGATGTGGATCGCTTCACGCTCGGCGGCGGTGAGGGCGATTACTTTCTTGTGCTTTCTCGATTGCTGCCGTACAAAGCCATCGACCGTGCCATCGACGCAGCTGCGCTCGCCGGCGTGAAGCTTCGCATCGCGGGGAGCGGGCCGGCGGAGGGCGCCCTGCGCGCGCACGCGCGTGGAACGACGACGGAAGTCCTGGGCTACGTTCCGGACGACCAAATCAATGCTCTGGTCGGCTCCGCGCGCGCCGTGATCGTTCCCGGTGAAGAAGATTTTGGACTCGTTCCGCTTGAAGCGGCGGCTGCCGGCCGTCCTACGATTGCGCTACGCGCGGGCGGTGCGCTCGAAACGATCCGGGACGGCGTTACCGGAACGTTTTTCGACGAAGGCACTGCCGCTTCGCTTGCACGCGTGCTCAAAGAATTCGAACCCGCACGATTACGATCCGCAGCGATTGCGTGCGCACGCCGAACAATTTTCGCCGGCGCGTTTCATCGATCGCTTACGCGCGATGGTCGGCGAGATCGTGCAGCGCAGCGAGAATGGCGCGCGCCGATTCGTCGCGCCGTCCGAACCCGAACCGAGCGATTCCGAGCGCGCGCAAACGTAGCGCGACGCTTTCGTCCTCGACGACCTCGCACAGCGCATCGCGCCAGCCGGCATGGTCCCGCGGATCGACGAGCAACGCCGCGTTCCCCGCAGCTTCTGGTAACGCGCTTGCGCTCGAAGCAATGACGGGTGCACCGCAGGCTTGCGCCTCGACGACGACGAGGCCGAAGCCTTCGGCGATCGACGGCACCGCTACGCACGCCGCGCCGCGATAGAGATCGCGTAGCCGCGCGTCGTCGACACCACGTCTCGATGTGCAGTGCGATTCCGCGCGCGCGTGCTTCGCGTTCGGCCTCGATCTCGAGCGATCCGACCACCACGAGCAGCGTTTCTCGGCCGGTAAATGCGGCACCGAAGGCTTCGATCAAGAATCGTGCGTTTTTGCGCGGCTCACCGGCTCCGACCATCAGCACATACGGTGACGACGGAAGCGTCTGCGGTGATTCGGGTTCACCCGGGCTGAAGAACGCATCGGGTTCGAGCGGAATCGTGAGGATGCGCTCCGGGCGGACGCTGCAGCTCGCCCTGAATTTGCAGAGCGCTCCACGCCGAATCGGTTGCGATGCGATCCGCCTCGCGCGCCGCGCGCCGCAGCGGCTCGCGCACGCGGCGGCGCGCGATCCAGTTGACGCGCTCGTGCAACGCGAAGGTATCGTGAATGTGCGCGAGTGACGGCGCTGCGGCACGAAAGCGAATCCCGTTCCAGGGATACCATATGACGTCATAGGCCTCGCGCCGCTGCGCGCTGCGCGTCGGCTCGTCGATGCCGAGCAAACTAACGGCGACGTCCGTTTTTGCCGCTTCGCGCAACACGGCGCGAACGACGCGCCCCATTCCGCGCCGATCGTTGCGCAAATTGAGCGCATCGACCGCGAGCCGCACGCTACGTCTTGATTCCTGCGACGAACAATAGAGCCAGCGTGATGCCGTTGAACGTTCCGTGTGCGATCATCGACGACCAGAGCGATCCGCTACGCGCGTAAACCGTCGCGAGCACGAAACCTCCTGCCGCTAGCGGCGCAATCCCGGCCGATTGTCCGTGCGCAATGCCGAAAAGTATTCCGCTTCCGAGTGCCGAGAGCGAGAACGGCAGCCGCTTCCAGAGCGCATTAAAGATGAATCCGCGGAAGATCAGCTCTTCCGCGAACGGTGCCAGCGTGACGGCGACGACGGCCATCACGTCGAGCCATATCCCTGGTTTTGCGTTTTCGAAAAGCTTCACCGCCGTTTGCGTCGGTTGATGCCCGAGAAAGCCGGATTGAATCGCGCCGACGATCATCACGGAAAGCCACATCATGATCGCGCCGAGGAATCCGGCGAAGACTTGGCGTCCGTGCAACGGACCGAGAATCGATCCGAGCGGGCGCTGTGCGAGCCACGGCAAGAGGATTGCGATGTACACGAGGATCGGAACGTAGCTGAACACTTGCGCGAGAACCATGCCTTGCGTGAGCTCCACGGCGCGAATCGATTGCGACGTGATCCCAAACGCGCGGACCAAGAACACGATCGAAAAGAAGTAGATCGCCATCGCGCCGATCAGCATAAGAATCGACGCCCAAATTGGAAAAGCGCTAGCCGGCCAGCTCGCGGGTGAGTTCGGCAAACGCCGTAAGGTCGAGTTGTTCTGCACGGATCTCCGAATCGATCTCGAGGCGGTTCAGCGCGGTGACGGTGCGCTCGCGAGGGATTTGGAGCGCGTGTGACAGGCTGTTCGCGAGGGTCTTACGACGGTATGCGAACGCCGCCTTCACGATCGAATCGAAACGCGCGAAATCGTCGATGTTCGGCGGGGCCGCGAGCGGCTCCAAAACGACAACCGACGAATCGACGTTCGGACGCGGATAGAAATGCGAGCGTCCGATCGTGAACGCGCGGTGCACCTGCATTCGTGCTGCAACGACGACGCTCAAACTGCCGTATGCGGGCGTCGAAGGTCGAGCCACGAGCCGATCGACGACGTCCTTTTGCAACATCACGACCATGCGCTCGGGCGGATCGTGCATTTTGGAGAGCTCCGCGACGAGCGGCGTGCCGATGTTGTACGGCAGGTTTGCGGCAATCCGCCATGCTCCGCGCGCCGCATACTCGTCGTATGGGAAACGCATCGCGTCGGCTTCGATGATCTCGACGCCTTCGAGATCGCGCCGGTCCCCAAGCAGCTTGATGAGTGAAGGATCGATCTCGATCGCCGTAACTTCGGCGCCGCGCTCGCGCAAGGCGGCTGTCAGCGCTCCCGTGCCGGCGCCGATCTCGAGTATGCGTGAACCGCCCCCGTCGAGCGTAAGCGTGGCGATGCGCTGCGCGATCGCGCCGTCGATGAGAAAATGTTGACCGAGCCGGCGCTTCGGACGGAGGCCGCGAGCTCGCAGCTCCTCGCGAGTGTCTATTTCAGGATGTACACGTGCACGGGACGAGCGCCGAACTCAAACGCTTCAGCCGATGAATCGAAGCCGAGGTCGATGCGATTTCCACGAATCGCTCCGCCCGTGTCGCCCGCGATCGCGGGACCGTAGCCTTTGATGTACAGACGCGTGCCGAGTGGAATTACGCGTGGATCAACGGCGACTACGCCGAATCCGGCGTGCACGCCTGACTTCGTCATTCCGGAACAGCCATAGCAATCAGCAGTATAGGCGGTTGCGAACATTTCAAGCGCAGCGTTTGCGAGACGCATCGTTCCTTCGAAACCGCGTTTCGCGAGCTGCGCGTAGTGTTCGTACGCCAAAATGCCGCTGATGACGACCTTTGGTTTCCCGCGCTGAATGATGCGCGTCGAGATGACCTTCACTTGTATGCGCGCGTTGTCGTCCGAACGCCGAAACGCCAAAACTTTTTCGCGAATCGTCGGCGTTCCGTCGCTGACGACTTTTGATCTCGTCGGCGCAAGCAATATCGAAAGCCGATGTTCGACGATCGGGTTCGTCTTGACGCGAATGCGCTGCGTCCAATGCGAAACGTGCGCGACGCCGCTCGTATGCGACCGCTCGGCTAGCGCGACGATCCTATTCTGCACATCGGGAACGGAGACCAACGGAAGCACGATACCGACCGATAACATGCCAGTGGCTAGAAACCGCAGTGACGCGGCTTTTGTCGTCCCCTCGTTCAGAAAACCGTCTCCTTCGTCTGTGCGTGCTGGTCCGACGTTACGCAATAAGCTGCGATAACTGGCCGTGGCGAAAGCGGGGCGGAGTCCTCAGACTCGGTGAGTGATTCCCCAGTGGCGTCGCCCTTCGCAGGGAAGGTGGAGGGCGAACGGCGGTACGATAGCACATTCGTAAACCGCCCGTCAAATCCAGGAGTCGGAACCCAGCCTGTTGCTACGCATGAAGATCGGGATATTTTCGGAGTGTTACCATCCAATTGCGAACGGTGTCGTCGCCAGCATCGACGCGCTTTGCGATGGTGTGCGCGCGGCTGGACATGATGCATTCGTTGTTGCGCCGTCGGGCCGTTCCGCAGTTTGCGTGCCGTCGCTTCCATTGCCGACGCGAACGGCGTATCGTCTCGTTCTTCCGTTACTCGACCGGCGCGGGCGTGCACACGTTCGAAGCTTCGATGTAATTCATACGCACTCGCCGTTTGTTACCGGATGGATGGGCGTGCGCTTAGCGCGCAGATTCGATATCCCGCTTGTATTTACGTATCATACGCAGCTTGAAGAATATGCCCATTACGTGCCGTTCGAGCGGAAAACAACGCGGCGAGCTGCGACCACGCTGACCCGCACCTACGCGAACCTGGCAGACACCGTGATCGTCCCAACCTCGGCGATGGAAGCGCGCCTCCGAGGGCTTGGCGTGACGGCTCCGATTGCGGTCATCCCGACCGGGATCGACGTCGAGCGGTTCGCGGCAGGCCGGCGCAGCGATGCGCTGCGCAAGCGCGTGGGAGCCGACGAAGCTGATCCTGCTCGTCTCACGGCTGGCCCGCGAGAAAAACATCGACCTGGCGATTGCGGCGCTGGCCGGCATCGAGGACGCCGGCGTCCACCTGGTCCTGGCCGGCGATGGCCCTGAGCGAGCCGGGCTACTCGAGACGGCGCGGGCCGGCGGGCGTCGAGGCTCGCGTCCATTTTCTCGGCCACGTCCGGCGCGAGGAGCTGCCGGATCTCTACGCCTCGAGCGACGCGTTCGTGTTCCCGAGCTTCACGGAGACCCAGGGCCTCGTACTGGCGGAGGCACTGGCCTCCGGGCTGCCGATCGTCGCGGTCGACACGCCGCAGAGCCGGGACGTCCTAGAGGGCCACGGTTTGCTCGTCAGCCCGCGCGCGGACGCACTCGCATGGGGACTTCGCGAAGCGCTCGTGATGCAACGCGATCAAAGTGCCGCGCATTTGGCACTCAAGCGGTTTAGTCTACGATTGCAGGCTGACCGCACCATCGAAATCTACCAGGGACTCCTGGCGGAGCGGAGGACAGCCTGACTCTCCAATCGAACATATGTTCGATATCGAAGGTCAGTGATGAAACCGAGGAAGCCGAATTTCAAGCAACTCCACGACGTCGTGATCGCCTACGCGGCGAATCTTCGCGGCACAGGCGTCGCGTACGCCGCGATCGCGGGCGAAGACGAGCCGCGGCGGATTGCGTTTGCGCTCGAGCGCTTCCCGGCGCTTCTGGGTCGCGAAATCGGCTACGCCGCATTGATCGCCGTCGCAACGGCACTGCGCGCGGAAGGTTTTCGCGCAGTTCGTCTCGGCGTCCCGGACGAGCGCGTCATCGAGGATCTCGAACATCGCCGGCAGTTGCCGCAGGCACTCGCGTTGTCGTACGTTCAGCTGAAATGCCGGCTGAATATGTTTTCGCGCGTTGACGTCGTCGTCGCGAATCCGTCCGACGATCTTGCGGCACGCGCGCGTGCGGAGGTCGAGCTCGCCATCGCGGCCTAAACGCATCGTTCGTGCGATGCTGCCTGCAGATACAATCAAGCTTTCGAGGTTCCTGATAGGCAAGTTGCTCGTGTCGCGAATCGGTGGGACGCGCAGCGTTGCGCGCATCGTTGAAGTCGAAGCGTACGTTACGGGCGATCCGGCCTCGCACGCATTTCGCGGTCCGACGAAACGCAACAACGTCATGTTTGGTCCTCGCGGTCACGCGTATGTCTATCGCATCTACGGCACGAGCTGGTGTTTGAACGTGACGAGCGCCGAGACGGGTCTCGGCGAAGCGGCGCTCATTCGTGCGCTCGAACCGGTTGCGGGAATCGAAGCGATGCGCGAGCGGCGGCCCGGCATTGCGGATCGCGACCTCCTGCGTGGACCTGGACGCTTGTGCGCTGCGCTCGGGATCGACGGTTCCTTCGATGGTTTGGATCTTTGCGCTGCGCGCTCGCCGCTTGCGTTGTTTGATGATGCTGACGATTTTACCGATCGGCGTCTCGACCCGCATCGGTCTGACGCGAGCTGCGGAACGCAAGCTGCGCTTCTATGCACGCGGCAGCAAGTGGCTGAGCGGACGCGTATCGCTTTCGCCATGAGACTACAACGCTATCTCGCACTCGCCGGAGTCGCATCCCGACGCGCCGCAGAAGAATTGATCGTCGCCGGTCACGTTCGCGTGAACGGCAAAATCGTACGCGAGCTGGGTTCGCGGGTCGAGGAAGGCGATCGCGTCGAGGTCAACGGCCGCACGATCGTCATGCCGCAACGCGAAGTGTTGGTTATCAATAAACCCGCCGGGGTCGTAACGACGATGCGCGATCCGGAAGGCCGGCGCACCGTCGACGATGTCGTTCGCTCGCACCGAGGCGCAAAGGCGGCCCGGCTCGTCCCGGTCGGGCGCCTCGACTACGATACGTCGGGTGTGCTGTTGTTAACGAACGACGGCGATCTCGCATTCGCGCTGACGCATCCACGCTTCGGCGTCGACAAAGTCTATCGCGCGACGCTGCGCGGCCGTCTCGAACCCGAGGCGGTCGAGAAGCTGCGCGTTGGCGTTTTTCTCGAGGGTCGCAGGACGTCGCCCGTACAGCTGAAGCGTCGTTGCAGTTTCGCGCGATCGCTCCGTCGTCGATCTGACGCTGCACGAAGGACGGTACCGCCAAGTGCGCCGCATGTTCGAAGTCGCTCGGTCATCCGGTTGTTGGCGCTCGAACGCCTGAGCTTCGGTCCGGTGGCCCTGGGCTCGCTGCGGCCGGCGCATCTCCGCGAGCTGACGCCGCGCGAACGCAAGGCGCTCGATGCGCTTCTCCTGAACTCGCGCCAAAATGGCGGCGCGAGATCATCAAAGTAAGGGGAATTCGCGGCGCGACGCAGGCCGAAAGCGACGACCGCGAAGCGATACTCAGCGCGACTGAAAAATTACTGACCGCGATCCGCGAGCGCAACAAATTCGAGCTCGAGGATGTCGCGTCGGCGTTGTTCACCGTCACGCCGGACCTGCGCGCAGGCTTTCCGGCATCGGCGGCGCGCCGTCTCGGCTGGACCAGCGTTCCGCTGCTGAACTTTACGGAGATCCCGGTACCGGGCGATTTACCGCGCTGCATTCGTACGATGATCCTCATTAATACGACGCTTGCGCAAAGACGAAATCGTTCACGTCTATCTCGAAGGCGCCGTCGCGCTGCGACCGGACTTGCAACGTCAGTGAGTTTCGGCGGCCCGCTCGGCATCGCGGGCGTCGGATTGATCGGCGGCTCGATCGCGCTCCGTGCGCGGCAGGCCGGAATCGAGGTCATCGGTTTCGATGAGAATCCGGCATCTGCGGCACTCGTGGATCGCAGCGCCGCGTCGCTCGACGCACTTGCGCGGACATCGAAAACGCTCGTCATCGCGCTTGCCGCTCGATGCGACGCTGGCCGCGATCGATGTGATACGCGCCAACGATGCGCCCGATCTCGTTCTCGACGTCGCGTCGGTCAAGGTTCCGGTCGTCGAGCGCACTGCCGGATGGAAGAAGTTCGTCGCGACGCATCCGATCGCCGGCGCCGAGCAGCGTGGACCAGCGGCGGCGCGTGCCGATCTGTTCGAAGGACGCGTTTGGACGTATCGTGCCGCGCGACCGCGAGCGTGACGCCGCAGTCGAGGTCTTCATTAAAACGATGGGTGCGCGTCCGTATCCGATCGATGCGGACGAACACGATCGCGCGCTCGCGCTGACCTCTCACCTCCCGCAAGTCGTCGTTACCGCGCTCGCCGCATTGTTGAGCGAGCGCGAAATCGCGCCCGATCTTGCCGGGTCGGGGCTCGCCTCCACGCTGCGCTTGGCCGGCTCTCCCTGGGAGATATGGGAGCCCATTCTTAAGGCGAACAATGTGGCAATCGGGCAGGCACTCCGGCAGATCGCGGACCGGTTAGAAGGGCTCGCCGACGACGTCGAGGCAGGAACTCTTCGCCTCTCGGCGTCGTATTTCGAGAGCGCCCGCGCAGCTTACGACGCGTTCGTAAAGCCATGGCGTTGAGCTTGCGGCCTGTTTAGGCGAGCAGCAGTTAAGGTAGGGTTTTAGTCTGGGATGTTGATGAACGGACGAGTTTTTGTAGCGACCACGATCGCTTTCGCGATTGCCTCGAGTTTGCCGGTCTTTGGCGACACTCTCGGCTATTACACGCCGCCGAACCTGGTCAAGCAAGGCACGGCCACGACCCCGCTTGCCGGGTAACGGCACCGTGTTGATTCAGGTGCTCGTAAATCCTGATTCGACGTTCAAGGTTCAGAAGATCGTCAAATCGTCGAACCCGGACGATAATCAGGCTGCCATGGAGATCGCGCAAACGGCGAAATACGCGCCGGCGATAAAAGGCGGAAAGAAAGTCCCTGCGTTCTACACGTACACGCTCAAATTCGTTGTAAATGCGGGCGGAAGCACGACGCAAAGCAATAGCGGCATGGGTGGCGGAGGGCTCGCCAAATATACGGCCGACGTTCACGCCGGGCACTATATCGAAGCGCGCAGCGGCTTGCAGACGTATCGTGCAAACCCATCCCGACGATTCGCAAGCGAACGCGCTCTTAGGCGTCTCGGAATTCTTCCTCAACAACTTCGCGTGATGCCGCCAGCGGCGTTCACGAAGGCGGGTACGGTTCCGTCACAATACACGACGGTCGCGGCGAATGCTTACGCGAAGGCGGCCCAAGCCGCGATCACGACCAAGAACGGCGCCGGCGCCGTCGCAAATGCGACCAAGGCAAAAGCGTTGACGCCTGGAGCGGCAACCTGGAATCTCTTAGGAAACGCGCAGCTCGCCAATAACGACTCTCCCAGCGCGGTTCAGTCGTTCGAACAAGCCCGCGCGCTTGCGCCGAACGATGCCAAGCTCGATCCCAAAGAGCGCGGAACGATCACCGCAAACCTGATTGCCGCATATGCAGATTCCGGACCAAATCGACAAAGCCGTCGCGCTATTACCGGAGATGAAGCAACTCGATCCGGACAACGGGATGCCCCTCTCGCACGTGGCCGACTATTATGCGAAGAAGGCGCAGGCGGCGACGAGCGCCGGCAAGACGTCGGAAGCGATCGACTGGTATGAGAAGGGCGCGACGTACGGGGGCCCGCTCGCGCACACGATGTATACAAACGAAGCGGTCCTCTACATGCAGGCTGCGCATCCCGACTGGATTCAGGTGAAGACGGTCGCAGACAAGGCGCTCGCACTCAAGCCGGACGACGCTCGCGCGAATCTGGCGGCGGGCATCGCGCTCGTAAACCAGCGCAAAGGCAGCGAAGCGGTCAGTTATCTCCAAAAAGCTCTGAATGAAGCCAAGGCCGATGGCGACAACGATGCAGCCAACAACGCGCAGCGCATGTTAACCCAGCTCGCTGCGGCAGGCGTCGGTCCGCTCAAACAGGACCAATCGACGCACCCAGCACCAGGCAGCACCTAGGAGAACGCGCAGCCTTAGGAAAAGAGCGCGGCTTGTTTCGGGCCGATAAGGCCCGCGTTTTGTAAGAAACAACCGGAAGGCGGTTCACACGGTGGGCGAATTTTTCGGAAACTTTTGGTACTTCATCATCGCCGGCGGCGTCGCGATGTGGGCGCTTGCTGCTGCTCTCGGTGATTGCGGTCGCGATCGTCATCGAGCGGCTGTTCTTCTTCGCAACGCAGCGGAGCGATTCGCGAGCAGCTGTTGCGTCAGATCGGCGAGCGCATCTCGGCAGACGATTTGCCTGGGGCACTAAAAGTCTGTAAGCAAAACCGTGGCATGCTGCCTCGAATTTTGGAATTCGGGCTGTTGCGCGGCGAGAAGAACCGCGCCGACATCACGGACGCGCTTTCGATCGCGCTGATGGAAAATCTGAACATGCTCGAGCGAAACCTCGGCATCATCGGTACCACCGCCGTCATCGCGCCGTTCGTCGGACTGTTCGGAACGGTTCTCGGTATCATCCGCGCCTTCCAAGACATCGCGCTCAAGGGCAACTCGACGCCGGCCGTCGTCGCCGCGGGTGTTTCGGAAGCTCTGATCACGACCGCCGCCGGCTTGTTCGTCGCCGTCATCTCGGTTATTTTCTTCAACTACTTCAAGACGCGGATCAAGGCGTACAACCAAGACATGATCGTCGCCGCGAACCAGTTGGCCGAGATGCTGCACTTCCACAACACGGGAGCGCCGATCCCGACCGATCTCTACACGCCGAAGGGCGCTGCCTCGCCCGCAAAGGCCTAACCCGTGGCTCTCACCGGCGCAGCGCAAGACGATTCGGTCATGGCGGAGATCAACATCACGCCGTTCACCGACGTGTTGTTGGTGCTGCTGATCATCTTCATGATCTTGGCCGCGCTGATTACCCCGCCGGGCTTCCAGAAGCAACTTCCCAACAAATCGAATCCGAACCAGACCAACAACGACGACAAGAAGAAGACGATCGAGGTCGACGTCAACGACAAGGACGTCATCTTCGTCGACGGCAAGCGCACGACCGAGGCAAACATCTACTACGACATGTCCGATGTCGAGCGCCGTCGCGGTAACCTTCACGTTTCGATCGTCGCCGACGCGAAAGCCAAGTACGGAATCATCATCCGTATCCTCGATGCGGCCAAACAGGCCGGGCTCAACGACGTCGGTTTCGTTACTTCATAAGGGGCGCGCAGTAACGTATGGCAGTCAGCACAGGCGAAGACGGCGAAGAAGTAATGTCGACGATCAACATCACGCCGTTCACGGACGTGTTGTTGGTGCTCCTGATCATCTTCATCATCTTGGCGTCGGTCACCAAAGAGCCGAAGCTCCCGGATGCCAAGAACTCGGATAAGGTCAAGGATTCGCAGATCGTCGTCATCATCGACGCGAAGAACAAGATTCAAATCGGTTCGGATCAAGTCGACCTCGGCGACGCGCCCGCGGCGTTCAAACGTCTTGCCGACAACACGGGGCACCGTTACAACAGCGTCATCGTGAAAGCCGATCCCGGCGCTTCTTACGGCACCGTGCTGCAAGTCATGGATGCGGCGAAGAAAGAAGATCTCATCAACTTCGGTCTCGCCAACCACATTGAGGGAACGCCGCAAGGCTCGACCGGCGCAGCACCGCCGGCGGGAAGAGCTAACTCCCCAAACGATGGCGCAAAAAAAGCCACGGCACCGGCACCCAAACAGTCGCCGAATACCGTTCGCGAGCGTCCTCGCGTATTCGCGCCGGTTCGTCCTCTACGGCTTTGTGCTCTCGATTCTGCTGCATGGGCTCTTCGGACCGTTCGTCGATTGGAAACCGTACACGGGCGGACGCCGGAACCCGTCTACAGCGTCAGCATCAAGACGATCGTGCATACGCCCAAGCCGACGCCGGTGCCGACGCCGACGCCGACGCCGCCGCCGAAACAAACGCCGCAGCCGACGCAGCCGCCGCATCCGAAGGTCGAGAAGCTGCTCGTACAGCCGCCCAAGACGCATTCCAAAGTAACGGCGGTCCGTCGGAACAGGCGCTACACGAACACACAAGGCTCGGAGAACGGCGTGCCGCAAGGGAATTCGAACACCGGTCCGCCGGCGACCGTGCCGGGAACCGCAACGCCGGCACCGACGCCGACCAAGGCCGCGTGCGCTGTGCCGAACGCGCCCGCGGCCGCGACGCAAAAGGTAACGCCTGACATGCCGGAGATCGCGCGTCAGATGGGTGCGAGCGGAACCGCGCAAGTCAAAGTGACGCTCGACGCGAACGGCAACGTTACCGCCGCGTCGATTGCAACCTCAACGCACAATGCGGCGCTCGACAAAGCTGCCGTTCAGGCCGCGCAACAGTCGAAGTACACGACCCGATATCGTCAACTGCGTGCCGACCGCCGGCAGCTATCTGTACGTGGTGACCTTCGAGAACCAGTAAGCGCGCGTGACGTTCCCGCAGGCGATGTTGCTCGCGATCCTGCAAGGCTTCAGCGAGCTTTTCCCGATCAGCAGTCTCGGACACACGGTTTTGATTCCGGCGCTGCTGCACTGGAATATCGATCTTGCCAGTCCGAGCTTCTTGGCGTTTGTCGTCGTGCTGCACCTCGGCACGGCGCTCGCGCTGCTCGTTTTCTATTGGCGCGAATGGCGCGGCATCGTCACTCGCGTTCGTCGCAGAGCATCGTGCGCGGACGTTTTTCGGGAAGCACCGATGAGAAGACGGCGTGGCTGCTCGTCATCGGAACGGTGCCGGTCGGGTTGCTCGGCTTATTTTTCGAACGCGAGGTGCGCGGTCTGTTTGCCTCGCCGATTCCGGTCGCGTTCTTTCTTGCGCTCAACGGTCTCGTGATGTTCGCGGGCGAGTGGCTGCGGCGCAAAGATGACGGACAGCGCGCGCTCGTGCTCGCTTTCGTATGTCGACGCCGTAAAGGTCGGATTTGCGCGAAGCGCTTGCGCTCTTACCGGGGATCTCGCGCTCGGGAACGGCGATGGTCGCGGGGCTTCTGATGAATCTCTCCGAGGCCGAGGCGGCGCGCTTTTCGTTCTTGCTGGGAACGCCGGTAATTCTCGCGGCGGGCCTGCTCGAGGTCCCTCGCCTGTTCGATTCGACGCGCGCACGTCGCACTCGTCCAGTCGATTCTCGGCGGCATTCTCTCGGCGATCACCGCGTATCTCTCGCTGGCGTTTCTGACCCGCTACTTTCGCTCCAACGATCTGCGCCCGTTCGGCTGGTACTGTCTGGCCGCGGGCGTGATTTGCTTCATCCTGTTCTTTTCCGGTATTGTGAAAGCATGAAGGGTCTCTCGTTGCTGCTTGCGATCGCGTTCTTCGTCTTCGCAGTGCTCTACTGGACCGGGACGCTGCAGATCGCGACGCACGAGCCCGGGCCGCATCACAAACACGCCGTGCTCTTCGCGGGTCTCGGCATTCTCTGCCTGATCTGGTTCCGGTTTCAAAGCGCAGCGCCGTCGCGAGTCCGGTGAGCCGGCCGAGCCACATTGCGCCCGACGGTTCGATCGTGATGGTCGACGTCGGCGAGCAAGACGGCAACGCAGCGCACCGCGCGCGCGCGCGCCGAGGTTCGGCTCGGCGCAAAGGCTGCAAAAGCCGTGCGCGAGGCGACGCTCGAAAAAGGCGATGCGCTCGTCGCTGCGCAGCTTGCCGGCATCATGGCTGCCAAAGCGACGGCGACGTTGATCCCGCTCGCGCATCCGATTCCGCTCTCATCGGTCGAAGTCACGTTTTCGTGGGACGGCGACGTGCTCGTCATCGAGACGCGTGCGCGCACCGTTGCGCAAACCGGCGTCGAGATGGAAGCGATGACGGCCGCGAGCGTCGCTGCGCTCGTCGTTTACGACATGACCAAAGCGGTCGACAAAGGCATCTCGATCGAACGCGTGCGTCTTCTCGAGAAGACCGGCGGCAAGAGCGGCGACTGGGAGGCTGAGAGCTACCTGACGTACCGCACCGGCGTGATCGTGCTTTCCGATCGAGCGGCGAGCGGCGAGCGCGCGGATGCGTGCATTCCCGTGATGCGCGAGCTGCTGACGAACGCGTATAGCATCGATGAGACGCGCGTATTGCCCGACGATGCGGCCGCGCTCTCGGCAGAGCTGATCGAGCTTGCCGACGATCGCAGGCTGCGCATTGATTTTGACCAGCGGCGGAACGGGACTCGGTCCGCGCGATCGCACGCCGCAAGCGACGTCGGCCGTCATCGATTACGAAGTCCCAGGAATCGCCGAGCAGATGCGCGCCGCGTCCGTTGCGCGCGTGCCGACGGCGATGCTCTCGCGCGCGGTCGCCGGCGTACGCGGCAAGACGTTGATCGTCAACTTGCCCGGCAGCCCGAAGGCCGTGCGAGAAACCCTCGAGGTGATTCTTCCGGTTCTGCCTCACGCGCTCGACCTGCTCGCCGGTGACGTCAAAGATGGTTGAGCGCAGACCGAGGGAATGATAAGCCAATGAGCTTCGCGGCAGCGCAAGCGTACTTGCAGGGGACGATCAACGAAACCGTCTCGCGGCATCAGCCGCACCGGTTGGAGCGCATGCGCGCACTGCTGCGCGCGCTCGGCGATCCGCAAGAAACGTATCCGACGTTGCACGTCGGCGGCACGAGCGGCAAGGGCTCGACCTGCGACGATGCTGGCGGCGGTGCTCGCGCAATCCGGAAAGCGCACCGGACTTGCACACCAAGCCGCACATCATGTCGCTGACCGAACGCATGCGCGTCGACGGTCGTCGCGATCTCCGAAGACGATTTCGCGAGCTGCTCAGCGAGATCATGCCCGCGATCGAAAGCGTCGTTCCCGAGTACGGACGCCCGACGTACTACGAAACGATTCTGGCGCTCGCGTTCCTGTACTTCGCGCAGATGAAGGTCGACGTCGCGGTCATCGAGGTCGGGATCGGCGGCACGCTCGACGGCACGAACGTGCTGCGTCATCCGCAAGTCTCGGTCATCACCAACATCGGGCTCGATCACACCGACGTCTTGGGCAACACGCTCGAAGACATCGCGCTCGACAAAGCCGGCATCGCGAAGCGCGGCGTGCCGCTCGTCTCGGACGTGGCCGATGCAGGCCCGCGCGAGCAGATCGAGCGGATCTGCGCGCAAGTCGGCGCGCCGTTTCTTTCCGTTCGCGATCTGGTGCAGATCGAATCGCAGCCCGGCGAAACCGTACGGTCAAAGTTTCACGGTACGCACGCCGAAAGACACGTACGAGCTCTCGTTACCGGTTCTGGGCCGCTTTCAGCAGCGCAACGCCGCGACGGCAATTCTTGCGCTCGAACAATTGAAAGATGATTTGCGGCCAACCCGTGCGGACATCGAGACGGCGATGAGCCGGCTCGTCATCCCGGGACGCATGGAATTCTTTCCGTCGCATCCGTCCGTCGTTTTCGACATCGCGCACAATGCAGGACAAGGCGCGTAACCTCGTCGATGCATTGCTCGAGACGTTCCCCGACCGGCGCTTCGTTGCGATCGTCGCAATCGGCGAAGCCAAGAGACGCCAAGCACATTCTCGAACGAGCTGACCCGGTTGCCGGCGTCGTTCATCTTCACGTCGTTCGATGCCGGTGGGTCGCACGGCGATCGCACCGACGCGACTCGCGAACTTGATCCAGGATTTCGGCGCCTGGGGGCGTGCCGTCAACGATCCGGTCGAGGCGTTTTCGATTGCACGGCGCAATGCCGCAGCCGACGAAATCGTGCTCGTTACCGGCTCGACGTACGTCGTCGGAACGCTGCGCGATTGGTGGTCCGCAAACGTCGCGGCCCACTCGACCTCGCAAACCTAAACAAAACGAAGGACGTGTTTAGGAAACGAAACACGGGCAGGAATTGTGCCACGCTCATCTTATCGTGAGCGTACGTAAGCGCGTACTTACACGGAAACGGAGACGAAGATGTCGAGCAGTCCGGCTGAAGTCAAGCGTAAGAAAGTCACGATCCCGTCGCTGACGGAGAAGAAGAAGCAAGGGACCCCGATCTCGCAGATGGCGATCTACGATTATCCGAGTGCGATTCTTGCAGATCGCGTCGGCATCGACATATTGTGCGTGAGCGATAGCGGCGCGATGGCGCTTTTCGGACACGAGTCGACGTTGGATGTTACGTTTGACGAAGTGCTCTACATGGCGCAAGCCGTGAAACGCGGATCAAAATACGGGCTTCGAATGGTCGACATGCCGTATATGTCATTCCATCTCTCCGAAGAACAAGCAATCGCCAATGCGGCTCGCTACGTCGCCGAAGCCGGCGCGGAAGTGATGAAGTGCGAAGGCAACAAACATCACGCCAAAAATATCGGGGCAATCGTAAGGGCCGGCATTCCGGTGCAAGGCCACATCGGCATCACGCCGATGCGCGAAGCGCAGCTGGGCGGGTTCAGCGCTCAGGGCAAAACAGCGGACCGTGCGAAGGAGCTGATTGAAGACGCATGGGCGATGGTCGAGGCGGGATGCTTCTCGATTCTCTGCGAGGTTACGACGTCGGAAGTCGCCGAGTATCTAGCCGAAACGCTGCCGGTTCCGGTGATCAGCCTCGGTGCGGGGAACAAAGCGGACGGCGTGCACATCATCACCTGCGATCTCTTCCGACTCTATGACCGTCACGTGCCGCGTCACTCGAAGATCTACGTCGAGCTCATGCCCATCATGCAAAAAGTCTTCGAGGATTACAAATCCGACGTCGAAACGCGCGCGTACCCCGGGCCCGAACATAGTGTGTTCATGAAGCCCGATGAGCTCGAAAAGTTACGCAAGCTCGTGAACTGGCAGGAGAAGAGACAGCCGGTCGGAGCTCGGTGAGTCTGGCGCCGCAAATTATCGACGGCGCAGCATATGCGGCAACCGTCCGCGCCAGCGTGCGCGACGGCTGTTGCGGCGCTCGAGCGTCAGCATGGAATCGTTCCGACGCTGGCGGTCGTCATCGTCGGCGATGATCCGGCGAGTCACGTTTACGTTCGCACCAAGAGCAAAGCCGCGAAGGATGCCGGCATTCGCGCGATCGAGTACAAGCTTTCGGCGGAAACGCCGGAAATCGAGCTTCTGGCGCTGCTCGACGAGCTAAACGAACGCAACGATGTGCACGGGATCCTCGTTCAGCTTCCTTTGCCGAAGCACATCAGCGCCGATCGCGTTATTTATGCGATCGATCCGAGTAAGGACGTCGACGGATTTCATCCGCAGAATGCGGGTCTGCTGGCGCTGGGTAAGCCCGCACTCGTGCCGTGCACGCCCCGCGGCTGCGTCATGTTGGCGAAGACCGTCCATGAATCGCTGCGGGGACTCGAGGCCGTGATCGTGGGCAGGTCGACAATTGTCGGACGTCCCGCCGCCCAGCTCTTTCTCTTGGAAGACTGCACGACGACGGTCGCTCATTCGCAGACGCGCGACATCGAGGCGGTCTGCCGCCGGGCCGACCTGCTTGTCGTCGCGGCTGGGAAACCGGAGCTCGTAAAGGAGAATTGGATAAAGCCCGGCGCAACCGTAATCGACGTCGGCATCAATCGCGTGGTCAAAGACAATGGCGCGATCCGCATCGTTGGTGACGTCGATTTTGAGTCCGCGTCTCGCGTAGCAGGCGCGATCACTCCCGTCCCCGGGGGCGTCGGTCCGATGACCGTTGCTCTCCTTCTTGAAAATACTCTGCAATGTGCCCGCATGCGGGCGGGCAGCCCAAAGGCGGGCAGTCCTCAGCGAGGTGTAGCCTAACCATATGGCCGTCAAGTTCAAGTCTGACCTAGAGATCGCGCACGAAGCCAAGATGAAGCCGATCCGCGAGATTGCGGAAGAAATCGGCATTTCTGAAGATTTCCTGGTACCGTACGGCAAGTACGTCGCCAAGATCCAACTCGATGCGCTCGATGAACTCAAGAAACGTCCGCGCGCAAAATACATCGTCATGTCTGCGATTACGCCGACGCCGCTCGGTGAAGGCAAAACGACGACGACTGTTGGCCTTGCGCAGGGCTTTCATCATATCGGCAAGCGCGCCACGATGTCGATTCGCCAAGCCTCGATGGGGCCGGTGTTCGGAATCAAGGGCGGCGCAGCCGGCGGTGGATACAGCCAAGTCGTACCGATGGAATCTCTCAATCTCCATCTTACCGGCGATTTTCACGCGATTACGGCGGCGCACAATCTACTCTCCGCAATCGTCGACAATTCTCTCCACCAAGGCAATGAGCACGAGCTCGACAACATCACGTGGCGTCGCGTTCTCGACGTAAACGACCGCTCGTTGCGAAACGTCGTCATTGGTCTGGGTGGAAAAGACGACGGCGTCACGCGCCAGACCGGCTTCGACATCACCGCGGCGTCCGAAGTGATGGCGATTCTTGCGCTCGCGACGTCGCTCAAGGACCTGCGCTCGCGTCTCGAGCGCATCGTCGTTGGCTACACCAAGAAAGGTAAGCCCGTAACGGCCGCCGAGCTCAAAGGCGCGGGCTCCATGGCTGTGCTGCTCCGTGACGCGCTCCAGCCGAACCTCATGCAAACGCTGGAGAACACGCCTGCAATCGTGCATGCTGGTCCGTTCGGCAACATCGCGCACGGCAATTCATCGATCGTCGGCGATATGGTTGCGATTCATACCGGCGATTATCTCGTCACCGAAGCCGGCTTCGGCGCGGACATGGGCGCCGAACGTTTCTTCAACATCAAGTGCCGGGCATCGGGGCTCAAACCGGATGCGGCAGTCATTGTTGCAACGGTTCGCGCGCTCAAGTCGCATTCGGGCAAGCACAAGATCGTCGGCGGAAAGCCGTTGCCGAAGCGATCCTCAAAGAGAATCCCGACGAGGTCATGGAGGGCGGCGCGAATCTGCGCAAGCAAATCGAGAATATCCGCATCCACGGCGTCTCGCCGGTCGTCGCGATCAATGCGTTTCCGGGGGATTATCCTTCGGAGCATCAGGCGATTCGCGACATCGCCGCGTCGTTCGGTGCACGCGCCGCAGTCTGCACGCACTTCTCGGAGGGAGGCAAGGGAGCCGTCGAGCTCGCGGAGGCAGTCGCTGCCGCCTGCAACGAACCCTCGAACTTCAAGTTCCTCTACCCCGACACGGCGTCGCTGCGCGAAAAGATCGAAACCGTTGCAACGAAGATCTACGGCGCCGCGAAAGTCGAGTACAGTCCGGCCGCAGCGAAGCAACTCGATAGCTACGAGAAGAACGGCTACGGTCACTTCCCGGTGTGTATTGCCAAAACGCAGAACTCGATCTCGTCCGATCCGTCGCTGAAAGGCGCACCGACCGGATGGACGATGCCGGTTCGCGAGGTCCGCGCCTCGGTCGGCGCCGGCTTCGTGTATCCGATCTGCGGCGACATGCGGACGATGCCCGGTCTTGGCGCCGATCCTGCGGCGTTCAAGATTTCGCTCGACGACGACGGCGAGATCGTCGGACTCTCCTAGATCTCCGGGTCCACCTCCACCGCGCGCATCGACGGTGCGCGATACCTGAATGACGTGGTACGCCGGCTGCGGGCGGAAATATCCGCAGCCGGCGAACCGCGTGTCTGTCTTGCTACGGTGCTGGTGAGTGATGATCCGCGCGATTTCTCGAATGCTCGTCGCAAGCACGTCGCGGCGACGGAGGCTGGAATGCAATTCAGTCACACGCAGCTGGCTGCCGGCACGTCGCAAGCCGGCGTCGAGCGTGCGATCGATCGTCTCGCCGCGCAGCCGGAGATAAACGGCATCTTCATTCAGTTTCCGCTGCCGAGGCGTTTGAACTCGACCCGTATCCTCGATCGAATTCCGCCGGCGCGCAACATCGACGCACTCGATGCGCCCGCTACACCGCGTGGAATCGTGAATCTGCTCGCGCACAACGGCATTCGTGTGGCGGAGAAGGCGTGCGTCATCGTCGGACGATCCGCGGATATCGGTCTGCCGCTCGCACAGCTCCTCGAGCGCGAACGTGCAAGTTCCGTTCGTGCCATCGAACCGGATGCGGCGGACGTGGTCTCGATTACGCGCGAAGCGGAGATTCTCGTCAGCTGCGCGGAACGTCCGGACTCGATCACGCGCGCGCACGTCCGTTCCGGTGCGATCGTCGTCGATGCCGGCTACAATCGCATTGCGCAGGGCGTCACGGGCGACGTCGACGCCGCCGGCATCGAAGGCGTTGCGGCGGCGCTCGTTCCGATGCCCGGCGGCATCGGTCCGGCGACCATTGCTATTTTGCTCGAACGGACCTGGTCGGCTGCGCGCGCCCGCGCTGGTTAACGCTGCGCGTTGCGGCGCGAATATGCGTCGACGAAATCGGCCGCGGCCTTACTTCCGTCGGCAAACGATCGCATTGCCTCCTCGTGAAGCAATGAGAGCGCTTTAATCTTGAGCTCGTTCGCGCGATCGCTTTCGAAAACGTCTTTGACTTGACGCGGACGCGGTAAGTCGACTTCCAGCACGGTGCGCACGCTCGTCGGTATATTCGTCATCACGATCAAACGATCCGCGAGATAAATCGCTTCATCGATGTCGGTCGTAACGAAGAAGTTCGTTCGGTGGTGCTCTTCGAAGAGCCGCGCGTAGTAATCCCACATGAGCGACTTCGTCATCGCATCGAGCCCGCGGAACGGTTCGTCGAGAATCATGATGGAGGGATTGTTGATCATCGCGCGTGCAAGTTCGGCTCGGCGCTGCATGCCGCCGGAGAGTTGGCTTGGGAATTTGTCGCGAAAACCGCCCAACCCGACCTTCTCGAGAAGATACTCGGCTTGCGCGCGCGTTTCGGCGTTGTCTTCGCCGCACGCACGCGGGCCGTACATGATGTTGTCGTACGTCGACATCCACGGGAACAGTGCCGTTTCCTGAAAGACGACGAGCCGGTCGCGGCCGGGTCCAGTCACTTCTTTACCGTCGATCGTTATCGTGCCGGCGGTCGGTCGTTCGAAACCCGCCAACAGCCGGATGAGCGTCGATTTCCCGCATCCCGAGGGTCCGACCATAACAGTCAGCTTACCCGACTCGATCGTCAGCGAGCAATTCGTGACGACTTTTTTCTCGAACTGAGCGAGGCCGTACGATTTGCTGACGTTGGAGACGACTACTTCGCCGGTTGTTGCCATGGTTAGCGCCTTCGCAGCCACGGCGTCGTGCGGTCGCCGAGCCGGCGCAGAAGCTCGCTCGAAAGATAGCCCGCAATCCCGATGCTGATCATTCCGACGACGATTTGCGGGTACGATCCGCCGACGTACGAATTCCAAATAAAGAACCCGAGTCCGCCGCCCGCACCCGTCGCCTGACTCGCGCCGCCGGATATCATCTCAGCTGCAACGACGACGTTCCACGTGATTCCCATGCCGACCGCAGCCCCGACGGCGATCGAAGGGAGAACTCCCGGCAGAATGATGCGGCGAAAGATGTCGAACGAGCTCGATCCCATCGAGCGCGCGGCCTGAAAATAGCGGACATCGATCGATTTCGCGCCCCCGATGACGTTGAGCACCATCGTGAAGAACGCGCCAAGGAAGGTTACGAAGGTGATGGATAGCTCTTGCGTCGGCCAAAAGATGATCGACAGCGGCACCCACGCAAGCGGCGGTATGGGCCGAAGCACTTCGAAGGTGGGGAAAAGCACGCCATACGCAGTTCGGTTTACGGCGAGCGCGAGACCGAAGGGTATGCCGACGATTATCGCGGCGAGAAAGCCGACTGAAACGCGCAACACGCTCAAGTAACAGCTTTGCCAATATCCGGGATCGTGCACGAGTGCTGCCCAAACGACGACGACGTCGCTGGGCGCGGGGATCGCGCTGATCCACGGCAATGCGGTGCCCATCCAAGATTTAGATGTCGAACCGAGCTGCCACAGCACCAGGAAAACGATCGTCGCGATGACTCCGCGCCAGATTGCAATTCTCGCACCCCCGCGCATCAGGCGCCTTCCTTCTCGCCGGCTGCGAACGCCTTGATTGCTTCCTCATGGACAGCTTCGATCGTCTCTTCCATCAGCGCGCGAAAACGCGGTGCCGTCAGTACGCTGTAATCACGTGGATGCGGGATGTCGACGTCCAAGATTTTCTTCGGGCGGCAAGGCCGCGTCGTCATGATTGCAACGCGTTGTCCGAGGAAGAGCGCTTCTTCCAAATCGTGCGTGATGAAGAAGATCGTCACCGGATTGCGATAGTAGATCTCGAGCAGCGCCTCGTGCATGACCGATTTCGTCAGCGAGTCGAGTGCGCGGTATGGTTCGTCGAGCAGCAAGACTTTGGGATCGTTCATTAGTGCGCGCACGATCTCCACACGACGCCGCACGCCCGAGGAAAGCTCGCCTGGAAAGTTTCGTTCCATGCCGGAGAGGCCGGCGTCCGCCATCATCTGGCGGGCTTTATCTTCGGCGTCCTTGCGCTTCAGGCGCCCTTGCATGATCGGCCCGAACGCGACGTTCTCGAGGATCGTCTTCCAAGGAAAAAGTGCGCCGTTTTGAAAGACGACGACGCGATCCGGACCAGGAGCTGCCTGCGGCTTTCCTGGTCCGCACAATATCTCACCGTCGAGATAGATCGTTCCCGAAGTAATGCTGTGAAATCCGGCGATCGCGTTGAGCAGCGTCGTCTTTCCGCAGCCCGAAGGTCCGACGATCATGCAGATTTCGCCGGCCGGAATGTCGAGCGAGCAGTGATCGACGGCAAGGATCGCAGCTCCGTCCGGATCGTAGACTTTGACGACATCGTCGATCCGAATTGCACCGCCGCTCAAGCCGCTTCACCCAGGGCCAGCTCGCGGACGCGCCATTCCATCAGGAAATTGCCGGCAGTGCGCACGAGCGCACTGGTCGCATATCCGACCAGTCCGAGTGTGATCATTCCGATGACAATCGTCGGATACTGCACGTCGGTATAGGAGTTCATGATCAGATAACCGAGGCCGTATTTTCCGGAAACCATCTCCGCCGCAACGAGCGAGAACCACGCGACGCCCATCGAGATCTGCAAGCCGGTGAATATAAACGGCATCGCGCCCGGCACGACGACGTGACGGAAGACCTGCGGACGACTCGCACCCAGACACTGCGCGGCGCGAAAATAGGTTTCATCGATCGACTCGACGCCGAGCATCGTGTTGAGCGCGGTTGCATAGAACGACGCAAGGAACGTCAGAAAGATGACCGGCGTCTCGAGACCCTTGAACATGACGATCGCAAGCGGCACCCATGCAAGGATCGGGATGGGACGCAGTAGTTCGAAAACGGGAAAGACGAACTCTCTGAACGTCTTCGACCATCCGAGAAACAACCCCAACGGAATGCCGAGCACGGTGGCTAGTGCGAATCCGATCGCGACGCGACGCACGCTGACCCAAATGTCTAAATAGTAATCGGGCGTGTAGATCGAGATTCCAAAGGCCGGATTCTTGCTGAACCACTCCTTGACGACACTATCGGGTCCAGGCAGTTGCGCGAAGCGCGGCAACTTCCAGACGTCGACTGCAAGGTACCAGAATCCGAGGAAGAGCGCGAAGCCGATCAGCATCAGATACGGCCGCGGGCTGCGCAGCCACTGCGCGAACTGCAGCATCGCGACCGAGAGACCGGCGTATTCGCTCGGCTTTGCTCGCTCGCGGAGCTTTTCGGTACCCTCCACCGGGATCTAGCCGGGTAGGTTCGACATGATCACGGCCGACCCGACCGGCGAGGTTAAATGGCGCTCCTTGAGGATGCCTTCTGCAAATTGCGGCATGATGGCGTCCGTGCGCAATTTCTCGACGTCGATCGAATGCACGGAGTGCAAGAACGCTGCGTCGTTTTGGATGAGCTGCAGCGTCTCGGGCGAGAACGTGAACGGCATCGTTAGGCGTTCCTTGGCGTTGTTCTGATCGGGGAATTTCCCGTAGAGCGCGCTCGCCATCGTCTTGTTCGTGAAGCCAGTCGTTTGATCGACCGCCATTGCGACGATCTCCGAAGCGTTCTTCGGATTTGCGAGAAAGCGCTCTGCGTCGAGCTCGGCTTTCAGCCAGCCTTGGACGACATCGGGTCGCGACTGTATGAGGTCCGCGCGCATCGTCATGTAGGCGCTGTCCGGTTCACCGACGCTGAAACCCGAAGCTGCGCGTTTAGCATAGCCTTCTTGAATGATGTGTGACGCGGTCGGCTCCCAGATGACCGCGGCGTCGAGCTTGCCCGAACGAAAGCCGCTCGTGATCACTTCGATATTCTGATTGAGATAAGAATCCGGCTTGACCCCGAGCTTTGCGAACGATGCTTGTGCAAAGCGGTCGGCACAGCTGCCCTTGGGAACCGCGACTGTCTTACCGGTGAGCCATTTGAGAGCTACGATCGGGCTGGAGAAACTCGGCGCGTCGTTCCGCACGAGCAAAATGTTGCACTGATCGTGACCGATGCCGAGGACTGCCACCATGCGGATGTCTGCGACGCTTTCTTTCGTCGTCGAGACGATCGCGGGCATGTCACCCATGTAACCGATGTGTTGTTTGCCGGCGAGCATGTTGTTGACGATAATGGCGCCTTGCAAGCCGATTTGGAATTCAACGGTCGAGCCGGCGGGCAAATACTTCTCGTAGAACTTCTTACCGCGCATCACGACGCCGGACCACGACTCCGTGTAATACGGTTGGTATCCGACGACCAGATGCACGGGTTGTCCCGGTTTCCCGAAATCCAATCCCTGATCGGAATACGTCGGCTTCGGCGCGGATAAGAGAAGAAGCGACGCGCATGCTGCTGTGACTACCCACAGCTTTACCGACTTCAGTGCGCGGAAGAGCTGAGTGCCCATAGTCCCCCTACCTAAACAGCGCCAAAAAAAGATTCTTTCAGTGCCGACCAAAATATCAACTGCGACCTAAATCTCCTTCACGGTTGAATCTATGCGCGACTGGCCCAATCCGGTATATCGCGGCACGCTCGAAGAAGCGTGCGCAGCAGTTCCAACATATCCGTACGTCGAGCGAATCGGTTTGGAAGTCGAATCGATCGACGCACCGCATGAGAAGATTGTTTTGCAACCGACGTACGATGTCGGTCTTCCGCCGTGGTCAGGAGATTTTGCGCGCTGTTCGGATGCAGGCTTCGATAAGATCTTTCTCGTGTTGCGCGTCGCAAAAGGTTATCCGGGCGCGATGACGTGCGGCCGCTATCCGGATGATTTTTCGTGACAAAACGGACGCTGCTGCCTGGGCTCGCGGAAGCGACGCTCGAGATCAACCGCCGGATCTGCAATACGGACGATCTCGACGAGCTCTTGATGCTCATCGCGGAACGGTGCCGTGATTTGCTCCAGTGCGAGGTCGCGGGCTTTGCCTTACTTCAGGAACAAGAGCCGCATATCGCGTGGCGTGCATGGAGTGGATGCCGGACCGACTATCGCAACGTCGTCTTTCCGAAACGCGGCGGCATTGCGGGGCGCGCGATGTCGACCCGCAGACCGGTCATGCTGCACGATCTCAATCGGCGAAAGGACGCAGCTTCGGAGTTTCCGATCTCGTTTGCCGAAGGGTTACGTTCCGTACTGGGTGTTCCGCTCGAGATCATGAATGCGCCGAGCGGCTGTCTGATGATCGGCTATCGTCACATTCACGATTTTACGCCGGACGAAATCGACACGCTGTGCAGTTTTGCATCCCAGGCCGCAATCGCCGTCGAGAACGCGCGGCTCTACGAGCGTCTTCGCAGCGAGCAAGCTCGCCTGGAAAGTGTCGTGCAGAGCATCAACGAGGGTTTGGTGCTCGTCGGTCTCGACGAGCGACTCGCTTACGTCAATCGCCAGGCTCGTGCGCTTTTGCGGCTCGCAGAGGATGAATCGCTCGGCCTCGATCTGGCGGGTTTCTTCGAGCGCATCGCGCACGAGTCGACCGAACCTTCCGGCGTCCGCGACGAGCTATTCAAGCTCGATGCGATCGTGAGCGGATTTCCGACGGTCGACGTGCAGCTCTCCGGATCGCCGGCGGTCGCAATTCGCCTGACGCGCTTCGTCGTCTACGATTCAAAGGGGGAGCGTTTAGGCCGCGGTTTCTTGTGCCGTGACGTGACGCTCGAGCGTCAGGCCGATGCGATGAAGTCCGAAGTTATCTCGCTCGTCTCGCACGAGCTGCGCACGCCGCTGGCGCTGATCCGCGGCTACGCATCCGCACTCTTGGACGGAACGAAATCGCGCGGCGCGGCGCTGCGACGCGAGTATCTCACGACGATCGATACCGAAAGCTCGCGTCTCGACGAACTCGTGCGCAAACTCACCGACGTCAGCAAACTGGATCAAGGGCTGTTCGATCTGGACATGCACGACGTCGATCCGGTCGCCTTGGTGCGTGCGGTCGTCGGGCGCTGGCGCAAAGCAACGTCGCAGCGAACCTTTACGCTTCGAGCCGAAGAGAAGCTTGGCGCCGTTCGCATTGACCGCAAGCGCATCGAACAAGTTCTCGACAATCTCTTGAGCAACGCGGTCAAATATTCACCGCAGGATTCGGCGATCGCGCTTGGCGTCGAACTGCATCAAGATTCCGTCGTTTTCTCTGTGACGGATCGCGGCCCGGGGATTCCTGCCGAACAGCGTCAGCGCGTTTTCGAGCGATTCTTTCGCGCGCACGTGCGTGGCCGGAAGCGCGATGGCAGCGGTCTCGGCTTGTACATCGCGCGCGGTATCGTCAGCGCGCACGGCGGCCGAATCTGGCTTGACTCGAAGAGTGCACGCGGAACGACCGTGTTCTTTTCGGTTCCCTCCGGCCACTGATGCTTGTTGTTCTCGCCGGCACCAGTGCGGTCGGCGTTTCCATCGGGCTCGTCGGCATCGGGGGCATTTTTTTGATCCCGCTGTTGGTCTGGTTTGGATTGCCGCTCGAGACCGCAATTGGGACATCGCTCGTAACGTTCACGGTCGCCGGAATTGTGGCGACGATCGTGTATACGATGCACGGCTCGATCGATTGGCGCGCGGCATTGCTCACGAGTGCGGGAAGTCTTGCGAGCGGCGCATTCGGCGCCAAACTCAGCGCTATGCTTCCCGACCGCATCGTGACAGCGTGTTTCGCCACGTTTCTCTTGGTGACAGGTCTTTTTGCGCTCTTTGGGCGTCGGGTTTTCGCGCACAAAGCGGCCACGTCGCATCGCTTGAGCGTTCTGACGCTCGTGGTGTGTGGCGTCCTAACCGGAATTGGTTCGGGTCTAACCGGCGTTGGAGGTCCGGCGCTGCTCGTTCCACTGCTCTTGCTGGCGGGCGCTTCACCGGCCGTCGCTGTCGCGATCAGTCAGCCGAACGCAATCTTCTCCGCAGCCTCGGGAGCAACGGGGCACATTCTTCTCGGCCACGTCGATTTTCATTTGGCCGTCTATTTGTCCGTATTTTGTGGGATCGGTGTCGTCGCGGGGGCGATTGCCTACCGGTATGTCAGCGCGGAGCGTTTGCGAACGATCGTCGGCGTTGCGGTTCTTGGTCTTGCGGTTTGGTTGATCGGGAAACTGATCGTTGCCGGTGAAGGTCTGTAACGCGTGCCGATAACCGTGCTCGTTGCAGACGATGAAGAAGGCTTGGTTCGCTTGTTGAGCTCGGAGCTCGAACTGGCGGGGTATAGCGTGCTGGCCGCGGAGGACGGCGTTCGCGCAGTCGAGATCGCGGCCAAACGCGATCCCGACGTCATCATCTTGGATATCATGATGCCGGGCAAAGACGGTTTCGCGGTGTGCGAAGAGATTCGCGATTTTTCTTACGCGCCGATCATCATGCTCTCGGCACGCGGACAAGAGAGCGACAAAGTCCAAGCGCTCAACATCGGCGCGGACGACTACATGACCAAACCGTTCGGCATGAGCGAGCTGCTGGCTCGCGTCGGTGCCGCGGTACGCCGGACTCGTATCGCTCAAGGCGAGATTCAGCGCGCGCCGTTGCGCATCGGCAAGATCGCGATCGATTTCGCAGCGCGGCAAGTACGAAAAAGCGGCGAACCGTTAAATTGACGACCACCGAGTACAAGCTGTTGTGCGCGCTTGCGAAGAGCCCCGGACGAGTTTTTTCACACGAGGCGTTGCTCAACACGGTTTGGGGTCCGGAATACACGGATCAAACCGAATATCTTGTGGGTTTACATGGGACGTCTTCGCAACCGATTGGAAGACGACGTCAATCACCCGAAGATAATACTAACGGTTCCCGGAGTCGGCTATCGCTTCGACCCCGAGGGAGCGGCGTAGAACGCCGCGCCGTTTAGGTAATATTTAGAGCGGGGTGCTACGATTGGGTGGAGAACCCCGCCCTGCTTCCGGAGGGAACAGAATGGCGCGAACGCCTTCGCAGTGGACATCACAACCGCCCGTGCCGTCGACGCATTTCGTCGATCCGTCCGTGTATACGGATCCGCAGATCTTTGCGGAAGAGCGCGAGAAGATTTTTGCAAAGACATGGTTCCTCGCGTGCCATGAGAGCGAGATTCCGGAAAAGTTCGATTATCGAACGTTCCGCCATCCGGCCGGCCGCAATCTGATGATCGTGCGCGGCGACGACATGCAGGTCCGGGCGTTCTACAATGTTTGCCCGCATCGCGGCAATACGATTCTCTACAATCCTTCCGGCAACGCCAAGCATCTGATCTGCATCTTCCATGCCTTTGCATTCGATTCGCACGGCAACTGCGTCGACATCCCGCGCGAGAAAGCCGGATATCAGGAGCGGCTCAGCAAGAACGACTTCGGCTTGCGGTACCGTCCGCTGCGAGACCGGTTTCGGTGGATTCGTCTACGTGAATTTCGATGAATCCGCGGAGAGCTTGAGCGATTTCATCGGACACGCGCTGGACGGGATGCTCGAGAGCCTGAGCATGGAGCCGCTGGAAGTGTTCAGTTTTCACCGCGCGCAAGTCGAAACGAACTTCAAGCTGTGGCACGATACGAACAGCGAGTTCTACCACGACTACATGCACTATCACAACCGGCAGACGAGCATGCTGCAGCCCGGATATTTCGAACGGCGCTACACGCCGTTCAAGAACGGGCACGCCGAGGTCGGCGATCAGATCGTCAACTACGAGGCCTACGAGGGTTTCAAGGGACGCGACCTATCGTTTCCGGGGATGAAACTGAATCAATGGAAGATGGTCGATCTCTTCCCGGGTATGACGTATAATCTGCGCGGCTCGTCGTTGCGCATCGACACCGTCATGCCGGTTTCGGCGACCAGCACGTTCATCGAATATCGCGGCTTAGGCCTCAAGCGCGATACCGCCGACGAGCGGGCGCAACGCGTTCGCGACTACAACTCGATCTGGGGTCCGTTCGGACGGAATCTGCACGAAGACTTGCTCGGCGTACACGGTCAGGGCAAGGCGCTCGGACGCGGCCAGACCTACATCGTGCAAGCTCGCGAAGAAGATCAGCACGATTCACGACGAGATCGGCATGCGCCATTTCTACGCAGAGTGGAGCGCGCGCATGGGCAGGTCCTCGAGCGGCAACGGTACGCATGGCGGTTGAGACGCCCGCTTCCGGCGAAGAACGAGCGCACCGCTCGGTCAGCGATTTCCTCTATCGCGTCTGCTTGATGCTCGACGCCCGCAACTTCAAAGATTGGCTCGATCTCTGCGCCGAGGAATTCACCTACGTCATTCGCGCGTTCAGTCCCGAGATCAGGCGCGACATGGTGTTCTTGGATCTCGATCTCGAGGGCTCACGACGCTCGTCAAACATCTGCCGCGCCATAACACCGATCAGTCGACGTTTACGCGCCATATGACGGTTTATGGCGTCGACTTCGACGCCGCCGGAACCGCGTGCAGCGTCGTTTCCAGCGTTGCGTGTATCGCACCGAGCTCGACGGCGGAACGACGCATCTCTTCGCGCTGGGACGCTACCACGACACGCTCAAGATGACTCCCGACGGTTGGCGTTTTGCGGCGCGCGAAGTTCGCCTCGAAACACGTAACCTTGGCATCGGAACCCACTACCCGCTCTAAAACGCATCGCGTCGTCGTCAGCGCCAGGGGCGAGACGCGCGAATTCGCGTGCTCCGAGAACGAGCGCATTCTCTATGCGGGACTGCGCGCGGGATTACCGTTGCCGTACGAATGCGCGAGCGGAACCTGCGGCACGTGCAAGGCCGCCGTCGTTGATGGAACGACGCGGTATGCTTGGGAGGAAGCACCGGGACGCAAGTACACGCGTTCCGAGCGCAACGAAATATTGACCTGTCAGAGCTTTGCGCTCTCGGCGCTCGCGCTTTCGTTGCCCGGCGCGTTTTCAGCGACGCCTCCGCGCATTGCGCCGGAATATTTTTCGGGCACGATCGCGCGTGCGCGATCGCTCGTCGCCGACGTCATCGAGTTCGAGGTCGAGCTCGAGCGTCCGATGTCGTTCGACGCGGGGCAATTCGTCTTGCTCGAAGTCGAAGAGGTAACGGGCGCGCGTTCGTATTCGATGGTGAATTTCGAGCCCGAGTCGCGCGTGTTGCGTTTTCTCGTCAAACGTTTTCCGGGCGGCGCGCTGACCGAGTGGATGTTCTCGCATCCGCTTGACGGAACGCGCGTCAAGCTCTTCGGGCCGCTGGGACGCGCATCGTTTGATTCCGGCGAGATTCGCCATGTGATCTGCATTGCCGGCGGTTCGGGCATCGCCGGCATGATGTCGATCCTTGAAAGCGGCAAGCGCGAGGAGCACTTCGATCAATTACGACATGCAGGTGTTTTTCGGGGTTCGAACGCTGCAAGACGCATTCTATCTGGATGAGTTGAAAGCGCACGCGCGGCAATTCCCGGATCGCGTGCGCATAACGCTCGGTCTCTCGCACGAAGAGCCGTCCGAATCGGCACGAACGCTGCATCCCGAGCTGGAGTTCGATCAAGGCTTCATTCACGAAATCGTAAAACGGCGCTTGCGGAGTCGCCCGCGGAAACGACGATCTATGTTGCAGGGCCGCCGCCGATGGTTGATGCCACGCTGCGAATGTTGTTGCTCGAGCTGAAGCATAGCGGAAGTCAGATCCGCTATGACAAGTTTAGCTGATGGGTTGGGAGCGCGTCGCGGGCGCCGAGTCCGTCGCGCCCGGTAAGATGCAGCAGTTCCCAACCGAAAGCGGAGATGCGGTGCTGATCCTCAACGGTCGAGGGGACGTTCTATGCGTGTCAGGCGATTTGTCCGCACATGGATACGCCGCTCGAGGAAGGTATGTTCGACGGCGAAACGCTGACCTGCCATCAACATCTCTGGCAATGGGACATTGCGACCGGTGATCCGAAGGGGCTGGCGGAATCTCCACTCGAGTGCCTGCGCGTAAAGCGCGAGGGGGGTATCTTGATGGTGTGGCGCGATGATTAGGCGCATCTTTCTCGGCAGCACGATCGCCGCCGGTTCAGCGCTTGCCGCGACGAAAACTGCGGCTGCTGCGAGCGCGCTGCCGGCGCGACCGGAAGAACAAGGTGCGCCGCTTTCTCCCTACGGCTCGCGTTCGACATATGAAAACAAAATCGTTCGCGTTCCAACCGAGCTGACGCCTACGCAGATAACGTCGTGGGATTTCACGCCGCTGCAAAATCTGCACGGTACGATAACGCCGAACGGACTCTTTTTCGAGCGCAATCACGGCGGCGTTCCGAATATCGATCCCGCCACGCATCGTTTGCTCGTCCACGGTTTGGTCGACAATCCGCGTGTTTTCACGATGGACGATCTCAAACGCTACCCGCCCGTCACGGTCGTGCACTTCCTCGAATGCTCGGGCAACGGGCTTACGGAATGGGCAAAGCCGACGGAGCCGACGGTGCAAAAGACGCACGGCTTGATCGGCTGCGCCGAATGGACGGGCGTCCGGGTCTCAACGCTTTTGAAAGATCTCGGTATCAAGACGAACGCGTCCTGGGTGCTGGCTGAAGGCGCAGACGCGGCAGTCATGGACCGGAGCATTCCTCTCGAGAAGATGATGGATGACGCGATCCTGGTTTACGGTCAAAACGGTGAGGCGCTTCGTCCGGAGCAAGGGTATCCGCTGCGTTTACTCTTGCCCGGCTTCGAAGGGAATATGAACATCAAGTGGTTGCGGCGCCTCAAAGTCGGAACGCAACCTTCTTACACGCGCGAAGAGACGTCTAAGTACACGGATCTCTTGCCGAACGGCACCGCTCGAATGTTCACGTTCGTGATGGAGTCGAAATCGGTCATCACGGGTCCATCCGGCGGGATGCGCATCCAGACGAAAGGTCAGATGCCGATCACAGGCCTCGCATGGAGCGGACGCGGCAAGATAACTCGCGTCGAGGTTTCAACCGATGCCGGAAAGACTTGGAACGCGGCTCAGCTCACAGAACCAATACAAAGTAAAGCGCTAACGCGATTTGTGTATCCTTGGAAATGGAACGGCGAAGAATCGGTTTTGCAGAGCCGCTCGTACGATGAAACGGGTTACGTACAACCGGCGCTTGCCGATTTGGTCAAAGTCCGTGGGCTCGCATCGGTTTATCATTTGAATGCGATCCAAAGCTGGCACGTCGCGACGGATGGTACGGTGACGAATGTTCATGCGTAAGAAAGATGCCTGGGTGCTCGCCGCAATGCTGTGCACCTTCGCATTGCTTCCGCGCGCGATCGGCGCGAGTGATGCTGGATCCGGTCTCGGACGCCTCGCGACGCCAAGCGAGATCAGTGCGTGGGACGACGAAGTCTCGCCGAGCGGCAATCTCCCGCCTGGAAGTGGAAGCGTCGCGCAAGGACAGCAAGTCTATGCGATGCAATGCGCGGCATGCCACGGCGATAAGGGTCAGGGCGGCCCGATGGACAAACTGGTGGGCGGCGTCGGGAGTCTCGACACGAAAGCACCGGTCAAGACGATCGGGAGTTATTGGCCGTACGCGACGACGATTTTCGACTACGTGCGGCGCGCAATGCCGTTCACGGCGCCGGGAACGCTAAGCAACGACCAAGTTTACGCCGTTACCGCGTACCTTCTGTACATGAATGGGATCGTTCCCCAAGGAGCCGTAATGAACGGAAAATCGCTCGCATCGGTAAGGATGCCGAATCACGACAACTTTCTGCAAAAGGACCCACGTCCAGACGCACCGTGACCCGCGGTAGCTTAGATCTGCGCGGACGCTCGCTCGAGTGGGGTGTGCGGACGTATATCATGGGCGTCGTCAACATCACGCCGGACTCGTTCTCGCAAGACGGGACGAGCGATCCGGACGCAGCGACGGCGAATCGCGGTGCATCAACGTGATGCCGGCTCCGACATTCTCGACTTCGGTGCGGAGTCGACGCGCCCGGGACATCAACCGATCGATGAAGCGACCGAGCTTTCGCGTCTCATGCCGGTTCTCGAGCGCTTTCGCGCGCACGATCAGACGACGGTTCTCTCGATCGACACGTTCAAGCCGGCAGTGTTCCGCCGCGCGCACGCCGCGGGCGGCGACATTCTCAATTCGATCTGGGGCCTTGATGAGGCGCTCTTGGAGGTCGCGATCGAGTGCAGCGCGCCAGTGATCGCGATGCACAATAAATCGGTCGCCGTGTATCGCAACGTCGTCGACGAAGTGCTAGCATCGTTGGATGCAACGGCGCAGCGTGCGGTGCGTCGTGGTATGAAAGCTGAGAACGTGATTCTCGATCCCGGAATCGGTTTCGGCAAAACAGCCGATCACAATCTCGAGCTGCTCGGCGCGCTTGACCGATTGGTCGCGCTCGGATTTCCGACGATTCTTGGGACATCGCGTAAATCGACGATCGGCAAGCTGACGGGGAAACCCGTGACCGATCGCGTCTACGGGACGGCCGCAACGCTCGCGCTCGCGGCCGCCGCGGGAATCGACATCGTTCGTGTTCACGACGTCGCACCGGCCCGCGACGTCGTTCGCGTCGCGGATGCGATCGTTCGCAAATGGCGGCCCGAAGGCTGGGGGGCGCAATGACCGACCGCATCGCCATTCGCGGAATGCGCGTGTTCGGACGACACGGCGCGAATCCGGGCGAACAAGACGTGCCGCAACCTTTCGACGTCGACGTCGACCTCGAAGTCGATCTGGAGCGCTCCGTTCATACGGATGCGCTCGACGACACGCTCGATTATCGTAAAGTCCATCAGACCGTCAGCGACGTCATCGGCACGGGCCGCTTCGCGCTGCTCGAACGGCTTGCGCAAGAGGTCGCGCGCGCGATCTTGAGCGAGCAGCGCGTGCACGCCGTTACGATTACGATCGCGAAGCCTGGCCTGCTCGGCGGAGCGACGCCGAGCGTTACGCTGCGGCGAACGCGCTAATGCCGCTCGCGCGGATCGGTATCGGCGCGAATCTCGGGAATGCGGTCCACACCGTGCAGATCGCGCTGGAAGAATTGAAACGGTACGGCGTGGTCGTGCGTGCCTCGTCGCTTTACACCACCAAGCCGTGGGGCGTGAAGAATCAACCCGATTTCATCAATGCGGCTGCATTGCTCGAGACGACGCTGACGCCGCGCGAATTGCTCGCTGAGCTGAAGAAGCTCGAAGCCGAGCTTGGCCGCGAGCAGACCTACCGGTGGGGTCCGCGCGTCGTCGACTTCGACATTCTTGCCTACGACGATCGCACGATCGACGAACCGGACCTGATCGTTCCGCATCCGCGCTTGCACGAACGCGCCTTTGTCTCGTGCCGCTCGCCGGAGATCGAGTTCGAATCCGCCCGCGACGCACTTCCCGAAGAAGCCCTCAGGCGACGCCGTTAGCCGGGCGCAGTACGATTAGCGCTGGAGATCGATTGCGCGCAAAGGGCCGCCTCAAGGCACGATCCGCGTGTCCGGGCTCGCGGATTAGCCTGCTGCGGCGGCTCCTTCGCGGCCATGACGGGCTCGTAGACTTTCTTCGCAGATGAAGACGTCGAGCAATTGAGCGTCGATCTTGCCGCGTTCCGCGAACTCTTTGGTGAGGATGTCGAGCGCGCGGTCGATGCTCATCGCCGGTTTGTACGGACGGTCGCTCGCTGTGAGCGCATCGAACACGTCGGAGATCGTCAGCATGCGGACTTGCGGCGCGATCTCTTCGCCGCGCAAGCCACGCGGATATCCGGTTCCGTCGAGATGCTCGTGATGTCCGTACGCGACTTCGGCGACTTTCTGCCACGGCGTCTGCTTCCACGGGATCTCGCGCAAGAAGCGGAACGACTGCGTGACGTGCTGCTCCATTTTCTGCCGCTCTTCGGCTGAAAGCGAGCCGCGCGGAATCTTCAAGATATTCGTATTCGGCCGGCTCGAGCAGCGGATGCTCTTCGCCGAGCACGAGATAGTTGCGCTTGAGGAGCGCTTCGAGCGCTTCGCCGACGCCTTCGGCAACGACGCGCGGCTCGTTCGCGGATTCGACTTGCTTCGCAAGCTCTGTCAGCTCCGCGACGGCGTGCGACGTTGTCTCGTCGATGCGCGCGATCTCGTCGCTGTCGGATGCGATCCCGGTCTTGAGCAATTGCAGCTTGCGGGTCGCCGCGCGCATCTGGAGCTGCTCGATTGCGAGCAGGCAGCGCAGGCGAATCATGTCCAGCCGCCCGTCGGGCAGTTTCTTGGCCTTCCCGAAGATGTATTCGGGGACGGCGACCTTGCCGAAATCGTGCAAGCAGCGCGGCGTAGCGCATCTCGCGGATATCGTCCGGCGTGAACTTGTGAATCGCGGCTGGACCGGCTTCGATCGTATTGAGCATCTCGGCTTGCGCGACCGTTAGCTCGGAGACGCGCGACGAATGACCCTGCGTTGCCGGGTCGCGCGCTTCGATCGCTTTAACCGACGCCGTTACGAACTGCTCGAAGAGGTTTTGAATCGAGTCGACCAGTTGTTTGTTGTCGATCGCGACACCGGCTTGCGAGCACAGTGAAAGCAAGCACGTGCTCGTGGTGATCGGTGAACTCGGTGACGACTTCTTCGGTCTTCGCCGGCGATTCGAGCACCAACTCGAAATCGGGCTTGTGATTGATCAGCTGAATGACGCCGACGATCTCGCCGAGATAGTTGCGCATCGGCACGCACAGCACGGACTTGGTCCGGTAGTTGTTGTTCTTATCGAAGGTGTTGTTGAACCGGTACTCGCGCGTTTCGCCGATCTCGTATGCGTCCGGGATGCGCAGTACTTCACCGGTAATCGCGACGTAGCCCGAGATCGAAGCCGCGCGAGAGCGGGATCATGCGCGCCGAGATGTTTGCCTTCATCGAACGGGCCGGTCTGCGCGACGGCAAAGCGCAGTTTCTTCTCGCCGTCCTGTTCGGTGATCAAGAAGAGGCTGCCCGAATCCGATTGCGTCAGCTCGCGCGCCTTGCGCACGATCAGACGTTCCAGCGCTTCGATGTCGCGTTCGGCCGAGAGCGCCACGCCGATCTGAAGCAGCTGATCTGATTCGTCGATCAGGTCGCGCGCATTGTCGCGGAGTTCGAGCGTCCGTTCCGCGTTGCGAACCGCCGAGAGCAACGTGTTCGGGTCGATCGGGCGCGTGACCCAACCGCCGACGTGCTCGTTCTGGGCGAGCCATGCCGCATCAAAATCACCGGGTTCCGAGAGGACGATAACCGTTCCGCCGGTGGCATTTATAATTGAAAGAGCGCGATCGATTGCATCGTGATCGCCGAGCTGGTGAAGGCGCTCGGAGTCGAGCATGTAGACCGATGGCCCGCCGGGAGCCGCCGCGATTGGGAACGCTAAATCAGCCGGACGGCACTCAATGTTCGCAGCTTCGAGGACACTGCGACTCTCACCAAGCTCCAGGCCGCGCGGATACACGAACAGCACTTTGGACTGGAGCTGCGAAAGAGGCAGCGCCCCTTCTAAGAGAGACATTCGTACGATACAACAACCGGTTGCCCAGCTAGGTTCCCGTTCATTCGTAGGGCGGCCTGCGCCCCGAGCGGAAGGGCAGCCGACGTGACATTCGACGACTTGATCGAATCGAGGCTGCGACCTCTCGCCGAAACACTTGTTCGTGAGGGCCTCGAGGCGATTAGCATCGCCGACGGCGATATCGAAATCGAGCTATCCCGGAGTCTCGCGCAGCCTGTCGAGCAGGCCGGCAGCTCCACCGAGGATGACGCCGGACCCGGCCCCGAGTACGATGTGCTGACCTCCGACGTTGTCGGCCGGGTGCGCTTCTTGCGCCCGCCGGTGACCGCCGGTTCGGTCGTCGATGCCGACCGAGAGCTTGCTTTTATCGAGACCCTCGGCATTCGAAATCCGATCCGCTCGCGTGGTGCCGGACGTGTTGCGGTGGTCTACGTCGAAGAAGGCCAAGCTGTGGATTACGGCGCGCCTCTGTTTGCAATCGACCGCTCGCGTGTTTAGAAAAGTACTCGTCGCCAATCGCGGCGAGATCGCGCTGCGCATTATCCGCGCATGCCGCGAGCTCGGCGTCGCTACGGTCGCGATCTTTAGTGAAGCTGATCGTGCGGCGCTGCACGTCCGTCTCGCCGACGAAGCGTTTTGCGTCGGTCCCGGACCAGCTTCGCGCTCGTACTTGAACATCCCGAACATTATCTCGACGGCCTTGATAACGGGGGCCGATGCGTTGCATCCGGGCTACGGGTTCCTCGCGGAGAACGCGCGCTTCGCGCAGATTTGTACGGATCACGGAATCAACTTTATCGGCCCGACGCCGCGCGTCATCGAACAGATGGGCGATAAAGCGAATGCAAAGCAAGTCATGCAAAGCGCCGGCGTCCCGACGATTCCGGGTAGCGGAATCCTTGCGACGGTCGACGAGGCCAAGAAAGCTGCCAAGTCGATCGGTTATCCGGTGTTGCTGAAAGCGACTGCCGGCGGTGGCGGACGCGGTATGCGCGCCGTGGAGCGCGAGGAAGATCTGAGCAGCGCGTTTGCGAGTGCGCAAAGCGAGGCCGAAGCGAACTTTCAAGACGGCCGGCTCTACATGGAAAAGCTCATCGTTCGACCGCGGCATATCGAGGTGCAAATTCTCGCGGACACCCGTGGCGAAGTCGTGCACTTAGGCGAGCGTGATTGTTCGATTCAAAAGCCATCGCACCAAAAGCTGATCGAAGAAACGCCGGCGCCCGGCCTCGACGCCGAGGTGCGCGACGAGCTCTGTAGAGTCGCGGTCCGCGCCGGGGAAGCGTGCGGTTACACGAACGCAGGGACGCTCGAGTTCTTGGTCGCGGGCGACAATATCTATTTCATGGAGATGAACACGCGGATTCAGGTCGAGCATCCGGTGACCGAGCTGATCTATGGTGTCGATCTCGTCAAAGAGCAGATTCGTATCGCTTTCGGCGAGCCGCTTGGTTTTGGTCAAGCCGATCTTTCGCCGCATGGTCATGCAATCGAGTGCCGCATCAATGCAGAAGACCCTGAGCGCGATTTTGCGCCGGATGCCGGCGTCGTGACTGCGGTCGAGCTGCCGGGCGGTCCGGGCATTCGCGTCGACACGCATCTGTTCGCGGGGCTTTCGATTCCCCCGTATTACGATTCACTTTTGGCAAAGATCGTGGCCGTCGGCCGTACGCGTGCCTCGGCGCTCTCACGCATGGAACGCGCGCTCGCCGAAACCCGTATTGAGGGAGTAAAGACGACGGTTGCGATATGCCGCCGAATTCTCGAAGATCCCCGATTCCAGGAAGGCGGCGTACCGATCGATTTTCTTGACGAAGCGTTCATGCGCGAGCACGTGTTAACGGAAGCGTAGATGGCATCACGCAAGCACGCGCGCGAACTGGCGCTGCAATCGCTTTTCGGTGTCGAGATCGGGCATCGTCCGGCGCAAGACATGGTGATCGAAACGTGCGGCACAGCCGACACCGAGCACCGCCGCTTCGTCGAAGATCTCGTCACCGGCACGCTCGATCACGCAGCCGAGAGCGATGGGGTTCTCACTCCGCTGCTCGAAGGCTGGACGATCGAACGTCTCCCGACGATCGATCGCCTTTTGCTGCGCATGTCGGTCTTCGAGCTCACGCACCGCGAAACGCCTTCCGCGGTCGTCATCAACGAAGCCGTCGAGCTTGCGAAAAAGTTTTCGACCGATGAGTCGCCACGCTTCGTAAACGGCGTGCTCTCAAATGTCTCGAAATCGTTGCGGCCCCCTCGGGGCATCGTGGCGGGATGAGTACCGCAGCAAGACGCACGACCGTCACCCGCAAGAAGCCTGTCGCGAAGAAGAAGGGCGGCGGCGGCAAAGGCTTTTTCAGGACCGTTGCATTCATCGCGCTCTTGGCGGTGTTGATCGTCGCGGGCTTGACCGCCGGCATCATTGCGACGTACTCGACGCATCTGCCCGACATCAACCGCATGGCGGATTTCCAACCCGAACGTTCGACGCAGGTGTTCGCGCGCGACGGCACGCTGCTCGCGGATCTTTACAAGCAGAACCGCGTTTGGGTGTCGCTCGACAAGGTGCCGGTGCTGGTACGCAACGCGTTCGTTGCCAGCGAAGACGCGCACTTCTACTCGCATCATGGGATCGATTTCGAAGGCATTCTGCGGGCCGGCATCGCGGATTGGCGGCATCAGCCGATTCAGGGCGGCTCGACGATCACGCAACAGCTCGCGCGCGGCTTGTTCCTTTCGAATGAAGTTTCGATCTCGCGCAAGATTCAAGAAGCCTTGCTGGCGATCGAGATCGAGCGTTACTACACGAAAGACGAGATCCTCGAGCGCTATCTGAATTTGATCTATTTGGGTTCGGGCGCGTACGGCGTCCAAGCCGCAGCGCATACGTATTTTGGAACCGACGTCGGAAATCTGTCGCTCGGTCAAGCTGCAATGCTGGCCGGAATCGTTCCGGCACCTTCGGATTACTCGCCGTACGTCAACCTCGATCTCGCCAAACAACGCCAGCATCACGTTCTCGAGCGGATGCTCGCGAATGGTTTCATTACGCGCGAGCAGGCGGAATCGGCCGAAGCTGATTCGATCAATCTCGTCGGGGAGCGCCCGGACGGCTTGCAATCCTACAAGTATCCGTATTTCACGACGTACGTCGTGCATCGGTTGAACGAAACGTTCGGAACGCAAGCGACGTTCGAAGGCGGCCTCAGCGTCGATACGACGCTCGATCCGAAGATGCAGCAAATAGCGCAGAACGCGATCGATTGGGGCCTTGCGCAGGCTGCGGCTGAAGGGATCAATGCGCACCAAGGCGCGCTTGTTGCGATTCGTCCGTCAGACCGGCGAGATACTCGCGATGGTTGGTGGCAGCGGCTGGACGCTCGACAATCAGTTCAATCGCGCGTGGCAAGCCCGCCGTCAGCCGGGGTCGTCATTTAAAGTTTACGTCTACACCGCTGCGATCGATAGCGGAATTCCACCCAACGAGATCGTCGAGGACACGCCGGTTTCGTATCCGATGGGCGACGGGACGATGTGGAGTCCGCAGGACGACGATCATCGCTTCTACGGCGCGATGACGCTGCGCTACGCGCTCGCGCAATCGCGCAACGTCGTCGCCGTCAAACTTGCCGAGCGTCTCGGCATCGATCGCGTTATCGAATACGCGAAGCGCATGGGGATCAAGGAGAAACTCGAGCCGAATCTCTCGCTTGCGCTCGGCAGTGAAGGAATCTCGCCGCTCGAACAAGCGACCGGCTACGCAACGCTCGCGAATGCCGGGATCCACATCGATCCCTCGCCGATTCGTCTCGTGAAAGACAGCTTCGGTTCGATCGTTCTCGATAATCAATATCCGCAGCAAACGGAAGTCGTGAGTGCCGGCACGGCGTTCGTGATGACCCAGATGCTGACGAGCGTGATCACCGAGGGCACTGGTTATCCGAATGCGATCATCGGCCGACCGGCGGCCGGCAAAACGGGGACGACGACGGATTTTCGCGATGCGTGGTTCGTCGGCTACACGCCGGATCTCGTCGCCGCGGTCTGGTTCGGCAACGACAACTACTCGCGCATGAACGAATCGTATGGCGGCAACATTCCGGCCCGTGTTTGGGCGCGCTTCATGAAAGCAGTCGCTCGCCGACGTTCCGCATCATCGAGTTCGAGATGCCGAAAAGCGAAGTGCGCAAAGTGCGTTTGTGCGGAAGCGGGCGCATCGAGTACTTCCTGCAAGGAACAGGGCCGCCGGAATCATGCGGGGCCGTCGATGAAGCGCCGGTCAAGGCCGCTCCGAAAGCCGTTCCGGCTGCGACGCCGACCGACGTTCCGCCGGGGATGGTCGGCGACGGCGAGCATTTCATGAATGTCAACAACGGCAAAACGGTCACGGCCGAACCGGCTCCCGCGAACACACCGTAGTGCAACCGAAAGAGAGTGCGAGCGCCCGCATCGTTGCGGTCTCGCGCTTGTCCGTCTATTTGCGCAACGTTCTCGGAAACGACAAGTGGTTGCGCAACGTCGGCGTGCGGGGCGAAATCTCGAATGTCTCGGCGCGTTCGAACGGCAATGTTTACTTCGATCTCAAAGACGCAGATGCGCTCTTGAGCTGCGTGGTGTGGAGCGATCGCGCGAACGAGTTGCCGCCGCCTCGAGAACGGACAACAAGTAATCGCGTACGGCGAGATCACCGCGTACGTCAAGACCAGCAAATATCAACTGGTCGCGTATCGCGTCGAACAAGAAGGCATCGGCCGTTTGCACGAGCTGTACGAGCGGCTCAAGAGCAAGCTCGAAGCCGAAGGCGCATTCGCGCCCGAGCGCAAGCGGCCGATCGTGACCTATCCGTTTTCGCTCGCGCTCGTGAGCTCGAAAGGCGCTGCCGGCGCAACCGACTTCTTGAAGATCCTGCACGCGCGGGCGCCGTACGTCGAAGTTACGTTCTGCGAGACGCCGGTTCAAGGAATCGGCGCAGCAACTGAGATCGTTCGTGCGATCAATCGCGCCGCGCGTCTCGACGTCGATTGCGTCGTCGTCGCACGTGGCGGCGGATCGTACGAAGATCTGTTCGCGTTCAATACCGAGGAGGTCGCGCGCGCGATCTTAAAAGCGCCGCGCCCTGTCATCACCGGAATCGGCCACGAGACCGATTTGACGATCGCCGATCTGGTTGCGGATCGACGCGCCGAAACGCCGTCGGCTGCAGCGCACATCGTTGCGCCGGTGCCGCGCGATGAATTGCTGCGCTCGATCGCCGGCCGCGCGAGCCGGATCGAACGCTTGGCACGCGGCAAGCTGCAAGCTTTGCGCGATGGAGCTCGAGCGCGTCGCACTCGGTTCGGCGCGCCGGCGAAGGTATACGCCGCCGCGGCGCGCGCTCTGCAAGGTCTCGAGCGCCGTCTGGAGCGCTGCGACCCGAAGAGCCGCGTCGCCGAGCGGCGCCGCGCGTTCGACGTGATGTCAGTCCGTTTGCAAAACGCGACCGACAAGTATCTGCGGCGGATGACCGATCGTCTCGCGCTCAAGGCCGCGAAACTCGACGGCAAAGATCCGGAAGCGATTCTGCAACGCGGATACGCCATCGTCCGGTATGAAGGCAAGACGGTCCGCGATGCAACGGACGTCCCCGAGGGCGCGACCATCAGCGCGAAGGTCGCTCGCGGAACGCTCGTTGCGCGCGTCGAACGGAAAGAAGCGGATGGAAAAGAAGGCGGATGAGTTCGAGACGGCGCTTAGCGCGTCTCGATGCGATTGTCGCAGAGCTGGAGGCCGGAAATCTGCCGCTGGATCGTTCCGTCGATCTCTTCAAAGAAGGCAAGGATCTTGCGCGGCGCTGCGAGGCATTGCTGAAAGACGCGCAGAGCAAGATCGACGCCGCCGGCAATGGTGCCGCCACAGCCGAGAACCACTAGGCTCGACGTGGTTGTCGCCGAGCGCAGCGGTGTGACGCGTTCGCATGCGCGCAGCTTAATCATGGCCGGACGCGTGCGCGTCAACGGACGCGCGCTGACAAAACCTGGTACCGCCGTTCCGGCCGATGCGTCGGTCGAAATCGAACGCCCGCGTCCGTACGTCAGTCGCGGCGGCGAAAAACTCGAAGCGGCGCTGGATGCGTTTGGAATCGATCCCGCGCGGCTTGCACGCGCTCGACATCGGCGCTTCGACGGGCGGATTCACGCGACTGTCTCTTGCAGCGCGGCGTCGCGAGCGTCGTTGCCGTCGACGTCGGATACGGGCAGCTCGATTTGCGCGTGCGCGATGATCCGCGCGTGACGGTTGTCGAGCGAACGAATTTTCGCACGCTCGGCGACGATGCGTTTCCCGGCGGATTCGATCTGATCGTCGCGGATGCGTCGTTTATCTCGCTGCGTACGATCTTGCGCCGTGCGATCTCGTATCTGCGCGATGGCGGTACGATCGTCGCGTTGCTCAAGCCGCAATTCGAAGCCGGACGCGAGCGCCTGGGAGGCGGCGGCGTCGTGCGCGATCCGCAAACGCATCGCGACGTCCTGCGCGAGTTTCGCGACGCGGCGCCCGATCTGGGCCTGGGCATCGTCGCCGCAATCGTCTCGCCGCTGCGAGGTCCGGCCGGGAACGCCGAGTTCTTGCTCGAGCTGCGGCGGGGAGAGAATCTGCTCGGCGACGGCGATATCGAGCGGCTCGTCGAAGAGGCGCACGGCTGATGGCACATACGGTCGCATTCTATGTCGATCTCACGCAAGAAAGCGCGCGGCGCGTCGCGACCGAGGCGACGAGCGGGGCGCGCGATGCCGGCTATAGCGTCGCGCTGTGCGAGGATCAAGACGCGATGCTGCATCTCGCCGACAAAGGCACGCACGTCGAAGATGCCGACTATATGGTCGCGATCGGTGGCGACGGAACGCTCTTGCGCGCCGCACGGATCGCGTATCCGCACGATATTCCGCTGCTCGGCATCAATACGGGACGGCTCGGTTTTCTCACGGAGCTCGAGCTCGACGGCGACGGCCGCATGCGCACCGATCTCAAACGCGTGCTCGAGGATAAATCCGATCTCGTCATCGAGGAACGTGCCGCGCTCGAAGCGCAGCTGCCCGACGGCAAGACGCACGTCGCGCTCAACGACGTCGTCGTGCACAAGGGTGACGCCTCGCGCATCGATACGTTCAGCCTGTCGCTCGACGGCGAACACGTTGCCGATCTTCCTTCCGACGGTGTCGTCGTCGCGACGCGCGACCGGTTCGACGGCGTACTTCCTTTCGGCCGGCGGCCCGATCATCTCACCGAGCGTCGATGCATTCGGAATCGCGGCGCTCTTGCCGCACACGCTGTTCGCGCGTCCGCTGATCGTGCCGACGGATTCGACGATCGAGATTTGCGTCGACTCGGAGAGTCTTCACGCCAATCTCGAAGCCGACGGCGAGATGGTCGCGAATCTCTCGCCGCGCGATCGTGTCATCATTCGCCGCGCAGCGAAACCGTTTCGTTTCGCGCATCGCGGACAGCTTCGCTACTTTTCACGACTCGAACAAAAGCTGCGCTGGGGCGTGTCGATTCGAGGAACATCGCGCTAATGGCGCTACGGCGCCTGATCGTCGAAGACTACGAGCTCATCGCGCACGCCGAGCTCGAACCCGCCGCCGGATTGACCGCCATCACGGGCGAAACCGGAAGCGGCAAGACAATGCTGCTTGATGCGATCGATTTCGCGCTCGGCGCGCGCGCGGCGACCGACGCCGTTCGCAAAGGTCGTAAGCGTGCACGTATTTCGCTCGAGATCGAACCCGATGCACGTGCGCTCGCAGCGATTGCAGCCGCCGGCATCGAGATCGATGAAGACGAAACGCTCGCGATCGTGCGCGAGCTCTCCGACGGAAAGACGAGCGCGCGCGTCGGCGGTGTTCCCGGTAAGCGCGGCGCAGCTGCGTGCGATCGGCCGGGAAGTTGCGGAGATCGTCGGTCAGCACGAAGCGCAGCGTCTGCTCGTGCCCGCGCAACAGCTTGATGCGCTCGACCGATTCGGTGGCGCGGAATTGCTTGCGACTGCGAACGCGGTTACGCGCGGCGTACGAGCGTCACGCAGCGGTCGTTAGCCGAGCTCGCGGAGCTCGAGGCGCAAGCCGGCCGTGCGCTCGCCGATGCCGATTACGCGGCATTTGCGTCGCGCGAGATTGCCGATGCTGCGCCCGAGGCCGGCGAAGAAGAACGCTTGCGCGAGCGGCGCGATCTGCTCGTCAACGCCGAGCGGATTGCGAGCGCCTTGCGCGCCGCGCACGATGCGCTCGTTGAAAGCGAAGCCAGCGCATCGGATAGTCTCGGCGCGGCCGCGACGTCGCTTTCGAGCGTCGGACGCTACGCGCGTGAGCTCGAAGAGCTTGCGAATGCAGCCAGCGCGTTGCAGAGCGAAACCGTCGGAGCTTGCCGGCCGTCTTGCGCGCCAAATCGAAGCAGTCGACGTCGATCCGATGGAGCTCGATTCGATCACCGGACGGCTCGAGCTGCTCGATCGCTTGAAAAAGAAATACGGCGGCTCGATCGAGGCCGTGCTCGAAGCCAAAGCGCGTTTCGATGAGACGACGAAACGCTTCGAAAATGCAGACGAGCATCGCGCCGCGCTGCAGCGCTCGCGTGACGAAGCCGTCGGCAGAGCTGCGCGATGCTTCGGCGAAATTGACGAAGCTGCGGCACGCAGCGGCGAAGACGTGCGAAAAGAAAATCTCGAACGAGCTTGCGGCGCTTGCCATGCCGTCGGCGCGATTCGAGATCGCCTTTGAGTCGCTCGAGCAGATTGGTCCGCGAGGCGCGGAGCGCTGCGAGTTCATGCTCGCGCCGAATCCCGGCGAGCCGGCGCGGTCGCTGGGGCGCAGCGCGTCAGGCGGTGAGCTTTCGCGCGTCATGTTGGCGCTTACGGTCGTGCTAGCCGATCGCTCCGCGCGAACCGCGATCATTTTCGATGAGATCGACGCCGGCGTCGGCGGCGCAACCGCGAATGCGGTCGGTGCTCGCCTTGCCGATCTGGCGCGCGATCTGCAAGTCGTGTGCGTCACGCACCTGGCGCAGATTGCAGCCTACGCCGATCGTCAGGTCGCGCTGCGAAAGACGGAGACGAAGTCCGCGACCCTCATCGAGATCGTCGATCTCGACCGCGACGCGCGACTGGAAGAGCTGGCGCGCATGCTTTCCGGCGCAACAACCGGCGTCTCACTCCAACACGCAAAGACGTTGTTGAAGGAACGTAAAGCCGGATAACCGGGCGCACGTGCGATTGTCGCTTGCGTCGCATTTCGCGCAAAGGGCCGCCGCACGCCACGAATCACTTTGTTGTCATCCTGAGCGTAGCAGCTCCGCAGGAGGCGTAGTCGAAGGACCGTTCCGATGACGCAGGCAGCGAAACGATGCGGCAAGGGTGAGGGCACCATCGTGCCCGCGACCCTTCAATATTATTGCGCTACCGGCACCATTGGGGCATCGACTTGCGGCGGCCTTTGCGCGGAATTACTCGCGCGCGGTGATCGTAGGTGCGCCCGGCCGACCTCAGCGCGCTATTCTATGCGGTGCAGTTTGACGACGTTCGTGCCGCCTTCACCGACGGGCATACCGCTGGTGACGACGATGACTTCGCCGCGTTCGGCGATGCCTTCGGCAAGTAGGCGCGCTTCGGCGAGCTCGAGCATCGTCTCGAACATCTTGTAGGGCTGCACGACCAGGGCTTCGACGCCCCACACGACCGCGAGCCGGCGCGCGACTTCTCGGCGTGGCGTGATCGCGTAGATTCGCGCGGTCGGCCGGAACGACGAGATATGACGCGCCGTGTTGCCGGTCGTCGTGCCGGTGACGGCCGAGCGCAGGCTCAGGTCTTCGGTGCAGAGTGCCGCGGCTTGGGCGACGGTCGTCGCGATCGAGCCGTCGTGGTACTCGAGGCGCCGCGCTTTCATTTCGGCGTGGGGGTAATCTTTCTCGATTTCGCTGGCAATCGTTGCCATGACTTTGACCGCTTCGAGAGGATATTTTCCACGCGCTGTTTCGCCCGATAACATCACCGCATCGGTGCCGTCGAGAATCGCGTTTGCGACGTCGTTCGCTTCCGCGCGCGTGGGTCGCGCGTTGTTGATCATCGATTCGAGCATCTGCGTTGCAGTGACGACCGGTTTGCTGGCGCGATTGGCGCGCTCGATCAAATGTTTTTGAATCATCGGCACCGACTCGAGCGGGATCTCGATGCCTAAGTCGCCACGCGCGACCATGATCCCGTCCGCGACGTCGATGATCTCGACGATGTGCTCGAGTGCTTCGTGCTTCTCGATCTTCGCCATCACCGGCGTGTCGCGCTTGCGTTCGTGGATGAACGACTTGACGCGCAAGAGATCTTCCGCCGAACGCACGAACGAGACGCCGACCCAGTCGACGTCCTTCGACAACCCGAACTCCAGATGCTCGAGGTCGCGATCCGTCACCGACTCGATTTGCAAGGTGCCGTCTGGATAATTTATGCCTTGCGAGGGTCGCAGATCGCCGCCGACTTCGACGTGCGTGCGCACTTCGTCGGGCGTGACCTCGTCGATCCGCAGCGCGATCGTTCCGTCTTGCAAGAAGATCGCCTTGCCGGCTTCGACGTCTTTCGGGAGGTTTGCATAGCTCACCGAGACGCATGACTGCGTGCCTTGCTGCTGTTGCGTCGTGAGCGTGAACGGCGCTCCGTTTTCGAGACGCACGGTCGCCTGACCGTCGAGCGGGCCGGTCCGGACTTTCGGTCCCGGAAGATCTTGCAGCACGGCGACGTGCACGTCGAGCTCGTGAGCGATACGACGTACGTCGTCGATCACTGCGCCGTGTTCTTCGTGCGAGCCGTGCGAGAAGTTCAGGCGTACGACGTTGACGCCGGCGAGAAACATCGATCGCAGCATCTGCGGATCGCGTGACGACGGCCCGATCGTCGCGACGATCTTCGTTCGCTTGCCTTCTCGGTTGACGTTTCCCATGTTGCGCGCGCTTCTCGGACGCATCACGACAGCCTCCTGAAATTCGCGCGACAAATGGAAGCTCGCGCTAAGCGTCATAGAGCGGCAACGTGAGTGCGCGCGACCCTGGGGACCGCCGGCGATTCGGCGGAGCCTATGCCCTCTCGCTGCTCGTGCACGTGCTGTTCTTCATCGTGCTCTTCCAGTTGCTCGCGTTCCGTACCGAGTCGGGACCTACCGAGCGCGAATCGAACGTCGCCTCGACCGCAATCACGCTCGAATCGGCGAGGCCAACTCCCACGCCGCTCGTCACGATCACGGTTCAACCGACGACGCTCCCGACCGTCACGCCGACCTACGTGCCGACCCCCAAGGTTCGCCCGAAACAAACGCCGCTTCGTCTCCCGCGCCCGGTCGCCACCGTCGCGGTCAGCTTCAAGCCGACGTTTTTACCGACCGCGATTCCCTCCGTCGCGCCGACACGGCCGCCGACCGTCGAGCCGACTCCGACGATCGTTCCGACCGCTCGGCCGACTCCTGTACCGACCATCGAAGAAACGGTCCGGCCGACGCCGCTTCCGACAGTGCGTCCAACGGTCGCGCCCACCGAAACGCCGCAGCCCGCAACCGCTCCGCCGACGCCGCGGCCTACGGTCGCTCCCACCGTTGCACCGACCGTTGCGCCGACCCGTGAGCCGACACGCGCACCTACCGCAGCGCCGACGGAAGCGCCAACCTCCGCGCCAACGCAGGCCGCAACTGCGGTCGCCCGCACGACCGCGCAACCGGCCTCGGCGCCACCCGCTACCGCGCGTCCCGCAACAGCGCGTCCAACCACCGCGCCGACGCAACGGCCGGTCGCCGTTCGCACCGCAGCGCCAACAGTCGCAGCCCTCGCCGGTCTCATCGGCAAACGCAGCCGATCTCGAAGCGCGCATGCGCAAAATGCTCGGCACCATAAACGAAGAGCGGCACTACGATACGAAGAGCTACGCCGATCAGATTGCTGAAGAAGAAAAGAAATTGGCGTCGGACTATGACGTAAAAACCATGAAGCCGCCGCCGCTCAAGGGCATCGGCGAGAAGACCGTCGCCTTCGAGTTCGATCTCGGCCAGGTGCTGTACGCAATCAAGGTCGTCAACCTCGGGCCGCTTCTTCCAAAGATCTGCGCGGGCTGGCTGGTCACCACGCGCGGAGCCGAGCAACCGCCCGTCTTCTACGTCGGGACCTGTAAGAAGAACGAGGATCTCGCCGATCCCCGCGACCGGCAGCAGCGCATCAACTACCCGACCCCGCCGCCGTTGCACAACTAGGCGCCTTTGGTGTATAGTCGCTGACGAAAGCGCGCCGCCAGGCGCGCTTTACTATTTCCTAGAGGAGGGTGTCAGCCGTGCAGGCCGGAGACGAGGCACGCGATGTCATCGGAGCGTTCGAGCGCGCTGCGTACGAGCTCTCAGTCGATGGGTCCCTGCGAGACGTCGAAATCGTTTCGACCTCGCATCACAAGCATCGTGGCTCGATCGAGTTCCGCGTCGTGATCGACAAGCCGGGCGGCGTCGATGTCGCGACCTGCGAGCGGATCTCGCGTAGGCTCAATGCCGCACTCGAGGCCTATCCCGAGCTCTACACACTTTCGGTTGAATCCGCCGGACTCGAACGGCCGTTACTGCGACCCGCAGATTACGAGCGCTTCATCGGTTCCAACGTCAAGCTCACGACCGACATCATGGTTCGCGGCGCAAAGACGCATCGCGGACGACTCGAGGGCTTACGCGGCACCAACGTCATCCTCACGCAAAAAGACGGCGAACTACCGCTCCCGCTGACTCTCATCAAACACGCGAACGTCGAATACGATCCGCGTGCGGACCTTACCAAAGAGAAAAAAGAAAGACGACACAGATGAATACTGAAATGCTCTCGGCTCTCAAAGAGATCGAAACCGAGCGCGGCATCGGATTCGAGATGCTGCTCGAAGCGCTGGAAGCCGCGCTGATCTCGGCCTACAAGCGCAATTACGGCAGCGATGCAAACGCGATCGTCACGATCGATCGTCAAAGCGGAGAGTACCGCGTCTATCATCGCCGCACGGTCGTCGACGAAGTCGCCGATCCGAAGCTCGAGGTCGGGAAGAATGAGGCCGGCGGAAATTACGAGCCGGGCGATTTCTACGACGAAGAAGTGACGCCCAAAGATTTCGGCCGCATCGCCGCGCAGACCGCAAAGCAAGTCATCGTGCAGCGCATTCGCGAGGCCGAGCGCGACACGATCTTCAACACGTACAGCGCCAAGCTGCACGACATCGTGATGGGCGTCGTCCAGCGTTACGAACAGCGCAACATGTACGTGCTGCTCGACGGCAAGCACGAAGCGCTGCTGCCGCTCTCGGAGCAAGTCCACCGGGAAAACTATCGCATCAACGATCGCATTCGCGCGTACGTCCTCGACGTGCGCAAGAGTCCCAAAGGCCCGCTCGTCGTTCTATCGCGCGCAGCCGAGGGTCTGGTGCAACGCTTGCTCGAGAATCAAGTGCCGGAGATCCGCGAAGACGTCGTCGAGATCATGGCGATCGCGCGCGAAGCCGGAAGCCGCACGAAAGTCGCGGTCCACTCGAATCGTCCTGAAGTTGACGCGGTCGGCGCGTGCCTGGGACCGAAGTCGAGTCGCATCGCGGCGGTTTCCGATGAATTGCGCGGCGAGAAGATCGACGTCATTCGCTGGGCGCCCGACGTGAGCGGCTTCATTCAAAATGCGCTTGCTCCGGCGAAAGTCATCGGCGTCGAGCTGTTCGAGGACGACGGCGTTGCGCTCGTCATCGTTCCCGACTATCAATTGTCGCTCGCGATCGGACGCGAAGGCCAGAACGTACGGCTGGCTGCGCGTCTCACCGGCTGGCGGCTCGACATCACGTCCGAAACCGAAGCGGAAACGAATCGCGCACGCTACTTTGCCGAGCGCGAAGAGCGGGGCGCCGTCGTCGAAACGGTCGAAGCCGAAGTCGCTCGCCGGAAGGCGAAGAAGTCGTTGCGGAAGGCGAAGAAACCGTCGATCCCGAGTTGCTTCGCCGGCTTGAAGAGTTCAAGCGGGAGATGCTTCAGCAGTAGTGTCGCAAGGGCGCGAGCCGATTCGCACGTGCGCAGGCTGCCGCGAGCGGCATCCGCAACGCAGAATGGTGCGATTCACTCCCGCTTCAGAACGGTTGGGTCGCAGACGGAACAACCCGGCGACCCGGGCGCGGCGTTTATCTCTGCTCGTCGGAGTGCGCCGCAGCGGTCGCGAAGAACAAACGATTCCCAGGGCTTAGCCAAGCGGCTGAGTTTCTCCGAACAGGCTCAAACATGATAAACTAACGCGTCGTCGGCGAAGCCTTCTCAGGTTCGCCGTGGTCTCACTAAAGGACAATATGGCAACGGTTACGGGTAAAGTGCGGATTTTCGAGCTCGCAAAAGAGCTCGGAATGACCTCGAAAGACCTGATCGCCCTCTTCGGGCGCCTGGGGCTCGAGGCGAAAAATCAACTCAGCGTCGTCGACGATAAGATCGTCGACCTTCTACGCGCGCAGCTCAAAGCGTAAGGCTGCTGCCGCTCCCGCCGCTGCCAAGGCTGAGGCCGCTCCCGCACGAGCGCCCGCCGCGAAGCAAGGCCGCCCCGAAGGCGGCCGCCGCCCCTCCGGCTGCAGCCTGTGAGCCCGTTCAGACCCTGAAGCCCGTAACCGACGCCCCGCGCCGCGCTCCAGCCGCCGCTGCTCCGGCAGCGACGCCGCCGGCCGCGACCAACGGCGAAGCCGCCCAACCATAGCGGAGGCGCCGCCCGAGCCCGACGACGCCACGCCCTGCGCCCGGCTGCGGCTCCCGCCGCCGCGTCAGCAGCGCCGATTCCGCAGTTGCGTCCGGTTCCGCCGGGCCAGAGTTCGATTCGCCCGCCCGCTCCGCAAGAGCAGGCGCGTCCGCAAGCTGCATCCACATCGGCTGCACCCGGCCCACGCGTCGGCCTCCCCGGTCGTCCCGGCGTCGCGCCGCGCCCCGGTCAGCCCGGCATTCCGGGTCAGGGCTATCAAGCGCGCCCGTTGACCCCGCCAGGCGTCCGTCCTGGCGGTGCGCCCGGCGCTCCCGGTGCGCCCGCCAATCGTCCGCGACCGGCCGGCAATGGACCCTTCCGTCCGCTTCCGCCAGGCCCGCGCCAAGGCGGACCGCGCCCTGGCATGCCGATCATCCCGGCCGGCGGCGGTCCGACGCCGAGCTCAGGTGCACCCGGTCGCGACGGTCGCGGCGCGCCGCGCGATCGCGATGACAAACTTTCGAAAAAAGATCGCGAGAAAGAACAGCTGCTCGAGAAAGCGCGCAGCAAGAAGCGCGGCTCGCTCGACGCGGCGCCCGCGACACCGCCCGCGAAGCTCGAGAAGATCGAGATTCCCGACGTGCTCACCGTGCAAGAGCTCGCGACCTCGATGATCATTCCGGCCAAAGACATCATCAAAGAGCTCATCAAGATGGGCACGATGGCGACGATCAATCAGAACATTCCGAGCCGAAACGGCAATTGCCGTCGCGAAGAAGTTCGGTTTTGACGCGATCGATCAAAGAAGCCGGCGAAGAAGTCGTCGTCGAGCAAGAAGAAGATCGTCCGGAACTCCTCACCGCGCGGCCCCCGGTCGTTACGGTGCTCGGTCACGTCGATCACGGCAAGACGTCGCTGCTCGACAAGATTCGTGAAGCGAACGTCGCCGGGGGCGAAGCCGGCGGCATCACGCAACGCATCGGTGCGTACACGGTCGAGAAGAACGATCGCAAGATCACCTTCATCGATACGCCCGGTCACGAAGCGTTCACGGCGATGCGTGCACGCGGCGCGAAAGTCACCGACGTTGCGATCCTCGTCGTCGCGGCCGACGACGGCGTCATGCCGCAAACGATTGAAGCGATCAGCCACATCCGTGCCGCGAGCGTGCCGATCGTCGTTGCGATCAACAAGATCGACAAAGGCGACGCCAACCCGGATCAAGTCAAGACGCAGCTGACCGAACAAGGTCTGCAGCCCGTCGATTGGGGCGGCAAAGTCGAAATGGTTCCGGTTTCCGCGCGCAACGGCACTGGGATCGATAAACTGCTCGAGACCGTGCTGCTCGAAGCCGACATTCTCGATCTCAAGGCCAACAAGAATCGCCGCGCGGCGGCGTCGTCATCGAATCGGCGCTCGATCGCGGACGCGGCCCCGTCGCGACGGTGCTCGTGCAAAACGGCACGCTGCGCGTCGGCGACATCGTCGTCGTCGGCGGCACGTACGGCAAGATTCGTGCGCTGCTCGACGATCGCGGCAAGCAAGTGAAGAAAGCCGGCCCCTCGATTCCGGTCGAGATCATGGGGCTCTCCGACGTTCCGTCCGCCGGCGACACGTTGATGGTCGTCTCCGACGAACGCGTTGCGCGCGAAGCCGCGGCAAAACGCAGCAACGAAGCGGCGCGACGTCCGCATCCAAACGACGGCAGGTCCGAAGATCACGCTCGAAACGTTCATGCAGATGGCGACGGAAGGCGCAGAAAACGCTCAACCTCGTCATCAAAGCCGATGGCCAAGGTTCGGTCGAAGCGCTGCGTTCGCGCGTCGAATCGCTCTCGACGGCCGAAGTCAACATTCGCGTGATCTACGCCGGCGTCGGCTGCGATCACGCCGAACGACGTCAACCTTGCGTCGGCCTCAAATGCGGTGCTGATCGGCTTCAACATCCGGCCGGACGAAGCAGTGAAGCGCCTTGCAACTACCGAGCTCGTCGATCTGCGCTTCTATCAGGTCATCTACGACGTCGAAAACGACCTCAAGAAGGCCATGGTCGGCATGCTCGATCCGAAGTTCCGCGAGGTCGTTCTTGGGCGCGCGGAAGTTCGCGAAGTCTTCAAGGTCTCGAAGGTCGGCACGATCGCGGGCTGCTACGTGCAATCCGGCAAGCTCACGCGCAACGCGAAGGTTCGCGTGCTGCGGGATTCGGCCGTCGTGTTCGAAGGCGAACTAGAATCACTGCGGCGCTTCAAAGACGACGTTCGCGAAGTTCAAGAGAACTTCGAGTGCGGCGTTCAGGTCGCGAGGTATCAGGATCTCAAGGCCGGCGACGTCATCGAAGCGTTTACGAGCGAGCTCGTTGCGCCGGAGATGGCGACGGCTTGAAGCCAGAGCGGCGAGGCCGGATCGATCACGAAATCCAACGAGCCCTCGCAAAGATCATCGCTGAAGAGATCAAAGATCCCCGCATCGGTTTCGTGACCGTGACGCGCGCGGAGATCACCGGTGATATGAAATACTGCAAAGTCTTCGTCTCTATCATCGGCGATCGGCACGTTGCGCGGCAATCGATGGACGTGCTCGAGTCGGCGAAGGGCTTCATCCGCGGCCGCCTCGGCGACGAAATCGACCTGCGATACACGCCTGAGCTGACCTTCGTCGAAGATCGCTCGACGGAGCGTGCGATCGAGCTGACCCACAAGGTCGACGAAGCCGCGGCCGTCTCGTCCGGGAAGGTGCACGAGTGAGCGAGACGCTTGTGCGCAATTCGTCGACGACGGAAGACGTCGTAGCGGAGCTCAAACGCCGCACGCACTTCGTCACCGTTTCACACGTGAAGCCCGACGGCGACACGCTCGGTGCCGCTCTGGCGCTCGGGATGGCACTCAAGAGCCTCGGCAAGCACGTCTGGTACTTTCAAGAAGGCGAGGTTCCGCGTAACCTCAAGTTTCTTCCCGAGAGCGATTCGGTCACGAATCGTCTGCCCACGGATTTGCCCGCTGATACGCTGTTCGTTTTCGGTGACATGAGCAATCCGTCGCGCGCCGGCGAATCGCTGCCGAAACTGAAACGCGAGAACATCCTCGACATCGATCATCATCTCGGCAACGAGCATTTCGGTGCGTTCAATTACGTCGTGGAGGATGAGTGCTCGACGGGGACGTGCGTGCTGCGATTGCTCAAACAGCTCGGTGCGCAGATCACGCCCGAGATCGCGACCTGTCTCTTGACGACGATTATGACCGACACGGGCGGATTCATGCACAGCAACACGACCGCAGAAGTGTTGCGAACCTCAGCGTGGCTGGTCGATCTCGGCGCCGACAAAGAGCGCGTGACCCAGGAAATTTTTGCGAACAAGCGCTTTGCGGCACAGAAGCTACTGGGTGCGGTGCTTTCGCGCGCGGTGCTCGACGATGCCGGGCGCTACTGCTGGGCCGTCATCGATCAACAACTGATCGACGAGCTCGGCGCGGATTACGAAGATACGGAAGACATCGTCAATCAACTACTGGCGATCGAGGGTGTCGAAGTAGCCGCGCTGTTCAAGGATTTCGAAGGCGCCGTACGCGTCAGTTTACGCAGCACTGGGCGCGTCAACGTGCAGGCGGCTGCGGGGCGCATCGGCGGCGGCGGACACTTCCGCGCCTCCGGTCTCACGTACCCCGGAAACATCCAAGAAGCGATCGCCGGCGTTCACTCGGCACTTTACGCTGAGGGTCTCTAAGCCGAGAACACATGCTCGGCTTTATAAATTTATTTAAACCACCGGGCCTGACATCGACGCAGTTCGGTGCACGGCTGCGTTGGATTTATCGTAAGCCGGGTGAGCCGAAGATTGCGATCGGACATGTCGGCACGCTCGATCCGCAAGCTGCAGGCGTGCTCCCGATCGCGCTCGGCCGCGCGACTCGGTTGATTCCGTTGATTTCGGACAAACGCAAAGCATATGCGTTTACGATGGTGCTCGGTCGCGCGACCTCGACCGGCGATGCCGGGGGCGAGATAATCGAAACTGCCGATGTTCCGAGCGACGCGCGCATCCGCTTAGAATCCGCGCTCGACAAATTCATCGGACGCGTCGAGCAAATCCCGCCGATGTTCAGCGCCCTCAAAGTAGATGGCAAGCCGCTGTATAAATTCGCACGCAACGGTGAGACGATCGAACGCAAGTCACGTACGATCACGATCTATTCGCTCAACGTGCTCGGCGCCGACGACGCAACGACGTTCCGCTTGCGCGTCGCCTGCAGCGAAGGTACGTACGTGCGCACGCTGGCCGAAGATCTTGCGCGCGCGATCGGCACGGTCGGGCACGTTGGCGCGCTCTTACGCGAAGCTTCCGGCCCGTTCGTGCTCTCGGAAAGTTTGACGCTCGACGAAGTCGCCGCCGACCCGGCTGCAGCGCTGACGCCGCCGGAGAGCGTCATCGCGATACCGACGGTCGTCCTGGATGGACGCGGCTCCGTCGATTTCCGCGCCGGACGCATCGTCGCGATGCGTGAACCAGTCGGTGACACGCACGTTTTCGTGCGCGACATGACGCGAATGCTGGTCGGTGTCGGCGAGATGCACGGGACGATGCTCGCGCCGCGCAAGGTTTTCGTCTGAACGTTCACCATGAGATTCCGAGCGCTGCGCGCGAACGTCCGCTTGCGCTTGCAATCGGATTCTTCGACGGCTTTCATCGGGGCCACCGGGCGATCATCGCCGCGCTTTTGCGCGAACGTCGGCCCGGATATCGCGCCGCGGTGCTGACGTTTCGCAATCATCCCGCGACGCATCTGCGTCCATCGGAAGTTCCACCGATGATCTCGACGCTCGAGGAGCGTCTCGACAACCTCGCACGCGCCGGTGTCGACGAGGCGTATCTTTTGCCGTTCGATGACGCGATTGCCAAGCTCGACGCGCAGACATTCCTTGAGAAGGTTGTCGCGCAACGCATCGGCGTGCGCGTCCTGGTCGTCGGCGAAAATTTTCGCTTCGGTGCGGGGCGCGGCGGCGATGCTGCATTTGCGCGCGAGCGGATGAGCGCGCTCGGCATTGGATTCGTCGCGGTCGGTCAACTCGAGGATCGTGGCGAGCGCATTTCGTCGACGCGGGTCCGTCGCGCGATCGGGGATGGTGACGTCGCGCTTGCAGATGAGCTGCTTGGCGCACCGTATGCTCTGCAGGGCCGCGTCGTCGTGGGCGAGGGGCGCGGTCATGATCTAGGCTTCCCGACCGCGAATCTCGATGTGCCGTCGGGAAAGCTAATTCCGGCCGATGGCGTTTACCGCTGCATCGCGCGCTACGACGGCCGCGACTATGCGGCGCTGCTATCGATCGGGACGAACCCGACCTTCGATTCGGGAACGCGCCGAACGACCGAGGTTTGGCTGCGCGACTTTGACGGCACCATCTACGGCGAGCAACTTAGTCTGCGCGAACTGCGTTTTCTGAGAACGCAGCTGCGCTTCGAAAATGCCGAAGCCCTCGTCAAACAGATGCGGGCGGACGTGGCTGCCGTGCCGTATCCTACCATCGCATGATTCGCAAACTTCTCATTCTCGCCATCGCCGTTCTGTGCACCGTTCCGGTTGCGGCAGCCGCGGCGCCGCGCGCCGGGCAACCCGCGCCGGCGTTCGACATACGCACGCTCGACAACAAGCCGCTCAAGCTCGCGAAGCTGCACGGCAAAGCCGTGTATTTGGATTTTTTTGCCAGCTGGTGTGCGCCGTGCCGTGAGGAAACGCCCGAGATCATCAAGCTCTCGAAGCAGTTTCAAAAACGCGGCCTGACCGTGATCGGGTTAGACGACAACGAAAGCAAAGATCGCGCGCAAGGTTTTAGCGATCAATACAAGGTTCCGTTCCCGGTTGCCGTCGCAGATCAGAAGCTTCTCGACAGCTACGGCGTGATCGCGTTACCGGTCCACGTGTTCATCGATCGCAACGGGCAGATCAAGCTCTATCGACTCGGCGAGATGTCGAACGATCAGATCGAAGCCGCGATCAACTCAATTCTGTAGTCTGTACATCCGCAGATAGCGATGGGCGCACCGGCCCTGTTCCACCTGGTCCCGGGCAATAGGTCAGCACTAAGCGTTCCGTGGATGCCTGAATGAGCCAACAGTGCCTCTGATCCGCCACATCGTCATGTCGCTCAGACGAACGATTGCGGCTTGATGCTGTCTTAGCGGTCGCGAGCCCCAGCGATTGCTCCAAGCTCTGGAGACCACTGCTGACGGCTCCAGTTTCGCTATCATCGCTCCACGCGATGCGTCCCGAACGCGTATCAAATAAACTCACTCGACCCGCGGCGTTGCGGAGGACAAAATAGCGATTTTCGATCACGGAGGACGTGCCACCGACGAGATTGTCATAGAGGATGCGGGGTCGCGCGCTTAGTTTCCTGATGTCGATATTGAAAAAGTGCAGAATGCGTCGAGACGTAAAGTCTTGTCCGGCCAGAACTAATGTGCCACCGCCAGGCTGGGATTTATCCATCGGCAAGCTCGGTTGATACGGGTGCAAGTCCGCACTCGACAATTGCTTGCCAGTCAATCGGGAGAAGCGCCGGATCTTCGCAGGCCAGTTGTCCTCGTGCTGTCCGCGACAACACGTATCGGCGGTTAGTATGGTACCTCCGTCATAGCCGAGGAACGAAAGGTCGGGCGCTTCAGCGAGAATCGTTGAAAGCGTTTTTTCGTCGACAATCGCGCTGCGTGATGAATCGGCATCGGTCCCTGAGACCCTGAGCGTGCCAAGTGCAAGTGGAACGATATCGACGATATGCATCGTAATTGGTTGCGCCGACGCGAGGACGCGTCCGGTCGATGACTGCAGCGCAAACATGTCGCCGCTGGCGCAGCCGATATATACGCGCTCACCCAATAGCGCGGCGGTTGTTGATGAAGCATCCGTGTCGCAGAGCTTCGCGGAACGCCACATTTGTTTCCCAGTTCGAACGTCGATGCGTTCGACGGTTCTCCCGAACAGAAGAAAAGGGGCTCCGCCACGTGCGGGCGCCGCATTCTTTCGGCGCCACAAAAGCTTGCCCGTCGAAGCGTCGAGGCCTTCGGTGCGGACGTCGGTATGACCGTTGTGGTATAACCCGTAGAATCCGACAATGACGGTGTCATGGTAGATGCCCGTAACTTGCGGTGCGTCAGTTGTCGTGTAACTCCAGACTGAAGACGCATAGTGTACCGCGTGAGTATCACCACCCACTATGACGGTGCTGATGACGAGCGCCCAAGCCAAGAAAGACGGCATCAGAGAAGGTCCTTAGGCCGCTTCGACGGTGATTGCCTTCCCGTTGTAACCGACGCGGGCGGTGCTGCCGCCCGGAAGCTCGCCGCGCAAGATCGCGCCTGAAAGCGGCGACGTGACCTCGCGCGCGATCGTGCGCTGTACGTAACGCGCTCCGCTGCCTGCGGCAATACTTTCTTTCGCGAGATAGCGTCGTGCTTCCGCGCTCAGGTCGAGAACGACCGCCTGCATACCGAGCCGCTCGACGAGCGCACGCAGCTGCAGCTCGACGATCGCTTCGATCTCGGGGACACCGAGTGAACGGAAGAGCACGGTCTCGTCGATGCGATCGAGCAGCTCTTTGCGAAGCGCCATCTCGAGCTCGCCGAGGTCGATGTTGCTCGTCATCACGACGAGGGCGTGACGGAAATCGATCGTGCGTCCTTTTGCATCCGTGACGCGCCCGTCGTCGAGGATCTGCAAGAGAATCGCGGTGACGTCGGGGTGCGCTTTCTCGATCTCATCGAAGAGCACGACGCAATACGGCCGCCGCCGCACGGGTTCGGTGAGCTGGCCGGGTTCGTCATGTCCGTGATAACCGGGCGGTGCGCCGAGCAGTCGCGAAATCGTATGCGTCTCCGTGTATTCGCTCATGTCGAGACGCACGAGCGCATCATCTGTGCCAAAGAGCACGTGCGCGAGCGCGCGCGCAAGTTCGGTCTTACCGACGCCGGAGGGGCCGATGAAAAGAAATCCGCCGACCGGTTTGCGCGGATCCTTGAGCCCGGCGCGCGCGCGGCGAATCGCTTCGGATACTGCGTGCACCGCTTCGCGCTGGCCGACGACACGGGTTTCGAGCGATGTCTCGAGCGCGAGCAGGCTGCGCGATTCTTGCTCGCTCAGGGTTCCCTGCGGAATCCCGGTCCAGCGCGAGACGACGTTCGCAATCGTTTGCGCGTCGATGATACTTCCCGTGCCGGCGAGTGCGGCTGTTGCCGCCGCTTCGTCGACCAGATCGATGGCTTTGTCGGGAAGAAACCGGTCCGCGATGTAACGCGCGGAAAGCGTCGCGGCTGCAACCAGCGCCTCATCGGTGATCTGCACGTGATGGTGCACTGCATATTTCTCGCGTAGCCCACGCAGAATTGCAATCGTTTGCTCGACGGTCGGTTCGTCGACAGCGACGGGCTGAAAGCGCCGTTCGAGCGCCGGATCGCTTTCAACGTGTTTGCGATACTCGCCGAACGTCGTCGCACCGATGCATTGCAGCTCGCCGCGCGCCAGCTCCGGCTTGATCATCGAAGAGAGATCGAGCGAGCCTTCCGCCGCACCGGCTCCGACGAGCGTGTGCAGCTCGTCGATGAACAGGATGACGTCGCGCGATGCGCGTTTGATCTCATCGAGAATGCGCTTGACGCGGCCCTCGAATTCGCCGCGATACTTCGTTCCGGCGACGAGCGGCCCGAGCGAGAGCGCCAGCACGCGCTTCTCGTGCAACGCTGCGGGGACGGTTCCGGCGACGATGCGCTGCGCGAGGCCTTCGACGACGGCCGTTTTCCCGACGCCCGGCTCGCCGATCAAGACGGGATTGTTCTTACTGCGCCGCGCGAGGATCGAAATCACGCGCTCGATCTCGTCATCTCGCCCGATGACCGGATCGAGCTTGCCGGCACGCGCATCCGCGGTGAGATCGCGCGAATACGTGGCCAGCGTCGGCGTTCCGCCGCGTAAGCGCTTCGTCCACTCGAGGGGATTCGGCGCCGATGGTGCCGGCTCGGAACCTTCGGTGCCGCGCGCATAGCGATCGAGCGCGAAGGCAAGGCCACCGAGGAGCGCCGCGGCTGCGCCCGCACCAATCAGCGGGCGAAGCGACGCAAGCTTCCGATTGCGCGCACACGCAGCACACAAATCGACTTGCACCCAGCGACCAGAACGCATCGAATAGTCGCGAACGCTCGCAGGCTGAGCCTTACAGGCCTCGCACGTGTTTTCGGTCATCGAACTGGTCTACCGTAAACGGTAGACGGCGGTTTCAAATCTTACGGCGCGAGATCGTAAGTAACGGTGACCGTTGCGTGGACCTCGACCGCGGACGGTGTGATTTGCGTCGGAACGGGTGCCGCGGCGACGGCGGCGATGCGCATGACCTGCGGCGCGAAAACTGGACTTTGCACGGACGATATCGTGCGAACCGCGCCGAGGTGCAGGTGCGCGGCTTGCGCAATCGCGGCGGCTTGCGCCGCCGCATCCTCGACCGCAGCACCGAGAGCTGCGGCATGCGCGCCGCGCTCGTCGCGCAGGCCGAAGCTGACACCATTGACCTGTGTGACACCGGCTGCAACCGCGGCATCGATGACGCCGCCGACGTTGGAGAGATTGTCGATTGTGATCGATAAGGCGCGCGTCACGATAAAGCCGGTTTGGGGCGGCTTGTAGTTGTCGCCCGGGGGTGGTTTCGGCACGAAATTCAGATCGTAGCTCGACGTCTTGATCGCGCCCGCGGCAATCCCAACGCCGCGCATGCGATCGACGAGAGCGCTATACAGACGGTTATTCGCCGAGGTCGCTGTTGCCGCGACGTCATTGTTGGTGACGATCGAAACGGAAAGCGTGGCACGATCTGGATCGCGCGAAATCGTCCCGGAGCCGGACACGGTCACCGTGCTGGGCGCGTTCGTGGCCGCCAGCGCCGGGACGCAAGCAAGGAGGTATGCCACGCTTACGACGGTTTGGAGAGCCAGCCGGCCGGGGACTGTCATTCTGCTGGATTTGGTCGGGTTGATGTCCGGCTCCCTCACGGCAACAGGAGCGCTCTCCAAAGAGGCACAAAAACCCCGAGCCATGACCTACATCATCACGGAGCCATGTATCGGCACAAAGGACAAGTCATGCGTCGACGTGTGTCCGGTCGACTGCATTCACGGCGACGAAGAAGATACGATGCTCTTTATCGATCCGGAAGTGTGCATCGACTGTGGCGCGTGCGTCTCCGCATGCCCGGTCGAAGCGATCTACGCCGATGCCGATGTTCCCGAAAAATGGAAGAACTACACCGAGATCAACGCGGCCTGGTATAAGGAGCGCGCCGGAAAATAAGACGCAGAGTCGGCCTCCGGGAGTTGATGGACGACCCGGTCGACTCACTCGTCGAATTGGAGGCGAACCTGCGCGATATCGAACGCGCGAATCGTCTCTTCGGCGGTATCACACCGATCGCGCGCGTCCTCGAAGCGACGGGAGCGATCGAGATTCTGGACGTCGGCTGCGGAGCCGCCGACATTCCGCGTGCGCTTCTCGTGCGCGCACAGCGTCACGCACGCACGCTCGCGATCACGTGCCTCGACCAGAGCGAGCAAATGCTGACCATCGCACGCCGGCTCGACGGCGACGGTACCTTCCGCTTCGTCCTCGGCAACGGTGATTCGCTGCCATTTTCCGACGGCGCATTCGACGTCGCGATGTGCTCGTTGACCTTGCATCACGTCGAAGGGTCCCAAGCCGTTGGGTTCTTGCGTGAGCTGCGGCGCGTGTCGCGCATCACGCCCATCGTCTGCGATCTTCGGCGCTCGCCGCTGGCGTATGCCGCGACCTGGACGCAGACTCGTCTCTTCTCGCGGAATCGCTTCACGCGTCACGACGCGCCGGTTTCCGTGCTGCGCGCCTATACGCCGGAAGAAGCGCTCGCACTGGCGCGCGAAGCCGGATGGCGAGCACCCAGTGTGCGGATCGAGCCGTGGTTTCGCATGACGCTCACCGATGACGCACGATAACGATCGCGTCATCATCGTTGGCGCAGGGCCGTCGGGTGCGGCGACCGCCCTCGCGCTTGCGCGCGCGTCGATCCCCGTAACGCTCATAGAGCGAACCGCATTTCCGCGGCGCAAAGTTTGCGGCGAGTATTTGGGCATGGGCGCGGTCGCTGCGCTCGATGCGCTCGGACTTGGGCGAAGCGGTGCGCGCACGTGGCTCACCCTTGCGTGGGATTCGCATCGTTTCGGGCGGCGCGCGCGCCGAGCTCGCGTTTTCGCGCCCGGCGATCGGACTTGCGCGCGCAACCCTCGACAATCTGATTCTCGAAGCGGCGCTCAGCGCGGGCGTTCACCTTATGAACGGACGCGTCGAAGACGTGTTTTCGCGCGGCGTCGCCGTCCGCGACGCGAGCGGCGAGCGCGTGAACGTAACCGGGCGTTTCGTCGTGGGAGCCGACGGCGTCGGTTCGATCGTCGCGCGTAAACTTGGTTTGAGCCTGCCGGCGCGCAGCGGTCCGCGCTTTGCGGTCGGCGGACATTTTCGAGGAATCGAAAGCACGAACGGCTACGTCGAAATGTTCTGCGACGGAAAAACATATCTCGCGATCAATCCGCTCGGTGACGGGATTGCGAACGTGATGGCCGTTGCGCCGAAGGATCGTCTCGAAACGTGGTCGCGCATGATGGATTTTGCGGCTGAAGCGCGGAGTGGTCCGCGCGTTGCGGTTGGTCCGCTTGCGCACGACGTTCGCCGCGCGATCGGGCCAGGAGCGATTCTGGTCGGCGACGCTGCGGGATTCCTCAGTCCATTTACCGGCCAAGGTGTGTTTCTCGCCCTACGCAGCGCCGAACGCGCTTCGAAAGCGCTGATCGAAGCGTTTGCGAACGCAAACGCGGAAGACGATGCGCTTGTGGCATACGATCGCGAACATCGCGCAGAGCTTCGCGCGCGAACACGTCTCGGTAAAATCGTCGACACGCTGATCGCCGTCCCGTTCTTGACGCGGCGGGCTGCGCGCCGGCTCGAAGCATCGCCGGGGCTCGCGGCGATTTTGCTCGACGCCGTCGGCGGCACCACCTCGGCGAACGCAGCCCTGCGCCCGGCTGTACTGCGACGACTGCTCGCATGAACGTCACCACGACGTCAATCGACATCGCCGCCGACCCGGCGACGATCTTTCGATTCGCGTCAGCGACGGAACGCTGGCCCGAGTTTCTGCCGCACTATCGATTCGTGCGCATACTCGAGGACCGCGGTGAAGCGCGTGTCGTCGAGATGGCGGCATGGCGGGGTTGGATTCCCATTCGTTGGGTCGCCGAGCAGAAGAACGACCCCTCGCGCCCGCACATCGCCTTTGTGCATCTTCGTGGTTGGACGCGCGGTATGGAAGTCGAATGGCGCTTCTTGCCGATATCAGGCGGTACGCGGGTCGAAATCGAGCACCGCCTGCGCTTCGCCTTCCCGATCGCGGCGAAATGGCTGGGCCGGCACGTCGTTTCAGACTTTTTTATTGATTTTGTGGCACAACGAACGCTGGCGCGTATGAAAGTGTTAGCAGAAGCGGCATGTTGAACGGAAAGGGGCATCGGGTCGTCGTGACCGGGATCGGGATTGTCAGCCCGATTGGGACCGGCGTGCGCGACTTTTGGGAAGCCATGCTCGCGGGACGCATTGGGGCCCGCACGATCACGCGTTTTGATACGGACGGATATCCGTCGCGGATCGCGGCCGAGATCGACAATTTCGATCCCGCCGATCACATGGATCCAAAGCGCGTTCGCTGGACCGACCGCTTCGCGCAATACGCAGTCGCCGCAGCGCGCGGTGCGCTCGACGATGCCGGCATTTCGAAGAATGGTCCGCGCGAGGACGTCGGCGTCTTCATCGGCTCGGCCCTCGGCGGCGTAGCGTACGCCGACGAACAGCACGACGTTTTCCGTCAGCGCGGTTTGAGCAGCGTCCGTCCGCTCCTCGCGATCTCGGTCTTCGGCGGTTCCGCGACATGCAATGTCGCGCTCGAATTCGACGTCCGCGGCCCGACGGTCGCCAACGCAAATTCGTGCGCGTCAGGTGCGGTTGCGATCGGCGAAGCGTTTCGTGCGGTGCATCGCGGCGATCTGCGCGCGGCGATTGCGGGCGGGGCGGAAGCGCCGCTTTCACCGCTGTGCTTCGGCGCGTTCACCGTCATCGGTGCGATGTCGACGCGCAACGAAGATCCGCAGCACGCGAGCCGGCCGTTCGATCGCGATCGTGACGGCTTCGTCATGGCGGAAGGCGCGGGGATGCTGTGGATCGAGCGCTACGAAGACGCCGTTGCGCGCGGCGCAAACATCTACGGCGAGATTCGTGGCTTCGGCGCAAGCAACGATGCGCACCACATGTCGGCGCCGCGTCCGGGCGGCGAAAATGCCGCGCGCGCGATTCAGATTGCGCTGGACGAAGCGCACATTGCACCGAACGAGATCGAAGCGGTAAGCGCGCACGGTTCGGCGACGCAGCTCGGCGATCGGGCCGAAGCAAAGGCGCTGCGCCGCGTGTTCGGCGACGGCGTTGCGCAGCTGCCGATCACAGCATCCAAGGGTCAGCATGGACACGCGTTCGGAGCAGCCGGCGCGTGGGAAGCTGCCCTTTCGTTGCTGACGCTCCGCTACGGCGTGCTGCCGCGCGTCGTCGGCCATTTCCTCGACGATCCGGACTGCGATCTAGCGTTTGTGCGCGCGACCGTCGAAGGTAAAGTGCGCACCATGCTTTCCAACACGGCAGGTTTCGGCGGAATCAACGCGGCGCTGGTCTTCTCTGCCCTCGATTCGTGAACGCCCCAGTCCTCGCCCGGGACGTCCGTAAGACTTACGCGACGTCGTCGGGCGACGCTGTTGCTTTGGCGGGCGTCTCGCTCGAGCTGCAGCGCGGCGAGATGGTCGCACTCGTGGGTCCGAGCGGCTGCGGCAAAACGACGCTGCTCAATTTCATCGGTTGCGTCGATCTGCCGACGTCGGGCGACATTATCGATCGAAGGCCGCCGCACGACCGACTTGAGCGACGATGAGCTCACGCTCTTGCGGCGCGATCGTATCGGGACGATCTTCCAATTCTTCAATTTGCTTCCGGCGCTCACGGTCGAACAAAACGTATCGTTGCCGCTCGTGCTGCAGGGCGTCGTGCCCTCGGAGATTGCCGAGCGCGTCGGGCAGGCGCTCGCGCTCGTCGGAATCGGCGAGCGCGCACGCGCGTTTCCGGCCGAATTGTCCGGCGGTCAGCAGCAGCGCGTCGCAATCGCGCGCGCGATCGTGCATCGTCCCGCGATCGTGCTCGCCGACGAGCCGACCGGAAACCTGGATTCGAAGAACGGCGCGATCGTCTTGGAATTGCTGCGCACGATTGCAAATGGCGGCCAGACCGTCTTGATGGCGACGCATAACGAAAGCGCAGCCGCGATTTGCGACCGAACCCTGCACATGCAAGACGGACAATGGGTTTACTCTTACGCGGGCTGATTGCGGGGACGCTGCGCGACAGGTAGACTTCGCACGATCGTAACGATCGTTGCGGTCGCGCTCGGCGTCGCGATCGCGCTCGCAATCGATCTCGCGAACGCAACGGCCGTCGATTCATTTTCCTCGAGCGTCAACGTCGTTGCAAGTCGCGTCAACCTGCAGATCCTGGGAGTCGGACGCGGCTTCGACGAGCGAACCCTGCTGCGCGTTGCAGCGCTACCGGGCATCATCTCCGCATCACCCGTCATCGAGGACAGCATCGTCGTCGGTGCGCGGCGCGGCCATCCGCAAGAAGGAGAAGTGCTGCGCGTGCTCGGTGTCGACTTGCTTGCGCCGCTGCCGCGCGACGCGGGGACGCCGGCGAGCGGCACGGACGTGCACGCCGATACGCTCGTGAACGGGCGCGGTGCCGTTATCAGCGAGCGCGTTGCGCGTCGCTGGGGCTTGCAGGTCGGCTCGCATCTTCCGGCGATCGCGGGCGCGCGTCCGGTCTCGCTGGTCGTGGCTGCGATTTTGCCGCCGAGCGTGGTCGGAATCGATTCGAGCGTCGTATTCGTCGACATCGCAACCGCGCAAGATATCTTCGATAAAGTCGGGTTGCTGGATCGGATCGACTGCGTCGTCGATCCGAGTCGCCTCGCGCAGACGTTTGCAGCTGTGCGCGCGGTCATTCCGCCAGGGTCGCGCGCGATCGAGCCGCGCGTCCGCACCGGCGAGATCCGGCGCATGCTGCAGAGCTTCCAATTGAATCTCGATGCGCTTTCGGCAATCGCGCTGGTCGTCGGCATGTATCTGATCTTCAATACGGTCGCGATCGCGGTCGTGCAGCGCCGTCCGGAGATCGGAACGTTGCGCGCACTGGGCGCCAGGCGCACGCAGATCTTCATCGCCTTCTTGGTGGAAGGCGGCGTGCTCGGACTTGCAGGTTCGCTTGCGGGGCTCGCGCTCGGCGCGGTGCTCGCGCAGTTTTCGGTTGCGGCCGTGGCGCGAACCGTGCAAACACTCTACGTCGGCATCGGCGTCGGCGGGGTGCTGTGGGATCCGTTGCCGATTCTCAAAGCGTTCGTGCTCGGTATTCTTCTCGCCGTCGTCGCAGCGGTTGTCCCGGCGCTCGAAGCTGCGCGCGTTCCGCCGGCGTTCACGATGCGAGCGGCCGGTTTCGAACGCCGCTCGCCGCACTTCGCGCGAAACGCGGCGCTCGCCGGCGTGTTCGCGTTCATCATCGCGCTGCTCGTCACGGTCGGACCGCCGGTCGGCGGCGTGCCGGTTTTCGGCTATCTCTCGGGTATCATGATCATCGCCGGCGGCTCGCTGTGCGTCCCGCTGGCGATCGCGGCGACCTCCGCACTTGGACGCCGCTATTTGCGCGATGCACCGTCGTTACTCGCCGCCGGCAATCTCGGCGGCGCGTTGCGCCGCGAAAGCGTCGCCGTTGCGGCACTGGGCATTGCAATTGCGATGATGACGGCTGTCGCGATCTTGATCGGCTCGTTCCGCACGACGGTCGTGACGTGGGCCGACGAAGTGCTTTCGGCCGATCTTTTCGTGCGTCCGGTCGGTCCGTCCGACGCATCATCCGACGCGCGGTTTGGACCCGGCGTTGCTCGCGACGATCGCGCGCGTCCCGGGTGTCGCCGACGTGCACGCGCTGCGCTCGATCACGATTCCGTTCCGCGGACGTCTGACCGAGCTCGACGCGACCGACTTCACGCAGCTGGCACGCCGCAATTCCATTCAGTTTCTCGGCGTCGGCGACGTCCCGGCGCTGCTGCGGCAAGCCGCGGGAACGCGCAGCGTTTTCGTCTCCGAGCCGTTCGCGACGCGTTTTGGCGTGCGGCCGCGCGATACGCTCGTGCTCGATACGCCCTCCGGCGCGACTCGCTTTCGACGTCGCCGCCGATCTTCAACGATTACTCGACTGAGTCGGGGATCATCATGCTCGATCGCGCGACGTTCGAGCATCTCTTCCATGACGATACGGTCGACTCGATCGCGATTTGGGCGCTGCCGGGCGCGAACATCAGTCGATCTTCGCACGCGCGTGATTCGCAGCGTCTTGCCGCTGCGCATCGACATCGAGACGAATCGCGAGCTGCGCGCGCTCGTCGTGCAGATCTTCAACCGGACGTTCGCGATCACGTACGCGCTCTATCTGATCAGCGTCGCGATCGCGTTGCTCGGGGTCATCTCGACGCTCTTCGCGCTCGTCCTCGAGCGCCGGCCGCGAAATCGGAATCCTGCGCTACTTGGGCTTGCGAACGCGCGACGTGCGCCGCATGGTGCTGGTCGAGGCGGCCTTCGTCGGCGTGCTCGGAGGCCTCGTCGGGATCGCGCTCGGCTTTCTGCTCGCGCTGCTCTTGATTTTCGTGATCAATCGCCAGGCCTTCGGCTGGCTGATCGACGTGCACATCCCGTGGGAGTTTCTTGGGGCTTCGTTCGTCGTGGTCGTACTCGCGGCGCTCGTTGCGGGCATCTATCCCGCCGGCGTTGCAGCGCGGATTCGAACGGCAGAAGCGATTCGAACCGAATGAAGCTCGTCGCATTCGTGGCGCTCGCGCTGCTGTCGTTTCGCATCGCGACCGCGCCATATACGTTCGTCTTCCCGCGCGATCACGGCGCGCATCCGGGCTACCAAAGCGAGTGGTGGTATTTCACGGGACACTTGCACGCACGCGATGGCCGCCGTTTCGGTTTCGAGTTGACGATCTTTCGCTTCGGAATCCGTCCCGGAGATGCGCGCATTTTGCGCCGAGCACGTCGCGTTGGCACGGCTCGCAAGTCTTTCCCGCGCATTTTGCGATCACCGATGTGAACGACAAAACGTTCGTGCACGACGAACGCTTCGTGCGTGATGCGCTCGGCATGGGTGCGGCATCGACGACAACGTTGAACGTTCACGCCGGCGATTGGTCGGTGCGCGGAATCGATCCGATTCGGCTGCATGCGGCCTCCGGGACCGAATGCGATCGATCTCGCACTTGCGTGCGGACAAAGCGCCCGCAATCAACGGCGAGGGCGGCATCTCGCGCAAAGGTCCGTGCGGCTCGTGCGCCTCGCACTATTACTCGATCACGCGTCTGGCGACGACGGGAACGCTGTGGTCGGCGGAAAGCGCTACGACGGTCGACGGCGAGTCGTGGATGGATCACGAGTACGGTTCCGACGAGCTGCAGGCGAGTCAGCGCGGGTGGGATTGGTACGCGCTGCAGCTCGATGACGGACGCGAGCTCATGCTGTACGTCTTGCGGCAGAAAGACGGCAGCAATAACGCCACAGTCGAGCGGCTCCTTGGTCGCTCGCGATGGTCGTGTCCGGCATCTGCGCCTGCGCTGATTTTCAGACGCAGGCGCTCGGAACGTGGAAGAGTCCCGCAAGCGGAGCTGTTTACCCGAGCGGGTGGCGCGTACGCGTCCCAAGTGAGGGCCTGGACGTCACGATCACGCCGCTTTTGCGCGACCAAGAGCTGATCGATCAACAGCTCCATGTCGCATATTGGGAAGGCGATTGCGATCTCTCGGGCACCGATCGCTTCGCGCCCGGTGCACGGCGCCGCGTACGTCGAGCTAACGGGCTATGCGGGCGTCCTGAGCTTCTAAGGAAAGTCACGCATTTCGTCGAATTCCTAGAGACAAAGATGGCTTTTAGCCAGCGACAACTCTCCATTTTCACGCCGCGCTCGCTGCGTGACGCCCTTGGTCTCTCGTTTACGCATCGCGAACAAGTTCGCTGGCTTATCGGAACGAGTGGATTGCTCGCGTCGTCTTACACGCACGTTCCTCGCGAAGCGCAAATCCTCGACGTCCGTCAGCTCGATGAATTTCGTGCCTGCCGCCGATCGGTGACGAAAACAAGCTTCGGTTCGGCGCATTTGCCGCCGAGGCGTCGTTGCGCGGACATCCAGTGCTCGAGGCGACGATTTTCAAGGCCGCAAGCGCCGCCTTGTATCTGGCGGTTTCGGAAGCGAACGTCGAAGTCGTCTCGCTCGGGCGGACGCGTGTCACGCCGATCGACGCGCTTGTCCTCGCACCGCACGAAGCTCCGCTTTCGATCGAGTTCGAACCAATTCCGGCGACATCTACGTGCAGCGCCGCCGGACGATTCGCGACGGTCTCGGCGTCGCACGACTTGATCATCGGAGCAACATTCCGGCTCGGGGACGACGGGCGCACCACGCGCGTGCGCGTCGCGCTCTCGATCGATGACGGTCCGCCGGTTCGGGCGCGGCTCGCCGAACATCAGCTGCAGGGTGAGCGGCATCTCGAGCGACCGCACGGGTCTCGCGGCTCGTCTTTGTGCCGAGGCGATCGCGCCGGAGGATCCTCGCAAAGCCGCCGCAGCGCGCTCGGCGCTCACCCTGGCGCTCGCCATGTTCCGGGAGGCACGCGTTCGCTGTGACGAAATGAATCGGTCTCGTCGCCCTGACCCCCCGAGGAGAAAACGACGCCGCCGATGATGTCGTTCACGCTTTCTTGCAGTGCTCGCCCTTGCGGCGCTGCCGATCGCCGCAATCGCGCAAACGCGCCGTTGCGCCAACCCAAGATGAGCTGGCTCAAATCCGCCAGACCGGCGTCTTGCGCGTCGGTTTGACCGGTGACTACGATCCGTTCAGTCTCGTCGACTCGAGCGGCGTGTATCACGGGATCGATGCAGATGCCGCCGCGATGCTGGCAAAAGCGATTGGTCCGAACGTCAAGCTCGAGATCGTCAAAACGACGTGGCCGACGATGACAGCCGATCTACTCGCCAACAAATTCGATATCGCGATGGGCGGCGTGAGCTGGAATGAAACGCGCGCGAAAGTCGGCGAGTTGTACGAGCGCCTACATACAAGATGGCAAAGTTGCGCTCGTCCGCGCTTCCGACAAAGCGAAGTACCGCACGAACACGCTGACGGATTTCGACAAGCCGGACGTCACCGTGCTCGTGAATCCGGGTGGAACGAATCAACTATTCGTCAACGGCAACATCAAGAACGCGAAAATCGTCGTGGTCAACGACAATCTGGCGATTCCCGGCATGCTCGTCGATGGAAAGGGCGACGTCATGTTCACGGATGGTGTCGAGGCGCGCTTGAAAGCTGCGCGCGATCATCGTCTCTATGCCGTCGATCCCGATCATCCGTTCACGCACAGCGCGCACGTCTACTTCATGCAGAAGGGTCAGATTGCGCTGCTCGATTTAACGAACGCCTGGATCGCGCACATGCAATCCGACGGATCGTACGCGAAGCTCTTCGCTAAATATATCGGGTCGTGACATCGACATTTGCGACGTCGCCCCGCGCGACGGTCTGCAGAACGATGAAACGCAGACGACCCCGGAGATGCGCGCAGAGCTCTGCCGGCGTCTTGCGGACGCCGGCGTCCCGTATGTCGAGGCAGTGAGCTTCGTCAACGAAAAGCGCGTGCCGCGCATGGCGGGCGCCGAAACCGTGGTCTCGCTCTTGCCGGTCGACACCAAGACCGAATTTAACGCTCTCGTGCTCAACGAGCGCGGTTACGATCGCGCGCTGACGACGACTCTGCAAGCCGTGCACTACGCGTTTCCGGTAACGGACACGTTCGGCGAACGCAATCAGGGCGCCAAGGTCGTCGATTCGCTCGCGATCGCAAAACGTATCATCGAGCGCGCGCGTGGAGACGGGCTCGGCATCTCGATCGGACTTGCCGTCGCATTCGGATGCCCGTTCGAAGGAACGGTCGATCCGGATCGCGTGCTCGAGATCGCGCATCAAGTCGCGGAAATGGGGCCTGACGCGATCTCGTTTGCGGATACGATCGGTGTCGGTGTCCCCAAACAAGTGCGCATCCTCGTCGAGGGCATGGCCGATACGGACATTCCGGTTGGTTGTCACTTCCACGACACGCGCAATACCGGCGTCGCGAACGCGCTCGCAGCCGTCGAATCCGGCGCGCAAATGCTTGATGCGTCGGTCGGTGGTGTAGGCGGTTGCCCCTTCGCACCCGCCGCAACCGGCAATGTTGCAACCGAGGACGTTGTCTACATGCTGCACGGCATGGGTTACGAGACGGGCATCGATCTCGACAAGCTCATCTCGACCGCAAAGTGGCTCGAGAAGCAGCTCGAGCATTCCGTGCCGAGCGCCCTTCACCGCGCCGGCCCGTTCAAATGTATCGCCTAGTCGGCAGCGGGTAGGGAATACCCCCGATACGAAGGGGCCAGGGCATCAATGGCCCGTGAGGTGACGTGATTTGAAGGCAATGACCGATCGCTCGAAGAGCGAGCAGATGTCGACGAAGCCCGGCTTCATCGCCGCGCTCGACCAGAGTGGAGGCTCGACGCCCGGCGCTTTGCGTCTGTACGGCATCCCCGACAACGCCTACAGCGGCGATGCGGAAATGTTCAAGCTGATGCACGAGTTTCGCGTGCGAATCATGACGTCGCCGGCGTTCACCGGTGATAAGGTCATTGCCGCGATTCTCTTCGAACGCACGATGGACGGAACCGCGCAAGGTAAACCGGTGCCCAGCTATCTGTGGGAAGACCGCAAAGTCGTGCCGTTCTTGAAGATCGATAAAGGTCTCGAAACGGAAAACGACGGCGTCAGCATGATGAAGCCGATGCCCGGCTTGGACGATTTGCTTGCGCGCGCTGCGAAACTCGGTATTTACGGCACGAAAGAGCGCTCGACGATTACGCTTGCGTCGAAGTCCGGCATCAAGGCAATCGTCGATCAACAGTTTGAGATCGGAAAACAAGTGGCATCGCATGGCCTCATGCCGATCCTCGAACCCGAAGTCTCGATCAAGAGTCCCGACAAGGCCGGCGCGGAAGCGATTCTGCGCGACGAGATCACGCGTCATCTCGATGCAATGACGGACGGACGGGTCATGCTCAAGCTGACGATCCCGGACAACCCCGACTTCTACGCTCCGTTGATCGCACACAAGCGCGTCGAGCGCGTCGTGGCGCTTTCAGGCGGCTACACGCGCGCCGACGCCGACGAGAAATTGTCGCACAACAAGGGCATGATCGCGAGCTTCTCGCGCGCGCTCGTGCAAGATCTCAAGGCGCAAATGAGCGACGCCGAGTTCAACGCGGCGCTGGCGCAAGCGATCGACGAGATCTACAAAGCGTCGACGGTCAAAGTATAGCGGCCACGTAAGCGAGCGTCGATCCGAGGATCGTCGCGACGAAGAGCGCGACGCCGCTGGCTGCGACGTCGGTTACGTTTTCCGTGCCCGCTCGCGCGCACAGGAACCACGCAATTGGAATCGTCAGCGCGACGAAATAGGCGAGCGGCGTGACCGCGCCGAGTGCAATCGCGACGAGGGTGCTGGCGTAAATCGCGGCGACGCCGCCGTATATCAGGTATCGCGCGCGTTCCCGGCCCAGCCGCGCGACGAGAGTCATCTTTCCGCTCGCCCGGTCCGAGTTGGCGTCCGGATACTCGACGCAAAACATCAAGACGAGCATCGCCGCGATCGACGGCAGCGTGCTCGCGAACAAACGCAACGCCGGCGCGTGCGCAAACGTCACGTATCCCGCCAGCGGAAAGAGCAACGCGATAATGAGTGCCGTGTCGAGCTCGCCCCAGCCGCGCGCGAGCAAACGCATCGGAGGCGCGCTATACGACCAGCAGAGAATCGCGATGAGGACACCGACAAGCGCCGGAGCATACGCGGCGCTGATCGCAAAAACGCCGATCGCGAATGCGCCGATTCCAGCACAAACAAAGGCTGCATTGAGCGCGATACGTGGTGAGAGTCCGCCCTCGAGCAACGCGCCGCTTCCACCCGACCATGCGGTCCGCTCGGCCGATGCATCGCAGAACCGATCGTAATAGTCGTTCGCATAGTGCACCATCAGATGAAACGACGTCACCATGATTTGACCGAGTACGTACACCTGCCAGTCGATGTACGCACCATCGTAGCGCGCAATCGCCGCGCCGAGCGCGAATCCGAGCAAACCACCGGTTAAGAACTTCAGACGTGATAACCGGATGAAGGCGCGCAACACAGGAAGATTCTTCATCCTTCGTGAGAAGGGTCTTGCCAGATGCGGATCGGCGCGATCGACGTTGGGACGAATTCCATTCACTTGATCGTCGTTGAGGTCGACGCGGAGTCGATGTCGACCCGAACCGTCTTCAAGGCGCGTGAAATGGTTCGCCTCGGTGCCGACTCCGCGCTGGAAGGCGGCGCGCTGGGAAAGCGCGCGATCGCACGCGGGGTCGAAGCGATTGCACGGTTCGTGCGATTGGCGCACGAGCGCGATGCGGAGCGCATTCGCGTCGTGGCGACGTCGGCGGTGCGTGAGGCGCGTAACGGTTCGGAGTTTGCGAACGAGGTCCAGCGCTTGTGCGGCGTCCCGCTCGAGGTGCTCGACGAGCGCGAGGAAGCGCGGCTCATCTATCTCGGCGTTACGCGGAATTTCCCGTTGCACGACCGCCTCGCGTGCGTCATCGACATCGGCGGCGGGTCGACGGAGTGGATCGTGGCCGACGATCGGCGTCCGTACCTGCTCGAGAGCGTCAAGCTCGGGAGCTTGCGGTTGTACGATGCGTTTCTTGCGCGGCGACGAGCCGCCATACGAGCGCTATCCCGCGCTTGTCGCGCATATCAAGAAGCTGATGTCGCCGCTCGTCGCGCGGTTGCGTGAATTCGATTGCGACGTTGTGATCGGAACGTCAGGAACGATTATGGGTCTGGCGGCGCTCGACGCGGGCGACCAGGGCTCTCGCCCGGGCGTCCACGGTCACGTCTTGAGTCTCGAACGGCTGCGGGTTCTACAGGCCCGGATGCTCACGTTGACCGAGGCGCAGCGACGAACGCTGCCCGGGATGAACGCGCGGCGAGCCGATATCATCATCGCCGGCGCAGCCGTCCTGATCGAAGGACTCCTGGGGATGGGCGCGCGGGAGATCGTCGTAAGCCAACACGCACTGCGCGAAGGGGTCGTCGTCGATCTCGTGCAGGCCGATAGCGACATCGTGCGCCGCCTCGACGTTTTGCGCGCGCGCCGGCGCGAATCGGTCGCCTCGCTCGCACGTCGCTATCAGAGTAGCGGTCTGCACGAACGCAGCGTCGCGCGCCTTGCACTGCGCATCTTCGATGAGCTGGTGCCCGCAGGTCCGGACGACTCCATTCGATCGCGAAGTAATTCACGCTGCCTCGCTGCTGCACGATATCGGAAAATTCGTGAACCCCAGTGCCCATCACAAGCACGGCGCCTACCTTATACGAAGCAGCGTGCTCGATGGTTGGAACGACCCGGAGCGAGAATTACTTGCAACAATCGTTCGGTATCATCGCAAATCCTTACCGAAAGCGACGCATCCCGAATGGATGGCGCTCGGAGCACTCGAACGCGACCGCGTCGCATTGCTGGCAGGAATCCTGCGTGTTGCGGATGGTTTGGACGTTCGTCAACAGGGGATCGTGAGCGACGTGCGCATTCGTTGGGGACCCGCAGCCGTTGCGATAGAAGTCGAAGCGAACGATACCCAAAGCAGCGGCGACCTCGCGTCCGAGATTGCAGCGGCCGGGTACAAAGCGGACCTTCTTGCAAAAGCGCTTGGAAAGGCCGTGATTCCGCGGGGAGTTGCGGCCATCTCGGCAGAAGCGTAGGCCCCCTCGTGACCACATTGGCCACCGCAACTAAACGCATCTTGGTCGTCGACGACGAGTCGGCGATTTTGCAAACCCTGCGCTTCAATCTCGCGCGAAGCGGCTATCAGGTGAGCACGGCAGGCGATGGGCGCACCGCGCTCGCGCTCGTCGCAAGCGAAGAGCCGAATCTCGTGATTCTCGACATCATGCTTCCGGTGCTCGACGGCATCGAGACGTGCAAAGAGATTCGCCGCCACAGCAACGTGCCGATCATCATGCTGACCGCAAAGGATCAGGAGATCGACAAAGTCGTCGCGCTGGAGATCGGCGCCGACGATTACGTCACGAAGCCGTTCTCGCTCGCGGAATTCATGGCGCGCGTGAAAGCCTGCTTGCGCCGCGCGGAAAAACCGCAAGTCAGCGAGCGCGACGAGCCGATCGTGGCCGGCGATATCACGCTCGATCCGTCGCGCCATCTGCTGCTCGTACGCGGCCGCGACGTTCAGCTGGCTCCCAAGGAATTCAGCCTGCTGCACGTGCTGATGGAAAACAAGGGCCGGATCGTCACCCGCCAGATGTTGCTCGAAAAAGTCTGGGGCTACGATTTCGAAGGCGAGCATCAAACGATCAGCGTCCACGTCCGGTGGCTTCGCGAAAAAGTCGAGGTCGATCCGAACAACCCGCGGCATATCATCACGGTGCGCTAGCCGCGGCTACATGTTCCGCGAATAGTGGCATTTACCGGCGAGCTACTGGCGCTGTTCGTCGGTGCCGCCGGGGGCTTTTTCGCAGCTCGCTTCGCGCGTAACGGCTCGCGGCCCCAGGCTCCCGACGTCGCGGAAAAGCGCGCGGAACAGCAGCGTGACGACTCGCTCGAGCAGATCGTTGCGCTCATGCCCGTTGCGGCACTGGTCGTAGATCGCAACGGCTACTTGAAATTTGCGAACGCCATCGCCGAGCGCGCGTTCGAGATGGACGCCGAGCGCGGGCGCGGACGCGCGCTGATCGAAGCGATCGGTTCGGTCGATCTCGAGCGGCTGGTGCGGCGCGGCTCAAGCCGGACAACGCGCTGAAGGCACGATCGTTCTCCGCTCGGTCGAAAGCGAGCGCAGTCTCGTCGTTACGGTCCAGCCGCTCGAAAAGCGCGGCGGCGACATGCTCGTCTTCGCGGAGGACCGTTCGAAAGTCGCCGATAGCGAGCGCGTACGCCGCGACTTTCTCGCCGACGTCTCGCACGAGCTGCGCACGCCGATTTCGTCGATCCGCTTGATGGTCGAGACGATTCAGCTTTCCGGCGACGATCCGGAAGCGATTCGCCTGTTTTTCCCCAAAATGGTCGGCGAGCTCGAACGCATGACGCGCCTCATCGAGGATCTGCTCGAGCTTGCACGCGGCGAAGCGGGCCAAGTGCCGCTGCACCCGAGCAAAGTCGATTTGTCGCGTCTGGTCGAGGACACGGTCGACCGCATTTCAAGCGCGCGCGGAGGAACAGGATGTCGATTTGCGCTTGGATGCGCCGCGCGTCGATCGAAGCCGAAGTCGACTCGAAGCGTTTGACGCAAGTCGTCGTCAATCTCATCGACAACGCGCTGCGGCACACCGCTGCCGGGGGTCACGTCCGCGTCGGCGTGGGCGCCGAGAATGGCGAAGCATTTCTCAGCGTGCAGGATGACGGCGTGGGAATACCCTTCAAAGATTTGCCGCACATCTTCGAACGATTTTACGTTGTCGATCGTTCGCGCTCGCGGGATCGGGTGGTACCGGCCTCGGACTTGCGATCGTAAAGCAAATCGTCGAGGCGCACGGTGGATCCATTCGAGCAGAGTCGGAGCTTGGGATCGGCGCGAAGTTCCTGTGTTCGCTGCCCCTTAAGCCTGCGATAACGCTGCGATAACGGCCTTCCGTTTTACTAGTCGCACAAACGCACGGCTCGCAGATTAAGAGACCTTAATCCTGAGTTAAAGAGGCCTTGACGTTAGGTTGCAACCATGGGAGCGATTCAGAATCGTTCGATCGAAAGGTGACGAAAGTTTATATGAACCGCGAGACTATCTCACGGAAAGACTTACTAGTGGTAGCATCCGGTGCCGTAGTCGCGGCTGTGACTCGAGGCGGCATTCTGCCCGCCTTCGCAGCGACGCAGATCACCGGTGCAGGCGCCACGTTCCCCTACCCATTCTTTTTAAAGCATTTTACGAGTACTCGCAAAAGCACCCCGATGTGACCGTAAATTACCAGTCGATCGGGAGTGGGGGCGGCATTCAGCAGTTCACCGCCAAAACGGTTGACTTTGGCGCATCCGACGTCCCAATGAACGCGGATGAACTCTCGCGTGCGCAGCAGGGCGGTGCCGTCGTGGTACAGTTTCCGACGACGCTCGGCGGCGAAGCAATCACGTACAACTTGCCAAGCCTCAAGGGCGAGTTGCGCTTGACGCGCGAAAACATCGCGGACATCTATCTCGGGAAAATCACCAAGTGGAACGATCCGCAGCTCGTGAAGCTCAATCCGAGCGCCGGCCTCCCGGACACGCCCATCGTACCGGTCAATCGCTCTGACGGATCGGGAACGACGTATCATTTTACGGATTTCCTCAGCCGCGTGTCGCCCGAATGGAAGACGAAAGTCGGTACGGGCAAGAGCGTGCAGTGGCCATCTCCGAACAGCGTCGGCGGTAAGGGAAACGAAGGCGTCGCCGGCAACGTGCGACAGACGCCCGGGTCGATCGGCTACGTTGAGCTAGCGTACCAGATCGAAAATCACATGACGCAAGCGGCGCTGCAAAACAAGGCCGGGAAGTGGATGGTCTGCACTCCGGCAGAAGTCAAGGCTGCGGCCGCCACCAAGACAACGATCACGCCGACAGATTTCGCAATTGTCGACGCGGCGGGTGCCGAATCGTGGCCGATTTCCGGATTCTCGTGGGGCATGATTTATCAGAATCCTTCAGACAAGACGCGGGCGAAGCTGGTCAAGGACGTTCTCGTGTGGCTGGTGACGGACGGACAGCCGATCGCCGCCTCGGTTGGAAACGTTCCACTTCCGCCGAACGTGGCATCCTTCTCGAAATCCCAAATCGAGAAGATGCAAGCCTAGCAAAACTTACAGTAGGAATCGGAGCCGAGGTGTGGCCCAATAGTCGCCGCACCTCGGTTGACTTTTTCGAGGAAGATAGCTAAGACGATGACGGCAGACGTGAAAAACCAGGCCGCGAGAGAATTTCGGTCCGCATTGGAGCGCGCGCGCCGGGCCGATATCCTGTTCAAAGGAGCGGTGTACGGCTGCAGTATTTTGTTTCTGCTAATAGTCGTTGGCATCTTTATCGAGCTCGTCATGGGCTCGCGCCAGGCCATGGGAACATTTGGTCTGTCGTTTTTATGGACGAGCAGTTGGAATCCGGTTACGAGTCAATTCGGAGCACTGCCGCTCATTTATGGCACGGTCGTCTCGTCCGGGATAGGGATCGTTCTGGCTGCCGGAATTGGCATTCTTGCAGCAGCCTATCTCGCCGAGTTTGCGCCCGGCTGGCTGTCACGGCCGCTATCGTTCACGATTGAGTTGTTGGCAGCAGTTCCGAGCGTCGTTTTTGGTCTGTGGGGTTTGTTTGTGCTCGCCCCCCTGATGCGAAATTACGTCGATCGTTCTGGCAATCGACCCTCGGATTTCTACCAATATTCAAAGGATCGATCTTTGGAACGTCGCTTCTGACCGCCGGCATCATCCTGGCAATCATGATCATTCCGACCGTGACCGCAATATCGCGCGACGTCATCCAGGCCATTCCAACCGATTTACGCGAGGGCTCTGCATCGCTCGGCGCGACCAGGTGGGAGACAACGGCGAAGGTCGTGCTACCCGCAGCTAAGACAGGAATCTTCGGCGCTTGCATCTTGGCACTTGGTCGTGCACTTGGCGAAACGATCGCGGCGACGATGGTCATTGGCAACAAGCCGGCACTCGTAGCGTCGCTCTTCTCGCCCGCGTATTCGCTACCCAGCGTCATTGCCAATGAGTTCACTGAAGCAACGACCGATATTTATGAAGCTCGCTGATCGAACTTGGGCTTGTTCTCTTCATCGTAAGTATGATCGTCAACGGCGTCGCTCGATTTCTGACACTAACGGTAATGCGCCCGGTACGTGGCGGGCGTTAATGGTATCTGCCGACGCGGCCTCGAATAGCCAGCGCATGGAGCGGCAAACGTCACTTAACTGGCAACTCCGTCGCATTCGAAGCGCGATGGGAGTCTGGAGGAGCCGCTTTCGCGCGGCCCTTGCTGGTGCCACGCTTATTCTGATCTTCGGCTATGTGATTGCCAAGGGTTTCTCCGCCGTCAATTGGAGCTTCTTCGTACAACTGCCGCGACCGGTCGGTATGTC
>CAVVBA010000009.1:0-813220 GCA_963746455.1 Vulcanimicrobiota bacterium | reverse complement strand
CACGTCGAATGAGATCGATGATACCCTTCGCGAAGCGCATCGCGCTTTCCGACGGCTCGGCCCCCGGCTCAGTTAATGCCTTGCGTGTCCACTCAGCGAGATCTCGCCTATATTCTTCATGTGCAGACTTCGTCAATCGACCAAGGACGTCTTCAGCTTCGGACATTCTGCCGTTAACGCCTAAGACCGCAGCCGCCATTATTTGCGAGATCTCGATCTCCGGAACGGCCGAGATCGCCGGCCCTTCAAAATTGAGCTTCGATGAGATTTGAACGACGCTTAGAGCGGCCTTGTTTGCCGCGTCCTCACTACCAGTCAGCTGATTGAGGAAGGCCGACTGTGCGTTGAAGAGGATTTCGCGTGCACCGATTAGTTCGCCATCCACTCTAGATTCACCGAAGCTCTTGACCCCCGCGAGAAGCCTAGCCGCCTCCCAATAATTCTCCTCGAGCAATGCAAGCTGAGCCGCGACTATCTGAACGATGACACCTACTCGCTCCCGCAAAGTCGAGGGGATAGGAGACAAAAGTTTTTTCAGAGACTTTGCTTCATCCAAGTTCCCCGATCGACACGAAAAGGCAAACAGCGACAATCTTGCCGCGAACGCGTTTGACACGCTCAGAACCTGATTCGCGGAGGCGAGGCCCTTTCTTGCGCACTCGATAGCCGACGCCTCATCAGTCGGTGCTAGAGCCATGAGACGCGTCCGATACGCCCAGGATAGTGCATTAAATCCACAGCACTCGCCCAACTCAATAGCTCGCTGAGCGTACTTCGATACTTCCGCAAGCAAACCGAAACCAAAAGCTATTCGCGCTGCTCGAAGATATGTTCTGGCCTCAATTCTCGGATTTGCGATTCCCGGCAACATCGCTAAAGCGTTCCCAATCGTCCTCGTTGCGTTTGCACGATCTTCAAAAATCGACAGACCTTGACCGAGAATGCCCAGTACTTCGCAGGCTTCTTCAGCTTGTTCCGGGAGCGCCGTATCGGCAAGGTCCGCCGCAACGACACGCGCTTCATCGAGGTGGCCATCCCAATTCAACAACGCCTGAAATAAGCGAGCCTTAGCGTAGGCCCTAAACCCCGGCTCGCCAAGCTCGGCCGCTATGCGTAGAAAATTCACTGCGATCGAGGGTTCACCGCGTGCCAGCTCGGTCAACCCGCGAATGAGAATCACTCGAGGAAAAGTCTGAAACGTATCCCCAGACAACATAGCAAGAGCGCTGCGCAAGAGCTGCGGGTCATCCGAATCAATGAAATAGTACACGTGACGTTCCAGTAGTTCCCGAACGTTTCGCGACGCCTCCGATGCAACTGCAATCTTGAGCGCATTATCGAGCTGTTGATGCTCCTCAAACGCAGAAGCAAGTTCTATTGCATCCTTGGCGCTACCCGACGTGCAGCGCGCTAATAGTTGAGCGCGGAGAACGTCGTGAAGCCGCCATCGGCGATCGTTGCTCTGCGATAGCGGAATACCGGCGAGAGTAAGTCGATAGACGTCCCTTGATCCGCCGACCTGAGCGATCTCGAGCTCTTCCGGCGACGCGCCGTCAAGCAAGACTAACGTTAGAAGCAGCCGATGTTCTTGCGGCGACAGCTTTGAGAGTAGCTGTTCGGAAAGAGATTCGATACCGCGTCCTCCGATCGAATCGAGAACGCGATCAACGCCGTGCCCCTGCAGAAGCAGTCGCGCTGCGTAGATACAAAGAAGCGGCCAGCCCTTGGTGGCTTCAATTACTTCCACCGCATCGTCTCCAGTTAGACGCGTGCCCATTGCCGTCGCGAAGTGCTCCAGATCAGTCGCCGAAAACAGGAGGTCGTTCTCGCTTATCGGCGCGCCCTCTACGCCTTTGACGGTCCACTCGACCGTCGGCAACTGAGCCCATGTTCTTGAAGCGAGTATCCATTGTGACTCGCCTTGCGTACTCTCGACGATAAAGCATAGCAGTTGCACCGCTGTTGCATCATCTCTGAGGTGATGCACGTCGTCGACCGCGATTTTGAAGAATTTACCTTTGATTGATTCCGCGAACCACACGCCGAGGTCGGATCTTGAGGTACCGGCGTTCTGGAACGCCTCGGGTAGTGCGCGTAATAGGTCGGGAAGATCGAATGACACCGCCTCGCACAGGGCGCGCATTAAGGCCAACACTGCGTCCTCGTTGGGGCGGATTGACGCAAGTCCGAAGCCACGCTTTGAAGTCAGGTCGTTCAAAACGGTCGTCTTGCCGAATCCGGCGGGAGCAACAATTTCGGTAATACGATATTGAAGCGCCCTGTCTACGATCGCAGACAGTCGTGGACTGAGATCCATGCGACCATTGCCTTTGCAGTGATGCCTAGGCGGGCGCGCTTACTGAATTCCCTATGGCTGTCCCTTGTTAGTAAGCTGTGGATAAACCGCCAAATCCCGCTCACTACACTTCTCAATTAGTGAAGCGGCTATCGGATTTGGTTAGTTTTCCTCATTGGCACTTAGTTCGCGAGGCCATACGCTGTGCGAGAGTAGCAGAGTCCCTAGCCGAGCTAATCTGATTGCCGGAGGCGTCATGCAGAGTGGTCGGAGCCTTTCAAACATCGAGCTCGCCATAGTACGAGCACTCGCACGGGGATTGCAAAGTAAGGAAATCGCAAATACGCTCGATCGCAGTCGCCCGACCATCGAGTTTCACATTCGGATGCTTTTTGCAAAAATGGAAGCACGTTCTAGAGCTCAAATCGTCGCGCGTGGCTACGAACTTGGACTTCTAGCAAGCGCTGACGATCACGCCAGACCGAACTAAGTTACGGGATGAGGCGTAGGACGCGTCCCTTTGCAACAGCAGCTATCGTTCGATTAACGCCGAGCTTCTTGAGAATGTTATTGCGGTGCCACACGACGGTGGCTTCGTCTATACCGAGCTTCTGACCGATCATGCGCGCAGTTTCGCCAGCCGCGCAAGCATGAAGAATTTCCGTTTCGCGCTTCGTCAAACGAATCGTCGTATCGTATATTTGAGCTTCAGCCTGCTTAAGCGCCTGGAACATCATGCCATAACCCACAAGATCCGGCGCCGCCTCGCGCAGAGGCCATAATTGTCCTCGATGACGGCGTGCATGAGGCGTCTTATCGAAAGAGTCGTCCTATCGCCGTACGCGTGGAACATTCGCATCGCCTCGCTCTTACGGTTTGCGCGAATGCAGTACTGCGGAACCCATAACTCTTGCCAGCAGCCGAAAGCGCGTCTCAAAGACCGATTCCTTCGCGACCGGGCGGCCCATCGATAGCGCTCGATACGCGGATTGAAGCGCCTCAGTCTCGTCGCCGCATCCCGAGGCTCGCGACGGCGCGAAGACCATGCCACACTGCCCTCTGCGAATCGTTCACTCGACCGAGATTGACAGCGCCTAAGTACTGACGCATCGTGTCGAACGCCAAACTCCATGCATAGATACAGCGCATCGGCAAAGACGATCGCAAAGCGTTCGCCGTATTTTTCAGCTCCACGAAGCGGCTCTAGCTGTTTCCGAAGATCGATCATCAGCGCTCGATCGCCGATCTCTGCCGCAATACTATAGCGGGCGACCAATGCAATGAACCATTGCGTTTTATCGCCCGCTTTCGTAGCTGCGTCGGCACAAAGGTCAGCATAATGCAAGCTTAGGGCAACGTCGCCGACGTTGTTGGAATAAATGCTCATGAGAGTTTGGTAGGCAACCGCTGCGTGAGCGGCTCGCTCCAGCTGCTTCTGCGCTCTCCACGGCCAGATGGGCGTACTTTTCGGCGATTGGGACGTCGTCAAGGTTGTAAGCAGCGTTGCTAGCGCGGATGTATGAGCGCGCTCGCCAGAGATCAGGCAGAAGCGCTGCCGCTGTCTCGACAGCATCTATATCCGCCTGTGCTCGACTGTCTCGGCGCTGCGCTCGGAAAATCAGCGCGAAGCGCGAACAATCGCGCGTCTCCGGCGCAAGCGCCAGCGCCTTCGATAAAACTTCCTCTGCCTCTACGGTCTCTTTTCGCGCAGAAACGCAAAACTGCGAGGTTCTCGCGAATCTGCACCTCGAGGTCCGGGTTGCCGGTCGAACCGGCAAGTGCGCGCTGATAGAGCTCCAGCGCCTTATCGACTTGTCCCTCATATCGTCTTGAGAGCCGCACGGACGGCGAGACATGCCGGGTCGCTGTTGCGCTTTGCAGTTGGGACGAGAGCGAGTGCGCGCTCAACATGGCTGCGGTCATCGAGATCGCAAGCATCCAAGCCGCGCTGATGCAGCCACGCAAGTGCGCTAGCCGCAGTCCGCCGGTTCAATTTGCTCGAGTTAGTCCATGCACGTTATCGCCCATGGGATAGCCGAAGGCTCCCCTTCCCGCTGGAAGGCGAGCGAGCCACCCTACCCTACGGGATAGCACATGCTGGGGTCGCTCGAGCAAGTATGCCGCGCTAAATCTTAGCGTAGCTAGGCAAGCAAGCTATCGCTCGCTAAAAATCGCCTCAGTCGCCGTGCTGCGCTGGCGGCTCGATCCGGGCTTCTCCCTCGTCAAAAGTAGAGGCGCGTTAACTTTTTTCGGCCGCTAGAGTCGTCTCAAGTCACACGCTTCTTCGGAGAGGAGCACAATGCTTTTCTTGTCACTTGGCAACTTTGTCTTCTCAATCATGCATTCCGTGCGACATGTCATGGAAGCGGTCGGCGTCGGCCTGTCCTGAGCAGGCGCACCGTGATACAGCTATTCCAAGCCCGGAAATCCGGGAAACACTCAGCCTAATCAGCAGCTGCACGTCCAGCGATCCGGATGAGCTCGCGTCTCGGGTACCGAGCGCACTCGAACAGATCGATCGCGCAGTAATCGCAGGCGATCCGACGATCCTCGCCCGCTGGGCCACAAGCACGGCGCGCTCAATGGACTCCCAGGACGTTTGCAATCTCATCTATGCCGGCTGCAATGCGTACGCAAAGGTGTGGGCAAAGCGCTATGGCCGGAACGACCTCTCCAGTGTGGTCGGGTTCCTATTACGCGCTCGGCATCACGTCGCGGACGCAGTTCTCGCAAGAGATCGCGGTCTGGCGGCTACGGCCTAATCACAAGGTTCGCGGGCGCTGTGGACACTCCACAGCGCCTCGCAAACCACAATAATCCCGGTTGTCAAGCGTCAGGCAAGCCTGAACGCTTGCTTGCCTTGCATTAAAAAAATCCTGATTTGATCGGGCATCGGGGCCAATACCCCATAGTTCTACCTGGGCGCGTCCCCTCGACGGTCTGTACGATTGCATCGTCCCCTCCTCGTAATCAAGGAAACGGACCATGCATACACTTGAGGCCGAAATCGCAAAAATCGTACAGGACGCCCGCATCCGGCTGTATCCAGCCATCGTGCGATCGCTTCCGAGCCGTGAACAGCAGCTCCGTATGGAGTTCGCGCTCTCGATCGTCGATTTTCTCCCGAGCGGCGTCAATCTGCTCAGCTACGATCTGGCGAGCAACCCGCATCTTCCGTTTGTCCTCTCGGAAGACGAGCCGTGGAAGTGCGCGCTTGCGCTCGAGACGCAAGACGACACGCTTCGTCCGCTTCCGAAACTGCGTCTCGATGCACGCCTGACGGCGACGATCGAGATGCCAGAGTGGGCCGCAGCATGACGACGATTGCGATCTCCAAGCCCGCGCTGCTTTCGCTGATCGGAACGGCGGACGACAACGAAATGCGCGACGAGTCAACGTGCCTCTCGTGGCACTGCGGCTGCCTCGCGATACAGGCAGATCTCTCGTACCTTTGGCAGCCGTGCCGCGATCATCGCAAGAGTGCGTATTGGACAGATTTTAGCGACGCGCTTAGCGCGTAGCTCTCACTGCCCTGTGGTGTGGGCTGATCCTCGTTGAGTAATCGGCCGAGGTCCAACAACGCCGACCTGAACGAGGAAAAAAAGGAGCCGGAAGTAGCGACCACTTCCGGCTTCTTCCTTTGCTACGCGTGGGTTGAAACGGATTCGTCCAGTTCGCGAACGATTGCGGCGCAGCTCGCGCAGAGTTGCGGATGCTCGGGATCGGTGCCGAGCGGCAGATACTTCCAGCAGCGCACGCATTTGTCGCCCGTCGGCCTTTGCAAGCGTGATTTCCGGCGTCGCGTTCGGGACTTCTTTGAGCTCGACTTCGGAGACGATCAAGGCTTCGCGCAAATTATCACCGAGCGCACGCATAGCGCGCGTAACGTTCCCGCGGTACCGTGACATGCGCCATAAGCTGATAGTCGCGCAAGCCCTCGTTTGCCGCAACGCGAGCGCGCAGCGCGCGCAGTTCATTCCATAGCTCGATCCTCGCCTCGTCGACATGCTCGATCCACGGGAACGTGAGATCGAAAACGCTCTCGCACTCGCCGCGCAGCCGTTCGGGCAAGAACTGCCAGGCTTCTTCCGTCGTGAACGAGAGGATCGGCGCGAGCAAGACGCACAGCGTCTTCAAAAGCTCGAGCGACGCGCTTTGCACGCTGCGCCGGCGATCCGAATCCGGCGCGCTCGTGTAGAGCCGGTCCTTGACCGCGTCGACGTAAAACGCCGAGAATTCTTGATCGAATTTCACGAGCGCAAGATACGCATCGTGCAAACGATAGGCGAGATAGAGCTCGCGGACTTCCTTCGCTAGCTCGTCCACGCGCGCGAGCGCGATCCGATCGAGCGGCTCCATCTGCTCGCGCGGAATGATGCGCTCGACCGGCAGGTCATCGACTGCCGAGAGCAAATAGCGCAACCGCAAGCGCAAGTTGCGGTAGACGTTGCCGACGTTTTCGAGCATCGTCTTGCCCAAACGCACGTCCGCGCTCCACTCAACCGACGCCGCCCACAGTCGCAACACGTCGGCACCGTACGTTTCCATGCCGTCAATCGCGCCGATGTAGTTGCCGATCGACTTGGACATCGCGCGACCTTCGGCGTCGTTCACCCATCCGTACGAGAGCACGCCTTTGTACGGCGGGCCGTCCGTCACCGCGACCGACGTGATCAAATTGCTGCGGAACCAGCCGCGATATTGATCGCCGCCTTCGAGATAGAGATCTGCCGGAAACGGCATCTTGCGTTCCCATAGCACGCCGCGCCACGTGACGCCGGATTCAAACCAAATGTCGACGATATTGAATTCTTTGCGAAAGCTCGTGCCGTTGCAACTCGGGCAACGGAAGCCTTCGGGCAAGAATTCTTCGACCGGCTGCGTCCACCACACGTCGCTGCCGTCTTTGCCGAAACGTTCTGCTGCTTTGCGCGCGACGGCCGGATCGAGGATCGATTCGTTGCAGCTCGTGCAGTCGATTGCCGGAATCGGCGTTCCCCAGGTGCGCTGCCGCGAGAGACACCACTCGGGATGCAGCTCGATCATTTGCTCCATGCGCTGCTCGCCCCAATCCGGAACCCAGTCGACTGATGGGAATCACGGCGAGGATGCGCTGACGCAGATCGTTGCGATCCATCCCGATGAACCACTGCGCCGTCGCGCGGAAGATGACGGGATTGTGGCAGCGCCAACAGTGCGGATACGAGTGCTTGTAGTCTTCGTACGCGACGAGCTTGCCGCTCTTGCGCAGATCATCGATGATCACGGCGTTTGCATCGAAGATCTCCATGCCGGTATACGGCGCGCCTTGCGCGGTGTAGTGCCCGGATGCATCGACGGGATTGAGCGGCTCGAATCCGTACGCAACGCCCAGCTCAAAGTCTTCGGCGCCGTGTCCGGGCGCCGTGTGCACGGCGCCGGTGCCGGTGTCGAGCTCGACGTGATCGGCAACGCCGATCAGCGAGTCGCGATCGAGAAACGGATGACGCACCGCGGCGCGATCGAGCTTTTCGCCTATCGTCGTGCCGACGAGCTTCATGGGCTTGCCGAGCTTCTGCGCGACGTTTTCGGAGAGCGCTTCTGCGACCAGCAGCAGCTCGCCGTCTGTTTCGTAGATGCCGTACGGGCTTGCGGGTCGAGCGCGATCATCAAGTTCGCCGGAAGCGTCCATGGCGTCGTCGTCCAGATGACAACCGAGAGATTTTCGCTGTCCCTCGACTTCGCTCGGGATGACAAGGAAGGATCACCGAAGCGCGCGAGGATGTCGGCTTTTTGCGCGGGCGTTGCGGTGAAGCGCACGTAGACCGATGGCGAGACATGATCTTCGTATTCGATTTCGGCTTCTGCGAGCGCCGTTTCGTCGTGAATGCACCACAGCGTCGAGCGCAAGCCCTTATAGATCAGGCCACGTTCGGCAAGATCGCGCAAGCGTGTTCGCGATCGCGCGTTCGAAGGACGGATCGATCGTGCGATACGGATCGTCGTAAAGACCCGCAAAGCACCCCATGCGCAAGATCGTGTCGCGCTGAATGTCGAGCCAGTGCAGCGCGCGCTCTTTGCACTTTGCGCGCAGCTCGATCGGATCGACCTTATGATAATCCAGACCAAGATGCTTGAGCGTTTCCAGTTCGATCGGCAAGCCCGTGCATGTCCCAACCCGGAACGAAGCACGACCATGCACCATCCAAGCAGATGAATCTTCGTGAACGCATCCTTGAGGAAACGATTCAGGAAGTGCCCCATGTGCAAATTGCCGTTCGCATACGGCGGACCGTCGTGCAAAATCCAAGGCTGCGCGCCTTTATTGCGCTCGAGCCGCTTCTCGTACGTGCGGTGCTCGGCCCACCACTGCAACCCGGGCAGGCTCACGCTTCGTGAGCTCGGCCTTCATCGGGAATGCGGTTTTCGGGAGGTTGAGGGTGTTGCGGTAGTCTCGGGTTTCGGCGGTCATCCGCCGGTGGTTCGTGCTGCCCTCAGATGTGTCCACCCAGACCAGGCAATGAATCCCGCAAGCGTCGCGTACCACGCGTACGGCCACGCGTGCGTCGAACCCAGCATCACGAGCGATGCGACGCCGAGGCAGAGCGCAATCGTCACTCCGACGAGTGCTGCGGCAATTGTCGCAGCACGTTGATCGCGCGTGCGCATCCAGATGAGCGCGCGCAGTACGCGGCCGCCGTCCATCGGAAATGCGGGGACGAGATTGAAGACGGCCAGCACCGCATTTGCGACGGCGATGTACGCGAACGTGATGCTCACTGCGTCCGCGATCGGTCCGAAGCCAAAGCGATCGATGAGTAAGCGTCATGCCGTAGCACGCGAGCGCAACGAGTCCGCTCATCAGCGGCCCCGCGATCGCGATCGCGGCTTCCGCGCGCGCGGTCGGCGGCTCACTCTCGAGCGTCGCGACGCCGCCGAAAATGAAGAGCGTTATGCCGCGGGTCTGGACGCCGAAACGACGTGCAACGAGCGCGTGCGCGAATTCGTGTACGACGACGCTCGCGAACAGCAAGAGCGCGCATACGATGGCGAGTCCGAATCGCGAGCGGATGGCGCAATTGCGAAAGCGAGCTCGCAATCGCCCACACAACGAACAAAAACAACACGATCCAGGAGACATGAAAGCCCACCCGGATACGGAAGATTTTGCCGAGCGAATACGTCCCGACCATCCTAGGTCAGGAGTTCGTCTACCACCTCGAAGTTCCGCTGGGCAAGCGCACGCATTTTGTCAACTTGTGATGCAAGTTGCACGCGCAAGCTTTCTCGCTCGTCCCACAAACGATCGACGAGCGCGCGCACCTTATCGAGATCCGTTCCGCTGCCGCGTTTATTCGGCTCCCACAAGGGCGGGAGCGGCCAAGCGAGCTCGGCGCACAGCGAGGAAACTTTCGGATCGTACGGGATCGCGAGAAACGGAACGCCGAGTCGCGCCGCGATGATGACGGCGTGCAAGCGCATCCCGATCACGACCTGCGCGCGGCCGATCACGTGCGCCGCTTTTTCGAGCTCGAAGGCCGGCAAAAGCACGGGCGCGCTCGTGCACGCGCGGATCACGGCTGGTCGAGGCTTCGGCGTCGTCGGCGCCACCTAAAGGAAGAAACGCGACCTTTGCCCCGCGCGCCGCGAGCTGATCGACGGCCGCCGCCATGGCCCGCACGCCCCGCTCGAAGGCCGGAATCTTGCGCACGCACACGATCGCGAGCGGATGGCTATCCGCGCCGAGCCCTTCGGCTTCCAAATCAAAGTCCGCATCGCTGCGTTCGAGCATCCAGACGGGATCGGCCGTCCGCTCGACGGGGACCTTCGGAAGAATGCGCTCGAGCAGCACGCGCGAGGTTTCGTCCCGGACGGTCGCGCACCGCAGGCCGCGGCACATCTCGCGAACGACGAAGCGGCCGATCGCATCGAGCGGACCGATCGATTGTGCGAAGATCATCGTCGGCTTGTCGGCTCGGATCGCCGCGCGGATGACGCCCGTGTAGTAGAGGAGACTGCGCGTGCTGGTCGCGTTCTGCAACAGTCCGCCGCCTCCCGAGAGGACGACGTCGGCGCGCGCGATCGCGGCACGAACCGCGCCGAGGTCGGCACGCGGCGTCGACTCGACGCCATAGCGGCGACTCGTCGCTTCCGGCTGGTGCGAAAGCACGTCGATTGCGAGCTGGGGATGCCGGCGCCGCAGCTCGCGGATCGTGAGCTCGAGCAGCGCCTCGTCGCCGAGATTTCCGAAGCCGTAGTAACCGGAAAGCAGCAGGCGCAGGGTCGTCGCCTATTGTCCAGGTGTACACGAGGTACAATTTGCCGCCGACGAGATCGAGGCTCGCGCTGAAGTGATCGAGGATTCCCGGCCCGAGCAGCCCGTCGGTTTCGGGCGCATAGTTCTTCAACTGATCGACCGTGGTGACGTCGAACGGCTTGAATTTGTAACGGCCGATGTCGACGTCTTGCATGCGATAGCCCTTTGCGTCGGGCTCTTTCGCGCCGCTATAAAGCGTCGGGTCTTGCGAGGTCGCGACCTTGCTCGCGAAAATCTCCGGATACCGCCGTGCGAAATACCCGAAGAGGATCATATCCGTTCCGGCACCGGTGTCGAGCACGATGCGTTCGGCAACCGCACCATTGATCGTCGCGGACAGCACGGGCTGATGATCGACCACGCGCACGGGAAGAATATCCGAATCGGGCGTCATCACGGGAGCCGTGAACTGATCCGAAGGCACCGCGGTGACGCGATGCTTCGAAGCATCGAACGTGACGGTCGCGCTGCGAAAGAAATCGTACCCGAGCGCTCCGACGGCTTGTGAGTCGATCTGCTGATTCGCGCTCACCGGTCCGAGCGCAACGACGACGTTGTGCATCGTCGAGCGCACCGATGCGCATCTCGGGGACGACGGCCTGCACGCCGGTGCGTCGCGCGTTCGCCAGCAACGTTTGCGTGGTGTTGATCAAACCGAGCTGGCGCGCGACGTTCGCATCGAGCGTTATTCCCGGCGACGACGTATCGAGCAAGAAGTTGAACGTCTTGTCGCCGATCGCGACGCGCACGACAACGTGCGGCGGATTGTAGTTCGTCGGCAGCGTGACGGGCGCGCCACCCGACGGGAAACTCAACGAATTTTCGACTTGGCGGCATCGCGAGATCTGCGTCAGCGATCGTCGTCGCCGAAAACGTGATGACGTTGGCGTCGATGTGCGCGCCGGTCGTGGCGTCATCAGTCACCCAGTGATGCGCAATCGTGTAGCCGTTCTCCGGGCTGAAAGTCGTCGTAGACCGTCGTGATCGTTCCGGTCGGCGTATTGTCCTCGACGCGCACGGGAAGGTACGTCACCGGATCGAGATATTGGATCGTTCCGTATCCATGCACATCTTGATCTGCAATGCGCCACGCGGCTATCGGCTGGTTGACGCGCGTGACGGTTACTCGACGCGGCTCGACGCGCTCCTGACTCAGCGTCGCATCGTGAAGCGTTGTGATGCCGTTGGCATCTTGATCCCACTCGCGTCCCTCAGTGCGCCCGCTTTGATGCTGGAACGGACCCGTGCCGTACACGATGCGAAAATCGAGACCGCGATGATATTCCCGCCGAAGAAAAGTGCCCTCGAGCGACGAGGCCGCGATGATCTCTTCGCGATACTGATTCGGCGGCTTCCCTTGCGCCGCAATCATTCGCTGCGTCAGCGTGGTAGCGTCCATTTGCTGCGCAGCCACCGGGCTCACCATGCATAACGTCAAGCAGAGCAACACGAACTTGTGTCACGGCTATTGGCCTTCGTTGTGAACCAAATACATCTTTCCGCCGGCATAATCAAACGTCACGGCAAAATGGCGCAGGATCGCCGTTCCAATCAGTCCATCCGCCGCATAGTCATAGATTTTTGGATCGGCGACTTGCGAAGCATCGAACTGCGCGAAGTGAGATCGTCCGAGATCAACGTGCGCGAGACGATACCGCTTGGTCGGAAAGCTGCCTCCCACGCCGACGAGCAGCCACGGACTATCAACGCGCGCGGCGACGCGAGGCGCGACTGCCTCGGGATAGCGTCGCGAAAAGTAATCGAATAAGGCCATATCGCCCGAAAACCCCGTGTCGACGATCATGCGCTCCGCCACGAAGCCGTTGATCCGTACCGCCACCATCGGGACGTGATCGTTGAGTCGTAATGGAAGAACATCCGATTGCGGCGTTAGGCTCGGAGGGGTGATGTTGCTGGCCGGGACAGCCGTTACTTTCCTATGAGCGTAGTCGATCGTCAACCCGACGGAACGAATGAAATCGTATCCAAGGAGTCCGACCACTTTGGTTTCCCTCTTCGCATCGTATGTGAAAGGAAGTGCGGTTACGACGACGTCGCGCATCTCCAGACTTCCGACACGTAGCAACGGAGCCACGGCGCTTGCAATGTTGTAGCGCCCCGCGGAAACGACCGACTGCTGGCCGTACACTTTCAGGCCGAGATCACGAACGACACTTTGATCGAGGACGATACCGCCGGCGCCCGAGTCCAAAGCGAGATCAATAAGACGCCCACCGATGTCGGCACGAACGATGACGGCAACGGTGCCGGGATCCTGACCTTGCTGACTGACCCCGAAATAGGACATCTGCGTGTCCTTACCGTCGATAAACTCTGCGGGCAGGTCGACCTGCGTTTGTCCCGCCGGAAAGGTCACAAACTGTCGGCTCGACGGAACCGCGAGCTCGGCATCCGTGACAGGACGTATTTCGAGCGAGACGAGCCGCGATTGCGTTAGCACCCGGCTAATTTGGTCGTCGATCTGCTCGTGCGCGGCAACGGTAAAGCCATCGAACGTTCGAAAATCTTCGTAGTCCGTTTCAACGGTACCGTTGTGCGTGATTTCGTCCTCGCGCACCACTCGATACGTTTTCGGATCGACGTATTCGATCGTTCCAGTTCCGCCCGCGTTGAGTACTTCGTACTTCCAGGCATCGAGCGGCTGACTCACGCGCGCGATCGAGACTTTACGTGCATCAGGACGTTCGAGTCCGGATGGCGCTTCATGAATTGTTGTCAGTCCGTTCGCGTCTTGATCCCAGACGCGGCCCTCAAAACGCCCGTTACCATCGGTCGACCAATCGAGTCCTCGATGAAACGTGCGAGTCGCGTACTCCCTACCGTTGCTCGTTGTGATGCGCCGGGTCTCAACGTACGATGCGGGAGGTTTACCCTCAGCCGAGATGATCCGCGCTTGTAGCGTCGTCTCATCCATCGTCTCTTGTGCGCCGACCGGATTCATCACGCACAACGTCGCGCAGAGCAAGACGAATTTGATCACCCTGGACGACACCATCAGGGCTACTGCCCTTCGTTGTGAACCAAGTACATCTTTCCGCCCGCGTAATCAAACGTCACGGCAAACCGTCTGAGAATACCAGTTCCTATGAGACCGTCGGCGTCATATTCGTAGCTTCCTGAATTGACGATTTGCGCGACGTCAAACTGCGCGAAATGGTATCGCCCGACATCCACGTTCGCGAGACGATACCCCTTGCTCAGGACGTTGCCCCCGACTCCTGACAACAGACCCATGCCGTCGATTCGCGTAGCAACGCGCGGGGCAACGGCTTCCGGATAGCGACGCGAAAAGTAATCGAACATTGCCATGTCACCTGAAAAACCTGTGTCGACGATCATGCGTTCCGCAACGTAGCCATTCATCCGCGCCGTTACCATCGGGACGTGGAGGCTGAGACGCATCGGCAGAATATCGGATTGGGGAGTCATGACCGGCGGCGTGATGTTATTTGCCGGCATCGCGATGACTTTCTTGCGCTGATAATCGATCGTCAATCCAAGCGCGCGAATGAAGTCGAATCCGAGCAACCCGACGACCTTTGTCTGCGCCTTTGCATCATAGCTGAACGGCAGTGACGATACGACGACGTTGCGCATCTCGAGATTGCCGATCCGCATCGAAGGAACAGTAGCTTGTGCGGCGTTGTAGCGCCCAGCCGTTACCTCGGAGTGCTGTCCGGATTGCTGCAATCCCAGCTCTCGAACGACGTTCTGGTCTATTACGATGCCGCCGGCGCCCGAATCGAGTACCATGTCGACTTGATGCCCACCGATATCGACGCGAATGAGGACAGCGATTGTTCCTTGATCCTGCGTCTGCTGCGCCATCCCGAAATACGAGAGCGAATAACTCTTGCTATCGAGAAATTCGACCGGCAGTTCGACCTGCGTTTGGCCAGATGGGAATGTGACCACCTGTCGACTCGGCGGTATCGCGAGATCAGCATCGACAACGGGGCGTATCACGAGAGAAACAAGCCGGGATTGAGACGTTACGCGACTCACTTGATCATCGGTCCGCTCGAGTCCGGCTACTGTGAAGCCGGCGAACGTTCGAAAATCAGAATAGTCTGTTTCAATCGTGCCGTTGTGCGTGATCTCGTCTTCGCGCAGCACACGATACGTTGCCGGGTCAACGTATTCAATCGTACCGGTTTGGCTCGCGTTCATGACTTCGTACTTCCAGGCGTTGAACGGTTGACTTACACGCGTAATTGAGACCTTCCGCAAGTCTGCACGCTCCAGGCCTGACGCCGGCTCATGGATAGTGGTCCATCCGTCCGCATCCTGGTCCCACACGCGGCCTTCGAACCGTCCGCTGCCGTCATTCGATTTATAGTCGAGCGCGCGATGGACGGTTTGCTTCGTATACTCGCGCCCATTGCTCATCGTAACGTGCCGGGTCTCAACGTAGGAATCCGGCGGCTTGCCTTCGGTCATGATTATGTGCTGGCGAAGCGTCGTCTCGTCCATCGTCTCTTGCGCAGCGACTGGACTTATGGCGCCCAGGACCGCGCAGAGAATTGCTAATCGGACCACCTTCGAAGTGATCATTTGTCTATTGCCCCGGATTGTGAACTAAGTACATTTTGCCGCCGGCGTAGTCAAAGCCGACTGTAAAGTGTTGAAGAAACGATGGACCTATGACGCCGTCGCAATCATCCGGATAATCGACATCGGATAATGTCGCGTACGCATCGTAGTTTCTAAGGTGATACCGCCCGATCTGAACCTCTCGCAACCTAAGCGCCTCGGCATTCAAGGTGCTTCCACCTCGCGAGATGCCTAGGCGAAGGGCGACCTCAGGCGTGAAAGCCTGAGGATTTCGTCCTCTGAAATAATCAAAGAGAAGAAATAACGAGGATCCTGCCGTGTCGATCACCATCTGGTCGGCGGACGCTCCGTTAATCGTCGCCGACGTGGCTGGAACGTGCTCAGCAAGCCGAATCGGTAGAATGTCGGAGTCCGGCGTCATCACCGGTGGTTGATAAGAGCCAGCAGGGAATGCGGTGATACGACGATCCTGATAGTTGATCGTTAGGCCAACGCTTCGCAAGAAGTCATATCCAAGGTAACCAACAACGTGCGTGTCGCCGGTGTTATTCCCGAGCGTCCAATTTACATTGCCTACACGTACGACTGTTCCACGCATGCTTAGGTCACCGATTCTCATCTCAGGGACGAGAGCTAGCTGACCCTGTGTAGCAAGCCCAAGACCCTTCACGGCCTCGCTATCCAACACTATCGCGTCCGAGCCGGAATCAAGTAGGAACTCAACGGCGCGCGGCCCCACCATTGCATGTACGACGATGTAAGGCATGCCGGTGGGAAAGCCATGCGTTAATCGCCCGCTCCTGTGGTGCATCGTCGTTGATCGAAACCGAAAAATCGTTGTTGGAAGGTTTATCGACGCGATGGATGCTGGAAACTCGACGAGGTTTCTCGACGCTGGTATGGCCAGGCTCGCGTCAGAGACCTGACCGGATTCAAAAGACGTAATGCGCGACTCTACTTTTTCACGGCCGTCTTTATCGGTCTTTTTCCAATGAGATGGAAAAGTATAACCACCTGCAGTTTTGAAATCGTCAAAGTCGGTTGTTTCTGTCTTCGTGAGGAAAATCTGTTCCTCTCGACGCAACGTGAAGGCTCGCGCATCAATGTACTCGATACTCCCGACCTTTTGTGCGTTTAGGGAGGACATTTTCCAGGCTTCAAACGGCGAGTGCACGCGCTCGACGATGACTGTCCGTTTCTCCGTTCGTCCGAATTCCGCGGCCGGATCATGGATTATTGTCAATCCGTTGCGATCACTATCCCACTCGCGTCCTTCGAACCGACCGCGCTGGTAACTGAAAGGACCAGATCCGTAGAACGTCTTGTAATCGAGTCCACGATGTAACTCGCGTTGCGAGAAATCGCCGGCCGTAGTAGACGACACGCTTATTGTTTCCCGATACGAATCCGGCGGTTTACCCTCAGCCATGATCATGTGCTGACGAAGAGTCGTCTCGTCCATCGTCTCCTGAGCGGCGACGGGGGCGACCGAGCACAGCAAAATGCAGGCGAGTAAGAATCGCAGCGCTTTCACGCCGCTATCTTACTACTATTCTCCTTACGAAATAAGCGGTAGACGAAAATTGCGGCGGCACCGATGATCGCGCCGAGTATGCCGCCGAGAACGACGCGAACGATCGATACCGTCAAAGGTGTATGCAGATGCGAGAACGTGTCGAGCACATCTGACAGGCCGACGCCGACGGCGAGTGCGAAAAACCAGCCCCAGGCACGGCGATCCGCGGGGATAAGTGTCGACAGCAGCATCAGGAATGGCCAGCCCGCGACAAACTCTTTGAAGCGCGGGCGCACCGAGAGCAGCGCCGTCAATTTTGAGCGAAGCAACAGCTCGAGCGTGCTGGGTGTGACATCGGGCTGATTGCCGCTGCGAATGATCACGAAGAACGCGGCGATCGCGAGGATCCCCAAAACGGCCAACTGGATGATGCGCACGGGCGAATTGAGCGACTCGCGGATGTTTGCGATGCGCCCGCCGAAGATCGGCGTCGTCCAGTAGAGCACGAGAATCGCGAGCGGCGGAACGACGAGGACGGCCTTGACGCCGAAGAAGCGGTCGATCTCTTCCATCGTAAGCGGCGTGCTAAGCAAGCCGATGACGACCAGCGCTCCCGCAAGCGCGACGCCGATGCCGATCGCAAGGGCGCGTAAGCCGGCGATATACGGATTCTCACCGCTCGTTCCACGGAAGACCGGCGCGATTGCAATCGCTGCCGCGACGGGGAAGAGCAGTGCTGCTGCAAGTCCGTCGAGCTTGCGCACTGCCATGTCGTGGTGCGCCGCAAATCCGATGCCGATCACGATCACGTCGAGCGCGAAGAGCGCGAGCGCAAGCCGCATGTCTGCGATTCCGAACGCCTCGAGCATCAGCAAGAAGATTGCGGGGACGGCGAGCGAGACGGCGATGACGACGAGCGGATTGATGCGGAAGGGTGGAACCGGCGTTGCGCGTCCGAGCGGAAAACCACGTGAACGTAATCCCGCTGCGATTTCGCGCACGATCGCGACGTTGGTCCGTTCGATCGAGCGCTTCTCCCAAAGATGCGCGTACGGACGCAAATACACGACGCGAATATTTCGCTCGCGCACGCCGAGAATATAGCGCGCGATCTCGGTTTGCGGACTGAGCTTGTCGAGCTCCGTCTTGGAGATGGCTTGCACGCGCGTGACGCGCCCCGGCAACAACGTGCCGAGCGCTTCCGTCCCGCGCTGATCTTGCGCTTTGTCATACCATTCGATCGCACCGAACGGCAGGTTCGAACGTTTGAACGCGTTCGCCGTATCGTGCAAATGGTTGGGATAACCGACGACTTCGTTGGCGAGTCCCATGAAGATGACGGTACCGAGTTTCGCGCCGCGATCGAACGAGCTGAAGAGCGCGTCGATCTGCGGTCGACCGTAGCGCTCGTCGTTCTGCACGCGTGGATCGACGAGGAGATGCAGCTTGCGCGCGAGCGCAAACTGATCTTCGGGAATACCGAGCCCCATGCCGTTGAAGAAATCCGATTGCGTGCGAATCGCGAAGACGTAGGGATTCGTGCGGCTCAGGATGCGAATCGCGGGCGCACCGAACCGAATCGGCAAATCGCGCAGATAACGCTGGTACGTCGATTCCTTGAACACGATCAGATACTCGAAGTTCGGATCGATCTTTCCGGCGCGCAGCAGTTTTGCGAGCGTCGGATTCGCGAGCGGCGTCATACGGGCTTGATTGATCAGCGCCGCGCCGGTGTATGCCGCGGCGTTCGGCGTAATCGTCCCGACCGAACCTCCCAGCTCCTCGCCGATCGCAATCGAGGTCAGACCAGCGCGTCGCAGCTCAATTAGGAACTGCTCTTCGTTATATCCGTAGGAGCGCGCGAGGGCGTCGAAATCGGCCCAGTCCATTGTGATCTCGACATGCTTGCTCTGCCGCTCTTTTGAATAGCGGACCGCCGTGACATACAGGCTCGCGAGGAGCGCGAGGCCCAGCACGGCGAGGAGGGCCTGGCGATAACGACTCACGGGCACCCTCCTTCGCGGCTGCCGTGCGAAAGCTTCGCGTGGCCCTGTGGATACATGACCGTAAACTGTGGACAAAACAGGAAAGCCCGCTGATGCAGCGGGCTCTCACTGCCGTCGCGTAGCACATTGCTGCGCTACCGGGTGTGGGCGACGTCTTTACTTTTCGCTGACCAGCGCGCCCACGTCGCTGGGACTGCCGAGATTCTAGCTTGCTAGCGTGCTCCCTCGCTAGGGGTTAACCCAAGTTTTAACGACGAGACGTGACCTGGCTCTCACCGCTCTAAAACGACGTTGCCGATTACATCGCCGCGTTCGACGATATCCTGTGCTTCGGCGATTTCCTCCAGCGGCATACGGCGTGCGATCGTATGCGTTAAGCAATCGCGTTCCAGCAGGCTGTTGATCTCAGCGATGCCGGAGCACGGTCATCCTCAGATATTTCATAAATAAGGAACAGCCGCAGATCGATCGAGTTCTGCATCATCCAACTGCTTGGGATCGTGCTCTCGCTGCTTGACATTCCGTAAACCGCGACGGTCGCGTGCGGCGCGAGGATAGACGGATAAAACTTGGCGTCGTTGTTGAGGTCCATCTCGATAACTGCGTCGACGCCTTTGATGCGCGCGCCGACATCCTCCGTGCGGTAGTTCACGATCTCATCGGCACCCGCTGCGCGAGCGTGCGCCGCTTTCGCATCGCCGCTCACGGTCGTTATCACGCGCGCACCGCGCATCTTCGCAAGCTGGATCGCATAGTGCGCGACCGATCCGGCGCCGCCGACCACTAGAACCGTCGTGCCACGTTCGACGCGCGCGAGCCGAATGGCTTGGAGCGCCGTGAAGACCGGGATTCCCAGACATGCACCCGCGTCGAAGCCGGCCCCGTTCGGAAGAGGCGGTGCCTGCGCGCTCGGGACGACGATGAATTCGGCCGCCGTTCCGAAGGCGCGTTTCCATTGCCCGTTCCAGATCCAAACACGCTCGCCAAGGAGGCGGTCGACGCCCGCACCCAGCTTTTCGATCTCACCTGCGCCGTCGCTGTGCGGAATGATCATCGGCGCGATCATCGGGCGCGATCCGCTGCGCGCCTTCCAATCCGACGGATTGACGCCGGACGTGCGCAAGCGCACGCGCACTTCGCCGGGTCCAGGCTCGGGCGTTGGGACCTCGCCGAGCCGTAACACGTCACGGGCTGGACCGTTCTTCGTATAGAAAGCTGCAAACATAAGGAGGGGCTTATGTCATCGAGGCATTCGTTCATGTTAGGAGCCGCGGCGATGGGCTGCTGCGGCCATCTGATCGCGTCGGGCCAGGCTGCACTAGCGCAGAGCGGGCCGGCTCCGGCGCTGCGCAAAGTGCCGGCGATTCGTTATGAATCAGTTCCCGAATTTGCTCACGCTGCCGGACGATTTGTTCTTGGGCGAGTGCCCGGGCGTTGCACTGAATTCCAAAGGGCACATCTTCGTCTTCTCGCGCGGCAACTCGACGGGCCCAGCATACGCCGCGACGGCAGCACAGCTGCTCGAATTCGGTCCGGATGGAAAATTCATCCGGGAGATCGGTCACAATTTGTATGCGTGGTCGTTCGCGCACACGGTGAAAGTCGATCGTTACGACAACATCTGGTGCTGCGACAAAGGCTCCGACATGGTGATCAAGTTCAAACCCAATGGTCGCGTCGATATGGTGTTCGGACGCAAGTTGGAAGCCTCGGATGAAGGCACCGGACCGCTCAAACATCCCAATCCGCCCTTACCGCCGGAAAACGGACGCTTTCGACAAGTCACCGACGTCGCGTGGGATTCCGAAGACAACGCGTACATCAGCGACGGCTACATCAATTCGCGCGTCGCGAAGATCGACAAGAACGGCAAATGGCTCGCGTCGTGGGGCACACCGGGAACCGGACCGGGCCAATTCAACTTACCGCACAGCATCGCGGTCGATGCGCAAAATCGCGTCTATGTCGCCGATCGCGCCAACCGCCGCATTCAAGTCTTCAATACGAAGGGCGAGTTCGTCCGACAAATCCACATCGACGTCGCCTTCGATCCGAACACGTATGTCGCGATCGGCGATCGCCCGACCGGCAAAGCACTCGAAACCGGAACGTTCTCGCCGGGCGCACCGTGGACGGTGGCGATCTCGCCGCCGCCTAAACAATATCTGTTCGCCTCCGACTCATATCCGGGACGAATCTATAAGATGACGCTGGACGGCGAAATCGTCGGCGTCCTGGGCGAGTCCGGAAAGCAGCTGGGGCAGTTCGGCTGGATCCACGAGATGGCGGCGCGCTCCGAGAACGAGCTCTACGTCTCCGAAATCCTGAACTGGCGCGTGCAAAAACTCATGCTGCATCCTTCGTAAAGGTTTGACAGAGGGTCACGGCTGTGCTAAAACCTCTATCCATGACCCTCTCCATGTCTATGGCGACTACGATGACGATGATTACGACTTGTCTGCAAGACGAGGCGGCAAAGTTCAGCGTACGCTGAGATCGGGAGAGACCGAAAATTTGCCGCCTCGCCTCTGTGCGAGGCGGTTTTGTTTTGTGGGGTTGCTGTAATGCTGGCTGTTCAAAAAATCAAGGAAGTTCCAAAACTCGGCCTACGGACGGCCGGCATGACGATCGGTCTGCTCGGTTGCGGCGTGGTCGGCGGCGGCGTTGCGGCGCGACTCCTCACGATGGAAACGCTGCTCGGCGTCCCGGTACGGCTCGGACGCGTGCTCGTGCGCGATCTGCACAAGCCGCGCCAGCCTGAAGCCGTCATTCCGTTGCTCACGGCGGATCCGCAAGATGTCATCGGCGACCGCAACGTGCACGTCGTCGTTGAAGCGATCGGCGGCGTCGAACCGGCGCGGACGTTCGTCGAAGCTGCGTTGCGCGCCGGCAAGCACGTCGTCACCTCGAACAAAGCGCTGATCGCTGCGCACGGCGCAGCGCTCTCGCTGATCGCGCAGCAAAACCATGCCGCACTGCGCTACGAAGCGTCCGTTGCCGGCGCGATTCCGGTCGTGCGCACGCTGGCGAGATTCTCTCGGCCGAAGACGTGATCGAAATCGCCGGCGTCCTCAACGGCACCTCGAACTTCGTCGTCAACGCAATGCGCGAAGGCGGCACGCTCGAAGACGCGATTCGTCGCGCGCAAGAAGCCGGATACGCCGAGATCGATCCGAGCGACGATCTCGACGGCGTCGACGCTGCGCGCAAGCTGGCCGTTCTCGCACCGCTAGCATTTCGCGTCCGGATCAATCCGGATCAGATTCTGCGCACGTCGCTACGTACATTGACGCCGGATCATTTCGCCGATGCGCGCAAGCTCGGCGCAGCGATCGTTCCGCTCGCGCTGGTGCGGCGCAACGGCGAGCGGATCGAAGCGATGGTTTCGCCGGTGCTCGTGCCCGAAGATCACGAGTTCGCGCGTCTGCGCGGACCCGAGAACCTCGTTCGCGTGCAAGGCACGCACTCCGGGAAGCTGAGCTTTTCAGGTCACGGCGCGGGCCGAAGCGCTACTGCTTCGGCAGTGTTGGCCGATTTGGCTGAGATTGCGCGCCGGCGTGCACGCTGGCAAGCACAGTCCGTTGCTCCGATCGATTTTCGCGAGACGACTCCGCGTGCTCCGATGCTCGGCCGGCAAGGCGATCTTCCGCTCTTTGAACTCGAAAGCGCCGGTACTTTACTCGTTAATGGGTAACATGGTCATACGGCCATGGAACCACGCCACTTCGATAAAAAGGACGAGGACGCAAACGAGGCCCCGTGGGGTCCTGAGCGTCCCGCCAAGAAGCAAGACTTCGTGAAACCTCAGCTTCGCGAAGCGATCGAACGTTATCGTTTGGCGCGCGCAGCACGGCATGGAACCAGCAGCCCTGACGGTGCGCTGGGGGCAATCGAGCCGGTCGCGCCAATCCAACCCGTCCGTCGAATCAGAGAACGCGGCATCTGACTCCGCTGCTCTCAGCGGAGCGGGCGCTCGTCACCGGAGTCGCTTCCGGAATCGGGCGCGGAATCGCGCGCGCACTGCACGCCGAAGGCGCGCGGCTTGCCGTCGTCGACATCGACGCGGAGCGCGGCGGGAGCGTTGCGTCCGAGCTCGGCGCGACGTTCATTCAAGCCGATCTGTCGACAGAAGCCGGCGCGCGGGCCGCGTTTGACGCGGCGATGAAAGCGCTCGGCACGATCTCGATCTTCGTCCACTCCGCGTCGCCGCCGCGGCGCGAGATCGCAAACCGTGCTGGCCGTAACGAGCGCGGAGTGGGATGCGATGGTCAATACCAATTTGCGTTCGGGGTTCGTCCTCAGTCAAGCCATCGCAAAACAGATGATCGCCGAGAAGATTCGCGGCAAAATGTTGTTTGTGACGTCACTGCACGCGGACTCACCGCGCAATCTCCCACACTACAGCGCAGCAAAAGCCGGTGAAACGATGCTCGTCAAAGAGCTTGCACGCGCGCTCGGTCCGCACGGCATCCGCGTTAACGCGATTGCGCCCGGCGCAATTCCCGGCGGCGGCTTTGCAGCCGACGTCGCGTCGCTCGAAAAGATGATCGCGCTCGGACGCACCGGTACGCCCGAAGATATCGCCTCGATGGCGGTCGCGCTATTGTCGGATCGGTTTAGCGCCTATGTCACCGGAACGACCGTCGTCGTCGACGGCGGCCTCGCGTTATATAACTGGATTCCCGCGCCGGAAACTTAAGCTCCGTTACGCTCCGGCCACTTTGGCGCGCGCTTTTCAACGAACGCGCACATGCCTTCTTGCGCGTCGGCGGCGAGCGCGTTCATGCTCATGACTTCTTTGGCGTACGCGTACGCTTTGGGTTGATCGAGATCGATCTGCGCGTAGAACGCCGCCTTGCCGAGACCGACCACGAACTTGCTGGCTTCGGCAACTTTGCGCGCAAGCGCGAGCGCTTCGTCGTGCAGCTTGTCTTTCGGAACGGCACGATTGATGAGGCCCCACTCGGCGGCGGTCTTCGCATCGATGAACTCGCCGGTAACGAGCATCTCCATCGCGCGCTTGCGGCCGATTGCGCGCGTTAGCGCGACCATCGGCGTCGTGCAAAAGAGTCCGATCTTCACGCCCGGCGTCGCAAACTTCGAATCATCCGATGCAATCGCCAAATCGCAGCTGGCGACGAACTGGCAGCCGGCTGCAGTCGCGATCCCGGCAACTTCTGCAATCACGGGTTGCGGAATCTGCTGGATCTTCTGCATCAGCTCGCTGCAGACGTCGAATATCTCGCGATAGGCGTTGACGTCGCGGCCGATCATCTCGCGAATGTCGTGTCCGGCGCTGAATACCGGGCCTTCGTGGCGCACCAAAACGGCGGCGATCGAGTGGTCGCGCCCGATTGCGTCGAGCTCGGAAATCAACGTTCGCATCACCTCGAGCGAGAGCGCGTTGCGCTTCTCGGGGCGATCGAGCGTAATTTCAGCGATCCCGTCCTCTAGAACGGCGCGGCGTACAAACGTGCGAGCGTCGGCGATCATGTCAGCCCTCCTCTGCCACTATACACCCCCTTGGGGAGGGAGGCCGTCATCAGGACCGACGCCCGCGCAGAGGGAACGACTCTCTTACCATGCGCCGTCTTCAGGTCATCCTGGCTGGGATCGTCGCGGCGCTCGTCGTCGTTGTCGCGGTTGTTTGTTTTGCGCACGACGCCGTTGCTAAGGGCATCGTCGAAGCATTTGTCCGTTCGTACGGTTATCGCGTCACGTTCGAACGTTTCAATCTCGGTCTGCGCGACGCGCAGATCGTAAACGTTCGCGTGCAGAATCTCGCAGGCGAGCCCGTCCTTGCCGCAGATCGCGTCTACATCCGGTATTCGCTTACGGATTTCGCGCGGGGCAAGCGCCGCTTCGGCCTCGAGAACGCGACGATCCAGCGTCCGTACGTCACGCTCATTCATCACGCAGACGGCAGCTACAACGTCAAGCCCATCTCATTGCCGCGTGGTCCACAGAAGCAACAAGCGCCGCTGTGGATGCGCTTCAAGCTGCAAGACGGCACGATTGCAATGATCGACGACTACCGCATCGCGCCAAAATCCCGCCGCGTCGAGCTGCTCGGGATAAACGCCGACGCCGACCTCGCGCCGAATCGACGCTCTTCTTATAATGCGCGCCTAGCGATCGCCGTGAACGGACGCCAGTATCCCGTTTCCGGCTACGCGATCTTCGATGACCCGCAAGGTTTCGAGTCGCAGCACTGGACCGCCGCCGATCTCCCTGTCGCGGAGCTGCTCGATTTCGCAATCCCAACGCATCAGGTCAGCATCCTGAGCGGCGTGCTGCGCGACATCGACTTCCGGATGTTCAGTCTGCAGGACCGTGACGGCTCGTTCCACGCGCACGTCGCCGGTCACGCAACGCTCGAAGACGCCAACATCTCGGCCGCAAGCTTGCGCGAACCGCTCCGCAACGCGCATGGCGATCTCCTGATCGGCGACGATGCGATGACGATGCCGCGCTTGAATGCGACGCTCGCCGGCATTCCGGTCGCAGCAGCCGGCGGCGTGTACGATTTCTCGGATCCGAAGCTGCGGTTCGGTGTCTCGATCGTGGCGCCGCTCGAACGCTTGCGCACCGTCGCAGCGCAAGTCGCAAACCGTCCTGTCAGCGGAAAACTCGCCGTTACGATGTTGGCTGAAGGCCAAGCCGAAAATCCGGTCGTGCTCGCAACGTTTTCATCGCCGTCGATTCGTTACGCAAACCTCAACGTCACGAACGCGCATGGCTTGCTCGCGATGCAAGATTCCGAGGTCGACATCATCGATGCGGACTTGCGCTACGGTCCGCTCGACGTCGGAGCTCGCGGAATCCTGACATTTAATAGGCAGATCGGCAGCGAGCTGGTCGCGCGCGTTGCGGGCATGTCCGATCATCTTCCGTACGTCGCGCACATCGTGCCGCACATGCCGCTGCACGGCGTTGCCGTTCTCCGCGGCGTCGATCGCGCGTTGCGGTTCGACAGCATCGTCGATGGTACGAACCGCACGCAACGCCTCACCGCAATCGCAAGCATCGATCCGAACGGCGCCGGTACCGCAGGTCCGGTCACGATCGACGGACCATCGGGTGAATCGCTTTACGCGCGTGTTGCACTCGACCGTCCGTCAGACGAGAATGCCATCTTCGTTTCGGCGCATCATTTCGTGATCGAGCCTGGTGAGAATCCTACGCTGCCCGGCCTTCCATCTAAACCATTCCCGTCGCTCAACGGAACGCTCGGCACGCACGCCGTCGCATTGCAGCATGGCAAAGGGCTCGAATTTCTGGGCGGCGATGCGGCCGTCAGCTCCGCGCACTATAACGGCGTCGATGTGGATCGCGTGTTGGCACTGGGCGATTACCTGCGCGGAAACATGCTGCTCTCCGCACTCGCCGACGCGCGCGTTGCGCACACGAAAGTTTCGGGTCACGCCGACCTTGCCTACAGCGGCGATCGCTTGCACATCGTACGATCCGCTTTTTCGCTCGGCGGCGGCCTTGGACTCGCAAACGGAACCGTAAGCGGTTTGCGCTCGGGACATGCGACCTATGACGTCAACGCGGAGATGCGCGAAGCCGACGTCGCGCTCCTAACGAAAGCGGCCGGCTTGCACTTGCCCTATCCCGAAGGCTCCATTAACGCCTATGCACGCGTACGTGGTTCGGGCCGGAATCCGTCGATCGCAGGCAACGTGTCGATTCCCGCAGCTTCCATTAATGGGCTGGCATTCTCGGGCGGGACGCGCTTCAGCGGCACAGCGCAGAATATCGTCACAAACGGCGGCAAGATCGTGGTCGGCTCGACGCAGCTGAATTTTGCGGCCAACGTCGGTACCGCACATCGAGCCATCAACGTCTCGAGCAACACGGTCAATCTCGCCGACTTCAACAATTATTTCGACACCGCAGAGACGCTGGCCGGACACGGCGCGATTAACGCGACCCTCGATCAGTCGGGTGCCGGCGCTGTCTCAAGCGGACACGTAACAATGACCGGCGTGCGATTCCGCCGATTTGCGCTCGGCAACACCAACGCGCACTGGAACACGACGGGCAGCGAAATCGCTGCGACCGGCACCGTGATCGGAACCGGCGGTAGCGTGGACGTGAACGCAACCGCACGCGTGAACGGGAACGATCCGTACGTGAACGCGAGCGCGCGGATTCGTAACGTCGACCTCGAGACCTGGCTGCCGGCAGCCGGTATCAACCTGCCGATTCTCGGTCACATCGATGCCGATGCGACCGCGAAAGGACCGATTCGCACCGTTGCGATGAGTGCGAATGCGACGCTGCACGACGGCATCGTCAATCAGATCCCGGTGCAGCGCTTCACCGTCTGCGGCAACGGCTGGAAACGGGCGCGGACGTATCGTCAGCTCCGAGCTCGAAATTCCGAACCTCGTTGCCAGCGCAAACGGTACGTTCGGTTTTGACGCGGATTCGCCGGTCGACATGATGTTGCACGCAACGAGTCCGGACATCGGCGCACTGGCGACGACGATCACGCACAAGAAAGTTGCCTACCACGGCGCCGCCGACACGACGTTGCACGCGACCGGATCGTTTTTAGAACCTCGCCTCGACGATGTCGCCGACCTGACGAGCTTCACGTACAACACATTTCATGCTCCCCCGTGCGCACACCGAAGTCGTCGCTTACGGGAAGACGCTCGACGTTCGCAACGGTTCGGTCACATTCCAAAAAGGCAGCGCCGAGTTTGCCGCACAGCTCCCCTTGAGCACGAATATCGACCCGCCGGTCAGCGGACACGTCACGGCAAACGGGATCGATCTCGCGCAGTTCGCACCATTGTTGCCGAAAGGAACGAAGCTCGGCGGCACGCTTGCGGGGAACGTAACGCTTGAGCGGAACGAACGTCGCGCCGCTCTTCGGCGGAGCGCTTGGGCTCACCAACGTATCGTACTCATCGCCAATCGAGGCAACACCGCTCACGCACGGCACCGCGAAGCTCGCATTCTCGGGAACGCGCGCGACATTGAGCGATACGCGTTTCACGGTCGGAAAGAACGGTGCGCTCGAAGCGCATGGACACTTTCGACGTCCCGGATCTGCAAAATCCCGCGCACGACGCGAGCTTCAACGTCGCGCTCTCGGCGACACGGGCTGCATTCAATCTGCCGAAATATTTCAGCGGTCAGCTCGACGGCGCGATGACGGCGGTCAAGTCGCCGAACGGCATCCCGCAGCTCACCGGCGCATTCGCCGTCTCCCACACGCGGATTCCGGCGGCTGCAGTCATCGCGCAAGCGCTCGCGAAGCCGAGCGGCGCCACGCCGCCTGCGCTCGGACTCGACATGAAGCTTGCGCTCGCACAAGACGTGCGCGTGCAAGGAGTGGGCGTCGATGTCGGAGCCTCCGGCGCGGTTGCGCTGGCGGGAACACTCGCCGAACCGAAAGTCACCGGCACGATCAACTCGACCGGCGGCACGATCAACATGTATCGCGATTTCAATCTCGAGCACGGCGTCGTAACGTTCAACGGCGAGAGCGTCGTCCCGTACGTCGATGCGACTGCGACGACGCTGCTCTCGCAGCCCACAGCCGATGTGCGTTTGCATGTCAGCGGACCTGCGACGCACATGAACCTGGTGCTGACGTCGAATCCGCCGTACGATCAAGCGCAGATTATCGCCCTAATGATTGGTGGCCCGAGTCTGGCCGGCATCAACGGCATGCAAACTGCAAACGGTCCGCAGCCGCCGTCGTTCTTACAAGGCGCAGGCCAAAGCTACGTCAACGGACTCTTTGCGCGCAATCTGCTCGAGCCGTTGCAAGGCAGCTTGGGTACCGCGCTCGGATTGCAAAACGTGCAATTAAACTACGATCTCGCCGGACAGGGCGGTTTCTCCGCGCAAGTCAAAAAAGGCATCGGCAACAACATGTCGGTGTTCTTTGCGTCGACGTACGGCTACCCGTCGCGCAGCACGTTCGGCGCCGACGAGCGCATCAACGTTGACAGCTCGGTACGCTTTTCGATCTTCAGCACGTACGGCGAAGAAGGCTTCGGATATTATCCCGCCTACCTCGCCGCACAACCCGGTTCGAATATCTCGCTACAGGCCCAGCAACCACTCGCGGGTCAACAAGGCTTTTCGCTCAACTACGTGCGCCGCTTCAAGTAAGTCGTCCTAGCTAGCGAGCTTGTGGATGCCCGCTGCTCAACGGTCGCGTCAGCTGTATCGTGGCCGATGCGCCTGCCGGAATGTCGATGTCGTTTGCAGTGTTAGCGGCAAGCAGAGCGCCGCCGGCAAGTCCGACCGCGCCGCCGATGCCGACGCCGATCGCCTTGCCGAGAATGTTGCCCACGATCATCCCGCCAAGAGCAGTTCCCGCGGCTCGTGTGTAGTTCGTCTGCTTATGCTGCTGGACCGCAACGAGCGACGCATGAATGCGCGACGTCGATCCATCCGGAAAGCGAATCGTATCGAAGTTCAATTTTAGATGCGCTTTGCGTCCGATGTTCGCGCGGTCGACTTCCGAAAGATGACCGTAAATCGTCGAGCCGCCCGGCGTCACCATCGTGAAGCCGTCACCGTCTTGTGCGGTCTTCGAGCGCAGCTCTTGTTGAATCGTCCCCGACATCTGCGTGCCGGCCGGCTTGTAATATTGCGCCAGCGCGGCTATAGGCATGGCAAGTGCAGCGATCAGTGCGACGGCTGTAATGCGTAGTTTCATGTTCCCCCACTAAGCGAGCAGACAAGCGCCCTATCTCTTGCCCTTCGATTACTTGCCCACCGTCGCGTCCCTGTAAACGTTCCCCGTTTCAGGCCCGGGCTTTGCGTCTCGTTTTGCTGCCGGAATATCCCATGATCTTCTTCCATTCTCGTTCGACGACGGCATAGCACTCGCACGCTGCTGATTCCAAGCGCTCGCGATCGCTCACAACGATGCGTCCCCGCGAATACGCGATCGAACCGCCATTTTGTAAGGCCGAGGCAGCAACGGTAACTCCCGCACGCCGAACGCCGAGCATTTGACTCAAGAATTGCTGCGTTAACAAGATGACGTCACCCTCGACTCGATCGTGCGCCATCAGCAGCCATCTTGCGCAGCGTTCCTCGACCGGATGTAGTCGATTGCACGCACCGGATTGCGAAACGGCGACGATCGTTGCTTGCGCATATCGTAAGAGATACGCGCTGAGATCAGGCTCTTTTTCTACCGCAGCCCGGAACGCTCGGATTGTCAGTGAAAGCGCGGAATCGGGCACCTGCACGATATAACGATGATTCGCGCTCGACTGGCCGAGCGCAACTGGCAGACCCGTCGTGCCTTCTCGGCCGATGATTCCGACCTCGGAGACTTTGCCGTCGGACATTTCCGAAACGACCGAGACGATGCTGTTGATGGGGAAGTAAACATCGCGAATCGTTTTCTGCGGAGCATGCAGCGTTTGGCCCGATGCAAGGTCGGTGCGATGCAACGAAGACTGAAGCGTCTTCAAGACCTGCGCCGGTAGGCGATCCAAAAAGAGATTGCCCGTGGGCTGCGATTTCCCGGAAGCTGGCGTGACCGTTCAGCGTCATTCTGCTAATCGGTAGCGATTAGCGAGTCGAGCTTACTCGGTGAAAGGTCTGCCGGGTTCTACCCGAGGCGACCTACGCAGCTTGCTAAAACGTACGGCGAGTACAACGAGCCTTCGGAAGCGGTCGCGGCGCACCTGGCACTTTTCCTGGCTAAATACTGTACGAAACCGTACATATTGGGTATGATGCGGAGGAACGGCCTCAACACCCCCACTGGGGACACCGTATTTAGGGGTCGTTATGGAGTGGCACTTCCGGTCGGCTGACGCCGCCGAGGCCTTGCCCGAACGAAGGGCGTTCGTGACGTTCTTGCGCTCGCGATGCACGCCGGAATCGGATTTTCAGGCCGCGGAAATCGTATACGGTGAGCTCGTCGCAAACGTCGTCCGGCACGCGCCCGGACCGATTGAGATCATGATTCGGAACAGACCGCGCGGTGCGGTAACGATCGAGGTTTGCGATAGCGCGACTCACTTCACCATCGCTCGTCCCGTTGAGCCGCCATTATATGCGGAGAGCGGCCGCGGGCTCAACATCATCTGGCACCTCTGCGGCAACTTGTCGCGCACCAAAACTGCGAATGGCGGCAAGGTTAGCGTTGTTTTGCCGATCGCGCCTTTGATCGCACTCGAGCCGGAGGACGGCTCGATCAGTCTCCATGGGCGATGACGGACTTGAACCGCCGACCTTCTCCGTGTAAAGGAGCTGCTCTCCCAACTGAGCTAATCGCCCGCGGCGCGTTATGCGATTCTCTGCGCCGGTTATTTGCTACTGCGAAACGCTAAATCCGCTAATGCCTCGCGCCTGTTCCTCGCTGCGCTCGACGTGATCGACACTCGCGCCGCTGGGTGGATTTCTCAGGATCGCATCGATGAAATCGTTGACCACGTCGTCGTCGCCTTCAGCGTCGATCTCGACCGCGCCCGAACGTAAATTACGCACCGTCCCCGCGACTGGAAAGCGCGCGGCGAGACGTATGACTGTATAGCGAAACCCGACGCCCTGCACGCGGCCGTGCAGCTCGAGAACGACCCGCGTTATGCCTTGACCTCAGCGCGCGCGCCCTTCGCAGCTCGCAACAACATTCCGCTGTCACCCGAATAGCCAACCAGCGTGTAGCCCATCGCGACGCAATCATTTGCAAATGCTGCGTCGTGTATCTGGATGCCCGCGTACTTGCCGTGCTTCTTGGCAATTTGAGGTATGAGGGCGATTGCTTCCTTATACTGCTGGCTCATCTTCGACCAGACCAACGCCGGCTCGCCCATCGTCAACGCCAAATCGTTCGGCCCGACGAAGAGCAGGTCGACGCCTTCGGTCGCCGCGATCGAATCTGCATTCTTCACTGCTTCCGGCGTTTCGATTTGCACCATCAGCATTGTCTCTTCGTTCGCACGCGGACGATATTCAGGCATTTCGCTTCCGAACGCGATCGGCGCGCGAATCCCACCGCAGCTCCGATTCCCAAGCGGGGGATACTTCGCATCGGCGACGGCGGCTTTGGCTTGATCCTTCGTGTTGACGACGGGAACGAGCGTTCCGTACGCGCCCATATCGAGCACTTTTTGAATGAGCGACGACTCGTTCCATGTAACGCGTACGAATGGAGTGCAACCGGCCGCGCGGACCGCGTTGATCAGATTGATGACGGCGCTTCCTGCGATCGGACCGTGCTCGGTGTCGACCATCAACCATTCGAATCCGGCGGCGGCCATGATCTCGGCAGACAGCGGGCTCTCGAAGGCGAGCCACGAACCGACGCTTACGCCACCAGCCTTCAATTTTTTTCTTACTGTGTTTTCACGCATTACCCAGTCTATGCGTCTCTTGACGACGTTCCTGTTTGCGACAATGGTCGCCCCGGCTGCAGCCGCGACGCTCCCGACGGTGCTCGCGCCGCCCGCGCCGTTCCCACGTATCGTTGCGCAATCGCTCGTCGGCGAATTCGTGGCGCCGGGCGTGACGCGCGGCGACTATCGCTTAGCCACAGTGAACGGTCCGCTCATCATCTCGGTCATCGCCATCGACACGCACGACCCGACCGTCCGGCTTGCCGACGTCATCGCGAACGATCATTTGATTTCGGCAGGTGAAACGGTTTCGTCGATGGCGCTGCGCACGCACGCAATCGCGGGGATCAACGCCGATTACTTCGATATCGGTCAGACAAATCAACCGCTCGGAATCGTCATATCCGATGGCACGCTGATTCGAACGCCGAGCCGCCGAGTCGCACTCGACGTCCGCCGTGACGGAAGCGTACACTTCGAACCGTTCAGCTTCAAAGGCACGGCAACGTTCAACGGAACGACGATACCGCTGACGGCGGTGAATGAGTGGCCGCCGCAAGGCGGAGCGTCATTGCTTACGGCTGCATTTGGTCCGCTCTCCGCGACGACGCAAGACATCGTGCTCGTTTCGCTCGGCGCGCTCGGCGAGGCCAATGCAGCTCGCAGGCGACTATCGCGTGATTGGCGTCTATCCCGCGACGACCGGCCCGCTGGGCACACCGACGCTCGCACTTGGCCCGGCCGCTCTCAAGCTGACGCCGCCACCGCAGCCCGGCGACACCGTCACGCTGGTCGGCGACACCGATCCTCCGCTTGCAAGCATCGCAACTGCAATCGGTGGCGGACCGGCATTACTCGTCGATGGAAAACCATATACCGATCCCAACGCCCCCGCGCCTGAGGAACGCGATCGCCGTTTTCCTGTCTCGGGTGCAGCACTGAGCGCTGACGGTACGCTCTACTTGATCGCGGTAGACGGGCGCGATCCTACGCTGTCGATCGGTTTGACGCGTCCGGAATTCGGCGCGCTGATGGCCGGACTCGGCGCAAGCGATGGGATGGCGTTTGATTCGGGCGGTTCGGCAACGCTCGTTGCGCGCCGTCTGGGTGAGACGACGACCAGTCTTCTCAACGCGCCGTCGGACGGCAGCGAACGCCCCGTCGCGGACGGTCTTTTCGTCTATAGCGATGCGCCGCAAGGGCCGCCGGCGCGCCTCGCACTGCATCCGTCGCGCATTCTCGCAGTGCGCGGAGCGCGCGTGCGTGTGACGGCTTCAATCACGGATGCAGCCGGACATTTGCTTGCGCCGGCACCGAGTCTGACGATCGATGCGCAACGCTCGCAAACGCTTCCGGTGCGTAACGGCGCGCTGGTGACATATCTTCCGATCGATGTCGTCGACCACGTCGCGCGTCTAGCAATTGGGCCGGCACGCCCGAATCCGGATCCGAACGGAAGTATCGAGCTGACCGCAGATGCGTACGATTCCTCCGGACGTCCGATTGCAACGAATGGCGCCGTGCACTGGACTGCGGACGGCGGAACATTCATCGAGCCAGGTTTGTTTCACGCCGGTGCGCACGATGCAACGGTCGTCGCAACCGTCGGCGGCGCCTCTGCGAAAACGACTCGTTAGCGTCGGACGCCATGAGGTTCCGGTGCCGGGCTTCTCACCGCAAGGCGTTTCGCTCAATTACGATTTCACCGGCAGCACGCGCGTTGCGTACGCGAACGGATCGTACGCGCTTCCCGGAGATCCGCTCAGCTTCAATATCGAGATCAACGGTGACGCAAGCGGCGTCGGATTGCGCGCTGCATTCGTGAATAGCCTCGGCGAGCGAACGGCGCTCACACTTGCAAAGCGCGTCGATTGGCGCGGATGGCAGAAGCGCACCCTCGTTATCCCAGGTCTCTTGAATGCGCCGATCCATCTCGTCTCGCTGTACGCCGTCAATTCGCTCGGAACGCCGCCGGTGCACGCGTCCGGAACCCTCGGGTTTCGAAACCCCAGCGTCATCCTTGCGGGAACGCGATGAAACGGCTCGAGGCAATCGCGGCAATCGCCTCGACCTTGATTGCCGCTCCTTATCGCGGCGTTCCGGTCTTTATGTATCACCACGTCAACAATACGATTCCCAGCAGTCAACTTGCGCTGGGCCTCACGCTTCCGACGGCGTCGTTCGAAGGGCAGCTGCGTTATCTCGCGCTCAACAAGATCGCGACGCTCACTGCAGGCGAACTCACCGCGGCACTTTCACGTGGCGAGTATCCGCAGCGCACGGTCGTGCTCACGTTCGACGACGGCTACGAGGACAGCTCAACCGTTATCGCGCCCCTCTTGGCGCGTTACGGTGCGCGTGCGACCTTCTTCGTCAATGCCGGAACAATCGAGCACCGCAATCATTTGAGTTGGCGCGAGATGCGCGCCCTGCGCGCGGCCGGCAGCGAAATCGGTGCGCACGGAATGCACCATCTCGATCTCTCGACGCTCGACCGCGAGGGTCAGCTCCACGAAGCCGGCGATTGTGTGGCGCGCATCGAGCGCTTCCTGGGTTTTCGTCCCGTCAGCTATGCGTATGCGAGCGGCGCATATAACACAACGACGCTCGACGTGATGCGCGAAATCGGGATCCGTTCTGCGTGGACCGAAATCGTCGGCCGCGCGAAGAACGTACGCGATCCATACAAAATGCCACGTCTGCGCATTACGCGCGACATGACGGTTGATGGGTTCGCGGCGCTCGTTACTGGTTAGGCGAAGGCGTTTACGTTGTTGCCGACGCCGAGCGACTTCATGAGGATATCGGCCTGTACGGCTTGCAGATTTTCAACGCCCTTGAGGACCGGAAGCGCAACCGACGAGGTTCCACTGGCGGCAACGGAGCTGATCGAGCTGATATCCATAATGACTCTCGACGTTCGCCCGGCTCCGGAGGCCTCCCCCGTCAGGGGCCGTGCGGGCGGTCACTGTCTGGGAGTGGCGGTTGCGTAGTCCTTGCCCAGGATGATCGTGACGTCGTGCTGGGCCCCTGCGACATCGGCGAGGACCAGGGCGCCCGAGAGGTTCATGTCACGCTGCAGGACGCCGTCTATCCCAGGGGGTGCCGTCGGCGCGAGCCGGATGACGGTCGTCGGGTAGGAGGCGTCGGCCTTCGTGACTGCCGCGATTACGAAGCCTTCTTTGTGGAGCGCGGCCGCAAGGCTCTTGGCCAGACCCGGGACGCCGCTGCCGTTCTCGACGCGGAGACGCACCTTGCTCGGATCGAATTGCGGCTCAAAAAGGCTAGCGACGATTCGCGCCTTCCCGGACTCATCCGGGATCAGCATGTCGCCGGCGTAGCCCGTCGCATAATCGCCGGTAAAGGGAATCTGCGTCGTCTTCAGGTCGGCGAGATTGAAGCTTGCGTAGGCGTTGGCCAAGCTCAGCAGCTCCTGCGTCTTGAAGTTCGTTACGATATCGCGTCGGGTCACGTCGACGAGATCCCGCAAATGGTAGAGGTCGTTGAGCTTGTCCTTCTCGAGCTTGGCCAGCACGATCCGAATGACTTGTTGTTGACGTTTGATGCGGCACGGATCGCTGCACGCGTCGTGCCGGAAGCGCATGTACGAGATGGCTTGGTCGCCGCTCATGTGATAGACTTTGCCGCCCGTGAAATGAATGTGCAGGTGGCCCCAGCTGTCGTCGTAGTTCATCGTCTCGTCGGGGACGACGTCGACGCCGCCGATGGCGTTGACCAAATCCTTGGTAGCGGCGATGCGCAAAACCATATAACGGTCGAAATAACGGCCGGGCGCGACCTGCGGCAATCCGAGCCACGAACCGATGACTGTGTCGGCTTCCTTGATCCCGCCATTCGAGTACGCGGCGTTTATCTTGTTGTCGTGGCCGTCGAAGTGCGCATCCATGTCGCGCGGCACCGAGACCAGATGAATTTGCGACGATTTCAAGTCGAGGGCGGCGACCATGATCGTGTCGCTGCGTGAGTGCGCCGACGACGGCATGTCGCGATCCGTATAGTCGTAGTCGAGGCCGAGCAGCAGCACTAAGAGATGGTCTTTGTCGAACAGCGACTGCGGAGCAGGAACCGTTACGCTCGCAGCCTGGTGCACGAATCGCGCAACGAGCTCGTTGCGTTCGCGCTCGTCAACGCGCAAAATCGCCGTCGTCAGCACCAGGCCGGTGAGCAGCGCCGCGATAAACGTCAGGCCAAGTACACGAACCTTGGCGAGCTCAGCTAATCCTCTGAACATTCAGTCGCGCGAGTTCCGGCAGATGTTCGCCGGCCTCCTTTCGACCTGGGAGATACCCAGGAAACGCGTTTTTAACTAGTGTAGATACGATTAGAAACGACGCGTGAGAAAACCGACGTTTGCCGCAGTCGCGGCGCTGGCTCCGTTGCTCTTCTTGCCGCTCTTTAGTGCGGCAGCAACCGAGCACGCCAGTTTTACGAGCGGAAGCGTCCGCGAGACATTCGTTCCGCTACCCAGCGGCGGCGTCGAGTACGACGTCGTTCTGGTCCCAGATTTCGCTGCGGTGAGAAAGGTTCGCGATGAGGCGCGCCGCCGGACGCTCGCGTTCGAACACGGAAGCTTCGTCGATCCCACTAATCCGCACGGCGATCTCGTCCCCGGACTACGCGAGATGCGGTCCCAGTGGGGCAGGCTGCACGTGCGCTGTGAGGATCTTCCAAACGGCTCTCGGATCCGCTACATGACACGCGATCCCGTCATGGTCGAGGCGCTTCATCAGTGGTTCGCCTCACGCGTCGTCAATAAGATCCGCTAACCGTCTTTGAACGGGTGCTCGGATGGATCGAGCACTTCGCTGAAGCTCGGCCCTTGCGTTGCAAAGGGCGTTTCTTTCGGCACGCACAGCATATTCGTCGTGACGATGTTCGGATACAGATTCTCCGCGTTCTGCTTGAAATTCGCGTCGTTGTAGAGCGGCGTCACATGCCAAAACGCGCGATAGCCAAGCTCGTACAGTAGCTCGATGAGCTCTTGTGAACGATCGATGCGATCGTTCTCGACGTACATCACGGGACGAAATCGCGCGATGAATTTGCGGCCACCCTCGAGCACGTCCGCTTCCATTCCCTCGACGTCGATTTTTACGAGATCGGCGCCATGCGTGTCGAGGTAGTCATCGAGAACGATCCGCTCGACCGGCCGCCCCTCCTTGAATTCCGAGACTTCGATCCCGCCGTAGTTTGCTTCGACCGAATAGTCGATCTCGGGAATCAGCACCGCACCGTGGGTTGCGCCAACCGCGGCATGAATGCAGTCCACATTCGGCAAGTCGTTGAGCGCGACGTTCGCGCACAGCATTTGGAAGATCAGCCGCTGCGGTTCGAACGCGTAGACGAATCCCTTCGCGCCGACGTGTTTCGCGAGCGGGATCGTGTGATCGCCGATATTCGCGCCGAGGTCGAAGATCGTATTACCGGGCGCGCACAGCTGCCGGAGCAGCTCGAGCTCGAGCTCGTGCGCCTCACCGTACGCCTCCAGCGCTTTCCCGATATAGACGTCGTTCGGATTGTAGAGGAAGCGGCCGTTGCGTGTCTGGGTCAACCGATTGATTTCGCGCACGCTAACGAACTAGTTCAGAACGATTATTTCTTTGCCGTTGTCGTCGAACATGAAGCGCGTCGAGAAGCGCTCTTCTTTCTTGCCTTCCGTCAATTTCGAATGGATCGTAAGGCGGTGCATGTTCTTACCGCGCCACGGTGCGACGCCGCCGTACTCGAACTGAACCAGAGGATGCGGCTTCTCTTCGAGCGGCGCAAGACGGTGGCGTTTGATGAGCTCGGCAAACAGTTTCTGTTGAAACGCTTGCGGTAGCATCCGCGCGACGTCGTCCGTCTTGGGCTTGGCGGTTTCGAGCTCTTCTTGCGCTTTGTTCTTCTCAACGACGGCTTCGCCGGAGATGAAACGCACCACGGTGTCCCAATCGTCGGCGCCGATCCCGACGAATTTCAAGCCGTAGCAGTCGACCGGCTTACCATTGTGGTTGACCTTGCTGTGCCAGACCGGAATGCAGCGCATGTTGACGACGCGCGTGTCGAGGGTGGCGCGCACGCTGTATTGCCGGTCGCCGGTCTCCTCTTGCGTGAGAATACACATTCCCTCATCGCTGAGGTCGACGCCGATCGCGGGGCGCCAGGTCTCGCCGTCGAGACTATAAGCGGCTTTGTAGGCTTTCTTGATGCGCTCGTGCTCGCGACGATTCGGGTCCTTGCCCCCGAACAGCCCCATCAAGTTTGAAAGCACAAGCTACCTACTCTCAATAAGCAGAACCCGCGATGGAAGACTACGACATCTGCCCGAGCGGTCCCGCTCCGGCGCGAGCTCGAGTTCTGAAGATCGCCGCGTAGCTCAGCTCGCGCTCGAGTTCGAACGCGCCTGTCGCGTCGATCGCCTCGCGTTCGACGGGTGTGTGGTAGAGCAGCGTGATCTCGCGGGGTTGCGCGAGCAAACGTTCGAGCATGCTCGTTAGAATGTTGGCTCGAAACGGATTGTAGAGAAAAAGAGCCAGTTTGCCGCGCGGAAATTTGTATTCCGCCGCATCGCCGCGGATCAGGCGAATGTCGTGGCACTGCAGTGCGTCTTTATCGAAGCGCGCGACGTTCTCGCGCGCGACCTCGTGCAGCGCCCCGGAGATCTCGATCCCGGCGACCATCTTGAATGGCCGGCGCGCAGCGAGCAAGACGACGCGTCCCATTCCCGATCCGACGTCGATGAACGTCGTCGACGCAAGCGGCTCAGGTATTGCATCGAGCAGGACTTCGGCTTCGCGGATCGGCGTCGGTTCGTAATGCGTCGCAAATTCGAGACTAGGCCCGATCGCTTCGGGATCGAGCGTGTTCAGGAAAATCAGCGCTTCGGTCGTGACATGATGTTCGGCGTCGAAACGTTGGCCGGCGCGACGGCCGCTCGTGCGGAAACGCGCGTTAACGAGTGCGGCTCGCGGATTCTGCCGGTAGGAACTTCCGATACATTTCCGGGCGCTGCCACTGCGAAAGCAAACCAGCCTTCGATGCGTAGACGGTTCCGGAAGCAACGTCGTCGACATCCGCACGCATCGCGCGCACGCGTTCGAGATCGATGTCGATGAGAAACTCGCCCGGCTCCGTCGATTCGAAGATGATTTCTTCGGGCGTGGCGACGAGCGCGAGTCCGCGTTCCGACCGGTTCCACATGTTCTGCGTACTTACGACGATTGCGATGTTCTCGATTGCTCGCGCCCACAAGAGCGTACGCCATGTCGACCACAGCTTGCGTTTGTCGGTTCCGGCCGGCATGAATAAGACTTCGGCGCCGCGCAGCGCCAAGGCACGCGCGACTTCCGGAACGTACACCTCACTGCACATCGCTTGTCCGAACACACCGTGTTCGGTCGGCACGACCGTGTAATCGTCGTCGGCGGCGACGTACTGAAATTCCCAATCCTTGCCGCCGGTGTAGAGCCACGGACCCGGCGGATGTGTGCGCCGGTATGCGCGCGTCGTACCGTCCGCAAAGGCGAAAACGAGCGTGTTGTAGGCGGTTCCGGCCGATTCGTCGATCGGCTCTAGCGTGCCGAATTCAACGCACACGCCGTGTTCTTTCGCGGCTGCAGCCAGAGCTTCGGTCGGATCGAAGTGCGCCGGCATACGCCACGGACCGGGATACGTTTCCGGAAACATCACCACGTGCGCACCTTGCTTTGCGAGACGCGCAATCGCGGCGACCGCGTCCGCGACGTTGCGCTCGTCCTCCGGCGGATGATGTGCGATCGGTTGCACCAGACCCAGCGTAAAGCTCATGGGCGGATATTCGTCCAACCCCTTGAATCACCGCCCGCATGAAGTCGAAGATCACGGGTGATACGCTTCCGGTCCTCGAGATCGGACTCGAGCTTGGCGACACGATTATCGCGGAGCCCGGTGAGTTTTCTTGGATGACGCAAAACGTCGTCTTGAACACGACGCCGATGACGGCAGGCGCAAAAGGATTGTTCGGCGTGCTTGGGCGCGCGCTCTCCGGCGGCGGCCTGTTCATGACGGAGTACAGCGCGCAAGGCGGGCCCGGCTTGATTGCGTTCGCGGCGAAAGTTCCGGGACACATCCTCGAGATGCAAGTGCAGCCCGGACGCGGCTACATGATTCACCGTCACGGATTTTTGTGCGCGACGAACGGCCTCGAGCTCACGATGGGTTTTCAGCGCTCGCTCGGCGCGGGGATCTTCGGCGGGAACGGATTCGTCTTGCAACGGCTCGGCGGCGCATGCACGGCGTGGGTCGAGCTCGGCGGCGCGATCGTGACCTACGATCTGGCGCCCGGTGAAACGCTGCAAGTTCATCCCGGCCACGTCGGAATGTTTGAAGAGAGCGTGAGTTTTGACGTTACGCTCTTGCCCGGAATTCGCAATATCTTCTTCGGCGGCGACGGTCTGTTCGTCGCGCGTCTCGCCGGACCGGGAAAAGTTTGGCTGCAATCCCTGACGCTTCCGAATCTCGCGCACGCGCTCGCGCCATATATCGGCGGTGAGGCGAACGTCAGGCTCGATTCAAACCGGTATCGCCGGCGGAATAGCCGGCAGCGTCCTCCGCGACTTTTTCGGCCGCTGAAACACATCGGGATCGTCGCCTGCTCTGCCGAAGGGGCGGCCCTCTGTTATCGTACGCTCTGCACCGAAGGTGCGCGCTTGCTCGGCGGTTACGCGCATCCGGAGATCACGATGCACACGCCCTCGCTGGCCGAATATGTCCGCTGCTTGGAGCACGACGATTGGGCCGGCGTCGGCGCGCTGATGCTCGCGTCGGCGAAAGTGTTCGAACGCGCCGGGGCAGACTTCTTGATTTGCTGAATCGCCGCTGCCGTGGCTGCACATCGCCGATGCCGTCACCGACGACGCCGCGCGACGCGGCTTCGCGCGCCCAGGCTTGACCGGGACGCGCTGGCTCGTGAACAGCACCGTCTATCCGGCGCATTACGTTCGCCCGAACGTCGCGGACCGGGACGAAGTGAATCGCATCATCATGGACGAGCTAGTCCACGGACTTTTCAAGCCCGAATCGGTCACCTCATTGCAAGACGTGATCGGCCACTTGCGCGCCGACGGCTGCGATAGCGTGGTCCTCGGGTGCACCGAGCTCTCGCTCGTGATCGATAAGGAAAACTCACCGCTTCCGGTCCTCGACACGACCCGGCTGCTGGCCCGCGCCGCCCTCCGCCAAGCGGTTTGAGCTAGCCCCTATAGACGACTTTACATGTGTGATTTGATGTGGTATATACCTGGCTGTGAAGGATGCTGTTCGGGGTGATATCAACGCTCACGAGCACGCGATGGAGATCCCGATCGAAGAAGTCGTCCGGGAGCTGGTCGCATTACTGGGCGCGACCACCGTTGCCGTAATCGGCGGCGTGAAAGAAACGCGGGCCGTCACGCAATGGCTCGAGGGGCGAGCCCCACAACGTCCGCACGTCTTGCGTTTCGCACTGCAGCTCGGCTCGATGATAGCGACGCACGCGGATCGTGAGATAGCGCGCGCTTGGTTCCATGGTTCGAACCCGCAGCTCGGCGACGCTATCCCGATGATGCTGCTGCGGGACGGCGAACTTCAGGACATCCACGGCCGCCTGCTAGCGGCGACCCGCTCGTTCGCCGACCGGCCATAAAGACACCGTAAATAAGCGCTTGTTTCCCCGTCGCAAATGCCTCAACATGATGGCGTGGTATATCGTCTCAAACAAGCCGCATCGCCATTCGCCGTTATCCGCGAGACCCTGCCAAACGCGGAGATATTGCACGTCTTTGGTGATGCCGATATCGCAACAGCTCCCGAGCTCGAGACCTCGATCAATGAGATCTACTCGTCTCTTCCGCTGATCGTCGATCTCTCCGAATGCCGGTTCATCGATACGACCGCCATCTCAGTGTTGATTCGAGCGTTCAAACGTCTTGGTAATCTGTTCCGGATCGTCGTCACGCCGCAAAGCCACGTCGATCGCGTTCTCACGATCACGCACTTGTCGGCGATCATGTCGGTCACATCCAGCCTCGAGGAATCTCTCGCGGTCGTTTAAGTTCCTCGGCGCCGCGGTTTCTCTCGTCATCCTGATCGGATTCGCTGTACCTGTTGCCGCAGCCGATGCTGACGTAATCGCGCTCTCGGGCGGACCGCATCTCGTCGTCGTCCAACCCGACGTACCTCCCGCAAAGGGCGTGGTGTTGCTCATTCCGGGTGGCACGACGCTTCTCACACTCGGGAAAAAAGGCGAGACGACTTCTTCGAACTTCGTAATTCGAACGCGCCCGCTTTTGCTCGCGAACGGTTATGCAATTGCCTATATGGATAATCCGGCCGACCTAAGCGACGCGATTGGACGCTTGCGCGCGATTGCGAAGCCGGTCGTGATCTTGAGTACGAGTCGCGGGACGATCGTAGCCGGCTCGAACGCAGCGCGGCTCGGCGCGAACGGTCCGGATCTGCTCGTCCTTACGTCGCCCGTCACCGTCGGAAATGATTCGCTGGCGAACGTCGACGTTCACTCGATAACGATTCCCGCGCTCGTCGTCACCAACGACAACGACACGTGCCGTGTCTCGCCGCCGAGCGGCGCACGCGCGCTCGCGGAACGACTTGGTTCCGCGGCGATCTTACATTTCTCGAGCTCGCAGCTCAACGGTGACGTCTGTCAGCCGCTCTCACCACACGGCTATCTCGGCATCGAATCCGACGTACTGCATCAAATCATCAACTGGATCGAAACCGCGCACTAACTATTTCCCGGGCCAGCCTCGCTCTGCTAATGCCAAGCGTAACCGTTCCAAATCGGCGTTGTCGACATAGGCCTGCGCGCAGAAGCGAATCAGCAGCGCGCCCATCATGCTATTTGCGTTGACTTGTATGCGGTCTTCGGCCCACAGCATCTCTTTGAGGGCTTCACCGTCGCCTTCTTCGGTTGCGCGCCGTTGCGGCAAAATGAAGGCTCGCATTGCGGCGGACATCTCGATCGGCGCGATCGGTTCTGCGCCGATACTGACGAGTAGTTCGGTGCCGCGCTCGACCAAGGCGTGGTTGTAGCGCCGGAATTTTTCAGCTCCGAGCTGATTGAAGAACGTGATCGCTGCCGGAATCGCAAGCCACCCCGAGTTGTCACGTGTCCCGCAATAATCGAAAGATCGAGGAAAGCCCATCGCGATGAAGTGGCTCGTAAGAACGGGCCGTGTCATCGGCGCGACACGCGAGGACGCGTAGAAAAAGGCGGTTCCCTTGGGGCCGTAGAGCCACTTGTGCACGTTGCTCGTGTACCAATCCGGATTCAGATCCGCGACGTTCAGCGGAATCTGCCCGACGGCGTGCGCGCCGTCGACGTGCACGAGAATGTCGAGCGCGTGCAAATCCTCGATGATTTCGGCCAATGGAAAAAGCAAGCCCGTGGGTGAGGTGATGTGATCGACGATCGCGAGCTTGACGCGCTTGCCGGCTGCGTCGCGATAGCGTTTGCGGACGTCCGCCGGATTCGTCCGCAACGGGATTTCCACGACATTCGGGACTGCGCCGGTCTCTTTGCATCGCTGCTCGACAGCCAGACGAACGGCATTGTATTGATGGCTCGTGATCATGATCTCGTCGCCGGGACGAAAATCGATCGACTGCAAGACCGATTGCGTTCCGGTCGTCGCGTTCTCCACGAGAGCCATACTCTCGCCCGAGACGCCGACGAACGCGGCGATCGCGGCGGCTGCCGAACGCACTGCCGTCACCTCGTGCCGCGGGACGACCTCGTTCGTGAAGAACTCGTCGGGCTGCGTTTCCATCCAGGTGCGAATGCGTTCTTGCTCGCGCAAGACGGGGATCGGACATGCTCCAAACGACCCGTGATTGAGGAACGCTCCGTCCTCTTGCAGCAAAAATTGCGCGCGGAGCGCGCGTCCGAATCCTGATTCCATTCGAGAGGCGCTTTTTGTGCGGTAGATCAAACCTCATGCCGTGCCCGAGCTTCCGGACGTCGCTGCATACATCGCGGCACTCGAGCCGCGCGTGATCGGCCAACCAATCGAGAGCGCCGTTGTCGCGAGCGTCTCGCTGCTGCGCACCGCCGATCCGCCGCTCGCGAGCGTCATCGGGAAGACGGTCGGCAGGCTGGTGCGCATCGGCAAGCGCATCGCCTTCGGTCTGCGACGACGACCTATGGCTGGTGCTGCACTTGATGATCGCGGGGCGCCTACACTGGCGCGCACCGGGCACCAAGCTCGCCGGTCGAAATCAACTTGCGGCCTTCGGTTTTCCGGACGGCACGCTCGTTCTCACGGAAGCCGGCAGCAAACGTCGCGCACAATTGCACGTGCTGCGCGGTCCCGACGCTCCATACGCGCTCGACGCCGGCGGAATCGACGTCTTCGCAAGCGATCTCGCGGAATTCAAGCGTGCGATGACGGCCGAGAATCACACGCTCAAGCGCTCGCTGACCGACCCGCGCATCCTCAGCGGGATCGGCAACGCGTATTCCGATGAGATCTTGCACGCAGCCCAACTTTCGCCGATCGCGCAAACCCGCAAACTCACGGACGCCGAATGGGAGCGGTTATTCAACGCGACGCGCGCGACGCTACAGTTCTGGATCGATCGTTTGCGCGCTGAAGCAAAAGGCGATTTCCCCGAACACGTCACCGCATTTCGGAAAGACATGGCGGTTCACGGAAGACACGGCCAACCGTGTCCGCGCTGCGGCAGCCCGGTGCAACGCATCCGCTACGCCGACAACGAGACGAACTATTGCGCCACGTGTCAGACCGGCGGCGTGCTGCTCGCGGACCGGAGTCTCTCCCGACTCCTCAAAGGTGATTGGCCGAAGACGCTCACCGAACTCGAAGAAAGGTAACTCGTATGCGAAAGATACTTTTAGGAACCTGCCTCGCTTTGTGCTGCGTTCTCGGCGGGATGGCGTTCTCGTCTCACCGCGCGAACGCGGCGAACGGCGACTTGATGGACGCGTATCGCGTCATCGCAGGACATAAATTCGTCGACCTGACACACACGTTCGATCCGCAGATCGCACATTGGCCGGGCTTTCCGAAAGAGACCGTCCGTACGCTCTACACGTATAAGAAGGACGGTTTCTTCGCCCAGATGTTCTGTCACGTCGGTCAATGGGGGACGCACGTCGACCCGCCGGCGCACTTCGCGCCCGGTAACAAGACGGTCGACCAGATCGATCCCAAACAAATGTTCTTGCCGCTCGTCATACTCGACGTGCACGCGAAGGTCGCGAAGAATCCCGACTACGTTCTCTCGATGGACGACGTGCGCGCCTGGGAATCGCGGCACGGAACGATCCCGGAGGGCGCGTTCATCGCGATGCGCACGGACTGGTCAAAGCGTTGGCCGAGCGAAACCGCGATGGAGAACAAAGACGCAAAAGGCGTTGCGCATTACCCGGGCTGGAGCATGCCGGTTCTGAAATATCTGTACATCAACCGGCACGCCGTTGCGACCGGACATGAGACGACCGATACGGATCCCGGTGTGCTTGCTTCGCACGGCGACTATTCGCTCGAATCGTGGCTTTTGCACCGGGGACATTATCAGATCGAAATGCTCGCAAATCTCGATCGCGTTCCGGAAAATGGCTCGCTCGCAATCGTCACGTTTCCAAAGCCGCGCGGCGGTTCGGGATTCCCGGCACGCGTGATTGCAATCGTCCCTTAAGATGAGAAAGCGCGTGCGTTAGAGAGCTCTTAGGTTTTCGTAACAGGCGGTGTAGCGCTGCAACGACGCGCGTAAAATACATGCATGAAAACATTGATTGCCAAGGTTGCTATCGCCGCACTCGGCCTCTCGCTCGCCGCTGCACCAGTGGCAGCAAGCGCCGCGCCGTGGGGCGTAAGTGTTAGCGTCGGCGGCCCGTGCTATGGATGCTATCATCACCACTATTGGGCGCCGCGACCGCACTACTACTATCACCCCTACGGATGGCGTCCGGCAGGCGTGGCCTACTATAACGGCTACTACGGCTGGGCTCCCGGTGGTTACTACGGTTATTACTGGAATGGCGGATGGTACCATCACCGTCGCTGGGGTTCGGGAGTCTGGATCTACTTCTGACCGTCTGGCCTCCCGACAACAGTCGGTGCTGCTTGGTGCCGACGCGCACAGGCTTTACAAACAGTAAACGCTTATAATTGGGTTACCAGGGGGTGTAACCCATGTTCGCTGCGCTAGTCGGCTGGTATACGGGGTGCGAGCGTAATCGTAGACGCTTCCCCCGTATTAAGCGGGACTTCGACGTCGAATACTCCTTGGACGGAACTCGCTGGATCTTCGGACAGGGTGTCGATCTCAGCGGCGGCGGGATGTGCATGATCAGCGTCTCGCCCATTTTGCCTGAAGTCTTCGATGCGCGAATCGACCTTGACGGACGCCCCGTAGCTATCCGTCTGCGCAAGATCTGGGGAACGACCACCCAGCACCGCGGTCGGGAGGCTCCGTACTACGGACTCCAGTTCGAGAAAATCAACGCGCATGATTGGGACGCCGTCATTCGGTGGATCACCGGACCAAACACGAAAGCACTGACGCAATTGGAGTCGATTCCGCTTGCGGAGACCGAAGCAAAAACGCTCCTCCCCTTACAATTCCGCGAACGCATGCTGAGCGAGCTGCGGATCCGGTCGCGCATCGATCCGCAAAAACCGCTTCCCGTCGTTTACGAATACGGCGGCATACTCACGGAAAACAGCCGGCAGATGCATCGCTTTACGGTCCGCTCAAGCATCAACAGCTATGCTGGATTGAAGCGATTCACGACGCAGGTGCTCGTGCGCGACGACGACAGCGAGGTTACGGTCCTCAGCTAGCAAGATGTCAATTTCGTCCAAAAGCCTTTTAGGCGAGCCGCATAAGGCTCTTTCAGGTCCTCGAAATATGAGCCCTCCATCGGAACCGAAGGTTGTCGACATCGGATGCGGATTGCACGTGCCGATCCGTTGGTCTTCGCTGTGCGTGCTCTATCGCTACGAACCATCCGTGCACACGTCGCGACATGTCGCCGACAAGATGTTCAGCGCGCCGATGGTCGGACAAACGCTCAGCGGCTCGTGGGAATTTCACGGCAAGCGCGGCGGCGCGACGGTAGATACTCAGACGATCGTGGCCGGGACTCCTGGGCTTCACTTCGGCTGCAAGCACGAAAGGAACGCATCGAATCCGGGCTACATCGCGTGCCTCCTGCCGGGTGCACTCGATCCGGAAGAGCCGATGTTCAACGACCAGGTGATCAACAGGTTGCGCGTACCGGATCTGGCGCGATGCTTGTCTATTGAGACGACGGACGAATTCGATTCCTTCATCTTTGAAGTCTTCGGGCACGTTTCGCGCGCGTCGCTCGACGGCGATCGGTCGCCGCAGCGATCGCTGCGCATTCAGCGCGCGAAGCGCTTCATCGAACTGCACGCATTTGAGGATATTGCCCTCGGCGATATCGCCGGCAGCATCAACGTCTCACCTTTTACTTGCTTGCGCCAGTTCAAGTCTACAACCGGTGTCACACCGCACCGGTACTTGAGCCAATTACGCTTGGCGCGCGCGCAGGAACTGCTCAAAGAGCGACAGCTCACGATTGGTGAAATCGGTACGAAGGTAGGAATTCGCGACCGTTTCTATTTTACGCGCTGGTTCTCTCGCGAAGTTGGCGTTTCACCCGGAAAATATCGAAACGTCAGCTAAGGGTCAGACTTTCCGGTAAACAAGCTCTCCGCCACGTGCTTGATCAGCTCGTCCGCGGTGACACTCGCCAAGGACTTTTTCGCAGCCGCAAACCGTCCCGGGCCTGCAATCGCCGCCAACGCTTTCAGGATTTCGTTCATCTCGTCTTGCGACAATAGCCGCTCGGGCACGCATCCGTGCGGGCACTCCATGCCTTCAACGACGCCAAAGAATCGGCAGATCGCGGGCCGCGCGTCATAGATCGTGCAGCGGCCATGGAGGTCGAGTGCGCTGCACTCGAGTGGCGAGGATTCAGCCGGACGAACGATCTCCGCGCTTTTTATCGCGCGTTCGATCTCGGGCCGTTCTGCTTCCGTGTACGCGCCGAGCTGAACGATCGCGCCGCAGTACTCCTGGCATTTTTGCCGGCACTCTATCTTCGGGATGCGAGCGTAAAGAGCCTCAACCTCGTCCACGGGTCCGAACTGCAACCGCTACAGGCGCACGCGAACGCGGGCGCCGCTTGTGAATTTCGCACTTCTCTTCCATTGTCAAGGCATCGGCGCCCTGGCCTTGTGCCGTCGCTCCGCAAGCGAACGTGAACGAGAATATGGGATGTTTGCGCTCGAACTTCGGACCCAAGGCGGTCTCCGTGAAGTCGCTTCCATGCACTTCCAGGACGTTTGATAGCGTCGTCATTTGCTTTTTCATTACTTTGGGGTCTTCCGGAATGGTCTGAAACGGCCTGTGGCGATGATGTTCCCCATGAAGATATCGCGCGGCAGAGCGCTCGCTGCGACCGGCGCCGCACTCGGAGCCGGTTTCGTACCCGATGCGCCGGCCCAGGCGGCGACGCCGGCGGTGTGGAGCGCCGCAATACACTGCGACGAAAGGAAGCGTTTCGCTCGCGGTCTACCGCAAGCGACCGAATCCTCCGAACCGTGAAAAGCCGTTGCCGGTGCTGCTTTTGGCGCACGGCTCTTCCGTCTCGGCGCTGCCGTCGTTTGACCTCGACGTCCCCGGCGCCGGCGAGTATTCGGTGATGAACGTGTTCGCGCGCGATGGCTTCGACGTGTGGGCAGTCGATTTCGAAAATTACGGACGCTCGTCGCGCACCGACTCGAATTCGGATATCGCGAGTGGCGCGGCCGATCTGCGGGCGACCACCGACCTGATCGCGCGCGAGACGGGCGTGACGAAGTATAGCTTGTTCGGAGAATCCTCGGGGGGCTTGCGTGCGGCTCTCTTCGCGGCACAGAATCCAGACCGGGTCGACCGTCTCGCGCTAAGTGCCTACACGTACACGGGCGAAGATTCGCCGACGCTCGCGAACCGCGCGAAAGATCATCGCGTACTACAAGACGCACAACCGGCGCCTGCGCGACGCGAAGATGATTGAGAGCATCTTCACGCGCGACAAGCCTGGAACATCCGATCCGCGCCTCGCCGCTGCGATCGTTGCAGCCGAGCTCAAATACGGAGATCAGGTCCCGACGGGAACGTATCTCGACATGGTCGCGAATTTGCCCATCGTCGATCCGGCAAAAGTGACCGTTCCCGTTCTGCTGTTGCGCGGCGAATACGACGGAATCGCGACGATGACGGACCTCATGAGCTTCTATCAAAAGCTGCCCAACGGCGACCGCCAATTCGTCGTCGTTCCCGCGACAGCACACTCGCTCGTATGGGGAAAGAACCGTCAACTTTTCTGGCACGCATTGCGTGCGTTCTTGACGGAGCCTCCGTACACGCCCGTTTCGTAATGAAGATTTGATCGTCCATCTAATCGACGGGACCTACGAACTCTTCCGCCATTTCTACGGATTGCGCCGCTTCACGAATGGTCAGGACCGGCCATACGGAGCGGTCGTCGGCGTGCTCAATACTGTACGGCAAATGATTAGCGAAGGAGCTACACACCTCGGTGTCGCCACGGATCACGTAATCGAGTCCTTTCGCAACGAGCTTTGGCCCGGATACAAGACCGGAGAAGGAATCGATCGCGACCTGCGCTCGCAATTCGAGCCGCTCGAAGACGCGCTGCGAGCGATGGGCGTCCCCGTGTGGGCGATGATCGAGCTCGAAGCCGATGATGCGCTGGCCTCTGCGGCTGCTATCGCATCGCGCGACGATCGGGTCGCGAAAGTTTGCATCTGGACACCAGATAAAGATCTCGCGCAATGCGTACGCGATGATCGCGTCGTGCAAGTCGACCGCAAGACCAAAGTCATCCGAGACGCCGACGGCGTGCGCGCAAAGTTCGGCGTGGACCCCGAATTGATTCCCGATTACTTAGCGCTCGTTGGAGATGCAGCGGATGGCTATCCCGGCATCGCCGGAATCGGGCCAAAAGGAGCGGCAGCTCTGCTTACGCGCTACGGCGCGATCGAGAAATTCCCGCCGGAAGTACTCGGTGAGCGCCAACAATTGGCGCTCTTATTCAAGCAGCTGGCTACGCTTCGAACCGATGCGGCGCTCTTTACGAGTGTCGACGAGTTGGAGTGGCGCGGACCTACCGCAGCATTCGGCGCTATGTGCGAGCGGCTTGGCGCTCCCGATCTCGTCACGCGCGTCGTGAAAGTCGCGCCGGCGTGAGCAAGGTCTTTACATCGCGGGAGCGGGCGAACCGTCAGACCAATTGGCGACGGGCACCATGAGAATCGTTTGCGGCTCGGGGACGAGATGATGTCCGTTGTCAAACATGACGGGCGATCCGGGAAGATCTGCGCCCCAGATGGAGCCGTCACCGGCGCCGTACGACTTCGGAACGTGGAACATAAGGTGCGGGTACCAATGGCCGACAGCCTCGCCAAGATTCTGCTGCTTCGAGAGCATGTACGACATCGAACCTGGCTCCGGCGTCGGCAGTGCCATTGCCTTGACTTTGGCCAGCATCTGCAAGCGACTCAGTCCCGCCAGCGCGAGTTGCGTGCGACGCAACGTATATTGCAGCACTGTGCGTGACGCTGGGGCGTTGTAGCAGATCGGGGCGCGCAGACCTGTACTAAAGAAGTCTTTCTGATCGAACGGCGGCATCCACCCACGCTCGACGATGCACGTGAATCCGTTGCTACCCTTCTTCCCGATGACATATCCATGTGACGTGAGGACGAGCACGGTCGCTTTTCGTGAGATTGCCGGGGGCGCAGCGGTTTGCGCAAAGGCAATCTCCGCTTTTTCGTTCATCATGTACTGCGAAAGCGGCGCCATCTTCGAATACTCGAAATGCGCGTTGGATCTCGCTAAGTGTGGCAGCATCGCCACAGCCAGCGCTACAAATAGAGCAAGCACCCGAGGACGGTTCATAGCAACCTCCGCGAATTGGTAGCGCCAACGGGAATCGAATCGGTCTCGGTTCGGTTTCCGGAGGTCGCTGAGAGTTGTCAACGTTCACTTTGTTGGACTTTTGAGCCTTCGCGGGTCGCGTAGGGTCGTCGACGGTTGCCATCGACGGCAACCGTTTGGCAACCGCGCGCGCGACGTTTTCTGCAGCCCCAACGCGCGCGCGCGGCGGTTTTCGAGCACAGCGAGAGTGGTTCAGGTCCCTCACAGACGGGTGTCAATCCGAGGGCCGCATAACACCCCACCGGTCATGAAGGTACCGTTGTTTTTGGCCGCTACGGCGGCGTGCATCTGTATGCTGAAAGGGGTCTCTCTCGCAGTAGTGCCAGACCCAACAGGGATGACGAGTATTCCGCCGGTAGTTTTGCAATTCTGCGCCCCAACCGCAACGGTGCAGCCGCGCCAGAACGCCGTGGTCGCTAACAACTCGGTCGTGAATCAGGCATCGCCGGGCGTCAACTCAATGGATATTTCGTTTGTCAACGTCAGCAAGAAGATCGCAAAGATCGTTGTCGTGAAGATCGGCGGGACCGAGATTGCGAATATCGGAAAGTTTTCGCCGGACGTGGCGATAAAGTGGCGTGTTCCGGCAGTGCCCGGCTCCTGTTCTTTACGTGCTGTTCGCTTCGAAGATGGCACGGAATGGACCGCGCCGCCCGAGCCACATCCCTCAGCATCGGCAGGGTAGCAGCCAAACGCGCCGCCCCGCGGGAGTACGTCTAGCGGGCTTTTCCCGTATTTTCCGGACGGGTAACGCGCTCATACGCGCGCGCGAGGTTTTTGGTCTGCATTGCCTTCAGAAGACCGGCTCGGCTTTAAAGCAAATCCCTGGGCGCTAAACCAAGCGCTCTCGCGAGCCGGTGGATATTGATTAAGCTGACATTCCGTTCGCCCCGCTCGACGCCGCCAATGTAAGTTCTGTCGAGGTCGGCTCTAGCCGCAAGCTCTTCTTGAGAGATGCCAAGCTCATCGCGCTTTGCCCGCACGCGATCGCCGAATCGTCCTAGGACTTCGTGGTCAACGAACACGGCGAATGAGCTCGGCTAATGTTACACCAAGCGCCGAAGCGATTCCGCGAAGTGCCAGAAACGAGGGGTTTCCTCGCCCCGCTTCGATGCGTCGGAGATACTGCACCGAGAGGCCGGCGGCGTCCGCGACCTCTTCCTGCGTCAGCGCCTTCAACGTGCGCTCGCGGACGATGACATCGGCGAGCGCTTTGAGCGCCTTCTCCTGGCCGGTCTCCCGCGACATTCGCCCATCATGGAGCCGGTTCGATCAGGAGGACGAGAAACTATAGTTTCTGAACACCGGCTCTGACCGGCGCCGGTCAGCCGGGTGTATTTCGCTGCTCTTGTGTCGCAGACTGCGCTGTGGCGCTCTTAGTGAGCGCGAGAAATGGGACGAAATGAAAAACCTAACCGGGATGATCGTGCGACTCATCACCGTCATCGCCCTCACGCTTCTGACCGCTGCTCCGGTGTTTGCGGCCCAAACATCCGGCGGCTATACCAAAAGCCAGATGGATTCGTTTCTCCAACAGTTCTTAGAAACGACTGCGTCGGACACCCAAGATTGCCAAGACATGGATTCCCTAACGATAGCAATGTACGACAAGAATGGGGCGAAGAAAAACAGTCTCGATATGTATTCCAAACTCGCCTTTTATTCTGCACGCTGCCTGATGAATGTCAGACGAGAAGCAATCGGTGGTGACGGCGTGAAGATTCCGCTAATACAGCTTTACAACGCCTGTCAGAAGCTGAAGCCGCACATCTTAGACAACGACTACAAGGTCGAGAAAAAATCATGCACCGCCTTATACTTCGCGCCCGGAACGCACCTGGATGACCCCTTCTTCGCCCCCTAATGATTGCAAGATTAGTCTTGCACTATTGAGGTCCGGCAAGTTCTGACTGTTCCATCTTGGCTACTGCGTCCCGACGAAGACTTGAGGAGAATCGAACTAATGAACGATCAAGAAGGGCGGCAACCGCGGGCAGTCCACATTACTGGCATACACGTGCCGTTTTGGTCGGTGGTTGGCTTCATGGTGAAATGGTCGATAGCGTCCATCCCCGCGTTCTTCATCCTCGCCCTCATCCAACTTGTCGTTGGCACGCTCGTGCTGATGCTCTTGCTAGGCCTCATTCACTATTTTGCTCCGGGCGCGATCGGCACGTTTTTTATGGGCCTCTTTCGCGCTTTTGTTCCGAGTGCCCAGTGATGATCCGCAAGACGCTCCTTTCCCTGACTCTCGCGGCCCTGTGCGTCGCGCCGGCTTTGGCAGTTGGGGACCGCCCCTGGTGTCTCCGCTAAAACCGATACTGTGACTGCCGCCGACCGCACGGATCGCACCGAACTCGCCAAGGCGTTCTCGAAGGCGCGCCGCCAGCGCGGCGTCGTCGTGATTGCCAAGCTCGACCGGCTTGCGCGCGACGTTCACTTCGTCTCAGGGCTCATCAAGCAGGGCGTTGCGTTCGCTTGCGTGGATGCGCCGGACGACGACGCGATGATGCTGCACGTTCGCGCGACGTTCGCCGAGAACGAAGCTTTGAAGATTAGCGAACGCACGAAAGCGGCGCTCGCCGCGGCGAAGGCGCGCGGTAAGAAGCTCGGCAACCCGCAAAATCTCACCGACGATGGTCGCGCGCGCGGATCGCGCAACGGCGCGGCGACGATGAGGACGCGCGCTCAAGAGAACCACGCAGCGATCCGCGAGGCAATCCTTGAAGCGCGCGAGCGCGGCCTCTCGCTGCGCGCGATCGCCGCCGAGGTTGGCACTAGCACAATGACCGTCTCCCGAATCCTGTCCAATGCGGAGGGAACGAAGTGAGCATCTATAAGCGGAAGAGCGGCCGTTACGCCGTTCTCATCGACCTTGATCCAATGGCAACCGGATTGCGCCGGCGCAAGAGCATTGGGACTTATCGAACGCGCAAGGATGCCGAACGTGCGGAACGGCAAGCGCTTGAAGCTCGCGATCGCGGGATTGATCTCTCGCCTAAAACCGTTACGGTTTCAGAGCTTCTCGACCGGTACCTAGGCGACCGTGAAGCTCTCGGGCGTGGCGCGAAGACGCTGCAAGAGTACCGCTCTTGTGCGGATCGTCTGATTCGCCCGCACCTCGGCGGAATCGCGCTCGCGAAATTGCGGCCTGCGCGGATTGCCGAATGGCGCGACGAGCTTCTCGCGCGTGGGGGGCAGCCGGTAAGAGACAAGGACGGAAATCTCCATGACCGGCCGCTCTCGCCCAAGAGCGTTTATCACGCGTTCACCTTGCTGCATGGCGCGATTCGATTCGCTCTACGCATGGAGCTTATTGGACGCAACGCCTGCGACGCGGTGACGCGGCCGGCCGTCCATCGCTCGGATGCAAAAGCACTCACGACCGATGAAATCACGATCCTACTCGACGGCGCGCGCGGATCGCGTTGGGAGCCGTTTGTGTTGCTCGCGCTTTCGACGGGGTGTCGCCGCGGTGAGCTTTGCGGACTATCTTGGAGCGACTACGACGCGGAGAACCTGACGCTAACGATCCGGCATTCGCTCTCGCAAACGAAGGCGGGCGTTGCGCTGAAAGCTCCAAAGACGAACCAGGTGCGGACGCTTCCGCTCTCACGCATGGCGCTCGACGCGCTTAAGACGCAGCGGGTCCTACAAGCCAAAGAACGTCTTGCAGCGGGTGGCGCGTATCAGAACGCCGATGACGCGATCTTTACGGACGAGTCCGGTCAACGCGTCACGCCGATGGCGGCTACCTGCGCCTTCGATCGACTCGCGCGTAAGGCCGCGATCTCAACGACGCGCTTGCACGACCTCCGGCACACTGCGGCAACGACGCTTTTGCTCGCGGGTGTTGATATTCGCACGACGGCGGGCGTCCTCGGTCACGCATCGCCGACAATCACGCTTTCGACCTACGCGCACCTCATGCCTGAGGCTCAACGCGATGCCGTCGATCGTCTTGGCGAACGTCTCGAACGACTTGCCGGGAGGGGCGTTTAACGATCACTTACGGCGTGCGTTGACTCAGTCACGGTGTCCGTTTAGCTTTGCGAGGATTACGACAGCCCCACCGAATCCCAGAAGCGCCATTATCAACCCCACTATTGCTTGACCGTTAATTAGCAAGGCAATTCCGGCGACGCCAAAGAGAGCGCCGACACCGGCCTGAAACAGGTGAAAACCCCAAGCAACGGTTGCGCGAACGGGTCCCATGTGCCGAACATCGTGCATGAAGACCGTTCCAAAATCGCGGACCCATGCGCGACGCCACGCTTCGAATTCCGCGTCACCCGAATCGAACTGCCGAGTCCACGCGGCTGAGGGCGATGTGTGTTCGGTTCCACGAAGCGACGGCTCTTCCGCGGGAGTGAAGCACGGAAATCCCGCTGCTTCCAATTCCTCGTACGCGAGGTTCAGCTGTACAGTCGCCTCATGTGCAACACGTTCACGGTCCGTGCCCTGAACTGTATCAGGGTGATTACTGAGGACAGCGCGCCGATACGCCGACCGTATTTGAGCCGGCGTCGAATTTGTCGGGTCAAGCCCGAGAGCCTGATAGGCTTGCTGTATCGTCATCTTCGACCACGCTCGAATGTCATTGCCGCATCGCCGTTTAGGTCAGTTTTGGCAATGCACGGCAACCAAATGGCAACCGCGGAAATAACTATGCGGCGCGAAGCCGCATGAAATCTAACTCTTGATGGTAGCGCCAACGGGAATCGAACCCGTCTTTTCGCCTTGAAAGGGCGATGTCCTAACCGATAGACGATGGCGCCGCGCTGGCCTCTGGGATTCTACCCGTTCGGCCAGCGTGAACGCAACACCTGATCTAGGGTCGAAGACGCAGCGTCGCTACCGCCTCGGAGCCGTTGGGCGCACGGGAGTCGATACGCACGTCGATGATTTGGCCTTGCTGCGGAACGACCAGCGGCCGCGTGAAGCTGCCGTCATCATTCGCGACGACGTCGGCGATCGAGCTTGACGCTTGTACCTCGCCGAAGCCGATCGACGCGTTCGAGGTTGCGACGATGTGGACGTGCGAACCCGGACGCGTCACGCCGCGCACCACGAAACGGAATCCGACTTGCGAGCCGTTTTCCGGCGCGAGGTCACGTATATAATTGGCTTGCGGAACCGTGCGGTTTGCAAACGACCATGAAGTGCGGAAATCGCGTCCACTCTCGAGTCGTCCGGAGAGCTGGACGCGATGTTGACCCGGCGGCAAGTCGTACGACGGATTGAAGACGAATCCGCGCGCCGAGATATAGCTGTCTGCAGTTATCGTGCGGCCATCGAGACGAACGACGACGCTATCCGGCACGCACCGGCTCCGGGAACGTCGCGCTGAGCTGCGGACGCAGACCTTCAACCGTCGTGTCCGGCGCCGGGACGATGCGCACCAGCGTCCACGATGTCATCGGCGGAGGCGGGGGCGGCGGTCCGTTCGGAACCGGCGTTACCGCCATATTCGGTGCCGCGTTCGGTTCGGTGATCGAGACCGATTGGTTGGAGTTGTTGTAATTCACGATCGCGCCCAGCGATTGCGCGATGAAGCGCAACGGTACGAGCGTGCGTGCACCGATCAAGAACGGCGGACTGTCGAGCGTTTGTTGCTGACCGTTCACGGTCGCGGTCGTGCTGCCGATTTGAGCTGCACGGTCGTTGAGCCGCGCGTCGCGTTGATCTGTCCATTTGCATAGACGACCGACGCGCCGAGGTGTTCGAAGACACCACGCAACGGTACGTAAACGCGGCCGGCGCGTTCCACCGGCGGCTGATCGAATTGAATGGGCTGGCCGTTCACGCTAACGGTGACGGTCGATGCGTTCTGGGCCAAGGCCGGCGAGATCGACGGCACGGTGAAGGCGAGAACGAGAGTCAGGAGAGCAAGCAGTTTATTCATCGTTTCGGATGAACGGTCACCACTATTCCCAGATTCTAAACGTCCAGCTTCCCGAGAATGTCCAATCCGGCGATCACTGCCGGGGGGACTAAGGACTTCCAGCTCGAGGACGTGCCGCTTATTTTGAGCCTCGTTCAAGAGCACGTCCTCGTGGTGCAGTTCGTCGGCCCCCGGCGTCGAGCGTCACCGATTTTCCGTCGATCGACGCAGACATCGTGCCGCCCGCTTCCCACGCTCCACAACGTCAGGTATCGTCCGACGAACGGAACGCGCAGTTTCGCGCCGACGCGATCGGCCGCGCACAGCCGGTCAAAATATGCCGCGATCGGTTTTGCTGCGAGCGACATCCGCAAGCGGACCGCCAACCCATCCGTCGCCGCCGAGCGTCGACACGTCGACCGAGATCGCATCGCTCGCACTGTCCGGCGATTGAGCGCCGGCGGCAGCTCGCTTTCCGTTTTCAACGTCGACGGATTGAACATGGTGATCATCGATTGCGCGATGTGCGAGCCGAACAGCGTCCCGCCGAGCGTCGTATGATTCCCGTCCTCACGCATCAACGCGATCGGACGGCGTTCGTCCCAATTGCGGCGGCCCGGCCAGCGTTCGAACAAGATCACGGATCCTTGCGCGATCATCGAATCGGCGAGCTCCGCACCGTTAAACGACGGAATCCCGTAATACTCGGCGACGCTCTCCCATTTCGGCATGACGCGATCGATGGCTCCGTTCGCAATTTGCGCCGGCGTGAAGAAATAGACGAACGCGATTTCGCGATCCGGATCGTTCAAACGAAGCTGACGCACGATCCCTTCAGCGGCTTGTGAGATGCCTTCGGACGTGATAGCGGGCATCTTCGATCGAAACTCGACGAGCACGAGATCGGGGATTCAGATCGCGGACGGAGCGCGTACGAAACACCGCGCGTTCGCAACCGAAACCCGGCAAGCCGCGCGTCGCAGTTTCGATGATCGCGCTTGAATACGCTCGCGTCAGCGTCCGCGCGAGCGAAGCGAGATAGTACCCGTCGTACGTGAGACGCGCCGCCGAATGCGACGATGCGCGCGGTATTACCCGAGCGCAAGCGCGCACCGAAACGCGAGAGGCCCTTTCGGGCTTTTGCGAAGCTCATCTCACACGCAAGAATTTGGGCCTGGCTGGATTCGAACCAGCGCGCAACCAGTTATGAGCCGGCCGCTCTACCGCTGAGCTACAGGCCCGTATCAGCGTAGACCGTGCATTCTAGACGTTGGCGAGCGCCCGGAACGCGGCCTTTCCGGGATAGCGCGCCGCGCCGTCGAGTTGAGCCTCGATCGCCATCAGACGGTTGTATTTTTCAACGCGATCGCTGCGCGAGAGCGAACCCGTCTTGATTTGTCCGGCGCCCGTCGCGACGGCGATATCGGCGATCGAGGTATCGCCGGTCTCGCCCGAACGATGCGAGATCACGCAGCGATATCCGGCGCGATGCGCCATCTCGACCGCATCCCACGTCTCCGAAAGCGTCCCGATCTGATTGATCTTGATCAGAATCGCGTTTGCGTCGCCTTCTTTGATGCCGCGCGCGAGCCGCTTCGTGTTCGTTACGAACAGATCGTCGCCGACGAGCTGGACGCGCGAACCCAGACGCGTCGTGAGCAAATTCCAACCGTCCCAATCATCTTCGGCGAGGCCGTCTTCGATCGAGACGATCGGATAATTCTTGATCAGACCTTCGTACAAGCCCGACCATCTCCGCCGACGTAGCAGGATGATCGTCGGCAAGATGCGGCCAGTATTTTCCGTCACGATAGAACTCGGAGGCGGCCGGGTCGAGCGCGATTGCGATATCTTTCCCGGGCGTGTAGCCGGCGCGTTCGATCGCTTCCACGAGCAGCTTGAGCGCTTCGTCGATCGACTCGAGCGGCGGCGCATAACCGCCTTCGTCGCCGACGAGCGTCGGCAATTTGCGATCGTGCAGCATCTTGCCGAGCGCGTGAAACGTCTCGGCGCCGGCGCGTACCGCTTCGCGCAAGCTCTCCACGCCGACAGGCACGATCATGCACTCCTGAAATTGCAGCGCACCCGAGGCATGCTTGCCGCCGTTGATAACGTTCATCATCGGCACGGGCAACGTTGTTGCGAGCGGGCCGCCGAGATACGCATAAAATGGAAGGCCGACGCTCGCCGCAGCCGCGCGCGCGACGGCGAGTGAAACGCCGAGAATTGCATTTGCGCCGAGGCGGCTCTTGTTTTCGGTGCCGTCGAGCTCGAGTAAGAGTCGCATCGATGTCGCGCTGTTCCGTCGCATCGGCGCCTTCGAGCGCCGGAGCGAGCACTTCGTTGACGGCGTCGACAGCGCGCTCGACGCCCTTGCCGCCGTAGCGGCGCATATCGCCGTCGCGCAATTCGACGGCTTCGTGCGCGCCGGTCGAGGCGCCCGACGGCACCATCGCTTCTTCGACCATACCGAAGCTCGTCGCAACGGAGACGGCGACCGTTGGATTCCCGCGCGAGTCGAGGACTTCGCGCGCGCGAACGCCTTCGATCAGTGGACGCCCGGCGCCGCGTTGGCTTTCCATTTAGTCTGAGACGATCTCGTTCTGCAACGGATGCGTGCGCGCGCAGAGCTCGCTTCGGCGAAAACCAAATCGCGATTTCGCGTTTCGCGCTATCCGGTGAGTCGCTGCCGTGCACGAGATTGCGGCCGATCGTCTGCGCGAAATCGGCGCGGATCGTTCCCGGCGCGGCCTTGCGCGGATCGGTCGCGCCGATCGTTTGACGGCATGCTTCGATCGCGCTCTCGCCGGAAACAACCATCGCGACGATCGGTGACGAAGTAATATACGAAACCAAGCTCTTGAAGAACGGCTTGCCTTCGTGCTCGGCATAATGCTTCTTCGCGAGGTCTTCACTTACCTTAAGAAGTTTCATCGCCGTTAAGACGAAACCACGACGCTCGAAACGCGAAACGATCTCGCCGACGAGACCACGCTGAACTGCGTCGCCTTTGCACAGAATTAAAGTTTGTTCGACGGGCATAGGGAAAAGCTCTTACGGGATGGGGAACGCCGACGCCTTTGCTGCAAATATAGCCGCCTCGGGGCTGCGACATTTCCAGCTAATCGAACATCACCGAACGATAAGCAGCACCAACGATGAAGCACAGCGCCGCCTCGGAGAGCCGTCCGCCGCGGGGCTCGTCATCGTCGCCGACGAGCAATCAGGGGGTAAGGGACGCCGCGGTCGCACGTGGGTCGCGGCACCGCGCAGCGGGTTGCTTTTTACGGCGATCCTGCCGCAAGCCCGTCGATGCCGGGGCCGCGTGGGCGGTGACATTCTGGGCGGGATTGCGCGTCGCGGAAGCGCTTGCGCGGTGGAATCTCGAGCCGACGCTGCAATGGCCCAACGATCTGCTGCTCGATGGCCGCAAGCTATGCGGAATCTTGTGCGTCTCGCGCATCGTCGCGGATCAGGCTACGCTCGGCTGTGGAATCGGCATCAACGTGTATCGTCCGCGCAATCGTCCCGACCTCGACGAGATCGTCCCGCCCCCGATCTTTCTCGACGACGTTTGCGTCCTCGGCGAGCATGCACGCGAAGAGCTGCTCGGCGAAATCTTGCGCGCGTGCGAAACCAACCTCGACGCGCTGCACGACCCCATGTCAATCGCGCGCGAATGGGAAGGGCGCGCGGGCGTCCCGGGAACACGCTACCGTTTTACATTGGAAGACGGCGGCGAAATCGAAGGCAAAGCGGTGCGCCTCGGGGCCGGCGGCGGACTCGTCATCGAGACGGGCGCCGGCGAGCGCGTCGTCGAGCTAGCGGACCGCGTCCGAGTCGTGCGCTAGCGACCCGCCTTCGCGCGCTTTTCGCACGTATCGCACAGATTCGAGAGCCGATTGTCGGTCTCGAAGATCGAATCAGCGTGGTGCATCGCACAACGCTGATTGAGACAATTTCGCAATCCGAGTGCGCGTCCCAGCGCGCGAACCGATTCTTTGAGTGTACGTTGGAACAAAAGATTCTCGTCAACGGGTTCGCCGTAGAATTCCGGCGTCAAACGGAACCGAGAAACCAGAGCGATGTGCGTCGTCGGATCGCCTTCGCCGAAAACGTAGCGCGCTGATATCCGATAGAGATCGTAGTCGGTGACTGAAAGAACGTATCCGTCGCGCGGCGGATATTTCGTTGCAATGTGCGTTGCAAGCGCGCCGGTGAAGAGCTGTCCGCGCACGCCGTTCAAAACATTCTTCGGAACGCGCAGCGGTGCACGTACGAGAAACGGTGCGAGGAAGCGTTCCTCCAGACACGAGCCCAGACGGGTCACAAAATCAGCATCGATCGAATTAACGGGGACGATGCTGATCGGTTCCTGCGAGATACCAGGCCCCACGTCTTGCGCAATTCTCTCCTTCCCGAGGCAGGTCCTGGCCTTGACGAGAAGCGTCGACGCGTGATCGTCGGCATCGGGATAGATTTGGCGGAGGTTGAGCGCTATCGCTTCGACGAGCGCCAGCGTGCCTGGTTCGCGCGCAAGATCTACACCGAAGAAGAATGGACGTACGCGATGAGCAAGCGGCACTGGGCCGAACGCTTGGCGGGATTTTACGCCGCAAAAGAAGCGACGCGCAAAGCATTCGGCCACGCAATTCCGTGGCGCTGGGTCGGCGTCTCACATGAAGGCAGCGGAAAGCCAATCGTTCGTCTCTACGGAAAAGCGGAGCGTCTGATCGCCGCACGCGAGATCTCGAACATTCATTTGACGATTACGCACACTGCGACGACGGCAGCCGCCGTCGTGATTCTCGAACGATGATCGTCCTCGACGCCAAGGGCATGCGCGCGTTCGACGCCGAGCAGGTTGCGCACCGCGGCGAAATCACGCTGATGCGCGAAGCCGGCGCCGCAATTGCCGCGCTCGTCCCGCGCTACCGGCGCGACGGCAGCATCATCGGCATCGCGGGCCCCGGCAACAACGGCGGCGACGTCTTTGCCACGCTTGCGGCCCTGCCGCAAGCGTTCGAGCGCATCATCTATGCGCTGCCGGCGGAGCGCGAATCCGACGCACGCAAGGATGCGGTGACGCGTGCACGCGCGAGCGGCGTCGAGATTCGTGCGATTGACGGCGCGGCTAAGCTGCGCGGACTTGCGAACGCGGGAATCATTCTGGACGGACTCCTGGGCGTCGGCTCGCATCTTCCATTGACCGGGCCGATGAACAAAATCGCCGAAGCGATCAACGCCTCCGGCGCGCCGGTGCTTGCGATCGACTTGCCGAGCGGTGTCGATGCGAGCACGGGAGCCATCGATCCGATGGCGGTGCACGCCGATGCAACCGTTACGATCGGTGCGCTCAAGCTCGGCCTCTTGCTCGATCCCGCGCGTGAAGCCTCCGGCGATTTGTGGCTCGCGCCGATCGGGTTCCCGTCGACCTATGAGGGCGTCGTCGCGCACTGTCTTTCCGACGCAGAATTTCGCGCGCTCGTGCCGGAGCGTGCGCAGAGCACGGAAAAGCGCGAAGCGGGTGCGCCGCTCGTCATCGCCGGTTCGGAACAATTTCCGGGTGCTGCCGTGCTGTGCGCGCGAGCGGCGGCGCGCACCGGCGCCGGATACGTCACCGTTGCAATTCCGCAAGCAGCAGCCGGAGCTGTGCGCGCCCATCTGCTCGAGCAAACCGTCGTGACGTACGATCCCAGCGACATCGGTGCCTCCGTGGAAACGATCGTCGACATCGCGCGACACTACGGTTCGCTTGCGATTGGTCCGGGACTCGGATTGTCGGACGCGATGGGCACGATCGTGCGGGAAGTGATCAAGAACGTCGACCTCCCGATGGTGATCGATGCGACGGGGCTCTTCCATCTTGCCAAGCATCTTGACGTCCTGTATCGCAAGCGCGCGGTCCTCACGCCGCATGCCGGCGAGTTTGCGCGGCTCTCCGGAAAAGGAACGGTTCCCGAAAACGACCGTGTGAGCGCGACTGCACGCTTTCGTGCAAGAGCACGGCGTCACGACGTTGCTCAAAGGCCGCGCAACGCTCGTGCACGACGGCCTTGCGCTGCACGTCAACCCCAGCGGGACGTCCGCGCTTGCAACGGCTGGGACCGGCGATGTGCTCACCGGCATGATCGGCACGCTGCTGTCGCAAGGCGTCGAGCCGGTCGACGCTGCGCGTGCTGCTGCATACTGGCATGGCATCGCAGGTCAACGCGCGGCGAAGAAACGCCCGATCGGCGTCGTCGCCGGCGACGTCATCGAGGAACTCGCCGCAGCGTATGGCCATCAGAGCGATGCAATCGCTTCGCCACCGCGTCGTGCGCGTGGCGTAAGACTTGCTATTCGTACGCTCGTCGTGATAGGACGGAGTGGCATGCATTTGACGATCGAGTCCTCGGCCTGCTCGACGCCGAGAAGCCCTATATCGAGATTATCGACGGCCGCGGGCACGAGAAAATCGTGAGCCCCGATTGGCTTCATATGCGCGCGCAATCTGAGCTTTGTCGGATCTTTATGGACTACGCCGATGCGCACGGAGGAGATGCCGGTGTAGAGCTGCGATTCGTCGCGACGCAGCCATCGGGGAAGAGAACCACGATTCTTCCAGACGTCTCGTACTTTTCAGCCGACCAGATGCGCGAAATGACGGACGAAGAGAAGCGTTATCCTCGAAAGCCACCATACACCGCGGTTGAAGTGCGGTCGAAGGGTGATCGTCGGGTTAAGCGTGACAGAAAAATCGAGCTCTACCTTATGCTCGGTTCTCGGCTCGTTATCGATGTTGATCCGCGCCGAGAGACGCTAACAGCAATCGATTCGCGTGGCCCTCGCGTATTCCGCAAAGATGAAATCTTCGAGCACGCAGCGCTTCCAGAGCTGCGCATCGATCTAGAGCCGTTCTTCGCCCGCGTTAATCGCTAAATAGTCCGCGAAGGCCGGGTTCGTCGAGGATCGTCGTGCCGAGCTCTTCCGCTTTTGCGAGCTTGCTGCCGGCTTCAGAACCCGCGACGACATAATCGGTCTTCTTCGAAACCGAACCGCTGACTTTGCCGCCCGCAGCGGTGATCAACTCCCGTCGCTTCCTCGCGTGTCATCGACGGCAGCGTCCCCGTCAGCACGAACGTCTTACCCGCGAGCTTACCGGCTGGCGCGCGCGTCCGCTTCGGCGCGGTGAGCACGACGCCCGCATCGCTCAAGCGCTCGACGATGCCACGATTGATCTTCTGTCCGAAGAAAAAATGAACGCTCTCGGCGATCCGTTCACCGACGCCTTCGACTTCTTGCAGCTCCTCGACGCTTGCACGTTCGATCGCATCGATCGAACCGAATGCACCGGCAAGTGCATTCGCATTTTGCAGACCGACGAAGCGGATCGAAAGGCCGACCAGCACACGCGCGAGCCCGCGCGCTTTCGACACGCCGACTTGCTCGAGGACATTCGCGATCGACTTTTCGCCCATGCGCGGGACTTTCGCGAGCTTCTGGGTATTCAGCGCGTAGATCCCGGCGACGTCGTGGACGAGTTCGAGATCGACAAGCTGCCCGGCGAGAATGTCGCCGATGCGTTCGATATCCATCGCGCCGCGCGAACACCAATGCCGCACGCGCTCGCGCAACTGCGCGGGACATGCCGCATTCGTGCAGTACGCGACCGCTTCGCCTTCGAGGCGCTCGACCGGTGAGCCGCATTCGGGACACGTCGAGGGCAGCTTGTAGCGGCGTGGATTCCCTTTGCGCGTCCCCGGAACAGGGCCAACGATTTCGGGAATAACGTCGCCGGCGCGCCGGACGATCACAGTGTCGCCGATGCGGATATCTTTTCGGTCGATCACGTCCTGATTCGAAAGCGTCGCGCGGCTGACGACGACGCCGCCGATCGGCACCGGTTCGAGCACCGCATACGGATTGATCGAGCCCGTGCGTCCAACGTTGACCTCGATGGCGAGCAGCTTCGTTTGCGCTTCCGCCGCGCGAAACTTGAACGCAATCGCCCAACGCGGATCGCGGCCTGCAACACCGAGCTTCTCTTGCAGTGCAAGATCGTCGATCTTGACGACGACGCCGTCGATCTCGTAGTCGAGCGTCTCGCGCGCATTCTCCCAATGCTCGCAAAAGGAAATGACATCGTCGATCGTCGCGCACTTCTTTGTGTGCTTGTCGGTCGGCAATCCGAGCGCTGCCAAGTATTTGACGAGCTCGAACTGACCGCGCGCCGGTAGATTCCCCTCGACGACGCCGACTGCATACGCAACGAACGACAGCTTGCGCTTCGCGGTTTCTTTGGGATCGAGCTGCCGCACGCCGCCGGACGCTGCATTGCGCGGATTCGCGAAAGGCGCAAGGCCGAGCTTCGTGCGTTCCTCGTTCAGCTTCGCAAAATCGCTGCGCCGCAGGAAGGCTTCGCCGCGAACCTCGATCAGGTGCGGAGGCTTCGCCTCTTTTCGAAGCGTCAGCGGAAGCGAGCGAATCACGCGCACGTTGGATGTGACGTCTTCACCGACCATCCCGTCGCCGCGCGTCGCACCGCGCTCGAAGCTCCCGTCGCGGTAACGCGCGACCATCGCGAGGCCATCGATCTTCAGCTCGCAACTATACGAGAAATCCGCACCTGCGAGCTTGCGTGCGCGCGCATCGAACGCGCGCAGTTCGTCGCCGTCGAATGCATTAGCCAGACTGAGCATCGGGCGCGTGTGCACGTAGGGTTCGAATGCCTCCACCGGAGCCGCACCGACGCGTTGTGTCGGCGAATCCTCGGTGACGAGCTCGGGATGCTCTTCCTCGATCTTGCGCAGCTCGCGAAAGAGCGCGTCGTACTCGGCGTCGCTGATCTCCGCGGCGTCGAGGACGTAGTAGCGGTGGTTGGCGTCGTCGATCTGCGCGCGCAGCTCGCGCGCGCGAGCCTCAGCCTCGTGGAGTGTAGACTTGGACCGCGTAGCCATCGGGATCAGAAAGAATTGCGATCCGGCCGAACGGCGCGTCGAACGGGTCTTGCAAGATGCGCGCACCCATAACGCGTGCGTCGGTGATGAACTTGTCGACGTTTGGGACGGCAAACCCAAGCTGCACCGTCCCCGGCGTCACCTTGCGTCCCGCGCCCTCGGGATGGAGTGCGAGCCGCTTGCCTTCGCCTAACTCTAAATCGACCCAGTGCGGAACTTGATCGTTGAGCACGCGCATGCCCATGACGTTGCGATAGAAATCACGCGATGCCACCAGATCCCGGCACAGCACCATGAGCATCGAGAAATCGCTGACGAACGCCTTAGGCTTCGATTGGGACGCGTCTTCCATTCGCGTGCAACTCCTCGAGTGCCGCGATGTTGCGGCCTTCCATTTCGGCGATCCGTTCTGGATCCGAGTGCAAGCGCCCCGTCGCGCGCGCATCGGCCAACACCGGACGCAGATAGACGCCCGGTAAACGACGCATCGTTCTCCGCAACCTCTTCCGGGCGTCCCGACTGCGACGAGTTGACCTCCGCGATCGCCGCCTTCTGGGCCAAGATCGATCAAATAATCGGCGGTTTTGATCACGTCGAGATTGTGCTCGATCACGAGTACGCTATTTCCGAGCTTGACAAGGCGCTGCAAGACTTCGAGCAGCTTGTGAATGTCGGCAAAGTGGAGTCCCGTCGTCGGCTCGTCGAGGACGTAGAACGTTCGGCCGGTCGCGCGCTTCGAGAGCTCGGTCGCGAGCTTGATGCGTTGTGCCTCGCCGCCCGAAAGCTGCGTTGCCGGTTGACCCATCGCGATGTAGCCGAGGCCGACGTCGCAGATCGTCTTGAGCTTGGTTTGAATGCGCGGAATCGCCGCGAACAGCTCGACCGCTTCGTCGACGCGCATCTGCGAGAACGTCGGCGATCGATTTCCCTTTGTATTTGACCTCGAGCGTCTGCGCGTTGTAGCGCTTGCCTTTGCAGACTTCGCACGGCACGTAGACGTCCGGCAGAAAGTGCATCTCGATCTTGATGATGCCGTCGCCCTGGCAGCCTTCGCAGCGGCCGCCCTTCACGTTGAACGAGAAGCGGCCCGGCGAATAACCGCGCATCTTCGAATCCGGCAGCTGCGCGTATAGATCGCGAATCAAATCGAAGACGCCGGTGTACGTCGCCGGATTCGAGCGCGGCGTGCGCCCGATCGGCGATTGATCGATGACGACCATCTTGTCGAGCGCTTCGGCGCCCTTGACCGATGCCGTACGTCCCGCCTGCGGGTTGATGGTGCAAATGCTGATTGAGCGCCTTGACCAGCACCTCGTTGACGAGCGTCGACTTGCCGCTCCCGCTGACGCCGGTAACGCACGTGAACGCGCCGATCGGAACCTCGACGTCGAGCCCGTCGATGTTGTTGGCCTTGGCCTTCTTGATCGAAAGAAACGCGCGCGGCTTGCGGCGGTGCTGCGGAATCGCGATGAACTGCCGCCCCGAAAGATACGCGCCGGTCAAGCGACTTGGGATCTTGCAATGATCTCATCGAGCGTCCCGATCGCAACGATGTTGCCGCCCTCGGCACCCGCGCCCGGACCCATGTCGACGACGACGTCGGCTTCGCGCATCGTCTCTTCGTCGTGCTCGATGACGATCAGCGTGTTGCCCAGATCCCGCAGCGTCTTGAGCGTCGCCAAGCAGCCGCGCGTTATCGCGCTGATGCAATCCGATCGACGGTTCGTCCAGGATGTACAACACGCCGACGAGCGACGAACCGATCTGCGTCGCCAGACGAATGCGCTGCGATTCGCCGCCCGAAAGCGTCGTCGCCGAGCGCGCAAGATTCAAATATCCGAGGCCGACGTTGGTCAAGAATCCCGAGCCGCGCGCGAACTTCTTTGAGGATCTGGTGCGCGATCAGCGTTTCGCGCTCGTTGAGCTCGCAGATCGCGGAAAAACTGCTCGGAACGCTCGACCGAGATCTTCGTGATCGCGGTGATGTTCTGACCGCCGATCGTTACGGCAAGCGCTTCCGGCTTCAGACGCGCGCCGTTGCAGACCTTGCACGTGTTGGCCGACATGAATTTCTCGATGTCTTCCTTCACGTAGTCGCTGCTCGTTTCGCTGTAGCGGCGCTGCAGGTTGTTGATCACGCCTTCGAACGTCGCTTCGTACGCCCACGTGTGACCGCTGCGCGACTCGTATTCGAACTTCTGCTTCTTGTCGGCGCCGTACAAAACGGTCTGCAGCAAATCGGCCGGCCATCTGTCGATCGGCGTCGTGATCTTGACGCGGCGGCTGCGCAGAACGCGCTCGACCTGCTGCGTGTAGTACGGATTCATCGAGGGATACTTGCCGGTCCCGATCGACTTGCTCCACGGCACGATCGCACCTTGCGCGATCGATTTCGAGCGATCCGGAATCACTTTCCACGGATCGATCTCGATCTTCACACCGAGACCGCTGCAGCCCGGACACGCGCCGAACGGCGAGTTGAACGAGAACAGCCGCGGCTCGAGCTCACCGAACGAAAGTCCGCAGTAAACGCAGGCAAAGCTCTCGCTGAACGTCATCTCTTGCGGCGCGTTGCCGCCGCCCGGCGTCTTGGCGTCGTACAAGACGGTGACGATGCCGCTCGAGAGTTTGAGCGTCGTCTCGATCGAGTCGGCGAGACGCGAGCGGATCTCCGGCTTCATCACCAGACGATCGACGATCACCTCGATCGTGTGCTTGCGCTTCTTGTCGAGATCGATCTTCTCGCGCAGCTCTTTGATCTCGCCGTCGACGCGCACGCGCGCGAAGCCCTCTTTCGAGATCTCCTCGAAGAGCTTCGAATACTCGCCTTTGCGTCCGCGGATGACCGGCGCGAGAATCTGCAGGCGCGTCCCTTCCGCGAACTCCATGATCTTGTCGATGATCTGCTCGGCGCTCTGCGCGCTGACTTCGCGTCCGCAGTTGTAACAGTGCGGCTTCCCGATGCGCGCAAAAAGCAGACGCAGATAATCGTAGATCTCGGTGACCGTGCCGACCGTCGAGCGCGGATTGCGCGAGGTCGATTTCTGATCGATCGAGATCGCCGGCGAGAGCCCCTCGATGTAATCGACGTCGGGCTTCTCCATCTGCCCGAGAAACTGCCGCGCGTACGACGAGAGCGACTCGACGTAGCGGCGCTGACCTTCGGCGTAGATCGTGTCGAAGGCGAGCGACGATTTGCCGCTGCCCGACAAGCCCGGTGATCACGATCAGCCGGTTGCGCGGCAGGATCAGGTCGACGTTCTTGAGGTTATGCTCGCGGGCGCCCTTGATGACAATCGAATCAAGGCCCGTCACTGCCGGCTGGGGCTTCACGTGTTTTTAGACCGAATCGAACTCCTGTTCGTTGCGCTTGCCCGCCTGCGCTGGGCCGCCCTGGGCATCAAGCCGCAGTGGGGGGCTTCCCGAGGCTGTCCCGGAGGGCCAGATATTCGCCGACGACGACGAGCGTAACGTAGGCCAGAACCAGTTGGACGACGATCGCGGCCGACGATCGGGCCGATCAGCGGGATGAAGTGCAGTACGCCGCCGATCATGCGGCCGATGAAGATGATGACCGCGATCATGATCGTGACGATCAGCGTCGGTGCGACGCGACGTCCTGCGATCCGAAACGAATCGCCCATCGCGGCGAAGCCCGGGTCGCTCGCCGATGATCGCGGCCGGAAATGTATAGATGAAGAAATAGAAGTACAACAGTGCGCTGATGCCGAGCGTCGGCAACGCGAGGATCGCCGCGATGACGAGCGCGACGAACAATCCGATCAGAGCGATGAACACGTTCGAAGCGTCGCGCTCGAAGGCTCGCGTGCCGTCGGAAAGGTCGGTGGTACCGCGCTGCCACGCGGCGCCCGCCATTCCCGTCATGTAGCACTGCGCCAAGATGAAGCCCGCGAGATTGACGAGGATCAGGAGAACCGAGCCGATCGCCGCAGCCCACCACGTCGTTACGCCGTAGCCGGCGACGTACTCGGTGTGCGGCGCGAGAAAATAGTCGATCACGCCGACGACGAATCCGATGACGAGTCCCGGGACGATGATGATACCGTTCTTCATGAGGAGATCCCAGGAACGGCTGAACGTACTCTCCACGTTCTGCGGAGGAGACTGCATCGTGATCAGCCGCCTACGGTAGCAGGACGGCGAGGACCTCTTGTATGCCTTTGACGCGCACGTCCGGCGCCTCGTTCGGCGGAATCGGTTCCGAGTGGACGTCGATGTACACGGTGAACAATCCGGCATCGCGCGCGCCGACGATGTCACGAAAATAACGATCGCCGACCATTGCCGTACGAGACGGCGGTGTTGCGAGCAGCTCGCAGGCGTGCAAGAAAATTTTCGGATCGGGCTTTACCATCCCGACTTCGTCCGCACAAATCACCGCATCGAACGACGCGGCGAGTCCGAGCAGCTCGAGCTTCTCGTAATGCGTCTCCGCAAATCCGTTCGTGATCAAACCCAGCTTCAGTCCGCGCTTGCGCAGCGCATCGAGCAGCTCGAGCGTCCCGGGAAACGGCGTGTAGTACGAACGCCGCCGTTCGCCGTAGCGCCGCGCGGCGGCGCGCGTCGTCGCGTCGTCGTCGATGCCGACCGAGCGCAGCGCCGCGGCCCATAGCTCGTAGCGTGAATCGGCGATCGGCGTGTTGAGGTGCTCGGCGCTGAGCGCGCGCCAATAGCGCGACGTATGCTCGATGTACGAATCGAAGATCGCCTGGCGCCGAGACGTTGTGCGCCGCACCGATCTCTTCGGCGACATCGCAAGCCGCGGACTGATATGCGTGGGTGTCGTTGTGCAGCGTGTCGTCGAGATCGAAGACGACGGCTCCCAGGTCTGCGGTCACAATCGTACTCGAAACGTGCGAAGCTCGTACGGTTCCAATCCAGCGACGATCGCGCCGTCGTCGATCGCGACTTCACGCTCGAGTGCGCGCTCGCGCGCATCGCAGCTCTCGACGCTTCGCGCCCGTCCGCCGACGTGCAGGCGCATCCGGCGCGCCGCGCCGTCGCACTCGCGCACGCGAACGACGATGCCGTCGTCGTCGTCGGCCGGCTTGCACGCGACGACGAGCACGGCCGGATCCTCGCACGTGAAGAGCCGGACGCGCGGCGGATACGCGTACTCGCGCCAGGTGTTCTCGAGCGCGCCGATTCCGGTTCCCGGCGCGAGCGGCGCGAGCGCCCACGAAAGGCGGTGCTCGCCGCGATCGGCGTTCGGATCCGGCCAGAGCGGGCTGCGCAAGAGCGAGAGTCCCACGTGCGTCCCGCCACGGCACGAGGCTGCGCGCGTCCCAGCCGTAGTTGTCGGTCGCGAGCAAGCGCGAAACCGCCTTGCGGGCCGTCGACACGCGCGAAACGCTGCGCCGGCACTTCGAATTTCGCACGTTCCGAATCCGGTCTGCACCGACGTCGTGCGATCGAGCGTGCCGTGCGGCGTCCCGAACGTTGCGTGCGGGGCTTCGATCGCAAGCCAATTCTCGACGCGCAAGAGCGTGCGCACTTCATCCCAGAGCACGGCGGCGTCGGCGCGCAGGTACGGCTCGTCGGAACCGAGCGCCAGCCGAATCGACGATTGTCGAATCGCGGAGGCGGTAACGGACGACGAGCGCGCCGTCTTCGATGTCGCTCCCGCCCGGACGGATGCGCACGGTCCGCTTCACGTAGCTGGCGTCGATGTTCCACGCTTCCCACTCTTTGGGTCGGTCGACGTACGCACGCAAGCACGTTCGCGCCGGTGACGAGATTGGGTTGCCCGGGCCGATGTAAGGCTACGATCGTTCCGTCGCGTCGAACGCGCGCGTACAGATGTGCGTTTTCGAATACGTACGCATCGTCGTCTTCGCGTGGCGCGATCTCTTCGGTGCGCAATGTTGACCTGCGAGCGCGGCAAGAGCGAATAGGCCGCCTCGCGCACGCGCGCGCAGACGCGCGCGACGCGTTCGTAATCTTGGTCGAGCTCGCCATAGACCGGCGCGATCGACGTCCCGCACACGACGTCGTGAAAGTCGCCGCGCAACAGCGGCGGCCACGCGCTGCGCAAATCGGCCGACAACGGCGATGTGAGATTCGCGGAAGCACGTACCGCAACGCACCATGCCGCCAGCTCTTCGGCTTCGTCGAGCGCGGCTTCGAGCGCAAAGCGTTGCGCTTTGACGTCGTGATGCGTCGTCCACACGCCGCGATGCGTCTCGAGATACAGCTCACCCGTCGACCCGGGGCAGCTGATCGGCAGCGCATTGCGATGCTTTCAAACCACGTTCGGGCGCTCGTCCAGCGCCCGTAGCCCGCCGCTTCGCGGACGATTGCGTCGTTCGGTCCGCCGCCGCCGTCGCCGTACCCGACGACCAGCGCTTCGCTGCCGCTCGCGCGCCTTCGCGACGCGCTCCGGCGACGCGCCGCCTTCGTAGCCGTCGAGCACTGCGCCGACGACGCCGGAACGATCCGGTCCCATCCACACGAACTGCGGATGCGGCCAACGCGTCGTCTCGTTCCATTGCAGCTTGGCGGTCGCGAAAAAGCGCACGCCCGCGTGCGCGAGCAATTGCGGAAGCGTATTCGGAAATCCGAACGTGTCCGGCAGCCACGCGACGATCGGCACGATTCCGAACCGTTCGTGCACGTAGTTCATCCCGTGCACGAGCTGACGCAAGAGCGTTTCGCCGCTGGGAATGTTGCAATCGGTTTCGACCCACGGCGCGGCGACGCTCGGATCGATTTGTCCCTTGCGCACCGCTTCGGCGATGCGCGCGAAAAACTCCGGGTCGTCGTGCTCGACGTAACGCGTACAGCGCGGGCTGACTTTGAATGAAGATGTAATCCGGCGCGCGTCCCGCGATGTACAGCGCGTTCGCCAGCGTTCGCAAACCTTTGCGACGGCCTTCTGCGAACGTCCACAACCATGCGAGATCGAGATGCGCGTGCGCCATAACGGCAGCGGGTCATCCGGCATCGGCGCGACGTTCAATTCGGGCGCGTCGACGATCTCGATGCGATCGCGCGGACGCTCGGCCTTGCGGCGCTGCATCAGCGTCCAGCGCGCGCCGGGGCCATTCGGCAATCCGTGCGTCGGAAGCGATGCAAGCTCGACCTCGAGCGTCAGCGTTCGTTCGTTGCTCGAGGGAGCCACGACGATCGTGTCGTGCTCGCGGTCGAATGCGCCCGCGATCGTGCCGTCGACACGCAGCAAGGCGCCGGTACGCGTCTCGTATCGGAGCCCGACTGGCTGCGCAATCGATGGCAGCAAACCGCGAAGTTCACAAACTCCGTCTCGGCGCGCGGATTCGGCGAGACGCAGTGCGTGTCGTTTAGGCGGTGGAGTTCACTCCCTGAGGGACGGTCGATGTGAAGACCGTCGTTGCGGCGGCTTGCGCCGACGCCTCCGCCGCTTGAGCTTGCTGCTGTTCTTCGGCCTGTTGGTCCTGAGCAGCTTGCGTTTGCGATGTGCTCGAAGCCGATTGCGTGTCGCTCGAGCCGTAGTTACTTGAAACCGGGGTAATCCCAGACATCCTAATCCTCCTAATCCTCCCTGACCGCCCCCAGTATACCACTATTCACCGTCAAAGTAGTCCAGGGCGGGCTCGCTGCGGACGATCAAATCGGCACGCTCGACCAGCAGCTTCTTGGAGTCCGGATAGAAGCAGACGTCGCCACCACCAACGTTTGAGATCATGATGATCGAGGCAAGGGTCGAGCCGTCGTTGCGCAGCTTGTGCGCGCCGATCTCACCAATCGGGAAGGCGATACAATCGCCTTTCCGCAGCTTGACGTCGCCGCGCGGCGTCAGCAGTGTCGGCTCGCCGGACCAGATGATGAAGAGCTCTTCTTCCACCGTGTGCCAGTGCATCGGACAGAACGACATTCCGGGCTCTAGCTGCGCGACGCGATATCCGAGCCGCTCGGCGCCCAGCAAGAATCCGATCTCGCCTTCGAGCACGGTGTAGTTCCCGGGACCGGCCTCCTCGCGCAGCGGAACGTCATCGAGATTGATCCGCAGCGCGGCCGGGGCGCCGCGCACGTCGATGCTGCGTCCAAGTGCTGCGCGCCCGTTTCCGTAGACCGGCGCGCCGTCGCCGACGAGAATGTTGTCGAGGCGAACGGCTCCGCGCACTCGGCGCATCGAGAGCACTGCGCGCTCCGGATCCTCGAGCTTGCCGTCCGGCATGAAACGCAACGAACCGGCCGGATCACCCAACAACGAATCGCCGAGAATCACCGTGCCCCGTGCGCTCGAATAGAGCGCGATTTCGCCCGGCGATTTGAATCCGTCCAGCGCGATGACGCGCCAACCGTGGAAGAGCTCATCATCGCCGAGCCGTTGCGTTACCCGGACGCTGAGCTGGTCGGCATCGCCGTCGCCGGCAGCGACTTTCGCTTCGAAGCGCTCGACGAAGAGTTTGGTCGAACGCTCGTGATCGCGATTCGTGACCACGACCCAATCGACGCCCCCCATCTCTTCGATCTGCCGCAGATCATCCGGATCCGGTTCGAGCGGATCGAACACGACATTTACGTCGCTCTTGCAGAACCATGAATTGAAATCCATCGAACGATCGGACTGCCAACGCTTCCAGGTCCAAATGTCGGGAACGATCGTCTTTTGCAAGATCTTCTCCCCTCAGGTGTTTCTCGGGATATCGGCACACGAAATCGGGGCGTTGGACTGCGGCGTTCGAACAACGACGATCGCGGAGTGTCCGTTCATCAAATCAGCTAACTTCGCCTGAAGGCGACCACTTCCGGAACCATTGATGACTGTCCCGATGCGGTACGCAACCTCCGGATACAACTGGGTGCACGAACCCTGCCGAATCTGCGCGAACGCGGGCGCACCGCCTTCCGCAAGATTGATCGCGACATCGATTGCGTCCGATTGCTCCGTGAGCGTTGCCGTACCCGATGCGCCCGAAGATGAGACTGCGCGCATCCGCACGACGATCGTTCCTCCCGCGACGCTCCCGCGGCTGCGGAAATCGGCGGCGCTCGCGTGGATCGGTTGGCCACCGGAACCTCGACCGACGTATGTCTCGATAAACGACGCGATGCGATTGATGACATCAGCTTGCTGCGCGGGAGTGCCATTTCCATAGAGCGTGTCGAAGGCGTGCTCCCCACTCGCGTACGTTTGCAACGTGACCGGTTCACCTGACCGGCGGGCGTTCGCAGCGAGCGCGACGCACGACGCAACCGGGACGTGCGTGTCAGCGGTACCAATCGTAATCAAGAGCGGCACCGCCGTTCGATAAACCGTCGCACCGCCGTTCCACGAGCCGTACGAGAGTTGGCAATAACCATAATCCGCGACCGCCATCTTGAAAGGACTGGGGCGACCATCCTGAGCGACGACCGCCGCGAGAACTGCGCTTCCACCGCCCGAGCGGCCGATGACGCCAACCCTTCCCGGAATCACGAATGGCTGGCCGGCGAGAAACAGCGCAGCGTCCAGCGCGTCGCGGCCGCGCGCTTCGCGCGAGAGTCGCCAATGTTGCGAAAAGGCTAGGCCACGCGGCGTAAAACTGTCGACGATGAGAGCGACGTAACCGGCACGCTGCAAGCGCAGCGCCCACGGCGTCTCCCAATTCGCGAAACCTTCGCGACCCGACGTCCCCGACATGATGACGATGGCGGGCGCGCGTGACGCGGATGGCCGGTACAAGATCCCTTGCAGGCGCAGACCAGCGGTTCGCGAGAGAAAGGTGACGTTCGTAGCGTGCGGCGCAGGCGCGACCGCAGCACGTGCTATTGCAAGGGAAGCGACGACGGCGAAGGCGCCGGCGATGAGGCTACGAGCCGACGAGCTCTTTGAGCGCATGCGCGAATATCTTCGGAGCTTTTCCTTGGAAGAGCAGGCTTTCGTTGCCGCCGATTCGCCGGCGCAAGTTGATCAACTCGTCGCGAAGCGCCGCCGCTTTCTCGAACTCGAGGTTCGCTGCGGCCTCGCGCATCTTGCGCTCGATCTCGTTCGCCATCGCCGCCACGACTTCGCGCGGCAGCTTCTCGGCGGCGACGCCGTCCGCCATCGTTTCAATCGACGTGCCGACCAGATCGAGAATGTCGCGGACGCTCTTACGAATCGACTTCGGCTCGATCCCGTGCTCGGCGTTGAACGCGAGCTGCCTTTCGCGGCGCCGCCGCGTCTCATCGAGCGCGCGCGACATCGAATCGGTAACGACGTCCGCATACATGATGACTTTGCCCTCGACGTGACGCGAGGCTCGTCCGATCGTTTGAATCAAGGACGTTCCACTGCGCAAATAGCCCTCTTTGTCGGCGTCGAGGATTCCGACCAGCGAAACCTCAGGTAGATCCAGCCCTTCACGCAACAGATTGATACCGACGAGCACGTCGAACACGCCGTTGCGCAGATCGCGCAGAATCGCGATCCGTTCGAGCGTGTCGATCTCGCTGTGCAGATAGCGCACGCGCAAACCGTTCTCGAGCAGATAATCGGTGAGATCTTCTGCCATCTTCTTGGTCAGCGTCGTGACCAAGACGCGTTCGCTCTTGCCGACGCGCAGCCGGATCTCTTCCATTAGATCGTCGATCTGGTGGCGCGTCGGCCGCACGTCGACTTCGGGATCGACGAGACCGGTCGGGCGAATGATCATCTCGGCCACCTGCGACGACTTGTTGATCTCGTACGTTCCCGGCGTCGCCGAGACGTAGACGATCTGATTGATGTGCTTTTCGAACTCGTCGTAGGTGAGCGGACGATTGTCGAGCGCACTCGGCAACCGGAAACCGTGTTCGACCAGAATCGTCTTGCGCGAGTGGTCGCCGCCGTACATGCCGTGGACTTGCGGAAGAGTGACGTGCGATTCGTCGACGAAGAGCATCCAGTCTTTCGGGAAGAAATCGAGCAGACACCAGGGTGTCGAGCCGGCTTCGCGTCCCGCCAGATGCCGCGAATAGTTCTCAACGCCGTTGCAGTAACCAACCTCGCGCAGCATCTCCAAGTCATAGCGCGTGCGCATCTCGAGGCGCTGCACTTCGAGCAGCTTGCCGGCGTCCTTGAAGACTTTGAGGCGCTCGTCAAGCTCGATTTCGATCGCGGAAATCGCGCGCTTCAGCTTCTCTTCCGGCGTGATGAAGTGCTTGGCCGGAAAGATCATCATCTCGTTCTTGCTCTCGACGTACTCGCCGGTGAGCATGTTCACGACGTTGATCGCCTCGATCTCGTCGCCGAAGAACTCGATCCGGTGAACGAGCTCCTCATCGACGGCGACGAATTCAAGCGTGTCGCCGCGAACGCGGAACGTGCCGCGCAGCAGGTTGATGTCGTTGCGTCGATATTGCATGTCGACCAGGCGGCGCAGGAGCGCGTCGCGGTCGAGTTTCTGCCCGATGGCGACCTTTTGCGAGAGCTCGACATAGTCGGCCGGCGAGCCGAGGCCGTAAATGCACGAGACGGAGGCGACGACGAGGACGTCCTTGCGCGTCAGAATCGACTGTGTCGCCGAATGGCGCAAGCGCTCGATCTCGTCGTTGATCGAGCTGTCCTTTTCGATGTAGGTGTCCGTGTGCGGGACGTACGCCTCCGGCTGGTAGTAATCGAAGTAGGAGACGAAATACTCGACCGCGTTGTGCGGGAAAAACTCGCGAAACTCGGAGCAGAGCTGCGCTGCCAGCGTCTTATTATGGCACAGGACGAGGGTCGGCTTCTGAATGAGCTCGACGATCCGCGCCATGGCAAGCGTCTTTCCTGAGCCGGTAACCCCAAGAAGCGTTTGCGTGCGATCCCCTCGGAGCACGCCCTCGGCAAGCGCCGCAGTCGCTCGGGGCTGGTCACCGGCGAGTTCATACGGGGTTACGAGCTGGAATCGCTCAGCTTTAGGCATCGCATCGCTTGAGAACACGTCCAAGCATACAGTGGTTTTGGGCGGGAACCCGCCCCGGCGCCTGGGAAGCAATCATCCAGCCCAGCCCGAGGAGTCTCGTTGATCCAACAGCCGCTTCTATTCAGCGGAAATTCGAATCCCAAATTGGCCGCCAAGATAGCCGAACGCATGCAGACGAGAGTAGGCAGTGCGATGGTTGGCCGTTTCCGCAACGATGAGTGCCGCGTCGAGATTCGCGAGAACGTCCGCGGCGCGGAAGTCTTCGTCATTCAATCGCTGTGCGAGATTCATAAGAGTGGGGCTGTCCCCCAAGGCGGCAGCGTCAACGACGCGCTCATGGAGCTGCTCTTGATGATCGATGCGCTCCGGCGTGCATCGGCGCAACGCATCACGGCCGTCGTTCCATACTATGGATACGCAAAGCAAGATAAGAAAACGCGTGGACGCGAGCCGATTTCGGCGAAGCTCGTTGCCAACATGATTGCGACAGCCGGGGCTGCACGCGTGGTGACGCTCGATCTGCACGCCGCACAGATTCAGGGTTTTTTCGATCTGCCGGTCGACAATTTGGTCGCCGCGCCGGATCTCTCGAACTATCTCAAACGCAACGAGCTGCAGGGCGATAAAATTGTGGTCGTCTCGCCGGATGCCGGCGGGGTCGCTCGGGCTGAGAATTTTGCCAAGCGGCTGCGCTCGACGATTGCCGTTATAATGAAGCGGCGCCCGGAACCGGACGTATCGGAAGTCTCGCACGTGGTCGGCGAGGTCGCTGGGCGGATCGCGGTCGTGGTCGACGACATGATCTCGACCGGCGGCACGCTGGTCAAGGCAGCCGAGAAGCTCAAGGAAATGGGAGCAACCGACGTGTATACGCTGGCGACGCACGGCATCTTCGCCGGCGACGCCATCGCTCAGCTCGAGGCGTCCCCGATCAAGAAGGTCGTCGTGACGAATACGATCCCGCGCGAGCCGTCCGGCAAAATCGAGGTTCTCTCGATCGCGCAGATCCTCGCCGATGCGATCAAGCGGATTACCGCCAATCGCTCGGTCTCCGAGCTGTTCAGCGGCGACGAAGACGCCCAAGACGCAGCCCCGGAGGGACTCTCGGCGGTCGACGGAGTCGTCACCCCGTCCGAGCCGGTCGTCGTCGCGGGACGCTAAGAAAGAGATCATGGCAAAGACTAGTCCAACGCTGAAGCTGGAGCTTCGCGAGAACCCCGGCACGATCGGGTCACGTAAGGTGCGCCACGAAGGCCGCATCCCCGGCGTCATCTACGGTCACGGCGAGAAGCCGCTCGCAGTTTCGATTGAAGGTCGCGAACTCGGCGAGCTCCTTCACGGCGGCCGGCGTCAGAACATCATCGACATCCAGCTCGACGGCAAGAAAGACACCGCGATGGTGCGCGACATGCAGCTCGATCCGGTAACGCGCCGCGTCCTGTCGGTCGACCTGCAGCGGATTTCCCGCAGCGACGTCATCACCGCCGAAGTTCCGATCGTCACCGTCGGCATCCCCGTCGGCGTACGCGATCAGGGCGGCATGATGGATCTCGTCACGCACGAGATTGAAGTGCGCGGTCCTGCCGACAAGATTCCGCAAGAGATTCGCGTCGACGTCTCGGAGCTCACGATCGGCGACAACATCAGTGCGGGCGAGCTGACGCTCAGCGAAGGAATTCGACTGATCACGCCTGCCGACACGACGATCGTCGCGATCGAGCAACCGCGCGCTGAGGAAGCGCCCGCTGCAGTGGCTGCTGCTCCTGAAGGTGTCGAAGGTGCGGTACCTGTTGAACCACCGCCCGGCGAGGCCGCTTCTACATAAAAGACAGCACGACTGCCGATCTTCGCTTAATCGTCGGCCTCGGAAATCCGGGGACGAAATACGCAAACACCCGTCACAACGTCGGCTTCATGGTCGTCGAGGAAATTGCGCGGCGGCTCGACGTCGGAGAACGCAATTGGAAAACCAAAGATCGCGCGCGCCAGGTGCAAATCGGTGCGCGCGATCTCATTTTGGTCGAGCCACAATCGTATATGAATGAAAGCGGCGTGCCGACGCGGCTGGTCGCCACTTGGTACCGCATTCCGCCGGAGCGCATTCTCGTGATCTACGATGAGCTGGATTTGCCGTTCGGGCGCATCCGCGTGCGCGATAGCGGAAGCTCGGCGGGACACAACGGCATGAAGTCGATCATCAGCTATTTCGGAACGGAGATTCCGCGCTTGCGCGTCGGCATCGGCCGCCCTTCGACTCCGCTAGGCTACGCTCAGGACAGGGTCTCTGAACCTTACGATCCTCTCGGGCATGTGCTGGGCACATTCGACGAACGCGAGCGCGAGCTGTTGCCGCTTGTCGTCAACGCAGCCGCCGATGCAGCGCTCACATGGCTCGACGAAGGCATTGCTGCAGCCGCAAATATGGCGAACGGTTGGCGGCTCCCAGGCGAGGAAAGCAACCCGACCGAGTCTGCCGAACGTTAAGTAGGGAAAGAGTCCCCCACGCTCATGCAAGATTTCACCGGCCGAACGATCGTGCTCCGCGTCGACGAAACCAGTCTCGGCGTAACCACGCTCGTCTCCGACATCGCATTTCTTCAGCAGCGGAATGTCCGCCCGATCATCGTTGCGCCCCAAGCCGATGTTGCGCGCGCGTTCGTGGGTGCGATGAACCGGAGCGGCGATGCGGCCGTGGGGTTGCGCGGCGCCGACGCCGGGATGATCCCAGCCGCCGGCACGGCGATCGGCTCGGTGCAAACGCGCTTGCTCGAAACGCTGACGCGCTCGGGTTACGTGCCCGTGATCGAGCCGACGGCGATCGGCTTGAGCGGCGACGATATCCAGTTGCCGGTCGACGACGTGGCGCGCGCAATCGCGGAAGCCACCGAAGCATCGCGCATCTTGTTCTTCGATCCGAACGGTGGCGTCGTCGACACCGAAACGCAAAAGCTCGTCGATGAGCTCACGCCGGCTGAAGCGCTTGCGCTCGCCGATTCCGGAAGTTTATCACCGTCGCTCGCGGCCGCGATTCGCGCGGCGGCGCTGGGCGTTCGCGGCGGCGTCGGAGCCGCACAGATTATCGACGGCCGCATCGCACACGCTGCGATCGTCGAGCTGGTGACGGCGCGTCACCTCGGGACTCAGATCGCCGGAACGGTTTTCATCGTTTCGCCCTGAGCCTGCGCGAGTTTACGGCGCACCGGAAGCTCGACCGTAACGTGCGTCCCGTAGCCGGGCAGATATTCAATCGACGTAAAAACCGCGAATTGATGGATCAGCCACAAACCGCGACCCTCTTCGCGTAAGAGGTCGATCTCCACCGGCGGCGTGTACGTGAAACCTTTGCCGCGATCGATCACGTGCAGTAGCGCGCGCGAGCCTTCCCATTCGAGCGTGATGTCGATCGAGCCGGGTGCGTGCCGGACGACGTTTCCGACCAGCTCGCCGAAAATGATTTCGGACGGCGCCGAAATCGCTTTCCGGCGCCGCCTCGGCTTGCAACCGCGCCAAGAACTCGCCGCGCGCGTGTTGCGCCGATTTCGCATTGTCGGCATCGAACTGCCATCGCGGTCCCGCGCGGGAACGTCACGACGAGAATCGCGGCATCGTCGGCGCGCGGACCCTCCGGCAAACAGCTCGCCGCGACGAGCGACGCCGCGCCGCGCACGTAAAGCATCGCATCGTTTGCGATCGCAGCTCGCAAAATACGCTCGCCTTCCTCGACGTCATGACCGGCTTCGGTGATGCCGTCCGTGTACAACACCATCAGCGCCGCGTCGGCCAGCGAATAACGAGCGATTCCGAGGGCTCGACCAGCTTACGCAATCCGACCGGCAATCCGTGCGCGATGAGCGGCTCGACGCCAGCATCCCACGAGCGCACGAACGGCGTACGTATGCCCGGCGTTCGCGTATTGCAGCATCTTGGTGTTCGGATCGAAAATGCCGATGAACGCAGTCGCGATCGCCTCCGGGATAGCGCTGCAAGACGACGTACTCCGCCGCGTCGAGAATGCGCGCCGGATCATTCTCGAATAGCGCGATCGAATTGATCGCCTGACGCAGCTTGCCCATGATCGCCGAGGCCTGCAAGCCGCTTCCGGTCACGTCGCCGATGCTGAAGACGACGCGTCCGCTCGGTAGCTGGAAGGCATCGTACCAGTCACCGCCGACCGGTGCTTCGCTGGTCGTTGCGGTCGCGTACGCACTGCTGAGCACGACGCCCGGAATCCGTCGGAAGCTGGGCATGGCAACGCAACCTCTTGCAGCGTTTGTGTCAGCCGGCGCTCGCGTCCGCTACTCTGCTCGTGCTCGATCGCAAGCGAGATCCGGCGTCCGAGCTCTTCGAACAGCTCGCGATCCGACTCATCGTAGTTGCGCCGCGCCATGTACACGGCGATGCGCTCCGAAATCGAACTCGGTCGTGAACAGTGGAATGACGAGCAAGCGATTGAATGCGCATCTGCTCGACGATCGGACGCAAGAAGGGCTGCAGAATTTCCTTGACCGATTCGACCGTGACGTCGGTACGCAGACGCGAACGATGCTTGGCGACGACGTCGAGAAATCCGCGTTCGGCGGCCGGATGGAACAAGCGCTGTCCGCGCAGCTCCTCGACGAATGCTGTCGTCGGATCGCAGTACGACACCGATTGCACGCGGACTGCTCCCTCGTCGTCGATCCGATAAAGGATCGCCCAATCGGCCCAATATCCGACCAAGCTCTTCACGAGCGTATCGAGATTCGTCCGAAGGTCGCCCGATGCGAAAAGCTGATCCGTCGCATGCGCGAGGTAGCGGAACCGTTCCGTCGTTGCGCGCTCACGTGCGAAGATCGATGAATGTTCGATCGCCGTTGCGGCTTGACGCGCGACCGCTTCTGCGACGGCGACATGACGCTCGTCGAACGGCGAGCCGGGGCGCGAAGAAATGAATGCGATCGTCCCGCGCACGTGATCGGCGATCAGCAGCGGCACGGCAAGAATCGAGTGCGTCGGCTCAAAGATCCCCGGAACCTCGACGCCCTCTGCGTTGATCCAACCCTTGTGTTCCGGATCGAGCAGGTCCGGAATCAAGAGCGATTGCTTCGTCTCATAGACCCGCGCCGCAACGCTGTTCGGTAAGACCGGAATTCTCCGGGACTTCTCGAACGCGCGTGCCTCGATCGCCGGATCGCGATGCGCGAGCGCCGCGTGCGCTCGAACTGACGATTTTCATCCAGCAGCGTGATGATGCAGCCGTCGCTAAAGCGGCTTTTCGCGACGCGCATGAACGCTTCGAGGATGCGGCGCCGGTCGAATGACGACGTCAGCGCCGTCGCCGACTCGGAAAGAAAGCGCGACGCTTCCAAATTGCGGACTTGATCGTCGACGTCGGTCGCGACGCCGTACCATCCGATCGTGTTTCCGTTTTCGAGCATACGGCAAAGCGCGCGCGAGAAACCAGCGATAGTTGCCGTCGCTCGACCGCGCGCAGCCGGTACGTAATCTCGAACGGCTCGCCGGTCTCGATCGAATGCTTCCATTTCGACCACGTGCGATCCAGGTCGTCGGGATGCACGATGTTGAGCGGAGCGCCGCGATCCGAAGATATCTGCATCGATCGTGACGCCGGTGTATTCCACCCAGCGCGAATTGACGCGAACGATACGTCCGCCGGCATCAGCGATAAACACCAGATTCGGATCGGCTTCGACCACGATGTGGAAGAGCGCGTCCGCATCGCCCCGCGTCATTGAAAGGCTCGTTTATTTAGTGGCAGGGATCGCCTCCTCCACGAATCGCGGCGATGCGCGAGCCGATCGGCGGATAGCTAAAGAAAGTAGCGCCGGATGATCGGTGAGGGACAGACCTGCAGCAAGTCGACGTTCGCGAGGCGCACCATCAGGCGAACCGCTGACGCGGGATCGGCCATCGCTGCGATGGCGGTATGATCGGCGCGGGCTTCCAAGCGGCGCGAATACGCGGCTTGAATCGGCAGCAGACAGCAAGATCGCAAGTCCCAGAAAGCGTGCCGAGCAGCGCGAGGCGCGAGAGCGGATCGTCGTCGCGACGAAATCCGATCCGATCGGCGAGCGTCACGGATATGACGGCCGCGACGATCAACCACAGCGAGACGTACAAATCCAGCTTGAGATTGTCGTGCGCCGCAACGTGCGCGCTAAAACGTGCGATGAGGAATTCGAGCTCGCCCGGCGTTGCAGTTTGCATCATCGTGTCGCTGATGACGATCTCTTGCGTCGGGCCAAGGCCGGCTACGCGCGCCGCGTCGGCGCCGGTGCCGGTTGCACTCTCCTCGACGGATGATAGGAACGTTGACGCCTTCACGCTGTCTCGACGGCGTAGAGGCGGGCGCTCAGCGGTGAGGCTGGGAGTGGTTGCTGATGATGAATCCATGGTGCGAAGACGACCGGCTCGGCAAACGCTGCGACCAGCACGAACACAACCATGAACACCGCGCCGAAGAGATACCATAAACGCGTACGCGCGGCCAGCATCAGCATGAACGAAAAAATGATTGCGGCGAGCACGGCGTTGACGACGGCGCCCGAAAGCGATTGGCCGAGCCATTCGGCTGGCGATTGCTGTGTCAGTCCCGCGTCGGCGACGAGCCGGTACGCGACGATCGCAGCAGGCAGCGATGCGATCTGCGCGATCATTGCCAGCGACCACACGTACGCAAACCGCAAGAGGTGTACGTTGCGCAGATTGCGCCGCAGTGCGTCGCGCAAGCGCGGCCGCACGCCCCGAACGCCACATCCAGAGAAGCGCGCCGATCTCGAGAAACGCGGAGCCGAAAAATAACGGCGGCTTGCGCGCGTTGACCGCTTCCGCCAAATGCTGTCGCTGCTGATCGACCAGCGCTCCAAGCGGAGCCGTCAGCAGCGTTTGCGCATGCGCCGCGATGCCGCACACGGCAATCGCGACGCACAACGCAATTAGGACGCGCTTAGCGAAGCTTGCGAAGCTCCTCGAAGAGAACTTCTTCGTCAGGCTGCTCGCGAAGCTCGTGAACGTCGATGTAACGGATGACACCTTGCTTGTCGATGATGAACAGCGCGCGTTCGGGAAACCCACCGTCCCGAAGAACGCCGTATTTTTTCGCGACTTCACCGTGCGGCCAGAAATCCGAAAGTAGGGGGAACGAGAGTCCGCCGATTGCTTCCGCCCAGGCTTTTTGCGAAGGCGTTGGGTCGCGTCGAAATGCCCACAACTTGGGCATTCTCCGCGGCGAAGCGGCTTTGCGCTGCTTCATATGCCGGGAGCTGCGAGGTTCAAACCGGGGTGAATGAAAACGGAAAGAACGCGATAACGACGTTTTTCCCGCGGTGATCCGAGAGTTTCCAGGGTGTGTCGCTATTGTTGGCCTTCAACTCGAAATCGGGGGCGACGTCCCCGACCTTCAGTGTCGACGTACGATCCGCAGTCGATGTCCGGCCTTTTGCTACTGCCATGCCGCGCCGTTCGGCCCCGGTGTAGGCCTATCCCGCGGTCGCGGCGGTCTGTTGGTCGGCGACGATTTCCTTGCTCGAGCGGCGCGGACCGCCCTCGTCGATTTTTGCCTTCCGGCGGGCCGCGACGGGATTCGTAACCGCGATGTAGCGTGGGCATTCCGGACCGTTCGGCTCGTTGCAATACCCGCGTACGCACGTTGCGCCCGCGCGAATGAAGAGGTCGGGCGCAGCCTTTTTTGCCAAACGCAGCATCGCGAACGCCAGCTCGCGTATCTCCCACTGCGCGTTGTTGCACGTGCGCAGCGTGAAGAAATCGAGCAATGCGCGGGCATTTGCGGTTACGACGATTTGTGTTTCGGCCGCGTTTGGAAGCGCAAAACGCGCGTCTTCTGCAGGCGTCTCGGCTTCGATCGCCTCCGCGTAGAATTCGGCGATCTGACCCATCAGCTTGTCGTACTTGGCTTTGATCTCGGGACGCGCCGCGATCGAGGGCGGCGTAATGTATTCGAACTGTCCTTTGACGGTGATGTAGCGCTGACTCTTCTGTTCGAACGACATGTGCCGGTGACGGACCAGCTGATGCGTGAACGCGCGTGAGACGCCGGCGACACCGAACGTGAACATCGTGTGCTCGAACGTCGAGAGATGCCCGGCGTCGCGCACGCGGGCAACCATCTTCTTGATATCGCCTTCAGACCAATTGCGGTCGATCGACGCGACGTCGCGCGGACTGTAGCAGTTGCGAGCTGCGGTCGCGACCGCGCGCTCCGGATCGGGACTGTGCGAAAGGAGCACGACTTTGAGCGCCATGACGAAGCGTTCGACCTCACGCGTAGGAGACCCGGTTTCGTCCTGCCCGCTTGGCTTCGTACATCGCCTTGTCTGCGGCTTCGAGCAGGTTTTCTGCCGTTTGCGCATCGAGCGGGAAGGCTGCTACGCCGATGCTGGCGGTTATCGCGACCGCTTCGCCCGCAAACTCGCGCGCGATGGCTAAACGAAGCTCGTCGGCGCGCGTTATGGCACGCGATTTCTCGCAGTCGAACCATACGAGACAAAATTCGTCTCCGCCGTTGCGTGCGACCAGATCTTCCGGACCGGATGCGCGCTCGCGCAAAATCGCAGCCAGCCGTCGCAAGAGATCGTCGCCCGCCGCGTGGCCACAGCGATCGTTCCACTCCTTGAAACGATCGGTATCGAGAAACAACAACGCCACGCGCGGGACGATACGCAGGCGCGGCGCTTCGCGCAAACGCTGAACGAGCAGCGCGCGAAACGCACGCGGCGTCAAGAGTCCGGTGAGACCGTCGTACGTTGCTCGCGTGCGATCTTCAGCCCGGTCACGCGCGATGGCGAGCGCGGGCGCAGCAATCGCGCACACATCCAACAGCTCCGCGAGCGTCGACTTCGCCGGCCGCTGCTGCGAATGCGACGTAGAGTACGAGCGGTAAATCGTCGAGCGGGATCGCAAGCGCAACACGGTCGGCTGGATGGAGCGGTGCGACGTCTGGTTCGATAAAGTGCACGATTCCCTCGGCTCTTGCGCGCGCAAGCGGCGACCGCGGGACAAGCGCCGAGAGCGTCGCACCGTGGAAGTGTGCGTAGCGTAGGCCGCTGGCAAAGACGCAGTTGAACCGATCGGCATCCAGTTCCCATGCCGTAACCGCATCGACGTCGTCGCACCGCGCGCGCAGCGCACGATCGAGACTGCCGAGCACGCAGGGAACTCCCTCGCGCGCGGCGGCGATAAGCTCGCGAGCGGCACGCACCACGACGTGGTGAGTGCCCTCATGCCGCCTAGCTTAGCTCGGCGAGAAGTTCCACGGCCCTGAGCTGCGCGCTCGCAACGTTGCCCAGCTTGACGTCCTCGTAGCCGCGAATCGAATCGGGGATCTCGAGAATCTCTTGGGACGCAGCGAAGTTGGATGGCGAAAGACGCGCGATCACGTTCGCGACAATCTCTTCGTACCACACGATCAGCTCGCGTTCGACGCGCCGCACCTTCGCGTAGCCGAAGACGTCCCACGGCGTTCCGCGTAAACCCTTGGCGCTCGCCATAAGGCGCAACACCGGCGTGAACCACGCTCCGATGCGGATCTTTCGCTTCAGCCCGAGTGCACGAAGAATCGGCGGGTGCAGGTTGTACCACATCTTCCTGGGTGAGCTGAAGAGTGCGCGTGAGCGTGCACCGAACGCACCGTCCACATACAGCCGCGCGACTTCGTATTCATCTTTATAGGCCATGAGCTTGTGCATCGAGCGGATGAGCGCGCGTGTTAGCGCGCCGTCTTCGCCGTGGACCGATCGTTCGCGTTCGGCGAACAGCAGGACCGCATTCACATAGCGCGCGGCGTACGACGCATTCTGGTAGGCGCAGAGATCCGAGATGCGCGCGCGTAGCAGACGCTGCGCCTCGGCATCCAGACCCTCGCAGCACGCGAGCAGCTTGCGTGATGCGTCCGTCTCGCGCGCGCCGTCCAAACGATCGGCCAGCGGTTGCTGCGCACCGATTTGCGCGAGGAGCGCGTTCGAATCGTAAACGGCCAGACGGCCGTAGTTGAAAGCGAGCAGATTGTTTTCGACCGCTACGCCGTTGAGCCGGATGGCATCCTCGATGCTGGCGGCCGAAACCGGAATCAAGCCGGCCTGATAGGCTGCGCCGAGCGTCACGAGATTCGTCATCATGTGATCGCCGAACGCGCCCTCGGAGATCGCGCGCGCAGCCAAGCGGACATCGCTGTCTTTGCGCGACACGGCACGAATCGCTTCGACGAGCAAGAGCGGCGTCACGGAGAAGTGGACGTCGCGAATCATCTCGCCGCTCGGAAGGAGCGAGGTGTTGATCACCGCGATCGTGTTTTCCGGATCGCAGCGGTCGAGATTGACGGGATCCGCTGCGGCTAAGAGATCGAGAGCGAGATACAAATCGGCCTTGCCGGCACCGATCTTGTTGGCGGCAACGTCGTGCTCGGGCTCGGCGACGATCAAGCTCGAGAGCACCGCGCCCCACTTCTGCGCCGCACCGGTTTGATCGTAGCTGAGCACGCGCTTGCCGTCGAATGCCGCTGCCTGCGCGAGAATCGCATTGAGCGTCAGCACTCCTGTCCCACCGACGCCGGGCGAATAGATGTGATACGGACGCGTCAGCGTGCGTGGATAGTTGGGTTCCGGAAGCGCGACGTCGATCGGGCGGGCTTCCGGTTTGTGGATTCCCGTCCCGGGCTCGGCCTCGAAGGTTACGAACGACGGGCACTCAGCCTTGATGCAGCTCTGATCTTGGTTGCACGACGATTGATGAATCTGCGTCTTGATGCCGAACTCGGTCTCGACTTTTCCGAGCGACATGCAGTTCGTGAGCGCGCCGCAATCACCGCAGTTCTCGCAAACGTCCTCGTTGACGACGACGAAGCGAGTCCGCGTCGCTGCCTTTCCCCGCTTTTGCCGGCGCCGGCGCTCGTTCGCGCACGTACCATCGTAGATCAGAACCGTAACGCCGGGCGTTTCTTGCAATTCGCGCGATGCGGCCTCGAGCTCGTCGACGTCGCATACCTGCGCGACGGCCGGGAACTGCGCGCGACGATAGGTCTCGGGCGTCTGCGTCAACACGACGATCCGGCGCACGCCTTCGATCGCGAGCAGCTGCACGAGCTCCTCGACGGTCTTCTCGCCGACCGGCGCCTGTGCGCCCGTGTTTGCGACGGCTCCATTGAATAATATCTTGAACGTGATGTTCACGCCGGTGGCGATCGCGAAGCGGATATTCATGTACGACGAATGGAAGAGCGATCCGTCGCCGACGTTCTGCACCATATGCGTGCGCGTGGTGTAGGGTGCAAGCCCGATCCACGGCATCCCCTCGCCGCCCAGCTGAGTCATCGCCTCGATATGACGTTGTGGCTGCTCGATAATCGACGCAAACGAATGACAGCCGGGGCTTCCCCACGCGATTTGATCGTCGAGCAATACGGTCGACGTGTTGTGCGGGCAGCCTGAACAATAGTTGGGCGTGCGCTTTGGTAGTTCTTTATAGGTACGATTGCCGATCGCTGTCAGCGTCTCGGCGCGCTTTCCGAGCCGCGGAGCCAAGATGCGCGCGATCGTGTCGGCGTCCATCCCGCTCTCGATCGGGAAGAGCGGAGCGCCGTGTTCGTCGTCTTTTCCAACGACGCGCACCCGGCGTTCGATATTACAGAGCGCTGCCTTGAGCGCGGTTTCGACGACGCCTCGCTTCTCTTCGACGACGATGATCTGGTCGAGCCCGTCTGAAAACAGCCGCAAGAAATCTTCGTCGGCGGGATAGATGACGCCAAGCCGTCCGAGACGGATTCCAGCCGCGCGCAGCGCGTCGTCATCGAAACCCAGATCGAGCAGTGCCTGACGCAAATCCGAGAAGCTCTTGCCGGCCGAGAGCAGCCCGATACGATCGTGCGGCGTACGCACGTGAACGCGATCGAGCCCATTGGCGCGCGCGTATGCGCGCACCGCGAGATGACGCTCGCGATACAGGCGGCGCTCCGGATCGATGTTGAGCCCCGGGAAGAACCGGAAGTCGGTGTACTTGCGAAATGGCTCGCCGTCGATCGTCAGCTCCGGGATGACGATCTTCGGGAAATCCGGTGAGACCGCAAACGTCTCACCGCCGTCGCACAATTGCCCGATGAGCTTCATTGCGATCCAGCATCCGGAATAGCGCGAAAGTGCGATCGCGTGCAAGCCGTATTCCAAGAACTCCGCGACCGACGACGGATACACGATCGGAATCCCGGCGCTCATGAACGCGTAGTCTTCCTGGAACGGGAGCGTCGAGCTCTTGCTTTCCGGATCCTCGCCGCCGAGCACGACAACGGCGCCGAGCCGGCTCGTTCCCGCGAAGTTCGCGTGCCGCAACGCATCGCCGGAGCGATCGATCCCCGGGCCCTTTCCGTACCAGATGCCGACGACGCCCTCGACACCGTCGCGCCGCGGATGATCGTCGATCATCTGCGTTCCCATCAGCACGGTGACGCCGAGCTCTTCGCTCTGCGCCGGAACGTGCGTGATTCCGCTTTCGCCCACGATCGCGCCCGCGGATCGCAACGAGATATCGTAGCCGCCCAGTGGCGAACCCGGATATCCCGTCACGAACGTGCGCGTGTTCAAGCCGCTTGCAACGTCACGCCTGTGCTGATCGATCGGCAAGCGAATCAACGCTTGAACCCCGCTCAGATACAGCGTCCCGTCTTCCAGCGTATAACGATCGTCGAGCGAACGGCGCACCTGCGTACGCGGCGGAGAGATCACCTGATCAACACGAATTTTCCGTCGACCACTTTCGTCACGACGTCGGCATTCGGAGCCAGACCGTTATGGTCTTGCGCGGAGGTATGGAAAACGCCGGAGACGCCTGCGTAGTCTATGTGCTCGAGCGCTTCACGCAACTTCGCCGTGTCAGGCCCGGACTTCGCCAAAGCTTGCTTGAGCCAATATACGGCATCGTACCCGAATCCACCGAACATGTTCGCCGGCTTGTCCTTCGCATACGACGATTCGAATGCGTTGACGTAGTGCAACGCGATCTTCTTCGACGGATCCGAATTGGGAAGCTGACTCGCGACGGACGCGCGCGACGTTACGATGAACGCACCGTTGAGCGCAACGCCGCCCTGATCCAGGAAGCGTTGGTCGGCCGCACCGTCCGAGAAGTAGAGCGGTAAATTCCCCATCGCGAGCTGGCGGTAGCCTTTGGTGACGACGTAGACCGAGGGCAGCGTGCTCCACACCAATACGGCTTGCGGATTCGAAGCGCGCACTTTCGTCAGCTGCGTCGTTGCGTCGGTGGCCGTTGAATCGATCGCTTCTGAATCGCTCACCGAGAAGCCATCGGCTTTCCCGGCATCCAGGAAATGCGCGATGCCCGTCTTGCCGTAGTCGTCGTTGCGATAGACCGCGCCGACCTTTTCGATTCCCGCGGCCTTCATATGCTTCTGAAGAATTCGCGCGACGGCTGTATCTGTGGGCGGAATCTTGAAGATATACGCGTGGTCGCTCACCGGTTCGATAACGCTTGCGGAAGACGCGAGCGAAATCATGGGGACCTTCGCAGCCTGCGCCACCGGCACCATCGCAAGGCTTCCTTGCGTGATCGACGTGCCGATGATCGCGAGCACGTGTTGATCGAGAAGTCTGCGCGTAGCGTTCACCGCGTTCGCCGGCGACGTCTCGTCGTCGATGATCGTCACTTGCAGCGGATGTCCGTTCACGCCGCCGGCCCTGTTGATCTCGTCGACAGCGAGCTGAATGCTATCAGCTTCGGGTCTTCCGAGCGTCGACGCCGGTCCGCTTTCGCAGGTCACCGCACCGATCACATATGGTTCGCTGGCTGCATCGCCCGGGCGCAACGTAACGCCGCCCAGCACGAATGCAAAAGCAACCCCGAGTCCGATAAGTCGCACAAATCCCCTCACGAAGTCTCCTTTCCGACAGGTCCCATAAAGTACGTCCGTCCGCTGCGAACCAAATCCTCTGCCGTGCCGGTTCCCACGATGCGCCCGCGTTCCATAAAATAGGCGCGTCGACAGATGCGCGCGGCCATGCGGAGGTTCTGTTCGACCAGAACGATCGTCGCCGCGCCTTCCGCCAGACGTCCGAGAGCTGCGAAGTTTTCGGCGCGCACGCGCGGAGCGAGACCGAGACTCGGCTCGTCGAGCAACAGCAGCTCGGGCTTCGCCATCAGCGCGCGGCCGATCGCGACCATCTGCTGCTCGCCGCCGGAGAGCGAGCCGGCCGGCGTCCGCAAAAGACTCCGCAGAGGCGGAAACAGCTCGAGAACGTCGTTGAGATCGGCGTCGAGATTGCTTCGCTCGCGGCGGGCGTACGCGCCGAGCAACAAGTTCTCGCGAACAGAGAGCGGCCCAAAGAGCTGGCGGCGCTCGGGGACGACGGCGACGCGGCGGCGCGCCATCGCCTCAGGCCGCGAGCCCGTGACATCCTCGCCAAGAACGCGGACGCGTCCGTTCGCGGGCGGGAACAGACCGATGATCGAGCCGAGCAGCGTCGTCTTTCCCGCACCGTTCGGACCGACGACGGCGACTGTTTCGCCGCGCGCAACCTCCAGGCTGACGTCCCACAAGATTTGCACGCGGCCGCGATACGTCGCGACGCCGTCGAGCTCGAGAACGTTGTCGCTCATGCGGAAAGCTCGTCGCCGATGTACGCATCTAGGACGACGGGGTCGTTGCAAATCGCCTCGGGTGAACCTTCCGCAATCTTCCGGCCGTGATCGAGCACGACGAAACGATCGGCCGCAGCGAGCAGACGGTGCAGATCGTGTTCGACGAACAGAATGCCGACGCCGCGCGAACGCGCCGAACGCACGAGCTCGAGGACGGCGTCGATTTCATCACCGCTCAATCCGGAAAGCGGTTCGTCGAGCAGCAGCACTTTCGGCGCGACGGCGAGCGCGCGAAGCAACTCGAGCACGCGCTCCTGCCCGAACGACAGCGATTCCGTCGGAATGTCGGCGCACGACTCGAGCGGCGTGCCGGCAAGCAGCGCGCGCGCCGCTTGCGCGGAAGCCGCCGCACCTCGCCCGTTTGCGTCGAGCGCGACCATCAAACTCTCGCAAACACTCAGCCCCCAAAACATCACCGGCGTCTGAAACGTCCGCGTAACGCCGAGCGCAGCGATGCGGTGCATCGAAAGATGCGTCAGGTTGCGATCATCGAGCGTCACCGTCCCGGAGCTGGGACGCTGCAATCCGCTGATCACGTTGAAGAGCGTCGTCTTTCCGGCGCCGTTCGGACCGATGACGCCAAGCACTTCGCCCGGTTGCGCTTCGAACGTGACGCCCTCGAGCGCGACGACGCCGCCGAAGCGGACGCTGACGTTCTCGACGCGCAGGCTCACGCCCGTCGCAACGTTCGTCCGAGCAGCCCCTGCGGACGCACGATCAAGACGACGAGCAGTATGACGAACGCAATTCCCTGTTCCCATCCGCTCGAAAAGACTCCACCGCACATCTTCTCGACGATCCCGAGTACGAAACCGCCGACGAGCGCGCCGCTCAAGCTATCGAGTCCGCCGAGAATCGCAGCCACAAAACCGTTGAGTCCGAGATACAAGCCCATGTCGTAGGTCGCGCTCGTGATCGGCGCGATGACGACGCCACCGATTGCGCCGATGACGGCAGCCGCAACGAAGCTCCAAAACGCGAACTGCGCGAGCGGCATTCCGAAAACGCGCGCGATGTTCGGATTCGCCATCGCCGCGCGCACCGCCGTGCCCATGTACGTCTTGCGAAAGAATAATAACAGCGCGAGCACGATTACGACGTCCGCACCAAAAACCCAAAGCGCTTGCGGCGGAATCGTTCCTGGGCCGATCGCGAGCGATGCGCCCGCGGAAAACGGCGGCAGCAACAGAGGATTCGTCCCCCACACGAAGAGCGCGGCGCCGCGAATCGCAACGTCGAGGCCTAGTGTAATGAAGATCAACGTGACCGTGCCGCTTCCACGCTCCAGCGCCGGCCGCAATGCGAGGAGCTGCGCCACGCCGCCGACGGCACCGGCAACGACGATCGCGACGATCGCAGCCACCGCGACCGGCGACGCCTTTGCTCGCAAGCGACGACGACGTCATTGCGCCGATCATCGCAAACTCGCCTTGCGCGAAATTGATGATCCCCGAAACCTGATAGACCAGCACGAACCCGGCCGCGATGAGTGCGAAAATTCCGCCGACGACGAGGCCGGCAAGAAAAAACTGCCAGAGCTCGGCGATCATGCGGCCGGCAGCGCCAGCCCGAGACCCTCGACGACTCGCTTCACGCGCGCCAGATAATCCTCGCGCATCTCACCGTTGGTGCGAAATTTGATGCCGAACTGGCGATAGATCTCGTTGTTCTTCGAACGGTCGGATCCGAAGAACGCCGGCATCGACGGGAAAATCGCATCGAGCGCTGCTTGCGCGCGCTTTTTGCCTTTCGGCGTTTCGATGATCTCCGCGACCGATTGCTCGCCGAACTTCGCATGAAACTTCTCTTCGGGCAACGTCGCCTTCGCGGCATTGCGCAGCGGAATGTAGCTGCAGTGCAAGAGATCTTCGACCTGGATGATCTCGGCAAGGTCCGCAACCAGCTTGATCACGGCGAACTCTTCCCAATTCTGAAGCGGGAAGTCGAAGATCGAGAGCGTGCGCTTCGTCGACGTATCCGGCAGCATTGCGTTTTCGGGGACGCCGATCTCGCGCCCGAGCCGGAAGAAGCGCACGTGATGGCCGTATTCTTCCATCGCGACGCGGCACGTCAGCCATTTCCAATACGGCGTCGGCGCAAACGCGACCGCGACCTCGTCGAAGACGCGCGCGCCGTGCAGCTCGTTGATCGCGTGACTCACGACGATCTTCTCGACCGCGTGACGGTAGTCAGCCGGTTCGTCTGCGAGCGCTTTGGGGGTCTTGACGTCAGGATACGCCGGCATGCGAGAACGCCTCCAAATCCGTTTCGAGCGGAGTAAACGCAGCAGCAACCTTTGCGAGCTCGCGCGTCATGTCGTCGTGCGAGGCGTTCGCGTCGAGCGTGAAGCGCGCGATTGGTCGCGGCTGCGAAAACACCATCACTTCCGCGCCGCGCACGCAGAAGAGCTGCCCGGTGATCGTTTCGGCCTCGTCGGAGGCCAGAAACGCAACGAAGCGTCCCACGAACGCCGGATCGATTCCCAGCGCTTGCTTTTTATACGCGTGCTGCGCATCGTTCTGGGCCTGGATCGATTCGGTTACGCGCGTCGCGCCGAAGGGTGCGACGGCGTTGACGGCGACGCCGCTGCGCGCCATGTCGTGCGCAACGACACGCGTGAGTCCGAAGAGTGCTGCTTTGCTGCTCGCATACGCTGCCTGTCCGAAGTTGCCGTAGAAGCCCGCGGTCGAGACGATGTTCACGATGCGGCCCCAGCGATAACGCTCGCCGCCGCGGCCGGACTTGGCTTCTTCGCGCATCAGCGCTGTCGTCGTGCGGATCGCTTCGAACGCGGCGGTCACATTGTTTTCGAGGACGTCCTCAAAGTCTTCGAGCTGCGCTTTGAACGCAAACCCGTCGCGGATGATCGCGGCGTTGTTGACGAGGATGTCGATTCCGCCAAACGAGCTCGCGGCAAGCTCGACGGCATGTCGCGGCGCACCGGCTTGCGCGAGATTTTCCGTGAACGCGACCACGCGTTCGTCGAAGCCGGCGGCGAAGGCGTTGGCAAGGTTCGGATCCTCGCCGCGACCGTCGATCTCGGTTCCGTTGTCGGCAACGACGACGCTTGCGCCGTGTTCCCACAACGCGCGCACGATCGCTGCGCCAATCCCGCGTGCCCCGCCCGTGACAAGCGCCACGCGGCCTGCCAAGCTGTCGCTCACGCTTGCGCCCTTCGCCGCAAGGCTCACCACCGCTTCTCGGGAAGCGAGTCTTGCCGATGCAGGTACGTTTCGCAATCCAGAGCGTCGCGATCTTCGTCCTCGGAGCACTGCTCGCGCTCGTCTTGCCCCCGTTTTACGCCGGGCTCTTGACGTTGTGCGGACTTTACGCGCTCGTCACGCTCGGACTCAATCTCTTCATGGGTTACGCCGGGCAAGTCTCGCTCGGGCAAGCCGCGTTCGTCGGCATCGGCGCGTATACGTCTGCGGTCTTGGCGGTTCACTATAAGGTCAGTCCATGGATCGGAACGCTTGCGGGCGCACTCGTCGCCGCAATCGTTGCGTACGCGATCAGCTTTGTTGCGCTACGATTGCGCGAGAATTATCTCGCGCTTGCGACGCTGGCGCTCGGCATCGTGATCAACGTCGTCTTCACGCAGTGGGATTTTCTCGGCGGGACATCCGGCATCAGCGGGATTCCCGGCTTCATCTTCTTCGGGCGGACCTTCGATGCGCGCAGCTACGCGGTTCTGACGTGGGCGCTCGTCGCGCTCGGCGTATGGTTTGCGAACCGGCTCGTCACGTCATCGTACGGACGCGCGCTCATCGCGCTCGCGTCCGGTGAGCTCGGCGCACTTGTGCTCGGCATCGACGGCGAGCGCCTGCGGCGACAAGTCTTCGTCCTCAGCGCAATTTACGCGGGCGTCAGCGGCGGCGTGTACGCGTCGTACTTCAGCTACATCGATCCGACGTCGTTCGGCTTCTTGCTCTCCGTGAACTTCGTCTTGATGTCGGTGATCGGCGGGCTGCGCAGCGTCTGGGGCGCAATCGTCGGCGCAGCTGCCGTGGTCGCGCTCGGCCAATTCCTATCAATCGAGGTTCCGAAAATCTTGCCGAGCGCGCGTGGCGATTTTCAAGCCTTCTTCTTCGGGATAATCTTGGTTGCGATTCTGGTCAACATGCCGGAAGGCTTGATGAGCGGCCTCCGCCGACTCCGCAAAGCGTAGTCGCGCCTCTTCTTGTCATCCCGAGCGTAGTGCTCCGCAGGGGCGCGAAGTCGAGGGGCGCGCGACAACGATACAGGCCGCGAAACAATGTGGCGGGGCCGAGGGCACGATCGTGCCCGCAGCCTTTTAAGATCGTTACGCTGCCTAGATGATTACGGCGCGCCCTTCGACTTCGCAACGCCGTGCGTTGCTACGCTCAGGATGACACCAAGGTGATTCGAGCCTTGAGGCGGCCCTTTGCGCGAGATCGTTATCCTGCGGTTATCGTACGTGCGCCAGGTCATCGCGACGCTGCTCGCCGCTCAGCTACTTCGCGGGGGTTTTCTTGATCGATTTTGCGGGGACGCCGGCGACGCGATCGCCGGGCGGAACGTCGCGCGTCACGACGGAACCCGCGCCGGTCATTGCATCATCGCCGACTTCGACCGGCGCGACGAGCATCGTGTCGGAACCGATCTTGACGCGTTTGCCGATCTTCGTTTTGTGTTTCTTTGTGCCGTCGTAGTTGCACGTGATCGAGCCGGCCCCGATATTCGAACCTTCGCCGACTTCCGCATCGCCCAGATACGCGAGGTGCCGCGCTTTCACGCCGCGGTCGAGTTTTGAATCTTTGACCTCGACGAAATTGCCGATAGCGACGTCTTCCTCGAGACGCGCGCCGTCGCGCAGATGCGCGAACGGGCCGACGACCGCATGCGCGCCGACGGTACTATCGAGCACGACACTCTCGGTGATTTGCGCCGACTCGCCGATCGTCGCGCCGTAAATCCGGCAGTTTGGCCCGATGCGCGTTCCGCTTCCTATTGCGGTTGCGCCACCGATCGTCGTATTCGGCGCGATAACGATGTCGATTCCGAACGAGAGATCGGGCTCAACGTACGTGCGCGCCGGATCGACGATCGTCACGCCGCCGCGCATGTACTCTTCGCACAAGCGCTGATTGATCACCGCGCGTGCTCTGGCAAGCTCGGTGCGATCGTTCACGCCCATGACGAGCGCAGGATCATCGCTTACGACCGGGACGACGCGATCGCCGCGCTCGACGAGCATCGCGACCGTATCGGTGAGATACAGCTCGCCTTGCGCATTGTTCGTGCGCAGATCGCCGATCACACTGCGCAGCGAACCCTCATCGAACGCATAGATGCCGGCGTTCATCTCGTCGACGAGCAGCTCGTCGGGGTTGCAATCGCGGGCTTCGACGATCCGCATCACCAGGTCGCCGTCGCGGATAACACGCCCGAAATTCGACGGCAGGGGCATTCTCGCCGTCACGAGCGCAAGCGCCGTCAGCGTGTCGCAGGCTGCTACGACCGCGCGGAAAAGCAGGCCGTCGACGGACGGCATGTCACCGTACGCGATCAGAATCGTGCCGTCAGTCGGCTTCATTGCTCCCAGCGCGATCTGCACGGCGTGACCCGTGCCTTTTTGTTCGCTCTGAATGACGGTGTCGATCTCGACGTCCGGAATAACGTCACCGATCGCGGCGATCGCTGCATCATTTTCGGGGCTCGTGACGATCGCCACGCGCTCGACGCCGGCGTCGCGCAGTGCGCGCAGCACCCACCAAATCATCGGACGTCCGCAAATGTCGTGGAGCACTTTGGGCATCGTGCTCTTCATGCGCACGCCTTTGCCCGCCGCCAAGACAATCGCCGAGCTCATGCTCTTCGCCGGCGCGGCACCGTTTGTCGTCATGGAGCCTGCCCTGAGCGTAGCAACGCTTCGCGTTGCGAAGTCGAATGGGTGGACGGATGCGCGTGCAGAAAAGCCTCGATCCGTCCGATCGTGATCTCGCGTCCGAGAACTTCCGCCGTCTCAAAGAGTCCCGCCGAAACCGCTGCACCGGTGATCGCGACGCGCGTCGCGCCGATGAACTCGCCGGCTTTGATCCCCTTGCGCTCGGCGAGCGCGCGAATCGCTTCTTCGATGGACGCGCGCGTCCACTCGCCCGAGATGCCGCGCAAGCGCCTCTGCGACCTCGTGCAAACGCTCGCGCGCTTCCGGCGTTCCGGCGCGTTTCGCGACGGCTTGCGCGTCCCACGGGATCACGATATCGGTCGTGAACACGTAGCGCGAGCCGGAAACGAGATCGTCGATCGTCTTGATGCGCTCGCGCAGCAATGCGCACGCGGCTTCGACGTGCGCCCGATCCGTTCGCAGCTTGGCGGCGTCGGGCGCATTCGCCAGCATGTCGATCGTCAAGTCGGCGAGTACAGCCAGCGGCGCCGTACGAATGTACTCGCCGTTCATCCAGGCAAGTTTAACGACGTCGAAGATTGCGCCATGCTTCTGAACGCGCTCGAGATCGAATAGATCGATCATCTGCTCGTGCGTCATGATCTCGAGCTCACCACCCGGCGGCGACCATCCGAGCAGGGCCAGAAAATTGACGAGCGCATCCGGAAGATAGCCGAACGCACGATATTCGGAAACACCTGTAGCGCCATCGCGCTTTGAAAGTTTCTTGCGCTCGGCGTTCAGGATGATCGGCAGATGCGCGAATTGCGGAATCGGCTCGCCCAGTGCTTCGTAGAGCGCGATTTGCTTGGGCGTGTTGGCAAGATGCTCTTCACCGCGAATGACGTGCGTGATCTTCATCGCCGCATCGTCGACGACCGCTGCGAAATTGTAGAGCGGTCCGCCGCCTGCCTTGACGATGATGAAGTCCTCGACTTCTCCGGGCGGAAACTCGACTTCACCGCGAATGAGATCGTTGACGCGATACGTTCGCGCTACGTCGATGTGGAAGCGCATCGCCGGCGACGTTACGAGTGCAGCCGTGCGCGACGCTACCTCACCAGCCGCGAGGGACGAGCACGAACATGCCGTGCTCTTCTGCAGCGGTTCGTCGTCCTGCGCAACATCGTCGGCGCGCGACGCGCAAAAACACGGATAGACGCGGCCGGCCGCAACGAGTTTTTCGAGCGCAGCCCCATACCGTTCGAGACGCTCGCGTTGATTGTACGGACCGTACGCGCCGCCGACGTCGGGGCCTTCGTCGTGTTGTAACCCGAGCCACTTCAGCGCGCGAAAAATCTCTTCGCGATATTCATGCCGCTCGCGCGCAACATCGGTATCCTCGACACGCAGAACGTACGTGCCGCCCATATTTGCGCGCGTAAAGATAGTTGAAGAGTGCGGTACGCGCACCGCCAACGTGCAAGAATCCCGTCGGCGAGGGCGCAAATCGTACGCGCGGTTTATCGGACACGTTCAGACTCTTACTCGCCCCATCACCATATCCTTGAACGCGTTCAAGATTACGGTGACGGCGGGGCGTCGATAATCCCAGCGGGCATCGGCTCCCGGCTGCGCAACGACCATCGTCGCATTCGCTTCGAAGAGCAAGACACGGCCTTGTGCATCGACGGCAAAGTCGATACCGGCGTAGTCGAGTCCGAGCGTTTGCTCGATCCGTTCGAGTGCGTCGATCGCGACGGGCCCGAGCGCACCGTGCATGTCGGCGAGAAAGCGCTCGTCTTCGGCACGATTCGCTGCGTTCTCGGTCATGTCGGCCGAGAAATAGTGGATCTTCCAATTCGGCGAAACCGCGAGGTGCAACGGATACATCTTCCCGTCGATGAACATCACGCGGTATTTGCGCGCTTGTCCGTCTGGCCCACGCGCGTCGAGATACTCGATCGCGAAGAACTCATCGCCCGGTAGCTGCGCAAGCGCCGCAGCGAGCTCTTCAGGTTTTTCCACCAGAACGAAATGACGCCCGGTATGCTGGCGCGGCAATCGCAAGAGTACTGGAAACTGAAAACCGAGTGCGTCGAGAGCGGCGGCACCATCGCGTTCGAGCACTGCGCGTGCGATGACACGCGTGCGCGGGGCGACGACGTCCTTGAGCGAGCGTAGCCGCTCGGCGTTTTCTGCGCGCCCGGTCGGCACGACCGCATCGGGTGCGTTGATCAGCGGCGCATTCGTCGCGAATTGGCGCGCGCGCGCAAGCGCATCGGCCGCGACGTCCGCATCGCTGATGGCGTTGAAGACCAGATCGTGGCGCGGCAGAGGCTGGCCCGGATCGGCGTATTCGATGTAGAGCTTCGTCGTTGCGAAAAAGTGTTTGTCGAGCAGGCTTTCCGCATCGAGATTGCCGCCGGTCGAAGAGACGAGTACAAGCACTTCGGTTGGCTTCCCGTCGCCGAGATAGGGCAATACTTCGATCGGCTCGGCGCCGAAGCCGAGCTTGCGATGCCGATCCGCGGCGGCTTCGTCGCCCGTGCGGCTGAAGAGATAGACGAGGCCCTTGTGCGCAGCGGCATTCCTTGGATCGAGCGCGAGCGCGGCTTCGAATTCGCGACGCCCGCCGTCGAACTGCTCGAGCTCCAGCATGCATATCCCAAGACTGACGTGCCCGACCGGATTTTGCGGATGCTGACGAACCGCTTCTTCATATGCGGCTTGCGCCGCGCGCCGCTTCCCGGCGCGCGTCAGCACGTTCCCGAGATTGTTCAGCCCTCCGAAGTGCGTCGGCGCGACCGAAAGCAATGCGAAATAGGCTTCACGCGCGTCGTCGTTGCGGCCGAGTATTTCGAAGAGCTGCGCGCGCGCGAACAAATCCTCGACCGCGTGTGGCGGGCGCGCCAAACGCGTTTCGATCTCGGCAAGTTTTCGCTCGGCGTCTCGCGGTGAGAGCGTCGCTAGCCGACCAGTTCCCGCCGCTTGCCGCATTCGCGTTCGATGAACGCGATAATGTCTGAGAGCGGCGCTCCCGGCGTAAAGATCTCGCGCACGCCAAGACGCTTGAGCTCGACGGCATCATCGGGCGGGATCGTACCGCCGCCGAAAAAGACGATGTCGCCGACACCCTTGGCCTTGAGCTGTTCGACGACCAGTGGGAAGAGCGTCATGTGCGCGCCCGAGAGAATCGAAAGCCCGATGCCGTCGGCATCTTCTTGAATCGCCGTGTTGACGATCTGCTCCGGCGTTTGGAACAGACCGGTATAGATCACTTCCATCCCGGCGTCGCGCAACGCGCGCGCAATAACTTTTGCGCCGCGGTCGTGCCCATCGAGACCCGCTTTCGCGACGATCACCCGCAGCGGGCGCTTCTGCTCTGGCATCAGTAGCGCGGGGTTTCCGTATAGCGGCCGTAGACCGAGACCATCGCTTCGACGATCTCGCCTTCCGTCGCCATTGCATTCACCGCGTCGATCAGTGGCGGCATGACGTTGATCGATGCGTCGGCGCAGGCGCGCTTGAGCGCGGCAAGCGTCTTCTCCACGAGCGCGGGATCGCGCTTCGTTCGCATGCTTTTAACGCGCTTCGCCTGTTCCGCTTCGACTTTCGGCTCGATGCGCAGCAGCTCGATGTCTTTTTCGGAACCCTCGCGCTCAAACGCGTTCACGCCGACGATGACGCGATCTTTCGTTTCCAGCGAACGCTGATAACGATACGACGCGTCCGCGATCTCTTTCTGCAAGAACCCGGCTTCGATCGCTTCGATACAACCACCGTATTCTTCGATTTGGCGGAAGTACTCTTCGGCTTGACGCTCCATCTCGTCGGTCAGCGATTCGATGAAATACGATCCGCCGAGCGGGTCGACGACGTTCGTCACGTTCGTCTCGTACGCGAGGATCTGTTGCGTGCGCAACGCGACCTCGACGGCACGTTCGCTCGGCAGCGCGAGCACTTCGTCCATCGAGTTCGTGTGCAACGACTGCGTCCCGCCAAGCACCGCGGCCATCGCCTCGAAAGCGACGCGCGCGACGTTGTTCAGCGGTTGCTGCGCCGTCGCGCTGCAGCCGGCGGTTTGGGTGTGGAAACGCAGCTGCCACGAGCGCGGATCTTTCGCGCCGTATTTCTCGCGCATGTGCCGCGCGTAGATGCGCCGCGCCGCGCGGAACTTGCAAATCTCCTCGAAGAAGTCGATGTGCGAGTTGAAGAAAAACGAGAGACGCGGCGCAAAGCTATCGACGTCCATCCCGGCTTTCGTTGCGGCTTCGACATATGCAAAGCCGTCGGCAAGCGTGAACGCGAGCTCTTGCACGGCGGTCGATCCGGCTTCACGAATGTGATAGCCCGAGATCGAGATCGTGTTCCACTTCGGCATCTGCTCCGTGCAGAACTTCATCATGTCGACGATGATGCGCACGTGAGGACGCGGCGGAAAGATCCATTCTTTCTGCGCGATGTATTCTTTGAGAATGTCGGCCTGAATCGTTCCGCCGAGCGCGCTGCGTGGAATGCCTTTTTTCTCGGCGGCCGCGATGTATTGCGCCAGTGCGATGCAGGCCGGACCGTTGATCGTCATCGACGTCGTGATCGCGCCCATGTCGATGCCGTCGAAGAGCTGCTCCATGTCGGCGAGCGAATCGATCGCGACGCCGCACTTGCCGACTTCGCCCAACGACTGCGGCGCATCGGAGTCGTAACCCATTAGCGTCGGCATGTCGAACGCGACCGAGAGCCCCATCTGGCCTTGCGCCAATAAGAAATGATAGCGCTCGTTCGTTTGCTTCGCGTTGCCGAAACCGGCGAATTGACGCATCGTCCACAAGCGCCCGCGATACATCGACGGATGGATCCCGCGTGTATACGGATACTCGCCAGGCTGCCCGAGATCGCGCTCCAAATCGAGCGCGGCGAGGTCCTCCGGGCCGTACAGCTCTTTGAGCGGGATGTCGGAGATCGTCCGGTCGGTCGCGCCGGAGCCCGGTCCCCTGCGCTTGAGGGAAGCTTGCCCGATCGATCATTTTGGCCATGGCTGCTCCTGTTTTCGTCAGACCTTGACGATCAGCTTTCCGAAGTTCTCCCCGCGGAGCATCCCGATCAACGCGCGCGGCGCGTTCTCAAGCCCCTCGACCACGTCTTCCCGGTAGCGGATTTTGCCTTCCCGAAGCCACGCCGCGACGTTGCGCTGGAAGGCCGCCGTATGCGCCTGATGATCGCCGACGAGAAAGCCTTGCATTGTGGCGCGCATGGTCAGCATCGGACGCAAGTTCGGGCCGGGTGGTGCGACGAGGGCGTTGTATTGATCGATCATTCCGACGATCGCGATGCGCGCATGCAACCGCAGATGCCGCATGACGGCCTGCAAAATCGGACCGCCCGTATTGTCGAAGTAGATGTCGATGCCGTCGGGGCAATGTGTTTTCAGTGCCTCGTCGAGATCTTCGGTGCGCCGGTTAATGCACGCATCGAATCCGAGCTCCTCGACAACGTAGCGGCATTTCTCATCGCTTCCCGCGACGCCGATCGCGCGGCAGCCTTTGATCTTTGCAATTTGTCCGGCGACGCTTCCGACCGCGCCCGACGCAGAAGAAATGACGACGGTTTCGCCGCGCTGTGGTTTACCGATATCGAGCAGTGCGCAGTAGGCGGTTTGTCCGGGCATTCCCAAAACGCCGAGCGCATACGTGAGCGGAGCAGCGTTCGGATCGAGTTTACGCAAGCCGTCGCCGGTACTCACATGATCCGTCTGCCATCCCGTGTATCCCAAGACGAAATCGCCTTTGTGAAACGTTTCGTTCTTCGAATCGATGATCTCGCTGACGGCTCCGCCCACCATCATCTCGCCGATTTCAACCGACTTCGCATACGAACGGGCGGCGCTCATCCGCCCGCGCATGTAGGGATCGAGCGAAAGATAGCGCGTGCGCAGCAGCACTTCGCCGTCACCGAGCGCGGGAACCGGTTCCTCGACGAAATGGAAATCCGCGTCGACGGGTTCGCCTTCGGGCCGTCGGGCAAGCATGACGCGCTTGTTCATGGGGAGAACTTCGTTTCCACGATGGACATCAACTGCGACATGGGCGAGAGCTTCGGCGCCTATACGATCGGCGACGACATGGCGATGCTCGAAGTCATGACGACCGCAAACGTTGCGTGCGGTTTTCACGGCGGTGATCCCGAAGTGATGGCAGCCACGATGAGCGCCGCCAAGAAGAACGGCGTTGCGGTCGGAGCGCATCCGGGGTTTCCCGATCTGTGGGGATTCGGACGCCGGCGCATCCCGTTCTCGACCGACGAAATCGTGCGGTTCGTCGCGTATCAAATTGGTGCGGCGGCGGCGATGGCGACGCTCGTCGGCCATAAGCTCACGTCGGTGAAAGCACACGGCGCGCTCGGCAACATGGCAGCCGAAGAGCTCGAGATCGCGCGTGCGGTTGCACGCGCGACAAAATCAGTCGATCCGTCACTCGCGCTTCTCGTAATGGGCGGAACGCAGCTCGAAGCTGCCGGTCAAGAAGCCGGATTGCGTCTATGCTACGAAATCTACGCAGATCGCGCCTACGCCGACGACGGGCAGCTCGTCTCGCGCAAGATCAAAGGCTCCGTCATTCACGATCCCGACACGGTCATGCGCACGCGTCGTCGACATGGTTGCAGAATCTGCCGTGATCTCGACGAGCGGGAAGCGCCTACCGACGAAGATCGAGAGCGTGTGCGTGCACGGTGACACACCCGGCGCCGTCGCGATCGGACGCGCGGTGCGTGCAGGTCTCGAACGTGCCGGCATCAATCTCAAACCCTTCGCCGCCTAAATTCCTCGACGCCGGCGAATCGGCGATCGTCGTCGAGTTCGGCCGCGTAGTCGACGCTCTACTGCACGATCGCGTCCTTGCGCTCGACGCCGCCGTTACTGCCGCAAAGATCGACGGCGTCACGGAGACGGTGCCGACGTACCGGTCGCTGATGGTCTACTACGATTCCCTTCGGCTCTCGCGCGACGAGCTCGTCGCACGCGTACAAGCGCTGCTCGGCAGCGCGACGTCGAAGCCTCCCATGCCGGCGCGGCACGTCGTCCCCGTCTGCTACGAGCTTCCCTATGCCGAAGATCTTGCCGAGGTCGCACACACGCTTGGTATCGACGAAGCGCGCAGTCATCGAGATCTTCGCGAAGCCTACGTATCGTCTCTACATGTACGGCTTTCTTCCGGGCTTCGCGTATCTTGGACGTCTTCCGGATCAGCTCGCGATTCCGCGTCGCGCAAGCCCGCGTCCGGCCGCACCTCCGGGCGCGATCATCATCGTCGCCGAGCAAGTCGTCATCACCGGCGTCGCGTCGGTGACCGGCTGGTACATGATCGGGCGAACGCCGCTTCGCGTCATCGATCTCGAGCGCGAATCGCCGTTTATCTTCGACGTCGGCGACGAAGTCAGCTTCGAACCGATCGATAGCGCAATGTTTGAGCGGCTTGCAAGATGAACGGACGCTTGCGCATCCTGCGCGCCGGTCCGGGCGAGACGATTCAAGACGCGGGGCGCTACGGTTATCTCCGCTACGGCATCGTTGCTTCGGGTCCGATGGATTGGATCGCGTTCAGTCTTGCGAACAAGGCGCTAGCGAATCCGCGAAGACGCTGCAGCGATCGAGATTTCGCTGGCCGGAATCGAAGTCGTGTGCGAACGTGCGCCGCTTCCCGTTGCGTTCGCAGGCGGCGGATTCGTGTGGGAGCGTGAGGATGCGCGTCTACCCGTCGGCAGCGGTCATCACGTTGCAGCCCGGCGAGCACTTGCGTGCGCGCGCCGGCGCATGGGGGACGTGGACGTATCTTGCGGTCGCAGGCGGCATCGATGTTCCTCCGGTGCTCGGCAGCCGCTCGACGTACGCGCGCTTTGCGATCGGCGGACTCGAAGGCCGCGCACTTCGTGCAGACGACGTTCTTCGCTCGCGCGATCACGCAAGCGACACTCTAATTGAAGGAACGCTGCGGACGCCGTTGCTCGAACGCTCGAATGCGCCGATCCGCGTCGTCCTCGGGCCGCAGGACGATTACTTCACGAGCGCCGCGCGACGACGTTCTTCTCTGAAAGCTATGCGATCAGCGGTCGTTTCGATCGCATGGGCTATTGGCTCGAAGGCCCCAAGCTCACGCACGAAGCCGGTTTCGATATCGTCTCGGATGGGATTCCGCTCGGTGCGATCCAGGTTCCAGGTTCCGGACAGCCGGTGATCTTGATGGCGGACCATCAAGCGACGGGCGGCTATCCGAAGCTTGGCACGCTGACGCGTGCCGACGTCGGACGTTTCGCGCAACACCGCCCTGGCGAGCACGTGCGTTTCAGCAGCGTGCACGGTCGATAGCCGCGCACCACGCGCTACGCGATATCTTCGCACATCGGGCTCGACGAAGCGAGCGTGCGAGCGAGCGACGAGATTCTCGGATCGAGTAATCTCATCAGCGGGGTCGTTGACGGGATGGGGAGCCTCTGAAAAGAGATTAGGCGGGGACGCTGATGAACGCGTCGAGGACGCGCATGTACTCGTCGAATCCCGTGCGATGCAGGCTGTGTCCTTGCCCCGGGAAGACGCGCATCGTCACGTTCGTTCCGCCGTTCCGGCGAATGAACTCGACGTCGTCGCGATGGACGACGGACTCTTTCTCATCGGCGAGCATGAACAGCAGCGGCTTCGGATAGTTGACGATGCGCTCACGCAGATCGAGCTTGCCTTCGTCTGCGCCGTTCTCGACGCCGATCCCGATCAACGGGTCGATCGTCATGTGCTGCAGCGCGTGAATCTTTGCTTGAATCTCGATATCCGGAAGATCTTTGTACTCCTCGATGATCTTTCGTTCACGGTCGGCGCCGTGCAGATTCAGAATCGGATCCATCAGCTCGTGCCAGTGATCAGCCCATGACACGCGGCCCCACGGACGAAACATCGGATCGATTGCAACGATGCGTGAAACACCCATCTGCAGTCCCGCAAGTATTGCGACCGCACCGCCCCACGAGTGTCCGATCATGACGTCGATGCCGCCCGGGATCGCGTCTTGAACCTCAATGCAATCGCGCACGATGCGTTTGAACGTCATCGGGCCCTGGACGGCGGCTGAATCGCCGTGTCCGCGCTGATCGTAAGCGTGCACGGTGTACGCAAGCTCGAGCGAACCGGCGGTGCGATTCCAGGATTTGCGCGAGCTGGTCATGCCATGGAGGCAGAGGACGTTCGGACCGCCCGAGCCCCACGTCTCCAGCGTCGTCGTTTTGCCGTCGTCGAATGTAATTTGTTTTTGACTCATAGCGCTTCGAGAGCCGTCTCTTCGTCGAACGCCACGCGATTCCGGCCGTCGGATTTCGCACGATAGAGCGCTTCGTCGGCGCGTCGCACGAGATCGCTCGTTTCTTCTCCGGGCAAGAACGCTGCAACGCCGATGCTGACTGTGATCGTCGCCGCCGGCTTCTTGTGCCGGGATTACGAGATCCGAAACCGCGCGGCGGATGCGCTCTGCGACGTGAATCGCGTCGTCGAGATCGATGTCGTGCAAGATGGCAGCGAACTCGTCGCCGCCGTAGCGCGCGATCAGATCCTCGGAACGCAATACATTAGCGGCCAGTGCTCGAGCGACACGGCGAATGCAATCATCGCCGGCGCGGTGGCCTTCCAGATCGTTGTAGTTCTTGAAGTGGTCGATGTCGATGATCAGCAAGACCGCGCTACCCTCGAGCCCTTCGATGTGGATGTCGAAGGCCCGGCGGTTCGCGACGCCCGTCAGTGGGTCGACCATCGCAGCGCGCGCCAGGCGGCGATTTTCGGTCGTGAGTTGACGATAGAGCAGATTGACGTGCCGGATCATGACGAACGCGACCGTTGCGGAAACGATCAGGATTTCGAACCGTGCGCCGATTCGCCCGAACGAAAAACGCTCCGATCCGACCTGCAGCAGATACGAGTCTGCTACGAATCCGGCAAGGAACAGCGCCGCGTAGACATCGATCGAGCGTTTGAGACGCGTCGCCGCGACGACGAAGATGAGCGTCGCCACCCCGATCGAGAGCGTGATCGGATGCCAGATGAATTGATTGATCGGAGTGAAGCGCCCGCCAACCGCCACCGGCGGCAACGCGTTTCCGAAGAAGACGACCACCAGCACCAAACCGATGATAACCGCGCCTGTGACGCTCGCGGTGATCCAAATGGCGTTGTCGAGCGGACGCAAGCGCTGCGCCGTCAAGGCGAACACGCCGAGCAACACGTACGTGCCGACCTTCCATGCATACGCAAAGTAACCGACGGAGCTCCCTACGATGGGAATGACGCCGCCGGCCGTTACCAAATTGGGAAACTCGAGCACGAAGATCAGCGTCATGATCGCGCTGTACGCAAATGCGATCGCAAGAAATCCAGTCGACGGATGGCGCCCGGCGCGCCATTGTCCGTAAAGCAGCAGCGCAGTCATCAGCTGAAACGCGATCGATGCGACCTGGCAAAAGCCGACAACGTCGTCGCGGATGCCGACTTGGTATGACGCGTACGGCGCAATCGCTCCCGCGATAACGAGAACTATGAAGAAAACACAACCCGCACCGAGATAGTCGCGGGGAGAAGCGGGACGCGTCGCGAGAAACGGCGTCCGCGGCGTCCTCATTTGGGTGCTGCGGTCGGTACCTTTTCGGGTGGAGCTTGCACGTAACGCTTGCGACGTTCGCCGAACGTGATCTCGGAGATGCCGGACTTGTCGATGTGTCCGAGTCCGACTTCGCACATCATGTCGTATTGCGCCTTCGTCGCTTCCGCGAGCGGCAGCGTCAACTTGGCTTCTTTTGCGATGTCGAGCGCGATGCCCGAATCCTTACGCGCATGCTCGGCGGCGAAGTAGGTGGTGTGCTCGCGCTTCTGCATGTCCTCACCGTCGCTGAGCAGCACGCGCGACGCTGCGCCCGTACGCGAGAAAATCTCCCGCAGCTCATCGAGATTGATGCCGAGCGCGCTCCCGAGCGCGAGTCCTTCGGCAAGGCCTGCGGTGTTGATGTTCATCACCATGTTCACAAGCGCTTTGATTTCCGCGGCGCGCGGAATTTCGCCGACGTACACTTGGGTGCGCGACATCATGCGCAAGATCGGCGCCAGCTGGTCGACGACGAACTTGTTGCCGCCCAGAATCAGATACAGCGTTCCATCGTGCGCTTGCGGCGCGGAACCAGCCATGCTCGCTTCGATGAACCGACCGTTACGCGCAGCGACGCGCTTCGCAACCTCGGAATGCAGCTTCGGCGATACCGTGCTGCACTCGATGAACGACGTTCCGCCCGCACCCAAGAGCAGACTGTCGCCGCTCTCGGCGTAAATCGTATCGACGGCTTCGTCGTCGCTTACGACGGTAAAAACGATCTCCGCGTTGGCGTTGACTTCCGCAAGTTTTTGGGCGTGATAGCAACGCAGCTCGCGCGCAAGCTGTGCGGCGAGCGCGATATTCTTGTCGTATACGACACCGATCGGGACGTGCGCATGGAAAAGCCGCTTCGCGATGTTCGAACCCATGCGACCGAGTCCGATGATCCCGACTTTTTTGTCGAAACGCTGAGGTTGTTGCGGAGATTGAGGGGTACCGGCCATTAGCTACCTGGCCTTCCGAATAACCGGCGGCGAAGCGTAGAGGTCCATTGGCACCTTGTAGGGCGCGGCCGCGGGAACTCCTCCCCTTAAAGCCAAGCCTGGAGGCTCCGATGGACCCAGGATATTATCGTTACCCGACGGTTTTTCGCGAACATGTTGCATTCGTCAGCGAAGACGATCTCTGGCTCGGCGCGCTACGCGGCGGAATCGCGCGTCGACTGACGACGAGCGTCAGCGACATCTCGTTCCCACGCTTCTCACCCGACGGTCAATCGCTTGCTTTTGTCGGACGTGAGGAAGGTCACCCTGAGGTATACGTAATGCCGGCCGAAGGCGGTCCCGCGCGCAGGCTTACGTTCATCGGTGCGACCGTCTGCGTGGTGTGCGGTTGGAGCGCCGACGGCACGGAAATCTTCTTCACGTCTGACCACGGCTCGCCGTTCGAGCGCGAAACACAGGCGTTCGCAGTGTCGACGAAAGGCGGCGCGCCGCGCCCGCTGCGCTTGGGTCACGTCGCCAGCTTCGCGGTTGCGCCGAACAACGCGACCCTCATCGGACGGAACGCACTCGACGCCGCGCGCTGGAAACGTTATCGCGGCGGGACGGCTGGGGATCTGTGGATCGATCCGTCGGGCGCGGGAACGTTCCGGCGGCTGATTACGCTGCGGGGAAACTTGATTTGGCCGCTGTGGATTGGCGAACGGGTCTTCTTCGTCTCCGATCACGAGGGCGTCGCAAACATTTACTCGTGCGCCAAAGACGGCACCGAACTTCGCAAGCACTCGGACGAGCGCGAGTACTACGTTCGTTTTCCCTCGAGCGACGGACGTCTAATCGTGTACGGCTCCGGCGCCGAGCTGCGGGCGCTCGATACTGTCGACAGTAGTATTCGCAGGCTCGACATCGCGACGCCATCCACCGCTCCGCAGACAGTCCGGCGTTTCGTCGAAAGCTCCGATCGGCTCGAGCATTTTGCACCGTCGCCCGACGGCACGCAAGTCGCGCTCGTCTCGCGCGGACAACCATACGCGATGCCGCTCTGGGAAGAGGCCGTGACACATCACGGGCGCGGCAGCCGGGTGCGATATCGCCTAGCCGAATGGATGCCGAATTCCGACCGCCTCGTTCTCGTCGACGACGCCGAAGGCTACGAGCGCATCATCGACCTCGATCTGAGCAAGGATCAAGACGACAAACCGCGCGTCCTCACCGACACAAATGTTGGGCGTGTGGTCGAGCTCACAGTTTCGCCGGCCCTCGATTTTGTGGCGTTTACGAACCATCGGCGCGAGCTGTTCGTCCTCAATTGCGAGGAGCGCGAGCTGCGAAAAATCGACGAGAGTCCGGGCGACTTAACCTCGCGTCTCGCGTTTTCTCCGGACGGTCGTTTTCTCGCGTACACCTGGTCACCGTCGCATGAGGTCGGGATCATTCGCGTCTGTAAGGTGAAATCAGGCGAGAAGCATGACGTCACCGCACCGCTGCGCGTCGACGCGAACGTTACCTGGGATCCCGACGGCGACTATCTCTATTTTCTTTCGACGCGCGATTTCAATCCGGTCTACGACGCGCTTCAGTTCGATTTGAGCTTCCCGTTTGCAATGCGTCCCTTTGCGGTCGCGCTGCGCAAAGACGTCCCCTCGCCGTTCGTTCCGAAACCGATGCCGCTGCATCGCGAGCATCGTTCCGACGACGAGGTCGGGAAGAAGCCGAAAGCGCAAAAGATCGAAATCGATTTCGACGGCATAACGGGGCGCGTCATCGCGTTTCCGGTCGAGGAAGGGCGTTACGACGACATCGTCGCCGTTCGCCGGCGCGTACTCTTCACGCGCTTCCAGCTCAAAGCGATCAAAGTCCCGACCAAACGCTGGAGCGACGAGGATCCGCAATTGGGCGAACTGCTCGCGTACGATTTCGAGTTGCAACGACTGGCGACGCTCGCGACCGAGGTCGATCACATCCGGCTGGCTGCCGACTATCGAACGCTCGTTTATTCGTCGCACGATCGTTTGCGGGCGCTCGACGTCGGCGGCGATCTCCCCGAAGACGATGCCGATGAGCATAAGCCGGGCTCCGAGCCCGGAAGGCGCAGCGGCTGGATCGATCTGGCGCGCATCAGCGTGCTGGTCGAGCCGCGCGATGAGTGGGCACAGATGCTGCGCGAAGCGTGGCGTTTGCAGCACGAACATTTTTGGGACGAGCGGATGTCTGGCGTCGATTGGGATGTCGTGTACGAGCGCTACGCTCGCATTCTTCCGCGCGTTCGTGCTCGCGGCGAACTTTCCGATCTCATTTGGGAGATGCAAGGTGAGCTTGGAACGTCGCACGCCTACGAGATCGGCGGCGACTATCGCGTCGCACCGAGTTATAAACGCGGATTTCTCGGCTCCGATTTGACTTGGGACGAGCGGCTCGAAGGCTGGCGCATCGAAAAGATCTATCGCGGCGATTCGTGGGAACGCAACTTCGATTCACCGTTGGCAGCGCCGGGGCTCGAAATCGAGATCGGCGATGCGATCGTTGCGGTCGGCGGGCATCCGGTCGAAAAAACCGTCAGCGTCGACGAGCTCTTAGTCAACGCCGCCGATCGCGAGGTCACGCTGACGATCGTTTCCGGAAAGAAGCGCGAACGGCGTCGTGTTCTCGTGAAGGCGCTCGAAAACGAAACGACCTTGCGCTACCGCGCGTGGGTCAGCGCTAATCGCGACTACGTGCACGCGCGCACCGGCGGTGACGTCGGCTATCTGCACATTCCCGATATGGGACCCTGGGGATTCTCGGAGTTTCATCGCGGTTTTCTCACCGAGTTCAATCGCAGCGGTTTGATCGTCGACGTGCGTTACAACCGCGGCGGCCACGTCTCGCCGCTGCTGCTCGAGAAACTTGCGCGCAAGCGGATCGGCTATGACGTGATGCGCTACGGCGCGCCGGTTCCGTATCCGCCGGAATCCGTTGCCGGACCGATGGTCGCGCTCACGAATCAATTCGCGGGCAGCGACGGCGACATTTTCTCGCACGCATTCAAGCTCTACAAGCTCGGCCCGCTCGTCGGCAAACGAACGTGGGGCGGCGTTATCGGGATAAATCCGTCGCACCATCTCGTCGACGGGACGATCACGACGCAGCCGGAGTTTTCATTTTGGTTCGTCGACGTCGGCTGGGGTGTCGAGAATTACGGAACCGATCCGGATTACGACGTCGACATCGCGCCGCACGACTCGCGCGCCGGCAACGATCCGCAGATGGAGAAAGCGCTCGAGCTTATCGCGTCGCTACGTGCGCAGACGAATGGAAAGCCGAGCTTCGAACCGCGCCCGTACCTGCCGCTACCGTTTGTACCGGCGCGCCAGTAAAAATTCGCCCTGACCCAGCGAGTGGCGTGAGCGCCTGAATTACTTGCTGCGTACCGTAGATCGGCGGCAACGACGGAATTTCGGGTGGCGCGTCGCCGGGTTGCGATAACGCCGCCGCATAGACGTCAGTCTCCAAGACCGACGGTGCCGTGGCGCCGGAGGTCAGACCGTTGAGATAGACTGCGTAAACTTGCGGAGGATAGGAGGCCGCAAACTGGCTCGGGCTCGCGCTCGATTGCGCGGGAACGGTGAACACGCTCGGGCTGACCGGCGCTACGCGCGTCAGCGGCTGGGTCGCGTTGATCGAGACCGGCGAGACCATGCTCAATGCTTTTTCGAACCGTCCGTCTGGAATATCTGCCCGTTACCGGCCAGAGACCGGAGCGAGGCCATTACCTGGGCCGCGTAGTCGTTGTGATTGGCACCCGGTGAATAAGGTATACCCGCCGCGGTGCCCGCCGGTGGCGGGGGCGTCCCAAATGGCCCCAAAAGGCTTTCGCGGGCGATCGACCCGCCGACCGACGTACCGTCGGGCCCGAGCTGCGCGGTCAAGCCGTTGAGGAGCACCGAGTAAACGCTCTTCGAGTATTGGGCGACCTCGCTTTGCTGCAGGGAGTAGCCCGGAGGTGCCGCCCGCTCGTTCAGGACCGTGTGGGACACCTGGCTGACGGCGGTGGCGCCCAAGGTGCTGCCGAGCGCAGCGCTCAGGGACCCGATCGTCGGGATGCTCGAAATCATCTTCTTAAGATTACGGCAGGATGGGGGTCCTACACTAGTGCCTGGGGCCGCAACCGGGGGTTTGACCCCAAGGGCGGCCTCTGGTATGCTCGGGGTCGCCGAAGTAGGGGCAGGGGCCCCTCACCGGATGCCTGCGGGCGATCCGGTCCGCAACGAACCCTCGGCAGGTTCGATTTGTGGGGATGCTTCGGCATCGCCACTTTTGTTTTTTGGAGGTCCTCCATAGCAGCTCGACCCCTTCGCATAAACGAGCAGATACGAATTCGCAGCGTGCGCGTCATCGACGATGACGGCTCGCAACTCGGCGTGATGGAAACGGCAAACGCCCTCGACCTCGCACGTCAGCGTGGACTCGACTTGATCGAAGTCTCACCGACCGCCGTTCCACCGGTCTGCCGCATTACCGATTACGGACGGCTGAAGTACGAACAAGCTAAGAAAGATAGAGACGCACGCAAGAAACATCGCGGCTTTGAGCTCAAAGAAGTAAAACTGCGTCCCAAAATCGAGACGCACGACTACGAAGTCAAAGCACGCATGGCCGAGCGGCTACTCATGGACGGCGGAAAAGTAAAAGTAACGATCATGTTCCGCGGGCGAGAAATCACATATACCTCCTTCGGACGCCGTCTGCTCGATCGCATGGCTGAAGATCTCAAAAACCTCGCAATCGTCGAACGCGAGCCGCGTCTAGAAGGCAAGAACATGTTCATGATTCTCTCGCCGCGACAGACACCGCTCGGACCGCCGAAATTCACACACCACGATAAACACGAAGCCGATAAACAAGCAGCCGCCGATAAACACGAAGCCGAGCGGCAAGACGCCGACCAAGAAGAAGACATCGAGCAAACACCCACGCTACCCACGCCAATAGAAAGTACCTCCAGTGCCTAAGATCAAGACCCATCGCGGAACCGCAAAACGCGTCAAGGTGACCAGCACCGGCAAAGTGCTGCATCGCCATCAGTTCAGCGGATGCGGTCACATCCTCAGCAAGAAATCGCGCAACCGCAAACGCAAGTTCCGTAAGGATCAGCAGACTTCGCCGAGCGACCTGCAGCGTTTTCGCCCGCAGATTCCCTATTTGTTTTAGGCCGGAGGTAGACGTAAGAAATGGCTAGAGTAAAGCGCGGCGTCAACAAGATCAAGAACCGCCGCAAGGTCATGAAGCTCGTCAAGGGCTTTCGTGCGTCCCGCCGGCGCAACTATCGCGTTGCGAACGAAGCGCTGTTGCATTCGCTCGCGTATGCGTTCCGCGACCGCCGCGCGCGCAAGCGTGATTTTCGCTCGCTGTGGATCGCACGCATCAACTCGGCAGCCCGGCGTGAGGGGCTTTCGTATTCGCGCCTGATGGCCGGCCTAAAGAAAAGCGGCGTTGCGGTGAACCGCAAAGCGCTCGCAGAACTTGCTGTCAGCGATCAGAAAGCGTTCGCACGTCTGCTCGCTCTCGCCAAGGACTCGCTCGGGACGGCGGTCTAGCAAGCGCGCTCGCCGGGGAAAAAGGCGAGCATGAAAACGATCCTCAGCATCGCAGCACTGGTCGCCTTCGGGCCCGTCCTGGTGAACGGCCAGGACTCGTACGCACCGCCGAATCTGACCGACGGTCAATCCGTCACGGTGAACGCATCGCAAAACGATGTGCCTGCCGGGACGTACTTCATCGCGGGCGGCTCGCCGCAGTGTATCCGCACCCTGCAAATCGTCGGCGGCGGCCAGCCCGGCGCACCGCCGTTCTCCGGATACATTACGTCGAGCGGGAAGTTCACGTTCTATCATTTGGGCAACACGGCAGGCTGCGTCGTGACGATCACGTCAAGCGCGGGCGGCGATCCGGCTACGATTTCATTCTAGCCCACGCAACCGCAATCTGCGTCTTCGCATCGGGAAGCTCGTCGCGCTCGACCATGGCCCACGCCTCGTCGAGCGCGAACGTTTTCACGATCATGTCTTCTTCACCCGTGTCGGGCTCGCGCTCGCCCGGCGTGAGATCTTCAGCCGCGTAAAAATGTAATAGCTCGGTGCAAAAACCAGGTGCCGAATACGCGGACCACAAGCGCCGTATTTTTTTCGCGGTGTAACCGGTTTCTTCGCGCAGCTCGCGCACCGCGCACGCATCCGGACCTTCGTCCGCATCGATCGACCCGGCCGGAACTTCCCACTGGCGTTTGCCGATCGGGTAACGGTATTGCTCGACCAGCACGATCGTATCGCGCGTTGGTTGCGCCGCAATCACGACCGCACCGCGATGCTCGACAACTTCGACGACCGAGCGTCGCGATTCGAATTCAAGCTCTTCGATGCGCAAACTGACGACCTTGCCGCGATAAACGGAACGCGACCACAATGTTTTCGGCTTCATGTCTTCTGTTTAGCGAATCGGGTGAACAAGTCGAACGCAATCGCGATGTCGATCATCGCGATCGACGAACCGTAGCTCCAACGCGCCGGAAAGATGACGGCGACGATCGCAATCAACACGCCGGTAAGATACGCTGCCCGAACGGTTATTGCCAAACGCGTCTCGACGCGGCGCATCGAGGCAATGAGCGCGATAACGGTGAGCCCCAGCAGTACGAAGGCCGGAGCTTCGAAAGCGTGCAGGTCCGCCAAGAGCGCCCGGCCGCCCGCTGTAATCCCGAACGCGATCGCCACGAGCGCGAGGCCTTCGACGAGATCCGCACTAAGCCGCATCCGTGCCCCTATCGACTGACATCGTCCGCAGCCTCCTTAGAAGGAAGGGCCGTCGCGAGCACGGCCTGTTTCTGTTGGAGGGCCCCTCGCTGCTCGAGGAGGCCCTGAACAGCAGCCTCGCCGTGCTCGAAGTCCGCGCCACGTCCGAGGCAGCCGAGAGCGCCGCCCTGCTGCTGCGCCGCGCCGAGACGGCCGGCGCCGAGCTGATCGAGGTCTCGACCCGCGCTCTGGACCGGCTCTCCGACGTGGAGTCTCCCCCGGGATCGTGGCCGTCGCCCGGATGCAGCCGCGCCCGCTCCCGGAGCTGCTCGGGCTGCCCGGCCTCTTGCTCTTACTGGCCGGAGTGGCCGACCCGGGCAATGCCGGGACGCTCGTCCGGGCGGCCGAGGCCTTCGGAGCTGCCGGAATTATTTTCGGTGAGGGCGGGGTCGAGCCGTACCATCCCAAGGTCGTCCGCGCCGCGATGGGCTCGCTTTTTCGCCTACCCCATGGCACGGCTTCAGCCGTGGAACTGCTGGCGGGTGCGTCCGGCACCGGGCGGCCGGTGGTCGCCGCAGACCGCGACGGGACGCCCCTTCCGCAGTATCACGTTCCCCTCGAATCCCGTGATTGCGATTGGGTCTGAAAGGGGCGGGGTGGGGGCTTGGCTGCCCAGCTGGGACGCGAGCGTCGCGATCCCGCACGCCGGGCCTACCGAAAGCCTCAACGCCGGCGTCGCGGGGGCAATCGTCCTCTACGAATGGTCCTTTTCGCCCCGTTTTCCCCGCCAAAATTGAGGGCATGTCAAGCCCCTTGTCAAGTCTTGGCGGCCCACAACTCCGGTGATACAATCCACGTCAGTCTCGGAAAGTAATACGGGGTACCGCCCTTGCGAACGTCAGAATTTTTCTGGAAACTTTTCGCCAACACGGGTTCTGTAAATGCGTACTTGATGTATCGAAAACTGAACCCTTCACCGGTTACCACCTGACCCTCGAGACATTTCCTACACGATGTTAGACGCTCGGCAAAAGGCCGGGCGTCTTGTTTTTGCGTAAGACGCAATCGCGATGAATCTTAGCGAAAGTTTGACGACGCTTGCGTCGGAGCTTGGCGCCGCGTTGAAAACCGTGCGCGACGAACGGACGCTCGAAGAGCTGCGCGTAGCGTATCTCGGGCGCTCCGGGAAAATCACGGAAATCCGGCGCGGCATTGGCAAATTGCCGCCGGAGGAACGTCCTTCTGCCGGTAAAGCGATCAACGACGCTGTCGCGGGGCTGGAAGCGCAGCTCGAATCGGCGACGCGTAAACTCGGCGCGCTCAAGATCGAGCGCGAGCTCGAGAACAAGGTCGACGTCACGCTGCACAACCTGCCGACGGCGATCGGTTCGTTTCATCCGATTCGTAAGACGACGGAAGCGGCGTGCGCGTATTTCGAATCGCACGGTTTCTCGGTGTTGCTCGGACCCGAAGTCGACACGACGCGTCACAACTTCGACGCGCTCAACATTCCGCCCGATCATCCGGCGCGCGAAGGTTTTGATTCGTTTTATTTGCGTCCCGATTTGCTCTTGCGTCCGCACACGTCGCCGATGCAGATTCGCGCCATGGAGCAGTACGGTCCGCCGATCGCAATCGTCGTCCCCGGCAAGTGCTACCGGCGTGACGCGGTCGACGCGCGCCATCTCTATCAGTTCAACCAAATCGAAGGACTGATGGTCGGTGAGGGCATTCACTTCGGCCATCTCAAGGGGATGCTGATCGGCATGTGCCGCGAGCTTTTCGGACCGGATCAGGACGTGCGCTTTCAGCCGTCGTTCTTTCCGTTCACCGAACCGTCGGCGCAGATCGATACGACGTGTCCGCGTTGCGGCGGCGCGACCGCGAATTGCCCGACCTGCGGCGGATCCGGATGGATCGAGATCGGCGGCTCCGGGATGGTGCATCCAAACGTGCTGCGTAACGTCGGATACGATCCTGAAGTCGTGAGCGGTTGGGCCTTCGGCTGCGGCATCGAACGCTTGGCCATGATCCGCTACGGCATCGGCGACATTCGCGAGTTCATCTGGAACGAGCCCTCGTTCTTGGAGCAGCTGGCTGTGAGAACTCCGCTCGCCTGGCTGCGCGACTACGTCGATCTGCCCGCCGACACGAACACGATCGTCGACCGTCTTGCGATGCTCGGCTTTCCGGTTGAGGAGATCGTCACGCGCGAGCCGATGTCGGGCGTCGTCGTCGGGAAGCTCGAACGCGTCGAGAAGCATCCGAATGCCGACCGCCTGCAAGTTTGCACGGTCAACATCGGAAGCGGACCGGCACTGCAGATCGCGACCGCCGCCGAAAACGTCGCCGCCGGACAGATCGTTCCGGTCGCGACGATCGGCGCGGAGCTCGCGGGCGGCCTCGTCATCGCGCCGCGCAAGATGCGCGGAATCGATTCGGAAGGCATGCTCGGCTCCGCGAACGAGCTCGGGCTCGAAGGCGAGTGGTTCGAGGACGGAATCCTGCAGCTCGATCCCGAGACGCCGCTCGGGGCCGACGTCATCAAACTCTTCGGCCTCGACCAAGACATCTTGGAAGTCGAGATCACGTCGAATCGCGTCGACGCGATGTCGATGCTCGGCCTCGCGCGCGAGCTCGCCGCATCATTCGGAACCTCGGTGCGCGAGCCGGACAGCGTCGTCTCGTATGCGCCCGGCGGCGACTTCAACGTCACGCTCGAAAGTCCGGACGTTCACCGCTTCGTCGCGCAGCGCGTCTCGAACGTCACCGTGCGGCCCGCGAAGACGGCGATTCGCATTCGCTTGGCGCTGGCGGGACAGCGTCCGATCAGCAACCTGGTCGACATCTCGAACTTCGTCATGCTCGAGACCGGACAGCCGCTGCACTTCTACGATTACGACAAGCTGGCGGGTCACCGTCTGATCGTGCGCGACGCGCGCGAAGGCGAAGACGTGCGCACGCTCGACGGCATCGATCGCACGCTCAGCTCACGCGCGCTCGTCATCGCCGACGAACGCGAGACGCAATGCCTCGCCGGACTGAAAGGCGCTGCAGCGAGCGAGGTAACCGCTTCGACGCGCGAGATCGTCATCGAGGCCGCGAATTTCTCAGGCCCGCGCGTGCGACGCATGGGCGCCGAGCTGGCTTTGCGCTCCGATGCATCGGCGCGGCACGAGCGCGCGCTGCCGCTCGCCCTCACCGACATCGGTGCAGCGCGCGCCGCAAAGCTGCTGGCCGAGGAAGGCGCGACGATTCACGCCCCGCACGGATTCGGCGTGCCGATACCGGCGCCGGCGATCATCGCGCTGCGCAAACGCGAGATTCCGCGCTTGCTCGGATTCGATCTCGAGGACGCCGAGATCGTGCGCGTCCTGGCTGCGCTCGGATTCGAGAGCGTCCCCTCGCACGCCGAGCGGCGAGACGATCTTCGAAGTGCAAGTTCCGCTGTGGCGCAGCGACATCGCGATCGAAGCCGATCTCGTCGAAGAAGTTGCGCGTATGGTCGGCTACGATCGCGTCCAAGCCGCAACGCCGCCGGTCGCCGAACAGCATGTACCAAGCACGGCATACCGCCGCCAAGCGCGCGTCGCTAGCGCGCTCGCAATGCTCGGTTACCGTGAGGTCGTAACGCTCGCGCTGCAGCCGGGCTCGATTCACGAGCGTTGGCGCGAGAGCGGCGTGCGCTGAAAGCGAAAGTCGTCGAAATCATGAATCCGCTCTCGGAAGATCAGCGCTTCATGCGGTTCTCGCTCTTACCCGCTCTCCTGGCTCTGGGAACCGATAAGATATTCGAGATCGGCGACGTGTTTGCGGACGCCGGCGAGATCGTCGAGCGGACGCACGCGACGTTCGTGCGCCGCGCGCCAGCGCACCGCAAGGTGATTCATGGAGCGACGAACACTTTGTCGCGCTCAAAGCCGACGCGCTCGCATTCGTGCGCGCTGCAACCGGCCGCCACGCGAGCGTACGCGACCGCCAAACACGCGGGTTGGCATCCGGGCATTTGCGCCGAGCTCGTTCTCGACGATGTCCCTGTTGCGATCGTCGGCGCGCTCGATCCGCGCTTGACTTTCGCGCTCGGAATCGAAGGTCGAGCGCACGCCGCGCAAGTCGATCTTGCACTCCTCCCGGATCCGCAGCTTCCGCGCTACCTGGCGCCGTCGCGCTATCCGGCATCTCGCGCGATCTCGCGCTCGTCGTGAATCTCGACGTCAGCGCAGCGCAGATCGAGAACGTGATCGGCGGTGCGCTCGACGGGCTGGCGCGCACGATTCGTACGTTCGATGAATATCGTGGCCCGCAAGTCGGCGACGGCAAGAAAAGTCTTGCGGTGCGTGTCGTTCTGCAACGCGACGACACGACGATGACCGACTCCGAAGCCGACACGGCCGTCGGAAAAATTCCTCGGCGCGCTACGTTCCGAATTAGGCGCGACGATACGAACGTAAACGCGCGCGTCCCCGTCTGACTCTTCTCGTGTGGCTCGTCGGTATCGACTTGCGGATCACGATCCTCGCGGTGCCGCCGGTCTTGCCGGAGATTCACCACGATCTCGTGTTGAGCGAAGCCGCGGTCGGAGCGCTGACGGGCTTGCCGATTCTCATTCTCAGCGTTGCCGCAATCGCAGGCTCGGCGCTGATCGCGCGCATCGGTGCGCGACGTGCATGGATCGCGGGCTGCTGCTGATTGCAATCTGTGGAGCGGCGCGCGGAGCCGGACCCTCGACGGCGATGTTGTTCGTGATGACGGTTCATCATGGGAATCGGCGTCGCGGTTTGTCAGCCGGCGGCACCGACCATCGTCGGCGAATGGTTCCCGGCGCGGATCGGCTTTGCGACCGCAATCTACGTCAACGGTTTGCTCGTCGGCGAAACGCTGAGCGCGGCGTTCACGATTCCGTACGTGTTGCCGCTGCTGAAATCGAGCTGGGAATGGAGCTTCGTTTTCTGGTCGCTTCCGGTGCTTGCCACCGGTCGCGTTGCTCGCAGCGTTCACGCGCGAGACTCCGGCGCATGCAGACTCGCGCCGCGAATGGTGGCCGAATTGGCGTGACGGCTTCATGTGGCGGCTCGGCATCATCCAAGCCGGCGCATCGATTGCGTACTGGGGTGCCAACGCGTTCATCCCCGACTATCTGCACGCCGTTGCACGGCCGGAGTTGATCGGGCCGAGTCTAGCCGTGATGAATTTCGGCCAGCTTCCCGCTTCGTTTGCGACGCTGTTCTTGGCGCAGCGCCTCGCAGGCAGGCGCGAAGTCTTCGTCTATGTCGGTTTGATCGCGCTCGCGGGTCTCGGCCGTTTTCATTCTTGCGCCGGGTTGGCTCGGCGTTCTCGCAATCGGGTTCGTCGGCGCCGCGACCTCGTTCACGATGGTGATGGTGCTAGCACTTTTGCCGATGGTCGCCGAACAGCGCGACGTGCACCATCTTACGGCCGGCGTTCTGACGATCAGCTACGGCGGAACGTTTGTCGGCAACTTTCTTAGCGGCGTCTTGTGGGATGCAACGCACGCGCCGCTGGCCGCATTCGTCCCACTCGGTCGTCGGCGCGATCGTCCTGACGCTCGGCGCAATCGGTATGCGCAGGGTGTCTCCCGCATGAACGCTTTCGAAGAGCAAGGCTATCTCGTCATCCCCGGCTTCAAGTCGGCGAAGGAGATTCGCGAGCTGCGTGCACGCGCAGATGCGATCGTCGACGCTTTCGACCCTTCGGAGAGCATCTCGATCTTCACGACGCGCGACGAATCGACGAAGAACGACGACTATTTTCTGGGTTCCGCAGACTAAGATTCGCTGCTTCTTTGAAGAGGAAGCTTTCGATGACGCGCGGGTCGTCTTGCGCCAACCGAAAGCGCTCTCGATCAACAAGATCGGGCACGCGATGCACGATCTCGATCCGGTCTTCGAGCGATTCTCGCACGGCACCGCGCTCGACGTATGTTGCGCGCAGCGCTGGTCTGGACGATCCGCGCATCTATCAATCGATGTACATTTTCAAACAGCCGCACATCGGCGGCGAAGTCCGCTGGCATCAGGACGCAACATACTTTTGGACGAAGCCGATCACGGTTACGACGTTTTGGTTCGCGCTCGAGAACGCCGATCGCAACAACGGCTGCCTTTGGACGCAGCCCGGCGGACATCGCACGCCGCTGCGCGAGCGTTTCGTCGTCGAGAACGGCAACACGCACGTTCGGAAGCTCGATGCGACGCCGTGGCCGACCGAAGAATCCGCGGTCCCGCTCGAAGTCGAGGAAGGGACGCTTGTTGTCTTTCACGGCTTGCTGCCGCACTACAGCGCGCCGAACCGCTCCGCATCTTCACGGCACGCGTACACGCTGCATGCCGTTGATGCGAACGCAAAATACTCCGCGCTGAATTGGCTTCAGCGCGGAGCGAACTTGCCGGTTAGAGGCTTTACGGAACCGGAATGCCGAGATTGAGGAAAGGTGAGCGACAAATGACCTGGCCAGACATCCTGATCCTCGCCGTGCTCCTCATCGGCGCGCTCAAAGGGTTTAAGCGCGGACTCGTTTCTGAGATCGGCGGCTTCATAGCAATCGTTCTCGCGTTCTGGGCGGGACTGCACTACAACGGCGGCGTTCGACGATCTGGTGCAGCACGTGACGAACACGACGCAAGGCTCCGCGCACGTGATCGCTGCGATCGCGTTTGCGATTTCGATCTATATCGTGTTGCTCGTGCTCTCCAACGTGCTCTCGGTGTTCGCGAAACTTCCGGTGCTCGGTCTCGCAAACAATCTGCTCGGGATTCCGGTCGGCATCCTGAAAGCCGCCGTGTTGGTATGGGCGGTTATCTACGTTGCGCTGCTGTTTCCGCTACCGAACGACGTGCGAGCCGATCTGCGGCACTCATCGCTCGTCGCAATGGCGACGCAGCCCAACGCGCAAGTCGACGCCACAATCGTTGAATCGCTGCCGTGGTTTGCGCGGCCGTTCGTTCAGGGTTTTTTAAAGAGCAACCGAGTTTAGGCCGTGTTTAAAGGCCTCGCGCGCGGCACCGACGCCGGCGCCGAGGTCGACCGGGAATCCCTGACGGTCGATTGCGTCCTCGAATGCGCCGAGCATCGCGAGCACGTTATCGCGCGTGATGTCGCCCATCGTTCCGATCCGGAAAATCTTGCCTTTGAGCTGCTGCTGACCGCCCGAGAGGACGAAGCCCTGATCGCGGCAGGTTTGCAGCACGGCCGACGCGTCGACGCGTTCGGGGCAATGGATCGCGACGACCGTGTTCGAGTGATGCGGCGAATGCGAGAACAGCCGCAAACCGATCGCGGTGCAAAACGTGTGAATCGCGTGCGCGTTCAGCGAGAGCCGTTGATGCACTTTCTTATCGCCTTCGCGTTCGTACAGATCGAGCGCGCGTTCGAGCGCGTACACGATCGAGATCGGCGGCGTCCACGGTGTTTGTCCGATCTTCTGAAACTCGCGCGCGCGGCGTAAATCGAAATAGAAGCGCGAGCTGCGCGTCTTCTCCATCTTTTCCCATGCGCGATCCGAAACGCCGACCATGGCGAGTCCGGGCGGCGCCGCGAATGCTTTTTGCGACGCGGCAACGACGATGTCGTAGCCCCAGTCGTCCATCATGAACGGCGTCGCACCCATCCCGCTCACGCTGTCGACGACGACGAGCGCAGGATGCTTGCCGATTGCAGTCGCGAGCGCGTGCATGTCGTTCGCAACGCCAGTCGACGTCTCGTTATGCGTCAGTAGAATGCCCTTGATCTCGCAGTTCTCGTCGGCGCGCAGAGCGCTCGGCGAGCAAGCGATGATCGACGCCGCGTCCCCACTTGGTATCGAAGATCTCAACGTCGGCGCCCCACATCTTCGCAATCGACGCGATTCGGTTGCCGAACACGCCGACGGGCGCCGCCAAAACTTTCTCGCCGGGACCGAAGAGATTTGCGACCGCCGCTTCGAGCCCGCCCGTCCCCGATGCGCCGAGCATCAAGATGTCGTGACGCGTTCCAAAGATCGGCCGCAGCCGCGAATTCATCCGTTCGAGCGTTCGTTTGAACTCCGGACCGCGATGATCGACGAGCGGACGAGTCATCGCCGTCAGAACGGGCTCGGCGACGGTAACCGGGCCCGGTAGGAACAAGAGCTGCTTGGTGCTTGCGGTACGCCGGTCCATGGGAATTCCTTTCCTCTTAAGCCTGCAGGCATCCCGCGAACGACCGGCACAACTTGGCCCTTGCACATGACGTCACAGATTCGGCTGACGACGCTATCCTCAACCTCGGGTTGAGCTAGCAAAGTCGGAGCCGCCGACCTGGCGCAGGTCCTGCGCCGCTTACCCTTGAGTGAAGATAAAAACGTCCTCGTCGGTATTGAGACGCGGGATGACGCCGGCGTTTACCGTTTGCGCGACGATCTGGCGCTGGTACAAACGGTGGATTTCTTCACACCAATCGTCGACGACCCGTTCGATTTCGGACGCATCGCCGCCGTGAACGCGCTCTCCGACATCTACGCGATGGGCGCGACACCGTTAACGGCTCTGAACATATGTGCATTTCCGGTCGAGGAAGTCGACGCTGAAATTCTCGGCCGCATTCTCGAAGGCGGAGCCGCCATCGCGAAGCAAGCCGGCGTCGCATTGCTGGGGGGCCACACCGTCAAAGACGCGGAGCCCAAGTACGGCTGGGCCGTCACCGGCACGGTTGATCCGAAGAAGGTCGTAACGAACGCAGGGTCCCAGTCCCGGCGATTTGCTGATCCTCACGAAGCCGCTCGGCACCGGAATTCTGACGACGGCGCGCAAGCGCGATCTGATCGACGATGCAGCCCTGCAGCCCGCGATCGACTCGATGCTGACGCTCAACGCCGATGCCGCACGCGCGATGGTCGAGATCGGCGTCAACGCCGCGACCGACGTTACGGGATTCGGACTTCTCGGTCACGCCGGTGAAATGATGGCAGCGTCGCACGTCGGCTTTGCGCTCGACGCGGTCTCGATTCCGATCTTCAACGGCGTCCTCGAGTTGATTCGCAACGACTGCGTCCCCGGCGGGACGAAAGACAACGCGCAGACACACGCGACGTTCACGCGCTTTGCGGAGCACATCGATCCCGCGGTGCGCATGGCCCTCTCCGACGCGCAAACGTCGGGCGGACTGCTGATTTCCGTGCCGCGTGAAAACGCAAAGAAACTCGTCGCCGCGATCGGGCCGGCCGCCCAGATCATCGGCGTCGTCCTCACCGGCGACGGTATCAGCGTCGGGTAACGAACTGCGACTTGGGCAGCGTCCCGCCGGCGAATGCGACCAGTACGGCTCCAATCGCGACGGGGATGAAGGCCGTGGCGGGAATGTGGGTCGCGTCCCACAGCGCGCCGCCGAGCAGCGTTAAGACGAACGAGCCGAGGTACGCGATCGTAAACATCCCGGCCGAAAGCCGGTGGACGTCGCCGTGATGCGTCAGCATCGGCGGCAGCGCGACGATCATCGTCAGCCCGACAGCAGACGTCAGCCCCAAGATCGAGACGCCGATGATCGCCGACCGTATCCGAGCCGGCGATCAGCATCGCAACCGCCGGCAGCGCGCACGAGCAGAATCACAAAAAAGAAACGCGGCTTTCCGGCCAGCTTTTGCGCGAAGAACAGCGTCGCAATCGAGCCTGGAATCTGCGCAGTGTTGAGCGCACCGATTGCAATCGGTGAAAGCCACGGACGACCGAGCGCGTGAAAGTAATCCGGGATGTACGCGTTGAGTCCGAAATAGAGAACCGATATTCCGGCTTGCAAAATTCCGAGCCGCCAGGTGAGAAGCTTATGCCAATCCGGCCACCATGCAACTGAACGCGGGGCTTCGTCGTGCGGCGCCGTGTCTATGTCTGCGTCTACATCGGAAACCCACATCCCGAACACGAGTGCCGTTAAGATGCACCGGTATCGACCACAGCGCGAGATTCACTTCCCAACTGTTGCCGATGTGCGGAAGAATCACCGGCACCAGGTCCGCCGGAATCGCTTCGCCGACCAGAATGCCGTTGACGTAGACCGCGGTCGCGAATCCGATCCGCGCCGGAAACCATTCGCCGACCAGCGTCGGTGCGGCGGGCTGACAGATTGCAACGCCCGCGCCCATGAAGAACGTCATCGCAAACAGCATCGTCTCGCTCGGACCCGACACCGCGCAATGCGCCGGCAACGCGCAATGATTGCAAGACCGACGATCGTCGCACGGCGCGCGCCGAGACGCGCGATCAAGAGCGATCCGCCGATCGCCGCGACGCTCAGCAGCAGCACGGGAATCGGCGGTTAGTGCGCCGACTGCTTTCTCGTCGAGCCCAAGGTCGTGATGGATCTGCGTCAATACCGGCGGTACCGCCAGCATCGTGAAGCGCAGGTCCATTCCCACGAGCCACAGCAGCCCGAGATGGAACCAGTCGCGCCGTCGTCAGCGCTATCTCTTACGTGACATTTGCGCGCGCGCGTTTACCGTTGACGCGCACGCGTTTTGCCGCCGAACGCGGCCGCAACGCGACGACGTTGTTCGCGCGCTGGCGCACCGGGTCGACGCCCAAATCGACGGGCGTGATGACGCGATTTCCCAGCGCTTGCAGAAAGACTTCGCTCAGCTCGTCGACCGAGCACGAACTCCATCGTGTCGCGAACCTCTTTCGGGACCTCGTCGAGATCGATCTCGTTGCGTCGCGGCAGGATCACCTTGCGGATTCCCGCGCGCTTCGCGCCGAGGACTTTCTCTTTGATCCCGCCGACCGGAAGCACTTGCCCCGTCAGCGTGATCTCGCCCGTCATCGCGATGTCGCTGTGCACCTTACGATTGGTGAGCAGCGAGACGATCGAGGTCGCGATCGAGATACCCGCCGACGGACCGTCCTTCGGAACGGCACCGGCCGGAACGTGGATGTGCAGATCGTGCTTCGCGAAGTAATCTTCGGATGAGTCCGAGCTCGATCCGAACGCGAGCGCAGGAAGCTGACCGCCGCGGTCGCGCTTTCTTTCATCACGTCGCCGAGCTGCCCGGTCAGCGTGAGTTTCCCGGTGCCCGGCATCGTCGTCGTTTCGATGAACATGATGTCGCCGCCGACCGGCGTCCACGCCAGACCCGTCGCGACGCCTGTCGATGCGACGCGTTTCTTCGTTTCATTGAAGAAGCGCGGCTTCTGCAGGTAGTCGACCAGTGTCTCAGGCTTGACGCGCTGGCGGAAATTCGGTTCCTCCGCGATCTTGCGCGCGATCTTACGGAAGATCGTGCCGATCTCGCGTTCGAGATTGCGCACGCCGGCTTCACGCGTGTAGTCGCCGATGATCGAGCGAATCGCGGGATCGGTGATCTGCGCCTTGAACCGGCTTCAGACCATTCGCTTTGCGCTGCTTCGCGACCAGATAGCGGCGCGCGATCTGGACTTTATCTTGCTCGGTGTAACCCGCCAGCTGAATCACTTCCATGCGGTCGCGCAGCGGCGGCGAGATCGTCGAGAGATCGTTGGCCGTGCAGATGAATAGCACGGACGAAAGATCGAACGGCAAGTCGAGATAGTGATCGCGGAAGTTGTTGTTTTGCTCCGGATCGAGAACTTCGAGCAGCGCCGATTGCGGATCGCCGCGGAAATCGCTGCCGACCTTGTCGATCTCGTCGATCATCATGACCGGATTCTTCGTTCCAGCATCGCGCAGCGAGCGTATGATCGTCCCCGGCATCGCGCCGATGTAGGTACGGCGATGTCCGCGAATCTCGGCTTCGTCACGAACGCCGCCGACGGAGAGGCGCACGAACTTGCGGCCCATCGCGCGTGCGATCGACTGCCCGAGACTGGTCTTGCCCACACCCGGCGGACCGACGAAGCACAGGATCGGGCCGGTCAGCTTCTTGCGCAGCTTGCCGACGGCCAAGTACTCGATGATACGATCTTTGACTTTCTCGAGATCGTAATGATCCTCGTCGAGAATCTCGCGCGCTTTCTTGATGTCGATGTTGTCATCGGTCGTCTGGCTCCACGGAAGCTGGACGATCCAATCCAAGTACGTGCGAATGACGCTGTACTCGGGCGACGCCTGCGGAACTTTCGTGAGCCGGTCGAGCTCGCGATCCGCGGCCTTCTTCGCATCTTCGGGAAGCTTCGCGTCGTCGATCTTCTTGCGCAGCTCGTTGACGTCGGCTTGCTGCGGATCGGTCTCGCCAAGCTCGTCCTGAATTGCGCGCAGCTGCTGACGGAGATAGAACTCGCGTTGGTTCTTCTCCATCTCTTTTTGAATCTCGGACTGAATCTTGTGACCCGAGCTCGACGACTTCGAGCTCCTTGGTGAGGAGCACGGTCAGCTTGCGCAGCCGCTTCTCGGTATTGCGCTCTTCGAGGATCGCTTGACGATCGTCGGTGTCGAGACGCATCGTCGACGCCACGAAATACGTGAGCAAGTTGGAGTCCGTGATGTTCTGGACTTCCATCTCCATCTCGCGCGGCGCTTGCGGCAGATAGCTCAGCAGCTTCTGGAACAGCGTCGCAAGATTGCGGTGCATCGCAACGAGCTCTTCCGACTCTTTTGTGATGTCGGGAAGCTCGATGAAAGTCGCCGACATGTACGGCTCGGTCTGCACGATCTTGTCGATGCGGAAGACGTTCGATCCCGCGACGATGCAGCGCAACGTTCCGTCCGGAACCTTGAGCATCTTTTGAATCGTACCGATCGTGCCGACGCGACGAATGTCGTCGGGACCCGGATCTTCGGTATCTTTGTCTTTGAGAACGACGAGACCAATCGGCTTGCCTTCGCGCAGCGCTTCCTCGACGAGTGCGATACCCGGCTTCTTCACGACCGCAAGCGGAATGACGGTGTTCGGGAACAGCACCGCCTCTTGCAGCGGCAGAATGCCGAGCGTATCGGATGTAGGGAGAGTGGTCGTGGTCATATCGTTATCTTTCTGACCGTCACGCGCAGCTCAGTACGCAGCGCGTGCGGCTCACGCACCGCAAGCGGAAGCGTGATCGTTAGGATGCCGTTGTTGTACGTGGCGCTCGCCTCGTCGACGTCGGTCGGGCCCGGCAGCGGTATGCGTGCCGAGAACTCGCCGTACTCGATCTCCTTTTGAAGGATGGAAAGCGTCCGGCAAGCCTCCGCCGAGTGGTCGAGCCGGTGCCCGTTTATGTAGAGGGACGTCTCGTCGGCTGAGACGGTCAGGCTTTCGGGGTCGGCGCCGGCCAGTTCGACCTGGACGACGACCCGCTGCGATTCCGCATCCAAAAAGACGTCCGTGTTGGGGTTGAACCGCCCCGGACGCCAGCGGCGCGCCAGCTCAAAAAATCGGTCTTCGTGCATTTAGCACTCTCCCAAACACGGTGCTAAGCCCCTCGGATGCGGTGGCCGCGGCCTCCACCCCTCCGCCTCTTGCCTTAGTACCCATTTCGTGCGCCTGGAAAGCGACTCGGCGGAGCAACAAATATTATTTGCTACTTGTTTTGCACGGCCTTTACAAAGCGATATTTGTCGCGATGCGCGAAATTATGACGTATCGAAAATCCCTATGCCATATGACTTTTCGAACGTTACACAACGTTAACTGAGTTAACTTTCATCGAACTCGTTCGAAAGTCACTTGGCATCGTTCGTGCGCGCGCCGTAGTGTCAGGGCTGCACTGGTCGCTCGCTTGCGGCCTCCGGGCCGGAGGCTAACCAGCCCCCGCCCTCTCACACAAAGGAGAGATCATGCTTCGTCTGAATCGCGGTGGGCTCGCTAAACTCGGCCTCGCGATCATTCCATCGGCCGCGCTCGCTTCGGAACGCTCTGCGCTCCGGCAGCCGCAGCCTCCAACACCGCAAACGTTTCCGTCGCCGTTACGGCCGGCGTTCAAGCCACCATCGGCGTCAGCTACTCTGCAGGCAGCAACATCAGCTGCAACGTCGGCGCAGCCATCACCGGCTTCGTCGCCTGCACCAACACGGCAACCCTCGCCGGCACCTTCCGCAGCTCGAAGACCGATACGGGCGGAACCTCCGTCTGCTATCACGGCCGCGGCGATCACCGGCACCGGCCTTGGCGTCATCCCGGCCACGGCATGGGAGATGACCTGCAGCGGCGGCACGACCGGCAGCCCGACGAACCCGGGAACGCCCGGAACGCTCGCAAACAGGCCGCACTCTCGACCTCGGCAGTCCCCTGCCAATCGTGGAGCGGCGAAATCGTCGCCAACTATAGCCTCGTCGTCGCGCTCTTGCTCGACGCGAGCCAGGTTCCGGCCGACACCTACGCCGCGACGAACTTCACGGCGACGGCAACCGCGAACTAAATGTTCCGCAGGATTGCAAGCGCGCTCACGGTCGCATTGATCGCGCTTGCGCCACTGGAGGCCCGGGCACAAACCGTGCCTGGCCTCCAGATCTCGGTTCAACCGCTGATCGTGCAGTTTGCAATCGCGCCCGGTCAACAAGCCAGCGCGCACGTGATCGTCAAGAACACGGGAACGCAAGCTGCACGCGTGAGCGCGAACCAAATCGACTGGATTTCGAACGTCGACGGCACCGTCAAAACCGGCAAGCCCGGAATGTCCGGAGTCTCTTCGGTCGATCCGTACCTTCATTTATCAGGTAATCAGTTCACGCTCGAACCCGGCCAGACGCAAGAAATGACGTTGACGCTCGATCTTCCGTCAACGTTTCCGTCGGCAATCGGCGATCATTGGGGCGGCTACTTCATCCGCGCAGCAACGGCGGAGGGGCCGGCCGGCTCGTTCGGCGTCGGCGCCAACATCCTCGTCGTATGAAACCGTCGGCGACGCGCAAAAACATTTCAAGCTCACGACTATGCGCGTCGAAGACGCCGGCAACGGCAACGTTCGCCTCCTCGCGCGGATGTTCGAACGACGGCGAGACCTACGTTCGTCCTCAAATTCACTTACAAGTCGCGCAGGCTGGACGCATCGTTCAGCAGCGCGACGACAGCACACCGGCGGTCTTCGCCGGAAGCCCTCGACAATACACGCGCACGTTTTCGGGATTGACGCCGGGCAGTTATTCGCTCGCGCTCACGATCGATTACGGCGGAAGCACGCTTGTGGCGGGGACGACGCAGTTCACGGTGCGATAGCGTGCGCCGTCTGCTCGTCTCACTTTTCTCGATTGCTCCTGATCTCCGCTCGCAACGTTCGGACGCGCCGACGCTGCGGCCGGCAAGATCACTTCGTTCACGAAGTTGTGCAGCGGGAGCATCAGCTTCTCCGTCGTCGACATCACGCACCCGCAGCTCCCCGGCTCGGCGAAGCTGTTCGTTCACGCTCGAAATCACGACGAGCGCGAATCAAGGCTCGATCACGCTCACCGCGCCGAAGATCACCGGATCGACGGGCGCGACGATTCCCCAAAACGGCCTTCTACGCGCTGTGCAGCGCCAGCTCCGATCCTTCGGGGATCTTTTCGTCGAACGGAACCGTGCAGCTCAGTGCGAGCGCCGTAACCTGTGCAACGATCGCCTCGAATTCAAAAAACAAAACGGTCACCTTCAGCGTTTCGCTATTCCTCGACGATACGGCCGATGCAACGGCGTTCCCCGGCGATCCCGCCTATACTGCGGCGAATCTCTCGGTTACGGCAAACGCACCGTAACATGCGCGCACTAGCTGTTCTGCTTGCACTCAGCATCGCGCTGCTCGGAAGCGTTGCTCCGGCCACGGCACAGCCAAGCGCGAACCCGGTCGTGTGGCTCGACGATACGCAGCTCGGCACGATCGCGGTCGAACGAGTCGCCAAAGATCCACTCGTCGCCCTAAGCCCGCTCGCGCACGCACTCGATTGGAAGGTCGCGCGTACGAGCAGCACCGCTGTCCTCAGTGGGCACGATCGTCAGTTGATTCTCACGATTGGATTGCGCACGGTCGGCGAGAACGGCGATCCCGCATGCGATGTTCGCGGAGCCACCGCTCGATCGCAACGGGCAAATTTATCTCAGCGCGCACGACGCCGCACGACTGTTTGGGCTGAGCCTGACGACCAGCGGAAAGCTCGTCTTTCATCGTCCGCAAGATCTCTCGAGCGATACGCAGATCAGCGAAATTCCCGTCTCGCCCACGCCGCATCCGACCGCGACGCCGCGCGCCAATCGCACGAACGGTAACGGCGGAGACGGCGCGACAGCGAATGCAGGCCGCGTTTTGCTCTCGCTCGATCGCATCGGCTCGGCGAACGTGCTGAACATTCAAAGCGAGACGAACGGCTCGTTCCTCGCGACGCGACTCAATTCTTCGGGCGTCAATCAACTCGGCCCGCCGGATGCGACCGTGATCGTCGGCGATGCGAAACGCAACGCGAGCATCGGCTACATCAGCGATCCGCTGGCCGGACTGATCTTCGGCGGCGGCGTGTACGAAGGCGTCGACCTTCACGACGGGACCGCGGGTCACGACGAATTCATCGGACGGCGTCTCGACGACGGCTATTCGAGCTTTGGTATGGTGCTCTCCGATCCGCACGACGGAACGAGCGACACGCTCGACGTGCTCATGCACGGCTCCTCATATGCCGAGATGCTGCTGCGGCGTTTCGCCGTCTGGCACGCGCCGTGGGGCGATTACACGCGTGAGTTCATCATCGGCAGCCGCGGCTTCGGAATGGGATTCGGCGCACGGACGCGCGGACGCACGTTTGTCGAAACCGCCATCACCTACGCGTCACCCGGTTTACCGCTCGGGCCGAATGACGCGCCAATCCGCGTCGATCTCGGCCACCAGCTCAGCGACGCAACAACGGTCGTTGCCGGGTTCGAAGAGACACCCCAGACGCCGCTGGGTCCGTTCGTCGGCGTCTCGACGCACTCGCAGAATTTCGTCGCCGGAATCAGCGCGACGAACCACGAGATCTCGGGTTCCCTCGCGTATCACACCGCGAACGGCGACGTTCAAGGCTACACCGTCCCCGGCGTTTCGCGCGCAAGCGGAATCGAGGGCACCTACTACTTCCCGGCGATCACGATCGACGCGCAATCATATAGTTCGCTCGGCGACTCCGAATCGTACATCGAAGCCCGCACGAATCGCCCCGGCCTCAATCTCGTCACGGGAGTCGGACTCCCAAGCGGCGGTCGCCCCGGACCGATCGCAGGCCTTTCGATTCCGGTCAGCCACATGTTATCGATCGAAGGAACGTTGCGTCCGTCGGCATCGGGTCCGTATCGCTTGCATCTTGGCGTCGCTGCTTCGATCGGACGCCGCCGCGCATCGAGCGAACCGATGGTTCCCGCAAACGTGCGTCTCGCAGGCCAAGCGACGCACGCCGTGCGTGTCTTCGTCGATGGTACGCCCGCAGGCACGCGCAGCACGTCGGCCTTTACGATTCAAGTTACCAAAGGTACGCATACGTTCTCAGCCGAGAGCGTTGACGGAAGCGAAGGCTCGCCGGAAACTTCGGTCAACGTCGAAGCCGCGGGCGACACCGTTGCGCTCGCGCTTTTCCCCGTGCACAGCGTGCAAGGTCACGTGACGCTCGCGCCGACCGCGATCGTACCGTCCGATTTCTCGCTCGCGGGGATCACCGTGCTGATCGAGCCCGGCAACATCGCCGTGCAAACGAACGCGGACGGCACGTTCTTTTTCCCGCGGCAACCGATTCCGCAAGACGCGACGGTCTCGATCGACCCTGCATCACTCCCGCGCCAGCTGAGCGCCGGACCCGTGCGCTCGCTCAGCGATGACGTGGAACTGGCGATCCTCCCCGGTCTGACGATCGACCGTCAAACGTTCCCGTCACGCTAGCTACTGCTGCTGTTGCTGCTGCGCGTGAAGTGCCTCAAGCTCGGTCTCACGCTGGGCGTCGTAAAGCTCGTCCATCGCAACGTTGACGGACATCGTGCTCTGCGCAAGGCCTTTATAAACGCCGCGAACCGGGCTGACGTCGCGATAGTCGCGGCCGATCGCGATCTTCACGAAGTAGTCGTTGACCAGCTTCGCGTTCGTCGGATCGTAGCCGACCCAACCTAAGGGCGGAAGATACGCTTCGCACCACGCGTGCGAAGCCTCGGCGCCGAGCACCGAATCGGCCTGCCCGCTGAAGATGTAGCCGCTGACGTAGCGTGCGGGAATCGCGTTCTGCCGGCATAGCGCGATCAGGACGTGCGCGAAATCCTGACAGACCCCGGCACGCAAGCGAACCGATTCGGCTACGGTCGTGCGCACGTTGGTCGCGCGCTTGACGTATTCGAAATTCTCTTTGATGTACGTCCCCGCGTGAACGTACCAGGCCATCAGGTCTTCCGAAGGTTCGCCGATATCGCTCGACAGCGCTGCTGAGATCGGGACCGAACTCGATGAGTGGGCTCGGCTGCAAGTAATCGTAGAGCGACACGAGCTGCGCGTCGGCGAGCAGCGCGCGCCGCGATACGTCCGCCGAAGCTTGCGACGCATCTTCGGAGTGCGCGGTGACGACCGTCGAGCGCGTCGAGATGACGAGCAGCTCATGCTCCGGGATGACGGAAAAATGGTGGACGCGATTGCCGAAACGATCGTTGTAGGCGAAAACCTTTGCGCGTGGGACGCTGCTCAGCTCGAACTGCGTGCAATACTGCTCGACGTCGCTGAACGGCTGCAAATGACAGACCGTATAGCTCTCGTGAATCGGCTGCGCGTAGCGGTACGTCGTTTGATGACGAATCGTGAACTGCACTACACTGCCACCGGAATGCGTGGGAAATAGATCCGCTCGACCGCCGACGAGAGATCGTCGAGCCGGCGGCAGACGACCTGAGCAAAACCCGCGACGCCTTCGTTTGCGATCTCGCCCGCGGCGCGAAATCGAGCATCGCGAGCAAACGTCCCAGAACACGCTCCGCGTCGTTGCTGAAGGTGCCCGCCAGTGTCCCGGAGACTCGGTGCAGCGAGCCGTCGACTTCGCGCAGCGCGTAGCGTACCGAACGTGGGAACGTCGCGTCGAGCAACAAGAACGCGATGACCCGATCCGGCTCCGGCGCCGAGTGCGGAAGACGGGCGAACGGCTCGCTGGCGCAGCACATCTGCAAGACGGTTTGCACTTCGCTCGCGAGATCGGCTCCGGCCTGAGCGCGCAGGACGCGACTCGTGACGTAGGCGCGTTCGAAGTGGCGGCCCATGTGTAAGAAATCCCACAGCTCATCGCGGACGAGCGTCGCATCGATGATCCCCCCGAGCGCTTGCGCGACGTCACGGACGTGGCGAAGAAACGACGACGGCCCTTCGCGCGCCAATGTCTTCGGCGATGAGGCCTCGACGAACAGATAGAGTCCGTTGATCGCTTCCCACATTTCGCTGGAAAGTTCGGATCGAACGTACAGCGCATTCGAGCGCGCGATCTGGACGCACGAAACGATCGAGGTGCGGTTTTCGCGCGAATACGTGCAATAGTGGAGCGCCGTCGCGGGGACGCTCGCTTCCGGAATCAGATCCAGATCGGTCTGCATCCCTGCCACGTCCAACACGACTTTCCAATGCCGTAACGACTCGCGGCCGCTGTAACGGTCCATCGTGCGCGAGTAGTTGACGTCGAGGATACGCGCCAGCGTCTCAGCGCGTTCGAGATTCCGGCTCAGCCACCACAGTGCTTCGGCGACACGGCTCAACATAGAACCCAGGTGTCCTTGCTGCCGCCGCCTTGCGACGAATTGACGACCAGAGAGCCGGATTCGAGCGCAACGCGCGTGAGCGCGGCCGGCGGACAATCGATCGTCCGGCCGTATAAAACGAAGGGCCGTAGATCGATCCGGCGCGGTGCGATGTCGCTCTCGATCAATGTCGGGTGCGACGAGAGCTCGATGACCGGCTGCGCAATGAAGTCGCGCGGATGCGCTTCGATTGCTTCCGCGAAAACTTCACGCTCGGACTGCGTCGACGCAGGCCCGATCAACATCCCGTAGCCGCCGGAAGCCGACGTGCGCTTGACGACGAGCCGCTCGAGATTCTGGACGACGTGCCGGCGTTGACTCGGCACCGTAAGATCGAAAGTCTGCACGTTCGGCAGCAAGGGCTCCTCGCCTAAGTAATAGCGGATCATCTCCGGCACGTGCGGATAGACCGCCTTATCGTCGGCAACGCCGGTACCGACGGCGTTTGCGAGGGTGACGTTGCCCGCGCGATACGAATCGAATATGCCGGCCGCACCGAGCGCCGAGTCGGGACGGAAATACAACGGATCCAAAAAGTCGTCGTCGATCCGGCGATAGATGACGTCGACGCGCGCCAAGCCTTTCGTCGTCCTCATATAGACGAAGTTGTCGTGGACGACGATATCCTGACCCTCGACCAGCTCGACGCCCATCCGGCGGGCGAGCAAGGCGTGCTCGAAATACGCGGAGTTGTGGATGCCCGGCGTCAGGATCACGATCGTCGGATCGTCGACGCCGGCCGGCGCAACGTTCGTGAGCGTCTCGCGCAGGCGTGCGGGATAATCGTCGACCGGACGCGGCGTGTAATCACGGAAAAACTGCGGAAACGTTCGCTTGAGAATCTCGCGATTTTCGAGAACGTACGCGATCCCCGAGGGCGTACGCAGATTGTCTTCGAGCACGAGATACTCACCGGAGCCGTCACGGATCAAATCGATCCCCGAGACGTGAATGTAGACACCGCCTTGCGGCTCGAGCCCGATCATCTCGCGCGTGTAGAATTTCGATGAGAAGACGATCTCGGCGGGAATCTTGCGCGCGAAGACGATGCGCTGTTCGTGATAGATGTCGTAAAGGAAAGCGTTTAGCGCACGAACGCGCTGTTCGATTCCGGTCGCAATATGCGCCCACTCGCTCGCGGGAATGATGCGCGGCAGCGGATCGAACGGCAGCACGCGCTCCGTTCCGCGTGCATCCGAATAGACGGTGAAGGTGACGCCGCGTTGCAGGAGCGCCGAGTCGATCTGCGCGAGCCGATTACCGATGTCCGTGTCGGCAATCGCCGAAAGCGACTGCGCGAGCGGACCGTAATGCGCGCGCGGCTGCCCGTTTTCGTCGGCGAACTCATCGAAAACCCCAAAAAGCCCTTGCATGCGCCTCGGGCGTTCGTGCAAGCCCCTGCGAGCCGCTTTGGCCCAACGGCCAGGAGAGTGAGCCGGGCGCACGGGGGCGAAACTGTTCCGTTCGGAGGTCTCAATGCTCGCCACGTCATCGGAATCGCTCTCACAGAAGCACGCTCGCTACGTTCTCTCCCCCTGGGTAGCTCAAAAAGGCGCGCAGCCGCCGGTTATCGTGCGGGCACGTGGCTCGACGCTATACGATGCCGACGGTAAAGAGTACATCGACATGACGGCCGGACTTGTCGCCGTCAATCTCGGGCACGGTAACACCCGGGTCGTCGAGGCGATCAAGGAACAAGCGGAGCGTGTCGCGTTCTCGCCGCCGAGCTGGGCGAACGACAAGCGCGCGGAGCTGGCCGAGCGCCTGGTGCAGTTGGTTGGATGGCCGAACGGCGGACGCGTCCTGTTCACGACCGGCGGCGCAGATGCGATCGATGACGTCAGCAAGATCGTGCGGCTTGTGAGCGGACGCAGCAAGATTCTCACCGCGTACCGTTCGTTTCACGGCTCGACTGCCGGTGCGGGTTCGCTGACCGGCGAGAGCCGTCGTTGGCCCGCGGAACCCGGCGTTCCCGGCGTCGTTCGCTTTTTCGCGCCGTATCCGTATCGCAGCCCGTTCTCGACGAACGATCCGAACGAAGAAACGAAACGCGCACTCGAGCACCTCGAGCTCGTTCTCGGATACGAAGATCCGCAGCGTGTCGCCGCGATTCTGATCGAGCCCATCGTCGGCAGCAACGGAATCATCGTTTATCCCGACGGCTATCTGGCCGGACTGCGCAAGATTTGCGACAAGTACGGCATCGCGCTCATCTTCGATGAAGTCATGACCGGATTCGGACGAACCGGCGCCGCATTCGCCGCACATCGTTTCGGCGTCATGCCGGACGCGATCGTGTTTGCGAAAGGCGTCACCTCCGCATACGTGCCGCTGGGCGGCGTCATTCTGCGTGAAGAGCTCGCGAAGCATTTCGACACCAATGTGCTCTGGGCGGGACACACGTATTCGGGGCATCCGCTCGCAATGGCGGCCGGACTCGCGACGCTCGATGCATATCGCGACGAAAACGTCTTCGAAAAAGCACTCGCGCTCGAAGGCCCGCTTCGTAAAGGTCTCGACGAACTGGCGCAGGCGCACAAATCGGTCGGCGACGTGCGTGGCGTCGGTGCGTTCTTCGCGACTCGAGCTGGTCAAAGACCGCACGACGCGCGAACCGGTCGTGCAGTGGCAGAGCTCGCAGCCGAGCGCAATGTCGGCGTTCAATGCCGGCTTGCGTCAACGCGGTGCATGGGTACTGGTGCGCTACAACTTCGCCGCGATCGCGCCGCCGCTGACGATCGATAAGTCTGAGCTGGAGCGCGGCTTCGAAGCACTCGACGGTGCGCTCGGCGATTTCGAAAAGGCGTTCGCGAGCTGACCCCGAGCCGGCTTCGCATTTTCGCTGCGCGCCGGATCGTTGCGCAAGACCGCCGCATCGAACCGGAAGCGTTCGCGACATTCGGTGAGTGGATCATCGACTCGGGCGGCTTCACGCTGCTGCAAGACCGATACCCGCGTGCCGAGATCGTCGAGCTGGAGGGCGTCGTCGTGCCCGGATTCAACGACGCGCACGCGCATCTCGCGATGGCGGCCGAAGATCTCTTGCACCTCGACTTCTCGATCAAATCAGTGCACTCGCTTGCGGAGATCAAAGCGCGCATCCGCACGGAGACCGCAAATCGTCCGACCTCGGAATGGATTCGCGGCAGCCGGTACGACGACGCAAAGATGTCGGAAGGGCGGATTCTTTCGCGGGCCGATCTCGATGAGGTTGCGCCCGATCATCCTGTCCTCGTGCTACAGGTCGCGGGACACTGGGGCGTCGCAAATTCGCGCGCGCTCGCGCTCGGCGGCGTCGACGAGACGACGGAACCACCGGAGGGCGGCGCGTTCGGACGCGATGCCGCCGGAAAACTAAACGGCGTTCTCTACGAACAAGCGATCTTCAACTTCGCGTATCCATCGGTCGCGCAGGGAGGAGCGAGCGTCGCACCGGCGAGCACGGATTGCCGAACGTTTGCACGGACTCAATCGCGCGCAAACGATGTTCTTCGCCGCCGGGATCACGTCGATGGGCGATGCGCTGTGCGGTCCCGCGGATATCGCGCTCTTTGCGGAAGCCGAGCGTCTGGGCGATCTCAAGCTGCGACTGAATGCGATGCTCGCGGTCGATCACTACGAAAAGCTGCACGATCTCGGCGTACGAACCGGCTTTGGGAACACGCGCCTGCGGATCGGCGGGATCAAATCGTTCGTCGACGGCGCGATCGGAGGTCGGACGTGTTTGCTCGCGGAGCCGTTCGAAGGGACGGACTATCACGGCATGCAGACCACGCCGACCGACGAGCTGCGCGACATCGTGCGGCGCAATCAATCGGACGGCAATCGCCTATGCGTCCACTGCAACGGCGATCGCGCGCTCGAGATTCTGCTCGACGCCTTCGAAAAAGCGGCCGACGAATTTCCGCGGCCCGGACTCCGGCATCGCATCGAGCATTGCAGCGTCGTCAACGAAGATATCATGCAGCGCATCAAGCGTTTGGATGCTTGCGCGATCCCGTTCGCCGGTTACGTCGCGTATCACGGCAGCAAGCTGATCGAATGGTACGGCGAGAAACGGCTGGAGCGGATGTTCGCGCACAGCTGGTTTTTGCGCGAAGGGATCACGGTCGCGGGATCGAGCGACTATCCGTGCGGACCCTTCGAGCCGCTCTACGGCATCCAGAGTATGGTGACGCGGCGCGCCGATGACGGTCCCGGAGCTCGGCGTAAATCAGTGCGTGAGTCCCGAAGAGGCGCTTGCGATCTACACGCTCGGCTCCGCCGAAGCCGCCGGCGACCGCGGAATCAAAGGCCGCCTTGCGCCCGGATATCTCGCCGATTTCGTCCTCTCGAAGACGATCCGCTGACCGCCGCGCCATCACGCATCGCGTCGATTCCCATTCGAGCAACGTACGTTGGCGCCGAAAGGGTCTGGTCGAGCGACTAGGAACAGCTTTCGTCCGCTATTTGAAGGAGGGGCTTTCATGGCGCGTCTGGATCGACGGACGTTTCTCGAGCTTTCTGCCGCCGGTATCGGCGCAGCCGCCGCAACCGGACTTCCCGCGGAAGCAATCGCAGCCGCTGAGGCTTCACCATTCAAGCCCGAAAAGGGCGCGCAACTGCAGCTCTTGCGCTGGACGGAATTCGTCAAGGGCGATCGCACGGCGTGGGAAGAGAACACCAAAAAGTTCACCGCGCTGACCGGCGTCCCGGTGCAAATTCAGTGGTTGAATTGGCCGGATGTTTCGCCGAAAGCCGCGCTCGCCGCGCAAATCAATTCCGGTCCCGATATGATCATGGGCTGGAACAGCGACGCGTATCTGTACCCCGGATAAGCTCGTCGACGTCAGCGATCTCGTCGATTACATTCAAAAGAAATCAGGTTACGTTTATCCGGTCGCGCGTTCGTATTGTTATCACGACACGCTCAAGCGTTGGATCAGCGTTCCGATCGGCGTCCCCGGCAATGCCATGGCGTATCGCAAGGACTGGATGGAGCAAGCCGGTTTCCAGAATTTCCCCGACCGACATGGACGGCATGCTCGCTCTGGCTCGAGCGATGAAGAAGCAAGGACATCCATGCGGTTTCTCGCTCGGTCACGCCGTCGGCGACAGTCAGGGCTGGTCGCATTGGAATCTGTGGGGACACGGCGGCCGCCAAGTCAACGCCGATAATTCGCCGGCGATCGTTTCCGCCGAAACGCTGCGCATCGATCGAGTACGCGCAGCAGCTCTATGAAACGATGATCGACGGCGTCGCGTCCTGGGGCGATCCCTCCAACAACCAGGCATTCCTCGCCGGCCAAATTTCACTGACGATGAACGGCATCAGCATCTGGTACGTCGCCAAAGCAGCAGTATCCGAAACTCTACCCTGTGACGTACAATGCGCTTCCGCCGCTCGGCCCGATCAAGCAGCGGACGCAATTCAGCACGTTCACGCACGCGTTCATTTGGAAGTACAGCAAATATCCGAACGCCGCCAAAGAATATTTCCGCTTCATGCTCGACCGCGCGCAAGCTGGTCCATGGGTGACCGAGATGATCGGCTACGTGACGCCGGCATATCGCGGCTTTAAGAACCTTCCGGTTTGGACGTCGGATCCGAATGTGACGCCGTACCGCGACGTGCTCGATGGCGCGCGCTTCGACGGCTGGCCCGGCATACCCGGACGCGCCGCCGCGCAAGCGACGGATCAATTCGTACTGATCGACATGTACGCCGACGTCTGCATCAATAAGATGACGCCGCAGGCTGCCATGCAAAAAGCCGAAAACCGCCTCACGCAAATCTACAAATCGGCGTAGAGTCTCTGCTCCGGCGCCTCGACTCGCCGCCCGTCCTCGGGCTAATCCTGATCGTGCCGGCCGTCCTGATTTTGGGCGGCCTGCTCGCATATCCGCTGCTGCTCGGCGTTTGGCTGAGCCTTACGAATACGGTGCTCGGGACGCCCGGTCAGTTCGTGGGACTCCAGAACTACATCGACCTCATCTCCGATCCGACGTATCGCGGCGCGGCGATGTTCTCGATCGCCTACACGTTCTTCGCAGAGCTCGGAAAAGTCAGCCTCGGACTGATCCTGGCGCTGATCGTCAACCAGAAGTTCCTCGGCTATCGCATCGCGCGCGCGATGATGCTGATGCCATACGTCGCGCCGACGGTGCTCAGCGCCCTGGCGTGGCTGTGGCTTTTCGATCCGCAGTTCAGCGCGATCAGCTGGCTGCTCTTGAAAATTCATGTGATTCATGCGCCGATCAACTTCATCGGCTCACCGACGCACGCGCAGATCTCGGTCATCATCGTCAACATCTGGCGCGGACTTCCGTACTTCGCGATCGGGTATCTGGCCGGATTGCAAGGCATCAATAAAGACTTGCTCGAGGCCGCCGCAATCGACGGCGCGTCTGCGTGGCAATCATTCTGGCGGATCACCTGGCCGCTGCTCTTGCCGGTGACGACGATCCTCGTTTCGTTCTCCGCGATCTTCACGCTGACCGATTTCCAGTTGATCTGGACGATCACGCGCGGCGGTCCGACCGACGCAACCCAGGTCTTCACGACGCTCGCCTATCAGCGCGCAATCACCGGCGGATCGCTCGGCCAAGGTGCCGCTGTTGCGATCTCGCCGATCGTCTTCATGGTCATCTTTGCGTGGTTCGTCGTGCGCTCCGTGCGCGAGGAGCGAGCGACCGCATGAGCCGCGTACGCGCGCTGCGGATCTACGTGCCGCTGGCCTTCTATGCGGTCTTCTTGCTCTTGCCGTTTTACTGGATGCTCTTGCACGGCGTTCAAAGAGAACCAAGAGCTGCTCGTCACGCCCAACCCGTTCCTGATCTATCATTGGACGCTCGACCACGTCGTCGGTCTGCTGACCCAGACGCGTTATCTCACGTGGTTCGGCAACACGCTGCTTCTCTCGATCGGCGCGATGCTGCTGAGCGTCGCGGTTTCGTACATCACCGCGTACGCGATCATACGGCTGCGGTTCCCGGGCAGTCAGGCCTTTGGAACCGCGATCTTCCTCGCCTACATCGTCCCGCCCGCGATCTTGTTCATCCCGCTTGCGACCGTGCTGATCCAACTGCACTGGTTCGACAAGCTATGGGCGCTGATCCCGATCTACGCGACGTTCTTGATTCCGTTCTGCACCTGGGTGCTGATCGGATTCCTGAAACAGATTCCACGCGAGCTCGAAGAAGCCGCGCGCGTCGACGGCGCGAGCAATCTCATGATCATGTGGCGGATCATCTTCCCGATTGCCATACCGGGCGTCATTACGTCGGCGATCTTCTCGTTCACGCTCTCGTGGAACGAATATCTTTACGCGCTTGTGTACATGTCGTCGCCCGAGAACAAAACGGTCTCGGTCGGCATGACGTCCGAGCTGATCAGCGGCGACGTCTTCCAGTGGGGCCAGTTGATGGCCGGCGCGTTGATCGGGATCATCCCGGCGCTGCTTAGCGTATTTCTTCTTTGCAGAATATTACGTCGCCGGGATGTCCGGATCACTTAAGGACTAGCCGCCGCCGAATATATTGCCCCAGGCCTTGTATTGCGAATCCGCATGGTGCATCGAGTCTTTGGCCATCCCCATGGTCTTGGAATCTTTGCCGCACTTCATCTCCCACGAGCTCAGATCGCGCTGGCCCTTCGCCATCATCATCATCGCGTGTGCGTAGTCTTTGTCCATATCGCCGCTGCTCGGCATCGACGACATGGCACCGGCCATTTTCGACATGGCGGCGTGCATCGCATCCGGCGTGCAACCCGCCATCGAATGCATGGAGTTCATGCTCGACTGCGCTCCAACCATGGCGGGCGCAGCGAGGCAGGCAATGCCGAGCGCCAGCACCGGCGCCACGAGAAACTTAGCAAACATAATACTTCTTAATCTCCCTCAGAGATAACATACGAGAACGTAGTGTCCAGAGGTAGGCTACGCAAAAAGCAAGTTCGCGTCGGTAAGCGCGCCTACTCTCGGCCTTCGTAAGCTGGCCTACATTCACCGGTGAGCGTGAAGGCGTAAGCTGCATACATGAGCATCGCAGCAGTAGGTTCCTGATCGGGACCCTCGGCGGCTAGTTGGGTCGCCCCTTCCGAGATCGCAATCCATGCAGCGGCACCGAAACCGACGGGCGTCATCGCAGCCGCACCCCAAGAGGGTCTGGGAGCCAATATAGACGCTTACGCATGAGTGCGCGTCCCGCCGGCTCTGACCGCGACCTTTGCGAGCTTACAACGACACCGGAACTATAGGCTCTATTTCTACGGCCAGCTGATCTCGCAGATCGGCACCTGGCTGCAGAACGCGGCGCAAGCCTGGCTCGTGCTCGATCTCACGCACTCGGCGCAAGCAGTCGGCGTGATGGGTTTCTGTCTGTACGGCCCCTACGCGCTTCTCGGGCTCTTCGGCGGCGCGCTCGCCGACCGGCTCGATCGCAAGCGTACGATGATCGTGACGCAGAGCGCGCTCGCACTCGCTGCAGCAGTCCTTGCACTCGTCGTCGTGCTGCGCGTCGATCGCGTCTGGGTCGTCGATTTGCTCGCAGCCGTACGCGGAACCGTGCTCGTGCTGAACAATCCCAGCCGTCAAGCGCTGATGGTGCAAATCGTCGGACGCCGCGAGCTTGCGAACGCAATCGCGCTCAACTCGAGTCTGAACAACGCGACGCGGATCATCGGTCCCGCGATCGCCGGCGTGATGATCGCAGCGGTCGGAACGGCCGCGTGCTTCGCACTGAATGCGATCAGCTTCATCCCCGTCATCGTCGCGATCGCCTTGATGCGGCGCTCGGAATTTCATACGCGCGCGCGGCGCCCGGCGCAAGTCAAATCGTTCCGCGCCGCGATCGTCGAAGGCTTGCGCTACGCGCGGCGCCGCAAGACGATCGCGATCGCGCTCACGATGCTCTTCGTCATCTCGCTGACCGCGATCAACTTCAACGTTCTGCTGCCGATTCTCGCGCGGCAAACGCTGCACGGCGGCGCCGAGGTCTACGGCTTCATCACGGCGTGCTTTGGTTTCGGCGCGTTCGTCGGAGCACTCTTCACGGCGGCGCGTGCCAAAGCTGCGCCGCTGATCGTGCTTGCAGCCGCTGCGGGCTTCGGCGTGATGCAATTCGTGACCGCACCCCAAACGAACCCGCTCCTGGTCGGAGCATCGCTCTTCGTCATGGGCATCTTCTATACGACGTACACGGCGACGACGAATGCGCTCGTGCAGCTGGCGACGCCTGAATTCTTGCAAGGCCGCGTCGCAGGGCTGTATTCGTATCTGTTCTTGGCGTCGGGCCCGATCGGATCGCTGCTCGTCGGATGGATCTGCGAACGCGCGGGAACGAACGTGATGTTCGAAGTCGCCGGCGCCTCAACGCTCGCGATTACGTTCGTCGGCATCCTTGCGCGGCCGTGGCCGATGCCTTCAGGGTTAGGTTCCGCGCCGCGTCGTAGAGCCTAGCACCGTGGAACCTTCGCTGGTCGCGATCGAGATTTTGAACGGCATCGTTCTCGGCGTCATCTACGCGCTTGTCGCCGCCGGACTCACGTTGATATTCGGGATGCTCGACATCCCGAACTTTGCGCACGGCGCATTTTACGCGCTCGGCGCATACGTCGCGTACACGGCGATGACGCATGCCGGCTTCCCGCTTGCGCTCATCGCGGCGCCGCTCGCCGTCGGAATCGTCGGCATCATCATCGACGCGCTCTTCATTCGGCGGCTCGCGCGCGCCGGACACACGTATCAGATTCTCTTCACGCTTGGGCTCGTGCTGATCGTGCAAGAAGCAATCGTGCTGATCTGGGGACCGAGTCCGCTCAGCGTCGAGATTCCGCACGGACTGACCGGCGGCATCGCGCTCGGCATCATCTCGTTTCCGTATTATCGCGTATTCCTGGTCGCCGTCGCAGCGCTTGCTGATCGCGGCGGTGTGGATCGTTCTCGAACGCACGAAACTCGGCGCAATCATCCGGGCTGGGATCGAGGATCCGGAAATGGTCGATGCGATCGGGTATGACGTCGAGAGGCTTTTCACGATCGTCTTCGGGCTCGGCGTGGCGCTTGCAGCAATCGCGGGCGCACTGATTCTGCCGCTGCGCGGCGGTCAACCCGCGATGGGCAACGAGCTCAACGCGCTCTCGTTCGTCGTCGTCGTGATTGGCGGACTCGGCTCGTTTGCGGGCGCGGTCGTCGGCGGCATCCTCGTCGGTCTCGTGCAATCGCTGATGTCGATCGTCTTTCCGGCAGCCGACGAAGTCGCGATCTTCGTCGCGATGGCGGTCGTGCTGCTCGTGCGCCCGCAAGGGCTCTTCGGACGGCGATGAACGCGCGCGGATTGCCGTTCGCCATCCTCTGTTGCACTGATCGCGTTCGCGCCGCTCGTCGTGCACTATCCGGAGCTGCTCACGCAAGCGCTGATCTTCGGGCTGCTTGCCGCCGCGTTCAATTTGCTGCTCGGTGAGCTTGGATTTCTTTCGTTCGGACAAGCCGTCTTCAACGGACTCGGCGCGTACGCGGCGGGGCTGCTGCTCGTCCACGTCGCGCACGTTCCGATCTTGCTAGCGCTCATCGCGGCGGCGCTGTGCGGCGCGACGGGCGCCGCGATCGTCGGTTTGCTCGCGAGTCAAGGCGCGGGCGTCTACGCGGTCATGCTGACGTTTGCGTTCAACGAGCTGGCCTACTATCTCGCCTTTCAGCTGCGCGACGTCACCGGCGGCGACAACGGACTGCGCGGCATCGTTCGGCCGGCGTTTTTCGGACTCGACCTGAGCAGCAACGTCGCGTACTACTACTTCACCGCAGCCATCTTCCTGATCGTGTTCTATACACTCTGCGCATCGTCGATGCGCCGTTCGGGCACGTGCTGCGCGCGATCCGTGAAAACGAAGCGCGCGCGCGTGCGATCGGCTACGACACGCGCCGCTTCAAGGTCACGGCGTTTGTGATCTCCGGCGCGATCACCGGAATCGGCGGCGCACTCTACGCGATGCTCTACGGTTTCGTGCCGCTCGAAGTCGTCGACTTCACGACCTCGACGAACATCGTCATCATGGGGATTCTCGGCGGGATCGGTTCGCCGTACGGTGCGATCGTCGGCGCCGGGATCTTCACGTTGCTCTCGGACCGGCTCAGCCACGTTTGGGCGCACTGGCCGTTGCTGCTCGGCGTCTGTTCTGCACGGTCGTCATGGTACTGCGCGGCGGTGTCGTGCAGTTGTTGCATGTTAAGCGCGCGTAGTCTTTCGAAACGGTTCGGTGGGATCGTTCGCGGTCGACGGCGTTGACCTCGATGTGCGCAAAGGATCGCTTCACGCGATCATCGGACCGAACGGCGCCGGGAAGACGACGCTCTTCAATTTGCTTGCCGGCGATCTCGCGCCGAGCGGCGGAACGATCGTCTTCGAGGACCGCGATATCACGCGTCTCGACGTGCGCGAACGCTCGCACCTGGGGATCGGGCGAAGCTTTCAACGCACGAATCTCTTTCGCAATCTCAGCGCCTTTGAAAACGTTCGCATCGCCGCGCAGTCGCGGACGCGCGCGAGCTTCGGCCTGTGGACGCGCGCGGATCAATTTAACGACGTCAGCGCGCGTGCAAGCACGGTGCTCGCCGAGCTCGGTCTCGAACATCTCGCCGAGCGCCGCGCCGGCGAGCTTGCGGGCGGCGATCAACGTCTGCTCGAGATCGCAATCGCACTTGCAACCGATCCGGTGCTGCTGCTTCTCGATGAACCCTCGCAGGGACTCTCGGGCGAAGACGCGCGCGCGCTTCTGGCGCGAATTCGTGCGCTCGCGGCACGTTACACGATCGTACTGATCGAGCACAACATGCGGCTCGTCATGGAGCTCTCCGACGAAATCACTGTCATGCACTTCGGCAGCGTCCTCGCGCGCGGAACGCCCGACGCCATTCGCGCCGACGAGCGCGTTCGCGCCGCCTACTTGGGGAAACGCACGACATGAGCCTCGTGCTGCGTAACGTCGATGCGGGATACGGCGAGCTCACGGTCGTCCGGAATCTTTCGCTCGAGGTCGGTGACGGTTCAGTCGTCGCGCTGCTCGGACGTAACGGCGCGGGAAAGAGCACGACGCTCAAGACGATCATGGGACTCGTCCGCGCGCGAAGCGGCGAGATCGCGCTGGACGGCACGCGCATCGAATGATCGCACGCCGCACGAGATCAATCGCGCCGGCATCGCCTACGTGCCGGAAGAACGCCGCGTCTTCTCGGAGCTCACCGTCGACGAGCATTTGCGAATCGCGCAGCACGCGAACACGCAGTGGCCGCTCGAGCGAATCCTCGAGCTCTTCCCGCAATTGCGTGCGCTGCGCAGCCGGCGCGGGCGCTTTCCTCTCCGGCGGCGAGCAGCAAATGCTCGCGATCGCGCGCGCGCTGGTCACCGGCCCGAAACTACTTCTGCTCGACGAACCGTCGCAGGGGCTTGCGCCGGTGATCGTCGACGCGGTCGTCGAGTCGGTGCAACGGATGCGCTCGGAAGGCTTGAGCATTTTGCTCGTCGAGCAAGACGTCTCGATCGCGTTGCATTTGGCGACGCACGTCTACATTTTGGAAACCGGCGAGCTCGTCTATGCGGGAGACGTCGACGATGTGCGCGCGCGCTCCGATCTGCAGGCGAACTATCTCGGCGTGGGATAAAGGCGTCCGAGAGGGAGGACTCATGCCACAACATCTCACGCGACGCAACGTCCTGAAGCTCGGAGCAGGTGCAGCACTCTCCGTCCCGTTTGCACGCGCAAACGCAGCCGAAGGCGACGTTACGCTGTGCGGCATCTTTTCGCAAACGGGCGCATACGCGGTCTTTGGCCGCGACACGGACCGTGGGATCAAGCTCGCTCTCTCAGAAGCCGGCGGTAAGGCGCTGGGCCACGATGTCCGCTACATCATTCGCGACGACCAAACGAATCCGGGAGTCGGCGTTCAACAGGTCAGCGACGCGATCGATCACGAGAACGCGAAATATTTCGTCGGCGTCGCGTCCAGCTCGGTCGGACTTGCAATCGAACAAGTCTGCGGAACGAAGCACGCGATGTTTCTCACCAGTGTCGGTGCGGATGACGTGACCGGCAAATCCTGCAATCCGTATACGTTCCGCTGGGCCGTTCCGACCTACGGCGCCGTGCGCGCGACGATGTATCCGTTCATCAAACGTTTTCCGAACGCGAAGCGCTGGTACACGATCACGCCGTCGTACGTTTTTGGTGATTCGCTCCTGGCAACGTGCACGACGTCGCGAAAGAGCACAATCTCGACCTGGTCGGAAACGCCTATCATCCGCTGGGCGCGACCGAGTACTCGTCGATTATCACCGCTGCCATTGCATCCAAGCCCGATGTGATCGCGCTGCTCAATTTCGGCGGCGATGCGATCAAGATCAATCAAGACCGCACAGGAATTCGGCGTCAAGAACAACGCGAAGCTCCTTTACGTGTGGAGCGGCGGTTTGCTGGACTATCAGGGCATCGGTCCGGCTGCGATGGACGATCTCTACGTTGGTTGCCAATACTGGCACGACGCGAGTCCAGAAACGCGCAAAGCCAGCGAACCGTATCAAAAGGCATACGGCGAGCCGATGGGCTACGTGGGCGCGAGCGCTTATATCGAAGCGAAGCTGGCCCTCACCGGAATCGAGCGCGCGAAGTCGATCGACCCGCTAGCGGCTGCGAAAGCGCTGCAAGGCTACACCTATACCGGTCCGACCGGCCGCGAGACGATCCGCGGCTTCGATCACCAAGTGATCAAGCCGTATTACTTCTTGCGCGGAAAAGCCGAGAAGGCGATGCAGAACCAGTGGGATTTCGTCGAGACGCTGGGCTCCGCGTCGTATCCCGTCCCGCAATCAGAGAGTCAGTGTAAGCTCGGCTCCTGAGCGAGTTCCCGCAACTCGCGATTGAAGCGCTGCGAATCCTCGAAGAACGGTGAGTGGCCGATGCCCTCGTAGAGCGAAAGCCGTGCGCCCGGAATGACGGCGGCGTTGTGTTGCGATGACGCCACGGTTACGATTTCATCTTCGGTCCCGTGCACGCACGAGACCGGAATCTGCAGCGCGGAAAGCACGTCGTCGTTGTCGAGCTTGCGCCGGCTCGTCGATTCGCGCGCGATCGCGGGGCATTGCTCCCCGATTGCGAGCAGCTTGACGCGATCGTTCTCCGGCAAGAGCGACGGGTCGGCGACGCACAGGTCGACGAAGCGCGCCATCGCGGGCCGCAAAACTTCGGGGTCGGGCGAAAACAGCGCAGGAAAGAGCGCTGCGAAATGCGGCCGGTAAATCCGCGCGCTTTCTCACCGCCTTTGAGCGTCAAGGCGCAGACGAGCGCAACGGCGCGAACGCGCTCGCTGCCGTAAAAGCGCAGATAGTCGGCAATCACGTACCCGCCGTACGACCAGCCGACGAGCGTGACGTTTTGCAATCCGAGTGCATCGATGACCGCGGCGACGTCGTCGGCCCACGGCTGCGATTCCGTGTACGCCGCCGCATCGCGCGGGCTTATCGGACTCGCCGTGCCCGCGCAAATCGAAGGCGATCAAGCGGAAATCGCGCGCAAGATCGCTCGCGAACTGCTTGCGCCAGGCAAACGTCGATTGGCAGTAGCCGTGGATGAAGAGAATCGGAGGGCCCGCGGGATTCCCTTCGTCGATAACGTGCAGGGCGACGCCGCCGCCTCCGATAACGCGCATGCCGTTATGTTCGAAGGTTTTGCAACGCGGCGCCTCCCCGGCGCGGACGGTCTGGAGATCAACGCCGTCGTCGGCGGCAGCGGTCCGCCGCTTCTGCTTCTTCACGGCTATCCGCAATCGCACGTCATGTGGCACAAAGTCGCGCCCGGCCTCGCAGAGCACTTCACCGTCGTTGCCGCGGATTTGCGCGGCTACGGCGACAGCGACAAGCCGCCCAGCGACAAGGCGCATCTCGTTTATTCAAAGCGTTCGACCGCGAAGCGATCAAGTTGCGGCGATGCGTTCGCTCGGCTTCGAACGATTTTCGGTCGCGGGACACGATCGTGGCGGCCGCGTCGCGCATCGCATGGCGCTCGATCATCCCGGCGTCATCGAACGCATCGCCGTGTTGGATATCGCGCCGACGCGCGAGATGTTCAAACCGACTTCGTTTGAATTCGCGATGGCGTACTATCACTGGTACTTTCTCGCGCAACCATTCGACTATCCGGAGCGCCTGATCGGTGCCGACCCGGAGTACTACGTGCGCGAGAAAATGCGTGGATGGTCGCGCGGACTCGCCGAAGAGATTTTCCCGCCGGAAGCGCTGCCGAATACATTCGCTGCTTCAAAGATCCGAAAACGATTCACGCGAGCTGCGAAGACTATCGGGCGGCGGCGACGATCGACATCGAACACGACGATGCGGACGGCGGCAAGAAAGTCGAAGCGCCGCTCTTGGCGCTGTGGGGTTCGAAAGGCGTCGTGCAGCGTCTTGTTCGATCCGATCGCGCTTTGGAAGCAACGCGCGAACGACGTTCGCGGCGAAGCGCTGCCCTCGGGACATTATCTGGCCGAAGAAGTTCCCGAGCAGACGGCGGAGCGGCTGCTTGCATTTTTCAGGGGCCGAGCATAAACGTTTTGTGCACAGCGACCCCGGGAACGGGTTTTACCATGCGCAAGCCTGACGCAAAACATGAATGGCTCGTATACGGGCAAGCAGCCGCGCGCGAAGAAAGATCCGCAACGCTCGCTGCTGACCGGCATTTTGGAAGATCCAAAGTTGACCGATCACGGTATGGCGTCGCTCGACAAAGCGTTGTGGGATAAATCTCGCGGCAAAAGCACACCCGAACGCGCAGCCGAAGACGACTAGTAGGCTAAACCCTCCGCTCGCGTCACGAAACGCCTCGAGAGTTGCATCATCCGCAGGCGTGAGATAGCGCGTGTGCGCGATCCGGGCCATCCGGCATTCGGAAACACGACCGTGTGCATCGGCCAACATGCCTGTATTTCGGATGCGTTATCGTGTACGGTTTCGTCATATTCTCTTGCGTTGAGCTCATCGAACGAGCTACACGTCGTGCGCCGCCCATAGACGTTCGAAATCCGGATGGCCGCGGAGCGCGTCGAGCACGAGCCTCGCGGCTGGACTTTCCGGATCGCGCGCGAGCGCTCGCCGAAAGAGTCCAAGATTGCGACGCGTATGCTCCTCCCATCCTGCCGCCCATCATCTCGCGCAGGCTCGGATCGTTGAACGTACGCCACAACGACGTTGCGATGCGAGCCACTCTCCGCCTCCGATGCAAGAAGATTTTTTCAGCGACGCCGTTGGCGCGCACGCGAGTCAGCCACGGATCGTAAATGATCAGTGCCACACTGCGCATGCTTCGAGTGAATACTCGAGCGAGGGATGTATCGGGCGAACGCCGCGCGGCGGCGGCGGTTCAGCGCGGATGAGCGTGTAGAGGTAATCGCGCTCGACGCGATTGAGTCGCAGCGCTTTCGCGACGGGATCGATGATACGCGCCGTCATCGCGCGATCGCGTCCCATCTCGAAGAGCGTGTACCACTCGGTGCTGATGTCGGCGAGCTGCGCGACTTCGGAACGCCGGAGCCCCGGTGTGCGCCGGCCGCGAACATCGTCATGATGTTCGGGCAGACCGACGTCAATCGGCCTCAACCGCGCGCGCCTCGATTTCAGAAAATCGGTAAGCAGCGCGCGGTGCGGGGCTTTAGGCATTCGACACACCGAGCTTTCGTGGGGACCTTTGGTCCCTACGGATTCGGCGTATACTCGAAAAACCCGACATACTTGACTAAGTCAACTAAATAGTTGACAATCAAGCGAATGGCTGCCGGGGATACGAGGATAGCGGCGGTTCGGAGCTTCAACCGCTTCTACACCAAAAAGATCGGCGTGCTGCGCGGGAGCGTGCTGCAAAGCAAGTTTTCCCTCAGTGAGGCCCGCGTACTCTACGAGCTCGCCCATCGCAAAGCGACGACCGCGGCCGAGCTCAGCCGCGACCTGGGCCTCGACCCCGGCTATCTCAGCCGGATCCTGCAGCGGTTCGCAGCCCGAGGCCTCATCAGCCGTCGTCGATCGCCGACCGACGCCCGGCAAACCATGCTCACGCTGACGCCTCGCGGCGGCGAAGCCTTCGCGCCGCTCAACCGCCGGCAGAATGCCGAGGTCGCTGCGATGCTCGAAGAGATTCCGGAAAACGAACAAGAGCGCGCCATTTCGGCGATGCGCGAGATACAAACGGCATTCTCGGCCGCTGCGGGCGCCGAGCCGTACATCATCCGTTCGCATCAACCCGGCGATATGGGTTGGGTGATCTCGCGTCACGGCGCGCTGTACGCGCAAGAATTCGGTTGGGACATCACGTTCGAAGCCTACGTCGCCGACGTCTGCGCCAAATTCATTCGCGAGTTCGATCCCAAGCGCGAGCGCTGCTGGATCGCCGAACGCAACGGACACAATGTCGGCTGCATCTTTCTCTTCGACAAGGGCGAGAACGTCGCGCAGCTGCGCATGTTGATCGTCGATCCCGAAGCGCGCGGCCTCGGGATCGGACATCGCCTCGTCGACGAGTGCGTTCGTTTCGCGCGTCAGTGCCGCTATTCGAAAATGCTGCTCTGGACGATCGACATCTTATTAGAGGCTCGCAAAATCTACAAACGAGCCGGGTTCAAATTGGTCGAATCGACGAAGACGCACGCGTTCGGACACGACCACTCCGATGAGTGGTGGGAGCTGCCGCTCAGTAAGTAGATGACAAAATGAAAGAGCCCCCGATTTCTCGGAGGCTCTTCGATGTCGACTCGCTTGCGCGAGATTACATCATTCCGTCGTAGCCGCCCATGCCGCCGCCGGGAGGACCACCGGAGTCTTTCTTGGGTTCGGGCTTGTCGGCGATCAACGTTTCCGTCGTCAGGATCAGCGAACCGATCGACGCTGCGTTTTGCAGTGCCGAACGCGTGACCTTGAACGGCTCGACGATGCCTGCCTTGAACATGTCGACGATCTCACCGCTCATCGCATCGAATCCCATCGGGGCTTTCGCCTGCTTGACGCGGTTGACCTCAACGCTGCCTTCGAAGCCGGCGTTCTCGGCGATCTGTCGCGTGGGCTCTTCGAGCGCGCGACGGATGATGTCGAAACCGATCCGTTGCTCGCCACCGCTGAGCGTTGCGACTTTCTTCTCGAGCTCTTTGAGCGCGTGAATCAGTGACGCACCACCGCCGGGGATCATTCCCTCTTGAACTGCCGCTCGCGTTGCCGAGAGCGCGTCCTCGATACGATGCTTCTTCTCTTTGAGCTCGGTTTCGGTAGCTGCACCGACCTGGATGACCGCGACGCCGCCCGAGAGCTTGGCAAGACGTTCTTGCAGCTTCTCGCGATCGAAATCGCTGTCGGTCTCATCGATCTGACGCTTGATCATTTCGATGCGGCCCTTGATTGCATCGCTCTTGCCGGCGCCGTCAACGATCGTGGTTTCTTCCTTCGTGATCTTGACCGTCTTGGCTTGACCGAGCAGATCCGGCGTCACTTTGTCGAGCTTGAGACCAAGCTCTTCGCTGATGACCGTGCCACCCGTGAGCGTTGCGATGTCCTTGAGCATTTCCTTGCGGCGATCGCCGAAGCCCGGCGCTTTAACCGCAACCGACGTGAACGTTCCGCGCAGCTTGTTGACGACGAGCGTCGCGAGCGCCTCACCTTCGACGTCTTCCGCGATGATGACGAGCGGCTTCTGAACTTGCACGATCTTCTCGAGCAGCGGCAGGATGTCGGCGATTGCCGTGATCTTGCGCTCCGTGATCAGAAGGTACGGATCGCTCAGCGTTGCTTCCATCCGCTCCGAGTCCGTCACCATGTACGGCGAGATGTAGCCCTTGTCGAACTGCATGCCGTCTTTGGTCTCGACTTCGGTCTTCATCGACTTCGACTCTTCAACCGTGATGACGCCGTCTTTGCCGACTTTCTCCATCGCGGTTGCAATCAGTTCGCCGATCTCTTTGTCGTTCGCCGAAATCGACGCGACGTTCGCGATCTTCTCGCGCGTGTCGACTTTTTGAACGAGCTTTTCCATCTCTTTGACGGTCAGTTCGACCGCTTCGTCGATGCCGCGCTTGATTTGCAGCGGGTTCGAACCGGCGGTGACGTTACGCAGACCTTCGCGGATGATCGCTTGCGCGAGCACCGTCGCGGTCGTCGTGCCGTCGCCGGCGATGTCGTTCGTCTTGGACGCGACTTCTTTGACGAGCTGTGCGCCCATGTTTTCAAAGGTGTTGGGAAGCTCGATCTCCTTGGCGATCGTGACACCATCGTTGGTGATCGTCGGAGAGCCGAACTTCTTGTCGAGGACGACGTTGCGTCCTTTGGGTCCGAGCGTTACCCGGACTGCGTCGGCGAGAATGTTCGCGCCGCGCTCGAGCGCGCGACGCGCGCTCTCATCAAATATGAGTTCCTTAGCTGCCATGTTTCTTTCTTACACCCCCGCCGGAACGCCGCTCAAAATCAAGAGCACGTCCTTTTCAGAGATGATGAGATACTCTTTGCCCTCGATCTTGACTTCGGAGCCCGAGTACTTTGAGTAGAGAATGCGGTCGCCGACTTTCAATTCCATCGGAACCTTGGTGCCGTTATCAAGAATGCGCCCACTCCCAACGGCGATGACCTTGCCCTCTTGGGGCTTCTCCTTGGCCGTATCGGGCAGGAACACACCGCCAGCCGTTTTGTCGGCTTGCTCGATGTGTTCGACCACCACGCGATCGCCCAGAGGCTTACCTATCACAGACTTCCTCCCAAACAAAATGCAAATTCGAATATGCTTTTGGCACTTGCAGTCAGAGACTGCTAGGCGCCGAACCAATTTAGCAGACTCAGCACCAGAGTGCAAGTACGTCTGCCTGACCGCTGCCATCCTCAGGGGAGGCGCGTGAGGGGAGGGCCGTTCGCTCGCAGAGGGGCTTCTCGGGCGAACTGACCCTCCCCCATTTGGTGCAGCCGTGGAGGCAACCAGGCTGCTGCACCAATCGTAGCTCGCCGCGACTTGGAAAGGCCTCCGAATACCCTGAGCCAAGGCTGGGATATGCGCGCCATTCTCAAATCCCGCCCCGCCGCCGGGGTCGAGTTCACCAAAGAGCAGCCCGAACCGGAGATCGGGCCCGACGACGTCCTCGTCAAGGTCGCGGCGACCTCGATCTGCGGGACCGACGCGCACCTCTACGCCTGGGACAAAGCAGCACAAGCTTTCGAGCCCCCGCTGCCGCTCGTCATCGGCCACGAATGCGCCGGAACGATCGCACAGATCGGCTCGAACGTGAGGAACTTGCGCGTCGGTCAGCGCGTCGCGGCCGAGTCGCACGTCTTTTGCGGCGCGTGCTACATGTGCCGAACCGGCAACGCGCACAACTGTTACGCGATGAAATTGCTCGGCGTGACGCGGCCGGGCGGGTTCGCGGAATATCTCGCGGTGCCGGAGCGCGTTTGCTTTCCACTCCCGGACGAGCTATCGCTGGAGTTGGGCGCGCTCTTTGAGCCAAGCGGCTGCGCCGTGCACGCGATCCAGCGCGCGGGGAACCTCGACGGCTGCAGCATTCTGATCACGGGTGCGGGGCCGATCGGATTGGTGTTGATTCAGCTCGCGTTCCTGATGGGCGCAACGTCGGTCGTCGCGCTCGAGCCCAATCCGTTCCGGCGTAAGCTCGCCGAAGCACGCGGCGCGCGTGCACTCGATCCACTGGCGCCCGGTTTCGATCTCGATGGAATCGTGCGCAAAGACTACGCGCGGCACGGCGGCTTCGATGCCGGATTTGAGATGTCGGCCGCGGCCGGTGCGCTCGAGACGCTGCTGCGCGGCGTTCGCCGCGAGGCGTCGATCGTGTGCGTCGGACTTCCGAACGAACCGATTCCGATTGACATCTCGGCCTTCATTAGTAAGAAGATGATCGTCCTCAAAGGCACCTTTGGGCGGCGCATTTGGGATACGTGGGAGATGCTGCTAGCGCTGGTCCAATCCGGAAGGCTCGATCTTTCCGGTTTGATTACGCATCGGCTCGTTCTCGAGGAATTCGATCGGGGCATCGCGCTCTTGAAGGGCGATTCCGCAAAGGTGATCATCTCGCCTAATTGAACGGTCTGGGCGCATGGCTGCCGTGCGCCTCGAATCCGTATCAAAGAAGTTCGGAAAGAGCGTCGTCGTTCACGAGATGACGATGGATATTCCGGACCGCGAATTTCTGGTGTTCGTCGGTCCGTCAGGTTGCGGAAAAACGACGACGCTGCGCATGATCGCCGGACTCGAAACGATCAGCGACGGCAAGATCTTCATCGGCGATCGCGTCGTGAACGACGTCGAACCGCGCGACCGCAACATCGCGATGGTGTTCCAGAATTACGCGCTCTACCCGCACATGAGCGTGTACGAGAACATGGCGTTCGCGCTCAAGCTGCGCAAGATGACCTCGAGCGAAGTCGACGGCCGCGTCAAACGCGCCGCCGAGATTCTCGGCATCACGCATCTCTTGCAGCGGCGCCCCAAAGAAATGTCGGGCGGACAGCGTCAGCGCGCCGCGCTCGGCCGCGCGATGGTCCGTGACCCCGCCGTCTTCCTGATGGACGAACCGCTCTCGAATCTCGATGCGAAGCTGCGCGTGCAGATGCGCGTCGAGCTCGTCCAGTTGCATCGTCGCGTCCAAACGACGACGGTCTACGTCACGCACGACCAAGTCGAAGCGATGACGATGGGCGATCGGATCGTCGTCATGAACGACGGCGCCATCCAACAGATCGCGGTACCCAAAGAATTATACGATCATCCGGTCAACCGCTTCGTCGCGGGCTTCATCGGTTCACCGCCGATGAACTTCATCGATGCCGACCTCACACGGGAAGGCGATCGAGTCTACGCGCACGGCAACAGTTTCAAAACGCTTTTGCCTGCGGCGCACAGCGCGAAGCTCAGCTCGAACGGCAACAAAATCGTCCTGGGCGTGCGGCCGGAAGACGTACGCGTCGTCGCGTCACCCGAAAGTGATTCGAGCGCGAGCGGACGCGTCGACGTTGTCGAACAGCTCGGCGCGGAACAGCTCGCGTTCACCGTCGTCGGCGATCAGAATCTTTTGCTGCGCACGAATCCCGACGTGCCGCTCAGCAGCAGGCTTAAATGTCACGCTCGCGTTCAACGTTGCCAAAACCCACGCGTTCGATCCCGAAAGCGGAGCAGCTTACTTTTAGTCCCCTTTTGTCATCCTGAGCGTAGGCGTTCGCAGAACGCCGAAGTCGAAGGACGCGCGAAATGGAGCAGGCAGCGCAACGATCGTTAAGGGCGGCGGGCACGATTGTGCCCTTGACCTGCCGCATCGTTACCCAACCGTCATCAGTGCGGGCGCGTCCTTCGACTACGCGCTCCTGCGGAGCGCTACGCTCAGGATGACACATAGACGAAAGCGTCGCTTAACAATCGTGAGCAAGCCGAAGCACATGTGCTGTGGTGGTTCGGCCCTCTTATCGAGTCGCTGAAAATCAATCCATCATGACGCCGCCGTCGACGTTGAGCATCTCGCCTAAGACGTAGGAAGATTTCGGCGAGAGCAGCCACGCGATGGCTTCGGCGACTTCTTTGGGATCGGCGATGCGTCCGATCGGATGCGCGGCAATGGCTTGTCTTTCGATTTCATCGGTCGGCATGACGTAGCGCCCCATCGGGGTCGCGGTGCCGGCCGGACACACGCCGTTGACCGCAATGCCCTTGGGGGCGAATACACGCGCGGCATTGCGCGTCAGCGCGATGACCGCACCTTTGCTCGCGGAATACGCTGCGGTTCCGGCGAGGCCACCGCCGCGTTTACCGGCAACGCTCGAGACCGTGCAGATGCGCCCGCCTTCCTTCATATACTTAACGGCTTCGCGGATGCACAGCCACGTACCGACGACGTTGATGCGATAGACCTGCATCCAGCGCTCGACCGTCAGCTCCGAGAACGGTGTTGTGTCCGCAATTCCGGCCGGGGTCGCAAGCGCATCGAGTCTTCCGAATGCGTCGTGCACGCCGGCGAATAATGCTACGACCGAGGCTTCGTCACCGACATCGACCTTGAACGCCTTGCCGCCGCACTCTTTTGCAATCACTTCAGCGCCGGACAGATCGAGATCGGCAACAGCAACTTCGTATCCCTCCGCTCCGAGCACTCGGCATAAGGCGGCACCGATGCCGCTTCCACCGCCGGTGACAATAGCCACGTTCATGCAAACGGGAGTACGCATGCGCGCGACGAAGCGCCCCTCATGCAGGCTCAGCTCGAGATCGATCTCGGCGCGATCGCGGCGAACGTCGATGCGATTTCGCAGTTCGTGCGGCCGTCGAAATTTGCGGCTGTCGTCAAAGCGAATGCGTACGGGCACGGCATCTCCGAAGTTGCGCGCGCCCTCGAAGATCGCGTCGAGCGGTTTTGCGTGTACGAGGTCGCCGAAGCGGTGGCGCTGCGCGAAGCCGGTATTCGCGCGCCGATCCTCATCATGGGTCCGATCGAATCGAGCGATCTCGATCTCGCGCACGCATCGAATGCTGCGATCACGCTTTGGGATACGGGCAATTATGCGCGGCGTGTCGCGAGCGTTGCGCGCCGCCGCAGCAAGAACTTTGCGGTCCACGTGAAGATCGAGACCGGCGTCTCGCGCATCGGCCTTTCGCCGGCTGCCGCACCGGCAGCGATCGACGTCTACGCACGCACTCCGGAGCTCACGCTGGAAGGCGCCTACTCGCACCTCGCCGCCGCCGAAGAGCTCGATTCCGATTTCACGCTCGTGCAGCTGGCGCGTTTTCAGGAAGCCGTGAAGAGCGCGCCGCCCGGAGTGCGTCACATCGCGGCATCAGCCGCAGCGATGTTGTGGCCGCAAACGCGTCTCGATATGGTTCGCGTCGGCATTGCGCTGTACGGTTTGTGGCCATCGCCGGAAACACAAGCGCGACTCGGCGATGCAATTCCGCTCCGGGCCGCTCTGCGTTGGACGACGCGCCTCGTTTCGGTTCGTGACGTACCGGCGGAAACATCGGTTGGTTATGGTCGCACGTATCGCACGACGTCGAATGCACGCATCGGCGTGCTTCCGATCGGTTATGCCGAAGGAATTCCGCGCGCCGTCAGCAATCGCGGCGCCGTTTTGATCGATGGAAAACGCTGTCCCATCGTCGGTCGTGTGTGCATGAACATGACGATGGTCGACGTGACGAGCGTCACTTCTGCAACGCCAGGGATGCAGGTCACACTTATCGGACGCGATGGCGATGCTTTTTTGAGCGCGGAAGATTGGGCAAACTGGGCGGGGACGATCGACTACGAGATTGTCGCACGTTTGCCGCAGCACACGCCGCGGGTGTTCGTTTCGTAGCGGCGAAGCGCGAGGCATGTCTGTGCTCGGGCGTTATCATGAACTATTGTCGGCTGCCGCATTGCGACGTTACGTCATTACGCTCGCCACGGCGCCGCTGCTGGTCGTGGTCGCACTTGCATTCGGCAACTACAGCGTAGGACGCTGGCCGATTACAGGCATCATCGCTGCGGCACTCGTTTCAGCGTTCGCGGGAACGTTTGCGTTGCGTAGCTTCCTTACGCCCGTGCGCGTGGCGTTGCAAGGCTTCGAGCGCGGCGAACGCGATTTCCGCCAACTCGGTGGCGTCTGGGCACGACTTCAGTGGTTTCCTCTGTTCGTTTCCGTTTTAATGGCGGCACTCTACGACCTCATCATTCTAGCTGCCGTCCCGCTCGGCAATGCGCTCGCAGGCGAAGCACTCACGCGCAACTTTCAAGAGACCCCGTTGCTGTTGGCGATTGCGACGATCATCGTTGCGGTGCCGACCTATCTGAGCAGCGAACAGGCTCGAGCAGCATTGGTCGCCCTGGTAGCGCAGAGCATCTCGATCGACGTCCCCTCCGACGAACGCCGTGAAGGCGGTCTTGCACGCCGGCTTGGCGTCGCGGTCGGCGCAATCGTGATCGTCATCTTACTGGTGATGGCCTCCGGAATGCTGCACATGGCGTCTCTCGTGCGGATAGGCGGCGATCCGAGCGAAGGCTACCGGCTCGCGATTCTGACGATCATCGCCGCATGCGGGACGGCAATCGTGTTCGCTGTCGTGATCGGGTGGTATCTGAATCTGAGCATCGCACAGCCGGTTCGCCGTATCGCCGAGCTGCTGCGACGGGGTCAGGACGGCGACATGATTGCCGCGCAAGAGATGCGCTACGAACCGCAAGCGCCGCACGAGATTGGAAATCTTGTCGCAGCGTTCGTCGCAACCAACGTCGCGCTCGCTCACTTGGCGGAAGATTCCGTTCGCATCGCACATGGCGATCTCGGCGTCGAAGTCATTCCGCGTTCGCGCGGCGATTCGCTCGGGCTTGCGCTACGCCGCTTGGTCGAAACCGTCCGCCGCGCATTCGGCGATGCGCATCGTGTCGCGCGCGCGCTCGAAGGCGAAGCGACCGCGCTGCGCGATCGCGCCGCCGAGCTTTCGGCGGTTTCAGCGCTGACGGCAAACGAGCTGCAATCATCGAGCGCAGCGATGCGAGAAATCGACCTCACCTTCGGCAAGGTCGTCGATGCGACGGGGACCGTGCGGCGCGTTGCGCGCGAATCGCTCGCGATCGCGGGCGAACTTGGAAATGCCGCATCGATCACGGCGACCTCGCTCGATCGTCTCGAGGAAGTCACGGCGCAGCGTTACGGCGTCGTGCGCAATGCGTCGGAGCTAAGCTCACGCGCGGGCGAGAACGCCGCCGAGGCAACCGCCGCGCTCACGGAAGCCTCCGTAGCGTCCGGGGCTGCTGCGACGACGATGGACCGGATGCAGGAAGCGATGCAGTCGCTCGCGGCCGCGTCCGCGCAGATCGGCGCGATCGCGGTAACGATCGAAGAGATCTCGGATCAAACGAACCTGCTGGCGCTCAACGCCGCGATCGAAGCCGCGCGCGCGGGCGAGCACGGCCGCGGGTTTGCGGTCGTTGCCGACGAGATTCGTAAGCTCGCCGACAGCTCCGGAACGGCTACGAAAGAAATCTCGGGACTCATTCGCAAGACGCAGGCCGACATGGAACGCGCCGTTACGGAAACGCGTGCCGGCAGCACGGCCGTCGCGCGCGGACGCCAGCGAACGATCGCGGCCTCGGAAGCGCTCGCGAGCATCGTCACCGACATCGATTCAATGCGCGCGCAAATCGCGACTGCTGCGCAACTTGCCGGCTCGCAGTCCGACATTCGCGACGCTCTGCGGCTGGCGAGCAGCGAGCTCGAGACGCTGACGACCCGGAATCGCGATCTCGGCGCCGTCCTCGACACAACGATCGAAACGCTGGTCGATGCTTCCGAGCGCGGCCGTTTGGCTGCCGACCGCACGACGCGAAACGTCGAAGCGCTTGCCGAAGGCTCGCGCGCCGTCGCGAATACTGCCGAGCAATTCCAGGACGTCACGTTCTCGCTGCACATCGAAGCAGCACGGCTCAGTCAAACCGTCGAGATGTTCCACGACGAGACCGTCGTCGACGATCAGACCTCGACGGCGGTGATCGCTTCCTCTAAGCTAATCGTCCCTTCGTAGAGCGCGCGTCCGACGATCGCGTGATCGACCGTCGAGGGCGTCCCCTCGCGCAGCGCGATCAGATCGTCGACCGTGCGCGCGCCGCCACTCGCTGAAATCCGCAGTGGCGCCAACTTCGCGACGTGCGAGAGTGCGCCGAGGTCGTAACCGCTCCCCATCCCGTCGCGCGCGATCTCCGTATAGATCACCCGTTCGACCCCCCAGCTCGCAACGTCGCGCACCAGCGCATCCCGCGAGACATGTGACTGCTGCTGCCAGCCGCGCGTCGCAACACGGTCGCCACGCGCGTCGATCCCCGCGATCAGCCGCTCTCTGTAGCGTTCGATCAACATCCGCGCCCCCGGCGGATCTTCGACCAGCAACGTTCCGATGATCACCTCGGTTGCGCCCGCAGCGAAGCGCGCTTCGATGTCGGCCGGTCGGCGCACGCCACCGCCGGTTTGAACGCGTACGCCCGTTGCCGCGCAAATTCCGCGCAATGCCGCGAGATTCTCGCCGCTACCGAGGGCACCGTCCAGATCGACGACGTGCAGCCGGGTCGCGCCGGCGCGAACGAAGCTCTTTGCACGGGCTACGGGGTCGGCATCATACGATTTTTCCTGCAACGGATCGCCTTGCCGTAGACGCACGCACCGTCCGCCGCGCAAGTCAATCGCGGGGACGACGAGGATGGAGCGCGCGAGCAGGTCCATCCCCACAATTTCCCGCAAACAGCGCGCGTGTTCCTCGCGCTCGCGTTCAGTTTAGCGTTTTCTCTTCAAGCAAACCATCTCGTCATCCCGATCACGATCGACGGTACGCCGACATACGCGCTCTTCGATTCGGGCGGCGGCAACACAATCGACCCGCAGTTTGCACGCAAGCTCGGGCTGCGCGTGCGACCAAGCGGCACGGCGTCCGGCGCGGGTGACCAAACGATCAAAGCCTCGCGGACATACGTAAAGGCCCTTGGCTTCGGCTCGCTCGTGATGCGCGATCAAGAGTTCGCCGTGCTCCCGCTGCCGGCGGCTCTAACGCACGGAAACGGCATCGCGGTGAATGCCATCGTTGGACGGGAGATATTGGCGCGCTACGTCACCCGCATCGACTACGACACGCAAACGCTCACGTTCACGCCGCCGAGCGAATTCTATTACGATGGGTCGGGCGTCGCCGTTCCGCTCCAGCTCGGAACGTCGGAAGCAATTGTGCGCGGCTCGATCGATGGACTGGATGGGTCGTTTCAGATCGATACGGGTTCGTCAGCGTCGCTGATTTTGACGTCACCTTTCGTTGACGCGAATCACCTCCGCGCGACGTATCAAACCGCCGGAAACATGATCGTCGGGCGAGGCGTCGGCGGCTACTCGCGCGCCGACCTCGCGCGCGGCAAGCGGCTGCGCATCGGCAACTTCGTGCTCGACGACATGGTCGTTGACCTCTCGACCGATACCGCCGGCGCGTTCGGTTCGCATTGGGTCGACGGCAACATCGGCAACGACGTCCTCGCGCGTTTCACCATGACGCTCGATTACCCGAATCACGTCATGTACGTTGAGCCAAACTCACGCACAAACGTTCCAACGCCGCCGAATCGCACCGGCATGTACGTGCAAAACGACAATCGCGCTTATTTCGACGTCGCCGACGTGCTCGCAAATGGGCCGGCATTTGAGGCCGGCTTACGAACCGGCGATCGGATCACGGCCATCGACGGCGTCCCGGCGTCGAACGTGACTGAAAACGACTTCTGGCAGCTGATGTACGGGCCGAGCGGTGCGACGCACGTCTTCACCGTCCTGCGTCCCTCGACTACGCTCGGGACAGGGTTAGTGCGGTACTCGCTCAGCGTGACGCTGCGAGATATTGTATAAGAAAGTTATCGAGAAGGCGTCCGCCGACGTGTTGACTCTTCTCAGGATGAAATTGCGTGCCGATGACGTTCTCGCGCGCAACGATTGCTGAAAACCGTTCGCCGTACGTACAAGCGGCGATCGTTTCATCGCCGACCGGCGCGTAATACGAGTGCAAGAAGTAAACGAAGTCGCCGCTTGCGATGCCTTCGAGAATGGGATGTTGGCCAAGGAGTTCGAGCTCGTCCCAACCCATGTGCGGAACGCGCGGTGCGTTCTCGAGTCGCTTGATCGTTCCGGCAAAGATGCCGAGACCAGCGTGGTCGCCGTATTCTAGACTGCGCTCGTAGAGCACTTGCATCCCGATGCAGATTCCGAAAAAGGGCCGGCCGGCGCCGATGAATTTCTTCAGTGCGACATCCAAGCTTTTCGCGCGCAGTGCGCGCATCGTCGCTTCGAAGGCTCCATCGCCCGGAAGGATAGCTGCGTCGGCTTCGTGTAGCCGCGCGGGGTCGCCCGTAACTTCAAAGGGCGCGTTTCTTCGTCGCAGCGCGGAGACGAGCGATCCCAGATTTCCTCCGCCATAATCGACGACTGCCAGCATTAGGGCGCTCTGAGCCGGGGGCTTGTCCGAGACCTTCTTAGGGAACGAGGAACACTACCGTGCTACGTTTTTGCGGGATCGTCCTTAGCCTGATCGTTGCGCTCGGCGTACCAGCGGCGTCGGCTGACAATGCCCTTACGGTTCCCGCCGGCTTCACGATCACGCGCATTGCAAGAGTTCGGACACGCGCGCGAGTTGGCTGTTGCACCGAACGGCGATTTGTTCGTCGGTACGCTAGGGAGCGACGTCGTCATTATCGCGCATCCCGATACGACTCCGGCCACGCCGCACATCTTTGTATCGGTTCCGGATCAGCCCGCGGCCGGCGTCACATTCGGTGACGGCACGTTGTACGTCGGGTCGCAATTCGGCGTATGGAGCGTTCCGTACAAGTCCGGCGATGAAACGGCCAGCGGCGAACCGCACAAGATCGCGTCGGTACGGACGAGCGGCCGTTCCAGCGATCACATTACGACGTCGGTTGCATTCTCGAAAGACGTCCTGTACGCAAGCGTCGGTTCGTCGTGTGACGCGTGCGAGACCGAGCTCGACAACACGCGCGCGACGATTCAGGCGATGCAGACGGATGGAAAAGCAATGCATCCCGTCGCTGTTCACATTCGCAATGCGATCGCGCTTGCCACGAATCCGAACACAGGAACGGTATGGCTCGGCGCGGCCGGGCAAGACGCACTCGAGGCCGGTCATCCGTACGAGATCGTCGATCCGTTCACGCTGCACTCCGGCGTATCGAACTACGGCTGGCCCGGATGCTACGAAGATCATCAATCGGACGGAAAGCACGACTGCCAATTCATGACCGTCTCGCGCGTTGCACTTCCGGCCTACATCACGCCGATCGGCATGGCGATCTATCCGCAAGAAACGAACGCGGCGCATGCGTTTCCGGCTGCGTATCGCGGCGGTATCTTCATCGGCGTGCACGGATCCTGGCATCTGCCGCTGCGTCCGCCGCGCGTGCTGTTCGTGCCGTTGCACGGCGATGAGCCCGCGACGCCGGTTGCATGGGGCGATCCGGACCGGCAGTGGCAACAGTTCGTCGGCGGCTTTCAGAACGCAGACGGCAGCCGCATCGGTCGCGCGACCGGCATCGCCATTGGAAAAGATGGTGACCTCTACGTTGCAGACGACGCCGCGGGAGCGGTTTATCGTGTACGCTACACCGGTAGCTAAGGAATGGACTATTAACATGAAACCCAACGTCGTTCTGGTTGCAATTCTCGCCGGCGTCGTCGGCGGCGTTTCGGGGACGGTCGCGACACTGAATTTTGCGCCGCACCGCGTGCTGGCCGACAACCTCGACGATCAACAGCGCATCATCGACGCCGTCAAGCACACCGAGCCGTCCGTCGTCGCGCTCAACGTCACCGCCAACGGAACGCGCATCGCACCGACCAATCCGCTCGGCTTGCTCTTCGGCGCTCCAAGCGGCGAACGCGTCGTTCCGTTTCATGAAGTCGCGTCGGGTTCGGGCTTCGTCTTCGATAAGGAAGGATTGATTCTCACCGACGATCACGTCGTTCACGGCGCGCAAAAAATTACCGTCGTCTTCCAAAACGGCGACAAGATACCGGCCAAGATTTTCGGCGAGGACTACAACAACGACATTGCGCTCGTGAAGGTCGATAACTACGAGAAGCTTCCGCCGCCGCTCGAGCTCGGTGATTCCGCAACGGTTCAAAAAGGCGAATGGACGATCGCAATCGGTGAGCCGCTCGAATTGACGCAAACGGTCACCGTCGGCGTCGCTTCGGCGTTCGGACGCAACGAGCAAATCGAAGGCGAGGACGGCGTGCAGCGCACGTTCCGCAACTTGCTGCAGACCTCGGCGCCGATCAATCCGGGCAATTCCGGCGGACCGCTAATCGACCTTGACGGTCATGTCATCGCGATCAATCAGTCCGTGGCGGCGCCCGCGCAGGGCATCGGCTTCGCCGTCCCGGCCAGCGTCATCAAGACGAGCGTTGCGTCGATTCAAGCGCATCCCGGCGTTATGAACGTCGCGCCGAACGGCTTTCTCGGCGTGCAGCTGATCGCGATCGACAATCAGGTCCGCAAAGCGCTGCACTACAAGGGCAGCGGTGCGGTCGTGCTCGGCGCGATCTCCGGCTCGCCGGCCGCGAGCGCAGGCTTACGCACCGGCGACGTGATTCAAGCCGTGAACGGCAAGAACGTCTCGAGTGCGCAAACCGTTATCAAGATCGTCGGCGCACTCAAACCCGGCGAAGTTGCGCGCGTGCGCATTTGGCGGAAGGGCAAAACCCTACCGTCAACGTGCGCTTAGGGTCGCGTCCGCTCGACTAAGTTCCCCCGACCACTGTTGGTTCGCTAGGCATCGGCTTGCCGCTCGTCATGGGCCGGCCGTCGCTTCCGGTTGCGCGTTTCTCGACGGCAACGTAGTCTCGTTTCTCCGGACCGCAATACAGCTGACGCGGACGCGTGATGCGCTGATCCGGATCCTCGATCATCTCTTTCCATTGCGCGAGCCAACCGACCGTGCGTGAGACTGCGAACACGGCCGTGAACATGTTCTCGGGGATTCCGATCGCGCGCATCACGATACCCGAATAGAAGTCGACGTTCGGGTAGAGCTTGCGCGAGACGAAATATTCGTCTTCAACGCGATCCGCTCGAGTTCGACTGCGATTTCGAGCAGCGGATCGTGCTCGTGTCCGATTTCCTTGAGCACCTCCTCGCAAATCTGCTTCATCACTTTCGCGCGCGGATCGTAGCTCTTGTAGACGCGGTGGCCGAAGCCCATGAGGCGGAACGAATCGTCTTTGTCTTTGGCGCGCTTGATAAAATCGGTGATGCGCTTCTTCTCGCCGATGATCTCGAGCATCTTGATCACTTCTTCGTTGGCGCCGCCGTGCAGCGGTCCCCAGAGCGACGAGATGCCGGCCGCAACGCAGGCGAACGGATTCGCGCGGCTGGAACCGACGGTGCGAACCGTTGAGGTCGAGGCGTTCTGCTCGTGATCGGCTTGCAGGATCAACAGCGCCCGAACGGCCTTCGCAAAAACCGGATTGACCGTATATTCCTCCGCCGGAACCGAGAACATCATGCGCAGGAAGTTTGCCGGATAGGTGAGATCGTTGCGCGGATAGACCATCGGCTGCCCGAGCGCATACTTGTGCGCGGCGGCCGCGATCGTCGGCATCTTCGCAATCAGGCGATAGATCGAGATGATGCGGTGCTGCGGATCGAAGACGTCAGTGCTGTCGGGATAGAAGGCCGAGAGCGCGCCGACCACGCCGAGCATGATCGCCATCGGATGCGCGTCGCGGCGGAAGCCACCGTAGAAGCGCAACAGCTGCTCGTGCACCATCGTATGATGCTTGACTTCCCAACGAAAGTGTTCGAGCTCGACCTTGGTGGGCAGCTCGCCGAAAAGCAACAGATAGCAGACTTCGAGGTATGTGCTCTTCTCTGCAAGCTGATCGATCGGATAGCCGCGGTAGAGCAAAATACCTTGATCGCCGTCGATGTAGGTGATCGTCGAGCGACAGGCAGCCGTGCTGCCGAAGCTGGGATCGAACGTGCAGTAGCCGGTGTCTGCGAGCAATTTGCGCACGTCGACAACGTCGTTACCGTACGTTCCCTTATAAACGGGCAGATCGGCGATCAAATTGCCCCGGTCGTCTACTAGCTTGAATTTTCGCGTATCCTCAGGCACTTTGATCTCCTTCCGTTTACTCGAGAACGCCTTTGGTTGAAAGAATGTCGCTACCCGTAATCGTCTTGGCTTGCGCAAACGAGCGGGCGAAGGCTTTGAACGCCGCCTCACACAGATGATGATTAACATGGCCGCTCATCTGCACCAGGTGGAGATTGAAGCGGCCATTATCGGTTAGGGCTCGGAAGAACTCGGCGACCATCTCGGTTTTCATATCACCGAGATCTTCTGCCGTGAACTTGACGGCAAAATTAAGGTACGCGCGTCCGGAAAGATCGATGCTCCCCGCGACGAGCGCGTCGTCGAGCGGTATCATCATCGAACCGAAGCGCGCGATCCCGCGTTTCTCACCGAGCGCCTCATGCAGAGCCCGGCCGAGCGCGATCCCGACGTCCTCGATCACGTGGTGATGGTCCATGCCGTCGCCCTTGGCGACCACGACCAACCCGAGGCCGGCATGGGTGGCCAGCGATGTCAGCATATGGTCGAAGAACTTGACCCCTGTGTCTACCTCGATTGGCCCGGGCGCGAGGTCCAGGCGGAGGGTGATTTGGGTCTCCTTCGTGTTCCGTTCGACCGAAGCACGGCGTGCTTCAACCATAGGCTAGCGGTATTCCCTATCTAGAGGCATTCTACATCTACTCTCTACCCGACGTTCGTTTGAGGGACCTTGCCCTTCAGCCGGCGGCCGAGGGCGAACCCTACCAACCGGTCGACCAGCGCTTCGTACGAGATTCCAGCTACCGCGGCCTCGTCGGGGATCAGACTGTTTTGCGTCATGCCTGGGAGCGCATTGACCTCGAGGATGTACGGCCGCCCCTCCTTGGAGACGATGAAGTCGGTGCGCGAGTAGTCGCGCAAGCCGATCAACCGGTGGACGGTCAAAGCAAGCATCCGGATGCGCGCGGCCAGATCTTCGTCGATCGGCGCGGGGCACAGATGGCGGCTTCCGCCCGGCGTGTATTTTGCGTCGTAACTGAGGAAGTCGTCGCCGGAAACGATCTCCACGACGGGCAGCGCTTCGTCGCCCAAAATGCCGCACGAAAATTCCCGCCCTGCGATGTACTCTTCGGCAAGAACTTGCGCGTTATGCGTGCGCGTGCTTGCGACGACCATCGCGTGCGTCCACTGTTCGTGCGTTTTCACGAGCGTCACGCCGGTGCTCGAACCTTCGTTGCGCGGTTTGACGACGAGTGGCAAGTCGAGCGAACCCGGCAAGAGCGGCAGCGAACCGCCGCCGAGATCGTACGCGTCCCAATTCGGAGTCGGCAAACCTTCGGCAGACAAAATCTTTTTCGTGACGTGCTTGTCCATCGCGAGCGCGCATCCGAGAATTGCGCTACCCGTGTACGGCAAACCCAGCCACTCCAGAATTCCTTGAATCATGCCGTCTTCGCCGCCCGGACCGTGGAGTGCATTGAAAACAACGTCCGGTTCGAGCTCGCGAATATTCTCCATGAAACTCTTGTCGAAATCGAGCGAGCGCGCGGGATAGCCGAGCTTGTCGAGTGCGCGTAAAACATTCGAGCCGCTCGCGATCGAGATCTCGCGTTCAGTACTCGTACCGCCCATGACGACGGCGACTTTCGGGCGCTTTACGGGCATATGAACTCGCCTACCAAGTGCACTTCCAATTCGAGATCGACGGCGAAACGTTCGTGCACCGCACGCCGCACGCGCGCGAGAAGCGTCGTGACGTCTTGGGCCGTCGCACCATCGACGTTGACGATGAAATTCGCGTGCAGGCGTGAGACTTCGGCTCCCCCGACGCGCCACCCCTTAGCGCCGACCTCTTCGATCAGGTGCCCCGCGTGGTTACCTTCCGGGTTGCGAAAACAGGAACCGGCGTTCGGAAATTGGAGCGGTTGCGTCTTCTTGCGACGCACCAGGCGCTGCTGCATTTCGCCCCGCACGTCGGCGGGCTCGGCGCGCTCGAACGCGAGCGTGACATGCGACACGATAGCGTCGCGTGCGAGCGACGTGCGCCGATAATAATACTGCGGCGTGACGGCGTGCACGTCGGGCTTCGATGGCGTTTGAATCCATACGTCGCGGACAAAGTCGCCCATCTCGCGATCGGTCCCCGCGTTCATGCGAAGCGCACCGCCGACGCTCCCAGGAACTCCGGCGAGCGAACCGATCCCGCGCGCGCCCGCCGAGGCCGCCTGCGCGGTCAGCAACGAGAGTGAAGCGGCCGCGCCGGCACGCACGAGAACGAGCCCGGCTTCGGACGTCGCGTCGACCGCGAGTGAGGCGTACTCGCCGCCCAACCGCAGAACGATTCCGCGAATTCCGCCGTCGCCGACGAGCAGATTGGACCCGCTCCCGAGGACGAACCAGGCGATGCCGCGCCGCACGCACAGGCGTAGGACGAAAGCAACCTCATCGGTCGATTCGATCGAGATGAGCGCATCGGCCGGGCCGCCGATTTTCCACGACGTAAACGGCGCGAGCGGCTCGTCGAACCGGACGCGCTCCCCAAAGCGATCCGCGAGCTCTTTACGCTCGCGTTCGCCGATGCGGCTCACCTCTCTGCGAACTTCTGCGCGCTCTCCGTAATCGCGCCGGCGCCTAACATCAGAACGAGCGAGCCCGGGGGCGCCGTGATCTTGAGCGCGGCGGGCAACCCTTTGACATCCTTGACGTAGCGTGACGTCGGTTCCGCGCGCGGCGAGCGGCTCGCCGATCGAGCGCGAGCTCACGCCGTCGATCGGCGGTTCCGACGCGGCATAGATCGGCGCGAGGATCACGTGATCCGCTCCGGAGAGCGCCTCTGCGAAATCGCGCGCCAAATAACGCGTGCGCGAGTAGCGATGCGGCTCGAAGGCAACGATCAGTGGCCCCTTGTGGTAGCGCCGTGCGGTCTTGATCGTTTCGCGCACCGCAGTCGGATGATGTGCGTAGTCATCGACGACGCTGAGATCTTTCTCGCGCAAGAGAAATTCGAATCGCCTGCGCACGCCCGCAAAATCGTCGAGCGCGTCGGCAACTTGTTCAAACGATAGTCCGAGATGCATGCCGATTGCGATCGCAGCCAGCGCATTTTGCACGTTGATCTCACCGGGCACCCGCAACCGCAACGTTCCGAGCGCGGTTCCGCGCAACGTTATCGACGTGCGCGTTCCAAAATCTTCATAGGCGTCGATCGTAGCGTGAAGATCGGCCTGCCACGCGTTGATGCCATACGCAATGAGCGGGACAGCATTCTGGCTGCGCGCTATCTCATCGCTGTATTGATTGTCGACGCCCGCCACGAGCAAACCGTCGCCCGGAATCTTGGCGACGAAACGCTTGAATGTCCCGAGCATCGCTTGCCATTCGCTCTCGAAGCGAACGTGATCGTTCTCGATATTCGTTACGACCGCGATCGTCGGATTCAGGTACAGAAACGAGCCGTCGGACTCGTCGCTCTCGGTGACGAACCATTCGCCTTTTCCGAGGCGCGCGTTCATCCCGGTATCGATCGGTTCGCCACCGATCGCGACCGTCGGATCGAGACCGCACGCGGACAACACGTGCGCAATCATCGCGGTCGTCGTCGTCTTTCCGTGCGTCCCGGCGACGGCGATCGTTTTCTTTCCAGCCGTCAACTCTGCGAGCATCTGTCCGCGCGTCGTGACCGGAATACCGAGCTCGTTCGCGCGCTCGAATTCTGGATTCTTCTTATCGATCGCAGAGCTGACGACGATGCGCGTCGCGCCCTTGATGTTTTCGGGGCGGTGTCCGATATTGATCAACGCGCCTTCGCCGCGCAGCTTCTGGATCAACGGCGTCTGCTTGACGTCAGAGCCGGTAACTTTCTCACCGCGTGCGAGCAACAATCGTGCGATTGCGCTCATCCCGATTCCGCCGATCCCTACGAGATGGGTCACGGGTGGCTGCTCTCGCGCAGCGTGCGGACGCGACGCACGATCATGGCCGTCGCATCAGCCGGTGCAAGCGCCGCGGCGCACTTGGCCATCGCTTCGATCCGTTCGGGAACGAGTGCTTCGCTGAGCGCGTAGAACAGGACGTCGCCGCTCAGCTCCGCATCGTGCAGAAGCCGCGCGGCGCCGCTCTCCGCAAAAAAGCGGGCGTTCGCGTTCTGGTGATCTTCGGATGCATGTGGATACGGAATCAAAAGCGACGCACGTCCGCTGGCCGCAAGCTCGGCAAGCGTCGACGCACCGGCTCGCGCCACGACCAGATCGGCTGCGGCGTATGCCGGCGACGGATCGTCGAAATACGGGACGAGCGTGAAGCGGCTGACCGGAAGCTTCTCGCTCAATCGCGCTTTCATCGCTTCATAGTCGCGCTCACCGCAAATGTGCAGTATCCACCACGGTGCCGGGACGCCGCGCGAAGCCACCATGTCGAGAACGGCATTGTTGATCGAGCGCGCGCCTTGGCTGCCTCCGAGGACGACGATAACCATCGCGTGCGCGTGCGAATCGATTTCGAGCCGTTCGCGCGCACGCTGCTTGGGCAAAAGCGCCTTGAATTCGGCGCGCACGGGAATTCCGGTCGCGACGGCTTTGCCTTTGAACGCGTTGGTTGACGTCCAGCTCGCCGTCCAAACCTCGTCGACGAGCGGACCCAAGAGCCGATTGGTAAGCCCCGGCAGCGCGTTTTCTTCGAGCACGGCGAGCGTCGGGTTGATGCGGTGCGCAATGCGCATCGCGCGCGCGGCAGCGACGACCGGAAAGGTCACGTATCCACCGCTCGCGATCACGACGTCGGGACGGAATCTCATCAGCGCTTTCCCGGCCATCGCGAATCCGGCTGCATTCGCTCCGACGGTCGCAATCAGCTGCGCCGAGAGACGGCGCGCAAGCGGTCGCGAGGGAATCAATTCGAGCGGCATGCCGGCTTTCGTCACGATCGTGCTTTCAAGTCCACGTTTCGTTCCGAAAAAGACCGATGCGTATTCTTCACCGCGCGCTTTGCAATCGTCGCGCAGCGCCGCATCGATCGCCAAACCAGGATAGATGTGCCCGCCGGTGCCTCCGCCAGTTACGACGACCCTCACCGCGAGGGTGCGGTGCGGCGCGACCGACCGACGTTCAAGATGAGCGCAACTGCGACGAGACTGACGATCAGCGAGCTGCCGCCGAACGAGATGAAGGGCAGCGGGACGCCCGTCACGGGCCACGATGACGTCGTGACGCCGATGTTGACGAAGGCTTGAATCACGATGAGCGCCGTGCAGCCGACGACCAAGAAGAATCCGAATTGATCCGGCGCCGCAAGCGCGATTTTGATGGCGCGATACGCGAAACAGATGAAGAGCCCGATTACGAAAAGCGCACCGAGCAACCCCAGCTCCTCGCCGACGATTGCGAAAATGAAGTCGGTATACTGCTCGGGCAAATAAAAGAACTTCTGACGCGATAGTCCCAAACCAACGCCGAAGATGCTGCCGCTTCCGAGCGCGAGCAGCGATTGCACGATGTGAAAGCCCGTGTTCTGGGCATCCTTCCAAGGATCGATAAACGCGAGAATGCGCGCGCGTTTGTACGGGCTTGCAAAGATCTCGAAGATGACGAACGGCGCCGTCGCAAGCACGACCGCGATCAGATGCGGGACGCGCGCGCCGGCGACGAACATGATCGTGAAGGCCGTGAACACGACCAGCGTCGCCGTCCCCATATCGGGCTCGACGAGCACGAGCGCCGCAAGTGCAAACGTAACGATCAAGAGCGGCCAGAGTCCGCGCGTGAGCGAGCGAATCCGATCTTGCCGGCGGCTAATCGCGGCCGCCAAATACACGATCAGCGCCAGTTTCGCAAACTCCGACGGTTCAAACTGAAAACCACCCGCACCGATCCAGCGCCGCGCACCGCCCGAGACGATGCCGACGTGCGGAACGAGCACCGCGACGAGCGCGAGCATCGCCGCAATCAAGATCGCGGCGTCCACCCTTCGCAAAACGCGATAATCGAGCTTATAAGCGATCGCGGCGCAGATCAGCGCGACGACCAGCCACATCAGCTGCCGCTTCAGAAAATATGCCGTGTCATGATGGAATGCGTACGCTGTCGCACTCGACGCGCTGAACACCATCACGAGACCGAGAGCGACGAGCGAACCGACGATAGCGACAAGCGCGGCGTCAGGTGGACGCGTGTTTGGAGAGGAAGTCAATGCACCGCCTCTGTCCCGCGTTCGAGACGCTTGACTGCCGCAACGAAGGCTTCACCGCGCGCTTCGGCCGATTCGAACATGTCGAACGACGCACAGCCCGGCGAGAGCAATACGACGTCACCCGGCTTGGCCAGTTCTGACGCGGCCTCGACCGCATGCTGCATCGAGTCTGCACGCACGACTTTGGCGCGCTTGATGACGGACGCCATGTCGTCGGCGGCCGCACCGATCAATACGACGGCGCGCGCACGCGAGGAAACGGCTTTTCCGAACTCCGCGAAATCGGTGCCTTTGGCTTTACCGCCCGCGATCAAAACGATGTGGCCGTCATCGAACGTACGCAGCGCCGCAATGACGGAACCGGGATTCGTGGCCTTGGAATCATCGATGTAACGAACGCCGCCAATTTCAGAGACTTCGGTTAGCCGGTGCGGCAAGGCTTTGAAAGAAGTCACGCTCTCGCGAACCTTCTTGGGCTGGACGCCTGCGGCTAGCGCCATCAGCGTCGCGGCCATGACGTTGTCAACGTTGTGTTCGCCGAGCAACGGGATCTCATCGACGTCCATGATGTCGATCGGCCGCGGATCGCCGGTTGGCGGCGCGTAGACGACCTTTTCGCCGTTGCGCAGATACAGCGTCGAGTTGCGATGCGGCTCACGCGAAAACCACAGCGCGCGACACTTGATGCGCAGTGCCCCCTCGCCTTCGGCCAGCGAACCGATTCGTTCATCATCGAGATTTCCGACGAACGTGTCGCCCGCGTTCTGATTGGCGAAAATGCGCAGCTTCGCTTCGGCATATTCGTCCATCGAGAAATACCGGTCCAGATGGTCAGGCGAAATATTGATGATCGATGAGATGCGCGGCTTGAAACTGCGGATCGACTCGAGCTGGAACGACGAGACTTCGGCCACGACCCAGTCGCTCGGCTCGGCGGCGAAGGCTTCTTCGATCAGCGGATTGCCGATGTTTCCACCGACGCGCGCTTTCTTATTCGAGCCGCGCAAGATGTGGCCGACGAGCGCCGTCGTCGTCGTCTTGCCCTTCGTTCCGGTAAGCGCAATGATCGGCGCCTTGCACAAGCGGAACGCGACCTCAATCTCGCTGTAAACCGGGACGCGTGCGCTTTGCACACGACGCACGAGCGGCGAGTTCAGCGGAACGCCCGGTGAGAGCACAGCCGCATCGAGCTCGCCCACAATCTCGTCGATATTATTCGGCGCAACAAATGTTGCGTTGAGCTTCTTCAGCTCGGCGAGTGCCGACGTCAAGTTTTCTTCGGCGCCCTCATCGGTCGCCCAGATTTTCGAGCCCAGCTCGTGCATCACGCGCGCGCTCGAACGCCCGCTTTTGCCCAAACCAATGATGAGGACGCGATCGAATCCGGCAATCATTGACGCACCGTTACGAGGGCGGCGCCGGCAAGCGAGCACAGCGCGGAAGCGATCCAAAATCGTGTGGTCACTTTCGTCTCCGGCCAGCCTCCAAGCTCGAAGTGATGGTGCAAAGGACTCATACGGAAGATACGTCGCTTCGTCATCTTAAATGAAGCGACTTGAAGAATCACTGAGAGTGCCTCGGCAGCGAAAACGCCGCCGATCAGGATTAGCACCAGCTGCATTCCGGTTACGCATGCACCGCCAGCGAGGGCAGCTCCGAGCGCGAGCGACCCGGTGTCGCCCATAAAAACCTTGGCCGGATGCAAATTGTAGACCAGGAACGCAAGGACGCTGCCGATCATCGCCAGCTCGAATATGCCGACGTCGTTCCGCCCGCCCGCAAACGCGGCGTAGGCGACGACGGCAAGCGGCGGGACGATCGTTCCGCCTGCAAGTCCGTCGAGTCCGTCCGTCAGATTAACCGCATGCGTCGTTCCTACGATCGCACAGATACTGAGCACCACAAAGATCGCCGTCGAGACTTGCCCGAGGCCGAAGATCGCCGGCTGCAAGCCGGGCTGCGACGCGAGCACGATCCATATGAAGCCGGCGGCCGCAACTCCGGTGAGCAGCAGCTTGGTACGCGCGCGCATCCCGCGGTTACGCCCGAGACGGATCGCCATGATGTCGTCGACGAAGCCGATCGCCGCGCAAACAACGACCAATACGAGGAGCGCAAGCGTGACGCTACTCGGCGCCGCGATCAGTGCCGCCAGCGGCCCGAGCAAAAAGAGCACGCCGCCCATCGTCGGCGTGCCGGTCTTGGCTTGGTGGGTCTTGGGCGCGTCTTCGTACGCCGTCTGTTTGGCGGAGATCGCCCGCAGAAAGTTTATCAGCGGACGCCCAAGCGCGAACGCCGCAACAAGCGCACCGCCAAATGCTGCCGCCGCGCTCACACCCATAACGGATTCGCTCCCTGCGCGCGCCACTTTAGAATAACAATCGGCGTTTGTTGATCCGAGTTTCCGTGCGGATTTCCCAGCAACGCGCACTCGACCATATCGCGCGCGACGCCGGCCGATGCACCGAGCACCTTTGCAATGCGCAGATCGTTGGCATCGACCACGACGCATCCAGCGCCCAGGCGTTCTGCGCACGCGTGCGCGAACGCGTCCGGATCCTCGGGACCGAGCACAATCGCTTGTTCGTACGGCGGCATCGTGCCGGTATAGCCGTCGATCGTCGCGATCGCTTCGCCCAACCGTTCGTAGAGCACGCCGCGCTTTCCGCGCATACGTCCAACGACGTGCGCTGCGACCGCACTGAGTACGGCGGGTGTTCCGACGCGGTCGATCACGAGCTGCATCGATTCGGGCTGGCTGAGCGTCGCCATCGCGCCTGCCTGCCGGGCAAGCGCATACGCGAGCCGCGACGGACGCACGTATTCAGCACCGATGAAGCGGCCCTGCGCGATCGCGAGCGCCGTTTCGCTGATCGCAACGACGTCACCGGATTGCACCATTCCCGCGGTCGCTTCCGCGACCAGCTCGACGAGATCGTCGCCACGCGCAACCAAGCGCGTGCGAATCGGCAGCGCAACGAGACCCTCGGGGAGCTCACGCTCACGGACGGAGAGCTTTGAGGCCGCCAAGGATCTCCTCCATCTTATACATCCGTGAACCTTTGAGCAGAATCGAATCGCCATCGCGCATGTTCACCCGCAACCACTGCATCGCATGCGCATTGTCGTCGTACGGCACGATCGCGAGCGGCGACATTCCGGCGCGCACGGCACCGCGAATCGTCGAATCCGCATGCTCGCCGCCGATCAGCACCACGTCGATCCCGCAACCGGGAAGCGCTGCACCAATCGCTTCGTGCATCTGTGGCGACTCGACGCCGAGCTCGGCCATGCCGCCGAGCACCGCGATCCGCCGCTCCGCATTCTCCGCGGAGAAGGCGCGCAGCGTCGCGAGCGTTCCGGAAAGCGATGCATTATACGCATCATAGACCAGATGAATGCCACCCGGCAGTGACATGCGCTCGTAGCGTCCGGGTGGAAGCGTGAGTTTGGGAATCGCCTCGACGACTGCTGCCGGCGTCATTCCGACGGCGCGCGCCGCTGTCGCAGCCGCCGCGAGATTCGCAAGATTGTGATCGCCCGGCAATGTGGTCGACATCTGCAGCGTCTCGGCACCGGAGGCGTCGGCGAATACGATCGCGTCGCGCGACGGAATCAGCGTCGCGGGCAGCAGAACGTTCTCGAAGACGGTCTGGCCCGCGCCAAACCAGCCCGGCGCGCGTGGCAACGTCGGGAAACGCCGGCGCGATTCTTCGTCGGCGACGTTGAGGATCGCAATCGCGCCGGTCGAGAACAGGCCCCACTTCGTATCCGCGAGACGTTCGCGGGTCTCGAACACTTCGAGATGAGCTTCGCCGATATTCGTCAGGATGCCGAGATGCGGCATCGCGATGTTGCACAGCTCCGCGATCTCGCCGTCGTGCCGCGCACCCATCTCGACGACGACGATCCGCTCGTCACCCTCGAGCGCGAGCAGGAGCTTGCTGACGCCGATCTCGTTGTTCTCGTTCTGCGGCGTCGCTGCCAGTTTCGATCCCGCGAATGACAGGAGCTGCGCGAGCAACGTCTTCGTCGTCGTCTTCCCAGTGCTTCCGGTGATCGCGATGACGATCGCGTTCGAGTGCGCGCGCGCGGCTGCACCCAGCGCCATGTACGCGCGTAGCGAATCGTCGACGACGATTCCCGGTTTGCCACCCAGGAGATCTTCGCGCGGGACGATCGCAAGCGACGCGCCCTTCGCGAACGCATCGCCCATAAAATCGGCGCCGTCAAAATTCTCGCCGCGCAAAGCGACGAACGCGTCGCCGGGCCCAATGTGACGCGTGTCGGTGACGATGCGAACGCTCTCTGCGGGCGGCGTGCCGACCGGACGGCCGCCCGTCGCATCGCACAGCTCGCCGAACGAAAATCTCATGCGAGCGCCGCGCGAACTTCGTCGCGATCGTCGAAATGCGTACGTGCCGCGCCGATGATCTGATAATCTTCGTGACCTTTGCCGGCAACGACGACCACGTCGCCCTTGCGCGCGCGTTTGATTGCCGCACGAATCGCCGCGCGCCGGTCCAGCTCGACCTCCGCACGTGGCGCACCCGCGAGAATCTCGCGTGCGATTGTCGCAGGATCCTCGGAGCGCGGATTGTCGTTCGTGACGATCACAACGTCGGCCAGATTGCTCGCGATCGTCCCCATTTGCGGACGTTTCCCCGCGTCCCGATCGCCACCGCAACCAAACACGACGAAGAGCTTCCCACCGTCCATCGTTTCCCGAGTCGCGCGCAGGACGTTCGCAAGCGCATCCGGCGTGTGCGCGTAGTCGACGATCGCGACGACGCCGTCGCGCGCGTACCGCTCCATCCGTCCCGGTACCGGCGGTAAGCCGTGCAGCGCGGTCGCGGCTTTTTTCAAGTCGAGATCGAGCGAGCGCGCGATCGCAAGCGCGCACAGGGCGTTGCGCACGTTGAAACGTCCCGGAAGCGGAATTTCGACACGAACGCCGTCGACCGAGAACGTGCTTGCATCCGGCCGCAGCTCGACATCGCTTGCGCGCAGATCGGCTTGCGCGTCGAGCGCGTAGGTTATCACCGGCGTGCCGCGCGCGCGCAGCTCTTTGGCCCAGCTCGCACCGTGCGTATCGTCCATGTCGAGCACCGCACGCTCGGCGAGATCGAAGAGGCGGCGCTTGGCCGCAGCGTACGCATCGATCGTCAGATGAAAATCGAGATGATCGCGTGTCAGATTCGTGAAGGCGCCCACGGAAAAATGAATGTCGTCGACGCGATGCAGCGCTAGCGCGTGCGAAGAGACTTCCATTGCGACGGCCCTGGCTCCGAGATCGAGCATCGTCGCCAGCGTCTCTTGCAGCTCGATCGGCAGCGGCGTGGTATTCTGCAAGCCGCGCGTCCATTCGCCGTATGACGCGCCGAGCGTTCCGATATAGCCGGATCGGACACCGCACGCATCGAGCAGCGCGCGCGTCATGTGGGTCGTCGTCGTCTTGCCGTTCGTTCCGGTGATGCCGATGACGCGCAGCTTGTGCGACGGCTCGCCGTAGAATCGGGCTGCCAAACGCGAGAGCGCAATACGCGTGTCGGCGACGCGAATGCAAGTCGCGCCGGCATCCTCGGGCTTGCGATCGACGACGACCGCGCGTGCGCCGGAGCTATCGCGTTTGCGATGAAGCGATGGCCGTCAACGTGCTCGCCGTGAAGGGCAACAAACATCGCGCCAGGCACGATGTTGCGTGAATCGGCGGAAAGTGTCGTAATCGCGACGCCGTCGACCGTACCGTCGACCTCGGCGTCGGGAATTGCCTCGAGTAAGCGGGCAAGCGGGATCATCGCGCGGCGACCTTCGCGCCGCGTTTTGGGGGAACCAAGCGGGCCGGTGGCGGCGCCGGATAGATGCCGGCGTGAATCATCGCGATCTGCGCGAGCTTGGCAAACACGGGCGCAGCGACGATGCTGCCGTAGTACGCGCCGCGCGGTTCATCGATTTTCACGAGAATGACGAAACGCGGGTGCTCGGCCGGAATGTATCCGATGAACGACGCGATGTACGCGCCGGAGACGTAACCGCCGTTGCCGACGACTTGCGCCGTTCCCGTCTTCCCGGCGGTCGTGTAGCCCGGAACCTGCGCTGCGGGATTTCCGGTTCCGCGCACGACGACCGTGCGCAAGAATGAGCGCAGCGTTGCCGCCGTCTCTTGCGACATCACGCGGCCTTCGAATTCGGGTCCATTCGTGTGAATGGTTTTTCCGGTTTCGCTCAGGACCGCGCGCACGATATGCGGCTTGACCAGCATGCCACCGTTCGCGATCGCGCAGTACGCGCGCACCATCGCAAGCGGCGTCGTCGAGATGCCCTGACCGAACGCGATCGTCGGCAGCGACGTCCCGCTCCACTCATCGAGCGGCGGGAGAATTCCCGGACTCTCACCCGGCAAATCGATGCCGGTTGCATCGCCGAATCCGAACTTGCGAATCTCGCGATACTCGGCCTGATCGCCGATGCGCATCGCGACTTCTGCCGCGCCGACGTTGTGCGAATACGCGATGATGTCTTCGAGCGATTCCGTGCTCGAAGAGAGCGGCATGTCGTCTTCGGCGTTATGGATGATGCTGCCGTTGATCTTGATCTGATCGAGCGCCGGAAACCGCGACTTCAGATTTACTTTGCCGCTCTCGAGTGCAGCGGCCGCGGTGATGAGCTTGAACGTCGATCCCGGCTCGTATGCATCCGCGATCGCGCGATCGCGCCACGCATCCGGTTTTGACGCGCCGTAGTGCGACGGATCGAAGTCCGGCACGTTTGCCATCGCGAGAATCTCGCCCGTTCGCGGATCCATGACGATCACGGAACCGCTGCGTGCGTGGAATGCCCGCACCTGCGCATTCAAAAGCCGCTCGGATTCGAATTGGAGATAGCCGTCGAGCGTCAGCACCAGGCTTCGACCGGGATGCGCCTGGTCGATGACGTGCTGCAATCCGAACGGCAGGGCGCGCTGGAACGGATCGGCTTCGAGCATCATCTTGCCGCTCGTCCCGCGCAGCATGTTGTCGTAGGAATACTCGACGCCCGAAAGTCCGTTCTCGTCCATGCCGACGAAACCGAGAACCGTCGACGCAAGGCGTCCCGATGTCCAGAACCGGCGGCCCGTCTCTTCTTGGACGACGTTTATGCCTTGCAGGTTGAGCGCGCGTACGCTCTGCGCGGTGTCGTGTGAGACTTTGCGTTTCAGCCAGCGAAAGTGCGTCGGCTCGTCGAGTGCCGCGACGATCTCATTCGGTGAATAGCCGAGAATCGGCGCGAGTTTTGCGGCTGCGTCGTTCTTCTCGGTGATCTGCGTCGGATCGGCGTAGATGCTTTCCGATTTGAGCGAGCGCACCAAAACGGTGCGCGTACGGTCGTAGATCGTGCCGCGACGTGCAAAGATCTCGATCGTCTGCGCACGCTGCTCGAGCGCGACACGCGAGTAGAGGTGCCCGTGCAGCACCTGAATATCGAACAAGCGCCACGTCAAATACAAACCGATCAGAGCGAAGAGCCAAAATGTGAACTTCGCGCGGTCCGGAGAGATGCGCACGAGCGCGCCCCGCGCTCGCACTTCTACCTCCGAAGCCAGCCGAGAAACGCGATGCCGCCGGCTTCCTCATCGTGAGGCGGAGGGGCAAGCGTTACGATTTCAAAGCGCGCCGGATCGCGCATCCCGAGCTGCGCTGCGACTTGCGAGAGCCGCTCGCGTGATTCCAAGTGCGCGATCTGATCGTCGAGACGCTGGACGTCTTGCTGAAGCACGGTGCGTTGACCCTCGGCGTTTGCAAGCGCGTAGTTCAGACTCGTGAGGTTCGACGTCAGCATGACGTACACCATGACCGGCGCGAGCACCAGTGCGACGATGCTCAGCACGCGCACGGAACTGCCGTAGTGTGCGAACACCGAGCTGCGGCGACGGCGATAGCGCCCGTGCTGGGGCTTGCGCGGTTTGGGCGCGGGCGCTTCAGGCGCGGGCTTACGCTGAATCATGGCAGACGCTCCGCGACGCGAAGCTTCGCGCTGCGCGAACGTGGATTACGCGCGCGCTCGTCGTCGCTTGCGACCATCGGTTTGCGCGTGATCGGATTCAGACGCGGGTCGCTGCGCATCTTGTTCTTGATGATGCGATCTTCCAGTGAGTGGAACGCGATTGCGACGAGCCGTCCGCCGGGACGCAGCACTGTCGTCGCAGCTTCCAAACCTTCTTCGAGTGCGGCAAGCTCGTCGTTGACGGCGATGCGCAGCGCCTGAAAGGTGCGCGTTGCCGGATGGATGCGTTCGCGTTTGCCGTGTCGATGAACGGTGCCGCTAACGATGCGTGCCAACTCGCCCGTCGTTTGCGGAAGATGCTGCTTGATCGAGTGCGCGATCCGGCGCGCGTTGCGTTCTTCGCCGAAGTTGAAGATGACGTCGGCGAGCTCGCGCTCGCTGCTGCGCTCGATGTATTCTGCGGCTGTGAACCCTTCGCTCTGGTTCATCCGCATATCGAGAGCGGCGTCCGAAGCGGACGCGCTCAGCGAGAACCCGCGCTCGCCGACGTCAAATTGCATGGAGCTGACTCCCAAATCGAAGAGCACGCCGTCGATCCGCGTGATCTCGCGGCGCGCAAGCTCCGCTTCCAGCGTGCGAAAGTTCGCGTGCACGAGTAGCAGTCGTGGGTCGCTCGGCAGATCGCTGCGCGCGTGGACCGTCGTGTCGACGTCGAACGCGATGACGCGTCCGCGCGGCCCGAGACGATCCAAGATCGCTTCCGTATGACCGCCCGCACCGAACGTTGCATCGACATACGTCCCGCCGCTCTGGACCGCAAGTCCGTCGATTGCTTCCTTTAAGAGAACAGGAATGTGCAATCAATAGAGTCCCAGCTCGGTGACGAACTTTGCGAAGTCGTCGGCGTCCTCGACGCGATCCGGATATTTCTCTTTGGCCCAAATCTCGACGCGAGTCAGCGAGCCGACCGTCACGACATCGCGCTTGATGTCGGCGTAGGCGCGCAAGTGCGCCGGGATCGCGACGCGGCCTTGCGGATCGCACGACGCTTCCTCGGTGTTCGCGAAGATGTGGCGCACGAGGCGGCGATAGCGGCCATCCTTTATAGGTGCAGCTTCCAGCCTGGCGCAGAACTCGGCCCAGCTGACGGCGGGATAGAGCGCCAAACACGGCTCGGGCTCCGCGATCGTTAGGAAGAAGCCGGCGCCGAGGCGTTCGCGGAACCGGGCGGGCACGACAAGGCGACCCTTGTCGTCAAGGGCGTGCTCCACGGAACCGGTAAAACGCGGAACCTCGCCTGGCACGGAATACCCCACACGGCGCCACTAGCTACCACTCGGAACCACTATACGCCACCATGCTCTGTGGGGCAACGCCGAACGTGTGTTCGTGTCGCGGGCGCCTAGTGAAACGGACTGGCGTATAGAGGACCGGACTGACACCAATCGGTGCTGTTGGAACGGGCGGTCCTGCCCCGAGATTCGCAATAGCCGAGTCCTGCCGGATTTTAGCCGCGTTATGCTGGCTGCAGGGACCTCAAATGAGCATCCGAACGCATGTTCGATGCCAGAGTCGCCTGGTCCGGTCTTTCGGGCGTTAAGGGCCGCGATCATCGAGATGCATGATTCGGATAGGGCCTACCTACGCCGCTGGATCATCCAATACGTCAACCGCTGGGGGCAAATTCCGATGCTCTCGGCCTCGCGCGCCTCCGATAACGTCCGTGCAGCCTGGGGCGTTGCGACTCCGCACGATCATGCCTCGCCTGACCCATCACGTCGGTCTTAAATCCGCCCACAGACCATGCGCTTACAGTCAATTCGCCGAATTTTAGCTGCGATGGCTGACTCGAGCTACTTCAACAGACACTTAAACTGCTGCGTTGTAGCGATGGCGCTGTACGGGACGTCTTAGCTATTGAAGATTGTAAGCATCAAAATCGGAGAGTGGCGTAACTTACGATCGCTATCACTTACAGTGAACGCGCCATCTCCGCTCGTTTGCCTGGTTGGAGAAAATGGGGCTGGGAAAAGCAGCCTCCTAGAGTTGCTTCTGCGTGCTCTAGTGGACTTCGGGTTAACGCCATCAGCAGAGTATGTGAGAGGCGATCCACTTGAAGAAGTGCATCGGGATATTGTCATTGCCTTCGAATTGAACGTCCCTCTGGACTCGATCTTGGTTGAAGACAATCTGCGCTCGACATATCTTCGACCAGAGATAAAGTGGGATGGTTCCCTGATCTTCGAAAGCAACAAAGTCGATGCACGTTCTCGTCGTCAAAGTAGAGTGTACGCGGGCGGTACGGGCGAGCGTGGAACTATGGAGAATCTCGGCGGGGCAATATCTCTGAGTTTGCGCGCAAGACCTGAAACCTATTGTCTATTCATTGACTCAGATCGCTCATATCCAGAGGCAGGATTTAATTTCGGCGATTTGGCCCAAGCACTCGCGGAGTCTCAAGAAGACTTTGACAAACGACGCAAGAGGTCGTCGATGCGAAGCTCCACGATCTACAATGAGTGGGAAAGAAACGTTGTCGCGGAGGACGCCCGCGATGCGATTCAGTTCAAGCAGGAACTGATAAAAGCGAGGAATCGTCATGCCGAGGAGCCGACGCTCGTGGATACCATGAAAAACTATGGGGCCGCGGTAGCAGCCGTCCTCCCGCATTTGCATTATGCTGGAATAAATGCTAAGAACCGGCTCACTTTTGACGCGGCCGGCGTTGACCTTCTCTTCTCGAGTTTGAGTTCCGGCGAAAAAGAAATCGCCTTTATCATTGGGCAAATTGAGCGGTTCGGCTTAAAGAATGGACTCATGCTCCTCGATGAACCTGAGTTGCATCTCAATGCTGATATAGTTACGCGCTGGGTCACGTATCTGAAGAACGTCATAGGCGTCGGTCAGACGTGGATCGCCACGCACTCAATGGAAGCGGTTGAGGCAGCTGGTGCTTCGTCGACGATACTTCTTGAACGCGAATCGTCAACAAGAATGGTATCTCGAGCCGACAGCTTAGAAAGTCGCCCTGTTGTCCAGTTATTAGCGCAGGCGTTGGGGACGCCGGCATTCCCTCTGCGGGATTCGCCCTTTATATACATCGAGTCTGCGGACCGAGAAGACGAGATGGGTGACGACTCAGCAGCGAGGGAGATCTCGCGATTTGAACGCCTTTGCGAAACGCAGCCATTTCCGCGATTTCTTCAGGGCGGCAACTGTCGCGAGGTTCTTAGGAACGCGATTGCCGCCTCATACTTAGCTTCGAGCAGCGACGATCGAGTCCGAGTCGGCGCTATAATCGACCGCGATTACCGGGACGAGCGCGACTTTACTTCCATTGTGCAATCTGGTGTGCATGTCTTGGGCTGTAAGGAAGTCGAGAATCTCTTCTTACATCCAGCTGCCCTCCAAAGCATCCTAAAGAAAACGAGCAAACCAGGAAACGCATCCGATATTATACGTGATGCGGCGGACGCGATGTCGGGACGCTGGATATTCAAGCGCGCTTTGGTTCGATGCGATTTTTCATTGCCGATTCCGCGTGAAGCGTCAGCGGCCGCCGCGATGGACTGGAACACTATCCGTAAGGATACGGCGGCGTTCTCCAGTCGACTAGCTCGCCTTCTGTTAGCGACGGAGGAACACGCGATTGCGGCTGCTCTCACAGTGACGGCGGCCGATTACGAAGCCCTGCGAGAGTCGGACGATCTATGGAAATATTCAACTGGTAAGCAATTACTACGAATGCTACCGAAGAAATTTGGCGTTTCCGATGCCGCCGCACTGGAGGCAATGGTACTCGACTCTTGGTCCGACCCTACTCTGATACCGGCCGAGGTTACAGATCTTCGAACATACATCGAACAGGTTAAGATTGGCCAGATTCAACTCACAGCACGGAGGCCATCAATCGCAGAGCTCTTCGCGGCCGCTCCTCCGATCGACTTGCCTGAGCGCGACAAGTCGGACACTACGCGGGACGGTAATCTTTAACACGTCGACTTCAGGGTGCTGCGTCAGCCTCTAGATCCTCATCAGCGCCCATGCGATACTTCAGGTCATGATTGACGATGTAATCACATAACTCACTCGACAATTGAGCATCTTGGCAGAGTAGTGAATCAATTTCATCAATGATATGCTTCGAGTTCGCTGGCGTTAAGGATTCGATCTCCACCAACCCCGTTTTCTTGTTGTTCAACGCATCGGTTCTCGGCTGGACGGGCTTGCCGGCGTCAGATGCGCTGTACTACGTCGGTGGAGTGACGTTGGATCGCACGTCGCGCACGCTCAACGCCCAAGTGAACACCCCAGGCCAAGGCGTCACGCAAATCGCCGGTCAGTGCAACAAACGCGCGACCACCAGACAGTTTTAATTCGCATCGGCGATGTTTACGCGCCTCGGCGCTGTGACAACTGAAGCTCCATGAAGTCTGACTGAGACGGTGGCCCAAGCGTGACGTGCATGGCGACTTCGCGCGAAAGCTCGTAAATCACGGCGCCAAAGGTAAACGTCTCACGGCCGTGAGCGTGTCGTTGCGGCTCTTCTATGCATATCGGAAACTCGGCATCATCTTTTGCCCGCAAGGTAGCTTTAGCCTCAGCCAGCGTGAGGGACGGCGTATCGTTTTCGACTCGAGCTGCGAGCGATTCGAGTCGCCGAACGCTTCCGATGGATGCGTATTCCGGCAAATCTTGATTCCATAAAGGATGATTTGTATGGATCAAGCGGCCTTTTTTGTTCGGTATTCCGACGGACGTCGATGTTGCACTGCATTCGATCGATGCAAGTGTCACGGAATCCGCGCAAACATAGTTCTGCCCAGTCGCGTGTGGAACGGATTCGGCGTATTCGATCGCCGCGGAAGCGTTAGGCTGCTCCAGCATCCTGCGGAAAACAAAATCGACGGGCAGGCCAAGCGGATTCGAGCTCAGTTGATGCAAGGAATTGCAACAGACCGCTACAGGCGCGTTACTCGTACCTGTTTTTCCCAGAGATCCCGCCACCGTCAAGACGACGACTTCTAACTCGCCCTGAATGTATTCGTGCCTTACGACGATCTGTGCTTCGTCGTTGTACGCGTCGAGATCCATTGTTTGGCCTAGGATGACACCTGAAGAACCTTCGCCCAAGGCGCCAAAGCTGCTACACCCCGTCGACGACTGATGATGGCGTGAGGCGTCATCGGAATATACGGAGATTTCGTCGCCGAGCTGGAGAGTCAGCGCCGTCGTTTCTGTGATGCAGGCGCCTTCGCCGATGCCTCTCACCTCTTCGAGCAAGCCCGGCGCGTGAAGCTCGATCACCGGCAAATACCGCCGCATAGAGAGGAAGCGCGCCAGGAAGGCCTGTGCGGATTGCCGATGCGTGCTCTCGATCCACTGCGCGCGCTTCTCGAGGTGCAGGCCTATCACCGACCTTAGCTCTTCCCCAACAGCGCGTCCTCGTTCGCGCGGAGTACCTCGTACGCTTAGGATTCTCTTTGGACTGGGACCCATGACGTTCCGTATAACCTCGGTGGGCGATCAGTAGTTGATTTGTGATCACAGATGTGTTATATCATCCGAGTATTTCGCCCTCCGGGGGTTAGGCTTGGCTTTGGTTATGGACGAACGCGTCACGCCCTGGATGCGGATCACGCAAGATCAAATCGACCGCTTTGGCGACGTGACTCTTGATAGAGACCCTATGCACATCGATCCGGCCTACGCGGCGACCGGTCCGTTCGGGCACACGATCGCCTTCGGTTTTCTGACACTGTCGCTTCTCACGCATTTTGCCCATCAAGCTGGTCTTGTGAGCAACGACGGATACGCTCTTAATTACGGACTGAACAAGGTACGGTTCGTGAGTCCGGTGGCGGTGGATTCGCTCATTCGAGCCCGCTTTCGCGTCGTGGACTCGACACCAAAGGCAGGCGGAACTTTACATCGCTTTGCGGTGACTGTGGAAATCGAAGGCGGTGAGCGCCCCGCGCTCGTTGCGGAGTGGCTAGGTCTGAGTCTTCCGTTCGAGCGCGATTCTGCTCCGTGACCCTCCGGGGGCCAAGACTGGGCTCACTCGCAGCATACGTGCGTCTTCACGCGACGCACGTGCCGAACCGTGAAGCGGTTGTTGATCAAGACACGAGGCTGACGTACGCAGAACTCGATGTAGCAGTCGCCCAAGAATCCGCGAGGCTCAAGAGGCTGGGTCTCGAGCCCGGGGATCGCGTTGCGTTCTTTGGGCCGCCAGGCAACGAGTTTCTCATCAACTTCTTGGGATCGACGATAGCCAACGCCGTGTGGTGCGGCCTGAATCCCAAGTATCGAGCCGATGAACTGCACGCAGTTCTCGCCGACGCCGAGCCCCGGATCGTGACGCTCTCGCGCAAGATCGATGATCGCGCCCGCGACGAACTTTTGGCCGCAATCGGCGAGTTGCGCGATCGCCCGATCGTCGTGCAAGGTGACAGCGTCCTTGCGGATCGCCCGAAAACGACGGAAATGGGCGAACGTTTAGATTCTCATTTCGAGAAAATTGCTGCGATCGTATACACGTCCGGAACGACAGGCCGACCAAAAGGCGCGATGCTCTCACACGCGAGCATCGTGCACGCGGCGCTCGGCTACCTCGAGCGTTACCGTGACGGGCCGCAGCGAACGCTCAACAACCTCCCAATCAATCACGTCGGTTGTCTCGTGGATCTGCTCTCACCGGCGATTGCCGGAGGATGGTCGACGATATTTCGCCGCCAGTTCGATCCTCTCGATACGATTCGCACTCTCGCCGATGAGCGCATCACGTTCTGGGGTCAAGTGCCCGCGATGTTCGAGCTCGTCGTCCGAAACGGTCGCTTCGATAACGTTGCAAAGGCGCATCTGCACTATGTTGCATGGGGCGGCGCAGCGATTAGCAGAGGCCTCTTGGATTGGATGGCGGGTCTCGGTGTCGATCTCTCGACGAATTATGGCCTAACTGAATCCGTCGGATCGGTCACCATGACATGGCCCGACGATTCGTTGGACATTCTGGCGGAGAGCGTTGGCAGACCAGTCGAGCCGGAAAACTTCCGAATCGTCGACGAGAAAGGTGCAGTCATCAACGCGGCTTCGCAGCCCGGCGAAATCCAGGTTCGCGGGACACTGCTTTTCAGCGGATATTTTCGCAATCCGACTGAAACCGCTCGAGCCCTTACGTCCGACGGCTGGCTGCGAACAGGGGACGTCGCGGCGTTCGCGCCTGATGGCAACGTCCGCTTGGTCGGGCGAAATAAAGAAATGTATAAGTCCGGCGGCTACAACGTGTATCCCAGAGAGATCGAGGCGACGATTGAAGCATTTCCCGGTGTTTCTCTCGCAGCTGTCGTTCCGACGGTCGACTCCCTGTGGGGAGAGGTCGGCTCGGCGTACATCGTATGCGATTCAGGGATCACCGGCGACGCGATCCGAAAATTTCTTCAAGAACGGTTGGCAAACTACAAAATTCCGAAGCATTTCATATTTCGATCGTCTCTCCCACTCTTGCCAATCGGCAAGGTTGACAAACAAGCTCTTCGCCGAGAAACGAATGAAGACAGATGCAATTGAGGGTCATCGGAGGAACGCTCGTTCGCCAGTTGCTAACAATGCGCGACTGCATTTCGACAACGCGAACTGCAATGGTCCTTACGGCACGCGGGCAAGCAATGCAGCCGATCAGGACGGTTATGCGAATACCGCAGCAAAGAAATCTTCTGGGCATGATGCCTGGTTATCTCGACGACCCTCGTTGGATCGGGATAAAAGTTACCGCCGTCTTCCCGGAAAACTTCAACGTCGGCCTCAGCTCACACCAAGGCATGATCTGCTTGTTCGATGCGCAGACGGGTACGCCGGTTGGCATTGTCGACGGTAGTACCGTAACCGCGATTCGAACCGCTGCTGCGTCTGCGGTCGCGACGGACGTACTGGCAAGACCCGACGCCTCATCGGTTGCTATTTTCGGCTACGGCGAGCAAGCTGCGACTCACTTGAAGTCGATGTCTGTTGTGCGACGCATCAGCAAAGCGGTGGTGTGGGGGCGTGACTTTGCGAAGGCCACCGCATTTGCCCAAGCGCAACAAAAGACTCGCGGCTTCGATGTGCGCGCCGCGCGATCGTGCGAAGAGGCCGCGCGATCATGCGACATCATCTGCACAGTCACGGCGGCTGAGGAGCCGTTTCTGCAAGGCGCGTGGTTGACGCCGGGCGTGCACCTCAACGTCGTCGGCTCGAGCATCCCCACAACCGCCGAGATTGACGTAGCCGCCGTCAAGCGGTCGCGATACTTTGCAGATTATACTGAGAGCGCGCGAGCTTTGAGCGGCGATTTTAAGCGAGCACTTGCTGCAGGAGCAGTCGACGAGGATCACTTGCTCGGCTGTATCGGAGACGTCCTCATTGGCCACCTCGAAGGCCGACTATCGTCAAGCGATATTACGCTCTTCAAGTCGTTGGGTATGAGCTCCGAAGACTTGATGGCGGCGCAGTTCGTTCTGCGCGGTGCCGAGGAGCGAGGACTCGGCACACTGGTCGATTTCGCCGGCGAAGAGCAGTTGCGATCGCATCGATGACGTCAGAAGAATGTCCAGATGCCGTCGACGATCTCGTAGTCGTCGTCGACGATGTAGATGAGCCGCCATTTGTCGAATGTCGTACATGGGTGTGATATCCCGAAGCCGACCATATCGCCGACGGCAAGGGGACTGCTCTCGGGAGTTTCAAGGTAACAATGTTGATCGTTGAGGGCGACGACAGAATGTTCCGGCGGGAGCGTTTGAACTGTCTTGTGGAATCCCGAGCGGAACCAAAAGCGCGGTACCGGATAGCCCGAATCCGAGGAAACGTCGCGGCGTCCGATGGTCGCGAACGCTCGCTGAGTTTCCGGTCGCGATTGGATGTATGCCCAAACCTCGAGCGATTCTTGTGGAACGGGTAGGTCGCGCACCCATGGCGTCCGCTCCGCCATCCGTGCATAAGCGGAAGCGATGAGGCCCGCGTCATGCACAAGATAGCAGCCGCTGCGAATGACCACCAGTGTCGAGCGAGAAAGCGCAATTCGTCGCAACCCTTCGCCGGCAAGGTCGTAGTACGCGGAACCGCCAGCACTGAGGATGACGGGATCGCAACCAAAGAGTGCCTCGGCGTCGCATTCATGCGCGACCTCTTCGAGATCGTGCAGCAAAGCTCGAACGCGTTCCTCAGCGTTCCTTCCTTCGCCGGGCAAGACTCCCTCATAGCATTCGATACCGGCGAGGGAAAGATACGGCTCTCGCGCTTTGATCGCTCGCGCAAGGCTCAGTGCAGCTGCCTTCGTCCGCACGCCGGTTCTGGCACCGGCATAGCCTACCTCGAGAAGAATCTGAAGGGACCTCTTCGATCTTCGTGCTTGCGTCGCCGCCGCGAGCATCTCCACGTTCTCGATCGAATCAGCAAGACAGTAGAAGTCGAAACCGGCGCTGCGATCAAGTTCATCAATTATCCAGCGCACGTTTTGCCGACCGACGAGTTCGTTTGCGAGCAAGATACGCTCGAAACCAAAGCGCCGGAAAACCTGCGCCTGATTGACGCTTGCTACTGTAAGCCCCCATGCGCCAGCATCGGTTTGCAGCTTCGAAAGTTGTGGCGACATATAGGTCTTTGCGTGCGGGCAAAGCACGGCCCCAACCCTCTCAAGGTACTGCCGCATGCGAGCGGAGTTGGCTTGCAGAGCGCTTTGCTTAAGCAGCGCAGACGGAAGCGGGATGTCTTCGCGGAGGAGCGACCAGCGCTTCGCACCGACATCTGCAAGGCGAAACGGGACGGCGCCGCCGGGGACGCCCTTCGTCGTGGCGTCGATGCGCATGTTCAGGATGTCGGTCAAATCAATCAACGTCGTTGTCTCGGGCGGCAGTAGTATAGGAAGACGTTTATTCTTCCGCTGCGAGAGGACCTCGATTTATGACGGACGTTCCAGGCGCGTGAAGCTAGCACAAATTATTCTTTTCTTTGTTCTTTTGGTGATCTTCGTTGTGCCTGCATGGGCGGATGAGGCGCCACGTACGACACCAGATAAGCTAATAGTCAATCCTTTCGCTCGTGATCGCGTCTCACTCAATGGCGCGTGGCAGTACATCGTCGATCCGATGGACATTGGAGCTGGGAACTGGAAAACGTACGGCTTCTTTGAAGACAACCGTCCGACGTCGCCTTTGCAGCTACGCGAGTTTTCTTTTTCGCCAGCCAATTCATTGAACGTTCCGGGCGACTGGAATTCTCAAAAACGGGATCTGTTTCTCTATCAAGGCGTCGTCTGGTACAGACGAGTGTTCGACTGTCCAACCCACTCGGGCCGGCAGTTCCTATATTTCGGAGCCGTCAACTATCATGCCGACGTCTTCTTAAACGGCTCGTACCTTGCGAGCCACGATGGCGGCTACACGCCCTTTGTAATCGAGGTTACCGGCAAGATCAAAACGTCAGCGAATCTGCTGGTCGTTCGCGTCGATAGCGCTCTCTCGAGCGAAACTGTCCCGGCCCTGCCGATCGATTGGCTCAACGCTGGCGGCATCACACGCGACGTTGACGTGATCTTCACCGGCCGACGCTTCATTCGTGACTACTTCTTACGCCTAATGAGTCTGAAAAGGAAGACCATCACAGTTTCCGTGACCGTCGACGGTGGCACGGCGGGCGACCGTGTTCTCGTTGGGCTTCCGGAGATACGTCGCACGGCGACAATACGATTGAAGGCCGACGGAAGGGGTGAAGCAGCGTTCTCGGCGCCGGTAGCTCTTTGGTCTCCAAGCCATCCGAAGCTATACAAGGTTATCTTCGCTAGTGACGGTGACCGCGTTGTCGCTCGCGTAGGGTTCCGAACCATCGCGCGACGGGGTGCGCAGATACTGCTGAACGGAAAGCCGATATTTCTCAAAGGGATCTCTGCGCAGGACGAAAGTCCGCTCCATCGTGGAGTTGCTCGAGGCGCAACCGATGCGACGGCTATCATGCATGTCGTAAAGAACCTTGGGGCAAACTTTGTTCGTCTCGCTCACTATCCTTGCGACGAACAGCTGCTGCAAGCAGCGGACCGGATGGGGATCCTCGTTTGGTCTGAGATTCCCGTATGGCAATCCATTGATTTTGCGTCCTCGTCTGTCTTTGAGAACGCTCGGGCGCAATTATCCGATCAAATTATCAGAGATCGCAATCATCCGTCAGTAATCATCTGGTCGGTCGGCAATGAAACGCCGTTATCGAAGCGTCGCGATGTCTTTCTGCAAAAATTGGTGGATCGTGCAAGGGAACTCGATCCGACTCGCCTCGTGACAGCTGCTCTGTCAATCGAGCCGAATCCGTATCTTGAGAGAGTCCTGCCCGTTCTTCTGGCGAGGATCGCACTCAATTCAAGAGTCGCGGCACCGACGAGATCCAAGGCGCAGATGCTTCTCGCGAAGCTCGAGGGCTCGACGCTAGATCCTTCGGCATTGCGCGGTCTGTTGAGGCCGGTTCCATTCCCGATTGACGACGATCTAGCAAAGAGTTTCGACGTCATAGCCGTCAACGAGTATTTCGGATGGTACTATCCGCAGCTGGTTGCACGTTGGGCAGGGATCGATGAGCCGACGTTGCGGTTTGCGGAAAACCTCGCTATGGAGAGCCTCCACCTCGACCCGACGATCAACCGACCGTTCATCGTAAGCGAATTTGGAGCGGACGCTATTCCCGGCTTTCGAGGCGACGCCCAGACTCTTTACTCGGAAACATACCAAGCTGCAGTTTATCAGCGACAGCTCGCCATGCTTAAAAACAGTCGAAAGCTTGCCGGCGTATCACCCTGGGTGCTGATGGACTTTCCTTCGCTGATGCGCACAAAGGACTTCAGAAATCATAAAGGCATCATGGACGAGACGGGTAAAAGAAAAGCCGCTTATTATGTTCTTCGCGCGTTCTTTGAGAGCGCCTTACCTCGCTAACTTGACGGCAAGGGCGGCAGTGAGCCCGCCGTCAACGGTGATCTCGGCTCCCGTGATGAAAGTCGCTTTGTCCGAAAGCAAGAATACGATTACGCTCGCTATTTCGTCGACGTGCGCGACGCGACCGAGAGGGTGATAACCACCCCACTCGGCAAGTACGGAACCCGCGTTGTTCTCGCCAGCCTCCATTGCAGCCGACCTGCGCAGCATCGGTGTGTCAACCGAACCGGGACAGACTACGTTCACGCGAACGCACTGCGACGCATGGTCGAGGGCCATCGCGCGCGTCATTGCGTTAAGACCTCCTTTTGAAGCGGCGTAGGCCGCCACATCATTTTGGCAGGCCAGTGCTTGTACCGACGATACGATCACGACGGAACCGCCACCGACAGCGATCTGCGGAATGCAGTATTTGCCTGCGAGGAATGCTCCCTTAAGATTCGTCTCAATGCACTCATCCCACGTCGCCTCCGGCGTCGACACAACAGTTCCATACACCTGAATGCCCGCGCTGAAGACCATGCCATCGAGTCCGCCGAAGCGGTCCACTGCGTTGGCGACGGTTTGGCGAACATTGTCGCTCTCGCGCACATCGGCCACGAGTGGAAGGGTGCGCTCTTGCTGGGCAGAGTCTAACTGATCAAGGGCAGATTGCAACTCTTGTCGATTGTTTGAGACGATCGCAACTCGTTCACCGAACTTTAGTAACATCAGTGCTACGGCTTTGCCGATTCCACTTGAGCCGCCGTAAATGATATAGGATTTCATCCCGCAAACGCCATTACAGGGACACCTGCCGCTGCGACGTCGGCGACAAAGAGGCTACCTGAGGCCGGCGCCTCCGCGAGCTCGCGCTCCGTCAGGCCAACCGTCGCGGAAGTGATGAAAAGTTTCGATAAGTGGGTGCCGCCGAAGGCGCAGCTCGTAGGTTTTGGAACCGGAAGCTTCAACGTCGTCAAGGCGCGACCGTCCGGTGCGTAGCGTGTCAGTCTTGCACCGTTCCAATGTGCGCTCCAGATGCATCCATCCGTATCGACGGCAAGGCCGTCGGGATAGCCCGTGTCCTCCGGGACGACGGCAAACACTCGCTCGTGGAAGAGGGATCCATCGTCAATATCAAAGTCGAATGCGTAGATCACGCGACGCAGCGTATCGGTGAAATAAAATGTGCGTGAATCTGGACTCCAACCCAGGCCGTTCGAGAGGTAGACGTCGCCCCGCATCCTCGTTGCTTTTCCAAGAGAGTCAAAGCGATACAAGGAGCCTGACACTTTTTTTTCGTCATTGTCCATCGTGCCGGCCCAGAGGCGCCCCATCGGATCGCACTTGGCGTCGTTGAACCGATTGCCCGGTACGTGCAGTTCAGGTGACGAGAGGCGACGCCAATTGCCAGGCTCCGCATCGGCGAGATATAGACCGGTTTCAAAGACGGCCGCAAATCCTTCGCGAAGGCGAGGCGTGATTGCTCCGATCTGTTCCACCGTCGTCCAACTTCGGCGGTCGCCGGTAAGCGGATCGAGGTTGAATATCTTTCGGCCCTTGATATCGACCCAATAGATGCGCTGCTCCGAAACAACCCAGACCGGTCCTTCACCAACAAGTGACCTACCCGCTGCGGCTATCTCGACATTGAAGGCCAAGATACGCTACACAACAGCGGAAACATCATGCTAGGACGCCAGCCAATTCCGAAACGAGATAATCCGCATTTTCTTTCGTGAAAACGAGTGGCGGTCGAATCTTGACGACGTTTGCCTGCGGTCCGCAGGTTCCGACGAGAATTCGTCGTTCGCGCAACGCGTTGACGACTGCCGCTGCCTCCTTGCCGGATGCGAGCTCGACGCCGAGAACGAGTCCCACGCCGCGCACTGCGATGATCGCCGAGCGCTGCGATGCCAAGGTGCGCAGCATAGAATTCAGATACTCGCCGACGTCGTGTGCGTGCTCCATAAGATGTTCACCAGCGATGACATCAAGAACGGCGTCCCCCACCGCCGCCGATACCGGATTGCCTGCGAGCGTATTGAAATAGCGCATCCGTTTGCCAAAGTCGTCGAGTAGTTCGGCGCGGCAAACCACAGCCGCCATCGGATGACCGTTTCCTATCGCCTTGCCGAGCGTTACCACATCCGGAACTATCCCGTGGCGTTCGAATCCCCACATGTGCTCGCCCGTACGGGCGAACCCCGCTTGGACCTCATCGGCGATAAACAAGCCGCCCGCCGCTCTCATTCGCGAGGCCGAGGCCTGCAACAGATTAGAACTTGAGCGAATACCATCGCTCGAAAAAATCGTGTCGACGAGCAATGCGCTTGGGCGTAATCCAGTCGCGTCGAGATCGCTAATTGCTGAGGCAACCTGCCGGTCGAAGTCTTCCGCGCTTTCCGGAGGCGGTACCGTTCGCACGTGAGGGCCTAATCCCGAACCCAAAGATGGAGAAACCGCGGCAACGGCGGCAGTCGTGCCGTGGTAGGCGAACTGCGTCACAATTACGCCGGAGTTCTGCGTATTGTGATGCGCAACGCGTAACGCGAGGTCATTCGCTTCGCTGCCACTGCACGTAAACATCACACGGTTGAGGCTCGACGGAAACGTTGCCAACAGCTTCTCAGCGTAGTCAAGAATCGTTGCGTCGAGATAACGCGTGTGAACGTTCAAGCGTCCGGCTTGCTCGCAGAGTTTGCCGACGACATCCGGATGACAATGCCCGACGGAGGGCACATTGTTGTACGCATCGAGATAGGCCTGACCACTCTCGTCGTACAGCCAGACGCCGGCGCCACGCACGAAGTGGACGGGGCGATCATAAAAGACCCGATATGCCGGTCCAAGCAATTCTGTTCGTCGGTGGAGCAATGCGTCTTCCAGCGCCTGGCGAGGATGCACGGTTAGAGTGACACGCCTTCCCTTGACACTCGTTGCTCTATTCGGCGACGGATCACGTTCTGCCGGCGAAATGTGATCGGGAAACGAAATGCTACGAAGCCGGCCAAGATCAAAATGACACCCGGAATAATCGCCATCGTAATGATGAACCACGTGACTGCGTGTCCCGAGTTCGCGTGCGCGGGCACATATTGGACGAGAGACAGCGCGTAAAACGCGCACGCTCCGCCGATTGCAGTTGTCGCTTTCGACAACAGTGTTTGGACTGCAAAGAGGTTTCCGGCCCGGTTGATTCGGTTACGTAAGATATCATAATCGATGGCATCGCTTAGGACAGCATTTCCCATGGGATTATTTATGGCCAGACTCACTCCCCTGATTGCGGAGAGGGTGAGCACCGGAACGAGTGCTGCGGCGCCGGCAGGGACGAAGCCGAACGCGATGATCGTTGCCCCCATCAAGATCAAGCCGCTTCCCCAGATCAGCGGCTTGCCTCGTTGCTTCGTGAATCTGAATGCAAGTGGTGAAAAGGCAATTTGCGTGAGCATCGAGATGATAATCGATGCTGGGAAGATGTATGCGAGCTGGAGATGATCTCCGAAGTAAAGGAAGATCAGCGAACCGTTGAGTGCAATCGCAAATCCGGCAGCAATCTGCGTCCCATAGTAGAACTGCAGCGGACGGTTCCTCAACAGTCCTTTCAAAAGGTCACGAAACTTTATTCTGACATGACTGACAGCGAGGCCCGCCGGCACCGTTACAGACGCGTAGATCGTTGTTGCTGGCAGCGCGAAGGCGGCAACGAGACCCATCAGTGCGACGATCGAGGGAGTGAAGCCCTCGGACGCATGTCCAGTGACATAAGGCAGCGATGCGAAAACGAGAACTCCAAAGATTGCCACGACGTTTTTGAAAATGAAGACACGCGATCGTTCATTGTAATCGCGCGTCACCTCCGACCCCCACGCGACGAACGGTACATCCATCATGCTCCAGCCGAGATACCACACCAGTGAGCCGATCAAAAAGTAGGTAGCCGTCGCCTGCGGCCCCGGCCGAAAGACGAAAAAACTTCCAACTCCGAGAATGACAGAGCCCGCGAGCAGCCAAGGCTTGCGTGCGCCGACCATCGTTCGCGTCCGGTCGGAAAGAATACCGATGGTCGGGTCCAGGATCACATCCGCGAACCTGGTTATCAAGAGAACACCGCTGATTTGCGCTAGCGTTGCTGCGGTATGCTCCGAGTAGATCGTCGGCACGATGGCATAGAACGGAAAGTTGACCAGCTCCATCGCTGCTCCGGGCAAACCGAAGACGACCAGCATGCCTAGGGTGAAGTGCGTGCGCGAAATCGCTTTCACGAGCGCAACACCGGCAAGACGAGAAAGCTTGCGGCGTGAGCGGAGTGGTGGATGACGACCTGCCCCGGCGTGGCGTCTGCGAGCGTCTGTACAGCTACCGGTTTTGAGGCTTGATAGTTAATCTCGAAAATTGGATCTTCATCAAGGCACGCGTACGTCAGCGGTTTGATCAGCAACTGCAGTCGATGCTTTTGCCGGATATGTCGTGCGCAGTACGTGAAGGTGTGTTCGTCGAGGTGAAGCGAAAAACGCTTTCCAATCGGCATGAGTTTCTCCGTGTTGAGGCCGTCTCGATGTCGCATGCGGACGATTGCTTCAGAGATTGCCAGCTTCCGGCCGTTCGGCGCTACGTCGAAGAGGCAAACCTGGATGTCCATATCGGGTAGATCCGATTCGAGCTGGAGCTGAAGCTGTGGTGCACCGATGATCGTAAAGACGCGGCGTGAGGGAGCGCTTTCGTACATGAGGCCCTGGCCGAAGAGATGATTCGTATGATCGGGGCTAGTTAGCGTTAAACCGCGTCGGGGGTGTTTTAGCGCAATCCTCCGCGCAGTTCGGTGATCACGCGGATCGGAGCGTAGCACGGCCCTGCTGCTTTGGACTGGAGGTCGTGGTGTTAGGCGTCCTTGACTGCTGAGGAAGAATTCCTCGCGAGCGGTGGTCTTATCGAACGCTCGAATGCGATGCCACCGGTTGTCACCGGTTGAAAACACCTTGATGCGCGCGTCCAGAAAATCGGGCCGTTTGCCATGTTTGAAAATCCAATCAAACCACGCCAATTCGACCGCAACGAGGTCGAAGCGCAACGTCTTTGAAAGGTCGATGCCGCCGAATCGTAATTGAGTAGCGTGGTTCCAGGCGCCTACGATCAGATAATGATCGTTCACTCCGGCGTTGCCGCGTGCGCGCTGATGTCGTCGGTAGTATTCGAGCGCACCGTGCTGTTGAGAATCATACTGACTTGTGATCGTCAAAATTGGTAGATCGAGACGCGCGTACATCGCATCATCTGGAGTCAGCGTTTCAAACTGGGTTGCGTCAGCGTCGTCGAGCTCGATACCGATGCCTTTTGCGAAATCGCGCAACGACAGCCCTGAATCCAGATAATCGAGATAGCGCCCAAGCCAAAGCTGGTCGTCGGAGAAGATGCGCTCGTTGAGATACTTGCCGGCGACGTAAGAAAGCCAGCGGAGTCTGAACAATGTGGCGATGTTTTGGTAACGGGGTGCATCGAGCCCCGGAAATGCAGCCGCCCGCGGCATGATGCTCTTGAGCCCTGGGGGACGATGAACGAGCGTTGCCCATTGATTGTAACCCGTATAGGAACCACCGATCATTCCGACGGTGCCGTCGCTCCACGACTGTTCCGTTATCCAGTTCACGACGTCGGCCCCATCGCGACCGTCATCAGGCGAAAATGGGCGAAACACGCCTTCGGAGTTTCCGCGCCCGCGTGAGTCCACGAGCAGTAAGGCGTACCCGTGCTGAGTGTAGGAAAGTCCTCGGTCGTGCCATGCGTCCGCGCCATACGGCGTAATATGCAAGATCGTCGCTAGGCGATCGTGGTTCTGAGGCCGATACAGAACGCCGTGGAGCGAAACGCCATCCTGCATCGGGATTCTAGTTCCCCAGTTTAGCGTGAGCGCTTCAGACATCGCTTCTCATTCGGTCACGCAAATACGTCACGGCTTGGCGGATAGGGATTTCCGAAAGTTGACGCAGTGCTGTTCGCGCCGTCGCAACGTTTCGAAGGATGTAAAGTGCATTATCGCGATTCTGGAGTGCTCCCCATTCGGTAATGGCAATCGTCATTACAAGCCGCGTCGCGAGTAAGTACGGTAATATCTCTATTTCCTGCTCGTCGAGAGAGTAAGACGCGTCAAAGGATTCAATCAGATCTGCCGGCCCCTCAAGTGGATGAGAGCACGCAGTGACATGGTATGACGCGGCGACTGCCACATCAATAACGAGTGGCGCGAGAAGCATGTCGCCGAAGTCGAGGATTCCTATGATACTGTTGGGATCGGCCGGATCGCAAACGACATTGTACCGATTCAGATCGTTGTGGATTACTTGAGCCCGCAGCTGACGCAATACGGGTAGGGCGAAGACTTCGAAGGCCTCAAGCGAGCGTCGAGCGAGCTCTCGATCCGCGAACGGTTCGATTCGCTCGACAAGTGGCTTCAGCGCCGAGGCAGCCTGCATGTCCCACTTCAACGAGCGCTGGGCGCCGGGGTGACTGAATGCGCGCAGAGCGTTGTCGAGCTGCGCCAGATTCCGGCCGAGGCTCTTGCGCAGGTGAACGGTAGGCGGCACGTTGTGGAGCAGTATGCCGGACAGATAGGACAAGACGGCAGCGCTCGTCACGCCGCCATCACTTAAGTGTAAGGGAAACCAGGCACTCCCATCGCTCGCTGGAATGACGCGGGGCACGCGAAGGTGGCCGTCTACCTCGGCGAGATATTGCAGGGCGGAAGTCTGCAATTCAAGAGCATGCGGATGTTCATCGGGGTTTGACACCTTGAACAGATAGTGTTGCCCATCCGGCGACTGCAAATGGAAATTCTGGTCGCGCTCGCTGTCGAGAGAAATGGCTGCGACCGACAATCCATAATGCTCGGCCACTAACGTTTCGGCCTCGCTCGCCTCCAGCCGCCTCACAACCGTCAGCGACTCAGGGTACGATCTGCAGGGCCTGTTGGTTTTCCAGTCGCGATCGAATCATCGTCGCAAATGTGGAAATGTCCTCGGCGATCATTTTTCGCGCTTCATTGGAATTGCGTTCGCGTAACGCCTCAATAAGGGCGAGGTGAGTGTCCGGAAAGTCCCGGCAGTGCTTGTCGGATGTGAGCAGATTGAAGAATGGCCCAACACGAAGCCACAAAGATTCGACGATGGAGCGAAGCTCATCCATTTCAGCGGCTTCGTAAATGAGGAAGTGGAATTCCCGATTTAGCACAAAGTAATCAGTGGGTTTGCGCTTTCGCCGCATCTCTTGATCGAGCTTTTCGAGACGCTCGAGGACGCTAGGCGTGATCTTTACAGCCGCCTCTTGCACAGCGAGACCTTCGAGGGCGGTTCGAATCTTTGCTAGTTGATTGAAGCGCTCTACCGACATAGGCGGAACCTTCAATTGTCTGTTGGGTAGCAGAATGAGCGCGCCCTCGGCGACGAGTCGCCTCAATGCCTCGCGCACAGGCATAGGGCTTGTTCCAACAGCGGCCGCTATGGAGCGAATTGTGATCGCGCCGTCAGGCTTGATTCGTCCGGTCATGATAGAGTCGCGGATCGCCTCGTAAACACGATCCTGCATGTTGTCTCGCGATACCGGAGCGAGTTGCGGTCTGTCCACGTCTGTGATAGCTGCTCGCGCTTCCGCGACAGCATTCGCGCTCCTGCCCTGGGTCCGCAGAAATGACTCTTGATTTGTGATCACAGATGTGTTATATCATCTTGAACTTACCCTGGCAACCCTCGCGTACGAGGGCTGCCGGGCCCTCGAGCCGGCCTTGGGAGCGGATGCGATGCTTTTGGTTGCAGCAATAGCGGCTTAACATTGCAACAAATGGAGAGCGTCGACGAGCTTGCCTCCGAGATGTCTACGTTAACTTCGGACGAGTTCGCCCGCTCGATCGCTTATCGCCGCGGTGCTTTCTCTATTTCGCAGATCGATGACGGGGTGCGCCGTCTTGCGTCAGCATTTGCCGTTGGCGCACACGTTCACGTGCTGGATACATCCGGCGGTGACACCGCCGCAAGATGGCTGCGGCTCCCTCTTGAGTCAGACGCCACTTGTTCCAAAGAGTGGGAATGCGTTCTGGATCTCCGGGACTTGCAAAACAACAACTCGTGGATGCTGAGCGAGTTTGGGAATTGGGAGAACCCTGTTCCCCTTGAATTGGACAACGACCGGTATCTCATTGGCTTTTCGCCGGGCGGCGGCGACGCCGTGGAAGTCCGCGAATACGACGCCAAGCGAAGGGCTGTCGTAAGCGACGGTTTTCGCGCACCCTTGGGGCGCGCGTACTTCTCGTGGATCGACGCGGATACCGTGCTAATCGCGACGACTGCACGCGGCTTCTCCGCTACGCGCAGTGGCTATCCGCGAGAAGTCCGAATATGGAAACGCGGTTCACCGCTCTCCGACTCGAAGGTCGTTTTTCGCGGCCATCCTGAAGATAGAATGGTCGTGCCGCGCACGGTGCGCGATGGCTCTACAAGGCGATTGTTCGTCATCCGGCATCTGGCGGATGGTCGATGTAGAATCTCCGAACTCCGTGACGGAGAACTTGTTTCCTATCCTGATTTGCCGAGTGAGGTCGGGCGTCTCGGTGTTGAGGGTGTAGTCGCCGGTAAGCTTATTCTTCGACTGCAAGCAGACTGGAGACACGGCTCGGAAGTCTATCGCGATGGGTCACTTGTAGCCTTCGATGTGGACTTTGCGGGTCACATACGCGAGGTCGCTTGCATTTTCGAGCCAGCGGAAAACGAATCTATACCTCTTAGCGGAGGCTTAGGCGTCGGTGACGGTTTTGTTCTTTTTGTAGTACTTCGTGACGTCCGGCCGAGACTATGCCGCGCACGGCTCGTTTCAAATGAATTGCGACTCGAAACGATTCCCATCGGTGACGATTTGGTTTACCCGTATGTGGTTTCCGCTGACGCCGGAAACGATATCCTTGTCGTTCGCGTAGAAGGCATAACGCATCCGCCCCGATTGCTTAGTGTGAACGCGACGAAGACCGTCGAATTACTCGCAGCCGAGTGCGCGTTTCCGCCGGATCTTCTGCAAGTCACACAGCGCTTTGCGGCTAGTCGCGACGGTGTCAAGATTCCATACCTGATTGCGGCTCCGCATGACGCCGCATACGATGGGTCGACGCCGACACTAATGACTGGGTACGGTGGCTTTGGAAGCAGCGTTCTCCCACACTATCTGACTGGATTTTATTGTGGTCCTTATCTCAAGCCGTGGTTTGAGGGTGGCGGCGCATTTGTCATCGCGAACGTACGTGGCGGCGGTGAATATGGAGCGCGGTGGCACAACGCCGGCTCAAAGAGCGGCCGTCTAAAAACATTTGACGACTTCGAGGCCGTTTCCGAGGATCTGGTTCGCATTGGCTTGACGAACCCACATAAGCTTGGCGCGTTCGGCGGATCGAACGGAAGTCTACTCGTCACCTGCACCGCGATGAGGCGGCCGGATCTTTTTGCCGCAATAGAAATCAGTGTCCCAATTGCCGATATCGTAGGTTTCCTGAAGACGCAAGGCGTCAGCCAGACATCAGAATTTGGCGATCCGAATGATCCTATCGATCGGGCGACACTCGAAGCGTATTCGCCGCTCCAAAACCTAAGCGCGGACAAGAACTATCCAGAATTCTTGATTCTGACGTCGACGACGGACGATCGCGTCGATCCATCCCACGCGCGTAATCTCGCCGTCCGCTTGCGCGACTTGGGGCAGTCCGTGCGCTTCATAGAGCTGTCCCAAGGCGGACACCTTATCTTTCAGTACGGCAACGATTCGCATATCAATGCGCTACGCTTCGCCTTCTTTCATGAAGCAATCATGACATGTCGCAACTAGGTCTCCGCAAAGGGGGGTCAACAGTGAACCTTACGCGCGCTTTTGGGATAGCTTGCCGTCGCATTGCGACGGGGATGTTCGCCTTGACGGTCGCGATGCAGATCTCAGAATTTCCCGTCGAGGCGCAGACATCAAATGCGCTGTCCTCAATTACCGGTGTAGTGCAGGATCCCACGGGAGAGCCAATTCCAAGTGTCTTGGTCGCGGCGCGCGGCGTAACATCGTCGACGACCGTGACAGACAAGTCTGGGCACTTTACGATCTCGCAACTATCCCCGGGATTGTACGAGATTATCGTGACGAAAGCGTCTTTCGACACGGCCACTCTTACCGATATAACCGTGCTCGCCGGCACTCCGGCGAGCGTCAACGTTGTGCTGCGACCAACTTCATTTTCGCAGTTGAGGGAGATCGGTAGGGTCACAACGTCTTCAACTAGGAGCACGATCAATACGTCTCCGGCCTCCGTAAACATCGTTCCCGGGGCGGTCCTTCAGGACCAAGGTCAGCCGCAAGTCACGTCGGTGCTCAACGAGATCCCCGGGATGACAATGACCATGAACGCTTTCGCAAATACCAACGGGGCTGCGCAGAATACGCAGCAGGTACCGCAAATCCGCGGCGCTCTGCCGTATGAAACGGAGTCGCTAATCGACGGACATCCTATTTCCGTCGGTGCTAACGGTTATTTTACACCGCTCTATCTTGACCCGCATTTCCTACAGGACATCGAGGTTCTCAAAGGGCCCGGCGTCGTTGGTCCGGACATCAACTACGCGGTCGGAGGCAGCATCAACTATCGCACCCTTGAACCGACAGCGAAACCCAACGCAAGCGTATTTCTGGATTATGACAGTTACGGTGGTTTTTCAACTACCGTTACGGCGACAGGCCGCGCCTCAAAATTGGGCTACGCGTTCGGTTATTCGGTCGACGGAACGCCGGGCCCGCTGAACAATTTCCGGCAGCCAGGTATGGTTGGGATTCTTGGACAGGGGAACGCGACCGTTAACGGCCAGCCATTCTGCGGAACGACAGCTGCAGGGAACGGCTGCTACTATACCGGCTTTGGCGCCGGCAATCCCACCATTTATAATGACTTCGTCTTCCAATTTCCACTCCAGGTGTGCTGCGGAGCGATCAATACAGATTTCGTGCGGCGATCAGAGCTGGCAAAGCTGCAGTATAACTTTTCGCCGGAGACCTCGCTGTCGGTGACATATCTCAGCGCTCAAACACTGCAAAACGAGCAAGAGAGCAATCAGTTCTTTAACGATCAGTTCATCCCGCCGATGGGCTACGCCGGATCCGTGCCTTCCGGAACCGTCATGCCCTTTGGAATTGATACCTACAATCCGTTCTGGGGTCAGATAACTCAAGGTCTTCTGCAAAGCGAGTTTCGAACGGCAATCGGAAGCAGTTCCTTACTCTTCCGATATTACACGGGCGCAAACAACCAATATGAGTATGTTGTGCCATTCGGAAGCACTTACCAGTTTACCGGTAACACATGGGGCGGCTTACCGAATGCGGCTGGAGGAACGACGTTCTACAATGGGCAGCCGACAACGTTCGCCGTAACCGATGCCGGCATCAATTTCCCGACGCAAGATCATTTTAGCGGTCTATCCGGTGAAGTTGATCTTCCTTCAGGCAACGATCTTTACACGTTATCGATCGATAGAACCGTTCACTCATCGTACGCTTCCGCCCAGTACGAGCTATCGTCGGCGGAAAACTACACAACCATTCCCGCGGGGTCCAGTCAGGCATTTACCACGATCCTCGCGCGAGGGGACTTCAACCTCGGCCGCAACATCGAGGCAATTCTCGGGAATTACTTCATCAACTACTCGAGCCATTATTCGCCCGATGGCGGCTTGACGTTTCAAAACTCGTCTCACCCATTTTATGGACCGCGCCTTGGAGTGACGTGGCGCCCGGATAATGACCTTGTGTATCGACTTGGTGTCGGCTCGTCCATTGCGCCACCGTACTTGGCGCTTATCACCACTCAGGGGGGGGTTCCGCAAGGCAATAACTCCGGCGCAATTAACTACTTCACGTTCACAAAAAACAACGGCAATATTTCACCAGAGACCTCTTTCGGCTTCGATCTCGGTGTTGATAAGCGCTTCAGTTCGTCAAGTACGGTGGTATCGGCGGATATCTATCAGACGAATTTGCACGGTCAATTCCTCAACTCCGTTACAGCTGACGGAACGTACACGAACACAATGGGCGTAACCGCACCGCTGTTCGTAACGACGGCACAAAATCTGGGCACGTCGCGTTACCAAGGCGTCGAAGTGGCTATCCACCACGACCCAAGTGCCGGCTTCGGTTATCGTGTCCAGGGTTCACTGCAACGAGCGTACGTATATAATTTGCCCCCGGGTTTCTACAACACGGCCGCCGGACCTGATACGACTAACCTTGCGGTCATCCCTAATATCAATTTTCAGCCGAGCGGCGACGGATACAATGGAATGTCGAATGGGCGCATTCCTTATTCCAACGGTTATGCCGAAGTTAGTTACCGTACCGGCTGGGGAAACTTGTATCAACTCGGAGAGACGTACTTCGGTCCGAATAACTCGTACAATCACCCCGCTTTCGGCGTCATGAGCGGTACGATGCGGTTCCGGCTCGCCCGGCACACGAGCCTCCAATTCACAGGCTACAATCTAACCGGCGTGTACAATACACCGTACTTCAACATTTTCACCGGCATCCCAGTGGCACTAAAGAATGGTCTATTTGGTGCCACGTCGGCGATCAACGTCGGACCCACAACGCTCCATGTGATCCTACGACAGGACGTTGGGCCAGGACCCTAGTGTCCGATCTTATATCTCGGCGGCAGCTCTTCGCTTGGCCTGATATCACGTCGGTCACCGTCAGTCCGGACGGAGAGCTGTTGGCGTACTTGGCGCCGATTGGAAGCGCGCTAAACATTTTCGTCGCTCCCGTGCAGGACCTTAGTCAAGAACGGGCACTCACGGAGGATCGGGAGCGAGGCTTTTCCGATATCGATGGCGTGTCGCCTATATGGTGGGCAGGCGATTCGCGAACGGTTCTGTTCCGGCGCGATCAGTTGGGCGACGAGAATTTTGCTATTTTTGCGCTAGATATAGCCTCACGTGCAACGACGGCGCTCAGTCCGGATCGCGACGTTAGCGCCGACCTCGTTTCCGTCAGCTCCAAGCATCCGAGCGAAGTCCTAATTGCGCATAACCAGCGTACGAACGTGGGCCGGGACTTATACCGCGTAAGCCTCAGCGATGGTTCGAGTCGCCTCGTTTTGGAGGACAAGAGCTACTTTCAAGTTTACGCCGACAGTTCTTTGACGCCGAGGCTCGCAACACGCTTCCTCAGGGATGCCTCGTTAGAGTTATTACGCCTGTCGGAGACGGACGAGCAACATCTTTTCACGATCCCCCTAGAAGTCGCATTCACGCAGTTTCATCTTTTTGGATTCTCAGCCGATGGAGCTTTCGCGTGGGTCCGGATGCCGGACGAGCGCGGGATGGGCGCTTTGGTTGCCGTCGAGGTCTCAACAGGTAAGAAGCAGACACTGTGGAGTGGCGGAGAAGCCGATGTCGCGCAAATCATAACGGATGTGGGCGAGGGACGACCGCACGCCGTTGCTGTAAATCGTGATCGCCCACGTTGGACGTGCCTTGACGACTTGTTCGTGCAGGATTTTGCAGTACTCGACAAGGCGACGGGATCGGTCGAGTTTCAGAATCAATCAGACGACGATCGCTACTGGTCGATTCGCTTAGCCTCGGACGTGCCGCTACCGCGATATGTCGTCTACGATCGGAGTGCGCGGCGTGTTATTGACCTCAGACGCTCGCAAGAAACGCAGACACTCTACAACGGTCCCGCGATGGAAACAACTATCATTCCTTCGCGTGATGGACTCTCGCTGGTTTCCTACCTGACCTATCCAAAGGACGCGTCCGTGCCGGCGCCTCTCTATCTGGATGTCCATGGCGGACCATTCTATCGTGATAGCTTTGCCGGCGGATTTATCTTGCCATTCCACCAGCATTTGGCCGACCGTGGCTGCGCAGTGCTCTCCGTTAACTATCGCGGCTCCGTAGGGTTTGGGCGCGATTTTGCTGCTGCCGGCTTTCGGGAGTATGGCGGCAAGATGCACGACGATCTGATAGACGCGGTACGCTGGGCGATCGATCGAGGCATCGCCGATCCGAAGCGCGTGTTCATTGGCGGTGTCAGTTATGGGGGGTATGCGAGTCTTACAGCAGTCGCTCTTGAACCGGAGATGTTCGTCGGGGCGGTAAGCATTGCCGGGATTTCTGATTTGCTGGCATGGATGAAGCCAACCAGTGTGCCGGAATATTGGCGACCGTTCGAGGTATTCCGCGAGCGGGCGGTTGGCGAGGCACACACAGAGGACGGTCGCGAACGTCTACGTCGTGTTTCCGCGCTTCATCTTGCCGATCGTATTCGAGCTCCGCTTTTAATCATTCATGGCCAGCGGGATTCCCGAGTACTGCTCCATCAGGCGGAGGACTTGGTGTCGCTGCTCGCTGCACGGGGGCATCCCATCACCTATTGCGTCTTCCCCGACGAAGGCCATATTCCGAATCGTGTTGTGAATCGCATCGCGATCGCCGCGCTTATTGAGGAGTTTGTCGGGCGGCTTGGCGGACTACCGATTGAACCGCCAGAGCACGACGTAGACGAGTCATCCGCAGTGATAAAGTCGTACAATTGGGCCAAGCAGACCGTCCCCTGACCGTTGTCGAGATCGCGGAAGCGGTCACAAGTGGAAGGGTGAAAGCCACGGACATTGTCCGTGAAGCCCTGGAACGCATTAGGAGATTCAATGCGTTGCTTGTTGCGTTCGTTCACGTTGACGAGACGCTCGCGTTGCAGCAAGCTGCAAACATCGATGAGGAGATCGCCCGAGGACGAAGTCCCGGCCCGCTAGCGGGCGTCCCCTTTGGTGTCAAGGACATTGAGGAATGCGCGGGGATGCCGATGCGCTCCGGTTCACTCTTTTTAATGGATCGGCCGCCACGGGAGCGGGACTCTCCGCTCGTCGCGCGACTGAAGGCTGCAGGCGCCGTCGCAGTAGGGATGACCGCCACAGGAGAGTTTGGTCTTGATTCCGGCACGAATACGAAGGCGTTCGGCGCTACGAGAAATCCCTGGAACTTAGCGTTAACCCCCGGCGGAAGCAGCGGGGGTTCCGCCGCCGCGGTCGCAGCTGGGCTGGTTCCATTTTGCACCGCCGCGGACAGTGGCGGCTCCATCCGCGGGCCGGCGGCATTTACCGGGCTCGTCGGCCTCAAGCCATCCCACGGTCGCGTACCGCGGCCTTCAGGTGGATTCGATGTGTTCGGGTGCGTCGGAACTTTAACGACTACCGTGCGCGATACGGCGCGATGCTTAGATGTGAGTGCTGGTCCGCACAGCGCTGACCGCATGACTCTGCCGCCGCCGGGAATTTCTTACGAGCGTGCTTCGCAAACACTAACCGTGCAAGGCGCGAGGGCGGTCTGGTCTTCGGATCTGGGATACGCCGCTGTCGATCCTGAAATCATCGCTCTCGCTCGCGCAGCGGCCGAGCGTGCCTGTATAGCGGCCGGTGTGAAGCTTATCGATGAGCCGATCGCGCTGCCGAATGTCTACGCGGATTGGATAGTGTTAGCTGCCCACTCTCTTCGCGCGGCTTTCGAATCACACGGACTCGGAGCAGAACAATTCGAGATGCTCTCACAGAGTCCGCGCTTCGCGCTCGAGCGAGCTGGGGAACTGACGGCATTTCGTGTTTGGGAGGCAGAATCGCACATCGCCGAGCTCGAAGCGAAAGTCGGAGCGATTCTTGATCGCTTCGACTTCATCGTGACGCCGGCGGTCGCATGCCCAGCATTTGCGGCCGACGAACTCTATCCTCAGACAATTGGTGGTCGAAGTGCTCGCGACTCTGGCGCGGAGCCGTTCGGAGCGTTTGTGAACGCGTCGTGGTCTCCGGCAATTTCGCTTCCCGCCGGCTTCACTTCAAATGGTGCGCCGACAGGCGTTCAGTTTACAGGGCAGAGACATCGCGAAGATATGCTTCTTGCATTAGCAACTGCATACGAACGGGCGTTTCCATGGCCACTGCATGCGCCGCTGCAAATGAAGGCCCCGACGACGTGATGTCACCTACCGCGATGGCGAGGGGTCTTCTTCTCGGAGCGTCCCGCAGCACTCTCCTGCAGCAACTCATGGCAACGCACGGGCTTAAACTCGGAGCGCGTCGCTTTGTGGCAGGTGAAACACTCGATGAGTTTGTTTCGATTGTTCGCGGATTAAACGCCAACGGCTTCTCCGTTGCATCCGCCATTTTGGGTGAGGACCTGACAGAAAGCGCGGAAACTGAAAAGGCAGTTGCGAGCTATAGGACATTGTTGTCGCGTATTCAATCGGAGGCTTTGACCGCGAACGTAGCGCTGAAGCTCACGCACCTCGGTCTAACGATCGAGCCAGACCGTGCTCTAGCGAACATTCGGGCAATCGTAGAGCAGGCTCTGCATTGCCAAAACTTCGTACGTATCGACATGGAAGAATCTCGCTATGTCGACGCGACATTGCAAATCTATCGGAATCTCCGTGCTGACGGCCTTAGCAATGTGGGAATCGTTCTGCAAGCCTACCTTTACCGGACACAGGCTGATCTCGAAATCCTTGCACCGCTTCGTCCGAATATACGATTGGTTAAGGGCGCCTACCTCGAACCTAGGTCAGTCGCATATTCCCAAAAGAGTGACGTGGATGCAAACTACCAAAGTTTGATCGAGCAGGCGCTTCTTGGTGCTGGTTACACGGCGATTGCGACGCACGATGAAAACATGATTCGTCACGCAGTATCGTTTGCTCAGTCTCATGCCGTCGAACGATCTCGATTCGAGTTTCAAATGCTGTACGGCGTGAGGCCTGCCCTCCAGAGGAGGCTTCAATCAGATGGTTACCTCGTGCGAATCGCGGCGCCCTATGGCCGTTCGTGGTATCCGTATTTTATGCGACGCCTTGCCGAGCGCCCGGCTAATGTAGCCTTCGTTCTGCGAAGCATGATCAAAGGCTAGCGGTCATGTTTCGCCTTCCCCGTCATCTCGCGCAGCTTGTCATGGTCGCGGCGTTGTCGATCGGCCTAAATTCGCGAACGTCTCCCGTCGACGCTGCTCCATCGCACGTCCAAATAGACAATCACATCTACGGAGTCGAGATTCATTTTACTACCGGACATGAATCCGATCTCGATCGAATCGCGGCGAGTGGATTCAAGTACGTACGCATGGATCTACGCTGGGATGAAACAGAGAAGAAACGCGGCTTCTATACTTGGCGGAAATGGGACGTTCTCATGGCGCATCTTCGCAGGCGCCATCTTAATGCAGTGCTGATTCTCGATTACTCGAACAAGCTGTATGCGCCTTTGGTCGTGGGATATGGATTCGGAGGGAAGCCCGCTCCCGAGTCACCGCGCACAACGACAACCATCGACGCCTTCGCCCGCTGGGCAGCCGCCGCGGTTCGGCATTTCCGATCCGAGCGCGTGGTGTGGGAACTCTACAACGAACCGAACAATCCGCTATTTTGGGAGCCTCTTCCCGATCCAGAGGCGTATGGGCGCCTCGTTAGCCGAACCTGCGGAGAGCTAAAAAAGAGTGATCTAAAGCCGGAATTGCTCGCCGGAGCTACTGCGTATATCGACTTTCGCTACATGGACGCTTTCATGAAGGTGGCCGACCTATCATGCATCTCAGGAATAAGCGTACACCCGTATGCCATTCAGGACCCTGAGGGAACGGAATTTCTCTACGATCGCTTGCAGAGGCTCGTAAAGGAAGACAGCGGGAAGCCTTTGCCTATCTTCGACACAGAAGCGGGTTACTCGACGAACACGTTTGGCGAAAGCGAAAGCGAACAGGCAGATTTTTCGGCTCGATTGCTCTTGATCAACCTTATATCGGGAGTTCGCTCGACGATCATCTACGAGTGGAAGGACGATGGAAAAGACGTCACCGATCGTGAGCAGAATTTGGGTCTTCTACGATTGGACGGGAAGGAGAAGCCCGCTGTTATCGTGCTTCGACGTCTCGCGGCGACACTCGCCGGTGCGGATAAGTTATCCAACCTGCCGATGGCGGATCGAGCGGATTATGCAGTGATGATTCACGTGACGGGCAGCTGGATTAGGACGATTGTTTGGACTGCGCGTGCGAAGCACTACGCAATTGTTCCACTTCCTAAATCAGCCGATAGGGCGATCTCAGTCGTCCAGTTAGATGGCCGAAGTGCTCGCGTGCGTAGACTGACTCCGCTGACCGTGGAGTTGTCGGCGGATCCCGTTGTCATCTCTTTCAGATGAATTAGGCCGCGTGAGTCTCCGTAGCATGAAGCTTGCGGTAATCGGTGCCGGTGGCGCCGGCGACGCCATCTGGTGAGCGTTCACTTCTGTTGACGGAATTCCGATTGCTCCGTCGCGTAAGAAAGTATTGCTCGGTCCCCCCGTTCCGTCAAAATTGCCACAAGAGTCATCGCTAAAGCTGTTTGGCGCGCTATACTAAACTTGTGAGTTTACTAGCCCTTTTGTGATGGGCTTTCGTTTTGCGCGGTTGGTTGGGGTTGCAACGCTCTTCGGAGTAGCGCTTGTCGCTGCGTTCCTCGCATTCACTGCGTTTCAGTACGGTGCGTCGCCTATCTTGACGATTGATGCGTCGCCTCCGATGCTCCGGCTCGAGTTTGGCACCAACATTTTTGCCGCCGCGTTCATGGCATTGCTCGCTTTGGTTGCGATTCCAGTGGGCATCTGGAGCCTGCAGCGCGGTCGCGCGGTCGATGTGATGTTAATCGCGACTTTCGCAGCTGCGATGCTGTTGGTGTTGCTCGCACGAAGCGTCGCCACGTTCTTCCTTGCATGGGAAGCAATGTCAATCATCTCCGCATTTTTGGTTGCGGCGCATCACGAGCGACGCAGCGTGCGCCGGGCAACGCTGACGTATCTTATCATCGCGCAAAGCGGTGCGCTTTGCATCCTCGTTGCGCTTCTGCTGCTAGCAATCAATGCGGGAAGCGGGTCTTTTACTCTGATCGCGGCTCGAGCAACGATGTTGCCGCCTGTCGTACGCGATGCAGTGTTCGCGCTCGCACTCATCGGCTTCGGCTCGAAGGCGGGCTTGATGCCACTGCATTTTTGGCTGCCGCGCGCGCATCCCGTTGCACCACCCAATGCCTCTGCAATGCTTTCAGGCGTGATGCTGAAGATTGCGATTTACGGTCTCGCGGTGGTCATGCTCGAGCTGGCCGCTCCGGCAACAACCGGTTGGGGAATTGCAGTTACGTTAATCGGAGCAGTCAGCGCCGTCGGTGGCGTGCTCTATGCGCTCGTCGATCACGACTTGAAGCGATTACTTGCATATCACTCCGTCGAAAACGTCGGCATCATCGTCATTGGACTTGGCGTGGCGTTGACGATGGAAGCGAGCGGATTACACGCACTTGCAGCGCTTGCTTTAATGGCCGCACTGTTTCACACGATCAATCACGGCTTGTTCAAGAGTCTGTTGTTCCTCGGCGCTGGCACGGTTGCCGACAGTGCTGGAACCGTCGACCTCGAACGGCTCGGTGGTTTGTGGTCGGAGCTGGTGTGGACGGCGCCGTTCTTTTTGATCGGATGCGCGGCGATCAGCGCTCTCCCGCCATTCAACGGTTTTGTTTCCGAGTGGATGACGTTTCAGAGTTTGATTGCGGGTATCACGACTGCCGGTCTTGCGGTCAAACTTACGCTCCTTGCGACGATCGCCGCGCTCGCGCTGACGAGCGGTTTAGCCGCAGCGTGCTTCGTCAAGGTCTTCGGCGTCGCGTTCTTGGGACGCGCACGCAAAGCGCGAACGTTACCTCGCGAGCGCTTCGATCAATGTGCGGCTGCGCTGGCGATCCTTGCGATTCTTTGCGCAATTTTCGGCATCGTCCCCTCGCTCGCGCTGATTCCTCTTTCGCGTGTGGCGCAATCTGTGTTCGCAACTTCCCCACTCGCACTCCCTACCGTATCAACACTGCCGGCACTTCTGATAGCTCTTCCCGCTCTTGGCGCGCTCGCTGCCTACGCCCTCGCGCGCGCCCGCAGCGTTCGCGCAGTAGCAACGTGGACGTGTGGATCGCCCGTGACAGCCTCCGCGCAATATTCCGCGACCGGATTCAGCAAGCCGTTGCGGACGATCTTTGCGTTCTTCCTCGCGCCCGAGCGTCGCCGCGTCGTTGAAGTCGGATTCTCGTCATGGTTTCCGCGGCGGATCGTTTACCACACGGGCAGTCGCTATTTGGTCGATGAAGCCGCACGGCGATTCTCCGCGACGCTGCTCTCGAATGCCCGGCGAATGCGGCTCGTGCAAAGCGGGAGTCTCCGGCTCTATTTGACGTACGCGATTTTGACGCTTGTGCTGACCTTCGTGGTGGCGCGATGACAAGCGCCGTACAGGTGCTGGCGATCGTCGCGCTGGCTCCCTTCTTGCAAGGTTGCATGAAGACGCTGCGAGCCCGTTTGTCGGGAAGGCCGGGACCGTCGCCGCTCCAAGCATATCGTGATCTTGCGAAACTGTGGCGCAAGGAAGCGCTCCTGCCGGACGGCGTTTCCGTGCTTGCGCTTCTTGCTCCGGGCGTCGCGCTCGGCGTTGCCGCGACATTTGCCGCGGCACTCCCGCTCGCGCATTCGTTCTCAAGTAGCCTCATCGACGTCGTCGCGCTCGCGATGCTCCTTGCGCTCGGGCGTTTCGTCACGACGCTCGTTGCGCTCGACACACGCAGCGGCTTTGCGGGAATGGCCGCGAGCCGCGAGATGACCTTTGCGAGCTTGGTCGAGCCGGCGCTCTTGATTGCGCTCTTGGGCGGCGCGGCGACTCGGGCGCGGAACTGCACTGCAATCGCTCGCCGGAGTCCCGTTCGGAATCGCGGGACTGTTTGCAATCGTCGCATTTTTCCTCGTACTTCTCTCGGAGACGGCGCGCGTTCCGATCGATAATCAGGAAACACACTATGAGCTAACGATGATTCACGAGGGTCTCGTACTGGAGTACAGCGGTTGGCAGCTGGCGCTGATGAATCTCGCCGCCCAAATTCGTCAGCTCTGCTTCCTGCTGCTGGCGTCATTCCTCTTACCAGCGCCGAATTGGGAAACGCATCTGGCGTGGGTGGCTCTGCTTGCAATCGCGATCACGGTCGTGGAAACGGTACTTGCGAAAGTCAGGCTCTTCGAGGTACCGCAGCTAATGACCAGCGCCTTGATCCTTGCTGTTGTCAGCATTTGTCTGCGCATCGGCGTGCTGTCGTCGTGACCTTCGAGTTGGTGCTCGTACTGGCAGGCGCGGCTTTGATCCTGAGCTCGCGCACGCTGCCTGCCGTAGTTGCTTACGTCGTAACCGGAGTGATTGCGACAGCAGCGGTTGTTCCGGCAGCGGTAGGCTCGACACTCGCCCTGTCGCTTTTGGCGGGATCGGCATTCTTGAAGCTGGTCGTCGCCCCGATCGGCATCTACCTTTTTATACGCGCAAATCCCGCGACGCGCGACCTTCGACCGTCGATCTCGCTTCCAGCCCGCCTCGTCGTCGTGATCGTGATCGGTCTTGCGGCTCGGCTTGTCGCTGCATCAGCTGCTTTCAGGAACGTTGCTATGGTCGATGTTGTGGCTTTCCTTATTCTGTGCGCTCTTGGGATGCTCGTCGTCCAGAGGAACCTGATCGCGCACATTCTTGGGCTCTTAGCATTCAGTGCCGGTATCACGCTCGCAGGGTCGGCTATTGCTCCTGGCTTGCCGGCGGCAGTCGAGCTCGGCGCATCCTTCGACGCGCTCGTTGTGACCTTCATCGGACTTGCAATCGTTCGCGCGTTCCTCGCGCACAATCCGCTTCTCGACGTTGCATCGCTGCGAAGGTTGCGCGGGTGATCGCGGCTGTCATCGCGGCACCGCTTGCCGCCGCGATTCTCGCAATGCCGTTCCGGCCGCTGCAGGTTCGTCGGTACGTACGCTTGTCGCTCGTGACCATCGCTGCACTGCTTCCGCTTACGCTCATCGGAAGCGTCGATGGCCTTTCGTTGCTCTTCGTAGGGATCGTCTCGGTGCTCAGCTACTGCGCGACTGTCTTTTCAGCGGGAATGTACTCGTTCGACTGGGGTGTCGGAGACGTCGTCTGGTCGCGAAAATCGGTGTACTTTCTTTTGCTGGGCGCATTTTGGAGCGCGATGCTGCTCGTGGTCCTGTCGACGAACTTCGGTGTGATGTGGCTCGGCGTCTCGATGACGACCCTCGCGACGGCGTTCCTCGTCGGCTTCAGCGGAGAGCGTGAGGCTCTTGAAGCTGCGTGGAAATATCTCGTCTTATGCAGCGTCGGGCTTGGGTTTGCGCTGCTCGGAATTCTGATGCTCGCACGGCTCGCCGCGACCCTTGATTGGTCCGACTTTGGAACGCATCCGTCAACGCCGCTCGCGCGGATCGCCGTCGGCTTGCTGATCCTTGGCTTCGCTACCAAAGCGGGCCTCGTCCCGATGCACGCGTGGCTGCCGGACGCGCACTCGAAGGCACCGGCGCCGATCAGTGCACTGCTCTCGGGCGTGCTCGTGTCCTGTTCGCTTTACGCGATCATACGCGTCACGAACGTCGCATTCGCGTATGGCGAGAGCGCACTGCTGCAAAACATGCTTCTCGCGCTCGGCGCCGCGTCGGCAGTCGTTGCCGGTGCGTTGATGCTCGTACAGTACGATCTCAAGCGCATGCTTGCGTATTCGACGATCGAACACGCCGGACTCGTAGCGCTGGCAATAGGTTTTGGTGGTCCGCTCGGATTCTTCGCCGCTCTTTTCCATATCGTGAATCATGCGGCGGCAAAGTCCGCGGCATTCCTTTCTGCTGGGATGGTGCAACGAGAGCGAGACACGACGGCGCTGCGTCACTTGCATGGGCTTTGGGAAAGCGGTCCCGCCGGACGCACGCTGCTTGCGGCCTTGCTGGCGCTCTGCGGCTTACCCCCGTTCGGTCTTTTCATCAGTGAGCTTTTGCTGATCGGGGCAGGCATTGCTGCGCATCAGTGGATCGCCGCTCGCCGCCGGCCTACTTGGAATGACGCTCGCATTCGTCGCGCTCGCACGAACGGCGATCGAGATTGAGGCCGGTCGAGCCAACGCCAAGAGTCTCCATGTCACGATGGTTCCAAAGCTTTCGATCGGCGCGGCCGCATTTGTCATGGCGGGTGCGCTCGTGCTCGCGATTTCTCCGTGGACTCCGGCCGGCGATCTGTTTCGATCCGTCGTCCAGAGCATCGCGCGCTTCTGATGTTAACCTCACGCGTGTCCAACTCCAAGGAAGCCTTCCACGCAGACATCATTCGCGAATCGTCATGCGGCGTTCCGATTGGGCGCGTACGCAACGCCCATTGCGGCGCACTATCTGTTTTTGGATCGCTCCTCCTCGTACGAGCTGCGCTACGAATTCAATTGGTCGGAGCGGAGTCTGCGTTCCGTCTCCGCGATTCTGCCGCTGTTCTCGTGGGACGAGCGAGAAATGGCGCAGGACCAGGCAGTCGAGTTCGAAGGGCTTCCCGACGCTCGACCCCTACGCGGAGAAGGCGGCGTGATGCCGTCACCAATCATCGCGCACGGCGAGGGGCTCATGCACCTGGTCGTCGGGCCTGTGCATGCCGGCATCATCGAACCTGGACGTTTCACGTTTAGCTCGGGCGGCGAAACCGTCGTCTATCTCGATGCGCAGCTCGGCTACGCGCATCGTGGTGTCGAGCCTCACCTCGAGGGGCAAGATCCAATCGAGGCAGCCCATCTGATCGCGCGCATTTGCGGCGGATGCAGTGTGGCGCGTTCGTACGCTTATGCGCTTGCGCTCGAACAGCTTTCAGGCGTGACCTGTTCTGTTGAGATCGACCTCGTGCGCGATCGTATTTGCGGAATTGGAGCGGATTTATAACCACCTTGGAGATCTTGCCGCGTGCGCGTCGGCAGCGGGATGGAATCCCGGATTCACGCACGGGCATGGGTCTCAAAGAACGTGCTATGCGCTTGTGTGCCGCAGCCGGCGGTCATCGCTTGCTCTTCGACGCGATCGTACCGGGCGGCGTTCGTATCGAACGACTGGATATCGCCGACGACGTCGAGAAACTGAGGCGCGATGTAGAATCGTACCTTTCCGATACTCTTCGGAAACGGATCGGTGTTTTCGCGTTGGAGTGGCACGGGCGTCCTTTCGCACGAAACGGCAAGCGTCTTTGGAGCGGTGGGACCGGCGTATCGTGCATCGGGTGGAGAACTCGACGTGCGCACCTTTGCAACCTACGGAGCATACCGCATGCTCGCGCCGCGAACGGCGCGCGCCTACGCCGGCGATGCGCTTGCGCGCTGCGAAGTCAAGCGCGACGAGCTTCGTGAATCGCTTCGCCTACTTGCTGCGGCGTTGCAGCTCCTCAACGGATCACCGGTCAAGTCACAACGGATGCACCTACGGGTGCGGCCCGGGAGCGCGATAGGCGTGGTCGAGGGGCCACGCGGACGCGAATCGATCGCCGTTCACGTCGGAGGCGACGGAAAGCTCGAACGCGTTCACGTCATCGCGGCTTCGTATCGAAATTGGCCCCTTGTCGCGCGCGCAATGGACGGAAACATCGTCCCTGATTTCCCGCTCGTCAACAAGAGCTTCAACCTGTGCTACGCGTGTGCAGATCGATGAGCACCGTTTTTCGTAAGTCGCTTGGGATTCGCCATCTGGTGTGCGGCAGCTGCAATGGCTGCGAGCACGAGATGAATGCGCTTTCGAATCCCTTTTATGACATGACTGCGCGACGGATGGGATATCGTGGCTTCACCTCGGCACGCGGACGTCGTAACGGTGACCGGACCGATCACCGACGCGATGCGATCGGCGGCGCATGAAACGATTGAGGGAACTCCGTTACCACGAATTGTCGTCGCGATTGGAGATTGTGCGGCGAACGAAGGTCCGTGGAAAGGCGCGCCGGCGAGCGGTAAGGGTGCTATCGAAGAGATGGAAGCTCAAGTGATTGTGCGAGGTTGCCCGCCGAGTCCCGAGCAGATCATAGCTGGTCTGCGAGAGGCCGCCGATCTGCTAGATCTAAAGGAGACCCCATGAAGATCGCGTTTGCTGGCGTGGCCATTGCTCTCTCGTTTGCGTTTTCCACCGCAGCCTTCGGACAGGGCCAAACCCGTACCCGACGATGGCGCCGGTCGCGAAGTACATGATGCCCAGCGCTGCCGCCGAAATCGCTCTGGCTCGCTCGGCAGGGCCGTTATCGATCTCCGCTCATGCCGAAGTCCTCGTCATGACGAAGCACCGTTACGTCGTCGGGGTTAAGGGCACCAACGGTTGGGTCTGCCTTGTCGGACGGTCGTGGACAGCGGGCTTCGATGATCCCGAGTTCTGGAACTGGCACGGTCTCGGGCCAGCGTGCCTCAATCCGCCGGCCGTACGAAGTGTACTCCCGCAGTACCTTGCACTGACGAAATGGGCGCTCGCGGGTGATACTCGTGACGAGATGGCCGCGAAAGCGAAAGCCGCGTACGCCGACCACCAATTCACCGATCCCGCTCCCGCCTCGTTCGCGTTCATGCTATCGAAAAACGGCTACCTACTCGGCGCGGACGGACCGTGGCGTCCGCATGTCATGCCGTTCATCGCGTACGACCAGCTCGGCACGTGGGCCGCGAGCTTCAAGGGGTCGCCGATTTTCGCGCCTCCTCCATCAGCCGGTTTTCGCCCGTACCAGCCGATGACAATCGCCATTCCGGTGTCCCACTGGTCTGACGGTTCGCCCGCTCCAAAGTAGGGCACGACGCGGGCTAAAACAACTGGCCCTGGATCTCGTACGTTAATCGATTTCCTTGCGAGCCGTGCGGAGGTTGAGGTCGAAGTTTTTACTGCGCTCCGCCACTACCAAAAGTAACGCCAAAGAATAGCTTTGTACCGTTCCTCGTCACTGCCGGCGGCGCGTTCGATCCAGCGGGCAAGACATCGCCGACGTGATACCCGTCGGGTAGCTCAGTCTGTTGTCCGTATTGAATCCCGCCGGTAATCACCATGGCCCGAGAAAATACCCACGACACACCGCCAACATAACTCAAGTTGATTCCGCCGCTGTTGCCGTTGGCGATTGCCGCGCCAAAACTGGCATAGGGTCCACTATCCGAATCTCCGGCGCCAGCGATCTTCACGTTGTTCAATATGATGCCGCTCGCCTGAATGCGACTTAGTGCACTAGCCACTATTCGAACCGGCGCTGGACTTGGCGAAGCGGCCGGAGGAACTGTCCCTTCCAAAGGTACCGTCGTGTATGTCGCCTGCGAAAGCCCAGAAAACGCGACTCCGGCGCTTAGGAACATTTTCGATGCGCACACCACCCGAACTTGCGCGCCGTTCCCATTGCCAAGGTTGAGGGTGAACGTTTTCTGCCGCGATCCTGCGTCCAGGCCGCGACACTGCTCGGTGTCATAGTACGCAAAACGATCCTCGGTAGCTGGGAGGATGTTGAAAATCGCAACCTGACGGATGTAGGCAAGATCCGCGTTATATGACTTCGCGACGGTGCCTTGCGGATCAGGGTCTTGCAGTCGTGACAAGAACCAATTCGCTCGGTTCAGACCTGGATTAACGTTTGTGGTGATATCCGTTTGAGCGACCTTGGCCGATTCTTGTTCAGTCAGGTTTTGAGCTTGGAGTTTTTTTAATGCCGCGACTTCTTTCGCGCTTTTTTGCCCTTCCAAAGCGTCGATTGCTGGTTTTAATTGGCTGATCTTTGTGTTCGCGTCGTGCTCTTGACTGGTATCGGTATTGTTACGCTGCGTGTAAAAGGTTTGAAGTGCCTTTGCGTCCGCCAATATCCTGTAGTAGTCGTCCGCCGGCCATGGTTGCAGCCTTGCAATGTGTTCTAAGACTTTACGTCTCTCGTTGCCGTAACCGTACTTCTCGTCGATGTCTACGAGAAATTGCTTATAGCTCGCAAGATCGCCAATCTGTTTTTCGGATGCTGTTACAATTCGGTTCGCCATCTGCGCTAAGTCAATCACGAACAGTCTTGCCGCCCTGTACTGATCTTCGCGTTCGGCGATCAGGTTTCGTATTCTCCGGAGACCATCGTCTACGTAGACCGAACATTGTTGCGCGTCTACGAGTGTTGGTTTAGCGGGCGATGGCCAAACGCATGGCTCGTCCGCAGGCGCTGTCGTCGGGCCAGGAGTCGGAAGATCGGGCAAACCGGCGATGCTAGGGGTCGAACTCGGCGACGGGAGAGGATTGAATGTCGCATCCGCGGGCGAAATTGCACTACCGCTGAAGATGGAAGGCAAATTCGGTGCTGGCCCCGCCACCAACTTGTCGTCCACGCTCATCGTCCACCGCGGATATTGGAGTGGGTCTATGCCTATGAAGAAAATCGAGCCTGGTGCTACAACGAGTTTGTCTACTATTTGTGGTGACCCCGTTGCATGCAGATCGTAAATCTTGCTCTCGGCTTCACCAGCCGCAGCACAAATCAACAAAAGCAGACTGGCTGTCACCGCGGCCATAACGCAATTTTTGGCCGTGTTAAAAAGCACCACCATTTACCTCACAAGCTCGTTGTCGGCGGACACACCCACTACGACCGATCGAACTTTTTCCGAGTTTAAATGTTACTCCGAAAGAAGTCTCAGGGCAATGGCTCGAGAGCTGTTGGTAATTTTGCTATTTCTAAAACAACTGACCCTGGATCTCGTACGTTAATCGATTTCCTTGCGAGCCGTGCGCAAGATTGAGTCGGACGCCATGATACATCACGCCGATCCCTGAGTCGGCATGCCACACAAAATCCGGTGGAGCGAAGGCCTGATCTCCGCCGCGAACGCGAGCCGCCGCGTCTTCCGTAAAGATGATCACTTTGAACGGACCTGGTAGCGCGTCGTTGATGCGATATTCCGCTTGCATCGTGCGCGCGTCGGTGCCGCAGAACGGCTTGGGATAGCCCCGGATGCCGACACCGCAGACGAGACTGCTCGTCGGCAAAATGCCGCCGGTTGCCAAAAACATCCCGTGCACCGCGAGCGTTGAGTCGCCGACGCGCGTGTAGTGCGCAACGTCGGCGATGTAAGTTTGATATTCGCTCGTCGCGCCGAGCGCGCCGATGCCGTCAAAGAATTCGACCTTGTATTGAAATGAACAATACGGCGGATACCACTGCGTCGGCGGCACCGTACATCCATGCGAGAGGCCGGCTTCCAAAAGCGAGACCTTCGCCGCTTTGTAATACGTGTCATAAACGGACGGAGCGACGATATATGTTGGTACGTTGCTCGTCGCATGACGTTCCCGGATGCCAAATTCGAGCTGCGTTCCGTCCGTGCCGTGTATGAGATACGACGCGCCCTCTCCCGTGAAATAGCTGTGGATGTCTTCCGCGATAGGTTGACTCGCACGAACGGTGCCCCGCGCAGCGAGCGCCTCAAAGATCACGTCTTGTTCGCGGCCTGTCGACGCATCAACCGAAACCGGCATCGTGTACAGGAGCTCCGCCAAGTCGGCACGCAGGGCGAATTGCGTGTACAGCGAGAGTGTCGAACCGTGCCGATCGAACGGGTCGGTGCTCGCGTCAAATCCAACGCCTTGGATCGGAAACCCGAGCGGCTGTTGTGCGTAGACCGGGTGCGTCGTAACATCGAAGCGCTTCGACATGACGATCCAATGCAGCGTAACGTCATGTGTCGCGGCATCTTGTCGTATCGTCAGGCGCGGGGCCACGCCGGCGAGCCTCCTCAGATTTGCATAGTCGCGGTCGACGGCGATCTGTTCGCAGCCGGTCGCCCTCGTGCAGCGACAAATATCGCCGCACCACGTATGGCTTTGCGACGCCGTACGTCTCGATCGTTACCGCCGCGATCCGGGCGCCGTCCTCGAGGATCGTCACGCGCGGAGCCTTGCCCGGCGCCGCACTCGCCACACCGCCGAACACCGTCATCGCCACGACCATAAGCAGAGCGCGGAGAACCTTCGAATCCATTCTCAGGGTCCATTCGGTGCCGACGGCTGGCCTGCTTCAGCCATTCGGCCACAAGCGAAACTAGGCGAGGGGTCGGAGCGTACATGGGCACGTGATCTCACGAGGGACGATCCTGGCCGCGATCCTCGTTGCGGAGCTCGCGATCGTCGGCACGGCCATCATGGCGGTTCGGGGCGACCAGATCGGGCCGTCCTTTGCGTCGCCCGCCTTCGCCCAGTTCACGCACGGATCGCACCTGATCGAGGGCGGTCCGCATCAGATCTTCGCCGTCGGCCCGCATCCGGCGCTTACCGTTGATATCGGCTATGCCGACCTCACGATCCTGACCGGCAACAGCAGCGCAGATTGACGTCAGCGTGAGTCCGAGCTCCGATTACGGGCTCTTCCGCTCGAAGGCGCCGATTACCGCACAAGCGGACGGGCAGACGGTCCGCGTCGGAACAGTCGAACACGGACTCACAACCGGTGACAATCGCATGGTAACCGTCGTCGTGCCGGAGGGAACAAAAGTTACGGTACTCCATGCGGGCGACATAAAGGCGAGCGGCTTACGCGGCGAGGCTTCGTTTAGCAAGTCGCGGCAATGGCTTCATCAAAATCGAAGATTACGACGGACCTGCATTGCACGTGACCGCGGCGAACGGTCCCATCATCATGCACGCCGTCGCGGCCGAACGTCTCGACGCATTCACACACAACGATCGCATTGAAGGCACGTCGCTGCGCGTTCACGACGGCAGCATCGAAAGCGGAGACCGCGTCACGCTTGGTTTTGCAGCCGGGACGAATACCGTCGTCAATGCCGATACGGACGACGGGAAAATCACGGCAACCGGCTTTAATGCCGGTGCCTCCGTCGCCGGCACCCGAAAGAACGACGATGATGATTCGTCGTCAGAAACCGTACGCGTCGGTGCCGGCAACGGAAGTCTCGACGTTCACAGCGGCGACGGAAACATCAATCTCGTTCAGGAAAACTAAGACCTAGCCCCACTTCGGCAACTCGACACCGAACTGTTGCGCGTACTCCGCGTTCAGTCGCTGCCAACCCTCGAACTTCATCGTTTCAGGGCCTGCCATGCGCGGGATTTGGTTACCGCTCAGGTACAGATCCAAAGCATCCAAACCAATGTGCCATCCGGCAGCACCCATTGAGATGTAGTTGCGATCGATAACCGTCCAGAGCGTCAGGCGCGTCCCGCCACCTGAGGCTTCGAGCTCCCAGCGCACGTCGTTCTCGCCCGTCGTATACTCGAGCACGTTTGGAGCGTCGGCTCGCTTAACTTTCGCTTCGATTGGCGCGGGTGCTCCGATCCACGTGAGCTTCACCGTAGCGCCAACCGTACCAAGACTCCCATCGATGTCGTAGGGCGCCCATTCGCGCAGCTGCGCGGGATCGATCAGTGCCTGCCAAACTTTGTCCGGCGAGTGACGCAGTTGTTTGGTGAGAACGAGCGTCCACTTCTCTCCGTCCTTTTCCACCTTCGCCATGTTGGCGGGACCCGGCGCGTATTGCTCGCGAGTGCTCATCTCATTTTCTCCTTTTTTTCTTTTTCGTTGGTGTCGGATACATGCGGTCGAGGTGGCGTTCGAGAGCATCCACACGGGTGGACCAGAATCGGCGGAACTGCGACAGCCAAGCATCCACTTCTTTGAGCGGTTCAGGCTTCAGCCGGTAGAAACGATGCTGCGCATGCACGGTCGATTCCACGAAACCGGCCTCGCGCAACACGCGCAGATGCTTTGAGACGGTCGGCTGCGACATCCGCAGCCGGCGCTCGATCTCCCCAACCGACTGTTGAGAGTGGACAAGAAGGCTCAGTATCGCGCGACGGTTCGGCTCCGCAATAATTTCGAACACGGACTCCACGCGTTGGATATACCCCAAAAGGCATATGCTTGTCAAGGCATATACAAATCAGAGCCAGGAAAATGCTCGCTCGACGAATTGCTTGGCATTCCGGTCGAGGCACTTTCCATGCGCGATGATGAGCTTGTCGAAATCCCAAGAGAGAATTCTGCGCAGCGATTCGCGCGCGAGCTTGCGACGTGTAAACGTCAACCGGGCATCCAGCGGCACGCCACGCCACATGCGATAGTTTTGAATGAGATCGGTAAAGATCAACGTTTTCGATCTTGCATGAAAGAACTCAAGCTCTTCGATGAAGGCATTGCCTCGAAAGAGCACTTGATCGATGTCCGCCGCCCATGCCGCGCCGTTCGCCGATGTTCCGCAGAGCTCGGCCGACGGAAACGATTCTCTCCACGCCTCGAGACGCCACGTATGAAGCGGCGTCGGCGAAACGAGATATCGAACTTTGCCTATCTGCGTAACGCTTTGCATCTCATCTGCTGATGCCACGATCGGCGAGTTAATCCAAAGTGAGCCATCGGCGAGCTTGACGAGGATCATTCGTGTCGGGAGCTTGAGCGGCCAGAAGACGTTGACGGGCGGACCATCGGCAAACCAAATATCCGGGCCGAACTCTTCGAGCTTCACGGGTCGCTCCGATCAGACGTCAGATGTCGGCCGCGGGTATGCTTAGAGAGATCCATATGACGGCGGTACAGCAGCCCCATTTTTTCCTACCCAGGTACGTCGAGACCGATAAAGGTTATGCGCTTTACTTCGGGCGTGTGCACGTCAGTCAAAGCACGTTCATGTTGTGCGCGGCGGTTCTCATCGGCATCGGCGGAGGTTATGGCGCCGTTATCTTTCGTCACATGATCGACGGTGCGGGGTTTCTCGCGTTCGATCTCATCGGCGGTCGGCTCCTCGGGCGCCTCGGATTCCTAGCAATCGTCATCGTTCCGATCATCGGCGGCATCGCGACGTCAGCGATCGTTGCACGTTTCGCTGCGGAAGCGCGTGGTCACGGCGTGCCGGAAGTAATGGAGGCGGTTGCGTTGCGAGCCGGCCGAATGCGCCCACGCGTCATCGCCGTCAAAAGCATCGCATCGGCGATTTGCATCGGATTCGGGGGCAGCTGCGGCCGCGAAGGACCAATCGTTCAGATCGGCTCGGCAATCGGCTCGATGCTTGGCCAACTCGGGCGCGTTCCGGCACCGATTGCACGAACGCTAGTCGCGTGCGGCGCCGCGAGTGGAATCTCCGCGACGTTCAACGCGCCGATCGGCGGCGTATTTTTCGCGAGCGAAGTTATCCTTGGCGAATTCGCGCCGCGCTCGTTTGCCGCGATCGTGATTGCGAGCGTCGTTTCGGCGGTAATCGGACGTGCGTACTTTGGCAACCACCCGTCGTTCACGGCCGCAGCCTTCAACCTCGTCTCTCCGGCTGAGCTGCTCTTCTATGCAGTGCTCGGCGTGATTTGCGCGTTCTGGGCTGCCGGATTCGTCAAGTTGCTCTATGCGGTCGAAGATCGGTTCGACGCACTCAAGGTACCGCGTTGGATCAAGGCAACGATCGGCTTCGGTGCTCTTGGAATCATCGGGTTGTGGAGACCGCAGATTTTCGGCGTTGGTTACGAAGCGATCGATCAAGTACTTCGCTCGCACGTGCCGCCGTCGCAAGCGATGCTGCTCGCGGCACTCAAACCCATTGCCACGTCGCTGACGCTCGGTTCAGGTGGAAGCGGCGGCGTGTTCTCGCCGTCGCTGTTCACGGGCGCGATGCTCGGCGACGCGTTCGGGCGAGTCGTTCACGCGTTTGCACCGACGTGGACAGCAACTGGCGCTGCGTATGGGCTGGTGGGCATGGCCGCAGTTTTCGCGGCAGCCGCCGAAGCTCCGATCACGGCTATCATGATCGTATTCGAAATGTCGAACGATTACTTGATCGTGCTGCCGCTGATGGTCGCAACGGTGATTGCGACGATTCTGGGACGTCGCCTCATCCGAGGAACCGTGTACGAGCTCAAGCTCATTCGACGCGGAATAAATTGGGAAGCAGTTCGCCATCCACGCTTGCTCACGCGGCGCAACGTTGCGTCGATTCAGCGCGAGCTGCCGCCGGTAGGCTATGCCGGCGAACCGCTCTCGCAGATCGCCCAACGCATCTCAACGAACGCCGAAGGCGCGATTCCGGTTTTACGTGAGGGACGCTGCATCGGCATCGTACCGTTTCCCGACTTCATCGAGCATTTACGCAGCGAGCCGCTAATCCCGATCGACACGATTGCACGAACGACCGAGACGCTCGTACCGGACGATAGTTTCGAGCGCGCTGCGACACTTCTCGCCGACCCTGGAATCGCAGCGCTTCCTGTTGCCGATCCGACGACCGGGAAGTTCATCGGCATGATTACACGCCGCGACGTTCTCGAGGCTTATCGAAGCGCGGTCCAGCTGTAACAGACGCGCGCGTAGCTGCGTTAGGAGTAAGGATGCGATACCGACGTCTCGTTGTTGCGTTTGTGGTCGTGGGTCTTGTCGGACCACTTGCGGCACGCGCCGGTCAGACCCAGCCGTTCGCCTTCGGAGCCAGTGTCGGACCGGCCGCCGCGTCGCACATCGACGCTACCGTCACGCGCATTGTTGACGGCAAACCCGTAACGTTGCCGGCAGCCGCAGTGCCGGCGCTTGTCCCCGGCGACAATATCTCGGTGCGTTTTGTCGACTACACACGACCGCCCGCGAAGGTGAACTATCACGTTAACGTCGCCTTCATCACGGAAACACCACCGGTCGGTTGGCTCTACGCCAAGAGCGGAGCGAACGACAAACTCTTTTCGAATCCGCACGGGCGACGCGTCACGGCACCGGCCGTGTCAGCGATGCACTTCGTCTACGGTAGCGGCGACAATCGCGGCATTCCGGTCTTCTTCATTGTGCCCGAAGACAGCAAGACGCGCGGCATGGACGGCGTACGCGACTACGTTCAGGCGCATCCGACCGACTTCAAAGACATGTCGGTTTCCTCAAATGACGCCGTCGAACGGTACAGTTGGTTTAGCGATTTTCTCTCATCGCTTTCGCAAGGCGCAATCGATCCCATTTCCGATCAGCAACGCGTCATCGGGATTGCGACGGCGCTCGGTGCATCGCCAGATTCGGTCAGCGCGTGCTATTACACTGGAGCGACGTCAAGCGAAGTGGCGAACTGCGTGCAGAGCAGCTTACTCTCGGTGCAATATCAAACGAACATCGATGCGCCGACGCAGGCGCAGCTTTTCGGCGGGGTCGCCAGCGCGGCGACGCCCGTTCAGCTCGCGCTTTACATGCAGCCGATTCTGGCGATTTGGAAGATCTTCTCGCAAGACGGCCATAAAGAATACGAATACCTTCCGACGTCACTTCGACTGACGAAACCGGTCATGCCCGGAGCAACGCCGCAGCAGCTCTTGATGGGGCTCAAGGTTCCAACATTGCGGCCGCCGGCCGCATACTCGAGCGTCTTGTTCTTTACGATCGGTGATCCCGATGCGCTGGGCAGTCCGCCGGTCGTCGTAAGCGACGACAAAGGCACCGGCACGTGCGCAGCGTCGTCGCGTGTCGAGCTTCCGGTGCATCTGAGTAAAACTTCGCAGTACGTCAACGCTACGGGCGCGACTTTGATGGCGGGGAACGCGACGATTCACGTTCCGATCGATCCGCGAAACGCGGCCGCACCAACGATCGATCGCTCGCTGCTACACGCCGGTCAAGGCTACGATGTGAAGCTGAGCGGCCGATTCGGATTCTCGCAGCTTGCACAGTCGCAACGAACGGTTGCACGCGTTGCCGTTCCGGGCAGCGCTTCATGGAAGGTTGAGACCGTTGCGTACCATCCGGCACTCGCGGGCGGAACGCTCGATGCAATTGCATCGTCAGAAGCCGCACCCTGCTTGTCGGGCGCGGAATTGCAAATGGCGGGCAACGCGCCGATTCCGCTCACGATCGGTCGTCTCGACGACCGGCGCATCGAATTGACGGGGTCACTGGCTGCAATTCCGGCCGGTCTTGCGCACATTCACTTTTTTCAAGCCGACGCCGCTCTGCATCGCCGCATCGCAGATGACGCGGTGCTCGCGATCGCACCGGCGCCGGCACAAGTCGACGCCAAACAAGGACAGACCGCGTACATTGGAGACCGCGAAATTTACTTGACCGGTGGCGGATTCGACGGAATCAGCGCGATGCGGATCGGTCCGAACGTTTATAAAAAGACGCCGGCGTCGCAAGCGAACGCTGCGTGCTTCATTGGCGCGCCGATCGGTGGCGAGCAAGCTGCGCGAAGGCAGCATCGTTACGGCGGAGCTCGTTCCGTCGGCGGGCGGAAACGGAGAAGCGTTTGCGCTCCGTCTCGGCGGCGCACGTCCCGAGCTCGACACGGTAGCGACGACGCCGGTCGCACCAGTTCATCACGCAAGCGATACGCTCACGATCAATCTAGGCGCGCAGACGTTGCCGCGCCGCTTTCAAGTTCGTATCCGGCAAGCACCGCAAATCTCGACTCCATGCGATGCGCTACGCGACGATGCGACCGCTGTCAGCGTACCGCCGACTGACGTACATCGCGATTCAAGCTCGAGCGCGAACGTCACGTTTGCGGCCGGCGATCTCTTGCACGACGATGCATTTGGAACGCTACAAATCCAGATCGTGGATACCGTGACGAAACTTGCCAGCGATTGGAGCGATCTGGCCGGTCAGTTCACACAGTAGGCATCATCCGCCCGCGCGCTTGACCCTGCGCTTCTGTTCCTCAAACCACGCGACGACGCGATCGCGATGATCGCCCTGTAGCTCGACGATTCCGTTCTTGGCAGTTCCGCCGGTGCCGCAGAGTTTGCGCAGCTCTGCGCCGATCGCATTGATCTCGCGTGGCGCAAGACCGTGGATCATGGTGACACTGCTCGCGCGACGCCGCTCGCGGCTGACGCGAATGACACCGTCGTCCGGGAATCCGTGCTTAACTAATTTATTAGTTGACACTTGCCTACACCTCGCGCTACAATCCGTTGCGTGCAAAGCTCGACCTCCCTCACGCGAGCGCGATTCGTTGGAGCTGCCGCTGCTACGGTAGTGCTCGCCGCGAGTCGGGCACGCGCGACCACAGCGATCGCGGTGAACCAAAGCGGCTACATCCGCATCGGCGGCATCGACCAATGGATTTCCATCCGCGGCGATGACGTTCGAAATCCCGTCATTCTGTACTTGCACGGCGGGCCAGCTGAAGCGCAATCACCATTTCTTGCTGAATTCCGACCCTGGGAAAAACACTTCACCGTCGTCAATTGGGATCAACGCGGCTCCGGCAAAACGTTTGAGCGGAACGGAACGTCGACGCCCGGCATGACGCTGCAACGTATGTCGCTCGATGCCATTGAAGTAGCGGATTACGCGCGACGCCGGCTGCACAAACGAAAGATCGTTCTTGTTGGTCAGTCGTTCGGGTGCATCTTGGGATTGTACGCCGCCCGTATTCGGCCGAGCCTATTCGCTGCATGCGTCGGAACAGGCCAACCTGTTAATTGGAAACTTTCGCTTGCAGCACGGGAAGAATTCGCACGAACGCAAATGCGAGCCGCGCACGATATGGCGGCACTCGCAGCGCTCAATGCCGCGACGTCGCTTCCACCTACTGATTTCAAACGGTTGCGCGCCTCGAACAAATGGCGCTGGTCGGCATCGGACCGACAATATCTGCAGCTGCAAGCTAAGATTTACACCGATCCGCATCCGAGCGCGGCGATCGTTGCATGGATGGCGGGCGGCGACTTCACGGGCCCCAAGCTCTGGCCCGCGATTACCTCATTTGATGCGCGACGTATGAGCGATTTTCAAGTGCCGATGTATGTCATCCAGGGTCGCGACGATCACATCGTGTCGTTCGATGCCGCGAAGGCGTGGGTTGATGCAGTGCACGCGCCGGCGAAGGCTTTCGTACCGATCGACGGCGGACACTTCGCTTGCTTCACCGACGCCGGCGAGTTCGTCGCCGCCCTTCGGAGGCTTGTTGCCGTTGTCTGACTAAGGTCAGAGAATGGACCGGGCCGCTATCGAACGGGTTCGGAGTTTCAACCGGATGGTCGCCGAGCGGACCGGCACCGTCGTCGACCGCTTTTTGGACCGGCCCCGCCCGTACGGCGAGTCGCGCGTGCTGTGGCAGATCGGCCGCGAGGGTAGCGACATCCGTGATTTGCGCGCCAAGCTCGGGCTAGACTCGGGTTACGTCAGTCGCGTCTTACGGTCGCTGCAAAAGCAGCGTCTGATCAAGGTTGAAACGAGCGAGGACGACGGTCGCGTGCGTCGTGCGACGCTCACTTCCGCCGGACGTAAAGAACGCGAGGAAGTCAATCGGCGCGCAAACGATGCAGCGCAATCGCTCCTCGAACCACTCGATGCAAAGCAACGCGAACGTCTCATCACGGCGATGCACGACGTCGAGATTCTCCTTGGCGCCTCGCTCGTATCGTTCGCAGTCGAAGATCCGAACACGCGCGATGCGCAGTGGTGCCTCAAGCAATATTTCGCTGAACTTGCGAAGCGATTCGAAGGCGGATTCGATCCGGAGCAGAGTACGTTCGGGACGGCAGAGCACTTCAAGCCACCCGAGGGATACTTCGTCGTCGCGCGCTTACACGGCGATCCGGTCGCGTGCGGCGCGATCTTGTTTTTGGAGAACTCGCGCGCGTATTTCAAACGGATGTGGGTTTCGAGCGCGGTTCGCGGCGCAGGCGTCGGGCGGCGACTGCTCTCAGAACTCGAACGACTCGCAAGCGAGTCGGGCACGAACACCGCGTGCCTCGAGACGCATAGCGCACTCGCCGAAGCGATCGCGATGTACCGCAGCGCCGGCTATCGCGAAGTCCCGCCGTTCAACGACGAGCACTATGCCCATCATTGGTTCGAAAAGCGCCTAAAAGGTTAAGGCAACGTCCAGATGCGCCCGCGCGGCGCATGGTCAGGACTTCCTGATACCGAGCCCCAGCCTGCTTCGCCTATCATGGTGACCCGGTAGCTGAGGGGGCTTCGCGGCGTCAATTTCTTTGGAGTCGATGATGCTAGAATTGCCTGCCTTAAGTGAGCGAGAAGTTCGCATTCTCAACGCGCTTGCCGAAGGCGCGAACGGCAGAGAACTTGCGTCTGCCATCGAGCAGAGCCGCGGAACTGCCGAAGCTGAAATACGCGTGCTCTTTCAAAAGCTCGGCGCGCGTTCGCGCCATCATCTCGTTGCGCGCGCGTTTCGACTGGGACTGGTGAGCTAAGTCGCGGCCGCCGGCTGCAATGCGGGGCGACGGCCGAGACCGATCGTCAACGATGCAGCGGCTGCGACCAGACACAGAACCGCCGACAAATAGAACGCCGAGTCATAGCTGCCTTGCGTCGTGCGAATAATGCCCGCAATGAGCGCTATCGAGCTCGCGCCGAGTTGGTGGCCGGCTGAGATCCAACCGAATACGAGCGGGCCTTTTTCGGGGCCGAACGCATCGACGGTAAGACGCACGGTCGGTGGCACTGTCGCGACCCAATCGAGTCCGTAAAAGAGCGTAAACAACGGCAAGCCGAACGGTCCGGTTATCGTTGAATGCAACCGGCACGAACATCAGCGAGAGTCCGCGCAAACCGTAATACCAGAACAGCAGATAGCGGCTGTTCCACCGATCGGTAAGAATGCCCGAGAGCGTCGTGCCGACGAGATCGAACGCGCCCATCATTGCGAGGTAACCCGCCGCGCGCACTTCCGGAATGAAATGATCGCCGCACGCCGGGATAAAATGCGTGCCGATAAATCCGTTCGTGCTCGCACCGCAAATAAAAAATGTCCCAAAGAGCAGCCAAAAATCGCGCTTTTTCGAGGCGTCTCGCAGCGTCGAGAAAGCGGTGCCGAGCGGATTGCCGCTGCGCAGAAGCGGTGAATCGCCGGCTTCGTCGGCGGCCGTCGCGCCGTAAGGACGCTGGCCGACGTCTTCCGGACGATTGCGCATCAAGAACGCGATCGGGATCGCCGTCACGAGTGCCGCCGCTGCAACGAAGAGCCCGACGTTGCGCCAGCCGAAATTTTGCGCGATGACGGCGAGGATCGGTAGAAACACGAGTTGACCCGTCGCGTTCGCGGCAGTCAAAATTCCCGTTACGGTTCCGCGCCGCTTCACGAACCAGCGCGTCGAGACGGTTGCCGCGAGCACGATGCCGATCATGCCGACGCCCAGGCCAACGCCGATGCCCCACGTGAGCACGAGTTGCAATGGCGTATGCACGAAGGCAGTCAAGGCGGTCGAGATCGCGACGACAACGAGCCCGAGCAGCACGGTCTTGCGTACGCCGATGCTTTGCATGAGCGCGGCTGCGAAGGGACCCATGAGCCCGAACAGCGCGATGTTGATCGCGACGGCGATCGAGATCGTCGCGGCGGTCCAGCCCATCTCGTGTTCCATCGGCTGCATCAGCACGCCCGGCGTCGAGCGCGCGCCGGCGGCGACCAGCAGCACGAAAAACGTCAGGGGAACGACGATCAAGCCGTAGTGAACACGGGAAGTCAGGGCCTTCATACTTCCCCTTGTAACTCAGGCCGCGTTAGGGAGGCTGCGTCGGTTTGTACTATACAGTTCGCGACGCCGGAGGATTGTGGGCCCCTTGTTTGGGGGACAAGGCAGTATATGAAAGCACTACGTCTTTTTGCGGCCATGATTGCGGCGCTCGCATTTGTGGCGCTTCCTTTATCTTCGCGAGCGCAAGTTTCGGTCGGAATCTCGATCGGGACCCCACCGCCACCGATCCCGGTTTACTACGTACCAGGCCCACCGGGACCCAACTACGTGTGGGAACCGGGCTACTGGGCGTGGGGACCCGGCGGCTATTACTGGGTGCCCGGCACCTGGGTGTACGCGCCGCAGTACGGGTTGTACTGGACGCCCGGTTATTGGAATTGGAACGGAATCGGCTTCGTGTTTATCGGGGGCTATTGGGGCCCGCAAGTCGGTTATTACGGCGGCATCAACTACGGCGGCGGGTATTGGGGGAACGGGTACGTCGGTGGTTACTGGCGGCACAACTCATTCGTCTACAACGCGTACGTCGTCAACGTAAACCGCAACGTCGTCGGCGGAAACGTCTACTATCACAGCTATCCGCGCCCAACGTATCGCGTCAGCTACGTAGGCGGACGTGGCGGATTGCAAACGCGTCCTACGCCGCAACAGGCGACCTACATGCACGCGCATCACTATCCGCCGACTTCTGTGCAGGTTCAACATGCGCAGATCGCCGCGCAAAACCGCGCCTACTACGCGCGTGTCAACGGCGGACGTCCGCCCAGCGCGGTTGTCGTGCGTCCGTACACGCCGGCAACGCGCCCCGCGAACTTCAGGCCGCTAACGCCGCAAGATCGCACCGCGGCTCAAGCCGTGTTAGAGGTCACGCCGCTACGGCGACGTACCATGCGCCGGCTGCCGCATCCGCAGCACGCGTCCGCAATGCGCAGCATGCGCCAATGCAGCACGCTCCGGCAATGCAACAGCACGCGCCCATGCAACACGCACCGGCAATGCAGCAGCACGCTCCTGTGCACCACGCTCCGGCAATGCAACAGCATGCTCCCATGCAGCACGCTCCCGCGATGCAACATGCACCTGCGATGCAGCACGCTCCGGCCATGCAGCAACATGCAGCGCCGCAGCACGCCGCGCCTCAGCACGCGGCTCCACAGCATGCCGCGCCACAAGGCGATCAGAAACAACAACAGCACTAGTAGAAGGCAACGGCAAATGAAAAGCCCCGCTCCGGCGGGGCTTTTTAGTATCCGCTCGGGAATAGCGTCGCAGTATGAGACGTCGGGAGTTTGTCGCGCACGTCGCACTCGCCGGCGGGTCGTCCTACGCCGCCATGAGCGCGCTATCATCTCCTCGCGCCGGAGCGCACCGACGCAGCTAACCTCGACGTCCAGGGCTCCGGGAACGGCACGACTGTCGTCATCCTCGGAGCCGGTGTCGCGGGAATGTGCGCCGCGTACGAGCTTGGCAAACACGGCTACTATTGCCGCATTCTCGAAGCGCGAGCGCGGCCCGGTGGGCGCGTGTGGACTATCCGAGCCGGCACGACGGAGACCGAAATCGGCGGCGCTCCCCAGACATCGACGTTCTCGAACGGACTGTATTGGAATCCCGGACCCGCACGTGTCTCGCACAATCACGTCACGATGGACTACTATCGCGAACTGAAAATCGCGATACAGCCGTTCATCAATGACAACCTCAACGCGTTCTACTACAATTCGACGATCGACGGTGGTTTGCGCGTGCGCTCGCGGCAAGCGCGTTTCGATATGCTCGGCTACACCGCAGAACTGCTCGCAAAAGCACTCTCGCAAGACGCGCTCGACGCCGAGATGACCAAGGACGACAAAGATGCGTTGCTCACGTACTTGCGCGCAAGCGGCAATCTCGATCCGAACATGATCTACAAAGGTTCGGGAAGCGCCGGCTACTCCGTCCAGCCCGGTGCCTGCGACACTCCTGGAACGCCGCTGGATCCGCTCGGGCTGATCCCGCTGATTCACTCGCGGTTCGGAATGAATGCCGTCTTCACAAGCGAGTATGATCAGCAACCGACGATGTTCCAACCCGTCGGAGGAATGGATGCACTGCCCCGAGCCTTCGCAAAGCGACTCGGCGAACGCATCAGCTACGGCACTGAGGTGCGTGAAATCCGGCGGACGTCAAACGGCGTTCGTATCGTCTACCGCGACAAGGCCGGTGCCGAGAAAGCGGCGGAAGCGCAGTATTGCATCTGCACGATCCCGCTCTCCGTTCTCAAGAGAATTCCTTCGGATTTCTCGGCGCGAATGAAAACCGCGATCAGCGCCATCCCGTACGCGCAAACCATGAAAGTCGGGCTCGAATTCAAGCGGCGCTTCTGGGAAGAAGACGATCGCATCTACGGCGGGATCTCGAATACGAACGACGACATCACGCAGATTTGGTATCCGAACTACGACTTCTTCTCGCAGCGCGGAATACTGACCGCGGCGTATGCATTCGATAAACCCGCGACACGTCTCGGAGCACTTCCACCCAAAGATCGCATCAAAGCCGCACTCGAGCAAGGCGGCAAGATCCATAAACAATATCCGTCCGAATTCGCGCATGGATTTTCGGTCGCGTGGCACCGCATTCCATATAGCGAAGGCGGCTGGGGCTGCGTACACGATCGACTTGCGTAAGACGTACTTCCCCACGCTCTGCGAAGGCGAAGGCCCGTTCTATCTCGCGGGCGAGCACATGAGCTATCTTCCCGGGCTGGCAGGCCGGCGCGCTCGAGTCTGCGCGGGCCGTCGTCACGCAGCTGCACGCGCGCGTGCGTGCGAGCGCTTAGACCTACGGCGATCGCTTCGATTTCGATCAGGAACTCGGGTTTAACGAGCCGGCTGATCACGAGCAACGTATTGGGCGGATAGCCGCCGGACGGATAAAGCTTTGCGTACAGCTCCTTTCGCGTTTCCATGAACGCCGCAATATCGGCATCGCGCGTCACGAACGTCGTAAATTTCGCCACGTCCGCAAATGATGCGTCCACCGATTCTAGCGCTGCGCCGATATTCTCGAAAACCTGACGCATCTGCGCGGCAAAATCGCCCGGTCCGACAAGCTGCCCCTGGGTATCGACTGCGACTTGTCCGGCAATATAAATCGGGCTTCCCGATTTGACGCGACTGACGTGCGAGTAAAGGCCAAGTGGAGCAGCGAGATCGCTGCACTCAACCATCTTCACGCGCGACTTGGCTACGCGCTCACCCTGCCGAGACCGAACACGTCAAGCTCATCGGCCACCGGTGCGACCGCCGTGGCCGGCGCCGGGGACGCATTAGCGGCCGGCATCGGCTGGCTGAATCCGAAGATGTCTTCGCTTGCGGGAGCGAGACGCGGAGCCTGAACCGGGAGCCGCAGACTTTGGTGTTGTTGCACGCGCTCGCGATGACGTTGGTGCTCGACTTTCGGAAGCGCAGCGGCCGCGAACACTTCGCCGACTGCTTGACGCAAGTTGATCGTCCGCGCGGCGACCGTATATTCGCGATGTTTCGCCGCAAGCGTCGATTGACGCGCCGGCGTCGCGGAACGTGCGACCTTGCGATGCTTCTTCGGCTCTTTCGACTTGCGCAGCTGGATCAGCTGGTGCGCATGGATCCACCGTGCAACTTCATCTTCGAGCAGACCCGAGAGTCCGACGAATCGCACGCCGTAGAGGGGCGAACCATTGCGCGCGTTGCCGAGCACCTTGATGATGCGCGCGCGCGTTTGAATCTGTTCGAACGGACGAACAGGCACCGACGTCGAGCGGCGGCGCTCACCGAATGGCGTGATCTCGACGACCACTTTGCCTTGTTCATATCGTGCGCTTCGTGATCGAACGGCAAGTAGAACGAAAGCTCGAGCTCGGTTCCCTTTTCGAACTCTTCAGGCAGGGAGAGCATCATGCCGCCGATCGAGAGATCGCGGGCTTCGCCGCGCAACGGAATCCACGTCTGCGCGTTCTTCTTGACTTGCACGGTGACCGGAAATTGCACGACGGTGCGGTAGCGCTTGCGGTCGGCGACGCGCTCGAAGGCAAAGTCGCCCATCATCTCGGCCGTCGCGTTCATCACTTTGTCGCGGCGGCGACGATGAACTTCGTGGAGCTCGAACCCAAGGCGATCGCGAACGCCGTCCGTCATCGTGAAGTCGATGTCGTACTCAGCGGTGCGCTTGTCGATCATGCGGGTTTCGGAAACGTGGCCGTGCACGACGAGCGTGTCGCGCGAGGGTCCCATCCATTTAAAGGTAAGGCCGGCTTGCGGAGGCAGAACGACGCCCGTTCGGAAACGCGCCCGGTTTTCGGACAAGTCGACGAGATGCATCTTGACCTGACGGCCATGATCGTGAGATGAACAACGATCTCGGCGTTCAGTTCGAGACGTAGCGCTTGTGGATTTTCGGGGCGCCGGTCAGCTGCGAGATTTCCGCAACATTTCAGCGCACTTGCTTCTTGAGACGAACGTGAAAGAAACGTAGGATTGCCCTCCGGCCCGTATCTTTCTCATCGGCCTCCCGGAAAGGGGGTTTTAGCTGCCTACCGCGCCGGACTCCGCTCTTCCTCAGCGCCCGGGTCCTCTCGGAGCTGTCCTCCCTGGTGATGTCGCGTCGCGGTGGGCTGGCAGCTCTACGCCATCACCCACTCGCCGCTTGCTCTGGGGCTCGCCGGTCTGGTCCAATTCGTCCCTATTTTCATCCTCACGCTGCCGGCCGGTGAGCTGTGCGACCAGCTTGGACCCAAACGCGTCGTCGCTGCCAGCATGCTCCTGGACGCGCTTTGTGCCGCGATCTTCCTCTGGCTGACCCTCGCCGGCGTTTACGCAGCTTGGCCATTCTTGCCACCCTGGCCCTTTTCGGCGTCGTCAAGCGCCTTGTTCGCGCCGGCCATCCAATCGATGCTGCCGTTTCTCGTCCCGCGCGAAGCTCTGCCAAAATCGATCGCGCTGAACTCGTCGTTGATGGGCCTCGCCGTCATCGCCGGTCCCGCGGTCGGCGGCATCGCCTATGCCGCATCGCCGCGCTTGCCCTACGTTATATGTGCGGTCGCCTCAATCACTGCGGCAGCAGGCGTGATGTTCGCTTCGTGTGCGCAAGCTCGAGCCTGAAGATGCCGCATCGCTCGCCGGTCGGATCGAGCGAGTCCGCGAAGGCTTGCGCTTCGTGCAGAACCGCCCGGTAATGCTCGGCGCGGTTTCACTCGATCTCTTCGCGGTGCTATTCGGCGGCGCGACGGCGCTCTTGCCGATTTATGCGCGCGATATTCTCAAGGTCGGTCCGATCGGACTTGGGATACTTCGCAGCGCGTCGGCAGCCGGTGGGATCATTACCGCGCTGTTTCTTGCACGCAACGGCTTGCAACGTCGCGCCGGCTCATGGTTGTTTGCGACCGTTGCAATGTTTGGCGCATCCATTATCGTCTTTGGACTCTCGCACAATTTCGTGCTCTCGCTCCTCGCGCTGATCGCCGCGGGCGCATCAGACGAGATCAGCATGTACATTCGCGCCTCGCTCACCCAACTCGCGACGCCGGATTCCATGCGCGGACGCGTCAACGCCGTTTACATGGTTTTCGTCAGCGCGTCGAACGATCTGGGAGCGTTCGAATCCGGCCTTGCAGCTACGCTTCTCGGTACGATTCCATCGGTCGTCTTCGGCGGCGTCGCAACGATCCTCGTCGCCGCGCTTTGGATGAGGTTATTTCCAGCGCTGCGCAAAGTCGATTCGATGCACGCGGTCCAGGAATTCGCCGTGCGCCCGACGGAACGCTGAACGATGCACGTACGTCTCGCTTCAATCGCAATGCTGGTCCTCGTCGTCGCGGCATTCGGTCCGCCCGCCGTCGCGCAAGCGCCGTCGACCCGCCCCCTCGATGTTCTCAACCGCCACGCTGGCTGCGTGTGCAAAGATTCGTGACGCCGCACTCGACGATGATTACGCATATCGTCGCGTCGCCGACCTCGCGGACACAATTGGGCCGCGGCTCTCCGGCTCGCCGGGTGCGGCCGCCGCAGTGACGTACGTGCGAGAAACAATTCCAAGCGCTGGGCGTGACGACACGTCTGCAGCCGATCATGGTGCCGCATTGGGTTCGCGGTGCAGAGATTGCCGTGCTCACCGGCTGGCCGGGTCAACCACAGGGCCTTACGCAAAAGATTGTCGTCACCGCGCTTGGCGGTTCACCCGCGACGCCGCAAACGGGAATTGAAGCCCCGGTCGTCGTCGTTCCGGATTTTGCGACGCTCGAACGTCTCGGTCAAGCCGGCGTTGCCGGTAAGATCGTGCTCTTTGATGAGAAGTTCGACGATCGCATGGCCAAAGACGGCCTTGCCGGACAAGCGTATGGAAACGCCGTCGTTTATCGTGGCCGCGGACCCGATGCCGCATCGAAGCTCGGCGCCGTTGCGGCCGTTATTCGAAGTGTCGGTGGCGCGGAGTTTCGCATACCGCACGCGGGCCAAACGAATTTCCGTACGGCTAAACCGATTCCGGCCGGAGCGCTCGTCGCCGAAGACGCCGACAAGATTGCGCGTCTCAGTCAGCGCGGCGTCGTGCGCATGCGTCTGATCCTCACACCACGCACGCTTCCCGATGCGCCGAGCGACAACGTCATTGCGGAAATTCCAGGGCGCGAACATCCCGAACAGGTCGTAACGATCGGCGGCCATCTCGACTCATGGGATTTGGGCGACGGCGCAACCGACGACGGTGCCGGCGTCGCAATCGCGATGGAAACCGCGCAGCTCCTGTCACATCTCCAGATGCATCCACGGCGGACGATTCGCATCGTCGCGTTCATGAACGAAGAAAACGGCACGCGCGGTGGCCTCGGCTATGCCGATTCGGAGAAAGCCAAACCGCAGAATCAAGTCGCAGCGATCGAGGCCGACACGGGCGCATCGCACCCGCTCGGAATCGTGATCAATACCTCCCCCGCCGGTGAACGCGCACTACGGCCGCTCATGAGCGTCCTTGCATCGATTGGTGCGACCGCGATTCGGCGCGTCGATGACTCGCCTGAAACCGACATCGGGCCGCTCGCCGACCTGGGTGTTCCGACGCTCGGTCTCATGCAAGACAATCGTAACTACTTCGACTACCATCACACGCCCGCCGATACGCTCGATAAGATCGTGCCGCGCGAGCTGGCTGAAAGCTCGGCGGTGATGGCGGTCGTCGCGTACGGACTCGCCGACGCCGACACGACCCTTCCGCGCGTGAAGTAGTGCTGCGACACCTCGAGTGTTCGCTCGTTCCCGAGCACACGCTCGATGCCGAGGAACTGCACGGCACGTGTCCGCACGACGATGCGCCGCTGCTCGTTCGGTACGACGATCTGTATCTCGACATCGATGAGAACGAACGCTCGATGTGGCGCTTTCGCGGCGTCTTACCGATTGATGTAGGCGAGGATCCAATTACGCTCGGCGAGGGCCTCACGCCCTTGCTGCTCGCGCAGAACCTGATGGCCTCGCTGAAGCTCGATGCGCCGCTCTACGTCAAAGACGAATCGCAGAATCCAACCGGCTCATTCAAAGCACGCGGCATGTCGGTCGCAGTTACCGTTGCAAAGCGCCTGGGCGCGACGGCTCTCGTCGCGCCGAGCGCCGGCAACGCGGGAAGCGCGCTTGCGGCTTATGGCGCAAAAGCCGGTTTGCCCGTTCATGTCTTCTTGCCCGCCGACACTCCGCGCATGATCGTAGAACAAACGGAACGCTACGGCGCGCACGTTACGAAGGTCGATGGACTGATAACCGATGCGGGCAAACTCGCGGCGGCATATGCACGCGAAACCGGAGCGTTCAACGTCGCAACGCTGCGCGAACCGTATCGCGTCGAGGGCAAGAAAACGATGGCGTACGAGATCGTCGAGCAGCTCGGCGTCGTCCCTTCGGCACTCATTTATCCGACCGGCGGCGGCACGGGCATCGTCGGGATGTGGAAAGCGTTCGAAGAGATGGAACGTCTGGGCTGGATCGGCAGCGAGCGCCCGCGTCTCTTTAGCGTGCAATCCGATCTGTGTCCAACGATCGTCAACGCATTCGCGTCCGGAGCCGAAACTGCGCAGCCGACTGCGTGCACGACTACCATTCATGGCTTACGCGTTCCATATCTGATTGGCGACCGGCTCGTGTTGCGCGCACTGCGCGAATCCAACGGCGGAGCAGTTGCCGTTAGCGAGCCACAGATGATACGAGGACATGCGCGTGCTGCACGCACGCGAAGGAATCGACGCAACCGAAGAAGGCGGCGCAACGCTAAGCGGTTTGCGCGCGTTGCTCGCGCGCGGCGAATCATTCGACGGTCCGATCGTACTCTTCAATACGGGCTCTGCACTGAAGTACGGAGAACGTTCCTGAGAATCGCCTACCAGACGGTCAGTTCGTCGAAATAAACCAGGAAGTGTAATCCCCCGCACTTATGCACCCTCAAGAAGCTGCTAAGATGCGAGCATGACAAATGGCGAGATGTTACGTCACGCGGGTGGCGATGTCGTCTCGATAGCCAAGGATGAAACGGTTTTTCTGCACGGCTCGATTGGTACGCACATGTACATCGTACTGGACGGACAAGTCGAGATTCGTATTGGTGATCGCGTCGTCGACGTCGTGAGTCCCGGACAATTTTTTGGCGAGATGGCGCTCGTGGATGAACGTCCGCGCGCGGGTACAGCGATTGCACGTACCAAGGGCAGTCTGCTGCGCATCGACAGCAAACAATTCCTCAAGCTCGTTCGCGAGTCGCCGGATTTTGCGCTGAAGCTGTTGCGCGTCGTGGTCGGGCGAGTCCGTCGCGCCGATTCGCTCGGCGGCCTGACCGTTCCGACCAGGAGCTCGACCGAACCCTAGACTTTCCGGGTTCGTACCTGCGATGCTTGGGTAGGTAAGCGTTCGAGCGAGGTGCGTGACCCTGGAACAAAACGATCTTTGGATACTCGTCGGCTTGCTCGGCGCTGCGATACCGCTGATCGCGCTCGCGCGCCGTGCGAACATCCCGTATCCAATCGTGCTCGTGCTGGGCGGTCTCGTCCTCGGATTTATTCCGGCCTTCCCGCATCTCGAGCTCGATCCGAATCTGGTGCTCGTGATCTTTCTGCCGCCGCTGTTGTATTGGGAAGCGATCAACGCGCCGACCGACGTAATCCGGAAGAACTGGTCGCAGATTTGGGTGCTGGCTTTTGGCCTCGTGATCGCAACGGCGATCGTCGTCGCCGCCGTCGCGCACGCGACGATCACGGGCTTGTCGTGGGCGATGGCGTTCGTGCTCGGCGCAATCATCGCACCGACCGACGAGCTGGCGGCCGCGCCCGTGCTCGAACGGCATGCGTATGCCGCGTCACCTGATCGCAATTGTCGTTGGTGAAAGCCTTCTCAACGACGCATCAGCCCTGATCTTGTACAACTTTTCGATCGTCGCCGTCGTAACGGGCAGCTTCATCCTCGGAAATGCGGTGGTACATTTCGTCATCGCGGCCGTAGGTGGAATCGCCGTCGGACTGATCGTCGGGCCGGCTCGCGGTCGAAGGCTGGCGGCGCATCAAGGATACGCAGCTTCAGGGAATCATCTCGTTCGAGACCGGGTATCTCACCTATCTAGTCGCAAACCGCTTCTCGCTTTCGGGCGTACTTGCGGTCGTGTACGGCGGTATGTACGTCAATCGCTTTTCGCCGCACGTCATAACGCCCGCGACGCGAATTCAAGGTCAGGGCTATTGGAATACGGTCGTTTTCCTTATCAACGCCGTGCTATTTTTGATGGTCGGCATGCAGCTGCACGAGCTCGCGCACAACGTATTTCTCGAATATTCGTGGCTCACCGTCGCGTGGTACGCGCTCATCATCAACGTAACCGTCGTTGGACTACGGTTTGCGTGGATTCTCGGCGTCGAATACATCCCGTTCATCGGCGCATCGTCCGAACATTCGCGCGGCGATTGGCGTCACGCCGTCATCGCAAGCTGGTCGGGATTACGCGGCGCCGTTTCGCTTGCAGCGGCACTCGCAATTCCCGTTTCACTCACGGGCGGCGCTCCGCTCCCGCACCGTCATCTCGTCATCTTTCTCACCTTCAGCGTGATTTTGGTGACGCTCGTCCTCGGCGGTCTGACGCTACCGTGGATAGTGAAAGTGCTCTCCGTTCCGGAAGATGCGAGCGAAGACGAGGACGAAGTACGCGACGGATTGCTCCGCATGTCGGAAGCCGCGCTCGAAGAGCTCGTCAAGATCGAAGCTGAAGGCACTCTCGATAAGGAAGCGGTCGCGCGGCTGCGGCGGCGTTACGAACACCGGCGCCGGGACGTCGATGGCTACGGGAGGGACGAAGACAGCATCCTCGACGCCGAGCACCGCTTGCTTGCAGCCGAGCGGCGAGCATTGCTCGAAATGCGCGAGCAGGGTAGCATCGACAATACCGTTTTGCGCCGGCTGCAACACGTGCTCGATATCTCGCAGGAACGTCTTGACCGCGGGGTACACTAACTGACTCGGACGAACAAATGTTCGAGCCAAATGGCGGTAGGCAGCCGACCGTCGAAAGCTAAGACAGAGGCCGATGGACCATCCTGAGAACGAACCGAAGCAGGACGAAATCGAGAAACTTCAGCACTCGGAAAACGAGGTCGCGCTGGAGGATCTCGATATCCCCGATGACCTCAAAGCCGAATTGCTTCGCGAGCTGGATGGATTTAAGGAAGGCGGCGATGCGCAGCGGCGCGGCAGCCCTCCCCGGAGAGCTTAAGCCACCGCTCATCGTGCGCAGCAGGCCGCTACGCCGCGCAGAGTCGAAGGCGAGCCCGGTCGTGGAATCGCTTGTCGCTTACGCGGCTGGCCCCGATCACGATCGCTCTTCTTTTGTCAGCCTGCTCCGGTTCGGGCAGTTTGCCGTTTTCTTCGTACTCGATGAATCCTCAGAAATTGGCGACGCTCGAGAAAACGTACGCGCGAACAAACAGCGTTCCGCTCGGGCTCGTGCGCGCAGTCGTCGACACAGAATCGAAGGGCAATCCGTACGCGATCAGCCGAGCGGGCGCGCAAGGCCTCATGCAGCTCATGCCCGCGACGCAGGCGCGCTACGGCGTCTGCGATCCGTACGACCCCGCGGCCAACGTCGACGGCGGCACACATTATCTTCACGACCTTTTGGCGAAATATCATAACGACATTCAACTCGCGCTTGCAGCGTATAATGCCGGGCCGGCCGCAGTTGCGTACTATCACGGAATTCCGCCGTTCGCCGAGACGCGGTCATACGTCGCGCGGGTGAGCGCGGAACTCCAAAGCCTCTAAGGGCTTCCCGCATTCTATGGCTTCATTCCCGGGCGTCGTGAGCGCCTCGTTCACCGCTTCGCCACGGCGAAAATTGACGCTGCCGATTCTCGACAGCTATATCTTCCGCGAAATGGCGCCGCCGTTCGTGATCGGCCTGGGCGCGTATCTGCTGTTCCAGTTCTTGAACATTTTCTTTCTGGCTGCAGACTACGTGATCAACCAGCATGCGTCGATGATCTGTTGGTCCTGCGCTTCTTGATTCTGCGCGTTCCGCAAGCTGCGCCGCTGGCGTTTATCTTCGGATGTCTTTTCGGAACGATGCTCGCGTTCGGACGCCTGGTCGCCGACAACGAGATCACCGCACTGCGCACGTCCGGCATCTCGTTCTGGCGCATTGCGCGCGTCCCGCTGCTGTTCGGTCTCGGCGCATTCTTGCTGTCGTGGTTCATCAACGAAGAGCTTGCGCCCAAAGCCACGCAGCTCTCGACGCGGACGTTCTATCAGATCATCTATCACACGTCTGCGCTACCGATCGAGCCGCAGATCTTCCGCAAAGATCCGACGACGGGACGCGTCTTCTTCGTGAACACCGTCGATTCGATCACGCACGAAATGTCGGACGTGATGATCTTCGATCGCGGAACCAGCTCGCCGTTCGATTCGGTCATGACCGCAAAGCAGGCGTACATCAAAGACGGCAAGCTGCATTTGCAAAGTCCGACGATCATTCGCTTCAAACCGAGCGGCTTCGTCGACGTTGAGAATCGCAGCGAGGAAATCACCGTCGGTTTACCGCTCGACATCAACGCCGACGAGTTCTTCAATCAATCCGGCGGCGATCCGACCTCGCTCGATTCGAAGACGCTGTCTTCGCAAATCAAAGCGCTTCAAGCAAACCGGCACCGGCGGACAAGCGATCGACAATTTGCAGTTGATCCTGGCGTCGCGGCGCGCGCTGCCGTTCGGCTGTTTCATCGCAATTCTCGTCTCGCTGCCGCTGGCCGTCGTCTTCGGCCGCCGCGGACGCGAGCTCGGCATGGCCCTCTCGCTGACGGTGATGTTCGTCTATTACCTGGCGGCATCGGCGATGGCGGCACTCGGGCGAAATGGCGTCGTCGACGCAACGCTCGCATCGTGGACGCCGAATATCATCGTCGGAGTCGCGGGCGCCGTGCTCTTGCGCAAAGTCGAACGCTAAAGCGGTCGGCGGTCGACGTGCGCGGGTGGTTAGCTTGTTGCTTGGCGATCGCGGTGTTCGCGGTCTACGCGCTTCCAGCCGTAGGCCGAAAACGCTTATCAAACGCCTGAGGCCTTACAAGCGCTCGCGATTCATCGATCATTCGTGCTCGAGCGATTCCGATCGTCAAGAGATCGTCTTCCGGATATCAAGTCGCTGCTGAAACAAGCCGGCCGGCGCAGCATGTATCTCAACAAACAGGTCGCCCAAGTCGAAGAAAGCGCCTCGCCTGCTCCGGCACCGACCGGCCACGGGAAATGGGACGCCGATCCCGGGCGTATCGCCGACGCCGTTCAGTCAGCAGCCGCCGATCGGGCCCGGCGTCATTCCGCCGCCAACCACGCCGCCGACAACGGCAGCGCCGGCGCCACCGCCGCGTTCCGCCGCCGTCAGCGATCGGCAACCGGGTCGCCGGGACCGGTTCCCATCGTGCGTCCGACGCGGCGGCGTCCCGACCGTCGCGCCGGTAAGCAATTCGCCGACGCCGTTCCCGAGTGGAGTGCCCTCGCCCGGACCGTCACCGACGATCGCGCCGTTGCAGCCCGGTCAAATACTGCTTGCTTTCAGATCGTTATTCCGGTTCGAGCGATGAGTCGAAGCCGCAAGATTTCGACGGCAACGTCAACCTCTTCTACGATCAAGGCGTAATCGTCGCAGAGCACGCGCACTACGACGGCTCACGCTATCTCGATTTCACCGGACACCCGTATCTGCGCAACTATTCCGGCGATACGGTGCTCTCCGCCGACCTCATTCGCTTCGACAAGTTCACGCAGCGCGCAACCTTGTTCCACGGCACCGGCGATACGACCGAAGGCGTCGAGAAAGGCAAGCTGCATTTCTCCGCCGCGCGAGATGGTGACGACTGAGCGACGGACACACAGTCGGCAAGAATGCCAGCTGGACGACGTGCGATAATCCGCACGCCGGCTACCACATGGAATCCAAGACCTTCGAAGTGCGGCCCAACGACAAGATCATCGCGCGCAAAGTCACCGTCTATCTCGGACCGCTTGCGATCTTCTATCTTCCGGTGCTCGTCATCAGTCTCGTGCACGATCGAGGGCCGCCGCGCACGTCGTTCTTACCGCTCTTCGGTTACGATCAAGCCGAAGGCTTCTGGGTCAAGACACGGATCGGTTTCGGTAATAGTCAACAATTCTACGGCTATTACCGGATCGAGTATTTCACGAAGCTCGGCATTGGTTTCGGTGCGAATTTCGTCATCGGTACGCGCAATCACCGGCGACAAACGACGATCGACTTCTACCGTTCGCCGCCCAAACCGAGCGGCGGCGCCAACAACTTCAACCTGAACGATCAAGAGAATCTGAGCTCAAAGCTCAAAGCGCAATTTCAGGTGCAGTACATCAGCAATTACGGTCCGCTCGTTACGGGACAACCCCCTTCGGAGACGATCGGCGGCAGCATCGCGTACACCGGCGCGCGCACGAGCGACGATTTTACGTTCCAGCGCTACCAGCAAGGCTCGGAGCAAGGCTCCGACAACCTCGGCTACACCGAGACGATCAATTTCCGCCAGAACATCACGGAAGCGCTGAACATCGGCTGGACTCGCAACTTCAACTCGCTGGCCGGACAATCGAGCAACGTCGATTCGACGACGATTCAATCGCTGCTGAATTACACGACGCCGTGGGCGCTGTACAGCATGAACTTCAACAAGACGTTGTCGCTCCAGCCCAGCGGAAAGGATATCGAGCCGGAGTTCTCGATCCAGCCGCGCGCGATCTTTCCCTAACGACAAGGCGATACCGATAACGGCGCAGTTCGTCGCGGGCGAATACACCGAGCCGCAAACGCCGTTCTCGACGGCGGCCGGCGACCTCTCGCTCAATTTCGGTCCCGCGCTTGCGCACTTCTGGGGCAGCGATTTCTCGGCGACGATGCGCGTGCAGCAATACGCGTTTGCGACCGGCGACATGAAAGCCGAAATCGACCAGCAAGCCTCGTTTACGACGCCGTTCGGCAATCACGTCCTCAACGCGATCACCTACACCGAGACGAACTCGAACGGCCCGGAGAGCGAACCGTTCCAGACCTTCGATTTGCTTTCGGGCGGATCGCACGGCGCGCAAGACGTCTTGCAATTCTACAATCAAGACGATTGGGTGCTGCGTCTTTCTAGCGGAACGGGCTTCAATCGTCAGGCCCAACCGATTGCGTACTCGTTTACCATGCGCCCGTCGCTGCGCTCGTATTTCACGGTCAACGGCTCGTGGGCACCCGGACCCGGTCAAGGTTTCCAAACGACGCAATATCAGTTCATCACGCCGTTCGGGTACAAGACCGATTTGCAATTTGCGGCGACGCAGAATTGGAAAGCAAAGGGCCAGATCACGGATAAAGTCGTCTATCTGCGGCGTATCATCGGCGATTGTTACGACGTACGCGTTTCGTACAATCAGGATCTCAAGCTCGTCTCCGTCGGGTTCGACTTGCTGGCATTCCCCTCGTACGGCGTCAACTTCGGATTAGGTCAAGTCGGCTCGATCGTCCCGGGCAACCTTACCGGCTCGTTCTAGCGATCGTCACACGGCGGGTGGCCGCACTCGCAGAACTCCATCTCTTCGGATTCATCGGCGTCCTTGCAGTAGTCGCTGCAAAACGCTTCGGTGTCGATTACTTCCGTAACCATGCAATTGCACGTAGCATTCGCGCACTCGATAGTTTGCTGATTGCTCATGGCAGCGTTCTTGATCTCTCCGCCGGCGATGCTTGCATTTGGGTTACCGTTGGGCATCGCGCCGGCCGGTACGGTCAGCTGATTGATGTAATCGAACATCGTGTTTGTCGGCAGCGCCAGCGAGAAGCTCGTGTCGTTGCGTCCGTTGAGTCCGAGTGCGTCCAATGGTACCCCGCTTTGGTCGAGGACAAAAAAGTTCACGTACCAGATGTCGCAGATATAGGTGTACTGCACGCTGCACGAGCTGGTCGCGACCGGTGAAGGCGTCGGCGTCACGCCGGAAGGCAGCGGCGTCGGGCTCGGCGACGGCGTTACGCCCGAGGGCAACGCCGTTGCAGTCGGCACCGGCGAGGGCGTAGGCGAGCCGATCGGCGGGCGATCGAAGCAGCGAGCGCGAGAACAGCAAGGTGAATTGGCTATTCTGTCCGTTGCTGTTCAGAGTAAGCGTCGCCAGATTCAGCGGGACGACGATTTGCTGCGTTCCAACGTTGGTCGTGCTGCCGGGGGTCAGATAATATTGCAGCAAAACCGGCGGACTCTGGACGGTCCCGAATTTTCCGCCCACGAACCACGCAAACGAGTAGTTCAGGAAGCCGCCGTTAAATTGCGTATTTGCGTACGGAGTACCGCCATTGCCGCTCGTGTTGAATACGATGGCGTAGGTGTAGTCCGTGAAGTCGAAGGTGCCCGCAACGGTATAGCGGATCAGCATGTTGCCGGCCGGAAGCCCGGCGACGGTCCCCGGTGGAGGGAACGTCACTTGGCGCCCACACGCAGCAAGCATGATCGCGACGAGAGAGAGAGCTAAACCGATCGAGCGTAACATTCTGACCTCAACGCGCACCGTTGCAATCTTGATCGCGGTCGCGTCCGCAGTTGCGTTGACGGCAGCATTCCCAAAGCTGGACTGGGCTTGGATCGCGCCGCTTGCAATGGCCGGGCTTTTTTGGTCATGGTTCATGACTCCCGCTCGCACCGCGTTTTGGATCGGACTTCTCAGCGGCTCTTTATTTTTCACGATCATGTACTCGTGGTTTGGCGAAACGGCGGCGAGCCTGGTCGGCCCCTACGGCTTCGTGACGGTTCTGGGCCCCGCGATCGGTGACGCGTTCGCGTTCGCCTTCGCGGGAGCTGCCGCGTCGATTGCGTTCGCGCGCGCTCCTGGGCTTCTGGGAGCGTTTGCCGGCGCTGCCGCGTTCGCGATCTGCGAGTGGCTGCGTTCGGTCGGGATGCTCGGCGTGCCGTTCGCGCAGATCGGTTACTCGCAAGCATCGAGCGTCTTTGCGCCGCTGGCTGCATACGGCGGGTCGATCTTCATCACGTTCATCGTGGGCGCGATCGGGGCCGTGCTCGCTTCATATGTCATCGATCGTGCGCGCATCGCGCAAACAATCGGCGGACTACTCGGAATCGCGCTCCTGACGGGCGCTGCATACGCATTCTGGCCGGCACGTCACGCCGCACCCGCAACGATTCCCGTCTCGGCAATTCAGGGCAACATCAAGCAGCAAACAAAATGGGATCCGCAGTCGTTCTTTCTCGCCTTTGCTCGTTACGTCGAATTGACTCGAGCGACGCAGGGCGCACACACCCGTCTTCGTGTTGTGGCCCGAAACAGTCATCACCGCTGCGATCGGAGACGATGACGCGATTCCACCCAAAGACGTTTCGCCGGCGCAGCGGGTCCGGGAACGTTTCGGGATGCTCGCACAAAGCCTGAATACGACGATCGCCGTCGGATCGCTCGAAGTATCGCAAAACGGCCTGCACAATGCGCTCTACTTTTTCGGGCCGAACGGCACGCTCGGCGAGATCTACCGCAAACGCCAGCTGGTGCCGTACGCGGAATGGATTCCGTTCGGCAGCTCGCTGCTCAAATGGTTCCCGTATCTCGATCAACTTGGACGAGAAGTCCCGGGCCGCGATCCGTCCGTCATTCCGGTTGGCCCACTTGAAGTTGCGCCCCTGATCTGTTGGGAATCCGCGTTTTCCGACGTCGTGCACGATCAAATTGCGCGCGGCGCGAGCGTGCTTGCGATCGCGACCGACGACGGGTGGTTTGGCAAGAGCGCCGGGCCGTATCAACACGCGCAAATCGCGCAAATACGCGCGATTGAAAGCGGCCGCTGGGTGCTGCGGGCCGCAGCCACCGGCATCTCGGGGATCATTGCGCCCGACGGACGTTGGACGCAGCGCTCGGACCTCGACGAGCAAGTGGTGATAAACGGTTTCGTCGGGCCGCCCGCTCCGACGCTGTTCGGTACGATCGGACCCTGGAACGTTGCCTATGCGCTCTTCGCTTTTTACGTAGTGGCACTCATCATTGGTTGGCGATGGCAAAGCGACTCGCACTAATCGCAACGATCGGTTTGCTGCTTGGTCTCGGCTTCGCGTTGTGGCGCGCCGGCGAAGAAGAGCTGCCGCCGCCGATGCAAACGCAAACGATGAAAACCGGGGAAGCACAGGGTCGCCGCGCGCAATTTGCATCCTGGCAGTTCACGTACGATAGCGCAACGACGCTGCAAGACGGCGTCACGCAAGAGATCGACGGCATCCATGACGGCGTCTATTTGAAGGGCGGTAAGCCGTTTATACGCATGCACGCAGAGCGCGCGATGTACAACTCCTTAACCCACGATTTTACGGTGAACGGACTCGTCCACTTCGACATCAACGACCATGGGAAGACCCGGACGTTCGAGACGGACTACGCAGTCTGGACGGACGGCAATCAAACGCTGCGCATCCCCGGGAACGCGACGGTCGGCAGCGGCAAGTAAGCGCCTGACGGTGACCGACATCGTCGTTGACCTCAGCAAAGGGCAATATACCATAGGGAAGATTCAGGGGGCCGCCCAACCGTGAAAAGCATGCGCAACTCCTTGATCGCGTGCTTCATTCTCGTTCTCTTGGTGTCGGCGTGTGGCGGAAAGGGTGGCGGCGGCGCCTCACCCGACGCGACGCCGACGAGCGATACGTATCTCTCGCATCGCGGCGAGGTGATGCCGCTCCGCAGCGCGCTGGGCGGCGTAGAGTTCCGCGCGTTCATCCCGGCACGTGAAATCGTCGAGACCGCCGTGCTTCCGGCCTACAACGGCGGCGACGACACGCGCCAAAATCGCGGCATCGGGTTCGAGTACGTATCAAAGCGCCAAGCGTATGTGCTCAAGCAATGGCCGGGTAGCGGAATGCCCGGACCGCGCAACGTCGCAACGATCGACAACTGTCAGATCACGTCGTACGACATCGACGGCGGCGCGGCCGGACACCAAGGCGCGCTGTGGTCGAACGGACGCGTCGTGTTCAACCTCGTCGCGGTTGGCAGTGCCAACGATCGCGACACGTTCGAGGAAGCGCGCCGGCTCGTTCGTCTCGGCGCGTGCCGTTAGCGCTTGGTTTCTGTCCGCGGTTGTTTTCGATCGTCTTTTTCGCTTCCGCGATCAGCTTCTTGACTTTCTGACCGCCCTTGTGGCCGATCTCTTCGTAGAAGTCAGAGCCGTACTTGTTCTTGACGACCTTGCCGCCTTTTTGGCCGATCGCTTCGTAGAACTCTGCACCGTGCCGCTCGCGCGTTACTTGACCGCCCTTGCGGCCGATCTTTTCGTAAAAGCCTGAGCCATAACGATCGCGAACGGTGTCGCCGCCTTTTTTGCCAGCTTCACGCACCGACATTTCGCCGCCGTCGTTTTCGTCTTCACGTTTGGCGCGTTCGTTTACGTCTTTGTCCTTGTCGGTTGCCATTGAGCTCCCCCGGCCCGCATCGAGCGACTCCGTGGTTCGTTCCCCCCGCAGCAAGCGACTAAACGCCGATGCTCAGCTACATATTTGAGCGAGCAAGCATCTACGACGGTTCTGGGAAATCACCGTACGTCGCAGATGTCGCAACATTCGGCGATCGCATCGTTCTCATCGGAGAACTTTCCCAGAGAGACGCAATCGAACGCATTCCGTGTAAAGGTCTCGCGCTTGCGCCGGGATTCATCGACATTCATTCGCATTCTGATGAGAATTGGCTCATCGACGGAGCAGCCGCAGGCAAAATAACGCAAGGCGTGACGACGGAAATCGGCGGCAATTGCGGTTCATCGATTGCACCGCTGCACGGTTATGCATGCGAACGCAAGTCCGCTGAGGCCAAACGGATCGAAATTGAGGTCCAATGGTCCTCATTCGATGGGTTCTTTCGGGAAGTCGAACGTGCGGGCGTCGCGCTCAATGTTGCATCGCTTGTCGGACTGGGCACGACGCGCGCGTGCATCGCCGGCCCTGCAGACCGCCGTCTGGAACGCGACGAATTTCGTTCGCAATCGCGTCTCGTGCGTGAAGCGATCGAAGAAGGAGCGCTCGGTGTCTCGAGCGGATTGATCTACGAACCCGGACGTTATGCGGATTTGGATGAGCTCGCGAGCTGCGCAATCGCGGCGCGCGAATCCGGTGCGCCGCTCTATGCATCGCACATTCGTGATGAAGGCGATCAAGCTGATCGAAGCCGTCGAAGAAGCGCTGAACGTCGGTGAGCGCGCCGACGTGATGGTGCAGCTCTCGCATCATAAAGCCGCGTGGCGCCGCAATTGGGGCAAGGTGCATCGTTCGCTCGAGATCGTCGATCGCGTTCGCTACGGCCGGACGCAGCCGTCGCGTGCGACGTCTATCCGTACGTCGCGATGTGGACCGATCTCGATACGATCTTGCCCGATGACATTCGCGACGGCGGACCGGAGGCGACGCTCGAACGTTTGCGCGATCCGAAGACCGCAATCGGCCGTTCTTCTCGCGCTAGAGATGCGATTTACGGCGCAAGAGTGGAACGACATCTTGATCACCGACGTACGCACGCCGCGAAACGAAGAGCTGGCCGGAAAGCGGATCGATGAGATCGCGTACATTGCGCGGCGTCAAACCCGCCCGCGCCGCGCTCGATCTTGCTGCTCGAGGAACGTCTGGAGGCGCAAGCTGCGTTCTTTGCTATGGATGAAGACGATGTGGCAACCGTCCTCTCAGCATCGTTTTGCGCCGTCGCAAGCGACGCGTCGACGCGGGGATTCGCCGGCGTCACGCGGCACGGCGTTCCGCATCCGCGCGCATTCGGCTGTTTCCCACGCGTCTTCCGCCGATTCGTGCGCGCGCGAAACGTTCTCACGAACGAAGAAGCCGTGCGCCGCATGACCTCGTTGCCGGCATCGCTCTTCAATTTGCGCGGGCGCGGCACCGATCGCGACAGACGCATATGCCGACCTAGTCGTCTTCGATGCCGCGCAAGATCGGCGATCGCGCGACGTACGAGCAGCCCTACGTCGCCGCCGAAGGAATCGCACACGTCTTTGTGAACGGCTCGCCCGTAATGCGTGACGGCAAGATGACCGCAATCGCGTCCGGGACGCGTGCTGCGCGGAGGCGGAGCACCATGATCGCGCTTGTCTTCGCAATGGCGCTCGCGGCCGCGACGCCGCAACCGCTGACGATGACCGTTTCGGTTGCACCGATGCACATGGCGTCGCTCGTCCCGGTTACGATCTCGCTTGACCGTGACGAATCGGACGCGCACGCCGATCACGCTCGAGTTTCCCTCACCGGATCTCTTCGAAATTCAGATCCTCGATTCGGGCGGACAAGTACTCTTCGATTCGCGAACCGGACACAATCCGATCGACGTGCATCGCAAGATGATCTTTGCGCGTCGGGCGCACGAACATCGCGACCTACGATTGGAGCGGCCTAACCGACGATCGTCACGCGCTCGCAGCGCCGGCGCAATACACGATGCACGTCGAGATGGCAAGCACCACGACGACGCTCTCGACGGACGTTCCCATCACGCTCGATGCACCGCAAACGATTGACTCCGTAGTTGCAGCCGCAAAACCGGCGATTGCGACGATTTCCGGAACGCCCGAACGCGAAGGCGCGCATCACGTATTTGCGCGACGACACCGGACGCGTCGCGATCTCCATACCGCTTGGGATCCGGCCGCAAGGCACCTTCATCGCGCGCGGGATCATGCAGACGGTCTTGAATCAGCGGAAGTTCGTCATCGACCGGTTTGCCCCGGCGTCTGATAATCTCCGATCCTGAAGCGACGACCATACCGCGCGCGATGCCGCTTCCAAATCAGAGCGCGCTCCCGCGTTCTCGATAACGTACGTCGCTCTCGGCGCGCAACGTCCGGATCGATTTGCGCAGCCATCCGGCGTACGACGTCCTCGCGGCTCATGCCATCGCGCGCCTGCACGCGCGCGATTCGCGTTTCGACCGGCGCGATCACGACGACCGTCGCATCGCACTCCTTCCAATAGTCGCCCTCGAATAAGCAGCGGTACGACGTGCACCGCGATGCCGTCGCCGGCTTCTTGCTTCGAGCTCGGCGGCAAGCGCGCGTACGCGCGGGTGAATGATGGCGTTCAGCGCTTCGCGCTCGCCCGCATCCGCAAAAACGATCGCAGCCAGCGCGGCGCGATCGATGCACGCCGTCGCGAATCACGTGCGGCCAACGCTCTGCAATCGCATCGAAGCCCGGCGTCCCGGGCACGACGACTTCGCGCGCGAGCTGATCGGCGTCGATGATCGTCGCGCCCAGCTGCGCGAAAATCCGCGCAACCTCGCTTTTTCCCGAACCGATCCCGCCGGTCAGCCCCACGCGCAACATTAGGTCGTGTTGGCGCGTTTCCTCGATCGTGTCTTTGACCGCGGAAAAGTCCGCTTCGAGCTCTTGCTGCAGCGTTTCGAGCAGCATCTTGGCCGTCGCTTCGGCGATGCGCTTGCCGATCACGGCATCGAATGCTTCGCCGACGACACCGAAGGGCGGTTGGTATTCGCCGCTGAGCACGATCTCCGTCTTGAGTGCCGAGCGGATGCATCTTCAGCGAACCCGTGAAGGTTGGAAATGGTCCGCCGCCGACCGGCTCCCATACGAATTGCAGCTCGTCGTGCAGAAGGCGTTCGCCTTTGTGTCCGTGCACGCGGAACAAACGTAACGTCCACGTCACGCTCGATGCCCAGATTCGCGCCGAATCCGAGCTTCGCGAGCGGAACGCTTAATTTGAGGCGATTCTTCTTGGACGCGCAAGCGCCGCACAATCGAATCAAGTGCGACCGAGTAAGGCGCGTTGACGGTGGTCGTTCCGTAGACTTCAGTCATCGCGCCCTTCGCTTTATTCGACTTCGACGGTCTCCGCGATAGTGCCTAAGGGAACGACCGTCATCGATTGCGTAGTCCGCGATCTCTTCCGGAGAGACGTCGGCGACGTGTTGGATCGAGCCGGTGATGCGTCGCGTGCCTGATTGATCGTCAGCAGCGTGACCTCGACTTCTTGGCCGGGGCTGTACTGTGCGGCTCGGATCGAACTCGCCCTTCGGAACCATCGCCAGAACGCCGGGGACGATTTCGACGAGGATGTAGTTCGGCGTAACCTTGACGACTTGCGCGACGAGCTTGTTGCCTTCGACCAGTTGATCTGCGTGTTGCAGCCACGGATCGGGTAACGCGTGCTTGAGCGACAGGCTCACTTTCTTCGCTTCGGGGTCGAACTTCATGACTTCGACCTGCACCACGTCGCCGATCTTGACGACTTCGGACGGATGCTTGATGCGCGCGTACGAGAGCTCGCTGTTGTGAATGAGACCATCCACGCCGCCGAGATCGACGAATGCGCCGAACTCCGCCAATCGACGACGACGCCTTCGCGAATCTGTCCGACTTCGAGCGTTCCGAGCAGCTCTTGCTTCTTCGCGTTGAGCTCTTCTTCGAGAACCAGCCGCTGCGAGAGCACGACGCGATGACGCTTGTGATCGAGATCGATCACCTTCAAGCGCAGGCGCTTTCCGACCAGCTCGTCGAGATTGCCGACGGGCTGACGGCGAATCTGCGATGCGGGAACGAATCCGCGCATGCCGAGATCGACGAGTACGCCGCCTTTGACGACTTGCGTGACCGTTGCTTCGATCACTTCGTCTTGCTCGTGCGCTTCAATGACTTTCTCCCACGTCTTGAGCGCGCGTGCGCGCCGTTCGGAGAGAAGCAGCTCGCCATCATCATCGATGCGATGAATCATCACTTCGAGCTTGTCGCCGACCTTGAGCGTCTTCGGATCGATCGCGAGACTCAGCTCGCGGAACGGAAGCGTGCCTTCCGACTTGCCTCCGATGTCGACCAGCAGTTCTTCTTGATACTTGGCGACGATGACGCCGGTCAGGACTTGACCCTCGTCGAGGACTTTCAGGCTCTCTTCGTAGAGCCGTTGCTCGAGGGCGAGTTGGTCTTCTTCAGTTACCGCCGGTTTCGGCGGAGCGATTTCAGTTGTAGAGATCTGTTTGTTCCTATCAATATCACGACCGTCAGCCGTGAGCCCCGGAAATCTCCCGACCCGTCATCGTCCCGGACGAGGTGGACCCCGTCGGGGCCCGGGACGAGCAAAGTAGTCGAGAGCCGATCACAATAAGTGGCCACAGGAGCCTAACCGATATAAGCTCCGCTCGTCAAATCCATCAGGCGCCCTAAGGTTTCCGCAGCCCTCAGCGCTGACAATTCCGGCACCACCAGGTGCCCGCGCTGCGCAAGCACCGTCCGAACGAGCGGCCTCTTACAACGCGGGCACGGCTCGCCGTCACGACCGTAAACCGAGAGCACGTTTTGGAAGCCGCCTTCCATCCCTTCGGCGTCGACGTAGTCGCGCGAGCTGGTTCCGCGCATGTCGATTGCCTTGCAGAAGAACGGCTTGGAGCGCCGCGTGGAGCCGCGCGATCCGCTCGCGCGAGAGTTTGCCGGCCGGCGTCGTCGGCTTGATCTGCGATTCCCAGAGCGCCTCGACGGCGTAAATGTTTCCGACGCCGGCAATCCGCCGCTGGTCGAGCAGAAAGGCCTTGATCGGCGTCGGCCGGCCTTTGAGGATTGCGGCAAATCGCGCAATGTCAAATTCTTGTGAAAGCGGCTCGACGCCGAGCTCCGCGTCCCAGGGCTTCATCCTTTTGAACGAGTCGCATCCGCCCGAACCGGCGTACGTCGGCGAACGCCAAGCGCGTTCCGTCGGTGAAGTCGATGATGACGTTCGTATAAGGATAGAGCGCGTCGGTCTGCTGCTGCACGATCAAGCGTCCGGTCATCCGCAGCGAGACGACGAGCTTGCGTCCCGACGCAAGCTCGATGATCGGATATTTTCCGCGCCGTCCGACGCTGGCGATGCGATCGCCGGCGAGCTGTTTTCCGAAAGCAGGCCGGCGCGGACGCGATGACGATCTCAGGACGCAGCGCGCGCGCACCGGCGATCGTCTTGCCGACGATCGTGCTTGCGAGGCCGCGTGCTATCGTCTCGGCTTCAGGAAGCTCCGGAATCGTGTGGCTCCAGTTTCGGAATCGTCAGTTTCAGGCCGGGATGCAGGCCGGCGCGCTTGGCTTCACCCGCCGCCAGCTCGATCACGTACTTGCCGTAACCCTCGCGCCGAATCTCTTCGCCCGGCGTTTGCGCCGATTCGAGCCGGGACGTCGGCCGCAATCGAATCGATCGTGCCGTTCGCGCGCACGAACAGCATGTCGAGCGGAATCAATGTGTTCTTCATCCAGAAGCCTTGTCGCTCGTCATCTCGAAAAGACGAAAATCATCCCGGCGTGCGGCGCAAGTTGCGTGCGGAACATCAAACCGTATTCTCGCGTCGCGTCCGTATCGGCGACCTCGAGCGTCAGCTTTTCGTTCGGCGCCTGGACCGTGATCGTGCGCGCCAGCGCGAGCATCAACGCAAGCAGAACGCGATCACGCGACTTCTTCTCCTTCGGCTGCGACTTCATCGGGATCGTAGGCGGCAATATCGTACCAGCTGCTGCCGATTTTGATCGTCGCTTCGACCGGGACGGAAAGCTGCATCGCCGACTTCCATCTCGCTCTTCACGAGACGCGCGACCTTCTCGCGCTCCTCGGCAGCGATCTCGAAGATGAGCTCGTCGTGAATCTGCAGCAGCATGATCGCATCCAGCTTGGCGTTACGCAGCGCCGCATCGACCTTAACCATCGCGAGCTTCATGAGATCGGCGGCGCTGCCTTGGAGCGGCGCATTGGTTGCCTCGCGCTCGGCGGCGGCGCGCAGCGCGAAGTTGCGCGCGCGCAAATCGGGCATGTAGCGCCGGCGCCCGAGCAGCGTGCTGACGTAGCCTTGCTCGCGGCCTTCTTCGAGATTGCCGTCGATCCAGGCGCGCACGCTCGGGAAGCGTGCGAAGTATGCGTCGGTCATCGCGCGCGCTTCGGCCTTCGGAATCTCGAGACGTTGCGAGAGTCCGAACTCCGACATGCCGTAGAGCAGGCCGAAGTTCACCGATTTGGCGATGCGGCGCTGATTGTGATCGGCCGGCTTGTCCCTTCGGCACCGCGAAGATTTGGCGTGCGGTGAAATCGTGAATATCCTGACCTTCCGCAAAGGCCGCACGCATCGCCTCATCGCCGGAAAGATGCGCCATCAAGCCGCAGCTCGATTTGACTGTAGTCCGCGGCCAGCAGCAACCGGCCGGCGGGCGCGACGAATGCTTTGCGAACGCGGCGCCCGAGCTCGCTGCGCACAGGGATGTTTTGCAAGTTCGGATTCGTCGACGAAAGTCGACCGGTCGCAGTCGAAGTTTGATTGAACTCGGTGTGCACGCGCCCGTTCGCATCGGCCAGCGACGGCAGGACGTCGACGTACGTGTTCTTGAGCTTCGTGACCTCGCGGTACTCGAGGATGCGCGCGCAAATCGGATACTCGCGCGCCAAGTCCTTGCAGCACTTCGATTCCGGTCGCCCAACCGGTCTTCGTTTTCTTTCCGCCCGGGAGATTCAGTTTTTCGAACAGGATGCGCCCCAGCTGCAGCGGCGAGCCGAGATTGAACGTCTCGCCGGCGAGCTCGTAAACTTCATCTTGCAGCTCCGCTGACGCGCGCATCGATTTCTTTCGACATCTTGGTGAGCTCGCGCGGATCGAGCTTGATGCCGGTCCGCTCCATATGCGCGAGAATCGTCGCCAGCGGAAGCTCGAGATCTTCGTAGAGCGGAATCTGTTCGCGCAGCGCGAGCTCGTGACGAAGCTTTTCCGAAAGTCGCCAGACGGCGTCCGACCAAGCCGCGGCTTCCTCCGGAAGCGCGAGGCCGAGATGTTCTTCGGCGGCATCGCTCAGACGCGTGTACGCGCGTGCCGGATTGAGCAAGTGCGCGGCGATCATCGTATCGTCGACGACGTGACGAACCTCAGCTGCCGGTCGCAGCGATCAACGCTTTCGCATCGTGCACGACGATCTGCGCTTTGCCCATCCACAGCTCGGCAAACGCGGCACCGACGTCTTCGAATTCGAGCGCCGTACGCAAGAATGAAATCCCGGTGCCTTCTTCGCGCCGTGATGCCGATCGACTCGCTGCTCGGCAAGAGCCCGCGCTCGGTGATTCCCGGCTGAGCGCGATCGCCAGGCGCGGCCTCTTCGCAAGATCGCGCAGCGTCGCCGGCGAGATCCGCATCCGGCGACGAAGGTCGTGTACTTCCCGCCCGAGTGCTTTCGGCGCAGCCTCGATTGCCGCAGCGTTCTTCGGCGCTTCGAGTTTAGCCAGCAGCGATTTGAACTCGAGCTCGCGATAAAGCATGTACAGCGTATCGTTGTCGGGCGCTTTGTAGTGCGCGTGATCCCAATCGACCTCGAGCGGAAGATCGCGCAGCGCGGTCGAGACGTCGCGGCACAGTTGCGCCTGCGCGCCGTACTCGCGCACCAGCCCTTCGAGTTTCGGCGTCCCGGCCAGCGCTGGATTTGCGACTAGCGCATCCAGCGAACCGGCTGCATTGATCAATTTGCTCGCCGTCTTTTCGCCGACGCCGGGGATACCCGGTAAATTGTCGGACGGATCGCCTTTGAGTCCGCGATAGTCGGCGAGCTGACTCGGCTCGAGATCGAAGCGTTCACGCACCGCGGCTTCGTCATAACGTCCGAGCTCGGTGATGCCGCGACGCGTCATCAAGACGGTCGTGCGATCGTCGACGAGTTGCAAGAGATCGAGGTCGCCGGTTACGACCAGCGTGCGTTGGTGCGCTTCTCCGGATATCTTCGCGAGCGTCGCGATGATGTCGTCGGCTTCTTCGCCGTCGATCTCGACGATCGGGATATCGTAGGCCGCGAGCACCTTGCGTACCAGCGCGAATTGGCTGCGCAAGTCGTCGGGCGTCTCCTGGCGGTTCGCCTTGTACTCGGCGTAGCGCTCCAGACGTGCGCGCGGAACGCCTTTGTCGAAGGCTGCGATGACGTGCGTCGGACGCTCGTCAGCCAACACTTTCTGCAGCATCATGATGAAGCCGTAGGCTGCATTGGTGGGCTGGCCGCTTGCGGTCGTCATCACCGGCAGCGCAAAGAACGCGCGATAGACGAGCCCGTATGTGTCGAGCAGCATGAGCGTCGCCGTATCGGGCGGCGGAATCATTGCACGCTTACGGCGAGCGACGCGGCGCCGACGTCACCGTCCTCGGATATCTTCAGCACGGAGACGACGTAGCGCCCCGGTTGCGTCGGTAGGTCGACGTTGAATCCATCGCCGTCATTCTGCCCAACCCGCCACACGATTGCATTCGGCGCAGAGATCGCAAGGCTGTTATCGGGTGCGGCGACCGTGCGCGTGTTGTCGGCGCCGAAAATATCTTGCGCCTTCGAACCGGCGGGCGCGACGTACGCATGCCAGCTCGGATCGGTCGAGGCGGGATCTTGCGTCGTCGTTCCACCGGCTGCCAAAATCGCCGGAGCGTTGTCGAACGATGCACCGGCGCTCGGTCGGCCGTCGGAGACGCGGACTGCGAGCAGCGAAGCGCCTTGTTCGCCGCCGTCTTGAATCAAGATATGAGCGGTTGCACCCGGCGCGTACCTGCCGCGATCGGCACTGAGCGCCGTGACGCGCGGATAACCCGGTCCGTCGATGGCAATGGGAAAGTCGCTCGTGTAAACGGCGCCGTCTTTGACGAAAGCAACGCCGATGCGAACCGAGCCGACGGCGTTCGCGAGCGACAGTCGCGCCGAAGCATGCCCGCCCGTGGCACTTGCCACACGCATATCCGCAATGCGCGCACCTTCGACGGTAAAGAGCGCGCTGCCGTACGCACCGTTCAAGGTCGCGCTCACGTCGATGTGATCGCCGAGTTTGTAACGCTCCTTATCGAGCGTCAACGTAATATCGCCGCTGCGGCTGGCGAGGCGCGCGCCGAGCGCGGTCGGAGCGATCGTAACCGCCGTTGCATCCATGGCTGCGGGGTTGTCGACGAACTGCGCGGTTGCGATGTTCGTGCCGAGCTGCGTGGAACGGAACGTTGCTTGCGCGTGTCCGACTGCGTCGAGCGTTACCGTATCATCCGATGAATTAGGCCCTTTCATCAACACGACTTTGACTTGCCGGCCGGCTGCGGGGCGTCCATCCGTTGCATCAAAGCCGTGAACGTCGAAGACCGCGGCTTGTCCGACGTCGAGCTGCGGGTTGTCCGGCGTAATCGAGACGACGGTGGAGGCATTGGGAACCACGATCTGCGTGGTCGCGGTCGCACTTTGCGTCGAAGCAACCACACCGTACGTCGACGAGAGTCCGTCGGTCGGCGCCGGCAGCGTTACGAGTGCCGTTCCATCCGATGCCGTGCGAACCGACGTATTTTGAATCGTCGTCGTACCCCAGAGCGGAACGTCGGAACTCTCCCCGGGCGGAATGACGTGCGGTGTACGCACCACGCGCACTTGCACGACTTGGCCTGCGACCGGATTTCCCTGGCTGCGCAACGAGACGCGAAGCGGAACCGCAGACGAAGCGGAGCAACTCGCGCCGCATAACGCAACAACGTTCAATGTGTAGTCGCCGGCCGCGTCCACGTGGACGGCCGTACCGCCCGTTCCGCCACCCGCAGTCGCGATGATCGCAAGCTCGCCGGCCGGCGTATCTTGTGAAATCGGCAGCGCACCCCAAAAGCCACCGCTCGGATCCAGCTGGAACGTTGCGCTCGAGACGGCGCGTCCGCTCACGAGCGCGCTGACGTGGATGTCGCCGCGCATCGGTTTGAACGTCGCGCCTTCGCGCTTACGCGCGAACCCGACGACGCGCAGTGTTTCGCCCGCGCGAACGACGCCGCGGTCAGCGCGCACGCCGACGATCGCGAGCGGCAACGGCGCCTGCGGCGTCAAGGAGATGAATGCTTTGCTGCGTCCCCACTCAGCAAGCGCGAAGCGCGCGCCCGCAACTCCGTGCACGGTTCCGTCGGCGCCGGTCTTGACGTCGACGAACTTTCCGCCGACGAGCAACGTCACGCGCATTCCCGAGAGGGGTTGCCCGGTGCGCAGATCGGATCCGTACAGGATCCAGCCTTCGGGTGTTTCTTTCGTTACGAGACCGATGCGCGTGAGATTGATCCAGGTTTGTTGCGAGGCTTCGCCGCGCCGCGCCTCGATCACGAAGAATCCTTCGCGGTTGCCGAGCGGAACGCTGACGTCGTTCGATTCGAATTTATAGCCTTGCGGGGGCGTGAACTTCCAACGCGCGACCGCACGGGCGTGCGATGTATCGATCGCATGCATGCGCGAGCTTCCGGCGATCAGGACATCAGCCGGGTCGGTTTCGTACGCGGCAAAATCGACGGGCGCCCCGGAATACGTGTCGAGCCGGACCGTAACGTCTTTCCACGGAACCAAAACGTCGCGCGCATAGAGCGCGAAGACGCCGTCCAGCTTATGCGTGTCAAGCAGCGGGCGCGCGGCGCGCACGGGCGGTGCGATCTGCGCAAACGCGATGACCACGATCAGCGCGATGCGGAAAAATGCTCTAATATTCGTACGAAATCGTGCCGGCTTGTTCGAACGCCATCTTGAACGCGACGCCGAAATTACGAACGTCGCCGCGTTTCATCGGCGAGTAGTCGTTGCTGATTCCGATCAGTGCCGATGATCCGCTGTCGATGCCGGCGTAGCGGCTTCCGTCACTGGCGGTGAAAATGAAGTGCGTCGCGACCGGAAAGAGCTGCGACGAAATGTCGTTGGTCAATTCGAGTTTGATGATCAAATACGACTGCGACGCGCCCCCAACCGTGCCGACTGCTGCGTCGTTGCTGCTTACGAAACGGTTGTCGAGAATCTTAATGTCGGTAGCCGAAGAATACAGGCTTGCCGGCGTCGGTTTCTCTTGACATCCTAAGGTCAGCAGACCAAGCGCAAACAGCGCTGCGGATATCCCTCGGGGCATGCGGCCGGTCTTCGCGGAGTGCGAAGGTTGCGCCTCGCATCAACGGGTACAAGCTCTCAGTCATGAACGACGAGACCGCCCCGGAACCAGCAACCGCGCCGTGTCGTTACTGCGGAAACGATGCAGGCGACGCTCCGTCTGGGACGGAGCAAGAAGCAACAAATGGCAAAGCGGACGTGTACCAAGTGATCGTGTTGTGTGCAGCCTGTCACCGCCCGTTTGCGACGATCGCACGGAATTGAACGCGATGCTCGCACGCGCTGCTCTTCTCGCCTCCGCCTTCGCGTTGCTTGGCGCATCTCCGCCGCCCGTACCGACTGTTCAGTTGCACGCGACGTATACGGTCGAAACGAACAAGCTCGGACAAGTCGTGCGCGTCGTTTCTGCGAACGCTACGAATGATGCGCGCTTCAACATGGCAACGCGCGGCAATGCGCTGCAAGCGTTCATCCGCCGGCCCAACGGCACGGCCGTTGCGGGCGTCTACAAGCTCACATACGACTACTCGCCCAAGACGAAAGACGTGCGGCGCGACGTGCAGCTCGTTCACGCCGGCGGCGTCGATCCGAATGCGAAGGGCTACGTAACGGTCGAGCTCTCGAAATCCAAAGCAGCGCCGGCCGCCTCAGCCGATCCTCTGCAAGAAGCCAAGAAGGCAACTACGGCCGGATCGAATTCGCATCTGCCGGATTTCAGTAAGATCGTCGACCCGGAACCCTCCAGCTCGGCCAAGTAGCGTGGCGCGGCGTCCGCGCAAGCCGCAAAAACGCGAGGCGGCTGCTACGCCCGAAGACTTGATGCAGTTTTATCTGCGCAATCGCGAGCATTTCGAAAAACGCACCGACGCCGACCTCGAGCGATCGTGCGCGTCAAAGGACGCGTATCCGAGCGAAGCGCACGCACGCTCCGTCGCAGCCATGAACGGAATGGCGGACGTGCTCTACACCTACGAGTGCTTCTACTGCAAGCAGTGGCATCTGACGCGACGCCCGAGCAGCTCTAGCGAGTGAAGCTTATCTCGTCGTCGTATTGGATGAGATCGAAAAAATTGCTGAGCTCGGGTCGCAATTCGAGACACGGATAGCGCGCAACGAATTGCTTGCGATGCTCTTCATCGCGGAAGGCGCGTGACGAGAGCTTTTCGCTGATCTCCGCGAACTTGCTCGGGATCGCTCTTGGTGCGCACCCAGTTCGCAATCTTCTCGTCCTCGCGCAGCTCGCGCACGGCTTGCGTGAAGTCATCTTCCGCAATCCCGAGCCACTCGAGGAGGTAGCCGGAAAGACCCGGCGTGACTTTGTAGCCGCCCAGCGTTCCTTGCAGCTTGGCTTTCGTTTTGTCGATCGTGCGCGCCAGCAGCACGAGCCCGCCAAGCTCGACGTGCGGCGAACGCGGGGCGTGCGCGCGCAGATCGGCTTCCGGAAATTCGAGCCCAATTGTGCGATACGCGCCGACCGCTTCGAGCAGCGGACGATCGTCAAAGCGGAAGAAATACGTCTTCTCGTCCGCTCTGTGGACGTACGGCATCCAGGCTGGAATCGCGAACGTATCGCCGCGCTTCCATTCAAGCTGCGCGTCGCCGACGCGGCTCCGCCCGGAACCTTCGACGACGTGATAGACGGCGCTCGCCGTCTCGCGGCGTTCCGGTGAAGACGTTCCCGCATCGACGCGCTCGGCCGAGGCGCCGATCGTTCGCGAAATCGGACACGGCGTATCGCGCAGCAGGTAGTCGACCGATGCGTACGACTGCGAGCCCTGATCGACGAGCGCGACGATCTCGGCCCACGGGTACTTCAAGCGCGACGGACCGCTGGGCGGACTCGACGGGAAACGCGGGTCAGCGTACCCTTCGGCAAAATTCGCCGGGATGAATTGCCAGACGGGCAGATCCAGGCCATCGAGCCAGATCATCGCGCCGTCGCCGTCGTGCCCGTGATCGTGGAATTCCCAGGAAGGCGTCAGGATCACGTCGCCGCGTTCCATCGTCACCTTCTCGCCGCCAACCGCCGTGAAGCCGCGACTGCCTTCAATAATAAAGCGCAGCGCAAACGCGGTGTGACGGTGCGCGGGCGCGGTCTCGCCCGGCAAGATCATCTGCAGGCCGGCAAAGAGCGTGTCGGTCGTGAACGGCGCGTGTAAGGCCGGATTAACCAGCATCAGTACGCGGCGCTCGGCTTCGTCTGCAGAGATCAGGTGACCGGCGCGACCGAGCAGCTCGCGAAGCTGCGCGTACCGCCATACATGCGGGACCGATTTGGGCGCCGGCTTCGGCGGAACCATCGCACGCATCGCCGTCCAAAGCGGTGCCGTTGCCTGCGCGGATACATCCGAGAGAAGTCGTTCCAGGGAATCGGCCGGGACGATTGTTGCCATGATGGACCCCTTGTTGGGCCCCCACGCAGTAGGGCCCCTCGTAATTGGAGTAAAGTAAGCATTCCCCGTGGGGGCCCTTAACAACATTTTCCCAAAAGTGAGAATATGCGATTCGTTAGCTTTACGCGAGGCCGCGATGCGGCGTCGGGAATCATCGAAGGGATGTCGGTTCGGCCGTTTCGAGCCGGACTCGATCTCGGCGCGTTCATCGCGCTTGAGCCTGCTCAGCGTGCAGCCGAGCTGAAAAATCTCGGCGACCCGATCTCGCTCGACGATGTGCGTTTGCTCGCGCCCTTACGTCCGCACAAGAATGTCTTTTGCGTCGGCCGCAACTACCTCGCACACGCCGAAGAAGGCGCTCGCGCGCGCGGACAAGAGCTGAAGCTTCCCGATGTGCCGACCTTCTTCACCAAGGCGCCGACCGCAATCGCAAATCCGGACCAAACGCTCGAACTGGATCCAAAACTTTCCTCACAATACGATTGGGAAGCCGAGCTTGCGGTCATCATCGGCACACGCTGCCGTGACGTTTACGAAAAACAAGCGCTCGACGTCATCTTCGGCTACTCGTGTCTCAACGACGTGACGGCACGCGATCTGCAGAAAGCGCACGTGCAGTGGTTTAAAGGAAAGACGCTCGATAACACGTGCCCGATCGGACCCTGGATCGTCGAAGCCTCCGACATTGCGGATCCGCAAAAGCTCGAGATCGCACTGACGGTCAACGGCGTCGAGAAACAGCACTCGAACACGGACAAGATGATCTTCTCGATTGCCAAGGTCATCGAAAGCCTCAGCGCCGGACTGACACTCGAACCAGGCGACGTGATTGCGACAGGGACGCCGGAAGGTGTCGGCTTCGCGCGCACGCCACCCGAGTTTTTGAACGACGGCGACGTCATGGAGATCACGATCCAGAACGTCGGGTCGCTCAAGAATAGCGTTCGCCTTAGCGCCCCCGTCGCCAGCGCTCGCTAATGCTGATCGTCGTTCCGAAAGAATCCGTCGAAGGCGAGCGGCGAGTCGGTCTTGTCCCTGACACGGTCGCTCGGCTCATCAAAGCCGGACACACGATTCGCATTGAGCGCGGGGCGGGCACGCGCGCGAGCTTTCCCGACGATGCGTACACGGCGGCAGGCGCAACGGTCGTCGATCATTCGGCGCTGTTCGCGGGCGCAGATTTGGTCGTGCACGTCAACCGGCCCAGCGACGCGGAGCTCGACGAGATTCCGCCGGGGACGGCGCTGCTCGGACTTCTTGCGCCGCTCGGCGATCCACGCTATGTCGAAGCGCTCGCAGCGCACAAGCTCCGGGCGCTTTCGATGGATGCAATTCCACGAATCACACGAGCCCAAAGCATGGACGCGCTTTCGTCGCAAAGCAACATCGCCGGCTATAAGGCCGTGATTCTCGCGGCTGAATACTTGCCGAAATTCTTTCCGATGCTCACGACCGCGGCCGGCACGATCGCGCCCGCGAAAGTGCTGATCCTTGGCGCTGGCGTTGCGGGATTGCAAGCGATTGCGACCGCGCGCCGTCTCGGCGCGGTCGTTTCCGGATATGACGTGCGCGCGGCCGTTAAAGAACAAGTGCAGAGTCTGGGCGCAACCTTTCTCGAGTTCGACCTCGGCGAAAGCGCCGAAGGCTCGGGCGGATACGCCAAAGAGCTCACGCCGGAACAAGCCGAGCGCCAACGTCAATGGATGGTCGATCACATCGGCAATTCGGACGTTGTGATTCCGACCGCGCTCGTCCCCGGACGGCGCGCACCGATCCTGATCACCGAAGACGCCGTGCGTAAGATGCGTCCGGGTTCGGTGATCGTCGACGTTGCGGCCGATGCCGGCGGAAACTGCGCGCTCACCAAACCGGGTGAAGTCGTCGTCGATGGCGGCGTCACGATCGTCGGGATAAAGAATCTGGCGGCGACGATGCCGCTGCACGCGAGCCAGCTCTACTCGCGCAACGTGCTCGCGCTGCTCGACGCAATCGTCAAAGAAGGCAAGCTCAACTTGGATCGCAGCGATGAGATCGTGCGCGACACGCTCCTGACCGAAAACGGAGAGATCTTGCACGAGCCGACTAAGACCGCGCTGGCCGGAGGACGCACGTGAGCGCACATCTTCTCACCGAGATTACCGTCTTTATTCTGGCGCTCTTCGTCGGCATCGAAGTGATCTCGAAAGTCCCGACGACGCTGCACACGCCGCTGATGTCGGCGACGAACGCGATTCACGGCATCGTGCTCGTCGGCGCGATTCTCGTCGCCGGTCTGCCGAATCCGCCGCTGCATCCGATTCTCGGCGTCGTACTCGTCGTGCTGGCGAGCCTCAACGTCTTCGGCGGCTATACGGTCACCGAACGCATGCTCGAGATGTTCAAGCCGAAACCGGCCCCCGCACCGACCGACGGGAAGCGCGGATGACGTCGAGCCAGATCGCAAACCCGGTCGACGTCGCCTATCTCATCACGGGCATCTGTTTCATCCTCGGCCTCCGTTATCTGAGCTCGCCGAAGACGGCGCGTCTCGGCAACCGCATCTCGATGGCCGGCATGTTGATTGCGCTTGTCGCGACGCTGACGCAAGGGATCGTCGGGTGGTGGGAAGTCGGGGTCGGCATTGCCATCGGCGCCGCGATCGGCATCTATTCGGCGCGCGTCGTCAAGATGACGGCGATGCCGCAAATGGTCGCGGCCTTCAACGGAATGGGCGGCGGCGCGGCGGCGATGGTTGCGCTCGGCGACGTTCTTCGTTTGATGCGCGACTCGGGCGGAACGGTACCGGTCGATCAGGGCATTCCGATCGTGCTCTCGTGCGCCATCGGCTCGATCAGCTTCGCGGGCAGCATCATCGCGTTTCTCAAGCTGCAAGAACTGATGACCGGCCGGCCGATCCAATATCCCGGACAGCAAGTCGTCAACGCGCTGATCGCGCTCGTCATCGTCGTATCCGCTGTCGCAGTCTGCGCGAGCTACATGCCGGAGGCGGCGTTCTACGTGCTGCTGGTGGCGGCGCTCTCGCTCGGCGTGCTCTTCGTGCTGCCGATCGGCGGCGCCGACATGCCGGTCGTCATCTCGCTGCTCAACGCGTTCACCGGCCTCGCAGCCGCGATGACCGGCTTCGTGCTCGACAACAACGTGCTGATCATCAGCGGCGCGCTCGTCGGCGCGTCCGGTACGCTGCTCACGCTGCTGATGGGCAAAGCCATGAACCGCTCGATCACGAACGTGCTCTTCGGCGCGTTCGGTGCGGTCTCGAAGGCGAGCGGCGGCCCGGCAGTCGCGGGCGGCGACGGACACGTGCGCAGCGGCACGGCCGATGACATCGGCGTCATGCTCGCGTACGCCAAAGAAGTCATCGTCGTTCCGGGCTACGGCATGGCGGTCGCGCAAGCGCAGCACAGCGTGCGCGAGCTCGCCGATCAGCTCGAGAAAAACGGCGTCGAGGTCAAGTACGCGATCCATCCGGTCGCCGGACGCATGCCCGGACACATGAACGTCTTGCTCGCCGAAGCGAACGTCCCGTACACCTCGCTCTACGACATGGAAGACATCAATCCGGAATTTCCACGCGCCGACGTCGCGCTCGTCATCGGCGCCAACGACGTCACCAACCCGGCGGCGCGCAACGTCCAAAGCTCGCCGATCTACGGCATGCCGATTCTCGACGTCGACAAAGCGCAGAACATCGTCGTGCTCAAGCGCAGGATGAATCCCGGCTTCGCCGGCATCGACAACCCGCTCTACGAAAACCCGAAGACAATGATGCTCTTCGGCGACGCCAAGAAATCCATCGACAACCTAACATCGGTCGTCAAAGGGTTGTAAATCCGGCTGATGTTTTCGCCGGAATGGATCTCGGCGGCGTCGGCCGTGATCGCGCTTATCGTCGTCGCGATCTCCGTGCACGCCGCGCTTCGTCAGCTCGATCTGATTCGTGTTTCAAGCCAAGCCGCGACGTTGTTGTCTCTCGTGCAGTTGAGCCAAACCGAAAAGATAATGGCGTCACAACGTCGCGGAGAGACCCGAAGCACTTGATAAACTCGAAGCACTCGCGGCCATCAAACAGACGCACAACGAGCCCGAATGGCCTCGGATGCCGCAGGAGAACACACGATGAAATGGACGTTTGAGCCCGGTCACAGCGCTGCCGAATTTCGCGCGCGTCATATGATGGTGACGTGGGTGCGCGGGATGTTCAAAAACATTCAGGGGAGCCTTGATTTTGATCCCGAGAATCCGGCCAAGCTTCACGTCGAAACGACGATCGAAACGAAAACCTGCTGGACCGGCGAGAACATGCGCGACGATCACCTCAAGAGCAACGATTTTCTGGCGTGCGAGCAATATCCGACGATCGGTTTCGTAAGCAGCGCCGTCCACGAAGTCGGTCCCTCCGACTATCGAGTGACCGGCAATCTCACACTGCGCGATACGACGAAGCCGGTGATCCTCGAAGTTCACTACCTCGGATCGTGGCAAACGCCATGGTGGGAAGACGGCGTCGACAAGGGACCGAAACTCCGCGCCGGGTTCGTCGCGAAGACACAGATCGATCGCTACGATTTCGGCGTGAGCTGGAACGGTGATCTGCCAAACGGCGGCATCGTCGTCGGGCGTGAAATCGACATCACCCTTGACGTTGAGGCAATCCGCGAGGGATGAGCGTCGTCGTCGACGCGCACCATCATTTGTGGCGCTATCGTCCCGGGTTCAAGCCTTGGATGGAAGCCAGGGAAGAGCTTGCGCCGCTGCGTCGCGATTTTCTCGGCGACGAGCTGCAGAAGCTGATTCGTCAGAACCGCATCGACCGCACCGTCATCATTCAAGCCAACGACACGCTTGCGGAATCCGCGTTCATGATCGATTGTGCGCACCAGTTTCCGTTCATCGCAGGCGTCGTCGCGTGGGCACCGCTCGAGAATCCAAAGGCGACCGAAGAAGCTCTCGATATCTACGACAAGGCACCGAGTGTCAAAGGCTTCCGGCATATGATCATTTGGGAGCCGGATCCCGACTGGATGGTGCGTCCCGCCGTGCTCGAAAGTCTTGCGCTTGTCGCCGAGCGCGGCTACACCTGGGACACAACCGCCACCGTTCCCGCGCATCTCGACCACGTCAGCACGCTCGCCGAACGGGTTCCGAATCTCAAGCAAGTCATCGATCATCTCGGTAAGCCCGCGGCGACGCAAGGCCTTTGGGAGCCGTGGGCAACGTCGATGCGACGCGCTTCCTACAATCCGAACGTCCACGTCAAGCTCTCGGGATTTCTGAACGCCGCGACGCTCGCCAACGCGACGCAAGATCAGTTCCAGCCGTACGTCGAGCACGTCCTTACGTACTTCGGACCGGAACGCGTGATGATCGCGAGCAACTGGCCGGTCTCGAATCTCGGCGCCGACTACCGCACGACCTGGAATCAGGCGCGCGCGCTCATCTCGCACCTCGATGAGGCCGGACGCGGCAAGGTGATGGGCGGAACCGCAACGGTTTTCTACGATCTATGATCGAGCAGTTCAAAGAGATTGCGGCGCGCTGCGATCTGACGATCCCGGCGGCGCATCGGTTACCGGTCGCATTCGTCGGCGCGGGTAAAATCGTCGCCGCCGCGCATTTGCCCGCGTATCGCAAGGCCGGCCTCGAGATCGTGGGCGTCTACGACAAAGACGTTGCGCGCGCGCACACGTTCGCGCAGCAGCACGATATTCCGAAAGCGTATGCCACGTTCGAGGAGCTGTGCGCGGATGGGAACGTCGCGGTTGCGGATGTCGCGGTCCCGCCCTGGGAACAGCCGGCGCTCGTGCACGCGTTGCTGGACGCGGGCAAACACGTCGTTGCGCAAAAGCCGCTCGCCGTCGACAGTGAAACCGCGGCGAAGATGGTCGAGCACGCCGAGCGCGCGAAGCTCAAGCTGGCCGTCAATCAACAGTTGCGTTTCGATGAGGGCATTGCGGCGTCACGCGCGATGCTGCAGCTCGGCTGGATCGGCGAACCGTTGTTTTTCGAGATGCTGGTCGACATCTTCATCGACTGGACGTCGTGGATGAACGATCCGCCGCACTGCCAGCTCTGGTATCACGCAATTCACGAGCTGGACGCGATCCGTTCGATTCTCGGCGACCCGATACGCGTGTGGTGCACCGGCGCAAAGCGCCCGGGCCAGAAGCCGCACGGCGAGACGCGGGTGATTGTCGGCATGATCTACCCTGGCGATCTGCGCGTGATGGCGCACGTCAACAGCGAGAATCTTACCGCCCCGAGCGCGACGTTCCGGATCGATGGAACGCAGGGAACGATTCGTGGGCGTCTCGAGCGCTTTTACGGAGAAGGCGCGCCGGATACGATCGCAATCAACAGCCGCGTCTTACCGACGGACGGCTGGCTGCCGTATCCGTGCACGATGCGCTGGTTCATCGATGCGTTCATCGGCCCGATTCGCTCGCTGCTGGCTGCGGTCGCAACCGGCGGCGAACCGTTTTCGAGCGGTCGCGACAATCTGAAAACGCTTCGGCTTATCGAAGCGCTCTATCGCTCGATCGATAGCGGCAACGCCGAGACGCCCTAACCGAGCTTGCCGGTGTATTTCTCCATGATCGACCACGCGGCCGAGCCGAATTCTTTCTGCCAGCGCGCATAAAAGTCGGGGAGCTTGGCTTTGAATGTCGACGTGTCGGCCGTGTTGATCGCCATGCCCTGGCGTCCGAGCTTGTCCGCAAGCGCCAAATTGAAGTTATTGTTGTCGCGGCGCTCCCCGCGGCAATAGATATCGGCGTATTTTCCGACGATCTTTTGATTATCCGGGCCTAGTGCTTTCCACGCATCGAGGTTGGCGAGGAACCAGTATCCGTCCCACATGTGGTTGGTGATGCTCAGATACTTGTTGACTTCGAAGAAGCGCTGGAACTCGATGATGATGTACGGATTCTCTTGACCGTCGACGACGTGCGTCTGCAAGGCGCTGTACGCCTCGCTGATGTTGATCGTCGCAACTTGCGCGCCGAGCGTTTTGAAGAGATCGACCCACAGCCGTCCGACCGGCGTGCGGATCTTGAGGCCCTCGAGATCTTTGACCGTGTTGATCGGACGAACGGAATTCGTGATCTGGCGAAATCCGTTGTCGGTGATCAACGGGAACGCATAGAGTCCATTGTTCTCGATCTCTTTGCGCACGTAGCCCCCGAGGTCGCCGTCGAACGCCGCAAAGACTTCTTTGTGGCTCTTGAAGGCGAACGGGACGCCTTGGATTCCAGCGACCGGTACGACGTTCGTGAGAATGCCGCCCGAGAGCATGAAGAACTGAATTGCGCCGGACCGCAGCTGCGTGAGCATCGCCGTGTCGCCGCCCAGCACGTTGTTCGGGAAAATCTTGACGTCGACTCTGCCGCCCGTTTCTTTCTTGACGTCTTCCCACATCGGGACGGCGTTCGTGTTGAGTGGATGCGAGATCGGCGCGTTGGTCGCAAACTTGTACTCGAACTCGGCGGCCTTGGCCGGCGCCTTGATGACGTTGATCGAGGCGAATACTGCTGCGGTGCCGGCAAGAAACTTCTTACGTTCGAACGCCATGTGCGCTACTTTCCCGTCCAGTTGGCTGGACGCTTTTCAAAGAATGCGGTCATCCCTTCGCGGAAATCTTGGCTCATGTAGCAGCTGAGCACCAAATCTTGACCCTCGGCGTTTGCGCCCTCGTGCATGATGCGGCGCAGCGCTTCTTTCGTCGCGCGGATCGTCAGCGGCGCATTGCCGGCGATCGTCTCCGAAAGCTCGGTCGCGCGCTCCATCAGTTTGTCGGGCTCCACGATCTCGCTCAAGAAACCGAGCTGGTACGCGCGCTGCGCATCGAACAGCTTGGCCGTGAAAACGTTTTGTTTGACGGCGGTGTAGCCGAGCTGATTGACGAGCCGCTTGTAATTCTCGATCGAGAGACAGTTGCCGAGCGTCCTGGCAACCGGATATCCGAAGCGCGCATCCGGCGTCGCGATCCGCAGATCGCACATCGTCGCGATCGACATGCCGCCGCCCGTGCAGGCGCCGCGCACGACGGCGATCATCGGGACGCGGACGCGCTCGAGCTTATCCATGACGGCGTTCATTTGCACTTCGTAGTTGATCGAGTCTTCGGGCTTCTTGAAGTTCTCGAATTCCGAGATGTCGGTCCCGGAAACGAAGGCTTTGTCGCCGGCGCCGGTCAGCATGACGACGCGCACGTCGTCGTCGGCGTTGACTTCGTCGGCGATCTCGGCAAGACGATCGTACATGACGCGTTTCATCGCGTTGCGCGCTTGCGGACGATTGAACGTCACCCACAGGACGTGTCCTTTTCGTTCGGTGAGAATCTCGTCGGTTAGGACAGAACGCATGCCAACCCCACTACTCCACGTTCGCTCATTTTAGTAATCGCTTGATTGTCGAAGCCCAACTCCGCGAGAACGTCTGCCGTATCCTCGCCCAGCAGCGGACCGGCGCGTTTGATGTGCACCGGCGAGTCTGAGAACCGCATCGGTGAGCCGAGCTGCCGCACCGGCCCGACCTTGGCGTGCGGCGCGTCGACGAAATACTTGCGCGCCGAGAGGTGCGGATCGTTGAAGACCTGATCGTAGTTCTGCAAGAGCGCGCACGGCACGCCGACCTTCTGCAGCTCGTCGACCCACCATCGGCTCGGCTTCGTCGTCGTCACCGCCTCGATCGGCGGAATCAGCTCGGCCAGATGTTCGCGCCGCAGATGCGGACCGACGTAGCGCGGATCGTTGATCAGATGCTCGAGGCCGAGCACCTTGCAGAACGCGCTCCAATTCTTCTCGGAGTTGGCGCCGACGGTGAAGTAACCATCGGAGCTGCGCAAGGCTTGATACACGGCGTTCGTTTGGTGCGCCGAACCGTGACGGCGCGGAATCTCGCCGGTCGTGAAATATTTCGCGGCCTCGTAAATCGAGAAGCTGACGCCGGCTTCAAAGAGCGAGACGTCGATCAGCTGCCCTTCGCCCGTTGTTTCGCGCACGCGCAGCGCCGAAACCGCGGCGAGCGCACCGTACAGCGCGCAAACGAGATCGCACATCGGCACGCCGATCTTTACCGGACCGCCGCCTTCCTCGCCGGTGATGCTCATCAGCCCGCTCATCGCTTGCGCCATGATGTCCAGACCCGGCAACGGTGCGTACGGACCGTCTTGGCCCCAACCCGACGCAGCGACGTAGATAAGCCGCGGATTGATCGCGCGCAAGCGTTCGTAGTCGAGCTCGAGTCCGCGCATCGTCCCGGGACGCAGATTCTCGACGACGATATCGGCGCGAGCGACCAGCTTGCGAAAGATGTCTTTGCCTTCTTCGCGTCTTGAGGTCGAGCGCGAGGCTGCGCTTGTTGCGATTGATGCGCAGAAAATTCGCGCCCTCACCGTCGACGAACGGGCCGCCCTGACGCGACATGTCGCCACCGTCGGGATTCTCGACCTTCACGACGTCCGCGCCCAGATCGGCGAGCTGCATCCCGCAGAACGGACCCGCCATGTAGTTGCCGACCTCGAGCACCCGAATGCCGGTCAGCGGAGGAGCTTGCGCCATGCGATTCACTTCGTCAATCGCCATCCGGCCGCATTCCACGTCGGTGAGAAGGCGCTGGGTGCGAAACCCGACAGTCTCTTGTCGTACGCATACACGTACGACGGATTGAAGAGATACATGATCGGGACGGCGTCAGCGACTGCACGCTCGATCTGCGCATAGATCGCCTTGCGGCGCGTGGCGCTGACGTTGATCAGAGCTTCTTGCTCGAGGCCGTCGACGTGCTGATCGCACCAGCGCGCGTAGTTCGCAACGCCGCCGCAGCGAAAGAGAAAGCTATCGTCGGGATCGACGCCGACCGGAAACGGAACGTATGCGAGATCGAAGTTACCGGACGCAAGAATGCCGGTTTGCGGCATGAACAGCTGCGCGTTCGAGATCGACTTGATCGTTACGTCGATCCCGCGAATGCGAAGCTCGGCTTGAATGAATGTCGCGGCCGCAACTCCGGTCCGCGTTTCCGGAAACTGTACGTAGACAAGCGCAAGCTTCTTACCATCTTTCTCGCGCATTCCATCGCGTCCACGCAGCCATCCCGCCGCGTCGAACATCTTGTCTGCCGCAATCGGATCGTACGCCGGCTCGTGCACCGATGGATCGCGCGCCCACGAGTACAACGGCTGAATCGTGTCGATCACGGCATAACGGCCGAGCGTGATCTTTTGACTGATTGCTTGCCGATCGATCGAAGCGGCGAGCGCGCGGCGGACGCGCACGTCATCGAGCGGCGGATGCGTCGTGTTGATCACGATACCGGCGACGAGGGCGAGCGGAACGTAACGGAACGTGATGTTCGGTTGCCGGTCGACGATCGCTTGTTGATCGGGCGCGATCAGATTCCAATCGATGCTCCCCGATTGCAACAGCGTCAAGTTCGTGCCGGGATCGGGGACGATGCCGACGTCGAGACGTTTCGTTGTGGGCTCGCCGCGCCAGTAACGCGGATTACTGACGTATTCCAAACGTTCGCCGCGATGCCATGAAACGAAGCGATAGGGTCCGTCGCCGATGGGATGGTCGTTGAACGTCGACTGCGCGAGTGAATTTTCATGGATCAGAAGATGCGCGGGCAAGACGAATTGCGACGACGCGCCGACCGTGAAAAACGAAACGGCCGCCGGCGCCCACGGTCGCTTGAGCCGCATCACGACAGTGTACGTGTCCAGCGCGTACGCGCTTGCGATCCGATCGTAGCCTTCACGCGATCGAACCGGATTGTGCGGGTTGGCGATCGCCCCAAGCGTGAAGAGCACGTCGGCGGAGGTGACGGGGACGCCGTCGCTCCATGTGACGTTCGAGCGCAGCCGGTAGACGATCGTGCGCCCGTCGCTGCGAGAGCCCACCGTTTTGTAAGCGTCGGGATCTGCGAAAGCAACGCAGGGACGAGGTGCCCGTGTTCATCCACGTCGATGAACGGCTCGAACACCAGCCGCGCCAGCTGTGCTTCAACGGAGGCCGCATCGGGGTGCGCGAAGAGCGGATTGAGATTCGCCGGATCGGCGGCGATATCGAAGCGCACTACCGGAGCCGGCGCGGCCGCACCGAGCGTCAAGAATGCAAGCGAGAAAACGAATAGAGCGACCCTCTTCACCCGGGCGCGTTTCGCACGAGCGCTTGACGCTTCCGCTGAAAGGGCCCGGCGGCGAGCCGATCGACATTCGTCGCACGCTCTGCTCGCACGGTTTCGTCGATTTGGCGCCTAATGTTCCCGACGACGACTATCGCGGCATGACGACGACGCTCGCCCTGCGCGGCGGCGCGCGAACGATTCATTTTTCGGAAGCCTCGCCCGGGACGCTCGCGATCGACGTCGTCGGCCCGCGGCCGAGCGCCGCAGCGCGCGCCGAAATCGTGCAAGCGGTGCATGCGATGTTGGCACTCGACGACGATCTCTCAGCCTTCTACGCGCTGCTTGCCGGCGATCCGGCGCTGGAGTGGGCGAGCAAAGGCGCGGGACGTTTATATCGCAGCCCGACCGCATTCGAAGAAGTCATCAAGACGATTCTCACGACGAATTGCGCGTGGTCGGCGACGATTCGAATGAACAACGCGCTCGTGCAGCACCTCGGCGCGGTTGCACCGGGTGGCGCGCATGCATTTCCGACGCCGCAAGCAATGGCCGATGCACCGCTTTCATTTTACAAGAACGTCGTTCGCGCGGGTTATCGCGGACCATATCTGCGTTCGCTCGCGAAATCCGTCGTGAGCGGCGAGGTCGACCTCGAAGCGTTGCGCGCCGCGGATCGAACGCTACTCGACGACGAAGCGCTCGAGAAGCAGTTGCGCGAGCTGCCGGGAGTTGGTCCCTATGCGGCAGCGCACATCATGATGCTGTTCGGGCGGCGGCATCGTCTCGTGCTCGATTCCGCGACGCGTCCACGTTACGCGAAGCTCTCGGGACGCAAGGCGAAGGACTCGACGATCGTTCGAAAGTTCGCTCGCTATCGAACTGACGCAGGACTCGCATTTTGGTTGTACATAACCCGGCATTGGGTGGATGAATGAACGCATACGAAACATTTCTCAAATTGCATCAAGGCAAAGAAGCTTTCATCATGCCGAATGCATGGGACGGCGCGTCGGCGGCGCTGCTAAAGAACGCCGGTTTTCACGCACTAGGGAGTTCGTCGGCAGCGATCGCATTTGCGCTAGGCCGTCAAGATGGGCGGCACGCGGTTTCGCTCGAGGAAGCGATCGACAACGCAAAATTGTTGGCGCGCGCGAGCGGTCTTCCGATCAACGGCGATTTGGAAGACGGATTCGGTCCGAGTCCGGATGATTGCGTGCGCACGGTGCAAGCTGCGATCGATGCGGGTCTCGGTGGCGTCGGCATCGAGGACACGACCGCTGATCCTGACGGGCCGATTCACTGCTTCGACGCAGCCGTTGCGCGCGTTCGCGCCGCTGCCAAAGCTGCGCGCGGCAAAATCGTGCTAACCGGCCGCACCGACAACTATCTCAACGGTCGCGAGGATCTCGACGACACGATTCGCCGCCTTGTCGCATTTGCGGAAGCCGGCGCGGATGTATTGTACGCGCCCGCATTACCCGACATGGATGCGATCAAGAAAGTCATCGCAGCCGTCGCACCAAAACCGGTCAACGTTTTGATCGGCCCGGGAACCGGCGTCGTTCCGGTCAGTGAGCTTTCAGCAGTAGGCGTGAAACGCATCAGTCTTGGCGGCGCCCTCTATCGCGTCGCAATGTCGGCGCTCGAAGAGACCGCCAAAGCAATGCTCGCAGGCAACCTCAAACCCGCGACGACCGGCGTTCCGTTCGGAGAACTTACCGCACTCTTTTCCTGATCGCACGAATAAACCGCCGCAGGTAAGGGTATATTCTCGAACGAATCGAGCTCTATCCGCCATGATTAGCACCGATCTTTTCGGAAATTCTGAACTCGACGAGCTGGACGTCCGCCTGCTGGACGCCCTCCAGCGAAATGCGCGCTCGACCTACGCCGAGCTCGGTCAGATCGTCGGCCTCAAGCCCCCCGCCGTCCACGAGCGGGTGAAGCGCCTCGAGACCCGCGGCTACGTGCGCGGCTACGGCGCCCGGCTCGACGGCCGGCTGCTGGGGCTCGAGCTCGTCGCCTTCATCGGCTGCTACTCGACCCCCGACGCAAACTACGACGCGCTCGTCGCCGACCTCGCCGCACTCCCGGAAGTCTGCGAAGTCCACAGCGTCGCCGGCGAGGAGAGCTTCATCATCAAGACGGTCACGCGCTCGACCGCACACCTCGACGAGCTGCTCGGCCGCCTCAAGCGTATCGTCGGCGTCGCCCGCACCAAGACGACGGTCGTTCTTTCCACGCCCTTCGAGCGCGGCGGGATCGCGGTGAGCGTTTCGTGATCGCGCCCGCACCCGGAGTCGCCAAGAGCTGCCGCTACGGGACGCATCGCGTCATCGAGCCGGCCGGCGCATTGCCGCAGGCTGCGTGGCGCCTCGACAACACGCCCACGGCGCGCGAAAACGAGATCCTGTGCGGGGTCGAAGCGCTTTCCATCGATTCCGCGAGCTTCCGTCAAATGCGCGAAGCCGCGGGCGATGATCCCGCCAAGGTCGGCGACTCGATCATGGAGACCGTCGCGACTCGCGGAAAGCAGCACAATCCCGTCACCGGCAGCGGCGGCATGTTCGTCGGTCGCGTCCTCGACGTCGGCGCGCAACCTTACCGACGGCTGCGAGGTCCATGTCGGCGACCGCATCGCATCGCTCGTCTCGCTCACGCTCACGCCGCTCGCGCTCGAGCGCATTCGCGGCATCGATATGAAGACCGCGCGCGTCGACGTCGACGGTCGCGCGATTCTGTTTGCCTGCGCGCACTTCGCCCGGCTCCCTGAAGATATTCCGACCGGTGTCGCGCTCGCCGTCCTCGATGTCGCGGGCGCGCCGGCCCAGGTGCGGCGGCTGGCACAGCCCGGTTCGACCGTCGTCGTCATCGGCGCCGACGGCAAATCCGGATTGCTCGCCTGCGCGCAAGCCAAGGCGCGGGTCGGCTCGACCGGCCGCGTCATCGGGATCGCGCCGGACGCCGGCTCTCGTGGAGCGCAGCTCTTGCGCTCGCTGAACTTGGTCGACGACTTCATCGAAGCCGACGCGCGGAACGCCGGTTCACTGCTCGCGATTCTTGCCCGAGCGCATCCCTGGGCTTGCCGACCTCGTTGTTAACTGCGTGAACGTGCCCGGTACCGAGCAAGCCTCGATTCTGTGCGCACGCGACGAGGGAACCGTTTATTTCTTTTCGATGTGCACGTCGTTCACCGCAGCTGCGCTCGGCGCTGAAGGCGTCGGCAAAGACGTCACTATGATCGTCGGCAACGGTTACACCAAAGGGCACGCGGAGCTCGCGCTCGGCACGTTGCGCGCAAATCGTCCGCTCCTCGACTACTTCACGGAGACCTACGGCAAGCCAGCATGATCTCACTCGATCGTCCACGTACAATCACTCGAACACCGCGAGCTTCTCGGCGGCGAGTTTTGGCGTGCCGTTCCCAAATATCCGCGACGTCGACGAAGCGACGTTCCTCGATCACGTTTGGCAAGGCCGCAACTCCGTCAAAACGCCGGAAGAGCTGCTCGAAACGATCAAAGGTCACGCGCCGCCCGCGTTCATCGAAGACGCGCGCAACGGATTTATGCATGCGCCGATGGCCGTTCGCGTCTCGCCGTACATGCTCTCGCTGATCGATTGGAACGATCCGTACAACGATCCGATTCGCCGGCAATTCATTCCGCTGAAATCCGGCATGCGTCCCGATCATCCGCGCTTGACGCTCGATTCGCTGCACGAGCGCGCCGATGCGCCCGTCCCCGGGCTCGTCCACCGCTACGCCGACAAAGCGCTGTTCATTGCGCTGCAAACGTGCCCCGTGTATTGCCGCTTCTGCACGCGCTCGTACGCGATCGGTCCGGACACGGAGCGACGTCGAGAAAGTTCATCTGACGACGCCGCACGAGTGGCAGCGCCATTTTCGATTACATCGCATCGCGTCCGGAGCTCGAGGATATCGTGATCTCGGGCGGCGATGCGTATCAGCTTCCGCCGCGCAGCATCACGCTGATCGGCGAGGCGTTGCTGGCGATTCCGCACGTGCGGCGCATGCGTTTTGCAACCAAAGGCCCGGCCGTGATGCCGATGAAGCTGCTGACCGACGATCCGTGGCTCGACGCGCTGACCGCGATCGTCACCGAAGGCCGCACGCTCGGCAAAGAAGTCGTGATCCACACGCACTTCAATCATCCCAAAGAGATCACGCAGATCACGCAGCGTGCGATGCAGCGCCTCTTCGAGCGCGGGATCATCGTGCGCAATCAAAGCGTCCTGATGCGCGGCGTCAACGACGACGAGCAAACGATGGAGCTGCTCGTGAAGCGGCTCTCGTACGTGAACGTGCATCCGTATTATGTGTACATGCACGACCTGGTCAAAGGCGTCGAAGAGCTGCGCACGACGATACAGCGCGCGATCGACATCGAGAAATACGTCCGCGGCGCGACGGCCGGCTTCAATACGCCGACGTTCGTCTGCGACGCGCCGGGCGGCGGCGGCAAACGCGACGTGCACTCGTTCGAATATTACGACCGCGAGAACGGCATCTCGGTCTATACGGCGCCGAGCGTCAAACCCGGCAAGTACTTCGTGTACTTCGATCCGATCCAAGATCTCGACGCGCCCGCGCAAGCCCGTTGGAAGCTTCCAGAGCAACAAGAAACGATGCTCGCAGCCGCGCTGGAGCACGCCGGCGCGACGCCGCGCGATCTCGTAACGGCGTAGGTTTCAGTTTGCGCCTGTGCGTCTTCTGCGGTTCGAAGACCGGGGACGACCCGCGCTTTTCGCACGCCGCAATTGCAACCGGAACGCTGCTCGCAGAGCGCGGCATCGGTGTCGTCTACGGTGGCGGACGCGTTGGACTCATGGGCATCCTTGCCGATGCGGCGCGCGCCGCCGGCGGCGAAGTGATCGGCGTGATCCCGCAGTCGCTCGCCGAGCGCGAGGTGGCACATTCGGACCTCTCGCAGCTGCACGTCGTCGAAACGATGCACGAGCGCAAAGCGCTGATGGCGGAGCTCTCGGCCGGATTCATCGCGCTGCCGGGCGGCTTCGGCACGCTCGAAGAGTTTTGCGAAGTGATTACCTGGTCGCAGCTCGGCATTCACATCAAGCCTTGCGGCATCTTGAACGTGGCAGGCTACTTCGACAATCTGATCGGGATGTTCGATTACGGCGTCGAGCGCGGATTCATCAGCGATGCAAACCGTGAGATCGTGCTCGAGTCGAGGGAACCCGCGGAGCTGATCGAGCGCATGCTCAAGCTAACGGAAGTCGGCCTGCGTTAGCCCCGTATTGACACGCAGATCGCGAATGTCCCATTGCTCGAGCAGCGTGTCGCCCGCGTAACGCAGCGCGCCGTAACGGCAAATTCGTGTGCGGATCGACGATGAGCACGTCTTTCGTTACATCCAAGATATCTTTGTCCGAATAGCCGGGACATGCGATCGCCGGGTCGCCGTTGAGCACCAGCTCGACCGTCTGAATACCGTCGATTTCCGGACCGTCTTGCACGCGTACGAATTCGGCATGCGCGTCAAAGCACGCCAACGCTTCGCCGAAATTCGCGCTGGCGACGGTATTGCCGCGCGGTGACGTCACCATGCGATCGTGCAGCGGAAACGGAACGCGCACGCCGGCGAGCATCCCGTGATGGAAGACGATCACTTTATCTCCGCCGTTCCAGATCGCGACCATCCCGCGCAGCGGGCCGTCCATGATCTCGGCTTTGACGTGATCGGGGCGCATGTAGCTGAAATGAAAATGTCGCGCCTGAGGCTGGTCCGCGTCGAACTCTTCCGCGACGATGTTGGCCTGGTAATCGTTGACCTTTGCCCACGTCGCGTCGAGCATGCCAAGCTCAACAGGACCCGAGGCCGCCCCTACGGGGAGTGCCGCCAGCAATAGCACGGCGGTCAGTCCCCCGACCATCGATTTCACTCGGCTAGATTATGCCATACTTCTTAGCCACGTCTGAGGGCGGGTTTGCCCAGAAGCGTTGCCGTACAATCTTTACATGACGACGCCGCCGTTTTTCCATCCCGATACACGGCGAGCCGACCTCGCGTGGACCGACTGGGACGAAGTTCGCGCATGGTTGGATTCCCAAAGTTTTTGTCGCGTTGCCATAAACGAAGATCCGTGGCCTTACGTCGTCGCGCAGACCTATTCGTTCACCGGCGAGGCCTTTGTCATGCACTTCTCACGCAGCGGACGTCTGGCGCGATTGATCGGCGAAAATCCACTGATCACGATCGAGGTCGACGAGCCGCGCGGACACATGGATGCAATCGGCGGCGCGATCGGATATCACAGCGTCGTAGCGCGCTGCCGCGCGACGATCGAAGACGTGCCGATCGGCGACGGCTACATCGCGCGCGTAACTGCGGAGATCGTTTTGCTCTCGGCGAAGCGACGTGCGCTCCCCGAGCACACCCTTTAGCTTATTTCTTCAGCTGATGGAGGGCGAAGCGATTGCCTTCCGGATCCGTAACGAAGCACGCCTGACAACTCGGGAAATTGTGGAGCTCGCTGACCGTGATGTTGTTTTGCACGAGCTTGTCGCGCATCTCGGCGATGTTGTCGACCTCGAACGAAACGCCCGTCGACTGTCCCGGGATAAAGCCGAGCGGCGTCCCGTCGCCAACTCCGAATGCCGTCGAGCCGACGTTGAACTCGACCCAATGATCGCCGAACGCGTCTCCGGGCTGTAAGCCGATCATATCGCGATAGAACGCCTTGGCGGCCGGCACGTCTTTGACCGAATACGCGCAGAATGCGATATCTTTCACCATAGGCCGGTAGATATGGTTGGTTCCGGCGCGTTTCCCTTCAGGTTAGGAGATCGATAATCTTCAGGACGGTATTCCAGTTGCGGCCCGTACCGAGCCATGGAAGGCGCAGCTTCGATTCGCCCGCACCATCGGGATAGTAAACGTACACGCTTTTCACGCCTACCTTCAAAGATTCGCGGCCCTTGTTTGCCGACTCCACCGCGGCAACATCCTTTGCACTGACGGCATCCTTGAGGAACACGACGTGCAGACGGCCGGGATCGTTCTTCGCTTCTTTCGGAAACGGATTGTCCGCGACGATCGCCTGCATCTCTTGCATCGTACGGACGAAATACTCGGCTTTGACTTTGAATTTCTTGTCCGTTTCCGGTCTCGAACATTTTTTCGAGCGTGACATCCGAGCGGAGATCCGAACTGAACACGACGTTGCCGCTGTTGAGCAACGTCTTCGCATCGGCAAATCCGAGCTTCAAAAAAGCGTGCGCAAGTCAGGCCATTGCAACCTTGCGTCCACCCACGTTAACGGCGCGAAGAAGCGCCACGCGATTTGCCATCGTTTCTCCTACATTAGTAAATGCGCGATGCGGTGAGATTGGCGATAATCTTTACGCAAAATGTTTGTTGATCGTCTTCGCTTGTTGGGCCGAGCCTTCAACAAGGCCGTCTTTAGCAGCGGCACAAGCGAACGCTTAGGTGACGGGGATCAATTGATTGCGGATTTTCGAGCCATCGTCGAAGAGATGCGATTCACTGGCATGCGCGAGGAAGACGTCCGCGTCGCTATCGGTGGAGCAATCCTCGCCGAGCTAACTACTCCGTAAGGGCTTCTTTTACGACGCGTTCCTGCTCCGCAGCGTGGGCGCCCGGATAGCCTTCGCTCGGACTCGCGCGATACGGACGTCCGACGTACTCGATGTCGCTGAACTTTTTCGGGAGCTTTTCGAGGAGACGCCGCCGCACGTGCGCGCGCGCGCCCATGTTCTTCGGCTCTTCCTGAACCCAGACGACCTTCTTGGCGTTGGGGTAGCCTTCGAGCACCGAGACGATCTGCTTTCGCGGTAACGGAGAGAGCAGCTCGACCCGCACGATCGCGGTCTTCTGCATTTTCGCGTAACCCGGATCGGCGACCAAATCGTGATAGATCTTGCCGCTGCAGAGAATCACGCGCTCGACGGCTTTGCGATTCTTCGACATCTTCGGATCGTCGATGACCTGTTGGAATCCGCCATTCGCAAGCTCATCGAGCGTCCCGAACGAGACCGCATTGCGCAGCAGCGACTTCGGCGTGAAGATCACCATCGGGAAACCGTGATGATCGAGCGCCTGCATCCGTAGCAGATGAAAGTACTGCGAAGACGTCGATGGCACCGCGACGCGGATGTTGCCTTCGGCAGAGAGCTGCAAGAAGCGTTCGATGCGACCGCTCGAGTGTTCCGGGCCCATCCCTTCGTAACCGTGCGGCAAGAGCAACGTCAAGCGCGATTTCTGATCCCACTTCGAAAAGCCGGCGGCCATGAATTGATCGATGATGATCTGCGCGCCGTTTGAGAAATCGCCGAACTGCGCTTCCCACAACACCATCGCCTCTTCGGAAACGACACTGTAGCCGTATTCGAATCCGACGCACGCGTATTCCGAGAGCGGGCTGTTGTAAATCTCGAACGACGCTTTGGCGTTCGAAAGATGCTGCAACGGGACGTAGCGCGTGTTGGCGTTGGCATCGTGCAGCACCGCATGGCGATGACTGAACGTCCCGCGCTCGGTGTCTTGGCCGGTAAGGCGCACGGGCGTTCCTTGCGAGATCATCGACGCGTAGGCAAACCACTCGGCGAGGCCCCAGTCGATGGAACCCGTAGCTTCGAGCTCTTCCTCGCGTTTACTGAACTGGCGCTCGAGCTTCGTGCTGATCGCAAAGCCTTCAGGAACTTTGATGAGCTCGTGACTCCAGCCGAGCAGTTTCTCGCGCGCGACGCGCGTGTCGGTCGACTCGTCCGTCGCATAGTCGGTCGTCGACTTGTTGATCAGCAGGCTGGCGTGCTGCTTCGTTTCGGCGTGCTGTTCCGCGAGACGGTTATTTGCTGCTTCGACGAGCTGATCGGCTTGTTGCTGCGTGACGACCCCTTGCGCGACGAGATTTGCAGCGAAAAGCTCGCGCACGGTCGGATGATTCTTGATCTTCTCGTAGATGCCGGGCTGCGTGTATGCCGGCTCGTCCTGCTCGTTGTGCCCGAAGCGCCGGTAGCCGATCACGTCGATGAGCACGTCGCGGCCGAACTTCACGCGGAAATCGAGCGCAAAGTGGACGGCGCTCATACACGCCTCGACGTCATCGGCGTTGACGTGCACGATCGGCACGTCGAAGCCTTTGGCGAGATCGCTTGCATAACGCGTCGAGCGTCCCTGATCGGGATCGGTCGTGAATCCGAGCTGATTGTTGGCGATCAGATGAATCGTACCGCCGGTCGTGTAGCCGGCGAGCGACTGCAGGTTGAGAACTTCGGCGACGACGCCTTGCGCCGGGAACGCCGCGTCGCCGTGCACGAGAATCGGCGCGGCGTTGTGCATGTGCTGCGCAGGCGGGTTGACGTGGTGATCGGTCTGATATGCGCGCGTCATGCCCTCGACGACGCCGTTGACAGCTTCGAGATGACTCGGATTGCTGGCGAGGTGAACGTCGATCTTCGTGCCGCTGGGCGTCATGTAGACGCCGTCGGCGCCGTGATGATACTTAACGTCGCCGAGCGCGTCGTTGCCCTCTTCTTGTTCGCCGCGCATCTTCGCGGCTTCGAATTCGCCGAGCAGCTCCTGGTACGGACGATTGACGACGTGCGCGATCGTGGCGAGGCGGCCGCGATGCGCCATGCCGATGACTGCGGCTTTCGTGCCGTCATCGGCGAGCATCGTGATGATCTCTTCGAGCATCGGGATCATCACGTCGAGCCCTTCGATCGAGAATGTTTTTTGGCCGAGGAAATTCTTGCGCATATAGCGCTCCATCGCCTCGACCTTCGTGAGACGACCGAGCACTTGCACCATGCGCTCGTGCGAGAGCTTGATGCGATGCAATCCGCCCTCGATGTAGTCGCGCAGCCAGCGGCGCTGCTCGCGATTCGAAATGTGCTCGATTTGGTACGCGATCTGACCGGCGTAGGTCTCGCGCAGCTTCGGCAAGATTTCCGCCAGCGAATTACCTTGCAGCTTGGTGTGCAGCGCAGCACCTGGGATCGCCGACATGAGCGCAGGCGTCAAACCATAGCTGCGCGGATCGAGCCCTTCGTCGCCCGGCGGCTCGGATCCGAGTGGATCGAGATTCGCCGCGAGATGCCCGTGCATGCGATAGGCGTTAAGGATCGCGGTGCCGGCTGCAACGCCGCGCAAGAGCTCGAGGCTCGGCGCGCTGCCTGCAGCGGGCGTCCCGGTTGCAGGTTCGCTCATCGCCGTCAACGCGCGGGCCGACGGCGTCACACCGTACGCAACGAAGATCGCATCATAGAAGGCATTGTCGCCCAGCAGCTGATCGATGCGGCGCAAAAATTCGCCCGAGAGCGCACCTTGAATCACGCGATGATCGTAGGTGCTCGTCATCGTCATGACTTTCTCGACGCCGAGCAATTGCAGCGCTTGCGGAGGTGACTTCGCAAAGCCCGGCGGCAAACCGATCGCGCCGGCGGCAACGATCACACCTTGCCCAGCCATGAGACGCGGCACCGAGGCTACCGTTCCGATGCCGCCCGGATTCGTGAGCGTCATCGTCGCGCCGGTTACGTCATCGGCGCCAAGCTTGTTGTCGCGCGCCTTCGCGATCAGTTCTTCGTAGCGATCGTGAAATGCAACGAAGTTCAGCGTATCTGCGGCTTTGATAACCGGGACGATCAGGAATCGCGTTCCGTCTTTACGCGTTGTGTCGACGGCAAGACCGAGATTGATCGGGCCGTCGATGCGCGTCGGCGTTCCGTCCTCGCGGCGGAAGCTCGATGTCATTCCCGGTACGTCGCGCGCGGCTTGCACGATCGCGTACGCGATCAGGTGCGTGAACGAAACCTTTTGCGGTTTGCCGGCGGCGCTGAGCGCCTCGTTGAGCTGGCGACGGCGCACGTCGAGCGTGCCGACGCCGATCGTGCGGAAACTGGTCGCGGTCGGAATTGCGAGACTCTGCTCCATCGCGCTTGCGAGCATCGAGACAGGACCGCGCAGCGGTGTTGTCTTCGCATCCTTCGGAATCGGCGGGAGCGGGAGTCCGCCCGGCGCTGCGCTTGCAGCCGGTTTGGCGCTGCCGTTCTCAATCGCGGCGTCGACGTCGTGGCGAACGACGAGCCCGTCTGGTCCGCTTCCGCGGATACCGCGGATGTCGACGTTGTTGCGCTCAGCGACCCTCCGCGCTTGCGGCGTGGCGACGCCGCCGCTGGAGCTGCCGTTTGCAGCCGCCGGTTCCGGCGCTTTGGGTGCGGTAGCCGGGGGAGGAGCTGCCTGGGGCGCGGCTTTTGAAGCCGGTGCGCCTTCCGGACGTTTGGCGGCGGTGTCGATCTCGGCCAGCGGTGCGCCGACCGTCACGGTCGCGCCCTCCTTCGCGAGAAGCTTCGTTATAACGCCCGACGCGGGTGCGGGTACCTCGACGTCGACCTTCTCGGTCGTGATCTCGACCAAGGTATCACCCTTGTCGATCCAGTCGCCGACATGCTTGCGCCACTCGACAACGGAACCTTCCGTAACGCTCTCGCCCATCTCGGGCAGCGGGACTTGTACCGTCGTCCCGATCATCGCCATGTTCTCGCCACCATTTCGTTCGACTCATTCGCTACGCCGGGTGGATGCGACTCTCGACACGTGGCGTGGATCACGCTGGATAGTCAGGGCCCGGGAGTGATAGGCGAGGTGACGGAAGCTTAAGTCCTTGTTATCGCGCCGGCGCGTCCCGATTCAGGCGTATCTGGCGGCGTTATTTGCGCTGCTGACGCTGGCGATTGGCCTGCTGACGGCGGGCATATTCTACGAACGCATGAGGAGCGAGAGCCTTCGAACTGCGAGTTTGCTCTTCGATAGCACCTCGACCGTTCTCGCGCAAGACATCGGCCAAGTCCGTTGGGAAGTCAGCTACGCACTTGCGCTCGCGACGAGCAGCGACCTCGCGAGTGCGAAAACGTTTGCTGCGCGTCTGCATTCGAAGAGCGTCCTTACATCGATCATCAAATCCAACCAGCTGAGCGTCGCCGCGTACGTGGGTTATCCGGACGGCGACTTCTTCTTTTTACTGCGCCTCGACCGGTCGAAGCCGCTGGGGCTTTCCGTGCCTGCCGATGCTGCCTTCCTTCTGCGCAGCATCAATCGTACGGCAGGGAAGAAAACAACCGGCAGCTACTCGTTTTTCGATCGCAATTTCACGCTGCTGAGCACGCGTCCGGATCCGTCTCCCGATTTCGATCCGCGTAAGCGTCCATGGTTTGCAGCGAAAATGGAGAGTGTGTACGTTACCTCGCCGTACATCTTTTACTTGACGCACCATCTCGGCATCACGCTTTCACAGCGTTCTCCTCTCGGCAGCGTTTTCGGCGTCGACATCGACTTGGCGTCTATTTCGCAAAAGCTCGCGCACTTACAACCGACACCGTCGTCACTCGCGGCTGTCATCGAACCGACGGGGGAAGTGCTTGCGTTTTCGGATCCCGCGCAGCTCGAAAAAGCCAACCAGAGTCCGGGTGCACCGCCGGCGACGCTCGCACAGATGAATGCCCCGCCTCTGCTGGCCGCCTATCACGCGGCATCGCCGAAGACGATGCGATCGGAAGGCACGTTTACCGATGCACATGGGCGCATTTGGCTTTACCAGATGACGCCAGCGTTGCAGCGAGCGGGCGCAGTTCGTGGCTTCGCGATCGCGATTCCCGAGGACGAGTTGCTGACGTCGGCGGTTCGCGTCCGCAACGACGCTTTGATCGCCTGTGTCATTTTGATCCTTACGTCCGTTCCGATTGCGTTCTGGCTGGCGAAGATCATCGCACGTCCCCTGAACGGACTGCGTAGCGACGCGCTCGCGATTCGCAATTCCGATTTTTCGCACCGGCCTCCCAATGATTCGTTCATCACGGAGATCGATGAATTCGCGCAAACCTTCACCTCGATGCGGCAGCACATTCGCGAGTACAACGAGTCCGCGACACGCTTCATACCGCGTGAGTTTCTCAGCCAGCTCGGACGACTCGACATCAAGAGCCTGCAACTCGGCGATCATGCCGAACAAACGATGGCGATCCTGTTCTCGGACATCCGCTCGTTCACGACACTTTCGGGAGGGATGACACCGGAGCAGACCTTTAAGTTCGTCAATTCGTACTTGACACGCATTGGGCCGATCATTCGCGAATACCACGGCTTTATCGACAAGTACATCGGCGACGCGATCATGGCGCTCTTCCCCGAGTCTTCGACGCAAGCCGTCGATGCTGCAGTCGCCATGCAAAAGCGCGTCGTCGCGTACAACGACGAGCGTGCGCGCGCGGGCTATCCGCCTGTGGCAATCGGAATCGGCGTTCATAGTGGCGATCTGATGCTCGGTACCATCGGTGAATCGCAGCGTTTCGAGACGACGGTCCTCTCGGACGCCGTAAACATCGCCTCACGTCTCGAGAGTCTAACCAAGACGTTCGGCGTGCTGATCCTCTCCAGCAGCGCTGTGATGTCGCAAGTCGATCAAACCAAAGTGCCGTCTCGCCGCCTCGGCGACGTGCAGGTCAAGGGCGCGACGCATCCGGTCACGATCTATGACGTCTTTGCCGCCGATCCACCGGATCTGCTCGAGCACAAGATGATGACGCGCGACCAGTTCGACCTAGGACGGCTGGCGTACGCGCACGGCGACTTTACGGATGCGTACCGTTACTTTCGCGAAGTCGCGCGCAACAAAAAGGACCATGCAGCCGCGTACTTCCGCGATCGCTCGGCGATTATGGCTTCAGCGGTTCAGACGCTCGCCTGGGACGGCGTCGAACATATGGACGCGAAGTAGAGCTTAGGCGACGCGCTCGTCGGGATAGCGCACGCGAACCGCAGTGACTTCCGGCAACGCACCCAAGAACGCCTCGACGAGCTCCGGATCGAAGTGCGCGCCGCTATCGGCTTTGATGCGCTCGAGCGCTTCACTCGTCGTCCAGGCTTTCTTGTACGGACGCTCGGATGTGAGCGCATCGAACACGTCGACGAGCGCTGTGATCCGGCCCCACAGCGGAATATCTTTACCTTTGATTCCGCGCGGATAGCCTGAGCCGTCGAACTTCTCGTGATGCGTCAGCGCGATATCGGCGCCGGCGCGCAGTAATTCGGATTTGCTCTTGCTGAGAATTTCGTAGCCGGCCGTCGTGTGCTCGCGCATGATGACCCATTCTTCCGGCGTCAGTTTCCCACGCTTGAGCAAGATGTTGTCGGGAGTCGAGACTTTGCCGATGTCGTGCATCGGCGCAGCTAGACTGATCATCTCGACGCGTTCGGGCGTCTCGCCGACGACGCGCGCGAGAACCGCCGCCAGTTGACCGATGCGGACGATGTGACTCGCCGTGTCCTTGTCGCGAAACTCCGCGACGCACAACAATTGCAAAATCGACTCGCGTTCGCGTTCTGCGAGCGCTGCCGTCGCTTTCCTCACCTCGTCGGCGAGATGCACGGCTCGGTCCGCGAGCTTTTTCTGGCCCGCACGCAGCGCCAGCAAATTGCGCGTGCGAGCGATGAACTCGATCGGGTCCGCGGGCTTGTTCAGAAAATCGGTCGCGCCCAGTTCGAGCGCCGTGTGCCGGACGGCTTTATCTTGGGATGCCGTGATCATCACGATCGGCGTGAGCGCAAGCCCCGGAAGCAAGCGAAAACGCTTGATGAACTCGTGTCCGTCCATCTTCGGCATTTGATAGTCGACGAGGACGAGGTCGGGTTCGTTTTCAGAGGCCCACGCGAGCGCCTGTTCGGGCGATTCGTACGGCACGCAAACGACGCGCGATAATTGACGAAGGATGGTCTGATAGACCGCCAGATTCGTCCGGGAATCGTCGACGAGCAAAATGTGAACGGACTCAGGAGCCAACACAGACGCCACCCCCGCGGATCGTCTACCTGGTATACCCGATTATTCCGCTTACCTAAACCAGCGGCCTAGCGGGCGTCGGAAGCCTCGACCGCCTTGAGCAATCCGTCGAGCAGCCCGGGGAAGAGTTCGTCGAGATCTTCACGGCGCAGCCACACGAACTTATTGCGCCCCTCGTAGCGGGCCTTAACGAGGCCGGCCTCGCGCAACACCTTGAAATGGTGACGCAGATTTTGCTTGCTTCCGATGTCCAGGAACTCAAACGGGCAACACTCTTCCTGGCGCGCCAGGGCCCGAACGATCTCCAGCCGCGTCGGATCGCTGAGCGCGGCAAGGATACCGTAGATCGTGATGTCCTCACGGTCGGGGTACCAGAACTCGCGCTGTTGGACCGGCGCTTCGGTCATTTCTTGTGTTGCCATATTTCTCGAGCTGCCGTATTGACAGTAAAATAGCCGTTGTACTATTATCAGTACAAGATGTATTTTACCATTCCCAAGGGCGCTCCGTCTACCGGAACCCTCACATCCGACGCCTTGGGGTCGTTCCAGCAGCTCCGGCAGCACGCCGCGGCGCTCGGCAACCTCTCGGCGAGCTTCCAGTCCGAAGCCCAAGCCGTGACCGAATCGTACGTCCTCGCGCTATCCCAAGGTGACCGCGAAGCCTGGGCGAGGTTCGTTTCCGATGCCTGCTCGCTCGTTCGACACAGCGAAAGCGTCGATTCGATCCTCCACCTCGACGGACGCGAACGCGCTGCGCACGATTTCTTCGCACAAATTACGCGCGAGAACGACGACCTGATCTAAAACCCATGCCCGTCGTCGTCGAATACGGCGCGCGCCGAACGCTCGTCGTTGCCGCAGTGATGCTTGCTGCGCTCATGCAGCTTGCGGACACAACGATCGTCAACGTCGCATTGCCGACGATCGATGGCGCGCTCGGCGCGTCCGTCGATCAAGGCGCGTGGTTCATCACCGCCTACATCATTGCAAACGTCATCATCATTCCGCTTTCGCCGTGGTTTCAGACGATGCTCGGCCGTAAGAACTACTTTGCGCTTTCGATCGTCGGCTTCACGGTCACGTCGGTTCTCTGCGGACTTGCGAACGATACGACCACCGAGATCGGATTGCGTTTTTTGCAAGGCGCGTTCGGCGGCGGCTTGATGGTGCCCGGCACAACAAATCATCCGCGATACGTTTCCGCCGGCACAGCTTGCAACGAGCCAATCGCTCTTTGCACTCGCCGTCATCTTGGGTCCGACCCTCGGTCCGACGCTTGGCGGAATCCTCACCGACGCCCTAACCTGGCGCTGGGTTTTCTTCATCAACGTTCCGCTGGGTATCGGCGCGACGATTCTCACGCTGCTCTTCATTCGCGATCCCGCACCGCCGAAGCGCATGCCCTTCGACGTGCTCGGGGTGGGGCTGCTCGCGCTCGGACTCGGCGCGTTGCAATACGTGCTGGACGAGGGCGAACGCAATGGCTGGTTCGACGACTCGCGCATTTGTTTGGCCGCGATCACGGCCGTCGTCGCGCTCGTCGCATTCGTTTTGTGGGAGCTCTTCGGTGCGCGCACGCCCGGCGTTGCGCTGCGAACGTTCCGGCATCGCACGGTCTGGGCGCTCGCGATCATCTACTTTGCCGTCGCCGGCGGAATATTCGCGCTGATCTTCATTCAACCGCAGTGGGCGCAAACGTCGCTCGGCTTCACGACCACGCTCGCAGGCTTGCTGCTCATGGTCCGCGCGGGGACGCTGGTCGTACTCTTTCCGCTGACGACGTGGGTCACGTCGCAAGCCAATTGGGATATGCGCTGGGTTGCAGCGGGCGGCATCGCGCTGGCCGGAATCGCGACGTGGGTGCAAGCAGGCGTGATGACGACGCATTCCACATTCGCGGCGCTCGTCCCGATGCAAATCCTCGGCGGCGTCGGCTACGCGTTCATTTGGGTCCCGCTCAGCGTCGTTCTGTTCCGAACCGTTCCGCAAGCGGAGATTCCCTCGGCGCTTGCATTGACGCGGCTCGTTCAGCAGATCGGCGCATCCGTCGGGTCGGCGTACGCGGCGACGCTGCTCGATCGCGGTTACAGCAATGCGCTGAGCGGGCTTGCGGGTAACGTAAACCTCGGGAACAACGCGGTTGCAACGTACATTGCGCAGCACGGCTCGCAGGCGATCGCGCAACTGAGCCAGCTGGTCTCGAGCGAAGCGCAGAATCTCGCAGCCACCGAAGCGACGCGCTTCTTCGCGATCGCGACGATTTTTGCAGCAGTGCTGCCGTTCTTGCTCAAGCGTTATCGCGGTCAGACGCCGGTCTCAGCGCTGCCACCGGCGCCGCTTCCATCACCGCCGCCTGTACCCGTGCTCCGTGAAAAGGTATCTTCGAACGGGTCGCGAGTTACTTCGGCATGAGATATTGGCTCGTAGCACTCGCCCTGAGTTTTTCCATGGGATGCGTGGCGTTAGCCAACGAGCATCCCGGATTTCAGAAAGCAACCTATTACGGCCCGATGACTGCGAGCGAAAAAGCGTTCGTTGCGTCGATCCAATCCGATTTGATGTCGCGCTTTGCGACGGCAGCTGAAGCCGAAGCCGCGGGATACGTGCGGTACACCGGCGTCGACGATACCGGTGCGATCAGCTACGCGAATCAAAGATTGGCAATCAGCCGACGCGCAGCATCCCAGCCAGCTTTGGTACGACAAGCACGGCAAGTTAATGGGCGCCGATTATTCGCGTCTGAAGACATCGAAGACGCGCCCCGAATATTTGGGGAATCAATCCCGGACGGTGGTGGGAATTCGACCGCCACATGCACTACGTGACGCGCAATCCGCGCACCGGGAAGGTCACGTACGATCTCTACGTCGCCGACGACGATTTCTTGAATGCCGGCGGCAGCCTCGCGCATCCGAGCGCGGCAACGCTCGTGAAAATGCACCAGGTCAAACGCGCGAGCGATGTCGTGACGATCTTCAACTTCCCCGCGGTTTGGGATCTCATGGTCTGGGTTCGCCCCAATCCCAAGGGCGCTTTCTCGTACGCGAATCCAGCTGTAAAGCCGTAAGGAGAGGGTAGCCAATGAAGCGGGCTACCGTTCTTCTTTCTCTGGCCGCACTTTGCGCCGCACGCACGCGCGTCGCGGCGCAAGTCGGCTGGACGATGGCGACGGACTATCCGCGCGATTCCGTATCCGGCGCGGGAGTCGTTACGTTCGCACAAGAGCTCGCGCGCGCAAGCAACAACGAGCTGATCGTTACGCCGGCGTTTGACGGCGGCGGGATCAAAGCATCGCAGGCGCTCGCAGCAATCAGCGGCGGAAGCCTGCAAGCGGGTGACGTGTTCGGCGGCATTGCCGGTGCGACAGATCCAATCTTCTTACTCTCGTCGCTGCCCTTCCTGACGACATCGTCGGCTGGTACGCGTCGGCTTTATGAGATCGCGCGTCCAACGTATGAAGCTGCATTCACGCACCTCGGTCTCAAGCCGCTGTATGTCACACCCTGGCCACCGTCGGGAATTTGGGCGAAGATTCCGGTACGCGAGCCGAGCGACGTCGCGCAACTCCACATCCGAACCTACGACGCGACGAGCACCAGCGTTATGAACGCGCTCGGTGCGCACGCCCAATCGCTGACGTTCGGCGAAACGATGCCGCTACTGAGGAGCGGCTCGATCGACGCCGTGCTTTCGTCGGGCGACGGCGGCGCAGGCCGTAAACTCTGGGAATTCTTGCCGGTCTACACTAAGCTCGCGTACGCGTTTCCGCTTAGCTTCGCGACCATGAGCAAAGTGCTGTACGACGCACTCGAACCGAAATTGCGCGATGCCGTCGACCAAGCCGCTTCGCGCACGCAGATGCTGCAATGGGCAGCGATCGAAACGCGACTCGCGCGCAACGAAGAAATGATGCGCGCCAACAACGTCACGATTATCGGCGACGTTTCACCGGTGCTTCGCAAACGCGCAGCCGCAGCCGCCGCAGACGCTATTGCAGCCTGGAAAGCTCTGGTCGGCGTGCCGGGACGCACGATACTCGACCGATTTAGCTGAGGTTTGGTTGTTGCGGCTTGTGGACAACTATTGTGAAGCCGTTTCTCAAATGGAGTTAGCTTATGAGTATTCTCGCGTGGTTAGTCGTCGGACTCATTGCCGGTCTCTTGGCAAAGTACGTCATACGGGGTGAGGGCCCCGGCGGGATCATCGGCGACATCATCGTCGGAGTCGTCGGCGCGTTCATCGGCGGATGGATATTCAACATGTTCGGAAACGCCGGTGTGACAGGACTCAATCTCTACAGCATCGTCGTCGCGTTCGTCGGAGCCGTCGTGCTGTTGTTCGTTTTGCGGATGGTCTCGCGTCGAACCGTGTAGTGTCTTACGGCCCGTTGACGGTTATGTCTAACGTATTACCATTCTTCCACTTCAGCGAACACGATCCAGTCTTGTTGTGAATGTCCGCGTCCCAACGATCCTTGTAGAAGAGGCCACCTGCTACAAATTTGATTATCAAAGCGCACGCGTAGTGCATGGAGCGGGCCGGACCAAACATCAGTGTTCCATCGCCATAACAGTCTGCAGTTCTCGAAGCCACCCCGGGGTAACAATGGCCACCGGCGCGGTCGGCACGTACATTTTGTGAGAGTACGTTGATATAGAGGTGGTCTTCCGCAAGCGCGATGCTCGGATTCGAAAGCAAAATGCCAGTTAACGCGACAAAAACAGCGACGGTCCTAAAATTTGTCATTCGGCAGCCCCCGTGGCCCATTGGTGCCCAGGAAGGGACTCGAACCCCCACGACCTCTCGGCCACAGGTACCTGAAACCTGCGCGTCTACCAATTCCGCCACCTGGGCACGGATAGCCGCCCGTAGTTAGCCGAGCTTAACCCGGCAGCCTTTACCCCAGTGAAGCTCGCTCGCGCAGTTCTGCGGCGGCGAAGGCGCGTCGAGCAAGCACTGCGGGAACGATGCCGATCGCCGCGAGCACCGCGATCAACCACCACGCCGACGAGAGTCCGTATGCGTCGGCGATATGCGCCGAAGACGAGCGGGCCGGCTGCGCCTGCGAAAAAGACCGCCGTCAATCCAATGCCGATCGCACTGCCGGCGAAGCGCGCGCCGCCGATCTCGGCCATCGCGGCAGCAAAGAGTCCGTTCCAACCGGCGCCGGTGAAACCGTAGAGCACCGCACTTGCGAACAGTAAGAGCGTCCCGCCCGGCTTCGTCATCGCCAAGCCTGCCGCCGCGAAAATCAAGAGTCCGCACGAGAGCCCGATCGGTATGACGCGGTCACCTCCGAAAATGATGTCGCTTGCGCGCCCCCACACGAGCCGGCCCATCATCGATGCGGCTTGCGCGACGATAAACACCGCCGCCGCGATCGCAATCGAGAGATGCGCTCGGTTTACCACCGTCAGCGCGAGAAATCCAACCATCGTTTGCTGCGCGACGGCGAGCAGCGCGCACGTCGCTGCAAGACACAACATGCGCGGATCGAGCACGATCGAGCGCAGGCCGCCGAAAACCTGATGGAAGCGCGGCGCGGGAAACGCGTCCTCCGAGGCGTCGTGGTAGAGTAACGCCGCGCCGGCCGTCAGCACCAGCGCCGAGATTGCGCCACCGAAGAGAGCAGCTCGATAATTCCAATGCGCCGCGAGCAGCGGCAGCATGAATCCGCCGACCATCGCGCCGATCGGCACGCCCATTTGGCGAATGCTCATCGCAAAGCCGCGATCGCGCGTGAACCAGGTTAGGATCGCGCGTCCGCCGGCGGGCGTCATCGCGCCGTACGTCAACCCCATGATGAAGAGCCACGCGATCATCCCACCGTACGTAGGCATCAGCGCCGCCATTGAAAGCGTGACGAAGATGCCGACGCCCGCAAAGATCGTCATGTTGCGCTCGCCGAAACGGTCGACCGCAATCCCACCGAGCGCAACCGTGAGCGCCGAGCCGAGCATGATCAGCGTGAAGGATGCGCCGAGCGCAGCTTTGTTGATTCCGAAATTCTCGACGATGAATGGCGCGAGCGAACCGTAGCCTTGTTGCACGACGGCGCCGCCGATTTGGGCGGCGGTCATGATCGCGAGTGCGCGGTAGCGTCCGGAGTGTTCTATCGTTGTTGTGCGCGCGTGTCGATTGCGAGTGTCTCGGAGAGCCCGAGAATCTCGAATATCTCGGTTGGTCCGAGACCAACGGACGTATGTTGGTCGGTTCCGGTTTTCTTGAACTCGCGCACTGCGGCTTGCATCGCTGCAATCGCAGCGCGGTTGAGCGCGCCCGGCCAAATCGCAAACCTGAATCCCAGATCACGCACTTGATCGACCGTCAGCATCGGCGTCTTACCGTTTGCAACGACATTGAGCAGCATGGGTCCGGGCGCTTCCTTGATGATGCGATCGATTTGCTCCATGCTGGTCGGAGCTTCCAGGAAACCGACGTCAGCGCCGGCGGCGAATCCGATCTTTATCCGATTCAGCGCGTCTTCGAAACCGTTGACGGCATTGGCATCGGTGCGCGCGATAATCACGAAATCCGAATTGTAACGCTCGCGCGTCGCTGCGTGAATGCGCGCGTGCCACTCATCGAGCGAGCAGACCGTTTTTCCCTCGAGATGTCCGCAGCGTTTCGGGAAGGTCTGATCCTCGATGTGAATTGCGGCCACGCCGGCTTGCTCGTATAGATGCACCGCGCGAGCAACGTTGATCGAGCCGCCGAATCCGGTGTCGGCGTCGGCGATCAGCGGCACGTCGATCACCGAAGCAATCATGCGCGCGTTCTCGACCATCTCCGTCATCGTCGTCAAGCCGAGATCGGCGTGACCGAGGCGGCTGCCGGCCGTACCGGCGCCCGTCATGTAGAGTGCGGGAAAGCCTTCGGCGTTGGCGATGCGAGCCGAGTAACCGTCGAAAACGCCTGGCGCCCAGATCAGCGGCGTCGTTTTCATCAGCTCGCGTAAGCGTTTCGGTGCGTTCAGTAACACATGGACGCGTTGCGCGGTAAAGCAAGCTGAAACCTTCGCCCCTCGCTGCGCGGTTGTCAGCATCCCAAATGCCCACCGCACTACAGATTAGCGATCCTTATTCCGAGACCGTCATGCACGCGGTCGACGTCGCCAGCCCATCCGTAATCGGAATCGACGTCAAAACCGCCGGCGGACGCTCGGGCTCCGGCTCCGGCTTCGTCATCACGCCGGACGGTTTCGCGCTGACCAATAGCCACGTCGTTCACGACGCAAAACAACTTGGGGTCGCGACGATCGACGGACACCGCTACGAAGCGCAGTTGATCGGTGACGACCCTGCGACAGATCTCGCAGTCATTCGCGTCGCGGGTAACGATCTCGCGCACGCGACGCTTGGCGAGTCCTCTGCAATCCGGCCGGGCCAACTGGTCGTAGCGCTGGGCAATCCGTACGGCTTACAGACGACCGTCACCGCCGGCGTGGTCAGCGCGCTCGGGCGCACGCTGCGTTCGCAGTCGGGACACTTGATCGACAATGTCATTCAAACCGACGCAGCGCTCAATCCCGGAAATTCGGGCGGCCCGCTCGTCGACGCGAGCGGAGCGGTCATCGGCGTCAACACCGCGATCATTGCATGGGCGCAAGGCATCTGTTTTGCAACCGCAATCGACACTGCCAAGCACGTGAGCGCGCTGCTCATTCGCGACGGACGCGTCCGGCGTGGATACCTTGGCATCGCCGGCGCCGACTTGAAGCTGCCGCGCTATCTCGAGCGGCTGCTCGAGCTCGACGATCCGCGCGGCGTGGTCGTCCACTCCGTCGAGCGAGCAGAGTCCCGGTTCGCAAGCCGGGCTGCAGGACGGCGACGTCGTGCTCGCGCTCGCGGGACGGCGCACGGCCGGAATCGATAGCCTGCACCGTATTCTCACGGAGATTCCCCTCGGGGAACCGACCGCACTCGACATCCTTCGGAAGAACGAACGCCTGCGTCTCCAGGTTACACCAGTAGAAGCGTTACCCCGCGTCGCAAACTAACGGCGCTGTGCGCCGCTATACAATCCGAGTCCATCCTTCGCGTGACCGCTTGCCGATGCGGCAGCAACTTGCGTATCGTCTCGCGCTCGTGGCGACCGCCCGTCCGAAGCTCGACACGGGCGCGACTGGAACGGTCGTCGATCGTATCATCGACGACGTCGCCGTCTCGATCGCAGCGATCGATCGCCATCCGGTCGCGAGCTGCACGCGCGCAAGCGTTCGCGCATCCGCGCGAAGGCGGCGCAACGATCTGGGGCGCGGGCGATCGCCGCTACGAGTGCGAGTGGGCAGCGTGGGCAAACGGCGTTGCGACGCGCGAGCTCGATTTTCACGACACGTATCTCGCGGCGGAAATGGGACATCCCGGCGATGCGATTCCGGCGATCCTCGCGGTCGCCCAGCAAATGCGCCGCGGCGGCGACGACTTGGTGCGCGGAATTCTCACGGCGTACGAAATCGACGTCGCGCTGATACGCTCGATCTCGCTGCACTCTCACAAGATCGATCACATCGCGCACCTCGCGCCGGCGACGGCGGCCGGAATCGGAACGCTGCTCAATCTTTCGCCGGACGTTATTTTTCACGCAATTGGGCACGCGTTGCACGTCACGACTACGACGCGCCAATCGCGCAAAGGCGAGATCAGTTCCTGGAAAGCGTACGCGCCGGCGTTCGCTGAAAAGATGGCGATCGAAGCGGTCGACCGTGCGATGCGCGGCGAAACGTCGCCGTCTCCGATCTACGAAGGCGAGGATGGCATCATCGCCTGGATGCTCGATGGCCCCGAGGGACGTTACGAGATCGAGCTGCCAGACGACAACGAACCGCGCCGCGGCATCCTCGAGACGTTCACCAAAGCGCATTCGGCTGAGTATCAGGCGCAAGCTTTGATCGATCTCGCGATCCGCATGCGCACGCGCATCGGCGACGTCGGCCGCGTCGCGAAGATCGTGCTGCGGACCAGCAACCACACCCACGTCGTGATCGGAAGCGGCTCGAACGATCCTCAAAAGTACGATCCACAAGCCAGTCGTGAAACACTGGATCACAGTGCGCCCTATATCTTCGCAGTGGCTCTGGAAGATGGAAAGTGGCATCACGTCGATTCGTACACGCCGCAGCGCGCAAGCGAGCCGTCGACGGTCCGTTTGTGGCGTTCGATCGAGACAGTCGAAGATCCCGAATGGACCGCGCGCTATCACATCGAGGATCCGCGCCGCAAGGCGTTCGGCGCACGCGCAGAAATCACGCTCGATGATGGCCGCGTGATCGAAGACCAGCTGCTTGTGGCCGATGCGCATCCGAACGGCGCAAAGCCATTCGCGCGCGAGGAGTATCTGGCAAAGTTTGCGACGTTGACCGAAGATCGCGTCGATCCGGGTGAGAGCCGCCGCTTTCTCGATGTCGTTCAGCGCCTGCCGGCGCTGGACGGCGCTGGTGTCGGCGCACTGAGCATTCGCTGCTTGCCCGGCATCATCGATCGCACACACGTGGATTCGGGGATTTTCTAATGCTGGTTCGGCTCGCGCCGATTCTCGGAATCACGTTCATCGATATCCTGGGCTTCTCGATCCTGATTCCGCTGCTCCCATATTTTGTGCGACACTTCGGCGTCGGCGACGTCGTCGTCGGATTTCTGTTCACCGCCTTTGCGCTCACGCAATTCATCGGCAGTCCGCTTTGGGGCAATCTCAGCGACCACATCGGGCGTAAGAAGGTACTGATCATCAGCCAGATCGGTGCGACGATCGGCTGGGCGATGCTCGGCTTCGCGCCCACGATCGTGTGGGTGTTCATCGCGCGTATCATCGAGGGCATCTCGGGCGGCAACATTAGCGTCACGAAGGCTTACGTTGCCGATTTGGTCGAGCCGGAAAAGCGTGCACGCGCATTTGGCTATATCGGGGCGACATTCAGCGGGGGTCTGATCTTTGGACCGGCGCTCGGCGGACTGCTGGTCGACCGATACGGATTCTCTGCCCCGTTCTGGGCGGCCGCAGCGCTTCAGTTCGTCACGCTGCTTGCGACGATTTTCTTCTTACCCGAATCGCTCTCGAAAACCGACGAAACGAAGCCGGCCTCGCTCGGTGAGATCATGCAATCGCTGCGCGATCCCCGTATCGCGCCGATTTTGATTCAGGATCTCTTCAACTCGATGGGGCTCTTTGGATGGTTCAGCGTCTTTGCGCTCGTCGTGGGCGCGCAGCTGCACTTCGGCCCCGGCGACACATCGCGCATGTTCTCGGCCTTCGGCGTGTTCAGCGTGATCTTGCAGATCTTCGCCGTTGGGCGAACCACGGACCGATTCGGTAGCCGAACGATGTCGAACATTGGTTTTGCGTCGTTGATCGCTGCTTTTGCGTTCGCACCGTTCATGCACAATCTTTGGGGTGCGGCTTTGCTCGTCGCGGCGTTCTCATTCGGGATGTCGCACGTAAACGCGACGATTCCGGCTCTGCTCACAGAAAACGCGCCGGCGAATCAGCGAGGCTCGATCCTCGGAAGCGCCGCGTCGCTCGAATCGTTCTCCGGCATTTTCATGCCACCGATCTCGACGGGAATTCTCGGCGTCGTCGGGACGGCGGGGCCGGCCGCGATCTCCGCGTCCTGCGTCGCGATCGCGCTCGCCCTCGGCATCCGGGCTCAGCTGGTCCCGGTCCCGGCAACCCTCACGAACGCAACGCCTGCGGAGTGAGCCGTGTTGGCCGGCTCGATGCAGCATCGTGTCCCCGAGCTCGACTGGAATGAGCTCGAGCGAGCGCTTTTCACCGACGGCTACGTCCTCGTGCCGAACGTCATCGACGCACGCGCGTGCGGCGACGTCGCCGCAATGTATCCCGACGACAATTTCTTTCGCAGCCGCGTGCACATGGAAGCGCATGGGTTCGGACGCGGACAATACCGTTACTTCCGGTATCCGCTCCCGGAACTGATTCAATCGCTGCGCGAAGAACTGTACGCGCGGCTCGCACCGATTGCCAACCGATGGATGGAAGCGCTGCGCTTACCGGACCGTTTCCCCGATTCGCAACAAGCGCTTTTCGATTTGTGCGCTGCGCGTGGACAGACGCGCCCGACTGCTCTCTTGCTCACGTACGAGCCGGGCGATTGGAACGCGCTGCACCAGGATCTCTACGGCGAGATTGCGTTCCCGTTTCAGGCAACGCTTTTCCTTAGCCGTCCAGGCGAAGATTTCACGGGCGGCGAGTTCGTGCTCGTTGAGCAGCGTCCGCGCGCGCAGTCGCGCCCCGAAGTAATCGTGCCCGAGCTCGGCTCGATGTTAATCTTCGCGAATCGTTATCGGCCCGTGCAGGGGAAGAACGGTACGTACCGCACTATCGTGCGGCACGGCGTCAGCCGGGTTAGGAGCGGCCGCCGTTACGCGCTCGGTATCATCTTTCACGACGCAAAATAGATGCAACGCAAGACCCTCGGCTCGTGTTCCCCACGCAACTACCTAATGCCACAAGGAACACTCAGATGGTCCACCTCTTCGATGCTGCGATTTTCGCCATCTTCATCGTGATCTTACTCCAGGTCTCACGCCCGCAGTCGCTCCGGACGCAAGACGTGAAAATCTGGAGTGACGATGTCGAACGCCGCCTGCTCCGCTAGCATGACAGCTGCGCTCCCGATTTTCGAACCGGTAACCTCAGTTGACGAAGTCGGCGAGTTGCTTGCGCATGCGCTCGCCGACGACGTCGATCTGGCGTTCGAGCAAGTTGTGCGCACCTATCAGGATCGCATCGTGAGCGTCGCAGTACGTGCGCTCGCCGACCGGCAACGCGCTGAAGAAGTCGCGCAAGACGTTTTCGTGCGCGCTTACCGGGCGCTGCGGACCTACGACCGGCCGCGGATTCGCAAGCTGCGCTTGCGCTCGTGGTTGTACGCAATCACGCTCAACCTGATTCGCAATGCCGTTCGCGGGAAGCGCCTGCGCACCGTCGGGCTGGAACATGATGACGGAAGCCCGCGACCAATCGCCGATCCAAAGCCGACACCGGAATCGCAACTCGAAATTCGCGCTGAATGGCAGCTCGTCGGCGACGCGATCGCACAACTCTCTCCCAAATTACGTGACGCATTCGTCTTGCGTTACGTTGAGGAGCTTTCGTATGACGAGATCGCGGATTCGCTCTCGCAGCCCGTCGGAACGGTCAAGGCCAACGCACATCGCGGCCTGATGAACGTCCGCGCTTTCCTGGAGGATCAATCATGACCGAACGTCTGCGCCGGTGCCTGGACGACTATCGCGCTAATACGCAGTGCGCTGCATCGCCCGAGTTTGCTTCGGAGACGCTCGACCGGCTGGGTCTCGCGGATCGCTATACGACGCTCGAAAGCGCAATCGGTCCGGTCTACGTTGCTTGGAATCCGCGCGGAGTCTCGGCGGTTCGTCCAGCCGAAGATACGGAAGCCTTCGAACGCTGGTTCCGCAAGCGCTTTACGCGCCGTGCGCTTCCCGCGACGAGTACGCCACAGATCGTCGATGACGTGCGCCGCGCGCTTGCGGGTGAAGACGTGAAGCTCGACATCGACCTTCGCGATTGCACGCCGTTCGAAGCCGCCGTCTTGCGGAAAGCGCAGGAAATCCCGAGCGGGCACGCGCGTCCATACGCGTGGGTCGCGCGCGAGATCAATCGCCCGCGCGCCGTTCGCGCAGTCGGCAGCGCGCTCGCCAACAATCCGGTTCCACTGCTCATTCCCTGTCATCGCGTGGTCCGTAGCGACTATACCTCAGGCGAATACGCCTTCGGGTCCGCCGCAAAACAAACGCTGCTCGAACACGAAGGTCTGCACATGCCGGAGATCGAGGCACTGGCGAAGCGCGGTATACGGTACATCGGCCTGCCGGAAGATAATTGCTTCTGCCTGCCGTCTTGTGGTGGAGATTTGATCGAGCGTTTGAATGCGCACGAGGAACACGTCGAGCTGCACAGCGTTGACGAAGCTCTCGCGATGGGTCTCGAGCCGTGCAGCACCTGCCGCCCTATTGCGGCGTAGTTTTCTCGTCTTCTTCGGGAATTGGACGGATCGCAAGATACGTGACGACGTCCCACGCGTTTCGTATGCCGATGAAGACGAGAAGAAACGTTGCGGCGGCGAGACGAACAACACGATTCGCGGCGCGTGCGCTAAGAGCAGTCCGGATCCGAGTATCGCGAGATACGCTATACAGGGCAGAACCGAGTACCAAATCCAATCGTCGAGTTCCGCGCGATACGACGTGAGGCCCCACGTCCTCAGCGCGATGCGTCCGATGTAGACCGTACCGACGGCTCCGAGCAACGCGATCGCCGTCCCGGGAACCCACAGCGAATGCCACGGCGCAAGAAGAATTCCCGAGACTAAAAGCGCCGCGCAGAAATGGTAGACCGTCGGGGTACTGAACGTCGAGAGGCCGTCTTCTGGTCTCGGCCTATTTCTTATCGCATCGGTAACAAGCGTGATGACGACGAACATCAAACCCGTCAGCGCTGCGGCCGACGAGCCCATCATCACGTAAAAGTTCGACCAGGCGCTGATTGTTTATGCTGCCGAGCGCTTGCGCGTTTTCTTGGCGCCGTTCTTCTTGCTCGCACTCGACGCGCCGCGGCCCTTCTTCGATTCCTCGATGCTGCGCTGCAGAACGTCCATGAGGTTGACGACGTTCGTGGCTTCCGGCGCCTTGGCACGCGACGAGGGAATCGCCTTTCCTTTGGCACGCGCTTCGACGAGCGCCAACAACTTCTCGCGATACGTGTCTTCGAAGACTTCTGGTTTGAATTCCGAGGTCATCGTGTCGATCAGCAGCTTCGCGACCTTCATTTCGCTTGGCGGAACCTCGGCTTTGAGCGGTGGGAACGCGAAGTCCGACTGATCGACCAGCTCTTCGTTGAAGTGCATCAGCTCGAGGACGAGCGCGTCGCCGTTGGGTTTGACCGCGGCGAGATGCTCGCGATTGCGCAACACGACTTTCGCGATGCCGACTTTGTTCGCGTCGCGCAGCGCGTCGCGTAAGAGCGCGTACGCGTGGCTGCCCTTTTTCTCGGGCTCGAGATAGTACGGCGTGTCGAAGAACATCGGATTGATCTCATCGAGATCGCAGAACTGCACGATGTCGACCGATTGCGTGTTCTCGGCGTCGAGGCGCTTGAGCTCGTCGTCGGTAAACGTCACCCACTCGCCCTTTTCGTACTCGTAGCCGCGCACGATCTCGCTGCGGGGGACTTCTTTGTCTTCGCGTTCGCAAAACGTGCGATAGCGAATACGCGAGTCATCTTTCTTGTGGATGAAGTTGAAGCTAATATCGCTCGAGCGCGAGCGCACGGCGGTGAAGAGCTTCACCGGGATCGTGACGAGCCCGAAATTGATAGCGCCCGACCAAATTGCGTGTGCCACTGTTTACCCCCAGAGCTTGCGTGCTTTTTGAAGCGCCCGTTCGAGGCGCTGCCCGCGCCACGCTCCCTTCCAGGCGTCGCCGTCTTTCCGGAGGAGCGCCGGCACCGTTTCGAGATTCCAGCGCTCCCATTCTTTTGATGGATCCGGGACGCGCTTCTTACGAAGCTTCTCGACCTGCGGCCAAGTCAACGGGAACGAGACCGGAGCCCCATCCCGCGCTCGCACCGCGAACGGCGGTACCAGCGTCTTTCCCCGGCCGACCTGGACGTAGTCGAGATAGACCGTGCCGGAAGGACGTCTGCGCACGGACCTTTCGAGCGTCGTCGTCTCCGGGGCCTGTTCGTGGATGCGCCGTCCGAGCAGCTCCGAGAAACCCTTGATGACCTCGTAATCGTAGTTGGGCTCGAGCGGGACGATGACGTGCAGCCCACTCCCGCCCGTCGTCTTCACCAGCGCTTTGAGTCCGATCTCATCGACCGCATCGCGGAAGAGCAACGCCACGCTGCACAGCGTTGCCAGTGTGCAACCGTCGCCTCGATCGAGATCGATCAAGAGAAAATCCGGATGATCGAGCTTTGGTTCGCGCGAGGTCCAGACGTGCAGCGTGATCGCGGCGAGATTCGCAACGTATGCGAGCGTCGCTTCGTCGTCGCACAACATGAACTCGACTTTGCCGGTACGGCCGTATTCGGTTTGGACGTGCACGGTCGGAACCCAATCCGGCAGACCCTTTGGGAATCTGCTTCTCCCACCACCCGGGTTTATCGATGCCGTTCGGATAGCGTTCGAGCGTGAGCGGACGGCCCTTCGTGTACGGCAGAATGTAGGGCGCAACCGCGCGGTAGTACGCGATCAGTTGACCTTTCGTGATCTCATCCTTCGGAAAGATCACTTTGTCGAGATTGGTGACGGCGAGCGTGCGCTTTCCAACCGCGAGCGCCGTCTTCGCGCTCGCTATGCGACTTCGTCGTGCGGGACTTCAGCCTCGCGTACGACGGCCTTCGCGTCTTTGTCTTCGCGCAATCCCATGAACGCCGGATGCCGCAGGTTGCCTTCATCCGTCCATTCGGTAAAACGCACTTCGCAGACCAGCTCCGGTGAAACCCAATGCGCGGGCGCGGCCGATTTCGGCGGCGTGATCGCAAACGGAGACGTCTTGCGCTCGAGCTTCACCAAACGTTTGTGGAGCGCGGCGAGCATCTTCGCATCGAATCCCGTACCGACGTGTCCGGCATAGATGAGCTTACCTTTTTGGTAATAGCCGACGATCAACGCACCGAACCCTGAACGGCTGCCGCGCGGATCGGTGATATCCACCGATCACGAACTCTTGACGCTTTTGCGTCTTGATCTTCAGCCAGGTGCGCGTTCGTCGTCCCGATTCGTATTCGGAGTCGCGGCGTTTAGCCATGATGCCTTCGAGGCCGCGCTTTTCCGCAAGCGCGAAAAGCTTCTTGCCGTCGCCGATGACGTGTTTCGAAAAGATGACGCGGTGCCCGTCGACGATCAATCCTTCGAGAATCTTCTTGCGCTCCTCGAGCGGGAGCGTGCGTAGGTCACGCCCGTCGGCAAAGAGTACGTCGAAGGCTGCGTACGCGATCTCGCCGCCGCTGGCGGGACGGCGTGGACCGCGAATGCTCTCGATGCGGTTCTGTAAGCGTTGAAATGACGAGCGGCCCTTGTCGTCGAGCGCAACGATCTCGCCGTCGACGATGATCGGCAGCGAACGAAACGCGCGTCCGATATCAGCCAGCTCGGGGAATTTGCTCAAAAGATCTTTGGCGTTGCGCGACGTCAGCTTGACCGTACCGTCCGATTCGATCGTCGCCAAGGCGCGAAAGCCGTCCCACTTGATCTCGAAGAGCCATTCGTGGTCATCGAACGGCGCATCGACGGCCGTCGCCAGCTGGATTCCGGATATTATGGGAAGCTTAACAGGCTTAAGAGGACGTTGTGACTTGCCTTTTTTGGGCGGACTTATCCACTTCTTCACAGTGCGGCTGTGAGCAATTTGCTCGATCGTCTTGTGGCTGACGACGCTTTTGGGCTGGTCGTCGACGCTCCATTTTGGGTCGACGTAGCGGTCTTTATCCTTGATCAGCAGCCAAGGTTCGCCGCTTTCGCCACCGCGCGCGCGTATTTTTACGAGCGTGAATTCGCCTTTGAGTTTGTGCCCGTGCAAGATGAATTTGATCTTGCCTTTTTTGATTTCTTTGGCGGGATCTTCGCCTTCCGCGAGCTCGTACGTCCCCTCGTCCCACACGATGACCGGACCGGCGCCGTAATGTCCGTCCGGGATGATGCCCTCGAACGTGCGGTATGCGAAGGGATGATCCTCGACGTGCATTGCGAGCCGCTTCTCTTCCGTGTCGCGCGAGGGACCTTTGGGAACGGCCCACGATGCGAGCACGCCGTCCGCTTCAAGGCGAAAATCGTAGTGCAAGCGCGTCGCGTCGTGTTTTTGAATGACGAAGACCAGCTTGCCGCGACTCTTGCGAACCTTGCCGGCCGGCTCCGGGGTCGCCTTGAAATCGCGTTTTTGGTTGTACTCCTTGAGCTGGTTGCTCTTGGGCATGATCCTACTTACCCCACAAGGTGCCGTTCGAGTTCCATGGCTGCCACACAAAGAGGCCGATCACGATGACCGCGATCGCGATGAGGACCGCAACGTATGCGGGATTCCGCTGGTGCACGGCGGCGGTTTCGCCGCCAGACCGGCGAATACAGGCTCCCGATGTGGGCTCTGATCGGAATCATCCTCGCGCTCGGCGGCGCGACTTCTCGGTATGTCACGCAGCCGCACCGACAAGCCTGGGTATTTTGAGTCGGAAGTGTACACGCTCTCAGCGATCTCGCACCGGCGTTTTGCAACGGCGAGCCTGGCGTTCGCCGGCGTCTTCGCAATCCTCGGTGCCTTTCCGATTCTGCCGGTCTTCCCGGTCTTTGCGGCCTACGTGATCCTTGCCGTGCTGTACGTCACCACGTTTGCGCGCGGCGCCCAAGGAGAGGATGAATGAGCCACCGCTTCAGCCCGCGCGCGAATCGCGCTGCCGAGATCGGCTGGATGGAATGGAGTAGCGACGCCTTCGAGCGCGCGACGTCAATGAACCGGCCTATTCTGCTCGGCATCTCGGCGGTGTGGTGCCACTGGTGTCACGTCATGGACGAGACGTCGTATTCAGATCAGCGCGTGATCGACGTGATACGTGAACGCTACGTGCCGATTCGTGTCGACAACGACCAGCGGCCGGACGTCAATGCGCGCTACAACATGGGCGGCTGGCCGACGACCGCGCTCCTCTCACCGAAGGGCGATATCCTCACCGGCGGGACGTATATTCCGCCGGATGATCTCGTCCGCGTGCTCGAGCACGTCGCGGATCTTTGGGCGAATGAGCGCGACGATCTCGAGGAGCGCATGCAAACCCAAAAGCACACTCATGCGCCTTCACCCGGACAAATCGACCCGGACGCGCCGGCCGCGATCGCACGCGCGATCGTCGACGGCTACGATGAAGAGTTTGCCGGCTTCGGGACCGCGCCGAAATTTCCGCAAACCGATGCGCTGCGGTATCTTCTGCTCCTGTACCGGCGCGATCGCGTCGCCGGCAAAGCCGACGAGCGACTCTACGACGTTCTTGCGCGAACTGCGCTCGCGATGGCGCGTGGCGGCATGTACGATCACGTCGAGGGCGGTTTCTTTCGCTACTCGACCACGCGCGATTGGTCGATCCCGCATTTCGAGAAGATGGCGGAAGATCACGCTGGACTGCTGCGCTTTTATGCGGATCTGTACCGCGTCTCGGCAAATCCGCAATTCGCGCAAACGCTGCGTTCCGCGCTGCGCTGGCTGCGCGGCGTGCTACGCAATCCGGATAGTGCCGCTCTTCGGCGGCAGTCAAGACGCCGACGAAGAATACTTTTCGCTGGCGCTCGAGTCGCGGCAAAAGCGAACGGCTCCGTACGTCGATCGAACGGTGTACACGAACTGGAATGCCGGCCTCGCAAGCGCGCTGATCGCGGCTTCGATCGCGCTGGATGACGATACGCTGCTCGACGAAGCGCGCGCCACCATCGATGCGCTATGCAGCGAGAATGCTCGGGGCCGATGGGCTTGCCGTGCCCGACGGCCACCGCAAGTCGGCGGCCTGCTCACCGATCAGGTCGCACTGCTCGATGCGCTCCTTTCCGTGCACGCGGCAACGGGCGTGACCGGTCTATCTGGATCGCGCGCAGACGCTCGCCGACGCGACGATTGCGCGCCTGCGGCGCGATGACGGTTCGTTCGCTCGACAACGACGACGCCTCGGCGCTCGGGAATGTTCGAATTCCGTATGCGCCGCTCGACGAGAACGCGGAGCTCGCGGACGCTCTCCTTCGGCTTGGCGCTATTCTACACGACGAACGCTACACGCAGATTGCGCGCGCAATCTTGGAATCGTTCGCCGGCAAGTGGCAACACGCGGGCTCGTTCGCCGCAACCTACGGTTCCGCAGTAGTGCGCCTGCTCGAGGAGCCGTTGACGATTACGATTGCCGGAGCCAGCGAGGCGCTGCGCGACGCGGCACTGCGCCTTCCCGATCCGCTCGCCGTCGTCCATACGACCATCTCGAACGAGCCGCCCTTCGCGACGATTTGTTCAGGGACGCGCTGCGCGGCGCCGGCAACGGACGCGACGACGCTCCAAGAATCGTGGGATTCGCTGCGTCAGTTACCCGTGCGGTAGAACGCGTCCCAATACCAGACGCCCCACACGCTCATCGCAATCGACCAGCCGATGAGGATTTTTTCCCAGCGCGGGAGTCCAGCCCGTGCCGCAAGCGCCATTAGCACGAGCAAAAACGGCTCGAAGTCGAGCGCGTGGCGCATGCCGTACTGATACCAGCCATTGAGATAGTAAAGGAAGCTCGGCGTCGCGACGAGCGCGATCGTCGTCCACGTGACGGTGAGATACATCCGCGGCGCCCGCGCCCAAAAAGCGAAGATCAGCGCGGGACTGCTCCACGTGAGCGCCACACCGTGGACGTCGACTTTGAAGATCGGCCACCACGCCAGCTGACGAAACTCGACAAGCGCGGGCGCCTGTAAGAAAAACGAATAAAACTCGTACGGGAAATACGCGAACCGAAACGGGGAGCCGGTCGTCTGCCCCCAACCGTCGTGATGGTAAAACTCGACGTAGCCGATGTCGTACCAAACGCCCCAGCGCGCGAAGTTGTACCACACCCACGCAGCTGCGAACGGCACCAGCGCAAGCGCGAAATTCCGCATACGCGCGATCCGCAAGCTCGGATCGGGCGGGGGCGTTTCCGGCACGAAACCACCGTGCCAAAGGAAATGCGCGTAGAACGGAAGCGCGAGCAGCATCGTCGAGCGCGAGCCGATCGCGGCCGCTGCAAAGAGCGCGACGAGCCACGCCTTGGGTTTCTCTGCGGCAAGCTCGCGCAGTGCGAGCATCGTAAACGCGACGGCCGAGCAATGTTCGATGAACCACACGTCGCCGAGCATCGAACACCACCACAGCGTCGTACCGGCATAGAGGAACGCGCACAACCACATCGTCTCGCGCACGCCCACGCCCAGTCGCCGCAAGAGATCCCACGCCGCGCTCACCGCGATCGCGCCCAGAATGATTGCGAGCGCGGTCTGATTCGCCGCCGCATGATACAGAAGGACGAGCGGAATCATCAAGAGCGCCGGGATCGGGCCTTCGATCACATAGTGCTGCCCATTCCACAAGACCGCGTCGCTGGTCACATCTCCCGGCCAATTGATCCAGACATGACCGTGTAAGATCGCCTGCGCGAGCCGCGCGGGGTTATCGTACGCCGTCGAACGTCCGTGTGCGGCCGCAAATGCCAAGAGCAACGCGACGAGCGTCGCGAGCAGCTGACCGTGACGATCGAGCAGATCGTTTAGACGCGACGGACGAACGTTATCCAAAACCAAAATCCCCAGCCGCCGGCAAGCGCCGAGTACAGACACAGCACGGCGCCCCACCAGCGCACGCCGCGCTGCGAACCCAGACACATCAGCGCAAACAAGAAGGGCTCGAAGTCGAGTGCATGCCGCATTCCATATTGTGTGAATCCGACGACGTAGTAAAGGAAGTTCGGCGCCGCGACGAGCACGACGGCTGCCCACAACGCGAGGACCAAGACGCGGGGCCGCCGCGCGAAGAACGCGAGGACCAATGCCGGACTGGTGAACGGCAATGCCGTCGCCCATTGCGTTACGCCGACGTACGGCCATCCGCGGAAGAGCACCGGCGGATAAACGAAAAACGCGTAGAGTTGCGCCGGGAGATAGTTGAGCGAAAACGGCGAGCCGGAGGGCTGACCAACCGGATCTTGGTGATACCACTCCGTGTAGCCGATGTCGTACCAAACGCCCCAACGTTCGTGGTTGTAGCGAAGCCACAAGGCTGCCGCGATGACGCCGATGCTAAAAAGCGACACCGACGCGTCCGCGCCGTTCTTCGGGCGTGGCGCCGTACATCAGGACGAAAATATAAACCGGAATCGCGAGCACGAGTGAAAATCGCGAGAGCGCCGCGCAGACTGCAAAGACGAGAACGATCCAAGCACGTTTCCTGCCGGTCAGCTCCAGCAATGCGAAGAGCGTGAAGCACACGGCGCTGACGTGCGCGATATACCACACGTCGCCGAAAATTCCGCAAAAAAACAAATCGGTGCCGAGCAGTAAGAACAGCACGAGCAGCAAACGCGAACGCCACGGCACGCCGAGGCGCGCAGCGAGTCCCCAGCCTGCGCCGATTGCAAGCGCGGTGAGGATGTACGAAAGCAGCGTTTGGTTGGTGCCCAGACCCCAGATCGCGACGGCCGGGACGAGCAAGATCGGCGGGCAGCGGCCCTTCGATGATGTACTGTCGCCCTTGGTACGTGAGCGCGTCGATCCAGGGACCCGGCGTGTCGACCCAGACGTGCCCGTGCAAGAATGCGTTCGCGAGGATCACGTAGTTGTTGTAGGGCGTCGCGCGTGCGTGATACACGATCAGCATCGCGACAAACGTCACGACGCTCGCAGCAATCGCGCCCAACCATACCCTCACGAAGAAAGGCCGTTCGACGGTAGCGTGCAACTACTCCGCCTCATGCTGAACGCGCGCCGCGTCGTCGTTGCAGAACCGTTCGCTGAGAGTGGGCTTGCCGTCTTACGCGCCGCGGGGATCGAGGTCGACTCTCTCGTCGGCAAATCGCGCACCGCGCTGATCGAAGCAGTCGGAAACGCCGACGGTCTGATCGTGCGCTCCGAGACGAAAGTCGACCGAGAATTGCTGGCGGCCGGCCAACGATTACTTGCCGTCGCTCGCGCGGGCGTTGGTGTCGATGCGATCGACGTCGATGCCGCGACGCAAGCCGGCATCGTCGTTCTCAATACGCCCAGTGCGAACACGCTGGCGGCAACGGAGCAGACTTTCGGGCTGATGCTCGCGCTCGCGCGCCACACGCCGGACGCCGTCGCCGCACTGCGCGCCGGCCGCTGGGATCGCAAACCATTCGTCGGCACCGAGCTTTTCGGAAAAACGCTCGGGATCGTCGGCCTCGGACGCATCGGCGGTAACGTGGCGCAGCGTGCACGCGCATTCGGGATGCGCCTCCTCGGCCACGATCCGTATATTACGCAAGCGCGCGCCGACGCGTTCGATGTCACGCTCGTCCCGCTCGATGAGCTTTTGCAAAGTGCTGATATCGTGACGCTGCACGTCCCGCTGAGCGATCGTACGCGCGGCATCATCGGTGCGCGCGAGCTGAAGCTGCTGCAGCCGCACGCGTATGTCGTCAACTGCGCGCGCGGCGGCATCATCGACGAGCGCGCTTTGCTCGATGCGCTCGACAAAGACCAGCTTGCCGGAGCCGCGCTCGACGTCTTCGAGAACGAACCGCCGCCCGCCGGGGGCAGCGCGCAGCGACTGCAAGCGCATCCGAAAGTTGTTGCAACACCGCATCTTGGCGGTTCGACCGTTCGAAGCGCTCGAACGCATCGCCGTCGAGCTCGCGCACGATCTTGCGCGCGTGCTGGTCGGAAGTCCGGCAGCCGGCGCCGTCAACGCGCCGAGCTTCGATGGTCCCGAGAGCGAGTGGCTTCAGCCGTTCTTGGAAGCGGCGTATCGGATTGGACGCTTCTATCCGCAGTACGCGCAGCCGTCGTCGTTGCCGTCGTTCGCGCTGATTGCCGAAGGGGAGCTTGCGAACTTCGATCCCGGACCGTTCGTCACGACGTTTCTATCGGGACTCTTGCAAGCCACGACCGATCGCCGTGTCACGATCGTTAACGCCGAAGCAATCGCCAAAGAGCTCGGCGTGCGCGTCGAAGCGCGCACCGGTCCGCGCCGTGGAGCGTACGCATCGACATTGCGTTTCATATGCGGATCGACGACGATCACCGGAACGGTTGTCGGCTCAACGCCGCGCATCGTCGATCTGGATGGTTTCGAGATCGATGCGACGCCGGTCGGCGCCATGGTGCTCACGAAGCACCGCGATGTTCCGGGCATGATCGGAAAAGTCGGCACGATCCTTGGCAACGCCGACGTCAACATCTCCGCGATGCAAGTCTCACGCACGATGGATGCCGGCGGCGCCGCGATCATGGTGCTCGGCGTCGATCGCCGCGCGCCCGAAGATGCGATCGCGCAATTGCGCGCCATCCCCGGAATCAGCGCGGTACACGCGATCGAGATCTAGTGATCGTATTAGTCGCACGCCACGGCGAGACGACGTGGAATAAGGAAGGCCGCTACCAAGGCCGCCAACAGTCGCCGCTTTCGGAGCTCGGAATTCGTCAGGCGCAAGCGCTGGCCGAAGCGATGGAGCGCTTCGAACCGCGCATCGAGCGGATCGTTTCGAGCCCACTGATTCGCTGCTCGCAGACGGCGCAGTTCAGCGCGGACCGTCTCGGGCTCGAGGTCGAGATCGACGATCGGCTCATCGAGATCGGACACGGCGATTGGGAAAAGCGCCTGCGCGACGAGATCATGAGCAGCGAGCCCAACAATTGGTATCTCTGGAAGAACGAGCCGAGTAAGATCACGTTCTCGTCCGGCGACTCGATGAACAAAGTCGTCGAACGCTGGCAATCGTTCGCGTCAACGATCCCGACGGTTCCAACACTCGTCGTCACGCACGACGCCGTCGTTCGCTCGGCGATCGTCTTAGCGCAAGGCCTCACGATCGACGACATGTGGAAAGTCCCGATGGAAAACGCGGCCTACGCGAAGTTCGACGCAACTGCCCGATGGTTGGAAACTGCTCGAACCCTGCGTCAACGCGCATCTGCAAGGCCTCCGCGCCGACATCGCCCGTCAAGCTCTCTAAACTAGCGCTTTAACGCGCGTGCTCTAGCGCGGCGCTCTTAGTTTACGGAAAACCGCGAGCGTTGCGACGAGATCGTTGCGCACGAAGAACGCGCTCGTTCCGTGACTCTCGATGCCGATGCACGTGTAGCCGGCAGATGATGCGAGCGCTTTCGGCGCGTCTTTGCCGGCGGTGACGATCACTTTCGGCCTGTAAGGCGCGAGGCGCGACCACGCCGGATCGCTATTCGGGCCGAGCACGAGCAGTTCGAATTCTTCCGGAGGTCCCACCGATTTCAGCTTTTCTGAAAACTCGGCGTAGGCAGGCAGAGTCGCCCTCGATGACGCCGCCGCGCCAGCCGAGTGCGCGCGAGAAGAACGTGCTGATCGACTCGCTCTCACCGGGTGCGACGCATTCGACGTAACACGGATCCTCGACGCCGAGCCGCCGGAAGAGCTCGAGCAGCACGCCGTCTTCTCCGCCGCGCGACGCAATCTTGAGCTCGAAGGTCTCCGTTCCGCTCGGGCCGCCCGTTCCGGCTTTTCGCAAGCGGCGTCATCTTGGCGAGCGCTTCGATCCGTCCGAGCGCGCGTTCCGCGCCGCGTTCCCACGTCCAATCGCGGGCATGCTCTGCGGATTTTGCCGACATGGCTTGCGCCAGCTTCGGATTCTCGTAGATCCGGCGCATCGCAGCGCCGACTTGTTCCTCATCCGGCTCGAGCAAGAACGCTTCGTCGACGAGCTCCATCCCGCCATACGTCTTGCCGAGCGAAATCGGCTTGGCATCGACATGGATCGTCGTGTCTTTCGTCGTGAAATCGTCGCTGGCGCCACCGCGCGTCGCAATCGTCGGCACGCCGCATGCCATCGCCTCGAGAATCGGTAGGCCGAATCCCTCGCCGCGATATGGTGCGACCAGCGCGGTTGCGGCGCGATATAGATCGGCAAGCGCGCCATCCGTGTAGTACGTGTCGATGTAGAGCACGGGTGGAATATCGCGTCGTCCGCCGAGCGATGCGACGTGATCGCGCAAGCGTGTGTCGCCGCCAGGTTCCTTGCCGCCGAAATCTTTGACGATCAGGACGACGTTGTCGCGCGGCGTAAACGTGGCGAGATACGCATTGACGACGACGTCGACGCCTTTGCGCGCGATCGTGTCGCCGACATACAGGAATGCAATCCGGTCGCGCAGCGTCGCGGACAGCGGCGCCGGGCCGGGCTTGAAGATCTGCGGATCGTAGCCGAGCGGCACGACGTGCACGCGTTCGCGCGCGATGCCGGCACGCACGTACATATCGGCGATGTATGTGCTGTAGCACCAGACCTCGTCGGCGACGGCTTTCGCGCCCTCGCCCACGCTTTCGGTAAGCTGCCAAATTCCCAGGGCTGCATGTGCACGTATGCGCTCGTCTGCGTTTTCGGAAACACCGCCGGCCAGCGATGACGCACCGTGATCTGCGGCTCCGGCAGAAAACGCCACGTACGGCGCTCCTGCAAGAGCACATCGTCGCTGCTGCCGGTCGAGCGGCGCAACGGTCGGCTCGGGAAGTATGCCGAGATCGATTTCGCTCGCGACGCGCGAGCGCTCCGAAGAGCCCGCGATTGACGCGTGCGAGGGATGACTCGACCAGAAATTCGCCGGTGACTTCGACCGTGATCGGCATCGCTTAACCCGCGGGCGTCACGAGCGGCGCACGCGGTTCGGCAAACGTCGAGGCTGGGAGATCCGGATAGAACTGATAGCTTCGACCAGTCGATGCGTTCGGTTTGCAAGTCGCCGTTTACATTGGCGCGCGCAGTCGCCGATTGCGGCATCCAATACTTATCGGTCTTTGCGAACGTCACCGTTCCCGTTCCAACGACCGCGCCGGTCGTGGCACGATAGTCGAGCTGCAGCGGCAAAAACGACTTGGCGTCAATCACCATTCGCGTAACTTCGTACTTCGGCGTTCCGCGCGCGAACACGTTGAAGACGTACACGAGATTACGGCCTTGTTTACCCTCACCCGCGTAGGTAAACACATAGAGTCCGGGCGCGGCGCAAGTGCCACGACATCGTACGGATCGTGGTGTCGCGAGAAAGACGCGAATCGAGGGACGCGTCAGCTTCTCGTGGTTGAAGCCGACGATCTCATCACGCTCGCGGCCGCCTTGCCGGAAACATGCGATGCTCGACCTCCTGCGGATGGCTCCCGTGATGCGCGAAGGTGTACTCGAAGATATACGCCGGCGGCGCTTTGAGCGCAGCGAGCGCCTGCGTGTAGTTCGCAAGCACTTGCTCGGGCGCGAGCAAGAGCGCAAGCAGAATGAGCGCGATCAGTGCGAGGCTCCGTTCGCGGCGACGGCCGCCTTGAGCTCGGCGAGCGCAGCGCCGGCTCCCGCGGGGTTGTTGCCGCCGCCTTGCGCTTGCGTCGGTCCGCCGCCGCCTTTGCCGCCGATGTGCGGTGCCGCAATCTTCATCAGATCGCCGGCGCGCACACCTTGCGTCGTCAACATTTCGGGAACGCTCACGATCATGCTGACGCGATCGCCGCTGGTGCTCGTCACCGCGATCACCGCATCGCTGTTGCGCTGACGCACTGCGTTGACGACGCTGCGCAGATCGTCGTTCGAATAATCTTTCAGCTCCGCGACGACGATGGCGCGCCCGTTCGGCAGTCTTTCCGGCTTTGTCGTCGTGCGCTTCCGCAGCCGCGAACCGCGACTTCAGATCGCCGACGGCTTTCTGCAGGTCGCGAATCTCGGTTTGCATCTTTCCGACGCGTTCGAGCACCTCGTCCGGTTTGCTCGAAAGCCGTCCGGATAGCGTCTCGACGAGATGCTGCTGATTCTGCACGAATGTCTTCGGCCGCGCGCGAGACGCACGATTCGATGCGCCGCACGCCGCTGCCGATCGACGACTCCGAGAGCATGATGAACATGCCGAGCTCGCCGGTCGTGTGCGCGTGCGTGCCGCCGCAAAACTCGACCGACGGTCCGGCCTGTACGACGCGCACCAGCTCGCCATATTTCTCGCCCGCCATCCAGTAGGCGCCGGTCTGTCTTGGCTTCTTCGATCGGAAGCTCGCGCGTGACCAGATGATGATCTTCGCGGATCATCGCGTTGACGCGCTGCGAGACCGCATCTTGCTGCTCGGTCGTCAGCGCGCCGCCCGGCCAGCGAAAATCGAAGCGCATCCGGTCGATGCCGACCCACGAACCGGCTTGCGCGACCTCGTCGCCGAGAATCTCTTTGAGCGCCTTCTGCAAGAGATGCGCGGACGTGTGGTGGCGCCGGATCTCTTCGCGCCACTCGCGGATCGACGGCCGCGTGCACGCGTTCGCCGCGGCGCAGAATCCCCGCAGCGTAGCGTGCCGTGATGTGCGATCGCGTCGCCGACGAACTGCGTGTCGGTGACGTCGAAGGTCGCTTCGCCGCCGGTCAGCGTCTCCGTGATCGCCGATCTGTCCGCCCTTTTCAGCGTAGAACGACGTGTGATCCAAGAAGATCTGCGCGTTCTCGCCGGCTACGAGCTCGTCGACCGGCTGCCCGTCGCGCATGATCATCACGATCTCGCCGTCCGTCTCGAGGCCGCTGTAACCGTGGAAGACGCTGACGACGCTGGGCAGGTCGTTGACGTTGACGACCGCGCGTTTCTCGGCTGCGTCGGCGCGCGCGCGCGCGCGTTGCTCTTCCATCGCCTCATCGAAACCGGGAACGTCGATCGCGACGCCGCGTTCCATCGCGATCTCGCGCGTCAACTCGACCGGGAAACCGTACGTGTCGTGCAGCGTGAACGCGTCGTGCCCGGTGATCATCCGCGTGCAATCCGCCGATCGCATCGTCGATCAATCCGTCGAGAAGCGCGTTACCGCGATCGAGCGTGCGAATGAAGTTCTGTTCTTCGCGGCTGAGCGTCGTTTGCACGTCGCCCAGGCGCTTGCGCAGCTCCGGATAACCGGAGGCCAGCGAATCGACGACGGCGCTCGCAAGCTGCGGCATGAACTCGCGCGGATAGCCGAGGATGCGACCGTTGCGAATCGCGCGCCGAATCAAGAAGCGCAGCACGTAGCCGCGGTCCGTGTTCGACGGATAGACGCCGTCGGCGATCAGGAACGTCACCGCGCGCGCGTGATCCGCGATGATGCGGCGGCGTTCGACTTGCTCTTGCGGATGCAGGCCTTTGTTTTCGACTGCCGGTTGCGCCGCGATCAAATCGGTGAACAGATCGGTCTCGTACATCGAGACCTTGCCGTTCGCAACCGCGAGCATGCGCTCGAAGCCGGCGCCGGTGTCGATCGCCTTGCGCGGCAGATCGGTCAGCTTGCCGTCGGCGCCGCGATTGATATTGTTGGAAGACGACGTTCCAGAATCTCGAGATAGCGATCGCCTTTGTTCGGCCCGGTATCGTCAGGCGCCGGACGCGTACTGCGCGCCGGTGTCGTAAAAGATCTCGGTGCACGGTCCGCACGGACCGGTCGGCCCCATCGTCCAAAAGTTGTCCTCGTCCCAGCGCGTGATGCGATCGGACGACAAGCCGATCTCGCGCTCCCAGATCTCTTGCGCCTCGTCGTCGCTGAGATGCACGGTCACGTACAAGCGTTCTTTGTCGAGCTTGAGGACTTGCGTGACGTATTCCCACGCAAACCGAATCGCTTCGCGCTTGTAGTAATCGCCGAAGCTGAAATTGCCGAGCATCTCGAGGAACGTGCCGTGACGTCCCGTACGCCCGACGTTTTCGATGTCGCTCTTTGCGCCCGCGACGCGCAAACACGGCTGCACGGTGACGGCGCGCGGCGCCGGCGCCGGAACCTCGCCCAAGAACACCGGGACGAATTGCTCCATGCCGGCGATCGTGAAGAGCGTCGTCGACATCTCGTCCGGAATCAAGCTCGCCGGCGCCACGAGCTTGTGCCCCTGCGAGACAAAATAATCGACGAACGACGCGCGAAGTTCTTGGCTCTTCATAACCAGCCGAGTCTTTCGTCCACCGAGGTTCGCTGTCTTTCGACTTCGCTCGAGGGACAGCAACGGGGCGGATTACTGCGCTCTTGCAAAGCCGAGTCTGTGAGCTTAGTTCCGAGGAGCCTTTCGGCCTTGTAAGCGAGAGACGTGCATCTGCGAGACGTTGAGGCGCTTTGCGATCTCCGTCTGACTGACGTTTTCGTAAAAGCGCAAGTACAAGATCACGCGTTCGCGTCCGGTGAGGACTTCGAAGGCGCGTTCGAGATTCGCTTTGTCTTCGAGCAAGTCGAGCGCGGCATCGTTCTGTCCGACGTAGTCGGCGAGCGTCTGCGACTTTTTGTCGCCTTCGCCGGAGAGCTCGGTGTCGAGCGAGAGCAGATTGTAGGCTTGCCCGAGCTCCTGCGCTTCGAGGACGTCTTCTTCGGTCGCCCCGAGATGCGCGGCCAGCTCGGCGACCGTCGGGCTGCGGCCGATTTTCACCGTCAGCTTCTCGAGCGCGCGGTTGACCGCAAGATTGAGCTCTTGCAGACGGCGCGGGACTTTGACGGCCCAGCCCTTGTCGCGGAAGTAGCGCTTGATCTCCCCGACGATCGTCGGCGTCGCGTACGTCGTGAACTCGACGCCGCGTCTCCAGATCGAAGCGGTCGATCGCCTTGAGCAATCCGACGGTTCCGACTTGAATCAGGTCGTCGAGAGCTTCACCGCGATTCGCAAACTTGACCGCAAGATAGCGAACGAGATTGAGGTGCGCGACGACGAGATCGGCGCGGAGCTGATCGTAGTCGGCCGTTCCTTTGGCTGTAATTTTTCCGAGCTCGCGATCTTTGCGCAAACGCACGAATTTCGTTAAACGTTTCGCGCGTGCGCTGGCGATCCCAGCGTTCGTCGTCCACTGTGATGGGCCTGCATAACGCTCGACCGTTACTGCGTTACGGTCTTGGTCATCACCAGGCGCGCGCCGCGCTGCTGGTCGACCTCATATTCGACGGTGTCCATCAGCGCGCGAATCAAAAACACGCCGAGGCCGCCGACTTTATTGTCTTCGTCGGCGCCTTTGACGCTTTCGAGCTTCGGCGCACGTCCGTCACCAGAAACGGTTATGCGCAGATCGGTGGGGCCGGCTTCCCAGCGCAGATCGATGTTCTCGATCGCCTCCGAACGCTGAATGATGTTCGTGCACGCTTCAGCGATCGCGAGCTTGAGATCGTCGATCTCATCGACGGAAAACCGCATGCGGCTGCCGACGGCGGCTGCCGCCAAACGCGCGACCGCAACCCATTCCGCACGAGCCGGAATGCGCAGCTCGACGACGCCAATGGTTTGGACTTCGGGTTCCGGCGCGTTCATTGTTTACACCAGGGCTTTCATGGCGCTTTGTTCGTCATCGAAGATTCCGAAAATCTTGACGAGTCCGGTGATGTCGAAAATCTTCTTGATCTGCGGATTCGTGCAGACCAGGTTCACCGATCCGCCATGCTCGCGTACGCGTTTGAGCCCGCCGATCAACACACCTAATCCGGTGCTGTCGATGTAACGGACTTTTTCGAGGTTGATGACCAGGTTGTAGTGCCCCTGATCGATGAGCTCCGTAATCGCGTCCTTGACCTTGGGGGACGTATAGACGTCGATCTCTCCTGCGAGATCGACGACGTAGGCATCTCCTTCAGATTCGCGGACGTTCACCTTGATATCCACAATCTCTCCTGCTCTATGGCGGCTTAATTGAGTAACCTGTGATTGCAATGTTTGGCGCTGATCGTCGGCTACTCGCCGCCCTTCATCAATGGCGCTTTCGAGGATTGCTTTTCCCCGCCCGATCAACTCCGCAACACTGGACGGCAATTCGCTCGCTTCGCCGGGTGCAACAACGAGTGCGATCCCGGCGCCGATCGCGAGACCGACCAGCATGCCCAATGCAAACTTCACGGCTTAGCTTCGCCCCGTACGATCCGTCGCAAACCCGCCGTGATTCCGGCAACTGTCGATCCTAAGCTCACGAACGCGGGCTCGACTGCCGCCGAGATCAAATTCGTGCCTTTCGCAAGCGTCGCGGCGATGCGTTCCAACTGCCCGACGGCGCTCTTGGCGCGCTCGAGCGTCTGATCCGCGGTCGTCGCGATGCCGCTGACGCGATCGAGCGTCTTTGCGAGCGGCACTCCGAGCGTGGCAATTTGGCGGTCGACTTCGTCCAGCGTCGTGCTCAAGCGTATGAGAACCCGTCCCAGCTGGATCGAGGCATACAAAAACCCGATCCCGATGAGCAGAACGCCGAGTCCAACCGCTATTTCACGAAACACGACGGCCCAATCGGTGTCCGTCACGCCAAAAAACCTCCGCGTGCTCGTTTATAGACGAACACAGTATTGAGTTACCCTGAGACTGTAGAGTCTACACCGACAGGGCCGCCCCCTCGCGTTGAGAGGCAACCAAGGAGGGTAGCAAGGAAGCGACGCGCTCGATCTCTTCCGGCGTCGTTCCGCGGCCGAGTGACAGACGCAGCGTCGCGCCGCTCGCAGCAGCTCCGCCCAGGGCGGCAACGACGTGGCTCGCCTCGAGGGAGCCAGCGGCGCAGGCGCTGCCGGCTGAAGCGGCCACCCCCGCCAAGTCGAGGGCAATCAGGAGCGACTCGGCATCAACCCCCGCAAATGACAGGCTCGAGATCCCGGGAAGTCGCGAAGCGGTCTTGGCGTTCACATGGACGCGCGGCAGCGCAGCGGTCAACTTGGCCTCGAGCGCGTCCCGCAGACCTGCGACCCGCTCGTTCACAGCAGCCCGCCCGCCGTCGGCGATCTCCAAAGCGCGCGCCATCCCAATGACCCCAGAAACGTTCTCGGTCCCGGACCGCCGGCCGCGCTCCTGACCCCCACCGTGGATGAGCGGTTCGAGCGGCGTCCCGTCGCGCACGTAGAGTGCGCCGACGCCTTTGGGCCCGTAAAACTTGTGCGCCGAGATCGCGAGCGCGTCGACCCCGAGGCCGGTGACGTCGAGGTCCAGGATCCCCGCGGCCTGCACGGCGTCAGTGAGGAAGACGACGCCGCGCTCGCGCGCGATCGCGGCAAGCTGCGCAATCGGCTCTATCGTCCCGATCTCGTTGTTTGCGTACATCACTGCTGCGAGTACGGTGTCGTCGCGCAATGCGTCACCAAAGCGTGCCGGATCGACGACGCCGTCGGGACCGACCGGAAGCAGCGTGACCTCAAAGCCTTCTTCGCGCAGTGCACGTACTGCGTGCAACACCGCGTGATGTTCGATCGCAGTCGTCACGACGTGTTTGCCGCGCGAACGCGCGGCACGCGCAGCACCGATGATCGCAATATTGTCAGCTTCCGTCCCGCTCGCCGTAAAGATGATCTCTTTGGGCTTGCACTGCAGAATTGCAGCGATGCGCTCGCGTGCCGAATCGACAGCCGCGCGCGCGCGCCGGCCCTCGGTGTGAATCGAGCTCGGATTGTAACCGTCCTGCGCAAAGTACGGCTGCATTGCTTCGAGTACATCCGCTGCGAGCGGCGTCGTGGCTGCATGATCGAGATAGATGCGCTTCATTTCTCGTCCTCAAACGGATCGCGCTCCGCAGGCGATGCACTCCGGCCGCGTCGCTTCTTGATCCACTCGATATATTTGCGCTCTTCGCCTTGTTCGCCCGGATCGTAGTACGCACGATTACGCAGCGAATCGGGAAGATACGATTGTAAGCGATGTGCGGGCGGAAGATCGCCGCCTTCGCCCATCACGGCGTAGTCGTCGTGCGCATAGCGATAGCCCTCGCCGTACCCGAGCTCTTCCATCAGTGACGTCGGCGCGTTGCGTAAGTGCAACGGCACCGGCTCGTTGCGCGATTTCTGCACGTCCGCCACGGCTGCGCCGTAGGAACGGCCGACGCTGTTGCTCTTGGGCGCAAGCGCAAGATACAGCGTCGCATGGGCTAAAGGAAAAAACCCCTCCGGCATACCGATGAAATGCACGGCTTGCTGCGCTGCCACGGCAACGGAAAGCGCGCGCGAGTCAGCCAGTCCGATGTCCTCGCTTGCGAGAATAACGAGACGGCGCACGATGAAGAGCGGATCCTCGCCGCCGTCGATCATGCGCGCCAGCCAATAGAGTGCGCCGTCCGGATCGCTGCCGCGAACCGTCTTGATGAATGCGCTGATCGTATCGTAGTGCGACTCGCCATCTTTGTCGTAGCCGGTCGCGCGGCGCTGCATCGCTTCGGCGATCGTGACGGGTGTGATCGTTTCCTCACTCGAGATCGCCGCAGCGAATTCGAGCGTGTTGAGCGCCGCACGCGCATCGCCGTTCGCGAGATTGACGAGCGCGTCGCGTGCGGCCGGCTCGAGAACAATCTTGGATTTGCCGAGCCCACGTTCTGCATCGTGCAGCGCACGATCGACGATCGTCGCGATCTGTTCGTCGCCGAGCGCATACAAGACGAAGACGCGCGAACGCGAGAGCAATGCGGAAATCACCTCGAAGGACGGATTCTCGGTCGTCGCACCGATCAGCGTGATCGTTCCGTCCTCGACATAGGGTAACACTGCGTCTTGCTGCGCTTTGTTGAAACGATGAATCTCATCGACGAACAGCACGGTACGGCGACCGGTTTTTTGCAGCTCTTGCGCGCCCGCAACGACTTTGCGCAGATCGGCAACGCCTGCGCTTACGGCTGAGAGCGCCACGAAGCGCGCGCCGGTCGTCGCTGCGATGATTTCGGCGAGCGTCGTCTTGCCCGTGCCGGGCGGTCCCCACAGAATCATCGACGGGACGGTGTCCGATTCGATCGCGCGCCGCAGCGCGCGTCCTTCACCGATGAGATGTTCTTGTCCGACGAACTCGTCGAGCGAGTGCGGGCGCATCCGCGCCGCGAGCGGCGCATCCGGCCCTGGCCGCTTGCGCGAACGCTGCGGCTCGACCGCATCGCCGAAGAGCGGCTGCGTGCTTATCTCCGCTTCGGCGGCTTCGTCGGACCAGGCGTACCCGGCGGCGCAGTCTGCACGGGCGCGCGAATCTGGAACGGTTCGCCCGGTTTCCCCGTGGCGGTCACCGTTTCGCTTGCCGTGTCGTAGGTGACGTTGTCGGCAATCATAGACTGACCGGTCGCCGTGTCGTCGATGTGCACGTTGCCGGTAAGCACCAGCATGTGCTTGAGCTGATCGAGCTGACCCCGCGCCGCAGTCACGACTTTCGTGCCTTGCGTGAACTTCACGTTGCCGATCGCCGTGTAATTTTTGGTTGGACCGTCGACGTCGAGCTCGTCGCTCGTCAATGTTTGCGGCTCGCTGGATGCGGTCTTGGCCGTGATACCGATCGTCGAGACCGGTTTCGCGTTGTGCAGAATGACGTGGCCTGTAATCTTCACGCTCTTCGTAATCGAATTGCCGGTCGCGTGATCGCCGGTCACGTCCGTCCCCGGCTGCGTGAACTTCACGTCGCTCGGAATCGTGAAATCGCCGCTTTTCTGATTCCAGGTCAGATTCTGTCCGCTGATCGTGTAGATGCCGGGATCGTTGAGCGTCGCGCCGGCCGACGGCGATGCGCTCGGCGCCGCTCCCGGTGTCGGCGCAGCCAATGCGAGCGCGGCCGGCGACACCAAAAGGGCCGAGCCTAAAACGACGAGCTTGAAATGTTTATGCGTTTTGTTCATTGGCGTGGATCGTAGGGCCGCGCTATGGTGGTACCCAGCTTCTCTTCCAAGACCTCTGCGGGAATCACACCGTTGCGCACGATGCGCACGATCGGTCGCGTGATGTCCAAGATCGTCGAGCGCGCGCGTTGCGGCGTCGGACCGTCGAGCACGGCAAGATCGCAATCCGGAAGAAGCAAGAGGTCGTCGTCGCCCCAATATGGCGGATCGTCGCCGCGGCTTGCGCTCGTACCGGCGAGCGGACCGCAACGATCCAAGATTGCAGAAGCCAATGGATGATCGGGAACGCGCAGACCAAGACCGTCGTTGCCCCACGTTACGCGCTCCGGAATGAACGCCGGCCGAGGAATGACGAGCGCAATCGGACCCGGCATCGTGCGGCGCACCGCAACGGCCGCGAACGGATTCGCGCTCGTGTACTCGAGCGCTTCTTGCACGCTCGCAAGATACAAGCTGAGCGGCCCTTCGTGCGGACGCGCTTTGCTGGCATAGATCTTCGCGATCGCGTCACGCTCGTACGGATCGCATCCGATCGAATAAACGGTATCGGTCGGATAGACGACGATCCCGCCGCTTTCTACGACGGCGGCGACCGCGTCTAAAACGACTTCCAGCGGCTCCTTACGTGCGTCGATAACGTTTTTAACGGCGCTTCGCATGGAGCTGCTCTTTACGCGCGAACGCGCTGCCCCGTTCCGATCGCGACGCACGACATCGGATCCTCGGCCACGATGACCGGAATCCCGGTGACCTCACCGAGCAGCGTATCGAGACCGCGCAGCAGTGCGCCGCCGCCGGTCAAGATGATGCCGCGATCGATGATATCGGCTGCGAGTTCGGGCGGAGTCTTTTCTAACACGGATTTAACCGCTTCGACGATCGCCTGCACGGGCTCCGAAAGCGCTTCACGCACTTCTTCGCTCGTGATCTTCACGGTCTTGGGAAGTCCGTTGATCAAATCGCGTCCGCGAATTTCCATCGCGAGCTCTTGATCGAGGCGATACGCCGACCCGATCTTGATCTTGATCTCCTCGGACGTGCGCTCGCCGATCATCAAATTGTACACGCGGCGAATGTGCCGGATGATCGCCTCGTCGAGCTTGTTGCCGGCAACGCGAATTGATTGCGAGACGACGATGCCGCCCAGCGAGATCACTGCAACGTCGGTCGTACCGCCGCCGATGTCGACGACCATGTTTCCCGACGGTCCATCGATCGGAAGACCCGCACCGATCGCCGCTGCCATCGGCTCTTCGATGATGTCGACGGTGCGCGCGCCGGCGAGCTTCGCAGCGTCGCGAACGGCGCGCTCTTCGACGCTCGTGATCTCGGCGGGAACGCAAATCGTAACTGCAGGTTTCGGTTTGAATAGCGTTTCGAAAATCGAACGATTCTTGGTGACCTTCTTGATAAAATAATTCAACATCGCTTCGGTCACTTCGAAATCTGCGATGACGCCGTCGCGAAGCGGACGGATGGCTTGAATATTACTCGGCGTTTTGCCCAGCATTAGCCGGGCCTCTTCACCGACCGCCAGCGTTTTATTGGTGCGAATGTCTTTGGCTACGACGGACGGCTCACGTAGAACGATGCCTTTGCCTTTGACATACACCAAAACATTGGCAGTGCCGAGATCGATTCCGATTTCCAGAGTAAAAGCTCCTAAACAGTGGCTTTGAAACGCGAGACCCGGTTATTGCTACATCGCGACCTTGGGATACTCGCTCGTTTCGAAAAGGCCGGCAGGCTCGGAGAGAGGCGTGATGCCGCTGCTCCTCCGTACTTGTGCGCCAAGCGTCGTCAGCATCTCTTCTAAGCGTTCGTGCCCGCGGTCGATATACTCGAGACCCATGATCTCCGTCTCGCCGGCGGCTGCCAGGCCCGCGACGACAAGCGCGGCACCGGCACGAATGTCCGGTGCTTCCACCGGGGCTCCGGTCAAGCGCTCGGTCCCTTTGATCAAGGCCGTGTTGCTCTCCATCGAGACGCGTACGTCGGCGCCCATACGCGCGAGCTCGTTGACGTACGAGAAGCGCGCGTTGAAGATCGTCTCTTCGACGACGCTCGTTCCGGGGCAGGTGCACAAGAACGACAGCATCGGCGGCTGCAAGTCGGTCGCGAAGCCCGGATAGGGCGCGGTTAGAATATCCGTCCCACCCTTCACTGCGTCGGCGTCGATACGAATGTAGTCGTCGCCGGTCTCGACCTTGACGCCGCACTCGGTGAGCTTGCCGAGCAGCGCTTCGAGATGCGAAGGGCGGCAATCGGTGACGGTCACTTTCCCGCGGGTCGCGGCACCACAGAGCACGAGCGTCCCGGCCACGATCCGGTCGGGGATGATCGTGTAGTCGACGCCGTGCAGCGCTTTGACGCCGTCGATGACGAGGGTCTCCGTTCCGATGCCTTTGATTTTCGCGCCCATCAGCGCGAGAAATTGCGCGAGATCGACGACTTCGGGCTCGAGCGCCGCGTTTTCGATCACCGTCTCGCCCGAGGCGGTAACGGCGGCCAGCATCGCGTTCTTCGTCGCGCCGATGCTGGGCGTGCGCAATGCGATCTTGCCGCTCTTCAGGCGCTTCCCGCCGGCGTCGGCGACCAAATAGCCGTGCTCGTTCTTGACGTTTGCGCCGAGTGCGCGAAACGCGGCCTCATGCATGTCCGTGGCCCGGGTCCCGAGGACGCAGCCGCCCGGAAGCGGGACTTCGGCACGCCCGAACCGGCCCAAAAGGGCGCCGGTGACGTCAAAGGATGCCGCCAGCTTGCGCACCAGCGTGTAAGGCGCCCGGTGCGTCCCGACATTGGTCGAGTCAATCGTCAGCGTGTGGCTGTCTTCGAGTTTCAAGCGCGCGCCGAGCGCCTCGAGCAGCGACCACATCACCGAAACATCGGTGATCCGCGGAATGCGATGGAGCGTTACCGGGCCTTTCGCCAACAGCGACGCTGCCATGATTGGCAGGGCGGCATTTTTAGCGCCCTGTGTACGGACCTCACCATTTAGCTGGTAGCCCCCGCGAATACGCAGAGTGGTCTCGAGCCTATCTAAGAAATTCACTTGTATGAGAGTTCGCTTTCCCCAATAGAGTTTCCGCGCAACGGGTAACCTGATACCCTGACCAAGGGTGTTTTGCCCGGAAGGAGAGCCATGGCTACCGCGATAGGCCGGGTCCGGCCGCACACGAATCTCCGCTGGTGGATTGGGCTTTTACTCGGTTTCGGAATTTTGATCAACTACTTCGATCGAGTGAATCTGTCCGTTGCGCATCCATCCTTCACGCACGATTTCGGACTGACCGATGTTGAGTTCGGCTACCTGTCGAGCGGGTTCGCGTGGACGTATGCGATCTTGCAAATACCCGTCGGCATCGTACTCGATCGTTACGGAGTGCTTACGGTCGGACGAATCGGCGCATTCTTTTGGGGCATCGCGTGCTTCATCACGGCGGCCGCGTCGGGATTTTGGCACATCTTCATTTCCCGGTTGATTCTCGGCGTCGCAGAAACGCCGGCGTTTCCCGTCAGTTCGAAGGCAACGGGCTATTGGTTCCCGCTCAACGAGCGCGGACTCGCGACGTCACTGTTCGACGCGGCCGCGAAGTTCTCGAACGTCATCGGCGTTCCGATCGTCGCGGCGATCGCATTCTTTTGGGGATGGCGCGCGATGTTCATCGTTACCGGCTTCGTCAGTCTGATCTATTTCGCGCTGTTCTATATTTTCTATCGGAACCCGAGTCAAGACAAACGGCTGAACGACGAAGAGCACCGCTATATCGTAGAAGGCGGCGCGCAGCCGGAAGGGGTTTCATCTGCAAGCGGTGGCGCCACGCTCGGCTATCTGCTGACAAAAGCCAAAGTGTGGGGACTCACGATCGGCTTTTCCGCGTACGGCTATTCGTTCTATCTGTTCTTGACGTGGCTGCCGAGCTATCTCGTGAAGACCCAGCACTGGGACATTCTCAAATCCGGGCTTTATACCGCGATTCCATGGGGCGTAGCGACGATTACCGATTTGGTCATCGGCGGATGGCTCGTCGACCACTTGATCTCGCGCGGCATGGAATCAACGCGCGTGCGCAAGTTCTTCCTCGTGCTCGGAATGTTGTGCGGCCTCGCGATCGCGGGTGCCACGACGACGACCGATCCGAACGTCGCAATCATTTGGATTTCGATTGCGCTCGGCGGACTTGCGTTCTCGGCGCCGATCGGCTGGTCAATTCCGGCGCTCATTGCGCCGAAGGGCAGCGTCGGCACCGTCGGCGCGATCATGAATTTCATGAACAACGTCGCCGGCATCGCGGCACCGATCATCACCGGCTACATCGTGGGCGGAACCCAATCGTTTTCGAATGCGTTCCTGATCGCTGCAGTCGTGCTCGTGATCGGGATTCTGTCGTACTTGTTCTTGCTCGGTAAGATCGAACCGATTCCGGAACCAGCATAGCGTGCCGGGCGAAGGCGCCCTTATCGGCATCGATCTCGGGACGACCGCCGTAAAAGTCGTCGCGAACGCTGCTTCGGATGGACGCGAGCTGTCCGAAGTAACGAAGCGCTACGCGCTTTCGACGCCGCACCCGGGCTACGTCGAACAAGATGCCGACGAGATCTATCGGGCGACGATGGAGTCTCTGCGCAAAGTAATCGATGAGATCAGGCTGCGCGCCGAGCACCCGCTTGCAATCGGCTTCTCCGCCGCGATGCACGGCGTGCTGGCAGTCGACGAGCGCGGCGAGCCGATCTCGCCGCTCATCAATTGGATGGACCGGCGCAGCGCCGATATCGCGGTAAGCTGGCGCGGAGACGGAACGGCGGCCGATCTGTACGGACGCACCGGCGCCCCGATGCACCCGATGCTGCCGCTGTGCAAGCTGCGCTGGCTTTCGGAAAACGATCCGGCGCTCTTCAAGCGCGCGACGCGTTTCGTCGGAATGAAAGAGCTTTTCATCCATCGCTGGACCGGAGAATGGCTCGTCGATCAAGCCATCGGGACCGCGACCGGAATGCTCGACACGCGCACACGCAAATGGGATCCAAAAGCACTGGCCGCTGCGCGCATCGACCCCAGTCGGCTCTCGGAGCCGGTCGCGTGCTCGACGCAGCGCACCGTCAACCGGGCGCAAGTCGCGAGCGCCCTCGGCATCGATGAGAAGACGGCGATCGTGCTCGCATCGAGCGACGGCGCACTCGCGAATCTCGGCTCGGGTGCGATCTCAACCGATGTTGGGGCGCTCACGCTCGGGACGAGCGGCGCCGTTCGCATCGTGTGCGATCAGCCGGTGCTCGATAAAGAGTGCCGGACGTTCTGCTATATCTTCGATGACAAGCATTGGCTCGTCGGCGGCCCGACCAGCTCGGCGGGGGCGGTGCTCGAATGGCTCTTCGCGTTGCTTCTCGACGGCATGCCGCAAGAGCAACGCTTCGCGCGCGCCGTCGAGCTTGCGAGTCAGTGCGAGCCCGGAGCCGAGGGTCTCACGATGTTGCCGTTTCTTTCCGGCGAGCGTGCACCGTACTGGCGCGGCGATCTACGCGGTGCGTTCGTGAACCTCGATCTCGCCCACGCACCCAAACACATCGTGCGTGCCGCGTTCGAAGGCGTCGTGTTCGCGATCTATGCGGTCTATCGCGTCATGCGCGAGCTCAAGATCGATCCGAAGGCACTCTTGCTCTCAGGCGGGCTCACGCACGCACCGCTCGTCCGTCAAATGATTGCCGATGTCTTTGAATGCGAAGCGCGCGTCTCGGATCACGACGAGGCTTCAGCCTTTGGTGCAGCGATGTATGCGGGGCTTGCAACGGGCGTTCTGCATTCGCTCGACGACGTGCGCGCGCAGATCAAAATTTCGAGCGTGCATCGGCCGAATCCTGAGCTCTCAACCACCTACCGCGAGGCCTTCGCGCGCTTCGGGGACCGGGTCCAGGACGAGGTTGCCAGGCTCGGCCGCTCGGGACTCAAGTCCCCGAGTCCAACGGCCGATGAAATTAGTGCGGCCGGTCGGATATAGGTCCTCCTAATCCTCCTATATTCCGACCCGGTCCGCAAATATTCACCGGAGTACTGGATTGCAAGCACCTGAGGATTTTGACGCCTTCTTGCGCGGACTCTTGGAGAGTCCAACCACCAGCACCCAACGCCGGTTTTCCACCGACGATCGTTCGCTCATAGAGCGCATGCTTCGTGCGATGGAAGAGGGTGCACACGGCGTCATCCTGGTCAAGCATCCCGACGAGCGTCTCGAATATTTGATTGCGAACGCAGATCGAATTCAAGCGATTGGTCTGATGGCGCAAGCCATCGACCGTAACGCCCAGATTGCCTCCGAGCGCAGGCGCGGCTAACCCGCGTCAGAGATAGAAAGCCGGCCAGAGCCGGCTTTTTCTTTTTAGCCGATACCGGCGATGTGTAATTTTGCGGTTGCGAGGTCGATGATCGACTGTTCGCGGCGGTAAGCTTCGAGATCGCCGCCGGCGGAACGCTGACGATCTTGCGCAGCCGAAAGATCACGGCGCGTGGCGTCGATGTTGACGTCGTTACGCTCGAATGCGGCGTCAACGAGCAAGCGTGATGCGGTCCGGGAGCACTTGCAGAAAGCCTTCGCCGGTCGCGAGCTCGAGACGCTTCGTGGCACCGCCTTCGACCACGTTGGCGCGCAGAACGCCGGGCCGCACCGTCGTGAGATACGGCGCGTGCTGCGGCAGAATGCCCGTCTCGCCTTCGGTGCCCGTGGCGATCACGAGCTCCGCCTCACCGTCGAAACGGACGGCGATGGGTGTGATCAGCTTGAACGGAACGCTCGCCAAGACTAAACCTTGACGCCCATCTTCTCGGCGTTCTCTTTGACTTCCGAGATGTCGCCTGCCATGTAGAACGCCTGCTCCGGAAGATGATCGAGTTTGCCGTCGAGGACTTCTTTGAACGATGCGATCGTATCCGCGATCTTGACGTACTTGCCGGGACGTCCCGTGAACTGCTCGGCAACGAAGAACGGCTGCGAGAAGAGGTTCTGCAGACGGCGCGCACGGCCGACGACCGCGCGATCGTCTTCCGAAAGCTCTTCGATACCGAGAATCGCGATGATGTCTTGCAAATCGCGATAGCGCTGCAGCGTTTCTTGAACTCCGCGTGCAACGCTGTAGTGATCGTCGCCGACGATCGCGGGATCGAGAATGACGCGAGGATGACGCCAGCGGATCGACGGCCGGATAGATTCCGAGCTCCGAGATCTGCCGCGAAAGTGCCGTCGACGCATCGAGATGGCTGAACGTCGTCGCCACGGCCGGATCGGTGTAATCGTCGGCGGGGACGTACACGGCTTGCACCGCGGTGATCGAACCGTTTTGCGTCGTCGTGATGCGCTCTTCGATCTGTCCCATCTCGGTTGCAAGGCCCGGCTGATAGCCGACCGCTGACGGCATGCGCCCGAGCAGCGCCGAGACTTCCGAGCCGGCTTGCATGAAGCGGAAAATGTTGTCGATGAACAGCAGCACGTCGGCGCCGAGCTCGTCGCGGAAATACTCCGCCATCGTGATTCCGGTTTGCGCAACGCGGAAGCGCACGCCCGGCGGTTCGTCCATCTGTCCGAAGACGAGCGTCGTCTGCTTAAGGACGCCCGACTCTTTCATTTCAAGATAGAGATCGTTGCCTTCGCGCGTCCGCTCACCGACGCCGGTAAAGACCGAGAAGCCTTTGTGCACGGCGGCGATATTGCGGATCAGCTCTTGAATCAGAACGGTTTTGCCGACGCCGGCACCGCCGAAGAGACCGACTTTACCGCCGCGCGCATACGGCGCCATCAAGTCGATGACTTTGATGCCCGTCTCGAACTGTTTCGTCGTCGGATCTTGTTTGACGAATGCGGGCGGCTCGCGATGAATCGGCCAATGCGCGGCCGCTTTCACGGGCGTAGAATCGCCGTCAATCGTCTCGCCGAGCACGTTGAAGATGCGTCCGAGCGTGCCTTCTCCGACTGGAACCGTGATCGCCGCGCCGGTGCTCGTGACCGGAGCGCCACGAACCAGACCGTCGGTAGAGCCCATCGCGAGACAACGCACTTGATTGTTGCCGAGCTCGCCTTGCACTTCGAGAACCAGCTCGCGCGGCATCATCGCCGTTCCACCCAGCTCAATCCCGCTATTGTCGGCTTTACCGTTGGCTTTTGATTTGCCGTGCTCGCTGTTGACGCCGACCGTGAGCGCGTCGTCGATCTTCGGTAAGGTCTCCGCCGTAAATTCGACGTCGACGACGTTGCCGAGAACTTGAACGACTTTTCCGGTGGCTTTTTCGGTTGCGGTGCTGGACATATTTGCCTTTTCTTTCAAATGCTACGAGGCGAGGGCTTCGGCGCCGCCGACGATCTCCAAGATCTCCTTGGTGATCGCCGCTTGGCGCGCTTTGTTCATTTCCAGAGTGATCTCGTCGATAATCTTTCCGGCGTTGTCGGTCGCGTTGCTCATCGCGATGAGCTGCGCGGCGAAGAAAGCCGCATCGGTCTCGAGCATCGCTGAATAGATCGTAAACTCGAGATACTTCGGAAGCAGCTTGGAGAGCACGGCCTCGGGGTTGGGCTCGAACTCGACCGCCCCGCGCGGACCGCTCTTCGTTTCCGCCTTCTCGCGCGTGACCGGAATCAGCTCGCGCGCTTCGGGGCGTTGCACCATCATTGACTGCATGTGCTGCGAGATCAGCGTAATCTTCGAGATCTTTCCGGCGACGAAATCGTCACCGGTCTTGCGCGCGATCTCGCGCGCAACCTCGAGCCGGACGCCCGTCGATTGCGGCCAATATTGCTCGATCTCGTCACGCCGGCGGATGTAATTGCGGCCTTTGACGCCGACGCTGTACCATTTAACGCCGCCGCTCGAGTTGCGGCGATATTCTTCGGCCGCCGAGATCGCGTTCGAATTGAACGAACCCGCTAAACCCTTGTCGGCGGTCATCAGAATGACGCCGGCCGGAGCTCCGGCTTTGCCTGGCTTCATGAACGGATGATCGACCGATCCAGTAGCAGCGATCAGTTCGCGCAGCATTTCCGTCATCGCGTCTGCGTACGGACGTGACTGCTTGCGCAGCAACTCGGCGCGGCGAATCTTTGCCGCAGCAACCTGCTTCATCGCTTTCGTGATCTGCTGCGTGTTCTTCAGCGACTTGATACGGTCGCGAAGATCTCGAAGTGACGGCATTAGAAGCTCTTGTTGAACTCCTGGATCGCGGCTTCGAGTTTCTTTTCCGTGTCGTCGTCGAGTGCTTTCTTCTCTTTGATCGACGTCGTGATGTCGTTGTGCTTCTCGTGCAGGAACGCAACGAAGCGGGATTGCCACTCCTGCAGCTTGCTTGTCGGGAGCGCGTCGAGGTAGCCGCGCGTCGCTGCGAAGATGACCGCGACTTGATCCTCGACCGGCTGCGGATGGTATTGCCGCTGGACGAGAATCTCGGTGATCTTCTCACCGCGCGTCAGCTGCTGCTGCGTATTTTTGTCGAGATCGGCAGCCAGCTTCGTGAACGCCGCGAGTGCGCGGTACTGCGCGAGGTCGAGCTTGAGGCGCCCCGCAACGGAGCGCATCCCTTTGATCTGCGCCGAACCGCCGACACGCGAGACTGAGATTCCGACGTCGATTGCGGGCCGGATCCCTTGGAAGAACAACCCCGACTCCAGATAAATCTGGCCGTCCGTGATCGAGATCAGGTTCGTCGGAATGTAGGCCGAAACGTCACCGGCTTGCGTCTCGATGACAGGCAGAGCCGTCAGCGAACCGCCGCCCTTTTCATCTGAAAGCTTGGCGGCGCGTTCCAAAAGACGTGAGTGCAAATAGAAAATGTCGCCCGGGTAGGCTTCGCGGCCCGGTGGACGGCGCAGCAGCAGTGAGACTTCACGGTATGCTTGCGCGTGTTTCGTGAGATCATCGTAGATGATCAGAACGTCTTTGCCGGCGTACATCAGCTCTTCGCCCATCGCAGCAACCGGCAAATGGCGCGATGTACTTGAGCGCGGCAGGTTCCGACGACGAGACGTTGACGATCGTCGTGTACTTCATCGCGCCATGCTTCTCGAGCGTTTGCGCGAGCGAAGAAATTGTCGAGTTCTTTTGTCCGATCGCAACATAGATGCAGAAGACGTTCTGGTCTTTCTGGTTGATGATCGTGTCGATCGCGATCGACGTTTTGCCGGAACCACGGTCGCCGATGATCAGCTCGCGTTGTCCGCGCCCGATCGGGACCAGGGCGTCGATCGCGCGCAACCCCGTTTGCAACGGCTGCTTGACCGGCTGACGCTCGATGACAGTCGGCGCGGTGTTCTCGATCGTGCGGTATCTTTTCGTGTCGATCGGACCTTTGCCGTCGATCGGTTGACCGAGCGGATTGACGACGCGTCCGAGCAGCGCTTCGCCGACGGGAACGGACGCGATGCGGCCGGTGCGGCGCACACGATCGCCTTCCTTGATATCCTCGTCCGGGCCCATGATGATGACGCCGACGTTGTCCTCTTCGAGATTGAGGACGATGCCTTCGAGTCCGTTCGGAAACTCGACCAGCTCCGAGAACTGCACGGCGTCCAAACCGTAAACACGCGCGATCGAATCGCCGACCTCGATGACTGTTCCGACCTGATCTTCTTTGAGATCGGTGTTGAACGAGGCGATCTGTTGTTTGAGAATACCGGCGATTTCGTCCGCGTTAATCATGCTTTTCTTTCTTAGTGTGAGAACAACGTACGGCTGAGTTCGTTAAGTTTGCCTGCGACGGTACCGTCGATCGAGACGTCGCCCATGCGAATGCGGACGCCGCCGAGCAGGCTGGGGTCGACGCGCTCCTGGACGTCGAACTTCTTGCCGTACTTTTTCGAAAGCGCGGCGACGAGATCGTCGAGCTCCTTGCGCGGCAACTTGTGCGCGCTTGCAATAACGAGCGATTCCTCGCCGCGCGACGCGCGTTCCAGATCGGCATACTGACGCAGCAGCTCGGGGAGGATGCGTTCCCGGCGCTTGCGCACGAGCAGGAGCAACGTGTGGAACGCGATTGTCTCGACTTTTCCCGAGAACGCATCGACCAGAACTTTTTGCTTCTCGCTACGATCGATGATCGGCGCGAAGAAAAAGCGGACGACACCGTCGTCTTCTTTCATCGCATCCCAGATGGTGCGCAGATCCGCTCCGGTCTCGGCGATTTTACCGGCCTCTTTGGCGAGATCGAACACGGCTTGCGCGTAACGTCGCGCGAGTGTCTCGTCGGCCACTAGCCGCCTCCCTTGCGTTCGAGGTCTTCGATGAAGCGGCCGACCAGCGTCGCCTCGGCTTTTTCGTCGATGCGGGCGAGAACGGTCTTGCGCGCAGCCGCCAGTGCCTTGTCGATCATCTCGATGCGCAGCCGGTCGCGCGCCGCAACGCGAGAGCGTTCGTAATCGGCGTGTGCATTGCGGACGAGACGCTGCCCTTCGCTGTGCGCCGTCGCCACGATGATCGCAGCCTCCCGGCGCGCGTCGCGCTCGATGCTTTCCTTGATCCGTGCGGCGTCCGTGGCCGCTTCCGCGATCTCGGCGCGCGCGGCATTTACGCGCTGTACCGCCTCGTCGCGCCGTTTCTCATTTTGGCGGATCTCGTCGTTCTTTGCGGCGGTCATGTGCTCGATCGACGGCGTAAGAAAGCGTATGAACGCGATGACGATCAGCGCCGCAAAGACCACGGCTGCCACGACTTGGCTCCAGAGCGCAATCGCCTCGTAGTTCATGGACGTCCCACCGCGCGCTCGACCATCTCCTCGGCAAGCTCTTGGACAAGACGATGCTCTTCTGCCCGCGCGACGCTCATTTCACGATGGACCTTCGTCTCGGATTCCTCGACGATCCGCGAGAACTCGGCTTGTGCCTTGGCGACGATCTCTTCGGCTTGCTTCATCGCTTCGCCGCGAATCGTGGCCGCAACATGATCGCCCTCGCGCCGGCCGGCGGCGCGTTTGTCGTCGGATTCGCTTTTCAGCTCGTCGACCTCACGCAGCGCCGCTTCGAATTCGTTGTGAACCGAGTCGATATAGCCGCGACGCTTGCGCAGCGCAGCCGATGCGGGCTTGATGTACACGGCGTTCAGGATCGCGTAGAAAATAAAGAAATTTATTATCTGGATCCAAAACGTACCGTCGAGCTTGAGGAACATTGAGCTGTATTAGTGTCCGGACAGCGACTTGAGAACTTGTGGAATGCCCGCCGGTGCGCCGCTAACGACGAAGAACAGATAGAGCCCGAGGCCGAGTCCGATAATCGGGAACGCTTCCAGAACGCCGACGCCCAGAAACATAAAGGTGAAGATATTGGGACGCGCTTCGGGTTGACGCGCAATCGCTTCAACGGCTTTCGACGATACGATGCCGTCTCCGACCGCCGATCCGAATGCGACGGCCGCGACGATCAGCGAAAAGCCGATCACGACCGACGACAGCAATATACTCTCGTTCAAGGATGTTGCCTTTCTAGTGTTCCTCGGCCGTTGCCAAGGATAGGTAAACGATCGATAAGAGCGTGAACACGAACGCTTGAAGCGTTCCAACGAAGAAGTTGAAGAACTGAATCAGGAACGGCGCAATGGCCGCAGCGAGCGAGAGGTCGAACGCGCCGATGTGAATGCCGGACGTGATGATCTGCACGGCTACATAAATGAGCAGCTCGCCGACGAAGATATTGAAGAACAAGCGCAGCGAGAGCGTGATCGGCCTCGCCAGATCTTCGATAATGTTCAAGGGCGCCAGAGCCGCAAACGGCTGCGAGAGATGCTTGAACGCGCCGATTCCGCCGCGCGCAATCGCCGTGACCCAAATTCCAACGTAGACGATGATCGCGTACGCAACCGTCGTGTTCAGATCGGCCGTCGGCGACCCGCCGAACGGCAGACCCAACTCTTTGAACGGAAAGAATCCGATCTGATTCAACATGAAAATGAACATGAATATCGAGACGAAGACCGGCACGAATCGCTCGCCGCGCCGTCCGATCGTGCCGATCGCCAGGTCGCCGAGCCAATTGACCATGCCCTCGAACGTCGCTTGCGTGCGGCCTACGCGCTCAGGCGAACGATACGACGAGCCGAGCCACGCGAAAAAGATCAATGAAAAAAGCATCACGCCCCATGTCGTGATGAGCGTGTCGGAGTGCACGGTCCCGACAATGGGCCAAACCCACTCGGGATGTTCGCCGATTTGCTGGTGCAACTAGGGCTGCCTCGATATCTCCCGCTTCACCGCGATCACGTAAAGTGCAAGCGGCGTAAAGAACCCAGCGAAGTACAGCCCCATTCCCCACACAGGGCCTATGACAGCCGTCAACACCGGAAGAGCGCCGAATGCGAAGACACGCAGCACGCTGCTCCGCGTGTGTGCTCCGAGCGAGAACCCTTCCGCGAGCCGTTCGTTCGTACGCATCAGAAGCAGCGCATATGCGATGCCGCCGAAAACGCCGAGGAGCAGATCGAGTCCGAGAACTGGTGCTCGTGTCGACGCCAAAGCGGCGACAGGGACGATGAGGAGCAGCGAACTGGCGCAAACCGACCGCTTGCGCGCGTTGTACGCGTGCATTTCGGAGGCTGCACCGGCGCGAGTCCCGTTAGTCTCAGCTTTGGGCGGTCCCTCCTGGATTTTTGTCGAGGTCACGCAGCGTCGCTAAAAACGAAAGGTTTGGGTGCGCTGGCACCGCGGAGACGTGCGAGAAGCCATTGCACGATGCGCTCGGCGGCATGTCCGTCGCCATACGGATTGCGCGCGCGGGCCATCCGCGCGTAGTGCTCTTCGTCCTCGAGCAAGCGGCGCGCGCCGGCGACGATCGCCTTCGGCTCGGCGCCGACCAGCTCGAGCGATCCGGCAAGGATCCCTTCGGGGCGCTCCGTCTCATTGCGCATGACGAGGACTGGCTTGCCCAAGATCGGTGCCTCTTCTTGCAGTCCGCCCTGAGTCGGTGAGGACGAAACGGCAGCGCCGGACCGCCTGGACCAAGTCGGGGTAATCGATTGGAGCGACCAGCCGTACTCCGGGGACGTCCCCGAGCCGCTTCCGGACGACCGGCTCGACCATCGGCGAGGGGTGGACCGGCCACAGCACCTGGGGCCGCGACGGGAGCGCGACGATCTCGGCGATCGCCTCGCAGATCCCGGCCATCGCCTCGTGGTTCTCGCGCCGATGGGCCGTCATAAAGATCAGCGGGCGGGCGGCGTCGAGCGAGTCGAGCTCGGCGAAGTGGGCTGAGGCCGGCTTCCGGCTCGCGGCCAGAAACGCATCGACGACCGTGTTGCCGGTGACGATGATGTCCGAATCCGCGACGCTCTCGGCCAGCAGATTCTTGCGCGCCTGTTCGGTCGGTGCGAAATGATAGTCGGCGATTCGCCCGGTCAGGCGGCGATTGAGCTCTTCAGGATACGGCTCCCAGTGCGTCGACGTTCGCAAACCCGCCTCGACGTGGCCAACCGGAATCTTCTTATAATAGGCGGCTAGCGCGGCCGCGGTGCTGGTCGTCGTGTCGCCGTGCACGAGCACGACGTCGGGACGCGCGCGTTCGAGCACGCCGTCCATCCCTTCGAGTACGCGCGTCGTGATCTCCGTGAGGCTCTGATGCTCGTGCATGATGTCGAGATCGTAGTCCGGGACGATTTCGAAAAAGGTAAGAAGCGTGTCGAGCAACTGACGATGCTGCGCGCTCACGCACACGAGCGGCGCAATTGCCGGACTTGCCGCACGGAGCGCCGCGACGACGGGCGCCATCTTGATCGTGTCCGGTCGCGTTCCGAACACTGACATGACGCGCAGCGGCGTCACGGTGCGAGGGTCGCCGCGCCCAGCGAACCACCGGAAACAGTCGAGATCGCAAGCGCCGTCGCACCCAAGATGAAGCAGACGGCATAAATCAACAGCACCGCTTGCCGCACGTTGAGGCCAAATCGAAAAACGAGCACGTGGTGGAAGTGCTCGCGATCCGCTTCGCTGATCCGCCGCCCGGCACGCGTGCGGCGAACGATCGCAGCCAGCGTGTCGACAATCGGCAGCGCCAAGACGAGCGCCGGTACGACGAGACTGATCGTGACCGCACTCTTCGCGTCGCCGACGATCGACGCCGCGGCGAAAATAAAACCGATGAAAAGCGCGCCCGAATCGCCCAGAATGATCTTGGCCGGATTGAAGTTGTACGGCAAGAAACCGATGACGGCGCCGACGAGGGCGCTAAGAACCAGCGCGACGACGACGTGACCTTTGGTGATTGCGATTGCGAACAAGAATGTCCCGGAAATCGCCGTTAAACCGGCAAGCAATCCATCGAGACCGTCGACGAAATTGATCGCGTTCATCATCCCGAGGTACCACAACAGCGAAAGCGCGACGCCAAGGACGCCGGAGATCTCGATCCAGCGCCCGTGATGAAATGGATTCGTCGTGCCATGAATCCGAAAATCCGGGCCATACAGCATCAAGAGCAGCGTGACGACGACCTGCGCCAACAACTTGTAGCGCGGGCGCAGGCCCATGATGTCGTCCCAAATGCCGACGCACACGATCAACGTGCCGCCGAACAGCAACCCCAAGAGCGCATGCACTTCGGCTGCGCCGAACGTGCCCTTCGTAATCGCAATTCCGGTTGCAACGAACAGCGCGAGCGCAAAGCCGAGATACACGGCAATGCCGCCGATACGCGGCTTGGGCGTGTCGTGCATGCGCCGCTCGCCCGTTTCATCGAGCATTCCGACGTGCGAGGCCAGCCGCTGCACCAGCGGCGTCACGAGCAGCGCCGTGACCAGCGCGGCACCAAACGCGACGACCGCAAGAATAACGACTTGCTTCGAGCGTTTTGACGATCCCGACGCCGGCCTCGCGCAAGAGATCGCTCGCGATTTGGTCCGGATAGGGCGCGTCGAAGATGATCTTCTTTATGCCGGCGCTGATCAAGAGTTTCGTGCAGTTCACGCAGGGTTGATGCGTGCAGTACGCCGTCGCGCCCGCGACGCTGACGCCGTGCAGCGCACCTTGCACGATCGCGTTCGCTTCGGCGTGCGTCGCGCGCTGACAGTGTTCGTTCACGAGCAAGCAGCCGACGTCGGTACAGTGGGGGACGCCGCTCGGCGCGCCATTGTATCCCGTGGTCAGGATGCGACGGTCGCGCGTCAGCACGCAGCCGACCGCCGCACGCGGACACGTCGAGCGTGTCGCGACGGTATGCGCGATCTGCATGAAGTACTCGTCCCACCCCGGTCGCATCTTGTTTATTTCACCATCGTTGGAATTGAACTAGTGCTGCCGAACATCCGGTCTCCGGCATCACCCAATCCTGGGACGATATAGCCGTGATCGTTGAGCCTGCGGTCGAGAGACGCGGTCACGATTCGGCAGTCCGGCTGCGCGCGCACCACTTCCTCAACACCTTCGGGCGCAGCGATGATGCAGATGAACGTCATCTCGGTCGCGCCACGCGATGCAAGCGTTCGCAGCGCTGCGGAACCGGAGTGACCGGTCGCCAGCATTGGATCGAGCACGAAGACTTCACGTCCGGCCAGATCGTCGGGAAGATTCGCGTAATACGGAATCGCAGCGAGTGTTTCCGGATCGCGATAGAAGCCGAGGTGCGCAACGACGGCGTCGTCGATCACGTCGAGGAATCCGGGCAAGAGCCCGAGGCCGGCGCGCAAGATCGGCGCGACGACCGGACGCGCGTCGATTCGAACGACGTCGGTCTCTTCGAGCGGCGTGGTCGCGCGCTCGATGCGGACTTTGAGATTGCGCGTCGCCTCGTAGGCGAGATAGTTGCCCAGCTCTTCGACCAACTGCCGGAAGACGAACGTCGGCGTCGTCTTCTCTCGAAGGCGCGCCAAACGGTCGGCGACCGCCGGATGATCGACGATCGTCAGATTTGCGCTCACGGTACGTCGAAGCGGGACGTGAGCTCCAAGGTGCGTGCGCGCAGCGCCGGCTGCTTCGTCTTCGTTTCAATGTCGCCGAGAGCTTCGACGATGATCTTTGCGATCTCGCGAGCTTCGTCTTTGCCCATGCCGCGCGTCGTGATCGCCGCGCTGCCGAGCCGCAGTCCGCTGGTGACGGCCGGTTTTTGCGGATCGTACGGAATCGCGTTCTTGTTTGCTGTGATCGCGATGCCGTCGAGATATTCTTCGACCGCTTTGCCGGTTAGATTCTTCGGCGTGAGGTCGACGAGCAAGAGATGCGTGTCGGTTCCGCCGCCGACGAGCCGCACGCCGCCGCGCAACAACTCCTCGCCCATGACTTTCGCGTTCTCGATGACGCGCTCGCCGTAACGTTTGAATTCGGGTTGCAGCGCTTCTTCGAACGCGACTGCTTTGGCGGCGATCAAGTGCATGAACGGTCCGCCTTGAATGCCGGGGAAGACGCTCTTATCGATTTCCGCTGCGCGCTCGGCTTTGGAAAGAATCAGCCCGCCGCGCGGACCGCGCAGCGTCTTGTGCGTCGTCGACGTCACGTAATCGGCGAGTGGGACGGGCGAGGGGTGCAAACCGGTCGCGACCAGACCCGCAATGTGCGCCATGTCGACCATGAACGTCGCACCGATTTCATTTGCGATCTCGCGGAACGGGGCGTATTCCATCGTACGCGGATACGCGCTCGCACCCGCAATGATCAGCTTGGGCTTGTGCTCGCGTGCGAGCTTGCGGACTTCGTCGAAATCGATCAGCTCGTCGCTCTTGCGCACGCCGTACGCCACCGCGTTGTACAGTTTGCCCGAAAAACTCACGCGAGTGCCGTGCGTGAGATGACCGCCCATCGCAAGCGACATTCCGAGCACCGTCTCACCAGGCTGCAGCACCGCCATGAACACGGCCATGTTCGCCGGCGCGCCTGCGTGCGGCTGAACGTTTGCGTGCTCGGCCGAAAATAATTTCTTTGCGCGCTCGATCGCAAGCGTCTCGGCGACGTCGACGAATTCGCAGCCGCCGTAGTAGCGCCGGCCCGGATAACCTTCTGCGTATTTGTTGGTCATCACGGACGCGGTCGCTTCGCGCACCGCGCGGCTCGCGTAATTCTCCGAAGCAATCAGCTCCAGATTCGTGCGCTGGCGATTTTCTTCGTTCGCGATCGCTTCGGCGATCTTGGGATCGGTCGCAGCCAGCGCCGAATGTTCCAACATTTTCACGCTTTTTGTTTCGGCGGAGTGGGCTCGAGCTCCGCCGCGCGACGCCGCGCGGCTGTGCCTGCAATTATCCACAACAGCAGCGCGATGCCGATCGACTCGAGCGGATCGATCTGCGGCGCGAGCCGCCACGTCGCAAACAATCCCCCGCCGAGAAAGAACGCATCGTAGACCCCGAGCGGCAAGCGTGGAGCGTGCGGCGACGGTGGCGGAAAGAATCGACGCTCGACATCGATCATCGCGGGATACGCAAGCGTCGAAAAGAGCGCGATCGCGGCAAAGACCAGCGCTTTCGCTGGATCCCGATGCGCAAGCACGATCGCACCGGTCAGCGTAAAGACCCCGAAGATGCCGAAGAAAGCCAGCGGAACGAGCGCGACGATGCGCAGCGGCAAGAACGGATTCACTGCGGCCTGTTTCGAAGGTCGTGGCGATGCGCCTGGCTTTATCGTCGACCGCGTTCGACCGCGCGCTCGCCGCCGGTGAACTCACGCAGCTCGAGCTGCTCGACGCCTGCGCCGGTGAGCTGCAGGTGGACGGCGTCGTGCTCGATGCTGCGCAGTTCCCGCGGCGCGACAGCGACTATTTAGCGCAAGTCAAGAAATTCTGTGCGGATCTCGCCCTCGTGATCGTCGCCGTTCGCGATGACGGCTTGACCGCCGGCGACAGCCAGGCGCTCGTGATGGCCTCGCATCTTGGCGCACCTTACGTTCTCACGTGCATGCCCGAGCGCGGCAACGATCCGGTCATGCGCTGGAACGAAGCACTCGGGATTATCGCACGTGCCGCTTCGGAAGCCAAGAAATTGAACGTCACGCTCGCCGTACGCAACGTACCCGGTTCGCTCGCCGCAGACAACTTCGAGATGGGACGCTTGCGCAAAGAGAGCGATACGGCGTGGTTGTGCTTCGCACTCGATCCGCTCGCGCTCGGCGCGGCACCCGATGAAAAAGTGCGCAAGCATATCGTGCTTGCCTACGCCGACTCCGATGCGAATCCGGAAGTCCTCGAACGCCTTGCACCCTTCGGCGGATTCTTGTGCGTCGATGAGGGCAACGGATCGGGCGAACTCTCGCGCTTCAAGCGGCGGCTGCGCGCTTGGCGCGGCTTGCTTGCTGAAGCAGAATTGCAAGCACGATAATCGAGTGTCGCCGAACCGCACGTGCCGTCTTGATGCCTGAATTGAGGACCTGCTCTCGCAGGTGGGTGCGGCCCGGGCGCTAGGGGACATCAGTGTGACGTCCCACCTATCGTATCCGGAGCTTGTGCTCCCGGTGGTTTTAACGTTGGCCCAGCATCTGACACCTGCGCGTACACGCGCAGAACAGCGACCCTCATTATCCCACTTGGCGTCAAGGGGTCAAGGGCTTGACAAACTGATCGGAAGAAGCCCGCTTTATGACCCTTGACCTGCGTCTGCAGCCGCTCGAGCTTCCGCTTAAACATCCCTTTACGATTGCGCGAAGCAGCGAGGACGTCGCGCGCACGATTATCTTTCGCTTGCGCTGGAACGACGTTGATGCGCTCGGCGAATCCGCGCCGACGCCGCGCTATCACGAAAGCGCAGATACGATTCGCGAACATTTCGCGCAACGGCCCCTTTCCGGTGACTCGCCGTATCTTCTCGAATCAATTCTCGACGGGCGTCCGCCTGCGGCGCGCTGCGGGCTCGATCTCGCGCTCTACGACGCGATCGGAAAAGACGTCGGTCGTCCGCTTTGGCAGCTGCTCGGTCTCGATCCGTCGCGCACGCCGGTTACGTCGTTCACGATCGGAATCGCGCCGATCGACGAAATGCTTTCGAAAGTTCGTGAGACCGGCGCCCATCCGATTCTCAAGATCAAGCTCGGACTCGGTTCCGAGATCGAGACGATCGAAGCGATTCGCGGCATCTATGCGGGCGCGATCCGGATCGACGCAAACGAAGGTTGGAATCCCGAGCAAGCCGTTTCGATCTTGCACGAGCTCGAACGCTTCGAGATCGAATTCTGCGAACAGCCGATTCCGGCCGGCTCACCCGCGAAGCTTCGCTACATTCGCGAGCGGACGCGCATCCCGATCGTCACCGACGAAGACAGCAAAGATGCGAACGATCTCGCCGCCCTGATCGGATGCGTCGACGGCGTCAACGTCAAGCTCGTGAAATGCGGCGGGATTCGAGCCGCGCTCGCGATGATTCACACGGCGCGCGCGCTCGGTTTTCGCGTCATGCTCGGCTGCATGGTCGAGAGCGCGATCTGCTCGACTGCGGCCGCGCATCTCTCGCCGCTCGTCGATTGGGCCGATCTCGACGGACCGTTTCTGGTGGCGACGGATCCGTTCGCGGGCATCGTCTACAATCGCGGTAAGATCGTGCTTCCGACCGCGCCGGGTCTGGGCGTCGTCGAACGTAAGCCCGAGGTCGCCGCGCGCTGAGGATCGCGCTTCTCACGCTTGCTGTCGCGCTGTTGGCGGGCTGCGTCGCGCCTTCGAACCTAAACGGCGCGGGTGGACGGCATGCGTGGACGCTGCCCGGTCACGTTCGCTACGGTTCGCCCGACGAGCCGGATTCGCTGCTCGAGTTTTACGCGCACACGGCGGCCGCCGATGAGATCAGCAACCTGCTCTTCGCGCCGCTCTTTCGCTACGATGCGCATGGCGATTTTCTCCCCGAGCTTGCGACCGAAGTTCCGACCTACGCGAACGGCGGCATCTCGAAAGACGGCAAGACGATCGTCTTGCACTTCCGCAAGCACGTCGAGTGGGCCGACGGCGCGCCGCTGACCGCGCACGATCTCGCGTTCACGTACGCGCTCGTCATGAACGATCGAACCAACGTCAAGCTGCGCGAAGGTTGGGACGACATCGCCAAACTCGACGTTCGCGGTGACGACACGGCAGTCGTGCATTTGCGCCGGCCGAACGCCGACATCATAGGGCTTTGCTTCAGTGGCACGTCGTATCCGCCGCTGCCGCAGCATCTGCTCGCGAAAATTCCACCCGCTGATCTACAGCGCAGCGCATACGCGAACGCTCCGGTCGGCAGCGGCCCCTTCCGGCTCGAGAAGTGGAATCACGGTGCATCGCTCGAGTTCGTTCCGAATACACGGTATTGGCGCGGACGTCCGAAGCTCGACCGCTTCACGTGGAAGGTCATCCCGAATACGCGAGACGCTCTTCGCGCAGCTGCAAAGCCACGAGATCGACGTCTACGACGGGATCACGCAGCCGCAAGTCGCACAGCTGCGATCCGGCGACGGAATTCGTATCGTCCATCGCCTGGTCGCGAATCTGAAGCACATGACTCTCAATCTTTGCGCGTCCGAACCTGCGCGACGTTCGGGTCCGACGCGCGATTGCGGAAGCGGTCGATTGGGACCGCATCAACTCCGACGTCTATCACGGCACGAACGAACGCGCACGCAGCGACATCCCGCCCAACTCGTGGGCCGCGCCGAGCGTGCCGTTCTATCCGCACGACCCCACAGGTGCGGGGCGATTGCTCGAGGCTGCCGGTTGGCATCTCGCGGCCGACGGATTCCGGCACAAAGACGGGCAGCGGCTCGTGATCGAAATCGCGAGCGCAACCGGGAATCAGCCCAACGAACAAGCCGAAGTGCAGATTCAGAGCCAACTGCGCTCGATCGGAATCGACATGCGGGTTCGCAACTATCCGGTCAGCCTGCTCTTTGCGCGCAACGGCCCGCTCTATAGCGGCAACTACGACACCTCATGGTCGACCGACACGCAGGGTCCCGACCCGGACAACGAAGGATCGTGGAGCGCGAAATTCATCCCGCCGAACGGCGCCAATACGTCGTGGCTCGACGATCCGGTCGTGAACAGAACGTCGGAGGCAGCAGCTCCTCACGTACGACCGCAGCGCGCGCAAAGCGATCGTACAAAAGGAAGAAGCGCGCATTCACGAACTGATTCCGGCAATCTTCCTTTATTGGGAGAACGGCTACACCGCGTACAACGACGACTTGAAGCACTACGAACCTGCGGAGTATTTCGTGAATTTATGGAATTCTTGGGAGTGGGAGATCTGAGGCCGGAATGCCGCTGATCTTCGATCCGAAGCCTCGCGATCGCGTGTCGTCTTGCGCTGCCCACCGACGCGCCGCGGAATCATCTCGTGGAACGGGACCGAGGCGGAGGGCGGCCTTTCGATCCGCACGCGTTTCACCGACGAGAGCTGGAGCGCGCCGCTACCGTACGTCAGCTGGAACCGTGACGAACGCGTTTCGCTCGGCGGACGTGAGCCGCGCGCGCACTTCGAGATCGACATGCTGCTCGCGCAAGACACCGTTCACGGCGATCGAAGCCCATTCGTCGGCGAAGCTCGACGCTCGTCGTGCTCGCGACGCCGCCGGAAGGCGCGCCCCAGGACGTACCGCTCGAACCGATCGAGCTCGACGTTCCGCGCTTCTCGCAGTACGTCGGTGACCCCGGCCGCGGTTGGTGCAGTCCCGCCTCGCTCGCGATGTTGCTCGGTGCACACTCGATCGACATCGACGTCGGGCAAGCTGCCGCGGCGACGTACGATCGGGCCTATCACGGCACCGGTAACTGGGCGTTCAACGTCGCCTACGCAAGCCGCTTTGGCTTGCGCGCGTTCGTCGCGTTTCTGCGCGATCTCGCGCACGCGCGCATGTTCTTGGCCGCAGGCGTCCCGCTTGCACTTTCGATCACCTGGACAAAGGGCGAGCTCGACGATGCTCCGCTGCCCGAATCGGACGGGACATTTCGTCGTACTGTGTCGGCTTCGATGCAAACGGCGATCCGATCGTGAACGATCCAGCTCAACCAACGATTCGCGTGACGTATCCGCGCGCGCAGTTCCAACGCGTGTGGCTTGGCCACGGTGGAATTGCGTACGTCATCGCGCCACCCGACAAACCGATAGTCGAGATCGCCAACGCGTGACGGCGCAGCCGCAGGGACGCGTCGTCTCCAGCGGCGACGTCGTTGCTGCGCCGTTGCACATCGTGCTCGTCGAACCGCTGATTCCGCCGAACACGGGAAACGTCGCGCGTCTTTGCGCGGCGACCGGCTGCGCCTTGCACTTAGTCGAGCCGCTCGGATTCTCGATCGACGATCGCGAGCTCAAGCGTGCGGGCCTCGATTATTGGGAACACGTACGCGTCGTGGTTCACGAATCGCTCGACGCCTATCTTGCAAGCGCCACGCCGCGGCGTTGGTTCGTTGAAACGCATGCGCCACAGCGTTACGACCAGGCCGCGTACGCGCTCGGCGACGCGCTCATCTTCGGCACCGAGACCAAGGGCTTGCCGCGCGAGATTTTGGAGCGCGAACGCGAGCGTGTCGTCGGCGTACCGATGCGCACCGGCACCGTGCGCAGTTTGAATCTCTCGACGACCGTCGGCATCGTCGCGTACGCGGCTCTCGCGCGACTCGGATTCCCATCGCTGGACTAGTTCTCGCAATCGCGCTCGGCGCGATGGTGCTCGTCGCGCTGGGACCACGCCGGATTCCAGCTTGGATTTGGCCCGTCGCCGGCGCGTTCGTGCTCGTTGCGTTCCGATTCGAACCACCGGGCGCAGCGCTCGAGGCGATTGCAGCGCAGTGGAACGTTCTCGTCTTCATCTTGCGGCCTGATGTTGATCTCGGCCGCTGCAGATTTAAGCGGGCTCTTCGAATGGGTTGCCGACGCGCTTGTCGTTGCGGCTCGTGGTTCCCGGCGGCGATTGTTCTGCTACATTTTCGGAAGCGGCGCGCTGCTGACCGCGATCATGGCGAACGATACGACTGCGATCGTCTTTACGCCAATCGTCTACAGCGCGGTCGCCGGTCGCGGCATCGATGCACTGCCGTTCTTGTACGCCTGCACCTTTGTCGCCGACACGGCCTCATTCGGCCTTCCGTTTTCCAACCCGGCAAATTTGCTCGTGATCGGGCGACCGGAGTTCATTCCGTACGCCGTGCATCTCTTCGTCCCAATGCTGATCGCTCTGACGCTCAATCTCGCCGTATTTCTCGTGCTGTTTCGCCGTCCGCTTCGCGGACGATACGAGCGCCCAGAACCGAAGAAACTTGATCGCCGCGCGCGCGCAACGCTGCTTGCGATGCTCGTCGTCGCGCTCGGCTATCTTGCAGCGATGGCTGCGAGCCTTCCGCTCGGCCCGATCGCGTTCGCCGGCGCAATCCTCGTCTTGATCGCCGCGCGCGCGAATCCACGCGCGGCGCTTGCACAGATCGGTTGGAGTACGCTCGTGCTTTTAGCCGGATTGTTCGTGCTACTCGACGCGGTCGTACATCAGGGTGCGATTGCGTGGGCGCTGACGGGTTTGCACGACGCTGCTCGCGGCGGACCGCTCGGCACGCTGCTCGCTGCGGCTTTCGGCGCGGCCTTCGCCGCGAATCTCCTCAACAATCTTCCGGTTGCCGCGCTGTCGGGTACCATCGTCGCACATAGCGGATCGACGCTTCTCGCCTATCCGCTGATCGCCGGGATCGATCTTGGTCCCAACATGTCGACGACCGGATCGCTGGCGACCATTCTCTGGCTGGCCATCGTTCGCGGGCGCGGCGTGCACGTGAGTCCGTTCGAATACTTGCGGCTCGGCTTGTGCGTCGTTCCGGCTGCGTTGCTCCTCACATGTCTCTGGCTCTGGATCATCAAATGACGGAGGAAACATGGCAGTTCTCGCTCTCGCACTGGACGGCATCGAAGACGAACGTCTAATCGACGCCGCTATCCCTTGGATCTCGCACTTCGAGCGCGCTGAGGTTTGGTGCGCGTACGGCGATCGCGCCATGCGTGAACTCGAACACCAGCGCGAACTTCACGGTCGTCCACCTCCGCCGCATCACGCGCCCCACGACCCGGATCCCGATCGCGAGCAGGCCGAAGCGATCGCCGCGCGCGGCGTCGAGCTGCTACGAGCGCGAGGAGTAACCGCCACGTCGCGCATTCTCGGTGACCGCGATCCCGGTCACGCGCTCGCTGCCGCAACCGAACCGAACGTTACGCTCTTGTTAGCTGCCGGGCATCGCGGCGGGACCGGACCCAAGTCGATCGGCCACGTTGCGCGATTCGTCATCGACCACGCTCGCGGACCGGTGATCGTTCTTCGCCTTTGAGATCGGCGGGAGAAACGAGGCTGCGATCAATGCGGCAAGCGCAAAGCCGCCGATTGCAAACAGTACCGGCGTCAAACCGTGCGTATCGGCGAGGCGTCCGAGAAATGGCATCGCGAATCCGCCCATCGATATCGCGAGCCCGAGTGTCACGCCGGATGCCGTGCCGATGCGTGTCGGCAAATAATCTTGTCCGAGCACGATCGTCACGCTCTGACTGAGCTGCATGAGGAAGCCGAGCGCGATGAACAAGAGTGCAATCTCGACCAGCGACGCGCCGGCACCCGCCGCGAGCGCAATGATTACGGTGAACGTTGCAGCTGCGGCCATTGAAATCATGATGAGCTTGCGGCGGTCGACGCGATCGCCCAGACGACCCCCGGTGATGACACCCGTCGCCGCGGCGATCAGCGTCATCGCGAGGACGGCGTTGGCTTGTGCCTTCGTTGCGCCGAGAACGGCGATGCAAAATAGCGGCGTAAACGTCATGACGCCGAAAAACACGACCGAGCGCATCACGATCGTCGTCGTCAACAGCGCGAATGCGCCCCAGCGGTCGCCGCGCTCGCTCGACGATGCGAACTTCTTGGGTGCCTCACGCAGCGATGCGAAACGCCGCATCTCGAAGAACGCGAAGAAGAGCGCGTAAAGCACGCCCGGGATCATGATGAGCCCGGTACCGTGCAAACCAATGAGAAGAATAGCCGGCGTTACGAGAATCGGTCCCGCTGCAAAACCGATGTTGCCGCCAAGACCAAAGAAGCCCATGCCCGTCGAGCGCTGCGAACCCGAAAGCGCGTTTGCCGCGCGCGCGGCCTCCGGATGAAAGGCTGCGCTGCCGATGCCGGCAATCAGCGTTGCGAACAGCAGCCATACGAACGTCGGCGCAAAGCCGAGCAATACCGTCCCCGACATCCCGCACAAAAGCGCAGCCGGAATAAGCCACGGGATCGAGCGCTTGTCCGTGATGTAACCGAACAGCGGTTGGATCACCGACGAAGCGATGGTCAACGAAAGGACGAGACTCGCCGCCGCTGCGTACGAGAGATGCCGCTGCGCGATCAAGAACGGCAGGATCGCGGGAACGATCGACTGGTTCATGTCATTGAAGGCGTGTGCCGCGACGAGGAAGCCTATCCCACGGCGATCAAGGGGACGCGGCTGTAAGGACGGCGCTACGAGCGTCGCTACTGCGGCCATGGAGGGAATGTTCCCACGCGCTCGCCGATCCGTCAAACACTTTCGCCGGTCCTCAGCTTGCTCGAGCGCACGATCGTCGAATGCCACCGGTGTCCGGAGCTGCGCCGCTATTGCGCGACCGTTGCGCTTGAGAAGAAACGCGCGCACCGCGAGTTCGAATATTGGGGCCGCCCGGTCCCAGGCTGGGGAGATGGCAAGGCCCGCGTGTTGATCGTCGGCTTGGCTCCCGGCGCGCACGGTTCAAACCGTACGGGACGACCGTTCACGGGTGACGCGTCCGGCGAGTGGTTGTATCGCGCGATGTTTCGCGCCGGTTTTGCAAACCAACCCGAGTCGATCGATCGCAACGACGGCTTGCAGTTGACGGACGCCTACATTACCGCGGCAATCCGTTGCGCGCCGCCACAAAATAAACCGACTCTCGAACAACGTCGCCGCTGCTTCAATTATTTGCGCGGCGAGTATGCGGCGCTGCATCCACGCGTCGTCATTACGCTCGGCAAAATCGCGGACGATACGGTGCACGCGCTTTTGCGCGAGGAACACACGTATCTGACAAGGCGCGCACCTTTCAAACACGGCGCCGAAACGCGCGTGCGAACCCCGAGAGGACGCGAGGTCGTGGTAGTAGCGTCGTATCACCCCAGCCGCCAAAACACCAATACCGGAAAGCTGACCGAACCGATGCTGGATCGCATCTTCGAACGCACGCAGGAGCTCATATGCGAAAACTGATTGCAATCATGTTGCTGACGGCGCTGGCGACGGCGCCGGCGCTGGCCGACAGCGAAACGGATATTGGCGCGCTCGCTGCGCTGGCCTACGGACAACACGTCGGTGCCGGGAATCCGACGCCGGTCAACGGCGTTGCGCCGGCAGCCTTGATCGAAGCGACGCAATACATCAACAACATTCAGCTGCACGTCGAAGGCATTCCCGCGATAACGGCGACCGGCGTCGGCGCGTCTGGACCGTTCGGGCGTTCGTCGGCGACGATCAGCTTGCTCGATGCGGTGCTGATGTTGAACGTCGATCCGAACCGCCGCTTTCGGTTCGGCGCCGGGACCCAGTTCATCACTCTGCGCAATTTCAACGGTAACGACGGCAGCACGAACAGCGCGCATCTCGCGAACGTCATCTATGCGGCCGGCTCGACGCTGCCGCTGCCTAACCATCATTTCATCGAGCTGACGACCTATGTGCTGCCGAACGTGCGCACGAATCTCGCGGTGTTCAACGCCGCCGGCGTGGCGCAACCGACCGAACCCGAGCAGGGTGCCGAAGTCTATTACAACGCCGCGTACGGCTGGACGCGCGGTCGTTCGACGCTGCTGCTCGGGATCGCAGGATTGAGCTACCACACGCGCAACACGAACAACGGCTCGCTCGTCGACCGCAATGTCGGCGGAGCCGTCACCTTCGAATACCGTTACAGATTCGGAGCAGCACCCTAATGAAGCGCTTCCTGTTTCTGCTTGGCACGCTTCTCATCGCCGGATGTGGCGGCGGTGGAAGCGGCAGCGCGCCGCATGCTGGAAATGACTCCGGCACGACGCCGCAGGGCATGCAAAAGATCACCATCACGATCGGCGGTGCGCTGACGCAGCCGAAGAGCAAGAAGCGTCATCCCGCATACATCAGTGCATCGATGCAGTCAGTCTCCGTTGCCGCCAACGGCGGGACCCCGGTTATCCAAGCCTGCATGTCGACGTGCACGGTGACGGTGGGCGTTCCGTATGGTACCGATACCTTCGTCGTCAGCACGTACGACCGGGCACCATCGAACGGCGCGATCCCGCAGGGCGCAAATCTGCTCTCGACCGGCACCGCAAGCGCGGACATCACGACGACGGATACCAGCGTTACCGTCGTGACGGGCGCAGTCGTCGATCCGTCGCACAGCACGGTCACGCTCGCGGCAAGCGACGCCGACGTGCTGAACGGTGCGACGACGACCGGGACGGTCTCAATCGGCGGCGCGTTTGCGGACGCCGACGGAAACGTGATTCCGCCTTCATCTGCTCTGGCGCCGATCGCAATCGACAACGGCGGCAATTCGGCCGTGACGGTTCCGGCAACGGCAGGCGGCACGACGACCGTTCAATCGACGACGGATATAGTTTCCTACAAGTACGCGGCGGGAACGTGCACCGTTGCGACGTGTTCGCCACCGAGCACGTGTCCTGCGTCGACATGCGGTGAACTGCGCGCGACCGTCGTCGCGACGAGCGACGTGCTGAACACGCTTACGCTAATGCCGGCGCCGTATTTCGTGTTCATCGGCAACAAGGCAAGTGAGACGCTCTCGATCTTTAGTCCGACGCGGCACACGATGATTGGATCGATGACGTTCAGCTCGGGCGCGGACGACATTGCCGTCAATCCGACTGCGACGACCGTGTACGCCGCAAACCAGACGAGTGGCTCGGTTTCGGTCGTCGACGTGACACACAAGAATGTGCCGGCTCTTTCGTCGGTCATCAGCGGCTTCCCAAGCATTGCCGCAGGGAACATGGGGCTCGGCCTCGATTCGGTGCACGGCACGCTGTACGTCGGCGAGTTCAATCCCACCAACGCGACGAACGTTCCGCTCCCCGGAAGCGGCGCAACGCTCGGCTCTGGCTTGTATTCCGTGCCTGCCGCCGGCGGTTCGTTCAGCACGTTGATCGCGGGCGTCGGCTATTACGGTCCGGAGCCTATTGTCGATCCAACCGGCTCGTGCGTATACGGCCCTACGTACGGCGAGAATCTACTCGGTGATGGAGACGACACGGGATTCGACGTTTACAACATCAACTCGAGTACCAATCTCGGTTATATCCCCGCACTTTATACCGGTCCGCTCGTGGTAACGCCGACCAACTCACACATTTACACGCTGCAGGTTCCCGGTCCGCCAGATGCGATTTACATTTTCGACGTGGGATCGAATTGCGCCGTGACGCCCGATGCGACGCCAACCATAATCCAGACCTTGAGCGGCAATCCGAAGGGCATGACGATAAATCGTACCGGAACGAGGCTTTACGTCGGTTCCGGAAGCAGCGCGCCGAATCTCGCCGTATTTGCGTTCTCCGGAGCCGTGCCGGGCAGCGAAACGGACTACTCGGTGGCCAACGGAAACGACAGCGGCGGATTCAGTCTCTCGAGCCTCGCCGTCGCAGGTGACGGCATCCTTTACGGCGTCGAAGTCTCCGGCGGCACGCTGCACGTTATCGATCCGACCGGATATCCGGGCACGATCATCGAGGAGCCGTGGTCGCCCATCAGCAGTGCCACCGGCTCCGTCATCAAGATCGCGCCGTAATCCCAAGCTCGCGCAGCGATTTTTCCGGGACGCCGGACGGCGCTTCCATCATCAAGTCCCTGGCGCCCTGGTTTTTCGGAAACGCGATGACGTCGCGAATACTCGTCTCACCGCACGCGAGCATTGCGATGCGATCGATGCCGAGCGCCATACCGCCGTGCGGCGGCGCGCCGAAATCGAGCGCACGGATGAAGAACCCGAAACGGTCCTCGATCTCTTGCTCGCCCATGCCGAGCATCTTGAAAATCTTGCGCTGCATGTTCGGATCGTGGTTACGGATCGATCCGCTTCCAAGCTCGTAGCCGTTGAGCACCATGTCGTAGTGCTGCGCGCGCATAGCCAAGGGATCGGTATCGATCAAACTCTCTTGCCCGGGCGCCGGAGCCGTGAACGGATGGTGCGCGGGTGCAATCTCGCCAGTTTCCGGATCGCGCTCGCACCATGGGAAGCCGACGACCCAGCAGAACGCAAACTTTTGCGGATCGCGCGCGCCGATGCGCTCACCGATCTCGTTGCGCAGCCGTCCCGCGACGAGCAACGCTTCTTCGGTCGCGTCACCGACGAGCAGGATCGCGTCACCCTGCTGCGCGCCCGTTCGTTTGCGTAATTCCGCCGTAAGCGTGTCGGTCATAAAGCGCTGAATCGACGAACGCGTCTCGCCTTCGCCGAGTGCGATCCAGACGAGCCCCTTCGCGCCAAGCGTCTTCGCCGTCTCGACGAGCGCGTCGAAATCACGGCGTGAGAGCGAGCCGCCGCCGGGATAGTGCACGCCGATCACGCTGCCTTTAAGTTCCCGGAACAAACTGAATTCCGAGCTTGCAAACGCTTCGGTTACGTCGGCCAGCTCGAGATCGAAGCGCAGGTCGGGCTTATCGCTGCCGAAGCGCTGCATCGCTTCGGCGTGCGTCAGCCGCGGAAAGGCTTCGTGGATCTCGATGCCGAGCGCGTGCTTCCAGGTGTATTTCATCGCAGATTCCATCGTCTCGAGGACGTCTTCTTCCGTGACGAACGACATCTCGACGTCGAGCTGCGTGAACTCGGGCTGCCGGTCGGCGCGCTGATCTTCGTCACGCATGCAACGCGCAATCTGCATGTAGCGTCCGACCCCGCCGATCATCAGGATCTGCTTGAGCATCTGCGGCGATTGCGGCAGCGCATAGAACTGACCGTGATACAGGCGGCTCGGAACGAGATAATCTCGCGCGCCTTCCGGCGTCGCCTTGATAAGCATTGGCGTCTCGATCTCGAGAAAGTTGCGCGAGTCGTAGAAGTCACGAATCGCCTTGACGATCTTATGACGGACCGTGAGGTTGTGCTGCATACGCGGACGGCGCAGGTCGAGGTAGCGGTATTTCAGCGTCAGGCTTTCGTCGACGCGTTCGTCCGAGGTGATCTGGAACGGCGGGGTCTCGGCGCGCGACCAAACGTGAATCTCGCTGACCGGCAGCTCGACCTCACCGGTTGGCAATTTCTTGTTCTCAGTTCCGGCCGGACGCGCGCGCACCGTTCCGCGCGCGCGCACCACGTCTTCGCTACGCAACGACTCCGCCAAGCTGAACGTCGCCGGATCGGCCGGGTCGAACACGATTTGCGTTATTCCGTCACGGTCGCGCAGATCGATGAAGATCAATCCACCGTGATCGCGGCGGCGATGAACCCAACCGTTGAGCTCGACGGACGCGTCGATGTCGGCGGCGCGGAGCGCGCCACAGGTGTGTTTTGCGAATTTACTCACTGAGTGCAGCTTTGATCCCTGAGACGTAGTGATATTGGTAGGCAATCGTTCGGGCGAGGGGCCAGGTTGCGGAACGCCGGTCCAGCCAGTCTCGAATAGCCGGCGTGCGCTCGAGCAGACTGTGTACGCCGAGCGAGAGCGGGGTCATCCCCAAGCGCAGCTTGACGACGAATGCGGGATGCTTGCGGTAGAAGCGCACCGTCGAGCGCCCAGCCAGCTCCATCTTCGACTTCTGATCCTCGAACCCAACGTCTTGCAGATGATAGTTGACGGCCTTCGGCTCGTAGACGATCCGCACGCCGCTTGTTTCCAGGCGGTATCCAAGCTCGAGATCCTCGTGACCGTAGCCGGTGAAGCTTTCATCGAAACCGCCGACTGCGTCGAGATCGCGCTTTTCTACCGAGGCGTTGCCGGTGAGAAAATAGAGCCACGAAAGCCGCTTACGATTCGGCGGATGCAGCGAGTCGCGCGCGGGCGCCGCTGCGCTCTTCGCGAGAAACTCTTCGTACGAGCGAACTTGAACTTCGAGTCCGACGACCGCACAACGCACACCCTCGTGACGGGCGAGATGCCGTTCGAGCAAATCATGTGACGCGATGATATCGCTATCGTTGAAGAGGACGAGCCGTCCCGTCGCAGCCGCGATCCCCGCATTGCGCGCACCGGCACGACCCGTATACGTTCCCGGAAGATGACGCACGCGTGCTTGGGTCGCCAAGTACTGCGCGGTTCCGTCGGTCGAATTCGAATCCGCGACGATCACTTCGTAACGCTCCGGCGCGATGCTTTGCGAGAGCAGCGACGGGATGACGTGCTGGAGCGTCTCGAGACGATTGTATGTCGGAATGACGACGGAGATGTCTAGCATTTATTTGATTAGCCGGCGGACCGCATCGACGATTTCGCTGCGTAAGGCTGCGAGCGCCGCGCTATCTCCGGTTGCGGGCTTTCGCACCAGCGCATACGGGACGCCCCATGGCGCCCACTCTTGCGAGTTCAGCCGGAAGTAGCGGTGTTCGAACAGCACGACGGTTGGCCTGCGCACTGCGCTTGCGACGTGAGTCGCCCCGGTATCGACCGTCACGATGCACGCGCTGCGTTCGAATGCTGCAGCCCACGCGCTGAACGAAAGACCGCCCGCGAGATAATCGGCACCAGCGACGGACAGTTGATGCGCATATTCATTCATCTCTTCACCGTACGTAACGACGATCGGCCGGCCGAGTGCACGCAGCTCCGCGATCAGCGCGATCAGATTCTCGAACGTGCTTCCTTCGCTCAGCCAGCGCTGCGCAAAGTGGACGGTAATGGCGCCTTCCGGCAAATCCGCGACTGCCGCGCGGTCGGCATCCTCAACCGGCAATACCAGATCGTAGACGAACCGCGTCGCGCCGGCACGTTCGGCAAGCGAAAGCACCTGCAGTACTTCGTGCCGGACAGGATACGGATCGTAACGATCGGCAAGTCGTGGATCGGCTTCCGAAATCAGAACGTCGGTGAGGTCGCGATGCGCGGCAATCCGCGCCAGCACGCGCGACACATAGGTGTAGCCGATGCGGCGGCGTGCGCGCGTTGCACCGACGAGGCGAAAGTCGGCGTTACGCGGAGCGAGCGCGATTGCGAGATCGAATCGCCCGCGAAACGTGCGACCGAAGGCGGCCGGGTCGACGCCTTTCGGAAGAGTCTCAAGATAGTTGACGTCGTGATTCTTCTCGACGACAACGCGATTGTAGTCGGAACACACAAGCGTGATGCGCGCTTCCGGAAACGAACGCCGCAGCGTCGCGATGGCCGGCGTGGAAAGGATCAAGTCGCCGACGCGATCGGTGCGCGAGAGCAGGATGCGCATTAGCTTCCGCGTTCGAGCTCGTCGAAATACGCGTCCGACGCCGCCCGATCGACGCCGCGTTGCAGGTGCAGCGCGCGGCCGAGCCGGTGCAGCGAACGCTGCACTTTCGTGTTTCCGGTTGCGAGACGAACGCGCCAGCCCGGATGCTTTTGCTCGAGGATCAATGCGGTACGCGCCTGCGCGCGTTTCTGACGAACGATATCGTCGACGGCGCGCACGCGTTCGGCTTTCGGTTTATAGTGAAATGCGACGGCGTTGCGGTTGAACGTGCCGGGCATCCCCGCCTCGCGCAAGCGCAAGCCGAGCTCGATGTCTTCCCAACCATATTCGGAAAACGTCTCGTCGAACCATTGGCGCTCGCCGAGACGCACCATATCGAGACTGCTGCGTGACGCCGAAACGTTGCTCGTCCAAAACCAATTCGCGCTGTAATTCTTCGGCGTCCAATACGGCGCGGGAAGACGGTCGAAACTTTCGACCTCGATCACGGCACCGCGAACGACCATATCCGGATTGCGGCGCGCGGCACGCAGATGCTCGGCGACGAGATTCGGCATCGGCAGAACGTCGTCGTCGATCAAGATGACGCGAGCGCCGCTCGAAGCGGCGATGCCGGCGTTACGGGCCCGCGCCAAACCCGCGTTGGCTTGCGAGACGACCGTAAACGGAACGCGCGCACGCGCTTTGGCGGCTTCGATGACGAGGCTCGTGCCGTCGCTGGAACCGTCGTCGACCAGCACGACTTCGTATGCATCCGGCGCGACGTCTTGCTCGAAGCACGCGTCGAGGACGCGCGCGAGTAAGTGCGCGCGATTGTAGGTGCACAACTGGATCGATGCAACGAGCGACACGCCATGCGGTTTCGGGGAGGCATGTGATGAGTCCGTCGGAAAACGCCCGACTCTCTCAGCTATAAAAGGAGGCCCCTTGACACATCGGCTGACGCGTCAAAGCCTGCTCCAGGTTGTTGGCGCCGGCTTGCTCTTGGGTAGTGGAACCGTGCCGGTCGGCGCGGCTGTGGCGCTGCGGATCGGGATGATTCCCGACGCGGGCGCGACGCAGGTCTCAATCGACGAAAAGGCTCCGCTGCGGGACTATCTGAGCGCCAAGATCGGCAAGTCGGTCGAGCTCGTTATTCCCACCAACTACAATGCGACGGTCGAAGGGCTCGGAAACGGCTCTTTGGATTTCGCATATCTCGGCGGTCTCACGTACGTCAAAGCGCATCAAGCTTACGGCGTCATCCCGCTCGTGCAACGCGCGAGCGACCGTCAATTTCACTCGCTATTTATCACGCAAACCGGTTCGCCGATTCAAAAGCTAGCCGATCTGCGTGGAAAGAAGTTCGCGTTCGGTGACGTCGCATCGACAAGCGGACACCTGATGCCCGACTATGCGCTGCGCAACGCCGGCCTCGATCCCGACAAAGATCTCACCGTGCGTTACACCGGCAATCATCCGGCGACGGCAAAGGCCGTCGAGGCGGGCGCAGTCGATGCGGGCGCGCTCGACGAGAGCGTCTACAAGTCCCTGATCGACGGCGGTCAGATCGACAAAACGAAGGTGCGCGTGTTCTTTACGACGCCCCCTTTCGTCGACTACGTGTGGGCTGCGCGCAAAGACATTGCAAAAGCCGATCAAGATGCGCTCAGCAACGCGTTTCTTTCCTTGAAAGAACCGGGCGACGACAAAATTCTATCGATTCTTCGTGGGACGTCGTTTGTGCGAGCGGACGACGCGGAATACGCCACGCTTCGGAACGTCGCGACGCAACTCAAGCTTCTGTGATCGAACTCCGGGACGTCGTCGTGCGCTATCCGGGAATGGCTCGGGCAGCGCTCGACGGCGTAAACCTGGAGGTTGCTTCAGGTGAGACGGTCGCGCTCGTTGGATCGAGCGGCAGCGGCAAAACGACGTTGCTGCGCACGATCAACGCGCTCGTCCCCCTCACATCGGGCAGCGTGATCGTCGACGGCACGGCGGTTGAATCGCTGCACGGAACGGCGCTGCGTGCGATGCGAACGCGTCTTGCGTTCATCGCGCAGCACCACGATCTCGTCGATCGTCTGCGCGTGCATCAAAACGTCATGGCCGGCGCGCTCGGACGCTGGAGCGTGCTGCATGCGCTGCGTTATCTTGCGATTCCGCTTGCATCCGAGCTCGAAGAGGCGCGTGCGGCACTCGAGCGCGTCGAGATCCCGGAAAAGCTGCGCGCCAAAACATCGGAGCTCTCGGGAGGCGAACGCCAGCGCGTCGCGATCGCGCGCGCGCTCGTTCAACGTCCGGAAGCGATCTTGGCCGACGAGCCGGTCGCGTCACTCGATCCGCAGCTGGCAAGTCAGATTCTCGAGCTGCTCACCGCACTCGCGCGCGAACACGGGCTTGCGCTCGTGTGTTCGCTGCACCAACCGCAGCTGGCCGAGCGGCACTTCGATCGCATCGTGCGGCTCGAGCGCGGGCGTCTTTTGCGCGCGGCGTGAACTTTTTTCCGCCGGATTTTTCGGCACACTATCTGACGTATCTGGCCGTACCGATCGCGCAGACGATCGGCATGGCCTGCGCGGGGATGCTGCTCGCGTTGCTTTTCGGTACGCCGTTAGCCGTGATAGTGGCGACGCGCGCGCCCGGTGCCCGCGCGATTTCGGCCGCACTCGCGGCGCTGCGTGCGATTCCCGATTTGACATTGGCCATTCTCGCCGTCGTCTTGCTGGGGCTCGGCCCCGCTGCCGGAATCGCAGCCCTTTGGATTTTCTACACGGCCATGATCGGAAAGGTCTTCGCGGAGCTGCTCCTGGCCGCGCCACCCGCGCCGATCGACGCGCTGCGCGCGACCGGTGCGCCGCGTGCTTGCGTTGCGGCGTTCGGGATGATCCCGATGATGTTCGGAGATTTGATCACGTTCGGTATGTATTCGCTGGAGTGCGCGATGCGCGCCGCGATCATCGTCGGCGCGGTCGGCGGCGGCGGATTGGGTACGGAGCTGGTCGGGACGATCAACGCGCTCGACTATCATCGTGCGACGACGCTCGTCATCGTGCTGGTCGCGTGCATCGCCGCGGTCGACGTCTTCGGAATGCTCGTACGGCGCAAGCCGCAAGTCGCGCTTGCCTTGATTCCACTGGGCCTCATCACGCTCTGGGTCGATCGCCCGCAACTCTTTGCACTCGGACACGCCGTCACGACGTTTGCTTCAATGCTTCCGCCGCAGCTGAGTCTGCAAGAGCTCGCGGCGCTTCCAAAGCTCTTGCTGCAAACCGCCGAAATCGCAATCTTCGGAACGGCGCTGGGTGCCGTCATCGGATTCATCCTCGCACTGGTTGCGGCGCGCGGCATCGTTCCCTTAGCCATCGTCGTCGTAACGCGCCGCATCCTCGACACGCTGCGCGCGATTCCCGAGATCATCTGGGGATTGATTCTCGTCGTCAGCGTCGGTGTGGGACCGCTGGCCGGCATCTTTGCACTCGGATTGCACTCCGGCGGCGTGCTGGGAAAGCTCTATTCCGAGGCGTTCGAAAACGTGGACCGCTCGCCGGTCCTATCGATCACGGCGACCGGCTCACCGATGCCGTCGACTGTCGCGTTCGCAATCGTTCCATTGGCGCTCGGCCCGATCGCGGTCAACACGCTCTTTCGCCTGGAATGGAATGCGCGCGCCGCAGCGGTCGTCGGGATGATCGGCGCAGGGGGCCTCGGTCAGGCGCTCTTCCTCGCGCAGCAGCTCTTCTTTTACAAGACGATGGTGGCGTACGTTGCGATCACATGGCTGATCGTTTTGATTTTCGATACGCTCGGCGACCGCTTGCGGTCGCGCAGCATCACGGCGATGACGTAGGGCCGGCCAGCGCGCGGTCGATTGCGGCGGCAATGGTTACAAAATCGAGCGCGCTCACGCATGCGAAGTCGGGACAGGTCTCTTTGCGGTGCGAAGGCGGACACGCGTACGTTCCGCGCACGGAGGTTGCGTGCGCGCCCAGCGGCGCCCAACGATCCGGCTCGTCCGAACGCAGCGCGAAGATGCCTGCAGTCGGCGTTCCCGTCGATGCCGCCAAGTGCATCGGGCCGCTGTCCATCGCGACGACGAATTGCGCGCGCTCCGCGAGTGCCGTAAATCCGCGCAGCGATGTCGTCCCGGCGATATTGATCGCTGCTGCACTACGCTCTCTGAAGGCGCGCGGCTCCGTGCGCGCCTCCGCAAAGATTCGCTCGATCAAGGGACGATCTTCGCGGGAGCCCGAGACCAGCAACGGTAGCTCGTAGCGTTCGACGAGTGCGTTGATCAGTCGCGCAAACGGCTGCACCGGCCAGCGCTCCGGCCGCGTGATCCCGCGCGTCGGGTGCAAGATCGCAAATTGGCCCGTAACGCGGGCGCGGTCGAGGAGCTGCTGCGCCTCCGCGCGATCTTCAGCGTTCAGTCCGATGCGCGGCTGGGTGTCGGTCGTGTCGCATCCGAGCGCGCGCGCATAGTCGAGCAAGATCTGCGTCCAATGCGTGGTGCGATCGCCCAGCTCGCTGCGGACCGTGACGCGCTTGTTGAACAGGATCGAGTACATGCGGCGCGCCTGGCCGACGCGCACGGGAACGCGCGCCATCACCGGAACCATCGCGTTTTCGAACGTCGCCCACGTGCACACCGATGCATCGTAGGCGCGCGTGCGTAAGGCCGCGGCCGATGCGTCCTCCAGAATCAACGTTATGTCCGGGTTACCGCGCAAGATCGAGCGATGTGCGGGCGCCGCGAGCACGTCGACTTCGCCGTAGCGCGTCCGTAGCGCGCGCGCGACCACACTCGCAAGAAACGTATCGCCGACGCCGCCGCCGGCTGCGATCAGAAGCGCGCGCACAAATCACGTACGGCAGCCAGAATCGGCGCATCGCGCCCGGCGACGAGACACGTGTGCGGTGCGGCCCACGGCTCCCATCGCACGATCTCGGCGCGTGCCCACGGAACATCCGGGAAGAGATCGACACACGGCGTTCCCGTCATTCCTGCGACGTGCGCGGCACCGGTGTCCGTGGATACGAGCACGCGGGCTTCCGCGATCGCGCGTTTCCATGCGCGCATCCCTTCGTCACCGTCGAAGACCGTTACGTCGATCGTCTCGGCGTCGTCGAGAAACGCACGCAGCGCACGAATCTCGCCGGCTTCCGCACCGCTGACGAGCAGCCGCACCGGTCCGATTGCTCGCAGCTCGCGCACGAGCTCGCCGAGCTGCGCGCGTTCGATTCCCATCGAAACCCACTTCGGCCCAAGCTGGACTGCAATCGGCGCGTTCGCCTGCGCCGCAAGACCGTCTCCGTCTCCATCTACTACGAGCCTGGAGAGACGCGCGGCATCGCGCGATGGTGTTGCTTCACCGTGCAATCCTTCGCCCAACCGAAACAGCGTTTCGACCTCGTGTTCACGCGCGCGCTTCGCCGATGCCGAACGTACGATCGCGCGGTCGAGATTCCGGCGCGTCGCCAAACTCTTGAGCGGCTTCTCCCATCCGTTGATGAATCCGACCCTGCGTTTGGCCGAGCGGCGCGCAAGGACGTATGCGTCTGGCTCCTCGGAAGCGACGAGCGCAAGATCGTAGCCGATTTTTTCCGCGGTGCTGACCGTGGCTTCCATGTCGCTCGGTGCATGGCCGTGTGCCGGCCAAGGATTGCGTCGAAGCACGTGCGTCCACGTGACATGTTGCATGCGCATAGACGGCGGCGTTGCGCTGCGTGAGCGCGATCCCGAGCTCGTGTCCAGCGGATCGCAATGCGGCGATCAGCGGCGTACAGGCGAGCGCGTCACCGATCCCATCAAGCCTAACGAGAAGTATTTTCATTCTAAAGGCGCTCCGCCCCACGCGGAGCCTGTCCCGAGCGAAGTCGAGGGACGCCCCCATGCTTTGCATGGGGCCCCCCAACCTTAGGGCCCCTCATCATTACGATTCGATTTCGATTCCCCGAGGGGGCCCTTAACTTTCATTTCCTCATCTAGATGTTTCAAATACAAACCGTCGAGCAAGCGTGCGCGGGCGAATGCAACGACGGATTTGGGCAACGCGTCGCTGCTCGCGACGCCCGCAAGCAGCGGAAGCAGCGGCGCCGCGAGTTTTCCGCGCGTAAGATTGATCGCGAAACGCACCGGTTGCAAGCTTGGTGCGCAGCGTCGGACTCTTCTGTACGAACTGCGCAGCCATCGTGGCTTTCTCGACGGTGCGGCGAATCGCAAGCTCGAGCGGCTCGGGCGGCTTGATGTGATACAGGAATGCGTCCCACGCGAATGAGTGCTCGATGCCCGCATTGCGCAGACGCAGGCCAAGCTCCGTGTCTTCCCATCCGTACAGATTGAACGCTTCATCGAAGCCGCCGACCGCATCGAGTGCGACCTTCGAAACGGATGCGTTGCACGTGCAAAAGAATGCGCTCGAATAGTTTGCAGCGCTCGGGACGCGGACGATGCTCGTAATCCGGAACGTTGACGATCGGACCGGTAACGACGCGCGCAGCGCGTCCGCGCCGGTGCTCCGCAACGTGCGCGGCGATGAAATGCGGCGGCAACCAGACGTCATCGTCGACGAACAAGATCAGCTCGCCGGCCGCAGCCGAGACGCCCATGTTGCGCGCCAATCCGCGGTTTGCGCGTCCGGCCTCGATGCGACGCAAGTGATACGGGACGATCTCGACGGCATCGGCGACGACTTGGGGCGTCCCGTCGGTCGAACCGTTGTCCGCGACGACGACTTCGAATTCAGGCGCGTCTCGTTGCTGCGCGAGCGATTCGAGTGCGCGCTGCAAGAACAGCGCGCGATCCTTGGTTGCGATGACGATCGAGATCATGCCGCGAGTGCTTCCGCCATGCGCTGTGCGGCGCCCCGATGCGACGCGTACAGCGAGCGCAACGCATCCGACGTCGACGCACGCCACGCCGCGTCGCCGTAACGCTCGAAGACGCGCTGCGCGACGTAGCTGGGTGTCAACGTGCCGACGAGCTCGGGTATCAATTCGCGTTCCGCGTCCATGTTCGGCTGCGTGAAGAACGTAAAGCGCTTCGTGTATTGGAGGACAAGCTGACGTTTGATCGGCGTTCCGATGAACGGAATGCGTTCGACGTACTGCAGCGGCCCGTTGATGACCGCGACCTCGGGTGCGTTGAACGGGACTGCAGCGACCATCGGAACCCCGAGCGCCGCAAGCTCGATGGTCTTCGTCCCCGGAATCGTCGCGACCAGCCGCGCGCTCGCCGCGGCGCGCATCGCGTTGCGCACGACAGCAAACTCTTGCGAGCGATCCTCGCTTTGAATAAAGACGATGCCGTCACGTTCGGCAACGTGACCGCGAACACCGTAGAAGGTCGGCAGGCCGCCCTCTGCAAGCGCGCGCGCAACTTCGTCGGTCGTGGTGAAGGATGAGAGCGCAAAAACGATCGGGATCGCGGGATCTAGCTCGCGCAGCCGCTCCGCAACCCGCAAGAAAAACGGGATTCCGTTTGCGATCTCCCCGCGACGTGAACCCGGCATGATGACGATCACCGTCCTTTGCAAACTCGACGGCTGCTTCATCCTTACTCTCGACCTCGCGAAACGCTGCGTCGATCGCCAGATTGCCGACGATCGTGATACGCTCGGGCGGCGTTTTCCATTCGATCAGCTGCGCACGATTGCGCTCATCGACCGCAAACACGCGCGCGAATCGCGTGCGATAGCGCGGACGCGAAAACTTATACGAGGTCGTCTCGGCTCGCAGCCGCTTGCCGATGTGCGCGGCGTGCATGAGATCGCCGCCCAGATACTGCACGCGATCGACCCGCGCCGGCATCCCTTGCACCTTTCCGCCGAGCGCAAACCGGATGTACTCGTACGGCGGAAAGACTTGCAGCTGCGGGAAGTCGGCACCGCGCAACCGCGGGTTCGCGCCCGGTCGCAAAATCGTCGGGCACGAAAAAGACGCTGGCTTGCAGACTGGGGTCGCGTGCGTAGAGCGCCCAGAGCAGCGGCCGCAGCCAGCCCGCGTATTCACCGGGACCGTTGACGGTGAAGGCGATCTTCACGGCTACCGGCCTTGGCGATCGATGATCCGCGCCGCGAGATCGGTCGTGCTCTTCCCAGCGGCGTGCGGCGCGAGAACGATGCGTCCGCCGAATCGCTCGATCACGATTCGTTCGGGTAGATCTTCGACCCGGTACTGCGCGCTCTTGACGTGAACATCGGGCCGCAAACGGTCCAGAATCGTCTCGGGCGTCAGCTCGTCGAAGCCGACGACTGCGTCGACACAGCGCAGTCCCGACGATGACGTGCGCGCGATCGTCGAACGGCACGAACGGCCGCGCTGCGCCTTTGAGACGCCGCGTAGAGTCGTCGCTATTGAGCGCGACGATCAGCGCGTCGCCTTGTTGCCGCGCCCATTCGAGATAGCCGACGTGGCCGGCGTGAATCAAATCGAAGACAGCCGTTCGTGAACACGACGACGCGTTTGTTCGCGCGTTGCAACTCACGCCACGCCGCTGCCGCGTCGAGCGTGAGAACCCGCGAATCTTCATTCACCGTTCGCTCGTTTCACCTTTCGCTGCTTCGAGCAACGCCACGACTTCGTCCGGCGACGCCGTTGCGGTTCCAAGCTTTTCGACGACGACGCCGGCCGCAAAATTTGCCAGCTGCATTGCCGAAAGAATCGGCGCACCGGCGGCGAGCGCGCCGCTCAGGACTGCTACGACCGTATCGCCGGCGCCGCTGACGTCGAACACCGTCCGCGCCGCAGCCGGAACGGTGAGATGCTCGCCGTCACGGCCGTAGAGCGTCATGCCGTGTTCGCCTTGCGTAATGAGCACGTATTTGCAGCCCAAACGTTTGAGAAGGTTGCGCGCGGCGCGTTCGAGCGAGGCGATCGAGTCGACGGGAATCGACGTGATTTGCGCCGTCTCGGCGGCGTTCGGCGCAACGCACGTCACGCCGGCGAACAGATCGATGTTCGCGGGTTTCGGATCGGCGACCACGATCGGCGCGCTGAACGCGGCTTCGACGATCGATCGCGCAAAGAAGCCCTTCGCATAATCGGAGAGCACGACCGCGTCAACTTCACCGGCGCGCTTGCGCACTTGTTCGACGACGCGAGCACTCTCGACGTCGGGCAGCGTGAGCGTCGTCTCCCAATCGGCCCGCACGACTTGCTGATTGTGCGCGACGATGCGCGTTTTGCGCGTGGTCGGGCGGTTCGCGACCTGTAAGACGCCGCTCGCGTCGACGCCGAGCGCGTCGAACATTTCCCTGGCACGCGTCCCTTCACCATCATCACCGACGACGCCGACGAACGAGACCACGGCGCCGAGCGCGCGCAGATTGTTGGCAACGTTTCCGGCGCCGCCGAGCGTAAACGTGTGCCGTCCGACCTTGACGACCGGAACCGGCGCTTCGGGCGAGATGCGCGAGACGTCGCCCCAGATCCATTCGTCGATCATCAGATCGCCGACGACAAGGATGCGCTTGCCGCGCATCCGCGTGAAAAGTTCCCGCGCGCTCGGCGGCGCGAGCGGTTCAGCCGACGCCATGCGAAAGTGCTTGATCGACGAGGTCGCAGACGATGTGGCCCATCGTGATGTGAACTTCTTGAACGAGTGCGGAATAGCCGTCCGGACCCATCAAGATCAAATCGGCGATCATCCGCGACTTTACCGCCGCCGTTGCCGGTGAACGCAATCGCGAGCGCGCCGCGCCGCTTGGCAGCATCGAGTCCGTACACGATGTTGCGCGAATTGCCGCTGGTCGTGATTCCGATGACGACGTCGCCCGGCTGCGCAAATGCTTCGACTTGCCGTGCGAAGACGTTCTCGAATCCGAAGTCGTTCGAGATTGCGGTCACGGCCGAGGGATTCGCCGAAAGCGATTCGGACGGATAACCCGGACGTTCGCGCAAGAACCGGCCGCTGAACTCCGCGGCAAGATGTTGCGCGTCGGCGGCGCTTCCGCCGTTGCCGAACCATAAGACTTTCTTGCCGCTGCGAAACGCGGTGATGATCGCCTGCGCGATTGCTTCGACTTGCCCCTGATAATGCGGAGCCTCGAGAAGACCGCGGCGGTCGCTCAGCAGCGCGCGAAAGTCGCGCCGCTCGCTCATCATGGCTCGATCCAAAACAAATCATCTCCCAGCGCAACGAGCTCACCGTTCTCCGGAACGACGCGAACGATCGTTCCCGCAAAATCGCTCGTGATCTCGTTGAAGATCTTCATCGCTTCGAGCGTGCACACGGTGTCGCCGGACTCGACGCGATCGCCGACGTTCACGAACGGCTCTTCGCCCGGCGCGGCCGCGCGATAGAACACGCCGACCAGCGGCGCCGTGACCTTCTTCGTGTGCGCCGACGCGACGGGGCCGCCGCCGAAGCCGGCCGCCGCGGCGCTCGCGAGCCGGCTGTGCTGGCGCAGCGGCTGCAACCGGACGCGGACTGCGCCGAACGACTTCGATCTCGCGCTCGCCGACGCGCACGCGCACCGCGTCGAGATCGAACTCGCGCGCGATTGCGGCCAGCGCTTCGATATCTTTGCTATCGTCGGTCATCGCCGACTCCGATCGCGGAACGATCGCGCCGGCGACTGCTGTGGCTTCGCCTCCGACACCGACTTCGATCCGCCGCTCGCTGCGCGCATCGAGATCGCGAACGACGATGCTGCCGGACGCAAGCTCGTCGTCGCCGACGATCAGTGCCCAGCGCGCGTTGTTTCGATCCGCAATCTTGAATTGCGCTGCGATCCGTCGCGACGCAAAATCCATGTGGACCGGACCCGTGTCCGTACGCGAGCGCAATGCGCCGACGACCGGCATCAGCCAGGCGCGCGCGGCGTCGCCCAGCGCAATCGCTTGCAGTCCCTCACGCGGCGGTTCCGTCTCGTGTTCGCGCGCTACCATAAGGAAGCGTTCCTCGCCCATCCCGAATCCGACTGCCGGCGTCGGCGGACCACCGAGCGACTCGACGAGACCGTCGTAGCGGCCGCCGCCGCAGACCGCATTCTGCGCGCCGAGCGACGGCGAGACGATCTCGAAGACCGTGCGCGTGTAGTAGTCGAAGCCGCGCACGATCCGCGGATCGACGACGTACGGCAAACCGAGCGCATCCAAATAGCGCGCGAACTTCGGCGAAGTGCTCGTCGCACGCATCGCACAGCTGATCCAGGAACGTCGGCGCGTTCTCCACGAGGCGCTGATCTTCCGGATCCTTGCTATCGAGGATGCGCATCGGATTGCGTTCGAGGCGCGCACGCGAATCGGCCGAGAGCCGCCCCGCAAAGGGACGAAAATACGCGAGCAGCGCTTCGCGGTAATGCGGACGGCAGACCGCATCGCCGATCGAATTGATCCGCAGCGTCGCATCCGCCATTCCGTAGCGGCGCAGCAGCAGCATCGCAAGCTGCATGACCTCGACGTCGGCCTCGGCACCCGGAAAGCCGAAGCACTCGATGCCAAACTGGTTCGCTTGGCGGTAAGCGTCCGGCTTGCGGACGCTCGTAGCGGAAGAACGGTCCGATGTAAAACAGACGCAGCGGGCCTTGCGCGAGCAAGTTGTGCTGCAAGACCGCGCGCACGGTCGGCGCCGTCCATTCCGGGCGCAGCGTCATCGAACGTCCGCCCTTGTCTTCGAACGTGTACATCTCTTTTTCGACGATGTCGGTCGTATCGCCGACGCCGCGCACGAAAAGCTCGGTCGACTCGAACATCGGCGTCCGAATCTCGCCGTAGCCGAATCGCGTCGCTAGCTCGCGCGCCGCCGACTCGAACGCTTCCCAGCGGCGACTCTCGGGCGGATAGATGTCCTGCGTTCCGCGCGGCGCCGTGATCTCGATTAGCGAGGCTCCAAAAGCTCGACCGGAATTCCGTTCGGGTCTTCAACGAATGCAATCGTGCGCGTTCCACTCGGCGATCTCTTTGGCTCTTTGATGATGCGCACGCCGGCGCCACGCAGACGCTCGATCGATCGCGGGAACGTCCGGAACTTCGAGGGCGAGATGCTCGTAGCGATTGCCGACCTCATACGGCGGATGATCCTCGAGATCGTATACCAGCTCGATATAGGCGTCCCAACTATCCCCGACAAACGCCATGTCTGCGTTACCCGGATAGTGGACCGGACCGTCGAGCAGCTTCAATCCGAGCTTCTTTGTATAGAAGTCGATCGATTGAGCCATGTCGTTCACGAAGATCGAGGTGTGCAGGTAACGAGCCACGCAATTCTCCTTCTCGCCGCCGGACCGCGGTTTCGGGGCTTAGCCTCCAAACCTTGCCAATGCGAACGGCGCGGTCACGACGGCGCCGACCAGGTAGAACAGCACGAATAATGCCAGCGGGCGAGCAAAGATTGCAACGATTGCGAGCACGAGCGGCGCGATCGTGAGAATCGCTACACCCAGCGCGTGCAGTCCGGTAAGCGCGTCGTTGAGATCGAGATCCGCGTTCGTCCATTGCATCTGCGCGATTGCATACGCAACCCAGAGTACGAGGCTGTACGCGAGAAATCGCACGATGAACGCTGCGAAGCGCATTAGTGCAAGAAAGTACCGGTAGTTCGAAAAGACGAGCGCGATGCCGCGCTCGTCGGCGGCTTCGATGACCAGATTGTCGCGAATCGATCCGCCGGGTGCGATCACCGCCGTGCAGCCCGCATCGGCCGCAGCCAGCAATCCATCGGGAAACGGAAAGTAGCCGTCGCTGGCGCAGGCCGCGCCGCGCGCATTCTCTTCGGCGCGATGCGCCGCGATTTTCACCGCGCTGACGCGGTTCGTTTGCCCCGCACAAATCCCGCGTGCCGTGCGATCGCGAACGATGACGATGCCGTTGCTCTTCACGTGCCGGACGATGTCCCACGCGAACGCGAGATCGAGCCACTCTTCGTTCGTCGGTTGCCGTTTGCTCACGACCTGCCATTGCTCCGGTACGGCTTTCGGATCGCGATCCTCCGCAAGCACGCCGCCCGAGGGCGCTGCGGACCTGCAGCTCGGCCATCAATTGAACGGGCAGCTCTTTGGGGTAACGCATCACGCGAAGATTCTTCTTGCGGCGAAGCGCTTCGAGCGCCGCGGGTTCGAAATCCGGCGCCGCCACGATTTCCAAAAAGAACTCGCCGAGCGCTTCCGCTCCGGCAGCGTCGATCGTCCCATCGCTGGCGATGATACCCCCGTATGCCGAAACCGGATCGGTCTCGAGCGCATAACGGATCGCCCCGGCGACGCGCTCGTGCTCGCTGACCCCGCACGGGATCGTGTGCTTGACGATCGCCACGCGATGCATGCGTTCTCGCGGCAGGCATCGTTCCCGGAGGAAAGGCGACCGGAGCGCGCGCCAAGAGGCGCAAGCACGCATCGAGATCCAGCAAATTGTTGTAGGAAAGCTCTTTGCCGTGCAGCTGCTCGGGGAGCGTTCTCTCGCGCGCAAGATAGAACGCCGCGCGATCCTGCGGATTCTCGCCGTAGCGCAGCGGCTGCGCGACGGGGACGGTCAACGCGAGCGAACCGGGAAGCTCGCGCGCGAGCAAACCGGCTTCGAGATAGCGCGCGATCGCGGAATCGTATTCGGCCGTGCGTTCGAAGGCGCGCGTCGCGAGCCGCTTGCGCATCGCGGCATCGATGCCGTCCGGCAAGGCGGCTGCGACCTCGGCGTACTGCGACGGATCGCAGAGCACGGTAACGTTCTCGAAGTTCTTGGCCGCAGCGCGAATCAACGCAACGCCGCCGATATCGATCTGCTCGAGTGCTTCCTCGAGCGACGCGCCCGAGCGCGCGACGGTTTTTTCGAACGGATACAGATTGACGACGACGTAGTCGAGCTGCGGAATCTCGTATTGCGCGGCTTCTTCATTGTGTTTGGGATTGCGGCGGTCCGAAAGAATCGCCCCGAAGACTTTGGGGTGCAGCGTCTTGACGCGGCCGTCGAAGAGCGACGGAAAACCGGTCAGCTCGCCGACGTCATGCGCGTCGATTCCGTTCTCGACCAGATGCGCGCGCGTTCCGCCCGTCGCGTAGATCGGAACTCCGGCGGCGCTTAGAGCGCGGGCAAGCTCCGCGGCGCCGGCGCGGTCATGGACCGAGAAAAGTGCTCCGCCCTTCTGCACGTGACGATCACGCAATCGCACTCTCCCGGCGCGCCGGGAGTCGTTCGCCGGCGGCAGCCGCCGGAGCTTCATCGAGTGCGACCGAGACGATCGAGCTGATGCCCGGCTCGGCCATCGTTACGCCGTACAGGCGCTGCGCGAGATCCATCGTGCGCTTGTTGTGGGTGACGATGACGATTTGCGCATCCTTCGCGACGTCGCGCACCATCGCCGAGAAGCGATCGACGTTCGTTTCATCGAGCGCCGCATCGACTTCGTCGAGCAGATAGAACGGTGAGGGACGCGTTGCGATCAGCGCAAAGATCAGCGCGACCGCCGTCATGGCGCGTTCGCCGCCCGAGAGCGATTGCAGCGGCGTCATCTTCTTGCCCGGCGGTTGCACGGAGATCTCGATCCCGCTTTCCGAAAGTTTTTCGGGTTCGGTCTGCCACATGCGCGCTTCGCCGCCCGGGAAGAGGCGCTTGAACATCTCGGCGAACGCGGCCGCTACTTTTTCGAACGTCGCATTGAACTCGGCTTGCGTCGAGAGTCTCGATTTCGCGGATCGTCGCGAGCAGCGTTTCGCGCGCGCGGCCGAGATCGTCCATCTGCTCGCGCAAGAACGTCTCGCGTTGCGCAAGCTCCTCGCGCTCCGACTCGGCGTTGAAGTTGACGTTGGCCGAAAGGCGCGCCAGCTCTTCGCGCAAGCGCGGCAGCTCTTCGAGTATCGTCATCGGAGTCTTGCGCGTAGCGCGATCTCGACGTCGCGCAGCTCGTCTTCGGTCGCCGGATTTTGCGCGAATTGCGCGGTAAGCATCCCGAGCTCGGCATCGATCTGGGCCAGACGCGTGCGCGCTTCTTCGCCTTGCGCGGCGATCTCGCGTTCTTCGCTCTCGGCTCCGCGCTGCTCGCCGTCGAGCACCGTCGCACGATCCGAGAGCCGTTCGCGCTCGGTTCGTGCGCTCGCGAATGCGTTGTCTGCGCCCAGGACCGCGCGCCTCGAGCGCCGCGACTTCGCGTTCTTGCGCGCGCTTGTTGCTCGACGAGCGAGCCGATCTCGCGTGCGGTCGAGGAACGCGCGTCGGCCGCGCGCTGCGCATTTTGATCGAGCATCGCGAGGCGCGCTTGCGCAGCGTCGCGCTCGGCTTGCGCAGTCGAAGCTTCTTCGCGCGCTCGCGACAGCGTCGCAGCCGCGCTCTGCTGCTCGGCCTCGTTGCGCGTCACGTGCTTCGCGCGCCGCTTCGAGCTCGGCTTCCAAACGTTTGCGCTCGGTAGGCTCATCGAGTCCGCCGGCGCGCCTCGAGCGTCCGCTCGATCGCCGTCTTGCGCGCGCGCACTTGATCGATTTGCTCTTGTACGGCGGTTTCGCGCGCGGCTTCGGCTGGCAACCTCGCCGTCAAGCCGTTCGATCTCGGCATTCAGCGCTTCGAGACGCGTACGCGCATCGGTGACGGCTGACGAGCATGTCGGCGTGCGCTTTGCGCGCGGCTTCGCGGCGCTCGGTGCTCGATTCGGCGGCTGCCGTCGCTTCGTCGATCTCGCTCTCGAGCGATTCGAGTCGCGTGCGCTGCTGCGGGAGCGTTCGGCGCAACGTTTCGGCTTGCGCGGCACGCGCCAGGATCGAGCGCTCGCGCGTGAAGCGGCCGCCCGTGATCGCGCCGCCGTCTTCGATGCGCTCGCCGGCCAGCGTCACGATCGCGTCGCGGAAATTCTCCTCGCGCACCAGCGCCAGCGCCGTTGCGAGCGTCTCGACGACGAGCGTGCGGCCGACGAAGAAACGCGACGATGCCGGCGTATTGTGGTTGCGTGCGTCACCAGCGTGTGCGCGTAACCGATGACGCCGGCTCGCGCCGACGCGCGCGCCAAGCTCGTGGCCTTTGCGCGCCCGCAGACCATCGAGCGGCAAAAACGTCGCGCGTCCGAGCTCGCGCTGCGTCAAGAGCGCGATCGCGCGTTCCGCATCGCGCTCGGTCTCGACGACGATGTGCGAAAGTCCGTTGCCGAACGCGGCATCCAGCGCTTGCGCGTAACGTTCGTCGACTTGCAGCAGCTGCGAAACGACGCCGCGCACGCCGCTGCAGCTCGCTGCGCGACGAGGCTTCCATGACGGCACGCGTACCGGGTACGTGACCTTCGAGCGAATGTTCGAGCTCTTCGATCGTGTGCAAACGCGCTTCGTCGCTGGCGACCTCGCCGTGCAATTCGGTGAATTGCGCTTGCAGCGCGACGATGCCGGTCCGCATCGGTTTGCACTTGGACGTCGAGCGTCTGCGATCGCTGTGGCACGGGCTTCGAGATCGCGTTCGAGCGCGGCAAGCTCGCGCTCGCCGGTCACAAACCGCTCGCGTGAGGACGCGACATTGCTTTCGATGCTGCGCCGCTGCATCGCGCAGCCGCCCAAGCTCGTCGCCGAAACGCGTGATCTCGCGGTCGGCGCTCGCAATCGTCGCACGGCGTTCGGCTTCGCTCGCGAGCTTTTCGGCCGCAGCGGTTTCGAATGCGCGCAGCGCGTTGAAGGCGGCGTCGAGTGCCGAGCGCGCTTGCGCGAGCGTCGCGGTGATGCGTACTTCGATCGCGCGTTCTTCGTCGACGCGGACCATCAGCGGCGCGATTTGTTCGGAAAGCGAGCTCAAGTTCGAGCTCCGAGCTGCTCCGCGTTCCGTTTGCGCGCGCGCTTCGTCGGCGACTGAGGCGCTGCTCTGGGCTTCGAGCGCTTCGCGGCGCGCATGCGTCGCGGCCAGCGCCGTTTGCAAATCGGCAAGCTTCGCGCGCGCATCTTGCGCGCCGACGCGCTGTTCTTCGAGCGCCAGCTCGTGACGGTACAGCGACGTGCGAATCGAGCGTGAGATCGGCGGCGAGCGCTGCGGCACGCGCGGCCGCACCGGCTTGACGCTCGTCGAGTTTTCCGAGACCGTTGCGAACGCGATCGCGTTCTTCGCGGCGGCTCTTGCTGGCACGCATGTACGAGAGCAGCTCGAGATCGCGGACGCGCGTCGAGAGCCGCCGGAAGCGCTTGGCGCGGCGCACTTGCGTGTCGAGCTCCGGAATGCGCCGCTCGAGCTCGGCAATCAGATCGCTGATGCGAATCGCGTTCGCTTCGGTGTGCTCGAGCCGGCGCAACGCTTCGTTCTTGCGCGCCAGAAAGCGCGCGATGCCGGCCGTCTCTTCGAAGAGCGCGCGCCGTTCGGTCGGCTTCGATGAGAGAATCTCGTCGATCTGCCCTTGCGAGACGATCGAGTACGAGCCCGGACCGAGGCCGCTGCCCATGAGCACGTCCATGACGTCGCGCAAGCGCACGTGCTGAACGATTGAGATAATATTCGATCTCGCCGGCGCGATACGCGCGGCGCGAAATCTCGACTTCATTGAAGTCGACCGGCAGATGCCGGTCCTCGTTGTCGAAAACGAGCGAGACTTCGGCCATGCCGAGCGGCTTGCGCTTCGTGTTGCCGGCGAAGATGACGTCGTCGGTGCGATTCGAGCGCAGCTGTTTCGTGCTCTGCTCGCCGAGCGCCCAACGAATGGCGTCGACGAGATTCGATTTTCCCGAACCGTTCGGACCGACGATCGCAGTGATGCCCGGCTCGAAGTCGAGCTTGAGCGGTTCTGCGAACGTCTTGAAACCGAAGACTCTAAGCTGTTTGAGTCTCACGGATTTGCATGGTCCTCGGCCGATAGCACGCTGAGAGCAATTTGCGCGGCCGCGCGCTGCGCCGCCTTCTTGCTGCTGCCGATTCCCTCACCGAGCAACTGACCGCGCACGCAGCACGCGCGACGTGAAGGTGCGGCTGTGCGCCGGGCCGCTCGCGGCGTCAACGTACGTGGGCATCGTCCCCATGCGCGCCTGCGTCAGCTCTTGCAGCGCGGTCTTCGGGTCGGCCGACGCCATCTCGGCGTGCTCGACGTTCGTCGAGATGCGCACGCACGACGAAGCGCTCGGCGGTCGCGAGCCCCGCTTCCAAATAGAGCGCGCCGATGAACGCCTCGAATGCGCCGGCCAGGATCGACTCGCGATCGGCACCGCCGGCCGCGGCCTCGGCCGGGCCAAGCACCAGGACGTCGCCGAAACCGAGCCGCCGCGCGGTGTGCGCAAGCATCGCGTCGTTCACGAGCGCCGCGCGACGACGGGTCAGCTCGCCCTCGCGCTCGTTCGGATAGCGCACGTAGAGCCAGCGGGCGGTGACGAGCGAGAGCACGGCGTCGCCCAGAAATTCGAGCCGCTGGTTGCTGGCATTCGCATCGACGAGCCGTTCGGCCAGGACGGCGCTGTCGTGCACGAAGGCGCGCTCGACCGCCGCAGATTTGATCCGCGCGAGTCCACTGGTTCGAAGCAGCGTGCGCAGGCGCCGGCGGCGCGCCTCACCGGCCATCCGTCCTCCTAAGCGGCAGCGTGCTTTCCAAAGATCACGACCGTGTTGTGACCGCCGAACCCGAACGCGTTCGACATCGCGGCCCGTACGCGCGTCTCGCCGCGCAACGTTCGGAACGTAGTCGAGGCGGCACTTGGGATCGGGATTTTCGAGGTTGATCGTGGGCGGGATGATGTCACGTTCGACTGCGAGGATCGCTGCGATCCCTTCGATCGCGCCCGCGGCACCGAGCAAATGCCCGTGCATGCTCTTGGTCGAGGAGACCGCGATGCGCATGGCGTCTTCACCGAAGACTTTCTCGATCGCGGCACTTTCCGAGGGATCGCCGAGCGGCGTCGAGGTCGCGTGCGCATTGATGTAATCGATCTCGCTCGTGCTCCAAGTTCGCGCTTTCGAGTGCGCGCCGCATCGCAAAGGTCGCGCCGATCCCGTCGGGATCGGGCTGCACCAGATTGAACGCGTCGGCGGACTGTCCGTAGCCGAGCACCTCGGCATAAATCTTGGCGCCGCGCTTGATCGCGGCGTTCGCGTTCCTCGAACACGAGAATGCCGGCGCCTTCGCCCAGAACGAATCCGTCGCGATCGCGATCGAACGGACGGCTGGCGCGTTCGGGCTCGTCGTTGCGCGTCGAGAGCGCTTTCATCGAATCGAATCCGCCCACCGCAATCGAGATGACGGTCGCCTCCGCGCCCCCGGTAACCACCGCTTCCGCCGTGCCGCGCGCGATCGCATCGAAGGCGGCAGCCATTGCGTCGTTGGCGCTCGCGCACGCGCTCGAGACCGCGTAGAGCGGCCCGCGCAAGCCGTACTTCATCGAGATCTGCGCGCCGGCCGCGTTGGACATCAGCATCGGAATGAAGAACGGTGAGACGCGCGAGATATCTTTCGACTCGGCGACCTTGAACGTCGTTTCCTGAATCGTGACGATGCCGCCGATCCCGGTGCCGACGAGGCGCCGGTGCGATTGCGCAGATCTTGATCTTCCGGGAACTTCGCGTCGGCGATCGCTTCGTCGGCCGCGACCATCGCGAACTGCGCGTAGCGATCCATGCGCCGCGCCTCGCGCTTGCCGATCAAGGCGTCGGCATCGAAGTCTTTGACCTCGGCCGCGATTTGGGCTCGCAGCTGCGAGGGATCGAAGGCCGTGATCGGGCCTGCCCCGCTCCGCCCGGCAATCAAAGCGTCCCAAAAAGCTTCGCGGCTGTTCCCAAGCGGCGTGATCGCCCCCATCCCGGTGACGACGACGCGGCGCCTTTGGAGAGTCTCGGTGGGTTTGTACAAAACGCCCGCAAGTTAAGCCGGTGCGGTTGCGCCCCCTCCCGGTGCCCTGCTATACTCGCTCGGCTATGTTCGTTTTCGACCTCCAGCTTTTCGCTTCCAAGAAGGGTGCGGGCTCGACCCGCAACGGCCGCGATTCCAACGCACAGCGGTTGGGCGTCAAGCGCTTTGGGGGCGAGGCGGTCATCCCGGGGAACATCATCGTCCGCCAGCGCGGAACGCGATTCCATCCCGGCAAGGGCGTCGGCATCGGTAAGGACCACACGATTTTCGCGGTCGTCGCGGGCCGTGTCGAGTTCACGAACGCCCGGAACCGCAAGCACGTCAACGTCCTCCCCTAAGGGCTGACTAGACGCAATTCATTGACGAAGTCGCGATAACCGTCGCCGCCGGAAAGGGCGGGGACGGCATTGTCGCGTGGCGCCGTGAGAAATACGTCCCCAAGGGAGGGCCGGCGGGCGGCGATGGGGGGAAAGGCGGCGACGTCACCCTAGAGGCCGATCCGGGGCTCTCGACCCTGGTTGATTTCCGCTTTAAGAAGCACTTCGGCGCCGAGCCCGGGCGCAACGGCGGCACCTCGAACAAATCCGGCAGGGCCGGCGCCGACATGATCGTCCGGGTCCCGGTCGGGACGATCGTCTATAAAAATGAAGGCGAGCCCGATGCCCCACGCGTCCGGCGCATCGCCGACCTGGCGCATCCCGGCGAGCGGCTGGTCGTCGCCCGCGGCGGCAAGGGGGGTCTCGGGAACCAGCATTTTGCGACCGCGACCCGGCAAGCGCCGCACTTCGCGCAGTACGGCGAGCTCGGTGAGAGTGCGGAGCTCAAGCTCGAGCTCAAGCTGCTCGCCGATTGCGGTATCGTCGGCCTTCCGAATGCCGGAAAATCGACGCTGCTTTCCGTCGTTTCGGCGGCGCGTCCGAAAGTTGCCGACTATCCGTTCACGACGCTCGAACCGCAGCTTGGTGTCGTGCGCGTCGACGAGTTTCAATCCTTCGTGATGGTCGACGTCCCGGGACTGATCGAAGGCGCGCACGCCGGCGCCGGCCTCGGCGACCGTTTTCTGCGTCACGTCGAGCGCACGCGCGTGATGATCCATCTGATCGACGGCACGCATTCGATCGACGAGATTCTTGCAAGCAAGAAAACGATCGAAGACGAGCTGCGCTTGTGGAGTCCGGCGCTGCTCGACAAACGGATGATCGTCTGCATCTCAAAGCTCGACGTTCCCGAAGCGCGCGCGAACTTCGAGGAGCTCTCGTCTGTCATCGAAGGCTTGCGCGGCATCTCCGCGGTCGCCGGTGAAGGCGTCCGCGAGCTGATTTATGCGGCCTGGGAAGAGATTCGCGCCAGTCCCGACGTCCCCGTATTGGCGCCGGAACCGCCGCGCATCATGCTGCGTGCGAAAGAGGCGTTCGCGATTCGCATCGAGGACGGCGTGTACGTGGTTAGCGGTGAACGCATCGAACGGCTTGCGGAGACGACCGATTTCGACAACGATGAAGCGCTCGGACGATTCGAGCGTATCCTCGCGAAGCTCGGCGTCGAAAAGCGTTTGCGCGAGATGGGGATCAGCGAAGGCGACACCGTGCGCGTCGGCGCGACTGAGTTTACCTACAGCTAATGTTGTTGCGAGCCCCCACGGGGAATGTTTACGTTTTCGCAATGATGACGGGCTCGCACGTTTGGGCGCCCCATGCGAAGCATGGGGGGCGCGGAGCCTGGGGCGGAGCGCCTTTCAAATGAAGATAGGCTTATTTGGGGGAGCGTTTGACCCCGTACATAACGCACATCTTGTTCATAGCCGAGGCGGTGCGCGTCTGCTGAGGGTCTCGATCGCGTCGTGTTTTTGCCGATGCGTTCGGGACATCATCGCGATGCGTTGCGCGGAAGCGTCGAAGATCGTGCCACCATGCTGCGTCTTGCGATCGCTTCGAATCCGGCCTTTGCACTCGACCTCACCGACACCGATGAACAAGCCACCGGATACACTGCGGATCTTGTTGCCGCGGCTGCGCGAAATCTATCCTGGCGATGAGCTCTATTTCATTGCCGGCAGTGATTCGCTCGTGCGTGGAGGATGGCAGCGACTCGATGAGATCTTCGCGCATCTCGACGGTTTCTTGGTCGCTCCGCGTCCCGAGGTCGTGCGAAGCGAGCTCGATGAAGCGTTTCGCTGCAATTCCGGAGCAGCTGCGCACGAAGATCCATTTCATCGACCTACCGCTGCACACCGAGTCGGCGACGACCGTTCGCGATCGGCTCGAAACGGGCGACACCGTACGCTATTTGGTTCCTGAAGCGGTTTGGCGGTACATCGTCGAGCAAGGTCTGTACATGAACGGCGCAGTGCCGAAATGATCGCAGCCGCAGATCCGCGCGTTCTGTGCGCGATCGGACACACGCGTAATGCAAACGGAACGCTCGCGATTGCGGGCGTCGGCGTCGACGAGCTTGCGAAGGCCTATGGGACGCCGCTCGTCGTGTTCGATGCATCGACGTTCGAAGGTACGCTCGAACGTTTTCATCGCGCCGCGGAGCCGCACGGCATCTCGATCGCGTACGCGGCCAAGGCGTTGCTGTTCGTCGCGCTCGTGCGGCGTATTGCGCGGCATGCCTGGCTCAAGCTCGATGTTTGTTCGAGCGGCGAAATCGCTACCGCCGAGCGCGGTGGGCTCGCGGCTTCGCGCATGTATCTTCACGGTTGCGGCAAGAGCGAGGCCGAGCTCGATGCAGCAATCGAAGGCCGCGTCGCATTCATCGTCGTGGACGGCATCGACGAGCTTGCATGCGCTTGCTGGCGCGCGCACGTGGACGCAGCGCTAACGATCGGATTGCGCTTCAACACCGGCATCGAAATCCACACGCACGATTTCGTACGCACCGGCGGCGAGAACACGAAGTTCGGCATTGCGCCCGGCGACCTCGAGCGCGCACTCGACGTACTCGACGCGCACCCGAACGTTGCGCTCGGTGCACTGCACGCGCACATGGGTTCGCAGATCTTCGATGAGGCGCCGTACGCCGCGAATCTCGACGTGCTCGCCGAGCTTGCGGCACGGGCGCACGCGCGCGGCCGCACGATCCCCTCGCTGTTGCTCGGCGGCGGCTTCGGCGTCGATGAGGACGTGGCGGCCGACCGAGACGTTCGATATCGAGGCGACGCTCGACGGACCTGGCGCAGCGGATGCGGCGAGACCGCATCGCGCGCCGGCATCCCCGTTCCTCGCCTAGGAATCGAACCGGGCCGTTCGCTCGTCGCGAACGCCGGGGACGACGCTCTACCGCGTCGCTGCGATCAAGGACTCCGGCACCCGCCGCTTCGTCGTCATCGACGGCAGCATCGCCGACAACCCCCGGCCGGCGATCTACGGAGCCTTCCACCAACCATTGGTTGCGAGCTCACAAGCGCGGGGGCCGCTACGACGGGTGACGATCGCGGGCCGTTCGTGCGAAAACGACGAGATGCTCGACGCCGACCTACCCGATGATTTGCGGACCGGTGACTTGCTCGTGCTCTGTACGACCGGCGCGTACACGTATGCGATGGCGAGCAATTACAACCGATTCGCCCGCCCGGCTGTCGCCGAAGTCGAATCCGGACGCCATCAATTGGTCATTCGGCGTGAAAATTTCGAAGACGTTTTACGCAACGATGTAGTATGATGGAGCCACGCGTCATTACGGCGCTGGTTTTGGCGAGTATCAGTCCGCGGCGCCGCGAACTTCTCGCCTCCCTCGGCGTAAAAGTCGACGTCGTACCAAGCAGCTATAACGAAATGAACATGCCGGAGTTGCCGCCCATCGAACTGGCGCGCACCCATGCGCGGGGCAAGCTTCAGGGCGTCCTCGGACAACCCCCGAAGGCGATCGTCGTCGCCGCGGATACCGTCGTCGATCTCGACGGAACGCCGCTGGGAAAGCCGAGAGACGCGGATGACGCGAGCCGAGATGTTGCGCGCGCTTTCCGGCCGTCGCCATATCGTGCACACCGCGTTCGCCATCAGGCTTGAAAGCGATGTGATTGAACGCACCGCCTCGACGGAGGTCCGTTTCGCGCCGCTATCGCAGCAAGAAATAGCCGAGTACGTCGCGACGGGTGACTCGATGGACAAGGCCGGGAGCCTACGGAATTCAGGGGCGGGGGGCAGCCCTCGTCGAGCGGATCGACGGTGATTTTTACACCGTGATGGGGTTCCCGCTTGGACTATTCGTGCGGACGTTGCGCGACCACGGCGTGATCCTCGGGGGTACACGCTAATGGCATTTCTACGCGCTGTTCGAACAACGTTAAGTCCCGAATTGGGAATCGACCTCGGAACGGCCAACACGGTCATCTACGAGCGCGGGACCGGTGTCGCTCGTCTCGGAGCCGTCGGTTGTCGCGTACGACATCTCGGGCGGCGTGCGAGCGCGTGATCGCCGTCGGTGCGGCCGCCAAAGAAATGGAAGGCCGCGCGCCCAGCCGGATCCGCGTCGTCCATCCGCTACGCGGCGGGACGATCAGTGACTTTCAGGCCGCTCACATCTTGATCGAAACGATGGTGAGCCGCGCCTCGACCGCGCGCCCGAAGCTGTTGCCGCGCGTCGTCGCCTGCGTCCCGGGCTGCGCGACCGACATCGAGTGCAAAGCCGTCGAGGAAGCGGCCGCGGCCGCCGGCGCGCGCGCCACGACATTCTTGCCGCAAGCCGTCGCGGCGGCGCTCGGCGCCGGTCTCGACATTACGACCACCAGCGGCCAAATGGTCGTCGACATCGGTGGTGGGACGACCGAGATCGCGGTTCTCGCGCTCTCCGGCGTCGTCGCGATGCACTCGGTCAAAGTCGGCGGCGACTATCTCGACAACGCGATCATCACGCGGCTGCGCCACGACCGTTTTCACATCGGCGCGCTGACGGCCGAGGCGTTGAAAATCAAGCTAGGGTATGCCGGCCGCCCACCCGGGCGAGCGGCGTTTCGCGTCAGCGGCTTCGACAGCGCAGCCGGCGCGCCGCGCGCGCGCGAAGTGAGCGAAGCATTGGTCGGCGAAGCGATGGCCGAAGGCATCGATCGCATCACCCGTGCAGTGTGGTCGGTTCTCGAGCAAACACCGCCGGATCTCGCCGCGGATTTGCTCGAAAACGGTATCACGCTGACGGGCGGAGGCGCGCAAATTACGGGACTCGCCGGCGAGCTCGGTTTGCGCACCAACGTTCCCACGATCGTCGCACCCGATCCACTCGAGTGCGTTGCACGTGGAGCGGGTGAAGTGCTCGGAATTCCAACGTTGCTCGAGCGTCTCGGTCCGTCCGCGGATCGTTTGACGAGGTGGTATCAATCTTTACGTATCGGGATGAGAGAAAGCTATTCGCCGTAATCGGCGCGATCATCGCCGCCGCTCTCGTCGCACTCGTTCAACTTGAATTCGCTCGACAAGGACGCACGAGTCCTCTCAGCAACGCAATAACCTCGACGTACGCCTATCTCGAGTTTGCGCTGAGCGCGTCGATCTCGGGCTCGCGCGATGCAGTCGGGTACGTGATCGCGTTGCCGCAGCTCGAGCGCGAAAACGCGCAGCTGCGCGCCGAAGACGCGAAACTGCAAACCGAAAACGCAGCGTTGCAGGAGACGCTCGCGCGCGTCCCGTCGCGCGAAGCCGTGCAGAACGCGGCGGCGCTCTACCCGACCGGCATTCCCGCGCTCGTGATCGGATTCGATCCCGAAAACAAATCGCAAGTCGTCACGGTCGACAAAGGAACGCGCTCCGGCGTCACGCGTCGATGACGGCGTCGTAAACGCCGACGGCGTGGTCGGACGCGTCATCGAAGCCGATGCGCTCAGCAGCAAGGTTCTCTTGATCACCGACTACACGAGCAACTTGCCGGCGATTCTGCAAAACGGCCGCTGGTGGGGAATCGCAACCGGGACGCTGACGCGCGTGAACCTGCACTACGTTTCGCAAGACGCGCATCTGCACGTCGGCGATGCCGTCGTTACCGGCGAAGGACGTTCGTTTCACGCCGGCCTCTTGATCGGACGCATCGCATCGGTAACGCCGATGCCCGCCGGTGCGCTCGACCAGCAAGCAATCGTCGAGCCCGCCGTCGCCTTCGGACGCCTCGATCATGTTGTTATCCTTCCGAAGTAGCGGCGCGACAAGCACACGCCGTCCGGCTTCCGACGGATTGGCGCGCAGCCGCAATTTGGCTGATAGCGGCCGGCTTTTTGCAAGCCACGCTGGTGCACTTCATCGCGATTACGAAGCGCCGTACCCAGTCTCGATTTTCTTGGTCGTCGCGACGTACGCGCTGCGCGCCGGAACGGCCGGCGCAATCCTGCTCGGCGCGGCCGGCGGTTTGATCGAAGACGCGCTCGCCGGCAACACGGGCGCGGCGTGGACGATTGCAACGTCGATCGCCGCGCTCGGCATCTCCGGTGCCGCGCGTCTGACGTTCGCCGATTCACCGTCGATCTTCGCCGCGCTGCTCGTCGTCGCGGCGCTGGTGCGCGAAGGACTTTATTGGGCCGTCCTCTCGCTCGAAGGATATCAAGTCGGCCTCGGGATGCACTACACGAAGATCGCGATCGCTTCGGCGCTCTATACACGGCGTGATTCGCGATGATCGTCGTCTGGGCGCGCTGGCGCTTCGTCACGCGGTGAGCGCGTGATCTATCGCGGCATCTCCCGCATGGGCGGCGTTCTTCTTCGTCGTCGTGATCGCGATCGCTGGCGATCGTCGCGCGTTTGACGTACGTGCAGCTGATCGACGGCAAAGTGTACGCCGCGGCTGCGCGCGCGAACCAAGTCCGCTTGATCCCGGTCGCCGCGCCGCGCGGATTGATCTTGGACCGCACACGACCGGATCATGGTGCGCAGCCGCCCGTCGTTCGTCGTCGCGCTGATCCCCTCGCAAGTCAAAGACATCAAGTCGACGATCGCCGATCTTTCCTCGACGCTGCAGATTCCGCAAGACGAGCTGTGGCATCGGCTCTACCATCATCACGACGTCAACTACGAAAACTTCGCGCAAGTCCAAACCTACGAGCCGTACGGGCCCGTCATCTTGGCCAGCGACTTGCACACCTCGCAAATGGCGCGGCTCGCCGAAACGCAGCCCGATCTGCCCGGCGTCGATCTCGAAGAGCAACCGGTTCGCAACTATCCGTACGGCAAGCTCGCAGCCGACGTCTTCGGATACGTCGGTCAGATCTCCGAAGAAGAATACGAAAAGCGCAAGAGCGAGCACTACACGCCCAACGACGTCGTCGGCAAAGACGGACTCGAGTACACCTACGACGCGTACCTGAAAGGAACGCCCGGCGGCCAGCAAGTCATGGTCAACGCCTGGGGCGCGGTCGTCGGCGACGAAAAATTCGTCAAATCGAAGCCGGGCGACGTCCTCGTCACGACGATCGACTTGCGCTTGCAGCAAATCGCGCAGCGCGCGCTTGCCGACGGCCTGAAGTCGTGGGCCAAAACCCGCGACGTCAAACGGCTCTCCGGCGCGCTCGTCATCCTCGATCCGTACAGCGGCGGCGTGCTCGCGATGGCCTCGCTGCCGACCTTCGATCCGAACGACTTCGCAACGCCGATCTCGCCGAAGGAGTACGCGCACTACGTCCTCGACCCGCTGCGCCCGCTCTACAACCGCGCGATCGGCGCGGCGACGCCGACCGGTTCGACCTTCAAGATGGTCACGGGCTCGGGCGCGATCTCATCCGGCGTCATCAAGCCGCACCAAGTGCTCTACGACTCGGGCGCGTGGGATTGCCACGGCGTGCACTTCGTCGATCTCGCCGCCGGCGGACTCGGGAACGCCGAGTTCACGCAAGCGCTCGCCGCCTCGAGCGACGGCTACTTCTACCAGCTCGGCGATCGCCTCGGTCACACGCGGCTGCGCTACTACGCGCTGCAGTTCGGCCTCGGCGCGCTCAGCGGGATCGATCTGCCCGGCGAATACGCCGGCAACTGGCCGACCGACGAGTGGACGCGCAAGGTTTACGGCGTCCCGCTCGAGCCGAGCGACGTCTGCCAGCTCGCGATCGGGCAAGGCGCGATGCAAGCCACGCCGCTGCAGATGGCTAACGTCGCCGCGACCGTCGTCAACGGCGGGACGCTCTACCGTCCGCACATCGTCCAAGAGATTCGCACGCCGACGGGGCACCGTCGTCAAGCGCTTCGACAACGAGATCATCCGCGAAGTCCCGGTCACGCAAGAGTCGCTCAAGGAAGTACGTACCGGGATGGACCGCGTGACGAGCTCGATCGGAACCGGTTACGGCCTCGCGATACCGGGCTTACCCTACGGCGGGAAGACGGGGACCGTGCAAACCGACGGCGGCAACGGACCCAATACGACCTGGTTCGTTTGCTTCGCGCCCGCAAATCATCCGACGCTCGCAATGGCGATCTTCGTTGAACGTTCCGGCGGTTACGGCGCGAACGTGGCCGGACCCATCGCCCAAAGAATCCTCGCGGAATATTTCCGCAAGAAGATTTAGGCTAGCCGCCGCCGCCTTCTTGCGGGCTCGTTGTTGCGAGCGAGGCGAGCAGATCGAGAATTTTCTTATCCTCGGGCTCGTCGATGGGTGAATCGCGCGCGACGTCTTTTTGCGTGCGCAGATTCGTCGTGCGCTTGCGCCACTCGACGCGCGAATCGGTTTCGTCGCGCAGACGGCGCAGATAGTGGTCGAGCGGCGTGAAGCGGCGTCCGTCTTCCGAACGGTTGAACTTCGCTTTGAGATCGTCGACGAGACGGTACGTATCGAAAACGGAATCGATCAGGTTTTCCAAGCGCCGATCGTAGGGCAGCCAAAACCGGTTTGTTTGCAAATCGAGGAAAAGCCAAATCGAGATGTCGCCGAAGTTCATGATGTCGTCGATCATCATGCCGTCGAAAGGCGGACGCAACGGAACGATCTTGTTCTCGCCGATGAAGCGATCGCGCTGTTCGATCGGCGAGACGTCGCCGCTAGCCAAACGTTGCCCGTAGGCTTCACGATCTTCACGGATCGCTTGCACGCGCCGAAACAGATCGGCGACTTCCGGACGCGAATGAAACTTGTCGAGCCACTCTTGCGAGCCCGCGCGTTCCTTTAATTCAACGGTGACGCGATGAATCGAACGGCGCAGCCAGTTTTCGAGCTCTTCTTCCCATCGCTGACGCCGGCGGTACGTCGCTTGCGCGTTGACGACGTCTTGCGAAGACCGCGCCGCAGAGTTATAGAGCCGTGACGCGCCGCCGAAGCTGAACAGCCATTCAAAGAAACCCGGGACGCTCGATTTGATTCCCGCGAACGTGACGCGGATACGCGTCGGCGTAGCCTTTCAGATTGCGCTCGGCAATCTTTTTCCGTTCTTCGAGCGCGTTCGCGGCAGCAGCGATCTCGGCGAGCACGCCGGCGCGCTTGCGCGTGTACGAAGCGCGAACCGCGCTTTCGGCGTGCGAAATCTCCGACCGTTCAAAGCGCGCCTTTGCAGCGTCATACTCTGCGATCGTGGCGGCGTCTTTTGCGAAGTCTGGTATGCCACCCGCGGCTCTTGGCTTTTCGCCTGAATCGACCGCGGTCGGTTCGACGCTTTCCACGGTGCGGCGCTTCCCTCCGGTGGGCGTCATCGCCTCCAAGCGGGGACCCGCTTGTGCTACGTCTTGCAATCCCGTAATAGGATTGCTGCGACCGCAGAAACCCGGGGGTCTGGGTCGGCAAGCGCACCGCGTAGTGCATGTTCCGCTGCGGGTCCGCGCGCAAGTCGCTCGAGCTCGCGAATCCGTTCAAACGGCGCGGACTGCCTGCTTACCTGCTTCGATTCCACGTCGCACGGGCTGAGCATCGCGATGCCGAGCAACACCAAACCGATAATGACGAAGAGCGAAGGGACGATTACGAGCTTCACGATCATACGTGCACTCCGATCTCGCGTTCCACGACGCGCGTCCAGACGTTCGTCGAGCGCGGGCTGCGCCTTGACGAGGGCATCGATGAACGCCGCATCGTCGCGCAGACCCTCCAAGGTCGCGTGCAGCGCGTCGCGATAGCCCGCAAATTCCGGGTACTCGTCGCGCTCGGGAGCGATCAGCTGCGCTGCGTGCGCCAAGCGCGTCCCGAGTGAACCCGCGCCGATCCCGCACGCGTCCAGCGCGTCTTCGGCCGCCGAATCGAGGACGTCGTCGGCACGCACCGGATAGTGCGGCATGCGCAACTTGATCGCCAGGCGATCGAAGACGCTGCGGAGGGCGATCCGGTTCACCTTGAGATGCGCGTCGAGGTCCGGGTCGTCGCACGCATCGGCGCAGAGAACGGCGAGCGCCCATAGGTGGCGCATCAGTCCGTCCAGACCCGTCGAGATAACTCGCCATCGCTGCTTCGAGGACCGCAGCCGCCGAACGCTGCATGCGCGGCGACGGCGGCGCCGGGTCCGCGAAGCGCGGCGGCTCAATGCGACGCAAGGCAAGACCTTCGACGATAAAAGGAAGTGTCGGCACTTCACTGCAGTCGGCGAGCCTGATCGCCGGCGACTCAAAGAGCGATTCACGGCCCTCACAGCACGCGCGGGCCAAGACGCTCATCGCCACGGCTCCCGCGTCAGCGACCGTCGCGAACTCGAGCGTCATTCCGGCGCCGCGCTGCAAACGCTCGACTCGCATTCCGTCACGCGACCAAAGAGGTGAGGTTCCCCCCGCGTCGAGCGCGCGCGCACCCTCGATACGCGTGCTTCCCGGAAGATAGACGCCGCCCGCGACATGCAACGCGATCGTGAAATCTGCGAGGGCGCCGCCGGCGTTGACCAAACGCACGCACCACGCGGCACGCTCGCCGGGCGCGATTGCAACGTCGGTATATCCGAGCGGCTCGATCGAGCCTTCGAGACGCGCGTGATTGCGCGCTAGGACATGCGCTTCGCCGAGTTCGACGTTCTGCGTTTCGGTGCGGCACGCTACACGCAGCGATTGCGGCGTTCCATCGAGCGCCGTGTCCGCGACGCGCGCGCGAATTCCGACGCATGCGGCGCGTGCCCGGATCGATCGTCAAACGGAAACAGTCGCATCGAACGTGACTTCCTGCAGATCGCCGCCCGCGTGCAGCGCGACGACGTTCGCCGGTGCATTGCCCGTGTTCGTAAGTATCGCGCGTCCGCGCACGGCGTCGCCGGCCGCGGCTTCGCTCTCGAAGAGCTCGATGCGGTTTGCCTCCGGAGCAAACGCCGCATCGCCGTAAATCGGTGCAGCGCGTGCCGCACTCGCGGCGTGCACCGTCGCATTCGATCGCCACGACGAATCTCCGCATCACCGGGCGTCGAGCGCATATACGTCGACTCGCAATATCGTGCCGCTCGCCGCGCAGCGGCGCAGGCAGCGAAAACTCCAGCTCGCTGCGCGAACCTTTCGGACGAACGAATGGTCCGGTCGAAATCAGCGCGATCGATTCGCGGCGCGCGCACCACGATGCTCGCAACATCCGCGCAATCATCGCCGTGATTGTGAACGTGAATTCGTAACGTCGTGCGCTCGCCGGCTTCGATCGTCGATTTTTCGAGCCTGGCCTCTAACTCGAACATACGGCGGCCGGTTCGGCCGCTACGGTGTGCGCCCTCCGATCAAAATTTGCGCGTCGCAGCGCGGCAAAGGCGGGGTACTTTCATGCGGAGAATTCGCGGGCATGACGACACTTGCTGCGTATCATGCCGGTCTGCTCTGTGAAGCAGTCGATCGACTCGGAAGTGAAGCCGCGTTTGAAGTTCTTGCGCGCGCGCGCGAGCTCGAAGCACAAGGACGCAGCGTCGTGCACCTCGAGATCGGCGAGCCTGATTTCAACACGCCGGAGCATATCAAGCGAGCCGGCATCCAAGCGATCGAACAAAACTATTCGCACTACACGCCGTCGGCCGGCATCCCCGAGCTGCGCGACGCGATCGCTACGTTCGCCGCAACGCTGCGCGGTATCGAACCGTGGAAGCGTGAGAACGTCGTCGTCGGTCCGGGCGCAAAACCGATCATTTGGAACACGCTCTCGGCGTTGCTCGATCCGGGCGACGAAATGGTCGCAGCCGATCCGAGCTATCCGGCGTACGCATCCTGCGCTTCGTATCTGCAAGCGAATCTCGTCCCGGTCAAACTGCTCGAATCGAAAGATTGGCGGCTCGATCTCGACGAGCTCGCCGCGAAAGTCAGCAACCGAACCAAAGTCGTCGTGCTGAACTCACCGCACAATCCGACCGGCGGCGTTCTCGGCATGGAAGATTTTCAAGTCGTCGCCGATCTCGCCCACAAGTGGGGCTTCATCGTCATCTCGGACGAGATCTACTGCCGCACGCTGTACGGCGGCACGTTCGTTTCGCTCGCACAGCTCGACGGCATGCGCGAACGCAGCGTGATCATCGATGGCTTCTCGAAAGCTTACGCGATGACGGGCTGGCGGCTCGGCTACGGCATCATGCCCGAAGAGCTTGCGCGCACGGTCTCGCTGTTCAACAACAACACCTTCTCGTGCGTCGCGACCTTCGTGCAGCGCGCCGGCATCGCTGCCCTGAACGGACCCGACGAGCCGGTGCTCGAGATGACCGAGACGTTCCGCAAACGGCGCGATGAGATCATCAGCGGCATCAACTCGATTCCCGGTCTGCACTGCAAGTCACCCGAAGGCGCGTTCTACGCGTTCGTCAACGTCCAAGAGATCACGCACGACGATCGCAAGCTTGCAACATTCTTGCTCGAAGAAGGCGGCGTTGCGGGGCTGGGTGGTTCGTGCTTCGGTGAAGGCGGACGCGGCTACATTCGCTTCTCATACGCGAATTCGATCGAGAACATCCGCATCGCGCTCGACCGCATCCGCGAAACGCTCCCTAAATTTAGTGGCTAAACAAGCTTTATAGGCTGCAACCGTGTGGACGCGCGCCGCATCGGAGGAAGCGTGAATGAATGGCAAGCGCTAGTTGAGATGAGGGACCGCGTTGCTGGTTTCGTATCGAAGTGGTCACGCAGATCGTGCGACGATCTCAGCCAACTAGAGCACGACGTAGATGAGTCCTTCCACCCGTTGACTCTGTCCCGGCTTCGCGCCGGAAGTCAGCTACAGCCTCGGTGGGACGCGAACAATCAACTCGCAATGGAGAGCCAGGACGGCGTCGGTAAGCCCGAGACCAGAAACTAGCCCTTCTTAGCGCTTTTACGACCCTCGTCCAGCGCGTGACTCAGCTTCTCGGGCGCTACCTCTGGCGTCTGCCATATAGCAAGATGCGCCAACATTCGTATCGTTTCTTCGGGTGCGAGCGTCGTTTCGTCCTCGACCGTCCGAAGGACGACAAGATCCTCCGCTGAGACTTTAACGGTCAGCGTTTCGTAGGCGTTTGGGGGTCTGCCGGGGCCCCGTTTCTTTTTCTCCGGAGTGCCGGGGTCGTTTGGGTCGCTTGCCACCATCAAGGAGGCGAGTATAGCAAACTGCCATTGCGTCGGCAAAATTACCTCGGGCCGATTCCTCGAATTTATTGAATAAGAATTGCCGAAATTGCCTAAATCAGGTATAATTGCTGATGCAGGGCTGGCTCGCCGAAGGGCGATAAGCGGCCTTGCTTCTTTTAATGGGGTCTAGGTCTCCCGAATGATCCCCAGGCCCCGTGGGTCCTTCGCGAACGTTCTGGTTCGCAGCACCGGCCGCAGTCGATCAAACGATTTGTCCAGGCCGTACCGAGATCGCGAGGCTATTGGGTTTTCGGACCGGAGTAGCGCGAACGCGCAAAAGTCGGCGAGCTGTATGAAAAACGACGTCTCGGAATCCCGATAGACGATATCTTCGACGATCTGTGTGATCGGATTATTTCTGCTACGTTGCCCGCTTGACCACGCTCCGAATTTGCTACGGATATAGTTAAATCGACGCATCTTGCGGACGAGACTGTTGTAACTCTTGCCCTCGTCGGAGATCAAAATAACGTGCGCCGGCGGTTTCCTGTCTTTCGCGCCGCTGTTGAGGCGGTTCACCATGCGTTCAAATGCGCGCTCTTCGAACGCGGTGGGAACGCAGGCATTCATGACGCTAATTCCACGACGAGACGCAACAAAATCCAACGTCTCATTGAAGATTTGAGACCGACGGAATTTCGTTACAGTAGCACCGAGATCGCCGCGTCCAGCCACGAAATCGGTCGCATGAAACTCCTTGTTGACATAGATTCCGTCGCTTTGCTTGAGGGCACGACGATACTCAATAATCTCGTCCAATAAGCGAAGCCAACGTGTTGCCGGAATGATAATAGCGGAGAAGCAGGATAGGCGTTCGTCGCGTGAATCGTCGATGTACGCGAGGTACATTGCACCCGGATTCGCCACGACCACCTACTTTCGCGTAGTAAGAGTGCGGTACGTCAGACGCTTGCCGTCAGAACCCTTCGCAGCTTTCACAAATCGCAAGCCGTCGTCATTCGGCCAATTAGTTGTCAAGAACGTTACCTTCCTCAGATAAATAATACCCTGCTAAAGTAGCTTCATGGCGCGCTTCACGTCGGCGAGCGTTTGGCTTGCGACGATGCGCGCTTTTTCCGTGCCTTCTGCGATGATTTTGTCGATCGTTGCGTCGTCGATCGATGCGCGGCGTTCCCGGATCGGACGCAGATAGTCATTGAGCTTTACGGCGAGCTCGCTCTTGCAATCCACGCAGCCCAGCGCGCCGGAACGGCAATTCTCGGCGATCCACGGCGTGCGCGCTGCGTTGACGATTTGATGTAGCGCGTAGACCGGACATATCTCCGGACGTCCGGGATCGTTGCGTCGAACCTTCTCCGGATCGGTAAACATCGAACGGATCTTTTTCGTCGTCGTCTCTTCGTCGTCGGCGATGTCGATCGTGTTGCCGTATGACTTTGACATCTTGCGTCCGTCGGTACCGGGTACTGCGGGAAAATCCGTCAGCAAGGCTTGCGGTTCGACCAGCGTGTCGCCGTAGTAGCGATTGAAACGCCGGACGATCTCACGTCCAAGTTCGAGATGCGCTACCTGATCGCGCCCGACTGGAACTTTCTCGCCGCGGAAAACTGCGATGTCGCACAGCTGCAAGAGCGGATAACCAAGAAAACCGTAGGTTGCGATATCGCCGCCGAGCGCTTCGATTTGTTCCTTATATGTCGGCGTACGTTCGAGCCACGAGACGGGCGTGACCATCGAAAGCAGCACGTGCAGCTCGCTGATTTCGGGTACCGCGGACTGCAGAAAAATCGTCGATTTCTGCGGGTCGACGCCGGCCGCGATCCAATCGCGCACCATGTCTTCACGTGCAGCACGAATTTCGTCCGGATGCTGAAAAAGCGTCGTGTACGCATGCAGATCCGCAATCTCGAAATACGCATCCGCCGTGCGCGAGAGCTCTGCCCAATTCGTGAGCGCACCGACCAAGTGACCGATATGCAAACGCCCGGTCGAGCGCATTCCTGACATCACCCTCATGGATTTCGCGCCCGTTCGCGCATCAGAACGGCCATACCCGTTCGCCGTTCCACAGCGTGCTGTTCGTAATCGCATCGCGCACGAGCGTTCGCGCGGCTGTTATCGCGTCGATGATATTCTCGCCGCGCGCAAGATAAATTGCGGTCGCGGCCGCAAGGACGCAGCCTGTCCCGCGCATCCCGCCCGCAAGTCGCGTCCCCTCGAACGTCGTCGTTTTTCCGTCCGCGTAGAGTACATCGCTCGCTTCAGCGTCGAGATGCCCGCCGGTAACGAGCGCGCCGCGTGCATGATCGCGCTCGACCAGCGTGTGCGCCGCGCCGCGCCATCGTGGCGCGATCGTTGACCGGAAAACCGCACAAGCGCGAAGCTTCGGCGAGATTCGGCGTGACCAGCGTACACAACGGAAAGAGCCGCTTGCGCAACGTCTCGAGTGTCGCGTCGTCGGCGAAGACGAGTCCGTCGCTGCTCGCGGCGACCGGATCGCAGACGATCGGGACCCCGACGCCCTCGAGCCCCGCGGCGACCGCTTCGGCGCTTTGCGGCGAGAGCAGCGCCCCGATCCGGTACGCATCCGGCTGCGTGGGGCGAATCGCGCGAAGCTGCGCTGCGATGATTGCCGGATCGAGCGCCTCGGCTCGATCGTTCGCCCGCACCTTGCGCGGAGACACCCGCGACGACCATCACGTGCCGGGTCTCGAGCCGTTGTGCGACACGGGCATCGAGGCCGATCCCGGCGATGTTCCACGGATGCGTCGTCCCGATCGAGCAGAGTGTCAGCGCGCCCATGCATCGACCAATGCGCGCGCCGCCGCAATCGCGGTCGGGTGCGCGCGATATCGCGGTGATCACGGCGGCCATCGCGGCGCCGGTCGCGCGAACCTCGGGTATGCGCTCGAGCGTGATGCCGCCGATCGCGACGACGGGGAGATCGACGGCGCGAACCGCCGCGCGGATCCCATCGGGTCCGATCGGCTCGCCGGCATCGTGCTTCGTCCCGGTCGCGTACATCGCGCCGACCCCGATGTAGTCGGCGCCGAGCGCGAGCGCGGCGCGTGCGCTTGGGACGTCCGGGCATGAGATGCCGACGATCTTGCCGAGCGCCCGTTCAAGCAGCCGGGTGGCGCCCGGCAACGCGAGATCTTCTTGTCCGAGGTGTACGCCGTCGGCGCAATCGACCAGCTCCGATGTCATCGTTGAGGATCAGGAGCGCTCCGGAGCTTCGCGTCCGTTCCCATGCACGTATGAGCACGTCGCGCTGGATCCCGCTCTTGCTGCGGTACTGCACGACGCGAATGCCGGCCGCCAAAACGTCATCGAGCTGCGCGAGGACGTCGCCTTCCGCCGCGTCGACGATCGCGTAGATGCCGCGCAGCGGCACTGCAGCGCTAATTGCCGGGAACGCCTATCGGCGGCAAAACGAATTCAATTGGTTGGTCTGCGCCCTCAGGCAACGCGGGCGCGACGGTCAGATCGTATGTGCGCGCACGATCGTCGAGCCGGCCGGGTGTTAGAAAATCGATTTGTCCCGTATAGCGCGCATTCGGCGCCAGACGCAACCCGAGAAAAAGCTGGCGATCCGTCAGCAACCAGTTGCGCGTGTCGAGCGGATGATAGATGTTCGAGCCGTCACGCAAGAGCGTGCGTCCGTACGGTAAGAACGTGATGAAAGCGTTGCCGTCATTCTCGAACGTCAAGGCTAGCTCGATGCGTCGCGGATAAAACGCGAGCTCGCGTACGATGATCTTTACGCCGTTGCGATCGACGGCCGAATTGCCGCGCGGGAACGTACGAACGATACGGATGTCCTTCGTCATCGACGCGATACGCATTGTCTTCGCGGACGATGCGATAGCGCAAGTCGAGACGTCCGTGCCCGAGCTGCTGCGTCCCGTGATTCAGAAACGCGATCTGCTTCGCGCACGCGTCACGATCTGCGCGTCCTTCGCGTGCTCCACGCGCAACGCTTTGGGATCCGCCGCGCTGAAGCGTTCCGCGGTGAACACCGATTCGTAGTTGCGCAGGCTGCCGAAATAGCGCTGCATCGTCGTGGTCAGATGCGCGTATGCCTTTTCGTATTCGCCGCTGCCGACGGCACGCGCATACGCAAGCGCAACGTCGACGGCCGCACCACTCGGTGGCGGCGCTGCGACCGAACGTCCCGGAGTCATAAGCGCGAGCATCGCGAGCAGCGCGGCGAGCGCGCTCCCCTTCACGCCTGCCCGAAGAGAATGTCGACGATTCGAATCAGATCGGATTCGTCGGTGAAGCGAATCTCGATACGGCCGCCCTTCTTCGCCCGGACGAACGTGATGCGCGAGCCCAGCCGGTGGCGCAACTGGTCGGCGACGTCGTTCAGATCGTCGACGCCGGCGGCGGCGCGCTTCTTCGGCGGCAGGCCGAGCCGCTGCGCCAAGCGCTCGAGGACGCGAACCGACGTGCCTTCGCGCGCCGCACGCTCGGCGATCGCGACGCGATCTTTTTCGGGGAAGGACAGCAGCGCTTTGGCGTGGCCGGGCGAGAGCTGCCGCGCGCGAATAAGCGCTTGAATCGGCTCGGCCAGTACGAGCAAGCGCAGCGCGTTTGCAACCGAGGGCCGTGCGCGTCCGACGCGCTCGGCGACGCGCTCTTGCGTGTAGCCGTAATCGTCGATCAGATGTTGATAACCCATCGCTTCTTCGAGCGCATCGAGATCTTCGCGTTGCAAATTCTCGATCATCGCAAGCTCGAGACTCTGCTGATCTTCTGCTTCGCGAACGATCGCGGGCATCGTTCGTAATCCCGCAGCGGCCGCGGCGCGCCAGCGGCGTTCGCCGGCAATCAGCTCGTAGCGATCTCCGCGCTTTCGCACCAGAATCGGAACGAGCACGCCGAACGCTGCGATCGAGCTTTGCAATCCTTCGAGCGCTCCGGCATCGAACGTCGTGCGCGGTTGATGCGGATTGGGAACGATCGCGTCGATCGGAATTTCGCTTGCGCCTTGCGGACGTTCGCGTGCAATGGGCTGCGAATCGCCGAGCAGCGCACCGAGTCCGCGGCCGAGTCCGCGCTTGGCCATTACGATACGGTCTCGAGCGCGGCGACTTCGCGCGCCAGATCAAGATAGGCTTGTGCGCCGCGGCTGCGCACGTCGAAAAGCACGACCGGCTTTCCGAACGACGGCGCTTCGGAAAGTCGAATATTGCGCGGAATTTGCGTCTTGAAAACATGCTCGGGAAAGTAACGCATCACTTCGTCGACGACTTCGACCGCGAGCCGCGTGCGGCCGTCGTACATCGTGACCAAAACGCCGAGAATTTCCAAGCGCGGATTGAGCGCTTCTTTGACGCGCTGCACGATTGCGGTGAGCTGCGAGAGACCTTCGAGCGCATAAAACTCGGCTTGAATCGGGATGATCATTTGGTCGGCGGCGACCAGCGCGTTGATCGTTAGGAGACCGAGCGACGGCGGGCAATCGACGAAAATATAGTCGTATTGATCAACGACTCCAGCAAGCGCTTGCCGCAAACGGTTCTCGCGAGCCATCGCGGACACAAGCTCGACCTCGGCGCCCGCCAAATTCGCGGTCGCGGGGATGATCGAGAGATTCTCGACGTCGGTCGGGATTATCGCCGAGGCCGTGCCGATCTCGCCGAGTAGCAACGCATAGGAATCATTCTCAATACCGCGCTTATCGATCCCGAGCCCTGTCGTGGCGTTGCCCTGCGGGTCGATATCCACGAGTAAGGTGCGCTTGCCAAGCAGTGCAAGGCAAGCACCAAGATTGACGGCGGTGGTGCTTTTTCCGACACCGCCTTTTTGATTGACAACCGCGACCGTGCGACCCATTCCCTCGCTGCCGCCGTTCGTTCCGGGGGCGAATGTTCCCCGGGGAACACTGCAAGGATTCAGCGCGTCAGGATGTCGGCGATCGCATTCCGCGCGATACTCAGAAGAAGCTCGCGCTTATTCCGCTCGGGATGCTCGGTAACAGCCTCCAAGAGGCGTTGCAAAACTTCCCCGACCTCAGGCCCGCCCTTGGAATCCGGCGGCAAAACATTCTCAGCCACCAGGACCTCGATCACGTCATTGCCGGAAACGGCAAGGTCTTTGACACTCATCGGTGGGCGTTCCGAAAGCACGCCCCAGACGCGCGATTCGAAGACATCGTTCCCACCGCGATCGGGCAGGCCGCTCCCGACGACATCGGCATGGCGCAGCGCAAAGAGACCGTTCAAATGCTCTGCACCGACGCGCCGGATGAAGCGGCGGATCGTTGCCGGCGCGAGACCCGGATCCGCAACATACATGTGGTGACGGACGAGCGCCGCGACCGCCTCGGACGTCTGCGCCGGGAAGCGCAGCCGCTCGAGCATCTCGCGGCTCATGCTTTCGCCCGTGATCTCGTGGCCGTAGAAATGCGGGCCCTCTTTGGTGCGAGGCTTCGCGACGTCGTGCAAGAGCGCCGCAAGGCGAATGACCGGGTCGCCGGGCGGGACGGCATCGAGTGTCGCAAGCGAATGCCGCCACACGTCAAAGCGGTGCCAGCGGTTTTGCGTGACGCCATCACCCTCGAGCAGCTCGGGCCAGACATGCTCCAGCACGCCCGTCTCGGCAAGCAGAGCGAAGCCGATCGAGGGATGTCCGCGCCCCGAGTAGCTTGAGCAGCTCGTCCGAAATGCGCTCGGTCGAGACGGTCCCGGCAAGATGCGCGGCTGCACGCATCGCCTTGATTGCAGCCGGGCGAGAGCGCATAGCGAAATCGCGCCGCGAACTGCGCCGCGCGAAACATCCGCAGCGGATCCTCTTCGAACGTCTCGTCGCGCACGATGTCGATGCGCCGCGCTCGAATATCGTCGGCGCCGCCGTATGGATCGACCAGCTTGCCGGACGGCAACGCCCGCGCCAGCATGTTCATGCGGAAATCTCGGCGCGCAAGATCGTCTTCGAGCGTGATCTCGGGTGAGGAGACGACCTTGAAATCTCGATGTCCCGTTCCCGGTCGAGACCTCGCGGCGGGGAAGCGCGAGATCGGCGTCTCCAACCTCGGAAGAAAACTTGATGACGGAGAATGCGGCGCCGACGAGATCGACCTTGCCGTGCGGAGCCAATCGCGCGATCAGCTCTTCCTGCGTGATCCCGAGGACGACGTAGTCGAAATCTTTCGAACCCTCCGCAGTCCCCTCGATCTCCGCGCGGAGTTCGTCCCGGACCCGTCCACCGACCGAATACAGCGAGCCCGGCGGTAACCAGGCTGCGAGCGATTCGTCGAGAGCGTATTTCACGGAGAAAGTGGCCGGCGTTGCGCGATCCCGACGCGGCGCGGAAAGCGCTCGGGTGTCGGAGATCGCTTGGTGACGATCAGAATACGACGTTCGCCTTCCACCGGCAACTCGTCGCTTATCTCGCCTCCCAAGGCAAGCGCGGTTTCTTGCAGCCGCTTCGCGCTCTGCATCGCCCATTGTTCCACGCTGTAACAGCGCGCGTCCGCCGAGCGCAACAAATGGCAGCGTCAGCTCGATGACAGCCTCTGCGGATCCGATTGCGCGTGCCGTTGCATAAGTAAATCGCTCGCGAAAACCCTTATCGCGCGCGAGATTTTCCGCACGCGCCGCGATCGCTTCGCCCTCGATGCCGAGCTCTTGCATTGCGTCCGAAACGAATGCGATTTTCTTGGCGGTCGCATCGACCGAGGTCACGCGAATACCGCGCACGATCGCAAGCGGAATCCCGGGAAGACCTCCGCCGGCGCCGACGTCGATCAGCTCGCCCTCTGCGGCGAGCAGCGGAAGAAGCGTGAGCGCATCGGCGATGTGTTCTGCGATTGCCTCCGCGTCGCGGGCGCCGGTCAGATTGAATTCCCGATTGCGTTCGAGCAAGAGCTCGCCGTATCGCGCCAGCCGCTCGAGCGCTTCCGGCGGTGCGCCGTGACGCGCGAGCGCGTTGGCTACGTCACTCACAGAGCCGCGACATGTTCCTTTCGATGACGGTGCACGAACAGCGACAGAATCGCAACGTCCGCCGGCGTCACGCCCGGAATGCGCGTAGCAGCACCGATCGTTTCTGGCTTATGGCGTATGAGTTTTTCACGCGCTTCGTGTGAGAGCGCGCGGATCGAATCGTACGTGAAATCGTTCGGAATCGGATCGCCTTGCGCGCGTTGCGCGCGCTCGATCGCGAGCTCTTGCCGGCGCACATATCCGGCCAGCTTGATCTCAATTGCGGCACGCTCCGACGCTGTCGTCTGCTCCCAAAAACGTGACGACGTCGGCGGCGCCGATTTCGGGGCGGCGCAACGCGTCGGCAACCGTCGCTCCACGCTCGAAGCTTGCATCGCCGATGCGCTCCACATCGAGGCGCGTCCGCTCGGCGCGCGCGATCGTCGTCTCGAGCCGCTCGCGCCGCGCGACGAATTCTTCCCATGCTGCCTCGTCGACGAGCCCGATTTCGCGGCCACGCGGCGTCAAGCGTAAATCGGCGTTGTCGTGCCGCAAAAGGACGCGATGTTCCGCGCGTGAGGTCAGCATCCGGTACGGTTCATCGACGCCTTTGGTCGTCAGATCGTCGATCATCGTCCCGATGTACGAATCGGTTCGCGACAGCACGAACGGCGGCTCGCCGCGCACGCTGCGCGCCGCGTTGATCCCGGCAATCAGCCCCTGCGCCGCGGCTTCTTCGTAGCCGGACGTGCCGTTGAGCTGGCCGCAGTGGTAGAGACCGGTGATGCGGCGTGTTTCGAGCGACGCGCAGCAGCTCGGTCGGTTGCACGAAATCGTATTCGACGGCGTAACCGCCGCGCAACATCACGCAACTCTCGAGTCCCGGCAACGTGTGCAGCATTTCGATTTGCACGTCGGCAGGAAGCGACGTCGAAAAACCGCCGACGTAATAGGTCGGTTCATCCCAACCTTCGGGTTCGATGAAGATCTGATGCGACGGATTCTGCGCAAATTTAATGACTTTATCTTCGATCGACGGACAATAGCGCGGCCCGATTCCGCGAATCAAATCAAGCCCGTAGAGCGGCGAACGATGGAGATTGTCGCGCACGAGTGCGTGCGTTGCCTCACTCGTCGTCGTGATCCAACACGGAAGCTGCGGACCCGCGAATTTGGGCGTGCTGCGATAGCTGAACGGCAGCGGCACGGGGCTCGGCGCTTGCGCCGACATCGCGGTTCGTGTCGACGGTCGTCTTGTCGATGCGCGGCGGCGTCCCGGTCTTCAGGCGCCGCAGCGGAAACCCAAGCGCGGCCAGGCTGGCCGAGAGTCCGATTGCGGGCGCCTCTCCGAAGCGCCCTTCGGCCTTCACGTCATCGCCGCGGAAGGTCTTGCCGCCTAGGAACGTCCCAGTCGCAAGAACGACCGCGCGGGCGCGCAGCACCTCGCCGTCGGCCGTCCGAACGCCAACGACCGTACCATGTTCCGTAACGACGGATTCGACCATCGCGGGGACGATCGTCAGATTCGGTTGCCGCTCGAGATGCTCGCGGGCTCGACGCGCATAGGCAGGCTTATCGGCCTGGGCGCGCAGCGCGCGGACTGCGGGACCTTTGCTTTCGTTCAGCCAGCGGACGTGCAGCGAGGTCGCGTCGATCAAGACGCCCATCTCGCCGCCGAGCGCGTCGATCTCGCGAACCAGCTGACCCTTTGCGCTTCCGCCGACGCTCGGATTGCACGGCAGCGTACAAATCTTCGACGGATCGCCTGTCACGAGGAGCGTTTCGACACCAAGGCGTGCGCTCGCAAGAGCTGCTTCCAGCCCCGCGTGTCCGCCGCCAACGACGATTACGCCGCTACGTTCGTGTACCGCCACCTGCGGATTGTACCGCATCGATGACGGCTTGTGGTTCGGGCGTGCCGACTGCAAAACGCGTCCCGCTGCGCAGCACGATTTGCACGGCGTTGAAACCAGCGACGTTCCAGAGCCAACCGTTCCACGTCAGGTGAATGCCCCAACCTTCCAAGATGTTCGTTTTTATCGGGCGGATCGATGTGATCTGACTCAGCGGAACGCTGCGACCGATGCCCGGCAGGCCGAAAAACCACATCAGATGGTGTTCGGTGACGCGTACCGTGAGCGTTGAAAAAAGCGCAGCCACGACGAGCAAAATCGGAACCAGACTGTATGAAAGCGTCCGTTCCGAGGGCGCCGAGAGCGCAGCCGCGACGCAAATCAAGACGGCGATTGCAAACAAGAAGATGACCGTCAGCCAACCGACTTGGCGGTGCTCGTAGACCACGGGATCGTTCATGCGGCTCCGAGCTCGCGGAAGCGTTGCGCGATCACGTAACGCGCGCCGATAATCGAGCCAAGCGCGAACGCGATCAAACCATCCGTCGTAGCGAGCGCCATCGCACCCGCATGCGGTAACAAATACCGTACGGCAAAGCGCGCTAAGAATGCGATGCCCCAAATTGCGAGTGGGATGATCGACGGCTGCACGATCAAGACGCCGGGATGACTGGTGGGCTGCACGTTCGTGTGACGGCCGCGCAAGAGTCCAAGTGGAAACCCGAGGACGATTCCGAGTACGACCGCCCCAGCTATTATCGGAATCGGCACGTTACCGTCGAAGGATTGCCAAACTAAGAGTCCCGTAACGAGCGCCAGCAGCGTCGGCCCCACCCACAATCGCGAAGCGCGCATGCGCACCGGCCGCAGCAAGCGAAAATAGACGACTGCGCCGATGACGAGGACGTAGATAAGCGCCGAAACGGCGCCGCCGTGTTGCATCGTTATTTTCCAATACAAAAGCGGGCGAAAATTCCATCCAAAATCTCTTCGGTGACCGCATCGCCGGTGAGCTCGCCGAGCGCGCCGTAGGCTTCCACCAGATCCGGCGTGATCAGGTCGATCGGTTCGCCGGCCTCGAGCGTCTGGACTGCGGTCTCGAGCGCGCGCTGCGCGGCAAGCGCACAATCCGCCTGGCGCGCCGTGGCGAGATGCGGGCGTTCGAGATCGACCTCGTTTTCGTTTTCGGTCACCGCGTCGAATGCGCGGCGGATGGCTTCGCGAATACGCGCGACGTCGCCGGAGTCGAGGACGCTGACCAGCAGGGCGTCGCCCTCGTCGATTTCGCGCGCGTCGTGTGCGGCCGTACCCAAATCCCGCTTGTTGAAGATGACGATGCGCCGTTTACCGCGCGTGCGCGCCAAGAGCATGAGCTCGTCGGGGCCGAGCGGGCGCGAGCCGTCCATGACAACCAGCGCCAACCTCGCATCTTCGAGCGCGCGCTCCGTGCGCGCGATGCCGGCAGCCTCGAGCTGATCGGCGTGCTCGCGAATTCCCGCCGTGTCGATCAGGCGGACGCGAATGCCGTCGACGCCGAACGACTCTTCGATCGTGTCGCGGGTCGTGCCGGCGTGCTCCGAGACCAAGGCACGTTCATCGCCCAGCAGCGCGTTGAGGAGCGAGGATTTGCCCGCGTTCGGAGGCCCGACGATCGCAACGCTCGGACCGTCGCGTACGAGCCTTCCGATTTCCCAGCTCCGGGACATCGCAAAGAGATGACCGCAGATGCCTTCGATCTCGCCGCGTAAGCGTTCGCGCGGCGGTTCGATGACTTCGTCGGGAAAATCGAGCGTCGCCGCAAGCTCTTCCAAAATCGTCCCGACGTGCGCGCGCACCGACGCGACTTCGGTTTGCAAACCGCCGGCAAGTTGCGCGCGTGCCGCGCGCGCGGCGCTGCGCGTTTCGGCATCGATCAGATCCGCGACGGCTTCCGCCGCCGACAAATCGATTTTGCCTCGCAAAAATGCACGGCGCGTGAATTCGCCGGGCGCGGCAAGCCGTGCGCCGCACGCCAGCACCGAGGTGAGCGTCTCGCGCGCAACGACCGGCGAACCATGTACGTGCAGCTCGAGAACGTCTTCGCCCGTATAGGAATGCGGCGCGGGAAAAAAGAGCGCGAGCCCTCGATCGATCGGTGCACCGCGTTCGTCAACGACGTCGCCAAGCGTTGCCAACCGCGGCTCGAGTGTTTGCTGCGACCTAAAGACGCGCGCAGCAATATCGCGTGTCTTCTCGCCGCTGACGCGGATGATTGCGACCGCGCCGCGTCCCGGCGGCGTCGCGATCGCTGCAATCGTGTCTATTTGGGAGAGACGACGACCCGCCGTTCCGGCTCGACGCCTTCGGATTCCGTTTGCACGAACGGGCTATCCGCAAGGGCAAGATGGATGATTTTCCGCTCGGAAGGAAGCATCGGCTCCAACTTGATCGGACGTTTTTCGCGAATCGTACGCTCGAGCGTTTGCAGCGCGATCGTTTTGAGCTGATCGGCGCGTCGCGCGCGATAGCCTTCGGCATCGATCGTGTAATAGTGGCGCGCATTGCGCACGCCCACGTTCAAAATGTTGTTGAAAATGAGATTGAGCGCTTCGAGCGTATTGCCGTGACGCCCGATCAGATTTGCAAGATCGGCGCCGCGCACTTCGAGATACTCGCCTTCCGTTCGCGGGATGTACGCGACCTCGGCGGCTTCGATCCCCATTTTTTCGAGGATCTGCTCCAGCAGCTCGCGCGCCGGTTTGACCTCTTCAGGCTCCGGGACGGCCTGGTCACGCTGGGGCGCAGCAGGGCGCGGCACATCGCCGTTTCCTCCACGGGGACTAGGGCCATGCCCGCGGCCGCCGCGGCGGCGATTGCCATAGGGCCGCGCTCCGGGGGTTTCTTGGCGATTTGAATCGTCTTGCAGATCTTCGTCCATTCTCGTCCTTAACGCCGCGAGCGCTTTTTGCGAGGCGCGGTCGCGCTTTCACCTTTCGAGCCGGTCAGCTTCCCGTTCGGGCGGCTCGCACCCTCAACGCGGAGTCACATCTTTTGCGCCGCCGCCGGCGCCCGCGGCGGCCGCTGCCGCCCGGCTGTACATTCCGATACTTGCGCAAGAGATAGAACGATTGTCCCATCGAGAACGCGTTGAAACAAAACCAGTAGAGAATCAGCGACGACGGCCACGAGCGTCCAACCCACGCAATGATCACCGGCGAAACGAACGCCATGATCTTTTGCTGTTGCGCTTGCGCCGGATCGGCGGCGGGCGCGGTTCCGTACCGCACGCTGAAATACATCGAAACGACATATAGCGCAAGCAAAACCATATCGGGCGCTGCCAGGTTTATTCCGAGAATTTTCGGATACGCGTGTGAGAAGGGCGTTCCGATCCACAACCAACCTTGCTGCGCAAACTGATCGTGCAGTGTGTTGATGGCGCGGTACAAGCTGAACAGAATCGGCAGCTGAATGAAGAGCGGCAAACAACCCGCCATCGGATTGACGCCGTGCTCTTTGTACAGCCCCATCACTTCCGAGTTCATCTTCTGCGGATCGCCCTTGTACTGCGCCTGGAGCTTTTTCACTTGCGGCGCAATCCGCTGCATCTCGGCCATCGACTTGAACTGCATCTGCGAAAGCGGCCAGAGCACCAGCTTGACGAGCAATGCGAAGATAACCAGGCTCCAGCCCAAGCTGTGCGTCTGTCTGTTGAGCAGAATCAAAACGTCTGAGAGGGCGTTTACGATCGGATCGAGCGGATTCGTGAACGCCAACAGGAGCAGCAACAAATGGCCTTTCGGTGCGCTAGGGGACGGGATCGACCCCGCCGGGGTGTCCCGGGTGACAGCGGAGGAGACGCAGCGCGGCGAGGCGCGTTCCCCGCAACACGCCGTGCTTCTCTATAGCCTCTAACGCGTACTGCGAGCAACTCGGAAAGTAGCGGCAGGCTCCGGGCAAGAACGGCGAGACGACGGCCTTGTAGCCTCGCAAGAGAAGCAAAACTGCAGATTTCATCTAGAGACGACCTAGCGTGGCCCGCAGATCCTCGCACAACAATGTGAAGGCGACGGTCCGCGCCGAGATCCGCGCGGTCAGGATGAGATCCAGCCCGGTGGGCTGCGTCTCGAGACCGGCAAATGCGGCTTGCAGCCGCCGCCGCGCACGATTGCGTTCCACGGCGTCGCCGAAGCCTTTCGTCGTCACGACCGCGAGGCGCGGCCGCTCGCCCTGGGGGCTCGGCGCGGCCACAACGATCACGTGGGTGCCCTGCGCACGGCGCCCGCGCCGCCGAAGACGGGCGAACTCACTACCGCGCAGGCTCTCGTATAAGCCTAGGCGGAGAGGCGCTTGCGGCCTTTTTTCCGGCGGGCAGCGATGACGCGCCGGCCGTTCTTGGTCGCCATGCGAGACAAGAAGCCGTGTACTCGCTTGCGCCGCCGATTGTGGGGCTGGAACGTCCGCTTCACGATCACTCCTCAGGTTGTGGAACAACAGCGTGCGATTATACCGGCCGAGCGTCGCCCCGGTCAAGTTCCGGGCCGGAAATGAGAGCTTTTCGCCGTCTGTCCACACCTGTGAATAAGGCTGTGGAGAGCGTGGGTCCACATTTCTAACAAAGTCCCGCAAGGGCGTGCGTTTTCGCCCCATCGGGGGTATCTGACATTACGTCCACAACTTGCAAAAAACCGCAAAATATAAGGGGTTTTCGCGTAGATTAAGGCTGTGGATAAGTGGATAAGATTTTTCGGGTTTTTGCGCAGGAGTCACTCCTATGGCCGCTAACGCTACCGCCTACTCCGAGCGGCCTAATTTAGTGGATTGACTCTCTTTCGCTTTGCCGGCAGCACGGATGCATGATTTTAAAACGGCGGTTGAGATAATACGGATGAGTTCACTCGTCGATCGCGGCATCACCGGTGCCGAGCTCTGGTCATCGGTGCTTTCGGCCCTCGAGCCGAGATACTCCAAGCCGGTCTACGAGACATGGCTTCGTCCGATGCGCCCGATGAACATTACGGGCAGCGAGATCACGCTTGCCGTTGCGACGCCGTTCGCCCGCGATTGGGTCGAAGGGCGACTTCGTGGACCGATTATCGAGGCATTACGTGAGTTGCTTGGTTACGAAATCGAGGTGAAATTCGTGGTCGCAAATGAGCCGGAACCGCAGGAGCAAGCCCAAGCGCCTGCCGTCCCCGCCATCGCGACCCCGCGTGCCCCCGGACCCGAAGACCTCCGCCCGGGAAACCTCAATCCGCGCTACACGTTCGAAGAATTCGTGGTTGGAAATAGCAACCGTTTTGCGCACGCGGCCGCGCAGGCCGTTGCCGACTCGCCGGCCCGTGCCTACAACCCGCTCTTTTTATACGGCGGTGTGGGGCTGGGCAAGACGCACCTTATGCACGCGATCGGTCATCGCGTCCTCATTGCGAATCCGAATGCGAACGTCGTCTACGTCTCCAGTGAGAAGTTCACCAACGAATTCATCATCGCGATCAAAAACAATCAGACGGTCGAGTTCCGTAACCGGTATCGTCACGTCGACGTGCTCTTGATCGACGACATTCAATTCTTGGAAGGCAAAGAACAAACCCAAGAGGAGTTCTTCCACACCTTCAACTCGCTGCACGAAGCGTTACGTCAACTCGTGATCTCCAGCGACCGCCCGCCCAAAGAGATTCAAACGCTCGAAAGCCGGCTGCGTTCGCGTTTTGAATGGGGACTGCTCACCGATATTCAGCCTCCCGACTTGGAGACGCGCGAAGCGATCTTGCGCAAGAAAGCCGAGAGCGAAAAAGTCCCGGTCCCCAACGAAGTCAGCATGTTCATCGCGAAGGTGATTCCATCGAACATTCGCGAGCTCGAGGGCGCGCTGATTCGCGTCGTGGCATTTGCCTCGCTGACGAAGTCTCCGATCACCGTCGATTTGGCATCGGAAGTCCTCAAGAACCAGATCGCGCAAGCGCCGCTACGCCGGATCACGATCAGCTTGATCAAGGAACGCGTGGCGCGAGCGCACGGACTGACCGTCAAAGAGATGGACAACCAGCGGCGCGATCAACGCCTGACCGTCCCGCGTCAGATCGCGATGTATCTCGCGTGCGAGCTCACGGATTGCAGCCTACCGCACATCGCCCGTGAGTTCGGCAAGAAAGATCACACGACGATCATGTATGCCCGCGACAAGGTCAAAGAGCTGATGCAGCGGGACGAGGTCTATCGCAACAAGGTTCGCAGCCTTATGGCAATGGTCCAAAGCGAATAAAAGGGTCTCCTTTCACATCCACCGCTGCCTACACAGGGCGGGCCATTCAGGGTGGATAACATTCCGGCGCACGTACCGGCGTTGAAACTGTGGAGGCTCGGGCCTCCTCGTCCACACTCATCCGCGCACGCAAAACCTCATAGAATATAGCGCGGCGGCGTTCTCCACACGTTTCACCGTCTTACTGCTGATACTGCGACAGTTATATATATCTACTATAATAAACGTAAGACGCGCTGACGGTGGATAGTGAAGTTTACTTGTAGCACTAAGGACATCGCCTCCGCGGTCGGCGCGGCGAGCAAGATCGTGAACGCGCACACGACGGTGCCGATTCTGTCGAACGTGTTGCTGACCAGCGACGAGGGACAGATTAGAGTCCGGGCAACCGATCTCGAGCTCACTCTCGAACATGCGTTTCCGGCCGAGGTGCAAGAGGCCGGTGCGGTGACGATCCCGGCCAAGCTGTTCAGCGGGTATCTTGGAAATCTGCCGGCTGGGATGCTGGAGTTGAGCGGGACACCGACCCGCGCCAGCGTCAAGGTCGAGCGTTCTAACTATGATTTTCACGCGCTGCCTGCGGACGAATACCCGCCGCTCCCACCCTCACAGAAGGGCGCGACGTTCACGCTTCCGGCCAAACGGTTCCGGGAAGGCGTGAGCTCGACGATCTTCGCCGCATCCAGCGAAGAGGCACGCGGCGCCGTTCTGATGGGGACGCTGCTCGAGCTGGAGGGCTCGGCGCTCACGATGGTCGCGACCGACGGCTATCGCCTAGCGAAATGGCAGACGACGCTGGACGAGCCGCACAAAGGCAGCGCGCTCAAGTTCATCGTCCCGTCGCGCGCACTCGCGGAAGCCGCACGTAATCTCGGCAACGCGGAAAGTGTCACGCTAACGGCGTTGGGTACGCAGGGCAATCAACTCTCGCTCACCGCGGGCGAAGTCACGATCGTCGTACGGTTGGTCGACGGGCAGTACCCGAACTACCAACAAGTCATTCCCGCCAAATTCGATCGCTCGACGACCGTCAACACCAGTGCGCTGATCGGCGCGCTCCGTCGCGCCGAGCTCGTCGCCGGCGATCGCGCCAGCATGGTGAAGATGCAGGTCACCAATCAAAACCTGATCATCACCGCCAACTCCGACGTCGCAGGTAATGCATTCGAAGAGCTCGAGGTCGAGCAAACCGGCGAAGATCTCACGATTGCGTTCAACGCACGCTATCTGGTCGAGATTCTGACGCACGTCGACTCACCGCAAACCGTTATGGAGTTTTTAGGGCCGCTTTCTCCGGCAGCGATCCGTCCGCTGGAGCCGGTTTCGGGAAGCGCGCTCCTGTACGTCTTGATGCCGCTGCGGCAATAAGCTGCAGCTCGAGCACCTCGCTCTCGCAAACCTGCGTAACTATGCGTCGCTCGAATGGACGCCGGCGCCGGGACTGAATCTGCTCGTTGGCGCGAACGCTCAAGGCAAGAGCAATCTCCTCGAAGCGATCGCAATGCTCGCAACGGGCAAGTCGTTTCGCACGGCGCGTGAAAGCGAGCTGATACGTTTTGGCAGCGCCCTCGGGAGCGTCGTCGGCGTTGCCCGCGTGACTGCCGGCAAGCTCAATCTTGCGTGTACGATCGCGGGCAGTGCCGGTGGTACGCGAAAAACCTACACGCTGAACGGCGAGAGCGTCCGCTACGCGCGGTTTCTCGGCAGCGTAAAAGTCGTCGCATTCATACCTTCGGATTTGGGGCTCGTCTCCGGCCCGCCGTCGCTGCGCCGCGCGATGGTCAACGAAGCACTGTCGCTGGCGGATCGCCGCTACTATCATGCGCTCGCGCGTTACCGCAAAGCGATGTTGCAAAAGAACGCGCTCTTACGAGCCGCGGGCGGCGCCGCGGATTCGGAGCTGCTGGCAATTTACGACAACGTCATGGCCGAGAGTGGCACGGAGATCATCTTGGCTCGGCGTCATTATCTAGCGGCGCTTGGCGAGGCCGCTGCCGAGCGTGTATGGGCACTGGATTCCGCAGTGAGCGCTTTGCGTTGCGCTACGTCCCCGACGTTCCGGTCGAAACGCCGACCGCCGATTGGCGTTCGCAATGCGTTCGAAACACGACTGCGCGAGCAGCGTCCTGGCGGAGTTTTCTCGAAGAAGAAGTCTTGTGGGCCCGCACCGCGATGATATCGAGCTCTTGCTGGACGGTGAAGCGCTCGCGCGTTTCGGCTCGCAGGGGCAACAGCGCACGGCCGTGCTCGCGCTCAAGCTGGGCGAGTACGCGGTGCTGCGCGACATGGCGGGTGAAGCGCCGGTACTCTTACTCGACGACGTTCTCTCGGAGCTCGACGCCGAGCGCTCTGCTGCGTTCCTCGCCGGTTTGGAAGGGCTCGAACAGGTCTTCGTGACGACGACGCACGCATCGGAACGTCCTTTGCGCGGCGCGACGACGTGGCGGATCGAAGCCGCGCAGCGTGTTGCAGTGCTGACGCCGCTCGCACGCGCCGTCGGCGCATGGACGCCGGGATCCGGTCGCTCGAAGACCCCGGCCGAGCACGCGCTCGGCGCGATATCTGTCGCTCTGGCCGGCGATCGTCGGCGAAGACGTTGCAAAACACACGCTTCCGCTGGAACGCAAAGGCGATGCGCTCGTTGTGATGACCAGTTCGAGCGCGTGGAGCAACCAGTTGTCCTTGCTCTCGGGTCATATCGTGTGTGCGCTGAGCGAGGCCGGAATCGAGGGAATCGAGCGTCTGCGTTTCCGGATCGGACGCGTTCGCCGCGGTCCCATCGGCATCGTTGCGAACGGACACGTAAAGGCTCGCGAATCGCGGGCTCCGAGCGCGGCCGGCGCGACCTCGACCTTGGAAGAAGCGTTCTCGCGATTACGCGAGCGCGTCGACCGGGACCGGAATGCAAAGCGTGCGGATGGGTGGAAAGCATGTTCCAAGTGCGGCGTCATGCTGCCGGAAGGAAACCGTTGCGCAGCATGCACGACGGCGGAAGTCTCGCAGCGGTCCACACACGTGCAACGGCTCATGTTCGATGCGCCGTGGCTCGGTTTTAAAGGCATCTCGGCGCTGGTCGAGGGACTCTCACAAGACGAGTACGAGATGAACAAAACCGCCCTGCTCGCACGGTGGTGGGAAGCGCTGGAGCGTGTTCGCAAAACCGGAAAAGTATCTCCGCAAAGTCTGGAACGTCAGATAGCAAGCTCCTATCTGCTGCTCAAGACGGGATGGGAACCGGATCGTATAACGCCACTCATTGCACGCAACGAGCTCGGCGACGTGTACGATCTTCTTTACGAGAAACACCATAAAAAATAGTGCAAGAATATAGCGCAGAAGAAATCCAAGTTTTACGCGGCCTGGAAGCCGTCCGTAAACGTCCCGGCATGTACGTCGGAAACACGGCGGAACGCGGACTGCACCAGCTCGTGTACGAAGCCGTCGACAATTCGGTCGACGAAGCGATGGCTGGTTTTGCAACCGAGATCAACGTGACGCTCGGGGCGGACGGCTCGGTAATGGTCGAAGACAACGGCCGCGGCATTCCGGTCGACATCCATGCCGAAGAGCACAAGCCCGCGGTCGAAGTCGTCATGACGATGCTGCACGCCGGCGGTAAGTTCGGCAAAGGCGGCTACAAGGTTTCAGGCGGTTTGCACGGCGTCGGGATTTCCGTCGTCAACGCGCTTTCCAAAGAAATGATCACGCGCGTCAAGCGTGACGGCATATTGTACGAGATCCGATTCGAACGCGGTGACGTCGTACGCAAGCTCAAGAAAGTCGGTCCGGCGCAAGGCACCGGGACGAGTCAGTGGTTCCTCCCCGATCCGGAAGTTTTCGAGACCACAAAGTTTTCGACCGACATTCTGGTAGCGCCGCATGCGCGAGCTGGCGTTTCTCAATCAGGGCCTGAAGATCGAGCTGCGCGACGAGCGCGTCGATCCGCCGAAAGTCCGCGACGTTTCACTATGCCGGCGGTATCGTCAGCTTCGTCGAGTACTTGAACGAAAACAAAGACGCACTGCATCCGGTGATCGCAACGCACGGCGAGCGCGACGGCGTGCTGGTCGAAGTCGCGATGCAATACGTCGACGCGTACACCGAGCTCGTGCTCTCGTTCGCGAACAACATCAATACGACCGAAGGCGGGATGCATCTCACCGGCTTTCGCACGGCCGTAACCAACGCGGTCAACAGCTACGCGCGCAAGCGCGGTATGCTCAAAGATAACGAGAACGCGCTCTCGACCGACGATTGCATGGAAGGCTTGAGCGCGATCGTCTCGGTCAAGCTGCAAGACCCGCAATTCGAAGGTCAGACCAAGACCAAGCTCGGCAACGCCCCCGTGCGCTCGATCGTCTATGGTCTGGTCGGCGAGCGTCTCGATTTCTTCTTCGAAGAGAACCCGAAATACGCACGCGCGATCGTCGAGAAGTGCATGCAAGCGTCGCGAGCGCGCGAAGCCGCGAAGAAAGCCCGCGATCTCACCCGCCGCAAGAACGCGCTCGAAGGTTCTGGACTCCCGGGCAAGCTCGTCGACTGCAAGAGCTCCGATCCGTCCAACAGCGAGATCTTCCTCGTCGAGGGTGATTCGGCCGGCGGTACCGCCAAAGGCGGCCGCGATCCGAACACGCAAGCGATTCTGCCGCTGCGCGGCAAGATTCTCAACGTCGAGAAGGCGCGTCTCGACAAGGTGCTCTCGAACGAAGAGATTCGCACCATGATCACGGCGCTCGGCACCGGATTCGGGGACGAATTCAATGCGGAGAAGGTGCGCTATCACAAGATCATCATCATGACGGACGCCGACGTCGACGGCTCGCACATCCGCACGCTCTTGCTTACGTTCTTCTACCGAGAAATGAAGGGCTTGATTAAAGACGGCCGCGTCTACATCGCGCAGCCGCCGCTCTACGGGGTGAAGAAAGGCAAGACGACGACCTACTTGTTCGATGAGGCCGAGCTCAAAGCGTTCTTTGCAAAGAATGACGCCGGCGAATACAGCATTCAGCAGTACAAGGGCTTGGGCGAGATGGATGCCGATCAGCTGGCCGAGACGACGATGGAGCCGCATCACCGTCGCTTGCTTCAAGTGAAGCTCGGCGATTACGACGGCGACGAAGAAGAAGTAGAACGAACGTTCGTTACGTTGATGGGCGACAAGGTCGAACCGCGCAAGATTTTCATTCAAGAGAACGCGCGTAACGTCACCAACCTCGATCTGTAAATTCCCTTAGAATCTCAGCGTTTTCCCAGGGCTTTCAAAGTCTTTCGGGGGCTCGCTGCGGAAGACCAGACGCATGCGCAACCGCTGGCGCAAAGCCGCAATATGGGTGGCGGCGATCGTGTTACTCGCTACGACGGGCTGGTTTGCGCGTTTCGCATTGCTGCGCGTTGCACTCGAAGGCGGCGTAGCGCTCGCGACCGGCTATCATTTGCAGATCGGAAGCCTGCACGCCGGCGGCGGTCACCTCACATTGCACGATGTGCATCTTTCGCGCCGCGGCGATCGCGTGCTCGATGTCGACCTCATCGACGTCGGCTATGTTTTTCGTGATTTCTTCCCCGGAGGTAAGCGCCGCTACGGTTTGACCGGCGTTGCGCTGCAGCGTCCGCGTCTGTACGTGATTCGCCGGACGGACGGTTCGTTCAATATCTCGATCCCGCACTCGCAAACGCAACCGGGCGGTCCCGCGGGACCGCTCATCATGTTGGCGCGTGCGACGAACGGCAGCATCGATCTGATCGACGACAACAATCTCGATCCGTCCGCGCACCATCTGCAAGTGCAGAACATCAACTTCTGGGCGCGCGTCGACACGGCGGCACTTACGCGCTATCGCGTCGACGGTACGCTCGCGATCGAAGGTCACGCGTTTCCGGTTCACATGCAAGCGACGATCGATGTCGATCGCGGGTACGCGATGCAACGCGTGCGCGCAGCCGACATCCCGATTCGCGGTCTCGGCAACTTCTTGATCAACTCCGGCGTCGCGCTGATTCAACGCGGTGATCTGCGCGATCTCGATCTGCGAGTCTATGCGCTGGACGTGCGTCCCAATGTCCCGTTTACGTATCACCTCGGCGGCGGTGCGCGACTGACCGACGTCGGCGTGAAGCTCGACGTGTTGACGCAAACCGTGCAAGGTCTGCAAGGCTCACTGGTTTTCGACGACGACACGATCGTCTCACCGAAGATGAGCGGGCGCATCGGTGCGACGCCGCTCGTGCTCGCGGGCGGGATGTACGACTTTGCACAGCCGCAATTCCGTTTGGCTGTGCTCACGCGCGAAGATTTGCGCATCTTGCATCGCGACTTCAATTTCTTGCGCACTGAGCCGCTGGCCGGGCCACTTGCCGCGACGTGCATGCTCGAAGGCTTGATCAGCGATCCGCTGATCCTTGCCGACGCGAGCGGCCAAGCTCGTCTACTACAAGGCGATCCCCGTGCGTAATTTTCGAGCCACGATCGCGTATCACCGCGGAATGGTCTTCGCCGGAAACGTACGCGCCCAAGTGGGTGGCGTTCAAACGCGCGTTGCCGGCCGTTTCCTGGTCGGCGGGAAGGACGTCGACTCCGAGCTGGCGCTCTCAGCCGATGCGCCGGCCGGTCGAATGCCGTATCTCGACCGCATTGCGCCGCACGCGCGCACGCACATTACGATCACGGGCGCCGGCCTCAATCTGTTGCTCGACACGCACGCGGTGCTGAACGCAACCGGTCCGGGCGAGAACGTCAGCGGAACGTTTGCGCTGAACCCGCAAGGCGTCGGTGAGCTCGGCGCGTTTGTGGTACGGCAGCCGAGCGGCGGCGTCGACGGTGGGTTCGTGATGGACCGCGAGCGCGGCACGAGCGCATTGTGGCTGAACGCGGCGGGCCTGCACATCTATCCGGCAAATCCGGCGGCCGCGCTCGAAGGTGTCGAGCTCCCAAGCTTTCCACCAATCAGCGGACTCTTCGACGGACAAGTCGCGGGCATCGATATCGATCAGCACGTCATCCTCCTTGGCAAGGGCCTCGCGATGCACGCGAACTTCCAGGGCGTTCCGATTGCGCGAGCGCGCGCGGAGTTCGGCGGCCGGATCGATCGCCTGGCACTCGGCGGCATCGACGCATACGGCGAGTTCGGGCATTTCGTCGGACGCGGTGCGCTGCGCTCGCCGGGCTTTGCGTTCGCGGGAAATCTGGACGGAACGCTCGAGGGAATGCGGCGCTGGACGGGCGATCTCGGCGCGTCCGGCGGCGTGCACGGTCCTGTGGCCGTGCTTTCAGACGGGACGAACACGCTGGTTCAAACACCGGGCGTCGGACTCGTGGACGCCCGCATCCATGGCATCCCGATGCAACGCATCGAAGGGACCTTCGCAATCAAGCCGTCCGGGATCGTCGTCTACGCCGCGGCTGCCGACATCGCCGGCGGCCGTGCCGTCGCGCGCGGAAATAGCCGCGACGGCATTGCGCTGGCAACATCAGGTTTGGATGCGAGTCACTTACGCGCCGCGGGCCTGCCCGTTTCACGCGGCACGATCATCGGGACGGGTAACCTAAAGTTGGCGGGGCCGCACGAGAATACGCCCGCATTTGCGGGAAGCGTCGCGCTGGATGACGGACGCGTGCTCGGTCGCCGCATCGACGGCAGCGCAAATATTGCCTTCGCCGACAATGCAATCGGCATCAATTCGGGTTCGGTCGCGCTTGCGAACGCGCTAACGTTCGTCGACGGCAGTATCGACGGTCTCGGAACGCTTCCGCATTACAACGTGCACGCCAATCTGGGTTATGCGGATCTTGGATCGCTTTCGCACGAGTTCCGCTTCCCCGTTCCGTATCTGCAAGGTTTCGCGGCCGGCGACATTCAGCTGCACGGCTACGGCAACTCACCGACGGCGAGCGGCGCGCTGAAGATTCCGATCGGCTCGATAAACGGGCTCGCATTCGAAGACGTGCACGCGCTCGTCGACATCGCCGGCGATGCGATCAAAGCGAACGGCAACGTTACGGTTGGCTCGACGCGCGCAGACTTCAGCGTCTTTTCCGGAAACGGTTTGGGAGCGCGTATCGATTCCGATGACGCCGATCTCGCCGACTTCAACGACTACTTTCCGCGCGCGGGAACGTTTTCAGGCCGCGGGAGCGTCCATGCGCACTTCGCGCGCAACAAAGACGCCGTCGCCAGCGACGGCAATGTCGATCTGCGCGATTTCCGTTATCTCGCCTTTCCGTTCGGCGATACGAAAGCGACGTGGAGCGGCGTCAACGGTGATATTGCAGGAAGCGTGCATATTGCCGGAGTCGGCGGCTCGCTGGACGGCAGCGGCAACATCGTCGTACCGCGCGGAACCAAGCTGGTGAACATCGCGAACGCGACGCGTGTCGACATCCACGGCACCGTACACGATCATCGATCTCGACGTCTGGGCGCCCGCGGCCGGTTATACACCGCCCGTGCTCGGACACGTGAACGCGTCCGGCGGCATACGCGGACGTTATCCCGCTCTCGCGCTCGATCTCGACGGCGAGATGGACGACGCGCGCATCGGTCGACTCGCGATCGATCGCATACGTATTTCGGCTGCCGCGCAAGCCGGCCCCGGCCACGCAGTGCGCACGCAGATTCGTTCCGCAGACATCTCGGTTGCGGGCATCGATTTGCACGGCAGCGGCTCGTTCGGATTTCGCGCGCAAGATCCGTTGACGCTTGATTTAACCGCGCACGCCGCGGACTTAGGCGACATGGTGCACCGCTTGACCGGCAAAGCGTACGATCTGGACGGCGTCGGCGACGTGCACATCGCGCTCAGTGGAACGCCGTCGCATCCGAGCGCGCAAGCCGCATTCACAATTTCACCGCTGCGCGTTTCACGTTTGCAAATTCCGAGTATTAGCGGCACGGCGGTGATCGATCGAGAGCGGCTCGCGTTGCGCGATACGACCATAAATCTGCCGACCGGGAAGGTTGCGCTGAGCGGGGGTGCGCCGCTAATCGCGGGGCCGAGCGGTATCCCGACGACGCTGCCGCTGTCCTTCGATCTGGCGCTCGACGGGATCGGGATGGATCAGTTCGCGATTCTCGGTCCGCCGCACACCAAGCTCGATGGCGTCCTCAGCGGTGACGTTCAAGTCGGAGGGACCGTCGCGCAGCCGCGTCTCGCCGGCGCGATTCGGCTGACCGGCGGCGGCTACACCGGGCCGCTCGAGACGCAACCGATCAAGGGTGTCGACGCCGCGCTTGCCTTCAATGAAACGTAGCGTATCGCTCTCGCGCTTTACCGGCTCGGTCGGCGGCGGGACGATCGAAGGCAGCGGGTCGCTCGAGCTTCCGACGCCGAGCGCGACCGGGCCGCCGCGCTACTCGGTGACGTTTAAGGCGGATGCAATCCGGATGGCATTCCCGGGGTATGGCTCGTTCCGAGCGGACGGATCGGTCGCACTCCAGAGCGCCCCAACTGGACCCGGCAGCCTGTCGGGCGACGTGCGCGTATCGGATGCCTCGATTCCGCTCACCGACTTCTTACGCGCCGGAGCAGCCGCCCCGCAGAGCTCGCAATTCGCTCTGGCGACGCAAGTCCAGTCTGCCCAGCCGTCGCTTATCATGGCGGCGCTGCCGATCCCGGAATGGCTCGGCGACCTGGGCCTCAACTTGCGGCTGGAGGCCGGTAACAACGTCCGGATCCGCTCGCCGATCCTCGAGATCGGTGGTAAGGGCGCGGTCGAAATCGCGGGGCGGCTGCGGGCCCCCACGCTGGCCGGCGAGCTCTCGGCGACCCCGGGCGGGTCGCTGTTCCTGAACCGGGCTTTCAAGCTCCAGGAGGCATCCGTCCGTTTCTCGCCCACAAACGGTATTGCGCCAGCTCTCTACGCCCGCGCAACGACGGAGATACAGCCTGTCGGCGGTTTCCAGCCGATCGACGTCACCGTAACCGCGCAGGGTTTGATTCCCGACATCAAACTCTCGTACGCCTCGAATCCGCCTTACGACGAAGGCACAATCGTCGGACTACTCTTCAATGCAACCGCGCTCGGCGCACAAGTCGGATCGCTCAACGCGTTTGCGCCGACGACAAACATTCTCTTGCCGCCAAACGCATTCGAACAAACGCCCGGCGGAACGTTCGCACTCTCTCAGGAAGCTTCAAGCTTGATCAACGCACAATTCACTGCGCGCCTGCTGGCGCCGATCGAACAGGGCCTCGGCTCAGCGTTCGGCCTCTCTGATCTTTCCATTAACGTTGCGCCGACAGGAACCGTCGGGGTTCAGGCGCGTCGTCTGCTCGGGAACAATATTTCAGCGATTTATGGTGCGTCGGTGAACTATCCGTATCGCATGACATTCGGATTAGAATCACGCCCGACACCTGAGACATCGGTCGTGTTCACGGCTTTCACGCAGCAGGGACTATATTTGTTCGGCGAGGTAAGGCCGGACTCGTATCTTAGCGCAAACCCGTTGCTAGGATCAGCCGCGGACGTTGGGGGGACATACGGCTTCACCGTGAATATCCAGCGTCGTTCCCACTAGAATGCATTCGTTTTGATTGATCGTATAGTGCGCGTGCACGCGCTTCGCGTCGTTCTCTCCTTGTTCGCCATGCTCGCGATGCTCGCGCCGGCGGCTCTTTTCGTTGACGCGCAAACGCCGAGCACGCTCAAGGTCGTTGCAGTCTCGGTTACCGGTAACGTGCACGTCCCGACGGATCGCATTCTTTCCGTCGTCAAAACCAAAGTCGGCGATCCGTTCGACGAACGCACCGTGCAAGAAGATCTCGCGAACATTTTCGCGCTCGGCTATTTCACGGATCAAGTTCCGCCCGTGATCCAACAGCGTCCCGACGGTATCGCGATCACGTTCCGCGTCATCGAAAATCCGGTCGTGACGAAAATTCTGTTTGACGGCAACGCGCACGTGCCGGCCGATACGCTGCTGGCGCTGATGGACACCGCCGTCGGACAAGTCTTCAACAGCAACACGTTTCATCAAGACGTTCTGAAGATCAACTCGTATTACAACAAGATCGGCTACGGCGGGCAGCTTGCCACGCATGTGCCGGATCTCTCGATCACGCCGGCCGGCGTGCTGACGCTGAAGATTCAAGAAGGTCTCATCGTTCGCAACGTCATCATCGTCGAGCCGCCGAACGCGGATCCGCTGCTCAAGTCGAGCCTGATCTTGCCGGTGCTTTCGGTCAAGCCGGGGCAACCGTATTCCGAAGATCTGCGCGACAAAGATTTCGAGAATCTGAAGAAACTCTACGAGAAGTACGATCTGCAGATCGGCGACTTGGAAGCCGGTATCGATCCGTCGACGGTCGACTTGAAAGCCGGGACGGCGGACGTGCGCTACAGCATTTCGGTGGCGCGCGTCGGCGCGATCGAGATTACCGGAAACACGAAGACGCACGACGACGTCGTGCGCCGCGAGCTGCGCATGCACGTCGGCGACGTCATCACGCAATCGTGCGCTCAAGCGCGATTACGATCGCCTGAACAATCTTGGCTTTTTCGAGAAAGTCGATTTTGCGGCCAAGCCCGGTCCGGATCCGAAGAAACCCGCCTACATCACGGTCGATTGGAACGTCAAAGAACAGCGCACCGGTACGGCGACGGTCGGTGCAGGCTATTCGGGCGGCTTGACCGGTACCGGTCTGACCGGCAACATCTCGTACTCCGAAAACAACATCAACGGAACCGGCGACGGCTCGAGCATTCGGTTTGAGAAAGGCGCGCGTTACGGCGACGCCCAGATCTCGTTCTCGATTCCGTATTTCGGCAAGACGGAAAAATCGCAGCGAGTACTCGATCGGCGGCAGCGATCTTCGCAAACGCGCAGACCAACTACTATCCGGTCTATTCGATTCCGACCGGCGCGGGCTCGAACGTCATCGGCGGCGGGTCGCGGCGGCGGCGTCATCGGCGGCGGCGGCGGCATCCTGGGCGCGATCCCGGTGACGCTCGTGCCGCTCGACCCCAGCAATCCGTCCGATCGTTAGCGGTGTCGTCTCAACGTACAAGGCTGCATCCGCCGGCGTCACGTTCAACATCGGACGCCGCTTCTCGGATTACTTCCGCGTTACGGGCGGAATCAACATCGAGCAAGTCAGCTCGAGCGTCACGATACCTGCGCCGTACTTCTTCTCGACGAACGGATCCTCGACATTCGCGCCCGGAATCTCGACACCGATCAACGAGCTGCTCGGCGGTACCGTTTCCGGTTCGCAAGCGCTCGGTGTTAGCGCACCGTCGATCGCAAATCTCAATTCGACCGCGCCCTACAACTTGCGCAGTGTCGTGCTCGGCTTCAATGAAGACACGCGCGACGACGTCTTCAATCCGCGGCGCGGGCTGAACGCGACGTTCAGCGAGGAGGTCAGCGCCTCGATTTTGACCTCGCAATTCAACTATACGCTCTCGACGCTCGACGTCGCCAAGTTCTTCCCGGTCTTTAACAACTGGACGTTCGGCGTTCACGGCGTAGCCGGCGCCAGCACGGGCGCGATTCCGCCCAATCGGCTGTACACGTTCTCCGACCAGCAGCTGCGCGGGTACGACACGGTCTTCTACGGGACCGACGAGGCCCTGTTCCAAGCCGAGCTGCGCATCCCGGTCACCAAGGACCGCAAGTTCACGCTCGCGGCCTTCGTGGACGACGGCGGCGTGCTGATCCGCGGAGCGCTGCCGGTATACAACGCCTTCGGCAACTTGGTCGAGGACCCAGGACGCTTCACGTTCTATCCGGATGCCGGTGTCGGGTTGCGCTTTGACGTCCCGCAGCTTGGCCTGCGCACCCTTCGCCTCGACTTCGCCCGTGGGAACCAGGGCTTCCACACTGCTTTTGGAATCGGACAAAGCTTTTGAGATTACGAACGCCTCGAGCCTACCAGCTCGCTCTCGCCGTCCTCCTTGCCGCCGTGACGTTCGGTGCACCGCAAGTGCTTGCCGCCGACGTTACCGACATCGGCTTTCTCGACCAGGGTGCGCTTGCGAACTTGCAGTCGTTCCAAAACGCGAACAAGCAGATGGCGTCGTTCCGCGCCAACCTCCAAAAACAGTTCATTGGCCGCGCCCGCAAGGCGCGCTCGCAGCAAGATCAGGCTAAACTCGCAAGCGATTTTCAAAGCCAGCTCGCCGACGAGCAGCGGCGCGTTTTCGGACCGCTCTTCGCCGCCGCACAGACTGCCGTGGCATCGGTCGCATCGAGCAAAGGTCTTTCGGTCGTCGTCGACAAGCGCATCATTATCATCGGCGGGCAAGACATCACGAAGAACGTGATGGATCTCTTGAGCAGTCCGGGCTCGCCCGTGCCGCCTGTCAGCACGCCGCCGCCCTCGACAGTCGGATGGGTCGATCAAACGCAGATCGATCAGCTCGATCAATTCAAGAACGCGCAACAGCAGTTTCTCAAGTTCGGCCAGGACGTGCGCAGCAGCACGCAAGACAAGCTGAAGGGTGCGAAAACCGACGCCGATCGCAACAAAGTCTACGCCGACTATCAGAAAGCGATCGACGATGAACGCGCCAAAATCGTGACGCCGCTCGTCGACCAAACACGCGCAGCCATCGAGCAAGTCGCTAAGAAGAAAGGCTTGCTGCTCGTCATCGATCGCAGCAATCTGATCTTCGGAGGGACCGACGTCACTGCTGACGTCCTCGCCATCCTCAAAAAGAGCTAACCCGCTCTGAGGGATCGCTTCGCGTCCATAGCGCTCGGACTCGTATTGCTCGCCGGATGCACGAAACCGGCGCAGCAATCGGCGGCGCTTTCGGGCGGCGGCGCAGGCAAAGTAGGCTACGTCGACATCGAGGCGCTCGTCAAAGTGCACCCGCTCTATCCGCAGCTGGCGCAAACCGAGCGTAGCATCGACGCACTCAACCTGCGGTCGCTCGGACCCGGCGTCGGATCGACGGGTTCAAGCCTCTGCAACCGAAGATGCCGAGCTGCAAAAAGAACTAACCGATGCCAGCAATCGCACGCGGCAAATCTTGAATCAAAAACAAACGGAGTATCAGCGCGAAGAAAACGCTGCGATCTCGGCTGCGCTTGCGGCGGGCGGTCATGCCGCCGTGGCGAGCAGCGTTGGTGGCAACGTCAACGCGACGACCGGAAAACAAGTCGGCAGCGTCAACGCGGAAATGAATCGCGACGTCGCGACGTACCGGCGCACGCTTTCTTCGCAGGAACAGCAGCAAGAAAAAAGTTACGAACGGGCCGTCTCCGATCGCGTCAACCGGCAGCTGCAAGCCAAGGCCAACGAGCTGCAAAACAACGAGGCGAATCTCGAGCTACAGCTGCAGACGAAAGATGCACCGCAACGCCTCGAGCTGCGAACGCGGCTTTCGAATCTCGCGATGGATCAATCTGCGCGCGATCAAGTCAAGGCGCAGATCGATGCGCTCGACAAAGGCGAATCCGACCAGGTTGCGGCGATGCGCAATCGCGATCAGCAAACGCTCGCGCAGCTCCGCGCACAGCTGCGCACACAGGCGGTGAGCGACGTCAACGGAGGCGTCGCAAAGATCCGCTCGCAAAACGGCGCGAAAGCCGGTTCGCCGATCGGGGGAAACACCGGCGCCGTGCCGGCGGGCGTCGTGGCTTCGACGAACCTGCCGCCCGATCTCAAAGCGAAGATCGCGGCGCTGCACAAAGAGTATCAGGATCGTTATGCGCGCGACGCTAACGCGACGATCGCGGCGTTCACGAAGACGCGGGATGACCTCCAGAAACGCTACAATGAGCTCCACGCGGTCGATTCTGGGGCCAATTCAAGTCTGAGCAAGGAGCTGGCCGCGTTGCAAGCGCAACACGATCAGCTGTACTCGGAGATCGTCGATCAGATCGATCGTGAAGTTCGAATTGTAGCCCAGACCAAGGGCGTCGCGACCGTGGTATCCGACGTCATCGGAAATGGTTCCGGCGTCGACCTGACGCAAGCCGCGAAGAAAGAGATCGAAAGCCTGCATGAATAGGCGTTACGTACAACATGGGATAGCGCTCGCGATCGTCGCCCTGGCCTTGGTCGGCTGCGGCATCGGACAACCGAAGAGCAATATCGGCATCGTCGACCTGACGCGTATCATGTCGAATTGGCCGAAGTTCGAAAATTACAACAATCAGATTCAAGCTGACGCGTTCGCGATCGAACAATCCAAGGAGCCGGAATCGCAAAAGGCCCGGCAGCGCGCCGAGCTGCAGCAGCGGTTTGCTCAATATCAGCAAGAGATCACCAACGACATTCGCGGTGCCGCACAGCAAGTAGCGACCCAAAAGAACTTCAAGTTGGTCTTCACCCGGCAGGGCGTCGGTTACGGCGGCGTCGACATCACTTCGGACGTCGAAAAAGCGTTGAGCATTACAGAGAAGGCGACGCCGAAGCCGTGAGCTCGGGCGAACCCGACGTCGCCGCGCGCGATCTAGGGACGCTCGGAGAAATCGCGACGCGTCTGGGCGGACGCGTTATCGGCGACGCAAACCTGCGGGTTCTCGGCATTGCCGCAATCGACGAAGCCGCTGAAGGTCTGCTCACGTTCGCGACCGATGCGCGTTATCTGCGCACCGCGCTCAAATCGAAGGCCGTCGCGGTGCTGACCGAATCGGGCGCACTCGACGAGCTCGGTGAAGAACCGCGCAAGCCCGCAATCGTCGTTGCTTCGACGCGCGCGGCGCTCGCAACACTGCTGCGTTCGTATTCGCACGCCGCGCACGCCGGGGACGCAGATCGATCCGACGGCAGTCATCGATCCGTCCGCAACGCTTGGACCCGATGCGATCGTCGGTCCGCATGCAGTGGTTGGCGCGCGCTCGAAAATCGGCGCGCGCGCGACGCTTGGCGCCGGCTCCATCGTCGGGGCAGATGCACGTATCGGCGACGACGCCGTGCTGGCGCCGCGCGCTGCGTTCCTCGACCGCTGCATCGCCGGCGACCGCTTGATATTGCACGCGGGTGCCGTTGTCGGAAGCGACGGGTTCGGTTACGTCTTCGGCGATGAGGGTTGGGTGAAAATCCCGCAAGTCGGAACGGTCGTTCTCGGCAACGACGTCGAAATCGGCGCCAATAGCTGTGTCGATCGTGCGCAAACCGGTGCAACGCGAATCGGTGACGGCACGAAGATCGATAATCTCGTGCAGATCGGTCACAATTGCCGCATCGGACGCGCGGTCGCAATCGCCGGACACTGCGGCCTTGCCGGCTCGACGAATATCGGCGATGGGACGCGCGTCGGCGGCATGTCCGCATTTCGCGGACACATTACGGTCGGCTCGCGCGTGACGATCGCGGGCCATTCGATGGTGTGGGGCGACATACCGGACGGGGCGATCATCAGCGGCGATCCGGCGCAAAATCATCGTGACGAGCTGCGGTGGCAGGCCAGCCTGCGCAAAGTACCAAAATTGATCGAGCGAGTGGACGCTTTGGAGCGAAAATCTTCGTGAACGCGCGCGAGCGGCACGCACTTGCGCGAGCCGCTGCGTTTCACAGGCGTCGGCTTGCACACCGGAAACGATGCGCGCGCGATCGTCCTACCGGCGGCGCCCGATACGGGGCTCGTGTTCGTGCTCGAAGGCGGCGTCACGATTCCGGCGCTGGCTGAATTCGTCGTCGACACCAGCCGTGCAACGGTCCTCGGCCGCGACGGCGCACGCGTCTCGACCGTCGAGCACTTGCTCTCGGCGCTGCGCGGCATGGGGATCGACAACGCGCGCATCGAGGTCGAAGGCGGCGAAGTCCCGGCGATGGATGGCAGCGCGAAAACGTTTGCGGATGCGATTCATGCAGCCGGCACGGTCGCATCCGACGTGCCGCGTCAAACGTTTCGTCCGGATCGCGCGATGGGTTTTCGCGACGACGACAAAACGGTCGCGATCATTCCGTCGATTGCGTGGCGCATCAAGTTTACGGTCGTGTATCCGGCGCCGATCGGGACGCAATATTTCGAAGCCGAGATCACGCCCGAGCTCTATCGCGAGCAAATTGCGCCGGCACGCACGTTCGGCTATCTGCACGAAATCGAAGCGTTGCTTGCGCGCGGGCTGGCGCGCGGCGGGACGCTCGACAACGCGATCGTCTTTGCACCGGACGGCCCGATGCAGCCGCTTGCAGTGGCCCGACGAACCGGTGCGTCACAAAGTGCTCGACATGATCGGCGATTTTGCGCTGCTCGGAATGTATCCGCAGTGCGAGGTCGTCGCGCTCAAGAGCGGGCACAAGCTCCACGCCGCCGTCATGGCAGAGTTACGGGCATCGGAAAAAGTTGGCGACTTGTCGAGTCGGGGCAGAACCAATAATGTTACGGGCCCCCTGGGTAGATGTTTCGAAGATGTAACGTAACATGACCGACCTGAACATTCGTCAGATCATGGAGATCTTGCCGCATCGATATCCGATGCTGCTGATCGATCGCATTCTCGAGCTCGAGCCGCTCAAACGCGCCGTCGGCTACAAGAACCTCACGATGAACGAGGAGTTCTTTCAGGGACATTTTCCCGGGAATCCGGTGATGCCGGGCGTGCTGATTATCGAAGCGATGGCGCAGCTCGGCGGGACGATGATTCTTGCGGCCGGCGATTTCTCACATCTCACGCCGTACCTCACGGGGATCGACAAGCTGAAATTCCGCCGTCCCGTCGTTCCGGGCGATCGTCTGATGATGACGGTGAACATGCTTCGCGCGAAACGCAACATGGGCTGGGTCGAGGCCGAAGCGCGCATCGAGGATACGCTCGTGTGCAGCGGCGAGTTGATGTTTTCGATCGTTGCTGGTGACGGGTTTTCGCTCGACGCCTCGATCCTGCACCTATGAAGCGAATTCTGGACGCCGCCGGGCGCACCAAACCAGCCTCGGTCCATCCTACTTCGATCGTTCATCCCGGCGCACAGGTCGCGGAAGACGCGGAGATCGGGCCGTTCTGCCTGATCGGCGAGAACGTCGTCGTCGGCGCGCGCACCAAACTTCTCTCGCACGTCGTCGTCAACGGACACACGACGATCGGCGAAGACACGACGATCTATCCGTTCTGCACGATCGGCCTTCCCTCGCAAGACCGCAAGGCCACCGAAGAGACTCGCCTACACGACAATCGGCAACCGCACGACGATCCGCGAATACGCGTCGATTCATCGCGCGACCGGTGAAGGCGAGATCACCAGCGTCGGTGACGATTGTCTGTTGCTCGCATACGTGCACATCGCGCACAACTGTCGCGTCGGTAACGGCGTGACGATGTCGAATCTTGCCCAGCTCGCCGGACACGTGATCGTCGAAGACAACGCGAGCTTCGGCGGCGTTTCGGGGGCGCATCAATTCATTCGGGTCGGGCGTTATGCGTTCGTCGGCGGGCTCACCAAGCTCACGCGTGACGTCCCGCCGTTCTTTCTCGTCGAAGGTAATCCGGCGCGCGTGTACGGCTTGAATTCCGTCGGGCTCCGGCGAGCTGGATTTCCCTCCGAAGAGCTCTCCGAGCTCAAAGAGTGCTACAAGATCATGTACCACTCGGATAAAAACACGTCGCAGGCGCTGGCTGCGCTCAAGGACGTCGTCAAGACCGATGCGGGCCGGCACCTCGTCGCATTCGTCGAAGCCGAGTCGGCGCGCGGGATTCTGAAGTAGGCGCGCGCATGCGCGTCTTTTTTTCGACCGGCGAACCGTCCGGCGAATATCACGCGGTCGAGCTGGCGAGCGCGATGCGACGTCAGCTCGGTAGCGAGATCGAATGCGAGGGAATCGGCGCGCAGCGGATGCGTGACGCCGGATTTCACGTCCGCGTCGATACGCGCGGTTGGGCGTCGCTCGGCTGGATCGAAGCGCTTGCGAAGATTCCGTCGCTGCTCACGATCATGCTCTTTACGGCACTGCGGCTGCGGCTGCATCCGCCGGATTTGGTCGTGCTCGTCGATTTTGGAGCGTTCAATCTACGCTTGGCGCGTCAGCTGCGACGTACAGGATACCGGAAGCCGATCGTCTACTATATTCCGCCCGGCGCGTGGCTCGATCGGATGAAGGCCGCGCGCATGGTGGCGAAGGCGACGACGCCGCTGACGGTGTTCACGCACCAACGAGATTTCTACGCCGGTCTCGGATTGCACGCGGAATTCTTCGGTCATCCGCTGGCTTCGCTGGTTCAGCAGCGGGCGCCGCGTCCCGCACCGCCGCACGACGCCGGCGTCGTCGCCATTTTGCCGGGAAGCCGGCGTGCCGAGATCGAGCGCCACATGCGTCCGTTGCTGGATGCGGCGCGCGGATTTGCGATCGAACGGCCGCATTTGGAATTCGTCCTGAGCGCTGCAAACGCCGATGTGCGCGCGCTGATCGACGAACACGTTGCACGCACGCCCGGCATCAAGCTGCGCGTCGTCGATGGCGCGCGCGCCGCGCTCGATCTGGCCGATGCTGCCTGGATTGCATCGGGGACAGCCGTATTGGAAGCGGCGCTGCTGGGCGTTCCTTCGGTGCTGTTTTACGTCACGTCGGAAACGCAAGCGCGCATGGCGCGACGAATGTACGCGAAGCTCGGCGGGAAATGGATCGGTCTGCCCAACCTCGTCTTGCAGCGTTCCGTAATTCCGGAGCTGTGGCAAGAAAACGCTACGCCTTCGGCGCTCGTCGAGGAGCTGCGTAAGATTCTGCTCGATCCGTCGAAGCAGCTTGCAGAACTTGCGGGATTGCGCGCGGCGCTCGGACCAGCTGATGCACTCGAACAGATTGCAGCCTTCGTGCTGGCGCAGGCCCGCTCGTGATGCGTATCTACCACACCTCGGATTTGCACGATCATCGCGGGATTGCGCCGAAGATTCGCGCGCTGCGCGAGCATGAACCCGGTCTGTACGTCGATTGCGGTGATTCGCTGCGCGGCAGCCAAACGATGTTTTTCCCGCGCGAACCGATCATCGCCGAGCTCGACGCAGCCGGCTGCGATCTGCAAGCGATGGGAAATCGTGAGTTCAATTACGTCTTCGCGCGCCGTTCGCGCGCGAAGCGCACAGATGCGTCATCCACTCCTGTGCTCGAATTTGATCGACATGAAAGGACGTCCACTTCCGTTTGCGCGCGACTACACGCTCGATGCCGAAGGCTGGCGCGTGCGGTTTTGCGCGCTGCTCGTTCCGCAGTATCCGGTTGGTAGCCCATGGGAGCGGTTTTTCGGCTGGCGTTTTCTCAGCCCGCATGAAGTCGTCGAGGCTGCGGCCAAGATGATTGCGGCACGACGAGCTTTTCGTCGTGATGTCGCATCTCGGTTTACGTGCCGATCGCGCGCTTGCGGAGCGCATCCCGCGCATCGATTTGCTGCTCGGCGGACACAGTCATGACACGCTCGGGGAACCCGAACGCGTCGGCAACGTCCCGATCGTCCATGCGGGTCCCTACGGAAAATTCATCTCCCGGAGCGAGCTGGCGCGTGATGCCGCGACGGGGCGTGCACGTCTCGAGAACTTCGCGCTGCTTCCGCTCTTGGAGCAGTGAATGGCGGCGCGCCGCGTCTTGTTTGTCACGAACGGCCACGGCGAAATTGCAATCGCCGCGCGCATTGCGGCTGACGTCCACCGTCTGGGCGATGTCGCCACCGACCACCTCGCGCTCGTCGGTGCAGAGTTTGCCGAGGGCGATTTGGTAACGGTCGGACCGCGGCGCAGCATGCCGAGCGGTGGACTGGTCGCGATGGGCAACATCGGCGCGTTTGCGCGCGATGTCGTGGCCGGATTCATTCCGTTTTGGTTGGAAGGCGTGCGTTTCTTACGCCGCGCGCACGGACGTTACGACACGGTCGTAGCCGTCGGCGACGTCTACTGTTTGTGGATGGCGCTGCGTGCCCGCACGCCGACGTTCTTCGTCGGAACCGCGAAAAGCGCGTACGTCGCGCCGTACGGCCGCGGCGAGTGCCGCCTCATGCGTCGCGCCAAACGCGTTTTCGTGCGGGATGCTGCAACGCAACGCGTCGTCCAGGCGTGCGGTGTTGCGGCCGAAGCACCCGGGAACGTGATCGCCGATCTCGCGCAGAGCAACGAACGCTTTCCGTGGAGCGGCACGGCGGACGCTCGCATCGTCGTCCTTCCCGGAAGCCGTGCAAGCGCATATGCAAACGCTACGACGATCGGAAACGCGCTCCGCGAGATCGGCGCAGCACGAAAGATCGACGTCGCGATTTCAATCGCGCCCGGTATCGATGAAGCGCGTCTGCTTGCAGCGCTCGGTGTGCCGGCCCGTGCTTGGGCAGGCGCTCTGGGCGCGCTGTTTGCCGGCGCGACGCTTGCAATCGGACAAGCCGGGACTGCGAACGAAGCCGCGGCCGCGGCCGGCGTTCCGGTCGTTGCGCTCGCGGATTCCGCACGCAAAGAAGATTGGTATCGCATGCGCCAGCGCAAGCTGCTCGACGGCGCACTCTGCCATCGTTCCATCGAATCCGAGCGGTGCCGCGCGCGAAATCCTTTCGCTGATCGACGACCCGCAGCGTCGCGCCGAGATGTCATCGACCGGCCACGAGCGCATGGGCAATCCCGGCGGCGCCGCGTCAATTGCGCGCGCTATCGTTGAGCAAGACGTAGGCGACGCATGCAAGCCGCGCTCGCTTTCGTCATCGTCGCGCCGTTTGCGACGTGGCTGGTCAGTGCGTCGGCTGCGCATCCGACTCTGGTCACGCTCGTTCCATTTCCGGTCGAGCGCATGGGTGCGCTGATCTTCGTTATCGTCGCGGGTGCGCTCGCGCTCGGCGAGATCCTCGGGCGTCGCAAACCGTCGCCTGCGTATCGCGCGGGAATGATTTTTGCGGCCGTTGCGATCGCGGCGTCTGTTCTTGGATTCGATCCGGTTTCCGGGATTGCATCAGGCGTGTTTCTGGCCGTGGTGTGCCTGGCGGGCGGCGCGGTCTATCGGTGCGTGCGCGAAGGCGCTTGGAATCCGATGCTGGCGGCGTGGCTCTGGACGGGCTCGGTGTTGTGCGCGGTTGCGCTCATGGCGCTGCTTGCTGCGCCGTCCCGCCGCTCTTTACGCGTTCGCGCACGGCCGTGCCGTCGGCATCTTCGAAAATCCGAACGAGCTCGCACTCTATGCACTCGCGGTGTGCACGATCGCCGCGGCTGCGATACTCGCGCACTACCGCGGACGGGTGCTCGCGATCGTGACCTTTGCGCTCGGCTTTCTTCGCACTGGTCGCGACGGGATCGCGCTCGGGTGAAGCGGCCTTTGCGGTTGGTGCCGTTGCGCTCGCGATCATGCTGCGCGGGCGCCGCACGAAACTCCAGCTTGCGGCGCTCATCGCGCTCGTTGCGATTGGAATCGGCCTCGGCCTCGCATTCGATAGCCGGCACAATCCGGGTGAGAATGATACGCGCCTTGCGGCCTGGAGCGCCGGCGTCCGAACCGTCGCGCTGTTTCCGCTGACGGGTGTCGGCATCGGCGGATACTACTGCGTCTATCCGTTCGTACGCAGTCCGGACGCGCCCGGTCCGGCCGATCCAATCGCGTACGATCCGCACAATTTCTATCTGAGCGTTGCGGCCGAGACGGGCTTACTCGGCCTGGGCGCGTTCATCTTCACGATCGTCACGTTCGTGCGCGAATCGCGCGACGTGCTTGCGCTTGCTTCGGACGACGGACGAAGGTTCGGCATCGTCTCGCTCGCAGGATTGCTCGCGATTGCCTGCCACCTTGTCTTCAATGGGTTCGTGCTGGCTATCGTTCTCTGGGTGGTCATGGCTGCTTTGATGCTGGGAATCGCGCGGTCGGAATATGGCCGCGCGTAGACTCAGCGCTCCTGGCCTGCGCCGGATTCTTGTGCATGCTCGCGACGGGATGCGCTCCCAAGCCGCCGCCCCAGACTGCCGCGTCGCCTTCGCCTGCAGCCTCACCCTCGCTCTCGCCGACGTCCACGGCGGCAGCCACGCCGAGCCCCTCCGCGACGCCTGCGCCGAGCCTCACGGACGAAGAGCCCGTGCGCGCGATCAGCCGTGGGACCGCACGCGAGCCCGCGCGTTACATCGTGCGTAATCCGCGCGGCCAAGTAATGTACGACGTGCGCTCTTCCACGGTCGTCTACGACCGGGCGACGGACGGGACGGCCGTCGCAACGTTCACGACGCCGCACGTCACGTTTCAGGCGCCGGACGGCCGAGTCGTGATCGCCGACTCGCCGAAGGCCGTCGCCCACGACAGGGATAAAAGCGTCGTAATGACCGGCGGCGTTCACGCCAAGACCAGCGACCGCAAGGTCCTGACGTGCACGACGCTGACGTACGACGAGCGGAACGCGCAGATACTGTGCGTCGGTAGCGTCGTCTTGACGGATACCAACGACCAACCAAACTGCGACAGGGGAGACGCTGCAAACCGATCCTGGGTTCGAGCACGTCACGCTGTCGGGAAGCAGATGATCGCAAGAACGATTACGAGAGAGAGAGTTCGCGTCGACGCATTGCGCATGACCACCCTCGATCGTTACATGATCGGGGAGCTGGCCGGACCGTTCGCTTTTGGATTCTCGGCGTTCATGTTGATCTTCGTTGCAACGAACCTGCTCGCGCTCAGCCGTCTCATATCGGAAGAGCATGCGCAGCTCTTGGCCGTGATCGAATATTTCCTGTGGGGTCTGCCGCAGGTTATCCCCTACGTCGTCCCTATGGCGGTGCTCTTAGGGGTGCTGCTTGCGATGCAGCGTCTCTCAGGCGAAAGCGAGATTACCGCGATGAAAGCCGGTGGTCTCTCGCTAGAACGCATCGCCGTGCCGCTGCTGCTGGTCGGTTTCGTCCTTTCGGTGTTCACGTTTTTCATCGAGCAGACGTTCGTACCGTACGCGAACGACCGCGCGACCGAGATCCTGCAGGTGACGATCAAGCATGCGCCGTCGCTTGGGACGAATCTTACCGTCTATACACCGCTTCCCGGGCGGCGGGCGGCAGCTAACGGCGGCGACGGGCTATGATGCGTCGACTCAGTCGTTGCTCAACGTGACCGTTATTCAGTACGATGGGAGCGGTGCGCCGCAAACCATTATCTTCGGCGACCGGGCGACCGCGCAAACGAGCACCTCATGGACGTTCGACGGCGCGCGTACGTACCGGTTTGATCCCGACGGTTCCACTCTAGAAAGCACGCAGCGTACGTTGATTATCGATATCGGGGAAGGTCCGACGAGCTTGCTCAAGCGCGCCAAGGGGGCGCCGCAAGAGATGAGCCGCAGCGAGATCGCGCAGGTGATCCGCACCGGACAGTTGACCTCGACGCAGCTCGGACAGTACGTCGCCGAATATCAATCGCAGCTCGCGCGACCGTTCGCGTGTCTCGTCTTCGCGCTCTTGGCGGTTCCGTTCGGCATGCGGCGGGTGCGAGGCGGCGGGACGAGCGTCGGATTCGGCCTCGCGGTTGCGATCGTCTTCATCTACTACGTGGTGATGACGATCTCGAATTCGCTGGGGACGCTCAACGACTTCATGGCGTTCATCATGGCGTGGTTCCCGAACGTACTTTTCTTCGCGATCGGCATGGTGTTGTTGCGCCGCGCGTCCTTTGGTGCCGGCTAGCATGGAGATTCTCAGAGGCGTCGTCACCGTCATAATTATCATGGTCGTGGCGGGATTGATTGCGTACATCGGCGATCGCGTTGGACATCAAGTTGGGCGGCGGCGGTTGACGATGTTCGGTTTGCGGCCGCGGTATACGTCGACGATCGTTGCGGTCGGGACGGGGATGCTGATCGCGCTCGGCGTTACGGGGATTGCCATCGGATTCTCACATCAAGTGCAAGACGCGTTCTTCCGTATCGATTCGTTGACCACGCGCATTCAGCAGCTGCAAGCGCAATCCGACGCGCTCGAAAACAAGACGCGCAACGGCGAGCTCGTCATCCCGAAAGACACGCCGCTGCAATACCGGTATCTGGTGCTGCATCCAAACGAAACGCCGTCGTTCCAGTTCAAAGAGATGAGCGCGTATTTCGACGACACGGTCAGCGTCGCGAATCAAGTCTTCACGCAGAATCCGTATAATCTGCGTCCGCTGCCGTTTCACTCGAACGATCGGGAAGTTGCGAGCAAGCTGCGCCAGCAGCTCGATGATTCGGCGATTCAACGCAATCTACGAACCGGCAACTCGATCTTGGTGCTCGCGGTCTTTCCCGAGAATCTCTATCGCGGCGATCGTATCAGCTTCGAGTTCGTGACCTGGCAAGATCGCTTTATCTTTGCGAAAGACCAGATCGTCGCGGCGCTCGACTATTTGGGCGGCAACGTTCCGGATCTCGGCCGTTTGATCACGCTCGGACAACTCAAAGCCATCCAGCTCGGGATGCCAGGGCCGTTCACGCAATTTCCGCAAATCGTACCGGCCGGCACGGTGCAAAAAGCCGAGATCGACCGTGTTGCACGGGAACGGCGTCTACCGTGTGACGCTGCTCGCAGCGCGTGAATCTTACGCCCACGACGGCACCGCCGGCATGGCTTTTCACCTCGCGGTAGCTAAAGTGGGAGCAAGGTGATTCTTAGGGATCGATCCCGGGAACGCGAAAATGCGGCTATGCCGTTTTGACCGAACCCGGTGAACCGCCCGCGATAATTGGAATCGTCGAAACTGGCTCACTTGCCGGAACCGTCGCCGAGCTGTTGCGCGCGTATCCAGTCGAGGCGATTGCGCTCGGCAGTGGGACGCACACGGCGCCGGTCGCAGCCACGTTGGCGCGCTGCGGCGTCGCGATCCATGTCGTCGACGAACACGAAACAACGCTGCGTGCGCGCGCCCGCTACTTCATCGACCATCCGCCGCGAGGTTGGAGGCGCTTTGTTCCGCGCGGGATGCTCTTACCGCCAAGACCGATCGACGATTACGCGGCGCTCCTGATCGCGGAGCGATTCATCGCCGCAGCAGCACCGGTCCCATGAATCGTCTCGGTGCCCTGATTCTCGCGGCGGGTTTCGCCATCGGCGCGCTCGTACTCGGGGCTCAGAGCGGATCGGCTACCCCGTTCTCGGACGTCCCCGCTAACCACTGGGCGTATCAAGCGATTCAGAGTCTGGCCGCAGACGGCCTGATCGAAGGCTATCCGGACGGCCGCTTCAAGGGCGATCGCCCACTGACGCGTTACGAGATGGCGGTCTTGATCGCACGCGTCATCGCCAAAGTACAGTCGACGATGCCGACCGGCTATGCGTCGCGCGCCGATCTCGACAAACTGCAGAAACTGATCGATGCGTTCAAAGACGAGCTCGATGCGCTCGGCGTACGCGTCACCAATCTCGAAGATTCATTGGATGCGCTCGATAAGCGCACGAAACTCGCGCAGTCGCTCGAATTTCACGGCTTCATGCAGCCCGACGTCACGCTGCGGCAACGCGAAACGCTCCCACAAACCGTATCGGGCGGCAACGCGGGTACCGGGATTTTCAACGCGTTCGTCTCGACCGATTTCACGAACGCCGTCTACACGCAGCAAGGGACGTTCGATCAATTCCGCTACGACGATCGTTTCACGTTCGTGTATCACGTCACCGACAATCTCACGGTCTCGGTTCCGCTACGCATCACTACGTACGACGCCGGGGGAAGCGAATTTACCGGAACGCTCGGGAGCAGCGGCAGCCCGTATTCCGGCAACGGCACGCAAGTCGGCGTCGATCCCGGCGTCGACATAACGATTGCTCGCACCGGTAACATCTCGAACTTGTGGATCAAGTACGGGATTCAGGATGACATCAAATCATCGCGCACCGGCTTGACGTACAAGGCACCGGACATCTCCGATCAATATGCGTTTGGTGAAGGTCCGCAAGATTTCGAGCACGGCTTCAGCATTTCGGGAACGCTCAACGGGCTGACGGATTTTCAGGGCTACTTTACGCGCGAAGACGACTTGATGCTGACGACGCAGACGACGTATCCGGAAGGCTATAGTCTATCGACCGGCGCCAACACGTATCTGACGCTCGTCGTTCCGAATCAAACCGGCTACAGTCAAAACGGCTATCCGGGTCCGGGCGGTACCGCGACGCAAACGCTCACGTTCGGAGCCGGCACGGGTCCGCTCTCGATGGTCTATCTCGGGACGAAAGCACTGATCGGAACGGTCTTCGTCTCCGCCTACGATGGGACGCTCTACAACAGCTCCGGACAAATCATCGGCGGCGGTGCGAATCCGGCCCCGCCGTTCATTTACGACGATGCGCTGAACGCGGTGACGTTCACGAATCCGCTTCCCGCAGGATCGACCGTTTCGATCACGTTTTTGGGACTTACGGCGCAAAACTATACTCTGCCGCAGCGATTTCACGTCGGCGGGCGCGTAAACCAGAAGATCAGGGGCCTTCCGGGCGCCGAGATTGGCGCGTCGTTCAGCCGGATTTTCGACGTCAACGATCTGCAATGTTCGCAGAACAACGGCGTGCCGGCGCTGTGTCTTGCGCAAACTGCGGCGCCCGGTTTCGGTTTAGGCCTCGTCAGCGATACGGTCTTCGGCGTCGATGCGCAAATCCCGATCCCGATCGATCTCGCCGGCCCCGGAACGCAACCGATTCTCTTCGGCGAAGTTTCGAACAGCAAATACTCGCCCGACTATCAGAACATTGCACCAGTCAGCGCCAACGCATGGGTCGCTGGTGCGAATCTTGCACTCGGTAAAGCCAGCGCCACGATTCAGTATCAGTCGATCGGCTCGAACTATATGGCTGGCGCGCCGTTCCGCTACTACGGAAGTCCGCCGCCGACGTTTGCGTATTGGAAGCTTCCCTACTTCCCGGCATTCTACGGTTTTGCGAACACGGTCGCGCTCAACAAGCAGTTCCTTTCGCAGTTTGCGGGCTCGGCCGTCGCTGCGCCGTTCACCGCATACGGTCCCGGAGCCAACACGACGCTCAACTACGATACGCCGATGTTCAATCCGTTCATCGCAAGCGGTCCGCAGTGGTTCTCGAGCTTCACCCCCAACACGCAAGGCATCACCGGAAATCTCAACATTCCATTCCGCATTGGTTCGCTGCCGGTCACCGGGCGTATTGCGGGCGCGCATCTTAGCGAACTCACGCCGAACTCGGTCGCGGCGATGCAATACGGAACCACATATCAGTCGAACGTCAAAGAAAACTTCGACCGGCTCGAGGCCGCCCTCAACTTCACCGTTCCGGCTTTCGGAAAGCGCTTGGCGCTCGGTGGAAGTTTGGGCTGGGATCGTTTGTATCGCAACGATCCGACCCAGTTTCAGTACTATCCGTTTAATCCCGTGACCGGCGGCAACGATCCCGGCTCCGTTGCTGCGGCCTTGACGCTCAATCCGGTCGCAGGCAGTCAAATCAACTGGTCCCCGAACTACATCAACGTTGGGCATGTCACCACCAACGTAACCGCGGCGATGCCGGTTACCAAAGGCGTCGTTCTAAGCGGTTTGTACAATCAGCAATCGTTTACCGGCGACTATCAGTCGCTTTCGCAGAACATCAGTCAGAAGAAGACGTTCTCGCAGGGCGCCTTGACCTATACGATTCCGAACACGCCGAGCACGTTGACCTTTTTCTTCCGCACGATGAAGTACACCGACTCCGTCGTCCCTTCGTATGACACGAACATCAATCGCGAAGACATCATCTACGCGATTCGGTTCTAAGGCGAACGCAAGCGCTTAACGTCGCAATCGATTCGCAGCAGACCGTAGGCACCGCGACGGGCATCGGCGCATATACGCGCGGCTTGCTGGAGGCGCTGCCCGCTGCCGGTATCAATGCCGTGCCGTTGCGTATACCGCACTACGATCCGTGGCGCTTCGACCGGCGCGTCATCTGGGATCAAGTGCTCTTGCCGCTACGTGCGCTGCAGAGCCATGCGCAGCTGCTGCACTGTACGAGCGGATCGGTTCCGCTCATCGCGTCGCTTCCGATCGTCGTCACCGTGCACGACGTCGCGTGGCTGCGCGGCGTTCAAGCCCACGCGCCAGCCTACGCGCGCTGGTATTTCGGCCCGTTCAGCGCGCAACGCTGGCGTGCCGCGCGTTACGTCATCGTCGACTCGCATTTCACGCGCGACGAGCTGCTGACGTTTGCCGCGCTGGATCCCGCGCGCGTCCTGGTCGTGCATCCGGGCGTCGATGGTGACTTTGCAAAAATCGCGCGCCGTCCGCCGGCGGCACCGCTCGTATTGTGTGTCGGAACCGTTGAGCGCCGCAAGAACGCGGCGGTCGTGATCGAGGCGCTCGCGCGCGTTCCTGACGTGCGGCTCGTCTGCGCTGGACCGCCGACACCGTATCAAGCCGAATGCGAAGCCCTCGCGCAGCGTTTGGGAATTGCGAATCGCGTCACGTTCGCGGGCTATCTCGAACGCCCGCAGCTCATGGAACTCTACGCGACCGCGACGCTGGCGGTTGCGCCGTCCCGCTACGAAGGATTCGGTTATGCCGCGGCGCAGGCGCTGTGCGCCGGAATTCCGCTCATTGCGGCACGTTCATCCTCGTTGATTGAGGTCGTCCAAGACGATGCGCTGATGCTCTCACCGGATGAGCCGGGAGCCTGGGGCAATGCCATACGGGCGATCCTCGATGCACGCGACGACGCGAACCAACGCGCGGACGAGGTTCGTTTGGGCGCGATTACGCGTTTCGCATGGCAGCGTGCAGCGGCCGAAACCGCCGACGTTTACCGAAGCGCGTTGCGATGATACTCTGGTGGATATGAGCCAACGAATCTCCGGAATTTCTCCAGAGGACGGCGATACATACGCGCGCTCCGTTTTCGATGCGCAAACGAAGCTGTGGGGCGCGCCGCTCATCAACAACCGTGTGTATGCACGCCGTCCGACAATCTTCCGCGCCGTCCGCGGGATGTTCAGCGCGATCGATCAATCGGGTCTGCTCGCGCCGGCGTTGCGCGCACTGCTCAACCGGCGCGTTGCGTACCTGAACCACTGCGCATTTTGACAAGACATCAATGCTGCGGTCGGCAGCAAATTGGGCTTGAGTAAAGAGAAACTGCTCGGCGTCGCTGCGAATCCGATGCCGGATGTGTTCGACGACGACGAACGGCTTACGCTCGAGTACGCGGACTTGATCACGCTCTCGGATCGTGAGGTCGACGACGCCTTTTTCGAGCGGTTGCGCGCGCGCTTCGATGACGACACCATCGTCGAGCTCACCGAAACGATCGCGTGGGAAAACGCATCCAGCAAGTTCAATCGCGCCCTGCGAATTCCATCACAAGGTCTCTGGAGAGACGATTGAGCGAGCTCGGAACGATCGCGAACATCTGGACGTATCCGGTCAAGAGCTTGCATCGCGTCGAACACGACATCGTCGCGGTTCGGGAAGATGGTTTGGCAGGCGATCGGCGTGCGGCGCTCTACGTCAATTCGGAGCACGCTCGCACGGGGAAAACATACCGCGGCAAAGAGGACAATCGCCTGCATCTGATCGTCGAGCCGGACGAGGCGCGAAACGCTGCCGAATTACGCGGCGTCGACGTCGAGGTGCGCGCGGGCGAGCGGTATTTCGATGCGGGCGCCGTTTCGTTGATTTTGGATCGCTGGATCGCAGAAGTCGAACAGGCGCTCGGAAAACCGCTCGATCCGCTGCGCTGGCGTCCGAATTTTTACCTCCGCAGTAATCTGGCCGTGAAAGAAGGCGACCTGGCCGGAAAGCGCATCGCGCTCGGCAGCGTCGTGCTCCGCGTGCTGCGGCCGATTGGACGTTGCGTCACCACGACCTACGATCAAGTCACGGGTGCGGGTGATCCCGAGGTGCTGGGATTCGTCGCCCGCGAGCGCGACAATCAGATGGGAGTCTACTGCGACGTCGAGCGTAACGGCGAAGTACGGCGCGGCGACGACGTCCGCATCATCTAACCGAGTGAACGGCGACCCTCGACCGCGCGCGCAAGCGTAACCTCGTCGGCGTAATCGAGATCGCCGCCGATCGGTAATCCGTAGGCAAGGCGCGTGACGTCGGGTCCAAGCGGCGAGAGCAGCCGCGAAAGATAGATCGCAGTCGCTTCGCCTTCGGCATTCGGATTGGTCGCGATGACGACTTCTTTGGGCGCTTCCCGGCCGACACGCTCGACGAGCTGTTTGACGCGCAGCTGCGCCGGACCGATCCCGTCCATCGGTGAGATCAAACCGCCCAAGACGTGGTAGCGGCCCCGGTAGACGCCGGTTCGTTCGAGCGCGTACACGTCTTTGGCTTCCGCAACGACGCACAGCAACGTCGCGTCACGTTCGGTATCGGCGCAAATCGAGCACGGATCGTCTTCCGTGATTGCAAAGCAATTGGTGCACAAGCGCACGCGGTCTTTGAGGGCGACGATCGCATCCGCAAGACTTTGCGCGTCGGCACGCGGACGATTGAGTAGATGGAAGACCAGTCGTGCCGCAGTTTTCTGCCCGACCGTCGGCAATTTGCTGAACTCGTTGATCAGCGCTTGGACCGGTCCGACGATGCCGTTCTTGATGCTACATCAGTCCCGGAATGCGCAAGCCGCCGGTCAGAGCACCCATCTTTTTACCGGAGAGATCTTGCACTTTCGCAACCGCGTCGTTGACGGCGACGACGATCAAATCTTCGAGCGTCTCGGCATCTTCGGGATCGATCGCATCTTTCTTGATGTGCACGGCCTTGGTCTTGAACTCACCGGTCATCTCGACGGTCACGGCGTCTCCGCCGGCCGTTCCGGTGACGGTCGTATTCGCGAGCTCCTCTTGCGCCTTCGCCATCTGCTCTTGCATCTTGCGAATTTGCTGCATCATCTGGGCTTGGTTCATGTGCTCAACTTCCTGACCGCATATCCGAGCAGATCGGCTGCATCGTCGTCGTCTTCGTTTGTCTTTTCGGGGTTCGCGGCGACGATCGTCTTGATCGCGATGCTTCGTTTCGTGACGTTGGCAAGCGACTGACCGGCGATTTCGATCGGTTCGCCGCGTAGCATGTTCAAGGTGGTCTCGTCGGGGACGGCAATCGTGAGGGTGTCGCCGTCGAAATCGACGAGCCGGGCACGCGCCAGATGGCCCGAGATCGAGGGCTTCTTTGCGCGGATGCGATCGATGATCGTGGGCCAATGGTGCTCGAGCCTTTGCAGCGTCAAGTTGGTCTCGACGGGCGCCGGCGGGGGCGGATCAGGGACCGGCACGGGCGGCTTGGCGGCGCGAGCCGCGGTTTTTGGTGCGGGCTTCGCCGCAGGAACGGGAACCGGCGGTGCGCCGCCTTCGAGCGCGGCAACGCGGGAGGCGAGCGCGTCGAGCGTCGGATCCTCGCCTTGCAGCATATAACGCAGGACGGCCGTCTCGAGCTCGAGCCGTGCATTGCCGGAGAGGCGTGCAGCGGCGAGCGCATCCATCGTTAGGCGCAAACCGCGAACGATGCGGGCTTGCGGCGTCGCGCCGGCGCGTTCGGCGGCTCGCGCCGCGTCATCCGCCGAGAGATCGTGATCCAGCAGATCCGGATCGATGCGCCCGACCAGCAGATGCCGCAGCTCGGCGATTAGTCCCCGGAGCAGTGTCTGCATGTCCAAGCCTTCATCGCTTGCGCGCTCGATCGTCCGCAGCGCCTGGACGGTTTCGCCGGCTAGCATATTGCCGAGCAGCTCTTGCGCCGTTTGCTGGCCGCTCGAGCCGAATGCCGCTTCGAAGGCTGCCAAATCGACGTTCCCGGCTCCGAAAGCCGCGGCTTGTTCGAGCATGGTCAGCGCATCGCGTAAACCGCCTTCCGCGCGATACGCGATCGCGCCGAGCGCGGCATCGTCGATCGAAATGCTCTCCGCTTCCGCGATCGTCCGCATGCGCGCGATCATCGCGGGGACGGCGATGCGCCGAAACGCGTAGCGCTGACAACGCGAGAGTACCGTCGGCGGCAGTGCTTCCGGCGCAGTCGTGCACAAAATAAAGACGGCGTGCTCGGGCGGCTCTTCGAGCGTTTTCAGAAACGCATTCGCGCCCGCCGGCGTGATCATGTGCGCTTCGTCAATGATGTAGACTTTGCGCCGCATCGTCGTCGGCGCGAATTTCACCGCGTCGCGAAGCGCGCGAATCTCGTCGATGCCGCGATTGCTCGCGGCGTCGATCTCGAGCACGTCGAGCGCGGTGCCGTCGAGGATCGAGCGACAATTATCGCAGGTGTTGTCCGGCGTTGCGGTCGGCCCGCGTTCGCAGTCGATGCAGCGTGCCAAGATCTTGGCAGCCGACGTCTTGCCGGAGCCGCGCGGACCGGAGAAAAGGTAGGCGTGCGCGAGACGTCCCGTCTCGAGCGCCGTTGTGAGCGTGCGCACCACGGCGTCCTGACCAACCAGCTCTGCGAACGTACGGGGCCGCCACGTGCGATAAAGGGACACGCCGCGGGAGTTTGTGATGACTTCCCAAGCCCCCTCGCCCGGGGCCGGACACCCGTTTGGCGTTCTTGCTTCGTGGGTACGAATTCGCAAGCGCCGGTACAAACCGCGCTTGGTTTGTTGTCTCGACCCTGGGAATTTTCTCTACTAGTGGGTTTCTTTGCTACCGCCTAACTGGAGCAGACGTTGAATCTCCTAGCCGCCTTACAAGAGAAGTTCGGCTTCACAACATTTCATCCGGGCCAAGAAGAAGTCATCTCCCGCGTCATGGCGGGTCAAGATACCCTTGCGATCCTGGCGACGGGCGCCGGAAAAAGCTTGTGCTATCAGCTTCCGGCGCTGCTGCTCGACGGAACGACCGTCGTCGTCAGCCCGCTGATCGCGCTGATGAAAGATCAGCTCGACATGCTGCGCGAGCGCGGCGTTACGGCGGTCGTCGCGCTCAATTCGACGCTCACGGAAGACCAAGAAGCGGCGGCGGTTGCGCGCATCGCGCGCGGCGAGATCAAGATCGTCTTCGTTACGCCGGAAAAACTCGAAGACGAAGCCTTCGTCGGCATCCTGAAATCGCTCGTCGTCCCTCTTTTCGTGGTCGATGAAGCGCACTGCATCAGTCAGTGGGGCCACGATTTTCGTCCCGCGTATCTCGGGCTTGGCCACGTGATCGCGGAGCTGCGCAATCCGACGGTGCTGGCGCTGACGGCGACTGCGACTCCCGCCGTTCGCGACGACATTCTCGTGCAGCTCGGCATTCCCGGGACGAAAGCCATCGTCAAAGGATTCGATCGTCCGAATTTGCGCTACGAAGTCTTTCGGGCCGAATCGGAAAGCGCGAAGCTGCGAACCTTACGCGATCTCTTCAAGAGTGGTTTGAGCGGGACCGGTATCATCTATACCGCGACGATCAAGAACGCGCTCGAGGTCCAGGCGTATCTGCACGAGCATCTCGACTTGCCGTGTGCCGTGTATCATTCGAAGCTGCAGAAGCACGATCGCGTCTCCGTGCACAATCTCTTTCAAGCCGAAGAGATTCGCGCCGTCGTCGCCACCAACGCCTTTGGTCTCGGCATCGATAAAGCCAACATCCGTTTCGTCGTGCACTACGATCTGCCGGGTTCGGTCGAAGCCTACACGCAAGAAGCCGGACGCGCCGGCCGTGACGGAGATCCGTCGCGCTGCATCTTGCTCTATCGGATGAGCGATACGCGCGTCCAAAACTATTTCTTGACCGGCAAGTATCCGGATATCGAAGAAGTGCAGAAAGTCTTCGGCACGCTCGAGCTCTTCGGCGATCAGCCCGGCGGCGTTTCGCTGACCGATCTGCGCAAGATTTCGCAGCTGCCGCTCACCAAGCTCAAAGTCGTGCTAGCCCTGCTCAAGAAGAGCGGCTACATTTTAGCCAGCGCCCGCGGAAAATACGCGTTGCCGCCCGCGACGGACCGCCCGCGGATCCTCGACCTCGCACAACTACGAGACGAAGAAAGCGTACGATCAGAGCAAGCTCGCAATGATGCTGCAGTACTCGGAATCGGCATCCTGCCGCCGCAAGTTCATTCTGAACTATTTCGGCGAGGACTTCGAACGCGAGAATTGCGGCGCGTGCGACAACTGCGCGCGCGCCCTACAACGGCGTTTGACCGCTCCGGTCGGCGCGGGTGCGACCTTCACCGTTGCGCAGGCGAACGGAACGACTGGCTTCCGCATCGGCGACGCGGTCTCACATGCAAAGTTCGGGCAAGGCACGGTGGAGCGCACCGAGAAAGACTTGGTAACGGTGCTCTTCCCGAGCGTCGGCTACAAGACGCTGCTCGCATCCGCCGTGACGCGCGCCGCGATGCCGGCCGCCGAGAAGATTGCATGACAAATAGGAAGGTTCGTTGCGCGTACTGTTCGCGTCGCTCGCGTTCGGCGTCTTCTCTTGCTTCTGTGCCGCCGGCATCGTCCGTGCGCAGCAGAACCCTCCCGTCCCCGCACCGAGCGGACCGATAAATCCAGCGGCGCCGACGGCAACGCCGACGCCGCCCCCCGGAGAGACCCCTCCGGCTACGCCTGGGCCGCTGACGTCACCAACAGAATCGCCGACGCCGACACCGACTCCAACGCCGGTGCCGATCACGGCGGATCCGGCCTCGCTCTCCGTCTCACCGGGCAACACGACGACGGTCCGCGCCAACGGTGTTTTCGGCACGCTCGGTGCGAAGATCGCCGATCCGTCGCTTGCGATGATCAGCACGATCGATCAAACCTCGCGCACCGTCGCAATTGCAGGCGTCGCTCCCGGATTGACGACCGTAACACTCAGCGACGACCGCGGGATAACGCACGACGTTCCGATTCGCATCGCCTATCTCGCCGGCTCGATCGCATCCGAAGCCAACGTTCTCATTACCGGAAATCCCGCGACGGCGCGCTTCATCCGAAACATCGCCGCGCAAACAGCAAGCAGCGCCGCGATCGTACGTCCGGGTGCAACGGTCGCGGTCGATCCGAACTCGGTGCAAGGCGCGCACGAATTGCCCGTCAGCGACGTGATGAGCGTCGACGTCCCGCTGCAGCTCAACGGCACTGACTATTTTTCCGTCGCGGGGACGACGCACGTTCGCTTCGAGAACGTTGCGCTGCCCCACATCCGGCCCTCGCGTCTGATGGTCAGCGACTATCCCGAACAATTGCACGAGAACGGCGTGCTGTTCACCGCGACGCTGGATCGCAGCGCACCGCAGCGATTTCTCTACTACCACTACAATCCGGCCGATCAGCCTGCGCGCCGCATCTTGCTGCGCGCGCAGAATGCGTCGTCGCAACCTGCAACGCTGCAGTTCATCACCGGTGAAGCCGGGCCGGGGCCGAACGAAATGGAAGTCGGTCACACCTCGACGGTTCGCTTCCTGGTGCGCGAGGCGCAGAATGAAGGCAACGTCGTCGTCGTTCCGCCGAACAGCACCGTAACGCTCGTCAATCAATCGCTGCCGCCTCAAACGTCCGTCAGCAATCTCATACAGCTGCGCGAGCTCGACGGCGATCCGGTCGCGCTAACGCTCGTGGCGCAAAACGCAACCGATCCGCTCGACCGAGCCGTCGACTCGGCGACGCTGCTCGAAAGCCAGGTCAAGCACGCGCGAGGCGTCTATCGTGTCCCCGAATTCTATTTCGACTACACGTACACGATCGACTCGAGTGGCGACGATCTCGAGATGCCGATCGGTCAGCTCCCGCTACCGAATCTGCGTGAAGGCGAAGCGCTCGCCGGCGACTACGGCGTCATGCAGTCGATCAATCTCACGATCGTCAATCCGACGGCAGGCCAAATGCCGATCGCGCTTTACGAAAACCCACGCGGAGGACGCGCGACCGGGACGTATTTGATCGATCGCACGCTGGTGCAATCCCACGCTGTCGCACCCTTCACGAAATGGAAATTGCGCGAGTATCGCGTCCCGCCGCACTCGACGTTCCGCATCACGATCGTCACGATGCCGGAAGGCGGATCCTCGTATCCGGTTCGCTTGATCGTTGCCCCCGACGACGGCAGCGCATCGCCAGGTTCACCGACCTCGCCCGTGTATTGACCGCTACTTGCGGTTGCGAAAGCGCGCGACCACTTCACGCGCGAACGTCATCGCGGAATCCTTAGCTTCCTCGTAGAGATGCGCGGCATCGGTCGCGCTCATCTGGCGTCCGTGCTCGTAGAAGAACATCGTTCCCTCGCCGACGACGATCGTGCCGGCGTATGCGATCGCGCCTTTGATTGCAATTCCCGCAACGGGGATGAATCCGGAGAGCTCGCGCGAGAGCGCGCGCCAACCGAAACCGCCGCCAATGACGGGAACCAACTCCCACAAGCGTTGCAAATCGGGATCGCGACCGTAACACGCGCCGACTTGCAGCACGAGCGCCATCTGCAATCCGGTGATCGCGAACATGTCGCCGGCCGACGCAATCGGTCCGATCACGAGCCCCGCGAGCGGAACGTGATCGAGTACCGCGCTCGCGGCCGCGATTGTCAACGAGCGCCGCGCGCAGTCGCGCGTCAACTTTGCGGCGCAAAATTCGCGCAGGATCGGCAGGCGGCGAGCGACCCCGACTTCGGCACCCGAGCATGCCTGCACGAGATGCGGAAAAAACGCGGTGCGCAATTCGGAGAGCGAGAGCGCGCTCACGGCATATTCGCCGACCTTTCCGTTCTCGGGCGCGGTCAAAGGATGAGCCGCGGTCAACTCGGGATGGACGGTCAGCTTGAAGAGTGGAACCTTCAGCGCCAGCATCGGAGCGAAATCGACGCCTTCATGATCGCCCGGACGTCCGAGGAAGACGACGGCTCTCGTGTCTTCGGTCGATGCCGGCGGTTGCCCGACGAACACCGTCTCGAGCGTCGAGGCTGCATCGGCGGGAATCATGCCGTCGTGACCCGAGAGCAAGAGCGAACGCAGCTCGCCGACGAGAGAGAGATCGCCACACAGGAAGATACGGAACGGACGTTTCGCTTCGGCGCGAATCGACATGACGTCGATGCCGCCGCGAATGCGGCGAAAGAAGTCCGCACCCCCGAGCACGGTGGATTTCATATGGCTACTCTACCCGTACGCGATCGATTGTGTTTCGATTTATACAGGATGGACCGAGGCTTCTTTAGCCGGATCGTCCACGTAGTCCAAATAGGTTAGGCCTAAGAAGATCTCGAGCGATTTTGCACGCATGCCGCGCGCGTTGGCGACCTCGATGATCGATCGGTTCTCGGCCTTCGCTTCCTTGACGATGCTTTGCGGCGTCGCATCGGTGCCTGCGGCAACGATCGTCGCGGCTACGGATTCGCCGGGCGTTAGGTCGTTCTGCACCATCTCGTCATACGTCAGCTCCATGTTAGGGAAGCGGATCGCGAGCGCACGCCGCAACGTCTCGTAGCGTTCGCTTGGGAAGCCGAGCCCAAGCAACGTGATGCGCGTTTGAACTTGCTGCGCGCGCGCCATGTCGACGAGCTGTTCGGATTGCGAAGCCGCCACGGCCGCTTCGTTGAGCGCGCTTACCGCGTCGTTCATCGTCGGCGTCAGCGCCTTGAAATCGAATTCCGAGATGTCACCGATGCCGTCGCCGTGCAGATGCGAGAGATACTTGAAGAACTGATCGACTTTTACTAGGCCTACGTCGAGCAGCGCGAGTGAGCCGCGCGCCGCATCCAGCGGCACGAATCGACTCGCCGTTCTGCACCGACATATCGTTGAACAGCTTCGGATAACTCGGAAAGAGCGCCAGCGATTGCGGCGGCGGCTGATCGAGCTTCAGCGGCGCGCCCATCTGATCGAAGATATCCGCGTCGTCTTTGACCATTCCCGATTCTTTTTTCTTTTGCAGCGTTCCGATATCGGCAAAGGTCGTGGCCGATTTGTCGAGCGTAGCATCGAGCGCGCGCGACATCGCGTAGAGGTTCTTCATGACGACCTCGAGACGCGAATGCGGCTTGGGTTGTACTTGCCAGATGCCGTACGGCAAGCTGTAAGCGATCGCTTCGATGCGATTCTTGAGCGCTTTGAACTGCGCTTGAGCGCCGGTGCGTCGCGCTTCGAGCAGCGTGACGGCGCGCGCTTCGTCGGCTTGTGCCGCCGCAAACTGATCTTTGAGCGGCTGCAGGTTGGCTCTGAGCAGATCGGTCTTCTTGACGCTTTCGCGCAGCGCCAGCAAACGCGTGTTCGCCAGCTGCGTGGCTTGTTCGTTTCCGAGCGCTGCGACTTGCGAGAGCGTTTGCTCGCTCTTGGAGCTCTGACCGAGCGCGAGCTGCATCTCACCCATACCGAGCTCGGCTTCCGCGTTGGCCGGTTCGCGTTTGAGGATCTGCGCGAATTCAATCGAGGCCATGCTGTAGCGGCCTTCGTTCTGATTGTGCAGCGCGGTGACCAGCAGCTGATCGTTCGAGCGCTTCTCGAAGTTGACGTCGTTATTCGCGAGCAGCGCTTTCACACGTTCCGGCGCAGCCGGGTGATCCGCGAAATACTTGTCGATGATGCTGTTGTGTTCCGCGTGGGTCGCATTCAGATGCTGCATGAACGAGACGGCCGCGTACGGATCGTAGCCCGCGCGCGTCATCAGCAGCAGGCCGTAGGCGTCCGCCTCGCTTTCGTCTTGACGTGACCACTTGGCGAACAATCCCGCTTCCGCGAGCTGCCCGAACTGATAGATCCACGGCGAGAATAGCGCCCCGATCGAAAAGAGAATGTTCGCGATCGTCGCTTTATTCTGGAACATCACGACGTGACGGCGCTCGTTGTGACCGGTCTCGTGCCCGATGACGGCGGCCAGCTCGTCGTCGGACTGCACGAAATCGAGCGTGCCCTCATTGATGTAAATGAAGCCGCCGACGGTCGTGAACGCGTTGACGTCGCCCGCGTCGAGTACTTTGATCGAATAAGGGAGGTCCTTGCGTGCGACTTGCGCCCAGAGTCTCTTCGCGACGTCGTTGACCCACGCGTTTTCGAGCGGATCCTTGATGACCGTGTAGCTGTCTTGCACCTGCCGGTCCGTCTGCTGGCCGGCTTGAATTTCGCCACCGGTCGAAGTTGCGAAAGCCGGGTGTGCCGGGGTGTAGGCACACAGCAGCATCAGAATGAGTGCAATGGCTAGCGCGCGTCGTCTCATGGCGTTCTTCCCCGGGCGGGCCGTGATGGAAGAGTTGGCTTCGACGGGAACCTCATCAGGTTCTGCCGTGTGGAGCGCCCGTGGACTCGATGTGAATAAGACGAGTTTCTTGTGCACCGGCTGTGAGCAGAGCAGGGCGGCTGGCACAATCGGCGGCAAACGCGCCGGATGATTCGCGCCAAGGCAGGCGGGCTGGAGATCGTGTTCTCCGGCCGGCTCTTCGCTGATGCATACGACGAGCTTCGCGAGCGGCTCGCCGCGTCGCCGGATTTTTATCGCGGCTCGAGCGCGACGGTCGTGCTCGCCGAGGTGCCCTCGGCTGACGAGCTGCACTTGATCGCATCGACGCTCGGCGACGCCGGGATCGAATGGGACGGCGCGTACGGTCTCGAGGGTGGCGTTGCTCCGCTGCCCAAGCGCGAGCCACCGCGCGACGTCGTGCTCTCCGACAACGCGCGTTCGCTCGTCGCGGATTTCGAAGGCGCCCGCAAGGACCTCGCCGGCCGCCGGCAGCGCGGCGAACGCCGCATCAAGCCCGCGCTCGTCGCGGTCGCGCCGCGAACGGTTCCCGCGCCGCCGCCGGAACCTGCCTCTGCGGTCCTCTACCATCGCGGCACGCTGCGCGGCGGACAGTCGCTGGCAAACGTCGGGCACATCGTCGTCGTCGGCGACGTGAATCCGGGTGCCGAGCTGGTCGCCGGCGGTGACATCGTTGTCTTCGGCGCACTGCGCGGCGTCGCTCATGCGGGAGCGCAGGGCGATCGCAGCGCGCGCGTCTACGCGCTCGTCCTCGAACCGACCCAGCTTCGGATCGCAACGACGATCGCGGCGGGGGCCGAGCGCACCGGCGCGCCGGTTCCCGAGGAAGCGTTCTTGGCAGAAGCCGGCGATCGCATCGCGATCGCGCCGGCCGGTCAACCCCCACACCTCAAATCGACAGCGGAGCAACTATGAAAGCACGGCGGATCGTCGTCACCAGCGGCAAAGGCGGCGTCGGCAAAACGACGACGACGGCAAATCTTGGCGCAGCGCTCGCCTTGCGCGGCAAGCGCGTCATCTTGGTCGACGCCGACATCGGCCTGCGGAATCTCGATCTCGTGCTCGGCGTCGAGAAGCGGATCGTCTTCGATCTGGTCGAGGTCGTCGAAGGCCGCTGCCAGCTGCGTCAGGCGCTGGTGCGCGACAAACGTTTCGGTGAGTCGCTCGCAATTCTACCCGCTGCGCAAACGCGCGAGAAGACGGCCGTAACCGAGATTCAGTTTGCGGAAATCGTCAGCAATCTCGCCGAGATGTGCGACTACGTGCTGATCGATTCACCGGCCGGAATCGAGCACGGATTCCGCAACGCGATCGCCGGTGCGACCGAAGCGATCGTCGTTACGATGCCGGAGGTCAGCGCGATTCGCGACGCCGATCGCGTGATCGGAAAGTTGCAAGAGCGCGGCTTGCCGATGCGGCTCATCGTCAATCGCGTGCGTCCCGAGATGATACGCACCGGTGAAATGATGTCGGTCGACGATGTCTGCGACATTCTCTCGGCGGAACTGCTCGGCATCGTCCCCGACGATCCGGAAGTGATCGACACGACGAATCGCGGCGTGCCGCTGGTGCTCGATCCGCTTCAACGGCTTGGTGCGATCTACACGAAGATTGCGCGCCGACTGGAAGGCGAGATCATTCCATTCACTCAGATCGGAACGGGCGGCTTCTTCGGCCGTCTCTTCGAAGCGCTGCGGGCGGGATAGGAGCGATATGGAAACGCAACGAGTCTTTAGCCAACCGCCCGTCGATGTTCCGCAACTCGAGATGCACGCGCCGCAAACGCCTGTCGAACAACAGACAAAGCCGAAAACGCGCGGACGCACGATCGTCGTCACGAGCGGCAAGGGCGGCGTCGGCAAGACGACGACGACGGCGAATCTCGGCGTCGCGCTCGCGGCCCGCGGTGCGCGCGTCGTTTTGATCGACGCGGACGTTGGTTTACGCAACCTCGATTTGGTTTTAGGCTTGGAAAGCCGCGTACGCCATCACGTCCTCGACGTATTGGAAGGAAAGGTTTCCCTCGCCGATGCGCTGGTGCGCGACAAGCGCGTTCCGACGCTTTACTTGCTTGCGGCGGCACAAAATCGTGAAAAAGACGAAGTCGCGACCGATGCAATGATTGGTCTCGTCGAACAGCTGCGTGGTGAATTCGACTACGTCTTGATCGATTCGCCGGCCGGGATCGAGACGGGTTTCAAGAACGCAATCGCCGGAGCCGATGAAGCGATCGTCGTGTGCACGCCGGAAGTTGCGGCGGTCCGCGACGTCGACCGCGTCATCGGATTGCTCGGCAATCGCATCAACGCGCAACTTGTCGTCAATCGCATTCGTCCGGCGCTCGTACGCAAAGGCAAGATGCTTTCGGTCGAAGACGTGAATTCGATCTTGCGTCTACCGCTTCTCGGCGTGCTCGGTGATGCGCCCGACGTGATCGTCTCGACGAATCGTGGCGAGCCGGTTGCGCTCGATGAAGCATCCGTAACGGGTGCAGCGTACCGCGCGATCGCGGCCCGCATCGCGGGGGAAGACGTGGCTGCGCCGCAAGCCGCTGAACCGGACGGATTTCTCGATAAATTGGGTTCGCTCTTTGGAGGTCGTCGCTAATGCGCAAGCGGGTAATTGAATGGTTCCGAATGTTCTTCGGAACTCCGAGCTCTAGCTCGGTTGCAAAAGACCGTTTGCGGCTGGTGCTGCTCTCGGATCATCTCGCCCTCGCGCCCGACGTCATCGAGTCGATGCGGCGCGAAATCTTCGAGGTCATCTCACGCTACGTCGAGGTCGACGAAGCCCACAGCGACGTCAGCTTCGAGCACAAAGACGAGGGGATCGCGATGCTCGCAAACATCCCGATTATCTCGCTCAAACCGCGTGAAGACAGCTCTCCTAAAGAGGAGACAAGCGTGCTGGAGACCGTCAGCGTCAACGGTCACAACACCGACAATTACGGCCCGCGACCGCGCAAACGTCGCCGGCGAAAAGCGTCCGGAGCGTCCCAAACCGCTCCGGCGCAATAGCGCCCATCTCGCTCGCCGCTGAAGCCGCCATCGGGCGGGCCGGAAACGTGACGGGTTGGTCGCTCACCGAGGGCCGGTCCACGATTTTCAAGTAGGGAGAGATCGTGGATCGGCCCTGGTATCGTTCGTTCGAATGGCCCCTAGGAATCGCGTGCGTCATGATCACGCTGATCGGGATCGTTTGCATTCATTCGGCGACGTCGCATAGCAGCGCCGCGCTCGGCGAGACAAAAAAACAAATCGTCTACGCCGTCGGCGGCATTGGGTTGATGGCAGGCTTTGCGTTCATGGATTACCGGCGCTGGCAACGTTTCGCACTGCCGCTCTATATCGTGATGCTGATCCTGCTCGCGTTCATTCTCTTCAAGGGCAATATATCGCACGGCGCCGTGCGCTGGATCGCGCTCGGCCCGTTTCAATTTCAACCCTCCGAGCCGGCCAAGCTGATCATCGCGATCTCGATCGCGGCGCTGCTCGCGCGCGGGACGTACCGGCGCATTCAAGATCTGTGGCTGCCGATCGTCGCGGTCGCAGTCCCGGCGTTGCTCGTTCTCAAGCAGCCGGATTTGGGAACGACCCTCGTGCTGGTTGCGATTCTTACGGCGCAGCTATATTTCGGCGTCGAGAACCTGCTCGATTTCTTGATCTATGCGGTGACCGGTGTCGTCGCCGCACTGTACGTCATCGGCAGCGATAAGATTCTGAAACCCTTCCAAAAAGCGCGGCTGCTGGTTTTTCTCGATCCCAAACTCGATCCGCAAGGTTCCGGCTATAGCCTCAATCAGTCGAAGATCGCGGTCGGCAACGGCGGCTTATTCGGCAAAGGCCTCTATCACGGGACGCAGACACAATTGAATTTCGTCCCCGAGCACTCAACCGATTTCATCTTCACGGTCCTGGGCGAAGAGCTTGGGTTTCTCGGCGCGCTCGTCCTGATTGCGTTGTATGGTATCGTTATCGTGTGCGGGATACGCGCGATGTACGCGGCACGCGACCGGTTTGGTTTCTTGCTTGCGGCGGGTCTCGTGACGATGATTTTCTTTCACATTTTGGTCAACGTGGGAATGACGATTGGGATCATGCCGATTACCGGGATTCCGCTTCCATTCATGTCGTACGGAGGGTCGGCCATCTTGACCGACTATGCCGCGATCGGGATTCTGCTCAACATCGCGATGCAACGCGACAAGCTGATCTTCGAGCAACCCGGGGAGCCGGAGCGTCCGCGTATCGGTCGCAAGCCGGTGACGGCGCGAGCCGTCCTCCGCTAAGGAGCGCATGAGCGTACCGTGATCATTGCGCAGATCACGGATACGCATATTCGCCGTAAAGGCAAGTTGCTTCACCACATGGTGAATCCCGGAAAGCGCTTGCGCAAAGCGATCGAGCGGATCAACAGCCTCGATCCCAAGCCCGACCTCGTCCTCGCCACCGGTGATCTGACTGAATCGGGGAAGCGCAAAGAGTACAAACGGTTGCGCGAACTACTGGAGCCGTTGCGCATTCCGCTGTACGTCATCCCCGGGAATCACGACCGGCGCGAAGTCTTCCGCGAAGCGTTTGCCGACCAGTACTATTTGCCGGCGTACGGCCCGCTGCAATACACGATCGAAGAATATCCGGTGCGCTTGATTGGGCTCGACACGATGAACGACGGCGAATCGGGCGGGGTCATGGATGAGGAACGCTTGGCGTGGCTCGATGCGAAGCTGGCGCTCGCGCCGGATCGTCCGACATTGATTTTCATGCACCATCCCCCGTTTCGCACCGGGATTCGTGCGCTCGATGCGCTAGGATTTCGCGGCGCGGATGAGCTCGGCGCAATCGTGCGGCGCAATCCGCAGATCGAGCGAATCATTTGCGGCCATATTCATCGCGCGATCGAGATGCGTTGGAACGGGACGACGATTTGCACGGCGCTCAGCACCGCGCATCAGTTTGCGCTCGAGCTGCGCAGCCTGCATCCGCTCGGAATCGTTCTGGAACCACCGGGATTCGCGCTGCACATTTGGGGCGAGGGCGCGATGGCGACGCATCACTGCCTCGTCTCCCCCTAGATGTAATTTGCATCTAAGGGCCTGGGAAGGTCACTCGCGAACGAGGCGCGTGTGAAAAAATATCGCACGCTCATCATGGGCGCTTCCTACGGTTCACTGCTCGGCACGAAGCTAGCGCTCGCTGGCCATGACGTCACGCTCGTTTGTCTTCCGGCGGAGGTCGAAGCGATCAATCGCGATGGCGTCCGCGTCCGGCTTCCTATAAAAGGAAAAGACACGCAGGTCGAGATCGATTCGCGCACGCTCCCAGGCAAGATCGTCGCCGACGGCCCCGGCAACGTAAAGCCCAGCGAGTACGATTTGATCGCGCTCGCGATGCAAGAGCCGCAGTACCGCACGCCGGGCGCGCGCGAGCTGCTCGACGCGGTCGCGCTCTCGCACGTTCCGACGATGTCGATCATGAACATGCCGCCTCTGACGTACGTCAAACGCATCCGCGGTCTTGACTACAAACCGCTCGAAGCTGCGTACACCGATGCGAGCGTGTGGCAAAATTTCGATCCGGCGGTGTTCACGCTGTGCAGCCCCGATCCGCAAGCGTTTCGTCCACCCGATGAGCCGCCAAACGTTCTGCAGGTAACGCTTCCGACGAACTTCAAGGCGGCACGATTCGACTCCGACGCGCACACCGCAGATTCTGCGCGACATGCAAGTAGACATCGAGAACGTGCGCTACGGAGACGAGCGGCTCGAGCTTCCCGTGAAGCTCAAGGTGCACGATTCGATCTTCGTACCTCTTGCGAAGTGGGCCATGCTGATCACCGGCAATTACCGTTGCGTGCAAAAAGACGAAGCGCGCTCGATTCGCGATGCAGTGCACACCGATTTAGCGGCTTCGAAGCAAGTCTACGATTGGGTTTGTCAGTTGTGCATCTCGCTCGGTGCCGCACCTAGCGATCTCGTCCCGTTCGAAAAGTATGCGGCGGCCGCGCTCGGACTCTCGCGTCCGTCATCCGCTGCACGCGCGCTTTTCGCCGGCGCTCCGAATATCGAACGCGTCGACCGGCTCGTGCAATCGATCGCGGCGCAAAAGGGAATGCACTTGCAGGTTCTCGACGACACGGTCAAGCTCGTCGACGAACGGCTCGCGAAAAACCGCGAAGCCGCGCTCGCGAAGGCCTAGAGCCTACTTAACCTCGATAGATTCGGCGCCGTCCCACTGCCCTTGACCGCGATCGCGCACGACTGTTAGCGTGCAGCGGTCGCGGTAGTATGCCGCGACGGTATCATCTTTATTCAGCTCGGCGATGCGCGAAAACGTCTTGCCGGCGCTGAGGAATAGCCCTTTGCGGAAATCTTCCATCGCGACCTCGAACTGCTCGGCGGTCGCCGCTTTGTGCTCGCGCAGCTCTTGCGGATCGGTATTGAAGCACTCGTAGATCTCGACGCTGTTCTTCTTGCCTTTGGCTTTGACCGCTCCCAGATGCCGCAGCATGAATTTGTGATCGGCATCGACGCCGTCGACGACGGCTTTGCTCAAAAGCAAGCCGACACCGAAGGTCTTCGTCAGTCCTTCGATGCGCGATGCGACGTTGACGGCGTCGGCGATGACCGTCGTTTGCATGCGGCTGCCTTCACCGACCGTGCCCAAGATGAGCTCGCCTCGATGCATCCCGATTCCAATTTCGATTGGAACGTAGCCCGCGCGCCGGCGTCCGGCGTTGTAGCGATTGACTTGGTTCAGAATCTCGATCGCAGCGTTGAGCGCATCGTTAGCGTTTCTCGGAAAGAGCGCCATGACCGCGTCGCCGATATACTTATCGATGAAGCCGTGATGATTTCGGATGATCGGCGTGACGTGCTTGAGATACGAGTTGAGAAAATTGAAGTTCTGCTGCGGCGTCAACTGCTCGGAGAGCGCCGTAAAGTCGCGGATGTCGGTGAAGAACACCGTCATGTCGCGTTGCACGTGGTCGCCGAGCTTCACGTCGGCGATCGTCTGCTTATCGAGATTGTCGAGGAACTCGCGGGGGACGAAACGTGCCGACGCGTCGGTGACGAGCTGGAGCACAGCGGTTTCGTCGGGATCTTTCGCGGTCGACTGGACGGTAAAGCTTGGAGTGCGCTTGCGCTGAAGTGCGAGCACCAGACGCCGCGTCACGAGCAGCGGGTTCTTGTCGTCGAACGGTGTGATCAGAAAATCTTCGGCGCCGCGCGCGAGGCAGGCCTGAACGCGTTCGGGATTGCCCCCGGGTGCCGTGATCAAGACCGGAACGTGGAAGGGCGTGCCGTTGCTGGCGCTTGCAGTCCGCAAAAGCGATTGGATATCAGCACCGGCTTGCCCGACGTCGACCAATAAAACGTCGATCGAGCGCGTCCGGATCATCTCATTGGCCTCGGCCGGCGTAGCGTAGCTGAGCTCACCGAGCTTCGAGTCCTGGATCAATGTCTCGAGCGTTTGTCGGTCGGTGTCCTTGCCTCCGACCCAAACGATCTTCGGTGGTGACGGCAAAACGTAGCTTCCCTTGAGAAGAAGGTCGAATGACAGACGTTCTCATGCCGTCCACCCTTGCCCTCGGGAACCCGGGGGAGCCGTGCGCGTGCGGGGTAGGACAAGGCAAGCGAGGCAAAGGAGGGGCGACGCGTGTTACGGAAAGTGTGGTCGCGCGGTTGAGGCTGGACTGTAGCCCGCCGCCGAAAGACTTTTTTAACTACATATATATATAGCGCGACGTCGCTCGCGTGTAATCGCCGACCCTCGAGTACGAGAGGTCCGCGCGCGCCGGGGCGACTCCGCCACGAAAGGCCCCTTTGTCAACCGATATCCTGATCTCGAGCGATCCGTGGGAGAACCGCGTCGCGATCCTCGAGGATGAAAAGCTCGTCGAGTATTACGTCGAGCGCGAAGAAAAAATAATCGGCTCCATTTATAAAGGTAAAGTTCAGAACGTACTTCCGGGAATGGGAGCCAGCTTTGTCGACATCGGCCTCGGCCGTAACGCGTTTCTCTATGTCGACGATATCAACAAGCAACCGCTGAACATCGGCGACGTCGAAGTAACGCAAGGCCGCAGCGGATTTACGATCAACGAGAAGGTCAGCCGCGGCGACGACGTGCTCGTGCAAGTCGTCAAAGAACCGCGCGGCCTCAAAGGCGCGCGCGTCTCGACGAATATCTCGCTGCCGGGCAGATACTTGATCTTGATGCCGACCGGAAAATACAGCGGCGTCTCGCGCAAGATCGACAACGCAACCGAACGCGAGCGCTTGCGTAAGATCGTGCAGCGCATTCGTCCCGAAGGCATGGCGACCGTCGTGCGCACCGCGGCGTCGGGCGTCTCCGATGCCGAGCTGATCGCCGATCTCGGCGTGTTGCTACGCATGTGGCACGGCATCGTCGAACAATACAACCGCGCCCCGTCGCCCTCGCTGCTGCACAAAGACATGAATCTCGTCTTCAAGGCAGCGCGCGACTTCATTACCGTCGACGTCGGCCGCGTGCTCGTCGACGACGCTGAGGAATCTGACAAGATTCGCGACTTCATGCGGCTGCTCGGCCCGCAGTATCTCGACCGGATCGAGACCTATACGGGCGGACGCAAACTCTTCGCCGACTATCATGTCGACGACGAAGTCAGCAAGCTGATGCGCCCCAAGGTGAATCTGCCCTCCGGCGGATCGATCGTTGTCGAGACGACCGAAGCGTTCACCGTCATCGACGTCAATAGCGGCAAGTTCACGGGCGGCCGCAATCTCGAGGATACGATCCTCAAGACGAACCTGGAAGCTGCCTCCGAGATCGCGCGTCAAGTTCGCCTGCGCGACATCGGAGGCATAATTGTTTGCGATTTCATCGACATGCGGCGCGAAACAAGTCGCAATCAAGTCATCGAGATGCTCGAGAAGGGCTTACGCCGCGACCGCACGCGCTCGACGATCCAATCGTTCTCGGCGCTGGGCCTGCTCGAGTTCACGCGCAAGCGCGTCGGACGCGATCTCGCACAACAGCTGCGTTCGTCCTGTCCGTCGTGCAGCGGCCTGGGGACGGTGATGTCGCCGGAGACCGTGGCGATCGATGCCTTCCGGAAAATTCGCGAACATCATCACACGCACGCCGGCGCGAACGGCAAACCAATACACGTCGTCTCGTCGCCGACGGTTGCCGCGCAGATCGAACACTGGTATGAAGACGAGCTCGATGCGCTTGCAACCGAGCTTGGCAGCAAGATCGACATACGTGTCGATACTGCGCTGGGTCCTGACCGCATGCGGATCGTCAGCAACGGCGAGCTCAAAAAGCTTCCGCTGACCGTACGCGTCGGCGACGAGCTCGAAGTTGACATCATCTCCGGCGGGCTTCCCAATCCGAGCTCCGGGTTGGCGGTCATCGACGGACGTTTGGTCGAGGTCGAGAACGCCGCGGGCGCCGTTGGCCAAAGCATGAAGATCAAAGTGCTCGACATCGACGAGGACGAGACCGAGATTCTCGCCGAGCTGCGCACGCCGCTCGCCGAAGAAGTACTATCGTCACGCCGCCGTCGGCGCCGTGGTGGACGTGGCCGCAAACGCCCCCTCACCGCTGCCGAGCAAGCCGAAGAGCTGCGTGAATTGGCCGAAGAGGCCGAGCGCGGACTCTCGGCGCGCAGTGCCGGGATCGGCATCTCGACCGCTGAGGAAGCCGAGACCGAAGCCGCAGCCGAGAAAACGAAAGCGGCGCAGTCGTCGGCCGAGTTGTTCGAACGCCGCGCCGATGAAGCAAATGTCGTCGGCGTTGCCGAGGCTGCGTCGTTTTCACCTACCGCACAAAACGGCGAAGAACAGCCCGGCGGACGCCGCCGTCGTCGCCGTCGTCGTCGCGCACGACATTCGATCGATCAAATTCTGCAAACGAACGTTCCCGAGGGTGCGCCCGCGCAAGAGACTACCGCTGAAGCTAAGGGCGCGGCCGAGATGGCACCGCGCATCGGTCCGAATGGCGAAGAGATCGGCGGCGGACCCCGCCGTCGTCGCCGTCGCCGCCGTCGTGGCCGCGGCGGACGTCCGCAACTCGGTGTTGAGGGCAGCGATCAGTCGCCGAACGGCGTGGTTCCGGATCGGCACATCTTCCGTGTCGACGGTGAGGGTGGAGCGCGTGCGACCGGTGAGGTCGCGCCGCGCGAACCGTCGCGTGCGATTGCGCAGATCCCCGAAAAGCGCGTCTATCCGCCAGCGATCGAAGCGCCCCCGCCGAGCCTGACCGCTCCCGCAGAAGATGCGAAGACGACACGCCCGGCGCGTCGCCGTCGCACCGCTGCTGCCGATGGGGAATCCGCAACGGCCGAAGTCCCCGCGCTGCCCGCTCCGAAGCGCCGAACGCGCAAAGCCGCAGACGCAGAAGTAACGGAAGGCAGCGAAGCAACGGAAACGCCGAAGCGCCGCACCCGCGCAACCGCAACGCGCAAGGCGCCGGCCAAGAAGACGAGCGCTCGCAAAAAGAGTCCATAAGCCTGTTCGATCTACACGGCCGTGTTGCTGTCATCACCGGTTCGACACGCGGAATTGGTCTCGCGATCGCGCAGCGCATGGCGGAGTTCGGCGCGAGCGTCGTCATCTCGAGCCGCAAAGAAGATGCGTGCGTTCAGGTCGCCGATGCGATAACGAAAACGGGCGGAACGGCACTCGCAATTTCCGCCAACATCGGCGAGCGCGACGCGCTGCAGAAGCTGGTCGATCGCACCATCGCAAAATGGGGCAAGATCGACATCCTGGTCTGCAACGCAGCGATCAATCCACATTTCGGTCCGCTGCAAACGATCGAGGACTCAGCCTTCGATAAGATCATGGCATCGAACGTGCGCAGCAATCTGTGGTTGTGTAACATGGTGATTCCGCAGATGGCCGAGCGCAAGGACGGCGCAGTCGTCGTCATTTCGAGCATCGCGGGGCTCAAGGGCAATAAGATGCTCGGCGCTTACGGGATTTCGAAAGCCGCCGAATTCGAGCTGGTGCGCAATCTTGCCGTCGAATGGGGGAGCGCCAACGTGCGCGTCAACGCGATTGCGCCCTCGATCGTGCGCACCGATTTTGCGCGCGCGCTCTGGGAGAATCCGGAGACCTACAAAGACGCGATCGCGCGCTATCCTCTCGGCCGCATTGGCGAACCCGACGATATCGCCGGCGCCGCGATCTTTCTTGCGTCACGTGCGGGTGCATTCGTCACGGGACAAGTGATCGTCGTCGACGGCGGCATAACGATCGCGGGTTAGGTAAAGGTGCCGCCGCTCATGGCGAGCTTCTCGAGAAGCGGGGCCGGCGTCCAGTAGACGCCGTGCAACCTCTGAAAAGTGAGAATGTCGTCGTAGACCGCGCGTAACCCGACGCTCTGCGCGTAGCGCAGCGGACCACCGCGCCACGACGGAAACGCGTAGCCGTACACCCAAACGACGTCGACGTCGCCGGCGCGAATCGCGATTCCGTCCGCAAGAACGTTGCAGCCTTCGTTGACGAGCGCATAGATGCAGCGCTTGAGAATTTCGTCGTCGGTGACTTTGCGCTGTGCGATTCCGGCCTCTTGTGCCGTAGCGCGAATCAACGCTTCGACTTCGGGATCGGGAACCGGCGTGCGATTTCCGGCTTCGTACTTGTAGAAACCCGAGCCGGTCTTTTGTCCGAAGCGGCCCATCTCGCACAAGCGGTCCGCAACTTTCGAATAGCGTCCGAGCGCCGGGCGCTCGGCGTTGCGACGTTTGCGTACGCGCCAGCTGATATCGAGACCGGCAAGATCGACCATCGCGAACGGCCCCATGGGAAAGCCGAACTCGCGGATGACGCGATCGATCTGTTGCGGCGTGGCGCCTTCTTCCAGTAGAAAATCGGCTTCGCGGCGATAGTGCGCGAGCATCCGGTTCCCGATGAAGCCGTCGCAATTACCGGAAACGACGCCGACTTTTCCGAGCTGCTTGGCAAGCGCGAGCGCATCGCCGATCAGCTCCGGCGAGGTTTTCGCACCGCGCACGATCTCGAGCAGCTTCATGACGTTGGCGGGGCTGAAGAAGTGCGTACCGATGACGCGTTCCGGTCGCGAGGTTACCTCCGCGATCGCGTCGATGTCGAGCGTCGACGTATTCGTCGCGAGAATCGCATCGGGCCGTGCCAGTTTGTCGATCTTTCGAAAGACGTCTTTCTTGACGTCCATCTCTTCGAAAACAGCTTCGATGATGAGGTCGACGTCTTTGAGTGGATCGAGTGAGGTTGCAAAGTGCAATCGCCCGAGGCGCCGATCCATTTCCTCTTTCGAGAGCCGGCCTTTCTTGAACGTCGTGTCGTAGTTGCGTGCGATCGTCTCTTTTGCGCGCTGTACGAGCCTTTCGTCGAGGTCGATGACCGTGACGTCGACGCCGCCATTGGCGAGCGCCATCGAGATTCCGCCGCCCATCGTCCCGCTGCCGATCACCGCGGCGGTTTTGATTTTCAGGCTCGAGCGTGGCACACCCGGTACCTTCGCGGCTTCGCGTTCCGCGAAGAAGACATGTATGCGCGCTTTGGATTGTTCGGATTCGCGCAGCCGCTCGAACAGCGCGCGCTCCGCTTTGAGGGCGTCGTCGAACGGCAGCGCGAGAGCGCCTTCGAGCGCATCGATCGTGTAGCGTGCGGCCAGACCGCCGCGCTCGGCGGGCTCGGCGCGTTTGCGCGCCGCCTCGATCGTAGTTGCGTCGCCGCGAACGTCGAGATCGCGCGCGCGACGGCGTCCGCCTGCAGCATGCGCGCGCGCAAACGCAGCGGCTGCATCGACGACATTTCCATCGACGAGCTCGTCGATGAGTCCGAGCTCACGTGCGCGTTCTGCGGAGATCGGCTCGCCGGTGACGTCCATCTCGAGCGCGGCGTCGAGTCCGATCAAGCGCGGAAGACGCTGTGTTCCTCCGGCACCCGGCAAGAGTCCGAGCTTGATCTCGGGTTGCCCGACGCGCGTCGCTTTGTGCGCGACGCGATAGTCGCACGCTTGCGCGAGCTCGAGTCCGCCACCGAACGCAATCCCTTCGAGCGCCGCAACAAAGACTTTGGAGCCGCGATCGATTGCGCTTTGAACATCGCGTAACGTCGGACCACTCGGCGCCGGCTTACCGAATCCGTGGATGTCGGCGCCGCCGCTGAAGATCCCGTTTGCTCCGCACAGTACGGCGGCGACCACATTGTCGTTCGTCAAAACGGAAGCGACGTGCGCGGCCAACTCGGCGACGACATCGACGCCGAGGGCGTTCACCGGCGGACTATCGATCGTGATTACCGCGATTTCGTTCGTGAGATCGAGTCGCGTTCGTGCGGTCAACATCGCAGGGAACTCGCTTCCGGTTTTCAGAAGGGAAAAGGCAAAGCATCTTCGCGCTGAGGGGACGGCCGCCTTGCAGGAACTGGCGCAGCAAGTTGTCAGCGGTCTAGCCACCGGCTCTATCTTTGCGAGCATGGCTTTGGCCTTGGTCTTGATTTATCGTTCGATGAACGTAATCAATTTTGCGCAAGGCGAGATGGCGATGTTCACAACCTTCATCGCGTGGCAGTTCATGGAGCACGGACTCCCGATTTGGCTTGCGGTTCTGCTAACACTCATTATTGCGTTCGTAGGCGCGGTGTTGCTCGAGCGCGTCATCATTCGTCCGGTCGAAGGTGCCCCGCCGTTGACGATCGTGATCGTCACGCTCGGACTCTTGATTACATTCAACGGCTTGGCGGGCTGGACGTGGGGTTACGTCGTCAAGGCCTTTCCGAGTCCGTTTCCGTCGACGCCGATCGACATCGGCGGCGTCGGTTTCTCAGCGCAGGATCTGGGCGTTATCGGCGTTTCGCTTGGAACGCTGCTGTTGATCTATTTGTTGTTTTCCCGGACCAAACTCGGTCTGGCGTTACGCGCTTCCTCGCTCTATCCGGTGCAAAGCCGCCTGGTCGGCATCCGCGTCAGCTGGATGATGGCGCTCGGCTGGGGCCTCGCGTCGGTCGTCGGCGCCATCTCCGGCGTGATGATCGCACCGGTGGTATTTCTCGATCCGAACATGATGCAAGGCATCATCGTGTACGCGTTCGCCGCCGCGGTGCTCGGTGGAATCGAAAGCCCGCTCGGTGCCGTCGTCGGTGGCTTGCTCTTGGGCGTCGCGCTTGCGCTACTTGGCGCATACGTCGAGTTCATCGGTAGTGATTTACGCCTGCCGGTCGCCTTCGGCATCATCATCATCGTTTTGCTCTTTCGTCCGGCCGGGTTGTTCGGACACGTCCGGCAAAGGCGCGTATGAATCCACGCCTCATCATCACTATCGCGTTTGCGGTGCTCGTCGCCGTGCTGCCGTGGATGATCCCCGCGTTCATAACGTTCGAGTTCACGTACGTCGGCGCGTATGCGATCGCGATTCTCGGCCTCGTCATCTTGATAGGCAACAGCGGCCAGATCTCGCTCGGTCACGGAGCGTTCGTCGGCGTCGGGGGCTATACGGTAGCGGTCTTGTTGCAAAGTCTCGGGCTCCCGTACATGTTGTCGATTCCGATTGCGGCACTCGTGTGCGGCTTGTTCGGGATTGCACTCGGTGCGGTCGCGCTTCGTTTGGAAAGCGTGTATCTTGCGCTCGCGACCTTCGCGCTCGCGGCGTCCGTGTCGCCGTTGCTCAAACGCTTCAAACATCTTACCGGCGGCGTTCAGGGAATCTCGCTGCCGACGGCCCATACGCCGCAAGCGTTGCAGCACGTCATTCCGAACGAGACGTGGTTCTACTACCTCACGTGGGGAATCGCAGCCGTGCTCTTCGCGGTCGCGTACGCCGGACTGCACGGTCGCGTCGGACGCTCGCTGCGCGCGATTCGCGACAGTGAGATTGCCGCGATCGCGTTCGGTGTAAATCCGGTTTTCTACAAAACGCTGGCGTTTGGATGGAGCGCCGCGTACGCCGGTGTCGCGGGGGCGTTGCTCGCGGTCGTCACCGCGTACGTCAGTCCGGACGTCTACGGGATCCCCCTGTCATTGACGCTGCTTGCGGGCGCGGTAATGGGAGGTCTGGATCTGATGTGGGGCGCGGTGATCGGCGGCATTGCGATCGAGTTCTTGCCGCTCTGGGCGCAGCGCGTCAATCCTGCACTTTCTTCGGTCGTCTACGGCATTGCCGAGATTGCGATCATGATGTTCATGCCGATTGGAATCGCCGGAGCGCTTTTGCGGATCAAGGCGGCGCGCTCGTGAACGGCGCGAGCATACTTTCCGCGGAGAATCTGACGATACGTTTCGGCGGCATCGCGGCGCTCGCCGACGTCAGCTTCGACGTCACCCCGGGCCAAATTACCGGATTGATCGGACCCAATGGAGCCGGGAAGACGACCTGCTTCAACTGCATCACGCGTTTGTACCAGCCCGCATCTGGAACGATCTTCTTCAACGGTGAAGATATCTCGCGGGTGCCTGCGCACAAAGTCCTCGAGCGCGGCATCGCGCGCACGTTTCAGAATATAGAACTGTTCGGTTCGATGAGCGTGCTCGACAATGTACAAGTCGGGGCGCGCGGGGGCGCACGCGAAGCGCGCGAGATGCTCGACTACGTCGGCTTAGGTGACATGGCGAACCGTCCGGTGAGGAGCCTATCCTTCGGTGCGCGCAAGAACGTCGAATTAGCGCGCGCGCTTGCTGCGAAGCCGCAGCTCTTACTGCTCGACGAACCCGCGGCCGGTTTTGGATTCGAAGAGATCGAAGTTCTCGGTGAGACGATCAAACGGGTTCGCCGGGATTTCAACACGACGATCCTGATGGTCGAGCACCAGATGCAGCTCGTGATGGGGATCTGCGACCGGATCATCGTCTTGTGCTCGGGCAAGAAGCTCGCCGACGGCAACCCGGCCGCGATCGCAAGCAATCGCGAGGTCATAGAGGCGTACTTGGGCGGTGGTTGCTGAGGTGATCGCAACGCAAACTCTGCTTGAAGTTCGCAACCTTCGCGCCAGCTATGGTGAGATCGAGGCACTTCGCGACGTTTCGTTTACCGTCGAGCCGGGCGCGATCGTCGCGCTCCTTGGGGCAAACGGCGCGGGGAAGACAACCTGCTTGCGTGCGGTCACGGGCATGGTCAAGCGCTCCGGATCGATCGCCTTCGACGGCGCCGCGATCGAAGCACGCCAAACGGAAGATATCGTGCGCCTCGGAATCGCGCACGTCCCAGAGGGGCGCGGGACGCTTTCCGAGCTTTCGGTCCGCGAAAATCTGGCGCTCGGCGCATATTTGCTCGATACCGCGCGCGCCAAGGAACGCTACGCGCGCGTCGTTTCGTATTTTCCGTGGATCGAGGAGCGCACCAAGCAGCAAGCCGGAACGCTGAGCGGCGGCGAGCAGCAAATGCTTGCGATCGCGCGTGCTCTGATGCTCAAGCCGAAGCTGATGCTGCTCGACGAACCCTCGCTCGGTCTGGCGCCGCGTATCGTCGAGGATATCTTCGCACTCTTGCGCACGATCAATCGCGAAGAAAACGTCACGATCTTGCTGGCGGAACAAAATGCCGCTATGGCATTTGCGACCGCGTCGTACGTCTACGTCCTCGAAACGGGACGCGTCGCAGCCGAAGGCCCCAGTGACGTCCTGGCGAGGGATGATCGCGTGCGCAAATCGTACCTAGGCCACTAAGATGATCGCACCGCCGACCGACCTGCGCGTGACGCTCAAAAAGTTCATGGACGATGTCGTCTACCCGGGCGAAGCGCAATTCGAAGCCGATCTCGACCGCGCAAAATCGCGTTGGGAAATCCCGCCCGTCATGGACGAGATGAAGGCCAAAGCGCGCAAGGCCGGTTTGTGGAATCTGTTCCTGCCGGAAAGCGAGTACGGCGCCGGCCTCACAAACGCGGAATACGCGCCGCTGTGCGAGATCATGGGCCGTTCGTTTATCGGTCCCGAGGTTTTCAATTGCTCGGCTCCCGACACCGGAAACATGGAGACGCTTGTCCGGTACGGCAACGCCGAGCAAAAGAAACGCTGGCTCGAGCCGTTGCTGCGCGGCGAGATTCGATCCGCCATTGCGATGACCGAACCCGACGTTGCTTCATCGGACGCGACCAACATCAAATCACGGATCGAACGCGACGGCGACGATTACGTGATCAACGGCCGCAAGTGGTGGACGTCAGGGGCCGCCGATCCGCGCTGCAAGCTGTTGATCTTCATGGGCAAAACGGATCCGAACGCCGAGACGCATCTGCAGCAGTCGATGGTCCTCGTACCGCTCGACGCGCCGGGCGTCAAAGTGCAGCGCTCGCTGTCCGTTTTCGGCTACGATGATGCGCCGCACGGACACGCCGAAGTGAGCTTCACAAATGTTCGCGTTCCCACGAGCAATGTGTTGCTCGGCGAAGGCCGTGGCTTCGAGATCGCGCAAGGGCGTCTGGGTCCCGGGCGCATTCACCATTGCATGCGCGCGATCGGAATGGCGGAGCGCGCGTTGGAAGCAATGTGCGTGCGTGTGAAAGCGCGCTCGACGTTCGGTCAGAAGCTTGCTGAGCATGGTGTGATTCGCGAATGGATTGCCGATTCGCGTATCGAGATCGATCAAGCGAGGCTCTTGACGCTCAAAGCAGCGGAGATGATGGACACAGCCGGCAACAAGGCTGCGCAAGCCGAAATCGCGATGATCAAGGTCGTCGCGCCCAAGATGCTGACTGCCGTGTTGGATCGCGCGATTCAAGCCCACGGCGGCGCCGGCGTGTCGCAAGACTTTTTTCTGGCGCGCGCATACGCTCACGCTCGCGCGCTGCGCATCTTCGATGGACCCGACGAAGTCCACCGGCGCGCAATCGCGCGCATCGAGCTCAAAAAGCATGGATCCTAGCCGTCTCGACGGCAAGATCGCGCTCGTAACCGGATCGAGCACAGGAATCGGGCTTGCCATTGCGCGCCGCCTCGGAGCGCTCGGCGCGAAGGTCGTCGTCAATTCGCGCAGCGACGAGCGCGCGCACAAAACTGCGGAGACGCTCGGCCAGGAAAGCATCGCTGCAACGGCCGCCGGCGGCGACGTCTCAACGCCGGAGGGTGTGGGGCGCGTCTTCGAACGCGTGCTCAAGGAACACGGCAGGCTCGACATTCTCGTCAACAACGCCGGTCAGATCGTCGTCAAACCGTCCGAAGACTTGGCATACGAGGATTGGCAACGGATCATCGGCATCAATCTCACCGGCCCGTTCCTGTGCGCGCAAGCTGCCGGACGCATCATGCTCGAGCGCGGCGAAGGCGTGATCGTCAACGTCTCCTCGATGCTCTCGCACATCAGTCTTCCCGGACGGCTCGCGTACGCCGCGAGCAAACACGGCGTCGACGGCATCACGCGCACGCTCGGTATTGAGTGGGGGCGCCGCGGAGTTCGCGTCGTTTCCGTGAATCCGGGCTACGTTGCGACTGCGCTCGTCGAGGAAGCGATGCGTTCCGGACGCTTCAACAAATCCGACATTGAGAAACGCAGCCCAGTCGGACGGCTCGCAACGCTGGAAGAAGTCGCAAATGCAGTCGGATTCCTCGCCTCACCGGCAGCGTCGTATATTAACGCAACGACGCTGCTGGTTGACGGAGGTTGGACCGCCTTCGGCGGCTGGACTTAGCTGTTCGAGTTGTCGGCGAGCTTTTGGTGCAGCACCGAGATGGCCGTGCTCAGCTGCGTGTCGTTGGTCGGATCGCCGAGCCTTGCGTTCTTGGCCTCCGCGACGAACACGTTGGGCGTAATACCGAGATGATTGATATCGCGGCCTGACGGCGTGAGATAACGTGCGGTTGTGATCTTCACGGCTGCGCCGTCGGGGAGCGGGAAGATCGTTTGCACGACACCCTTACCGAAGGTCTTCGTACCGATCAGCGTGCCGACGCCGTCGTCTTGAATCGCACCCGAGGTAATCTCGGAAGCGGACGCCGTGTATTTGTTGACGAGCACGACGAGTGGTTTGGGCGCGGTCGCAACGTCGTCGGCATCGTATTCACGTGTCGATCCTGAGCGCTCCGCAACCGAAACGATCGGGCCGGTCGAGATGAATTTTGAGCTTACGTCGATCGCCGCATTGAGATAGCCGCCGCCGTTGTCGCGCAAATCGAGGACGTACGCTTTCGCGCCTTGGGCGTTGAGCTTCTTGAGGGCCGCACCGAGCTCGTCGGCGGTCGTCGAACCGAACACGGCGAGTCGCGCATAGCCAATATCGCCGGCGAGAAGCTTCGCGGTTACGCTCGGCGGCTTGATCTCCGCACGCGTCACCGTTATTGCCGGCAACGGTTTACTGTCGCGGACGATCATCAGCTGTACGACGGTGCCCGGCTTTCCGCGGAGCATCTTCGAATCGTCATCCAGACTTTTGCCCTTGGTGGGCTTCCCGTCGATCGTTACGACTGTGTCGTCGGACTGAATCCCAACCTTTTCGGCCGGTCCACCTTCGATAACCGATTCGACTTTGAGCTGTTTGGTCGCATCGTCGATTCCGATCGATAGGCCGACGCCGCCGAATGCCTGCGCATCCAAACCGGCATTGAGCTCGGCGTATTCTTTGGGGCTCAGGAACGTGGTGTAGCGATCGCCCGTCGAGCTGAGCAGACCCGCAATCGCGGCGTACGTCATGTCGCGCGCCGATGCTTTCGATCCATACTTCGTGACGGCGATGTTGAGCGTACTGGTCAGGTTGCGTTCATCGCTGGCCGGATTGTTCGTCGCATGCAGCGCGGGCAACACCGGTTTCTTGATACCGTCATGTTGCAGCAGCGCGACGATGTGACCGCGCGCGACGTCGAGCGCGTGCTGCGCATCCACATCTTTATAATACTGATTGACAAGCTGGCGGTAGCTGTAGCTCAGCTCGTCACGCTGCAGCGCGGTGAGCCCGGGGGCTGCGCTTGCGGTGAAGGGAGCGTTCAGAGATGCGAGAGCGACTGCGAGCGCGGGGATGGCGAAGCGACGAAACATGGGAACCGGGACCTCTAATTCTTATCGTGAAGCGTTACGCGCGACTTTCTGCGAAAGAAACGTAAGCGCGGTTTGAAGTTGCGCATCCTTGCTCGGATCGCCCGGAATCGGCGACGTGTTCTCCTCGGCGACGATGTCCGGCTGAATGCCGACGGTGTTGATATCGCGTCCGCGCGGCGTATAGTAACGCGCAGTCGTGATCTTGATGGCTGATCCGTCCGGAAGCGGGTAGATCGACTGGACAACGCCTTTACCAAACGTGCGAGTCCCGATCAACGTTCCGACCCCGCGATCCTGAATCGCGCCTGAGGTGATCTCAGAAGCTGAGGCGGTATTACCGTTCACCAGAACAACCAACGGCTTGGGACTGATCGCGTCGTTGTCCGCGTCATACTGCTTGTAGTTACCCGCGCGCTCGGTAACTTTCACGATCGGACCCGTCGAGATAAACTTCGAACTGACGTCGATGGCCGAGTCCAGATATCCGCCGCCGTTGTCGCGCAGATCGAGGACGTACGCTTGCGCACCGGCTTTTTCGAATTTCGAGAGCGCATCGCCGAGCTCGTCGGCCGTCGTTTGTCCGAAGATCGTAATGGCGATGAACGCGACTTTATTGGAGAGCATCTTCGCGAACACCGAGGGCGTGTGAATTTCGCGACGCGTGATGGAAAGCGGATCGCCGAGCGATTCACCGTTGCGTTCGATGCCCAAACGCACGACGGTTCCCGGATCGCCGCGCAACATTGTCGAGATCGATTTGATCGGCATCCCGTCGGTCGCGGTTCCGTTGACCGTCGCGATTACATCGCCGGATTGAACCCCCGCGCGGTCGGCGGGACCGCCTTGTGCGACCCACTCGACAGTTGCACGCTTTGCGCCGGTCGTTTCGAGCCCGATCACGAGTCCGACACCGCCGAACCCGTCGCCGCCGGTGAGGCCTTGCTCCATCGCCGCGTACTCTTTCGGGTTCAGAAATACCGTATAGCGATCTTTGACGGCACCGAAGAGTCCGGAGATCGCGTCGTATGTGATCTGCGTCCCGGAAAGTTTCGCGCCGGCCAGCGCATACGCAGTTTCCGCTTCGTCGACGAATGCGTTACGATCGGAACGGTCGTTGTTTGCGGCGTGCGGCTTGTGGAACGACGCGCGCGAGATCCCCTGATGCTCGAGCTCGTCGGAAAGCTTCTGATATGCTCCGTCGAGCAGCGCCTGGTCGTCGATCTTCTGATAGAAATCTTCGGAAAGACGCAGATAGCTCATCCGCAGCTCGTACAACTGAACCGGCGTCAAGCCGGTCGTGGGCGTCGCGGCGAACGGCGGCGGTGAAAATTGCGTGAGGACAAAAACCGCAACCGCGGTCAGAATAGTCAGAACGCGTGCGGCAGCGGTCTTCATTTTGAATCCTGTTTGGCGATGAGAGCGCGAGCTTCCGCATAGACGCGATCGTTTGCGGTTCCGAACTTGCGTAGATCGGGAAGTCCCCGCGTGGTGGGATCCTGGACGACGATGTCGGGCGTGATGCCCTTCTTATTGATGTCGCGGCCGAGCGGCGTCGTATAGCGCGCGGTCGTGATCTTCAATGCCGAATGGTCGGGCAGATTGTAGATGCTCTGCACGACGCCCTTACCGAACGTCTTTGTGCCGACGATCGTACCGACGCGATAATCCTGAACCGCCCCGGCCGTGATCTCGGCGGCGCTGGCAGTGTATTTATCGACGAGTATGACGAGCGGCGCTGCGGCAACCGAGACGCCGAGTGCCGAACGCGCATCGCGATCGCCTTCGCGATCGATCGTCGCGACGATCGTCCCGCTTTGAATGAAGAGGCTCGAGATCTGGACCGCCGCGTCGAGCAGGCCGCCGCCGTTGGCGCGAAGGTCGAGGACGTAGCCCTTCGCCTCGTGCGCGCGTCCGTCCAGCAGCGCTTTACGAACTTCATCATATGAGGTCGTTCCGAAATCGGCCAGACGAATGTAATCGATACCGTGGTCGATCTTTGCGACCGCGGAGGGAACGTGCACACGCGCACGTGTGATTGCGACCGAGCGCTTCGCGTGATCCTTGGGATTCTGCAACAGCAGCGTGACGCGCGTTCCGACTTGTCCGCGGATGCGGTGCTCGATCGTGTCAAGCGGTTGATTGTGCGCGTTGATGCCATCGACGGCGAGAACGATATCGCCGGGCTTGACGCCGGCTGCGATCGCCGGATTGTCCGGGATCGGCGAGATGAGCGTATCGTGGGTGCGTGGATCCTGGACGATGTAGACGCCGATGCCGCCGAAGTCGCCGCCTTGTAATTCCTCGTTGAGCGCGCTCATCTGGCGCGACGTCAGGTAGACAGTGTACGGATCATCGAGCCCGTTCAGCATTCCCGCAATTGCCGCGCGGCTCAGATCGTCTTGACTTAACTTCGTATCGCGCGCTGCGAGCTCGACGACTTCCTTGCGTACGAGCGCCGCGTCACCCGAGCGCGAGCCGGTGGTGGTCAGGACCGGCGCGGTGAACGGCTCTTTGCGCGCTTTGAGATAAGCGTTCATCCCCGAGCGGCTGCCATTGAGCAGCGTCTGCAAATTGACCGGGCGATAAAAGACGTCCTCGACGCGCGTGTACGTTTGATCGATGATGCCGAGCGAATCGAAGTTGCCGAGCATAAAAGTCGGCTCGCCGAGGGCGACCGTCATCCCGGCGCGCGCTTGCGCATTCGATACGTACGCCGCGGCACCAAACGTGGCGACGAGAATTACCAATCCCGCGATGATAGCGCGGATTCGAAGCGACACCTTAGTCCTTGATCCTCTAGGAAGGGAGCGGCGAGCGGGGTCTTAGTCTTTAGACAACCCTACCCGGATTTCACTCTTACCGCAGTTCTCTGGGCCCAGGCTTAGTGCAGATATGACATTGGGTCGACGGGCTTGCCGTCGATGCGGACTTCGAAGTGGAGATGGGGCCCGGTTGATTCGCCGGTCGAGCCGACGGCGCCGATCGCTTGCCCGCGCTTCACCTCTTGGTCCGCGGCCACGAAAATCTGCGAGAGATGCGCAAAGACCGTCGACATCGGGCCGCCGTTATCCAGAATGATCATGTTGCCGTACCCGCCGTCGTTCCAGCCGGCCGAGATTACTTTGCCGTCCGCGGGCGCGATGATCGTGGTCCCCATTTCGGCCGCAATGTCGATGCCGGTGTGCATCAGGAACCGGCCGCTGACGGGATTGGTGCGCATCCCGAAGGGGGAGCTGATCCGGCCGGAGACCGGCCACGACAGCGCTCCGGGTGCGCCGATCAGCGGCGGTGGCTGTTGACCCGAGAGCAGAGCGGCCCGGCGAGCGGCCTGCTGCCGTGCGGCTTCTTCGGCCTGCTTCTCACGGATCAGTGCTTCGACCTCAAGCTCGGTTTGTTCGGAGATATCCTCGAGCTGCGTCACCTCTTGAGCGACCTGACGTTTTTGCGCATCCGCGGCAGCCACGAGCTGCATGCGCTCTTGGGCAAGCCCCGTTAGTTGATTTTGCGTTTGCGCAAGGGCGGCTTGATTCTGTGCGAGTTGCTCGCGCGTGCCGACGAGTGCACGTTCGACAAAGGCGACTTTGGCTTCGGCAGCTTTGCGCTCGCGCAGCGCTTTCTGATTTGCGCTGACGAGCAACCGAATGTCATCCCAGCGCTCGACGAAATCCGAAAACGACGTCGCACTGAACAATACGGTGAGGTAGCTGAGCTGGCCGTGCTCATACGCGTCGATCAGTCGACGGTTGAGTGCATCGGTGTGACGCTGCATGGTTGCTTGCGCGGCATTGAGCTGAACTTGATTCCATGCGAGGCGCTGCTGGTTCGAATGCATCTGAGCTTGTAGCGTCGAGAGCTGATTGTTCGCAACGGTGATGTTGTGGTTGGTTTCTTGCAGCTGTTGCGTGGCAGAAAGATAGTGCGAGCGAGCGTTGTCAAGCTCGCCGCGCTTCGCTTGCAGCTGCTGGTTGATCGCTTGCTGTTTCTCACGTTGCTGCTTGATCTTGGCATCGACGTTCGAATGCGCCGCGTTGCTCGCAAGCGGCGTGAGGGCAAACGCGAGCGCGCATGCTAGCGCGAGATAGGGTCGCAGGTTCATCAGACGCGCAAGTAGCGGCTGACCGACACCCAGGCGCCGATCACGCCGACGATCGCGCCCGCTGCGAGTAGCTCGAACATCAAGCGCAGCTCGTCGACGTGCGCCGTCGAGAACGGAATGAACGAAAGCGTGACCATCATCTTCGGAAGCAGCTCCGCCTGCAAGATCGCCAAGACGGCGATCGCAACGAGCGCTCCGAGCGTCCCTGAGATGAAGCCTTCAGCCATGAACGGCGCCCGAATGTAGAGGTTGGTCGCGCCGACCAGCTGCATGATCGCGATTTCGCGACGCCGCGCGAAGACGGTCAGACGAATCGTATTCGAAATGATGACGGCGGCGGCGAAGATCAGCACGACGATCATGATCATGCCGAGCTTGGCGATCGTCTCCGTCAAACGCAAGACTTTTGCGACCGTGGCTTGGTCGTACTCCACGTTCGCGATGTCGCGCATCTTCTGAATGCTTTGCGCGACGCCCGGAACAGAGTCCGGATTCTTCACGCGCACGCGAATCGCGTTTGGCAAGGGATTCGACGTCAAAAGCGACGTGTCGATCTGCCCGCGTAAGCGGTCCTGCAATTGGCGCAGGCCTTCGGCTTTTGGAACATAGGTAACCGCGGAGACGCGTGGATCGGCGCCGATTACTTCCGAGATCGCGCGGCCTTCCTTGTCATCGACGCGATCTGCGAGATAGACCGAAATCTCGATCCGGCTCAGCATTCCTGAAGAGAGCTTGCTTAGCGTCTCACGCGTGTAGAGGAATGCGCCCAACATGAAAATCGTGACGGCAACCGTCGCGATCGCAGTGATCTGCATTCCTTTGCTGCGATTGAAGTTCGAGAGAACCTCACCCAGAAAGAACTGAAGTCTGCCCCAATCCAAGGAAATAATAACCCCGCTCTTCGTCGCTGACGATTCGGCCGTTCTCGATCCGGACGACTCTGCGGCGCATCCGGTCGACGACGCCTTGATTGTGCGTGGCAACGACGATCGTCGTGCCTTTGAGATTGATGCGCAGCAGCAATTCCATGATCTCGCTCGTCGTCGCCGGATCCAGGTTTCCGGTCGGCTCGTCGCAGAGCAGAATCTTGGGATTGTTGACGAGCGCGCGCGCGATCGCAGTACGCTGTTGTTCGCCGCCGGCCAGCTCGTGTGGGAACATCCGGCTCTTGTGCGAGAGACCAACCAGCTCGAGGCTGCGCGGTACTTGACGCATGACGTCTTTCGACCGCGCGCCGGTCACGCGCAACGCGAACGCGACGTTCTCCCAAACCGTCTTGTCGGCTAGCAGCTTGAAGTCTTGGAAAACGACGCCAACGTTCCGGCGCAGATATGGAATCTTCGAGCGCTTCATCGTGTCGACGCGAATTCCGTCGACGGTGACTTCACCGTCCGTCGGCGTACGTTCGCGGTACATAAGACGAAGGATGCTCGACTTTCCCATTCCCGACGAGCCGATGAGAAAAACGAAGCTGCCCTTTTCGATTTCCAGGTTCACGTTGTCCAGTGCGCGGACACCGTTCGGATACACGAGGCTAACGCCGCGAAGTCGAATCAATTTCGGTCCGCCGTTACAAACAGAGCCGCTGCGGGTTGATAACCGCGCACGCGTCGGAGGCGCAGTTCCTGGATACAAGCGCCATTGCAGAATGATTTTGGGTCCGCCGGGGCAGATACCTCCGGCTGATGGATTTCGACCTAACGGAAGAACAGAAAGCAATCCAAGCGCTATGCCGTGATTTTGCGCGCGAAGAGGTCGCGCCGCGCGCCGAAGAGATGGATCGCAACGAAGAGTTCCCGTACGATCTCGTGCGCAAGATGGCAGAGCTGGGGCTCTTGGGACTGCCGTTCCCCGAGAAGTACGGAGGCTCGGGCGCCGACACGGTCGCCTACGCGCTCGCGATCATGGAGTTGGCGCGCGTCGACGCGTCGACCGCGATCACGCTCGCGGCGCACGTCTCCCTGGGCGCCACGCCGATCTACCTCTTTGGAACCGAAGAGCAGAAGCAGCGCTATCTCATTCCGATGGCCCAGGGCAAGATGCTCTGGGGTTTCGGATTGACGGAGCCGGGCGCCGGAAGCGACGCCGGCGCGAGCCAGACCCGGGCCGTTCTTGAGAATGGTTCCTGGAAGATCAACGGGACCAAGGCCTTCATCACCAATTCTGGGACCGACATAACCGGCGGCACCACGATCACGGCCGTGACCGGGGGGAGCGACGGCAAGTCCGAGATCAGCAACATCATCGTCCCGCAAGACACGCCGGGCTTCACGCGCTCCAAGAAGTACCGGAAGATGGGCTGGCGTGCGTCCGACACGCGCGAGTTGTCTTTCGTTGACGCAAAAGTTCCCGAAGCAAACTTGCTCGGTGAGCGTGGTAAAGGCTTTCAGCAATTTTTGACAATTTTAGACGGCGGCCGCATCTCGATTGCCGCGCTTTCCGTCGGACTCGCAATCGGCGCCTACGACGAAGCGCTGAAGTACGCACGCGAGCGTCACCAGTTTGGAAAGCCGATCTCTAAGTTTCAGGCGATCCAATTCAAACTCGCCGACATGCTCACCGAGATCGAACACGGCAAGCTGATGGTGATGCGCGCAGCCTGGGAAAAAGACAATGGCCGCGATTTCGAGCTGACGGCCAGCCTCGCGAAACTCTATTCTGGGGAAATGTCGCGTCGCGTCGTCAACGAGGCCGTACAAATCCACGGCGGCTACGGTTTTATGGAGGAATATCCCGTTTCGCGATTCTACCGGGACCAAAAGATCAATGAAATCGGCGAAGGAACGAATGAAGTGCAGCGACTCGTGATCGCACGTCACATCGGGTTGTGAGAGGAGTACACATGGCACGGCGCATTGCAGTCATCATCATCATCGCGTTTGCGGTGCTGGGCATTCTCGCCATAATGCACCGCCCCGCCCGCGCAGAGCTTTCGCCTGGCGTGCAGGCACCAATGTTCACCACACAAGCGACGCTCGGCGAGAAAGTCTTCACCTTCAGCTTGGCCGACGCGCTCAAGAAAGGACCCGTCGTGCTGTACTTCTATCCGGCAGCCTTCACGAAGGGCTGCACGCAGGAAGCGCACGATTTTGCCGACGCGATCGACAAGTACAAAGCGCTCGGTGCAACCGTCATCGGCGTCTCCAAAGACGACATCGCGAAGCTCAAAGAATTTGGGACGAGCGAGTGCCGCAGCAAATTTGCAGTGGCCTCGGATGCCGATCTAACGATCGCGAAGAGCTACGACTCGACGATCAACTTCAAAGAGAATCTGTACGCGAATCGCGTTTCCTACGTGATCTCGCCCGACGACAAGATCGTCTACGAATATAGCTCGCTTGATCCGAGCCAGCACGTTGCGAACACGCTGGCGGCGTTAGAAAAGCTTCAAAAGAAGTCGATGTAGGTTACGCCTCGATGGCGTGAGCCGCACCGTTTTCCGTGAACAGCTCGAGCGTCTCGATCTTCACGACCGGGCGCACCGCGCTCTCGACCGGTTTCGGCTCCGTCTGATCGATCGTCTCTCCTGAGAGTTGGGCGATCTCGCGCGCTGTCACGGAGAGTCGTCCATCGAACGAGCCGACCGCTTCGTTCCAGCGTTTGACCGTCATCTCCAGTGCGTTGCCGACTTGTGCGAAGGTACGCCCGAAGGTGCCGAGCCGTTCGACGAGCTTGCGGCTGTGCGTGAGTATGTCTTCAGCGTTGCGTTGCTGCTTGTGCAGCGACCAGCCGTATGCGAATGCACGCAGCGTTGCAATGAGCGTCATCGGACTCGCGATGTGGACGCCTTCACGAAGTGCGTCTTCCAAAATCGACGGATCGACGGAGAGCGCCGCAGACAGCACTGATTCGAGCGGAATGAAGACGATCGTGAAGCGTGCGTCGCTGGAGGCGGAGTAATCGCGGCGTGCGACCTCGCGCACCTTCGCCCGGAGCGCACTGGCGTTAGCCTCGAGCAGCCGCTTCGTCTCAGCCGGATCGGTTGCTTCGAGCGCCTTGTAGTAATCGTCGAGCGGCGCCTTCGCGTCGATCGGAATCGTCATGCTGTCGGGCAGATGCACAATCGCATCGGGACGCTTTCCGTCGACGGTCTTCTGCTCGCTGAAATCGCAATGCTCGACCATTCCCGAGAGCTCGACGATGCGTCGCAGCGAAAGCTCGCCCCAGCGCCCGCGCACCTTATTGTCGCGCAGCGCCGTCGTCAGACGCGCCGTCTCGCTGGTCGCGGCGACGAGTGCAGTACGCAGCTCTTGATCGCTACTGTGTAGACCCTCGAGCGTCGTCTTTAATGAAGCTTCGCCGGCGGCGCGCTGCTTTTCGAGATCCCCGATCTGCTTCTTGACGATCTCGAGGTGTGTCGAGAGATCGTCTGCGATCCGGCCGATGCCGGCGGTCGCCTCGGTGCGTCGCTCGGCGCGTTCGGCTGAGAGTTCCTCGCGTGCTACCCGAACCTCAGCGCGTGTCGTGATCCACGCGGCCACGGCGCCGATCGCCAAGCCGACGATGAGAAAAATGAGCCCCCAAACCAGCGTCATGGGTCCAGGCTGCGCCCGGTGGGTGCCATGTGGCTGGCACCAAAAAGCGCGGCCGTCAAAATGGCGGCCGCGCGCGTTGGGGCGAATTCGGTGAAATTTACGAGCGGTAGAGATACCCGCAGGCCATGTATTTTTCCGAGGCCTTACTCATCATCATGCCCTTCATCGAGCCCATCGAGCTCATGTGTCCCATCATACCGGGCGCTTCAGCCGGCATCGGACCGGCGTGAATGATGACGACGTAGTTACCGGACAGAAGTTTGTCTTCCGTCGCGCTGACCGATGTCGCGCTGTGTCCGCCTACGACGTTATTGAGTGGATAGACCGGCTTCGGATCGATTTGTCCGGGTCCGCAGCCTTTGCCGCGATGGATGTGTGCGGCCTCGACGCGGCCGGCCGGTTCGCCGTGGATGTTGAGAACGACGCGCGTGCTCGAACCTCCGTTGAAAAGCGTAACCGTTCCAACTTGTCCGGATTGATCTAATTGCTGAACCCCGCGCTCGACTCCGGCACCGGTATCACCCGGCGCAATCTGAGCGAGGACCGGTAGGGCAGTTGCGAAGAATGCGGCGACGATTGTGGTCGCAGCGAAGCGAATATTGCTCATAGTAGGTGTTTCATGACCCCTCTTTTGGCTATTCTCCTTGTAACCGCGACCCCGACATTACAAACCGCGGATGTCCTGATTCAAGCCGGGCATCAGGGCCGTCCGGCGAGCTGCGCGTTGTTCCCGAAACGCGCGTGCAATCTTGGCGCGGTAGGGGAACGCGAAAACACCCCAATCATTGCCGACGAAGCGGCGCGTCGATTGCGCGCTGCCGGTTTGCGAGTCGTTCGCGTTCCGGCCGACTATCGCGAGCACTATCGCGTGCGCGCCGCTATCTTCATTCATCTTGATGGCGCGGATCCGGCCTGCACGAGCGGTGCCTCGATCGGATATCCGCGCGGCAGCGCGACAGCGGCGCGTGCATGGCGCGCGGCCTATTCACGCATCTTTCCGTTCCGGTTCATGCCGGACAATTTCACCGAGGGGCTCGCGCACTATTACGGATACCGAACCGTCGATCCAAATCCGAACACGCTCGTGCTCGAGATGGGTGAACTCACGTGTCCCGCGCAGCACGCATGGCTGGCCACGCGCTACCGCCGGCTGGGCGACGTAATCGCAAACTTCGTGCTCGCGCGGCTTACAAACGGCCGCAGTTGATGACCGCACCGTTTCCGTAGTGCGTCGTCACGACGTTTCCGTGCCCGAGCAGCGTCGAGATCGGAACGTCGAGGTTTGTCTCGGAAACGCCGTTCCGAATTGGGCTCAGCGAATACGAGTTCGTTCCGTACATCGCGGTGTTCGTGCGGCAGTCGCCTTGATGGATGTCGATGTACTCGTTGACGCTTTTCGTCAGATCGTTGCGCAGCTGCGAACGCATGTAGGGATGAACCGTCACGCGAACGATCGTTCGTAATCCGCTCGCATCGGGCCGAACCGAAACTTCCGTCTGTTCGTTGTGGTGCGCAACGTCTTGCAGCATGACGCGCAGGCGTGCATTGAGCGCGCTGACAGACGACGAATACGGCGCCGGCGTAGCGCCGATAAGGCCCAGGATGAGGACGCCCACGAGCGGTCTCACGCTTGAATGTTTTCCACAAAGGCGTAGTTATATCCCACGCCAAAGCGCCGGAGCATGCGCGTTGGAATTCTGGGCAGCGGCGACGTCGGCAAAGCGATAGCGCGTGGATTTGTCTCCCGCGGACATATGGTTACGATCGCGTCGCGCGATCCGGAGAAGCTGGCGGATTTCGTGCACGAGCATCCGGACAAGCTGCACGCCGCGACGTTCGAGGAAACGGCGCGCACGGGGGAGCTGCTCGTGCTTGCCACCGCGTTCACCAATGCAAAAGAAGCGATCGACCTAGCCGGCGCAGCGAATTTTGCCGGCAAGGTGCTGATCGACCTCACCAATCCCCTGAAGTTCGAGCAAGGGAAGGCCCCCACGCTCGCGGTTTCCGGAAACGATTCGGCCGGTGAATCGGTGCAGCGCTGGCTGCCCGGCGTCAGCGTCGTAAAATCGTTCAATACGGTCGGGCATGCGCTCTTCGTCGATCCCAAATTTCCCAATGGTCCGCCGACGATGTTCGTTGCGGGCAACGACGACAAAGCCAAGAACATCGTCGAACAGATTGCCGAGTCGTTCGGCTGGAACGTCGTCGATGCCGGGCCGATCGAAGCGGCGCGCTATTTAGAGGCAATGGCGATGCTGTGGATCTCGTACACGATTCGGACCGGGAACGCGCAGCACGCCTTCAAGTGGTTGCATAAAGCTTAAGCGACGCTTTAAACTGCGTTTTCGTATCGAGCGCCTTCTCGCACAACGTAATCAGTTTTAGCACGGCACCCTCGCTGCGCGGTGTGGACGGCAAGCGCAGATAGCGGCTGTAGACGTCGAGCACGGCGGGATGGACGTAGGCTTTACGGCAGACTGCGGCCGTGTTGCCGAGACGCGCGGCGACGCACGCGAGTGCTTCCTGCACGTTGTGTTTCGCTTCAGCGGCGTCTTCGGCCGGTTTTGCAAGATTCCGGATGCACTCGAGCGTCCCGGCCCACGTGCGAAAATCTTTCGCCGAGAAATCGTCGCCTGAAATCTCACGAATGTACGCGTTCACGTCTTCCGACGTGATCGCGTGGGCCGTCCCGTCGTCGTCCTGATACGTGAACAGCTCTTGCCCGGGGAGATCGCGACAACGCCGTATGATCTTCGCAAGCCGCGCATCGTCGAGGGCGACCGTTTGTTCTTTGCCGGTCTTACCGCGGAATTTGACTTGAATCGTCGAGCCGCGGACGCGGACGTGCCGCGCGCGTAGCGTCGTCAATCCAAACGAACCGTTGCTGCGCCGGTATTCTTCGTTGCCGACGCGGATCGCGGTTCGTTCCAGAAACGTCACCGCGACGGCGAGGATTTTTTCGCGCGTGAGGCCCTTGGCGCGTAAATCGCGCGCAACGGCTTTGCGAATCTTCGGGAGTGCTGCACCGAAGGCGGCCATGCGGTGGAACTTCGCCTCGTCGCGCACCTCGCGCCAGCGCTTATGATAGCGGTATTGCTTGCGTCCGCGTGCGTCGCGCGCCGTGGCTTGAATGTGACCGTTCGAAATGGGGCAAACCCACACGTCTTTATACGCAGGCGGAATCGCGAGCGCTTTGATGCGCCCCAGCTCGCTCTTGTCTCTGACGGCTTTGCCGTCGGGATAGAAATACGCGAAGTGGCGGCCGCACCGGCGCCGGCTAATGCCCGGATGCGCGTCATTGACGTAACGAAGTCCGGCGTACACGTTTTCTGCCTTCCCGGCCTTACGTTTTCATAAACGCTAGTGGAAGTTGCGGGCGCGCACCTTGTCGGTCGTGCCCTCGGTATCGAGCGGCCAGAAACGGCGCGCAAGTAGATCGATGCAGCCGGATTCTTTTTGCAGCTTTCCCTCGACGATCAATGCCTGTGAAAGCTTGATCGGGCGGCGATAGCGCTCGAAAACATCGGGACGTACGATCACATTGACGAGTCCCGTCTCGTCCTCGAGGGTGAGAAAAACGAAGCCCTTGGCGGTTCCCGGACGTTGCCGCGTGATCACCATGCCGCTGACTTTGCAGACGAGATTGTTCGGCATCGCTTCCAAACGGTCTGCAGCCAGAACGCCGGCGCGATCGAGTGCGGTACGAAAGTGCGCGATCGGTTGCGGGCCGGTTGTGAGCCCGAGTGAATAGATATCGAAACGCGTGCGCTCGAGCGGCGCGAGCTCGCGTAAGTGCGGCTGCGGCTCGACGACTTCCATTCCGCGCCCAAGCTCGCCGCGCGCTTCCCGTTCGTCCAGACCCCGCAGCGCCCACATCGCTTCGCGCCGCGCACGGAACCACGGTGCGAATGCGCCGGACGCGGCCAGATTCTCGAGCACTTCGCGCGAGAGTTTCGTGCGGCGTGCGAACTCGACGATGTCGTCGAACGAACCGCCGGCAAGTGCCGCCTCCAGCGCTTGTTTCTGTCCTTCACCCAAACCGCGCACGATATGAAAACCAAGTCGCACCGAACCGTCGGGCTCGACGAAGCTCCACCAGCGGCTAGCGTTCACTTCGACCGGCTTCGACGATGACACCGTGACGGCGCGCGTCGTTGACGAGGACTTCGGTCGAATAGAATCCCATCGGCTGCACGTTGAGGATCGCGACGAGAAAGATCGCAGGCTCGTGACATTTCAGTACGCCGATGCGTACGCCAGGAGCGCGAAGCTGGCAGCATGCGATTCGGGGAAACCGTAATCGGCAAAGCCTTCGAGCATGTGGAAGAGCTGCTCGGCAGCCTCTTTGTCGATGCCGTTTCCGACCATGCCGCCGACCAGCTTCGGATAAATCTCGGCCATGCGCTGGTGCGAGCGTTTGTGCCCCATAGCGCGGCGTAATTGATCGGCTTGTCCTGGCGTAAAGCCCGCGGCTTCAATCGCCATGCGCATCCCTTGCTCTTGAAAGAGCGGAACGCCGAGCGTGCGTTCCAAGATCGGTTTGAGCTTCGGATGCGGATAGGTGACGGATTCCATGCCGCTGCGGCGTCGCAAGAACGGATGGATCATGTCGCCTTGAATCGGTCCCGGGCGGATGATCGCGACCTGAATGACGATATCGTAAAAACGTTTTGGTTTCAGCCGCGGGAGCATCGATTGCTGCGCGCGCGATTCGACTTGAAAGACGCCGATCGAGTCGGCGCGTTGCAGCATCTCGTAGGTTGCTGTGTCGTCGGCGGGAATCGTCGCGAGCGAAAGCGGTGGGCGCTGGGGATAGACGCTCTGGAAATGCGTGAACGCTTCGCGTAAAAGCGAAAGCATCCCGAGCCCGAGCAGATCGATCTTGATCAGGCCGAGATCTTGCAGATCGTCCTTGTCCCACTGCACGATCGTGCGGTCGCGCATCGTCGCCCACTCGACCGGCGCGACGCAGACCAGCGGATCGCGCGTGATCACCATTCCGCCCGAATGAATCCCCATATGGCGCGGAAAGCCGTCGATGCGCCGGCAGAATGTGTTCATGAGCGCTTGGATCTCCGGATCGAGGATCGAGGTCGCGCCGTCGAGCGCCTCTTGCGCGTCGTATTCACGCGCGACGTTCTCGACTTGATCCAACGTGAGTCCCAGCGCTTTACCGATATCGCGTATCGCCGAGCGCTCGTGATAGGTGATCACTTCGGCAGTCATCGCCGCATGTTCGCGTCCGTAGCGCTCGTAGACGTACTGAATGACTTTCTCGCGGTCTTGATGTGCGAAGTCGATGTCGATGTCCGGAATTTCACCGCGTTCTTCGGAGAGAAAGCGCTCGAAGAGCAATTCCATCGCCGACCGGATCGACGGCAGTGATGCCGAGCGCGTAGCAGACCGCGGAGTTTGCAGCCGAACCGCGGCCTTGGCACAGAACACGCGAGCTCTTCCGCCGCGCGCACGATGTCCCACACGATCAAGAAGTAACCGGCCAGATCCATGCGCGCGATCATGCCGAGCTCGTACTCGAGCTGGCGTTCGACTTTCAGATGCGAGCGGCATTCCGTAGCGTGACGGCTGCGCCGCGAAAGACGAGCGTGCGCAAATAGTTGTGCCGCGTGCCTTCTTCGGGCGGAACGGGAAAGTGCGGAAATTGTCCGGCCAGCTTCGTAAGCCGGAAGCGGCAGCGTTCGGCGATTTCGAGCGTGGTCGTAATCGCGCGCGGAAAGGCTGCGAAAAGATGCGCCATTTGAGCCGGGCTTTTCAGATAGTGTTCGTGATTTGGACGCAGCAGCGTCCCGGCCGTCTGCAATACTTTTTTGTGCTTGATGCACACAAGCACGTCGGCGAGCAGCGCATCCTCTTTGGTCGCGTACGCGACGCCGTTGGTCGCGACGTACGGAACGCCCAGCTGCTCGGCGATGCGAATCATCCCTTGCGCAAGCGTCGCCATCTTCGGGACGCAGATGATGCTGCAGCTCGCAATAGAACGCGCCCGGAAAGAGATCGCGCAAACGCGCGCCGATCTCGAGCGCACTGCGTTCGTCACCGGCTTGCAGCGCGCGTTCGCACAGTCCGTGCGGGCCGCCGGAAAGCGCGATGAGCCCATCCGTCTTGCCGTCGAGATCACTCAGACGCAAGCGCGCGTCACGTTTGCGGCCGCGCAGCTGCGCGGTCGAGATCGCGTGCGCGAGATTGGCGTAACCGCGTTCGTTCTCGGCCAAGAGCACGAGACGCGCTCCGTCTTCGAGTGTCAGCTCGGCGCCGCAGATCGCGGGGATTCCGAGCGATCTCGGCGTGCTTCGCAAAGCGCACCGCGCCGTAGACCCCGTCGCGGTCGGTCAGGGCCAGGCCGGCCAACCCGAGGGCGCGCGCACGCTCGGCCATCTCCTCGGGGTGCGATCCCCCCTCGAGGAAGGTGAAGTTCGACCAGGCATGCAGCTCGGCGTAGCCCACCAGCGAGGACATGGGCGGTCATGGTATCGAACATATGTTCGATACGTCAAGGTCTCTCTTCCAGAAAGATATAGCTGCGCGAATCGGAACGTGGTTTGCGCCCACGCCGACTCAGATTAACTATTCTTAATGGAAGAGGTTTGTTGTGATGCGTCTCGTCGTCGCATTGTTGGGTGCACTCACGCTGCTTACGAGCACCGGAAGCGTGGTCGTTGCGCAAACGAAAACCGTAACGATCGAATATTGGCACGTCAACACGGCGATTTTCGGTGGACCGGCGGTAAAAGAGTTAGTCGATCGCTTTCAAGCGTTGAATCCCGGAATCAAAGTCATCGAACGTTTTCAGCCCAACACGTACACAGGGCTTCTCGAGAATTTGCAGACGCGCATTGCCGCAAGCAATCCGCCTGACGTCGCGCAAATCGGTTATCTCTACGTCGATTACGCTTCCAAGAATTTCCCGTACGTCTCGGTGCAAGATCTGATGGATCAAGAGCACAACCGCGGCATGATTCGCAACGCGGCACCGTCTGCGCTCGCGCTCGGACGCCGCGACGGCAAGCTCGTCGGGATGCCGTACGCGATCTCGAACATCGTGACGTTCTACAACGGCGACATGCTCAAGCAATCCGGCCTCGATCCGGCCAAACCGCCGCAAACGTGGGACGAGTGGATCGCCGCTGCAAAGAAGATCAAAGCTGCGACCGGTAAGCCCGGCATCTACGTTCAGGTGCTGGACGACAACTGGAGCACGCAGGCGATGATCGAATCAAATGGTGGACGCATGCTGCAGTGCACGTCGAAAGGCGCGGTGCCGGGATTCGATTCACCTGAGGGCGTGCAGGCGATTCAAATGTGGTCGGATCTCGTCAAGCAAGGCTTGGCAATGAACGTGCTCTGGAATCAGGGCGAGCAGGCGTTTCGTCAAGGACAGGTCGCCACGTTTATCACGACGATCGCAAAACGTCAGACGCTCCAAGAAGGCGTGAAGTTCGATCTGCGCGCGACGGAGTTTCCGCGCTTCGGAAGCAAACCGCTGCGTTTGCCGGCGGGCGGCAACGTGCTGATGGTCTTCTCGCAAGATCCGGACAAGCGGCTGGCGGCGCTCAAGTTCATCGAGTATCTCGAATCGCCGACCGGTTTTGCAATCTGGACCAAAGGCACGGGCTACATCCCGGTCAACGTGCACACGCCCGAAGTCCTAGGCGACTTCTTGCAAACAAATCCGATCGAGCGCGTTGCGATCGATCAAACCAAGTATGTCGTGCCGTGGACCTCGTTCCCGGGAACCAAGGGTCTGCAAGCGCAGCAAGCACTCTTTGGTGCACTGCAACGCTCGCTCGGAGGTGCTCCCGCCGCGCAAGCATTGCATGAGGCCGCCACCAGCGTTTCAACCATGATCGCGGGCGAACGCTGCGGAGTTTAAGTCGCGACTTTATCCGACTCTAGGTAATAGGCGTGTACGGCGGCGATATCTTCGTCGCCGTACTCCGCTTGCGCATCGTTGAGCACGCCGCTGACCGTTGCGATCGCCGGCGTCATACGATGGAATTCGCGTGCAAGTGCGATGAAGTAGCGCAGGTCCTTTGCCATCAGCTTGAGCTGGAAATTCGGCGAGTAATCGCCGCTGAACATCTTCGGCAGTTTCGTGCGCGAGAGCCGGCTCGCGAACGCTCCATGCTCGCTCAGAAAATCAAGCGCGGCCTTTTGATCGACGCCCGTGGCTTTCACGAGCGTCGCACTCTCGGCCATCGCGGCCGTGAGCGTCGCCCCGATCGCGTTGTTGCACAGCTTGACAGTCGCGCCCGAACCGGACGGTCCGAAGTAGAAACGCGCTTGCCCCATTACATCGAAGAGCGGCGCAGGCTGCATCGTAATCGCTTTTCTCGCCGCCGACGATGAAGACGAGCTTGCCGTTTGCGGCTTCGTTGCGGCTACCCGTGACCGGTGCATCGAGGAAACGCAAACCGTTTTGCTTGGCTTCTTGCGCGCAGCGTCGCGACAGCCCGGGCGTGACCGTGCTCGAATCGATGAACAGCGCGCCCTTCTTGGCAGCTTTCATCATGCCGTGTTCGCCGAGCAATACTCCCTCGACAGCCGGATCGTCGCTGAGCATCGTGATCACCACGTCGGCGCCCGCGGCTGCTTCGTGCGGCGTCGCGGCAAGCGAGCCACCTTTCGCTTTCAGCGGTTCGCCGCGCGAGGCGGTACGATTGTAACCAACGACGTCGTGGCCGGCGGCCAGCAAACACTGCGCCATGCCCAGGCCCATCGTTCCCAGACCAATGAATCCAATCTTCATATCCACCTCACAAGCTGAGCGTTCCGCGTAAAACCGTGACCGCTTCGCCGCCGACCTCGACGGCTTCGATTGCATCGCCCTCGCCGATGACGCGAATGTACCCGCGTCCCGGGCGTCCGACATGATCGCCTTGCGCGATCATATAGCTGCGCTCCTCGATCAGGCCGTAATGTGCGCAATATGCGGCCATCCCGCCGCTCGCCGAGCCGGTGAACGGATCCTCGACGATGCCGCCAAAATCGGCGAAGTGCCGCGAGACCAGCTTGACGCCGTCTTTGTCTTCGCGAGCGAAGACATGGACGCTGAAGTAATCTTTGCCGTCAACGTCGCTAAAGAGCTTGCGCACGTCGGGCCGCGCCCGAGCCAGCGCGGCAGCGTCGCGCAGCGCGATCATCAGCTGCGGCGTACCGGTCGAGACGGTTTGCGGCAAGGGATGATCGTCCAGAAAATCGTCTTCGCCCAGATCGAGCGCTTGCGCGAGGAGTTCCCGCGGATACTTCCGCAAAAACTTCGGTGCGAGCTGGCGCATCACGTAACGCGTCTTGGGATGCTCGCGCTCGATCCGTACCGGAATGATCCCGGCCGGCATCTCGAGCGTGACGCTCGCACGATCTGCGCCGATGATGCCAAGCTCGCACAGCGTGTGCACGGTCGCGACCGTCGGATGCCCTGCCATCGGAATCTCGGAGTACGGCGTGAAGTAACGCACGCGAAAATCGGTACGCTCGCCCGGAAAGACGTACGCGGTCTCGGAAAGATTCATCTCGCGCGCGATTCGCTGCATCAGCGCATCGTCCAAGCCGCGCGCATCGGGAAGGACCGCGCAAGGATTGCCCTCAAGCGGCTTCGAGGCGAATGCATCGACTTGTATGACCTCGTAGTTCACGCAAACATCCTGGAGGCAAAAATGCGCAAAGTCAACGTTCGCGACATCGACGAGATCAAGTGGGAGTCACCCAAAGGGCGTTTCAAAGGCGCCGGCAAGGAGATCTCGGAGGAGCTCGGGCGCGATCCGAAGTCGACCGACGTCATGAAGCGTCATCCGTTCGACGTCGAGATCTTGCGCGTCGAACCGGGCCAGACGCCTTACAGCTACCATATGCATAGCGCGCAATGGGAGTTCTACCACGTCATCTCGGGCCGGGGAACCGTGCGCGACGAGAGCGGCAACACGCCGGTCGAAGCCGGCGATGCATTCATCTTTCCGCCCGGCGAAGCGCATCAGCTCATAAACGACGGCAGTGAGGACTTGCTCGTGTACGTCGTGGCGGACAACCCTTATGGTGAGTTTTGGTATTTTCCCGATAGTAAAAAGTGGAGTGTATCCCTGCCGAAGCGAACGCAGATCCGTTCGGAACCTCTTGATTACTTCGACGGTGAAGAATAAGAAAGCGTGACACGTATGAGACGGATCTCTCTTGTAGTGCTGACCGCGTTGCTCTGCATGGGCACCGCGAATGCGAACTCGTATAGCGGTCCTATAACGCCGCTCGGGAACGGGACGGCGCACTTGGTGCTTCTGACCGATTCCAACAACATACCGACATCGCTCTCGCTCGTGCTCGATGAAGCCGCGCTGAGCGGGTTGCCGGCGAACGAAAAGAAGGACGGTAGCGGGTGGGACTATCTGGTTCCGATGCCGCCCGGGCCGAACACCGGTATCGACCACGTTACGGTCGACTGGAACCCGCACGGCCATATTCCGCCAGGCATCTACACCGTTCCGCATTTCGATTTTCATTTCTACATGATCGATCGCAAGCATCAGCTTGCGGTCGCGTTTCCGAAGCAAGAGAAAGATCCCGCGGCACGCGTCACCAACGCAACGATCGTTCCGCCCGGCTATCAGGTTGTGCCGGATGAGCGTCGAGGATCAGATGGGCGTGCATGCGATCAACCCGGCATCGCCCGAGTTTCATGGCCAACGTTTCACCGCAACGTTCATCTACGGCTACTACAACGGCCGTTTGATCTTTCTCGAACCGATGATCACACGCGCTTTCCTACGATCGCACCCGAACGCTTCGTTTCGCATCCCGACGCCGTCGAAGTACAGCTATCCCGGATACTATCCAACGCGGTACAGCGTACGTTATGCGCCCGTGCACCGCAGCTACGTCATCGAACTAGGCGGCTTCAAACACTTCGGTTAGCGAAAAAGAATGATCCCGTAGTCGCCGATCGGCCGGAAGCCGAGCGCTTCGTACGCGCGCTGCGCTGCGGCATTTGTTTCACCCGTGAAGAGGAACGCTTTGGTCTCGCCGGCATCGCGTGCCATCATGAGTGAGCCGGCTACGACGCTACGCGCGTACCCGCGTCCGCGAAGCTCGGGCGGCGTGTAGACGCCGCCGATTTGAACCGCGCTATTCGCGATTCCGTGAAACGAAGATTTTGCGGCGACGCTTCCGTCAGCCTCGAGAACGAACAGCATGCCCTCCGCCATATCGCGTTCGAGTCCGTCGCGAAGTTTTGCATCGCGCTCGGGAGTATCGGGATCTCCGAAATTCTCGGTAGTTTCGGCCGCGGCGAATTGCGTGAGGACCACAAGATCTTCGGGGCGTGCGCGCCGGCAATGCACCTTACCGGAAACCAGCCCTTCGGGTGTCCGTAGACGCGCGAGCTCGACTCCGTAGAGAATCTCCTTACTGTTGAAGCGCGTCGGGCGCTCAGCAAATCCAAGCGCCGCGCGCGCTGCACTGATCTGGTCCCACGGACCGACGAGACCCGCGCACGGTCGTGCAGTCTCATGCAGTGCAGCTGCGCCGAGTTCCGCGGCGTAACGCGGGGCTTGAAAAATCAGATTGTCGTTCCAATAGTGCGCAGCGACGCCGGCCAGCGTGTCGCCATCGAAGGCGCCGACGTAGATGCCCTGATACGGCTTGCCTTCGTAGGCGAATCCGTCGGCTGCGAGATTTGCGACCAAGATGAACGAGCTCTGCAATCGCTCGGCAAGAAACGGCTGCAGTACCTTTTCGTCGGACGGACCGAGCCGGCGAATCACTCGTGCGTGACGCGGTAGAGCACGTGCGGCCGCAAGGGATGTCCCTCGGGAATCTTCGGATGCTCAAAATCGTCGTTTGGATCGTATGTCATCCCGAGACGCTCCATAACGCGTTGCGAGCGTACGTTGATCTTTGCGGTCATCGCGACGATTTCGTCGCGGCCGAGTTTATCGAAGGCAAATCGAGCGCGGCTCGCGCCCCCTCGGTCGCGTAGCCGTTTCCCCAGGCTTCGGGCAAGAAGCGCCAGCCGATCTCAAATGCCGGTGTGAACGGCGCGTCAAACGGAACGTCTTGCAGCGCGATGACACCCGCGAACGGAAAACGATCCTTCACTTCCGCGACGAACCAGCCGTAGCCGTCGTGCTCAAGCTCGACTTGCATCAGCTGCGCGGCCGCGACCGATTCGTCGCGATCGTAGGTGCGTAAGAAGAACTCCATCACTTTGGGGTCGGCGTTCAGACGGGCCCACGGTTCCATGTCATCGCGCGTCCACGACCGTAAGATCATCCGCGGCGTTTCGCTAAAGGTGGTCATCGGCGGGGCTTCCCTTCTGCACGCCGTAGAAGAAGCATTGTAATGGAATATCGAAATATTGGCCGTTGGGGTACGAAGGTTTCGGCCGTCGGACTCGGCTCGTGGTTGACGTACGGCGGGAGCGTTGAAGAAGACGGCGCACGCGCTTGCATACAGCGCGCATACGACCTCGGCGTTACGTTTTTCGACACTGCGAACGTCTATGCGCGCGGAGTCGCTGAAGAAATCGTCGGCCGCGGGATCGCAGGATTCCGACGCGACAGCATCGTCCTTGCGACGAAAGTTTATTTCCCGATGGGCGACGGTCCGAACGATCGCGGCCTGTCGCGCAAGCACATCATGGAGCAAGCGCATCTCTCGCTGCGGCGCCTGGGCGTCGATTACATTGATTTGTATCAATGCCACCGATATGACGTGACGGCGCCGCTCGAGGAGACGTGCGCGGCGATGAACGATCTGGTTCGCGCCGGGAAGATTCTGTATTGGGGCGTCTCCGAATGGAATGCGGATCAAATCGGCGCTGCGGTTCGTTTGTGCCGCGCGATGGGATGGGCTGAACCGGTCAGCAATCAACCGCAATACAGCGCGCTCTGGCGGCGCATCGAGCGCAGCGTCCTACCGGTGTGTACGGAGTACGGTCTTGGCAACGTCGTGTGGTCGCCGCTCGCGCAAGGGATTCTCACCGGAAAGTACACTTCGGTGAAAGCGTTGCCCGAGGGTTCGCGCGCAGCCGGGCCTGCAGCCGGAATGATGGAGGATTACTTCACGCAGCCGGTGCTCGATGCGGTGCAGCGTGCGAAAGCAATCGCCGAAGGCGCCGGCGTGACCGTTGGCCAGCTTGCACTTGCGTGGTGTTTGCGCCGCAGCGAGATCTCAGCGGTGATCGTCGGCGCTACCAAACCTTCGCACGTCGATGAGAATGTGAAGGCAGCGGGGCTTCGCGTCGATCCGAGCGTGATGGCGCAGTTCGATGCGGCATTGCGTCCGGTTGCGATCGACGCGCCGTACATGTCGTAGCTCAATCGTAGACGCCGAGTAAGTACCAGCCTTGCTCGCGATGGGCGATGCGATAGAGCGTCCCGTCGTCGAGCATGATGTCGTAGTCATCGCGTGTCAGCGGCGTGTTCGACCACCAATCTTCAACCGTCCGCCATGGCCCCGCGTAATCGACGATCGTTTGCGGCGGTGTTCCGGCAAAGCGCGGCACGCCGGCTTGCATGACCAAATCGATCGCGCGCGGCTCGAAGATACGCAGCTGCATCGTTGGCTTGGGCGGCTCTGCGCTTGGCGTGGCGCTCGGTCATCATGTTGGCTGAAAAACGTTCGTAAACGACGCGTTTCTCCGGACGGTAGCCATCGACGGAGAACGCGCGCAGCACGGCGCCTTCGCCGAGCGCAGCTTCGATGCGCGCGAGCGCAAGCTCGACGGCTTCGGCATCCGGATCTTGCGTGCTGAACAGGCTGAGCGGCGTTCCGCCGGATTCCATGCGCTCGATGCGCAGCCGCAAACCTTCGACCGGCGCCTGAAGACGTACGCCTTCGAGATGGGCGCGCGTCAAATCGAAGAGCAGTCCTTCGCGAGCGGTCGGATGCGCGATACGAATCTGGATCTCGTGGAGCTGACCGTCTTCGCATTGCAAACCCAATACGAGCTCGGCCGCACGCTGCCCGAGCACAACCAGATCGTCGACGATGCGCGCAACGAGCGAGCGCAGTGCAAAGAGCAACGCTTCTTCGCTGGCGGCGCTGCCTTCGCCGAAGAGCGTGCGTTCGATCATCATGCGGCGCGGTCGAGGGATCAATGGAACGTCGTCGATGCCGCGTGCGAGCGCGTGCCAACGTGCGGACTCTGGGCCAAAGCGACGCACGAACGGCCCGTGCGGAAGCGCAGCCAGCTCACCCAGCGTGCGCACGCCGAGCATGCGCAAACGTTCGCACGTGTGCGGATCGATCGGCAAAACATCGAGCGGCATCGGCGCGACGAATTCCGCCTCTTCACCGCGCGCGCAGGTGCGTTTGCCGCGCGCGGCAACGCTTGCGACGAAACGATTCGGCCCGATGCCGAGCGCGAACGGAATCTCGAACGGCGTCAGGACGTGCGTTACCGTGTGCAGCCAGCGAATCGGATCGCCGGCGATACCGCGCATTTCGCAGAACGCCGCCGTCCCGCCGTCTTCGATGAGCGGTGAGACGGCATCAAGCGCGTCGAGGATCGCTTCCCATCGCGCTTCGACTTCGCGCCGCCACGCGAACGCACAGAATCATCCGACCCGGGCGCGCGTTCGACTTCGCAACGCTTCGCGTTGCTACCTCAGCAGCTCTTGTTTTTGCAGATCTGCGTGCACACGTCGTACCCGCAGAGTTTGCGAAACGGTCCGGGTGCGCCGATCCAATCGATGCTTCCGAGCGTGCACTCGACGCGCAACGATGCAAAATAGCGTAGCTCATCGCAGGCTTGCGTGCCGACGGCGAGCAGTACCGCACCGGCACGATGGGCGAGATTTGCGAGTCGCGACCAAGCAGCCGCGCGCGATGCGACAGCCGGAATGACGATGACGTTGAACGCGCCCGAGCGCAGCAGAATATCGGCGGCGCGTATGACGTCGAGCGGCCCCGCCCGCGCGTACGATCACGAGCCGCTCGAGCGCGACTCCGGCCGTCTCGAGCGACGGCGGAAAGAAAAAGCCGTTCGGATCCGCGTGCCACTCGACGAGCGCACCAGCTCCGCCATCAGCAGTCGCATCCGCCAGGACCCTCGCGGCGAGTGCGCTGCGGCCGGAGCTGGCCGCGCCCTCAAGCGTCGAGATCGCCCCCTTCGGAAAATGAAGCAGGCCGGTCTCGAGCATGGACCCACCGGCTAGCTCGAACGCCCCTGCGGACGCCGAACGGTATCGGCTGTCCAGGGCGTCCCGGAGGGCAGCAAAGGCTGCTGAGCTAGCCATGGGAGGCCCAGAATAATCGAACATATGTTCGATGTCAAGAGCTAAGCGCCAAGGCGTTGCGAAGTCGGAGGGCGCATCCGCTCGAGGTGCCCAGCACCCCCACGGCCGAGCGCCTGCATCTCGATCCTCTGCCCTTTCGCGAGCGCGTGCTGCCCAACGGTTTACGAGCGATCACGCTCGAGGATCACCGCTCCGCGACGGCCGCCGTCAACATCGCATACCGCGTCGGCGGCAAAGACGATCCGCCGGGACGCTCGGGCTTCGCGCATCTCTTCGAACATCTCATGTTCAAAGGGACGAAGCGCACCGGAGCCGAGACGATCGATCGGCTCACCGAAGACGTCGGCGGTTTCAACAACGCGTTCACGACCGAAGACTACACCAACTACTACGAAGTCATTCCGTCGAATTATCTCGAGACAATTCTGTGGGCGGAAGCCGACCGGCTTTCGGGTTTGATCGTCGACGCGACGAATTTCGCGACCGAGCGCGACGTCGTCATCAGCGAATACGATCAGCGCATCTTGGCCGAGCCGTACGGGATGCTCGGCGAGCTTGCGTCGCGTGAAGCGTATCGCGTCCATCCGTACGGTCGCGGCGTCATCGGCGATCCGGAAAATTTGCGCGCCGCGACGCTCGAAGACGTGCGCGCGTTTCACGCGACCTACTATCGTCCCGACAATGCGACGCTGGTCGTCGTCGGTGATTTCGAAAGCGACACCGTCGATAAATGGATCGACGAATATTTCGGCTCGCTCGCGCGGCCGCAAAGCCGGAGATTCCTCGCGTGACGACGCTCGAGCCGGCCGCCGAGCGGCGAGCGCCGTCTCTCGTATCAATCGACGAGTGCGCCGCTCCCGGCGCTGAGCTTGAGCTGGCATCATCGGGCGCGCGCGCGATCCGGAAATGCCGGTCGCTCGACATGATCGAAACGCTGCTCGGCACGGGAAAAAGCTCGCGGCTCTATCGTTCGCTCGTGTACGAGCACCAAGTTGCGACGAGCGTGTGGGCGGGTGCGGATTGGAATGACGATCCGGGCGTGTTCGCGATTCGAGCGATCGCGGCGACCGGAGTCGAGCTCGCGCGCATCGAGTCGCTGATCGATGAGCAGATCGCGCTGATCACTGTCGCATGCTCGCCGATGCAGCGGAGCTCGATAAAGCCAAAGTGCAGCTGTATTCGGGGACCGTGCGCGGGCTTTCGACGTACAATGAGATCGCGCAGACGATCGTGCGTTCGGCGGTCGTACGTGGTTCGGCGCATCTGCTCGATGACGACATCGCGCGCTACAATGCGGTCGACGCCGAAACGATTCGGGCGGTCGCGGCCGCGACGTTCGTTGCAGAAGAATCGTTCGGCGATCGAATATTTGGCGGTGAGCGCATGATCGCATCCGGAATGCCGCAAGCGGGGCCGCCGCGCATCGTTCCGCTTCCGCATTCGCGCGAGATCCGGCTTGCAAGCGGTTTGCGCGTGATCGCGTTTTCGCGCGGCGAGTTGCGCGAAAGCCTGCACATTCCGCTGATATCCGCGCTCCTCATGATGAATCGCGGCGCCGCGAAGGATCCCGTGAAATTGCCGGGCGTTGCGGCCATGACCTCGACGCTGATGCGGCAAGGAACGGCGAAGGCACACCGCGATCGAGCTCGATCTTGCGATCGACGCAATCGGCGCCCGTACTCGATCGCTCGGCGGGTTATGACGCGAACAGCGCCGGAGCGGGCTCGACGACGGCCGTCTTTCCGCAAGCGTTCGCATTGATGACGGAAACCGTGCGCGAACCGACGTTTCTCCAGGACGAGTTCGAGCGCTCGCGCACGCGTTCGCTTTCCGATCTGCGGTTAGCCTACAGCTCGCCGTCATCGCTCGCGCGTCTTGCGGCGGGACGTTTGATCGGCGGCGATTCGCCGTACGGCCATCCGGTTTCGGGGACGCCGCGTTCGCTCGAAGCGCTCACGCGCGACGACGTTGTCGCTTTTCACCGGCATGCGTTTCGTCCCGAACATGGGACGCTGTTGCTGGGCGGCGACATCAGCATCGACGACGCATTCGCGCTCGCGGAGAAGATGTTCGGTGATTGGCATACCGATCCGCATCCGCCCAGCGATCCGGTCGCGCTGCCGCAGCCGGCGGCGAGGCGTCGCGTCCTCGCGATCGATAAACCGGATGCAGGCAGAACGGCCGTGATCGTCACGCGTCCAGGCCTTCCGCGCAATCACCCCGCGTACTATGCGGGTGCGGTGACGAGCGCAATGTTCTCGGGTTATTCAGGGCGGCTCAACCAGGAAGTGCGCGTCAAACGCGGGCTTTCATACGGTGCGGGCGCGTCGATGATTTGGCGTCGCGACAGCGGACAGTTCGTTGCCTCGACACTCGTCGATCACAAGCGCAGCGACCGAAGCCGTGCGCGTCGTGCTCGATACGCTCGAATCGCTTGCAAGCCGGCCGCCCGACGAGCGCGAGCTGACGACGCGTAAAGCGTCGATGCTCGGCGGCTGGAACCGCTCGATCGAGACAAGCGAAGGTTTGATCGGGGCGCTCGCAGAGTTTGCGCTCTACGGCATTCCACTTGATGAGCTCGAGCGCTACTCGGACAGTATTCTGGCAATCGATGCCGAGCACGTCAGACAATTCGCAGAAGCGCATATCATTCCCGATCCGACGATCGTGCTCGTCGGCGACACCGGTAGTTTATGCAAGCGAGCTAGGGACGTTCGCCGATGACGTGCGAATCATTCCGGCTGCAGATCTTGATCTCGAGGCATTGTGATGAGATTTCGTAGCCTGCTCATTTTGGGAGCATTCGTATTGTGCGCGACGGCAGTCGAGCGCGGCGCCCGTCACGCTGCAGAGTCTGCACAAATTCGTGCACCTCTCGGACGTCGCGATCTCACCGGACGGAAAGCAAGATCGCCTTCGTCCGCTCCGTCGGTGATTATCAGCGCGATCGCTTCGTGCGAACGCTGACGGTCGTCTCGACGAGCGGCGGCGCAGTTCATTCGCTGGTGACGGCGCTTGATGCGCTGGGCTCGCTGCAGTGGTCGCCTTCGAACGCGGAGATCGCGTATCTCGCGAACGGACCGCATCGCATCAAGCAAGTCTTCGCGATCCCGGCCGCCGGCGGAACGCCGCGGCAGATCACGCACGCAGCGAAAAGCGTCGAGCAATATTCTTGGAATCCCAAAGGCACGCTGATCGCGTACGTTACCGAAGACGGCCCAAGTGATCCGGTTGCGGCCAAACGCCACGACGATTTGTGGGAAGTGCACGACGTCGGATTCTTGCAAAAATACGATTCGCGTCCGTCGCACATTTGGATCGTCTAGCTCGCAAGGCGGCGTCGCACGCCGTCTAACGCACGGCTCGTGGAGCTATCTGGAAAGCGATCCGCCGTTCGTCGGAGCAGCAACCGAAGCCGTCGTGGTCCGCGGACGGGCGCACGCTCACGTTCACGATGCAAGCCAACGCGGACAATTCCGACTCGGATCAAACCTCGATCGCCGAAGTCGACGTGCGCACCGGCAAAATAACGAAGCTCGATTCGCGCACGACGTACGAGTACGAACCGCAGTTCGCGCCCGAAGGCCAGGCGGTCACCTATCTCTATCCGCACGGCCCCGGGTCCGGTCAGCGTCCTCGATGTCTACGTCGCCGACGGTGCGAGCAACGCCGATATCACGCAAACATTCGATCACGACGTGACGGGCGTTTGGTGGCTCTCGAGCAAGCGGATGTTGCTCGCCGCGAACGACGGCGTCGAGCGCGCACTCTACGTGTTGCAGTTGCCGAACGGTACGCCGCGAAGGCTTTCGCTCGGACGGCTCAATCCGATCGAGCGTCAGCACGTCCGAGCGGCGGCAAGATCGCGATGATCGCGAGTGCCACGCGACGTTCCGCCCGAGATTTACGTCATGGATAGCACGAGCGGCGTTCCGCGTACGCTGACCAATCTGAACGCCTCCGTTGCGGCACTCGATCTCGGCCGAAGCGAAGAGATATCGTGGAAAGCTTCGGACGGCGAGCGCAACGACGGAATCCTCACCTATCCGCGCGGCTATCAGCCCGGGAAGAAGTATCCGCTCGTCTTGCGCATTCACGGTGGTCCCGAAGCAGCGAGCATTCTCGCGTGGCAAGATCTGCGGCAGCTTTTCGCTTCACGCGGCTACCTCGTGTTCGAACCGAACTATCGCGGCAGCGACAATCTCGGTACTGCGCACGAGCATGCGATCTATAAGGATCCTGGCGTTGGTCCCGGGCACGACGTCATCGCCGGTGTCGAAGCAATCGAGAAGCTTGGCGTCGTCGACACGTCGCGCGAAGCAGTGACCGGACATTCATATGGCGGCTACATGACCGCGTGGATGATCGGGCACTATCACAACTGGCGCAGCGCCGTCATCGGTGACGGCGTGTTCGATTGGGTCGAAGCCTACGATCTGTCCGCGACCGGCAACTTGGCGTGGACGCGCGATTCACTCGGTGGCTCGCCGTGGAATCCGGCCAACGCCCAGCTCTATCACGACGGTTCACCGATCACGTACGTGCACGACATCAAGACGCCGACGCGACTCATCTCCGGTACCGCCGACGATCAAGCGCCGATGGTGGGCTCGTTTCAGCTCTATCACGCGCTCGCGGATCAAGGCGTTCCGGTCAGCTTTGTCGCGATTCCGAACGCGTTTCATTTCCCGCGCGATCCCGTCCACATCGAAGGCTACAATCGCGTAACCCTCGAGTGGGTCGAGCGCTACATGAAGTAGCTAGAGCAGCTCGTCGAGCGCGCGGAAGAGCGCGTGTAATCTCATCGGCCGACGTGTAGAAGTGCGGACCGACGCGAATCCCACAGCCCGGCCGGTAGTCGACGAAGATGCGACGCCGGCCGAGTTCTTGTACGAGCCGATCTCCGTTGTCGACGGCGAGACCGATCCAGCCGGTGCGACGGGAGGGATCGCGCGGTGTCGGTGTTTCGATCCGGCGCGCATCGGCTTCGGCCAAGATCAGCTCGGTGAGCGCGAGATTATGCGCGCGAAGTGCAGGCTGACCGACTTCGGCAGATCAGCTGATGTCCGGCGCGGGCTTGCAGAAACGCTTGAACCGTCGGCGTTCCATTTCCGAAACGTTTCATGCCCTCGGCATAGCGCATCGGCGCCGGCTCGAATGCGAACGGCGACGCGTGCGCCATCCATCCGGTCGCGGTCGGCTCGAAGTTCGAGCGCAGCTCCGGGCGCACGTAGATGTAGCCGCAGCCGGGGCCGCCGCACAACCACTTGTGGCTTCCGCCGACGGCAACGTCGACGCCGAGCGCGCGCACGTCGACCGGGATGACGCCCGCAGTTTGGTAGATATCGAGCACGACCAAAGCGCCGACTTCGCGCGCGCGCTTCGCAATCGGCGCGACGTCGACGACCGTCCCTGATTGGAAATAGGCGTGCGAGAGCACGACGACGCGCGTGCGCTCGTCGATCGCGGCGATGATGCGCTCGGTCGGAATCGAGCGTCCGTCGTCGGTCGGTACGCAGCGCGGCACGGCGCCGCGGCGGCGCCAGGCGTCCCAAACGTACGTGAGCGACGGAAACTGCAGCGCTTCATAAACGACGACGTTGCGCTTGTCGCTGAATTCGAGCGCAGATGCAAGCGTCTCTTGCAGCGACGAGACATTCGGCGCGAGCCCGACGCTACCGGGCGGGGCGCCGATGATCTTGCCGATGCCGTCGGCGATCTCGTCGATCGCCGGAAGCCAGCGTTCCCACGCTTCGGGTCCGTCGTGCGACCAGTCTTCCCAAAATGCAACCAGCGCGTCGCGCGCCGCGAGCGGCGCGGCGCCCATCGAATGGCTGATCAAATACGTGCACGAGTCCAGCTCCGCAAAGCGCTCGCGCAGGCGCGGTTGACTGACGGCGATCATTTGGCCGGAACCTCCGTTCCAAGCACGGTGCGAACTTCCCAAAGCTCGGGGAAGAATTTCTTCTGCAACGTCGTTTCCAAGTAGCGCACGCCCATCGAACCGCCGGTACCGGGCTTGAAGCCGATCATGCGCTCGACCATCCGAATGTGCCGTCCGCGCCACAGCAAGAAGCGTTCGTCGAATTCGATAAAGGCTTCCAGCAAGACATACAGGTCGACGTTGTTGTCGGCGTCGTCATAGATCGTGCGGAACGTCTCGATCAGCGCGTCGTGATCGCCGGTCTTCGTATCCGCGCCGCGTCAAGAAACTCTTGAGCGCATCGTAAACGGTCGGCGCCTGCAGCCGACGCTCGAGGCGCAGACGTTCGGCATCGTTTTGCTCGAGGAGCTCGAGATACGCCGTCTTGCCGACGCCGCACATGAATTCGAGCTCGCGAAATTGGACGGATTGAAAGCCGCTGGCGGGATTGAGCAGATTGCGGAAGGCGTTGAACTCGTGCGGCGTCATCGTTTCGAGGACGTCGACCTGTTGTTCGAGCACGCGCTGCACCGCATGGATGCGCGCGAACGCGCGCGTTGCTTTGAGCGGATCGTCGGCGTTCGAGATAGCGCGACGACCGCTTCGACTTCGTGCAGCATCTGCTTGAACCACAGCTCGTAGACCTGATGGATGATGATGAAGAGCATCTCGTCGTGATGCACAGGCTCCGATTGCGGGCGCTGCAGCGCGAGAAGCTCGTCGATGTTGAGATACGAGCCGTACGTCAGCTTCACGTCTCAGAACTAGCGCGGACACGACGACATTCCCTCGTCGCCGCGTCCGCGCTACTGTCCCATCAAGCGTTGGACCATCTTGTATACGATGGAGATTTGCGTCCCCGACTTTCACCGAATAGTTTGGGTCGTCATAACCCCACCAATCCCAGCAGCCTTGCGGATTGTAGGGAACGGTCGACGGATTTGATTGCGTACGGATACAGCACGACGATGCCGTTGCTGTCGGCCCATTGATCGATCCCGCTTTCCGTTGCGTACGTGTTGCCTATGTCGGCTTGTGTCTGCAGGCAGCCGTGGAACGCCACGATCAGATCCGCATGTCCAGTCCTTGCGCGCATGAACGCGGGACGTAAACCCAGCCCGTCGTGTCCATCGAGTTGCTCGCAGCTGCGCCGAACTCGGTTTGATTGAACTGCTACGAGCTGACCGCGGAGCGTTCCGTTGTTGCGCGGCGACAGCCGCCCGAAGAACATCTGCAGCCACGTTTGCTCGGAATCATAGACGCTGTGAACCGCGATCGCACGCGATCATATAGGGTTCGCCGAGCGTTCCGCATGCCAGCGTGCCGTCGGGTGATTCCCAACCGTGCTCGGCCGGATAATTGTTGTCGTACACGATCGGACGCGCGCCGTAGTGTTCGTACTCGGTTTGCAGATCGTTCATCTCTTTGGGATTGACGACCGTGTCGTTCGCTCCGGACCAGAGATAGACGGGTTGGCCGATGAGATTGGATTTGTTGTCGATCAGGCCTTGCGAGGATGCGAGATCGAGATACGCTTCGGATTCCGTCAGGGTACTCGCGTATAAGCCTTCACCGCCGCACGCAGCGAGCGCGATTGCGACGCTGTTCTGCGCGCAGTAGTAGACGCCGCCCGCGTAAATGGCGGCACCTTTGAAGGTTGCCGAGTGCGCAACCTGCATTTGCACGGCGAAGAATCCGCCCGAAGAAATCCCGGCGACGAACACTTTGCTCGGATCGATCCGGAAACTGCGCAGCGATACGATGCCGGACGATTCTGCGGTTTGCGCGATCGATTGTGTCGAAAGCTGCGGCGCGATTGCGCTTCTGCTGCCGGACGAGCAGGCGACGAGCGTGAGAAGAACGAGCGGGGCGAGGAAGCGCCGGAACGTCATGTCCGGCAATGTACCCCACGCCCGCCCGGATTACGCTAAGGCGTGAGGATCAGCTTCCCGGTTGTCTTGCGGGCTTCGAGATCGCGATGCGCGCGCTCGGCGTCAGCCAGCTTGTACTGCGCCGCCGTGGCGGATCTTGAGTTTGCCGCTCTTGATCATGCCGAGCACCTCGCCCGCCCGCCACAGCAGCTCTTTGCGCGTGCGCGTATAGTGCACGATCGTCGGCCGCGTGATGTAGAGCGAGCCCTTCGGTGCAAGCTCCGCCAAGTTGAACGGTGGTACCGCGCCGCTCGATGCGCCGAAAAGCACCATGTAACCGCGCGGTGAGAGGCAGTTGAGGCTCTTTTCGAACGTCGTCTTTCCGACGCCGTCGTAGACGACCGGCACGCCCGCGTTGCTCGTGATGCGTTTGACTTCGGCTTCGAAATCTTGCGTCGCGTAGTCGATCGTTTCGTCAGCGCCGTCGCCGCGCGCCAGTTTTGCCTTGGCCTCGCTGCCGACGGTTCCGATGACGCGCGCACCGCGCATCTTCGCCATTTGCACCAGCAGTTGTCCGACGCCGCCCGCGGCTGCGTGGATGAGGACTGTATCACCTTGCTTGATTGGATAGGTGTCGACGCTCAAGTAGTGCGCGGTCATGCCTTGCACCATTGCGACGCATGCGTCCGCGAATGAAACACCGTCCGGAATCGGAATCAGTTTCTCGACCGGAACGACGGCATATTCGGCGTACGTCCCCGCGAAAGAATACGAAGACGACGCGATCGCCGATCTTCATTCCCTCTTTGGCGAGATCCGTGCCGTCGCCGACCGCTTCGATCGTTCCGGCGCCTTCCTGTCCGGCCGTAAACGGAACGTCTTTCTTGTACATACCGGAACGGAAGTAGGTATCGATGAAATTGATGCCGGCAGCACCGATCTTGATCAGCACTTCGCCCGCTCGCGGAGTCGGCTTGGGGACGTCTTTGAACGTTAAAACTTCGGGGCCGCCGACTTTTTCGATGACGATCGCGTTCACGAGGGCTCCTTTCAGTTCAGTCGCGTTTGCGGACCACAAAACGCTACTGGGTCAGGGCAGGTTGCGGTTCGAGCCGAGCGCTCGCGCTGACGAGGCGCGTCCCGGAAAGACGGTCGTACGGCTGAACGCGCCGCAATCCCCAGACGAAGATGGGGAAGACGAAGATGAGGCTCATTGCGCCCAGAAAATAGCGGGCGATCGTGTTCCAGATCGTCGGACGCTCGAGATCAGTACGAACGACGCGGACGTCGAGAATCATCATCCCGATCGTACGTCCGACGACGGCGACGAGCACGATCGAGTAAATCCACATCACTACCAGGGCGCTCGAGAAAATGGCGCCGCTTAACGATCTCAGGCAAGAACCTAAAAGTCTCGCGAAGCTCGTGCGTGGCTCCGGGTGCGCACGTGCACGACTTGCGGAACCATCGCGCTGATGATCGCGAAATCGATCACCCACGCACCTGCACGTCGCCACCATCCGGCGAACATCCGGCGTGATGCCGGCTCGACGTGTGGTCGAGGCAAGGCGACTGATCCCGACTGGAAGCGCTGAAGCCACGTTTGCGCAAGCGGCGTCGACGCGAACTGCAACAGCCCGGCGATGCGGCGCGCCGCATACGGCGATGAACCGAGCCATTCGCCGGCGCGCAACGTCGGCTCCAAGCGCAGCTCGCGCAGTTGATCGGCGACGACGGCAAGATCTATTTCGCGTCCGAGATGATGGAAGCTCGCAATCGCGATTGCCATGATCGCGCTCTCGATCGAGCCGCAGGCGCAGAGCGCGACGCGATCGGCGGTATACTCCGTACGCCGCAGATAGGCGCCGAAGACGATCGAGACCGGCGTGTTCTCGCGGCCGTTGACCGAAAGAATCGACGAGATGCGCGTGTGCCCGGCACGAATGTGCGCGAGCTCGCGCGCGATCAAGAATCGAAGCTCATCGTCCTTGAGATGCTGCAGCCAATGACTCGAGATCACGAGCGCGTACGGTTCGGCAACGCCGACCGCCGCAATCGGAACGTTGACGTCGTCGCGGATGAAGACTTGCGGATGCGCGACATCCAGACGCCGCGCGCAATCGGCAACCAGATTCGCAACGTGCGAGAGCTGCCCGGCGTGGACGTGAATGCTATCGCCGAGTAGGCGTCCACGCGAAATCGAAACGTACAAGAGTGCGCCGATCGCGATCAAAACGAGGCGCGAGGCTGTGATCGCTTCCGACAACAGCGCTGCTATGATCGCAGTCGAGATCGGCAGCATGAAGATACAAAAAATCATGCCGCGCCGCTCGCCGGGATCGCGCAGCGATTCGGGGCCGCTGAGCAGCGGATCTTTCATCGGACGATGTAGCTCGACGGATGCGCGGCGCGCACGTAGTGCCACGTGGCCACCTTCGAGACGGTAGAAGTACACGTTGGGATCCATCGGATCTCCGAACGCATCGAAGGTGAACGTCCCGACCAGCGTCTGAATTGGAATCGGTTGCGCGATCGCGCGCGCGACCAACACGCGCGACGTCGAGCTGAACCGCTGCACGGCGGTGACGTAAATCTGTGCGGCCGCGTAAGCAAAACGCGGCGATCGGCGACATTGGCCCGTACGTCCCTTCGTACTGCGATTTGATGGCGAGCGCAGCAGGGACGATTTGCAGCGGCGGCATCGACGTTGAGACGATCAAGCCCTCGATCTGTTTCCCGTATGTCGGCCAGAGTCCGGCATCGAAGAATCCGGCAGAGCCGTCGAATTGTCCGTTCCAGCCTGCATTCCGAAGGGCTGGAACGAGGCGCCCGAGCACCGGCGCAAGACCCGCGAAGAAAACGATGTCGGCTTGCGATTGTACGATCGTCTGTCGCCGCGCCCTCGATGTCGGGTCGATCGTTCGAGAGCTTGACGTCGACCGGATTCAAACCGTCGCCACTGGTCTGCTTGAGAAACGTTCCGGCAACCTCCGGGCCGTAGTCGCCGTCCACGTAGACGACTGCGACTTTCTTCCCGCGCTTTTCCTTGGCGACGAACTTCGCGTGTAGCGTTCCTTCAGTCGAATCCTTGGTCGGCAAGCGGAAGACATTGCGGTAACCTTGCGCGGTGATCGAATCGGTCGTCGCCGCAGGTACGATCAGCCCCATGTTTGCGTCGGCGTAGTATCGCAAGACTTGGCTCGTGATCTTTCCGCTCAGGTGTCCGATCGCGCCGCACTGAGTTTGATTCGTCGATTGCAAAGCGCGAAACGAGCATTGCATTCGCAAGCGCGTTCTGATCGTCGAGCGGGCGAACGGCCCAGAAACGCGTCGAAACCGTCGTGCGCAAACCGTTGATGTCATCGAAACATCCGCGCACGCCGTTGACCATCTGCTGCCCGAGCGCAACCTGAGCTCCGCTTTCCGGTCCTAGCACTGCGACGCTCGCGAGCGGCGCCAGCTGCGCTGATGCAGGAGATGCGGCTGCAGCGGTCGGCGACCGAGGCCGCGCCGCCGAGAAATGTGCGGCGGCTCGTCATCGCTTTGCGACGTATGCGACGACCGTCGTCGCCAGAAATCCTACGGAGAACGCCATGTTCGTCACCAAGACACGATCGTTGAGCGCGAAAATGTTCGATGCGAGCGCGATCAGTCTGCTCTCGTATACGACGAGCAGTACCGCCAGCAAGACGCCGACGAAATAAATCGGCGTCGCGCCGGCCAGAATGCCGGCCGACCACAGGCTCAGCACCATCAAGACGTGCAGCACGATCGGAAGCACGCGGCTCGCGCGCACGCCGAAGCGCACCGGTACCGAGCGCAGATTCTGCGCGACGTCGACGTCGTAGTCCATCAGTGCGTAGAGAATGTCGAAGCCCGCGACCCAAATCGTGACCGCGACGAACAGCAGCAATGCCGGGAACGTGATCGTCCCGGTGACCGCGATGAATGCGCCGAGCGGCGCAAAGCCGTCGACGGCACCGAGCAAGAAGTGCGACGCCCCACGTGAAGCGCTTGCAGAGCGGATAAACGATCATGCGAGCGCCGCAAGCGGAAGCAGCGCGACGCAAAGCGGATTGAGCTGCCAAGCTGCAAGCAGCGTCACCAGCAGGCCGACGACGATCGCCGTCGCCATTACCGACGGCGGCAGCGCGCCGCTCGCGGTCGGACGGTTTTTCGTGCGTGGATTCTGCGCATCGATCTTGCGATCGAAGAATCGATTCGCCGCCATTGCAGCAGTGCGCGCACCGGCGACCGCAACCGTAATCCAGAACATTTGCGCGAGCGTCGGCAACCCGCGCGCGCCCATCACCGCGCCGACGTACGCAAACGGCAAACCGAAGAGCGTGTGCTCGATGCGAATGTCGCGAAGAAAGAGTCGAAGATAATGCATGCGGTTAGGGGCGATCCAGCAAGCGCCGCAGTGCGTCCGGCACCTTGGCCGGACCACGCATTCGAGGTGCCCTTGCGCTCTAGAACGCTGTCCAAGCCGTACTCCTTCCAGCGCGAGCTGACCAAGCCGCGCGTCGCTTCGTCCATCACCATGTCGGGCGGCCATTCACGCTCGTAGCCTTCGTCGGCGCCTTTGCGCGTCGCGTCGATTCCGATCTTGTGGCCGAGCGCAGCCAGATACGAGCCGCTATGATCGAGATCGTCGACCGGGACCCGGCATGACGATCAAATCGCGCTTCGGATCGACGTTGTTCAGCGCGAACCATGCGACTTGCCGGATGTCGTGCACGTCGATGTCGGCGTCGACGACGAGCAGCGTGCGCGTCAACATCATCATGTGGCCGAGCCCCCAGAGCGCATTCATCACTTTGAATGCGTGGCCCGGGATACGATTTGCGAATCGAGACGATGCACAGATTGTGAAAACCGCCTTCGACCGGAAGATTGTAGTCGACGATCTCCGGAACGACCATCTGCAAGAGCGGCAAGAAGATGCGTTCGGTCGCTTTCCCAAGCCACGCGTCTTCCATCGGCGGCTTGCCGACGACGGTCGCGGCCCAAATCGGTTTGCGGCGATGCGTGATTGCGGTGCAATGGAAGGTCGGATAGAGATCGGCGAGACTGTAGACGCCGGTGTGATCGCCGAACGGACCTTCGGTGCGCAGATCGGTGTTGTCGACGTAACCTTCCAGAATGAATTCGGCATCGGCCGGTACTTTGAGATCGACCGTTTTCGCGTGCGTGACTTTCACGGGCTTGCCGCGCAAGAGTCCGGCAAACGCGAGCTCGTCGACGATCGGCGGAAGCGGCGCGGTTGCGGCGTACGTGACCGCGGGATCGGTTCCGATTGCAACCGCGACCGGAACGCGTTCGCCCCACTTCTTGGCTTGCGCGCGACCGTGCTTGTGGCGCTGCCAGTGCATGCCTGCAGTTTTCGAATCGAAGATCTGCATGCGGTACACGCCGACGTTTTGCACGTGCGTTTGCGGATCGCTCGTGATGACGAGTCCGAGCGTGATGAATGGTCCGGCATCGAGCGGCCACGTCGTGAGCACCGGAAGCTGCTTCAGATCCGGATTCTCGATCACGACGTCTTGGCACGAGCCGCCGTTCACCGTTTTCGGCACGGCGTTCATGAGCGGCGCAAACGACGCGAGCTTCGCGATACGCGAGCCGAGCGATTCCGGAACCGAGAGATCGAGCAGGCGCCGCAAGCGCGAGGCGACCTCGTCCAAGCTCTGCGCGTCGAAGGCCATCGCCATGCGGCGTTCGCTGCCGAACTGATTCGTGAGAACGCGGACGTCGGAACCGCGAACGTTCGTGAACAACAGCGCCGGACCGCCGGCTTTGACGACGCGATTCGTGATCTCCGAGATCTCGAGATACGGATCGACTTCGGCGGAGATCTCAACGAGCTCGCCGCGGTGCTGCAATTCCGAAACGAATGCATCCAATGAGTCGAAGGGCATCGCAGGATGCTTGGACGCACCCCGCACAAACCCCGGTCAAATGTCCACGTTTTCCATACGCGAGGCCGGGCCGGATGAAATCGACCTCGTTGCGAGCTTGCGCGTGACGATGGCAGAAGAAACGGACGAGACGAAGCTGAGCGCGCAGCTCGTCGAGGCGACGCGGCGTTGGCTGCGCGAGAACACGCAGCGCGGGATCATGCGCTCGTGGCTAGCCGAGAGCGACGGAAAAATCGTCGGAACGGTTAGCTGCCGCATTCGCGACACGAGCCCGCGCGAGCACGACCTCATCGGCAAAGAAGCGTACGTGCACAATCTCTATGTCGAGCCCGCGTATCGCAATCGCGGGATCGGACGCGCACTCATGCAAGTGCTGCTCGATTGGTGCAAAGATAACGGCTACACGCGCATCGCGCTGCGCGCAAGCGCAATGGGCCGTCCGCTCTACGAGCGGATGGGTTTCGTCGCCGACCGCGCGATGGCGTACAAGGGGAAGGACTAAAGCAAAACGGCACTCTTGCGAGTGCCGTTTACGTGTTGCGTTAGTCTGGGCGTCGCCGGCGCGTGCGACCAGCGGGTGCGCCGAGACGATCGCCGCCTCCACCACCGCCGCCATTATTTCCGCCGCGACGGCCTCCGCCGCCGCCTTCCGGTCGCGGACCGCGCGACTGGTAGTCGTCGGGAATTCCGGCATCGCCGTTGAGCACGGCCTTGCGTGACAGATTGACGCGCCCTTGCGAGTCGATCTCCATCACCTTGACCATGATCTGATCGCCGATCTTGACGACGTCTTCAACCTTCTCGACGCGTTGCGGCGCGAGCTGGCTGATGTGGACGAGGCCTTCTTTGCCCGGCAAGAATGCGACGAACGCTCCGAAGTTCATCAGTCGCGTAACCGTACCGAGGTACGTCTCGCCGACTTGCACTTCTTTGGTGAGCGCTTCGACCATCGCTTTGGCTTTTTCAGCGCCTTCGCCGTCCGGCGATGCGATGAACACGCGGCCATCGTTCTCGATGTCGATCTTGACGCCGGTGTCGGCGATGATCTTGTTGATGATCTTTCCGCCTGGTCCGATGACGTCTTTGATCTTCTCGGGATTGATTTGCAGCACCAGCATGCGCGGTGCGTAGCTCGAAAGCTCGGCGCGCGGCTCAGCGATCGTTTCCTTGAGCTTGTCGATGATGAACAAGCGCGATTTCTTCGCTTCCGTCATCGCTTCGCGCATGATGTCGATCGTGATCCCCGTGACCTTGATGTCCATCTGGATCGCGGTGATGCCGTCAACCGTGCCGGCGACTTTGAAATCCATCTCGCCGAGGGCGTCTTCGATGCCCTGAATGTCGGTGATGACGCGATGTTTCTTACCCTTGAGGATGAGTCCCATCGCGACGCCCGCGACGTGCTTCTTGATCGGAACGCCGGCGTCCATCAGCGAGAGCGTGCTTCCGCACACCGACGCCATCGACGACGAGCCGTTTGATTCGAGCGTTTCGCTCATGACGCGCATCGTGTACGGGAAGTCGTTCACGTCCGGCAACACCGGAACGAGCGCGCGTTCGGCGAGGTGGCCGTGTCCGATCTCGCGACGGCCAGGGCCGCGCATCGGGCGCGTCTCGCCTACCGAGTACGGCGGGAAGTTGTAGAAGTGCATGTAGCGCTTGTTCGGAACGGCGATGATCCAATCCAAACGCTGCTCGTCACTGATCGAGCCGAGTGTCGCTGCGGAAAAGACCTGCGTCTGTCCACGCTGGAACACGGCGCTGCCGTGGACGCGCGGCACGTAGTGTACCTTACTCCAGATCGGGCGAATCTCGTCGGGCTTGCGGCCATCGGGACGCAGACCTTCGTCGACGACCATCGTGCGCAGCTCGTCCTCTTCCATCGTCTTGAGGATCTTTTCGAAATCCTTGTTGGCGGAATCTTCGAGCAATGCACGCAGGTCTTGGTCTTTGCACTTCGCGATCGCGACGTCGCGCGTGATCTCGGCGAAGGCAGCGTTGCGCTCTTGCTTCTCCGTGATCCGCATCGCTTTGGCGACGTCTTTCGAGAACGTTTTCTCGACGAACTTTTTGAGCTCGGCGTCCGGCTTATGAACCGGATACTCGCGCTTCGGCTTGCCGACGCGCTTCGCGAGCGTGTCGATTGCTTTGACGATGAGTTTGATGTTGTCGTGCGCGAACGAAACCGCCGCGAGAAAATCTTCCTCGGTCAGCTCGTTCATGCCGCCTTCGACCATCATTACGGCATCGGCGGTACCGGCGACGACGATATCCATTCCGCCGGTCTCGTATTGCGGAAGCGTCGGATTGCAAACGAGGTTGCCTTCTTCATCGCGTCCGACGCGCACTGAAGCAACGGTCGCCTCGAACGGAATATCCGAAAACGCGAGCGCAGCACCGGCTGCACATGTCGCGAGGACGTCGGCATCCAGCTCCGGATCGATCGAGAGCACGGTCGCAATGACTTGCACGTCGTTGCGGAATCCCTCGGGGAACAGCGGCCGGAGCGGCCGGTCCATTTGGCGCGAGCTCAGCGTCCCGTGTTCGGTGGGACGGCCTTCGCGCTTGATGTAGCCGCCCGGAATCTTTCCGGCTGCGTACATCTTCTCTTCAAAATCGCAGGTGAGTGGGAAAAAGTCGACGCCTGTCCGCGGATTTGCGGAGGCGGTTACGGCGCACAGAACTACATTCTGGTCGCCATAACGGACGAGAGCGGAACCGTTCGCTTGCTTGGCAAGTTCGCCGGTCTCGATGACCAGCGTTCGGCCGCCGATCTCGATTGAGATCGATTCTGGCACGTGTACTCCTAAATTTCTTTTCTTCTACCTATTATTATTTCGCGAGCGCCTTCGGGCATTGCAATAGAACGCCCTGGTCCGGCCTTAGCGGCGCAGACCGAGGTCGCCAATCAGCTTGCGATAACGCTCCAAGTCGATGCGCTGCAGATAGTTAAGCAAGCGTCGACGCTGCCCGACTTGCATGAGCAAGCCGCGGCGGCTGTGATGGTCCTTCTTGTGCACCTTGAGGTGCTCGGTCAGTGCATTGATCGACGCGGTGAGGACCGCAATTTGAACGTCGGCCGAGCCGGTGTCTCCGGCTTTGCGTCCGAACTTGACCGAAAGATCGGTCTTCTGCTCTTTAGTGAGCGGCATGATGCTCCTGACTCAGGATAGGCTCGCTCGGCTCCAGCATGACCATCCTTCGTCTACGCGCTTTCAGCGCTACGCTCAGGAGGCAGCCAGGCCGGCGACCGCGGCATCATAGCACGCCGGGCCGCCGCCAGCCAAGTACCCTCCTCGCCTAGCCTGCTTGCTGGAAGACCTCGCGGGCACGAAGCGCGCGCGTGGCGTCGTTCCGCATCGCCTGAAGATGTGCGCGCGTTTGCAGATCCGTCGTCTTGCGCAGCGCGAGCGCCAATGCGCGTCGTCAGGTCGCCCAGCTCGTAGCGCGCGAGTGCTTGCGCATCGTACGGCGTCCCCTTCGTGGGAACGGAGGCTAGCTTCGCGAGCAGAGCCGCGTAACGGCGCTGCAGATTGCGGCGTACGCTCGATGCATGTGCGATCGAGCCGTCGTGCAAATCGCCGAAGATGGCGTTCTGATTCCACGTGAAGAGATCGGCCATCGTCATCGTCGAGACGCCTTTGCTGGGCAGATCGGCGATACGTTGCAGCACGATGGGTGAGAACATATAGCCGAGCGCCATGTCTTGCCAACGCGCCGCGATAGTCGCGACCGAAACGTCGAAGCGTGGAAGTTCCGTGTAGCCGAAATTGAGGAAAGGTTCGTGCTCGCTATAGACGAGACGGCGAAGCGTCGTCGGCGAGAAGTGCCAGGCCGAATCCGCGAACATGTAACGCTCGAGGATGTCGAACGCATGACGTTCATCCGCGCGTGAGACGGCAGTCAACGGCAAAGTCGAGCGCGGATCGCCGATACGTGCGCGCGAGAGATACTCACCGCCGATGAAGTGTGACGAGGCGAGGCTGCAGCGAGCGTACTGCGAAAGCACCGTTCCGAAGGCAGCGCGCTCCTCGTCCCAGCTGTGTTCCGGCCGGGGAAATTGACTGTCGAGACGCGTTAGTACGTCGTGTTCGATCGCCAATTGCTGGTCGCACCACCCGAGCTGATTGCCCGTGAGCAGGAACTGCGCGACGCGCGGATCGATCGCGTGCCCGTTGTTCCATTCGACGTCTTCGTCGGATGCAAACATATAGCGTGGATCGCTCCAAGCCGATGCGATACGGTGGAGCGCCGGCAGCTCGGCATCCGGGGTTGTTGCGCCGGGAAAGCGCGCGTAGCCGTATTCGATTGCGTGATAATCGTATGGACCAAGCACCGGCTGGAAGAGATCGCCGTTCGATGCGCCGCGCGGCGCGAGATTGAACGGGATGTAATCCATAACCGAGGTTGAGAGTCCCCACGCTTGCGTGAACTTCTTGCTGCGCAGCTCCGCGAGCGTGTAGGCATTGTGGCCGATGAAATTGTGCATCAGCCCCCAATCGTGTCCGACTTCGTGGAGCACGATCGAATAGAGAAACGGTCCGACCTCTCTGCGTGCGATCGCTTGCGGATCTTCGCCGCTCATGATCGCTTGCGCATACGCGCCATATGCGAACTGCTCCGCCATGAGCGCGCCGTCGTTGTGGGCGGCAAATCCGCGCGGATTCGGCGTGTCTTCGAGCGCCGTACTTTGGGGTGCGTAAACTTCGAGTGCGCGGCTCCCGAAATGAATGAGATCGCTATCGATCAGCACGCCGCCGCGGAATACTTCACCCGTCCGCGGATCCCAAACCAGCTGCGCCTCAGCGAAGCCGCCGCTGTTCGCCTCCGTGAGCCAACGAATAACGTTGTAGCGCACGTCGTCGGGATCCCATGCGGGATCGGAAGGCTGGTCTTGTACTTGCACGGCATTGGAGACGCCGACGTGTTCGAAGGCTTTGTTCCAGGCCAGAACGGCGCGGCGAATCGGATCGCGGTATTCAACCGGAATCGTGTTGCTGAGCGTAAAGACGATCGGAGTTTTGGCCGGCGAGATGCGCTGCGTAGGATCCGACGGCTGCACGTTCCAGCGAATGACGTAATGCACGAAATCGTCGGCCGTCGCTCATTCGATTGAAGCTGATGTGCGTGTCTTCGAAATAGCCGATACGATCGTCGGCGAGCCGCGGCATGTAACCGTCGTTCTCGGGCAGCTTGATGAAGTTGTACACGATCCGCATCTGCAGGCTGCGCGGATCAGGAACGGTGTTCATCTTCTCGGGCGGTTTGAGCGACGAGAACGTCTCGTCGGCTTCGATCACGACGTTCTGCGGAAAAGCTTTGGATTTTCCGAAATACGTCCGCGCCGGATCGAGATGATATTGCGTGAGCGGATCCTTCGGATCGGCAAGGGCTCCACGCATCGCACCCGTCATATCCAGGACGTCACCGAGCAGTACGCTCATGTCGATGACGACGCTGTCTTTCCCATTCTCGCTGACGACCGGCGCCATGCCCAACACGGAGTCGGCTGTCGAAAGACGGACTGCATCGGCGAGCGGCGTGTTCGGTAGCGCGGTGAAACGCGTTTGCGGCCACACGATCGCGACCGTGCGCCCTTCACGAACGAAGCGCGCCAAGCGCGCTTCCTGCATGAACATCTGGCCCGACTGAATTCCGTAACCACCGAGTCCATTGGCCGGCACCGCAGTTTCGAGATAGTCTCTATCGAGCTGATCGGTTTTCAGCTCGAGATAGATTTTCGCGTCTTTGCGCCAGACCGTAAACAAGCCGTCTTGTTTCTCGGCATCCTTCGTCCAAGACGAATACGCGGGGAGCGGCGGTGGTGATCCCGTCGGTCCGCCGGCGGGCGGTGTTTGCGCGCCGGCTTGTGCCGTAAGAAATCCCGCGGAGGTAAATCCCGCCGAGGTAAATCCCGCCAACGTAAGGATTGCGCAGATTCGCGCGGCTGACCGAAGCATAAAAGCCCGCCTTTTCAGGAAGTCGAGGCGAACGAGGTTAAATCGAAAGAGGCTCTACGCCTTCAACAATCTAGGCCTTCATTGGTGGGGCCTGATCCGTGAGTGCAGTTCGTATGCGATCGCGGAGCGTCGCGATCGACGGATCGAGTGCGGTGTTCTGCTGCGCCAGCATTTCGAGCGCGGTCAGAACGGCCATCGCGTCCGGTCGCTCGACCGGGACGAAGATGTTCTTGCTGAGCTCGTCATCGAGACGTTCGAGCGCGCGTTTTGCCATATTTGCTTGCCCAAACGAGTACGCGTGGTGGCTCGCGTTTCCCAGAAGCTTGAGCTCGGATTCGAGCCAGTCGCGATAGTCACGAAGCATGGTGTTTCCTTTCGTAGGGCGGGTCAGGCGTTCGTCGAAATAAGTCCGGAGTGATCGACGAGTATGTAACGGTCGCTTCCGTCGACGACGTACCCAACGGGACTGCTAAAAACTTCACCGTCGGTGAAAATCAGATCGCTGTTTTTCACGCCGACGATGAGTGGTATGCGCTCGAAGGCAATTGCCCGCATCAGGGCGGGCCGCTCGCGGAAGGTTGGATCCACGAGAAAACGGTCACCTGTCCGTGGCACGCATGGTGCTTTTCGCTCGAGACCGGGCGCATGGCGATCCTCGAAATGGAAGGCGTCGCAACGTACGACGTTCGCGTCGAGGGCGGCATGATCGCGATCAACCCGAAGCCTCGGGAGTAAGCAGAGCCCCGCGCAGGTTCGCGATCGTTCGCGAGCCCGTTGCGAACATCGCGATACGTAATCCCTCGATGATCTCTGCGAGCACTTCGCTGACCGCATCCGGCGAGCGTGTCGCGGGCTCGAGTAGCGGCAATGCCATTCCCGCGAGGTCGGCGCCGAGCGCGAGCGCTTTTGCAACGTCGACGCCGCTTCGGACCCCGCCGCTCGCAACGATCGTTGCGTTCGGAAAGGCGAGCCGCATCGCGCGGGTCGCGGGCGCCGTCGCAACACCCCAATCGGCGAATTGTTCGGCCAAGCGCGCTCGCAGCGGATCCTCGGAGCGTTTCCCCTCGACGCGCGCCCACGACGTACCGCCCGCGCCGGCGACGTCGATCGCGGCGACGCCGGCGTCGAACAAACGCTGCGCGGTGCTCGGCGCAAGTCCGGAACCGACGCTTTTTGCGATGACCGGAACGTCGAGCGCGCGGACGAGCGTTCCGATTTTCGGAAGCAAGCCACGGAAGTTGGTGTCGCCGTGCGGCTGCAGCGATTCTTGCAGCGGATTTAAATGTAGATAGAGGCCGTTGGCGCCGATGGCTTTGACGGCGCGGCGCGCGTCTTCGACGCTGACGCCGTAGTTGAGCTGGACCGCGCCGAGGTTCGCAAACAGCATCACCTTCGGCGCGACCTCTCGCACGTCGTATGTCGCGAAGAGCGCCGGGTTTTCGATCGCGGCGCGAATGCTGCCGAGTCCGAGCGCGATTCCTGTGGCCTGCGCGGCGATCGCAAGATTACGGTTGATCGTAGCGGCGCGCTTGGTGCCGCCCGTCATCGACGAAATGATCAGTGGCGCGTGCAACGTCGTTCCGAGGAACGTCGTTTGCAACACTACGTCTTCAAGCGCGATTTCGGGGAGTGCCTCATGCCGCAAACGCACGGCGCTGAAGCCTGCCTCGAGGGTCGAGGCGACATCGTCGTTCAGGCAAATGTCGAGGTGCCGGGTCTTACGCTGCTCGGTGCTCACGCGAAATCTCATGCCGGCTTTAGAACGCTTGGCAAGATACACCTCGCCTACGAGGAATGCCGGGAGCGATGAGAACCTGGTTGCTGCTTTTTCTGATCTTTGCGACCGTCGGCGTTGCGGCCGGGTGCAAAGGGTCGGGATCGTCCTCGAACAATCCGACCCCGTACCCAACGCAATCGGCCCGCGGCGGCGACGACGAAGTCGCATTCGGCGACGACTTTACGGTCGGCATCGGCACCTCGTTCTGCGGGATCTCGCTCAGCGGACCGTGCAGCACCTCGCCCAGCTCAGCGGGCGTGACTCCCGGAATCAACCCGACGGGTTGGGCGCAACGGTTTTCAGGCGCAATCAACCTTCCGAGATATGCCCCGTCTGCGAGCGTCGTTCTCGGCGTCAGCGGCGCACTGAGCGGTGACGCGCCGAAAACCGAAGGCTTCGGCGGCGACGTGCTCGCCAACAGCAGCCAGTTCGGCGATCTCACGGTCCTCACGTCGAACATTCGCTCGAACAACATTCGTATGACCGTAATCATCCAGAGCGGCATCAACGATGTGTTCGACGCGTACTATTCGGCGTTGTGCGTCTCGAACGGCGGAACGGTTACCGGCGGCGGCAGCGCGACGCAATCTGCACCCTGCACCGCTTCCGGAACGACGCTTGCCGATTCGAGCAACAACGTGCGGAACGGTACGTTGTACAGTGCGTTTCGCTCGATGCTCTCGAACCTGAACGGCCTCAAGGGCGGGGCGCCTGAAGCGACGTTGATCGTGGGGGTACCCGACGTGGGTTCGTTACCATACTCGATTGTGAATTTCAGCTCGTCGCAGCGCGCAACGCTGACTGCGGACTCGCAGCTCGCGAATCAAGCGATGCAGGCCGCGATCGCGGACGCGACTGACAAAGCGGTTGCGTACGTCGATTGGTACAATTTCTTTGCCGCGAACCCGCAGTATTACACGACCAACTACTACGCCTCGGATCTCTTCCATCTCAACGACCAAGGCTACGCTGCTCTCGAGGGTCTGGTCTTCTCGACATTTACCACAGCGTTCCCGAATTTCTAGGGGAATGCGCGCCGGAGGCGTATTCACGGGCGCATGTCGATTGAAGGGAAGCGGGTCGCTGCGCTAATCGGCGACGGATTCGAAGAAGCAGAGCTGGCCGAGCCACGCAAGGCTCTCGAGAGTGCCGGCGCGATCGTGACGATCGTGGGTGCTGATGAGAAATCGCGCCAAAAGATACGAGGCAAGCGAGGGCTTGACGATGGCGGCCAGCAGAAGGCCGAAGAGCTCGCGGCCGACGTGACGGGCGATGATTTCGACGCGCTCCTCATCCCTGGCGGCGGCTCACCCGACCGGCTGCGGGGCAACCGCGACATCCAGCGGCTTGTCCGCGAGATCGACGGCGCGAAGAAACCAATTTTTGCCGTCGGCCACGGACCGCAGGTGCTGATCTCCTCACAGGTCGTGCGCGGGCGTCAGCTGACCGGCGCGCCCTCCATCGCCGATGACATCCGCAATGCCGGCGGTCTCTATCGCGACCAGCCCGTTATTCAAGACGGAAACTGGGTGACGACGCGGACCGCTTCCGACATGCTCGTGTTCACGCGTGCGATCCTCGAGAAGCTCGCCAGCGCCGTCCCCGTCGCTTCCGCATAGCGGAGGTTTGTTTTTCCGAGCCCCGTAGGAGGCGGCAAGAAGCTTCCTCTGAGGGGTAATTGATGACCGGATCGTTTCCGCACAAACTGGTCGCGCCGTTCGCGTTTATCTTGGCGTTAACGCCGGCACTCGTCCACGCGAATCCGGTTTCCGCCGATTCGGCAAACGCATGGCCGATCGCGGCGCCGGCGCCCGCCGCATCGAGTGCGGCGATCGAATCGATCAGTTTAGACGTAAAGCCGATTCGAGTTGCGCAGTCGCCAACGCAAATGCAGCCGCCCGCACATCTGCCGCTGTGGCGCTTGGGGTTGGATTACACCATCGACGCGTCGATTGCGTGGCCATTCGGCAATACCGGTAAGCCGACCGGCGTCGGACTTCCGGGCGGGATGGATGTCATCGGACGCTACGCGTTCGGACCCAACACGCGTCTCGTTGTCGGCTACTACGATCTGCAAGAATATCCGGTCGGCTTCGACACCGGAGTGGTCCCGGTGTATCTGCAAGGCGCAGCCACGCCGATTGCGACGGCAAATCTCGGCGCGGCTCCCGAGAACGTCGTGATCAAGAACAGCATCGTCAACGTCCATCTCGATCAGGTGGTGTGGACGAAGCTAATGGGTCAGGATTTTCCGGTCACGTTCTCACCGAATTACACGCAGCGCTGGGGAACGATCGGCGGCGGCACCGACTTGCTGCCCGTCGAGGAAAATGGTCTGCCCTATCTGCTCCACTATCGTTTGGGAACGTTCTACGGATTCGGAATGACGATTCCGGTACCGTTCCTCACGCAACCGAGGCACGGATTGATCACGACCTACACGATCTCACCGCAGTGGCTGACGGGAATCGCGGGAGCAAACGCGACCAACAACGCGCAGCTCGTGCAGATCCTGCACACGGTCTATCATCCGACCAAGCAGATTCAGCTTGATTTCGCACCATCGCTGTATCCAAACTATCTGCCGACGGATATATCGCCGCAGCACTATCTCACGATGATCTACAGTGCTTCGTACAGCTTCGGACACGACGTCACCGATCCGTGGGGCCGGCCGCTGACGAGCCGGATCATTCCGTTCATCCAAGCCACCGTTAGTATGGGCGGCGCGATAAACAGAAGTCCATACGGCATCAACGCGCTGTACTGCCAATCGCTGCCGTGTAATTCGCCGACCGAGCTCGTTCCAGGGCTCGGCGGTAATCATGCTGCCCAATTTCAATTGAAGATCGGGATCGGCCATCCCGACATCATCCCGCTGTAAAGGACCGCGAGAGTTATGAAACGTTCACTTATCAATTCCGTTCTCGCGGCAGCTACCGCTTTTGCGCTGGTTGCGTGCGGCGGCGGCGGCACGGCGAACAATCCGATCGCCAATCCGTATCCGACGACGAATACGGCGCCGAGCTCCTCGGGGAGTAAAGTTCTCACGCGCATTGTCGGCATCGGCGACAGTTTAACTGCGGGCGAAGAATCCGACGGTCTCGTCGGCGTAACCGCTGCCAATCCGCTCTTCCCGGGAACGTCGCCGCAGCCGGCGATCCCGGCCAGTCAGCCGTTCGGTTTTTGGGCCGATCTCTACAATTCGGTGAACGGCGCCGGAAGTGCGAACGCAGTTCTGCCGCTGATCCAGTCGCCCGGTCTTGGAACGTTCTTGCTGCTTACAAACACGGGCAGCTTGACCTCGACGCAAACGAGCTGCAGTGGTCTCAACGCGCTCGCGTTCAGCGCCACGACCGCATCACAGACACGCGTCACCCCGTCGGTACAACCGCTCGACGTTGCAGTCCCCGGACAGCTCGTGCACGAGGCGCTCTATCAAACGGGACCGCAGGGACCGTGCCAGGCCGTTGCGGTTGCTCCCGGCTCACTTTTCCAAGCGGAGACAACGAATTTCTTACCGATCCTCGGTGGCTTCGGTGGGAAGACGCAAGTTCAAGCGGCGCGTTCGCTGAGCCCGACGTTGACGACGGTGTGGCTTGGTGCAAACGATGTTCTGAAATACGCGCTTTCCGGCGGAGGATTCGGCCCGACGCCGGCCTCTTCGATTCAGACCGATCTGATGACGATCGTGCAAACGATGCAACAAGCCGGGTCACAAGTCGCAATCGCAAACCTACCGGACGTGCTGCTCACGCCGCTGTTCATTTCCGTTCCAAACGTCCCCGTATTGATCACCGATCCGCTGACATTGACGATCGTCGGTCTCAGCGGCGGCCTCATCCCTGCAGCAAACGCGCAGACGATTGCGAACGCGGTTGTCTACCGCCAACAGCCTGACCGCAGGCTCGTATATCACGTTCTCTGCGATGGGTTCGATCCTCGCGATCGCGACGGGCGGACCCGTGCCGACGAATCTCGTCGCGAGCGGTTTGGCGCTCACCGCGACGTTTGCCGCGTCGGTGCAAACGGAAAACACCGCGTACAATACGGCGATTGCCACCGTCGCGTCCTCGACGGGTGCGGCGCTCGTTGACATTCACGCGCTCTTCGTTACGGCTGCGCAAAGCGGCGTCGCCGTTTCTCCACAATGCTGCACGCTCACGCCTTTCGGCGGACTCACGTCGTGGGATATGCTCCACCCGTCGTACACGGGTTACGCAATCATTGCGAACTGCGTGGATCACTGCGATCAATGCGAAATTCGGAACGACGATTCCGGCTGTCAGCGTGGCGGCGGCGTATGCAGCCGACCCTTATGCACCGGGTTCGCCGTCGTACGGTCTCGGGTTCAAGCGCAAGATTCGGCGCTCGCTAATAATCCTTCGGAACGACTGAGAGCCGCGGGTTGGGCGCTCCGGGCGCCCGACCTTGTGGCATTCGCGCCATTCGCCGTCGACTTGAATCGCCGAGATGTCGGCGGTGAAATCGAAGTGCCCGCTGCCGTCGAAAAACGCGCTGCCGACGGCGTACGCGTCGACTGGCACTTTCAAACTCTCGAACATGCGAATCTTCTCCGCATTGAATCCGCCGCTGACGACGATGCGTACTTGCGTGAAGCCTTCGGCGTCGAGTGCGTTGCGCACGTTGTGCACGAGCTGCGGATTCACGCCGGTGGGCGTAAACGTCGACATCTGCGGCCAGATCGACTTGTCGACGAGCGTCGAGCTCGTATCCATGCGCACGCCGTACAAACGGTTTCCGAGTGCGCGCGCGACTTTGAGCGACGTTCCGACGCAATCATTGTCGAAATCGACCAGCGCGATGACGTTGACGCCCTGCGGCATGTATTCGGCGAACTTTTGCGTCGCGAGAACGGTGTCGCCGCCGTATGCTGCGATCAACGAATGCGGCACGGTTCCCATCCCGCGGCTTCCCCACCATTCGGCGTTTGCGTCGGTCGAGACGCCGAGCGCTCCCGAGATGTAGGCAGCGTAACCGTCGCCGGTTTGCACCTGATGATGATCGAAGCGCGCCGGAAAGAACAGGACGTCCTTTCCGTTGGCTGCGTCGACGATCTCCCGCGCGTTGGTCGCGATGCGCGTGCGGCGCGCGAGAACGCCGAGATAGAGCGTTTCGAGATGCGCGAAGAGCGAATAGTCGCCTTCGATCGTCATCACCGTCTCATACGGTCCGATCGCATCGCCGTCGTAGAGCGCGCACACGGTCAGCTGGTCCCAGCCGTCGGTCCACGTCCCGCCGCCGTCGCGTCCGCTGCACAAGCGCAAGATCGCAAGCGCTTCGTCGATGCCGCCCAGGTATGAATGGCTGCGCTGAAAGACTTGCATGCGGACGCGCGGCGAGTACCGGTCCGCGATCATGATTTCTTTGGCGCGATTGAAATACGTGTCGGAATAATATCCTTCACGCATCTTCTCGACGGGCAGCTGAAAAATCGCGGGTGATAAACGTTGCCTGGCCGGCATGGGACGCTCTACGCTTGCGGCGAATGAGGTCCTGTGTGAGCACGAGCGACAGCCTACCGCGGGAGCCGCGCTCGAACGCCGATATCGCGCGAAGCTTGCGCGAGATTCGTGCGCTCATGGAGTTTGCGGGCGAAGATTACTTTCGATTCATGGCCTACGAGCGCGCCGCCGACGCCGTCCACAATGCGCCGCCGCTCGCCGATCTCGTCGCTGCCGGCGAGCTCACGTCGTTGCCCGGCATCGGCAAAGTCGATCGCCGAGAAAATCGCGGCGATCCTCGAAACCGGGACCTGCGACTATCTCGAGGAGCTGCGCGCGCAATATCCGCCGCGTCTCATGGAAGTCCTCACCGTCCCCGGAATCGGCATCAAGACGGCGCGGATGCTCTTCGAGCAATTCGACATCGGATCGCTTGCCGATCTCGAGCGCGCGCTCGATAGCGGAATGCTGGCGGGCGCGCCCCGCCTGGGCAAGAAGTCGCTCGAAAATCTGCGGCGCGGAATCCTGGCGTCAAAGGGACGTTCGCGCCGTTGGCCGCTCGGCATCGCGCGACCGATCGCCGACGAGCTGATCGCATATCTGCGCGCAAACGTTCCGGCGCGCAATCTCGACCGCGGCCGGAAGTTTGCGGCGCAACGAACCGACCGTCGGCGACATCGACATCATCTGCACGTCCGACGAACCCGATGCCGTCATCAAAGCGTTCACGGCATTTTCGCGCGCGCAAGCCGTCCTCGCGGAAGGCGCGACCAAGGGCAGCATTTGGCTCGGGACCGGACTGCAGATCGATTTGCGCGTGTTGCCGGCGCATCTTTTCGGCAATCTGTTGCAGCATTTCACCGGCAGCCGCGAGCACAACATTCAGTTGCGCGAGATGGCGGTTCGCAAGAGCTTGCGCGTCAGCGAAAACGGGATTCTCAATCTCGAAACGGGCGACAACATCACGTGCGCGACCGAAGAGGAAGTCTATGCGGCGCTCGGGCTCGCGTACATTCCGCCGGAGCTGCGGCTTGGTCTCGGCGAGATCGATGCCGCGCGCAACGGAACGCTGCCCGACGTCGATCGAGCTCGGCGACTTGCGCGGCGACTTTCACATGCACTCGAGCTATAGCGACGGCGCGAACACGCTCGAGGAGATGATCGAAGCCTGCGCCGCGCGCGGTTACGCGTATCATGCGATCTCCGATCATTCGCAATTTCCGACGCGCGGCGGCGACGTCGGCTTGACGCCGGAAGCGGCGCGCAAGCAGCGCGAACACGTGCGCAGTCTGGGCGAGCGCTTCGGCATTCGAACGCTGTGCGCGAGCGAAGTCGACGTCCGTCCCGACGGTTCGCTCGTCTTCGACGATCGCGACGCTCTCGGAGTTCGATCTCGTCATTGCCAGCGTGCACACCGGAACGAATGCGTCGCGCGACGAGATGACGCGCCGGATCATCGCAGCCTGCGAGAATCCGTACGTCTCGATCATCGGCCACCCGACCGGCCGCTACGTCGACGCGACTCTCGGAATTCGGAGGCTACGAGTTCGACTACGATGCCGTCTTTGCAGCGGCCGCGCGGACCGGGACCGCGCTCGAGATCGACGGACACCCGGCGCGGCTCGATCTTCCAAGCGCCCTGGCCCGCCGCGCGAAAGGCGTTCGGCGTCACATTTACCTGCGACTCCGACGCCCACTCGGTCGCGGCCCTGAGCAACGTCTCGTATGCAGTCGGGCAGGCCCGGCGTGCCTGGCTTGAGGCCGCGGACGTCCTGAACACACGTTCGCTCGAGGACGTCCTGACGTTCGTCGGCCCGAAAACGGGCCTCGGCGGCTCTCCCTGCGAATAAGCAATAAATCTCGGTATGATCTCCGGTACTTTTACCTCGGAGTCGGCTCGGCTCGAGGCGCTCTACGATTACCAGATCCTCGATACACCGGCTGAGGAAGTCTTCGACGTTTTCACCCGGCTGGCTTCGCAATTGTGCGGGACGCCGATCGCATCGATCGCGCTGATCGATGAAGACCGGATCTGGTTCAAATCGCTGGTCGGATTGATCGGCCTGAGCGAGATACCGCGCAAGGATTCGTTCTGCGCAGTCGACCCTTGCCAGCGCCGATCTCTTCGAGATTCACGACGCCAAGACCGACGATCGTTTCCGGCGTTCGCCGCTGGTGCGCGACTATCGCGTGCGCTTCTATGCGGGCATGCCGCTCATTACGCGCGGCGGATACGTGATCGGAACGCTCAACGTGATGGACGAGCAGCCACGCACGCTGACCGAAGCAGAGTGCGGCGTGTTGCGCACGCTGGCCGCCAGCGTGATCGAACAGTTGGATGCGCGCCGCACGCTGATGCGGCTCGTCGACGCGTCGCGCAGCGAGCTGTATCACTTCGATCTCTCGTCGCAGCGGATCGTCTTCGCGAGCGAAGGCGCGCTGCGCAACCTCGGCTACACCGCCAAAGAGATGCGCGATCTTCCCGTCGAGTCGCTGCTGCCGCGCTTGCAATCGCCGTTCTCGACGGAACGCTTGATGCGCAGTATTGCTGCGCGCGACGGCGAGCCGATGGTCGTCAATACGGTCGCGAAGCGCAAAGACGGCTCGATCTATCCGATCGAATTGCGCGTCGAGCTGGTACGCTCGTTCTCGCGCCCGCTCGTGTACGTCTTCGGCGTCGACATGTCGGAACGCCGCGAGAGCGAAGATCGCATTCGCTTGCTCTCGACCGCGGTCGAAAACGCGAGCGACGCCGTCGCGATCTACGCGCCGTCCGATCCGCCCGATCCGAAGAAACCGTCGACGGTCGTCTACGTCAACGATGCGTTCTTGCAGAGCGTCGGCTACACGCGCGAAGAGATCATCGGCAAGAATAGCTCGATGTACGTCGGTAAGGGCAACGACCGCAAAGTCGTCGAGGACGTGCGCGCGCGCGTCCTGCGCGGCGAAACCGCTCGTTTCCGCACGCGCACGTATCGCAAAGACGGCTCGACGTTCTGGAGCGAGCAATCGCTGAAGCCGATGGTCGACGCGGCCGGCAAAGTCTCGCACATCATCGCGGTCCGGCGCGACGTCACCTCCGACGTCATGCACGAAGCCGCGCTCGCGACGCAAAACGATATTCTGACCGCGTTGACCAGCGTCGCGCGCGAGCTGTTCGCGGCGCTCGTCCCGCGCGTGCTCGTCGACCGGCTGCTGGTCGGTGCGGCGGCGATGACGGGGACGACGGTTCGCTTCTGGGTTGCGTTGCCGAACGGCGGTCGTCGCGCAAAGTCAGGATCTCAGCGTTGCGCCCGACACGGCCGATGAAGGCGACGATTTCTTGCGCGAAGCTCTCGTCTCGGAAGTCGTCCTCGTCGACGACGCCGCGCATCGTGCGGTCGCGCGCATTCCGACGCCGGACGGTCCGGGCTGGCTGCTCGAAGCGCGTTCCAGCGGAAACGAACCGCTCGCGACCAGCAGCGTGTTTGCGCTTGGACTGCTCGCGCAATATGCGGCAGTCGCCGTTCGCAACGTCGAGCTGTACGGCGAGCTTGATGCGCGCCGCGGTGCGGTCGTCGAGCTGAATCAAGTCAAGGCCGATTTGATCGCGATGCTGGCGCACGATTTCAAAGGTCCGCTGACGTCGATCGTCGGCTTCGCGCAAGTGTTGGCCGAAGATCCGAAGCTCGATGCGCAATCGCGCCAATTCCTCGATACGATCACGCAGAACGCGATGCGGCTCTCGAATCTCGCCAGCGATACGCTTTCGCTCTCGCGTTTAGAAAGCAGCGACTTCTCGCTCGCGCGTCAACCGATCGAGATCGCCGATCTCGTTCGCGACGTCGCGCAGACGTTCAGCGAGCGCCGCCAGATCGACGTGCAGATCGACGCGCGAGGACGCGCTCGTCACCGGCGACATGCAGCGCCTGGGCCAAGTCCTCGAGAACCTATTCGGGAACGCGATCAAGTACTCGCCGAACGGCGAGCCGGTCGGTGTGAAGGTCCGGAGCATCGACGGCTGGATCGAGATCTCGGTCAAGGACCGCGGCATCGGGATCCCGCAGCCTGAGGTCGCAAATTTGTTCTCGCGCTTCGCGCGCGGCTCGAACGCACGCCGCCTGGGCATCACCGGAACGGGCTTTGGCCTCTATCTGGCGCGGCTGATCGTCGAGAAGCACGCCGGCACAATCGGCGTCGAGACCGTCGAGGGCAAGGGGAGTACGTTCGTCGTCCGGCTTCCGGCTGCAATTCTGGGCGAAGAAGACGATCGGACGAACCGCCTGCTGCTGGTCGATCCGGAAGGCGAGACGCGTTCGTTCACGGCGCATGCGCTGCGCGGCGGACACTACCGCCTGCGCGTCGTCCAATCGGTCGGCGAAGCCCTGGTGCTGCTTGCCGACGAGCGCTTCGATGCGGCGCTGATCGACGGCGACGACGAGGAGATCCTCAAGAAAGTGCCGCGCCGCATTCGGCGCGAGGTCGCCTTCATTCGAATCGGCGCAACGACTGAGAAAGGCTGGGACAACGTGCTCGGCAAGCCGTTCCTCAGCAAAGATTTGCTCGCGGCGATCGAGTCTGCCGTCGAGCGTCAGGTGCGCGCGACCTAAAGGCCGTCTAGGCGCGAAATGACCCGGTCGTTGCAAGTCCGGCCGGGCCGCCTCGCCCTAATCCTGACCAAGCGAGTTCTCGTTAGTTAATGGGTAGCCCTGGCCCTTAGGTCATCGCTCCTGCACCGAGCCTTGCGAAGATTGTGCGAATCTTCGCGCACTCCATCCAACGCTCGCAACGCATCTGCGATCCTGTGCGCCTGCGCCGGATCGTGACGCATGACGAGCTCGACCCGGTCGCGTTCTTTTTCGTTGTCAAAGTGCAGGTGAATGCGCTGAAGGCGCGCTCCGGCATCGGAGATGATTCGGCGGACCTGCGCTTCCGAGAACCCGCGCGCCGAGCAGATCATGATGATGTGGACGCTGCGGCGCGAGCCAAAGAGAAGAACTCTCAAGCGGGCGCATCGCCGCCAGGACGACGAGCACCGAGCACCGACGCGGCAACTGCGGCGAAGTACATGCCGCCGCCGCACGCCAATCCGATGGCTGCGACCGTCCACATGCTGGCTGCGGTCGTCAGACCGCGAACGATCTCGCGGCGAAGAATGATCGTGCCGGCGCCGAGAAAGCCGATGCCGCTGGCAACTTGCGCGGCAATTCGCGACGGATCGAGGATCACGTGCTCGCCGAGAACCGGCGCAAAGCCGTATGCAGAAATGATCATGAAGAGTGCTGCGCCGAGCGAGACGAGCGCATGCGTACGAAGTCCGGCCGCATGCTCCGCCCGCTCGCGCTCGATTCCGATTATCGCGCCGAGAACGGTTGCGGCAAGAAGCCGCACGATGATATCTGCCGGCCAGGAGATGGAAATCATCACCACGATCTTGGCGTCCGGGATGCTTGCCTCCCCGGGGGCCGCCAGCCTGGAAGCTCGAACCGCCGTCCCATGACAACTCGACGACCTCATCGTGTACGCCCACGGCGGGTTTACGCGCTACGCCGATGCGAAAATCGGCCTGCTTACGCACGCTCTGCAATATGGCACCGGATGCTTCGAAGGCGTTCGCGGATTCTGGGAGGCGGACGAGCGCGAGCTCTACATTTTGCACGCGCGCGACCACTATCGCCGCTTGCACGATTCGGCCAAGATTCTGATGATGAAGGTTCCGAAATCGGCTGACGAGCTCGTCGAGATCACGCTCGAGCTTTGCGCGCGGAACAAATTTGAGTGCGAAGTTTATGTGCGGCCCTTCGTCTACAAAGCCGATGAAGCGATCGGCGTGCGGCTCGAAGGCGTCAAAGACGAGTTTGCAATCGTCGCAATTCCGTTCGTCGGTTATTTCGGTGAAGCCAAAGGTCTACGGACGTGCTTGAGCTCGTGGCGCCGGATCGATGACACCGTTGCGCCCGCGCGCGCCAAAATTACCGGCATCTACATCAACTCGGCGCTTGCAAAAAGCGAAGCGATCGCCAACGGCTTCGATGAAGCGATCATGCTTTCGCACGACGGCCACGTGTCCGAAGGCTCGGCCGAGAACATCTTCATCGTCAAGAACGGCGATCTGATCACGCCGGATCCGACGCAGAACATCCTCGAAGGCGTCACGCGCCGCTGCGCGATGACGATCGCGCGCGATCTGGGCGTCAACGTGATCGAGCGCGGGATCGATCGCAGTGAGCTCTACACCGCGACCGAAGTCTTCTTGACGGGAAGCGCCGCCGGAATCATGCCGGTAGAATCGATCGATCGCCGTCCGGTCGGCGACGGCAAGACCGGCAAAATCACGAAAGCGATCATGGATGTCTACGAGCGCGCAGTGCGCGGCAAAGAACCGAAATATCGCGACTGGGTCAAGCCGGTTTACGCAAATCGGCGGGTGAAAGCCGCCGCAGGCTAAACGGCCAGTCTTTCGTTGCCCGCGTAGACATTGAAGCGCGAGCCGCGCAAAAACCCGATCAGCGTCATCCCGAACTCGCGCGCGAGTCCGACCGCAAGACTGCTCGGCGCCGAAACGGCGCACACGACCGGCACGCCGGCGACGAGCGCCTTCTGCACGATCTCGAAGCTCGTTCGTCCGCTCACCATCACGATCGCGTCGTGCAGCGGAAGCTTTCCGTTCATCAGCGCCCAGCCGATCAGTTTGTCGAGCGCATTGTGGCGCCCGACATCTTCGCGCAGCGCGAGCAACGTGCCATTCGCATCGAAGAGCGCGGCCGCGTGCAAACCGCCGGTCGATGCAAAGACGCCTTGTGCGGCGCGAAGTTTATCCGGCAGCGACGTAACGAGCTCCGCATTCAGCGCAGGTCCGGTGCCCAGATCCGGGACGTTGCGCAGGCGCAACGATTCGATGCTGGCCTTTCCGCAAACGCCGCACGCGCTCGTCGTGAGGAAATGGCGTTCGAGGCGGTCGATCTGCGGCCACGCGCTGCGTGCCAGCTCGACGTTCACGATGTTGTAGCGCTGCTCGGCGTCGACGTCGCGATCGACGCAATACGAAAGCGCCGCGCAGCTCGCCTTTATTTGCGATGACGCCTTCGTTGTTGAGGAATCCGGCGACCAGCTCGAAGTCGGCGCCCGGCGTGCGCATCGTTATCGCAACGGTACGGCTCTCGCCGCCGAGAACGAGACGAATCTCGAGCGGCTCTTCGGTCGCTACCTCATCAAAACGCTGACGCGTCGCGCCGTCTTCGACGGCATCAATACGAAATTCGGTTTTTGGACCCGGTCGCTCCGGTTCCCAGGTTACGTCATCAGAATTGTGCGCTGTAAATCACCACGAACCGCAGGATGAGAACCCCAACTATGACGATGAGGGCTCCGGTTCCCGTCCCCGCGACCGCGCGTGATGGCCGCGACTGCTCCTCCGCTCGCTCGAATAACGCACGCGGCCACCGGCGGCGAGCGTCCGAAGCGACGGTATGAAGCTTGCGAAGATGAGGATCCAACCGATCAGCCACGGGAGTCGCCGTTTCGCGCCAGAGCTCGCCTGCGCTTGAAGAGCGTGACGAAGAAGGCGACGATCATGATCAGCTCGAGGCATCACGAACCAAGCGTCCGCGAGCTTCCAAGCGGCCTTCGGTCGCGAGCGCGTCGTCGGAGCGGAAGCGCGACATGAAAGCCAGGAATGCCGCCGATGCGCTGAGCGCCGATGCAACGAAAAGTCCGCCGATCGCATAGCTGTCGCTCCAGACAGGTTGATTGGAAACGCTCAGCACGACGCCGGTGTACGACGCGAGAAAAAGCGCGACGAGCGAGCCGAGAACATTCCAGACGATCATCCCGCCGCTGACGTTGCGATCGTTGCCGCGCTTGGTCATGACTTCTAAGAACGAGACGAACGCGAACAAGCTGAAGATCAAGAGCGCCCACGTTCCGAGCGAGATCGGCGACCACGGCTTGAAATTCAAGCCGACCGATCCGGGCGTCGTATTGATCATCATGTGCCAGAAGCGCAACGGCTTGCCAAGGTCGATCGTCAGAAGAATGCCGCAGACGACGACGATCGGAAACGCCCACATGAATGCAACGCGCGCGGTGGCTTCATCGCGTGGCGAGCCCCACAGCCGCAGCATCGTTGCAAGCGTGTACGATCCGCCCGCGATGCCGGCGAGAAAGAAGTAGAGCGTGATCCAGACTTCCCAATGCGGAGGTTGAACGAAATGCTCGGCCATTATCCGCCCCTCTGTGAGTCGTCGGAGTTTTGCCGTATTGCGATCAGGCCGGCGAGAACGCCGACCGCGGCGGTCAAGAACGCGCCGAGATAACCCTTGGCGTTGTTGCGGCTTGGAAGTCCCGCGTTCTTGCGCATTCGGCAAGCCGTAGACTTCGGGTTTGTCCATCAACAAGAAGAATGCGCCGAGACCGCCGTAGACCGAATCGTCGCGGCCGTAGAGCTGTGCCTTATCGTAGCCCTGCGATTGCAGCGCGGCGAGACGCGCGTCGGCTTTCTTGTGCAGATCGCTGAGCGTTCCGAACTGAATCGATTGCGTCGGGCATGCCTTTGCGCAGGCCGGCGTCATATTGGCCTGCAGCCGGTCGTAACAGAACGTGCACTTCGAGACGACGCCGGTCTGCTCGTTGAAGCCGATCACGCCGTAGGGACACGCCGAAATACAATCGCGGCAGCCGTTGCAAACTTCGGGTTGGATGTAGACCGTGTTGTATTCGGTCTTGATGATCGCGTTCGTCGGGCACACTTCCATGCAGCTTGCGTGCGTGCAGTGCTTGCAAATGTCGGACATCATCAGCCACGCCGCACCGTTGCCGGTGATGATGTTCGCCGATTCCGGAACGAGATCGATGAACTTGACGTGCCGGTAATTCTCCGCGTCGAGCTTCCCGGTATTGTCGAAGCCGTCGAGGTACTTGGGTGGATCGCCGGGGAGCTGATTCCACTCCTTGCACGCGACTTCGCAGGCTTTACATCCGATGCAGACGCTGGTGTCGGTGAAGAATCCAACCTGTTCAGGCATTGCTTAAAACCCCATCAGATTCGGCACGATTTTGCTTAGGCCGGTTCGGCGGCGTAAAGACTCAGGGGAATTGCTGCGATCTCGTCGACGACCGGAACGGCGCGCCGGTCGCGTTCGAGATCGAGGCTGAGGAGAAACTTCGAGCACGATTTGCATCCGTCGACGCGCATGTGTGGGAATTGCGCGGGCGGCAGTTTCGATGCGCGTTACCGCCGCTGCGTCCCTTTGATGATGTTCTCGGAAAGCTCGGCCTGCGTCGTTCCGATCTCACCGAAGATCGTTAGCTCTTTGTTCTCCGTCTCGCCGCACGATGCGCACATCAGGCGCGGAAACTTCCAAGCCCACGCACACCGCGAGCACAGTAAGTGGCGATGCGAGGTAACGAGGTCTTCTTCGGACGGTGCAAAGTAGCTGAGCTGGGGCGCGCCGCCGCAATTCGGACACAGGTTATCGTCGCCTGTGTCGCTTTTCGAAGGACGAGCTCAGTGCTTCGAGCACCGGGCCCGCAGATGCGCGCGCGAGATAGCGCTCCACGGCGGAGAGATTCTCGCCGCGCAGCCAAGCCTCGATCATCGGTTCGAGCTCGGCTTCGTGAAATGCGGTCAGCACCGACTCGGTCATCGCGGGCGGTCCGCTCGCGACGCTCGTGTCGATGATGCTCGGCAGCACGCGTTCCATCGCGTACGCCGCGATCTGTTCGCGCGCGGGACGCTCGCCGAGTGCCGCTTCGAACGCACGCTCTTGGACGTCGAGGAGCGCACGGTAGAAGCCCAAGACTTCAGCCGCAAAGCTCCAGCGCTCCGCAAGCTCGCTTGCGCGTTCGCGCCGCTCCGACCAGCGTTTGTCGAGGACCGTGCTGCAGCATCACGCCTTGTCGATGCTGACGAGGAACGACTTGAATTCGGGCGTTCGTGAATTGGCATCGCCGACGAACGGCGTCAGCGCATTGGCGAGCCAGTACTTCGAGCGATCGGGGTTCTTCTCGGCTTGGATGCCGACCGTCCCCCAGTGGATCGGAATACCGACCTGCCACGCTTTCGTGCTGCCCAGCGTGAGCTGACCGACGCGGTTCGTGACGAGCGCGCGCACGACCATCTGCCCGCGCATCGATTTCACCGTGACGAGGTCGCCGTTCTTGATGCCTTTCTCTTGCGCGAGTCCGGGCGGCATCTCGACGAACGGTTCGGGCTGCAGCGCGACGAGCAATGGAACCTGTTGCGTGAGGTAGTGCTCGTGCTCCGTCAAGCGATACGTTGTTGCGATGATCGGATAGTCCGCGCTCGTTCCGAAGCGATTCGCACGACCGGCCTTCTTATCGTACAAGTACACGACCGGATCGTTTTGCACGCTCGGATGGAGCGCGTTTTGCACCGGCGATTCCATCGGCTCGTAGTGCTCCGGAAGCGGACCGTCGACGCACGTGTTGGAGAACAACCGGCCCGTGCCCTCACCGTTCATGATGAACGGTAGCCAGGCTTTGGGATCGTGCGGGCTCATCGCCGGCGGATAATCCGGGACGTCGCCGACCCATTTTGCGCCGTTCCATTTGATGCCGGGACGCTTCGGATCCCACGGATTTCCGTTGAGATCGGCCGACGCGCGATTGTAGATGATGCGGCGATTGAGCGGCCAGCTCCACGACCACTGCGGATAGAAGCCCATTCCGGTCGGATCATTTTTCGCCGGATCGGAAATGCCCATGCGGCGCTTCATCTGATTGCCTTTGGGCGTGTAGCTCCCGACGTAAATCCAATCACCTGACGTGGTCGAGCCGTCGTCGGCAAGCTTGGCGAACGTCACCATCTGTTTGCCGGTCTTCAGATCCTTGCCGTTGATCTCGCGAGCCAGCTCGTCGAAATCGGGCTTGCGTGGATCCTTGTAATCCATCGTCAGATGCATGATCGGATCCGGGAACTTGCCGCCTTCTTTTTGATAGAGCGCTTTGACGCGCTGGAAGATCTCGGCGGTGATCCAGTGATCGTGCATGACTCGCCTTCGGGCGGAATGACTTGATCTTTCCACTGGCACCAACGGCCGCTATTGGTGAAGCTGCCGGATTTCTCGATCCAGTGCGTCGTCGGCAGCATGAAGACTTCGGTTTGAATCTTGGCCGGATCCATATCGGCGGCCGTGTGCCAAAACTCCGAGGTCGTCGTTGGGAACGCGTCCATGACGACGAGCCACTTGAGATTCGAAAGCCCTTGCAAGACTTGGTTCGTATCCGGGCCCGATGCTCGTCGCCGTCATCCCCGAGAGGAAGACGCCTTCCATCTTGCCTTGGATGGCCTGATCCCAGATCGTCATCCACGACGAGTTACCGTCGGGCTTGGGCAAATAGCTGAAGGCGAAGTCGTTGTCTTTGGTCGCGTTGTCGCCGTACCACGCCTTGAGCAGGCTGACCAAAAACTTCTTGTAGTTCGTCCCGAAGATAGTTCCAGGAATTCGGATCGAGTTTCTTCGACGCACTCTTCTTGACGTAGTCGTCGATGCTCGTTTGTCCGGGCATCGGCACTTTGAGATAGCCCGGCAGAGATCTCCCACGAGATCGCGTGATCCGTGTTGCCTTGAATATTGGCGTGGCCGCGCTCGGCGTTCATTCCGCCGCCCGGACGTCCCATATTGCCGAGCAGAAGCTGCAGCAACGCGCCCGCCGCGAATGATCTGCACGCCCGTCGTATGTTGCGTCCAGCCGACCGCATAAACGATCGTCATGACTTTGTCGGGGCGGCCCATCTCGCCGACGATCTCGGCGATCTTCAGGAAATCCGCTTGCGGAATTCCGGTGATCGTCTCGACCATCGCCGGCGTATAGCGCGCGTAGTGCGCTTTCATGAGCTGGAAGACGCAGCGCGGATGCTGCATCGACATGTCGCGATGCGCGAATCCGTCGGCCCCGAGCTCGTAGTTCCAGGCCGTCGCTCCGTAGCTGCGCTTCTTCGGATCGTAGCCGTTGAATAGACCGTCCGAGAACCCGTACTTTTCGTTGACGATGAACGTCGCGTTTGTGTAGTTGCGGACGTACTCGTCGTGGAACTTGTTGTTCTGCAGTACGTAGTTCATCAAGCCGCCGAACAGCGCAACGTCGGTACCCGTGCGGATGCGAACGTACATGTCAGACGACTGCCGACGTGCGCGAGAACCGCGGATCGACGTGAATGATCTTGGCGCCGCCGCCTTTACCCGGACCCTTGGTCGGGTCGAGTTTGGCGCGCATGAACCATTGGAATCCGACCGGATGCGCTTCGGCCGGATTCGCACCGGCGATGAAGATGACGTCGGCGTTCTTGATGTCGCGCCAGTGGTTCGTCATTGCTCCGCGTCCGAACGTGGCGGCCAAACTGACCACCGTCGGACCGTGTCAAACCCTGGCTTGCTGCTCCAAATGCGTCAGGCCGAGCGCCGCGCATCACCTTCGTTGCGAAGTAGCCCTCTTCGCTCGAATAGGCGGCGCCGCCGGCAAAAGAAATGCCGTCGATGCGATTGACGAGTTGCCCTTCTTGTCAACTTGAACGAAAGTTCGATCGCGCGAATCCTTGACGTGGCGCGCAATCCGATCGAGCATGTCGTCCCAAGATGTCTTTTGCCACTCGGTCGCGCCCGGCGGCGCGGTATAGCGGCGACTCGACGCGGCGGCTGGAGACCGCGAGCTGCATCGCCGTCGCACCCTTGGGGCAGAGCCGGCCTTCGTTGATCGGGCTGTCCGGGTCGCCTTCGATCTGGAGCAGCTTGACGCTACCGTCGGCGTTCCTGCCGCGTGTACGCGATCATCGAGCATCCGACCGCGCAGTACGGACAGACCGAATGCGATTCAGTCGCGCCCGCGATCCTCAGCTGCTTCTTGATTTCCGTCGCTTTTGCGACGTCGAAGCCTAGCTCGGAGGTGGTTAGCAGAACCCCGGCGCCAGCGCCAGCGAATTTGAAGAAATCTCCCCGCGTCACCTTAGCCAATCGGTGCCCCTCCCGGAAAGTATGCGCTTGTGCGAGCGCTTCCTGAAGGCGTCCGATCAGACCTTCGGGGGGCCGGGTCGGACGCTCTAGACGACCTTGATCTTGGCCATCATTCCGCCGTCTTCGTGATCGGTGAGATGGCAATGGAACAAGAACGTTCCGCGGATGACGGGATCGCGAAAGTCGACGATGATACGCAATTTCGCGCGGGGCGGAACGTCGATGACGTCGCGCCATTCGTGGGTCCGTTCGACGACGAAGTGCACCTGATGGATGTGAAAGGCGTGGACTTCGTCGCTGTCGTTCTCGAGCGTCCATTCTTCCGTCGTCCCGGCGTGCGCGACGAACATCGGCGGATCGCTCGGCGCAGAAGCGCTTGCCGTTGAGCGAGAATCCTTTCGCGTCTTCACGGAAGTAAATCGTGCGGTGCTCGGCAACGTGCGCGGGTAGCTTCGAATACGCGCGATCGTTCGCGACGCCGAACGGCGCAGCGACGCGCTCGGCGCCGCTCGTGCCGCCGATCGTCGACGAGCTCGCCGAAGATGACGCCCGGATTCGCTTCGCCGGCTTTGCCTGCGTCGTAGCAGCGCGAGAGCAGAAGCTGCGGATGCGCAGCGCCCGTGACGACGATCTCGGCGCGGCCGCCGGGCGGCAGCAACACGTGCTCGACGTCGCGCTCCGGCGTTTTTTCCAGCAGCTTGATCGGAATGCCGTCGCGCGCGACGAGCTGCATGCGGACGCCGGCGATCGCAAGATCGTAGTGGCGTTTGCCGGAGGCGTTGAGGACGCGCCACAGTTGGCGTTCACCGGGCGCGATCGCGATTGTGGCGCTCGGAATCCCATTGATCGTCGGCTGCGCGTCCGCGTCGACGCCGCACGGCGTATCGCCCTGATAGTCTTCGTCGTCCATTCCGGCGTGCGTTTGCGCTTGCGCAGTCGGGAGGGGCACCGGACCCGCGGTCAATTGCGCCTTGCTCTCGGCTGCGCCGACGCTTGGATCGCGCGGGATGTCGCGCAGCACGATCACGCGCTCGCGCAGTCCGGCGAGACTTGGAACTTCGTCGGCGATTCCCTCGATGACGATTGCGCCGGCCATGCCGTTGCCGAGCTCCCAATTCGCAAGTCCGTGCGGTGTGGATGATACCAGTAGAGTCCCGGCGGTTGATTGCGCCCGACGCGCACGACGTAGTCGAAGGTGCTCGACGGTGCGACCATCGTCGTGAGCACGTCATCGCCCGGCGGCAACGGCGAGGTCGTCAATCCGTGAAAGTGCAGGTTCGAATCGGATGACCATACCGAGCCCGCAAAATTCCGGCAGCGCGTTGACGTAGTGCACGCGGATCACGTCGCCGGGACGAACGCGAATCGTCGGCGCGATCTCGCGTCCATTCCAGAAAAATGCGGGACGTCCGTGCGCGTCGAGCGCGGCGCGCAGGGTCAGGGCGGCGACACCAGCCTGACTGCGCACTTCAGGTATTTGCGGAAGATCGGGAGCGCCCAGCGTCGACGGCCCGCGCCAACCGAGTAGCGCGGCGAAGACGAGAACGAAACGCTAGGACGAGTGGCAAGCCAGTGGCGTTTGCTCGAAGTCGAAGGCGTTCAGCAACGGATTCGCGCGCGCATCACGCGAGCCAGTGCCAGGCAAACCGAATCGCTTCTCGATCAGCGAGAGAATCGAGACGGTCTCATATTCCGTGTGATCGACGAAATGCGGCTTTGCGTACGGCGAGATGATGATTGCGGGGACGCGCGTTCCCGGACCCCACTGATCGATCTTCGGCGGCGCGACATGATCCCAGCGTCCGCCGTTTTCATCGTAAGTGACGATGATCGACGGTATCTTTCCAATAAGATGACGCGCAGACTGCGGCTGATCAGCTTCTGAAGATGCTTGACCGCCTTGCAGCGAGCGTCGAATAATTCGGATGCTCGTTATCGACGCCGACCGGCTTGATGAACGTGACGCTCGGCAGTGTGTTGTTCTCCAGATCGCTGAAGAATTTCGTCTCGTCCTGCAAGTGCTCGGCTTTGGCCGGCGAGCCGTCCGTGCCCCAGCGCTGATAGTACGCGAACGGTTGATGATGATATTGAAAGCACAGACCCTTCGGCGCCGGGTTCGGATCGGCTGCGCTTGGGTTCGGGCATCCGTCTGCGCGCGGATCGTGCGCGAGCGCAAGATCCCAACCGCCGGAATACCACTTCCATGAGATCGACGGTGAGTGGTCGGTGAGCAGATCGCCGATCGTCTTTTGCGTCGGCGGGATCGGCTTGAGTAGTTGATCGGCTTTCACGCTCGCTCGGATGCGGACTATTTTCGCGTAAACGTCGTGTTGACGACCCAGAGCTGACCAGTTCCTCCCGGACGCGGCATCGTCGTGAGATTCGAATCGTTAAGCGTTTTCGTCTTCGGATCCCACGACGAGACGAACGACGGCGCGCCTGCAGGTAACGGTTGATTCCACTGCGGCGTGCACGCACAGATCAACCATTGATGGTTCAGATACGAACCGCCGAACGCGCTGTGAAAGAAGTTGTCGGCGAGCGTGTAGTGTTGCGCGATCACGCCTTCAGGAAGATGCGTCGCGTTGTAGTAGCCGAACACCAGTCCCGGATTGCTCGCGTACGCCGAAAACTTGTCCATCGGCGCGGGCCCGCTGGCTTCGAGCGCACCGTTGTCGATCTGCAATTGCTCGTGCCAGAAGATATGCCAAAGATCGCCGGTCAGCGCCGAAGTCGGAATGAAATCGGTCAAGATCGTACGGGCGTGACCGGAAGTCCCGAGCGGAATGTGCGGATCTTGCTCGCCGCCCGCGAGGCCTTGCCAACCGCACGGCCATGGCCCGGTCGGTTTTCCGGCACGTATCAGCGCCGGCGGCAATCCCGTCATCGGCGCATAGTCGTACGATCCGGATGGGCACTGCAGCTGCGGCGTTCCGCGTCCGTGCGCGCCGTTCGCGCCCGGATACTCCGAGTACAGCCCGTCAAAGCTCCAGTTCTCTTCATATATAACGATGATGTGGTTGATCTTCGAACGTAAGCCCGCAACTTGGGACTCACCGGACGGCGCGGCGCTCGTATCGACGACGACGGCGCAGAACGAAAATAAAAACAGCGCGGCGGTACGCACAAACAGTCGCATATCGAGAATAATTACCGGCCCAAGGCTAAGGTTACCTTAAGGTTCATCCGGCCATCCGGAAGTTCTCGCCCAAGAAGAAACGGCGCGCTTCGGGATTGTCGACGAGCTCCTCGGGGATTCCGGACGCGATGACCTTTCCGTTGTGAATGACGTACGAACGGTTCGTGATCGCAAGCGTGTCGCGCACGTTGTGATCGGTGATCAAAATGCCGTAACCGTCGCCGCGAAGCTCTGCGATCAACCGCTGCAGCTCCGAGACCGTAAGGGGATCGATGCCGCTGAACGGCTCGTCGAGCAGCAGATACGACGGCTCGGTGACGAGCGCGCGCGCGACCTCGACGCGGCGCTGTTGTCCGCCCGAGATCGTATCGCCGCGCATATCGATGATCGGCTGAAGATTGAAGCGCTCGACGACGCGATCGAAGATGGCGGCGCGCCGCTCGGGCTCTGCATCACGCATCTCGAGGATGAGACGCAAGTTATCGGCGACACTGAGCCGGCGGAAAATCGAACGCTCCTGTGAGAGGTAGCCGAGACCTTGCCTCGCGCGCTCGGACATCGACATCTCCGTGATGTCGGTTCCGTCGACGATCATTTTCCCGCCGTCAGCCATGACGTTGCCGACGATCATACCGAAACTGGTCGTTTTGCCGGCGCCGTTCGGCCCGAGCAGTCCGACGATCTCGCCGGGCTCGACGCGAACGGTCACGCCGTCGACGACCCAGCGTGCGCCGTAACGCTTTCGTAGGTCCTCGGCGACGAGCGCGCGACCAGCTTGGGCCATTGTCATCCGGGGAGACTTCTCAATGCCCGTTCGCGTAACATGCTGCGCACCGCCGCGATGATTCGATCGACGGGTTTGCGGCGGTAATCCCAGATCGCGTCGGGCGGCGGCGGCTGGACGATCATCGTCGCATTCGCCTCGAATACGACGACGCGGCCTTCGGCGTCGAGCGAGAAGTCGACGCCGCCGTAGTCGAGTGCCAGCGTCGCAACGATCTTCTCGAGCGCCGCGTATGCGCGCTGACCGATCACACCGCGCGGATTCTCGAGAAACGCCGCATCTTCGGCCCGATGCTCGGGTCGCTCGACCATGTCGGCGCTGAAATAGTGCACTTTCCAATCGCGTGAAACGGCGAGGTGCAGCGGAAAGATTTTTCCGTCGACCGTGATGACGCGATATTTCCGGAAGCTTCCGTCTTCACTGCGTGTGTCGAGAAACGCGATTGCGATGACCGCAGTTCCCGGCAATGACGCGAGCGCAGCGGCCGCGTCGTCCGCCGTTCTCGACTTTGAGAAAATGTTGCCCGGTGTGATAACCGGGGACGCGCAGTAAGAGCGGCCATTCAAAACCGCTGGCTTCAAGTGCAGCGGCAGGCTTGCGTGCGATCCAGCAGCCAGCGCGGAAAGATTGCAAAGCGCGGCGTGACGACGTTCTCGAGCGCTCCAAGCCGTTCGCCGTTCGCGACGCGGCCGGTCACGAGAACTTTGCTGGGCGGATTGATCACCGGCGCGCTCGTGTGCGCAAGCAATGCGTTCGCTGCGGTCAATTCGAGCGCGCACCGGTCGGCATCTCCGATCGCATTGAAGACGACGTCGTGCGGCGGCAACTGCTTGCGCGGCGTCGTGGAATCCGACGAGCAGAGAGGCGATCGCAAAGATGCGGTCGTCGAACAAACTCTTCGTCGGGATGTTCCCTTCGCCGTCGACGCCGAGTAGGAGAACGCGCACCGGATCGCCCTCGCCGCGAAAGCGTCCGAACGTCACGGGCCGGTGCGTGTAACCTAAGCGGCGCTCGCGCGTTGCGGCTTGCTCGTCACCGCGTTCGGAAAAGATCGATGCCAGCCCGTGATGCGCAGAAGCGATCGTCGGATCGATTGCGAGCGCGCGTTCATAGTGGACGAGCGCTTCCTCCGAGCGGCCCGCGTCGTGCAGCACGGAAGCGAGATGCGTGTGCGCGATCGCGCTCTCGGGATGACGCTCGACGAGCAGGTATAGGCGTGCAACGCGCTGCGCCGTTGTCCGCGATCGTTGAGCAGAACGGCGAGATTGTTCAGTGCGCCGAAATGGTCCGGACGCCGGCGCAGCACGTCGTAGTACGCGTGCATCGCGTCGTCGATCCGGCCGAGCGCGCCGAGAATGCACGCGCGCTCGAATGCTTTCTCGATTGCATCGGGATCGAGGACAAGCTCGAGCTCGAGCTCGTCGAGCTGCATCTCGAGCGCCAGCCGCGCATAATGCGCGGGAAGATCAGTCGGCGCCGGCGCTTTCTTCCTTAGAACCAGCAGAGCCAGTGTCAGCCGGCAGCCACATGCGCAAATCCGGAGAGAGCGGAGGCGTTGCAAGCGTGTCTGCGGACTGCGTGAAACCGTCGACAGGCGTCAGTCCCGACGCCTCGCGCCAGGTTGCGTACTGAATCATCGCGTTGTACGTGAGCCACGAGACGCCGCGGATGAAGCTGCGTCCGATGTCGAGCGTCGGCAGTGCAGTCGTCATGACGGCGATGACATACGGCTCACGATCGTCTTCGACGATCCCGACGTCGTTGAGCGTGTCGTGCAGCTCGCCGGTCTTGTGCGCGATCTTCACGTCGCGCGGCAGCGGAACGGGCAGCAAACCATTGTGCGTCTGCCCTTCCAGAATCAGCATCATCTGACGCGAGCTCCATTGATCGATCAACTGATCGCGTGCGATCGCATCGAGCAAGTGCGCCATGTCGCCGGCGCTGGAGCGCAGCGAGCGGATGTCGCCGTCGGAACGAATGTAGTCGGCGACGTGCGTGTTGGTCAATCCGAGTCCCATGCATCGTCGCGTTGATGCTTTGGCGGCCGACCAGACGAATCAACATGTTCGTCGCGGTGTTGTCGCTCTGCGTGATCATCTTCCACAAGCAGCGTCGAAACGCTGTAACCGCTCCCGAGCGGCGCGTCGCACAGCTCGCCCCAACCCCAGTCGCGATCGCTCGCCATCAAGTGCACCGTCTTGTTCAGCGAGACACGGCCTTGCGCCATCTGCTCGAACACTTCGACCATCACCGGAACTTTGATCGTCGATGCGGCCGGCATGCTCGCATTTGCATTGATGCCGGAAATCGTCCCGGTTGCGAGATCCTCGATTGCAATTCCGACGCGCGCCGGCAGCCGTTGTGCTGCAGAACGCAGTCGCGTTTGCAGATCCGAGAGGGGGTTCGACATCGCAGCGCTCGGAGCGCTCCAAAACAGCGACGTCACAATAAGAGTAAGAACGAGGAACGAACGGACGTTCAGAGCCTTGTACCCCCAGGCGCCCAAAGACTACTTGTTCGTTCGCCTCCTGGCGTTATCTTCTATACGGGACCCCGTCGGCGGCCGGTGCGCGCGCGCGGCCCGCGAAGCCCGCGAGCGCGATCAGAGCGGCAACATACGGCAGCGCCTGCATGAACTCGACCGGAATCCCGGTGCGCTGCAACGTGAATTGCAAAGCTTCGAACGCACCGAAGAACAATGCGGCTGCGGCTGCGCCGAGCGGATTCCATCGCCCGAAGATGACGGCGGCAAGCGCGATGAAGCCGCGGCCTGCGCTCATCCCGTCGGAATAGAGATCGAGCTCCGCCATTGCGAGGAACACGCCGCCGAGCGCAGCGAGCGCTCCGCCTGCGGTCGTCGCCCAGAATCGGACGCGCAGCGGATTGATGCCGGCGACGTCGGCAGCGCGTGGATTCTCGCCGCAGGCTCGCACGTGCAAGCCCGCGCGCGTCCAATAAAGGAAGACGTGCAAGAGACCGGCGAGCGCGAGCGCCAAGCATACCATTGCAATCTCGCCGGTCGGACCAAGCGCATTCACTTCTTTGGATGCGCCGGGCTGTCCGAAGACGATCACGAGTCCGTACGCAGCGCCGCCGAGCGCGATCAGATTGATTCCCGTTCCCGCGACGATCTGCTCGACGCGAAAACGAGTTGCAGCCAGTCCCAGAATTGCGCCGAGCAGCGCGCCCGACGCAACGCCACCGATCGCTCCGAGAATGGCGCTTCCGGTTGCGAACGAGATCGCGACCCCGCTGAAGGCGCCGATTGCGATCATCCCTTCGAGTCCGATGTTGAGCACGCCGGAGCGTTCGCACAAGACGCCGCCGAGCGCCGCATACACGAGCGGCGCCGATTTGATGAGCATCAGCCACAAGAATGAAAGCATCAGTCAGCTCCGCTCCGCGTGATGATGCGCCGGCCGGCCAGGACGAGGATGATGAGACCTTCGATTGCAGTGACGACGTCGCGTGGGACGTTGGCGGCCGCTTGCATCCCGATCGCACCGTTCTGCAAGATGCCGAACACGAACGCGGCGAGGGTGACCCACAACGGATCGAGCTCGCCGACCAGTGCAACGGCGATTCCGATGAATCCGTAACCGGGCGAGAGCGCGAGATTGAAGCGGTGCAGGACGCCGAGCACGATCGTCGCGCCGCCGAAGCCGGCGATCGCGCCCGAGAACGTCATCGTCCAAAAGCGCATCTTCGCCAAATCGATCCCCGCGCGCTCGCGCCGTTCGCGGAGCGTCGCCGACGGCGCGCAGCTGATAACCGACGACCGTCCGAGCGCAGTATCCAGCGCATGAATAAATGCGAGCGCGAGCGCCAGCACCAGCGCGATCGTCAAGCGCGTATCCGGCAAGATCGTCGGAAGCCAGGATGTGGCGGGCAGCTCACCTGTTTCATTGCCGGCGCCGGTTGCGCTCTTGAACGGGCCGGTAATCGCATATGCGGCGACTTGAATCGCGACGTAGTTGAGCATCAACGTTGCGATGACTTCGTTTGCGGAAAAGCGCGCACGCAGCCATCCTGCAAGCGCCCCCCACGCGCCGCCGCCCACCGCTCCTGCGAGCAGCAGTAGCGGAATCGCGATAATGCCCGGCGCGATGAAGCGCTCGCCGATGACGCCCGCGAGCAGACCGCCCATGAGCAGCTGCCCCTCGGCGCCGATGTTGAATAAGCCGGCACGAAACGCGAGCGCGATTCCAAGCGCGGGGAAAAGCAGCGACGTCGTTTGCACGAGCGTCTCGGCCGTCTCCGGAACGTTTCCGAGCGCGCCGATGAGGAGCGCAGAGAACCCGTCGAGCGGATTGACGCCTGCGAGCAGCATCGCGAGGCTGCCGAACACGACGATGATGCCAAACGCGATCGCAGCGTCGCGTAGCGCCGCGCGAAAGCTTCACGCCGACCCCGCCATGAGCGCGCCGATACGCCCGCGATCGAACGCATCGCGTCCGAATTCGCCGGCGATCTTCCCGCGATAGAGCACGACGCACGCGATCCGCCAGCGCGAAGATTTCATCGAGCTCGAACGAGATCAAGAGAATCGCAGTCCCCGCATTACGGGCCTCGATCAGGCGCGATTGCACGAGCGCAGCGGCACCGACGTCGATTCCGCGTGTCGGTTGATAGGCGAGCACGAACGTCGGCTGCGCCCGCGAGCACGCGTCCGACGACGACCTTCTGTTGGTTTCCGCCCGAAAGTCCGCCGACGCGCGCATCGACGCGCGGCGGTCGAACATCGAATCTCTCGACGATCGTTTGTGCGAACGCGCGTGCAGCCGTGCGATCGATTTGGAAGCCGCGGCGCAGTTCCGCGATTGCGCTCGCGGCCGAGGATCGCGTTCTCGGTGACGCTCCAATCGAGGACGAGCGCTTCGTGTTGGCGATCTTGCGGGATGATCTGCATGCCGCGCGCGATGCGCGCGCGCGGTCCGAGCGTATGCGGGAAGATCCTCGTCGCGAAACCGGATCGTCCCCTCGTAGGCCGTCACGCCCGCGAGCGCGTCGGCAAGTGCAGTCTGCCCGTTACCTTCGACGCCGGCAATTCCGAGAATCTCGCCGGCTTGAATCGCAAGCTCGAGCCCGTCGATCGCATCCGATTCGGTTCGCGCGCGCAATCCGCGGATGTGCACGACCGGCAAAACTTGACGCGGGAGCGCGGTTCGCTCCGCAAGCGGCGGGATTTCACCGCCGACCATGGCGCGCGCAAGCTCACCCGCGTTCGTTTGCGCGGTCTCGTAGCGCGCTACGATCGTGCCGGCGCGCATGACGTAGACTTTCGACGTATAGGCGATGACTTCGGCGAGCTTGTGCGTGACGACGAGGATTGCGATCCCGCGCTTTGCGAGCGCGACGATCGTCGTGAAGAACGACTCGATCTCGCTCGGCGCGAGCACCGCGGTCGGCTCGTCGAGCAGCAAGACCGCGGGCTCGCGCTCCAGCTCGCGCAGCAGCTCGACGCGCTGCTTCAGTCCGATCGGAAGCGTTTCGACGATCGCGTCCGGATCGACGTGCAAACCGTAGCGCTCGCCCAGCTCGCGGACGCGCGCGCGCGCCGCGGAGACGTCGAGCCGCCAGCCTTTGCGCGGCTCGCGTCCGAGCAACACGTTTTCCCAAACGCTCAAGCGCTCGACGAGCTGAAAATGCTGGTGGACGAGACCGACGACGCCGTTGCGTTCGATCGTTCCCTCGTCGGGAGCGATCGCGCCGAAAGCGATGTTCGCGAGCGTCGATTTTCCGGCGCCGTTCTCGCCGATCGAGCCCGACGATCGACGCCCGATTCGAGATCGAGATCGACGCCGCCGACGGCGACGAGATCGCCGAAGCGTTTGACGATGCCGCGCAGCGCGAGTGCCGGCATCAGGGAATCGGCACCGGCTTGAATTTCGCGAGCTCTTCGCGCGTCGAGGGCGGCACGATCTTGCCGGAGACGATCGCGCTGCGAATGCGGTCGACGCGCGCGATGTTCGCGGCGCCGATCAGGTTCTTCGTATATTGAAAATCGGTAAGCCCGACGCCGTTCTCGCGCAATCCGAGAATGAGGTGTCCGGAAAGCGTCCGGTGTGCGTGCGGCATCTTCGCACACGCGCTGCACTGCATTGTCGACGTGCTTGACCATGCTGGTGAGAACTTTGCCGGGCAAGAGCGCGTCTTGATTCGAGTCGACGCCGATCACGTAGCTGTTAGGCCGGTCTTTCGCAACTTCGAACGGTCCCAGTCCCGATTTGCCGGCCGCCGAGAAAATGATGTCGGCGCCTTGCGAGTACAGCACGTCCGAAAGCTCTTTACCGGACGGCGACGTCTTCGAACGAGCCGACGTACTTGACGAGCACTTTCACTTTCGGATCGATCTCGTGCGCGCCGGCCGTATAGCCGGCTTCGAATTTGCGCAGCAGCGGAATGTCGATGCCGCCCAAAAACGCTATCGTGCGCGTTTTCGAAACGAGCGCGGCGAGGGCACCGGCCAAGAACGAGCCGTCTTCCTCTTTGAACGTTACCGATTCGACGTTTGGATCGTCGACGACGGCGTCGATGATCGAAAAATGTTTGTTCGGGAAGCGCTTTGCGACTTCGTTGAGATCGCGATTCATGAGAAATCCGATCGCGAACGTCTCATCGAAGTTCTCGGTTGCGAAAACGGTCAAGTTCGGTTGGTAATCCGCCGCCGACTTCGACTGCAAGACTTGCACGTGCGCACCGACGCTTTTCTTGCACGCCAGCAAGCCTGCGTAGGCACCGTCGTTGAACGAACGGTCGCCGAGGCCGCCGATGTCGGTCACCATGCCGACTTTCACCGACGACGCCGGTACTCGAAATCGCCGATTTCGTGGGCGCAAGCCGTGGGGATGAGGCTCGACGCGAAAGCTACGGCGAGGAAAACCGCCGTGCGAGCGATCATGGCAGGCCTTGTACGCGAATTTCTTCGGAGGGCCTTCGCGCACGGGGGATAAGGACCGCACATGGCCACTGGGGACGACGAGTCAAAACGTCTGACGGCGCTGCAAGTCCTCGCGACGCTGGCGTTGACCGGCTTACTCGTCTACGGGATCTCGATGTTCTTGGTGCGGCGTGCAGGCGGTTCTCGTGATCGCGATCGCCGCGATCTTCCTGGCCTACGTGATCTTTCCGCTCGTGCACTGGCTCGCGCGCCGCGATGCCGGTGATCTTCGCGATTCTGATCGTCTATCTCATGATCGCGATCGTCCTCGCGCTGTCATCGTCTTCATGATTCCGCCGCTGATTGCGGATACGGCGACCTTTGTGCGCGGAGTACCGCGAATGATCGTCGAGGTCTCGAACGACATCGTCAATCCGCGCAATCCGCTTTTCGCATGGCTGCCGTCGCCGATACGGGCTTACCTCGCGACGTTGCCGGCACGAGCTGGTCGGATTCACCGAGCGCTACGCGTTCGCTGCGATCCATCAGATCGCGACCTATCTCGTTTCGGCCGTCGCGCTCATCGCGACGCTGATCGTCGTTCCGATTCTCACGGCCTACATGCTGCTCGATCAGGAAAATCTCGCGCGCGTTTTTCTCGGGCTCTTTCCGATCCGCTCGCGTCCGAAGGCGAAAGCGGTTCTGCTCGATCTCGATCACGTACTGGGCGGATTCATCCGCGGACAAATGATCGACGCCGTCATCGTCGGCGTCATGATGTTCATCGTCCTGACGATCTTCCACGTCCCCTATGCATATCTGATCGCTGTGTTCTCGGGTGTTTTTCAGGTAATTCCGTATCTCGGTGCGGTCGTCGCATTTTTTCCGGCCGTTACCCTCGCGCTGATCTACAACGGCGACGGGAACGCGCTTGCGGTCGCAATCGCCGTCGTCGCAATCCATCAGCTCGATGGCAACGTGATCGCGCCACGTATCATGCGCGACAGCGTCGGGCTCTCGCCGCTGTGGGTGATCATCTCGGTCCTGGCGTTTACGGAGCTGTTCGGTTTTCCAGGGACGTTCGTCGCCGTGCCCGTGGCAGCGATGATCCGCGTTTTGAAGATGCACTTCTTGCCCGCGCCGGTCGAAGCCGAAGAAGTTCCGGCGACGCCGCGCGACGAGTCGCTTCGCCTACACGACGAGATCTCGAATGTTAGCTAACGCGGAGCGCCGCGTCGACATCTTGGGAGTACCGATGGATTTGGGCGCCGACCGCCGCGGCGTCGACATGGGACCCTCGGCGATTCGCTACGCGCGCCTCCACGAGCGTTTGCGTGCGCAGGGTATCAACGAGATACTCGATCGCGGAAATCTCGTCGTACCCGATCGCGATCTCGCCAAAATCGAACAGGGCGATCCGAAGTATCTCGGTTTGATTCAAAGCGTCTGCGACGTACTGGCCGAATCGGTCGAGCGGTCCGTGAAAGATGGCGCGTTTCCGCTCGTTTTAGGCGGCGATCACTCGATCGCGATCGGCACCCTCGCGGGATTGCGGCGCGCGCGCGGTGAGGCGCCCGGCTTGATCTGGTTTGACGCGCACGCGGATATCAATTCGCCTAAGACGTCTCCTTCCGGAAACGTCCACGGCATGCCGGTGTACTACGCGGTTGAATCCGGTGACATGAATCCGAAACGAAGCGTGCTGATTGGTCTGCGCGACGTCGATCCTGGTGAGCGGACGACGATTCGTGAACTCGGGATCTCGGCGTTCACGATGACCGATATCGATCGTCTCGGGATGGAAGCGGTTATTGCGCGCGCGCTCGAGATCGCAGGCGCGGGACCCGTGCATGTATCGTTTGACATGGACGCGATCGATCCGAGCGAAGCACCGGGCGTCGGAACGCCGGTGAAAGGTGGGATCACGTATCGTGAGGCGCACCTCGCGCTCGAAGAGATCGCTGCATCGGAACGTATAGGTTCGCTCGAAATCACCGAGATCAATCCGATTCTCGACAGCGAGAATCGCACGGCGAGTCCTTGCGGTCGAGCTGATTCTCAGCGCGCTGGGGAAGACGATATTGTAAGCGTGCCGTCAAACGCAATGCCGTCGCGTTCGACGGTCGCATAGCGCGCAGCCAAGAGACGCGCGCGTAAATCGGCGATCGCCGCAGGATCGAGTCCGGGCGCATCGATGCGCACGTCGGTCGCGTGGCCGCGATCGTCGACAGCGATCGTAATCATGCCACGCTTCGGGAGTTGCGCGATCACGTCGTCGTATAACGTGCGATCGAGCAACACGGGCGTATCGAAATGCGAACCCCAATTTGCGGGACCTGTTTGAGATTCGACGCTCCTGGTTTGTGTCAGGGGCGGCGCCTGGGCGCTCGACGGATTGGCGGATATCGTGTTCGGCTGCAGGCGTGATGCCGCAGCTGCGGCCGCTTCGGCCGGCTTCGCGAGGCTCACGTTCGGATTGGTTCCCTCGAGCCCCGAACTGACGAGCTGCGCTTTGGCTGCAGTAGCGTGCTCGGGTGCAATGCGGTGCGACGTCGAGACGGTGCGGTACGCGGGAACCGGGCGCTGCGCGATCACCGTTTGCCGCGCCATTGTCGGCATGATCGTTTGCTCGATCCGCTTGATGCCTTCGGTCGCGGCCGCTCGCGCGCGCCGTTCGATCCGAATCGCAAACACGCGCCCGCACGGCGACGTGCAGATCGCCGCGACGTCGCGTAAGCCGTAGCCGTTCACGGTCACGTGCCAGAGCGGGACGAGCGCCGCGACCAAGCCGAGGACGCAGACGTGCAGCGCGATCGAGAGCGCGAACGCGGGCGTACGGTACGACGGTTGTTTCGCAACGGAGATCATGCGGCCAAACTCCCGGCGGCAGTCAGAGTCACTACCCGGCGAGCGGGGACGCAACCTTCACGACGGCGCTTAGAGTTTCGGTGTGAAGCCATGGGAAGACCGACGGAAATCGTGCTATATCAGGCGGAGTGGTGCCCTTACTGTGCGCGCGTCCGCAAGAAGCTCACCGATCTCTTGCTCGACCACAAGATCGTGAACGTGCCGCGCGAGCACGGCTCGCGCGATGAGGTCGTCAAGGTCTCAGGTCAGACGTCGATTCCGGTCATGGTCGACGGCGACGTCACCCTCGACGACGACGACGACATCATCCCGTACCTGGAAAAGAAGTACGGGCGCGAGCTGTCATCGCGCTAAGAATAGACCGGCCGATACAACACTTCCGGTAAGCGTCGCCAGCGCGTTGACGGCGTCGTTCGTCATCCAGCGCAGACCGCGCCATCGGGTCGTCGGCGTGCCGCAAACGTGCATCGCCGTTTCGGTCGGACGCTTGCAGGCCGGGCAGAACGCGATCGATTGCAATGTTGCTCCGAGCAGCGAGTCGGCGAGCGCACCGGCCACCCCGGCGAGCGTCACGACCCAGAACGCACGGCCACTATGGAGTGGAAGCGCGAAGACCAACGCGATCCAAGCCGCGCCCGCGAGCATCGCAAGCGTCCCCAGCAGCGTGACGCCGCCGGAAAGACCCGCTGCAATCGGCCGGAAGCCGACGATCGACCGGGGCTCGCCACCGAATGCGCTACCGATTTCGGTCGACCACGTATCGGCGGTCGCGGCTGCGAATGCGCCCGCAAACGCCCACAAAAGGGCGTAGGAAACATGCGAGGGTTCGGCGCCGCGCGTCGTCATCGCCGCCAGCGCTGCGCACAACGTTGCGATTCCGCCGTTGGCCGCAACTTGCCACGCGTTGCGCGGACCGCCTTTCGGAATGTCGACCAGCAGCGCTTTGCGTTTTCGGCCGGCGTACGAGAACGCGACCGACGTGATGAAAAACGCGAACAGCACTTCGAACGGCAGCGCAACGTTGGCCCAACCGAAGCGTCCGCCGGCGTACGTCAGAGCCCCGACTGAGAGGGCGCCGATGGTGCCGCCGGCGGTGAGCGGTTTGCTCAGCGGAGAATTGGCGCGGCGATCAGCGCGCGCGCCAATCCTTCGGTCGTGAACTCCTGCGCGACGACGCTCACCTCAAGCCCGATCGCTTTCGCCGCCTCGGCGGTGATCGGTCCGATGCACGCGACGATCTTGCCGTGCGCGGCTCGGACCGGATCCGCGAGCTGCGCCGCAAAGCTGCGCACGATACCAGCGCTCGTAAATGTCAGCACGTCGCAGTTCGCAACGCGTTCGGCCAAATCGGCGACGTCGTTCTGCACCGCACGATAAGCGGCGACGATTTCCACGTGCCGCCCGCCTGTACGCAGCATCTCGGGAAGCGCATCGCGCGCCTCCTGTGCGCGAAAGAGCAAGATGCGATCGTTCGGCTCGGTGCGCGTCAGCAATCCCTCAGCGACGCTTTCGCCGACGTAGCGTGATGGAATGAAATCGGCGACGATGCCGCGCTCGGCGAGCGTCTCGGCCGTTTTTGGTCCGATCGCAGCGATCTTCGTTGCCCCCAGCGCTCGCGCGTCGCGGCCGCGCGTTTGCAGCTCGTTCCAGAACGCATCGACGCCGTTGCGGCTCGAGAAGACGATCCAGCGGTACGTATGCGCATCTTCGACGCTGCGCGCGATCTCACGGGTGTCTTCGGGTGGAACGATGCGAATCAGCGGCGCCAGAATCGGTTCGGCGCCGGCTTCCCACAAGCGCGCCGCGAATTCGAGACTGCCGCTTGCCATGCGCGTCACGAGCACGCGCTTCCCGAAGAGCGGCAGTCGATCGAACCACTGCAGCTCGTCGCGCAAGCGGACGACCTCGCCGACGATTGCGATTGCAGGCGGCGCGATCGGCGTGCGCTCGATCTCCGCCGCGACGGTTTCGAGAGTTGCGACGAGCGTCTGCTGCGCGGGCTTCGTGCCTTCACGCACGATCGCAATCGGCGTCGAGGCTGCGAGACCGTTGCGTATCAGCTCCGCGGCGATCGAGGCGAGATTGCCCATCGCCATGTAGAGGACGAGCGTATGATTGGGCGCGGCCAGCTTGGACCAATCCAGCGTCGAGAGTTGTTTTTGAACGTCTTCGTGTCCGGTGACGAAGGTGACGGCAGTATTGTGATCGCGGTGCGTGACCGGAATTCCGGCGTACGCGGGCGCCGCGATACCGGACGTTACGCCTGGGACGATCTCAAATGCGATGCCGGCCGCGTGTAATTCTTGCGCTTCTTCGCCGCCGCGTCCGAATACGAACGGATCGCCGCCCTTTAAGCGCACGACGTTCTTGCCTTCGCGAGCCAAACGCACGAGCAGCGTGTTGATCTCGTCTTGTTCGAGGGTGTGTGCCCGCGCTTTCTTACCGACGTAGATGCGTTCGCAATCCGGCGGCGCAAGCGCGACGATCGGCTCCGCCGCGAGATAGTCGTAAACGAGCACATCGGCGTTCTCGATCGCGCGTTTACCCTTGATGGTCAAAAGCCCGGGATCACCCGGGCCTGCGCCGACCAAGAAGACTTTGCCCGCGGGCATGTTATTCGATGTCGATTCTCGCGACGCCTAAATCGAAGAGCTCGTCGACGACGCGTGCATGGAGCAGCGCTTCGGGCTGATTGTTGACGGCCTTCTCGCGAATACCCGCGATCGCATTATGCAACAGGCGCGATACGATCGTCAGCGACATCCCGTGATCAACATGCGCTCGCGCTCGGTGAGCTCCGGGCAACGCGCGAACAGCCGCTCGAGCTCCAATTCGCGGATCGCATCCGCTTTTTGTGTGAGCGAGGCGATCACCGGAACCGTGGCTTGGGACTGATACCAATCGACGAAGCGCCGAGCGTGCTCTTCGATGATCTCTTCGACAAACGGAACCGCTTCGCGCCGCGCCTCGAGCGTTTCGTCGATGACGGCGGCCAGCGCGTCGATGCCGACCAGTGCGACGCCGGGAATTTCGGCGACCGCGGGATCGACGTCGCGCGGGACGGCGATGTCGACGATGAACAGCGGACGCTCGCTGCGCGCAGCCATCGCGTCCGCAACTTTGTGCGCATCGATTATGAAATGCGACGCTCCGGTCGAGGTGATGACGACGTCGGCATCGACGAGGGCATCCGCGATTGCCGGCAGTGGTCTTGCTTCGCCGGTGCCAAGACGCTCCGCAAGCTCGGTTGCGCGTTCGTGTGTCCGGTTGAGCAATACGAGACGCGCGCCTTCGGCCTTCAGGCGGCGGGCTGCCGTCGTGCCCATCGAGCCAGCGCCGACGACGACGACCGTTTTGCCGTCAAGCTTCCCGACGTGTGATTTCGCCATCTCGATCGCGGCGGTCGCGATGCTGACCGAATCGTTGCCGATCTTCGTTTGCGAGCGCGCGGCTTTTCCGGCGCTGAGCGCTTCACGGAAGAGCTGGTGCAGCGATTTTCCGAGCGAACCGGCGCGCTGCGCCTGCACGTACGCTTCTTTGACTTGACCGAGTATCTCGGCTTCGCCGATCAGCATCGAATCGAGGCCGGTCGAAACGCGGAAGAGATGTTCGATCGCTTGCCGCCCGAGCAGCGTGTACATGTACGATTCCATATCGTACGCGACGTTGCCGTGGCGGAAATTTCCGAGAAATGCTTTGATCTGCTCGGTGCCCGCTTCGTAATCTTCGAGCTCGGCGTAGATCTCGAGCCGCCCGCATGTTGCGAGCACGACGGCTTCGACGACGGCTTCGTAGTCGCGCAGCGCAACGAGCGTTTCGCCGAGCATCGAGCTCGGAAACGCATGACGTTCGCGCACCTCGACGGGAGCGGTTCGATGCGAGAGACCCAGGCAGACTAGCGGCACGGGTCAATTTCTCCGGGTTCGATCATCCCGCAACCTGCATGATCGCGTTGATCGGTCGCGTCCGCGGCTGCTAGGGTTGCCTCGACGTGCGTATCGGTGTGCGCCGCCGAGAGAAATCCGGCTTCGAACTGCGAGGGCGCGAAGTAGACGCCGCGCGACGAGCATCGGGTGAAAGAAGCGTGCATACAGCGCGGTGTCGGACGTCTTCGCTGTCTCGAGATCGACGACGGGGACGTCGGTGAAGAAAAATCCAACCAGCGAGCCGGCGCGCGAGATTTGATGCTTGATGCGATAGCGCGTGAAGACGTGCGCCAGTCCCTCGACGAGACGCGTTGCAAGGCGGTCGAGCTCCGCGTAGACTTCGTCGGTCAATCCGCGAATTGTCGCAATCCCGGCGGTCATCGCGAGCGGGTTCCCGGAGAGCGTTCCGGCTTGATAGACAGGTCCATCCGGCGAGAGCTCGTTCATGATCTCCGCGCGACCGCCGAACGCACCGACCGGGAGGCCGCCGCCGATGATCTTGCCGAGCGTCGTCAGGTCGGGCACGATGCCTTCGCGTCCTTGTGCGCCGCCGCGTCCCACGCGAAAGCCGGTGATCACTTCATCGAAGATCAAGAAGTGCACCGGCGCTGTTCGCGATCTCGCGAAGTCCGCGTAAAAAGCCGGGCGTCGGAAGCACGAGCCCCATGTTGCCCGCGTACGGCTCGACGATGATCGCAGCGATCGCATCACGATTTGCAGCGACGGCTTCGCGGACGGCGTCGAGATCGTTGTATTCGACGACGATCGTATCGCGCGCCGTTCCTTCGGTGACTCCCGGCGAATTCGGAACGCCGAACGTCAGTGCGCCGCTTCCGGCCGCGATCAAGAACGAATCGCCGTGCCCGTGATAGTTTCCGGCGAACTTGATGACTTTCTCGCGCTTGGTGAAGCCACGCGCCAAACGCAGCGCCGACATCGTGGCCTCGGTTCCGCTCGAGACGAATCGAATTCGCTCGATCGATGGAATGGCGGCTGCGATCAGCTCGGCAAGCTCGGTTTCGAGCTCGGTCGGCATCCCGTACGAGGTACCGCGCGCGGCAGCCGTTTGCACGGCCCGAACGACGTTCGCCGGCGCGTGTCCGAGAATCAGTGGTCCCCACGACATCACGTAGTCGATGTACTCGCGTCCGTCGAGATCGATGAACGTTGCGCCTTGCGCGCTGCGCACGAAGAGCGGCGAACCGCCGACCGCACGGAATGCTCGCACCGGTGAATCGACGCCGCCTGGAATAACGCGTTTCGCGCGGAGATATGCGTTTATCGAACGCTCGTAGGTTGCCATCGTCTCGTTTTCTAAGCCATCCAGGCTATTGACGCCGCGGCGTAATCCTCGGCTGTGTTGACGTTGGTGAAGAGCCGCTCATCCTCGCGGCTAATAGGAAACTCGCGGATGCGCATTCGCTCGACGACCGCGTGCAGCGATTCGTTGCCGCTTCCAAGGGCTTTCGTTCCTTCGCGTAAGAACGCGGCGCGGTCGTACAGTGCTGCGAGCGGTTCGAGGCGTTTGCGCGTTTTGCGCGGGTGCGCCGGGACGACGGCCTCATCGCCGGGCTGCCACGCGCTTGCGAGGCGATCGATGAATGCAGTGTCGATGAACGGCGCGTCGCCGGCGACCGCAAAGACGAGCGGCGTGTCCATCACTTCCATCGTCGTGACGAGCCCGCCGAGCGGTCCGCGGCGCGGCCAGCGATCGACGACCATCGGGCAATCGAGCAGCGCGTCGACCTGCGGAGAAAAGCTGCCGGCGCACGAGATGTACGTTTTGCGGCCGGAAGAGACGTTACGGTAGACGCGCACGAGCATCGGAACGCCGCCCGCTTCAAGCTCGAGCTTATTGGGAAGCCGCGTCGCGCCGCCGCCGGCGAGGATCACGACCCCGATATCGGGGCGTTCAGCCATGCCGTCGCGCGTAATCCTTTGCGAAGTACGTGATGATGATGTCGGCGCCGGCGCGCGCAAACGAAAGCAGCAGCTCGTCGACGATCCGCTCTTCGTCGATCCAACCGTTTTGCGCGGCGGCTTTCACCATCGCGTATTCGCCGCTGACGTTGTAGACGGCGACGGGAAGGTCGACGTGGTCGCGCACGCTTCGTACGACGTCGAGATATGCAAGCGCCGGCTTGACCATGACGATGTCGGCGCCTTCGTCGATGTCGAGAAAGACTTCGCGCAGTGCTTCACGCGCGTTGGCGGGATCCATTTGATAGCTGCGCCGGTCGCCGAACGCCGGCGTCGAATCGGCGGCTTCGCGAAACGGTCCGTAAAACGCGGACGCATATTTCGCCGAGTACGCCATGATCGCAACGTTCGTGTAACCGTCGTCGTCGAGCGCGCGACGGATCGCGCCGACGCGTCCGTCCATCATGTCGGACGGTGCGATGACGTCGACGCCGGCTTGCGCGTACGTGAGCGCCGTGCGAACTAAAATCTCGACGGTCGCGTCGTTCTCGACGTCGCCGTGCGCATCGAGCACGCCGCAGTGTCCGTGATCGGTGTATTCGCAATTGCAGAGGTCCGCGATCACGAGCATCTCGGGAAGCGCAGCTTTGATGGCACGCGTCGCATTCTGCACGACGCCGTGTGGGTCGTAGTTCGAAGTCGCGGTTGCGTCTTTGAAATCCGGGATCCCGAACAGCAGCACCGCGCGGATTCCGGCGCTCGCGAGCTCCTTGGCTTCTGCGACGGCTACGTCGGCCGATATGCGGGCCACGCCCGGCATGCTCGAGATGGGATCGCGCACGCCGCTTCCCGAGACGATGAACAGCGGCTGGACGAGGCCGCCGAGATTGACTTGCGTCTCGCGGACCATATCGCGCATCGCCTTGTTCGAGCGCAGGCGACGGGGCCGGGTCAGGAGCGTGAGGACCCGCTTATCTTGGAGCTGCATCAGGTCGTCCTTTCGAGGGGTGCCCTCGCGAATTCCGCCGCCAGGGCCGTACCCAGCTGCTCGGCCTCCTCGGCGTTCGAGGCCGCCCCGCGGCGCTCGGCCCGTAGAACGCGCCCGTCCTCCAAACCGACTGCGGCCCGAACTACCATCATACCGGAGGCGTCGAGGACGGCGTTGGCGCCGATCGGTGCCGCGCAGCCGCCCCGCATCGTTCGCATGAAGGCGCGCTCGGTGAGGACTTCGAGCTCGGCGTTGCCGTCATTGAGCGCACCGCGCAAGACGGCACCGAGCGGATCATCGCGGCGCGTCTCAACGGCGAGCGCACCTTGTGCTGCCGCCGGAACCAGCGCTTCGGTCGCAAACGGCACGCTGAAACGCGCCCGTTCGCCGAGCCGATCGATCCCCGCAGCGGCCAGAACAATCGCGTCGAACTCGCGCTCGGCGAGCTTGCGCAAACGCGTGTCGACGTTACCGCGGATCGTTGCGTAGTCAAGATCGCCGCGCATCGCCGCGAGCTGCGCGCGTCGTCGCGGGCTCGAGGTTCCGACGCGCGCACCTTTCGGGAGCGCATCGAAATTCTCGAAGCGATCGCTGCAAAAGACGTCGCGCGGATCGGCGCGTTCGACGATCGCGATGATCTCCATATCGTCAGGCAACGTGCTTGGCAGATCTTTGCACGAGTGCACCGCGTAATCGGCACGCCGCTCGCGCAGCGCAAGCTCGAGCTCGCGCACGAAAACATTGTCGGTTCCGATTGCGGTAATCGCGCGGTCTTGGACTTGATCGCCCTTCGTCGTGATGTTGACGACGGTCGATGCAATTCCGCTGCGCGCAAGCTTCGCCATGACGAGGCGCGTTTGCGTCATCGCAAGACGGCTCGCGCGTGACGCGCAAACGAGCGTTTCGGAAAGACTGCGCTCGACGAGCGCACCGATGCGTTCCCGAACGAGCTTGGCAACGGCGGGCGACGTCCCGCTCGTGTCGACTGCGATCGTCAGCGAACCGCGGCGGTGGACGGACGGCGTCGAGAAGTCGCCGCGTTCGGCCTGACTTGCATCGTTGACGAGGATTCCGTGCGCGTGCGCCGCCGCGACAACTGCAGCGTTGACCGCGTCCTCATCCGTCGCTCGCAAAGACGAGCGAGGCACCCTGCGACGTCCTCGGGCTTCGAATCGTTTACGCGACGATTCGATGCGACGTTCGTCGGAAAGCTGCACGAGCGCGGGCGTCAACGAGGGCGCGACGACGCGCACGATTGCGCCCGCATCTAAGAGAGCGGCAATCTTTCGCTCGGCGACGCTGCCGCCGCCGATGACGACGGCCAAACGGCCGCGCATATTCAGCGCGATAGGATACACGCGATTCCCGTTCGCGCCGGGAGGCGCAACGCCCCCGAACGAAGCTCGCCGTCCATGTCAGGCGCCATGCGCACGGCGCTCTTCGGCGGGCTCGTCGCCGCGATCGCCACGCTTCCGGGTCTCGGAACGGGGACACTTTGGGATAACAGTGAGACGGCCTACGGTGAGGTCGCTCGCGAGATTCTATTGACCCACGATTGGGTCGTCATGCATTTGAACTTGACGCCCGTGGTTCGTGCAGCCGCCGCTCTACTTTTGGATCGCGGCGGCATTCGCGAAGGTCTTCGGCGTCGGAGCGTTCGCGCTGCGTCTTCCGTCCGCGCTCGCAACGGTTGCGATGGGCGCGAGCGATCGGTTACGCGACCACGACGCTCGCCGGTTCGCGCGTCGGCATGTACGGAGCCATCGTTCTCTCGACCAGCTTGATGCAAGCCGTGATCGGGCGCATGGCGATCATGGACGCGCTTGCTCGATCTCGCGGTCGCCATCGGGATCCTCGCGCTCTTCCGCGCGTTCACCGGAGGACGGCCGATTCCGTCGGTTCTTGGGGCGCGGATTGCAATTGCGCTTGGGATTCTCGCAAAGGGTCCGGTTGCGTTCGTCGTCGTTGCGCTCGTCATTGTGCCGTGGCTCGTGTGGGAGCGTTACGCCGGCGCGCGCCTGACGTATCCGCCGGTTTGGTCGTGGCTCGCGGCGCTCGCGTTGTTGCTCGCGATCGACATGCCGTGGTTCGCGCTGCTCGTTGCGCGCGCCGGACCGCACGCGATCGACAAACTGATCGGTCACTACACCTTTGGTCGCTACGTGGGGACGATCGAAAACCAAAGCGGCCCGATTTGGTACTACGTTCCGGTCGTGATTCTCGGATTCTTTCCGTGGATCGCGTACTTGCCGGGCGCGATTGCGGCAGCGTGGCAGCACGCGCGTACGCCGAACGGCTTGAGCGTCCACGTCGCGCGGCTGGCGCTCGTGTGGAGCATCGTGCCGTTCGTGTTTTTCAGCTTAGCGGGAACGAAGCTTCCGAACTATCTCGCGGTCGAGCTGCCGGCGCTCGCAATGCTGGTTGCACTGTGGTTCGATCAGCTCGCGCCAAGGCGAACGCCGTCGCAGCGCTCTGATCGCGACGGCCGTCATCCCGCTCACGATCGTGCGCCGTCGCGATCGCGATTGCCGCTGTTCGCGCGCGATGCGCACATCCTGGCCGGGACCGAAGGCTGTGATCGGCGATCTCTCGACCATGGGCGCGATCATCTTCGTCGGCTCGATCGCGACGCTCGTCTTTTTATGGATGCGATCGGACCGAGATCGCGCCGTACGTCTTTGCGGCAACTGCGATCGTGATGGTGACCTACACGATCCTCGTCGGCGAACCGCACGCCGAACGTTTCAAACCGGTGCCGCAGCTCGCCGCCGTCATTCGCGACGCACGCGCAGCGACGGTGATGTCGATTGCGATTCAAGGCGTCGCCGGCGGCTACGGTTTGATTTTCTATACGCAACCGCACGTCGACATCATCGGTGCGAACGCCGATCCGCACGCGGCGTTATTTGCTCCGCGAGCCGTACGTTCTTGATCACTTCGATGCAGCGCGCGCGCGTTCGGCTGCGATCGACGGACGCGAAAAGCACGTCGTCGCCACATCCGGCAACGACGTGCTCTTGCTGTTTACTTCGCCTGCGGCCTGAACCTGTGCGGTGCTAACGGCCGGCGCTTGATTGCCCCACGAGCTGCGGATGTACGAAAGTACCGCCGCGATCATCGTCGGGTTTGAGCTGCGCCTTCCACGGCGGCATCGTTCCGTTGTACGTCGTTCCGCCCACATTGAGCGGACCGCTCTTACCGTCGAGAACGATATGAATGATGTCTTTCGGATCAGCCGCAGTGACTGCGCTGTTGCCGGCGAGCGGCGGGAATGCGCCCGGCGTTCCTTTTCCTTCGCGCCGTGACACGCGCTGCAGTTCGCGCTGTAGACGCTTGCGCCGGCTGCCGCGGCGCCGCTGGCGGCACCGGCAGGCTCCGGCTGCCGCTAGCGGCGCAGCCGCAGCGGCTGCAACTTTCGCAGCGTCGGCACCGCCGGGAACCGTCGGTGCAGTTTGTCCGCGCGCGGCGGCCTTCGCATTCACGGTCGATTGACCGCCGATCGAAAGTCCCGCGGCGATCAGGATAAAGACTGCGGTGACGACCATCGCCGCCGGCCGCCTATGAACTTCACGGCTCGGATTGCGATCCAGCCAGGGCAAGAGAATGAGGAACAGGACACCGAGCGTCGGTATGCCGATCGTGCCGATGAGCTGGCCGAGTTGTCCCGGGAAGATCTCGAGCAAGAAGTAGAGGCCCATGAAATACCAGGCCGGCGACGGGACGAATTGGTCGTTGTTCGGATCGGCTTTGGCATCGAGCGGTGCCGGCGAAAGCACCGCAAGAATAACGATGACGAGCAAGACGACGAGCGATGCGACCGTGTCCATGAACATCTGGTTGGGCCAGAAGCGTCCCGGCTTGAGCGTCGGCGGTCGTCTTTCGGCGGACCGGCCGAGCCGTTGTGGCGGAAGATGATGAGGTGCACGGCGACGAGCATGATCAACAGCAGCGGCGTCAGCCAGACGTGAATGCCGAAGAACTTGTTCAGCGTCAACGTGTTCATGACCGGGCCGCCTTGCAGCCAATTCTGCAAGAACGGACCGGCAATCGGCGCCGCGCCGGTGATATTCAGCGAGACTTGCGATGCAAAGTAGGCGTTGAGATCCCACGGCAGCAGATAGCCTGTAAGCCCGAGGACCAGCGTGAGAATGAACAGGACGATGCCGACGACCCACTGCAGCTCGCGCGGACGCTTGTATGCGCCCCACACCGCGACTTGCACGAGGTGCATCGCGACCAGCGCGATCATCGCCGTCGCACCCCAATAGTGGAGGCTGATGACGAACTGGCCGAACGGGACCTTTTGGTAGATGAAGAGCGTCGATTCCCATGCGCTCGCCGACGACGGCGAGTAGTACATCGTAAGGAAGATGCCCGTGACGATCTGCAAGATCATCGCGAAGAGCGTCGCGCTTCCGAAAACGTACCAATAAGAAGGTCCGCCGGGGACGTCCTCGGTGAGGAAGTTCTTCGTCATGCTGACGAAGCCGGTGCGTGATTCGAGCCAATTCAACATGATGCGCGCTTAACTGTAACTGACGATGACGCGGTCAGGCGTCGAGCTCTTATAACGGATCCACGTGATCTCGGCTTTGCCGCTCTGCTCGCGCAACGGCAGCGGATCGAGTCCGCGCGGCGCGGGACCGGCGGTACGTTCGCCGTTGCGATCGTACGTCGAGTTGTGGCACGGGCAGAAGAAAATGCTCTTGCTGTCGTCCCACGCGAACCGGCAACCGAGGTGCGGGCAGATCGATGAGAAGATCACGTACCCGGCCGTGTAGATCTGATCCGCATACGGAACCTGCTCGCTTTTCGACGCGTCGGGCGGGAACAGATCGGTGCGCTCCGCTTTCATCTTGTCGAATTGCGTCTGGCTCATCTTCACGCCCCAAACGTAATCCGACGCACGCTTCCGGCGCGAAGTAACCGTCGGTCGTTTTGCGCGTGAACGAGACCTTCAGTGGCGCGTGCTCGTCGTGAGCTTCGTCCAGTCTGTTGCATCGACTGGTGACCATGCCTCCGCGGAAAGCTCATTGATCTTTTTACCCGGCACGCTGTATGCAAGCAGCGGAACGCCGATGACGAGACCGATGACGGTTCCGAGAACGATCGTGGCATTCGCCATGAATGCCCGCCGGCTTTGCTCTTCCGGAGTTCCCGGATCGAGGTACGCCTCCGCGTGGACTTGTGACACGAAGTTATATCTCCTAAGACTTAAAAGGAGTGCGACCGAGCCGACTTAGCCATGCAGCGACGAACCCCTTGCGGGAATTTGCTACGGCGCTTCGCCCCAGGCTATGTGACCCCTTTCGCATTGACGTCGGGGCCCCCGAATGTTTACGAGGCCCATCATCATACGAAGCAAAGTCGCAGTCCCCGAGCCTGGGGCTCGTAACGACTTTTTGTTCTGCAACAAAACTAACTAGAGCAACTTACTACGAGTGCCGGCCCCATTCGGGCGGGGGCGCGGCGTATGCCTCGTGCTCCGGTTGTTCGTCGAACGGACGCCGCAACACGGCGAGCAGCCGCCGGACTTCCGAGAAGTCTTTTTGCTCGGCTTTCTCGATCGCGGTTTGCGCGAGATAGTTCCGCAGTACGAACTTCGGGTTGACCGCGTTCATCCGCACGCGACGCTCGGCATCGACGCTGCCTTCGCGCGCAAGGCGGGCCCGGTACCGCTCCAGCCACGCCGCGATACGCTCGCGGTCCATGAACCATCCGCTGAATTCGACGTCCTCCGTTTGCGTGACGGTCGCGAGCGAGCGCCACGTACGAGAATAGTCGCTATCGTCGAGATCCATCGCTTCCATCAGGTCGCCGAGCAGCAGAGCGTCGTCATCCTCGCTCGTGCGCAGGCCGAGCTTTGCACGCAATTCGCCGAGATACGCGTCGCGGAAGATCGGCTCGAAGCCTTCGAGGATTGCTTTCGCGGGATCCAGCTCCAGCAGCGAGCTCATCGCTTCGGCGAGCGCGTAGCAGTTCCACAGCGCAATCGTCGGCTGCCGGTCGAACGCATAGCGGCCCGTCTCGTCGGTGTGATTGCAAATGAAACCGGGCTTGTACGTATCGAGAAATCCGTAGGGACCATAGTCGATCGTCAATCCGAGGATCGACATGTTGTCCGTGTTCATGACGCCGTGCGCAAAGCCGACGGCTTGCCATTTGGCCATCAAGCGCGCGGTTCGCGCGACGACTTCGCGCAGCAGCGCGAGATACGGTTGCGCAGCATCGGTTTCGAGCAATTCGCGGATAGTAGCGCTCGAGCAGATAATCGGCAAGACGCTTCACAAGATCGGCGCGGCCGCGATAGTGAAAGAGTTCAAAGGTTCCAAAACGGACGTGCGAACGAGCAAGTCGTGTGAGCACTGCTGCGGTTTCGGCGCGCTCTCGATAGACGGTCTCGTCGCTGCCCACGACACAAAGTGCGCGCGTCGTCGGGATTCCGAGCGCGTCCATCGCTTCGCTGCACAAGAATTCGCGAATCGTCGACCGCAACACGGCGCGTCCGTCGGCAAAGCGAGAAAACGCCGTCAGGCCGGCGCCTTTGAGCTGCCACTCGTAGCCGTTAACCTCGCCGAGCGTGATCGCGCGTCCGTCGCCGAGCTGTGGAACCCATGCGCCGAATTGATGCCCGGCGTAGATCGTCGCAATCGGCTGCGCATCCGGCGGCAGCTCGTTGCCGGCTACGACGGCGAGAAAATCCGGATCTTCCGCAGCCGCGTCGACGCCGACGAGCTGCGCCGCGTCAGGACTGATCGCGACGAGATATGGATCGGGCAGCGGCGAGGGCTTGCGTTGCTCGAAGAACTCCGGAGGTAAGCGCGCGTAGCCTGGAGAGAATCGCACGCACGCTTCCAACCCCGGGGAGTCGCGTTCTCGTTGCAGAAACGCGCGCACGTGAAACCTGCACTAGAAACGCTGCGCGAGAGTCGCGGCGAGATGCTCGAAGATCTGCGCCGCTGCGTCGAAATCGAGACGCCGTCGCGCGACAAGAGCGCGCTGTGATTCGTTCATTCCGTTTTTCAGCGAGCTCGCGACCAAATATGGCGCGCGCTGCGAGCGCATCGCAAACGCCGAAGGCGGCGATCATGTCGTCCTGCGTTGGGGCGCAGGGAAAGCGCCCGTTCTCTTTGTCGGCCACTACGACACCGTCTGGCCGGCCGGAACGCTCGCGCGCAAACCGTTCACGGTTTCGGACGGCGTGGCGCGCGGCCCCGGCATCTTCGATATGAAAGCCGGCTTGGTGCAAGCTTTGTGGGCCGCGAAACTCTTACACGAAGATACGAGCGCGCCGCCGATCGTCTTTGTCGTCAATTCGGATGAGGAGATTGGTAGCCTGACCTCACGCGAAGTCGAATCGAGCAAGAAGCGCGCACGTCGCGTGCGACGCTCGTTTTCGAACCATCGTTTCACGGCAAGGTAAAGACTGCACGCAAAGGCGTCGGCATCTACACCGTCGAGATCGAGGGCCGCGCCGCGCACGCAGGCTCCGAACCGGAAAATGGGATCAACGCGATCGACGAGCTGGCGCGCGCGACGCTTGCGATTCACGCGCTCAACGATCCGGCGAAGGGGACGACAATCAATGTCGACGTCGTTGCGGGCGGGACCGTCCGCAATACGATCCCGGCATACGCGCGCGGCGATATCGACATGCGCGTGGCGACGAATGCGGAAGCGGAGCGCATCGAAAAAGCGATGCGTGCGCTTGCGCCCGCATCATCCCGAGGCGAAGTTCAAGGTAACGGGCGGACTCAACCGTCCGCCGATGGAACGCACGCCGAAGATCGCAGCCCTTTACACGCGCGCGCGCGAAGTTGCATCGCGTCTTGGCTTTACGCTCGAAGAAGCATCGGTCGGCGGCGGGAGCGACGGAAATTTCGCAGCCGCAGTCGGCGCAAGCGTTCTTGACGGCATCGGCGCCCTTGGTGAAGGCTCGCATGCCGAGCACGAGCACATCATTGTCGATGGGCTCGCCGAGCGCATCGGCGCTGGTCGTCGAGCTGCTCCGCTCGCTACCCTAGACCTTATATGAGTGCAGGCCGCTGATCCAGATGTTCACGCCGAGATAGCAAAACATGATCGTCGCGAATCCGAAGACGCATAGCCAGGCCGAACGCACGCCACGCCACGCGTTGCGCGTGTGCAAGTGCATGTACGACGCGTAGACGATCCACGAGACGAGCGCGGCGGTTTCTTTGGGATCCCACTGCCAGTAGGCGCCCCACGATTCTTTTGCCCACATCGCGCCGGTGATGATTCCGATCGTGAGCAACGGTAAGCCGACGCCGACGACGCGATAGATCATCACGTCGAGCTTGGCGAGGCTCGGCAACGTCGCAAGCCACTAGCGCGAACGCGTTGCCGCTTTCGGCAGCGGCCGCAATCGCCGGCGTGTCGCCGCGTGGCGTGCCGATCACGATCTCGTCGACCGCGACTGCCGTATAGGTACTTTGTATCGTCACCGGAATCGAACCGGCCGCCGTTGCGGCGGCGGCTTTCATAGAAGAACCGCTTGCGAAGCGCCGTTCGCCGTAATACTTGATCAAATACAGCACCGAGACGACGAACGAAAGCATGAACGCCGCGTACGACGAGACGACGAGCGGAACGTGAATCTTGATCCAATAGGATTGCAGCGCCGGAACCGGCGGCATGAAGCCTTCGTTCCAAGTCGTCGCGTAGCCAAGCGCGATCGCCGCGATCAACAGCACGAAGCCGCCCGCTATCCAGAATCGATATCGGAAGGCGAAGATCAGGAAAATCAGCACGCCCATCGCCGAGAAAAGCGAAAGCGATCCGTAGAGATTGGTGAGCGGCCAAATGCCGGAGATCGCCCAGCGCGTGCCCAGCTCGGCAAACTGCGCGACGCATCCGACGATCGCAAGCGGCGTCCCGATGCGGAGCATCAGCTCGCTCCGTGAGAGGAAGTACGCAATCAACACGAGTGCGCCCGTGACGTACGCGGCGATTGCGACGGCGAGCAAGATTTGATCTAACTGCATGCCTTTGGTTTCCTCTTCCAGTGGCCGCGCGGCGCAAGGCCGCGACAAGCTCCCGAAACTGATCTTCGAAGACTTCGTAACCCTTTACCGTTGTCGCGGCAATGCCGAGATTCCATTTCCGTCCGCCGCCGCTCAGCTTCACGTACAAACGCGCCGGCAGAAAATAGAACGCCGTGCACAAACCCGTCAGCAACACGAGCGCGCCGATACCAACCAGCCCCATCCCGGGATCGTAGCGGTACTGAAAGCCGCTATAGATGGCGTAGCGCGGGACGGAAAGCCGGTAGCCGCCGCCCAGATCGAGCGACGAACCGACCGGGATCATACCCGACGCCAACGCGGTGTCGCCCGCGATCATGCGCACGACGACCGCCGGATTGTTCGGACGGGGATCGGCGGTCGGACGTCCTGTTTTCGGATCGATCGTTCCGACGAATTGATCGTACTCGAGCGCGCGGTCGCCGCCGACCGAGAATGAATCGCCTTCCTTTAAAAGGTCGGGCGGCGAGTTCGGCGTGACGCGGCCGTCCTTCGTGAGAACGAACTGTGCGCCGAATCCGTAGGCCGCCTGATAGTAGAGCGTCCCGTCGATGTCGAGCGGATGGTTGACGCGAATCGTCGCCGAGCGCGCGACGCCGTCTTTCCCGACGTACTGCACCTGCGAGACGTAGTCGATCGGCTGATAGACGAGTCCGGCTTTGGTTTGAATCGGATCGTAGCGATAGTTGAAGTGGTCGAGCTTGATCTGCGCGCCGGTTTGCGGAATCGTTGCCGTCGCTCCCGTAAGGATCGGCGATCTCACCGCTGAATCCGCGCGCCCAATACCAGGTCGTGCCCGGCCGCGATGATCACGAAGCCGATGTGCGCGACGAGAACGCCGCGCCGCGCCCAGTTGTGACGATCCGCGAACGTCCATTCCTCGCCGCCCAGCTCGCGTTTGCGCACGAACCAGCCGCGTTGAGCGGAAAAACTGCTCGATGCGATCGCGAATCTCGCGCTCGTCGCCTTCGACCGCGATCGTAGCGTGGAGCGGGATACGATCGATCGTCACCGCGCGCAGCGCCGGAAGCCGCGCCGGAATCACGCGTTTGAACGTGCAGACCGCGAGCGACGTGAGAATCAGCGCGATGATCCCGACGTATGCGAGGCTGTGATAGATGTTGTCGAGATCGAGGCGCAGGATCAAGCGGGCCAGCGGCGGCGCGTAGTTTGCCCAGTAAAAGTCTTGCGTCTTGCCTTGTTCGACGATCACGCCGATCAGCGTGAGAAAGCCCCACACGGCGAACAGCGACACGGCGAAATAAACGCTGGCGAACAAGCGTAAGAAGTCGTCGACGGTGTCCTGCAGGCCGGCCCGCAGGTGCTCTGCAGGCTGTCAAGGCTGTGTTCTCGCGCTTCCACGACCGTTCCAGCACGATGATGATCCAAATGCTGGCTTCGTAGAGTATGTACAGCGGCGCTGCCATCAGCATCATCGTGGTCGGCTGGCCGTCGGGCGCGGCGATGCCGCCCGCCAGGAGCGAGCCCATAATTGCGTAGCGCCTGAACGTGCGCAGTGATTTCGAGCTGACGAGGCCGATGCGTGCCAGCATGATCAGGATCATCGGCAATTGGAAGATCAACGCGAACGCAAGGAAGAGCAGCAGCACGAGATTGAGCGTCGACCCGATGCCGTACGTCTCCGTCGCGATCAAGCTCGTCAGGAGCGTCGTCCCTCTGATGACGACCGGGATGACGACGAAGTGCGCAAACAAGATGCCGACGATCGGCCAGACGCGATCGCGGGTACGATCAGCTTGTAGACCAGGCCGCGCGTCTTCGGATGAATCGCCGGCACGACGAACATCCAGAGTCTGATGCATGATCACCGGCAAACCGATGATGATCGCGCTGTAGAGCGAGAACCGGAACATCGTGCCGACAGCGTCGACCGGACCGAACGCGTGGAGCGTAACGTTCGGATAATACTCGCGCTTCATCCAGTTGATGACGTAGATCGACGGATAGAACATCCCGATCCCGATCACGGTTATCGTGATCGCGCAAACCATGAGACGATTACGGAGCTCCCGCAGGTGCTCCGTGAACGTCATCTCCTTTTGGTCCCACTCGGATTCGCCGTCGCCCGTGGAACGGCGGCGTTCAAGCAACAAGCTTTACTACGGCGTCGTCGTGGTAGTGGTCGTCGTGCCCGCGCTCTTTTCATCGGCTTGCTTACGCGCATCTTCGCGAGCGCGTTCGGCAGCGACGTCGGCCTCAGCCTGACCGACCACGAATTCTTTTTTCGCGTTTCCGAGACTGCGTGCAAGCTTCGGCAACTTGTCGGCTCCGAAGAGCAGAACCGCCGCGCCGACTACGAGCGCAATCTCCATTGGACTCCCAAACATGTTTACCTCCAGTTTTAAAGGCGCTTCGGTTTAAAGGCGCTCCGCCCCCGGCTCCGCGCCCCCCGTGCTTCGCATGGGGCCCCCCAACCGACCTCGCAATAACGCCGGTGCCCTTGCACGACTACCGCTGCGCTCGGTCCATGACCATTAGTCTTACTCTTAAAAAGGGTTAGGAGTTCCGAGAAAGGCGGTCGGCGAGGGCAGCAAGCTCCGCGCGGGCGGGGTTTTCGCCGGTTCCAAGCCGCCGAGGGCCAGCTTTGCCCGCTCGACGTACGTGTGGATCGCGTCGTGGGTAGCCTCGAACGCGCCGACGCGCCCCATGCCCGCGATCAGACCGGCAATCGCTGCCGACTCGGCCTGCTCGTCCAGCTCTGCGTCGAAAAACTCCTCGACACGCGCGCGAAACTCGGCGTCGCCCTTTTTCAGCGCGCAGATGAGCGGAATCGTGACCTTGCGTTCGCGCAGGTCGTTGCCGACGGGCTTGCCGAGCGCTGCTTCATCCGAGGTGACGTCGAGCAGATCGTCCATCATCTGGAACGCGATCCCGTAGTGAATCCCGAATTCGCGCAGCGCACGAACGCCCGCGCCTTGCCCGCCGCAGATCGCGCCGCACTCGGCGGACGCACCGAACAACGTCGCGGTTTTCTTGTCGACGATCTCGACGTACTCGTCAAACGGTAAATCGAAATTGCCCATCGCGCGCAGCTGCAGAACTTCGCCGTCACTGATCGTCGGCCAGCGTCGCCGAGAGGATGTGCGGAATCGGCGCGTCGTAAGTTGCGGTGACGTTCTTGAAGATCCAAGCGAAGAGATAATCGCCGGCGAGCACGCTGATGCGGTTTCCGAAATCGACCGCCGTCGCGTTGACGCCGCGGCGTGTTTCCGCGCCGTCGACGACGTCGTCGTGGATCAGCGTCGCGACGTGGATCAGCTCCATGTACGCTGCAAGCGCGAGATGATCTGCGGCGTTCCCGCCCATCGCTTCGGCGGCGAGCAGCGTGATGCGCGGACGCAAACGTTTTCCGCCGGCCGCCAGCATGCGCCGCACGGCTTCGGTGATCAGCGGGTTGTCGGTTTGAAAACGATGCCGGAAGAAATCCTCGACCAGCGCGTATAGATCGCGCTCGCTCGCGCTACGTGGCTCGATCATGGCGCGACTCCGACGTGGATTGCGATCGCGCCGATGCCGAGACGGATGATGCGCACGTCGTGAAAACCGGCGTCACGATAGCGCGCGGCCAGGCCATCGGCATCGGGATAATTCGTGAGCGACTGCGGCAAATAGCTGTATGCGGCGCGCGAGCCGCCGACGAGTCCGCCGATCAACGGAACGAGCCGGTAGAAGTAGATATCGAACAGCCTCTTGATGAGCGGATTCGGGGCTTTGGAGACGTCGAGGTTCACGAAGCGCGCGCCGGGACGCAGCACGCGGCGAATTTCGCTCAGCGTGGCGATGATGTCGACGACGTTGCGCATCGAGAAACCCATCGTCGCGCCGTCGAAGGATCGGTCGGCAAACGGCAGCGCCAGCACGTCGCCGCACACGAAGGTCGCGCGATGTTGCTGATCTTCGCGCACGGACGCGTTCGCGCGCGCCGGCGAGCATCGGCTCGCAGAAGTCGAGGCCCGTCACGTGCATCGCTGTGTCGCTGCGAATCAAATGAAACGCAAGATCGCCGGTACCGGTGCACAGATCGAGGACGTTTCCGCCCGGCGGCGCAGCCAGCTCGCGTACGGCACGGCGCCGCCACGATTCGTCCACGCCGGCGGTGAGGATTCGGTTCGCAGTGTCATAGCGGGGTGCGATCGCCGCGAACATTTCGCGGACTGCAGTGCCTTTTTGCAAGGCGACCTGCTTTGTCATAGGGCGAGCAATTCCCGTGCGTTTCTGCTCGTAATGCCGAGCAGCTCGATACGATCGAAGACGAGCAGCTCGCACAAGCGGTCGACCGTGTAGGTCATGAACGAGGGTTCGTTACGCTCGCCGCGTTTCGGCTGCGGCGCGAGATAGGGGCAATCGGTTTCGAGGACGATGTGTTCGACGCCGACGGCGCGCACCGCTTCGCGCAGTCGATCCGAATTCTTAAACGTTACCACGCCGCCGATTCCGAGGAAGAAGCCGAATTCGTTCGTGAGCGTTCGCGCTTCGGCGGCCGTACCGCTGAAGCAGTGCACGATTCCGCGCATTCCGTCGAACTTGTTCTTGCGCAATGTTTCGACGAAGGTTGGAAATGCTTCGCGCTGGTGAAAGACGAGCGGCATGTCGCGCGCGCGCGCGTATGCGAGCTGCGCTTCCATTACTTTCACCTGGATGTCGCGCGGACTGTGGTCGTAGTGGAAGTCGAGGCCGGTCTCACCGATCGCGCGCGGTTGCACCGGCGCCCGTGCCAGCAGCGCGTCGAACGCCTCGGTGATATTCGCCGGAGCGTCCTTTGCTTCGTGCGGATGAACTCCCATCGTCCATGCCAGGCCGGCGTCGTCGGCGAGCTGCATGGCTCGCTCGCTGTCGTCGAGATCGCAGCCGACCGTAACGATGGTCTCGACTCCGGCATCTCGCGCACGCCGGAGCACGTCGGCGCGGTCGTCGTCGAATTGAGGATCGTGGAGATGTGCGTGTGTATCGATCACGCAGCCCCGATTCGCAACAATCCTTGGCTATTCCCAGGCTCTTTTAAGGCAAAGACCGCTTCCTTATCAAAGGCACCCCGGCGCGAGGGCGCCGAAGCACGCCAAAGTTCAGATGATTTCCCGCTCCGACATCAAGAAACGCAGCTACCGTCTACTCGAGATCGCAATTGTGGTCTCGTTTGTGTTGCATTTGCTGTTCGGAGGCCTCGCGATGTTTCATCAGCACCTCGATCGCAAAGCTCTTGCAGCAGGCGGAAAAGAAGGAAGAGAAAGACGTCGCGCTCTCAACGACGATCACGATCGAGAAGCGCACCGCAGCCGCGTCCTCAGCCGAAACCGCAGCCTGCTCAAGCCGAAACCGCAGCCACCGCGCCCGCAGGTTCAACCGCAGGCTCCGGTTGCGGCGCAACCGATCGCGAAACCGGTTCCGCAAGTCGTTCCGGTCCCGCGCTCCGCTCCGCAAGAGCTTGCGAAGATCGTGCCGCACGCAAAAGAACACGTTGCCGTCAACAAGCCGCAGGTCGTCGCGCGCATCGCCGTACCCAAAACGAATCCAAACAAGTTGACGCAGGCGCAGCTCAACGAAATGAACCAGCGCTTCGCGCAAACGATCGATGCAGCGCGTGCCGCCAACGATCCGACGCACGTCACGTCGACGGCACCACCCGGGACGATGAAGCGCGCGCACCTCGACATGTCCGGCGTCAACGCAATGCTGACGCACGGCGAAGGAATTCTCACGCCCGCAGACAGCGATGCCGACCAACGTCAACGGCGATTCGCACGGCATGTGCTACTACGTGAACTTCTTGATGAACTTCAGCGACGGCTCGCTCGATGAGGGTCCGGTGTATTGGCCGATCTGCTATACGCGGCGCAACGATCCGTTCCGCAACAATTTCCAACACTTCCCCTTGCCGCCACCGCCGCCCGGATGGACGCCGTCAGCAAACGATGTGGCCGGTCATCGCAGCGCATCGCGTGTTGCGCGCGTACTTTCCCGATCGATTCCCCGACGCGGATAGCGGCAACTAGACTGGCGGCTTCGACCGCCGTTTCGATCCGCGGGAAAAGAGCATCGCCCGGACGCGTAACGGTACCGGCGGCGAGCCGTCCCCACGTGAGCTCTTCGCTCCACGCGCCTTCGGGTTTGCCTTCGAGTCCGAGCTGCGACCAAATCGCTTCGGCCTTTTCCGGGATGAACGGATGCAGCAGAAGTGCCAGCCAGCGCAGCCCTTCGCACAGCTCGTAGAGCAAGCGCGTCGAGATCGACGTCGCGGCCTTCCTTAAAAAGAACCCACGGCTTGCGTTCCTCGATCGAGCGATTCAGCTCGGTGACGAGCTCCCAAATGCGATCCAGCGCGCCGCGGAAGTCGAGCTCGAAGATGCGCGCCTGCACGTCGTCGCCGAGTCCGGCGAAACGCTCGCGCGAACGCCGACTCGACCGCGGCCGGGACGATACTCTCGCGATAGCGCGCCAGCATCGCGAGCGAGCGCCGCAAGAGATTGCCGAGATCGTTGCCGAGATCGCCGTTATGCCGGTGACGGAATTTATCGCGCGAGATCGAGAAGTCGTTGCCGAACGGCGCTTCGCGCATGAAGAAATACCGGATCGAATCGGCGCCGAGCTCGGCTGCTGCCTCGAAGGGATCGATGACGTTGCCCTTGCTCTTGCTCATCTTCTCGCCCTCGACCGTGATCCAGCCGTGCGCGTAGACGAGCTGCGGCTCTTGCAGGCCGAGCGCCCATAGCGTCGCCGGCCATATGATCGTGTGAAAGCGCGCGATCTCGCGCCCGATCAACTGAACGTTTGCGGGCCAGAACGTCTTGAAGCGTTCGCCGTCATGTTCCCAATCGAGCGCAGTGATGTAATTCAAAAGCGCATCGAACCACACGTACATGACGCCGCCGGACGGCAGCGGAATTCCCCACGCGAGATTTGCGCGCGAGATCGAGAGATCGTGCAAACCTTCTTCGAGCAACGAAACCATTTCGTTGTAGACGCGCTGCGGTCGAACCCAATTGGGGTTGGCACGGAAATGCGCGAGCAAACGATCGCGGTACTTTCGAAAGCCGGAAGAACCAGTTTTCTTCTGCGACCCACTGCACTTCGCGTCGGCATTCCGGATTTGGACAACGTCCGTCGATCAGCTCGGATTCGAGCCAGAACGTCTCGTCGTTCGTGCAATACCAGCCCTCGTACGTTCCGAGATAAACGTCGCCGGATTCTTTGAGCTTCTCGAATACTTTGATGCACGCCGAGATGTGGCGTGCTTCCGTCGTACGGATGAAATCGTCGTACGAGATCTCGTAGGTCGAGGCCAAGCTTTGCCAGCGCTCGATCAACTGGTCGGTCCACGCCTTGGGTGATAAGCCGGCCTGCGCGGCGGCGTTCGCGACTTTCCCGCCGTGCTCGTCCGTCCCAGTGAGAAAGAACGTCTTGCGGCAGGTGCGCGCGGTCCGTGCCAGCACGTCGGCTGCGATTTCGGTGTAGGCGTGCCCGATATGCGGATTGCCGCTGATGTAGTAGATCGGGGTGGTGACGTAAAACGGGGGGCGCGCCTTGGGATCGGTCATCGCGCCCTCACTTCGCTTGCTTTCGCCGCGAAGCCCGCGCATAGAGCTCGCGCCGCTCGCCGAGCCCCTTCGTTGCGAGCGACTTGGCAATGTCCGTGATCGAGCGTCCGGCCTCGAGCGCCGCGTCGATCGCGCCGTCGATTTCGTCGTCGGACGGAACAGGCGGCGTCGTATCGATATTCATCGGCCCGAGGACGAGGACGATCTCACCACGCACCGGTTTTTCGAGCGCCGCGAGCACTTCGCTCGCCGTGCCGTGCAGATGCTGCTCGTGCAGCTTCGTCAGCTCGCGAGCCAGGAAGATCGGCGTGCGCGGCGCGAGCTCGGCGAGCGCTTCGAGCGTGGCTGCGATCCGATGCGGTGCGTCGTACCAGATCGTCGTCTTTGCCGACGCGAGTGCGCGCGAGAATATCTCGCGTCGCGCGCGTTGTGTTCGTGGAACGAAGCCTTCGAATGAAAACCGCGCAAGATCGAATCCGGACAAAACCGCTCCAATGACAAATGCGCTCGGCCCCGGCAGCGCTTCGACGCTGATGCCGTGCGTGCGCGCGTGCCGGACCAGCTCGATTCCGGGATCGGAGATGCCGGGCATTCCCGCATCGGTCACGACCGCAATCGTTTCGGTTCGCGCACGTTCGATGATCGCATCCAGCGTGCTGCGAGCCGAATGTTCATCATAGTGCAAGAGCTTGGGCGCAGGGATGTCGAGGGCGCTCAAGAGCCTTCGCGCGACGCGCGTATCTTCCGCGACGATGGCGTCGGCTTGGCGCAGCACGTCGAGCGAGCGCAGCGTAATGTCGCGCAAGTTGCCGAGCGGCGTCGGCACGAGAATGAGGCTCAGGTTCTTAACCTTGTCTTACGGATCGGGGCGCGCTCAGCGGGCGCCCCGGGTCCCGCCCGGGCCGGGCCGCAGCGCCATAAGGAGCCATTCCCTCATTAGCGAAGGGGCGCCCTATGAGGCTAGTAACGCGAGCCGATCTAGACGGCTTGACTTGTGCGATTTTGCTCTCCGAAGTCGAAGCGATCGACGAGGTCGATTTCGCGCATCCGAAAGATGTCCAAGACGGCAAAACTACGCTCACGAAAAACGACATCCTGGCGAATCTGCCGTTCGACGAACGTGCAGGATTGTGGTTCGACCACCACATCAGCCAAGCTGATGCGTCGTGGAACGATTTCGCGGGTGCATACGACGTTGCACCGAGTGCAGCGCGTGTGATCGCGAATCATTACAAGTCGCCGAAGTTTGCGAAGTACGACAACCTACTCGAGGCGACCGATAGAATGGATGCCGCCGAGCTGACGCGCGACGACATCGTCTCGCCCAAAGGCTGGATCCTGGTCGGCTACACGCTCGATCCGCGGACCGGACTCTCGGATTTTCGTCCGTACTTCCGGCACGTGATGGAGCTGGTCAAGCACAAGAGCGCGGACGAAGTGCTGAAGGACTCGCAGGTACAGGAGCGCGTCGCGAAGCTCCGTGAGGAAGAAGCTGCGTTCTTGAAGTCGCTCAAAGAGAGTTCGAAAGCCGATGGGAACGTCGTCATCACCGATTTTCGCGGCGAAGGCGACTTACCGCACGGCAACCGCTTTCTGATCTACACGCTGTTCCCGGAGCAGAACGTGTCGATTCGCGTCGCCGATGGTTTCAACAAACAGTTCACGAGCATTCAAGTAGGGCACAGCATTTTGAATCGCACGTGCAAGACGAACGTCGGCGAGTTGTTGCTCGAGCACGGTGGCGGCGGTCATTTCGGCGCGGGGACATGCCAACCCAAATCCGAAGAGGCAAGCGATGTCCTCGCCTCAATCATCAACGTCCTCAAGGAAAACGGCTAGTAGTTTTATAGCGCTCGATGGCCGCGTCAGCGTCGTAACCGGCGCGAGCCGCGGCATCGGTGCGGCTGCGTCGCTCGAGCTGGCAAAAGCCGGCTCCGCGATTGCATTGCTCGACATCGATGAGAAAGCCGTTGCGGAAACCGCGCGCTCGGTCGCCGAGCAAACCGGCGTCGTCACGCGTTCGTATGCAGTGAACGTGACGGATCGTCCCACGATCGTTCGCACCATTGCGAAGATCGCCGAGGAGTTCGGCGCGATCGACCACCTGATCAACAACGCCGGAATTCAGTTCGTCAGTCCGCTCGAAACGTTCCCGGATGACAAATGGGATCTCGTGCGTTCGATCGATTTGGACGGCGTCTTCAACATGACGAAGGCGGTCTGGCCGCATTTGAAAGCGCGCGGTCGCGGACGCATCGTGAACCTCGCAAGCGTTCAGGGCATCATCGCAACGGAGTACAAGCCCGCGTACGTCGCGTCGAAGCACGGCGTCATCGGGCTCACGCAAGCGACGGCGCTCGAAGGCGCGCCGATCGGAACGACGGCAAATGCGGTATGCCCCGGCGCGGTGCTCACGGATCTCGTGAAGAGTCAGGCCGCGGACCTCGCGCGGTCGTACGGCGGAATCACGGAAGAGGAAGCGCTCAAGCGCGCGTTCCTCGTCAACATGCCGACGCAGCGCTTCATCATGCCCGACGAGATTGCGCAGCTGATTACGTATTTGTGTACGGACGCTGCGAAATCAATAACAGGAGCGGCTATCGCAATCGACGGCGGCTGGACTGCTCACTAACTCGGGTTGACATTGTGCATGCGCTCTGATAGCGTAAGATGCACACCAAGAAAGGGGGTATAACGATGTCGATGTTTTTCAATTACGACGTTCCATTCGGCACGAATCTTCTTTCGCGGGTGCTTTCCGCAGTCTATTAACCACAAAATAGACTGACGATGAGCCTCCGCGAAACGCCGGAGGCTTTTTTAATGAGCGCATAAACCGCTCGCTGCTCTGGCCTTTGGCAGATTATTTCTTACTGCGTTCTCATGAAAGGCACGGAGATGTTTCCGCATTCCCTCTCCGCACTCGGCGAAGAGCGTCGCGAAGCGTTGCTCGACGAAGCACGTCGCGCGCGACTCGCCCGTGCGGCAAATTCCGGCGCACGAAAACCAAGGCAACGTCTTGCGGCCGTTGCGTTCGCGCTCGGGCGCGCAATAATCGCGATCGGTGCACGGCTATCGGCCGAGGACGAAATCGCGGTCTAGCTTGCGGTCCCCCTGGCTTTGTGCTACAAAGCTAGGGTGGATCGCCAGCAAGCAGCCGCAGATTTAGCCGAAGTCCGCCTGCGCCTCGCGAGCGTACAGCGGTTTCCCGGATTTTCGGGAGTGGCTGCGATCGCGAGTGGCATCGTTGGCCTCATGGCGGGCGTGCTGCAAAGCATCGTCGCACCGCATCCCTCGACGGTTGCGGAGCTGCGCGTCTACGACACGATTTGGCTCTCGACGCTCGCGGTCGCGCTTGCATTAAACTACGGCGCGGTCGGCTTTTGGCTCTTGCGCAATCACGGACGGCATGCGGTCGAGCAGAGCCGGATCGCCGCGGTTGCGATTTTACCATCGCTTGTTTTCGGTGGGACGCTCACGCTCGCGCTAGCGAGCGCGAACGTGTGGAGTTTCCTTCCCGGCATTTGGTACGGCGCGTACGCGGTCGGTTTGTTTGCCTCGCGTTCGCTCGTCCCAGCCAGCGTAATGACGGTTGCCGGCGCATTCGGCGTGATTTCGATTGCGCTGTTGCTACCGTTTTCGGGATTCTCGCTTGCATGGTGGGTGATGCCGCTCGGATTCGGCTTCGGGCAAATCATCATCGGGCTGTGCTTGGCGCGCGATCGCGCGGAGTTCTGGCTGTGAGAGAAGCGCCGTTTGCGTACACGGGTCTCGAGCGCATCTTTCACGAGCGCGGAAGGCTCGCCGTGTGCACCTGCCTCGTCGCAAACGCCGAAGGTCTTTCGTTCGCCGACTTGCAAGCTGCGTGCGGACTGACCGATGGAAATTTGAATCGCCATCTCTTCGCGCTTCGCGAGCTGGGCGTCGTCGATGCCCGCCGCGCGCGCGGTGAACGTGGTCGTCCGCAAACGATTTATCGCATCACTCGCACCGGCCGTGCGCGTTTCCTTGCGTACGTCGATGAGCTCGAATCGCTCGTCAACGATGTGCACGAACACGCCGCGGCCACATTTCGGAAGGCTTCAGCTACATGACAACGACTGTACCGCGCCACGTGGCAATCATCATGGACGGCAACCGCCGGTGGGCGCAGTCGAAGGGTCTCCCCATCAGCGAGGGATATCGGCTCGGCGTCGATGCGCTCCGGCGCACCGTCGAAGCAGCCGCACGCACGGGAATCGAGGTGTTGACCGTCTTCGCGTTCTCAGAAGAAAATTGGTCGCGCCCCATCGATCAGACGCGCGGCATCATGGAGTTATGCCGCCTTGCGGCAAACGGACAGGTGCACGATCTCGTCCGTGACGGCGTGCGCGTACGGCTGTGTGGCCGGCTTGCGGCACTTCCGCTCGCAACCCGCGAAGCGCTCGAACGCTTGTGCGCCTCAACCTCTACGAATTCGCGGATTACGTTGAACCTTGCGATCGATTACGGCGGACGGCGTGAGATCGCCGACGCAGTGCGCGCGCTGGCGCGTGAAGTCGAGCGCGGCGTTCGGACTGCGGCCTCGATCGACGACGAGACGATTGCGACGCGCCTCTACACGGCTGGTCTTCCCGATCCAGACCTCGTCATTCGTACCGGTGGCGAACGCCGGATCTCCAACTTCCTCTTGTATCAATCCGCCTACGCGGAGTTTTCTTGGACCGAGACGCTTTGGCCCGATTTTGGTGAGGCCGATCTCGCGGCCGCGCTCGCAGATTTCGAACGGCGTCGACGCCGCTACGGGACCTAAGAAAACCTGACCTCGGCCGGGAAGGGCTGAGGTAATGGCAGATGTCCTGATCGTAGGCGCGGGGCCGACCGGACTAACGCTCGGGATTCAGCTCGCACGCTACGGCGTGCCCATTCGCATCGTCGACTGGGTGCCGGAGCCGATGCGTGAATCGCGCGCCGTCGCAATTCAACGCCGAAGCATGCAGCTTTTCGAACGCATCGAGGTCGCAGCATTGCTGGTCGAGCGCGGCTTGCATTATCGCGAAGTGTTCGTGCATACGCAACAAAAGGCGATCGTGCACCAGGAGCTCGACTTGCTGGCCGTGCCACAAAGCGAAACCGAACGCATTCTCGGCGAGTGGTTGTCGGTTCGCACCGGAACTCAAGTCGAGCGCGGCGTACGGCTCGTGCATCTCGAACAAGAGCCGGGCAAAGTGCGCGCACATTTTCGCGGGTCCGGCGGCGAGACCACCGCCGAATATTCGTACGTCATCGGTTGCGACGGCGCGAACAGCACGGTTCGTCACTTGCTCGACGTGCAGTTTACCGGCGAGCAAGCTTCGGAAAGCTTCGCGCTTGCCGATCTGCAGATCGACGCGGATTTTCCGCGCGATGCCGTGTCGATCCATCAGACCACGGCAAACCTGGTAGCAATTTTTCCGCTACCGAACGACCTGACGCGCGTCATCATCGAACGCGCCAGCGGTTTCGAATCCTTGCCGACGCTCGATGATTTTCGCTCAGCTCTGTATCTGGCCGGAATACCAGCCCGCAGTTACGGCGATCCCGTCTGGATCTCGCAGCTCGTCACAAACCAGCGGCGCACGTCGACGATGGCCCGTGGTCGCGTCTTTCTCGTGGGAGACGCAGCGCACACGCATTCTCCGCTCGGTGCGCAAGGAATGAACTCTGGAATTCAAGACGCCGAAAATCTTGCGTGGAAGATCGCGCTCACCTATCGGCACGGTGCATTCGCACCGGTGCTGACTTCATACGCAACCGAACGCGAAGCGGTCGCAGCGAAGCTCGTGCGCAAGGTTCGTTCGCCCAGGGATCGGATGGCGGCGCTCACGGAGCAACCCGTCAATTACGAGCGCAGCCCGATCGTCATGCGCGCCTCGACGCCCAAGCCGGGCCCCGGCGCGCATGCACCGGATGGAGCGCTGATTCGCCTGCTCGACGGCGAGGAAACGACTGTTTCAGCGATGTTCTCGACCTTGCGGCATCTCATGCTCGTGTTCACGTACCGGCGCGATCAGTTCACCCACGAGATGTTGCTCGCGATGCAACTCCATGCCGATCTGGTCGACGTGCAAATCGTGGCGCGCGACGATTCGGTCGCGGGTGCGCAAATGCTCGACCGGGCTGGAGCCGTCTTTCGTGCCTATGCTGCGGACGGCGAGCCGCAGTATGTTTTGATTCGTCCGGACGGTTATATTGCGGCGCGAGGCGCGCTGCGCGACTACCTCAAAGTCGCGGCGTATCTCTCGGAGACGTTCGGTATTGTAACCGCGCAGGTCCCCGACAAGCGATTGAGCTAGCCGCGCCGAAGGCGCTCGCATGCCGTTTTACGTTCGAGAAGGCAAGCTGCCCGCGCAGCGCCACACGCAATTCCGTAAGCCGGATGGCGGATTGTATGCCGAAGAGCTGATCTCGACCAAAGGCTTCGAGAGCATCTATTCGCTTGCGTACCATTTGCGCCCACCTACCGCGACGCTCGATGTGCGCGCGTGGGAGCGGCCGTTCGTGCGCTTCATGCCGAACGATCCGCTGAAGAACCGTCACTGGTTCACGGCGCGCGTGAAAACCGAAGGCGACGCCGTCGAAGGGCGCGTTCCGCTTGCCGGCAACGACGACATCGTAATTTCAACCGTAACCGCAACGAAGCCGATGGAGTATTTCTTCCGCAACGCGGGTGGCGACGAGCTGCTTTTCGTGCAAGCCGGCGAGGGCGTTCTGGAGTCGCCGCTGGGCGAGATCGCGTATCGCGCCCACGATTATCTGATCATCCCGTGCGGCGTCGCATATCGTTTGCAGCCGCGCAGCAAGACGGAGCTGTTCGTCGCCGAGTGCAGCGGCTCGATCGAGATTCCGGCGAAGTTTCGCAACCCGTTCGGCCAGCTCAAAGAGCATGCACCGTATTACGAGCGCGATTTTCGCGCGCCAGTTCTGCGCGAGCCGCACGACGAGCAAGGCGAATTCGAAGTGCGTATCAGCGCGCGCGGCCGCACCGCAATCCACGTCATGCAGAATCACCCGTTCGATGTCGTCGGTTGGGACGGATATTGCTATCCGGTCGCCTTCAACGCCGACGAGTACGCACCAGTGACCGGCAAGCTGCATCAGCCGCCCTCGACGCACGTCATCTTCGAAGCGCAAGGTGCAGCGTTTATTCTGTTCGCGCCGCGGCTGTTCGACTATCATCCGCAAGCCGTGCCCGCGCCGTACAATCATGCAAGCGTCGATTGCGATGAGATCATTTATTATGCTAGCGGCAATTTCATGAGCCGTCGCGGTATCGAAGAGCGCTCGATCACGTTGCACGCAGCGGGTGCGGTTCACGGTCCGCAACCGGGTGCGGTCGAAGCGTCACTCGGAAAGTCTGCGACGGATGAGCTGGCCGTGGCCGTCGACTGCTTTGCGCCGCTACGCATCGCAGAGCCGGCGTTCTCAATCGAAGACGCCGGTTATTTCCGCTCCTGGGTCGCGGTTTCTAAGACGTAGCCTTCTGGGTCAGAATCTTGTAAATCGAATCTGCGATTCCGAAGAGCGCCTCGTCGCTGCCGCGGCGCCCGATGAGTTGTGCGCCGATCGGCAGATTGTTGGGTCCGCGGAAGACCGGTATGGTGACGACTGGGACGTGAAGAGCTGTCCACGTCCCGCAGAGCGACGAATTGCCGGTGTCGCCAAAGCCGACAGGCGCTTCGCCGACCACGGGCGAGGTCAGCAAGACGTCATAGTCGTCAAAGATCGCATCGAGCATTCCACTCGTTTGCTCAGCGTGAAGCTTCGCTTGCGAATAGCGCTCGAACGCGCAGGTGAGGCCGTTCTTGAGTCGACCTTTCCGCAACGTCTCGCTAATTTGATCCCAGTGATTCTCGATCTCCCACGTGTAGTTTCGTGTAAACTCGTAGCTCGAGATCCATTTGTGTGCTTCTTCCATCTCGTCGAATTCAGTGGGAAGCGTGACGTCGCGCACGTCGACACCCGTCTGCCGCAGCCGATGTGCCGCATCCTCGAACAGTGCGCGGGTAGTCGATTCTATTTCGTCCCACTTGTGCGTCCGGCAAAACGCGACGCGCGGCTTGGCGACTTCGTGCAATATGCTCTCTCGCTCGCGTCCGAGCAGCGCATCCCGGTACCGCGAGATGTCCTCGACCGAGCGCGCATAGATGCCGAGAGTGTCGAGCGACCACGCGGATTGCTTAACGCCGGCGCAGCTCAACTCGCCAAACGTCGGCCTGTAGGCGAAAACTCCGCAGAACGAACCAGGCTTGATCGTCGAGCCGGTGGTCTGCGTTCCGAGCGCGACGGGGACCATGGTGTCGGCGACTGCCGCGGCTGAGCCGCTCGACGATCCGCCGGACGTTCGTGCGGGATCGAGCGGATGTCGCGTGCGTGCGGGATGCCGGTTCGCAAACTCAGTCGTCACCGTCTTCCCAACGAGCACGGCACCGGCTTTGCGGCTGAGCGCGACGCACGCCGCGTCGGTTTTCGGTTGATGCCCAGCGTAAATCGGTGAGCCGTACTGGCTCGGGATATCCGCGGTGTCGATGATGTCTTTGACACCGAAGGGGACGCCGGCAAGGATGCCGTGTACTCCGCGGACGTCGAGAGATCTCGCAGTCCGCAGAACGGCGTCGCGATCGATGTATTCCCAAGCCTGCACCGCGTCTTCGCGTTCATCGATTCGCTCAAGACAGGCGCGCACGATCGATTCGCAGGTTACGTCGCCGCGACGTACCGTCCGAACGATGTCGGATGCGGTCAGCTCATTCAGACGAATGCTCAGCATGCTAGCTCAGCGGAATGTTCGCGGCCTTGGCGACTTTCGCCCATTTTGCGACATCGTTTCGTACGAACTCCACGAAGCTTTGCGGCGAACCCCCGACCGGAATCAAGATGGCGTCGCGCAGAGGTCCTTCGAGTTCGGGAGCGCGCAGGGCTTTGGTGAAGATTCCGTTCAGCGCATCGATGGCTGGTTTCGGAGTCTTTGTGGGCGCGACTATTCCATACCACTGATTCACATCGAAGCCGGGGACGCCCGATTCGGCGACGGTAGGCACATCGGGTAAGGATTTGAGCCGCTCCGCGCTCGATACCGCGAGTGCTTTGAGCTTGCCGGATTTTACGTAAGGAAGAATGGCGGGAGCCGGTGCCATGACGACTGCGACGTCACCGCGCAACGCTCCGAGGATCGCAGCAGCGGTGCCGTTGTACGGCACGTTCATGAGGTTCATCCCGGTATCGCTGTCGAGGAGCTCGACGCCGAGACGAAGCGGGCCGCCTTGGTCGCTCGAATAATTGATTTTGCCGGGCGATGCCTTTGCAAGTGCTTCCAAGTCCCGCAGCGTCTTGGCCGGGAACGAAGGATTGAGCGCGATAATGTTCGGCGTGCGTGCGAGGTATGCGACGGGCGCAAAATCGCTAACGACGTTGAACGGGAGGCTCTTGTAAATGCTTTCGCTGATCGTCCAGTTTGCGGTTGCAAGCAAAACGGTATAGCCGTCCGGATTGGCTCGTGCGACCAGTTCCGCGCCGATATTTCCGTTTGCTCCACCGTGATTCTCGATCACGAAATCCTGACCGGCGATCTGGCTTGCCTTCGGCTGGATGATGCGCGCCATGGCGTCCGCACCGCCGCCTGGCGGGAACGGAACGATCAGACGGATTGGGCCGGTCGGAAAGGAGTCTGCGTATGATGGCGACGCGATAACAAGGGATGCTGCGCCGCCGATAAGGCCTAGAGCGGCGCGTCGGTTCAATCGCTTCTCGGACATGATGTCCTCCGATGTGGGAATCGGTTAGTGCGTGTGCGCGATGACCTTTGTAACGGGGACGTGGGGAATCTGTTCGTGAGAAAATCCCGGAAGATACACGGTGTGAATTCCCGTCCCACCTAGAACGCCGAGATAAATATCCTCGGGCGTATCAACCAGCGACACCTTGCCGCCTTTGATCCGTCCCTTCTTTTCTAGGAACGGTATGTCGCTTTTCCGGAAGAACGACGTCGGTAATAGCGTGTATTCGTAAATCATCTCTTTGGCTTTCGCTTTCGAGATGCCGGCATCGGCCAAGAGCTGCACGCGCTCCGGATTGAAGAGCAGGACGGCGGACAAGCTTCCGGCATAAAGTGCGGTGTTACCTAACGAGACCATCGACAGCGCGGTATGCTGCAGAAGTCCGTCCGGCGATTGATCCCAGTCGAGTGGCGCCAGCAACCCGATGTACGACGTTACGCGAAAGACGGAGATCGTGCTTTGTTCGGGTTTGAATCCAAATTCGACATGAAACGGTTCCCACGCCGAGCTCTCCTCGTCTTCACCCGTGCAGAACGTATATTGCAGCGGGGATGCGAAACATGTGCGTGCGTAACCCCCCGGCGAGAAGCCGCCGATGTTGATCATGATCAAACGTATCGCACGCCCAATCGTGGCATTCGCACGCCAACCCGGACCAAGTGCGCCACGTGCGCAATTGAGATCGAGTTCCTTGCGCACCGGGCCGTTGATCAAGAAGAATGGCGTCTCGGGACGAAGACCGACGAGCGTTCCCAGTGGGAAGAGCGGGTCAGCGATCGCCTCGACGGCCGCTACGACGGTCGGGAAATACTCAGGCAGACACCCCGCCATGACGGCGTTTGCTGCAATGCCACGCAGTGTGCACGGGCCTTTGCGCGGCGGCATGATGTAGAAGACCTCGTCGGGATCCCGATCGACCATTGCGAGGAAACGTTCGATGCGCTCGGACGTCGGAGGTATGACGGGGAGGCCATCGGTCCAGTGGTTATCGAGGGCGTATTGAAAGAAATCGTCATAGGGATTTTCAGCTGAGCTTACCGGTACGTCGACCGTCTTGGTCATTTCTTTGCCTCGAACGACGCGACCAATTGCGGTAGCAGCGTATCAATACGCTCGTGGATTCCCGGATCATCGAGATAGATTACCGGGTTGGCCGTTACGAGAACCGGGATATGCGGATATCCGAGCGACGTCAGTAGTTGGTGGGCTCTTGTCTCAAAGACATCCGTGACGATAACCGTCGCGGGGATGCCCCTCTTTTCGAACTCGACACATGCGTGGCAACTCCACAGCGTGCATCCTCCTCAATCGGCGACGCCGGATGTCATCAAATCGATGCCCCGCAAGAGCTGATCGATTTCCGGGCCGATCTTGGCGACACGCTCGGGATGCGTGAATTGCCAATCGGGATTGTGGAAGATAGCGTCCGTGACATCTGTATCCGCGTTGAGACGCTTTGCAAACGCCTCCATGAAGGGCGGCGATATTGCCTTCCAGTTAGGCAAGCAGATAACGGTCTTACCCTTGATACTCGCAGGTCGCTTTGGCGGCGTCGCAGCCGGAGTCTGAACGAGATCTTGATACTCCGCGACCGGGACGACTACGCTCAACATTTTCGTGGCCATGTTATTCGCCTTTCAGGCGCTTAAGTTGCCACTACATTCTACATCGCTTTTCGTCCGAAAAGGAGTCAGGAAAATCGTGAGAGAACGCCCTGACTGTCGGTTCAGGGAGAGACCTGCAATCCGCGGCGATGCGCATCACGAAACGCTACGAAGATTTGCGATACGATGAGCGCAGCGCATAAAATGACAAAGCATTCGCTGATCGGATGCTGCAAGAATATTCGAAGATCGCCATGCGAAAGCAACAAAGCGCGGCGACCGTTTTCTTCGACGAGCGGCCCGAGAATATAACCGAGCAAGATCGGAGCCGGCGGAAAATCGAGTGCTAACAATATCGCGCCGGCGATCCCGAAAAATAGCACTTCGTAAACATCGAAAAGCGAATTGTTCGTACAATACACGCCGACGCACATGAAGAACAACGCCGCAGGATACATGAAGCGGTACGGAACTTGAAGGAGCTTGACCCACACGCCGATTAGCGGCAGGTTGAGCAGCACGAGTAAGACGTTGCCGATCCAGAAGCTTGCCACAAGTCCCCAAAAGATGTCCGCGTGTTCCGTTATGAGCTGAGGGCCAGGTTGAATGCCTTGGATAAGAAGCGCGCCGAGGATCAATGCCATAACCGCGTCTCCCGGAATTCCGAGAGTCATCGTCGGAATGAAGTCGACTTGCGTCTTCGAATGTGCTGCCGCTTCCGGAGCGGCTACGCCTTCGATGGCACCATGTCCGAAGCGTTCGGGTGTTCGGGAAACCCTGCGTTCGATTGAATACGCGACAAACGTTGTAATATCGGGGCCGGTTCCCGGCATTGCGCCGAACATTGTGCCGATCAGCGTGCCCCGCAGTATCGGGAAGAACGCCTGTTTCATCTCCGCGCGCGACGGCCGGAGGTCACGCAAACGAACCATAGCGTTTGTTGCGGAAACGATGGTACGGTTTATGCCGCGCAGAAAGTTCCCGATCCCGAACAGCCCGAGCGCCAGCGCGACGAGGTCGACACGGTCACTGAGATCGATGAAGCCGAAAGTAAAGCGTTGCGTACCGCTATTGATGTCCGTTCCGACGATTCCGATGATCATGCCGAGAATCGTCATCGCAATGCCCTTGAGCGGAGATTTTCCTGCCATCGTTCCGCCGGTGACGAGTCCGAAGAGCATGATCGAGAAGATTTCGGCCGGTCCAAATTTGTACGCGAGTTTCACCAGAAGCGGCGACGCGAAAATCATAACCGTGATGCCGGCCGATGCTGCAAAGAACGAGGCAATGACCGCGATTCCTAGTGCCTTTCCGGCTCTTCCGTTCTTGGTCATTTGATAACCGTCGATACACGTTACGGCGTGCGCGGCGTGGGACGGAATGTTGAGCAGAATCGCTCCGATCGCGCCGCCGTATTGCGACCCATAAAAGATGCCCGCCAGCATCAGAATCGCGGGCACCGCATGCATCGTGTGTGTGAGCGGGAGCAGCAGGGACATGGCAGAGAGCGCGCCCATTCCGGGTAAGACACCGATCAAGTTGCCGATCAGAACTCCGAAGAGCGACCAGATCAGGTTGTGCGGCTCGAGTGCGACGTTGAATCCGTAGAGCAGATCGGTGACGGCTTGATGCATCGTCGCTTACTGCCAGCTAAAAATCGGAAACTCGACCTTTAATGCAAGGGAGAAGAGAAGTATGCACACGACAACGATCGCCAGCGCAAGGATCACAGCGTCCTTGAGTGTATTCTGACGATCGCCAAGGGCGGAAATCAGGACGACGGAAAAGCTCGCCGGAGCGAGTCCGAGATGCTTTCCGACGATGGCGAAGGACAAGACGCCTGCGACGATCGCGAACCAGCCGCGCCATTCCGGCCGAGCTCTTGTCCTGGAGGTCGTCTGCGTGCGAAGTCCGTTGATCGCAATTGCCGCACCCACGAGCGCAAGCGCGACACCGAGCGTCACCGGAAAGAATCCCGGCCCCATGATCTCGAGGGTACCGACTTGATACGAGGAGCCTTGATACGCGGCGGCAACACCAATCGCGAACATCAGCAAGCCGCCGATGATATCGCTCGTGCCCCTTGTTCGCAAGGCTTGCATCCAAGTATGATTCAGGCTGCCTTGTGCCTCTCCTCGGAGAAAGACTGTGCTTGATCTGATCGTTCGCAGCGACACCGTCGTAACTCCGCACGGCGTCGGAGACTACGAGATTGCCGTACAACAAGAGAAGATTGTTGCAGTCGCTCCGCGTGGCACGTTCAGAAGCGATCAAGCGCATTCCGTGATCGATGCAATGGGAAAGATCGTTATCCCCGGCGGCATCGATCCACACATCCACTGCAAGTGGGGAACGCCCGTCGGAACCGTCAGCGCCGGAGCCGACGTCGTCAGCCGCGCCGCTTTGTTTGGAGGGACGACGACGCTCGTCGATTTTGCAGTTTGGGACGACGGGCTTACCTTGCAAGAGGCGATCGAGCGAAGAGATCGTGATTTCCGAGGCCAGTGTTCTTGCGACTACGCCTTTCACGTGACGTTGCATGGAGACGTACCGGAGAACGTCATCGCTCAAATTCCCGAGATCGTCGGCGCCGGCTATCCGACGATCAAAATGTATACGACGGACGTACGCCCGGCGCGTAAGAACTGGAAGATGCACTTCGGAGATATTTGGGAAGTGCTCCAGAAGCTCGCAAAACATGGAGGCCTTGCGTGCGTTCACTCTGAGGACGACGATCTCGTCATGCACATGTACGAGAAGCTTTTTGCGCAAGGACGCGCGCATTTCTCCAATATGGCGGAAGTGCACAGCACGTTGTCCGAGGACCTATCGTTCCGCCGCGTGATCCGGCTTGCAGAGAACGTCGAGGGTGCAGCCATATATCTCATGCATGTGAGCGCTGCGACGGGAGTGAGCGCTATTGCGGAGTCGCGAGCCAAAGGATTCCCCATATATGGGGAGACGCTGCATCAGTTCGCGCTGTTTACGAGCGAAGACTACAAGCGGCCGAACGGACAGATATACCATACCTACCCGTCTCTGAAGACTGCAGCGGATCACGTCGCCTTATGGGAGGCAGTGACGAAAACCGGTGCGATCAGCACGATGTCGACCGACGGCGTTTGCACCCCGTATTCGGTGAAGATAGCACGCAGCCAAATCGATGACACGACGGGCGGTAACGTCGGCGTCGAGCCGCGTGTCAGTATCGTCTACACGGAGATGGTCGCGAAGCGCGGTTCAACGCTCGAACGTTTTGTCGACGTTATCGCGACGAATGCCGCGCGTATCATGGGTCTCTACCCTCGCAAGGGAGCCATCATGGTCGGCAGCGACGCCGATTTGGCGATTCTCGATCCGCAGGCGTCGCGTAAGATTGCTAAAGAGAATCTACACGAATCGGATTACACGCCGTGGGAAGGTTACGAAACCGCGATCTGGCCGTCGATGACGATCTTGCGCGGAAAGAAAGTCGTCGAGAAAGCCACGTTCCTCGGTTCTACAGACGACGGTCGGAGTATCGCCCGTAAAATCGCACCTGAGATCTTAGCGAAAGGTCTGTGAGTTTTCCGGCTGCGGCGGTGGCGGCGCGTTCGGCGGAGGCGGCGCATTTTGCGGCTGCGGTTCCGCTGGCGCAAAGCCGTTCCCGTGATCCCGTTCTTGCGGACGCGGCGGAATGAGACGCACGTTGACGCTCGAGTTTGCCGGAATGCTGACGTCCTCGCGATTATTTCTCGCGACGAGATAGCCGCCCGCGGCACCGAAGAGTCCGCCGTAGTTCGTTCCGATCCACTTACCGAGAATGTTGCCGACGATCATACCGCCGAGTGCGCCGAGCGCTTCTTTCGCGCCGTTGTTGGCCGTCTTCACGTTGACTTGCGTGACTTCGCCTGCGATCGGATAGATCGAGCCGTTGACGAGCTGCAAGGTATCGAAGGAAAGATAAACTTGTCCGCTCTGCCCTTGACCGGCGCGTTGCGCGGCGGCAACGCGTCCGAACATGCGCGCGCCCGTGATCGAACCGTCGAGCGAGTTCACGTTCACCAGCACGACCTGATCGCCGACGCGCGCAGTTTTCGAGCTAACGCTTTGCAAGAGCGTTCCGCTGAACTGCGTGCCGGGTTCCGGCGCGTAGACCGGGGCGCGTTGGGGCGCGGCACCCTCGGGCGGCGAGACCTGAGCCAGCGCGAGCGAGGGAAGAAACACAAATGCCGCTATGGCGGCCAACAAGCGAACGGCCATGCTCTGTTCCTAACACAGATTTCTGGGGCCTAGCTTGTCAGTACCCGTATTCTTAACGGATGCTCAATCGAAGTCGTCGAACGCGGTTGCCTCGAAGGCCTCGGCAGCCAGGCGCCAGCCGTATGCCAGCAGCGGCAAGCAGCGCTCGACGAAACGGACGGAGCGCTCGACGAGCCCGCGCGAGCTGAGCATCTTCACCGGCAGATCGTCGTGAATCAAAAAGTGCCGCAAACGAAAATAGGGTCGCGAGCGGCGTGTCATTCAAGTGCGTGAATCCACGTGGCATGCGTTGCAACGAATCATCTTCGTCGTCAGGATGAATGAGCCCGAGCTTCGTGCGTCTGAGCGCGCGAACTACTTTGGTGAAGCCCTTCGGATTCTCGGCCATCTCCATACGCCACCGTTGCAATAGCTTGGGATGCATGTCGTAGAACGCGAGTGAGAGGAACGGATCTTTCGGCGTGATGTGGATGTAGAGTCCACCCGGCGTGTGTCGTCCGCCGTCGGGCGAAAGATATGCTGCAAAGTGCGTCTTGTATGGAAGCTTATTCCGGCTGAAGCGCACGTCGCGATAGATCCGGAAAATCGAACGGCGTAGATCGCCATAAACGGGAATGCGCTTGCGCTCGAAGCGGGTGGAAAGCTCGTTGACCAGCCGCTGCATCGGCAGCAGCAAATCCTCTTCGTAAATGTGCTTGCGTTCCATGAACCAAACGCGATCGTTGTGTTTGGCTAAATCACGCAGAAAACGGAGCCCTCGTGGGGGGAAGCCTTCAAATCTCTCCATGCGGGTATAAGCGAATCATGCTTCTTACTGTACTTTTTGGCACCTTGCTCCTCGCGCAAAACACGGCGTGCAGCGGCGCCGACCCGGCGATCGTTTCGGTGCGCGTCGCGGGCAGCTCACAACAAGCCGGAAACACCATCTATCATCTCATCGGGGTCGTCCAGAACGTCGGTAAGGCCAAACAAGCCTCAAACGTCCTGCAGTTCGTCGACGTCGACATCGGCGGCACGGGCAAAGTCGATACGCGCGGAATTCCACCGCTCAAGCCGGGACAGAAATATACGTTCGGTTACGACTTCAAGCGCTCGTCCGACGCCGGTGACGGCAGCTCGCGCTTGCACTTCAAGCTCGATTTCCGTCAACCGTCACCGCCCGGCTCGCAAAATTGCAACCCCGCAAACGACGAATTCACGCTCCGAGTTTAGGCTGACGCTGTTGCGTTCGGGAGCCAGCGGACGTCGCTCGGCGCAAGCTCAGCTGGTACGCCGTCGATCAAACGAACGCGGCCGGCGGCATTAGCATCGCCGCGTGAGCCGGGGAGAATCACGCCGATCAAATTCAGCGGATCGCTTGGAGCGAGCGTGATCTCTTCCCCGCTCGGTGCGCTGCGCCGGACGGCGCGGACCGCATCGAGCGCTTCGGGCAGCGCGAACTGTTCGCCGACGTAGCCCGCGACAAAACGTCCGCCGCGAATCTCGCCTTGCGCTTCCATGCGGCGCAGCTGCCACAGGATCTCACGCCACGGCGGCAAGTTGATCTCGCGCGCAACGATGTCGCGGAAAACGATCCCCCAGCGCGCCAGCAGCATGTGCGCAGCGCTTTCGGGGTCGAGCGCATGTGATTCGCTGGTGACGACCGGCAGTCGCGTCCAACGTCCGCCCGCGGCGCGCGGACGTTGACGCAAGCCTTTTTCTCCGAGACGGCGTTTGCTATCGATCAGCGAGCGTAGCGCATCGAAGCGATCGGCGCTGACAAGGCCCGCGGCTGCGAGCTCCCACAGCGCTTCCTCAACTTCAGCCGGCAGCCGCCCCGTCTCGCGAACGATGTCGTTGAAGAACGGTGCGCCGCGGCGATCGATCGCGGCAAGCACTTCACGCGCGCCTTCCGATAAGGGTGCGCGCTCGCCGTCGCCACCGACGATGACGTCTTCCGCATGTTCGCGCAAAAAGAACGCGATCGGCGCAAGCCGCGTCGGACGAACGCGTTTCTTGCGTCCTTGCTGATCGACCGAGTCGACCGACGGATGCGCAGAGAGCCGCCCCCACATCACTTCGCCCGTGTGGCAAAGTTCGTCCAGGAATTCCGGTTTGTAGCCGGCGATGCGACGTGGCAGTATCTGCGTTTCCCACCAAATCGCGGGAATCTCGTAGCCTTCGAGCTGGCGGATGACGTTGAGCGTTCCCTCGACGCCATGCAGACGCGTTCCCGGCGCAACGTGCTGCCAACGCACGAGAAAGCGCACGAACTCAGCTGACGTGACCGGCTCGATTTCGCGCCGCAGCTTGCCGAGCGTCATGCGATGAATGCGCGCCAGCAGCCGGCGATTGCACCACTCGTCTTCGTCTTGTGACCTAAAGCGCCCGGGAAGACCTGACCTTCGCCGACGAGCTGCGCAATCGCAATCTCGACGACATCGTCCGGACGTCCGAATTTCGCGACGAGTTCGGCGATCGTCACCGGCCCAAGCACTTCGAGCCAGCCGCGAATCAGCTCGGCAAATGCTGCTTCGCTCGTTTCCGGAAGCGAACGCGACGACGGTACCGCATCGATTTCGGGATCGAGACTCGCTTCGGGATAGATACGCTGTGCGAGATCGAGGCGCTCGGCGCTCGTCCAGAATGCGCGCTCGCCGACCCAAAGCGTTGCGGCACGCCGCTGTGCGACAAGTTCGTCGTAGAACGCACACCACTCGTCGTGGGGCGGAACGGCGACGAGCGACAGCAGCGCGTCGTGCAATTCATCGGCGTTGCGAACCACCGGCCACGATTCCGAGATGACTTCGGCGATCGCCGCCGGATCGAGGACGCCGACGCCGTCGTTGCCGTCAATCGCCGTGCGCATCGTGCGGCGCAGCGTGACGGCACGCGCGCGGCGCTCTTCGAGCGGCGCATCGTCGAGATACGCGTAGGGATTGGAATTCAAAATCTCGTGGCAGAACGCCGAGGGCTCGGGTGTATCGACTGCCACCGTGCGCAGCTCGCCGCGTTCGATGCGGCCGAGAATCTCGATCCAACCGTCGAGATCCATCGCTTCGTGCAAGCAGTTGTCGATCGTTTCGCGCACGAGCGGATGATCGGGAATGCGAATCGGACCGTCGAGATTTTCCGGACACGCCGCTTGATCGGGAAATACCGCCGCCATCAAGTCTTCGGAGCGCATGCGCAGCAGCTGCGGCGGAACCTTTCGTCCACCGGTGAAGCGCAGAATCGCAAGCGCCCGCATCGCGTTCCAACGCCAGCGCGACGCGAACATCGGCGCCGGCAGCATCGCCTGCGTCAGCACTTCTTTCGCACTCGCCGTCTTGAGGAATTCAAAGACCGCATCGAGCGGGAAGGCGTGTGAATCGCTGAGCGAGAGAACGATGCCGTTGTCGGTTGCAGCAGCCTGCAGCTCGAGATTGAACGAGCGGCAGAAGCGTTTGCGCAGCGCCAAGCCCCAAGCTCGATTGATCCGCGCCCCGAACGGCGCGTGCAGAATCAGCTGCATTCCACCGCCTTCATCGAAGAACCGTTCCGCGACGATCGTGTCTTGCGAGGGAACCACGCCGAGAATCGCTTTGCCGGCTTGTATGTACGCAATCGCCTGCGCTGCGCCACCCTCGTCGAGCGCGCATTGTTCCATCAGCATCGTGTGCGCGGCCGTGATGTCGCTCGTTGCAAGCGTGGCGATCTCTTCGCGCAGATTCGAGACTTCACGTGAAAGCTCGACCGTACGTCCGAGTCCTTCGCCGTTCCAGAACGGAATCGACGGCGGCGCACCTTGCGCATCCTCGACGCGCACGACGCCTTGCTCGACGCGCTTGATCCGCCACGACGTTGTTCCTAAAAGGAAGATGTCGCCGGCCATGCTTTCAACGGCAAAATCTTCATCGAGCGAGCCGATCGTCGTGCCGTCGGGTTCGGCGATCACCGCATACGATGCGACGTCCGGGATGGCACCGCCGGACGTGATGGCGGCAAGCCGCGCACCGCGGCGGCCGCGCATGACTTTGTTGACGCGATCGTGATGCAGGAATGCGCCGCTGCGTCCACGCGACGTAGCAATTCCGTCGGCCAACATCGGCGACGATTTCATCGAACTCCGCCCGCGAAAGATCGCGATACGGATAGGCTCTGCGAACGAGCGCGAAGAGTTCGTCTTCGTTCCACTCGTCGGTCGCACACGCAGCAACGATTTGCTGCGCGAGTATGTCGAGTGGCTGCGCGGGAATGCAGAGCGCATCGATCTCACCGATTCGAATCGAGCGTACGAGTGCAGCGCACTCGATCAGCTCATCGCGCGTGAGCGCAAAAAGCACGCCCTTGGGCGTTGCGCCGACCCAGTGGCCGGAGCGCCCGATCCGCTGCAGAGCCGTTGCGATCGAACGCGGCGAGCCGAGCTGCACGACCAGATCGATGGTGCCGATGTCGATGCCGAGCTCGAGCGATGCCGTCGCAACAACCGCGCGAATCTCGCCGGCTTTGAGACGCTGTTCGGCGACGAAGCGCGCAGGTCGTGAAAGGCTCCCGTGATGCGGCAGTACGATATCCGGCCCCAGCCGTTTCGTAAGCGCGAACGTCACGCGCTCGGCCATCCGCCGCGTCGGAACGAAGATCAACGTGGTGCGATTCGCCTGAATGTGCTCGCAGACGCGGTCGTAAACGTCGTCCCACATCTCGTTGCTCGCGACGTGTCCGAGCTCGTCACCCGGGATCTCGACCGAGAGCTCCAGCTTGCGGCGATGACCGATATCTATAACGGTTGCATTCGGGCTGAGATACTCGGCGACGCTCTCGAGCGGCTTGACCGTTGCGGAAAGTCCGATGCGCTGCGGTTTACGCCCGCCGCTCGACATAACGAGATGATCGAGGCGCGCAAGCGTGAGCGCGAGATGCGAGCCGCGCTTGTCATCTGCGATTGCGTGAATTTCATCGACGATGATCGTGCCGACTGAGCGCAGGAGATTGCGCGAACGTTCGGCCGTCAAGAAAATGAACAGGGATTCCGGCGTCGTCACCAAGATGTGCGGCGGCGTGCGTAGCATTTTGGCGCGCTCGCTTTCGCTCGTGTCGCCGGTGCGCACCGCGGTCCGAATTGGCGCGAGTCCGATGCCACGTTCGCTCGCAAGCGCATTCAGCTCGCCGAGTGGCGTCTCCAGATTGCGGCGAACGTCGTTGGTCAGCGCACGCAGCGGTGAAACGTAGAGGACGAGCGTCTGATCGGGAAGGCCGGCCGGCGTCTGGGCGCGCCGCACCAGCTCGTCCAGGCACAAGAGGAAGGCGGCCAGCGTCTTACCCGAGCCGGTCGGGGCCGTGATCAGCACGTCGCGGCCCGAGCGAATCTCGGGCCAGCCTAAGCGTTGCGGCTCAGTCGGCTCGCCGAAACGCTGCGCGAACCAGTCGCGGACGATCGGGTCGAACTCAATCACGGTGCTTCCTAGAAATAGCGAGAGCGGAAAGGAGTTTCATCCTTCCCGCTCCCGATGCCACCTGTAGGGCACAGAGGTTCTATTTTGGCTGTGGCGTCATCCGCAGGTACGGCTTGATGGTCCGATAGCCCGGGAAGCGTTTGTCAGCATCTTCGTTGCTGACCGCGGTCGTGATGATGACGTCGTCGCCTGGCTTCCAATTCACCGGCGTTGCGACCGAGTGCTTGTCGGTGAGCTGGAGCGAATCGATCACGCGCAGAATTTCATCGAAGTTGCGCCCGCATGTTTGCGGATACGTGATCATCAGCCGAACTTTTTTCTTCGGATCGATCACGAAAACCGTACGCACGGTGAACACCTCGTCGTGCGCAGGATGCATCATCCCATACATGCCGGCGACTTTGCGATCCGGATCAGCAATGATCGGATAGTCGACTTTGGTGTTTTGCGTTTCCTCGATGTCTTTCACCCAGCCGCTGTGCGAGTCGACCGGATCGACCGAGAGGCCGATCACTTTGACGTTGCGCTTCTTGAACTCCGGAAGCAATTTGCCAACGTAGCCAAGCTCGGTCGTACATACCGGCGTGAAATCTTTCGGATGTGAGAATAGGATCGCCCAGCTATCGCCGATCCAATCGTGGAAGCGGATCTTACCTTGTGTGGTGTCCGCTTCGAAATCCGGCGCGGTGTCGCCGAGCCGCGGCATCGAGGCCGCGATCGTGGTGCTCATGGCTGTCTAGCTCCTCGCTGTATTGGGGTGCGGTTTATGACCGCGACAGTAACTTTTTGAGGAAGGTTTCGTGCTTCCATGAATTGCTCTCGCCGAAGTGCACGATGACGGTGTCGATGTGCGAATAAAACATAGAGCGCCTGCCCGCCTGAGCCGCTCGCATAGACGATGCCGGGCGCGTCCTGAAATGGGCTGAGCCAAAATCCGAGTCCATAGCGCGGATTCGCGCGCGAGCCTTCGAAGCACGCCGCCACGGACGTTTCGCTCAGAACGGTCTTTCCTTTGTAGGTACCACGTCCGAGTAAGAATTGACCGAATTTGAGCCATTCGAGCGGTCCGAGCGACGCGCCGGTCGGAAGCGGGTTCGTTCCGTCTTTGAGCTTGCGCCACGTTTCGATCTGCAGGCCGATTGGATCGAGGATGCGCTCGCGCAAATAATCATGCGGTTCGATTTTGCGCGATGCGAGTTTGCGCCGCAGCACTTCGCCGAAAACTTGCAGCGCAATTCCACCGTACGTGAATGTCGCGCCCGGCATCGTCTGGAGCGGCAATTCGATCGCCGCGCTCGCAATCGGAACTGCGTTGCCGAGCCCGCCGAAACCGAAACCCGCCGTCAGATTCAGTAAATCGCGAATCGTCACGAGCTCTTTGCGCGGATTTTCCTCCCACGCGGGAATCGTTCGCGCAACCTGCTCGTCGAGACGCAGCAAACCGTCTTCCTGCGCTGCCGCCGCGGCGATTCCCCAGAAGCTCTTCGTCCCGCTGTAGATTGCGTGCGGCCGATCCGACGCGTACATCGGTCCGTAACACTCGAAGCTGACCTTGCCGCCGCGCGCAACAACGAACGCGTGCAGCTTGTGCCGTTCGGCGTATGCAAGCGCTGCGTCGTAGTCAAGCTTGGGTGCAGGCGAGACAGCCATGCCGGGGCATACTCGGCCACACGATATTGGGCCTCGTGGGCATAGGGAACCGCGGGACCCGCGGCGCATGGGGCGGCCATGCGAATTGTGAGTTATCGAGTAGGCGGCGGCTCCTGGCGCGCGGGCGCGGAGCACGATGGTGCAGTTATCGACATCGCCGGTGCTGGCGATCCTTCGGTCAAGGCTTTGCTTGTGGGCGGAAAGGCTGCGCTCGACGCGGCGGCGGCACGCGAGAAAAGCGGCAAGCCGGTCAGCGGAAACGTCGAGATCGGACCGGTCATTCCGGATCCGGACAAGATTATTTGCATCGGTTTGAATTACCGCAAGCACGCTGAAGAAACGGGACAACCGCTTCCGACAGTCCCGACGATGTTCCCGAAATATCGTAATTCGCTGATCGCGAACGGCGCGCAAATCGTGTTGCCGCGCAACAATCCGGGCAACGTCGACTACGAAAACGAGCTGACGATCGTCATCGGCAAACGCTGCAAGTACGTGACGGAAGCCGAAGCGCTCGACTATGTCGCCGGCTACACGATCATGAATGACGTTAGTGCGCGCGACTTGCAAATGCAGACGAGCCAATGGGGCGCCGGCAAGGCGGTCGATACGTTCGCGCCACTCGGGCCCGCGCTGATTCCGGCAGCCGAGATCGGCAATCCGCAAAAGCTTGCGATCAAGACGCGGCTCAACGGAGCGGTCGTGCAAGATTCCAATACGTCGGACATGGTGTTCAGCTGCGCGCAGATCATCGCGTTTCTCAGCAACTTCATGACGCTCGAACCCGGCGACGTCATTGCAACGGGAACGCCGGAAGGCGTCGGTTTCAAGCGCGTACCGCCGCTCTTCCTTAAAGATGGCGACATCATCGAGCTCGAGATCGAAAAGCTCGGTATCCTCCGCAACCCGGTTGTATCAAAAGTCCCCGCTGCAGTGTAAGAGTTGTTGCGAGGTCGGCGAGACCATGGAGAGTTATCGATCATGGTGATGGACCGAGCGCTAAAGGGGGCCCCAACCGCGAAGCGGTTGGGGGGCGCGCAGCCTAGGGCGAAGCGCCTTTAAAATGAACGACGACACGCTTGCGATTCTGGTCGGAGGGGGACCGGCACCGGGTATCAACGGCGTCATCGCCTCGGCGACGATCGAGGCGATCAATAGCGGCTTGCGTGTCATCGGTTTATACGACGGCTACCGGCACATCGCGCGCGGTGACATCACGCACGTTCGCGAGCTAACGATCGAAAACGTTTCTCGGCTGCACTTTACGGGCGGTTCGTATCTGCGTACCTCGCGCACGAATCCGGCCGCAGACGACGCGACCTTGCAGCGCTGCATCCGCTCGCTCTTCGAGCTGGGCGTGCGGTATGTTATCGCCATTGGCGGCGATGACACGACGTACGGTGCCGCGCGCATCGCTGCGCAGACGAAGGGTCGCCTTGGCATCGTTACCGTCCCGAAAACGATCGACAACGATCTGCCGCTGCCGGACAACGCGCCGACGTTTGGGTTCGAAACCGCGCGCACGGTCGGAACCGGCATTCTCGAAAACCTGATGGAAGATGCGCGGACCGCGTCGCGCTGGTATCTGGCCGTCACGATGGGACGCAAGTCGGGGGCGCTCGCGCTTGGGATCTGTAAGGCCGCGGGTGCAACGCTTGCCGTGATTCCGGAAGAGTTCGGCGAGGAGATTCTGTTCGACGACGTCGTCGATACGATTTGCGGCTCGATCATCAAGCGCAAACAGCTGGGCGCCGATCACGGCGTCGCGGTGATCGCCGAAGGGATCGCCGAGCGCATGGACATGCAGAAACTCGAATCCGACCACGTCTCGCGCGATGCGTACGGTCACACGCGGCTCGCCGACATCCCGCTCGGCATGATGCTGCGCGACGCCGTCCGCGATCGGCTCACGCAAATCGGCCTCGACAACACCGTCGTTACGAAAGATATCGGTTACGAGCTGCGTTGCGCAAAGCCCGTCCCGTTCGACGTCGAGTATACGCGCACGCTCGGCTACGGCGCAGTGCGGCATTTGCTGGCCGGGGGAAGCGGCGCGCTGATTGCGCTCTCCGGCGGACACATGGTTCCGGTTACGCTCGAAGAGCTGACCGATCCCAGTACCGGTCGCATACGTGTACGTCTCGTCGACGTGACGACCGAATCGTACGAGGTCGCGCGCAAATATATGATTCGCCTCGAGCGCAGTGACCTCGAAGAGCCGCGCCTGTCGCGCTTGGCCGTACAGACCTCGCTCTCACCGCAGGAGTTCGCGACGCGATTCGGCAGAATCATCGGAGAGCCGGCGCTGGCGCAGTAGACGTAAAGAGGTAGTAGTTGGAAGAGATCGCCGGGCACCAAGAGCACCGCGAGGGCTCACGTTGGGTGCCGATTTCAGCCGCGGTCGTTGCTGTATTCGCCGCGCTGGTTACGCTATTGGTTCATCAACGTTCGAATCAGGCGCTCAATGCGAAAAACAATGCTATCCTAGCGTTCACGCATGCGAGCGACACGTACAATTATTATCAAGCGAAATCGATCAAGGAAGACGTCTACACCGTCGCTCTTGTTACGACTGTCCATCCGAGTGAAGCGCTGCGTAAAGTCGCCGCTCACGAGCGCGATTCGAAAGGGGCCGTACTCGAGAAGGCGCGCGCCTATGAAGAACAGGCCGATGCGAACGATGCGAAAAGCGAGAAATTCATCCACTCGTACGAGACGCTCGAGGTCGCCGCAACGTTCCTCGAGGTCGCGATCGTGATTCTATCGATCTCGACGATCGTGGGCACAATTATTCTTCCCGCTATGGCCGCGGTGTCGACGCTCGTCGGCATCGGGTTTACGATCGCGGGTCTTCCGGTCTAGGAATGGCGCCGATGTTCGATTTGATCGTCAAGGATGCGCGCGTCGTCGATGGTACGGGGCGACCCGAGTACCGTGCCGACGTTGGGGTTGAAGGCGATCGTATCGCGGAGATCGGCAAGATCACGGCATCTGCGCGTGAGGTGATCGATGCCGAAGATCACGTTCTTTCGCCGGGATTCGTCGATGTGCACACGCACTATGACGCGCAGATCACGTGGGATCCCAGCGCTTCGCCGTCGCCGTCGCTCGGCGTCACGACCGTCGTGATGGGGAATTGCGGATTCACGATCGCGCCAGCGCCGCCGGCGCTGCGCTCTCTGATCGCGCGCAACCTGGCAGTCGTCGAGGGCATGTCGCTCAAGGCTCTCGAGAACGGCATCGATTGGAGCTTCGAAAGCATTCCCGAATATCTGGCAATGCTTCGCAGCCGAGGGTTCGTTCCGAATGTTGCCGTGTTCGCCGGACACTCGACGCTGCGCACGGCCGTAATGGGCGAAGACGCTTCGAAGCGCGCCGCGAACGACGAAGAACTTGCCGAGATGCGCGCGCTGCTCTGCGAAGCGCTGGACGCGGGCGCAATCGGCTTGGCGTCAACGCAAAGTCACAGTCATTTCGGCGACGGCGGCTTGCCGATGCCGTCGCGACTCGCGGACGAGCGCGAATTTCGAACGCTGATCGGCACGCTCGGAGAGATCGGCCGCGGCGTCTTCATGATTACGGGCGGGCCGGGCACGTCCGGAGAGTTCTTGGAAGAAATGGCGACGACGACCGGGCGTCCGATCGTTTGGGCGGCAGCCTTGCACAGTACCGCCGATCCCGAACGCTGCTACGGTTTGCTGCGGCGCTGCACCGAAGCTACGGATCGCGGTCATCCGATGTACGCACAAGTCTCGTGCCAACCATTGACGATGGAGTTCACGTTGTGCAACGCCTATCCGCTCGGAAGCTACGAGTTGTGGAAGGAGCTGCGAGGCGGCAATCCCGATGTCGTCCGGCGCAAAGTTTCGGATTCGGAATTCCGTGCTGCGCTCCGGAAGGCATTCGCCGAACGGCAGCGTGGAAAGCTCTTTTACGGTGATTGGAATCGCGTCTGGATCTCAGTCGTAGCCGAGAGGCGAAACAATGCGCTCGAAGGCTTCACGATCGCCGAGGTAGCGGAAAATCAACGCAAGGATCCGCTCGACGTCTTCTTCGATTTGGCGCTGGATGAGAATTTGGCGACGATGTATTCGGCACACGTCCTCAACTATGATGAAGATGCCGTCGAGCAGCTTCTCAAAGATGACGTCAGCATCATTGCACTCTCCGATGCAGGCGCGCATCTAACGTTCCTGTGCGACGCCGGATACGGATTGCACATGCTCGGGCACTGGGTCCGCGAGCGCAAGAGTTTTACGCTAGAAGACGCGATTCGGCGCATCACTTCGTGGCCGGCCGAGATTTACGGAATTCGCGATCGCGGACGGATCGCAGTCGGTGCGCACGCCGATCTGCTGCTCTTCGATCCGGACACGATCGGCGTCTCACGCCCGCGCCGCGTGTACGATCTTCCCGGCGGCGATAGTCGCTTGATTCGTGACGGCCGCGGCATCGCGGGCGTTTGGGTGAACGGGACGCGCGTCGTCACCGACAACCTGCCCGCGCATAACGGTCATCGTCCGGGCCGGCTGCTCGACAACTGCGGGATTCGAGCGGCGGTTTAGGCCCGGGCCGTCTCTGAGACGGCGCTGATTGCCATGACACCCAAATCGCGATCGCCCAAGCCACGTGCGATCAGCTCATCGATGCGCTCGGCGATCGCAGGGAGAACGTGCAGCTCAACATCCGAACGTTCGGCCATCTCATTCATCAGTCGCACGTCTTTGCGCGCCATCGTCAGCTCGAAAGAGGGCGTGAAATCGCCGGCGGCCATTTTCTTGCCGCGAATGTCGATCGAGTTCGATGCTTTGAAGTGTGAGAAGAGCGTGTGTGCGTTTCTGGGGTCGACGCCGACGCTGTCGGCCATCGCGTACACGTCCGAAAGACCGGCGACGATCGTTACGATCATCGCATTTCCGAAGAGCTTGAACGCGGCGGCGTGACGCGGGTCCTCTCCGACGTTCCAGACCTCGCCGGTCATCTTTTTCAGATGATCCTCGGCTTTCTTGACGCGCGCAGCCGGGCCGCACACGAGCATCAAGCCCGCACCTTCGCGCACGGCTTGTGGTGACATGAAGACCGGCGCATGGAGGAATTCTATTCCGGCCGCATCGCCGCGCAGGCTGCGTTCCGCCGCACCGGCGGGCGAAGTCGTCGTGTGATCGATAACGAGCGTTCCTTTTGGAATGCGCTGGAGAATTCGATCGATCAAGCCATCGACGGCCGCATCATCGGAGAGGATGATATGCACGATCTCGGCGCCGTCGAGCGCGGCAATCGGATCTTCGAATGCCTTGGCGCCAAACGTTTCAAGCGCACGCGCTTTCTCTGCGGTTCGATTCCAAACGCGAACGGTATTGCCGCTCTTCAACCAGCGCTCAGCCATGCCGCTGCCGAGTCTCCCGGTTCCGAACAATGCGATTTTCATGCGGCTACCTTGCAGTCGTAAGCGCCAATTCCTCGGTTCGCGAGCGCACTTCCGGCAGGCCGGCGCTGCGCGCCGCAGCGTCGATCGCGTCCTTGGCCATGCGGCGATACGTCGTCCACTTGCCGCCCAAAACGCTGAGCAAGCCTTGCGAATCCGATTCGATCAGATGCTCGCGCGAAAGCGATGAGGAGCTTCCGCCACCGGCGTGTATGAGCGGCCGAAGACCTGCGTAGGTGTCGATGATCTGCGCGCGCGTGACTTGACGCTCGATGTAGCGATTGAGATGCGCGATCAGATAGTCGATCTCGGCGTCTGATGCCTTTGGATCGTCATCGAGCGGCGCACCGGCGATCTCGGTCGTCCCGACGAGCGTCTTGCCTTGCCAGGGTAGCGCAAAGATTACGCGCTTGTCGTCTGTCTTCGGGATGATAAATCCGTCGCTGCCGCCGAGCACGCTGGACGGAAAGATGATGTGCGAACCGCGGCTCGGCGCGAGCATCTGCTTCGCGTTCGGATCGGAAAGACGGCGAATGATGTCCGAACGTGGCCCCGTTGCGTTCACGACCACGCGGGCGGAGACGATCGTTTCCTCGCCGAGTTCCGCGCGCGTAATCACTCCGTTGATGCGTGCGTTTGTCGAGATGAGTCGCACGACGCGGACATGCTCGTGAAGCTGAGCGCCAAGATTGCGGGCCGTTTGCGCGAGCGCTCCGAGCAAGCCCATCTCATCGAACTGCGCATCGACGTAACGGACTCCGCCGGCGATGTTGTGGTGCCGTAAATTCGGCAGATGCTCGAGCGTCTCGGCCGTCGAGAGCGTTCGGCTCGGCTCGATATTCGCGCTTCCGGCCAGTGCGTCGTACATGCGCAAGCCGGTCGCGTAGTACGCGCGTTCGAATGCGTTGCGCACCGGGACGATGATGCCGATTGGCCGGACGAGATCGGGCGCATTGCGCCGGAGGATCGCGCGTTCCGCGAGCGCTTCGCGGACGAGACCGATTCGGAATTGCTCGAGATAGCGAACGCCGCCGTGAATCAGTTTTGTCGAGCGGCTCGACGTGCCGGCGCCGAAGGTGTTGGCTTCAAACAGCGCCGTGCGGTAACCGCGCGCCGCCGCATCGACCGCGCAGCCGAGCCCGGTCGCACCGCCGCCGATGATTACGACGTCGAAGCGGTCGTTGCTGCTTGGATCGCGCGCTGCCATCCTGCGAGCCTTTCGTCACGGGTTGCGTTATCGATCTTTGAATGAAAACGCTTGGAGACACGCCAGTGGCGCGAGACCTCATCGAAGTCGCGCCACACTCCGGCCTGAACGCCTGCGATATAGGCGGCGCCGAGTGCCGTCGTTTCGAGCGTCGCCGGGCGGACGACATCGCAGCCGAGCATGTCGGCTTGCAGCTGGAGCAATAAATCGTTCGCGGCAGCGCCGCCGTCGACGCGCAGCTCGCCGAGCTCCATTCCGGCATCGCGCGTCATCGCGCTGACGACCTCCGCGCATTGGAAGACGATTGCATCGAGCACGGAGCGCGCGATGTGCGCGCGCGTCGTTCCGCGCGTTAGACCGACGATCGTTCCGCGCGCATGTGGATTCCAGTACGGTGCGCCGAGGCCTGTGAACGCGGGGACGAAGACGACGCCGCCCGGGTCATCGACTTGCGCTGCAAGCGGTTCGATCTCGGCCGCAGATGTGATGATGCCGAGTCCGTCGCGCAGCCACTGCACCGCAGCACCGGTGACGAAGATCGAACCCTCGAGCGCGTACGTCGCGCGGTCGGGCTCCGTGCCGAGCGCAACCGTTGCAAGGAGGCCGTGCCGGCTTCGAACGATGCGTTCGCCGGTGTGCAACACGACGAACGATCCGGTGCCGTAGGTATTCTTTGCAAGACCCGGGGCGAAGCCGGCTTGACCCGCGAGCGCAGCTTGTTGATCGCCCGCGATCCCCGTGATCGGGATCGACGTACCGAACAGTTGCGGATCGGTAGCGCCAAACGTTGCGAGCGATGGCAGCGCATCCGGCAGCAACGTGCGCGGAATATCGAAGATCGCGAGCAATTCATCGCTCCACGCGAGCTTCTCGAGATCGAAGAGCAGCGTACGGGAAGCGTTCGTGTAATCGGTAGCGTGCACGGCGCCGCCAGTCAGCTTCCACAGCAGCCATGTGTCAACGGTGCCGAACGCGAGCTCGCCGCCTACCGCTCGCGCACGCAAGCCGGGAATATTGCGCAGAAGCCAATCGATCTTCGTCGCGGAGAAATACGGATCGAGACGCAAGCCGGTAATTTGTGCGACGCGTTCGCCGTGCCCGGCCGCCTCGAGCTCGGCGCAACGCTCCGACGTGCGGCGATCTTGCCACACGATTGCAGGATGAACCGCGTTACCGGAAGCGCGTTCCCATACGATCGTCGTCTCACGCTGATTCGTGATGCCGATTGTCGCGATCTCGCTCGGCGAAATGCCGGAGTCGGCAATGGCGCCGCGCGCCGTGGCGAGCTGCGTCGACCAAATCTCCTCGGGGTCGTGCTCGACCCAACCGGCCTGCGGGAAATGCTGCGAGAATTCTTGTTGCGCAAAGCCGCGAGCCGTGCCGGCATCGTCGAAAAGAATCGCGCGTGAGCTCGTTGTTCCTTGATCGAGGGCCAGGACGTACTTACTCACAAGTCAGGTAAGAAACGCTCGAGCTCTTCGGCCTCCGTATCCAGTACGACGGCGCCGATTTGCATCGGCCCGGTTGCGAGCGTAAACCCTGGTTCGATTTTCCCGCGCATTTGGCGGATGTACCATTCCGGCGCCATGCCGACAACTCCGAGACTTGGCCCGCACATCCCCGCATCGCTGCAAAAGAATGTTCCCTTGGGGAACTGCTCGAGGCGCAACGTCGGTTCGTGCGTGTGCGTCCCGACCACGAGCGAAGCGCGCCCGTCGATCGCATGCGTGAACGTTCGCTTTTCGAGAACCCGCTCGCCGTGAAAATCGACGAGCACGACGGCGTCCTTCGGAAAGGAAAGCTCTTCGAAAACGTCGAGCGCTTTTCGCGCTTTCAGCGGCGGATAGAGGGCGCTATACCCGATCAAATTGACGATGACGAGCGGCCGTCCGTCAACGTGGAGCTTGAACACGCCGCGTCCGGGATGCGGTTCGGTCGTATTGTGCGGACGCAGGACGTTGTCGCGCTCGTACACGCTCTCGGGAGCAAGCTTGTCCCAGGAGTGATTCCCGCCGGTGAGCACGTCAACGCCCGCACCGAGCAAAATGTCGGCGATCTCGTCGTTCGTCCCGTACGAGTCACGCGGATCTTCGAGCTGCGTGACGAGCGCGTTCTCGACGTTCGCGACGATAACATCCGCCATCGTCTCCGCGCGCCATTCGTGCATGTGATGGGCGAGCAGCTGCGTCGCCTCCATTCCGACGACGTCCCCGAAGAAGAGAATTCTCACCCTTTTACGGCGCCTTCCATTAGCGTGTTGAGAATCTGTTTACGTGCGAGCAGAAAGACGATGAGCGTCGGCAGCGTCGCGAGTGTCGCGCCTGCCATCAGCGCGCCCCAATGGCTTCCGCCTTCGCCCGCGGCGAAGTCCTGCACGCCGACGGTCAGCGTGTGCATGCTTGGATCGGACATTGCGATCAACGGCCAGATGTATTGGTTCCACGTGTTCACGAAGATGTAAACGCCCAGCGCGAAGATCACGGGAAGATTCGCTGGGATGACGATGCGCCACAAGATGCGCCAGCTCGAGGCACCGTCGATGCCGGCAGCTTCTAGGATCGAACGCGGAAACGCGCGGAAATGTTGGCGAAGCAAGAAGATGCCGTATGCGCTTGCGACTTGCGGGAGGATCAACCCGGCGTACGTGTTCAGCAAGTGCGACTTCGCCATCAAGAGATAGTTCGGCACGTACGTCACGACGAACGGAATCGGGATCGTCGCCAGCAGAAGCGCAAAGATCCAGCTGTCGCCCGGAAAACGTCTGCAGCCGAATGCATACGCAGCAAGCACAGCGACGAGCAACTGTCCGAGCGTGACGCTGCCGGCATAGATGATGCTGACCAGCAACATATTCGGGTAGTTCATCGTCTTTGCCGCGACAAAAAAATTCTCGAGCGTCGGATCGAGCGGAATCGGCATCAGCGCGTGATCGAAGATCGTGGCTTCCGGCCGCAGCGCCGTTCCGAACATGTAGAACAGTGGCAAGATCAATGCGACGATCGCACCGATCAGAACGACGCGGCTAAGCGTCATAGAGCGTGTTCCGTTCGAGCATGCGAAATTGCCAGATCGCAAAAGCGCCGAACAGGGCAAGGTACAGGACGGCGAGTGCGCTCGCACGACCGGCCTGAAAGTATTGGAACGCGTCTTGGTAGATCGCGTAAAACAGGTTGCTGCTCGCGCCGCTCGGTCCACCGACGGAAAGGATCTGAATCGGCACGAACGCATGGTCGAGCGCTTGCAATATCGTGGTTACGATCGTGAAGAGCAACGTCGGCATCACGAGCGGCAAGATGACGCGTTGGAATCGCTGCCAGCCGGCCGCGCCGTCGATCTCCGACGCCTCGAGATACGACTCCGGAATCGCTTTGAGACCGGCCAGCAATATCAGATAGTTGAAGCCGAAGAATTTCCAAACTGCGACCGACGAGACCGCGGGAAGCGCCCAGTGCGGATCGGTGAACCAGTTCGGGCTCGCGATGTGCACGAGCGCGAGCGCGCGGCTGAATGGGCCGCCGTACGGAAGATAAAGCCAGAGAAAGAGCAGTGCGCCGACGGACACCGGGATGACGGTCGGAAGGAAGATCAACGTTTGATACACATCGGCTTCGCGACGCCCGGCGCGTAACGTCAGGGTCGCGAGCAAAAGCGGAAGCGCGACGTTCCCGGCCAGCGCGAAACCGACGTAGAGCGCGCTTTGCCAAAGCATGGCGAGAAATGCGGGATCTCCGAGAACGGCAACATAGTTCCCAAGACCGACGAACTTGCGATCCGGCGAGATCAGATTCCAATCGAAGAAGCTGATCTGAATATCGCGCACGAGCGGCAGGATGAGAAACAGTCCGATGACCACGACCGCCGGGACGACGAACAACGCCGTAAGCCGGTTCATGTCAAATCGCTCCACGCGGGTCCGATCGAATCGATCCGGTCGGTGCAAATCGCATCGACGCCCCATGCGGCGAGAGCGCGCGCGCGCTCGCGGTCATTGACCGTATACGCCATGACGAACAAACCCGCAGCTTTGAACCCGCGCACGAGCTCGGCATCCAGCGACGTGTGCGCAACGTGGATCGATTCGCACTTCAAACTCTCGGCACGCGCATGCCAATCCTGCGGTACGGTCGTGACGAGCAATCCGCGAGGAATTTCGGGGACTGCGCTACGCGCCGCGGCCAGCGCTTCTTCGGAGAACGACGACAAGAGCGGCGGAGTCGTGCGCTCACGCCAGAGCTGCGCGGCCTCGAGCGCGACCTCTTTTCCCGTGCGCGCTTCGCGGCCCGGCGACGGCTTGATCTCGATATTGACGCGCATCTGCAAGCGCTCCAGTGTTTCCGCGAGATCAGTCAGCGTCGGCATCCGTTCGCCTGCGAATTTTCCATCGAACCATGATCCGGCGTCGAGCGCCGCAATCGTCTGGTAGGAAAGGTCGGCGGCTGCTCCGTGACCGTTGCTCGTGCGGTCGACCGTGTCGTCGTGCAGCAAGAAGAGCTCGTCGTCGGCGCTCAACTTGACGTCACACTCGGCGAGCTTGAAACCGAGGCGCGCTCCGATTTCAAAGGCTGCGAGCGTGTTTTCCGGGGCCAACGATCCGCCGCCACGATGCGCCACGACGCCCGCGTACGGCCAGCGCCGCATCACGTCTCGATTCGCTTACCATCACCCGGATCGAAGAGATGGAACAGACGAGGGCGGACCGCGAGCGAAAAGTTCTGGCCGGATGCCGGCAAGGTTTCGTTCGGCAAACGCGCGATGACGCTTTGCGTTCCCCAATGTCCGTACGCAAGATTCTCGGCGCCAAGCCGCTCGCAGTAGTCGATCTTGAGATCGACGCGGGCTGCGTCGGTGCCATCGGTCGCGGCCTGAAGATGCTCGGGCCGAATGCCGAGGACGATGTCGCGTCCGGACAGCTGCGTTACCGGTTTTGGAAGCGGTAGCGCCGGCCCGCCGTCGACGACGAACGTTCCGCCGTCCGTGGAAACGCGCCCGCGCAGCAGATTCATCGGAGGAGAGCCGATGAAGCTTGCAACGAAGATTGTGGCGGGACGCTCGTAGATGTCGGTCGGTGTGCCGACCTGCTCGACGTTCCCTTTCTCCATCACGATCGCACGATGCGCGAGCGTCATCGCTTCAACTTGGTCGTGCGTGACGTATAAGCTCGTCGTGCTCAATCGCGCATGCAAGCTCTGGATCTCGGAGCGCATCTGGACGCGCAGCTTCGCGTCAAGGTTCGAAAGCGGCTCGTCGAAGAGAAAGACGGCGGGCTCGCGGACGATCGCGCGCCCCATCGCGACGCGCTGCCGCTGCCCACCCGAGAGCTCGCGTGGTTTGCGCAGCAGATAATCTTTGAGCTCGAGAATGTTCGCCGCTTTTTCAACGCGCGTGCGAATCTCGTCTTTGCTCATCTTGCGAATCTTCAAGCCGTACGCCATGTTGTCGTAGACCGACATGTGCGGGTAGAGGGCGTAGTTTTGAAAGACCATCGCGATGTCGCGATCCTTCGGCTCGAGGCGATTGACGACGTTACCTTTGATGCGGATCTCGCCGGACGATATGCTTTCGAGTCCCGCGACCATGCGCAGCAACGTTGACTTACCGCAACCCGACGGTCCGACGATGACGATGAATTCGCCGTCGCCGATTTCGACGTTGACGTCGCGCAAGACGAACGTTTTGCCGTTGTACGACTTCGCGACGTTCTCAAAAGTAAGACTTGCCATGCTATTTATCCGACTCGACGAGGCCGCGAACGAACCAGCGCTGCATGACGAGCACGACGAGCAGCGGCGGCAGCATGGTGAGCAACGTCGCTGCCATGACCAGCTGCCATGCCGTAGCGACGTCGCCGTTCCCCATCATGCCCTTCACGCCGACGACGGCGGTAATCATCTGCGGGACGTTCGTGGCGAGAATCGGCCACAGATATTGGTTCCAGCCGTAGATGAAGTCGATCACGAAGAGTGCGGCGATCACGGTCTTCGTCAGCGGGACTGCGATATCGAAGAAGAACCGCATCGCGCTCGCGCCGTCGACACGCGCAGCCTCGACGAGCTCATCCGGCAGCGCGAGAAAGAATTGGCGGAAGAGAAACGTCGATGTCGCCGATGCGATGAGCGGTATGATCAGTCCGCCGTAGGTGTTGATCAAATGCAAGCGTGAGACGACTTCGACCGTCGGAAAAATGCGGACTTCGACGGGGAGCATCAACGTCACGAAGATCGCCCAAAAGACGAGATTGCGTAACGGAAAACGGAAGTACACGATCGCATACGCCGAGATGATGGAGATTACGAGCTTGCCGACCGTCACGCCGACAGCGATGATGAAGCTGTTTGCCATCATGCTGCGGAACGGGTACGCCGCGTTGCCCGTACCGTGCTGCCACACGTCGGCAATGTTGGCCCACAGCTGCGTGCCGGGTACGAGCGGGAGCGGTACGTGGATGGCTTGTTCTGCGGTCAGCGTCGCTGCGACCAGCGCGATATAAAGCGGAAACGCCACGAACAGCACGCCCAAGATCAGTACGGCATGGCAGAGCACGTTCGTGAGCGGGCGGTTTTCGATCATCCGTACTGAACCTTGCGCTCGATGTAACGGAACTGAACGACGGTCAGCCCGATCACGATCGCCATCAAAACAACCGATTGCGCGCCCGACTTACCGAGATCGAAGCTCTGGAAGCCTTCGAAGAAGATCTTGTAGACGAGTGTCGTCGTCGCCTGAACCGGTCCGCCGCCCGTCGCTGCGTCGATGATCGGGAACGTGTAGAAGAACGCATATACGATGTTGACGACGAGTAAGAAGAACGTCGTTGGCGAGAGCAGCGGCAAGACGACGTCGAAAAAACGCCGCAGCGGTCCCGCGCCGTCGATCGCAGCCGCCTCAGTGAGTGATTTCGGAATCCCTTGCAGCCCTGCGCTGAAGAACACGAAGTTGTAGCTGATCTGCTGCCAGACCGAAGCCACGACGACGAGGAACATCGCCTGCCCCGGATTGATCGCGTGGTTCCAGACGATGCCGAATCGAGCCAGCGTGTAGGTGATCACGCCTAAGCTCGGATTGAACAGAAACGCCCACAGCACGGCCGCGATCGCCGGCGGTACTGCATAGGGCCAAATGAGCAGCGTCTGATAGATGACCTTACTTCTGCCGACGCGATTTGCCGTCGCGGCCAGAACGAGTGAGACCACGAGACCGCTGATTGTGACCCAAGCGCTGAAGACCAGCGTGGTTCGGAAGCTCGCAAGATAGCGCGGATCGGAAAAGAGTGCTCGGAAATTATCGAGCCCGACGAAATGCGTCGAGATTCCGAACGCATCTTGCTCCTGCACGGACTGGAACAACGCCTGTCCGGCAGGCCACAAGAAGAAAAGGATCGTTACGATGACCTGAGGAGCGACCAACACGTATGGAAGCCACGGGCTTCCAAAGTTCGATCGCTTCACTTATCCGCCGTTTGCTGTTTGGAAACTCCGCAAGAGTTCGTTGCCGCGCGAGGTGGCATCGTCAAGTGCTTGCTTCGCGGATTTCTTTCCGCTCCACACGTTCTCGAGCTCCTCGTCGACGACGGTACGGATCTGCGGCATGTTGCCGAGCCGCAAGCCGCGCGTCCACGCAAGCGGAGGATGCAAGAGCATCTGCTGGATTGGCGTCTCCGGATGATTCGTGTAGAAACCTTTGAGCTGCAGGTTCGCGTACGCGAATTTCGTGATCGGGAGATAGCCCGTTTCCGAGCTCCAGAGTCCAGCGATATCCGGCGACGCGATGAAGTTGAAGAACTTCGCAACGCCCTTGTAGACTTCCGGAGACTTTCCGTTCAGCACCCAGAGGCTCGCGCCGCCGATGATTGCGTTTTGGGGTGCGCCTTTGACGCTGGGATCGTACGGCATCATGCCTTCGCCGTATTTGAACTTCGAGTATTTCGAGATGTCGCCAAGCGATCCGGACGACTCCATCAGGATGCCGCAATCGCCGCTATAGAATTTCGGCGTCGGCTCGTCTTTACGTCCGACGTACGTGAACGTCCCGTCTTTCGCCATCTTTTGCAGGAGCGCAATGTGCTTCACGACGGTCGGGTTGTTGATTTCGAGCTTCGTGTTCAGTCCGTCGAAGCCGTTGTCTTCCGTAGCGATCGGCAAACCGTGCCAGGCGCTGAACTCTTCGATTTGAATCCAGCCCTGCCAACCCGTCGTAAATCCGCACGGCATTCCGGACGCTTTGAGCTTCGCAGCGTCGGCGGCAACTTCGTCCCACGTTTTCGGTGCTTTGTTGGGATCGAGGCCTGCCTTTTGGAAGGCATCTTTATTGTAGTAGAGGACGGCCGTCGAGCTGTTGAACGGCATGGATACCAGACGCGCTGGAGTGCCTTGGCTGTAGTAGCCTGAAATCGTCGGGATAAAGGCGCTCGTGTTGAGGGGTACTCCGGCCTTTTGGAACACTTCCCACGTTGGGATGACGGCCTGCTTTGCAGCCATCATCGTCGCGGTACCGACCTCGAAGACTTGCAAGATCGCAGGTGCGTCGCCCGCGCGATACGCGGCGATGCCGGCAGCCATGCTCTGATCGTAGGGTCCCTTGTAGAGCGCGACGATCTTGTAATCGCTTTGCGATGCGTTGAATTTGTCAACGATGTCGTTGAGGTAGACGCCGAGCTGCGATCCCATCGAGTGCCAAAATTGAATCTCGATCGGAGCGGCCTTCGCGGGGTGCGGCGTTCCCAACGTAAGAATTGCGGCTGTTAACGCGAGGCAGAGGATTCGTTTGATCATCCTGTCTCCATAGCGAATGGCGGCCCGATTTTGGGCGCGGTGCGGCCAGAGCAACTGCGCCGATTCCGCAAGTGCTCCCTCTTTAAGATGACTTAAGGTGCGCCCGCTCGAAACCCGGCGAGCCTACGTGGCGTGGGCGTTTTCAACTTGAGAGGGAGGCTGGTTTGGGAGTCAACCGTACAGAGTTTTTGAAAACCGCCCTAGGAGCGACGGCTGGTTTGTCGGTCGCTGCAACGGCGTCACCCTGGCGAAGTGAGGCCGAAGCCGCCGCCATCGGGAATTTCCCCGCCGGGACGACCGGCCCCGAAGTCTTTGTGGGATTCTTGTGTCCGTCGACAGGCTCGTATTCGGCAGACGGTGAGGACGAGCGCAAAGGCTACGTACTGGCGATCGAAGATCTGAACAACGGCACGGGAGTCATGGGGAAGATTCCGTCGCTTGCCGGCAAGAAGGGGCTGCTCGGGAAGAAGGTCACCTACAAGGTCGCCGATACCGAAACGAAGCCCGACCCTGCGATCCAACGCGCAACCGAGTTCATCACGCAGAACAAAGCGATCATGATCTCCGGCGGCGTCAGCAGCGCCGTCGACATCGCGATCGAGAAGCTGGCCCAGCAGCAAAAGGTCCTTTATATGGTAGGCGCCAGCGGCTCGAACGATACGACCGGCAAGGATTGTCAACGCTACGGCTTCCGCTCGCAGCTCGACGCGTATATGGTCGCCAAAGCGCTCGACCCGTATCTCGTCAAGGCGTACGGCCCGAAGCGCAAGATGATCTTCTTGACGCCGGACTACAGCTACGGCCACTCGCTGACGAACTCGATGCGAGCCGATCTCGAAAAGCTCGGTTGGACAACGGTTGCCGACGTCGTCGCGCCGTTCCCGACAAGCGACTACAGCTCGTATCTCACCAACATCGCCAACTCCGACGCCGATATGTTCATCAACATCGAGTTCGGAAACGACGGCATCTCGTCGACGAAACAAGCCGTGCAATTCGGTATCACCAAGAAGATGAAGCTGGTCATTCCGAACATCTCGACCTACTTGCCTGATGGCCTTGGGCCGGAGATCATGGAAGGCGTGTACGGTACGCAAGATTGGTACTACACGCTCGCGGACCGTTACCCGCTCTCGAAGGTGTTCCTGGAAAGCTTCAAAGCCAAGTTCCCAGGCGTGCTTCCGCGATGGACGGCGCATATCGCGTACGCGCAAACGGCGATTTGGGCCGATGCGGTAGCGCGCTCCAAGACATTCGATCCTCTTGTCGTCATCAAGACGCTCGAAGATGGCAAGAAGCTCGATCTCATGCTCGGGCCGGTTTATTACCGCGCAGGCGATCACCAACAGGTTCGCCCCTGCCCGGTCGTCCGCGGCAAGAGCGCGAGCGCGATGAAAGGCAAAGACGATTTCTTCGACGTCGTCGCTGTCGTTCCGGGCGAACAATGCATGCAGCCGCTGAGCGAGACCGGCTGCACGATGCCCTCCTACACCTAGGACCAAACCTCGTTGCATCTCATCGAAGCGCAAGCCCTCAACGGGCTTGCGCTTGGTGCAATACTCGCTCTCGCTTCGCTCGGACTAACGATCGTGTTCGGATTGTTGGGGTTCGTGAACTTCGCGCACGGCGCGTTTTTCACGGTCGGCGCGTACGCGGGTTGGCTCGTCTACTCGAACACGAACAATTTCTTTCTCGCGATTCCCGCAGCATTGGCCGTAGCGTTCATCGTTGGATTTGTCGTCGAGCGCGTATTGATACGGATGTACTATCGGCGGCCGAAGGAAGATCAGATACTGGTCACTTACGGTCTCGCGATCGTTCTCGTTGAAACTATCCGCGCCATATTCACGGGCCAGACGAAGCTCCTTCAGACGCCGAGCTGGGCGTCCGGAATCGTTCAGGTAGGTCAGATCTATTATCCTCAGTACCGCGTCGTGGTCATGGCGATTGCCGCAATCACGCTCGCGATCATCTACGTTGTCCTTTTCCGCACGCGGATCGGATTGATCGTTCGCGCCGGGATCGACGACGCCGAGATCGTCAACATTCTCGGCATAAACGTAAATCGCACGTTCTTGCTGGTCTTCGCGCTCGGCGCGGCGATTGCGGGACTTGCCGGGATCGTCGACGCGCCGCTCGTCGCGGTGAACCCCGACATGGGCAACGATCTTCTTGTGCAGTCGTTCGTCGTCATCGTCATCGGCGGCGTGGGTTCGTTCTTCGGCGCCATTTTGGGCGGCGTCATTGCCGGCGAGATCGTCAGCATTACAACAGCCTTCGCGCCCGACTACGCGTCTGTGATGCTCTATGTCGCAATGGCGATCGTCTTGATCGTTCGGCCGCAAGGCCTTTTGGGCGTCGAAGGCCGCTCCTAGATGAAGAACGGCGCGCTGCGGGTTCTCGCAGGACTCGCGGCGATGGCGATTTTCTTGGCAGTCTTCCCCATTATATTGGAGCACGTGGGCGGTGGAATAGCACTGGCCTCGCGCATCCTCGTTCTCGCCCTCTTTGGTCTCGGCGTCGATTTGATCTTCGGCTTTACCGGACTGCTGTCGTTCGGTCAGGCTGCATTTTACGGTACCGGTGGCTTTGTGACCGGATACCTCTTGATAACCAAGACCGTCGGCAACACTCTCGAAGCGCTCGCGATCGGCACGGCGGCCGCCGCGCTCGCAGGACTCTTGATCGGTGCGCTCAGCCTGCGTCAAGTCGGCGTGTACTTCGCGATGCTGACGCTGGCATTCGCGCAGATGTTCTATTTTCTCGATAACTCGGCGCTTCGCAACTACACAGGCGGCGAGAACGGCCTACCAGGTGTGCCGCGTGCCGAAGTCTTCGGGTTCCACTTCGGATCGAACAACGAGGCCTACGTCTTCATCGCGATCGTGTACTTCATCGCTTTTGCGCTGATGTGGTTAATCGTGCGATCGTCGTTCGGCCACGTGTTGCGGGCAATATTGGAAAATCCAGAAAGAGCCGCGGCCGCAGGGCACGATGTGTACGTCTACAAGGTCGTTGCGTTCACGATAGCCGCCGCCTACGCTGGCCTCGCGGGTGGATTGTTGGGCCTCTTCCAGGGCTATCTTCCGCCGGATATGTTCACCATCGACACATCAGGACAAATCATCGTCATCGAAGTCATCGGTGGACCTGGGACTCTCGTCGGCCCGTTAATCGGCTCAATCGTATGGATCTATCTCTCGCAAGTGCTTCAAAACTTCAGCGCGATCGCCGGATTGTGGAAATTGCTGCTCGGCATTGTGTTCGTTTTGCTGATCACGGGCTTCCGCCGCGGAATTGCGGGCGGGATGATCATATGGCTCCGTCAGCTCACCAGACGGCGGCCGGCAAGCGCTGCAGGCGGCGAATAGATGGCGCTTTTGGAAGCACGTCAGCTCACCCGGCGGTTTGGCGGCCTTGTCGCAGTCGACGGCGTGTCGCTCGTAGTCGAACCGCTTACCGTAACGGCTCTCATTGGACCAAACGGCGCGGGCAAGACGACGTTTTTCAAGATGCTAGCCGGAGAGCTCGCGCCGACGACGGGCGACGTATATTTCAAAGAGAAACGCATCACCGGTCTCGACGTCGCGCGCATCGCGCAGCTCGGGATCGCGAAGAGCTTTCAGATTACGCAGATTTTTCCGCGGTTGACGGTTGAGGAAAACGTGCTCGTGCCGGCACTGGCGGCGACCCGCGGCGCGTTCAAGCTCGATGCGCTCGTTCCGCTGTCGGGCGCGAAGAAGGCGCACGAGATCGCGGTCCAAGTCTTGCAGCAAGTCGATTTGCTTGAACGCCGCGATCTGCGCGCAAGCGATCTTTCATACGGCGAGAAGCGGCGCCTCGAAGTCGCGCTTGCGCTTGCCACGCAACCGGAAATCCTCCTTCTGGACGAACCTGCAGCCGGAATGAGCCCTTCCGAGCGCGCGGCGATGGTCGAGCTGCTGCAAGAATTGCGCAAGAGCGTGACGATCGTGATCGTCGAGCACGATATGGATGTCGTATTTGGCCTTGCAGATCGCGTCGTCGTACTGCAAGACGGCCGTCAGATCGCCGAGGGATCACCCGCCGAGATTCGCGCCGATCCCCGCGTGCAAGAAGCCTATCTCGGAACGGGCAACGACGAATGAGCCTGCTCGAAGTCGACAAGATCAACTCATACTATGGTGAATCGCACGTTCTGTTCGACGTGTCTCTGCGAGTCGAGGAAGGTGAGGTCGTCGCGCTGTTGGGACGCAATGGCTCAGGCAAGACGACGACGATGCTTACGATCATGGGCATCCTCGCGCCGCGTACCGGGACAGTTCGCTTCGCGGATAATGCGATCAGCGGCAAGCAGCCGTATCAGATCGCGAAGCTCGGCGTGCAGTTGGTTCCCGACACGCGACGCATCGTCAAGACGATCACGGTCGAAGAGAATCTGCAACTTGCTGCATTGACGGCTAAGTCTCCGTGGACGCTCAAGCGCATCTACGAAACGTTTCCGCGCCTCGAACAACGCAAGAATTTCATGGGACGCTCTCTTTCGGGCGGTGAGCAGCAAATGCTCGCGATCGCACGCGCACTGATTCGCGACGCGCGCATGCTTCTGCTCGACGAGCCGTTTGAGGGGCTCGCGCCGATCATCGTCCACGATTTGCTCGAAACGACGAAGCGTCTCGCAGCCGAAGGCCGCACGATTCTGATCGTCGAGCAAAATGTGCGCGCTGCCCTGCTCCTCGCGCACCGCACCTACGTGCTCGATCGCGGGCACGTCGAGCTCGAAGCCACTCCCGCCGAGCTTCAATCAAAGCCCGACGTCATGCACCAGTATCTCGGCGTCTAGCTCGGCGCGCGCGCCGGCAATTTCCATCCGCCGACTGGTGGTTTCGGCATTCCCAAATGCTCGCGCAGCGTTGAGCCGGTGTATTCTTTGCGGAACAGCCCGCGTTTTTGCAGTACGGGAACGACGAGTCGCACGAAATCTTCGTAAGCCCCGGGAATGTGCGTGGCGGCGATCACGAACCCGTCGCAGCCTTCATCGCTGAACCACTCTTCGAGTCCGTCGGCGACGTCTTTCCCGGATCCGACGAAGAGCGGATGCTCGCGCACGTTGCCGCGATTGCTGACCTCGACGAAGTCACGAACGGACGGATTCTTCTTTCCGCTGAGTGCCACAACCTGATCGCGGATCGCTTGTAGGCCGCTGATATTCGCGAGCTCGTCGTCCGTGAACGGTTCGTCGAGCCCTTTGGACGCAAAATCGAAATTGAGGACTTCGGATAGCAGAACGACACCGTCGATCGGCTTCGGAAGCGTGTCGATCAATGCAAGCTTCTCTTCGGCTGCGGTGCGCGTTTCGCCGACGACGGTGACGACGAGCGGACAAATCTTGACCAGCGTCGATTCGCGTCCGAGCAATTGTACTTGCGTCTTGAAGAGCTGATAGAATTTCTTCGCGAGCTGCAAGTCGGGACTAAGGGCGAAGACGAGCTCGGACCACCGCGCGGCGAACGCGCGGCCGCGTCCGCTTTGTCCGGCTTGAATGATGACGGGATAGCCCTGCGGCGAACGCGGAACCGTGAACGGCCCACGCGACACGAACCAATCGCCGCGATGTTCGAGCGGATGGACTTTGGACGGATCCGCAAAACGCCCGTTTTTGTCGCCGATGATCGCGTCGTCTTCCCACGTATCCCAATGTCCGTGAACGACTTGCATGAACTCGTCCGCACGGTCGTAGCGCATGTCATGCGGCAACGACTCGTCGCGCCCCATGTTTGCGGCTTCGGAATCGTTCAGCGACGTCACGACATTCCAGGCTGCCCGTCCACGAGTCATAAGATCGAGCGTCGCGAAGACGCGCGCGACGTGGAACGGCTCGAAGTAGGTCGTCGAATACGTTCCGCCGATGCCCAGGCGAGACGTCGTCGCGGCCATCATCGACATGACCGGGACGAGGTCCATCTTGACGGTGCGAATCCCGTTAGCCACGGCCTCGACGTAGTCGTCGCCGTATTTATCCGGCATCGCGAGCCGGTCATCGAAGAACGCGAGGTCGAATTTTCCGTCCTCGAGCGTTCGCCCGATGCGCTGATAATATTCGGGCGTCATGAAGTCGCTCATCGTGTCGGGGTGCCGCCACGAGTAGACGTAATTCGAGCAGTTCTGCGCCTGCAGAAATGCAACGAGCGCCATCTGCGAGTTGACTTGCGACATGTGCTCTGTTTCTAGCCCAAGAGCGCCTGCATACCTGCCTTTAAGCTCACCGTGGCGTTTCGCCGAGCGATAGCAGCGCGGTCGCAAGTCGCCTGCGCGGCGGGCACGATATTGGACTCGTCGATATCAAAGTGTGGCGTGTGATGTCCCGTCTTGGTCGGAGAGCCGACGCAGGAGTAGATCGCGAGACCGCCGCGTTCTTGTACGCGCTTCATGAAAAATGTGGCATCCTCGCTGCCGACGGCAGCTTTCGGTTCGATCGTCGTACGAATATTAGGAACTCCCACCATCGCGCGCGCCACGGCTTCACCGAGTGAAACGCTCGACTCGGCCGTCGTCGTCCGACCCGCCAAGATGATGTCGACCTCGACCCCTTCCATATCCGCAGCCCCTTTGATTACCGCGTTCGCACGCTCGATCATGTAGTCGCAGAGCGTTCCGTATCGCCGCGCACCTCCATCATAAAGAAGGCCCGATCAGCGATAACATTGCGTCCGGATCCACCTTCGAGCACGCCGACGTTAATTCGTGAACGACCGCCGCTGTGTCGTGCAATCCCATACAGTCCGACAACCGCGTGCGCCGCCGCAAGCAGCGCGTTGCGTCCCTGCTCGGGATGTCCACCCGCGTGCGCCGCTTGTCCCTTGAAGGTTACGTCGAGCTTCGCACTTGCCAGTTGTCCCGTGACGATCGGATAGAACATGTGGCTTTCGGAATTCATGCCGACGTGGATCGCGACAAAAAAGTCGACGTCGTCGACGACACCGGCATCACGCATCGGTACGGCGCCCCGCCCGCCTTCTTCCGCCGGCTGAAAAATGAATTTGATCGTGCCGTGGATACGGTCGCGCTGCGCTGCGAGCATCTCCGCAACGGCCAATCCGATCGCGGCATGTACGTCGTGTCCGCAGGCGTGCATGATGCCCCGGTGCGATGACACGAATCCATCGCGCGCCGGCAAGTGCGTGTCGTCGTCGGCTTCGAGAATCGGGAGCGCGTCGATGTCGCAGCGCAGCGCCACGACCGGCCCGGGATGAACGCCGCGCAGTGTGCCGACTATGCCGGTGAAGCCGCCTTTGAAGCGCGCAAGCCATTTCGGATCGGCGCCCTCATCTTTTGCGCGCGCGAACGCGGCCTGCACGACATCGTCGCTCGGAACGCCGACGCGGCTTCGTGCGTCCATGACGTCGCGTCCCGCTTGCACGTCGAAACCAAGCGCGTCGAGCCGCGCGGCTATCGCGCTTGCGGTGCGAAACTCGGTAAGGCCGAGCTCCGGGAATTTGTGGAAATCACGGCGCGTCGCGATCGCCCGCTGGGCGATCTCGTCGGTAAGGTGAACTGGTTCGAACGTCTTCATGCGGCTTGGCTTTGGCGCTCCGCGGCAATCGCGCCTTGCGTCACCGGATCGAGCCTATCGCGCAGCCAGTCGCCGAGCAAATTGATCGAAAGAACCAAGACGACGAGCGCAAGGCCCGGCATGACGGCGAGCCACCACGCGCCGCTGAAGAGATATTGATAACCTTGCGCGATGCGAATGCCGAGCGACGGCGTCGTGATGGAGACGCCCAGTCCCAGGAACGACAGCGTCGCTTCGAGCTCGATCGCGCGCGGTATGTCGACCGCGATCTGCACGAGCGAAGGTCCGGCAACGTTCGGTAAGATGTGCCGCGCAAGAATGCGGGGGAGCGATGCGCCCAGACCGCTTGCAGCGACGACATATTCTTTCGTGCGCTCCGCGAGCACGCTGGCTCGTATCAGACGCGCGTATTGCGCCCAGCCGACGAGTCCGATCACGATAATGACCTTGTCGAGACCACGGCCGAGCACTGCCAGGACTGCCAGCGCAATCAACACGACCGGTAGCGAAAGCTGCACGTCCGCCGCGCGCATCGTGATGTGGGCGAACCAATTATTTGGGCGGTAACCGGCGAGCAATCCAATTGGGGCACCGATGACGACGCTGATCGTAACCGCGCAGAATCCGACCAAGAGACTAACGCGCAAGCCGAACAAAACGTTGGCGAAGATATCGCGTCCAAGCTCGTCGGTTCCGAGCAAGTAAAATCCCGAGGGTGTGTGACCCAGCGGCGGCGTCAGCCGCGAAAGCAGATCTTGATGTTGCGGATCGTGCGGTGAGACGAACGGCGCAAAGACCGCCAGCACGATCATCGCGAGCAATACGATCGCCGGGACGTGCGGCAGATCGCGAAGCTTAGTCATACGCGACCCGCGGATCGAGGAAGCTGTACGTGAGGTCGACGGCAAGATTAATCAGCGTGAAGAGTGCTGCGATCACGATCACGTACGCAATGACGATCGGATAATCGAGCCGCATGATCGCATCGAGCGCAAGGCGGTTTATGCCCGGAATCGCAAAGATAGTCTCCGTGATCACCGCGCCGCCGAGCAACTGACCGAACTGCAAGCCGAACGCGGTGACAAACGGAAGCAGCGCGTTGCGCAACGCGTGTTTGAGCGTCACGACGATGTTGGGAAGTCCCTTTGCGCGTGCGGTTCGTACGTAGTCTTGCGAGAGCTCACCGATAAGTGCGGTACGGATCAGTCGCGTAAAGAGCGCGATGCGATAGAACGCGAGCGTGAAAGCGGGTAAGACGAAGTTGCGCCAATCACCCAGACCCGACGACGGGAACAGTTCCCATTCGACGCTGAAGATCAGGATTAGCAAGATTCCGAGAAAGAACGTCGGGATCGACGAGCCGAGCACGGAGATGAATCGCAGCGTGCGATCGAGGAATTGTCCCGGCCGCAACGCCGAGATAATGCCGAAGGGGACGCCGAACGCAAGCGCCACGACCATCGCCGCGACAACGAGCTCGACCGTGATATGCAAACGTTGAAGCACCAGCTGCATGGCAGGCTGGTTTGTGTAGAACGAGACCCCTAAATTACCGTGAAGAACATCGCTGAGGAAATGCACGTACTGCGTGGTCGGTGGAAGATCGAGCCCCAGCGCGTGCGCTAGTTGTGCGCGCTGTTGCTGATTCATCGTCTCCGGCGCAAGAACCGAGATTGGATCTCCGGTTACGTGCAAGAGTACGAATACGACCGTGACGACCGCCCAAAGCGCGAGAAGGGCTTGGAGTAAACGCGTTACGACGTATTGCGCCAAGCGCTCATTTACGCGTCATCATCCACGCCAAAATCAACTCGTCGGCAGGTCGCGATTCCCAGTTAATGTGGTTATTGACCCCCGCGATGACGTCTTCCCAATATAGCGGTACGTACGCGAAATCGCGACGATCGGCAAGTCTGTAGGCTTCGCGTTCGGCCGGAACACGAAACGTTGGGTCGAAGATGCTCGCGGCCCGCGCGATGATTTCGTCGGCCTTGGGATTGCAGTAATGCTCGCGATTCGTGACGCCGTACCCGTGGGCCGCATCCTTGCAATGAAAGACGGCCGCCCAATTGCTGATCGGATCGTTTGGACCCCAGCCGGCCATATACATCGAAAAATCGCCTTTGTCCATGTTCGGAAAGAAGACCGCTTTCGTGACAGCATTGACTTGGACGTTGATGCCAACGTTGCCGAGCATTCCGGCAATAGCTTGCGCTACGAGCGAGTCGTCGAGGTAGCGGTCGTTAGGAGCGTCGAGCCTCACGGTGAATCCGTTCGGATAACCGGCATCGGCGAGCAGTTTCTTTGCTGCAGCCGGATCGTACGGAAAGCGCTTCAACGACGGATCGTAGGATTCGAGCTGGATTCCCGTCCACTGAGTCGCCGGAACGGCAGCGCCATTGAAGATCTTTTCCTTGAGCGCGTTCACATCGATTGCTCGATAGACTGCTTCGCGGACGCGCGTATCGAGGAACGGATTTTTGCCGCCTGGGATTCCGGGTGTGTCGTTCTTGCGCCAGTCATCCATCGCGAGGTAGATGATTCTCACGCCACCGACCGCGGTGATGTAGGCGCTGCCGCTGTGTTTGACACGATCGAAATCTTGCGGGTCGATCTTTTCGGCGACTTGTACTTGTCCTGAAAGCAGCGCGGCGAGACGTGTTGCGCCGTTGGGGATGTTCTCGAGCTTCACGTAACTGAAGGCGGGCTTTTGCCCCCAGTATCCACTCCAAACATGCAGATCCAGATGATCTTGCGCCAGCCAGTTCACGAATTCGTACGGCCCAGTCCCGATCGGGTGCGTATCCATGAAACCGCGGCCGTCGCGCTTGATCTCGAGCTCCGGCATGACGGGAACGTTCGCGAGATCGAGTGGCAGAAGCGGGTTTGGCGTATTCGTCGTGACGATGACGGCGTTCGGGCCATCCGCTGCCGCGCTCGCGACCGACGTGAGGTAATAACGGATCTGGGCTTTGGGATTTGATGCGGTGTCCATGATCGAGTCGGCAACGTCTTGCGCCGTCATCGCCCGGCCGTTCTGAAACTTGACACCTTTGTGCAGCTCGAAGCGCCAGCGATTTTGTCCGACGATCTTCCAGCTGGTGAGAATGTGCGGCAACGGCTTGCCGTTCTTTCCGTCTTGAATCGTCAGTGTATCGAAGATGTGACGCTGCCAGGCAAACGACGTGTTCTCCGCACGCATGATCGGATCGAGCGTGACTGCTCCGCCGTTGTACGCGATGACGAGCGGACTGGAAGCCGAGTCACCTGGACGAGCTTGCGAGGATGCGGTTTGCGGCGCGAGTACAAGCGCGCCCAATACGACCGCGATCAGAAAACGAAGTCCAGTCCGTTTCACGAAAACCTCCAAAGCGCGCCCAGGGTGAGGCTCCTTCTCCGCCAAAGCGGTTCCTCCGTGCTTCTTCGTCTATTGCTGCGCGGTGCGCTTAGCGCGTTCGCAGCGATCGTCGTGGCCATCGTGGCCTACATCGTATACGTCGCCGTGGGCTGGCACGCTGAGGCACATCTGGACGGGACGCTCTCGGGTCTACCCGTAAATGCTCCGGTCGTCGTCTTACGTGATGGGCGCGGGGTTCCGCACATCCGCGCGCAGTCGATGCACGATCTGATGGTCGCGCAAGGCTATGTCGAGGCCTCGGATCGGCTTTTTCAAATCGACCTCGTGCGCCATCTCGTCTACGGCCGGCTTGCCGAATGGTTCGGCGACAAGCTCTTAGAGCCGGACATGCGGGCGCGCACGTTCGACGTGCAGCGCGTCATCTCAACCGAGTATTCACGTTTGAGCCAGCCAGAGCGGGACGATCTCGTCGCGTTTGCAAGCGGCATAAATGCCGCCATGCACCGCGAGACGTTGCCGGTCGAATACCGGCTGCTTCTGCTGTGGCCGCAACCGTGGAAGCCCGAAGACACGCTCGCGGTCGGTTTCGCAACGGTGCTCACGCTCACCGATCCGTGGGACGACGTCATCGAACGCGAGCGCGTGTTCGATGCGATGGGACAATCCGGCACGGACGGTTTGTACTCGATCACCGATCCACGCTACGACGTGCCGATCACGGACGGACCGCCTGCACCGGTTCCGACGTTGCCGCCGCTACACGTTTACAAGCGTCCACCCGTGCGCGGTGCGCGCGGCAGCAACGAATGGGCAGTCGGCGCAGCGCGCTCGAGCGACGGTCACGCCCTGCTCGCAAACGACCCGCATCTCGATATCACGATGCCCGGTATCTGGTATCTCATCGATTTGCAGGCACCGGGCTTCCACGCGGCCGGCGCGACGCTCGCCGGCACGGCCGGGGTGATTCTCGGACACAACGATCGCATCGCCTGGGGCGCAACGAACGGTAACGTCATCTCGGAAAGTGTCTACGTATCGGGCTATCGCGAACAAGAGCGTGATGAAACGTTTCATGTCCGCTTCGGGCACACGGTCGAGCAGACGTACAATCAAGATGCGCATGGTTTTTCGGTCTTCGGCGACGTCGGATACTCCGTCGACTGGCCGGCTGCCGCCGATCCGGCGTCGCCCGAACAGACCTTCGAGAGATTGAATCGCGCAACGAGCGTTACGGACGCGATCGGTGCACTGCGCGACTATCCAGGTCCGACACAGAACTTCGTCGTCGCCGACACGAACGGTCAAGCGACGTACCATCTCGCGGGCGAGATTCCGAACGATCCGCTGTGGGGATTGCGCACGCATCCGCCCTCAGATCCGCACTATCCACCAATTCCGTTCGATGCGCTTCCGAAGGTTGCACCGTCGCGCGATGCGGTCGTGTTCACAGCCAACAACCGCATGTACGGGCGCGACTATAAATATCGTTTGTCGGCGTGGTTCGCACCGCCGTATCGTGCGGCGCGCATCGCGCAACTGCTGCGGGCGCGCAAACAATATGACGTCGCCTACTTCTCGCAGATGCAAGCCGATACGCTCTCACTGCCCGAAGTGGAGCTGGTGCAGATGACGCTCGACGCGGCGAAACATCAGCACGCGCAGGGCGATCCGCAGCTCGGCCCACTGCTGAATCAGCTTGCACGTTGGGACGGACGCTTCGAACCGGATTCGTCGGCAGCGAGTTTAGCATTCGCGCTGCGTCAAGCCGCCGTCAACGATTTCATCAGTCAGCACTTTGAAAGCTATGCTGCGGAAGCGTATCGCAGCAGCTCGGATGTGATCGTGGTGTTGATGCGCGCGCTGCGTGAACACCCGAAGGGATACGTTCCGTTCGACAACGTCGACGCGTTTCTATTGACGGCGTTGCGCGAGGCGGCGCCGAAAGCGAACGTACCGTGGAAAACGGCGGGATCGATTCCGGTGCGGCATGCGTTTTCGTTCCTCGGGATTCCGTGGTTCAACGGACTTCCGCTGCGTGGTGATGGCGATGCGTACACCGTGCACGCTCAGCTGCCGTTCGCGGGTCAGAGTTTCCGCGCGGTCTGGGACGTCGGCAATTGGGATGCCGGCGGGATCGTCATTCCGAGCGGTGAGTCGGGACGTCCGGGATCCACGCACCACGACGACGCCTCGACGGCGTGGTCGTCGCAAACACTCGTGCCGCTACCGTTCTCCACACAAGCCGTCGATGCGGCAGCGCGCCACCGGTTGGTTCTCGCACCATAAACCGGCAGCAACCGCTCACGATGGCGCAATATAGTCGGCCGTCCGGACGGTCTGCCACGTCTTACCTTTGTCCGCCGAGAACGCTTCTTCGAAGCGCGGGTTACCGTTGTGCCGAGCCCAACGGTAACGCACGACGATCGGCTTGCCTTCGAACGTATCGAGGCCGAAGAAATCGCCGGCGCCGTCTGCGCCGAATTTGCCGACCTGCGGCGGGAGCACCAAGCCCCGTTTCTGCGTTCCCGAGTAGAGCGACCACCGATGCGTAACCGGATCGTACAAGCGAACCGTCACGCCTACGATGTGCTGCGCCGGACAATGGAGATCGTCGTCCTCGATGTCAGCGCTTCCACCCCAAAACGGCCGGACGGAAGACGTACCGTCGCATGCGAACCAATCGTGACTGCCGCTTAACGGATGGCGCAACTGCATGTAATGCGTTCGCCAAGTCCCAATCAGAAAGTCGAAACCGTTATGTCCGTCGCCGCCCGGCGCAGTTGCGTTCCACACGCCTTTGCTGGAAGATGACACGCGCTCCGTGTCGGTAATCCAGTTGACTTCCCACGACTTTCCGCCGTCGGTAGAGAACGCTTGTTCAAAGTGGATATTGCCGTTCACTTTGGTCCAGTGGAAACGGCAAATAATGGGCGTGCCCTTCCAGTTATCGTACGAGTAAAAGTCGCCGACGCCGTTTGCATCGAAATGCCCGACTTGCGGCGGTGGCGGGATGCCGAGATTTTTCGTTCCCCACCAAAGCGTCCATTGGTGCGTTTGCGCATCGTAGAGGCGAAGCGTCAACCCGGTGATATACCGGTTTGGGCATTTCAGATCGGCGTCTTCGAGATTTCCGCTGCCGCCCCAAAACGGGCGAAAGACCGAGGTGCCGTGGCACTCGTACCACTGGTGGCTGCCGACCAGCCGATCTTTGAGAATGCGGTAGTGCGTACGCCACGTTCCAAACGCAAAATTGAAATCGTTGCGTCCGTCACGCGCCGTCGGGGCGGCCGGGTAAGGCGTGTACATCGGTGCAGGCGCGGCCGAGGCCCCAAGCAGCGCTACAGCTAGCAGAAGCGTCGTGATTGGGTTTCTCATGCTCATTCTAAGGTGCCAATCGACCTCGAGTTACCCCTTCCGTTTTCCACGCAAGCGGTCGATGCTGTGGCACGCCACCAGTTGCTTCTCGCGCCATAAACTGAGAGCGTAATAGAGCCGCATCGATCGGTACGCCAAACGCGCATGCGTGCATCGAGCAGATGCTCGAGCGTTTGCGGCGCAGGATGGTGGTAGAGGTTGTGCCGACCGTCTGAGATGACGGCGTCGCGCGCGCCAACCGCAGCAAGAAATTCGGGAGACGAGGCAAAGCGACTTCCATGGTGGCCGACCTTCAACACCTCGGCATGAAGATCGGCGTGACGCGCGAGCAAAATGTCTTCAGAGAGTTTGCCGGCGTCACCCATGAACAGCGCGCGAAACGGGGTTGTGCGTCCGCAATCGCATTCGAGCATCGCGACCAGCGAATTTTCGTTGACGCGATCGGTGGGATCGTCAATCGGCGTCCCGGAGCCGGTCAGAAACCGCAGGCGTACACCGTCATCGGTTTGCCACGCGTCGCCGGCATGCGGTGCGATCATTCGCACGTGGCGTTTTCTGGCTTCTTCGAGTGCGTCGTGGTACGCGTGTCCTCCGTACTCTTGTCCGCCGTCGAAAAATACGTCGGCGCCGAGCGTCCGAAGAATTGGCGCGATGCCGCCGACGTGGTCACCATGCGGATGCGTGAGCAGAATTGCGTCGACGTGATGGATGCCTTGGCGGATCAAGAACGGCACCACGATTTTCTCGCCGACTGATTCCGCCGCGGACGCGCCGTCGCTAGACTCGTTCTGTTCGAGCCGGCCGCCGGTGTCGATCATGATCGCATGTCCACGCGGCGTTTGAATGAGGATCGCATCGGCTTGCCCGACGTCGATAAACGTGATCCGCAGATCGTTGCGCGGCGCCCTCGGCGGCCACAACACGAGTGCGCAGGCAGCGGTTATTGCGAACGCGGCGAGCTTGAGTCTCATCGCATCTCTATCGCGACGAGGGTCGCTGGACGCTAGAGGTTACCCCGCCTTGTCATCCCGAGCGTAGCGCGGCGAAGCAGTGTGTAGTCGAGGGGCTGCGACAACAGTGATCTTCATCGGTTTAAGAAGGTCTCCGGGAGAAACCATTGGGCCGAGCCAGTTCGGATCTCTAGGCTCCCTCGAACGCTTGCAGCGACGCGACGCTTGAGCGGAGCAACAAGAGCGTCGTTCCCGATTCGTGCGCGAGGTGCGAGAGCAAGTTACGCTCGTCAGGGTCGTACGCTTCGTGTCCCGGCTTGTTTCCGTACGCGATTGCTCCGACGATACGTCCGCGTGCAAGCATCGGAAATACGATGCCGTCATTTCCGAACACAGAGCGAAGCGCGCCAAGCTCGACTTCGTTCAACGCGGAACGCATCCGTACGACAACCGGATCGTCGATACTCACCGGCATCATCGACGCCATCTCCGGGGAGGCGGCTAGGGGTTTGAGCCAATCACCTTGGCGTTCGTAGATGGCAACGTGTTGGGCGCCGACTAGGCGGCGTGTCTCCTCACTTACATTGATCGCAAGCCGCTCGGGATTTTCGACGTGCGCGCAGTCGCGGATGAGCGCTCGAAGCCCTCCTCCTCCGCGAACTTCTTGGCGAAGAAAGCGCGCTCGACGACGCGATCGATTCGCATTGCGTCGGCTTGTCCGACGTCGATGAAAGCGCTGCAGTGCGGAATCTCATCGGAATCTCTATCTCGACAAACGCCGCGAATGTAAGGGGCGACACGGATTTCGCCCGGCGCGTCGCAACCACGAGCTGCTTCTGTTCTCCATCATTCTGAGCGGTGCGTTGCTTCCGATCGAAATGTTTTCTCGCGAAAGCCGCCGGAGTCGTGCGGTGCCAGCCCGAATTGGAGGACTGCTCGTTTTAGCGTTGGTGGGAGAGCAAAATTGATTGAAGTCGGCGCTGAGTCAAGCATGGGCGAAAGAGTCAGGCAAGTTCGGAACGCTACGGGCTCTATGCTTGGGGTCATCTGCGAGAGCCGTATTAATTACTGGGCGGCTTACGCGACCGATTTCAGTTGCCTATGCTTCTTTGCTTATCTTGGAATGCACAATGCATGGAACTGGCCAGCAACCATTTCTAGTTCGCTGTTTGGGCTGGTTTTCTTCAGCCTGATCGAATACGCGGTCCATCGCTGGCTCCTTCACGATGTGAGAAGCGCTCTTTTCTACCTGCACGATGCGCATCACAACGAGCCCGAAAAGACCTCTGCCTTCCTATTCCCCACCAGCTTCTTGCTGCTTATGCCGATTTGGTATCTGTTGAGGTGGGGGCTGCATTTTCAGCAGGCGTCTTATTTTCTGATGGGGTTATCGGCCGGTTACTTCTATTTCGACACGCTCCACCATGTGGAGCATACGATGCGGATTAACAAGATTCCATTCCGATGGTTGAAGAAGAGATGGGCGTACCATAGCGTGCATCATCGCATCAACCAAGGCAATTTCGGAGTGATCACCCCTTTCTGGGACCACGTTTTCGGGACTCACCAGAAACAGATCAAGCGAAGACAATCGTGAGCCTAGCATTTGCTGGCGGAATTGCCAATCGGCGCCTCAACAGGAAAGGAACGCGTAGCACGGTATCAGCTTCGCAGCGGGGTGTGTATGGGTGCCGCTCGTTTTTGCGTCTCTGTCTTAGGGGCGCTTGTCTTCGTTTTCAGCCTTCGGCCGGAGTGCCTGGCGCAGGCGCTCGTGTGTAGCGGTCCGTGCTTCCCATACAACGGCGGCGGCGTCCTCACGAACGCCAGCGTGATCAACCTGTACGCGACCGTGGCGCCGCCGACACCAGGAAACTGGGACTCGGCCATCCCGCCAGGTCACGGTCTCAAGAAAGCATCGCTCGATGCATGGACTGCAGCACTGATCGCGTCCGCATATTTTCGCGCCGGAAGCGAGTACGGCATTGGAACGCCGACGTTTCTTGGCAGTGTATTCAGCCTACGATCGTGCCTCCAGATCGTCGGCCGTGTCCTATCGGCTGCTCAGGCGGAACGATTTGTAAGTTGCAATTCCGGGGCCGGTGGACCGCTAGCCGGTCTTAGCCCGGTAAACTTGCTCGTCAACGTGCTCTATCCGCCAAGCGTCAGTGAAGTAACGCTCCCAGACGGTAGCTCCTGTAAGGTGGGTGGTATCGCGCTACCGGCATTCGATGCTTATCATGCCAGTACAATCGCTGTACCACCCTTTGCGAATCCAACTGCGTATACCGTCATGGCGACAACACCCGCGTGTATCGCGGGGAACTTCGCGACTATGTCATCCGCCATCTCACATGAACTCATCGAGGCGATGACAGACCCGTACTATGCAACCGGATTCTTTTCGGCTCTGCTACCAGGCGAAGTAGCTGACGCTTGCGAGGGGAACGCTGGAGAACCCGCCGGCGTCCCGGCGCTACCGTACTTCGCCGGTGGCGGCACCGCGAATGCATATTGGTCGAACAGCGGTCTTGCTTGCGTGCCACCGCAGCTACCGTCACCGGCGCCAACCATTGGTGCGACGCCGACCGTGAACAACGAAAACGCGTCAACGGTACAGCTCAATCTTCTTGGGATCGGTTTCGGGACGCTTCCCGCGCCTTTGAGTCCACCAACTATGCCGACGACGACGCCGTATCTCGATGTTTTGGACACTACGGCGAGCGTCTCAATGGGGAATAGTTTTGATGGCGACGGCGCGATAGCCGTTGGGTACGACCACTGGTCGGATTTCAGCATCAGCGTGCAACTTCCGACGGCGAGTCTTTCAACGTGTGACGCACTCTCCGTAACCGTTGCGAACCCCATTAGTGGATTCCCGACGACCGTTCCGGTGCAAGTACCGGGGCCGACCACGCTCGCGTTTCAGGTACCTGCTTCAATCCCACAGGGCGGGACGCTTTCCGGGAACCTGGTGCTGTTGGACTCGTCGGGAAATGCAATCTTCACCGCTACACCCGTGACAGTAACGATCAACGGCACGCCGCGTCAGCTCACGGCGAACGGGCCCGTCGGTCTTGCACAATTTGGCGTAACGATGGCTCCGCCGGTGCTTGCGGCAAACATCGCGCTCTCAGCCTCGCTTCCGAGCAGCGTTCTCTGTGGCGGGGCGCAAAGCGTTACAACGACCGTCGCCGAGCTGCCGATCATCAACGACGTCAATCCAGACCATGGCTTAGCGGGCGCGCAAACCGCTGTTACGTTGCTGGGCAACGGGTTGAGCAATGCGTCCAGCGTTCTCTTCGGAACGCTGGCTGCGACACAGACGAGCGTCGCAGCTAGCGGTAAGATGGCCGCGACGGCGCCGTCGCAACCGGCTGGAAACGTTACCGTGAACGCGCAATTTCAGGGTGCGAGCACCAGCGGAACTCCGCCAACGTTTACGTATTTCACACCCGACGTTCCGGTGCTTTCGCAGAGCGGATGCAAGCTCGACAACGTGCTCGTTCAGGGATGGGGAACTAACGGCCAGCCCCTGGGCAACGCGAGTCTCAACGTGACTACCAACAATGCAACCATTCTGGGTGCACCTCCGTCGATGCTCGACGCCGCCGGAACCGCTACGATTTCAGCCAATCCCTCAGCTGCGAACGGATCGCTCACCGTGTCGTTTCCACAATTTTCGAGCGCCACAAGCATCACACTGAATCCCATCTCAGTTCTCTGTTTTGGGCCGCAGTTCGGGGCCGCTATCACTGCGATCGAGCAGTCGCCGTCCTTTGGCCAAGATTGTCCCGCCTGCGTGCTTTCGGACGTCTCGAACACGCCGGACAATAGCATCATTTATGAGGCGGTCGCGGCCGGCCTCATCGACGTATCGGCAACGCAATTTCAGCCGGACGCGACCGTGACGCAAGCTCAACTCATGGCCTATGTAAGACCACTCATTGGTCCCCGTGCGACCATCGTTGCGAAGCACGTATTCGGCATAAATCTCAGCCATGGACTAACGCGAGCAGCGGCGAGCGTGTACCTCAATCGCGTCTTTCAACAAAAGGTCTCGCTGCCTGCGCATGGAGCCTTCACGCGAAGAGATCTCGCGAATGTTCTCGTCGCGTATGCGAAGCAGCTCCGCCCGAGGGCGAAATCGGCTCGCGGAGCGATGTAAATGAAACGTCTAGCGGTTTTGGCGGCGTTCGTGGCGCTGTTGGGTGCATACCAGCCGCACGTGCTCACCTACGCAGACGGCGGCGACATATCATCGCTCAACCCTTTCATTTCTACGGAGGGCAATTCGCCGCTCTACTCCGAGCTGACGATGGCCGAATTCGTTCGCTTCGATCCGCACGGGAATCCGATTCCCGAGCTGATTACGCAGATTCCCACGCGTGCGAACGGCGGCATCAGCAGCGACGGCAAGACTATTACGTATCATCTGCGTCGCAACGTGAAATGGAGCGACGGGCAGCCCTTTGACGCAGACGACGTCATTTACACGCTCGCCGTCGCAAGAGACGGTCGCAACGATCTCTATATCAGGGATCCGTGGGAGCGTATTACATCCGCAAGCGCACCCAACAAGTTCACGGTAATTTTTCACCTCAAAGAGCCATATGCGGCGTTCATCGAGGATTATTTCTCGACCGAGAGCTCGTCGTGTCTATTACCGAAACATATTGTCGGGCCGGGAACGCAGATCAATCAAGCGCCATACAACAGCCTGCCTGTCGGCATCGGGCCCTTTCGCTACACGACCTATAGGCGCGGCGACAGCGTCGTGATGGAGGCGAATCCCTACTACTGGCGCGGACGACCAAAGTTGCAGCGCGTGATCTACAAGCTCATTACCGATCAAAACACGCTCATGACGCAACTGCAGACCGGCGAGATCTCGTTGTGGCCGGCGATCAACGGTCCGTTAGCCAATCGCGCAAAAGCGCTGCCGGGGAAACAGTGGACTTCGTGGTTGACCAACTTTGTGGGCGGCGTGTTTTTCAACGTCTCGAAACCGCAAGTTGCTGACTCGGAAGTCCGGCAGGCACTGCGGCTCGCAACCGATCGCGAAACGCTCTTCGACAAAGTCGTTCATCGAAATGGCGTACTCACAGAATCGCTGGTCCCGCGAACCTCGCAGGACTACCTCGACCTTCCTGTTCCGAAACTCGACCCTAGCGCTGCCGCGCGCATGCTCGATGCCGCTGGTTGGAAGCTCGGGTCGGACGGCCTCCGTCACAAGAACGGCATCGCGCTCACGCTCGATCTTGCGATTCCCGCCGGTTATCAGCCGAGCGAGATCTTCGCTTCGATTCTGAAAGAGGATTGGGCAAAAGTCGGCGTCGGTGTCACGATCCACATGTGGTCGACTCCGCAGTTTTTCGCTCCGTACTCGGGCGGCGGAATCATACAGAGAGGAAGATTCGATGCCGCGTTGTTCTCGACCGCGCCGGGACCCATCTTTGCGAGCATCAACGGCTATTACGACTGCGCTTCGATTCCGCCACACGGCGGCAATGCGGATTACTATTGCAATCATCAGGTCGACGCGCTCGATGACCGCTATCTACATTCATATGATCCGCGCGTGCGGCACGAAGTGGCCGCGGCGATGCAGCGGCTTCTCGATAAAGATGCCCCGGCGATTGCAATTTATGAGCGCGCGTATCTTTCGGTGTACGACAGCCGGTTGACGGGCTATCATCCGAGTTCATTTTCCTTTTGGGGCGATCCGCTGGAGCTGGACATCTAGCTTTGACACATCGTGCTCGTGAACTCATCTTGCTCGTAACCGCAGCGATCGGATTGTCGTTCTCCGCGGCTGCGGCTGAGCAAGCAGTTTTTGATCCCGGTCCATACTTGCACGCGCAGCGTTTGATCGACATCGGGGGTCGTCGGCTCAATCTCTATTGTACCGGCGCGCCGTCGTCACCGACCGTCATTCTCGACGCAGGGCTCGGCGGCTCGACAGCGGTCTGGCGTCTCGTTCAACCGGCGATTGCGCGGACTGCGCGCGTTTGTTCGTACGACCGCGCTGGGATGGGATTCAGTGATCCCGCAGCTTCGGCGCGTGATGCAGCGGCCGTCGTGACCGATCTTCACACGCTGCTGCAACGCGCGGAGATCGATCCGCCGTACGTTCTGGTCGGACACTCGATCGCCGGACTCTACGAGCCGCTGTACGCCGATCGTTATCCGAATGACGTGGCCGGAATGGTGCTCATCGATCCCGTGTATCCGAATGAACTTCGCGATCTTCAGACGACATCGCCGGTATATGCGAACTATATGGCTTCCGAAAGAACGTATGATGCGAAATGTTTGGCGGCGGCCATGTCCCGCCAGCTTATCCCCGGTTCCACGATCTTTAACGCGTGCGGTCTTCTCGACGCCGCGGGCCTTCGCAACGCGTGCGAAACCGACGGCTTTGAAATGTGCAAGCTCGACACGTTACAAAATGATCGACAAAGAACCGGCACCTATTGGAGTGCACTCTTTTCGGAGTATGAGGCTTTCAACGGCGCAAGCTCGACCGAAGATGTGAACGAGCAGCGCAATTACGGAAACCTTCCGCTCGTTGTGCTGACACGCGGAAACACGGACTTTGATACGCCGGATACGCCCGTTTCTGCCGCAGAAAATCTTGCACTCTGGAAGCAATTGCACGCCGCGCACCTGCGGATCGCGGCGACATCGTCAATCGGTACGGACATCATCGTCGCTCATTCGGGACACGATATTCAGAACGAGCGGCCCGCTGTCGTCATTGCCGCGATCAACGAAGTCGTCGCACAGATTCGTCGAACGCAGCACTAGCGCTCCCAAGTTCATCCAAGCGCAGCCACAGATGACGCACAGGCTCGTTCGCTAGTGTAGCGGTTAAGCAGCGTTTCGCAACTGTTTAGGAGACTCGAGATGGTGCGTCGGACACTCTTTGTTCGTGCGGTATTTCTTTGCGCTTTTGCCTTAACTGGAAGCATGCTCACCGGTTGTCACGGTGGTGGCGGTTGTGACACGGGTAGCGGCGACGGCGGCTTTGACGCTTATGTTCCTCCGGATACCGGGGGCGGAGATACCGGAGGCGGAGATGGTGGTGGAAGCGATGGCGGTAGCGGAGATGGCGGCGGTAGCGGCGATGGTGGCGGCGGAGACGGTGGTGGTGGTGGTGGCGATGTTCCAGATCCGGGCGGCGGAAATATCGCGCATCGTCACACACTGACGCCAAAGGAATTTCTTCGGCAGCTATAATGACTCCGAAACATGGAAACTTGGAGCCGTGACGATTACACGATCTCGACCGATCAAGCGCGGCTCGACGTAGATGCGATCCACGCGTTTCTTGCGCAGTCATATTGGGCAACGCATGTTCCGCGTGACGTCGTTGAGCGCTCGCTGCGCAATGCTCTATGCTTCGGGTTATATTGCAACGAAGTCCAAATCGGGCTCGTGCGCGTCGTCACTGATTACGCGACGATCGCATACGTTGGCGACGTCTACGTGCTGCCCGAGCACCGAGGTCGCGGACTTTCGAAGTGGATGATGGAATGCGTGCTCGCGCACCCCGAGCTGCAGCATCTGCGCCGCTGGATTCTCATCACCCGCGACGCGCACGATTTGTACCGCCGATTCGGGTTTCGGGAGCTCAAGCGCCCCGAGGGGTTCATGGAACTGCATGATCCCGACGTCTACCACACAGGAGCAACCTGAAATGGACAAGGTCTCGATAACCACGCGCGATGGCGTCTGCCCGGCGTATGTCTTTCGCCCCAGCGGCAAGGAACCGTGGCCCGCAGTCCTCGTTTTCATGGACGGAGTTGGGATTCGCCCGGCGATGCTCGAGCTCGGCGAGCGGCTCGCGACGTACGGCTACTTTGTTTTGTTGCCCGACCTCTTCTACCGTTCGGGTCCGTACGAGCCGATGGATGGCAGCACGCTCTTTAGCGACCCCGAGAAGCGCAAAGTTCTCATGGAAAAATTCATCGGACCGACAACGCCGGAAAGAGTCATGTCCGATACGCGCGCGTTCATCGATTATATCCACGCACAACCCGACGTGAGGCCGGGCCCGATCGCGACGACCGGCTACTGCATGGGTGGCTTCATGTCGCTCACTGCAGCGGGCACCTATCCCGATGAGATCGTCGCGGCGGCGTCGTACCACGGGGGCCGCATCGCAACCGAGAGTCCGGATAGTCCGCATCTGCTCGCGCCAAAGATGAAGGCTCGCGTGTATATCGCCGGCGCGATCGAAGATCAGGGGTTCACCGACGAGCAGAAAGCGCTGCTCGAGAAAGCGCTCACGGACGCACACGTCGACCACGCGATCGAAACCTATCCCGCCAAGCACGGTTGGGTCTTCCGCGATCTGCCGGTGTACGACGCTACGAGCGCCGAACGCCACTGGACATCACTTACCGACCTCCTGAAAGCGAAGCTCGCATCATGAATATCAGTCGCATCGGTATCGGGCCGCGCATGAGCAAAGCCGTGCGCCATGGAGACACGATCTATTTAGCCGGTCAAGTTCCGGACAACGCAAAGGAAGACGTCGCCGGACAAACGCGTCAGGTGCTCGCGAAAATCGACGCGATCCTCGCCGAAGCCGGCACGCGACAAATCGAAGGTGCTTTCGGCGACCATCTACTTGCGCGACATCGCGACGTTCGATCAAATGAACGGCGTTTGGGACGCGTGGGTCGATCAGAAAAATCCCCCGGCGCGAGCGACGGTCGAAGCGAAGCTAGCGCGCCCGGAGTACGGGGTCGAGATCAGCATCATCGCGGCAACTAAGGTCTAGCGAAAGTTGTTGAACTACACGCCATGAATGAAACTGCGATTCTTGCCGGTGGCTGCTTCTGGGGGATGCAAGAGCTCCTCCGCAACTATCCCGGCGTCATCTCAACCCGCGTCGGCTACACTGGCGGCGACGTTCCCAACGCAACGTACCGCAATCATGGAACGCACGCGGAAGCGCTCGAGGTCGTCTTCGATCCGAGTAAGCTCAGCTATCGTCAGATCCTAGAGTTCTTTTTCCAGATCCACGATCCGACAACGCGCAATCGTCAAGGCAACGACCGCGGCACCAGCTATCGATCAGGCATCTACTATACGAACGGCGAGCAGAAACGCGTGGCGGAGGAAACGGTCGCCGACGTCAATGCTTCAGGCCTTTGGCCGGGCAAAGTCGTCACTGAACTCGCGCCGGCCGGACCGTTTTGGGAAGCTGAGCCCGAACATCAGGACTATCTCCAGCAGTATCCCGACGGCTACACGTGTCACTTCATTCGCCCGAAGTGGAAACTGCCGCAACGCGCAAAAGTTTAGAAGTCTGACATCCTTTAGTCGCGATTTGCGAGGAAAGTAGCACAAGACGCCGCAGTCTTACCTTAACTAAGGGGGGACCAAGTGGCAGCTTTCTTTGACCGTTCGCATTCTATTGCGAACCCGGGGTTTAGTCGTTGGCTCGTGCCGCCTGCGGCACTCTGCATTCATCTTTGCATCGGTGAAGCGTACGCATTCAGTGTGTTCACGAAACCGATGGCACAAGCGATCGGCGTTACCGCCCCGAAGCCGGGCGCCGATTGGACCGTCCCGGAGCTGGGATGGATATTTAGCCTCGCAATCGTTTTTCTCGGATTGGCTTCTGCGTTTGGTGGCAAGTGGGTCGAACGCGTCGGCCCGCGTATGGCTATGTTCGTGTCGGCACTATTTTTCTGCGGCGGACTGATCGTCTCAGGAATAGGCGTCAATCTGCACGTCTTGCCGCTCGTGTATCTCGGCTACGGCGTAATCGGCGGGATTGGTCTTGGAATCGCCTACATCTCACCGGTCTCGACGCTGATCAAGTGGTTTCCGGATCGGCCTGGTCTCGCAACGGGAACAGCGATCATGGGCTTCGGCGGCGGCGCGCTGATCGGCGCACCGCTTTCCGTATTCCTCATGAAGCGCTTCGCGGATGCGACGGGCACCGGCGTTTCGCAAACGATGATCACGATGGGCATCCTCTACTTCATCTGGATGTTCGTGGGCTCGATGATCGTTCGCGTACCGGCGGAAGATTGGAAGCCGGCGGGATACGTTGCCCCGGTCGAAGCGAAACGCATGATCACGACCAAGAACGTGCTGCTCGAGCAAGCGCTCAAAACGCCGCAATTCTATCTCCTGTGGGCCGTGCTGTTCCTAAACGTTACAGCCGGTATCGGCGTGCTGGGTCAAGCCTCGCTGATGATTCAAGAGATGTTCGGCGTTACCGCGGTCGCAGCCGCCGGCTTCGTCGGACTGATGAGCATCTTCAACATGGGCGGACGAATTTTCTGGGCCTCGATGTCCGACTTCATTGGTCGCAAGATGACCTATGTGATCTTCTTCGTCTTGGGCGCGATCTTGTACGTGCTCGTACCGACGTTCGGTCACATCGGCAGCGTCGTGCTCTTCGTTCTCGCGTTCCTCGTGATCATCAGCATGTACGGCGGCGGATTCGCGACGATCCCCGCGTATCTGCGCGATCTCTACGGAACGGTCAACGTCGGCGCGATTCACGGCGCACTTCTAACCGCATGGTCAGCCGCTGGCGTCGCCGGTCCGGTTGCCGTGAATTACATTCGTGAGTATCAGATTACGCATGGTGTCGCGAAAGCCGATGCGTACTCGATCACGATGTACTTGATGGCGGTCTTGCTCGTCGTCGGTCTCGTCTGCAACTTGGCGATTAAGGCACTGAACGAACGTCATTACATGCAGACGCAAGCTGCGCCGGTTACGGTTTAGGAGGCGGTTATGGATCAATTGGAAGAACGCAGCAAGGCCGCAAGCAGCAACGGGATCATGCTCGTCCTCGCTTGGCTGTGGGTGGGAATCCCGCTCGCACTCGGCGTCCTGGACACCTTGAACAACGCCTCGAAGCTGTTCAAGTAAACTACCTCAGAGAATAATCTGCGTTTGAGTGACGACGGCCACGAGGCGGCCGTCGTCCTCGATTCGCGTCGTCCAAACTTGCGTGCGGCGACCCTTGTGTAAGGGTGTTGCGGTCGCGATCAGAATAGCGCCGGTCTGCGTGGGCCGGATGAAGTTGGTCTTGCTTTCCATCGTCGTCGTGCCGTTCGCGCCTTCGGGCAGATTTATGAACGTCGCAAATCCGCCGATTGTATCGGCGAACGCCATCAGCACGCCGCCGTGAATGCGATCGTTCGCTCCAATGAACTCGGGGCGCACGAGCATTTTCGCGACAAGCTTTTCAGCCTCTGCGCTGAGGAACTCGATGCCGAGAAACTCGACGAACGGAAGCTTGCGGGATTTCACTCTCTCTAGGAAGGTCATGCCGCGGGATTCACGCGGTAATTAGTGCAACCTCTCCGCCGGGATGGTGAGCTATGCAAAAAATCAGAACGTTTCTCTGGTTCGATACGCAAGCCGAAGAGGCCGCGAAATTCTACACCTCGCTTTTCAAGAACTCGAAGATCACGGGGACGTCGCATTACGGCGACGCCGGCCCTAGGGCGAAAGGCTCCGTGATGACGGTTACCTTTGAGCTCGACGGACAAGAGTTCATCGCGCTCAACGGCGGCCCGGAGTACAAGTTCACGCCCGCGATCTCGCTCCTGGTGAATTGCAAGACGCAAGACGAGGTCGATCAATTGTGGGACAAGCTCACCGCGGACGGCGGTGAAGAGGTTCAGTGCGGGTGGCTAAGCGACAAATACGGCCTGAGCTGGCAAATAGTCCCGGAAGGCTTCTTCGATTGCATCATGGGCGACGATGAAGAAGGTTCGCAGCGCGCGATGAAAGCCATGATGCAGATGAAAAAGTTCGACCTGAACGTGCTGCGAAAGGCCTACGCCGGGACTACTTAAGCCGAGTTAGCGTCGCACCGGGAGACGCGGTCAGATGCGTCTTCCCAGAGATCCGCTCGGCCGTGTCCAGTCGGGCTCTGCAGGAAGCTGTGGAGATGAACGTCGCGTCTCGACGACCCGAAGAAGGTCGCTTTCGAGACGTCGACGTTATGAAAATCGACGCCGCTGAAATTGCAGCCGTAGAATTTCGCGCCGTCCAGCTTCGCGCCGTCGAGCCTCACGCTATCGAAATTCACGCCCATGAACGTCGATCCCGAGAGATCGGCGCCGCGCAGATCCGCGCCGTTGAGGTTCGCGCCTTTGATGTGCAAATTGCGCAGATCCATCCCGCGCAAGTTGGCGCTGTCGAAGTTGCATCCCGTGCACGACATCAGGAACTCGCGCGCCTGATCCGGCGCGAGATTTTGAGCATCGACATTGCAGCCGGTCAGCCGCGCATAATCGAAGCGGGCGCCGGTCAGTTTTGCGCCGTCTAGGTTGCACCCGATGAGATCGGCGTGATCGAAGGACGCATCGCGCAGATCCGCGGATTCGAAATTTGCGCCGGTCAAGCTGGCGTGATCGAAATTGGCGCCGCGCAGATTCGTGCCTTGAAAGTTCGCGCCGTTTAAATTCTTATGCGCAAAATCGTGGCCGCGCATATCGCTGTCACTGTAGTCGCAGCCGACGCACAAGTCGTCGATATTCCGTGCGCCGCAACGGCGTTTGTCACAGCTTGGGCAACGCTTGAGCCGATCGCCGTGCCAATGTCCATGCCGGAGGCCTCGGCGTTCGCGGCTGCCCGGCTCGCGTCGTTCTCCAGCTTTCGCACGTTCGGCAGCGGCGGAAGCTCGGCAACTTTTTGCATTGGCCGCATAGGCGCAGCTTTCGGCATCGCCTGCATCGCGGGAGCCGCAGGTTTGACTTTCTGCAGATGTGCGGCTTCGCGCGTCGAGTCTGACCGATCTGCCGTGTGACCTTCACGATGAGCGGAGCTGTCATCTCTTCTTTTTCTTTCGCAGCCGGGAAGCGTGTAAGCGACGCTCGGCGTCATCGTGCGCAGCAAAACCGAGACGAGCACCAGTGCAACGGCGACCGTGGCTGCGATTTCAGGAGCGATCGAGGAGCCGATCGTCCGGCCGGAGCGCAACAAACGCTCGATGCGAATCGAGATGTTACGGCGTGTGATGAAAACGCCCGGAGCGGCAACTCCACGCTGCGGCCACGACGTGACCTCGGCGATACGCGTGAGGCAGAACGCGTAGGAGCGTGCCGCTCCGGTCGTTCGGAGGACGTAGTCGTCACATGCGACTTCCCGTTCGAGGTCGAGTTGACGCGAGACGAACCACGCTGCCGGGTTGAAAAACATGAGGCTGCACGCGATGCGCTGGAGTGCGTTCGTCCAGTCGTCGTTGCGACGCAGATGACCGAGCTCGTGCAGCGCGATTTGGTCGATCTCTTTGGGATCGAGCGATGCGACGAGCTGCTCGCGGCAAGAGAATCATCGCGTCGAAAAGTCCGATCGCGACGGGAACTTCGATCGCATCCGAGACGCAAATGCGCACGTCACGGAAACCTTTGATCGCCGCGCTCCACTCGGGCATTTGGTCGCGATACGCAACGTCGAGCGGAAGCGAGTCGCGCTTGAGTTTCTCGAGCGAAACGATGGCAAAGATCAAGCGACCGAGAACGACCAGCGCGGCGAGTCCCCACACGACGAAGACGGCGAGCGCAACGGCGGTTGGAATCCTGAATTGCGGCACCGAGAAGTTGAGCGGGAACGGCGCGCTGCGGACAACGTCGTGATGCGTGGCCGGAGCTTGCACCGGTCCGGAGGCGAGCGCGTTCGACGACATCGATGCAGGCGGCATCCATGCGGTGTGCGCGGCGGAGGCCTCGACGCTGACGTGCGGCAGGCTCGTAAAAATCGGAATGACGATCATTGCAGCCAGCGCGAGTGCCCAAATTGCATAGCGCGTCGCGGCATTCGCACGCGAGAAGATGCGAAGCACGCCCCAAGCGACGAGCGCGATCAACGCTCCCTGCCAGAGGCTGTTGAAGAGGACGGCGAGGGCGACGCGTGCCGCGTCGTTCAACATCAGATTAGCCATCACGATTCCTCGTCATAGCGCTCGATAAGCGAGCGCAAACGCTGCAACTCGTCTTCGGACAGTCGCTCATTCTCGATCACACGTAGTGCCAGAGCGCTCGCATTGTTTCCAAAAAATTTCGAAACGACGGATTTGATCGCCGACTGCTCCGCGGCGGCCCGGGCCGTGACCGGCTTATAGATGTAAGCGCGCCCCGATTGCTCGTGGCCGACATGGCCCTTCCCCTCGAGGATCCGCAAGGTCGTGAGCACGGTATTGTAGGCCAGCGCCGGTGGCGGCATCGCTTCAGAGACTTCAGAGACCGTGCCGTGACCGAGGCGCCAGAGCACCTCCATCACGCGAAGCTCGGCATCGGTCAGCGTGGGGGATTGCTTTCGAGGCATGGACCTCACTCTACAGCCGGCCGGCCCTCATGTCAACTAAAATATTAGTTGACATCCAAACCGCGGCAGTGTAGCCTTCTCCTAAAGAATTAGGAGATCTCCTGCATGCGCCGCTATCTCTCAGCAGTTCTCGCCGTCATACTGCTCCTGGCCGCCCTTATTCGGCCGTCTGCGGCATCGACGTTGACCGCCGACGTTCCCAAAGTGGACGGCGATCCGCCCTTGGACCCGGCGGCTTCGGCGACGGGCTGGGCCGAGAGCCCGGAGCTCCCTCTGACGTGGGACGTCGTGCACGGGCGTGCGGCGACCGACGCCACGACCGTTCGCGTCGCGACGGACGGCAAGTTTCTCTACGTGCGCTTCGATGCGAAGCAAAGCGGCCCGATCGTCATTTCGCAGCGGAGCGACGATCTGATCACCGGCGGCAGCAACGGCAACGGCGGTACGCTGTCGTGGAGCAACGACGACGCGGTCTGGGTTGATTTGTGGCCGACCGGACCCGCGGGGTTTCAGTATCAGTTCGAATCGAATCCGGGCGGCTCGCACAACGAAGCTTCATCTGAGAATACCGCCTTCGCGCCGCATTGGGAATCACGCGGCGTAACGCACGACGGCGGATATACCGTGACGATGGCGATTCCGCTCAACGTCATACACGGTCTGCACGCCGGCGGCGTGGCGGGCGCAGTTCATTCGCTACGTGCGCTCGACGGGAGCTGAAAACGTATGGTCGTTCGATGCGCAGCAAACGCAAGCGGACGATGCTTCGCGCTCCGGAACGATCACGATTCCGACCGTGACGGTGCAAGCCGCGCGTCCTCAGCCGCGCTTTGCGCCGTATGCGCTGGCCGCGGCTGCAGCGCTCGAGCGCGGGCGGCTCGACCTCGCGCATCGGCGCCGATGCGTCGCTTGCCGATTTCGTCGACGGCTGCGTTCTTTGCAACGTGGCATCCCGGATTATTCGAACGTGGAGCTGGATCAGCAATCGATCTCGCCGACCGTCTACCAACGCATCTACAACGAAGTGCGCCCATTCTTCACGCAGGCTGGCCAATATTACGGGCAGTTCAATTGCGACGTCTGCAGCGGATTCCGCACGATCCTGTACACGCCCGGCAATTCCCACGCCATCGCAAGGCTATGCGTTCGAGGGGAAACAAGGCAACTTTGGTCTTGCAGCGTTCGATGCAATCGGCGTGAACCGGACCGACGCGGCGACGGCGCTCGATTACACATCGCCCGATACGCGCTGGCAGGGATCGTACGAGCACGTGACCGCCGACATTCCGGGCGTCATCGACGATGCGAACGAGATCGGCATGAACTATTCCAGCCTCAAGTATCTCAGCGCGTTACGTCGAACTACGCGACCGACACGGGAACGAACGTGCTTTCACCGAGCCACGCGAACTTGCGCTCGAAGCAGGCGGCGGCTGGATCAATCAGGACTTTGCATTCTTCGGCTCGATGCGCGAGGTTGGCGATCAATTCAATCCCATTGACGGATTCAATTCGCATCCGGGCATCGCTGGCTGGGCGCTTTACAGTGCAAAAGTTTGGTTGTTTGCGCCGAATGACGTCCTGCAGTCGATGGGCGTAATGGGCTACGTCGACCGGTATCAAGGTCCGCAATACGGCATCGCCCAGAGCGACAATCAGCTCGAGTTCGATTTGCTGACCAAGAGCGCGTGGGATTTTCAGATCTATTCGGGCTCCGATTACTGGCGCTTTGGACAGACGCTTTCGCCGATATCGCAAGGCTCGGGTTTCCAAGTCACCTATCACAGCGGCTTGCAAAATAATATGGGCAATTTCCCGGCCCACGGCGCGTCGGCGACTCCTACGACGATTCAATACGTCACTGGCCGTTACGGACTTGGGAAACTGGATACGTGGACGCGCAATTCGACGATGCGCATCGGCGGTCGTGGCTCCGTGACGTTTACGGTCGATAATACGGCGCAATGGATGCCGCGCGGGACACCCGACAACGTCCAGTGGTTTGACAGCGTCGCATACTCGTATCAAGTCAATCGCAATTCGTCGTTCGCCGTCGGATTGCGCGACGTCATCGGCAACCCGCCGCAACCCAACGGCGGCGGCAACTGCATGGGTCGTTGCGCGAACGTTTCGGTCGCCTATCACTTACGCTTGAAGAACGAAGAATTCTATCTGGCGTACGGCGATCCGAATACGCTCGTTACGGTCCCGCAGGCGATTTTCAAGGTCATCTTCTATGCGGGTGGCCAGAAAGGAACGTAATGCGCCGCTCTGAAGGCTACGTCAGTGGTCCTCTTGCTGGCTCTTGCGATCGGGTTCGTTTCCGGGCTCCGTACGTTTACGTCGCTCGCAGCGATCTCTTTGGAACGCGGCGGCGTGTGGGGATACGTACTCGGCGTTTGCGCGATAGGTGAATATGTCGTCGATGCAATGCCGTGGGTGCCGTCGCGAACGGGACTTCCCGGAGTTGCTGTACGCGTCGTGAGCGGAGCGCTCGCCGGATGGCTGATTACAAGCGTGCACAACGGCAGCACCGTGTTGGGCGTGATCGCCGGCATCATCGGTGCACTGCTTGGAACCTACGGCGGGCACGCCGCACGCCTCGCGGCAATTGCCGCAATCGGCGCGCTTCCGGCGGCAATCCTCGAAGATGCTGTCGCAATCGGACTTGCCTTCGTTATCGTGACGCGCTAGCCCGCACGAGAATGGCGACTACGATCATCGCGAGATCGTAAACGGCGAGCGTCCACGCCGGCGGCGGTGTGGCGATGATATGCGCGAACGATAGGTGTGCCGTAACGTGAACGACGCCTTCGATCCACGCCAGTGGCCAGCTCTCGATTCGAGCCACGAACGTTGCGATTACCGGAAACGGCGTTGCAACCATGAGCGCGATGCCGCCCAGCATCGCGACCCCGACGACCGGGACGACACACAGGTTCGCGAGCGGCGCATAAGGTGCGATGACGAGAAACGTCGATGCCGTCAGTGGCCATACGCCGAGCTGCGTTGCGAGCGTGAGCGCAAGCGGTTCACGAAACATGCCCGGTACGTTCGCGCGCTCGAGCCAAGCGCCGATCGGTTCCGCGAAGAGCACGATTGCGGTAACGCACGAGAACGAAAGTGCGAAGGACACGCCGCCGACCCACGCCGGCCAAATCGCCGCGACCGCGATCGCGGCCAGCGCGAGTGTGTTAAGCGAGACCGCGCGTTCACCGCAGGCGCGCGCGACGAGAGCAACCGTCGCCATCACTCGCGGCGCGCAGCGACGGAACGTGACCGCCGCTGAGGATCGCGTACATCCACACGATCGGGATCGCGCTCAGCTGAGGCTGCAACGCGTCCGAAGCCGATACGTGAGAGAACAAAGACGACGAGCGCAGCCATGACACCCAAGTGCAAGCCGGCAGTGACGAGCACGTGGACCGTCCCGGTATCTTGAAATTCGGCGCGTAGCTCGGGCGGTAGCGAGCCACGCGCGCCGTACAGCATTCCCGCGAGGATCGTTGCGTCGGGCTCGGCGAGAAACCGGTGCAACGCGCTTCCTGCCTCCGCGCGGATGCGCGCCGGCAGCGCCTCGATCTCGCTCTGCGGCGGTGCACGCGCAACGATGTGCGCGGCGACCAATCGCGCCGAGAGACCGCGCTCGCGCGCAAAATCGCGTGCATCGCCGTCGAACGGTTCCAAACGGCCAAGTGCCACGATGCGTTCGCCGGCGGTGGTGCGCTCGTGAACGCTGACTGCATAACGTAACCCGTCTGAACCGCGAAGCTCGAACGAATCGCCCCATGGTTGCGACGCGACGTCGGAAACGACGACGCCGCGCAGGCGCGCGTTTTCAATCTCCCGTTCGAGCTGCGGTGGTCCATCGTGATATGTGCCGAGCGCAAGTCCAAAAGCGATCGCGCACGCGGCAGTCGTGTGTGCGCGCGACTTGCAAAGCAATGCGAGCGCGGCAAGCACCGTAAGCGCCGGCGCGTCATCACGCGCGACCACGATCGCATCGAGGACGAGGAGTGCTGGAATCACGAGCGGTGCGCGCACGCGGCTCGTTCGCGACGCATGCAGCCGAGGAAAGGGGGCGACGGCGGCGGAAAGCGCGGCGGTGCGCATCATCGTCACCGGCGGAGCTGGGTTCATCGGCTCGCACATCGTCGACCGCTACCTCGAGCTCGGACACGAAATCGTCGTGATCGACAGCTTGTGGTCGCACGGCGGGGGCCGTCGCGAAAATCTTCCCGCTCGGGTGGGCTTCGTTCATCTCGACATTCGCGATGACGAAATACAGCGCGTCTTTTTCGAGTTCAAACCCGAGATCGTCTGTCACCATGCCGCGCAGCACTCGGTTGCAATCGGCTCGCGCGATCCGAAGTACGACGCGCACGTCAACGTGATCGGTTTGCTCAACGTTCTCGAAGCCTCTGTCCGTGCGGGCGCACGCAAAGTCATTTACGCTTCGAGCGGCGCGACGTACGGGACGCCGGAGAAGCTTCCGATGGACGAATCGACGCCGCAGCTTCCTGAATCGCCGTACGGCATCACGAAGATGGTCGGCGAACATTACTTGCGCTATTACAGAAATGAACGCGGTTTGGATTTCACGTCGCTGCGATATGCAAATGTGTATGGTCCGCGCCAGGATCCGAACGGCGAAGCCGGTGTGATCGCGATCTTCGCGGCGAAGTTTCTCGCCAAGACGGGCGTGCGCATCGATTGGGACGGCGAACAAACGCGCGACTACGTCTACGTCGGTGACGTCGCACGCTGCAATGTCCAAGCCCTCGATCGTGGCTCGGGGCGTTCCTACTCGATCGGTACGGGTGCGCGTACGAGCGTCAATCAAATTTATGAAGCACTCGCAGAGATCTCGGGTTTTCGAGCCCCGATCGAACACGCCGAAAAGCGTCCGGGTGATGTTCGCGATGCGCAATTTTCATTTGCGCTCGCAAAGCGTGAGCTCGAGTGGGAGCCGCACGTCGCACTCCTCGACGGCATGCGGATGACGTACGACTACTTCCGCGAACGCGCAGCCGCGCGGGTTTAGCAGCGCCGTAAGAGCGGCTGCGGCGTTCGATCGCACGCAGCTCGACTGGCGCTTCGCACTCCGGTCCGGCGCGGGAGTCGGAATTCCGCTGATCCTCGCGCTGTTGGCGGGCGCGCCGCAATTCGGTTTTCCGGCGGCAATGGGCGCGATTGCATCCGGCTTTGCCTCGCAGCAGGGCGTCTATCGCACGCGCGCGGCGGCGATGTTGTGGACGGGCGCAGCGATGGCGCTCTCGACATTCGTCGGCGCGCTGGCGGGACATTCGCTCATGGCGCTCGTCATCGTCACGATGCTCTGGGGCTACGCCTACGGGATTATCGCAAGTCTTGGTCCCGCGGCGACGACGATTGGGATCAATTCCGTCATCGCGCTGATCATCTTCGGACATCTCCCCACGGACGTCTCGCTTGCGGCGCTGAACGGGGTGCTCGTTTTCGCCGGCGGTCTGGTGCAGACGTTCTTGCTCGTCAGCGTCTGGCCGCTGCGCCGTTTTTCGGTCGAGCGTCATTCGCTTGCTGCAGCCGCGCGCAATCTCGCGGTCTACGCGCGCGACATTGCAGCCGGCAGAGAAGTCTTGCCGTCGTCGCAACCGCTCGCGAACGTACAGCAAGGCTTTGGCCGATCCGCAGCCATTCGCGCGGCGCGGCGACGTCGCAGCATTTCAGTCGCTCGTCGACGAACTCAAGCGCATTCGGGGAAGCTTAGCCGCGCTCGCGACCGATCGCGCGCTCGGTGGTGACACCGAAGCGATCGACGAGCTCATTCACGCAAGTGCTTCGATTCTGACGGAGATCGCGGACGCGCTCGACGCTGCGCGTGAACCGCTCGATTCCACCGGTGTGTGGACGCGCATTGCCTCCGCCGAGGGACGTCTCGAAGCAATGCGCAGCGCTGCAGCGCACGTGCGCAGCGAAGCTCACGCCCTCGCGGGGCAGCTTCGTTCGGCCTGGCGTATCGCGACGTTTCCCGCCGACGCTCCGATTACGACCGGATTCGAGCAGCGCTCGTTTCTTTCGTTTCGTTTACCGGCAATCGAAGACACGATCGAAACGCTGCGCGCCAACCTTACGCAGAACTCGCCGTTCGGCCGGCTTGCGCCGCGCGTCGCGGGAACGCTAGCCCTCGCAACGATCCTCGGCGGAATCTTGCCGACGCAGCACGGCTATTGGATTGCCATGACGGCCGTCATCCTCTTGCGTCCGGATTTCTCGCAGACGTTCTTGCGCAGTATTGGCCGGATCGGCGGAACGCTTCTCGGTGCCGTATTCGCGACGGTGATCGCAGCGCACGTCCGTCCCGGCGTCGAAACGTACGTCGCTCTCTGCATCGTCTTTGCGACCCTCGCCTACTACGTGTTCAAAGCGAACTACGCGCTCTTCACCGTTGCGATTACGGCCTACGTTGCGTTCGCGCTCGCGCTGTTAGGGCAACCCGAAGCGATGGCGCTGCGGGATCGTATCCTCGGCACCGTCGTCGCGGGAAGCCTCACCTTGATCGCGATTTTCGTGTGGCCGACGTGGGAAGCGGCGCGGGCTCGAACCGCGCTCGCCGACTTGATCGAGGCACAACGCAAGTATTTGCGCGCCGTACTCACCGCCTATCTCGACCCTGCGAAATACTCGGCAAACGAGATTTCGGAGACGCAGCGTACGTCATGGAGTCAACGCGCGAACGCCGAAGCGTCGGTCGACCGCATGCTCGGCGATCCAGATTCGACGCACGCGATTTCGCCGCAAGCCGCGCTTGGCGTTTTGGCGGCGTCACGCCGCATCGGGCTCGGCACGCTCTCGCTGAACGGACACTATGATCACACGGAACATACCGTGCGGCCCGGACTGAAAGCCTTTGCGGACGCGCTCGATAGCGCGCTTGCATACGGCGAGACGGCATTGCGCGACGCAAAGCCGCCTGGCGAGCCCCCGCACTTGCGTGAGGCCTATCGTGCCACGCAAGAACAGCTCAGTACCGACACCGACCCGAACGCTGCGATGATTCTCGCGGTCGGCGATTCGCTCGTCGACGCGACAAATACGCTGGTTGAACTTGCGAGTGTCCAGGACGACCCAAGTGCGTCGTAAAAGCACGGGTCGATGAAAATCTCACGGAAGCGAATCCTCGCGAGCGGCGCGGCAACGGGTGCATGGGCATCGATCGCATTCTTGCGGTATCCGGGCGAAGCGGCACAATTCAGCTTCAAATTGGCTAACGATCAGACGGCGACGCATCCAATGAACGTTGCGACTGCCGCTGCCGTCAAACGCATCCAAGAGGGATCGAACGGGCAGATCGAGATCAACGTCTTCGCAAACAGCGCGCTCGGCAGCGATCCGCAAATGATGACGCAGATCCGTTCGGGTGCGCTCGAGCTCTTGCAGCTCGGCAGTAACATTCTCGGCTCAGTCGTGCCGTCGGCCGCATTCTTGACGCTTCCGTTTGCCTTTCCGTCCTCGAAGGAGCTGATGAGCGCCGCGAATGGACCGCTCGGCGCGTATATCGCGGCAGCATCGGAAAAGATCGGTATCCGGAAGTTGCAGAGCGGTTTTTACGGCGGGACGTTCCAGATGCAGAACCGTCTGCACCCGATCGATGCGCCTTCCGATTTGCACGGAATCAAAATGCGCGTCCCGCCAGGTCCCATCGACGTCGCGACCTTCAAAGCGTTCGATGCCGCGCCAACGGTCATCTCGCTCGCTGAAGTCTATACGTCCTTGCAGACGCACCTTGTCGACGGGATCGAAGTCCCACTTCCCACGGTGCAGAATTTCAAATACTACGAGCAAGTTAAGTACTGCTCGATTACCAATCACAGCGGCCTCGTCTATCTGATGCTCGCGAACGTCGCAGCGTGGGAGAAACTACCGAAGAATCTGCAAGATCTTTTGTACAAGGAGCTCGGAGCCGCAGCCGATTCCGCAAGCGCGTCGATGGCTTCGCAGGAAGTCACGATCGAAGCGACACTACGCGGCGAAGGCATGATCTTCAATCGGCCCGCTGCCGATCCGTTCCGCCAAATTATTCGAAACTCCGGACTTTACGGGCAGTGGCGCGATCAATACGATCCCAAAGGTTGGGAAGCACTAGAAAAGACGACGGGAAAGCTCGCCTAGCGCGTTGCTTCGGCGCGTGCTGCGAGGACGCAGTTACGGCCGGCGGCTTTGGCGGCATAGAGAGCTTTATCGGCGGCTTGCACCAGCTCGTGGCCGTTTCTCCGTCTTCCGGAAAAATCGCCACGCCGAATGAGGCCGTAACGCGTCCCCAGCTTTTGTACGCCTTGCGAGAGTTCGAGCGCGCCAATCGCTTCGCGCATCGTGTTGGAACGCGACATCGCGCGTTCGAGATCGGCACCGGGCATGATCAGCAGAAACTCTTCACCGCCGAAGCGTCCCGCGACGTCGCCGCGTCGCATCGACGTTGCCAGAACGTCGGCGACTCCTTTGAGAACCTGGTCGCCGGCTTCGTGCCCGAAGGTGTCGTTGAACTTCTTGAACTGATCGATGTCGAGCATGATCACGGCGATGGGAATCTTCGAGCGGAGTGCGCGCGCCAATTCGAGATCGAGTGTCTCATCCAGGTAACGCCGATTGTAGAGCCCCGTCAACGGATCGCGCACGGATTGCGAGCGCAGCTTCTCACGCAGGCGCAAGTTGACGAGCGCCAATGCGATAGTTTCGCTCAGGACGTGGACGGTTTCGGTTTCGTCACCTTCGGCTTCGCCTTCGAGGTAAAGCAAGCCGACCGTCTCGCTCTGCGCGACGAGCGGTACGCACCAGTGCGTGCTTTCGGCGCCGCCGACGATGTGCGCGCACGAGACTTCGATATGTCCGGCGCCGCTGATGTGTTCTTGACCTCGGCGCAAAGCCCAGCAGTCGGCCGGCGTGAATTCCTCGCGGCTGGTGAACGGACCGCTCCACGAGGCTCCCATGTGCAACAGGTTGTGCGAATTCGACATGAGGTACAGCGCGCCGCGGCGCCCGGGTGTGAGCTGCGGCGCGAAACTTTGGATCACGGCCGAAAACTCATCTTCGTCGGCACAAGCGGGAAGGCGATCGGCCATGCGTCGCACGAGGTTGACGGTTCTCGAATAGATCTCGAGCGAGCGTGCTTTCCCTCGCAGCTCGGTATTCGTTTCCGTTAGTTTCGCCTCGGCCACGTCACGACGCGCAGCCTCGGATGAGAGGCGCGCGCGAGACCTGCGCAGCGCCAGTGCTAAATAGGCGATCAGCGTGATCAGCACGACGATCGCAGAGAGCCACAGACGCGTCGAAAGCGTCATTTACACGACCAGGCTTAGCAATTTATCCGTGACGTAGTGGCGCTTGCGGATCTCGCGTCCATCCAGATGAGACTGGACGTTCTTGTCGGCCATTGCGAGCGCGATCGCGCCTTCCTCGGTGAGTCCGGGCACGGCCGGAATGCGCGCGCGGATCTTACCGTTGACCTGCACGACGAGCGTGATCTCGTCGACCGCGAGCGCGATGCGGTCGTAGTCGGGCCAGCGTTCCAGGTGCACCGAGCGTTCGTGACCCATGCGATGCCAGAGCTCTTCCGCGATGTGCGGAGCGAACGGCGCGAGCACCAGCGGCATCGCGTGCACGGCGTAGTGCACGGCCGGATCGTCGTCGAGACCATCGCGCAGCGCGTCGGAGAGCGCGTTGATCAGCTTGTCGAGCTCCGCGACCGTCGTGTTGAAGTGGAAGCGGCGCGTCATCACTTCGTCGCTGCCGGATTTGAGCGTTGCGTGCACTTGCCGAACGAGATCGCGCTGCAGTTTGCCGCGCATCTCCGGTAGCCGATCGACCGGAACGCTGCGCGCCTTCGAAAGCAGCGGTTCGCACGCGCGCCAGACGCGTGCCAAGAAGCGCACGCGGCCTTGGATGCCGGTCTCGGCCCAATCCATCGTGTCTTCGGGCGGCGCGGCGAACAGCAAGAACAGCCGCATCGCGTCGACGCCGTGACGCTCCGCCGTCGCGTCGATGCCGACGACGTTGCCGCGGCTCTTGCTCATCTTCTCGTGACCTTCGCCGAGCACCATGCCCTGATTGAACAGACGCGTGAACGGCTCGTCGTCCGGCGGCTTTCCGTTCTTGCCTTCGATCCAACCCATGTCGACGAAGAACATGTAGAAGAAACGCGCGTAGAGCAGATGCAGCACCGCATGTTCCGCGCCGCCGATGTATTGATCGACGGGCAGCCAACGCGAAACGATCTTCGGATCCCACGGCGCGCGCTCGTTGTGCGGATCGATGTAACGAACGTAGTACCACGACGAATCGAAGAACGTGTCCATCGTGTCGCTCTCGCGCCGCGCCGGGCCGCCGCACTTCGGGCAGGTCGTGTTCATGAATTTATCGTCGCGCGCGAGCGGCGAGCCTTCGCCCGTGATCGGCACGTCCGGCGGCAGGAGCACCGGCAGCTGATCGTCGGGAACCGCGACCTCACCGTCGGTCGGACAATAGACGATCGGAATCGGCGTTCCCCAATAGCGTTGACGCGAGATCAACCAATCGCGGAACTTGTAGTTGACGGTCGACTCGCCGATGCCCAGCTCGATCATGCGCTGCGTGATCGCGCGTCGTCCTTCCGGCGCCGGCAAACCGCTGAACTCACCGCTGTTGACAAGCCGGCCTTCTTCGTCGTCGACGAGATAGGCTTGATCCGTTGGCGCCTGCGATCCGTCGGACGGCTCGATGACGAATTCGATCGGCAAGCCCATCTGCGTCGCGAAATCGAAATCGCGATCGTCGTGCGCGGGAACGCCCATGACGGCGCCCGTGCCGTATTCGGCCAGCACGTAGTTCGCAACCAAGATCGGCACGCGCTCGCCGGTCAGCGGATGAATCGCGTCCGCGCCGATCGGAATGCCTTGCTTTTCCATCAAGCTCGTGCGCTCGAGCTCGGACTTGCTTTTCAGCGACTGCGCAAACGCTTCGACTTGCGCGCGCCGCGCCGGATGCACGTCGAGGATCTTCGCGACCAGCGGATGCTCGGGCGCGAGCACGACGAACGTGACGCCGTAAACCGTGTCGACGCGCGTCGTAAAGACGGGGATGCGCTCGGAGAGTCCGTCGACGCCGAACGAGAACGTGCAGCCTTCGCTGCGACCGATCCAATTGCGCTGCATCAATTTGATGCGATCGGGCCAACCGTCGCAGACGATCGAGACCCGCGAGCAACCGATCCGCGAATGCGGTGATCTTCAAGAACCACTGCGAGAGTAGGCGCCGTTCGACCGCGTTGCCGCAGCGCCAGCACTTGCCGTCTTCGACTTGCTCGTTGGCGAGCACGGTTTGATCGAAGGGACACCAATTGACCGGAGCCTCGCGCTTGTATGCCAGACCCTTCTCGTACAAACGCAAGAAGATCCATTGATTCCAGCGATAGTACGCCGGGTCGCAGGTCGCAAACTCGCGCGACCAATCGTAGCCCGTGCCGAGCAAGCGAATCTGGCGCTTCATGTTTTCGATGTTGCTCAGCGTCCAGCCGCGCGGCGCGATCCCGCGCTGGATCGCGGCGTTTTCGGCGGGCAATCCGAAGGCGTCCCAACCCGAGCGGATGCAGCACGTTGTATCCGTGCATGCGCATCAAGCGCGCGACGGCGTCACCGAGCGTGTAATTCTTGGCATGACCGACGTGCAGATCGCCGGACGGATACGGCAGCATCTCCATCGTGTAGTACGGAGGCCGCGGGTCATCGAGGCGCGTTGCGTATAAGCGGTCGGCTTCCCACCGCTCTTGCCACTTGCGCTCGATCGTCCGAAAGTCGTGTCCCTGCGTCGCGCTCGCCGCGTGCTCGATTGCCATTACGTTATTTCTTTGCCTAAGGGTCGGCGGAGCCTGTCCTTGCCGTCGTCTCCTCCGGCGTGAACGAGGCGTATGATACGGAAAGCCGCCCTCGCGGTTGCCGTCGTCGGCGTCCTCGCGACCGCCGCGATCGTTCGCCCACCGCGCGCCGAGCCAGCCCTCTCGTTCGCGACGGCCTCACGCGATCGAATCGGCGCCTCCCCGCTCGAGGGGCAGCGCGCATCGCAAACACCAACGGCGCTCCCGGCATCACAACAACGCCCCGCTCCACCCTATCGATCTCAATCACGCGGACGCCGCGACGATCGCGCGCATTCCCGGCGTCGGCGATTATCTCGCCGAGCGCATCGTCGAATATCGCGGATTCGTCGGCCCGTTTGAAACGCTCGACGACCTGAACGATCTGGACGGTATCTCAGCGACTCGGCTAGCAAGCCTCGGACGGTACGTCGTCGTACGGTAACGGCATGCCGACGCTGCCGCAGTTTGTCCGTGAGCACCTTTTGCAACCGCGCGAGGAGGTGCTGCGCGAGCGCGTCGACGGCATTTGGCGCGGCATCTCGAGCACGCAGCAGCAAGCTCGCATCGATGATCTCGCGGTTGCACTCCGCACGTTACCGGGCCTTGCACCCGGCGATCGCGTTGCCGTCATCGGCGAGAACAGCATCGATTGGCTGGTCGCCGATTGGGCTGTACTCACCGCGGGATTTGTCGTCGTGCCGATCTTCGCGACGCAAGCAATCGACCAAGTCGAATATATCATCGGGCACAGCGAAACCAAGCTGATCTTCGCGGGAAGCCGTTTGCTCGCGACCCGGATTCGCGACGGCGTCCCGAATGCGCCGCTGATCGTCTGCTTCGAAGGCGACGGACCCGATTCGCTGCGCGCGCTCGAAGCAAAGGGCGCCGCGCTTCGCGCATCTTCGGGAATCGACGCGAGCACGTTTACGGCATCGAGCGATCCCAGTGCCATGGCAGTGCTGATTTACACATCGGGCACGACCGGTAACCCGAAAGGCGTGATGCTTTCGCATAACAACATCACATCGAACGTTGCCGCATCATTCGGATACGGCTTCGGCGACATCAAGTCGAACGAATCGGTGCTCTCGATTCTTCCGTTTTCGCACATCTACGAGCACCACATGGTCTATGGCTATCTGCTCAGCGGCGTGACCGTCGTCATTTGTCATTCGCCGGACGAGTTGCTTGCCGACTTACGCGACGTGCGTCCTGTGTTCATGTCGTGCGTGCCGCGCATTTTCGAGCGCGTGCTTGCGGGCGTGCAAGCCAAAGCGCGTGCAGAAGGCGGCGTTCGTGCAAAATTGATTCCTTGGGCGCTTGGGGTCGGACGGCGATACATGCTGGCGAAATTGAGCGCCACGCCGCCATCCTTCGCGTTGCGCTTTCAATACCGGCTAGCGCACACGCTCGTGTTGCGTAAATTGCGTCCGGCGCTCGGACTCGACCGCGTGAAATTCCTGTGCTCGGGAAGCGCGCCGCTGCACCTTGACATCTCATTGGTATTGGCGGCCGCCGACATTCCAATTCTCGAAGGCTACGGTCCGACCGAGTGCTCGCCGGTGCTAACAGAAAACCGCTTCGATACGAATCGCTACGGTACGGTCGGCAAGCCGCTACCGAATATCGAGTTGCGCATAGCCGATGACGGCGAGATCTGCGTGCGAGGGCCGAACGTGATGCTGGGCTATTACCGCGATCCCGAAGCGACCGCTGCGGCGATCGTCGACGGCTGGTATCACACAGGCGACATCGGCGAGCTCGACGCTGACGGATACTTGCGCATCACCGATCGTAAGAAGGAAGTCTTCAAGACCTCGACTGGAAAGTTCGTCGCGCCTTCACGCGTCGAAGCATCGTTGAAGCGTTCGATCTTCTTCAATCAGGTCGTCGTCGTCGGAAGCGGGCGTTCGCATCCCGTCGCGCTCGTGGCGCCGAATTGGCCGCTCGTCCGCGACGAGCTCAGGCTTGGCCCGGCGGACGACGCGCAAGCTCTTGCGTTGCGAAGCGACGTGCGTGCATTCGTCGATCGCGAAGTTGTCGCGCAAACGTCGGATCTGGCTCGATACGAACAGATTAGGCACGTCGCGATCTTGCCGAACGATCTTACGATCGAAGCCGGCGAGCTTTCGCCGACGCTCAAAGTCCGCCGGCGGATTGTCGAAAACCGCTACGCGCGGCTCATCGACGAGCTCTACAAAAACTAGGCGGGCGCGCCCTCGAATTCGCGAACGGCTTTGCTAAGCCGCTCGATGCCTTCACGAATCACGGCCTCCTTCATCGCGGAGAAATTCAGCCGTAAGCCGTCGGAGCGATCGCGATGCGCGAAGAACGTGCGTCCGGGAACGAACACGACGTTGTCACGCGCTGCGACCTCGAAGAGCTCGTCCGTGTTGACGCCCGGAATCGTCGCCCATAAGAACATCCCGCCGGCGGGCGTATTCCATGTCGCTTCCTTGGGCATCGTGGCGCTGAGCGCTCCGATCATCGCATCGCGTCGCGAGCGATAGGCCGCGCGTACGATGTCCAGATGGGCTTGCAGGCGCGGCTCGCTGCGTACGAATTCATAGAGCACGTACTGCGCCCACGGGCTGCTGCACAGGTCGGCACCCTGCTTCGCGGTGACGAGCTTGTCGTGCATCGTTTTGTTGCGCGTCACCGTCCACGCGACGCGCAAGCCTGGCGCGGCTATTTTGGAGGCGGTGCCGAGATACGTGACGCCGGATTTCTTCGCATACGAAAGCAACGGCGGCGGCGGACCTTCCGCATCAAAGCTGACTTCGCCGTACGGATCGTCTTCGAGAATTGGGAGATCGTGTGCTTCGCAGATCTCGACGATTTTCGGTCGACGTTGCGCGCAAGCGTGATCCCGGTCGGGTTTTCGAAATTCGGGATCAGGTACAGGAACTTCGGGCGAACTTTTGCGCCACGCAGCGCCGCCTCGAGCGCTTCGGGTATAATGCCGTCGCGCATCGGTCTCGACCGTCAGATATTGCGGCTCGTACGCATCAAATGCTTGCAGCGCGCCGAGATACGTCGGATCTTCGACGACGATCGTGTCACCTGAATCGATCAACACGCGCGCATAAAGATCGAGTCCTTGCTGCGAGCCGCTCGTCACCATCACGTCATTCGGCTCGATGCCGCTGCCGTAGCGCGTGTTCATGCGCTGCGCGACCCACGTGCGCAGCTCGGGAACCCCCTCGGTTACCGAGTATTGAAACGCTGCAGCGCCGCGTTCGGCGACGACGCGATCCTGCGCTTCGCCCAATTCTTTGAGCGGAAAGAGTTCCGCAGCCGGCAAGCCGCCCGCAAGCGAGATCACTTCGGGTCGCTGCGTGACTTTCAGGATTTCTCGGATCATCGACGGTTGCGAATGCTTCGCGCGTCGCGAGAGCTCGTGGTTCATGCGTCTTCCTTCGCGCCGATCAGGCGCAGCGCATTTTCGCGCACGATCGCATTTCGGGCTGAGGCGCTCAAGCCGAGCGCGTCGAGCGCGCGCAACTCGGCGTCGTAGGGATACGGAATATTTGGAAAATCTGTGCCGTACACAATCTGATGTGCATGCGTCTCGATGTCGCTCGGGTCGATCCTGATCGTCATGGGCGAACTCGCCGCGAACGCCATGGTTGTATCGAGGTACAAGTTCGGGTAGCGCGCCAACAGCGGAATGTAACCTCGCAACGATCTCGCCGCCCATGTGGGCGACGACGAACCGTAGTCGCGGATGCCGCTGTAACACGCGCTCGACGCGATTCGGCGCACCCGGGTCCTCGCTCCACGGAATCGGACCGACGTGCGCGAGGACGAAACCGCGCTCGCCGAGCCGTTCGTAGACCGGGTCAAAGCGTTCGTCCTCGACGTGCAAGCGTTGCACGTCCTCATGGATCTTGATGCCGATGCATCCGTCCGCAAGGGCGATCTCGAAATCGTCGAGATAGGCGGGATCATCGAGGTGGACCGTCGCCAGCGGAAGACCGTAGCCGCCCAGGTCGCGGGACGTCTGCGCGAGCCAGGCGTTCAGCTCGCGCGCCATCTCCGACTCGGTGCGCGTAGCTGCAGAAAACGAACCGCTCGACGCCGTTCGCGCGCAGGACCGCGGCGACGTCGGCCGGCTCCATCGGCTGGTGGTCCAGCTTCCAGGAGCTGCGGTCGGCGAACCAGCGCCGGATCGCGGCGAACAGCCGGGGCGGGTGGAGGTGGGTATGAAGGTCGATCACTTGACGCAGCTTATTAAAAGTATCATTATCTAAATCCGACATGCCCTCGCCAAAGACGCCCGGGGTCGAAGACGTCCTCCGGGGACCCATCAAGAGCAAGACACTCTTCCCGGTCCTGATCCTCCACTTCTTGGAGGGTGGACCCGACCACGGCTATGGCCTCATGCAGCGAATCGAGGCGGTCTGCGCCGGCCTGTTTGGAGTGAATACAAACACGATCTACCCGCTCTTGCGCCGGCTCGAGGAGCGCGGGTTCATTTCCGGTTCGTGGGAACATCCAACCAAGCGCTCGCGCCGGGTTTATTCGATAACGCCGGCGGGTCGCGAGCGGTTGACGCGCATCAAAAACAGTATGCGTCCCTACCTCGACGTGATCTCCGCGACCGTCGACCGTCTCAACAAGGAGCTTTATCATGAGCACTTATCGCGCACCGTTGCGTGACATGCAGTTCGTCCTCAAAGAGCTCGCCGGAATCGAGGAGATCGCGAAGTTACCCGGCTACGAAGAGACCGTCGACGTCGTCGATGCCATTCTCGAAGAAGCCGGTACGTTTGCGACTGAAGTTCTCGACCCGATCAACCATTCGGGCGACCAAGAAGGCTGCACGTGGCGCGATGGCGTCGTTACGACGCCCAAAGGCTTCAAAGAAGCGTACGCGCAGTTTGCAAAAGCCGGATGGATCGGATTGCCGGTCGATCCGGAGTACGGCGGTCAAGGCCTGCCGCAATTGATACTTGGTCCGACGCTCGAGATGTGGAACGGCGCGAACGTTGGTTTCGCAAATGGTCCGCTGCTCAATCAGGGCGCGATCGAAGCGATCGAGCTGACCGGTTCGCACGAACAAAAGCATACGTTCATCCCCAAGCTCGTTTCGGGCGAGTGGACGGGGACGATGTGCCTGACCGAACCGCAAGCCGGCACCGATCTCGCCGCCGTGCGCACCAAAGCTGTCCCCGAGGGCGACCACTATCGCATTAGCGGACAGAAGATCTTCATCACGTTCGGCGAGCATGACTTGGCGCCGAACATCGTGCATCTCGTTCTCGCGCGTCTGCCTGACGCCCCCGAAGGGACGAAAGGCATCTCGCTGTTCATCGTGCCGAAATTCCTGGTGAACGCAGATGGGTCGCTCGGCGAGCGCAACGACGTGCACTGCGCGTCGATCGAGCACAAGATGGGCATCAACGCGAACCCGACCTGCACGCTCAACTACGGTGAGAAGACCGGCGGCGCAATTGGTTATCTCGTCGGCGAGCCGAATCGCGGCCTCGAGTATATGTTCATCATGATGAACGCGGCGCGATTCTCGGTCGGCGTGCAAGGCCTCGCGATCGCAGATCGCGCCTACCAAAGCGCGCTTGCGTACGCGAAGGAACGCGTTCAGAGCCGCGACATCAAAGACATCGCCACGCGCGGTGCGCAGGCCGTGACGATCTTCCATCATCCCGACGTGCGGCGCATGCTGATGTGGATGAAGTCGCAAATCGAAGCGATGCGCGCGCTCTCGTACGTGACGGCGGCCTCGCTCGATCTTTCGATGAAGAGTCCTGACGAGGCGACGCGCAAAGAGCATCGGGCATTCGTCGAGTTCATGATTCCGATCGTCAAAGGCTGGTGCACGGAAGCGGCAATCGACATTTGCTCGACAGCCGTGCAAGTTTTCGGCGGGATGGGCTTCATCGAAGAGACCGGCATCGCGCAGCAGTATCGCGACGTCCGAATCACGGCGATCTACGAAGGCACGACAGGCATCCAAGCGCTGGATCTCGTCGGTCGCAAACTGATTCGCGACATGGGCACGACGGCGACCGCAATTATCGGGCGCCTCAAGAAATTCGCGGCGGAGCTCGAAACCGTCGACGATGCGGACGTCAAAGCAATCCACGCCGAGTTCGTGCGCGGCATCGACGCGCTTGCGACGACGTCGCAAGCGATCGGCATGAGCGCGATGGGTGACCTGCGTCTCGGCGTGGCATGCTCCGTTCCGTATCTGAAGCTGTGGGGCATCGTCGCCGGCGGCTGGCAGATGGCGCGCGCCGCGCAAATAGCAGCCGCAAAGATTGCGGCGCGCGATGCCGACGCGGATTTTTATAAGGCGAAACTCGCAACGGCGCGTTTCTATGCCGAGCACGTGCTCACGCAGGCACGTTGGCTGCAGGCCGAGATTCAAAGTGGTGCGCCGAGCGTCATGGCGCTTTCCGAAGATCAATTCGAGCTCGACCGTAAATCCGCGGTGACGGTGTAATGCTCGCTGCACAGCGAGGCGACGCGCGACGGCGTTCGCATCATAACCCTCGAGAATCCGCCGATCAATGCGCTCGGCTTTGCGCTCTCGGGCGAGCTGGTCGCTGCCATCGATGCAGCGGAAGGTGATGCATCGGTTACTGCAGTCGTCTTTGCGGGCAGCAACGGCTTCTTCAGCGGCGGCGCGGACATCAATGATTTTCTGCGCGAGCCGCCGGCCGATGCAAAATCGATTCGCGACGTTATCGCGCGCATCGAGCGCGGAACGAAAACATACATTGCCGCAATCGACGGCAATGCGCTCGGCGGCGGATTCGAGCTTGCGCTCGGATGCGACTATCGCGTTGCGACGCCGCGCGCCAAATTCGGCCTTGCCGGAAATCAAGCTCGGATTGATCCCGGGTGCCGGCGGAACGCAGCGTCTCCCGCGTTTGATCGGCGCGCAACCCGCGCTCGAAATCATGCTCAAAGGCGATCCGATCGATGCGAAACGCGCCCACGAGCTCGGCATCATCGACGACCTCGTCGACGGCGAGGTTGTTGAGACTGCGATGCGATTCGCTCGTTACCCGCGTAAGCGCATCTCGGCGCGACAGGCCGAGCTCGGCATCAAGGGCTTGGCCTCTTCGCGGCGCCGTTTGCGGTCGCGCAAGCGCACAAGATGGTGCCACCGGAAGATCGCGGTGGATTCGCTGCGCACAAGCTTGTCGACGCGGTCGAAGCCTCGCTCGAGTTCGAATTCCAGCGCGGGCTCGCGCGCGAGTTCCGGTATTTTCGACGAGCTGGTTCGCTCGGCGCCGGCGCACGCGTTGATGCACGTCTTCTTTGCGGAGCGCGAGCTTGGGAAGATTCCAGGACTCGAACCGAGCCAACCGCTCGAGATCAAGACGGCGGCCGTTATCGGCGGAGGCACGATGGGAACGGGCATCGCGATCACGTTCGCGAGCGCCGGCATTCCGGTAACGGTCGTCGAGCCGAAGGACGAACAAATCGAGCGCAGCCGGCAAATCGTGTTCGGCACGTATTCGTATCAAGTGCAGCGCGGCCGCATGACGCAGGAAGAAGCCTGGAAGCGCGGTCAGTCGATCGCGTTCGAGCGCGATCTTGCGGCAGTAAAAGACGCCGACATCGTCGTCGAGGCCGTCTTCGAAAACATGGACGTGAAGAAGGAAGTCTTCACGAAGCTCGATGGCATCGCAAAACCGGGTGCGATTCTGGCAAGCAATACTTCGACGCTCGATATCGATGCGATGGCGGCGCAAACGAAGCGGCCCGGCAGAGCGTCATCGGCACGCACTTCTTCGCGCCGGCCAATATCATGAAGCTGCTCGAGATCGTGCGCGGCAAGACGGCGTCGCCGCAAACGATCACGACGGCGATGGCGCTCGGCAAGAAGCTGCGCAAAGTCAGCGTGCTTTCCGGCAATGCGTTCGGATTCATCGGCAACCGGATGTTCTTCGACTACTCGCGTGAAGCGATCGCGCTTGCCGAAGAGGGCGTCGCGCCGCATCGCGTCGACAAGGTGATGAAAGACTTCGGCATGGCGATGGGACCGTTCGCGACGTTTGATCTTTCGGGGATCGACGTGTTCTGGCGCATTCAGCAAGATCGCAAAGATGCGGTCGGGCGACGCACCAACATCATCGATCGTCTCTATCAGCTCGGACGCTACGGTCAGAAAACTAGCGCCGGCATCTACAAATACGAGAAGGGCCAGCGCGAGCCGATTCCGGATCCCGAGGTCGAGAAGCTCTTCGCGGAAGAAGCGAAGACCGCCGGTATCGCGCCGCGTCACGTCAGCGACGAAGAGATCGTCAAACGGCTCGTCTACGCGCTGGTCAACGTCGGCGCAGAATTGCTGCGCACCGGCATCGCGCTGCGCGCCGGCGATGAAGACATCGTGTACATCTACGGCTATGGTTTTCCGCCGCACACGGGCGGACCGATGTGGTACGCGGATCAAATCGGCATCGCAAACGTCTATGCCGACATCAAGAGCTTCGGATGGGAAGCGTCACCATTGCTTGCGGAGCTCGCGCAAAGCGGCGGCAAGCTAGCCGACCATCGTTCAGCTGCAAAGGAGCTTGCTCATGCGTGAAGCTGCGATCGTTTCGGCAGCGCGTACGCCGATCGGGCGTGCATTCCGCGGCGCGTTCAATCAAACACACGGCGCAACGATGGCGGGCCACGTCATCAAGCACGCTGTCGAGCGCGCGAAGGTCGATCCCGGCCGAAGTCGAGGACGTCGTGCTTGGGGTCGGGCTTCCTGAAGGCGCGACCGGCCACAACCTCGGCCGTGTCGCGGCATTGCGCGCAGGTCTTACCGCTCAAGACCGCAGGGACGACGATCAACCGCTACTGTGCCTCGGGTTTGCAATCGGTCTCTGTCGGCGTCGCAGCGCGTCATCGTCGACGGCGCGCAGGTGATGGTCGCCGGCGGCTGCGAGTCGATCAGCCTCGTACAGAACAATCTGGATCGCTCCAATTTCACCGAAGAGTGGATCCTGCGGCACGATCCCGACATCTACATGCCGATGCTGCAGACCGCCGACAACGTCGCGAAGCACTACAAGATCTCGCGCGAACAGCAGGACGAGTTTTCGCTGCAGAGCCAGCAGCGCACGGCCGCGGCGCAAGCCGCCGGGCGATTCGATGCACGAGATCGTTCCGCTCGAAACGTGGAAGTTCATCGAAGACAAAGACAACGAAACGTTCCGCGAAGAGCGCGCTTTTCTCAAGAAAGACGAAGGCAATCGCGCCGATACGACGCTCGAGGGGCTTGCCGCGCTCAAAGGCGTGATCGATCCGAAGTCGACGATCACGGCCGGCAACTCATCGCAGCTCTCTGACGGAGCCGCCGCCGTTGTCGTGATGGACGCGAAGCTTGCGGAGAAACGCAATCTGCAGCCGCTCGGCTTCTATCGCGGCATGGTCGTCGTCGGATGCGATCCCGGCGAGATGGGAATCGGTCCCGATCTTCGCGGTGCCGGAACTGCTCAAAACGCCACAATCTAAAGATCGACGATATCGGTTTGTGGGAGTTGAACGAAGCCTTTGCCGTACAAGCGCTTTACTGCCGCGACAAGCTCGGCATGCCGAACGAGCTCTTCAACGTCGACGGCGGCGCAATCGCCGTCGGTCATCCGTACGGCGTCAGCGGAACGCGCCTCGTCGATGCACGCGCTGATCGAAGGCAAACGGCGCAAAGCGAAATACGTCGTCGTCACGATGTGCGTCGGTGGCGGCCAAGGCGCCGCGGGTCTGTTCGAAGTCGCGCTAAACTAATCTCAGTTGAGCCGGCGCGTCGGCGCGGGCTCCAAAAGACGAATCTCGAGCGACGTCGAGACGAGTTCGCGGCCGACTCGCTCGGCGCGAGCGACGTCTTGTTTCGCGATCGCGTCGATCAAGACTGCGATGACGGGCGGAAAGCTGATCGCGCCGATCCGGGTGCGTGACGGAGAGCGCGCGATAACGGAAAAGATCGGTGAGACGATCGAGCGTCTTGCGCAAGTATGTCGTTTCCACTCGCTGCAGCAAGTGCATGATAGAACGAGCGCACTCGGTTGTCGGCATCTTCGCTTTCACCAAGCGCACAGGCGCGATCGATTGCCTCGTTTTCTTCCTCGAGATGCGCGATGTCGATTCGTGTTCTGGCTTGTGCTGCAAGACTCGCCGCGAGTCCGACCAGCACTTCGCGCACCTGATAAATGTCGACGAGCTCTTTGCGGCCGAGCTCGAACGCGACGTAACCGCCGGCGCGTCACTCGCCGGATCAAGCCCTCGCCTTCGAGACGATGCAATGCCTCGCGCACCGGCGTTCTGCTCATCTGAAATTCCGGACGAGATCGATCTCGCGAATGACGACGCTCGGCGGGTATTGGCCCTCAGTAATCATCGATCGTACGCGCTCGTAAGCCAGCTGGCTGAGGTGATCGACCCGTCCGTGCCGGCCGTTGTGTGAAGCCTCTGTGTTCGTAGCGTCCACTCGCTTTCGAAGAACACCCACCGTTGGAATACGAAGTATACGGTAAACGCATATTGCATTGCAACGTCAGGACCCACGGTTTAACGTTCCAGAGCGGCGCGATCCCATTTCCCGAGATCGGCTGCAGCGGCGTACGTCGATTCAAAGAAATCGAGCACGGCGCGATCGGGATCGCTCGACGTGCGCACGGCTTCGTACGGCAGGACGAATTCTTTGAGGTTCGGATTCCACGACGCGGCGCCGGGTTTGATCTTCGCCTGCGCAAAACCCGCGGGTTCGGGATATGCGTATGCGTAGAAAAGCGCATCGAGTCCGGGCATACCGGGCCAGAATCCAACGCTGTGCTCTTCGCGCGAGTATGCTTCGCGCGTCACCCAATCCGGAAGATTCGGGATTCCGCCGGGATGTGGCGGCGCGGTGCGTCCGGAGAAGCGCGTCTCCGCGAGATCGAAACTGCCCCAGAAGAAGTGCACGGGACTCGCCTTACCGAGAAAATTCGCGCGAAATGTTTTGCACAAGCCGATCGGCTTGCAAGAGCACGCGCCAAAACCGCGCAGCGTATTCTTTGTCGTATGACGCGTGCTGCGTATCTTGATCGAACGGAATCGGGTCGGCGACTTCGTTCGGCTTCATGTTGATGCGGACGGGCATCCCGAGCGCATCGAGCTCGGCCATGACGCGCCGGTAAAACTCGGCGACGCTCATCGGCTCGAGCGCGACCCTGCGCGATCCGCCGTCACAATCGTGAATGTGCAAGCACGTGCTTCTCGAAATCAAACGTGATCTCGAAGTCGCGCCCTTCGCTGTACGGCATGATCGAGGTCGTAAGTCCGCTGGACGTGACGTACAAGCGTGACGTTCCACCAGTGATTGACCAGCGGTTGTTGCCGCAGGCGAATCTTGCCGACGATCTGCGTCCACAGCTGCAGCGTCAGTTGCGTGTCATGCCAGTCGTCGTGTCTGAGACTGCGGCCAGACTTCCACTAGCGCGCGGTCGGAATCTACGCCGATGTGTTTGGTGGCTTTTTCCGTGAAGACCGAATCGTCGATCGCGACGTTGATCTTGTATTGCGTGTAGTGCGCGTCGGCGCGTGCGTGCGGGAACGGTGGCATCGCGATCAACGCGTGCTCCTCTGAAAGCACGGCAAATCCGTCTTCGTAGTCGTAGACCTTGTCGACCGTAATTCGCCCGCCGCTGTAATAGTAGTAAACGATCTGATCGATCACCCAATGACGCGGATCGACGAGTACCGTCTCGTGATCGATCGAGCCGCGCACGCGCTCGACGAGGCGCAGCGCGATGTCTTTCCTGCCGTTGTAGTCTTGCTCGCCGTCGATCGTGCAGATGAATTTCTTGTCCCAAACGGCCGGATCGCTCACGTCGCTGTAAAGCTGCTCGAAGCCCTTCGCGTAGGAGGGCGACTTCGTGAAGATGACCTCGTGACGGTCGGGCTGCTTGAAATACGTCATCCCTTCGAAGGTGGGATTGAGGAACGGAATCCCGGTGTGCAGCCGGATATCGACGTGCGCTTGGAACGTCGAGAGCGTCGCATTGCGTGCAGACAAATTCGAAACGACGTCCTGCGCCGTCAGCGGATCGCTGACGATCGATGCGGTCCCGACTTGGCGTGCACGGCCGAGCGCAGCAAAATATCAACCGCCGTTAGAAACGTTGAAACGAGTCGCCGTCTGACTTGGCGGACGCTAACCATGCTGCAGTATCCTAGGGCGTGGGGCTTAAACCGTGCTGAGAGCCTAGCTTTTCAACAAACTCTTAATCGAGTTGGTTACCAGCCGCCGCCGCCATCGCCACCACCACCGCCGAAGCCGCCACCGTCTCCGCCGCCCCAGCCGCCGCTATCGCCGCCACCGCCGCCCCAGTCACCAGAGCTGGAGTTGCCCATGTCGATTTGGCCGGGATCGGATTGGAATCCGGACTGATCGGCACCGCCGACGCCGGGATCGGTGCCGCCGAATCCGGCGCCGCCGAAATTACCGCCGATGTTGTGCTGGCCGAAGATCTCGTTGCCGAGCCAAGCGCCTCCGAGGCCGCCGAGCAGGCCGCTCCAGAAACCGCCGCCACCCATGCCGACCAACCGGGACCGCCATATCCATAGCCGGGTCCGCCGCCATAGCCCATCGGACCGCCGGGATTCATTGGTAAGGGCCGCTCGTCGGACCGGCGACACGCGGTGCGAAAAGTGCGCGGAAGAGCGCACGCAGCACCAAAAACGCGACGACGATGATCAAGAAGAAGAATATCCAGCCCATACTAAAGCCTCCGGCTTGATGCCGAACGACTTGCGCGTTCGGATTGTACGACGTGCGTGCCGGCAGGTGGCTGCGATACAAGCTCATCGTCAGCGACACGCCGTTCTGTAAGCCCTCGTCGAAATTACCCGCATTGAAGCTGGCGACGATCGCTGCGCGAATCGACGACGTCGTTTCCGCGGGGAAAAACGTGTGCGATGCGCGATCCGGATATACGCCGATCTTCTTCGGATCTTTCGAAATGAAGATCATGACGCCGTTGACTTGCTGCTGCGCGAAGACGCGTTCAGCAGCGCTGTCGACGGTGGCACCGTCGAGCGACGGCGTCGTATAGACGAAAATCTCTTTGCCGGTCGTCGCGGCAAAATCGTTGATTCGCGTGTTCGTCGCTTGGACTGCCTGCGCCGAGAACAAATGCGCGTTGTCGACGACGTATTGGTCGCGTGCGCCCGCAGGCGTCAGGTTGAGGGCAAGGACGACGAGCGCCGTGCCCAGAGCAGTCAAAATCTTCATTCTCGAGGTCTCCGGCTGCTGATACCCCCGCCTATCCGGCGGAGTTTCAGCGTGCTCGAACCGTTACGATGGCGACGCCGACAATGCTTGCAACGAAGAGTAAGAGGAACACCCAAATGCCCGATTCGGATGAGCGCTTGGCGGAACGCCCGCCGGCTGCGCGTCTCATAGCCGGGCACTAGGATTCGATGGCGCGGGCCGGCTCGGGCGCCCGGCCCCCACAGCCGCTCGAGGTTGTAGAATGCGCGGCTCTCGGGCGTGAAAACGTGCGCGACGACCGGCCCGAGGTCGATCAGAATCCAGTTGCCGTCGGCATAGCCCTCGGTGCGCGCAACGCCGAACCCTGACGCCTTCGCCTGCTCGATGATCGCGTCGGCAATCGCGCGTGTTTGGACGTTCGAGCGACCCGTGACGATCAAAAACGTATCGGCGACGATCGTTCGCCCGTCCAAATCCAGGACGGTGATGTCCTCGCCTTTCTTATCCTCTGCGGCAGCCCGCACGATATCGATCAATTCAGGCAGTTTTCTTCTCCTTTGGTGAAAACAGTTCGATGGCGGCGGCAGTTTCCGGCGCGATCGATTTTCCGGATGCGCCGTGAAAAGCGGTCGTGGACAAAAGCGTCTCGCGCATCGCCGCGTTCAGATCCCGGAACGACAGCCGTTCGAGCTCGGCGCGTTCCTCGAAATCGCGGCCCGGGTTCGAGCGAGTCCGCCAAGTATACGATCGCATCGAGCGTATTCATCGATCCCGCGCCGAGCGTGTGAGAGCGGATAGCCGAAAGAATCCGCTCGTCGTCGACTCCAAAGTTCTCCTTTGCGAGCTCGGCGCCGAGACGCGCGTGCAAAACGCGCGGATGCGCGTCCTCGAACGCGCTGATCGAAAGTCCGCGCGCGCGCGATTCGTCGAGCAAGCGTTCATCGCGTGTACAGCCGCGCGAGATCGTGCAGCATTCCGGCAAGCAGCGCGCGCTCGACGTCTTCGCCATATCGCCGCGCAAGCTGCAACGGCCAAGCGTGCGACGCGCAGCGTGTGCGCGTAGCGATGCTGCTGCCCGATGTGCGCGTGCACGCGTTTGCCGAGCCGGACGAACTCGACGCCGGTCATCGCACCATCCAGAACGCGATCGATTTCACGGGAACGTTGTCGAGTTTTGCCGGCGTCCACGACGTTTTGCGCGCGAAGCGCGATGCGCGCTCGTCGTCGAAGGCGGATTGTGCGAGCTGACGACGACGGAAACCGCAAGGGCGCGCCCGTCTTTGCCGACCTCGCAACGCACGACCGTCATCGGCGGCTACGGCGAGCGGCGCCGGCGTGCGACGAATCTTCGGCGCGGTGTATTGCAGCATGCGCAGCATGTCGCGATCGGCCGGGACGAGTCCCAAGCGCGCGACGTACCCGCGATCGCCGAGCACGGCGTGCGTCAATTTTCCCGCCTCATCGAAGAACAGATCGAGAACGTGTCCGTCGCCGAGATTGTAGGTGCGAAAATCCGGCCCCGAGAGATCGGCGGTGCCTAGTTCCGCGTCGGCGCGCGCTTTCGTGTAGCCGAAGAGCTCGACGTCTGCGAGCCGTTCGCCCGGCGCTAGCGGACGATCGTCGATCGCCTTTGACGTTCATCGCGTCATCAGTGATGAGGCGCAAATCGGCGCGCGGCGTGTGCCAACACCCAGGTGTGACCGCTATCGAGCGATTCGACGTCTTGCGGCATGCCGAGTGCATCGACGACGCTGGAAATGCCGCGACCGAGCATCTCGTCGCCCGGCGTTGTTGGGCTTCGGCCGCAACGCGGGATGCCAGCGCGAAGGCCGGTAATGGTTGCGAGCGCCGTCGCCCGTCTCACCCGTACAGTGCCGCGCGCAACGCGCGCAGACGGTTACGATACAGCTCGCCGCGAAGATTTCCGGCCCACATGACGACGGCGTTTTCGTTGTTGTCGCTGTAATACGCACGCCGGATGCTCACGTTGGTGAAGCCGTACTTGCGATAGAGCCGCTGCGCGACGTCGTTGCTTTCACGAACTTCGAGCGTGATCCATGACGCGCCGCGCTCCATCGCCTCATCGAGCAAGATGAATCAACATCTGCTCGCCCAGACCGCGGCCGCGATGCTCGGGTTCGACGGCGATCGTCGTGATGTGCGAATCTTCGAGAATCACCCAGATGCCGCCGTACGCAACGATCTTCCCATCGATGCGTCCGACGAAATAATGCGCGAGCTTGTTTTCGCTCAGTTCGTTCGAAAACGCATTCGCGGGCCACGCCGTCGTAAACGAGACGGATTCGATCTGCAGCACCGCGGTGACGTCTTCCGCGCGCATCGGCTCGATCTGCAGGCGTTGTCCAATCAGCTTCATTTAAAGGCGCTCCGCCCCAGGCTGCGCGCCCCCCATGCTTCGCATGGGCCCCAACTTTCGAGCCCATCATCATTGCGATAACGTTTACATTCCCCGAGGGGGCTCGTAACACATTACCGTTGTTTCACCGCGGGGAGCTCGCCGTAATCGGGTGCGACCTCATGAACGCTTGCCGCAGGTGAACGCATGCGCGCGATGCGGGCGAGGGTCGCAGCGGGGAGCTCGGTACCAACCGGGATGAGATGCACGGACAGAACGCGTTCGAGAGCCGCGCTCTGCACGTCCTCCGTCGCGCCGATTATTGCGATTTCTTCACCTTCGGAGGTGACCCGCGCGAGCGTCGCCGCGATCGGACCGCATGCGACGTGCGTCCCGCTGTGCGCCGTGCGGCGCATGCACGCGATTCCGGGCCGGCCGTACACGACGGTTACGCGAGGCAGTCGCGATTCCGCGGCTGCGCCGGCATCCAATATATCGAAGGAAGAGACGCCCGTTAGCGGGAGCTTCGCACCGAACGCGAGCGATTTCGCAAATGCGATCGTGATGCGCAATCCGGTGAATCCGCCCGGGCCCGTTCCGACGGCGATTCCGCCGAGGTCGCCGAGACGAAGCTTTCCCGCTTCAAGCCGCGCGCGCACCAAACGCAGGCCGTCTTCGAGCGCCGCTTGCTTCGAGAGCGACTCCGCTTCGATCTCGCCGTCGCGCAAGAGTGCGACCGAAAAGGATTCGAGCGCGCCTTCGAGCGCCAAGATCGGTTCATGCACCCGCGCGAATCGTGACCTCGCGTGGGGAGTCGCCGCTTCCGCTGATCTGCACGCGCCATTTCGCGGTTCCGACCAAACTCGGAGCGCGGTCTGGCCATTCGACGACGGTGATCGAACGCAGATGAGAAGGCTTCCTCGAGTCCGAGCTCAGCCAAGTCGGCTTCGTCCTCGACGCGATAGAGATCGAGGTGTTCGAGCTTCGACCTCGCCGTTGCCGTAGCGATGCCAGAACGTGAAGGTCGGACTCGTGACCGGGTCGCCGCCGACGAGCGCTTCAGCGAGACCGCCGACAAAAGCCGTCTTACCGCTGCCGAGCGCCCCCTCGACAGCGATGACGTCGCCTGGGCGAACGTGACGCGCGAGCTCGGCAGCCAGCTCGCGCATCGCCTGCAGGGAAGAAACCGTAAGACGTGCGGGGAACGCATCCAAGGTGTATTGGCGGCTGGGCGACATCGTAGTTGGCATTATCTCCGGCGCGGTGTGCTCGGTTTTGGCAGCTTTCATCGAAGGCTTCATCGCGACCGTTCGCGTTTTTTCGTTTGGGCGCATTGGGGCATTCGGCGGGGAACTTCTTATGGTGGCTTTAGCAGGCGGTCTGCTCGGTGGAATCGTTGGACTCTTCTTCGGTAGGGTTGTAAAACCACACGAAGGGCTTACGAACTGAGCGCCGCTAGAATGAGCACGAACGATCAAGTCACCCAGGCGCTTGCCGACCTCGAAAGCAAGGTCGAAGCGAGCCTCGCCGCCGTTCGTGCGCGTGCGGCGGAAGCAAAATCGAAGCTCGAGCATGGCATGCTGAATCTGCAATCGCGTTCTGAGCTTTCGCCGCTAGCAGCAGAAGTCGGCCGAAGCCGCCGAGCTGAATTGGGATCTTGAATCCGAACGCGACAGACCGAAGCAGCGCCGCCGCCCGAAGTAGCCCGCCTTCGATGATTTCTCGCTTGCCGCTCCGGAACCGCCGCTCTCGTTCAAAGACGAGCTCGACGTCGCGACCGATGAAGACGGCATCCCCCTCGGCGACTGAGGGGTTCGATCAGCTGGGAGTAATTAGCAAATAGAAAACGAGCGTATTTCGACCGTCATGGTCAAGGACGAGATGGAGCGATCCTACCTCGCCTACGCCATGTCGGTTATCGCATCGCGTGCGCTTCCGGACGTGCGCGATGGTCTCAAGCCTGTTCAGCGCCGCATCCTGTACGCGATGCGCGAGATGGGCTTCACACCGGAAAAGCAGCATCGCAAGTGCGCCGGTATCGTCGGCGAGGTGCTCAAATCGTACCATCCGCACGGCGACTCGTCGGTTTACGACGCGCTCGTGCGCATGGCGCAAGATTTCACGCTGCGTTATCCGCTCGTCGACGGTCACGGAAATTTCGGTTCGATCGACGGTGACCCGCCGGCTGCCTATCGTTATACGGAAGCGCGTCTCGCGCGTGCGGCGCTGGAGATGCTCGCCGAGATCGATCGCGAGACCGTCGATTTCATCCCGAATTTCGACAACCAAACGACGGAACCGACCGTTCTTCCCTCGCGTCTTCCGAATCTGCTCGTCAACGGATCAAGCGGCATCGCCGTCGGCATGGCGACGAACATTCCGCCGCACAATGTCGGCGAAATCTGTGATGCGATCGCGCTCTTGCTCGAGAATCCGACGGCAACCGATCGAAGAGCTTCACGCCATCGTTCAAGGACCGGATTTTCCGACCGCCGGCGTGATCATGGGCCGCGAAGGGATTCGCGAAGCCTACAAAACCGGCCGCGGCTCCGTTGTCATTCGCGGAAAAGCCGAGATCGTCGAAGAGCGCGGCAAGTACAAGATCATCATCACCGAAGTGCCGTACCAAGTTACGAAATCCCGCATCGTCGAGGCAATCGCGGAAGCGTATTCCGACAAGCGCATTGCGGGCATCACCGCCTGTCACGACGAGAGCAATCGCAAAGGCATTCGAGTCGCAGTCGAGCTTGCGCGCAACGCGACGCCGAACGTCGTTTTGAATCAGCTCTACAAGCACACGCCGCTGCAGACGAGCTTCGGCTTCAACATGCTGGCGTTGGTGCCGGCGCAAACCGAGAGCGGCCAGACGACGCTCGAACCGGTAGTGCTTTCGCTGGCGGAGATGCTGACGCACTTCATCTCGCACCGTCGCATCGTCGTTCGCCGGCGGACCGAATACGATCTGCAAGCAAGGCCGAAGAGCGCGCGCATCTGCTCGAAGGTTTCCGGATTGCGCTCGACCACATCGACGAAGTCATCAAGATCATTCGCGGCAGTCAGACGGTCGAGGTCGCACGCGCGAGCCTCATGGATCGCTTCAAGCTCACCGAGATCCAGGCCAACGCGATCGTCGACATGCGTTTGCGCACGCTCACCGGCCTCGAGCGTCAGAAGATCGAAGACGAGTACAACGAGCTCAAGAAGAAAATCGCCGACTACAAAGACATTCTCGCCAAGCCCAAGCGCATCGACGCGATGGTCAAGAGCGAAGCCGAGGACGTCAAGAAGCGTTTCGCCGATCCGCGCCGTACGCAAATCGTAGCGGCCGAGGGCGAAGTCTCGATCGAAGACATCATCGCCAACGTTCCCGTCGTCATCACCGTGACGGCCGGCGGATACATCAAGCGCGTTTCGGTCGACACGTTCCGCCAGCAAAATCGCGGCGGCCGCGGCGTGATGGGAATCGGCAACCTCAAGACCGAGGACGTCGTTCGCAATTTCTTCATCGCGAACACGCACGAGACGGTATTGTTCTTCACGAACAAGGGCCGCGTTTTCCGCTTGAAAGCCTACGAAGTACCCGAAACGTCGCGCCAAGCTCGCGGCACGAATCTCGTCAACCTGCTTACGCTACCGCCTGGCGAAGTCGCGACCGCGGTCCTGCCCGTGCGCGCCTTCGACGACGACAAGTATCTCGTCATGGTGACGCGGCACGGCGTCATCAAGAAGACGCGGCTCGAAGATTTCGCAAACGTCCGGCGCAGCGGCTTGATCGCAATCAATCTCGACGAGGACGACGAGCTGCTCGCAGTCGATCTCTCCGACGGCAAGCGCGACATCATACTTGCCAGCAGCGGCGGCATGGCCGTCCATTTCAATGAAACCGATGTGCGCGCGATGGGCCGACCGGCGCGCGGCGTCAAGGCGATGACGCTTTCGCCGGGCGATGAAATCATGGCTATGGACGTGCTCGAAGACGATCGGCGCGAAGTTCTGATCGTCACCTCGCACGGCTTCGGCAAACGTACGCCGATCGACGAGTACCGTCATACGTCACGCGGCGGCAAAGGCGTCAAAGCCTTTGCGCGCGAGCGCGCGATCGGCAACGTCGTCGATCAGATTCTGGTACGCGAAAGCGACGAGCTGCTGATCATCACGAGCGCCAACAATGTCACGCGTATTCCGGTCTCGCAGATTCGGCGCGCCGGCCGCTCGACGAAGGGCGTTCGGCTCGTGCGTCTTGCCGAAGGCGACGAAGTCCTCGCGGTCGCGAATCTCACGCAGCAAAGCAAAGAGATTGCGGAGATTACGGGCGAGCCTGCACCGGTGCTCGCGCAACAAGCGGCAGCACTGCCGGCGGATGAGACTAGAAAAAGAGAAGACTAGAAAAAGACTAGACTAGCGCTTCTTCGCGCAACTGCGGCGCGACCGGCAGCTTGATCTCGAAAACCGTCCGCCCCGGGCGGCTTTCGATGAGTCGAAGCGTACCGTGCGCGCGATTAACCGCGTGCACGGCGATTGCGAGTCCGAGCCCCGAGCCTTCGATCTCGCCGCGCGTCGCGCCGCGAAAGAAACGATCGAAGATGTGCGATTGCTCGTCGTCCGGAATGCCCGGGCCGGCGTCGATCGACGCGCGCGATCACGAACGAGCCTTCGCGTCGAACCTGAATTTCGATTGGCGCGCCGGCCCCGTACTTGCGGGCGTTGTCCAAGAGATTTGCAAGCGCTTCGTGCAGCTCGGATTCTTCGGCGAGCACGTGAGCGCCGTCGTCGAGTGCGAGCACGACGGGCGGATGTCCGGGTACGTCGCGGACGGCTTCGGCCAGATTGCGCGCAACGGCCGCGACGTCGACGCGTGCGAGCTCGCGAAGGCTTGGGGACGTTCGAGGCGCGCCAGTACGACTAGCTTGTCGATCAGCGCGCGCATTCGCGCGCTTTCCGTATCGAGCGTTGCAAACGCGCGGTCCCGTTTGACCGGATCGGCGAACGCACCACGCTTGAGAACGTCGAGATAGCCGCGAATGACGGTCAGCGGCGTGCGCAACTCGTGACTCGCATCGGCGACGAACTGACGAATGTACTCCTCGACGCGGCGGCGTTCGTCGAACGCGGCGGTGACTTGCGAGGCGGCGCCGTTGAAGGCACGTGCAAGCTCGCCGACTTCCGAGCGATCTTGCGTGTCGATGCGCTGCGGCGCGAAATCACCGGCTGCAAACCGCTGCAGGGCACCGGTCACCGCGATCATCGGCGCTGAGCGCTTGATCCGCGAGATAGCGTCCGATCAAGAGTCCGATCACCCCGCATACGATTAAGCCGCCGAGCGCGATCATTGCGTACGAGGTGAGCACCGAACGGAAACCGTCGGGATCCGAGCTGACGAAGAACGTCGCCGTTTTGGTGTCGATGCGCGCCGGATGAATGCCGATCAGATTCGTGATCGAGAAAATCGTCCGGTTTCCGCCCGACATGCGATCGCCGTCGGAGGCGGCGGTGGCGGCGGTTGTTGCGAAAGCGGGACATAAACGGCGCGGGCATGCGTCGTTCCGAAATGCAGGGGTGGGCGGCCCACGTTCACGCCGGCGGGATGCTCGAATCCGCCGATGCGCAGACCCGGGCGCTCGACCATGGCGTGCACGTCGCCGGCAAGCGAAGCGAACGACGCGTTGGGGTTCTTCGCGGCGATCTGACGAATTTGGTTGCCCGCCGCCGCGATCGCGTCATTCGTCGTTCGCGTGTAAAACATGACGGCTTCGCGCGCGAGCACCGCAGCTACGAGCAGAAAAAACACCATCACGAACGCGACGTAGGAAATCGTGATGCGACCGCGCAGGGTCTGGAGCATTACTCCTCGCGCAAGACGTATCCGACGCCGCGAACCGTGTGAATCAACTTCTTACGCGGTGGCGTGTCGATTTTCGCCCGAAGGTACGAGATGTACGTCTCAACAGTTCCTGTGCCGACTTCGCGGTCACTGCCCCAAACCATGTCGAGGAGCTGCTCACGCGTAAACACGCGGTTGGGCGAACGGACCAACGCAACGAGCAGATCGTACTCGCGCATCGAAAGATCGATTCGGCGGTTGTCGCGCATGACGCGGCGCGCGTCGAGATCGACAGTGAGATCGGCGAAACGAAGCGTGTGGGGCTTTGCAAGCCGCGGCCGCCGCAACGCCGTCTCGAGGCGCGCGAGCAGCTCGGCAAATTCGAATGGTTTGGCCAGATAGTCATCGGCGCCGCTGCGCAGGCCCTCGATGCGATCGGCGACTTCGCCTTTGGCGCTCAGCATGATGACGGGAACTTCCGTCAGCTTGCGCACCATCGGCAAAAGTGCGATGCCATCGACCTTGGGCATCATCACGTCCAAGACAATAACGTCCGGCGGCCATTCACGAATGAGCGCGAGAGCTTGTTGCCCATCGGCTGCAGTGCGAACAGCGTACCCTTCTTGCGTGAGACCGACTTCCAGCAGTTCCCGGACATTGCGCTCGTCGTCGACGACAGCTATCCGGGCAGACTCCGGATCCATGGCCTGAGTATCACCCCTCGACCTGGGAGGTTTCTGGGACCGCCTGCATTGGGGCGCTTGCTCGGCGGCCAGTTCGTCTCAGGCAATTCGGAGAGACGAGGCGTAAGGTGGTCTCGTGAAGACGCAAGCTCGACGCGAGATCGTTCTTATAGATCTCGTCGGTGAACTCGATTCGACGATGAGTAAGATGCTCGATCGCAGCATTCGGACGCTGGATCAAACGAATTGCGCAACGATCGTGGTGCGCTTGGAGCGACTCGAATCGACACAATGGGCAGGCTTGTGCGATCTTGGAGCGATGATCGCATCGCATCGTCGCGACGGCCTCGACGTCCGCGCCGATTCGCGTTTGCAACGCGTGCGCGCCGTGCTCGACGAGTTTGCGATTCCGACCGACATCCCGCGCGAAGGCGCACCATTCATGCGCCGCCGGATGATCATCGCACGCACGCCCGCGCACGCCGTCGTCGCCTAGGGTGCCCTCGGGTGCCTCGCAACCGGCCCGCGGCGAAGGGGGTTGGGACTGACGGAGGTTTTCTGGCAACGATGAGTGCGCTTTCCGACGTAACACAGAGCACGTTTCAAACCGAGGTGCTCGATTCCGACAAGCCCGTTTTGGTCGACTTTTGGGCACCGTGGTGTGGGCCTTGTCGAATGCTAAGCCCGATCGTCGAGAAGGTCGCAGAGAAGACGGCCTCCGTGAAGTTCGTAAAGCTCAACACGGACGAGAATCCGTCGCTCGCGGGTCAGTATCACGTCTCCGGCATTCCGTGCCTGATTCTCTTCAAGGGCGGGGAAGTTGTTGACCGGATCGTCGGTTACGTGCCCGAAAACGCGATCACATCGATGATCGCGAAGCACGCCGTCGCCGCGTAACTCGACCGCAGCGCGCGCGCTGCCGGCCGTCCATCGACTGACCGCGGATCCGCTGCTCGCGCGATACGCGGTGTCGCTGGGTGCAGGAACGGTGAAGCGTGCGATCGAGCGCGAGCTCGATTCGATGCGAACGCTCGCGCTGCGTGAAGATCGCGCGCCGTCGTACGACGCTATTCGTGACGCGGTCGCGCGGATGCTTGCGCACCATGAATCCGAGGGACTGGTCCCCGTTCTGAACGGAACGGGCATCGTTCTGCATACCAATCTCGGCCGCGCTCCGCTCGCGCCGGAAGCGCTCGAAGCGATCGCGCAGATCGCCGGCGGCTACAGCAATCTCGAGTTCGATCTCGAGAGTGGTGAACGCGGTTCGCGCTATGCGCGCGCGCGCAATTTGATTCGTGAAACGACGGGCGCCGAGGACGGACTCGTCGTCAATAACTGTGCAGCTGCGATGCTGCTGATCTTGCAGACGCTCGCGGCCGGACGCGAAGTGATCGTGGCCCGCAATCAGCTGGTCGAGATCGGCGGCGGTTTCCGCCTTCCGGACGTTCTCGAGCGCAGCGGCGCGACGCTCGTCGAAGTCGGCACGACCAACCGCGTGCGGCTTTCCGACTACGAGCACGCGATCTCGCCGCGAACCGCGATGTTCTTGCGTTCGCACGCTTCGAATTATCGCATCGAAGGCTTCGTCGAAGACGTCGCGGTCGACGAGCTTGCGATTCTGGGCCGGCGCGTCGGCGTTCCGGTCGTCGAAGATCTCGGCAGCGGTGCGCTCGTCGATTTGCACGTTTTTGGTCTCGCGCACGAGCGGACCGTTTCCGAAGCAATTCGCGACGGCTGCGCGCTCGTGGCATTTTCCGGCGACAAGCTGCTTGGCGGGCCGCAAGCCGGGCATCATCGTCGGCCGCAGCGCGCTGATCGCACGTTTGCGCGCCGATCCGTTGATGCGCGCGTTGCGCGTCGACAAAGCGACGCTCGCCGCACTCGGCGCGACGCTGCGCCTGTATCTCTCGCCGCAAAGCGTCACGCGCGTCCCGATCTACGGAATGCTCGCAGCGACGCTCGATGATCTGCGCGCGCGCGCCAGCGCGCTTGCAAAGCGTGTCGATGCGTCCTTGCAGCCGCGCGCCGTCGACGCGGAATCGTACGTGGGCGGCGGCTCGCTGCCGGGGATGACGATTCCGTCCGTTGCACTCGAGCTCGCACCGCCGAAGCTCGATGAGTTTGCACGGCGTGCGCGCACGGGAACGCCCTCGCTGGTCGGACGTACCGAGGCGGACCGCTACTTGATCGACCTGCGCACGATTCCCGCGCAGAGCGACGAAGCCGTCATCGCAGCAGTGGAGCGCAGCCGCACGTCGTAACCCAAGCGAATCATGCACATCCTCGGGACGGCGGGTCACGTCGATCACGGAAAGTCTGCGCTCGTCCGCGCGCTCACGGGAACCGATCCCGACCGCTGGCGCGAAGAACAGCTGCGTGGCATGACGCTCGATCTTGGCTTTGCGCATCTTCGTTACGATGACGGCGTCGAAGCCGGAATCGTCGACGTCCCCGGCCACGAACGTTTCTTGCACAACATGCTCGCAGGCGCTGCGGGCATGGAGATTCTCTTGCTGGTCGTTGCGGCGAACGAAGGTCCGCGTCCGCAAACGCACGAGCATCTCGCGATTCTCACGTATCTCAACGTGCGCAAGACGCTGCTCGTGCTCACCAAGCGCGATCTCGTCGACGCCGACGAGCTTGGATTTGCCGAAGAGCTGACGCGCGAAGCGCTGCGCGGTACCGTCGCCGAGGGCGCGCCCGCATACGCCGTCTCGACGCTTTCGGGCGAAGGCATGGACGAGCTGCGCGCAGCGATTCACGAAGCGCTCGCTGCACTGCCCGCGCGCAAACCGGATGCGCCGGCCTTCTTGCCGATCGATCGCGTCTTTGCGCTCTCGGGTCACGGCACGATCGTCACCGGAACGCTGATGCAAGGGACGCTGAAGGTTGGCGACACGCTGCGTTTACAGCCGAGTGAACGCGACGTTCGCATTCGCAGCTTACACGTTTTCGGTCAGAAGCAAGAAGAGGTGCGCGGTGGCTCGCGCGTCGCCGCCAATCTGCCACAGATCGACGTTGCGGACATCGAGCGCGGCGAAGTGCTTGCGAGTCCGGAGTTCGACGTGCTGCGGCAATTCGAGGTCACGTTCACGCCGCTCGAAAGCGCGTTGCCGCTCTTGCGCCGGAGAAATCACGTCCGCGCGTATTTAGGCTCCGCGGAGATTCTCGGTACGCTTGCATTCGATGAGACGCCGCACGAGGCCAAACCAATCTCCGGCGTACTCTCGTTGCGGCGCGCTGCCGCAACGTATCCGGGCGAAGCGTTCGTCGTGCGACGGCTCTCGCCGAAAGATTTGCTCGGTGGCGGAACGGTCGGCGCAGGCGTCGTCTTAGCGCAGACGGATGATGACGGTGCGCTCGATCCGGAACAACAGAGCGTCCTTGCGGTGCTGACGTCGCTTGGCATTGCGTCGGGAATCGCGACGACGATCGCGGCGCGCGCGAATTTGCGCGAGGAACGTACGGTTGCGATTCTCGAGACGCTCGTCGAGCGCGGCCTTGCGCGCAAGCTCGCAAAGCCGGTTGCATTCGTCGACGGCGCCGCAGCCGACGATCTCTATGCGCGATGCTTTATCGCTGATCAACGCCGCGCACCGTGAGTCGCCGTGGAAGATGGGGTTGACGTCGATCGCGCTCGCAAAAGCGCTCGGCGCGCAAGAGACGACGATCGTTCGCGTTCTTGCAACGTACGTCGATGAAGGCCGGCTCGAATATCGCAACGGCTATTATGCTGCGCCGGGATTTACGCCGGAGCTTACCTCCGAACAACGGCAATTCTTCGATGCGACGGTGCTGCTCGATCCGCAAAATCCGCTCGTCCCGATCGCGTTCGAAGATTTGACTTCGGCGCTCCGAACGACAAAAATTCGCGGCGTCGCAAGAAGCCTATGAGACGCTCCTCGCGACGGGCGGGCTCGTTAAAGTTCACGATGCCGTCTATCGCGGGACGCAAGTCGCCGACGTGCGGGCGCGCGTTGAAGGCGCGTTGCGCAAAGAAGGCACGATGACGATGGCGCGTTTTCGCGATTTGATCGGAACCTCTCGCAAATACGCGGTGCCGTTGCTCGAATGGTTTGATGCTGCCGGGAATCACGATTCGCAACGGCGACATTCGAACGTTACGCGCGGGTTGACATCAGGCCACTCTTTACGGCGCTCTTGTTTATCGTTGCCTTAAGGCCCGCATGCTGCGCAAAGCGCGGATGCCGCGGCTTCGCCGGCCCCGTCGCCGTCACCAAGTCCGCGCGGATTTGCGATCGGCGTCGATGCGCATACGACGTTCATTAGTGAAGGAACGCGCGGGCCGGGGATCTCGCCGCCGGAAGGCCCCGGATTCGCGCTCGGGTTCGCCGCTCTCGCCGCTGACGCCGTACGATACGTTTTCGAGTGCGCCGCTGACGCCGGGAAACGGTTGGGAATCTGCGGCCTATTTTCGTCCGTCGTATGCAACGCCCGGTCTCATGTTTTCGGCGACGCTCGGCGCGGGCTACGTTACGCGGCAGCACGACCAATGCGGCGTATTGGGGCGAGCCGTTGTTCGATACGCTCAATCCGCATCTCGGATTTCAGCAGCTCGGTTTTCACATCGTCTTTCCGACGCACGCCGGTCAAGATGATGGAACGGGCTTCGCAGCATCCGTTCTTTCGGGTTCGGTCGCGACGAACGACGGACGCGTGCTCGTGCGCGGCGGCTGGTTCGATTTGCAGCAAAGCGACAGCTTTGTATTCACGCAACCGGCTGTAACGAATTTTGCACCGGCGGTTGCGTTCGCGACTGCGGAGACACTCGGCAACGGTCCGCCGAATCTCGATTGGTGGCAAGCTTCGGATGCGGTTCTGCCGCTGCACGGCATCGACGGCGTTTTCAAAGAAGGCTTGGGAACCGTCGAGCTGACCGACGCCGCGTTGCCGTCGCTGCCCGGAACCGGCGCGCAAATGGAGATGGCGTCGTTCGTTATCGATCACGGCGAGGGGACGCGCTATTCCGCCGACGTGCTGCACGTCTCGACGGGCGGTGCGCTCATTCCGACGACCGTGCTTTACGGCGCCGGTCCGAGCCTCTTGAATTCGCCGCAGGGCATGTTGCCGACGAGCACGATCGGCGGTCAGCAGCAAACGATCTTCGGTTTGCGCGGAGCGTTTCACGTCTCGAAAACCGTCGACGGCGTCGCCGAATACGGGCACTCGACCTACGCGGCGCAGAATGTTGCGGAACCTGGTACCGGCAAACCGGGCAACTATTATCACGTCGGGTTCGACGCAGAATTTCTCGCACGTGAGTTTCGGGATCGACGGATATCGCAATGAACCGTACTACGCGCAGGCTCTTTTGCCGTACGGTACGGCCGAGAATGTGTGGAGCGTTGCGTGGTCGTGGCCCGGACAATGGCTGAAATCAAACTATCAGTTGATCAACGATTTTCCGGTCAACATCAATCGGGAAGGTTATCGCGCGCACGCAACGCTCAACGCAGGTTCGGTGCAGGTCAAAGCCGTGTACGCGAAGTTCGGCCAGATCGATCCGATCACGATCAGCAATGCGCTGCAGACCGGTTTCGTCGACGGCTTTTTCCTGCCGCAGCCTGATGCGGACGCATCATTCGGCCATCAGCACCAATACGGTTTGTGGGGCGACTGGCAATCCGGGCTCGGCGATCTGACCGTTGACTACGACGAAGACACGATGCGGCGCAACGCCGGCGTGGCCGATCCGTTCGATACCGTCTCGTACGACGCGCCGTCCTACGTCCTGGGCTTCTCGCACCATTTCAGCTCACGGCTGCTGGGATCGATTTCTTACGGTCGCTACGCGATGCGCGGCAGCTTCGGTCAGGCCATCACCAACATCGACTTCGCTGAGCGCGTCGGGATGTCGGGCTTGGAGTATGCGGAGAGTCCCTCGACCGGGACGCTCGTTTCGGTGCGCTGGTCGGGCCTAAACGGCATCCCCTCGATCCCACCCACTGGCCCGTCCCCCGCCTTCAGCGGTACGATGTTCATCCTGGAGCAACGGCTGAAGCTCTAGGCCGCTGAAAACCTAGCCGGGCGCCTGCTTGCGTCGCTAGCGCAACTCAGCGCGTTAGCACTCGGTCATAGAGAGTGATAACATGAACGCAGACCGCATGACCCAACGCGTCCAGGAAGCGCTGAACTCGGCGTACACCCGGGCGCTTGCGGAGCACAACCCGCAGACGACCCCCGAGCATCTGCTCGCAGCCTTACTCGACCAAAACGAGGGCATCGCTCCGGCGATCCTCGAGAAGGCTGGCGTCGACGTAGCCGCGCTGCGGCGCGCCGTCGATGTCGCGATCGGTCGTCTGCCGCGTTTGTCGGGCTCGAACGCCGACAGCGCTCAGGTCACGGTCTCGCCAGGAATTCCGCGTGTCTTCACGCAGGCGGAATCCGAAGCCAAGCAGCTCGGCGACGAGTTTACGTCGGTCGAGCATTTGCTCTTGGCATTGGTCGATGCGAACACGGATGCGGCGAAAGTGCTCCGCGATGCCGGCGTGACGCGCGACAAGCTGCTCGTTGCTTTGCGCGCAATCCGCGGCAATCAGCGTGTTACCACGCAAAATCCCGAGGGCACGTATCAGACCCTCGAGCGCTACGGTCGCGATCTCACCAAAGCCGCAGCGCAGGGGAAGCTCGACCCTGTTATCGGACGCGACGATGAGATCCGTCGCGTCATTCAAGTTCTCTCGCGCCGGACGAAAAACAATCCGGTGCTCATTGGCGAGCCGGGTGTGGGCAAAACGGCGATCGTCGAGGGACTCGCGCAGCGCATCGTGCGCGGCGACGTCCCTGAAGGCCTCAAAGACAAAAAGATCATCACGATCGACATGGGCTCGCTGATCGCCGGTGCAAAGTATCGCGGCGAATTCGAAGAGCGCCTCAAGGCGGTTCTCAAGGAAATCACGAGCGCCAACGGTCAGGTCATTCCGTTCATCGATGAGCTGCACACGGTCGTCGGTGCCGGCAAAGCCGAAGGTTCGATGGATGCCGGCAATCTGCTCAAGCCGATGCTTGCGCGCGGCGAGCTGCACATGATCGGCGCGACGACGCTCGACGAGTATCGCAAGTACATCGAGAAAGATGCCGCGCTCGAACGGCGTTTCGCGATGGTGATGGTCGATCAGCCGTCGGTCGACGACACGATCTCGATTCTGCGCGGTCTCAAAGAGCGCTACGAAGTCCACCACGGCGTGCGCATCAAAGATTCCGCGCTCGTGGCCGCCGCAATTCTCTCGAATCGCTACATCTCCGATCGCTTCTTGCCGGACAAAGCGATCGACCTCGTCGACGAAGCGGCAGCCAAGTTGCGAACCGAAATCGATTCGTTGCCGCAAGAGATCGACGAGATTTCGCGCCGCCAGATGCAGCTCGAGATCGAGCGTGAAGCGCTCAAACGCGAAACGGACGATGGCAGCAAAGCGCGGCTCGCGAAGATCGATTCCGAGATTGCTGCACTGCGCGCTGAGGGCGATGAGATGCGCGCGCACTGGAGCAACGAGAAGACGCAAGTCGTCAAGCTGCGCGAGCTGCGCCAGAAAATCGACGAGACCAAGCGCGAGATCGACCAAGCCGAACTGGCCTACGATCTCAATAAGGCGGCCGAGCTTCGCTACGGCACGTTGGCATCGCTCGAGAAGCAGCTCAAAAGCGAAGAGAGCGCGCTCGAGGGCAAGCCGCGCCTGCTAAAAGAAGAAGTTGACGAGGAAGACATCGCCGAGGTCGTCAGCAAGTGGACCGGGATTCCGGTCAGCAAGCTGCTCGAGGGCGAGATTCAAAAGCTGCTCAAGCTCGATGAAGAGCTGCACAAGCGCGTCATCGGTCAAGACGAAGCCGTCACGGCCGTTGCGGAAGCGATCGTTCGCGCGCGTTCCGGTCTTTCGGATCCGAATCGCCCGATCGGTTCGTTCATCTTCCTGGGTCCAACCGGCGTCGGAAAAACCGAGCTTGCGCGCGCTCTTGCAGAGTATTTGTTCGATGACGAACGCAATATGATTCGCATCGACATGTCGGAGTACGGCGAGCGTCATTCGGTCGCACGTATGATCGGCGCGCCGCCGGGTTATGTCGGTTACGACGAGGGTGGACAGTTAACCGAAGCCGTGCGGCGCAAGCCGTTCTCGGTCGTGCTTTTCGACGAGATCGAAAAAGCGCACGCGGACGTGTTCAACGTCTTCTTGCAGATTCTCGACGAAGGCCGTCTCACGGATGGACAAGGCCGCTTGGTCGATTTCCGCAACACGATCTTGATCATGACCTCGAATATCGGAAGCCATCGGATCCTCGATTATCACGGCGGGATCGACGATGCGGCCTACGCGGTCATGCGGGCAACGGTGCTCGACGAGCTGCGCCAGCACTTCCGTCCGGAGTTTCTCAATCGTGTCGATGAGACCGTGGTCTTCCACGCGCTCACCGAAGACGAGCTCTTAACGATCGTCGACATTCAGATTGCTCGGGTTCAGAAGCGTCTCGACGACCGGCGCATCAAGCTCGAAGTCTCGGACGCAGCGAAGCGGCATCTCGTCAAGGTCGGATACGATCCGGCGTATGGTGCGCGGCCGCTGAAGCGAACGATTCAAAAGGAGCTAGAGACGCCGCTTGGGCGGAAGATTCTGGCCGGCGAAATTCGCGACGGCCAGAGCGTGAGCGTTGGGTTCGATGAGAATCGCGCCGAACTGACGTTCATGGTCGTTCCGACGACGGTCGCCGAAATCGTCCGCGCCTAGTGCAGCCGCCGTACGATTATCCGGGCTATCGCAGCACGGAAAAGCGCGCACCCAAACAACCCCTGATTCCGCTTCCACGCACGGTCTCTGAAATTACGGGACCGGGCTTTGACGAAAAGTCGATCGGCAGGCCGCTGACCGATCTCACACATGCGCTCGGCGGTGAAGCGCAAGGCGAACGCATCATTATTGCAGGTCGTGTCATCGACGATCGTGGCGTTCCGCTCCGGAATTCGCTGGTCGAAGTGTGGCAAGCCAACGCCGCCGGACGCTATCGCCACGATGCCGATCAGCATCCGGCGCCGCTCGATCCGCACTTCATCGGTAAGGGCTACGCGCTCACCGGCGACGACGGAGCGTTCCGTTTCATCACAATCAAACCGGGGCCGTATCCGTGGCTCAATCATCCGAATGCCTGGCGTCCGTCGCACGTGCACTTTTCCGTCTTCGGCCCGGACTTCGGCTCGCGGCTCGTGACGCAGATGTATTTTCCGGGCGATCCGCTCATTGCGATCGATCCCGTGCTCAACAGCATTCCGGATGCGGGCGCACGCGAGCGCCTCGTCGCGCGCTTCGATCACGACCTGCTAAGCGAAGAAGGTTTTGCGCTCGGGTATCGCTTCGACATCGTGCTCAACGGGCGCTGACGTGCCCGAATTCATTCCGACGGCGTCGCAAACTGCCGGGCCATTCTTTCGCGGCGCATTGCAGCGTCCCGATTGGGAAGATCTGACCGCGCATCTCGAAGGGACGCCGATCGAGATCACGGGCCGCGTTCTCGACCGTGACGGCGTAGGTGTCTTCGATGCGATGCTCGAGCTTTGGCAAGCCGATGCCGACGGACGCTACGCGGACGGAGAAATTCGCGGCTTCGGTCGCGTCTGCACGAACGAAAGCGGAGAATTTACCATCACGACCGTCGTGCCGGGCGCGGTCGAAGGACAGGCGCCCCACATCAACGTGAGCGTGTTTGCGCGCGGTTTGCTCAAGCGGCTCGTCACCCGCATCTACTTCGCCGATCGTGCGAGCGAAAATGCGAAGGACGCGATTCTTGCGTCGGTCCCCGAGGGACGCCGCGCGACGATGCTCGCCAAGCCCTATGGGGATGGGTGCTATCGCTTCGACATCAAGCTGCAGGGAGACGGGGAGACCGTCTTCTTCGAGCCCCCGACGGGTTGACAGGGGCGCGGGCAGCCTGCTAAGGTCGGAAGACCTTATGTCAGCCCAGTCCCTTCTTCTCGTCGTCGTCCTTATTAGCCGTCCCGTTGGGATCGGTTGAGGTTGGCGCGTGTAAGGTAGCTGGAAGACCGAACACACAAGCCCCTAGCCGATCCCGGCGGGGGTTTTTGATTTTTCCTAGGGAGTTTTATGTCCGCCGCAGCCACGGAAAGAACCGGATCGCAACTCGTACTGGACGCGCTAGCCGACGAAGGCGTTGACGTCGTCTTCGGATATCCCGGCGGAACGATCATGCCGGTCTACGATGCGCTCTTCTCGGAGCGCCGCATGCAGCACGTTCTCGTGCGTCACGAACAGGGCGCCGCGTTTGCAGCCGGCGGGTATGCACGCTCCTCGGGCCGCGTCGGTGTCGCGATTGCGACCTCGGGTCCCGGCGCAACGAATCTTCTCACCGGACTGCTCGATGCGAACATGGATTCCGTCCCGGTCGTTGCGATCACGGGACAAGTCCGCAGTTCATTGATGGGCAGCGACGGATTTCAGGAAGCCGATGTCACGTCGATGGCGCAGCCTGCCACGAAGCGCGCGTTTCTCGTGCGCAACGTCGACGACATCTACCAAACGGTTCGTGAGGCATTTGCGCTCGCGCGCGGACCACGACCGGGCGCGGTGCTCGTCGATATTCCAACCGATGTTCTCAAATCCAAGACGCGCGTGCAGCCGGAGTGGGTGCCGGCTGCAGACGCCACTCCACCGCCGGCGTTTGACGAAAGAGCGATAGAGGCTGCCGCGCAACTGCTCGCGTCTGCGCGCCGCCCGCTCGTCATCGCCGGTGGTGGAGTAAAATTTGGCGGTGCGACAGGTGCGTACCGCGAGCTGCTGCGTTTGCTCGGCGCACCGCACACCGCGACGATCAATGCACTCGGGTGCAGCGAGCCCGGCGATCCGAAGTTTCTCGGAATGCTCGGCATGCACGGAACGAAGCGCGCGAATCGTGCGGTCAACGCGTGCGATGTCGTGCTTTCGCTCGGCATGCGCTTCGACGATCGCGTCACGGGACGCGTCGACAAATTCGCGCAGCAAGCCGAGATCATTCATTTCGACATCGACGGCAGCGAGTTCGGAAAAGTCGTCGATCCGACGGTCAGCGTGCGTGGCTGTCTGGGCGCAACGCTGCCCGCGCTCGTGAATGCGATGCGCCGCGAGCCGCCGCGTTCGTACGCGAAGTGGATCGAAGAGCTCGAGGAATTTGCGAGCCCGTTGCCCGTCGATCGCGCGGAAGATGGACATCTTTCGGCGACGGCCGTGCTCGACCGGTTCTTCGCGAAAACGCCGCGCAACACGATCGTGACGACGGACGTCGGCCAACATCAAATGTGGGCTGCGCAGCGGCAGAACTCGGAGGGACCGACGCGCTTCGTAACCTCGGCCGGACTCGGAGCGATGGGTTTCGGTTTGCCGGCTGCGATTGGCGCGAAGATGGCAAATCCGGATGCGACCGTGGTTGCAATCGTCGGCGACGGCGGATTCCAGATGACAATGAACGAGCTGACGACGATCAATCGCGCCGGCGCACCGATCAAGATCTTGCTGATCGACAACCAGCGCCTCGGCATGGTGCGACAATGGCAGCATCTGTTTTACGATCGCCGCTACAGCGCGACCGATCTCTCGGACAATCCCGACTTCGTGATGATCGCAAAAGCGTGCGGTGTGCCCGGACGCGTCGTCGATCGGCTCGAGGATCTCGACGTAGCACTTGACGAGCTCTTTGCGAGTGAGGGGGCGATGCTGCTCCATTGCGCATGCTATCCGCACGAGAACGTGTGGCCGATGATCCCGGCGGGCGCGGCGCTCGACGAGCTGATCGAAGCCGAGCCGTTAAAAGCATGACTGTCGAGATCGATGCCGATGACGGACGCGTGCTCGCGCGCGTCATCAATCTTGCGGCGCGCATCGGTTGTACCGTCGAGCGTTGCGAGATGGCACAGAACGAGGACGGCGCACGCATTACTGCGTCGTTTTCGGGCGATGACCAGCAGTTGCGGCGCCTGAGCGGGCAACTTTCTCGAATGCTGAGCGACGAACGCGCTCAGGCGAGGTTTTGTACGGTTTAGCGCAAAGTCGGACCCTGGGCGCTTAAGAAGAAGGGGATCCGAAAGCATGAAATCCGTCTCGCGTCGTCAATTTGCCGCGGGCGCAGCAGCTGCCACGACGTTCAGCAGCATCGCGATTATCAAGTCGCCGGCTGCCGCGAAGTTCAACTACAAATACGGCAACGACCAAACCGACATCTCGCCGGTCACCCGCCGCGCAGAAGAGATGTGGCAGACGGTCGAACGCGAGACGAACGGCGCACTGCACGTCGACACATTCCCGAACAGCGTCCTGGGCGGCGACTCACAGATGATCACGCAGCTGCGCAGCGGCGCGTTGCAGTTCCTCACCGAACCCGGCGCGCTCTTACAGGGCGTCGTACCGGAAGCTGCGATCGACGGTGTGGCGTTTGCGTTCAAAGATACCGCGACGGCCTTCCGCGCGATGGACGGCGAGCTCGGTCAATTCGTCATGGACGCAATTGCGGCCAAAGGTATGGTGTGCTTGCCCAAGCCGTTCGACAACGGGATGCGGCACATCACGGCCAACAAGCCGATTCACACTGCCGCCGACGTGGACGGTCTGAAGATCCGCGTACCCGCGAGCGCGATCTTCGTCGACATGTGGAAGACGCTGGGTGCGTCGCCGACGCCTATCAACGTCAGCGAGCTGTATAGCGCGCTGCAAACGCATATCGTCGAAGCCGAAGAGAACGCGCTGATCAACATCGAGCAAAGCAAACTGTACGAAGTGCAGAAGACGCTGAACTTCTCAGGGCACGCGTGGTCGTGCTGGTGGATGATCTCGAACAAAGATGCCTGGGACGCGCTCGGAAAAGACATTCAAGGCGTCGTGACGCGCAACATGGCCAAATACGCAGCACTGCAGCGTCAAGATTTTGCCGCTTTGGACCAATCGCTGAGGGGCAAACTCAAGACGCAAGGCATGCAAGAATTCCAGTGCGACGATGCGACGTTCAAAGCCAAGTTGGGACCGTACTACACCACCTGGAAGGCGAAATTCGGTCCGACAGCTTGGAACGCGTTGGAGAAATACACGGGCACACTCGCGTAGTCGAAACGGCGTCTCGCCGTTTCGGGTAATAACATAAAGTGGCATCCGGTTTAGGAACAATCGGCCGAGGGTTCGGCGGTGCAAGCGATCGGTTTCGCGCGCTGCTCAACGTCGAACACCCGCCGGTCGTTCTTGTTACCGTTACGGTCATGCTCGGCATGATCATGGCGATCATCGATCTTACGATCGTCAACGTCGCATTGCAGACGATGGCGGGAAATCTGGGAGCGACGACCGACGAGATCGCGTGGGTCGTCACCGCCTACATTCTGGCGGCCGTCGTCATCATGCCGCTCAACGGTTGGCTGACCGCGATGTTTGGGCGCCAGAGGTTTTACGCGTTCTGCGTGGCGGCCTTTACGATCTCGTCGTTTCTCTGCGGCATCGCGCGGAGCTCTGTGGTTGCTGGTCATCTTCCGCATTCTTCAGGGCATTGGCGGCGGCGCGCTGCAGCCGACGGCGCAATCGATTCTCTTCGAATCATTTCCACCTGAGAAGCGCGGCAACGCGATGGCGATTTTCGGTTTGGGAGCGATGGTCGGCCCGGCCATAGGTCCGGTGCTCGGCGGCTACATCGTCGACAATTGGAATTGGCCGATGATCTTTTTCATCAACGTTCCGATCGGCATCGTCGCATTCGTGATGACGTTCTTGTTCGTTCGCGACCCGAGCTACATCGAGAAGCCGAAGGGCGGCGTCGATTGGACGGGGCTGATCTGCATGGTATACGGTTTGGCGGCGATCCAGTACGTACTCGAGCGCGGTCAACGCGAAGATTGGTTCAGCTCGGCAACCATCGTGATCTTGTCGGCGACGTCGATCATTGCGCTCGTATTCTTCGTCATGCGCAACGCTGCGCATCAGCAACCCGGTCGTCGATCTCTCCGTCTTTCGTTTCATCAATTTCAGCGCCGGTAACGTCATCGGCGTCGTGAGCGGCTTCGGTCTTTTTGGCTTGAACTTGGTCCTGCCGCTCTTCTTTCAAGGTGTGCTCGGATTTAGCGCCTTGCAAGCCGGACTCGCGCTACTCCCCGGCGCGATCGCAACTGCAATCTCGATGCCGATCGCAGGCAGGCTCACATCAAGAGTCGACCCGCGTCCAATCATTGGCGCGCGGTATCCTCGTCTTCGGTCTCGCGTCATGGTGGATGGGCGGGCTGGATCAGTACGCCGGATATTGGGATATCTTCTGGCCGCGTGCATTTCAAGGGTTTGCGCTTGGTTTTCTGTTCGTGCCGCTGACGACGCTGACGCTCTCCGGACTTCCGCGTCGCCGAGATTCCGAACGCCAGCGGCTTGTTCACGCTTGTCCGCCAGATCGGAGGCAGCCTGGGCATCGCGATTCTTGCGACGCTGCTCGAGCGTCAAACCGATATGGCGCAGAGTGTGCTTGCGTCGGGCGTCACGATGGCTTCACCGGTTGTCCGCGGCTTCCTCAGCAATCCCGCGACGCATGCGCAGGCGCTGCAACAGCTCAATGGGATGGTGCAGCTGAACGCGACCGTGATCGCCTACGATTTCTTGTTCCGGTTTTCAGCGATTCTGTTCTTCCTGTCGCTGCCGACGCTGTTTCTCTTGCGTCCACCCCCGCGAGGCGCGGCCGGCGCTCCCGCACCAATGGCAGCCGACTAGTTAGACCGCTTTTTGTACGCGCTTCCGTGCGCGAAGGCGATCGGTTTCGTTGAGCATGCGCTTGCGAAGGCGAATCGTCTTGGGCGTAACTTCGACCAGCTCGTCGTCTTCGATGAATTCGATCGCGCGTTCGAGGGTCAACTCATCAGGCGGTGCCAGCTTGACGTTTTCATCGGAGCCCGCTGCGCGCATGTTGGTAAGCTTCTTGGCGCGCACGACGTTGATCGCCACGTCGAATTCGTCGCTGGCGCGTCCGACGATCATGCCTTCGTAGATTTGCTCGCCGGGGCCGATGAAGAAGCGGCCGCGCTGTTCGAGTCCCATCAGCGCGTAGCCCGTCGAGGTACCCGGTCTCGCTTGCGACCAGCACGCCGCGTGCTGCGCCCGGGAATCTCGCCGCCGACGGGTTGATGCTCGTAGTAGGTGTGCGACATGACCGCTGTGCCGCGTGAGAGCGTGAGCAGCTCGCCGCGCAATCCGAAGATCGCGCGCGTCGGCATGACATATTCCAGTCGCCGCACGTCACCGATGACGAGCATGTTCTTCATCTCGGCGCGTCGTTTGCCGAGAGCTTCGATGACGGGACCCGCGTGGTCGTCGGCTACGTCGATGACAAGCCACTCAACGGGCTCCATCTGTACGCCGTGCCGCTCACTGAGAATAACGCTGGGCTTGCTGACCGCAAGCTCGTAGCCTTCGCGGCGCATCGTCTCGATCAAAATGGAAAGATGCAGCTCGCCGCGGCCGCACACTTCAAAGGTGTCGGCGGAATCGGTTTCGCTGACGCGCAGCGCGACGTTGCTTTCAAGCTCGCGCATGAGCCGCTCGCGAATCTGGCGCGAGGTAAGATAACGGCCTTCTTTGCCGGCGAACGGCGAGGCGTTGACCGAGAAGAACATCGAGACGGTCGGTTCGTCGACCGCGACTGCGTCGATCGGTTCGGGAGCATCGGAATCGGCCAGCGTATCGCCGATGTTGATACCTTCGATGCCGCTAACGGCGACGATATCGCCGGCTTCTGCAGCCGCAATCTCGATGCGTTCGAGCCCCGCAAAGGCGAGCAGTTTCGTAAGACGATGACCGCCCTCGATCGTGCCTTCGCGATTGATTTTCGCAACCGGCGCGTTCACGGACGCGGATCCGCGGAACACGCGTCCGACGCCGATGCGCCCGACGTATGCATTGTGGTCGATCGCCGAGACCAACATTTGGAACGGGCCGTCAGCGACCGGCGGCGTCGGAATCGCTGTGACGATCGTCTCGAAGAGCGGCGCGAGATCGGTGCTATCGTCCTCGAGCTTCCGGTGCGCGATGCCGGCTTTGGCGTTTGTATAGATAACCGGAAAGTCTGCTTGTTCGTCGGTTGCGCCCAAGCCGATGAAGAGATCGAATACTTCGTTGACGACTTCTTGCGCACGTGCGTCTTTGCGGTCGATCTTGTTGATGACGACGATCGCGCGCAGATCGAGCTCGAGCGCTTTGCGCAGCACGAATCGCGTCTGCGGCATGACGCCTTCAGCCGCGTCGACGAGCAGCAGAACGCCCTGCACCATCTGCAACACGCGCTCAACCTCGCCGCCAAAATCGGCGTGTCCCGGCGTGTCGACCAAGTTGAGCTTGACGTCGCGGAAATGGATTGCGGTATTTTTTGCGAGAATGGTGATTCCGCGCTCGCGTTCGAGCGGATTGGAATCCATCACGCGCGTCTCGACGCGTTGACCTTCCCGGAAAACGCCGCTTTGTTTGAGCATTGCATCGACGAGCGTCGTTTTTCCGTGGTCCACGTGCGCGATGATCGCGACGTTGCGTATATCGGCTCTAGTGGGCACCGCTTCTTGGACTACGTTTTCGCCTCGAAGGTTGCGCTTTCTTGCTCGTAGGCCCACCCACGTCGCGGCCCTCGTTCGCGGCGACGAGCTCGCGCATGCGCGGATGCGCCTCGCCGGTCTGCTTCCGACCATGCCTCGAAAGTCGGGAAATCCGGCATCTTCGCGCCGCTAATGTAAAGAAAGTAATATGCGCCGAACGTCTTGCTCAGGTATTTGAAGCGCTTGCTCACGTCGCGTGTCGCGTCCGCATAGGTCTTGAATGAATCGAGCCAGCTTGCGAATCGATCCGAACTCGCGCTCGATCGCGAGCAAGCGCCTTTGCGTTCTCGACGGTCGCAGCCATCTTTTTGCGGCTTGCATACAGGCGGGGATCGCGGTCAACCGGTCGATCGCGACGTCATCGTACGCGGCGATCTTCGCGGGATCAAAGCCTTCGAACGCGTCTTCGAATCCGTCCCATTTGCCGTCAACGAACGCCCACGACAAACCAGCCGAAAAAACCGCGCGCGAAATGATGTTGAGATAGTCGGCCGGCACGTTTGGATGGACGCATCCGCGGCGACGGCATCGGTCTATCGACCGCTAGGGCCGTCTGACGCACCGAGTTGATCGTCGGCGGTCCCGGTCAGCGTACAGATGAGCGGCGTCGTGTAATCCGGGAAGTCGAGCTCGACCGGCCCGACCGCAAGCTGCGTCTTCGTGTCGATCTCGCCGTAGAGCGAAACGATCGGGCTCGGAGTTTACCGACTTGAATTCGACGACGCTGCTGTACGTGTTGCCGCCGGTCGTAATCGGCGCGATCGGACCCACGAACGTTGTTGTAAAGTTGCCGATGCCCGGAGCCAAGTACGTGCTCGTCTGTCCGACCGTCTCGTTCGTACCGAATTCGAGACCAGGCGTCGTCAGCGTCGTCGTGCTGTTGGCCCGAACACCCACTGATAAACGGACGTATTCCCGAGGCCGTCATTGGCTTCATCGGCGGTCAGCGTGTATGTGGTCGGCGGCCGTTCGTGACGGTCAATGTATCTGCAAGCGTTTGCACGCCTTGCAGAGATCGGGACCGCCCGTGACATTCTTGGCTGCCGTGTAACCGAAGCGTTGCAGGCGTAATTCCACGCATCGTTATTTGCCAGCGGTTGATATGACGTCGGCGTCGGCGACGGCGTCGGTGTCGGACCACCCGGCGTCGCCGTTGGAATCGGCGTGCACGTTGCGCACGTCGGAACCGGACTCGGCGTCGCCGTCGCGGAGATCGTCGACGACGCCGTGGCAGCCGGTCGTGACGGCGCCTGCAATTGCGGCTGCGACGAAAAGCGCTGGTAAAACGATGCGTTTGAGCGTCATTCAAATCGCAGGTTATGGCATGCCGTGGTGCCCACCTGCAAAGCGAGCGAGCCTGCGCGCGCACTTCGATTATATGACGATGAGAAACGAAAGAGGGCAGACGTTTCCGTCTGCCCTCTGTGTCGGTTCGCGCGAGTAGTTTAGAAGCTGCGTCCTCGATGCGTCATCTTGAGGAATTTCGCGAACGAGGCGCGCCCGCCGCGCATCGCTGTGCGCCCGCCGCTGACCGACATGTGACGCCGCAATGAAGTCGCTGATTCCTGATAACCGTTGTAGAGGACGATCGCGGTTTCGGCTTGCGACGTTATCTGCGTCGCCGTTGTCGCCCCCGGCGCGACGACGAACGTCGCGTTCACGCCGTTTGATAGCCCCGTAACGGGACCGTTGAACGGGAAGCTCGAGACGAACAGCGTTCCGTCCGGAGCCGCAACCAGCGCGACTGGATTCGACACCGTGATGCGCCGCAAGAACCGACGTTCCGCCGGGTGCGAAGACCTCGATCTCGTTCAGCGTGTCGTTGATCGTGTCGTATCCGTGGTTGAGTCATAGACCCGAGTTATTGACGGCGACATAGATGTTGCCGACCGCATCGATGTCGACGCCATATGCTCCGCAGCCGTTCGGAGTGCTGTCTAGCGCAACGAATTTCTCGCTGCCGCTCGGGGGATAGATGTACAGACCGCAGTGCGGATCGGGTTGTACGAACGTGTATTCCGTGACGTACAGTGTTCCGTCAGGCCCGACCGTCATGTAGTTCGGGACTGAAGTTGCCAAGTTCGATCCCGGTAACGATCGTTTCCGGAATCGTGCGAGACGGCGTTGAGCTTCCCGGGAGGAAAGACGAGGTATGACGCGAACGGGGTTGCAGCGTTAGGAGTATTTTGCGAGAGATAGATCGTGCCGTCGTGCTGCACGTCGAACGTGAAGTTCTGCGACTTGATCTGCAGTCAGCGTGTAGTTCGGCGCCCCGCCAGTCGAGCCGGAATTCCAAACGTCCAGGGCGATACCGAAATTAGTCGTTCGCGAGTTCGCGGAGTTCGTGTAATAGCCGGTCGCCATTTCTCCCGCAGCCGCTTGTCGAGATGAAGCCTTCGGTCGTATTCGCGTTAGGATTTGTCGGCGCAGTGCCTGTGAACGTTGCGCTCGCGGTCGTTGATCCAGCCGAGGAATTTCTGAATGACGGACGGGGGTTGCGATCCGCTCGGTGACGGCGTCGGCGGGATGTAGACGTTGTAGATGTTTGCCGAGTCATCGAGGCCAACGCTCGAGGAATTGATGTTGATCGTTTGCTGCCTAGCGTTCCGGCTCGTGTTGTAGACGAGAATGCCGGCCGTACCTTGCGAGAGATATGCCACCGTTTGATTCGTCGATGGAGGTGGCGTTGACGATCCGCTTACCGAGAACACGCAGAAGCCGTATGCGTCGCCTTGCTGGAACGTGAACGAAGGGACCGTTCCGCTAAACGTTAGTGCTGAGACCGTCACTGGTTGTGACCGGACCAGAAATCGTTTGCCATGTCGGTGAGGCTTGCGTGCTGTCGTAGAACGCGAGATAGTAGTTGGCTCCCGACGTCAGCGACCCGACTGGGAATGTTTGCGTGAAGCTCACCGTGCCCGCAACGGTGATCGACGCGCTCGGCGTGATGACGTCGTAAAAGACGGCGTGGGTCTGACCGGTAGTCATTGGCCGATCTTTGCCCATGGTTTGAACGCCGCCGCCGGACTTTGTCGCAAAGCTGAGCGCGGGAACGCCGCTCGGATTCGAGGTGCCTTCCTTGATTGAGACGCTGGTGTTAGCCGCGGCCGTTACCAGCGCAGCTGAAAAACTTTGCGAGTACCCCGCCGGTGCCGGGACTGAAGTCGCAACCGGCTGTTGCGCGAGGGCCGCCGAGGAAAGTGGCGCGCTCGTCGCTAGCGACGCGTTCGCCGGCGAAAACTTGACGGTGCTTGTCGTGCCGCCGCCACATGCGGCGAGGATAGCAAGCCCGAGAGCAACGCCAATAAACGACGCTATATAACGACAGGTGGGCATAGGGATAAGAGCTCCTTAGGAAGGCAAGTGTAGGGCCCGAATCTTTCCTTATAAGTGGCCGGTGACATCCGTAGGAAGCGCGGTGCTTCGTAAAGATCGCGCGGGGGTCCCTACAGAAGTCGGCGTGAACCCACGAGTCCGGCGCAATTTGTTGCGTTCGGTCACTCATCCGGCCGCCCGCGCGCGCACAATGGGGGAAACAACCGACCCACCGCCGCAAAATAGGTGTTCGGAGGACGGCCGTTTGTCCCAGGACCGGATTCTGAGGGTCGGTGGTCAGGAAGCTGACAACCGCACCCTGGAAACGTTGCTCAAAGCCGCCGGAATGAATGACGTAAAATTCGCTACGTCCAGCGATGCTTTGCCCGCCTTGAGCGGCCACGAGTGCGACCTCCTTGTCCTCGATTTGATGCAATCGAGCGGCGACGTCCTCAAACTGCTTCGCGCCGCTTCACCCGTCGACGAAACTGCAGCGCGTATTCCCGTCGTTGTCACCGCACCGCCGACGGCGACCGATCGCATTCAGTCGTGTTTGCAATACGGCGCAGAAGATTTTATTCTCACGCCGATCGATGCGAAGACGCCGCTCATGGTTACGCGCCGCATCGCGCTTGCGTTGCAACGTCGGCGGATGGCAGACTTCAAACTACAAGTTCATTCATCGACGCAAGAACCCGATGAGACCGCCGTCCTCAAACTTGCCGACGATGCGTTCTTGCGATTCGTCCCGAAAGAGTTTCTCGAAAACCTCGATAAGAAGTCGCTCTCCGAAGTTAAACTGGGCGATCACGTCCAGCGTGAGATGACCGTATTCTTCACGGACATCCGCGATTTTACGTCGCTCTCCGAAGCGCTGACGCCGCAAGAAAACTTCAAGTTTCTCAATTCGTATCTCCGAAACGTCAACCCGATCATTCGTGCGCACAAAGGCTTCATCGACAAGTACATCGGCGATGCTATCATGGCGCTTTTCCCGAACGATCCTGGGGACGCACTCGAAGCCGGCGTCAATCTGCAGAAGGCCGTCTTCAAATACAACCAGGGTCGCCGTATGGCGGGCTACGTTCCGATTGCAATCGGTATCGGAATCCATCACGGTGAGCTAATCCTGGGCACGATCGGCGAAGACGAGCGGATGCAAACGACGGTTATCGCGGACGCCGTCAATGTAGCCTCGCGGCTCGAGGGACTCACGAAGACGTATCGGGTCGGACTGCTGGTCAGCGGCGCGGTCGTCGAACGCATTCAACCGAATCATCCGTTCAAGCTACGGCACCTCGGCGGCGTCAAGGCCAAGGGCAAAACGCAAAGCGTTGAGATCTACGAGTGCTACAACAACGATCCACCCGAGCTGATCGAGCACAAAGACAAAACGCAAGACGCATTCGACAGCGCGATGGCGGAATTTCGCAAAGGCACGTTCCTTACGGCCGGCAAAATTTTCGGACGCATTGCGGAGCTCAACCCCGATGACGCTCCCGCAGCGTTCTTCCGCGATCGCTGTTCGCTCACCGTCGTCCACGAGCGCGGACCCGGCGCGTGGGACGGCGCGGAGAAGATGAACGTTAAGTAAGGAGCGCGACGACGCCCACGCAGGCGACGACCGCGCCGCTTAAAACCTCGCCGTAGCGCTCGAATCTACCGAGCGAAAGCCGTTCGAATCCACCAAGGGCCGCCGTCGAGAGGACGACGTACGTTCCGATCGTCGAGACCGCGAAAACGATGGCCATTCCGCCCAAGAGCGCCGGGCCGTACGATGACGCTGCGAAAAATGCGGGAAGGCCTTCGATCATCGGTGAGGAGCCGAGGATGAGCAAGAGTGCTGTACGTCCCGTAATACTGTGCGCGTGATCGTGCAGCGCGATCGTGCCGCCGCTGGCGGCGTGCCACGTCGCAGGATCGTGTTCGTGCCAATGAACGTGTTCCGTACCATCCGCGTGCCTATGACCGTGCGCGTGTCCGAGTTGCGTCTGATCTGCGCTTGCAATTTCGCGCCATCCGCTATATGCGATCCATGCACCGAAGGCGATCAGAGCGATCGCTGAGATCCGATTGACGAGATACGCGTAATGTGCGGCGGCGATCGTGCCGATTGCCCACGCGGCGAGTCCCAGCAAGAGCGTCGACGTAACGTGGCCGAAGCCCGCGAGGGCAGCTGCGCGCGCCGTTCGACCGCGCGACCAGCCTTGGCCGCGAGCCAAGACGGCGATCGGTGCCCAATGGTCCGGAACCATCGTGTGAAGCACGCCGACCGCCGCGACCGTCGCGATAAGCAGGGATGCGGACGTCACAACAGTGGACGTTCCCACGATGGTGAGTAGCGACCAAGTCGAGTACTGGAACAACGAAGGCGGCGCACGCTGGACGAAATTCGCTGACCGCACGACGACCCTCTTCATTCCATTGACGGGCGCACTCTTGCGCACAGCGGCTCCGCAACCCGGAGAGCACGTGCTGGATGTCGGTTGCGGAACGGCACGTACGACGATCGAGCTTGCGAAGGCGGTTCGCCCAGGTCGCGTCGTTGGGCTCGACGTCTCGCGCGTCATCTTGGATGCGGCGCGCGATAACATCGCGCGCGCCGGCGTCGAGGGCGTCGAGCTCGTCCTTGCAGATGCATCACGACACGCCTTCAGCGGCAGCGTCGATCTCGTGTTCTCGCAATTCGGCGTGATGTTCTTCAGCGTTCCAGTCACGGCGTTTGCGAATCTGCGTCGTGCGCTCAAACCGAACGGTCGCATCGTCTTTGCGTGCTGGCGCTCGATGGAAGAGAATCCGTGGTTCTCGGTTCCGTTTGCGGAAGCGAAGCGTTTCGCGCCCGCGCCTCAACCGGCAGCGCCTGATGCGCCCGGGCCACTCGCCTTTGCGGATGCAAAACGCGTCGAACGAATCCTCACGGAAGCCGGATTTTCGGATATCACAATCACGCCGCATGACGAGCAGCTATTGATCGGAAATCTGGATCAATTAGACGATGCGAAATTCATGCTCGCACGTATCGGCCCGGCCGGCCGACTGCTCGACGGCGTCGACGAAAACGCTCGGCGAGCTGCAGAAGACGCAATCGGCATCGCGCTGCAAAAGCGCGCGTCAGAGTCGGGGATGTACCTCGGCTCCGGGATTTGGCTCGTTTCCGCTAGTGTGCGTTAGACGACTTTTTTAGCCGGTTAACCGTGGGTATGTGCGGGGTAGCATGCCCTTCTTTGATTATCCCGGCGGATCGGCGAGCGTAGGGGACCAGCCCGCATTCCTTAGCGGAGCCTCGAGTAGCGATTGGGAGACGATCCTGCGTTACGTCGGCGCCGAACCATTTGTTGCTCAGCAGATCTTGCTTGAAGCCGGAGATCCGGGCGATACCTTCTGCATCCTCGCCGAAGGCCGCGTGCAAGTGCAGCCCCCGGCCAGCAAGCGCGTCGTCGCGACAATTGAAGCGGGTTCGATCTTCGGAGAGATTGCGTTCCTCGACGGCGGCACCCGAACGGCTACGATTCGCGCGCTTACCAACGGCACGATGATTCGGGTTACGCGCGAGGGCTTCGCAAAATTGCAAGCTCGGGAGCCGCAGCTCGCGCAACGCATCGCGCTCGATCTCGGGAGAATCTGCGCGGCGCGTCTTCGGAAGATGCTCACGATGATCGGACGCTAGCGCTGTGGCTTTCGAGAATTACACCGAGCTTCCACATCTCGCACCTCGTCCGGTTTGGATCGCCGCTCGCGTAGCGGTTCTGCTCTTCACTGTAACGTTGATCGCGTGGCTTGCCACGGGAAGTAGCCTCGCGTTGACGATCGTGTGGTCTTTGTGCATTCCGATCTTGCCGGCGCTCTGGCTCCTGGCCCCGGGAGTCTGGCGAAACGTTTGTCCTATGGCCTTTCTGAACCAATTGCCGCGCGAGCTTGGCTTCACGCGCGGCAACGCTCGTCCCGACGTATTGCGGACGTGGGGTTATCCAATCTCCTTGGCCTTTCTCTTCGGTGGCATCGGATTGCGCCTCGCGTTCTTCAATGCATCAGGGTTCGCAACGGCGATGCTTTTTGCGGGCGCGCTGGGACTCGCATTCGCCGGCGGTTTGTTCTTCAAGGGCAAAAGCGGTTGGTGCGGCACGTTTTGTCCGCTCGCGCCCGTGCAGAAACTCTACGGTCAATTGCCCGCCGCAGTGGTGCGCAATGAATATTGTTCGCCATGCGTCGGGTGTCAGACGAACTGCTTCGATTTCAATCCCACCGCAAAGCTCGCCAGCGATCTCTACGATCGCGATCAGTGGGGCGCGGGGCAGCGGAGATTTTTCGGGGGTGTGTACCCCGGTTTCGTCTTTGGCTACTTCACGTTCGCGCAGTTCGGGATCGCCGGACTCATTGGTTTTCCGCTCTTGACGCTCGGCGTGCTCGAAACGATCCGCGCTTTTACGCGGGTCACGCCTTACATTTTGGTTGTTCTTTGGGGGATGGCGGCGTTTGCGACGTACTACGCCTTTGCCGCTCCGGTTCTCTTGCACGCTATCGCCGTCACATTTGGAATTCGCGTGCCTGCGGCGGCGCCGTTCGTGCTCGAGATTGCCGCCGCATTTGGCGCGGCCGTCGTCTTTGCGTTCAGCTTCCGGCACGAAGCACTTTGGCGCCTCGCGCACGATGAGCCAAACGTCGGCAAGATCGGCGACGGAGGCGAAGAGCTGCGCGCGCAGATCAGCAGCGCGGCTCTGGCGGAGGTCTCGGAGCGCACCTCCGGACGGCGGCTTTTCGTGCAAGAGCGACAGCCGCTTCTCGAGGCCATCGAGACGGCCGGCTTGCGCATCGAGACGGGATGTCGCATGGGAATGTGCGGTGCCGATCCGGTCCTGATCCTCGAGGGTGCCAACAATATTGCGCCGCCGGGGAGCGAGGAGCGCTCGACACTCGAGCGCCTCGGCGTGAGCGGAAATTGCCGGCTCGCGTGCTCCGCGTACGTGACCGGCCCGTGTGCGATCGACATCGACTCGAAAGCAGTGGCGGCGGAGGGTCGCGCTGATGCGCCCGTCATCGTCGAAGCTCCAGCGGAGCCCTCGATCCGCGTCGTAATCGTCGGCAACGGCGTGGCCGGAATGAGCACGGCGGAGCATCTTCGCCGTCGCGATTCGCGTGCGCAGATTACCGTCATCAGCGATGAGGTATGTCATTTCTATAACCGGATGGGGATCGGACGTCTTGTCTACGGGCGTTCCGCGATGCAGGGTCTTTCGCTCCTCGAAGATTCATGGTACGAGCAGCAGCGCATCGACGTCTGGCTCAACACCCGTGTTACGGGGATCGATCGCAACGCGAAGACGATTGCGCTTGCGACGGGCGAGTCGATACCCTACGACGCACTCTCGATCGCAACCGGCGCGCGCGCGATCGCGCCGCAAGTAACGGGGGTCGAGCTCGACGGTTCGTTTGTGTTGCGCAGCGCGGACGACGCAATGAAGCTGCGGCATTGGACGCAGGAACATGATGCCAAGCGCGCGGTCGTCGTCGGTGGAGGCGTACTCGGGATCGAAGCGGCTGAAGCGTTACGTCAATTCGGGATGAACGTAACGCTCGTCGCCCGGGCCGAGCGCTTGATGGAACGGCAGCTGGACGACGAAGCATCGACGATTCTTCGCCAGTTTCTCGAAGCGACGGGGATCGCGGTGCGCACGTCGGTTGAGGTCAAAGAAATCGCCGGAAACGGTCGCGTTCAAAACGTCCAACTCACGGACGGCAGCACGCTCGAATGCGACATCGTGCTATCGTGTGCCGGGATCGTTGCAAATGCGGATCTCGCGCGGGCCGCCGGTCTTGACGTACGCCGCGGGATCGTCGTTGATGCTTCGATGCGCACCTCGGATCCGTCGATCTTTGCGGTTGGGGACGTCGCTGAGCTTCCCGGCGCACTCGGGGGTCTGTGGCCCGTCGGCAAAAAGCAAGGCGAAGTCGCTGCGGCAACCATCCTTGGCGAAACGGCGCAATATCAGGAGACGCGCACGATGATGCACGTGAAGCTCTCCGGAATCGACGTCAAGTGCTACGGCCAGCTCCCTGAGGAATCCGACGGGTACGTACACGTCAGCGGCAGCTCGGCGCCCGGACAGAACTGGCGGCATCTGGTCATCAAAAACGGCAAGATCGTCGGTGGCGCGTTCGTCGGCGAGAGCGAGATCGCGAAAAGTGTCGCGAATGCGTTACTCGCGGACGCGGACCTCACGCCCATGCTTCGGCGTTTGCAGTCGGGTGAGTGGGAAGTGATCGACGCCGTCGGTAACACTCCCTAACGGAGGGATCGTCCATGGCCAAACAGCTATCAATATTGCTCGCAGTCTTCTTGGCGTTCGCTCCGGTCCTGGTCAGCGCGCAAGAACGCGGAATCGTGATAACCGTAAAGGGCGTGGCGCCGCAAACGCCGGTGTATCTGAAATTGACGGTGTCCGAGCCGGGCCATGGCAACTTAACCTACAGCCAGATCAAGGTGGGTCCCGGTGACGTCCGCTTCTCGAAGGTTTCTTTTCTGCGCTACGATGCCCGCGTTGATGTTATCGCTGATGCACATCTTGGCGAGACCCAGTGCAGAAGGGTAGCAGGCGTGAAGCCAGATCTCTACCGGCCGAGGCCCGTAACAGTTGACTTCAGCGGCTGTCAGTATTTTAAAAAGCAATCTTAACGAGCACAACAAAAATCAAGCCTTCTCTGGCACATGGGAGCGTACGGGTCTGGTGGCTCGCACGGTCTTCAAAACCGTTGAGGCCGTCGCAAGGCGGCTGGTAGGTTCGATTCCTACACGTTCCCGCCAGATCGTTGCAAGACAGGGTTCCACGCGAGAACACTGAACAAAACGGGCGCTTGTTGCTCGCCGCTCTTTGCGAGCGGCGTTCTTGTATTCGCAAAAGGCTCCTCTGCAATGCGACCGACTAGTCCGTATGCCGTTGTCCTCGTCGCGTTTGCAACAATTGCGATTATGATCGCTGGCTGCGGCGGCGGCGGCACGAGCGGCCCGATCAAACTCGCATCAAATTCGACGGCGAACGTCGGGGCGTCACCGACCAATACAAATCTTTCGGAGCCCTCGGGCTATAGCGCAAACGTTGGATTTCCGAGTACGTCCGACGGAAGCAGCGGCAGCATTGCGCTGAATCTCACGACGTCGCTTCCAACGGGCGTGAGTGCACCCGCTTCGATGAAGCGCAAGCCGAAAGCGATCGGTGCGACCGTGGTACCACTCGTTTACGTCGCCGCAACGTCCAACGCCAATGTCAACTTCACGTCGAGTCCGAGTTTCACGTTTGGGCTCCCGCCGGGCATTTCACTTGCGGCGGGTTCGTCCACGTATGTTGCATTTTGGGATCCCGCGCAAAGCGCAACCGGATGGGTGACGATCCTTGGACCCGGCGCCGTTTCCGGCACGACGGCGACGTTCGCCGCAACGCCCGGCGGTTTTTCGCTGAAGTCGGGAACGCAATACGTCTTCGTGTTGTTTACGACGTCGTCGCCGGCAGTCGTCGCGGGGCTGAGCGGGCCGGTGCTCGAGCTTGATTTGACGCAGACCAATCTGCCCGCGTCAACTCCGGTGTATATCTACGTCGTAGGAATCATCAAGTCGAATTCGGGCATGTCGTATTGGTTGAAGCCGCTGCAATCTGCATCGGGCGGCACGCCGCAAGCCGGATCGACGGTCAATGTGCCGGTCGTCGCCGCAACAATGAACCCGGGAAGTCAATCGCCTCCGGCCGGGTGTACGAATAACGGCGACGACGTCAATTTTTACAGCTGCAATAATAACCAGCTGAATTCGTTACCGTCACCAGCGGCAACCGCGATCAACGGAACGGGTGGCACGAGCGGAAACTACCCGAGTGCGTGGGCCGATTACAGCATCCCAGCGACGGTCGGCACGAAACTTGCATTGAACCTGAATGCGATTTCGCAGATCCCGGGACTCGGCACGGGCACGTCGGCATTCAGTGGACGCATCTACATATCGGTTGGGGTTCCGAAGATGCCTCTCACTGCGCTCTCGGGAGGCTCGTATATCGCGCCTTCATTTGGAAACAACGCGGGGCAGCCGGGTCAGTACACGCTCTACGACTGGATCGAGTTTTCGTATGACAGCAACGGCATCTTTAACGGAAACACCACCCAAGTCAACCAATTCGGCATCGCCCTGCAGCTTTCAGGAAACGGCGTCCCGGCGCCGCAAACGCTGACGCAATCGCGCAGCACGATCCTCAATTACGTCGCGGCATCAGCACCTCCGTACGGCGGCACCGGCTCGGCGCTCGGCAACGCGGTTGTCGCAACGCCTGCGGGCGCCGCGACCGCGTTCCCAGCAATCGCCGGCTACTTGCGCGCAATAGCTCCGCAAACGATCGTGGCGGTTGGCGCGTATCCTTCAGGCGGAGCGCTCGCGCATACGTTCGACAGCTACATCACGGCCGCGTATGCGGCGTGGCAAACGACGCCGCTCGTCACGAACGATCAGGGAACTGGATATTACACCGGCGTTGTCTTCCCGACGACCCCGACGATTTCGCCAACCCCCTCTGGCTATCCGACCGGAAGTCTCGCGTTTTATAAGGGGCAGTACACGACGATGTCCTCGCTTGTGTCTGCCGTCACGGGCGGGGCGACGCCCGCGTTCTACCTGACCGGAACCGGCGCTAACCAGAACATCATCTCGTCAACGGATATCTGGGCCAACGACAATTCGCTGACAAACGGCGGCACCGCCCAGAAGAACGTCGGGAAGATTCTCGCGGCGGCGTTCAACCGTGGCATCGTCGTCAGTCCGAGCAACGTCGTAACGACGTACCTCGACGACAGCACGTGTTCGGCTGCGCCGGTTGTGAACACATTCTATCCCGCGAGCGGCACGTGGAATCCGTGGGCGCAGTATTTCCACTCGATCTCGTCGCCACCGCAAACGGGGACGAGCCCCAGCGTGGGACTAAGCTACGCGTTCTCGTACGACGACGTCTGTTCGCAGAACCCAAGCATTTCGTTCGCGCCGGGCACGGTGACGATAACGGTCGGTAACTTCTAAACACGCAATCCGCGCTAAACGCGAATCATATCTAACTGCCGGCTTCAACCCCTGACCAAGTCCATGCCTGCCAGATGATGACGCAGGTGCACACTGTTTCGATCGTTGCGAAGAACAAGTACTCTGGAAGAGCGGGCGTCCAGGCACCGAAAAAAGGCGGAACGTAGGTCAGCAAAGCGTTTACAAGCGTCAAAATGATACCCGCGATGATATTCGCCAGCCGGTTCGCTTTATACGGAAGTACTCGAGACGCCAGAATCATGGCAATCGGTATTTCCATCAAGACCGCTGAACCCATCAGAACCCATTGGGGCATAGGCCCGAACGAATGTCGCGAGCCAGCAATATCGAACAGGGCAACAACGTCCGCATATAGGTAGTTCAATAACGCGAATGTCCAGAGTACGGACAACCGCTCCTTTGTGTCGTGCATGTAGCCTTCCTTATCTCCAGCGATCGGCTGGCGCGAGCACGTAGTGTTTCCAAACGTAACCCCATGACAGCACGAGCGGCACGACGACGACGCCCGAGAAAATCTGGACGAACGAGTCACCGATATCCGGATCGAGCGTATGTCCCAGCCACGGCGGAAGCCAGGCCGCGAATACGAGACGGTAGAGCGGAAGCTCTCCCCGATCCCGAACGTCGGTCATGGCAGATCTACGCGCGCCTCCCCCAGCTTGTTTCGCCCCGCTCGGCATGGAGGGCCCTCTGCGGCTCGTTACCGTAAAACGGGGTATGGAGGCTCGCCGTGCTGCTCGCGATTGACGGTAGACATCTGCCGCTCGAGGCGATCGAAGATGTCGCGCTGCACAATGTTCCGGTTGAAATAACGGAGGGTGCGCGCAACAATATCGCGCTTGCGCGTGAATCGGTCGAGCGTCAGTACGCGCTCGGCGCCGCAATCTATGGCGTGACGACAGGCTTCGGCCGGATGGCGAACGTGCTGATCGCACCGCACGAAACGGAAAAACTCCAAGAGAATCTCGTGCGCAGTCATGCATCGGGAACAGGTGCGCCCCTGACGATTCCGCAAGTGCGTGCGGCGGGTGTGCTGCGCATTAGTACGCTAGCCGCCGGACATTCCGGCGTGCGTTCCGCGACGGTCGACCTTTTAACCGCCATGCTCAATCACGACGTTACGCCCTACGTACCGTCGCAGGGTTCGGTCGGCGCCAGCGGCGATCTCGCGCCGCTCGCGCACATGACGCTGACGCTCATCGGCGAAGGCAAAGCCTACTACGACGGCGAGCTTCTGCCGAGCGCGGTTGCTCTACGCAAAGCCGGCCTCGAGCCGATTCGGCTCGGCGCAAAAGAAGGGCTCTCGCTCGTCAACGGGACCGAAGTGATGACCGCCATCGCAGCGCTTGCGTTGTTGCGCGCGGAACGGCTCATCAAAGCTGCTGACGTCATTGGCGCGATGTCGCTCGAAGCATTTCTCGGCACCGATCGCGTTTTCGACGAGCGCATCAACGCGCTGCGGCCGCATCCCGGTCAGGCGCAGGTTGCAGCGAATCTGCGCGCGCTCTTGGCCGAATCGGTCATCATGCTTTCGCATCGCGATTGCGGGCGCGTCCAGGATCCGTATTCGTTCCGGTGCATTCCGGTCGTGCACGGTTCGGTACGCGATGCCGCGCGCTATGCGCGCAGCGTGATCGAGATCGAAGCAACGTCGGTCACCGACAATCCGCTCGTCTTTGCGGAACACGATGAGTTTCTGACCGGCGGAAATTTTCACGGTCAGCCGATTGCGACGGCGAGTGACACGCTGAAAGCAAGTCTCGTCACGCTCGCGAGCATCAGCGAGCGCAGGTCATATCTCTTGCTCAATGGCGAAGAACGCGGTCTGCCGCTCTTTCTCGCGCAAAATCCCGGCTTGCAATCCGGCCTGATGCTGGCGCAATACACGGCCGCGTCACTCGTCAGCGAAAGCAAAGCGCTCGCGTTTCCGTCCGGCGTCGACTCGATTCCGACCTCGGCAGGGCAAGAAGATCACGTCAGCATGGGAACGATCGCGGCGCGCACGCTTGACGCAATCGTCGAGAATCTCGAAGGCGCCCTTGCGTGCGAGTTGCTCGCATCGCTTGCCGCGACTGATTTTCGCCGCCCGCGGCGTTCGGGTATCGGCACCGGCGCCGCCTACGACTGCGCGCGTGAAACGATCGCGCCGCTCGTCGACGATCGCGTGCTCGCCGACGACATTACCGCCGCCCGGGTGCTCCTGCGTTCCGGCGCGCTGATTACTGCCGCCGAAAACGCAATCGGAGGTTCGCTATGAGCTTGTATCCCGATTCTTCGTCGCGCTCGGCGCAACTGTTCGAACGCGCCAAGCACGTTTTTCCGGACGGCAGCACGCGCCGGACCGTCACCTTCGACCCGTATCCGCTCTACGCGGTCTCCGGGCGCGGTTGCATGGTGACCGATGCCGACGGTGTCGAGCGCATCGATTTCATCAACAACTACTCCTCGATGATTCACGGACACTCGCATCCAAAAATCGTCGCGGCGCTCGCGCAGCAAGCCGGCAAGCTGATTGCGGTCGGTATGCCGACCGAATCCGACATCGAGCTCGCCGAGCTGCTCGTCGGACGTTTGCCGACCGTCGAGCGCTTGCAATTCTGCAATTCCGGTACGGAAGCGATCATGCTCGCCGTCAAAGCCGCACGTGCCTACACCGACCGCTCGAAAGTCGCGCGCGTCGAAGGTGCGTACCACGGTGCGTACGATTTTGATGCCGTCATGCTTCCGTGCAACGACGTCGACCGCGCGCTGCAGATTCTCGATGCGAATAAGGCCGAGCTCGCCGGCGCGATCTTCGATCCCATCATCGGCCGCCTCGGATTTGCCGAGCTGACGCCGCAGTACATTGCAGCGTTGCGCGATTGGACGCGCAGGAACAACAAGCTGCTGATCATGGATGAAGTCTTTTCGCTCCGCATCGACTATCACGGCGCGCAAGCCCGCTACAAGGTCGAAGCGGATCTCACGGCGCTCGGTAAGATCATCGGCGGCGGCATTCCGATCGGCGCGCTCGGCGGACGCAAAGACGTGATGTCGGTTTTCGGCGACGGCAGCGCACATCCGAAGCTCCACCATCACGGTACGTACAACGCCAACCCTCTTGCGATGACGGCTGGAAAGATTTCGATGGAGATGCTGACCGCCGATGAGATCGCGCGCATCAACTCGCTCGGAGAACGCCTGGTGAGCGGTATCGCCAAAATTTTGAAAGACGCGGATGCACCCGCGAAGGCGCAGGGCGTCGGATCGATGGTCGCAATCGCGCCGATCAACACGGCGTTTACGGATCGCGTTCACCGCGAGATGCTCAATCGCGGCGTGCTGATGATGGCGCGCGGCGCATTTGTCATCTCGACGCCGATGCGTGAAGCTGAGATCGATCGGACGATCGCTGCGCTCGCGGAGTCGTTGCAAACCGTTCCGGTTCGCTAAATCGGGTGTCGCAATGGGACACGCTGTGGATCGGTTGCGAGATCGCGACCATGGTGGGCGATCAATATGGCCTGATTGCGGACGGCGCGATCGCGGCGCACGGCGAGCACATCGCATGGGTAGGATCGCGCTCCGACCTTCCTGATGCTCCGGAACAGCTTGCGCGCGCGGTCGTCGACCTCGGTGGGAAGCTCATCACGCCCGGACTGATCGACTGCCATACGCATCTGATCTACGCCGGCAGCCGCGCATCGGAATTCGAGATGCGGCTTGGCGGCGCGACCTATGCCGAGATCGCAAATGCGGGCGGCGGGATTCAGAACACGGTCGCAAAGACACGCGCGGCATCGTTTGAGGAGCTGTTCGAAGCAGCGGCACAGCGCGTGGCGATGATGCACGCCGGCGGCGTTACGACGATCGAGATCAAATCGGGCTACGGGCTCGATCGAGAAACGGAGCTGCGCATGCTGCGCGTCGCACGAGCGCTGGGCGAACGCTTTCCGGTTACGGTCAAAACGACGTACTTGGGCGCGCACACCGTGCCGCGTGAGTTCGCCTCGGATCGCGACGGATACATTGCGCTCGTCTGTGAGGTGTTGCGCGAAGGCGCGCGCGACGGGTTTGATCGATGCCGTTGATGCGTTCTGCGAGAACATCGCGTTTTCGCCCGCAAGAGGTGCGAGCGAGTTTTCCGCGAGGCGCAGCAGCTCGGCATTCCCGTAAAGCTGCACGCCGGACAGCTGAGCTATAACGGCGGCCCCGAGCTGGCAGCCGAGTTTCATGCGCTCTCGGCCGATCATTGCGAGCATCTAAGCGCTTCGGATATCGAAGCCTTTGCGCGCAGCGGCGTCGTGGCCGTGCTCTTGCCGACTGCGTCGTATTTCATCGGCGAGAAGGAGCTGCCGCCGGTCGAGAGCCTGCGCATTGCCGGCGTGCCGATTGCGATTGCGACCGATTGCAATCCGGGCACGTCGCCCAATCCCTCGCTGCTCGTCGCGCTCAACATGGCATGCGTTCGGTTCGGGTTGCTGCCGACCGAAGTGATGCGCGCCGTAACGTCGCATGCAGCCCGCGCGCTTGGAATCGGGGAACGCGTCGGAACGCTGGAGAAGGGCAAAGACGCCGACTTTGCGCTGTGGGATGCGAAGCATCCGGCCGAGTTGCCGTACAGCTTCGGACAAACGCGGTGCCTCGGTATCGTCAAGCGCGGGCGCACTTTCGCAGGGACAACAACATGACCGCAGTTGCATCGCATCGCGTCGTACGCGCCCCGCGCGGCACGACGCTCACCGCAAAGAGCTGGCTGACCGAAGCGCCGCTTCGGATGATCATGAACAATCTCGATCCCGAGGTTGCTGAAAATCCAAGCGAGCTGATCGTCTACGGCGGGATCGGGAAAGCGGCGCGCAATTGGGCGTGTTTCGATGCGATCGTCGAGGTGCTGAAGCGTCTGGGTGACGATGAAACGCTGCTCGTCCAATCCGGCAAGCCGGTCGGCGTGTTCAAGACGCACGCCGACGCGCCGCGCGTGCTGATCGCGAATTCGAATCATCGTCCCGCATTGGGCGACGTGGGAGACGTTCAACGAGCTCGACCGCAAAGGTCTGATGATGTTTGGCCAGATGACGGCCGGTTCGTGGATCTACATCGGCTCGCAAGGCATCGTGCAAGGAACGTACGAGACGTTTGCGGAGGTCGGCCGCCGCCACTATAACGGAAGTCTGGCCGGCAAGTGGATCCTTACCGCCGGGCTTGGCGGAATGGGCGGCGCGCAGCCGCTTGCGGCAACGATGGCCGGCGCATCGATGCTCGTCATTGAATGCGATCCTACTCGCATCCAGCGCCGCCTCGATTCAAAATATCTGGATGTTCGCGCACGCGATCTCGATGACGCACTCGCGCGGATCACGGAGGCGACGCGAACGAATCGTCCGACGTCGGTCGCCGTCCTCGGGAACGCCGCCGAAATTTTGCCGGAGCTCGTGCGCCGAGGCGTTCGTCCGGACGCGGTCACCGATCAAACGAGTGCGCACGATCCGATCAACGGCTATTTGCCGGCCGGTTGGGATCTCGAGCGCGCGGCAATGCTTCGCAAATCCGCACCGCGAGAGGTCGAAGTCGCGGCGCGCCGCTCGATGCGCGTGCATGTTGAAGCAATGCTCGCGTATCACCGGATGGGGGTTCCGACGTTCGACTACGGCAACAACATTCGCCAAGTCGCATCGGAAGAAGGCTTGCAAGACGCGTTCGCTTATCAAGGCTTCGTTCCGGCTTATATTCGGCCGCTGTTTTGCCGCGGCGTCGGGCCGTTTCGTTGGGTTGCGCTCTCCGGCGATCCCGACGACATCTATCGTACCGATGCGAAAGTCAAAGAAGTCGTTCGCGACGACAGTAACTTGCATCACTGGCTCGATATGGCGCGCGAACGTATTGCATTTCAAGGCCTGCCCGCACGCATTTGCTGGCTTGGTCTCGGCGATCGTGCCCGTGTCGGACTCGCGTTCAACGAGATGGTTGCGCGTGGGGAGCTGAAAGCGCCGATCGTGATCGGACGCGATCATCTCGATTCCGGCTCGGTTGCGAGTCCGAATCGAGAAACCGAAGGAATGCGCGACGGATCGGATGCGGTCTCGGATTGGCCGATGCTCAATGCGCTCTTGAACTGCGCAAGCGGCGCGACGTGGGTGAGTTTGCATCACGGCGGCGGTGTCGGCATGGGTTTCTCGCAACACGCCGGCGTCGTAATCGTGTGCGACGGCACCGAAGCTGCGGCGAAACGCATCGAGCGCGTCCTCACGAACGACCCGGCCACGGGCGTCATGCGTCACGCCGATGCTGGATATGAAGAAGCGATCGACTGCGCGCGGGAAAACGATCTCGATCTACCGATGCAATAGCTGATGCCGGGGCGTTACATCGCTGATCTCGCGTTGCTCCCATCGGGCTGGGCGCGGAACGTTCGCATCGACATCGGCGCGAACGGGTCAATCGAACGCGTCGAACCGGATGCGAGGGGCAACGGCGCGACGAAACTGGCGGGTGCAGTCGTCCCCGGAATGCCCAACGTGCACTCGCACGCTTTCCAACGCGCGCTGGCCGGACGTCTCGAGCGTCCGGCCACAGGACGCGACAATTTTTGGACGTGGCGCGAAGGGATGTACGATCTGGCGTCGCGCGTCGATCCCGACGACGTCCAAAGCATCGCCGAGTATCTGTACGTCCAAATGCTCGAAGCCGGTTACACGTCGGTCGGCGAATTTCACTATCTTCACAACGATCCCGAGCGGCGCTCCGTACGCAACCCGCACGGAGATGTCGGATCGTATCGTTGCGGCTGCGCAGAGCGCGGGCATCGAGCTCACGCTGCTCCTCGTGCTCTATCGTCATGGCGGATTTGGCGGCGAACCCGTGCTGCCGTCGCAGCGCCGCTTCGTTACGAGCGTTGACGATCTGATCGCGATGTTCGAGAAGCTTCGAAGCAAAACGCATGTCGGCGTAGCGCCGCACTCGCTGCGCGCGGTTACGCAGCACGAGCTTCGCGACTTACTGGCTGCGCTCGCGAACCGCAACGGGACGCCGATTCACATCCACATCGCCGAGCAACGACGCGAGGTCGAGGACTGCGTCCGGCGTTACGGTGCGAATCCGATCGCTTGGCTGCTCGCGAACGCTCCCGTCAACTGCAAGTGGACGCTCGTTCACGCAACGCACCTCGAGCCGAACGAGACGCGCACGCTCGCGCAAAGCGGCGCGGTTGCCGGGCTGTGCCCGACGACCGAAGCAAATCTCGGTGACGGCATCTTTCCGGCCGAAGAGTTCTTGCGCGCGGGCGGAGCGATCGCAATCGGCTCGGACAGTCATGTGACGGTCGATCCGGCGGAGGAGCTGCGTCTGCTCGAATACGGGCAACGCTTGGTTCGTCAAGGCCGAACGCTTCTCGATCACCACTACGCGCGCGCATCGCGCGGCGGTGCGCAATCGCTCGCGATCGACGCTGGAACGATCGAGGCGGGAAAGCGTGCCGATCTCGTGACGCTCGATCTCGAGAATGTCGCGCTCGCCGCGTGTCCGCCCGAAATGATTCTCGACGCCTGGCTCTTTGGCGGTGGACGCGATCTCGTCAAAGACGTCTTTGCCGGCGGAACGCATGTCGTCCGTGATGGCCGCCACGTGCGCGGCGATGAAACACGCGCACGCTATACCGAGACGATGCGCCGGTTGTTCGCTTAGCGCCATGTGTCGTTCGGCATGGAAGCGAAGCGCCGGATCATGAAAAAGCTGCTCTTCCTGCTGAGCGCCTTCGCGCTCGTTTGCGTCAGCGCGTCGGCCGCGGAATCGCCGGCTCCGGCTCCGCTGCCGTCACCGCCGCTGATCGCGCCGCGCCACGTCATCATCGACAATCCCCAACCGCAAGCGCCGCCGGCTTCGTACTTCCCGCCCGGGCAAATCACCGGCGTGTGGCAAGGTTGCGGACCGTCGCAGAGCATGGGCACGATCGAAGACTTCAACAGCGATCATCCGCGCGCGCGCATCGTGCAAGTCTTCGTCGACGCGAGCGTCCCGTGCAAAACACCGACCGCGCACACGTTCGTGATCGTGTATCAAGAACCGGCAACGGTCGATTCGCCGAACGATCCGTCAGCCAATGAAGAAATAGCTTACCGAAAAAATAGGTTACGGGTCGTTGAACAGATAGGTCGTGAACTCGCCGACGCGTTCGAATCCGACGCGGTCGTAGAGCTCGATCGCTTTCGTGTTGAAATCGTTCACGTAGAGCGAGAGGGTCGGTACGTCGTTGAGCAAACGCCGGCAAATCGCGCGCATGGCGCGCGTCGCGTATCCATTCCCGCGCTGCGCGGGCGGCGTCCAGACGCCTTGCACCTGCGCCGTGCGCGCGGTGCGCGAGCCGATGTTGCACTGAAAGAGCAGCTCGCCGTTTTCTATCCAGACCCACCACCAGCCGCGCTCGATCAGACGGGAGATCCCGTGCATGAAGTTCGTACGATGTTCGCGCGGATCGTATCCGAGCTCGCCGATCATCATCTCAGCTGAGTTCGCCGCGACCATCTCGAGATCGCTGGCGCGCGCTTGCCGGATCGGGATGTCGTCACCGCCGGCCGGCATGTGATCGATCGCGTAGAGCGGCTGTGACGCGCGGACGAGGGACGGCTCGCGATACCACGACTTGATCCGTGCCCAAAAATGATTGGTGATGGAGCGCGGACCGACGATCATTCGCGCGCGAGGCCGCTCGCGGGCTTCGAACGCAAAGCTGTCGATCGCCACGACGTCGTCGGCGGCCACCGCGATCTGCGGGCCGAAAAACGCGACGCCCGCGACGAGACGATTGTACGAACGCCACACCGCGATCGAGTCGTACGCCGTCGCCATACCGAGACCACCCTCAACGATCCATTGCATGAAGGCATTCTCGTAGGGCCGGCGCGACAGGTACGAGATGACTTCCGTGCGTGCGACGCGGCTAAGGGATTCGAGCATTAGATAACATCGCGAGGTTCGTCATACGGCGGCGCGAACCCGGCGCAGATGATCGAGGAGGTCGCTCGGCGGCTGCAGCGCGCAGAATCGGTTTTCGTGCTAACCGGCTCCGGGATCTCGTCGGAAAGCGGACTCCCGACGTTTCGCGGAGTGGGCGGGCTGTGGCACTCGCATCGTGTCGAGCAGCTCGCTTCGCCCGAGGGTTTTGCGCGCGATCCGCATCTCGTGTGGACCTGGTACAACGAGCGGCGCGCAGCGCACAAGCTGCGCCGAGCCGAGTCCGGCGCATCTCGCGCTTGCGCGTCTCGAAGCGCGTTTCGACGACTTCACGCTGGCGACGCAAAACGTCGACTCATTGCATCTGCGCGCCGGGTCGCGCAACGTGCTCGAGCTCCACGGGAGCCTGCGGGAAGCGCGCTGCAACCGTTGCGGCGAGATACTTTCGATCGACGACGGTTTGCCCGTCGAACGGATCGAGCACACCTGCGGCGGCCTCTTTCGTCCTGGTGTCGTGTGGTTCGGCGAGTCACTGCCGCACAGTGTATGGAAGCTTGCGGCCGAAGCAGCCTCGCGCGCCGACCTCAAGATCATCATCGGGACGTCGGCGATCGTTCAACCCGCCGCGTCGCTGGCGTTCGGCAATGACGCGTGGATCGTCGAAATCAATCCGGAAGCGACGGCGATCTCAGATCGTGTCGACGTTTCGCTCCGCGCGCGCGCATCCGATGCGCTGACCGAAATCGAATCGCGGCTTTACGGCGGCAATTTAAGCGGCGGACGGCCGCTGTCGTCTTCGTAATAGCCTTCCGCGGCGATCGGATCCGGGAGCGCCGGCGAATTGTCATACGCGCCGAATCCGGCCGTCTCCGGAATATCGAGTTTCTTTTTCACCGGCGATGGCGGCGGACGGCGCTTGGGAGGCGGCGGCGGCTTCGGAAGCGGCGCGCGCGGTTGCGGCTCGCTGAATTCGCGAGGTTGACTTTGGTTCGGATCGCGCTCGGGCAAGCCGGCTATGCGCTTGTCGAACGTCGCTTGCCCTTCGATCGGATCGTCGATGCGCGTGCGCGGAAACGCTTGCGGCGGCGGCAAGAGAAGATTGTCTTTCTCTTCCGGTTTCGCAAGGCCGCGAATGACATAGCATTTCTCGTTGCGCTTCATGCCGCGCAGAGGAACGGTGCCGGCCGAGACATTGATGAACATCGTGCGCACGGGTTCGAGCGTCGATTCGGTCACGATGATGTACGCGCTCATCGGCTCGGTACGTTCCTGAACGCGCGAAGCGACGATCGCGGGCAGTCCGACGACCGTGTACTCGCGGCGCTGCGGATAGCCGACTTCGCCGGCGACGACGTTGCCGCTGTTGATTCCGATCCCGACGCGCAGGGGTTTGCGCCCCTCGCGTATCCAGCGCTGATTCATCCCGTCGACGAGACGGATGATGTCGATCGCGGCGCGGACCGCATGCTCTTCTTGCAACGGGTCTTCGAGCGGAAAGCCGAACGCGCCGCTGATCCCGTCGCCGAGAAACTTGTCGACCATGCCGCGGTGCTTTTGAATCGTGCGTCCCGCCAGCGTGTAGAAGTCGTTGAGGTAGCGCAGCGTCTCTTCGTGCTCGAGTTGCTCGGCGAATAGCGCGAAGTTCCAGATCCGGCAGACGAGGACCGTCGCGTAGCCGCTCTTGGCGGTGAAGGCGCGCGCGTCGCGCCGCTCCAGCAGCTCGTCGAGGATGATCGGCGAGACGTAGCGGGAGAAGATGCTCCGAACCCGGACCGTCTCGCGTTGGGCCGCGAGGACGCGCTGGGCCTGCACGTATGCGACCACAATTGCAGCAACGGCCGCACAGAGCGCCAGGAGCGCTATTCCCATTATCTCTCACTTATCGGCTGCCGGGGGATACTTCCCGCCGTGCGGCCTAGAATCGGACGCTTTTTTTCAAGGGCCGGCAGCCGTCGCGGGCGAAACGCCAACCCCCCATGGACGGCTTGAGCTTTTTAAAAGAGCGTATTCCGGCGTATGCCGACTACGGCGATGAGGACGCGCGTCATCTGGTCGACAAACAGGTTCGCGCCTACGTCGGAGAGGCACTGAGCACTGATTCGCGAGCGGCTTGCCGCGGATCTCGCGTCAACCGTGTCCGAGCAGCTCGAGAAGACGCTGTTGATGTGCGAGTTCTCGAACCAACAGCTGATTCACATTCTCGATCACGCGAAACTCTCGAACACCGAGATCGAAGAGCTGCACGAGGTCGATCACGAGCTGATTCAGGTCGCCGATCGAGCCGATGCGATCGAAGTCTCCAAGCTGGACGGCTATCTTTCGTGCAGCTCACGGAGCTGTTCGCACGCCGCGCGCAAGCCGTTTTCTGGTCGGAGGACCGCCGCTAACGGACCTGACCCAATACGTCGATCTGATCGACAGTCTACTTGGGCCGGACGACGATCCAAAATCTGCGTTCCACGATCTGAAAAAGATCGAGGGATTGCGTTTCGACGGAAGCAAGTGCGCGACGTGTCCGAGGAACTGCTGCATCGTCCACGATCCGGACGAGCAGTACATTGCGATTCGCGAGGACGAGCTCGCGACGATCTACGCAGCATATCCGGGAGCCGCCAAAGTTCGCGCAAACAAAAAAGGCAAAGACGGCCGCCGCTACTACACCGTCAGCAAGAAGGGCGCGCGCTGCGCATTTCTCGGCGATGATCAGAAGTGCACGGTGTATTCGGCGCGGCCGCGCTATTGCCGAGAGAATCCCGGCAACGCCGTATCAGATTCACGGATGGGACGGCGCGAAGTACGATCTGAAGCGCTGTCCGGGGACGAGCTACGAGAAACCGGTTCTCTGTTTGAATTCGGGCGGGATCGATAGTCTTAGTCCTGCAAGCGCATCTCAAAGCGCAAGGCTTCACGCCCTATTCGCTGTTCATCGACTACGGACAACCGACGCGCGAGCGCCGAGCGCGCTGCCGCGCAGAACATCGCGACGTATTATGGCGGGAAATTCTATGCCGAGCGCGTCACGCTCGAGCTGTGGAAAGAGCCGCCGTTCTTTGCGAACGCAGCGCTGAAGCGCGTCCTTTTTTCGGTCGCGCAGGCCTACTGCGATACGCTCAACATCCCGCGCATGGGGCTCGGCTGGGAGGAAAAGCGCAAGGGTCTCAAGATCATGACGCCGCTGCTCGGAAAAACGAAGTCCGGCATTCATTCGGATGGGCAAGAAGTACGGTGCGCCGTTCGATCTCGCGTTTAGAAGTGGATCCGCGGGATCGAGGGCAGCTGGTTCAAGAGCTGGTTCTTGAGATCGGCCCAATTAGTCGGCACGCCGAAGTCGCCGGTGAATTGATCGATCGCGGCTTGCGTGAGCTTGTTGACTGCCAGCTGCACGACGCCGTTGACGATCTTCGCCGTAAGTGATTGTCCGGCGTTGACGAGCTGGATTTTCCCGCCCGAGAACGTGACCGAGACCGGCTGACTCGCGGAGTAGACGTTGACCGTTAGCGAATCGCCGTCGACGCCGATGTCACCCTCGGTTCCGCGTACGGCGATCGACGAGGTCGGCGTGACGAACGTATAGTTCGCTTTTGCGCCTTCCGGATGCTCGACTTTGAAGCGCGTCTTGCCTTGATAGATGACGAATTGCGCGTTTGCGACGTCGGCTTGATTGAAGAACGCGAGCTGCACGCGCGTCTGTGCTCCGAGCGTGACGACTGACGAATCGGGCAGCTGCAGCTTGCCGAGCGAGGCATCGCCGGTTATCGCGGTTTCTTTATCGGTAAGCGCGATCGAAGCGTTGGGCGCGACCTGCGTCGTCTTCCCCGAATCTTCGTACGAGACGCTGCCCTTCACGTTTGAGAGCAGTTTGTCGCTCGCGGCGCGGACATTGAAGGGTATGACGATCAGCACGAGTGCGAGCGCGGCGGTTACGACCGCGCGTACGGGGATGTGCTGCGCGCGATGTGCGACGTCGCGCAAGATCACGATGAGGCAAACGGCCGCAAAAGCCAAGCATCCGATTCCCACACCGACCTCCCCTAGACAAAGCTTTCCGATTCCAAAGAGCATGCCGTAGACGAGGCCGCAGCCTGCGACCCAATCGCGTAACCCGATCCCGAGATTTTCGTCACCCGGACGAACGCGTGCATAGAAACGCTCGAGCGTCGCTGCGCTTTCGGGTTGCGTCAAGAACGTGACCGTAAGCCAAACGACGCTTGCGACCGCGACCGTCACGAGCAGACTGAGCGCGACTTGATTCGGTCCGTCGAACGCACCGAGCAGCTTGAGCGCCGTCGCCGTGATCCCGGACGATAGGAGCGCCGAGATCTCACTCCAGGCGTTGATCCGCGGCCAATACCAGCGCAGAATCATCACGGGGCCGACGCCGGCGGTAAATGTGATCAAGTACGTCCACGCGCCGCTGACCGAATCCATGAAGCCGGTCACGACTGCGGCGAGGATCATCGCCAGGATCGTCGCCGCGCGCGAGACCCACACGTAGTGTTCTTCCGCGGCGTTCGGACGAAGAAAGCGCCGGTAGAGATCGTTCGTCATGTACGAGGCGCCGAGATTGAGGTGCGTTCCGATCGTCGACATGTAGGCCGCGAGGAATCCCGCCATCATCAAGCCGCGCAAGGCGATCGGAAGATGATCGATCATAGTCTGCACGTACAACAGCTCCGGATCGACGTGCCCGGCCGCGTTCTTCACGCCGGCCGGATACAGCACGAGCGCGCTCAGCGCGACGAGAATCCACGGCCACGGACGCAACGCGTAGTGCGCGACGTTGAAGAACAGCGTCGCGAAGATCGAGTTCTTCTCGTCTTTGGACGCAAAGATGCGCTGCGCGACGTAGCTGCCGCCGCCGGGCTCGGCGCCCGGATACGACGACGCCCACCACGACACCGCAATGAACACGAGAAACGATTCGAGCGGCATCCAGGCTGCGCCGTGCAGCGGCGGAAAAAACGCGAGCAAGCCGCCTTGCGTGATGTGATGCGCGGCATCGAGCGCGCCGATCTTTTCGCGCAAGGCTGCGACGCCGCCGACGGCAGCGACCGCAGCGACGGCGAGCACGATCGTCATCGTCATCTTCACGGCGAATTGCAAGACGTCGGTGACGAGCACGCTCCACATGCCGCCGATCGAGACGTAGATTGCGGTCAGCACGAGGCAAATGCCGATCGCTTCCCACTTCGGAATGCCGAGCGTCAAGCCGAGAATCTTTGCGATCGCAAGATTCACCCAGCCCATGATGATCGTGTTGATGATCACGCCTTGATAGAAGGCGCGCGTCACGCGCAGCGCGGCGGCGGGTTTTCCGCTGTAGCGCAGCTCGGTGAATTCGACGTCGGTGAGGACGCCCGAGCGCCGCCACAGCGCGGCAAAAAAGAACGTGGTGAGAATTCCGCTCATCACCATGTTCCACCACACCCAGTTCCCGGCGACGCCGTTCTTTGCGACGAAGCCCGTTACGGCGAGCGGCGTATCGGCGGCGAACGTCGTCGCAACCATCGACGTCCCGGCCAGCCACCACGGTACGTTGCGTCCGGAAAGAAAATATTCCGACATGCTCTTGCCGCCGCGGCGCGCGTAAAAGGCGCCGATTCCGAGGTTGATCGCAAAGAACGCTGCGATTACGCCCCAGTCAAGCGGACGAAGCTGCATTACCTTGTGCGAATACGACGCCACCGCGTCCTTGGGCCTTTGCGCGCCGGAGCGCTTGCTCGGCTGCTGCGAGCAGCGACGGTCCCGTTTCCCCGTTTAAAGGAAAGAGCGCGATCCCGATCGAGACGCCGATTTGATGGTTGTCGCTTTCCACGGCGATGGGCGCGTACAACGCGCGCACCAACCGGTCGGCCATGTCGCGCGCGTCCTCTTCGTCCTCGAGCTCCGGCTGGAGCGCAACGAACTCGTCCCAGCCAAAACGCGCGACCGTGTCGCTTTCGCGCAATGCGGCGACGAAGCGTTCGGCGATCATTTTCAGCGCTGCATCCGCGCCGGCATTGCCCGCGCGCCGCGCGACCGATTGAAATCCGTCGAGATCGCACATATGAATCGCAAAACGCCGGCCCGAGCGATTCGAGAGCGCGATGACCTGACTCAAACGATCCTCGAAGAGCGCGCGATTCGGCAATCCGGTAAGCGCGTCAAAAGCGGCCGAGTTGAAGGAGACCGCGGGCTCGTCCATAGGAATCACTCTACGTCGTGCGCCGCCTGCTCGCAACCGCCACGTTCCTTTTCAGTTTGTCGTGGGGCCAGGCGGCGGCCGCGTTCGAGCCATCCGTGCTCGTCCCGCAGCCGCAAAGGGTGTCGGCGCTCACATGCGCCGTCCATCGCTATACCCGGCCGTTGCGTGTCGATGCAAGCTTCGATGTCAGGCGCGCGCGAGCTGATCGATGAGCGCTGGAGTGCGCTCGGCATTCCGCGTTTGCAAATTGCGATGCCGGCCGACGTGTCGGTACGCGTGCATGCAAGCAACGAGCGCGAGCGCTATCGTTTAGCGATTTCGAACCGGCGGCGTCACGATCAGCGCATCCGATTCGGAGGGTGCGTTCGATGCTGCGATGACGCTTGCGCAGCTGCGCGCGGCGTATCCCGGGCGGCTTCACGCTGCCGTGCGTGCAAATCGACGATGCGCCGGCACTGCGCTGGCGGATCGTTTCCGACGATGTCTCACGCGGCCCGCTGCCGACGATGCGCTACTTCAAGGAACGTATTCGCGGTCTGGCGGCGCTGAAGATCAACGGCTACTCGATCTACATGGAGCACGTCTTCGCCGATGCCGCGCATCCGCTCGTCGCGCCGGCCGATCCGATTACGCCTGCGCAGCTGCGCGAGCTGCGCGACTACGCGGCGCGCTTTCACGTCGCGCTGATCCCCGAGCAGCAAACGCTCGCGCACATGCACAACACGCTGCGCTGGGAGGAATTCGGCGCGCTCTCGACGCCGCCGCACGCGTGGCTGCTTTCGCCCGCGAGCGAAGAGACATACGCATATCTGACGACGCTCTTGCGTGAGATCGGTGCGGCGGCCGGCAACGTGCCCTTCTTCCATCTCGGCTCGGACGAGCCACTCGAGCTGCGCAGCCCGGAGGTAGACATAGCAAAGGTGTTCGCCGCGCACGTCACGCGCGTCGAGGGGATCGTCCGTCCATTTCACGCGCGACCGATGATCTGGGACGATGCGATTCAGCAGAATCCGTCGATCCTCGGCATGATTCCGAAGAACACGGTCATCGTCGATTTTCACTACGGCCGCGAGAAGTCGTTTGCCGGATACATTGCGCGTGTGGCATCAGCCGGTTTCGATCAAATGGTCAGCCCCGGTGCGAACAACTGGAACGAGATCTTTCCGCGTCTCGATCTTGCGTTCGATAACATCGCGCGCTTCGTTGCCGACGGTCGCAAGGCGCACGTCCTGGGCATGTTCATGACCGTCTGGCACGACGACGGTGAATCGCTCTACGAATCTACGTGGTATCCGCTCGCATTCGCGGCCGCCAGCGCTTGGCAAGACCGCAACGTCGACCAATCCCGATTCCCCACGGCGTTTGCAGCCGAATTCTTCGGCACGCAGGATCCGCGTTACGCGCAAACGCTCGAGCGGTTGCGCTCAATCGACGTGAATCTCGGCGCCGACGACGACCCGAGCGACTATCTCTTTTGGGCCGATCCGTTCGACGCGCAAATCGGCGCTCGCGTTCGCAGTACCGTCGACGTCGCCAAGCTCCGGCTCGATGCCGAAGCGATACTGCGCGATCTGCGCGCGGCCACTCCGCCGCTTCATGCGAACGCTGCGCGCGTCATGGCGCTCGCGGCGCGGCGGTACGATACGCTCGGACGCCGCTTCGAGATCGGCGCCGAAGCGAAACGCGACTACGACGATGCCCGCAGTCACGCCGGCGAGACGAGCGACAGTCCGGTCTATCGTGGACTCAATCTCGCGAAGTATTTATGCTGGGAGCTGCGCGACGATCTGCTCGCGATCGAGCCGTTATATCGTGACGCGTGGACGTACGAAAGCCGTCCGGCCGCGCTTGGCGCGGTCTTGACACGGTTCCATCTCGGCGAGCAGCAGGCGACGATCGATGCCGATCGCTTGAATGAAGCCGAGCGCGAAGACTATGCGCGTCGCAAGACGCTTCCGGAATTCGAGAACGCATTACGCCGCTCGCAATAGTTGCGCTAGCCCTCGCTGTCGCGTTTCCCGGCCTGCTCGCGCCTTCGCCGGCGCGAGGCGTCATCGGAGTCCAGTCACTCGACGTGCTCGCCGAGCCGGCGGCGGTCGAAGTGATGCGGCAAGTACAGGCTTCGCAAACGTTGCGCGCGATTCGAATCGATACCGATCCCTCCGCCGGCGATTGCACGAGCAAGCCGTATGTTGCCGCCTTGCGTCTTGCGTCGACGGTGATTCACGGCGACGTCGGCTGGACGTTCGACATCGGGCTCGTGCTCGTCGACTGCGCGGGTTGGAACGTCGAGGAGTGGCACGAAAACGCCGTGCTTACGCATCCGCCTTCGGTCATCGACGCGGAAAAGCTCGGGATGAGCTTGTCGTTGCGCTTCACCACGTGGCTTCACATGGAACCCGCGTTCGCAAGCGCGCTGCTCGCGAGCGGACTGGCGTACGATCCGGCCACGAAGAAGGCGACCTATTTCTACACGCTCTTCAAAACCGACGACGGCAACATGCGTGCCTTCGTGCGCCCGGGCGGGCCCGCATACGTCGCGGGCTTGCGCACCAACGACATCGTCCAGAAGCTCGACGGCAAGTACTGGTGGGAGTACGGGACCTACCAAACCGAGCAGCGCGCTTACGACGGCAAGCCGCACAGCTTCGATGTAACCCGGGGGAAGCAGCAGATCCACGTCCAGCTGGGCGCGCCTTATCCCGGCTGAAAAAGGGCTCTCCCAGGGTGTTGACAGGTTCGTACTAATGAGCTATTGTACTAATGCACTAGTTCAATAGCACGTTAGGAGAAAGACATGCTGGTCCGCCGCCCCGACCGCCCCCAGACCGGACTGAACCGCCCCTCGATGATCCCCTCGCCACGTAATCCCTCGTTCCAAGGCTGGGGCCCGAAGCTCTAAACCTTGGCTGCCATCTTCACCGTCGACCCGCGCTCTGGTGTTCCGATCTACCTCCAGTTGATCGAACAAGTGAAGCGCGGCGTCGCATTGGGGACCCTCGCCACCGGCGAGCAGCTCCCCACCGTCAAGGCGCTCGCGCTCGAGCTCACGGTCAATCCCAACACCGTGGCGCGGGCATATCGGGACCTTGAACGCGACGGAGTTATCGAGACGAGTCCCGGCCGCGGATCTTTCGTCCGCAATAACGGCACGGCGTCGTCCGAACTACGAAGCGACGTCGCCGAACCCGCGCTCGATAACGCCATCCGAACTGCCAAAGGCCTCGGCCTTGATGGCAACGAGGTCCGCCGTCTCTTCGAACGCGCTCTTACACGCTGGTATCCCGGAGAGGACAAATGAACCCAGCACCGCCCGTCATCGCATTCGACAATCTGACGAAGCGATTTCACAATTTTGAAGCTGTCCACGATCTGACGCTGCACATTGAAGCCGGATCGATCTGCGGACTGCTCGGCCCGAACGGTGCAGGAAAAACGACGGCGATGAAAACGCTGCTCGGTTTCTTGCGGCCGACTTCCGGAAGCGTAGCCATCAACGGTGCGCCCATCTCGCCGCAAACGTTCGAGTTGCTCTCCTACGTACCGGAGACCGACGCGCTGTTTGGTGAGTTGACGGTCGCGCAACATGTCGAGCTGAACCGCCGTTCCCAACCGCGTCACGATCAAGCGCGTGCAGAAGAGCTGCTCGGCGTGTTCGGTCTCGATCGCCGCCGCCGCGTGTCCAAGCTCTCCAAAGGACAGAAGACTGCGCTCGCGCTCGTGCTCGCGCTTGCGAGCAAGCCGCGCATACTCGTCCTCGACGAACCCTCGAGCGGCCTCGATCCGGTCTTTCAGCGCGTCGTGCTCGATCTCATGATTGACGCCGCTGCCGAAGGCGGCACCGTTCTGTTCTCATCGCATCAAGTCGGCCAAGTCGAACGCGCGGCCGATCACGTCGCGATCATGCGCGGCGGGCGTCTGCTCTTGTACAGCGACGTCGACTCGCTCAAGGGACACGAGAAGATCATCGAGGCGACCTTCCCGTCCGCGATTCCGGATCTCAACGGCGCGCTACGCGCCGAGGTCGTGCGCCGCGTCGAGCAGGCCGGCAACATGGTGCGCATCAGCGTCAAACGCGACGACGGCGAGATCGCGCAGCGGCTCGCACCGTACAACCCAACCAGCATCCGCGTCGTCGATCGGAATTTGGAAGACATCTTCTTGGACGTGGTTTCGGAGAAGAGCTGATGTACTACGCCGAGATTTTGTTCGCGCGCAACCGTCTTTTCTGGTTTACCATGACGGCCTTGCTCATCGCCGTGCTCTTCACGTACTTCGTCACGTTTCCGCCTCCGGGCGCCCACATTCGCAACAACGGTCAGGACGCTCCAATGGACGGCGTCTTGGGGTTCGCAGGGTTCTTTGCCACGATCATGGCCAGCATGCTTGCAGCCACGATGAACCGGGACTCCGCACATCTGCCGTACCTGTGGACAAAACCAATTGCTCGTGAACGAATCGCCCTGAGTTATATCGCGGTCGATGTTCTCACGATACTGGCAGCGTTTGCGATCGTCGTCGGCATCTGCACGCTCATCCTCGAGATTCCGCCAGCTAACCATGTGACGTTCGACGATCAAACCTTGCCGATGCTTGCGCGAATGCTCGCAGTTCCGTTCATGTTGTACGGTGTCGTAGAAGCGGCGACTTCGTGGACGACCAAGCGCCTCGCGGCCGCAGGCGGACTTGCCTGGCCGATCGGATTCGCCGTCCTTTTTCTCGGTGAGCTCAATCTGCCGTTCCCGCTAACGCAGATATTCTACGTGCTCAACGTCTTCAATCCGATGGCATATTTTCCGGAAATTCACTTGCACGGGCATTTGGACATCTCCGGATCGGCCGCACTGCCGTTCGACTTCGCCGGTCAAACGATCGTCGCGTTCTGCCTCTTCGCCGTGGGCTGCGTCATCGCGACGTACAACTGGAAACGGATGCAAGCCTGATGTACTTCGTTGAAGTGTTGGCGGCGCGCAACCGGCTCGCATGGTTCTCGCTCGCCGTCGTCCTCATCGGTATGATCGCGGTGACCACGGTGCGCTTGGTGCCGCAACAGGATATCGATGTGCCGAGCATCGCCGTGCCGTTTAACGTCATCTTACTCGGATCGTCGTGGTTCGCATGCGTCTTTGCCACCCTGGTCGCCGGTACGCTCAGCCGGGACTACGGACAGATTCCGTACATCTGGACGCGTCCTGTGCCGCGCGCGCGTGTCGCGCTCGAATATCTCGCGGTCGATTTTGCCGCGATCGTGATCGCATTTGCGCTCTTGACCGGCGTATCGGTTGCGACGCTTTCGACGATTCCGCGTCTGCACGTCGTCGCCGATGCTTCGTCCTGGTCAGTTCTGTTGCGCGCGCTGGCCGTGCCATTCATGTGGTACGGACTCGTCGAAGTCGCGACGTCGTGGAACGGAGCCCGGGCACGCGCGATGATCGGTGTATCGTGGGCCGTCTTTTGGGGGCTGGCGATTCTCGATGCGCTCAAGTTTCCCGGATTTCTCGGCAAACTGTTCATCGTGCTCAACATCTTCAATCCGATGGCATATCTTCCGCAGACGCACCCGCAGAACGTGGATTTTCAGGTCGGCGTGCTCGGATTGACATCGATACCACTCAACTTCGACGCGCAAACCGCTCTCGCATATACCATTTTCGTCGTCAGCTGCATCGTCGCAATCTACGCTTGGAAACGGATGGAAGCCTAATGCGTTACCTTGGCAGCAACTTCAGTCTTACGCTCGCCGGCTTGCGCCTGCGTATCCGGATCGACCTCGACGACGTCGATACTGAACCCCAGGACGTTCGTCGTGACGAAGGAACACCGGAGCATGTCGACGTCAAGCGCAAAGTCGTCCCTCATCACCTACGTTCGCGGGGAACGTGAACGGTATGTCAACGAGCTAAAAGCGCTCGTCGCGATCCCGTCAATTTCGGCTGATCCTGCGTATCGCGGTGACGTTCGGCGCTGTGCGCAGGCGCTCGTCGAGCGGATGCGTGAGGCCGGAATGCAGCGCGGCGACGTGCTGGAAACGAAGGGCAATCCGGTTGCGTACGGCGAGTGGTTGGGTGCGCCGGGGAAACCCACGATCCTCGTCTACGGACACTACGACGTACAACCGGTCGACCCGCTCGAACTTTGGAAGAGCCCGCCGTTCGAAGCCGAGATTCGCGATGGAAATATGTACGGACGCGGTACGGTCGACGACAAAGGGCAAGTGATGATGCACGTCGCTGCGATCGAAGCGCATCTGCGCGAGCGCGGCCTCCTCCCCGTCAACGTCAAGGTCGTCGTCGAGGGTGAAGAAGAGATCGGCTCACCGAACTTCGAGGCGTTTCTAGCCGAGCATCGCGACCTGCTTGAATGCGATCTTGCGATCATCTCCGACACGTCCGTGTTTGCCGAAGACGTTCCGTCGTTGACGATTGCGCTGCGTGGCCTTGTGCGTTGGGAGATTCTGGTGCAAGGCCCCAAGGGCGACATGCACTCGGGACTCTTCGGCGGCATCATCAAGAACCCGATCGAAGCGCTCGCGCAAATGCTGGCGCAGCTCAAAGACGAGCGCGGCCACGTTGTGGTCCCCGGATTTTACGATGGCGTTCCGGAGCTTTCGGCGGATGCGCGCCGCGATGTCGAATCGCTTCCCTACGATGAAGCCGCCGAAGCGCGGACGTTCGGCGTTCCGAGCCTGAGCGGTGGTGAAACGGATCGCAAACCGCTCGAACGCGTGTGGTACCGCCCGACGCTCGAGGTCAATGGCATTTGGGGCGGCTATCAGGGCGCGGGAACGAAAACGATCATCCCATCATGGGCGCGCGCAAAAGTCACCGCGCGACTCGTCGGCAGTCAAGATCCCGAACACGTGCGCCGCGTCGTGCGCGACTATCTCAATAGTGTTGTGCCCAGCGGCGTGCGCGTCGAGATCGAAGACGGAGGAGATACGAGCGCGGTCGTCACGTCGCGCGAGCATCCGGCCGTTGCCGCGGCCGCGCGCGCAATGGAACGCGGCTTTGGGAAGAAGCCGGTGTTCATCGGCTCGGGTGGCACGATCGGGCCGGTTTCATCCTTCGATCGCATCTTGCACATGCCGCAAGTGCTGATCGGCGTCGGACTCCCCGACGACGCGACGCATGCGCCGAATGAGAAGTTCACGCTCAGTCAGTTTTTTGGCGGGATCGAGACGCTCGTCTACCTCTACGACGAGCTTTCGGAATCGGTGAACTCGCGCCGCACGGCCTGAAGTGACGGCATGCACTCGATGAATCTGTCGATCAAGTCGGGGTCGAAGTGATTCCCCTTACCGCGCTTGAGCGTCTCGATCGTATCCGGCAGCGACCACGCCTTCTTATACGGTCGCACGGATAGAAGGGCATCGAAGACGTCACCGATCGCACAGATGCGACCGGAAAGCGGAATCTCCCAACCCTTCAGTCCGCCCGGATAACCGCTGCCGTCGAACTTCTCGTGATGCGAGAGTGCAATCTCCGCACCGAGATGGATCAGCTTCGAGTCGGTATCTTTGAGGATGTCATAGCCTGCTTGCGCGTGCGTCTTCATGATCGCCCACTCTTCGGGCGTTAACTTGCCTTCTTTGAGCAGGATGCGATCGGGTATAGCGACTTTTCCGACGTCATGCATCGGGGCTGCGAGCAGGATCAGTTCCTGAAAATCTGACGGCATCCCCATTGCGTGCGCCAGTACGCGCGCATAGTGCCCCATACGGACGATATGGTTTTTCGTCTCTTTGTCGCGAAATTCGGTCGCGCGCGTCAGCATGAAGATCGTTTCTTGCTCGCGTTTGACGATATCGGCGGTTGCGCGCTTAACCTCCGAAGCGAGCCAATCCATGTGGCCCTCGAGTTGCAGCGACTGCTCGCGGAGCTTCAGGAGATTGCGGGAACGCGTCAAGAATGCGACCGGATCCGCCGGCTTCTCGAGAAAATCGTCGACGCCGAGCTCGAGCGCCTTGTGCCGAATTTCTTTTTCCTTGGTCGACGTGATCATCACGATCGGCACGCCCTTGCTCGTCGGCTGCGAGCGGAATTGCTCGATGAGCTGCAAACCGTCGAGATCGGGCATCCGGAAATCGGTGATGACGAGATCCGGCTTGTTCTCGAGAAGCCACGTCATCGCAAGCTTTGAGGAGGTAAAACCGACGATCTTCGAGTCCTTGACTTGTGCCAGGATGCGCTCGTAGACCTCGACGTTTACGCGCGCATCGTCGACGACGAGAATAGTCTGCATTGCCGCCCCACCGTACCAGCCGAGCCCCGACAAGGCAAGGTGCCTTCAAGATAACGAAGGGTCCGGCTAGATGGAACAATGCGACGTCCTCGTCGTCGGCGGTGGCAATGCGGGTTGCGCGGCCGCGCTCTCAGCGGCGCGCAGCGGAAGCCGCGTACTTTTAGTCGAGCGCTACGGTTTTTTGGGTGGGACGGCGACCGCTTCGATGGTGGGGCCTTGGATGACGTTTCATTCCGGAAAGGAGCGCATCGTCGGCGGAATCGCGCAAGAGATCGTCGAGCGACTGATCGCGCTCGGGGCCTCGCCGGGTCACATTCCCGATTCGAGCGATTACGTCGATTCGATCACGCCCTTCGATCCCGAAGCGCACAAGGCGTTGCTCTTCGAGATGATGCGAGAAGCCGGCGTGCGGTTGTTGCTGCACGCGTATTTTCTCGAAGCAGTGCGCGACGAGCACGGTCGCGTGCGTGGTGGGCGATTCGCGACGGTCGGAGGCGAGCGCGAGATTTTGGCGGGTCGCACGATCGACGCGACGGCGGATGCATTCGTCGCGGCTTCTGCCGGCGTGCGGATGCAAGAAACGGCGCTGCGCGGCAACGTTCAGCCGGCGACGATGATGTTTCGCTTGAGTCACGTCGACATGGAAGAGCTCTCGACGTACGTGCGCGCGTCATCCCGAAGAGATGCGCACGTCGTTGAAAACGCACGAGCGCACGCCCGAGCGCATGACGGCCATCGCTGGACTCTACCGGCTTTGGCAAGAGGCGCTCGAACGCGGCGAGGTTACCGTCAAGCGCGAGCTCGTCTCGTCTATTTGCGACGCCGTATCCGGATGAATTGACGGTCAACATGTCGCGCGTCGTCGACATCGATCCGCTCGATCCGGACGATCTGACGCGGGCTGAGGTCGAATCGCGCGTGCAAGTGATGGAGCTGCTGCGCTTCTTCCGTGCGCGCGTGCCGGGCTTCAAGAATGCACGCCTGGCGGCGACTGCGACGCAGATCGGGATCCGCGAATCACGCCGCATCGTCGGCGAATACACGCTGACGGCAAACGACGTGCTCGAAGCGCGGCGCTTTCCGGATGCAATCGCGCGCAGTGCCTACCCGATCGACATCCACAATCCCAAAGGCTCGGGAACGACGACGGTCCGGCTGCCGAAAGGCAGCGCATACGAGATTCCGTACCGGTGTCTGGTCCCGCTCGACGTCGATGATTTGATCGTCGCGGGCCGCTGCATCTCGACGACGCACGAAGCGCATGCGACGACGCGCCTGACGCCGACGGTCATGACGCTCGGACAAGGCGCGGGAACCGCGGCGTCGATCTCGGTGAGAAGCCACGTGCCGTTCCGGCATGTCGATACACAGATGCTGCGCGACCAGCTCATCGCAGCGGGCGTCGATTTGCGGCGTTCGTGAAGCTCTTCGCGGGAATCGATGGTGGGCAAAGCTCGACCGTCGCCGTCATCGCCGACGAGCAAAAGAAGATTCTTGGCCGTGGCGTGGCCGGACCATGCGATCACGTCGGTCAAGCCGCCGATTCACTGCGCTTTGCGCGCGCGCTCGAGGGCGCGATCGAAACTGCGCTGATCGAAGCGCAGCTTGCACGCCGATTCGCAATTCGAGGCGATCGTGGCCGGCATCAGCGGCTACGAAGGCGCTATTCACGGACTCGCTCCACAGCTCCGCGCCCGCAATGTCACATACGTGCACGATACGCGAATCGCACACGCCGGCGCGTTCGAGCTCGGGGACGGCATCGTCGTCATTGCGGGAACCGGCTCGGTGGCGTACGGTAGCTTCAACGGAAGCGACGTGATGGTCGGCGGGTGGGGATATCTCTTCGGTGATGAGGGCAGCGCGTTTGCTATCGCCAAACAAACGCTCTCCATAGCGATGCGCGTGGACGACATGGGCGAGACTTCCTGGGTCAAAGAGCCTGCGCTGAACTACTTCAAGCGTTCGAGCCTGCGCGAGATCGCGCGCGCGTTCTACACGGGCGAGATCGATCGTCCGGCATTGGCGAGCTTCACCTCGGAGCTTCTGAAGATCGCCGAACGCGGCGGCAAACAGGAAGGCGGCGTCCCGTACGTGATGTCCGCGTCGCTTGCCGAATTGGTTCGCGCCTGCGTCAAGCGGTTAGCGCTGGAAGAAGTACCGGTTGACGTTGCGCTCGTTGGCGGGATGTTCGAGTCCGCGTGGTACCGCCGGCACACGGAAGCGCACATTCGCAAGCAGGTTCCTCACGCAAACGTGATCCCGGCGTCCCGCGACCCGGTCGACGGCGCGCTGCTGCTTGCATATAAGGAAGGAGCGGACAGCTGACCGTCGAGGCATTGCGCGGCTTGATCGTCTCGATTCAGCCGCCGGCCGGCTCAACGCTCGACGATCCCGCGATCGTGGCCGCGATGGCGGCCTGTGCGACGGAGAATGGCGCCGTCGCCGTGCGTATCGAGGGCGCGCGGCGCATCAAAGCGGTGCGCGCCCGGCTTCCGCAAACTCCGATCGTCGGGTTGATCAAGCACGCCGTCGACGGTTACGCGCCGTATATTACGGCAACGTTGTCTGATGTGGAAAAAGTCTTAAGCTCGGGCGCGAACATTGTCGCCGTCGACGCGACCAGCCGCCCGCGCAGCGACGGTACGACACTTGCGGACACGGTCGCGGTAATTCATGGCCGCGACGGCATCGTATTTGCCGACTGCGCGCGCATCGAGGATGCGCGCACCGCGCGTGCGGCCGGTGCGGACGTGCTCGCTACGACGCTGTGCGGCTATACGGACGATACCCGCGGAGCGACGCTTCCGGCGCTCGACCTGGTTCGGGCTATCTCAAGCCTCGGCGCATTCACGGTCTGCGAAGGAGGTGTTGCCTCCCCCGCGCAAGCCGCCAGTGCGTTTGCTCATGGAGCGAACGCTGTCGTGGTTGGCACCGCACTCACGAACCTCGATGTTCTCGTCCGCCGCTATGCTGATACGGCTCCTCGATCGCATGATACCTAAGTCCACGAGGATGCATCAGGAAACCGGCGCAATAACGGAGGGAAATGGCGCAGCAAGCTCGTCCTAAGCAGGGCCTCGGCCCCGGATTCTGGCCGGTCACCATCCTGCTCGCTGTTATCACCGCCGTCTGCGACTACTACGTCGTCGAACACGCCGTTAACGTACTTCCTGCGCGAGGCTGCATCGCCCGCGGATCAAACCGACGAGCTGTTCAAGTTCCTGACGTTCTTCGGCGTCATCGTCATGGTCTATGTGGTCGGGTATCTTGTTTATTTCGCGATCGTCTGGCGCAAGAAGAAGAGCGATCCGGAAGATGCGCTCGGCATTCAAATTCACGGAAACTTTCAGCTCGAGCTGTGGTGGACGGTTCTTCCCACGATCTTGGTCATCGCTATCGGCTGGATCAGTATCAAAGACTGGTCCGGAATTTTTTATGCGCAGGGCGGTCAGCTCGCGGTCGAAGCGATCGGCTATCAATTCGGCTGGGAGTTCCGTTATCCGGGACTTGCCAATCCGGTTCTCGACGAGCTGCATCTGCCGCTCGGCGTTCCGACGACGGTCCACATCAGCTCGCGCGACGTCATTCACGGTTTCTGGACGCCGGAAGTGCGGCTCAAGCAAGACGCCGTCCCTGGTCTCGTCACGACGATTCACATTACGCCGACAGAGGTCGGAACGTACCGCATCATCTGCAGCGAGTATTGCGGCGCGCGGCACGGCTACATGGTCGGCAAGCTGATCATCGAGCCCAAAGCAACGTTCACTGCATTTCTCGACAAGCAGAAATATCTGCAAGCGCACGCTCCGAAAGGCCCCGGCGGATTGCCACCGGGCGTGAACCTCGCAAGCGGCAACGCCTCAACCGGTCAGACGCTCTTCGCGCAAAAGTGCAGTGCGTGTCACTCGCTCGGCGCCTTCACGCAGAAGCTCGTCGGCCCGGGTCTCGGGAAGATCTTCGCTGATTCCGATCATCCGAAGCTTGTCGACGGTGCAACAGCCACGCCTGAAAACGCGGCCGGTATCATCGAGGACGGCTTCACCGGCGACATGGGCACGATGCCCAACGCCAAGACCAACGGGCTCTCGAACGACGACATAGCGAACCTTGTCGTCTACCTCGAGGGCGTCTCAAAGGGACAATAAGCATGGCAGTCGCAGCACCACAGCACAGCGCTCTCGCGGAGCACGTCCATCACGCTCCGAAGAGCTTCATCAACCGATACATCTTCACGCTCGATCACAAGATCATCGGGCTGCAGTACATGATCGTCGGTTCGCTGTTCTTCATCATCTCGGGTCTTTTGGCCGAGCTGATCCGCATTCAGCTGATGAACTCCGACGGGCGCTTCTTATCTCCGGAGCACTTCAACGAGCTGTACTCGGTGCACGGGTCGTCGATGGTGTGGCTGGTCATCATACCGCTTGCGACTGGCGGCTTCGGCAATTTCGTGATGCCGCTGATGATCGGTGCGCGCGACGTCGCGTTCCCGTGGCTGAATGCCCTGAGCTTCTGGTTGTTCCCGCCTGCGGGCTTGATTTTGTTCAGCTCGTTCCTCGTCGGTGCACCCGATGCCGGTTGGACGGAGTATCCGCCCGTCTCGCTGCAGGGACCGCCCGGTACGTCGATGTGGTGCATAGCGATCTTTATGATCGGAATATCGTCGACGCTGACCGGCATCAACTTCCTGGTGACGATGCTGAAGATGCGCGCGCCCGGAATGACGTTTACGCGCATGCCGCTCTTCGTTTGGGCGCAGCTCGCAACCGCCGTGCTGAACATGGTTGCGACGACCGCGCTCGCAGCCGCGCTGCTGGCGCTCTTCCTCGAGCGCACGTTCGGAATTCCGTTCTACGATCCGTCGCACGGTGGAAGCCCGGTCATGTGGCAGCACATGTTCTGGTTCTACTCGCATCCGGCGGTCTACATCATGATCTTGCCGGCCTTCGGCATCATCTCCGAAGTGCTGCCGACGTTCGCGCGTAAGCCGATCTTCGGTTACAAGATGATCGCCTTCAGCTCGATCGCGATCGCGCTGCTCGGTTTCATGGTCTGGGCGCACCACATGTTCACGAGCGGCATGACGCCGTGGCTCGTGCTGCCGTTCATGATCCTTACGTTCATCATCGCGATACCAACGGGAGTCAAGATATTCTCGTGGGTAGCGACCTTGTGGGGCGGAAACATCCGCTATACGACGGCACTGCTCTTCGCGTTGGGCTTCATCGCGACGTTCACGTTCGGCGGTGTCACCGGCATCTTCTTAGCGGCGGTCCCTGCCGACTATCAAGAGCACGGAACGTATTTCGTGGTCGCGCACATTCACTACGTGCTCTTCGGCGGTTCGGTGCTCGGTTTGCTCTCCGGTGCCTACTACTGGTATCCGAAGATGACCGGGCGTATGCTGAACGAGTTCTGGGGTCACGTGCACTTCTGGGTCACATTCATCGCGTTCAACGTGACCTTCTTGCCGATGCACTGGATCGGCTGCTCGGAATGCCGCGTCGCGTTCCGGTCTACGATCCGCAGTTCACCGATTGGAACCGCGTCGCGTCGATCGGTTCGTTCTTCCTGGTGCTCGGAATGGCGATATTCTTCATCAATGTCATCTGGAGCATCAAGCACGGCAAGCGTGCCGGCCCGAATCCATGGGGAGCGCGCACGCTCGAGTGGATGACGAGCTCGCCGCCGCCGTACTATAACTTCGTGAAGGTACCGGGCGTATTGCACACACCCTACGAGTTCGATCAGCCGCTCCCGTACGTCGGCTTGGTTCCGGCCGAGGAAGTCGTCCCCGGATTCAAAGCGCCGATGCCGGCGGGGTCGCACTAAGTTCATGGCGGCAGCATCGATCGCACACGAAGGCCACGAGGATCACGCGCTAGCGCTTTACCGCGAAGTCGCGGATATTCGACTGCTCGGGTTCGTACTGTTCCTGATCAGCGACTGCGTCTTGTTCTCGTCGTTCATCTTTGCGTACATCTACATGCGCGACGCGGCGCCGGTTTGGCCGCCGACGGGCGTCGGTCTGCCGGATGCGAATCTCGCTGCCGTCAACTCGATCATCCTGTTCGGATCCGGTGCAACGATGCACTTCGCGATGGAGAATTGGAAGCACGGAACGGAAGTGAAGTTCCGCCGCTGGATGGTCGCAACGATCGTCTTGGGCGCGCTCTTCCTATTCGGCCAGGGCTGGGAATACACGCACATCAACGCGACCTGGAACGGCTCGACGTTTGGTGCGGCGTTCTTCACGCTGACAGGAATGCACGGCTTCCACGTTTTTTGCGGACTCGTTTTCCTGACGGTGCTGTTGAATCAGACGCTGTCCGGCGTCTACAACAAGAAGCAGTACTTCGGCTTGGTCGCGGGGACGCTGTACTGGCACTTCGTCGACGTCATTTGGGTGTTCTTGTTCTTCCTGTTTTACGTGTGGTGAGGGAAAAGAGAATGTTGTTACGAGCCCCCTCGGGGAATGAACACACTATCGTTATGATCCTGGGCTCGGCGGTTTGGGGGCCCCATGCGAAGCATGGGGGGCGCGGAGCCTGGGGCGGAGCGCCTTCAAAATGACAGAGCAGACGTTTGCAGTTGTCTTACGCGGGATCGCGATCGTCGGGGCCGTCATCGTCGGCTTGATCGCCATCTATCAAGTCCGCAACGATTGGACCACGCCGGGTCTGGACATTCAGGTTTCCAAGCTGCTCTTGGCGCTAATGGCGTTCGGATGTGTCATCGTCATCCTCTCGTCGACCGGCGTCATCGGCTGGCAAACGAAAGGCTACTGACGATGCACGATCACGGCGAACAAGTTCAGCTCCCCGTTTCTTCCGGCTTTCCCGTCTTCGTGCGACTCTGCGGATGGATCGGGTTGATCGTCATCTTCATCATGGGCGGTCTCGTCGTTGCGAATAGCGGCGGCAACCACGTCTGGCCCGCAGCCGACAGCGTCAAAGTCCCGCTCGACTCGGCGAAATAAACTTAGTCTTCGAGCTTTCGAATCCGCGGCGAATTGAGGCCGATGCTGAGCGTCGTCATACCGGAAGGTAGGACGCCGGTCGATTTCCCGTCGATTTTATGGATGCCGCCGTACTCACTGAACTCGACGTGCACGGCGTGCACCGACGTTTCGAGCAGCGTGTTGCCCTGCGCGGGCCACTCACACGCTATGTCGGATTCCGCGGTCAGCACCGCAACGTAACCGTTCGAGTCCTCCTCGGAGCGGGCATCAGGCGGACGAGAGCGCAGATAACCATCAACGATGAAAATCGGTTGTGACGTGGAGAGCAACGCCCGCAGCGGCCCAAACATCAGGCCGATGCCGTATGCGACGAAGCCAAGAAAGCCGAACGAAAATATCGCCGAGATGCAAAGCGACCAAAGCATGTCCTTGGGCGAATGGAGCCCGCGAACGAACATGCCGATCATGAGCACGAGGAAGACGAGCGAACCGAGCGCAGGTTCAATCGCAATAGCAGCGCGACCCCAGAAACCTTGGACGACGATGTTTCGTTCCTCAGGTGTCCATGGTCGACGAATCAGGAGCGCTCTGCGTTCGGCTGCAGTCATGTACCGGTTAGTACGCAAGGCCGCTCTATTCGCCGCATTCGGGGCGATGCTTCTCGCGTTCGTCCCGGTGCAAGCAGCCGAGAACTCGCTCTCGCCGTTCCGAACCGGCACGCGACTCGCGCTTGGGGATCAGCTCCCGACGACCGTGTTCGTCGATCAAAGCGGCAAGGCGTTTACGTTTGCGGATTGGCGCGGAAAATACGTCGTCCTCGCGTTCATTTACACGCGCTGTAAGGACCCGCGCGAGTGTCCGCTTACCTCTGCGAAGTTCGGTCAATTGCAAACGCATCTCGGGGATGATAGCCGTCTTGCCGAGGTCACAATCGATCCGGAATTCGATCGTCCGAACGTTTTGTCTACCTACAGCAAAACGTTTCATTTCAACCGTGTCCAGCTACTGACCGGCGATCCGAACGCCGTGATGGATTTTGCCGCCGAGCTTGGCGTGACGGCTTTCCAGGATCCGACCTACGGTTTCATTCACAACGAAAATACGGTGATCGCCGATCCGCACGGCAAGATCGTCGAGATGATCACCGAGAGCTCGTGGACGCCGGATCAGATCGCTGCCGTGATCGCACACGACCAGCATCGTCCGAGCAATCCGATTGCGCGTCTGGACCTTGCGCTCAGCGAAGCAGCCGTTGCGGTTTGCGGAGATTCCGTTGCGGGCTTTTCGGGATTGCTCGATCTTGCCGTCGTTCTGATCATCATCGGCATCGGCGGCTGGATCGTCTTTCGCGTCGCGCGCGTTATTGCGCGCGGCAGCACCTAAGCGTTCAGACGCCGGACGACGAAGATCGTGTAAGTACCTACGAGTACGACTCCGACGAGCGATACCCAGATGCCCCATGCCATCGCATGCGGAGAGGCGCTCGCCGCATAGATCGTCAGTCCGCCGTTGCCGGCGAAGTCCGGCAGAAGATACGGGTAGATCGTCGCGGCTGCGGCGACGAGCAGACCCGCGATGAAAACCGTCGAGCAAACAAACGGCGCGACGCGCGATTCACGCGAAACGCGTACGCGCAAGAAAACGAACGCAGCGAGTGAGACTAGCGCAATAAGCGCAAGCCAGGGACGTGCGAAGACGACCGGTCGAACCGCGAGCGTGAAAAACGTGACGACAACGTAGAGCGCGAGGACGATCCACCAAAGCCGTCCGATCGCATCGCGGCTGCGCTCCGCAAGCTCGCCGCCGGCGGCCATCACTAAGAAGGCCGCGCCGTGCTGCGCCAGTGCAGCGACCGCGAACAAACCAACCGCGAGCGCATATGGATTGAGCAAAAAGGCGAACGTTCCGAAGAAGTAGCCGCTGGCGTGCAGCGGCAAGCCGCGCACGAGATTGCCGATCGTGACGCCGAAGAGCAAAATCAGCAGCGCGCTTGACACGCTGAAGGCTGTATCCCAGAACGCGTGCCACAGCTCGCTTGGGAAGTGCTCGCGGACTTCCATTGCGATTCCGCGGAACATCAGAAGCCACAGCACGATCATGAAGGGCAAATAGAATCCCGAAAACGCCGACGCATACGCGAGCGGAAAGAGTGCGAACGATACTGCTCCCGCCGCGATCAGCCAAACTTCGTTGCCGTTCCAGTACGGGCCGATCGCGTGCATGGCGCCGGCCCGATCGTCTTCGCTTCGTGAGATGAACGGCGCGAGCGTGCCCACACCCAAATCGTAGCCGTCGAGCAGGACGTAAACCGCGACCATGAACGCGAGAATGACGAACGCGACGTCACTCATGTGCCGGTCCGAGCGCGATCTCGCGCAAAATCAAATACAAGTAGGTCACGCCTAGAATGAAATACATCCCGAGAAACCCGATCAACGTGAAGAGGACCTCGCCGGTTGGGACGTTCGCAGAGACCCCTTCGCTCGTGCGCATCACGCCGTAGATGATCCAGGGTTGGCGTCCGACTTCGCTCGTGACCCAACCCGATTCGATTGCGACGTACGGGAACGGCATCAGCAGCATAAGGATCCACAGCATCCCGCGCGTGGCGTAGAGGCGCTTGAGCAAAAGCAACAAGACGGCGAGTCCACTCGCTGCGAGGAAGATCGTTCCGAGCCCCACCATGACGTGGTACGCGTAGTATGTCAGCTCAACGGGCGGCCATAGAACCGTGGCGTAATTGGTCAGGCCGTCGACGTTCGCATCGAAGTTGCCGTACGCCAAGAAGCTGAGAAAACGCGGGACGACGATCGGATCGATCAGCTTCTTGCTCGCAACGTCGGGCATCCCGATGATTGCGAGCGGCGCACCGCGCGTCGTCTCGAACAGACCTTCCATTGCGGCCAGCTTGACCGGTTGATAGACGGTCACGTCGTGTCCGTTGCGGTCGCCCGTCGGAAAAATGACGAGGCATGACGCGATGAATGCAACGATCGATCCCGCGCGCACGAAACGCCGGCCAATCGATTCGTCGCGCCGCGACAGCGCGTAATACGAGCCGATGCCGGCCAGAATGAATCCGCCTGCGACGGCGGCGCTGACGATGACGTGCGTGAATTGCCACCACGCAAACGGCGAGAGCAGAACCGCAGCGATATTGTCCAATTCGATGGTGCCGGCTGGGCCAGCATGGTATCCGACCGGATGCTGCATCCACGCATTGGCTGCAACGATGAAGAAGCCGGAGATCCACGAGCCGAGCCAGACGCACATTGCGGAAGCGATGTACAACCGCGGTGAGACGCGCTTCTTTCCGTACAGCAGAATTCCGAGAAAGACCGACTCGAGGAAGAACGCGTACATGCCTTCCATCGCGAGCGGCTGTCCGACGACAGAACCGCTCTTTGCGGAGAACGTCGCCCAGTTCGTTCCGAACTGAAATTCCATCGGAATTCCGGTGACGACGCCGGCCGCGAAATTGAAGGCGAAGATCTTCGTCAGAAACCGTGCGATCGAATCGGCTTCAGCATCACCTCGGCTCGCGCGATAGACATACCACGCGATAAACGGCCCCAAGCCTGAGCGTTCCGATCGGGAAGAGGTAATGGAACATCACCGTAAAGGCGAACTGCAAGCGGTCGACGGTTACGACGTCCACGGTGACTCCTTTCGGGCCTGGTCGGTCTTCTCCACTCCTTCCCAATCCGACGCGGACTCTTCGCAGGTTCTTCGGCCCCAGCCGCTACGATGGCGGCATGGTTATCCGCCCGATCGCACCGGACGACAGCGAACTCTATCGCGACCTTCTCGTGAGCTTGAGCGACAGAGATCGTTACTTGCGCTTCTTTCATACGATACGTCGTGTAGGAGAAGCCGAGATGGACCCGTTTGTCCGCGCGAACCCGAACATGCTCGGGTATCTAGCAATCGAAAACGGCGAGGCAATTGGAGCTGCGCACGCATTTCTCGATGAGATGCGCTCCTCCGCAGAATTTGCCGTTGAAGTGCGGCCCGATCACCGGCACCGGGGCATTGGCGGAAAGCTTCTCGAGCACGTGATTCACGAGCTGCGAGCGCACGGTGTGCGCGAGCTCGTTGCGCATAGTTTGTTCGACAACACGGAATTTGCTCTCGTCGCTGTAGGCGCGCATATGCGTCCGGAGCGCGAGGGGGCAGGCACAAATCTTTGGAGGTTACAGTTATGAAAATTCAAGACCCACCGTTCGCGCAAGCGTTGTTCGGAGACACGCGCTATGCGTGGATTTGGCTAATCGTCCGGCTCTACGTCGGTTGGCAATGGTTACACGAAGGGATCGAGAAAGCGCAAAGCCCGTTCTGGACCGGAGCGCAGGCCGGTCTCTTTTTGGAAAAGTGGGTGACTTTCGCGCTCACAAAGACACAGGGCGCGCATCCCGACGTGCAGTGGTGGTACGCCGGATTTCTCAAAGCCGCCGTCCTACCGTACGCTTCCTTCTGGAGTTACGCTGTAACGTACGGCGAGATCTTCGTCGGCATCGGTCTGATTCTCGGACTCTTTACTGGTATCGCCGCATTCTTCGGTACCGTGATGAACGGCAGCTATCTGCTCGCCGGAACCGTTAGTATGAATCCGATTCTTTTCGCGCTCGCATCGCTGATTGTCTTGGCGTGGAAGACTGCAGGCTGGTACGGACTCGATCGCTGGGTTCTGGCCTACGTCGGCACTCCATGGCAGCCAGGCAAGCGCGCTGCTGAACTCAACGCATCACACACGCTCTCCGCTTAGAAAGGTATCGGCGATGTACAATTCTTTAAACGTGGTTTCGAAAGCCGATGCGACGGTCGCCTACGTGGTCGTGCGACTGGCGTTTGGTCTTGCGATGTTCATGCACGGAGCGTCCCGGTTCATCGCAGGAATCGACAAGTATGCAAAACCTACGATCGCCGGCTTCGATGCGGTGGCGTTGCCGCACGGACTCGTTGTCTTCTCGGTCTACGCGATTCCCTGCGCAGAAGTGCTTATCGGAATATTTCTTCTGTTTGGCTTCCTAACTCGCACCGGAATCCTCGCCAGCGCCGCACTGATGTTCGTATTGATCTTCGGTACGTCGATGGAGCAAAACTGGGCAGTGCTGGCAATTCAGCTCAACTACGTCTTGATCGTCGCAATTTTATATCTCGGCTTAGGCCTCAACAGGTTTTGCGTCGATTCGTATCTTGGTCTGAGCGACCAGCCGGCATCGCAAAACGTCGCGCGCTTTGCCTAACTCACATGAAAAGACGCGAGCTGCGGGGCTCGCGTCTTTTAGTTCCATAGGAACCGTGTTTTTATTCTTTTTCGAGTGCGGAGCGCAGTCGTTCGAGTAACTGCTCGATGCTGATCCCCGCGATACGTTTTCCGATCGCGGCATCAAAGGCCGCGCCGATTGGCCCGAACGGCGCATGATACTCTCCGATGATTGCGAGTTGCGACTCATTAGAAGCCATCGGGACAATCTCGAAAAAACCCTTGAACTCGGGAAAGCTATTCGAGGTCGCATCTCGCCAATGGATTGGAACGAGCGTCGCTCCGTCAGACCGGAGCGTGCTCGAACCGAGCGTGATAGCGGCTCGTCGCGAGAGTTTGCCAACCGCCGGTAAACCCAGCGTCTCGAATGGCACCTCGAGTTGGACCTTTGCGTCGCTCCCGACCAGCAGATCGCGAAGGCGCTGTTCGAGCGTCCCCGCGGGATAACGTACGTTCAATTCACGAAGCATTTGTCGTTCCATGGCCCGATTGTATGAAACAGTTGAGCGCTTCTTGAGAATGTTTGAGGAAAGCGCGCGCTTAGGTATTGGCGGGCGCAGGTGCAGGCGGCTGTCCCGGCGGGCCTTGCATCCCTGGACCGTCATGGTAGCGCATCATTCCAGATGGCGGCGGCCCAAACGGTATTCTTCCGTGTTCTCCGCCGTAACCGGTCGCGACCATTAAGGCGACCTCGCCGGCGGACGGCGTGTGTCGCTCGCGATGCTTCCACATCGGATGCGGACCTGCGCTGCCTTGCGGACGGGGCATCTTTGCCATCATCGCATGCATCGCGTCGTGCATCTGCGTCATTGCAGTTTTGTTCGCTGCGAGTACGGCGCTTTTCTCACTAGAGCTCAGCGCCGCATCAAGACGGGCCGCCGCAGCTTTGTGATCGGGTGTCGCGGCAATTGCCATCTCGCCCACGATGCGGGCCAGCAGCGCACGATGCGCAGGCGTCAGTGCTGCGAGCACTTGTGTGCGTTCCGCGCGGTGAATGCTTTCGACTTGCTCCATAACTTGCTTCATACCGGCCATGTCGGGACGTTGCATGGGCGGCGGCGCATTTTGCGCCAAGGCAACCGACGGTAACAGGAGCCCGCACAAAGCGACGAGCCCGAAAAATTGCTTCATGCGCGCAAGAATAGCAATCAATGCTTAAGGACTGCTCGGAAGTGCCCTAGGCTACTGCGAGGTGAGCGTTAGCGTCGAGGGGTCGAGCTGGTAGTTCCCCGGTCCAACCATGGAATTCGGGAATGCGCAGATCACACTGTTGTCCGGTCCCCAAATGACGACCAGGTCAGGGGGTCCGCACGGGGTTTGCTGCAAGCCGTAATCGGCAAGCAGCTGAGCGCCGGCGCTGTTGGGCTCGACTTGATACGATTGATAGACGTCGTTGTTTGCGTCCACGATCGAACCGAACAGAATCGCGGCTGCATCCGCGTAGGCCCACGGTCCCCAGAATCCGCCGCCCCAATATATCGGTGCCGGTTGCCACGCGACGCCACGATTCCACGACCACGCGCCACTGTATCCATGCGGATTGTGAACGGGCGGTCCGTGGAACCCGCGTGCAATCGGTTGTGGAACGCGAAGCGGACGCTGAACCGGTTGCTGTCGCACTTGCGGCTGAGGGCGAACCTGTTGCTGTTGTACCGGCGGCCGCTGCTGAGCAGGCTGTTGTACTGGCTGCCGCACTTGTGGCTGCGGCCGAATCTGTGGCTGTTGCACGGGCGGCCGCGGGCTGATGTCGCGATTGAGGTTGAAGCCGCCCGTATTAGCGGGCGGAGCGACACGCGCTTGTGGTTGCGGTTGCGGACGGCTGACCGGTGCAGGTGGCGGCGCTGGGCGTGCGCCTCCACCGCCGCGGTCGCGTTGTGCGAACGCGACGCTCGGCAGTGCGGCGAGCAATAGTACAACTACGAGGCGCTTCACTTGACGCCGTCCAGTTTTCCGGTCGCGCTTATGTATGTGTCACGCGACGTGTGCAAGAACACGACGACGCCGTGCGGGGCAACTACCTCACTCGAATGCAGCAGATGATGCGGCTCGCTGGTCAAATTGACATAGAAGACGCCGTGGGTGATCGCAATCTGATGCGTGCGATCCGGCTTGTGCAAATACACTTGATACGGCAAACAGCGTTGCAGTTCGTGCGGGAACGAGCATGCCGCGCTGACGATTTGCAACCGATCTTTCCGATCCGGACTGCGCAGCCATAGCGTCGTGCCGCTGAGCGTCGCGTGCACGTTGCGATACACTTGGGTCGTTCCGTCGCTTTGCTGAACGCGAACGAGGGCTTCGGCGTACCCCGCTGCCGGAAACGCGAGGCCTACGCTAAGCGCGCATGCGAGGGCAAATGAAAGGCGTCTCATGTGAGACGCCTTCGGCATTGGCGGGTCCGTTCCGCGTCCTAGACGGGTATTAACGTGGCGCGGGTGTCGACTTGGTCAGCGCTCTTCCCAGATTTGAGATTCGCATAAGACCGAACAACGACGACCGGGACTGTAGTCTTTCGCACGACGCTCTCGGCAACGCTTCCCAGTGCGAGTCGACGCAGGCCGCGCCGCCCGTGCGTACCGATCGCAATAAGGTCGGCGTGCGACGCCCTTCCCTGGGCGACGATCTTCTCGGCGGGATCGCCGAAGACGACACACTTTTCAACGTTCGCAACGCCGGCGACGGCTGCGCGGTACGCGGCGTCCCCGACGACCCTTTTTGCCTCCTTTTCCCAATCATCGTGAACGGTGGAGATGTAAGTCCCGTATTGTGCGGCATATTCATAGAGCGACTCGCTATCGACGATGTTTTCGAAGACGAGCCGTCCCGGGGTCACTGCGGCCAGTTCGGTCGCGAAGGCTGCGGCAGCATCACCTGGTTCGGAATCGTCGACGGCGATGACAATCGTCGGAGCGTCGAACGCTGCAATGTGACTGTCTGCGTGGACGACAAAAACAGGAACGGTGGCCATGCGCAACACGCCCTCCGCCGTACTTCCCAACATTAAGTGTGGCAGACCGCCGAGGCCTCGCGTCCCCATGACGATGGCATCGACGTTCTGTTCTATCGCGAACGAGACGATGCTGTTCGCGGCGCGACCGTCGAGCTTGTATCCGGTTGCGTCAAAGCCTTCGTTCTTCAGGCGCTTGATAGCAGCACCAATGATTTCCTTGGCGCCGTCATCGAGCGCTTGAAACATGCCGGCCAAGTCGGCGCCGAAGCCAACCGACGTTTCAGCCGCGATCGCTACGTAATCGACGCTGTTGCACACGAGAATCTCGGCACCATAGTAGCGCGCGAGGTTGGCGGCGAGCGTTATCGCGGTTTCGGCGCTCTCGGAGCCATCAACAGGGACGAGGATGCGTTGCAGGACGTTGCTCATGACTGGATCATAGAAAAAAAATTGTCGCAGCTTGAGAAGAACCGGAGAACGTCGTTGGGCTCATGATTCTCAGCCTTAATATCGGTTCCTCGACCGTTAAGTTCGGCCTGTTCCGCAACGGATCCGACCCCCCGCGGGAAGCCGACGCCGTACAACGCGGCACGATTCCTTCGGGTGGCGTGCCGGCTCGTCGCGTCTTCGACGAGATTCGTTCGCAGCTCGGCGAGTTCGAAATCGATGCGGTCGGGCACCGCATCGTGTTCGGCGGCGAACGCCATATCGTTCCTGAATGCGTGACGCCTGCGTTGCTCGCGGATCTCGAAGGGTTCATTCCACTCATGCCGTTGCATCTTCCAAGGGAAATCGCGTTCGTACGCGAGGCGTCGACAGGTTTTCGAGATGTTCCGCAAGTGGCGTGTTTCGATACGGCATTTCATGCTGATATGCCCACAATTGCAAAGCGGATTCCGATTCCGCGCGCGCTCTGGCAAGAAGGTGTTCAGCGCTACGGCTTTCACGGACTATCGTATGAGTTTATCGTCTATAAGCTCGGAGCGGACGTCGCCGGACGAACGATCATCGCGCATCTTGGTAACGGCGCGAGCTTGGCAGCGCTGCGTGACGGAAAACCGATTGACACAACGATGGGCTTGAGCGCGCTGGGCGGACTGATGATGGGGACAAGGCCAGGTGATCTCGATCCCGGAGTCATCTTGTATTTGATGGGACGAGGTTTCGACGTCGATCGCGTGCGCACGCTCTTTGATGAGCAGTCCGGATTGCTCGGTGTATCGGAGACGACCAGCGATGTCGAGAAGTTGCTCGCAATTCGTGCGAGCGACGAACGCGCCGCCGAAGCCTTAGATCTCTTCGTGTACACCGCGCGGAAGTATGTCGGCTCGCTCGGCGCGGTTCTCGGCGGAATCGATCGGTTGATCTTTACGGGCGGAATCGGCGAACACGCGGCCCCGATCCGCGATGCGATTGCCGACGGCCTCGTATCATCCGGCGCAACGCACGTTATCGCAACCGACGAGAACCTCATGATCGCACGCCACACACATCGCGTCCTTAGGTCGACGTGATGCGGCCTACTGGTGCCATTCCGTTATTTATTTCTCGCTGCCGAAGCGGCGCGGTGTGGTGCGCGAGCAAGATCGGGCCGGGCGTCATAACAGGAGCATCCGACGACGACCCTTCCGGAATTGCGACGTACGCAATCGCCGGCGCGACGGCCGGCTACAGCATGTTGTGGCTCGCCCTCATCACCACGCCGATGATGATTGTCGTTCAAGAAACCTGCGCGCGAATCGCACTGGTCAGTGGCAAGGGACTCGTCCAGGCGATGGGAACCGTCACGCCGGCCTGGCTCGTTCGGATGCTAATCCTGCTCGTCGTCGGCGCGAACACGCTGAATATTGCGGCGGACATCGCGGGCATGTCGTCCTCGGCAGAGCTCGTGACGCGCGTGCCTGCGAGTGCATGGGCGATTGGCTTGGGCGCGCTCCTGATCGGCGTTGAGGTTTTCGCTTCCTATCGCCTGTTCGCGTCGATCGTAAAATGGCTCTGCCTTGCGCTGCTGTCTTATGTCGTCACGGCTTTCGTCGTGCACGTGGATTGGCGCGCCGCGTTCTTCCACACGGTCGTGCCGGAGATTCGCTTCGAGAGGATGTGGCTCGCAACACTGGTCGGGTTTCTCGGAACGACAATCACACCGTATCTCTTCGTGTGGCAAGCCGGACTCGAGATCGAAGAACGAATCGCGACCACACACAAGGCGACCGCAGAGAAGAGCCAGATCACGCGCGACATTCGTGCATCGGACGCGGATGTAACGACCGGCATGGTCTATTCGAACGTCGTCTCGTGGTTTATCGTTTTGACGACTGCGGCAACGCTGCACGTACATGGCGTCACCATCGCGACCGTTCGCGATACGGCCGAAGCATTGCGTCCGCTTGCAGGCGCCAATGCGGAGCTGCTGTTCGCGCTCGGGGTTCTCGGCGCCGGATTACTCGCAGTTCCGGTCCTGGCCGGGTCGTCGGCGTACGGTATTGCCGAAGCTCTCGGGTGGCGCGAAGGTCTCGGAGCATCACCGCGAAGCGCGCCGGCGTTCTACGGCGTGATCGCGCTGGGTATCGTCTTGGGTGTGCTTGCGGATCTGTTTCGACTCGACGCCGTTTGGGCGCTGTTCTGGTCGGCCGTCGTGAATGGATTTGTAGCAGTACCGCTCCTCATTGCGATTGCGATCACCTCGAACCAGCGCAAACTCATGGGTGAATGGCGCTCGGGACGACTTTCGAATTTCTGGATGATTGCAACGATCGTATTGATGACAATCGCCGCCATCGGTCTCGTCGTTACGACGTAACGACGACGTCGTCTCCGGTGAAGTCGGGAGTCCAGCGCCAGTTGCGAATCTGTGGCAGATCTTCGAGATTTTCCCGAATGTAGTCGTGATGCAATTCTAGTGCGCGCTCGAACGCGCCGATCGTGTCGGTTGCCTGCAAATGCAGGCGTGTCGTGTAAGTCAGTGCATCGATAGCCAAGTGAAAGCGGCTCATCTCGTTGAGCACGACCATGTCGAAGGGCGTCGTCGTCGTTCCGCGATCCATGAAACCGCGGACATGGAAACGGCTCTCGTTGCTGCGGCCATGTACCATCGGATGGATCACCCACGGATATCCGTGGAACGCGAAGACGACGGGCGCGTCATTCGTGAACAGCGCTTCGAATTCGATGTCGTCCATCCCGTGCGGATGTGCGTGCGGCGACATGAGTACGGCGAGATCGATAATGTTGACGACGCGGACTTTCAAATCGGGAACGTGTTTGCGGAGAAGCCACGCTGCGGCTAACGTCTCCAGGGTCGGCACGTCGCCGACACAGGCCAGGACGACATCGGGTTTACCGCCGGCGTCGTTGGTTGCGAAATCCCAAATCGATGCACCGCGCGAGCAATGGTCGCGTGCCGCGGTCGTGTCGAGCCATTGCAGCTGTGAGTCCTTCCCGCACGTCACGATGTTGACGTAGTTTCGGCTGCGCAAGCAGTGATCGACGACGTTGACCAAGCAGTTGCCGTCCGGCGGATAGTAGACGCGAATCACTTCACTTCGCCGTGCGAGAGCGTTGTCGACGAAGCCGGGCGATTGGTGGCTGAAACCGTTGTGGTCGTTGCGCCAGCAGTGACTCGTGAGAAAGACGTTGAGTGACGCGATTGGGCGCCGCCAAGGAAAGTTGCGCGATTCCTCGAGCCATTTTGCGTGTTGCGTAAACATCGAGTCGACGACTTGCGCGAAGGCTTCGTACGACGACCATAATCCGTGGCGGCCGGTAAGGATGTAACCCTCGAGCCAGCCCTCACAGCAATGTTCGCTCAAGACTTCCATCACGCGGCCGTTGGGGCTTATGTGATCATCGATGTCGACGGTGTCTTCCATACTGCATCGATCCGTTACGTCGAAGACTGCTCCCAACCGGTTCGAATTTGTTTCGTCGGGGCAGAAGAGGCGGAAGGTCTCCGGGTTGCGCGTGATGACGTCGCGCAAGAGCTCACCCAGCTTGCGCGGAGCTTCCGCGGAAACGCTCCCAGGCGCGGGGACGTCGATTGCATAGTGCGTGATGTCCGGAATATCGAGCGCGACCAGTCTGCGGCCGCCGTTGACGTTTGGATTCGCACCCATGCGCAGTTCGCCGTTTGGCGCCAGCGATTGCAATTCGGGAATCAGTCGACCGGTAACATCGAACAGCTCATCCGGCTTGTAACTGCGCATCCACGCTTCGAGGAGTCGCAGATGATCGGGGTTTTCGCGTACGCCTGAGAGCGGTACCTGATGGGCGCGAAACGTTCCCTCAACCGGGACGCCATCAACTTCTTTGGGACCCGTCCAGCCTTTCGGCGTCCGCAAAACGATCATCGGCCATCTGAGATCTTTTCGAAGCCCGTGCTCGCGCGCGCCGACCTGAATTTTGACGATCGCGTTGTAGCATGCATCGAGCGCTGCCGCAAACTGCTGATGCATACGATCGGGATCGTCGCCTTCGACAAAATGCGGCTCGTAGCCGTGGCCGCGATAGAGCGCGTCCAACTCGTTATCTTTCATGCGTGCTTGAACCGTAGGTCCGGAGATCTTGTAGCCGTTCAAGTGCAGAATCGGCAACACAGCGCCGTCACGCACTGGGTTCAGAAATCGTACGCTTTTCCAACTGCCTTCGAGCGGACACGTTTCGGCTTCACCGTCGCCGACGACGCACGCGACCACCAGATTCGGATTATCGAAGGCCGCGCCGAACGCATGCAACAGCGCGTAACCAAGCTCGCCACCCTCGTGAATCGAATTGGGAACATGCGGACCGCAATGACTCGAGACGCCGCCAGGCGTTGAGAATTGCCGGAAAAACAACCGCATTCCCTCGGTGTCGCGTGTGATCTCGCGGTGGGTTTCGGAATACGTGCCCTCCAGATAGGAATGCGCGTTGAGGGACGGTCCGCCGTGGCCGGGACCGGAGATGTAAATGACGCTTGCGCTTCGCTGGTTGATCAGCCGGTTGAGATGCGTGTAAATGAAATTCTGTCCGGCGGATGTCCCCCAGTGCCCCAGAAGCCGCGGTTTGATATCTTCGGGCGTCAGCGGGCGTGTGAGCAGGGGATTGGCGCGTAGGTAAATCTGGCCGACGCACAGATAATTCGCGGCCATCCAGTACCGGTGCATGCGATCCATCTGTTCGCACGAGAGCGGACCGGCAATCTCGTGCCTCTCTTTGGTCTGAGTATTCGGCGCGTCGACGCGAATCGTCGTCGACAGCGGAGTCTCGAACGTAAACAATCTTGACCTCAGCGCGTTGGTTGAGCTGCGTCTTTGAGCGTCGCGAATTCTTCTTCGAGAGCTGCTTTGAGATTCTCGAGCAATATCCGGATTGTCGTGCGAGCGATTTTATTCCCGACGAAGGCGTCGAATGCGGCGCCGATCTCGCCGAGCGGTGGCGTGTATTCGCCCTGCAGCTCGAGCTCCGTTTGCCCACTATGAGGACGGAGGACCAGTCTACCTGTAAATGTCGGAAATGGTCCACCGCCTTCGGCTGCCCACTCGAGCGACATTCCGTCGTATCCACGGCGCGTTGAAAACGCGCCTCGCCGTTCCGAAGAAAAGCTAACGCGAACGCTCTGCGTGAGGCCGAGCTCTGAGGGCAACCCGAGAGACTTCAAAGGAACGGTTAGCCGAAGTACATGCTGCTTGCTCTCAATGTAGCGCTCGAGTCCGCTCAGTGCCACGGATGGCGGACTCGCGGTGACGATCGATTCCTTTATGCGTGTCATAGTGCGTCCATCGTGCCCTACGCCATGGAAGAACCGATGAAGAGGCGCTTCCCGAGAAATTCTCGATTCCTCCCCAGACTGGCTGTGCATGGATGCGTCGACCCGCAACATACGGGCTGGTCAAGAACGGCAAGGACGTCTCGCAGAGGCCGTCTCGTTTCCACGAGTCGTACTGCTGGATACGTGCAGCTACTGCAATCTGCGCTGCAGCATGTGCTTCCACAAAGAGATGACCCGCGAGAAGGGCTTCATGCCGTGGAACCTCTTTACGAGGTCGATCGATGAGATCGCCCGCGTCGATCCGACCACGCGGGTGTGGATGATCTTCTTCGGCGAACCGCTCGTCGCCAAGCGACGCAAGCCGACGATCTTCGACATGATCGCGTATGCCAAAGAGCGCGGCCTCACCGACGTCGTCACCAACACGAATGCGAATCTGCTCGATGATGACGCGGCCCGCCGGCTGATCGGCGCCGGACTCGACGCGATCTACATCGGCATCGATGCCGCCACGGCCGCGACATACGCAAAGGTGCGCGTCGGCGGAGATTTCGAGACGGTCGTCTCCAATGTCAGGAACCTATTGTTGCGCGTCCGCGAAAGTTCGTCGAAGATGCAAGTCTTCGTTCAATTCGTCGAGATGGAAGAGAATGCTCACGAACGCGACGAGTTCGTCCGGTATTGGTCGCGATACGGTGCTCACGTGAAGATTCGTCCGAAAGTGAGTTGGGCCGGAAAGGTCGATGCTCCGAACCTCACGCTAGGCGACGACGAGCGTTGGCCGTGCTATTGGGCGATGCGCAGCATGTCGATTACCAACACCGGCGATGTCGTCACGTGCGCAGTCGATTTGGACGCCCAGTTCGTCGCGGGAAACATCGGCGAAGCATCCCTTACGCAGATTTGGAACGGCAAGCTCGCGGAGCTTCGGCGTCTGCATCGGGAAGGACGCTATCCCGAGCTGCCCGTGCCGTGCCGCGACTGCCGCGATTGGCAATCGGCACGAGCCGATTATTTTCGCGTCTTGTAGCCTATCACCAGTGGCCGAAGGGCTGCGTGTACCAGACGTAGCCACCCCAAACGGGATTGCTGCCGTTGGCAAAGCCTGCTTCGAGATCGGCATGGATGTACTTGATGATGCGAAAGCCCAAGTCGACGTTGCTTGTATGAGTCATCGTCCCCAATCCGTCGTTGGTCATTTCGGTGCGCACGCCGAGAATCGATTCGCGCTTTCCAAAGATCGGGAAATAAACTTCTGCGCTATACGCACTGCTGTGTGCGCCGAGTCCCGTCGCAAGCGGATTGCCGTCATAACCGGTTTGATAATAGACGAGCGCGCCCGGCAGATGTGGCGTAGGGTCGGCCTCGATGTAGCCACCGTATGCCGAGTAACGATCGTAGCCGCCTTCGGCAAGCGGTATCGTTCCGTTGTTTCCGACGAGACCCGCGGAGACCGGTTTGTCGGGATGCTGCAGGGCGACCGTGTATTGAATGCCTTTGTCGAGGCCGTTTACGGGATTAGCACCCCATTGTGTTGCGCCGTTCAGATCTTCGCTGCTCCCGTAGTATCCGGCTTCGGCATACCCCACGTTGTTGCCGTAGCTGAACTTCGCGCCCCACCGATTCGCAGCGAGCGATTGCACGTGCTCGCCGACGGTGATCGAGGGTGCTGCAAATCCCGAAGCGTCACTCCACTGGCTCCAGAACGACGGCCCGGGCCCCGGCATCTTGCCGATTACGAGATGGCCCTGATCGTTCAGAAGATGGTTGTAGGACACCCAAGCGGTGTCGAGCCCGCCGGGCTGGTTCCCTTGCCAGATCCACTGCTGAACGTGAAATGTCCAGTCGTTATAGACGCCGACCGCGTGAATTTCGGTGTTACCGGCCTGCGTCGGCGGGCTAGCATTAGACGCATACGCGACGGTCTCGCCCACCCAGAACGGGATTTCTTTCTTATACGCACTTGGATCGAGTCCGGCGTACATGGACCGCTGAACGAAGCGGCCGTATGCGTTCAGTGACGGAACTTCCGTATGGCACGCCTTGCAATCGAGGCCGTATGCCTGCGCAAGGGTCGGCATCGCAGCGACCTCTGTCCCGCGCTGCGAGAGTGCAGCCGTGACCAACAGGGCAAGAGCAATCGTCAGAAGTGTGAGCGAGCGCCGCATTTTGCCGCGAACCTTTCTCAAGTACGTGCGATGTAGGCGCCTGCATTCTGACCCAAATAGTTCCCGAAAATGAGAAGAAGTTGGGAAAGGGTACGGAACCGTACGCAGATGAGCCGGTTCACATTTGCTGCCTCGACAGCCTTCGTCTTGCTGCTCGTCGCCTTGAGCTTGCGCGACAGCTCTCCTTCGGGAGCCGCGGCCCCTGACGGTTCGTCAATCTTCAGCGCGCGCTGCGCGGTATGTCATCAAGTGAATGGGCAAGGCGCAGGGCCGTTTCCGCCACTCGCGGGTAATCCGGATGTGAGTGCAGCCGATACGAGCGGGTTGATCGCGACGGTTCTGAACGGGAAAACGGGTCCGATTACGATCAACGGCAAGCAATACAGCGGCGCGATGCCGGCATGGAAGGGAACGCTTTCGAACGCTGAGGTCGCCGCGGTTTTGACGTACGTGCGTTCCGCGTGGACGAACAAGGCGCCGCCGGTGTCCGAAGATCAGGTCGCAGTTGCAGCTCACCCCTCGATGTCTTCGGGCGCGGCAATTTTTGCGGCGAAGTGCGCGACCTGTCATCAAGCCGGCGGTGTCGGGACGGACAAATTTCCGCCGCTCGCGGGTAACGCCGCAGTAAACGCGGCCGATCCGGCAACGATTCTCGGGATCATCGTTAACGGTCGTTCAGGCCCACTCACGGTCGGTGGTAAGAGCTATAACGGGACGATGCCCACGTGGAAAGGGCAGCTCTCGAATGCCGATATCGCAGCAGTTGCCACCTATATCCGTTCGTCGTTTGGTAATAATGCTCCGGGTGTCACGGAGCAAATGGTGGCGTCCGCCGGAACCGCCGTTTCGACTGCCGTTGGAGCCTCAATCTTCGCGCAGCGGTGTGCTACCTGTCATCATGCGAACGGCGCCGGCGGTGGGCCGTTCCCGGCGCTGGCTGGAAACCCGCACGTGAACGCTGCCGACCCGGCCGCGATCCTCTCGACGATCAAAAACGGTCGTGGAATCATGCCGTCCTGGAAAGGACAGCTTTCGAACGCGGATATCGCAGCGGTTGCGAGCTACATCCGCTCGGCCTGGGGGAACAAAGGCGGTCCCGTAAGCGACAGCGACGTTACCACAGCAAAATAGCGAGCCGACTACTTCCGCATCTTGTAGCCGACACCGTACACAGTCATTACGTAGATCGGCTGTTCGGGATGCGGCTCGAGCTTTTTGCGCAGGTTGTTGATGTGGCGATCGAGAGTGCGCTCGTAGATTCCGCCGTCGTCCTCCAATTTATCGAGCAGCTGGGCGCGCGTAAACACGCGCCCCGGCTCCGCGGCGAGTGCCGACAAGATGCGAAATTCGGCCGGCGTCAGCTCGATGTGCGTATCTGCGCGACGCACGTCGTGGGCATCGAGATCGATTGCCAAATCGTGGACGCGAAGAATGTGTCCGCTGCCCGTCGACGGACCTGCCGTCAAGCGCCGTAATACGGCGCGAACGCGAGCAACCAGCTCGCGCGGCGAAAAAGGCTTGAGGACGTAGTCGTCGGCGCCGAGCTCGAGGCCGACGATGCGATCGATTTCATCCGAACGTGCAGTGAGAAAAATCGTAGGAATTCGCGCGCGTTCGGAAACCTTGCGGTAAACTTCGAAGCCGTTCATCTCGGGTAGGCCGACGTCGACGATCATGAGAGAAGGCAGCTCGCGTTCTGCAGCACTCACCGCCGCGGCTCCGTCGCTTTGAACTTCGACTTGGAAACCCTCGCGCGTGAGATAGGCTTTTACGACTTCCGCGATCTCAGGCTCATCTTCGACGACGAGGATACGCTCGTGACTCACCACGTGCGCATTCCGTGGACGAGGTAAATCGGTCCTTCGTGGAAGTGCTCCCAGATCGGACCGGTGTAGGCGACGATCATCAGCACGATTGCGGCGGCGACCCAGATGTCCATCCGGTTGAGCCACCAGGGTGACGACTGCGGGTCTGCGGCCTCGGCAAAGGCGAAATCGGTTTCCCCATACGCTTTGATGCTGAAGAGTCCCAGAAGACAGAACGCGTACAGCAAGATGTTGATGAATACGATGGTGCCACCGACCGCGGCGAGGATCGACCACGATTCCCATGACGATGCGACGACGGACGTCCCGTAATCGAGATGCGCCGTGCGGCGCGGCGCGCCGAGGAGACCTTCGACATGCATCCCGATCGACATCAACGACATGCCGACGAAATATCCGATGACTTGCGTATTTGCCATGCGCGGCGTCATGAGAATTCGGCCCGTCAGCTTCGGAATCAACAGATAGGTCGTCGCAAGGAACGTTAGCGCGACCGGTCCTCCGACCGTAATGTGAAAGTGCCCGACGATCCACATCGTGTTATGAACCAAGATGTCCATCGAGTACGACGTGTTTACGATCCCACCGAAGCCGCCGAAGATGAAGAGAATCATCGCAAGCGCCGTTCCCGTGAAGGCCGGATTACGCCACGGCAGCGATCCGACGATCCCGATGAATCCGAATTTTGCCTTGCTTTGCGGCGTACGTTTCGAACGACGCGAAGATTGCAAACGCGGTCATGAGTGACGGCAACACGACTGCGAGCGTTAGACCGACTTGCAGGATCTTCCAAATGTTCGAGATGCCCGGATCCATCAGCTGGTGATGAATCCCGACCGGCAGCGAGAGCACGAGAAGCAGAATGAAAGCGAGACGCGTCAGCGAGTCGCTCCACACCGGAATCCCGAGCATGCGCGGCAGTACCGTGTACCAGATCATGTACGCACCCATGATCCAGAAGTAGACCAGCGGATGACCGAAATACCAGAACAGGATGCGCGTCAGGTGGACGTCGATTCCGCTCGTCCAGCCGAAGGCCCAGGGGATCAGCAGCAACATCTCGCCTGCGACGCCGAGCGTCGCGACGAACCACATGATGAAGGTGATCGCCGCGATGAACGACGGCAGAGGAGTGTGCATTCCCGGATTGGCCTTCTTGTACGCCGCGATCTGGACCAGGATGTCGACCATTACGATCCACGAGCCGGCGACGAGTAGCGTCGCGCCGAGATAAAACCATGGGCTCGCCTTGAGTGGTGCGTAAAACGTATACAGCACCGTCGCGTTTCCGGCGAGAATCTCAACTGCCGCCATGACGGTTCCCGAAGAGCATGACGCCCCAAGCCGTCCAGCCGATTGCGAGCGAGCGGTTTTCGCGTGGGATCGTGGAGTATGTCGCATACGTTGCGATTCGCGCAGATGAAGAACGTGGTGAAAACGATCGCCAGCAGAACGCCGTGCGCCGTCAGAAGGCGGTAGTAGTCGAAGAATTCGGTCACGTGCGCGCCCGCACGCGAATAGACTTGCAGCAAGTCCGAAGAACGTGCCGACGAACATTGCTCCGAGCGCAACCCAAATGTGCGCGAGGATGAGACGATTCTCGCTCTTGCTCATGGCGTCACCTCAACCCGTGAAAACATATTCGCGTGTCCTGCGCCGCAATATTGGTTGCAGAGCACAAGATACGTTCCGGCCGTCTTGAATGTGTGCTCGACCTCGCTGATCCAGCCCGGCATGACCTCCACGTTGACGTCGGCCGTCGGAATCGTGAATCCGTGTACGACGTCGGTGCTCGTCACGAAGAACCGTACGGTCGACCCAACCGGAACGCTCAGATCGTGGGGCGACCATTGGAAGATTTGGCCGACGTAATACGCCTCGTATAAGTGCGGTCCGATCAGATGCAGGCCGGGCTTGTCGAATGGCGGCGTTTGCATGACCCGCGTAGGGTCGATCGTCATTCCTTCGGTGCTGGGCGGATTGAGGCCCGAAGCGACCGCCAGCGTTATCAGCGTTACGAAAAATGCGGCCATGGTCACGACGCCGATCGCGATCCACAGTTTTCTCCATTCGCGGCATATGCATCAGCGGCGGCTCCAAAGCAGGAAGAGCATGCCGACCCAGCCGGCGATGATTCCCGCCAGCATCGTCATCACGAATGCGAAGGTCGTTCGGTATTGCGGTTCTTGCATGGGTCCCACCTTAAGTCGCGCCGCTATCGTTGCGCGGAAAATCCTGAGAAGAAGTTGAGAAGACGGCGAGCTTTTTGAGCCGGGACGTTCTTAGTATCGGAATATTTGCCGGCTAGTATCGCAGCATGAGCACGCTAAAAGAGTCCATCGTCGTCCAAACCCCGTTTGTGCAAGCCGCCGAGTTGATCGAACGGTTCTTCATTGCTTCCTCGCAGGGGGATGCGGTCTTGACTCTTCGCCTCGCGGCACCCGGAGCCGGACTCGGGGTCGGGGGTTTCGCGTTAGCTCACGATGTCGTCTTCAGTTTTCGGAGAACAAATGGGCCTAACCAAACGATCGTTTTCGAGATCCATTGGGAATCGGCTGACGGCGGCTTGTATCCGATTTTTGATTGTACGCTCACCATCGCGCAGGACGAAACGTACGAAAGCTGCCGTCTCATTCTCGAGGGTAAATACACACCACCAGGATGGGTCGCGGGAGCGGCATTCGACGCAGTCCTCGGCTCGCGAATTGCCGACGCAACCGCGAAAGAACTTCTGGAGCGGATGTGCTCGTTCTTGCTCGCAGGCTACGAGGAAACCGAGCTTGCAAAACGACTCGAGATCAAGGAAGAGCGAGACGCACGAGCCGCAAAACATCTTCTGGTTCCGACGGTTTCATAATCACGGTTTTGACGCGGTAGAGATCCATAAAGTCTTCGATTGCGCTCGTAAGCATGGTTCCGGTGTAGAGCGCGATCTCGACCTTGTCGAGCGCGGAATTCGCGCGCACGCTGCGTACGAACGTGACGCCGTCGACATCCGGCATATTGAGGTCGACGATGATCAAATCGGGAGCGTCTGTCGCGACCATCTCGAGGCCCTCGGCGCCGTTTCGCGCTTCGATGATCGCATGGTTATCGACTGCCAAGATTGCCTTCAGCAGCAATCGATTGTTCGAATCGTCGTCAACGACGAGTATTGTCGCCATGTTTACCGGAGATTGCCAGCGCGATCTCATCGCGCAATGCGAGTGGGTCGATCGGGCGCAAGATGAATTTTGCTGCGCCGAGCTGCATTCCGCGAATTCGTTCGCTCGTCTGCCATGCGGTCGATGAAAGAAAGACAAAGGGTACGTCGTGCAGATCGGCCGATGTCTTGACGGCGCTCAGCAGCTCGAAGCCATCGCCATCCGGCATGTGCATGTCGCAAAGGATCAGAGCCGGCTTCGCAGAGTGCGCTTTCTCAATTCCGTCGGCAACGTTGTGCGCTTCGAGGATCCGATATCCGAACGGCTCCAGCGACGAGCGTAATAGATCCAAGTTGACCTGCACGTCGTCGACAGCGAGGATGAGCGGCCCCGTCTTTCGGGTTGCCGGCGCATCGGTCGTAGATTTGGGAGGCCGCGCCTTTTCAGAGTGAAGATCGGCCGGCAGATAACGTTCGATCTCTGTGACGAACGTCTCCGGATTGATCGGCTTGGGAATATAGCCGTCGAATCCGCCGGCGATGAGCGTCTCTTTGTCTCCGACCATGGCGAGAGCGGTCACTGCTACGAGAGGCGGCTTCGGGCCGGTTCCGGCTTTGAAGCGCCGCGCGAATTCGTGGCCGTCGATGCCGGGCATCAACACATCGCAGAGTATTAGATCGAAATGTGTGGTCTGTGCGGAGTGCAGGCCACTTAGACCGTCTTGGGCCGCCGTCACTTGATGGCCGAATGCGCCGAGTAAATAAAGCATCAATTGCAGATTGGTCGGATTATCCTCGACGATGAGAACTCGCGCGGGCATCAGCTTTGCGGCAAGCTGAGCGTGAATGTGCTCCCTTGACCCGGCGCACTCTTCAGCGCAAGCGTACCGCCGATCGTCTTCGCCAGGCGGCCGCTGAGGAAAAGTCCGAGACCAACGCCTTCGAAACGTCGCGTGCTCGACGTATCCACCTGCTCGAACGGATTGAATACTCGGCGCTGATCCTCGGGTGCAATTCCGATCCCGGTATCGACGACCTCGAATTCGACCAGCTTGTGGCCGTCGCGTTCACGCTCCGCAAGTACGGCGCGCACGCCGCCCTTCTCGGTATATTTGATCGCATTTCCGATGAGGTTCGTCAGAATCTGTTGCAACGCGCGGTGATCTGTCGTAATCGTAAACGAATCTACGGGCAGGGAAACTTCGAACTCGAGCCCCTTTTGCTCGGCGGCTGGCCGTAAACTGGTAGCGACCTCCTCGAGCACCAGTTTGGGATCGACGGGCTCGAAATGGACTTCGATCTTTCCGGATTGGACTTTTGCGAGGTCCAGTACGTCGTTGATCAACGATAGGAGATGGCGAGCGCTGGTCTGGATGACGCGGAGCTGTTGATCTTGTGCCTCGGTCAGCGGTCCCGGTAATTTCATCAGGAGCGTCCCGGTGAAACCGATGATAGCGTTGAGCGGTGTCCGGAGTTCGTGGCTCATACTCGCAAGAAAGCGGTCCTTCGCGAGACTCGCCTCCTCGAGCGCGGCATTTTGCTCTTGAAGCTGCTTTTCAAACTGTTTGCGATCGGTCATGTCGCGTATCGCGCTCACGACCAGTTTCCTCGACGCTGTATTGAGCGGGCTCAGCATGATGCCGACGGGAAATTCGCTGCCGTCTTTGCGCCGTCCGAATAAATCCATCCCGATGCCCATCGGCCGGACGTGCGGATCACCGACGTAGTCGTTGCGATGGCCAACGTGATCGGCGTGAAAGCGCTGCGGAACGAGCACCTCGACCGGCTTGCCAAGCAGCTCCTCGCGCGCATAACCAAAAAGGTGCTCGGTTTGCGCGTTGACGAGAACGATCCGACCATCTGGATCGACCACGACCATTGCGTCGGGGGCCGACTCTAAGAGCCCGCGAAACGTTTCCTCAGCTGAGCCGACCCGGAATGTCTCTCCAGTGGGACTCACGCGGTCAACTACTTACGGAGTTCTTCCTAACTCCTTCCCTCCGCTAAGCCATGCTGTCGCCATGGCAACACAAATGGAGGCCGAAGCGGTCGCCGAGCTCTTGCGTCGATACAGCATCATTCCGCCGAGCTCGGACGGCTCAGGCGCGCGCCCCCTGCACGGCGGCCATGTCGCCTCGCTGGGTGGACACTGCCGCCACGATGGGGCCAAGATGATCACCTTTCGGATTGGAAACGTCTCCGATTCGAGATTTTGTCCTTTCGAGAAGGACGAGGCTGCCGACACCGTCCGGCGATTCCAAGACCAACATTTGCTTCCAAGGCACGCAGCAATGGCGCGTATGACCGAGAACCTCATCGAGCTCGCCGCTAAAATGTACGCGTACGAATGCATTGACTCGTTCGTTTTCGATGACGTTCGCTTGCACGAGAGTGACTACCGTATCGGCGACGCACAGATCTTCGCCTCGAAGGTAATCCACATGCGGCGTCCCAAGCAGCTCGCGACCGACGAAGGTTCTCGGCGCTACGATGCGCGCACGAATTCGATTGAGAAGAATTTGGGAAGATAGCGTTCGCCGGTTGTTCTAATGCGTCTGATTCAATCGACGCATGGCGAAGCTTCTCACTCAACCGGCGCTTGGTGCTAACGGCAAACAGAACGCGGAGCCGCCGCGACGACGAGCAATGTTCATTCTCTCGGTTGCCATCGTTGGAGTCATCGTAGCGGCAGTCGTGGCCGTCATGCGGTTTCGGGCCGCCGGAGGTGTGGGGTACATTACGACGTCGGTCGCGCGCGAGGATCTGGTTCAAACGGTCACCGCGAGCGGTACCGTCAATCCGCAAGATACAATCCTCGTCGGAACCCAAGTTTCGGGGACGATCACGTCGCAGGACGCCGATTACAACACCGTTGTAAGGAGCGGTCAGATTCTTACGCGGATCGATCCGACGAGCTTCAAGGCGCAGCTCGACTCGGCCCAATCGTCCGAAGCGCAGTCGCGTTCGGCGCTGACGGCCAGCCTCGCCGCGGTCGATACGGCGCAGCGCGAGATTGGCGTTGCACAAGCGAATGTCGCCGCAGCACGTGCGGCGCTTGCATCGGCACAATCGCAAGTTGCGAAAGCAAAAGCTGCATTCGATCTTGCGCGTGTTACGGTTGCGCGCGATACACAGCTTCTTTCCCAGGGGTTCATCGCGCAATCGCAAGACGACACGGACGTCTCGAACGCCGTAGCCGCGCGCGCAGCGTACGACACATCTGTGATTGCGGTGCGGCAAGCGCGTGCGCAGCTCCAGGCACAAATCTCGACCGAAGCCGCATCACGTGCACAAGCCGTTAGTGCCGAAGCGAGCGCAGCCGCCAATCAACATGTCGTCGGCATCCAGCATGCAAACGTCGATCAGGCGCGCTACAATTTCGACAATACAGTCATCCGCTCGCAGGTGAACGGCACGGTCATCGCGCGGAACATTACGGTTGGGCAGACAGTGGCGGCAAGTTTCCAGACGCCAACGTTGTTTACGATCGGCCGGGATCTCGCGAAGATGGAAGTCGATGTCGCCGTCGGCGAGCCCGACATCGGTGGAGTTCGCGTCGGAGACGTCGCCGATTTCACGGTGCTCGCGTATCCGAACCGAACGTTCCACGGCATCGTCTATCAGGTTCGTCAGAACCCAACGACGGTCAACAATGTCGTGACGTACGACACTGTCGTGTACGTACAGAACAAAGACGGCGCGTTGTATCCCGGCATGACGGCTAACGCGTCGATTCACGTAGCAAAAGTGACGCACGCGCTCGTCGTTCCGATAACGGCGCTCCAATGGGCTCCGCCCGGTGCCGGGCGCTCAGGTGCAGAGTCAGCGCACGCTGCGGCCGTCTCACCCTGGGGTTTGACCGACGCGTCCTTGACGCGAACAATCATTGCGGGCCGCGACGGCCGCGTGTTCGTTGCACGCGGCGGCAATGCAGTACGCGTACCCGTGCACGTGCTTCTCGTCAGCGGTACGGAAGCAGCAGTCGCGCCGATATCTGCGAGTCTTGCGCTGAACGATTCAGTCATTACATCCGACACGACAAGCCAAATGGCGTCGCAACAGTCAGCCGCATCCTCGGCGCTGACGGCCCGACAACCTTCGCAGCTCGGCCCTCCGAGCGGCGCGGGGCGCTAAAGGATGGCAAATGAGGTCGTGCGCCTCGAACACGTCCGCAAGATATACTCGATGGGCGGACATGAGGTCGTAGCCCTCGACAGCGTCGACTTGACCCTCGTCCAAGGCGAGTTCGTCGCGATCATGGGTCCCTCGGGGTCCGGGAAATCGACGTTGATGCACGTCATCGGATTGCTCGATCGGCCGACTTCGGGCCGCTATTTCTTCGACGGCCAAGACGTTTCGAAGCTGAACGAAAACACGCTGGCCGATCTGCGCTCGCACCGCTTGGGCTTCGTCTTTCAATCCTATAATTTGCTTCCGCGCACGACGGCACTCGAGAATGTTGAGCTGCCGATGGTGTATGCGGGCATTCCGCAAACTGAGCGCCGCCGCCGGGCCCTCGAAGCACTCGAGATCGTCGGCGTTTCGGATATGGCGGATCACGTTTCGAATCAGATGTCCGGAGGACAGCAGCAGCGTGTTGCAATCGCGCGCGCGCTTGTAAACGATCCGTCGCTGATCCTGGCCGATGAACCGACAGGCGCTCTGGATACCAAATCCTCGGACGACGTGATGCGGCTTTTTACGCGCCTCAATAGCGAACGTGGGATGACCATCTTGCTCGTTACGCACGAACTCGATGTCGGGCAGCGCGCAAAGCGCATCGTCACCTTCCGCGACGGGAAAATAATCGCGGATACTCCGACGGCGAACGCGCCGCAGGCGCAGGCCGTATGAGTCTGCTCACGCTGCTCTCGATTGCATGGGAGGAAATCGTACGAAATCGCGTGCGGTCAATGCTCACGATGCTCGGTATGATCATCGGCGTCGCGGCAGTCGTCATTACGGTAGCGATCGGTGTCGGCGCGCGTGCAGCAATCTCCGCGCAGATTACAGGCTTGGGCAGCAATCTGGTTATCGTCATCCCCGGAAGTGTGAATCTCAATGGTGTGCGCTCTGGAACCGGGGCAGCTTCCTCGCTCACGCCGGACGACGGCCTGGCACTTGCAAAGCTCCCGCATGTTGCGGCCGCTTCTCCTGGAGTCGGTATCCGCACGCAAGTGATCGCGGGCGGTTACAATTGGTCGACGACGATTCTGGGTGCTGCGCCGACATATACCTACATCCGCGAGTGGCACATGGCGTCGGGTTCGTTCTTTACGGATGCGGACGTCGCAACATCGGCAAAGGTGTGCGTGCTCGGACAAACCGTTTTCGAGAACGTTTTCCCCGGAGGTGCTTCGCCGCTCGGGAAGACGATCTTGATACGCAACGTTCCGTTCACGGTGATCGGGACGCTAGCGCGGCGCGGACAGAGCGCCAGCGGTCAGGATCAAGACGATACGATCATCATCCCCTACAGCTCGGCAATGCAGCGCCTGACGGGCAATACGTTCGTGAATGCGATCGCGGTCTCGGCGGACGAGGAACGGAACATCCCAGCAGTCCAGAGTGAGGTCGTCCGGCTCTTGGAGCAGCGCCATCAGATCGTTGGAGCGATGCCGGATGATTTTGATGTTCGCAATCTCGAGGACATCGCCAACGCAGCCTCCGCGAGCGCCATGACTATGGAATTTCTCCTGGCCGGCGTGGCCGTCGTATCATTGCTCGTGGGTGGGATAGGGATCATGAATATCATGTTGGTTTCCGTCACAGAACGCACGCGTGAGATCGGTCTTCGCATCGCGGTCGGCGCGCGCGCCGCATCGATTCTCGTTCAGTTTTTGATTGAAGCCATCGTGCTTTCGGGTATCGGTGGTATCATCGGCGTCGTGTTGGGTGTCGCGGGAGCAGCAGCTTTGGCGATCTTCGGCCACTGGCCGATGGTCGTGCCGGTGCCCGGTATCGTGCTGGCCTTCACGTTCTCGGCGCTGACCGGAGTATTTTTCGGTTACTATCCGGCATCAAAAGCTGCACACTTGAACCCGATCGAGGCCCTGCGCTTTGAATAAGGGAGAACCGTACCGTATGTCTACGGCACCGATCGTTCACGACATTCGCAATCACCTCGCGATTGCAATCGCAAACATCGAGGCGATCGCGGACGGTAAGCTCGAACCGACTCCGAAGCGTCTGTCCGCCATTCTTGAAGCCCTTCGAATGATCGACGTCCTCGTGAGCGGGCTTCGCATTTCCGGGCGCGAAACGACCGGCGAATCATAATGTTCGAGCATATATTGGTTGCGATCGACGAATCGCCGCAGTCGTCGGCCGGACTCGATCTGGCAATCGATCTAGCCAAGACGCTGAAGTCGACGATCACGCTCGTGCACGCACTAGATCCGGCGACGCTGGCAACCAGTGCCGACGACGCCGGCTCGACGAGCGTCATGGAAATCGAGCTCGACGAGCTTCAGGCAGCCGCAAAAGAGCTCATTGAAGCGACGGCCGCTCGCGTGCGGGCTGTCGGCCTCGCGGTCGAGACAATTGTTCGCGACGGCGTGCCGGCGAAAGTGATTCTCGATACGGCAATACGCAGCAACAGCGATCTGATCGTCATGGGGACGCACGGCCGTCACGGTATCGAGCGCTTCTTTCTCGGCAGCTGCGCGGAGGCGGTCTTGCGCGAATCGCCAATTCCAGTACTTACGAAACGGAGTTGAAATGATTCGCTATACTCTGCTCTTCGGTTTGCTTTTTGCTTGCATCGTTGGCGCGGTCGCGAACGCAGCATCGAGCTCGAATGCCTCAGCGGTTGCGCGCGGCAAATACTTAGTTACATTCGGCGCATGCAACGATTGTCACACGCCGGGTTGGCGCGAGACCTTCGGAAACGTTCCCGTCGCGAAATGGTTAATCGGGTCGAACATCGGCTTTCGCGGACCTTGGGGAACGATTTATCCGGCCAACGTACGCAAACGGTTTGCTGAGATCACGGAAGATCAATGGCTTGCAATGGTTCGCACGCGCGAAGGTCCGGCGCCGATGATCTGGCACGATCTGCGCGTGCTTTCGCTCGACGATCAGCGCGCAATTTACCGTTTCGTGCGCAGCTTAGGGAGCGCCGGGCCACAGACGCTACAGGACGTTCCGTCGCAGGTTGAGCCGAAGACGCCCTATATTACGACGATACTGCCGACGAAGTAAGCGCGCTCCCGAGCACTTCCGCCGTCCGGGATTTTAGGAACGACGTTAGGACGAGCGTGACGATCGCGACGGCCGCGAGCGTCTCGTACACGTGCATGTAGCCGGTCTCGCCGGGATGACTTCCCGCGATTCCGCCTGCAAGTCCCGCACCGACGATTTGCCCGATGATCAGAAATATCGAAAGCAAACCGACGGCGGTCGCGCGCTGCGTTTGGTCGACTTCGCGTGTGACGATGTAACGGGTCGGCGCGCCGAGCAACGCGCCGAAACCGATCCCCGCAATCACCATCGACGCAACCGCGCCGAACAGACTCTGCATCGCGAATGCGAACAGCAAGAGTCCGGCGCACGTCAACACCGTCCCGAGCGCAAGGACCGTGCGGCTGCCGACCGCGTCGAGCGCGCGTCCGGCACCTGGAATCACCACAACGAACATGAACGCGCCGACTGCGGCGATCGCACCGGCCGCAATGAGCGAGATGCCTTGCGCGGCAACCAGCGCAGCCGGGATGAAGAACAATCCGCCTTCGAGCGCTCCAATGAGAATTTCGAGTCCATACGTGATCATGATTTGCCGGTTGCGCAGAAGTGCGGGCGCGATCACCGGTTGAGCCGCACGCCGTTCGACCGGAACGAGTGCGAGAAAGCAGCACGCAGCGAGCACGAGCGAAAGCACTGCAGGCGCGTTTGCAGTTGCCGACGTTGCATCGAGCCGCAACAGTCCCGTCATCGTTGCAAGCAATCCCACCGCTAAGAGCGCGATGCCGGCCGCATCGAGCGGACCGCGAACCGCCGGCGCAAACGCCGGGACGAAGCGCAGCGCGAGCACGATCACGATGAGCGCGAGCGGAATGTTTGCTGCGAAGATCCAGTGCCAGGAAAAGTAGTGCGTGATCGCGCCGCCGACCAGCGGCCCGATGATCGCAGCCAGTCCCCACGTCGCGGCAACGAGGCCAAGTGCCGCACCGCGCCGTTCGGGTGCGATGCGATCCGCAATCGCCGCCGTTGCGACGGGGAAGATTCCGCCCGCGCCGACGGCTTGAATTGCGCGCGCGAGCAAGAAAGACATCGAATGTCGGCGCAGACGATCGCGAGCACGCTGCCCGCCGCAAATATTCCGACGCATAACACGTAGATCGAGCGGCGTCCGAAACGATCGGCGAGTTGCGTCATGATCGGGATTGCGACGACGGTCGCGAGCAGATAGAGCGTGAAGACCCATGCGAGCTGGCGTGCACCGACGCCGAACGTCGTGCCCAGTGCCGGAAGTGCCGGCGAGAGTACGCCGAGATCGAGCGCGCCTGCGAAGACGCCGAGCCCCAGCGTTATCAGCAGCGGTCTATGCGAGGATTCGATCGATCACCATTGCGGCGCAAATCAGCGCCAAATAGAGCAGCGAGAATTTGAACGTGACCGCGCGCCCAACGCCGCGTTTCATCTTGCGTGAGCTTGATTGCGTAGTAGACGAAGATTGCGCCGAGGATCGTCGCGCAGATGCCGTAGAACGCGCCCATCACGTGCAGATCGACGAGCGTCAGCGACACGGCGACGAGTACGATCGTGTAGATCAAGATCTCGCGCTTGGTACGCGTGACGCCATAAACGTTTGCGAACATCGGGATTCCGGCGCGATCGTAGTCGGCGTTCGTGATCAACGAGAGCGCCCAAAAATGCGGCGGCGTCCATAAGAAGATGATCGCGAACAAGCCGACCGCCGGCAAGCCGATTTGGTGCGTTACCGCCGCCCAGCCGACGAGCGGCGGAACCGCGCCCGCCGCGCCGCCGATCACGATGTTCTGCGGCGTGCGGCGTTTGAGCCAAACGGTGTAGACGAAGACGTAGTAGAGATTGCCGGCAAGTGAGAGCACGGCGGCGAGCCATCCGGCGAACACAAAGAGAATCGCAACGCCCGAACCCCCGCCAGCGTGGCCGCAATGAGCGCGTTGCGACGGAGATGCGGCCCGTGGCAATCGGGCGCAACATCGTTCGCCGCATCACGCGGTCGATGTCGCGATCGATAACGCAATTGAATGCGCCGGCCGAAGCCGCCGAGAGCGCGCCGCCGAGCAGCGTCCAGAACAACAGCTCCGGCGACGGCAAGCCGTGCGCGGCCATCACCATCGCCGCGGCTGTCGTGATCAACAGCAAATAGACGATGCGCGGTTTGCCAAGCTCGTAGTAATCGAGCAGTACGCCGCGCCATCCGGCGACGTGCGCTTTTGCTGCGACTGCGCTGCCGTCGACGCGCGAGAGCGTGTTCATGCGGTCTCGAGCGGCGCGTGCACCGCCTTGACTTTCGCGGGCGCCGGCGCGCCATCCAAGAGACGCGAGGCGAGCCCGCAGACGGTGAGCACGAAGAACGCGGTCGCATTGATTGCGTGCGCTTCACGCAATAGCGTCGGAAGATGGAACGCAACGTTTGCAAGCCCGAGCATGATTTGCACGATCAAGAGCGCAAACGCACCGAACACGATGTTGCGTGTGCGTGCCGGCGCAAGGATCGATGCCCACGCGGTTACGACCGTCGCAAGAATGAAGGTCGAGCCCGCGATCGCACGATGAACCGCCATCGCAAGCGGTCCGTGCAACGTTGCCAGCATCGAGCCGGCATCCATCGTGCAAAAGCCCAGCAGCACCAGCGCACCCGCCGCCCACGTCAGGCCGTCGGCTTTTTCGGCGCGGACGGTTCCGATCTGCGGCTGGACGCTCGCGAGGATTGCGAGCGCGACCAGAAGTCCGAGCAGCGCCATACCCGTCGCCCAATGAATCGCAACCGAAGGTGGATTGTTCGCCAAGCGTACGGTCAGCGCGCCCAAAAGCACTTGGACGAAGAACACTGCAGTCGTCAACGTCGCCACCATGCGCACGAATGCGATCCGGTTGCGTTCGCGCCAAGCCGCGATCAGCGTTGCCACGACGAGCACGGAAAGAATGAGAGCAATCAGGCGGTGCGTCCACTCCAGGACGACGCCGCCGCTCAGTACCGGGACGACTTCGTCCCCGGCACAACGGCCAATCGGGGCAGGTCAGACCAGCGCCGTTGATGCGCACCCAACTGCCGAGAACAGCCGCAAGAAATGCGGCTGTTGCAGATGCCAGCGAAAGAGCACGGAACATCACGGTAATGCTAGTCCTCTAGCAACGCGAAAGGCAACGACTCCTCGCGGAGGCCGTTAGCAGCCGTTGACGGCGCCGACGACGTGGTCGGCTGCCTTGGACTCGTCCCCGCTGATCAGCGGAACTTGCACTTCGAGATAGTCGGCCTCGTTGACGGCCATCTTATTGTAGACCGAGGTGTGATAATCGACGTCGGCCCAGTTCCACGGCGGCACCAGGTCGGGGTGATGATCCATCGTCTCGTACATGTCGACCTTTGATTCGCGTCCCGCGATGCGTGCCAGCATCCCTTGCATCTCACCGCCGATATGGCGTTGTCGCTCGATCGCGCCGCCGAGCGCATCCGCGAACGACGTGAGCTCTGCTTTACGCACGGGATCCGTCGATTCGTTCGCGAGACCTCGCAGCTGCTTGACCTGTGCTTTCGCGTGTTCCGCCGACATGCGCAATTCGGTTGCATATTGTTCGAGCTCGCGCAGACCGTTGATCTTCGTAATGCGATTGCTCGAATCGAGATTGACGGTGCGAAGCGTCGTAACGATTATCGAGACGGTTTGATCGTTGCGCAGCGCGCTGCTGATCACGCTGTTTGCGCGCGTAGCGATTGCGGTGCAGGCTCCGCTCGCGTAGACGTGGCCGATTTCGCGAAGCCCTCCGGCCGATGGGCTCGGATCCGGCGTGAGGTCGGGCGAGGGCGCTGCAGCGACGGCGAGTGCCAGCGCAAGAATGAGCGATACAAGCATCCGGGAAAACCTCGGCTTCTAAGGATTACGTGAGTTCTCGGCCGGATGCCGGGGTATCCTCGCTGCGGCCGAGAAGCGTCGGGCCGATGCGACGGCTGATAGCACTCGCCTGCGTCGCGCTCTTGTTGGCCGGGTGTCGTGAAGTACGCGTCAAGTCATACGCGCAGGGGTCTACGCTCGGTCCTCGGGCCGCCTCAGATCCTGATCGTTCACGACGCCAAAGAACTTGCTGAAACCGGCCTGCAGGCGCCGCTGCGGTTCAAACACGAGTTCGGAGTCGTGCTGCTGATGGGGCCGCACAAGGACTCCGGCTATCACCAAGTCATCGAGTCGATTCGCGCCAACGAGGACCGCGTTCGTATCGTGGCCTTCGAAAAGACGTCGCTCGACCCGGAACCGACGCGCGAATACCGGACCTACACGCTCTGGATCGTCCCGATTTCCGTCTATCGTCCGGGCTCCGTCGTCGACGTCGTCACTCCGAGCGGCGATCCCATCGCATCGACCACCCTCCGCTAGTGCGCCCGCGTATCGAGCTCGACGAGGACGTCGTGCGGCGCAACGCCCGGCGTTGGCGCGAACATGCCGGGGCGCCCGTCTGGGCCGTCGTCAAAGCCAACGGATACGGCTGGGGTGCGGCGCGCCTCATGCGCGCTCTCGAGGATGAGGTTGCCGGTTTCTTCCTCGCCGATGCAGACGAGGCACGGAGCGTTCGCGGCATCAGCCGCCTTCCGATTGCGCTCTTGGCCGAAGCGCCGATCGATCAAACCGCGGCACTCCTCGATGACGGCGTCATTCCGAACGTCGCCTCGCTCGAATCGCTCGCAGCCGCTGCGGGTTGGGCGACGGGCCGCGGGCGGCCGGCTCGCATTCGCGTCGGGATCGTCCCGGCAGCGGGCTGGAGCGGTTTGCTCGAGGACGCCGATCGAGCCGTTTGCGCGAGCTGCAGCCGGCCTGCCGGTTGAGATCGAGCTGTGGACGCATCTGACCGTCCCGGAACTCTGGGCATCGCAGATGGAGCGCTTCAACGCGGCGCGGAGCGCTTTCTCGGCTGCCGGCGCACGCATCGCCGGAATCGATGTATGCGGGAAGCCTCGCGGCGGCTGCGCGTCCACACTGCGCCGAGAGTCTCGTGCGGATCGGCATCGGCTTATTCGGCGCGTTCGGCGAGGGGCTCGAATGCGCGATTCGGATCGATGCTCCGGTCGACTGCAGTCCTGCGTTCGGATGCTGTCCCGTCGGCAGGTTATCGCCTTCCCGAGCGCGTCAATAAACCTTGGCTGGCAATCGTCCGATCTGGGTACTCGGACGGCTTGTCGTTAAGACTCGCCGGCACAAATAATATTGTCTCGATAGGGATGCAGTATGCGGTCCTGGCGCGAAATGAACCGGAAAGAGTCGGTCAGACTCTACGGTTGCTCGATACGTCGAGCAACTTATGTATGTTTTTGGAAAATACGGGTGTCACCCCGCACGAGTTCATTGTAGGCTTGAGGCACACGGAAGCGGAGCGCCTTTAGGACATTGATCGAGGAATTCGCGACGCGAGTCGTCGCTGACGTCAAGCGCCTGGGAGTCGTCATGGAGCCGGACGGTTCGGCTCTGGAGATCGAAGGCGTCCTCAACCCCGCACTTACGCGCGGGCGCAACAACGAGCTTCTCATGTATCCGCGCGTCGTCGCGCGCGGCAATACGTCGCGCGTCGGTCTCTCGCGCGGTATCGAAACGAACGGTACAGTCGAGTTCGAACGAATCGGTTTTGCGCTCGAACCGGAAGCCGATTACGAGTTGCGCAGCGTTCCGGGCGGAATGGGCTGCGAAGATCCGCGCGTCACGTTCGTTCCGGTATTGGACAAGTACGTGATGTCGTACACGGCGTTCGGTCCCGAAGGTCCGCGCTGCGCGCTGGCGCTTTCCGATGACGGTTACAAGTGGGATGCGTCTTGGCCGCATGAAATTCGTCGGTGAGCTGATGCCCGTCGGCGACGACAAGGACGCAGTGTTCTTTCCGGAGCCCGTCATCTCGCCGTCCGGTATCAAATCGCTCGCGTTCTATCATCGTCCGATGTTGCACATCAGCTCGGTCGACGGTCACGCGGCGATTCCGACGATTTTAGAGATGGATCCGGAAGATCGCGAATGCATTCGCATCGCGTACATCCCGCTCGAAGCCGCGCTCAAAGATCCGCTCAATCTTTTGATTGCGACCGAAAGCGTCAAGGTGCTGATCCCCGACGGTCATTGGGGACGCATCAAGAACGGCGGCGGTACGCCGCCGGTGCGCACGGACCACGGCTGGCTGTCACTCTTTCATGGCGTCGATGCGGTCGAGCACGAAGGCCGCATTACGCTGTGCTACAGCGCGGGACTCGTGTTGCACGATCTCGATCAGCCGCATCGCGTTCTCTATCGCTCGCCGGAGCCGGTGCTTTCGCCCGACACGGTTGAAGAGCGAACCGGCATCGTCAACAACGTCGTTTTCCCGACCGGCATCGACTGCCAAGGGCAACGGCGTTTACGATGTCTATTACGGCGCAGCCGACGCGAAGGTCGCGCGCGCGCGCTTCGACGTGGAGATCGAGTCGGTCTGACGTCATCTCAGCCACCGATGTGGCGTTTCTTCGCAGCCGCGACCGTGCTTGTCGCGGCTTTTGTTTTCGCGATCACGCTGCACAAGATGTCGTCGCCCGATCTGCGCGTTTCGGCGCGTGCAAGCGGAACGCCGAGCGCCTCGCGCATGCAATCGCTCGAACATCGCCGCGCCGGCGATCGCTCGGCGGCGATGCGCCGTGGGCGCTCTCCGCGCTCCCGGATTGCGCGCGGCAACACTCTGAGGATCGCGGCAACGCCGCGACCATTCGCGCGAAGATTCCGTCGGATGCGACGGCAGTCGACGGTCGCGTGCACGCGGGGCCGTGCACGATCGACGTCACGGCCGATGGAATTTTCGTGCGCCGCGGCAGCGACCGACTGCGCATCCCGCCGCCGGCTCGCCTCCTTTACTGGGACGACCGCTACTATCTGTACGAAGAAGACAGGAAAGGCGCCATATTGCGCGTCTATACTTTTTTACAGTGAGCTTGGAAACTGAAGTCCAGCGTCGCCGGACGTTTGCGATCATTTCGCATCCGGACGCGGGCAAGACGACGTTGACCGAAAAGCTGCTGCTGTACGGTGGCGCGATTCAAACCGCCGGACAAGTTGCGGCGCGCCGTCGTGCGCGTGCGGTAACGTCGGACTGGATGGCGCTCGAACGCGAGCGCGGCATCTCGATCACGTCGACGGTGTTGCAATTCCCGTACGAAGGCTACGCGATCAATCTGCTCGACACGCCGGGCCACCAAGATTTCGGCGAGGACACGTATCGCACGCTTCTGGCCGCCGATGCGGCCGTGATGCTGATCGACGCAGCCAAAGGCGTCGAGCCGCAAACGCGCAAGCTGTTCGCGATTTGCCGCGCGCGCGGCATTCCGCTCTTCACGTTCATGAACAAGATGGATCGTCCGAGCCGCGATCCGCTCGAGCTGCTCGACGAGCTCGAGTCGATTCTCGGCATCGGAGCCTACGCGATCAATTGGCCGCTCGGCTCGGGCCCGACGTTCCGTGGCGTGTACGATCGCGCCAGCAAACAAGTGCATCTCTTCGAGCGGACCGAGCATGGCGCGAAGCGCGCGCCGGTCGAAGTCAGCGGACTCGATGACGAACGCTTGCGCGCGCTCGTCGACGATGTGACGTACCGGCAATTTCGGGATGAGATCGAGCTGCTCGAAGGCGCGGGCGAAGACTTTGATCGCGATGCGATGCTCAGCGGTGCGAAGACGCCGGTGTTTTTCGGAAGCGCCGTCACGAACTTCGGCGTTCAGCTGTTCTTGGACGCGTTCGTCGACATGGCGCCGTCGCCGGTTGCGCGCCAAGGCGTTCGTCTTTCCGGACGCGAGCGTGTTGAGATCGATCCGGCGGCGGACCGTTTCAGCGGTTTCGTCTTCAAGATTCAGGCCAACATGGATCCGCGGCATCGCGATCGCGTCGCCTTCGTGCGCGTCACGAGCGGACGCTTCGAGCGTGACATGATGGTGCACAATGCGCGCAGCGGAAAAGACGTGCGTCTGACGCGCGCGATGAAGCTCTTCGCCGCCGACCGCGAGGTCGTCGACGAAGCGTATGCCGGCGACGTCGTAGGTCTCGCAAATCCCGGCATCTTTGCGATCGGCGACACGCTGTGCACCGGCGATCCGATCGCCCTCGACCCGATCCCCTCGTTCGCGCCGGAGCATTTCGCATTCGTGCGCAGCCCCGACACCGCGAGCTATAAGTCGTTTCAAAAGGGAATCGAGCAGTTGCGGGAAGAGGGCGCGATTCAAGTGTTCTTCACCGCCGATCGTTCGCGCACCGAGCCGATCCTGGCAGCGGTCGGCGAGCTGCAATTCGAGGTGACGAAATACCGCCTCGAAGCCGAGTACGGCGTGCGAACCGAATGGTCGCGATTGCCGTTTACATTTGCGCGGCGCGTCGTCGGGAACCAGGAGACGATTGCGTCGGCGCAGATGCCGTCCGCAGCGCGCATTCGCCGAAGATGCGTCCGGCGCACCGGTGGCACTATTCGAAAGTGATTGGAGCGTACGTTTGGCCGAGGAGTGGAACCCGAGTCTTCGATTCGTTGCGTTTGAAGATTCGTCGCAACGTGCAAGGAGAGGTCGCATGAGTACGGGCGGTCCGACTCCGCCGATTCCGGTCACCGGAACGGTCCGCCGCGGGAGCGGCGGGATCCCGATTCCCAAGCCCGCCGCGTGGCTTATCATCGCGGTGCTGCTCGTCGCGATCGTGATCTCGGTGACGACGCATCACGAGAGCAAACAAGAGCGCCTCGTCACGCGGATCATCACGGCGGTGCAGCACAACGACATGACGCCGGTTGCAAGTGAGTTCGATGCGCAGGCGCGCGAATCGATGACGCACGCAGAAGGTCGGCCATCTGGCCGATTTGCTCGCGCCGATGGGCACGCTCAAGAGCGTCGATGAGACGACGCCCAAAGACGCAGCCCCGCGCGATCACGAATATCTCGCGCACTTCGAGAAAGGCGATTGGCAAGTCAAGATGCCCGTCGATATCGACGGAAAAGCAGAGGGGTTCTATATGCGGCGGGCAAGCGAAAAATGAGCGATTCCACTACACTTGCGGCCGTAACGTTTCGATGACGTCGTCGCCGCGGCCGCACGTATCGAAGGCGTGGCGCATCGCACGCCCGTCATCACGTCGCGCACGCTCGACAAATGGATCGGGTGCGACGGTGTTCGTCAAGGCCGAGAATTTTCAACGCATGGGTGCGTTCAAATTTCGCGGCGCGTACAACCGGCTCTCGCAGCTTTCTCCGAGTGAGCGCGAACGCGGCGTCGTTGCGTTCTCGAGCGGTAATCACGCGCAAGGCGTCGCGCTCGCCGCGCAAATCCTAAACGTTCCGGCGACGATCGTCATGCCGCACGATGCGCCGAAAGCGAAGGTCGCTGCGACGCGCGGTTACGGCGCCGAGATCGTGCAATACGACCGCTTTCGCGAAGATCGCACCGCGATTGCGCGCAAGCTCGCAGAAGAACGCGGTGCGACGCTCGTCCCGCCGTTCGACGATCCCCATATCATCGCGGGGCAAGGTACGGCCGCGCTCGAGCTGTGCGCGACGTCGGGACCGCTCGACATGTTGCTGGTGCCGGTGGGAGGCGGCGGCTTACTTGCGGGCTCGACGCTCGCGGCCATCGAAAGCTCGCCCGCGGTCGAAGTCTACGGCGTCGAACCCGAAACGGGCAACGACTGGCAGCTCTCGCTCGAGCGCGGTGAACGCGTGACGATCGACGTGCCGAAGACGATCGCGGACGGAATCCAAACGACCGCTCCAGGCGTGCTGCCGTTTGCGATCTTTCAGCGTTACGGCAAGGGCATCGTCACGGTCAGCGACGACGAGCTGCGCACGGCGATGCGTTTCGCTTTCGAGCGGCTCAAGATCGTCATCGAGCCGAGCGGCGCAGCGGGACTTGCGGCGCTGATGCACGCGAAAGTGCAAGCACGCGGACGGCGTGTCGGAATCATCATCAGCGGAGGAAACGTCGATCCGGCGGTATTCGCCGAAGCGATCGCGTTAGGGGAGAGTTAAGTGGGTGCGACCGAGCCTCGCACCCGCAATTAACTTACTTTGTGATGTTTCCGCAGGCAACGTAGGTCCCCACTTCGTTGGGCGACTTGTGAACGTTGACTGCAAACGATCCGGTCATGAGCGACGACAGTGAGACGTTTTCGAGCGTCGTCGACGACGAACCGTTGTCGAGTGCCATCAGAGGATATTTCGGCTTCGGATTGAGTTTTGCGCAGGTTCCATCATGGATGTGAACCGGCTGCTTGGCGGCCGTCGGATTCGTCATGCTGACGGAAACGACCAGATTCGGACCGCGTTGGAGGAACGTCACGGTGCCCCACTCGCCGGAACCGTTTTGAGAATAAACAGGAATCGATAGGTGATCGTCTGCGGGGGACATCATTTGGGCGAGAACTGTCGCCGGGACGGCGCCGCATAACACCGCCACCGAAGCGAGCAAAAATAAACGCTTCATGCAGGCGGCCGTTCAGTTATAAGGCGCTCCGCCCCTCTGCTAGCGGCCCATCGAGTAGAATTCGGGGTTGGGACGCATGTCCATGAGTCCGGCCATGCGATTCGAGAAGCCAAAAAACGCAGCTATCGCTGCAATATCCCAAATATCGTCGTCCGAAAACCCCGCCTCACGCAGTTCGTCGATCTCTTCGTCGGTTGCGGCAGAACCCCGGCTCGTTGACGTGCGATGCAAAGGCGAGAATCGTGCGCAAACGCGGCTCGAGATCGGCCGTGGCCCAATTGTTGGCGATCTGTTCTGCAAGGATCGGATTTTTTCCGATGACGCGCAACGCCGCGCCATGCGCGGTCATGCAATATTGGCAGAGGTTTTCACTTGAGACCGCCACGACGATCGCCTCGCGCTCGGCGCGCGAGAGCCCGCCTTCACCGCGCATCAGCACGTCATGGTAGTGCATGAACGCGCGAAAATGTTCCGGCCGCCGCGAGTACGCGCGAAAGACGTTTGGTACGAATCCGATCTTGCCGGAATTCTGATCGTAGATCGCGCGGATGTCGTCCGGAAGTTCGGTCTCCGGCATTTCGCCGAAGCGTGAGAAGCGTTTTTCTGTAATCATACGACTGCTTTCAAATCAGCAAGGACGGCGCGGGCAGCGCGCCGGCCCGGGACACCGGTCACGCATCCGCCGGGATGCGTCCCCGATCCGCACAGATAGAGTCCGTCGAGCGGCGTGCGAACGTTGAAACGGTCTTCGAAGATCTGGCCCGGCAAGAGCTCGCCGTGGAAGATGTGTCCGCCCGAGATTCCGATGCGCGCTTCGATATCCGCCGGCGAGAGAATATCCCAATCTTCGATCAGATCGAGGAGGTTCGGCGCGTATTGCGCGAGCGATTCGATGATCGTGCGCACGATCGCGCGCTTCTCGATTGCATTCCAGCGAACCGCGGCGCTGTACGGAAAATATTGGGCAAAAATCGAGAGAATGTGCTTGCCGGCGGGCGCGAGCGAAGTGTCGGTCGGGGTCTGCATGAAGCACTCGAGCATCGGTGCGCGTGATGCGCCGCGCGCGCGTGCATCGTCGTGCGCTCGCTGCAGATAATCGATGTCCGGCGCGACGTGAATCGTGGCCTTGTGGTGCGCTTGCAGATTCGTCCCCGGCCGCGCGCTAAAATCCGGCAGTCCGCCGAGCGCGAGATTGATCTTGAACGAGACGCCTTCAGAACGCCACGCGCGCACGCGTTCGAGAAACGCGCTTTCGAACGCGTCGGTCGCGCACAAATCGAGGAACGTCGTTTTCGGATCCGCGTTGGAGAGTATCGCGCGCGCCGCGAACGAGCGTCCGTCTGCACACTGTGCTTCCATCCGTCCGTTGCGCGCGATGCGCATGACCTCGACGCCGCTGTGCACGTCGACGCCCGCAGCCCGCGCCGCCGATGCGACCGCCGCCGAGACTGCACCCATTCCGCCGCGCACGAATCCCCAGGCGCCCTGTTCGCCGAGCATGCGTCCCGCATAATGGTGCGCCAAGACGTACGTCGTTCCGGCGTCGCGCGGCCCCGCGTAGGTTCCGATCAAACCATCAGTTGCGAGCGTCGCCTGCAGCACCGGCGTCTCGACGAAGCGCTCGACATACGCGCTGACCGGAAGATCGAACTGCTCGCGCACCGTTCGCGTCGAGCTGCGTCCAGGCGCGGTTCGTCGTCGTCCAAGTGTTCGAAGAGCTCGGCGCCGAGCGCCTCGGCGCTTTCGGAAAACGCTTGGAAGCCGTCGACGTCGGAGTCGGAAAAGCGTCCGATCTCCTCGGCGTTCGCAGCCCGCATCGGAACCGAGCAGCAGCGAACGGCCGTCGAGCAGCGGCGTAAACGACGCCGGCTCCTTGCGATACGCACTGAAGCCGTGCTTCTCGAGCTCGAGCTCTCGCACGATGACCGGATCGAAGAGACTGCAAACGTACGAGGCCGTCGAGACGGTGTAGCCGGGCCAGGTCTCCTCGGAGCGTGCCGCGCCGCCGATCGCGGCCGACTTCTCGAGGATCGCTACGCGCGCGCCGGCTTGGGCGAGGTATGCAGCGGCCACCAGGCCGTTGTGGCCCGCCCCGATGACGACCGCGTCGTACTCAGCCTCGGCCATTTGGGCGCGGTTTGAACGGAGCGCCGATCTTGAATTCGCGATCGTGCCGCAGCGTTCGTGTCGACGTCGTCGCATCCGATCGGGGAGAAATCGGCGCAGTCGTGCGGCCGAGCCGGATAGATCCCGCAATAGTACTGGCCGGATTTCGGGCCCATCAGGAAAACGCAGGCGCTACCGCTGTCGCTGGGGTCGACTTTCTTGAGCCAACCGACGGCGTGATCGTCCGGCGCCGGGCGTGCGTTCACGTAGCGCTTCATCGTCACTTTGTACGACAATCCCAAATGTTTCGCGATGCGTTCCACGTCGGCTTTGCTGACAAATGGCTCGTATGATTTACAGCACTCCGCACATCCGGGCGGACACGCGACGTTGTCGGGAAGATCGCGCAGATGTTCGCGCGCAAGCTCGACGACGCGTCCGATTGCAGCGACGAACTCAGGATCGTCGTTGTATTTGTACTGCCACTCTTTGCTCGTGATCTTCGTTCGCGTTGTATTTGCGAACTGTCTTTTCGTTGTACGTGATCGTGATGTGTTCTTCATCGATCTCGATCGAATTGAATTGACGTAGCGTGTCGAGATCCAAGAGCTCGATTTTGGTCGGCTGCTTCGTCTCGCGCGTAAACGTGGCAAGCTCGCGCCGTGCGCGCAGGGTGATGAGATCGATCGTCTCCATAGCTCACGGCCTTACGCTTCGCGCGCAAGCCGAACCTTTGGACAGCGGGAGGGTCCATGATTGACCGCGGGAAGGGGTACGAAGACGTCGTGGCAGGCTCTACGTTCTGACGCGGATCGCGTCCTCAACGCGAGCATCTCTCTTGCCCTGGACAAGCTCGTCCGGCAAGGCGAGTTCTATCCGTTCGGTGTCGCGCTCACGCGCGAAGGACAGATTGCGGTGCTGACCACGCAAGAGACCGCTGCGCGGCCGACGAGTGACGCATTTCTGGGTGCGCTTCACGACGCGCTCATCGATGGTGCGCGCTCGGGAAGCTTCAAAGCCACCGCGATCGTTGCCGACTTCTCGTTCGAGCGGCCGCGGTAAACCGGCGAGCACGACGCAATACGCGTCTCGGTTGAAAGCGCGGCCGGCGAGGCCGTGACGTGCTTTCTTCCATACACGCTCGTAACGCCCGGCGGGACGCGCGACGTGCGACCCGGGCAGCCGTTTGCGCAGCCGGGCGAGCGCAGCATCTTCACGTAGGGAGTACGCGCGCGTGGCCCGAAGCGCGAAAAACGTGAAAGCAATCGGAGTCGACCTCGGCGGGTCACACGTACTCGCCGCAGTTATCGAAGACGACGGATCGATTCGTAGCAAACACGAGATCGACGTCGTCGATCGCTCGTTCGACAACGTTATGAAGCTTCTTCTAGACGGCGATCCACGGCGCGCTGGGCGATGCCGGGTCGAACGTCGTCGGAATCGGCATCGGTTCGCCCGGAAATATCGACGCCGACACCGGAACGATTCGCTATTCGCCCAATTTCGGGTGGAAGGACGTTCCGCTGGGGCCGAAGCTGCGCGAGCACTTCGGCATGCCGGTCTTCGTCGGCAACGATGCGCGTTGCGCGACGCTCGGTGAATACACGTACGGCGTCGGACGGGGACGCAAGATTTCGTCCTGATCACGCTCGGCACGGGGATCGGCGGCGGGATCGTTGCCGACGGAAATCTCGTCTTGGGACACGCCATGGGCGCCGGCGAGATCGGGCACCATCAAATTCGCCCGACCGACGGCTTCGTGTGCAGCTGCACCAAGATCGGCTGCTTCGAGGCGCAGGCCTCGGGAACGGGTCTCATCCGTCATGCGATGGCGCTGGCTCCGTCGTTTCCGCGCAGCATGCTGCTCGGCGGGCCGCCGAGCGATCTCGGCTCGAAGCGGATTCGTAAAGCCGCGCAGGCCGGCGATCAACACGCGCGTCGCGGCTTGGAAGAACTACATCTCGGACTTGGCGCTCGGCGTCGCAAACATCGTTGCGTTCATCGAATCCGGAAGTGATCGCGCTCGGCGGCGGCGTGAGCAAAGCGGAAGAGTTCTTACTGGATGCGGTTCGGCCGCTGGTCGACGATCTCGTCACGATGGCGCCGCGGGGTTCGACGCGCATCTCGATCGCGCAATTCGAGAACGATGCCGGGCGCGCTCGGTGCGGCGACGATGGCGATGCGTGGCGGTTTGACGACCGGCAAAGTCGCCTAGTGCGAGGGGTGCTCCTCGGCATCTCGCTCACGCTCGTCGTCGCAGGCGCGTGGTCATCTATTTGGTCGTGCAGAACGGCTGGATCGATCCGCGTGCCGACGACGGTTACATGCCGATGGAGAAGTGGGCCTCGCGCGTCGTTACCGCGAGCGATTCGCAACGACAGTCAGAGTCTTAACAGCCCGATCGAGGCGACGAGCGACAACCTTGTCGCGGGCGCGAAACTTTACGGCGCAAACTGCGCGATGTGTCACGGCGCGTCGGACGCTAAAGAATCAGACGTCGCGAAGGGCTTGTACATCAAGGCTCCGCAGCTCGCGAAAGACGGCGTCGAAGACGATCCCGTCGGCATGACGTACTTCAAGATCGCGCATGGTTATCGCATGACGCCGATGCCCGCGTTCAGTCAAGTCGCTGAGCGACACGCAGATCTGGCAGCTGGCGCTGTTCTTGAAGAACATGGACAAGCTTCCGCCGCTCGCGGAAGCCGAGTTCAAGAAGATCCCTTCGCAAGCGTCCCCTTAAGGGAGACGCTTCAGCTCGGCGCGGGCCGCCGTTCCTTCGTAAAGAATCTACCGTGCAAACTTTGCGGAGGTTTGGAAGTGCGGTGCGCGCCAGCGCATCGTGTTTCTTCGCCAGCAACCATTCACCGTAATAGAAGTTTGCTTCGCAGCGGCGGCTCGTTGTCGAAGCGCCGCAGCGAGCATCGCTTCGGCTGTCATGGTTGCCCAGGTAGAACGAGACGACCTGAGCCGGCCATTCGGTCGTGCTCAGGTTTGCAGAGTTCCGCTCAAACTCGACCTTGTCGTCGGCGCCGGCGCGCATGCGCGCAACGTGCAGCCACAAGACCGGGTACGCGAAGCGCGGGCTTAGGCTGATCGCTTGCTGCAAATCGACGGCGGCCGCGTCGTACCTCGCGGTTGTGACGAACACGTAACCGCGGTGAGCGTAATTGTTCGGGCCGTTCGGTTCGAGCTGGATCGGCTTGATTGTAGTCGACGAACGGCGAGATCGGTCTCGTTGTTGGCGAAGTGCGCGTCTCCGCGATTCAAGAACGCGTGCGCGTAATCGGGCTTGACGCGAATTGCTTGCGTGTAGTCGAGGATCGCCGAGCCGAGCAGCGCCTTGCGGAAGTAGATCAAGCCCGCGGTTGCCATACGCTTGCGCGTTGTTCGGATTGTTGAGAATCGCCTGGTTCTCGTCCGCGAGCGCCAAATCGTCCTGATGCGTGTTGATGTAACCCGTCGCGCGATTGTTGTAGGCGTCGGACAGCTTCGTGCCGGTAACGCCGGATCGGATGACGCGCGTGCAAGCCGCAATCGTGGCTGCGTCGGACGCGTTGGGATCGTAGCAGATGTCGGAATCCGATTGCGTTGTGGTTTGCGCCAACGCCGGTTGCACGGCGAGCAGTATGCAGAGGAGAGCCGAAGAAGAATCTTCATGGTGCGTGGTTCCCCGGCGTCGAGTGCCGAGCGCGACCATCATGCGCACGCCGTATTGCAGCGCGCCTTCGTCGATGTCGAAACGTTCGTGATGGTGCGGGAACGACGATCGCTCGCTTCCGCGGCAGCCGACCTGGAAGAAACACGCCGGGACGCGCTGCGCGAAAAATGAGAAGTCTTCCGCGCCCATCAGCTTCGGGAACGACGTCACGTGCTCGGCGCCGAGCGCCTTCTCCGCAAGCGCGCGCGCATATGCGGTTTGGACGGGATCGTTCTCCGTGACCGGATAGCGCCACAGATAATCGAAATCGTACGTCGCGCCCGATGCCGCGCAGACGCCGCGCGAGCACGCGCTCGATCCGCTCCTTCATCGCTTTGCGAACGTCCGCGTCGAACGCGCGCACGGTTCCTTTGAGCTTCGCGCTGGTCGGGATGACGTTGTACGTCGTGCCCGGCGTGAAACGCGCCGATCGTGACGACTGCGGGCTCGATCGGATCGATGACGCGGCTGACGACTTGCTGCAAGCTGACGACGAAAGTTCGAGGCGACGAAGATCGGATCGATCGAGAGATGTGGCGAGGCGCCGTGGCCGCCCTTGCCGTGAATCGCGATCTCGATCGAATCGCTCGAAGCGTAGAACGGCCCGGGCGTGAAGCCGACCATGCCGACCGGATGCTTCGAGGCGAGATGTAAACCGTAAGCGCGCTCGATGCCGTATTCCTCGAGAATTCCGGCTTCGACCATCGCCTTCGCACCGCCGAGGCCTTCTTCGGCCGGCTGAAAGCACAGCACGACGGTCCCGGGAATCTCCGCGCGCTTCTGCGCGAGAATTTGCGCGGCGCCGAGCAGCATTGCGACGTGTCCGTCGTGTCCGCACGCGTGCATCGTTCCGTCCGATTGCGAACGATACTCGGTTTCGTTGAGCTCTTGAATCGGCAGCCCGTCCATGTCGGCGCGCAGCATGATCGTCTTGCCGGGCCGTCCGCCTTTGATGACGCCGAGCACGCCGGTTTGCGCGATGCGTTCGTGGACTTCGATGCCGAGCTCGCGCAAACGCGCGGCGACGATTCCGCTGGTGCGGACTTCTTGAAACCCAAGCTCGGGATGCTGCGTGCAGATCGCGCCGGGTGGCGACGACGAAGTCGAGCAGTCCGCTCGGAAGGTCGATGACGCTCATACGGCTTAGGAGACGGCGGCGAACGGCGCGATCGTCGGCAGACCTGCGTACGCCGTGCGAGCGATCAGCTCGGCGATGCGGCGCGATGCACCGCGCGGTGCGAGCTCGGCTTGACGGCGGCGCATCTGTTCGCGCAGGCGCTCGGATTTCGACGATGCGCCGCACCGCTTTCACGACGCCCGGCGTCGTCAGCGCGACGAGTCCGATTCCATTCGAACGCACGTACTGCAGATTGCCGCGTTCTTGTCCGGGGATGTAATCGTAGATCACGACCGGCACCTCGGAGACGCTGGCTTCGGCGATCGCGCCCGGACCGGCTTTCGTGACGAGCAGATCGCTCGCGCGCATCAGCTCCGGAACGTCGTCGCGGAAACCGAGCGCCATAATCGGCGTCGGCAAGCTGGGCGCGATCTCTTCGAGCGGCGCTGCAGCGGTGCGTTGCGCCCGCACACGACGATCAAGTGCAACGGCATCCCCGATTTTGCAAGCGCGAGCGTGGTCGGATACAGTTTGCCGCCGCCTTCACCGCCCGCCATCAAGAGCGCGACGGTTGCGTCTTGCGGAAGTCCCAAGCGCTCGCGAATTGCGGACTTGGTCGCCGTGACGTCTTCGAATTTCGGATGGACCGGATGTCCGAGACGGAAGCAGCCGGTCGCGCGGGATGCCGCGCTCGAGCGCGCGCTGCAAGACTTCCTGGGCCGGAACGACGACTGCGTCGACGCGCGGACTCAACCACGATTCGTGAACGCGTCCGAGATCGGTGACGACGGTGATGATCGGAACGCGCAGATGCGCATCCGCGCGTGCACGCGACGAAGCGTGATTCAGCAGCGGATGGACCGAGACGATCACGTCGGGACGATAGGAAAGGAAGACATCGCGCAACCGTTCGCGATAGAGCGGCTCGCAGACGCGCACCAGCGAGCGAAATCGCCGCCGCCCGTTCGTGGCATAAAAAAGCGCCCCGTAGACTGGGGGCGCAAAACGAAGCGCCGCGCTATACGCCGGACCGAGTTGCGAAAGCGGGAATCCACAGTGATTGCCGATGTCCTCGATCCGCCACTCGAAGGGCTCGCCCGATTTGATCTCGTCTAAGGCGGCGCCAATCGCCAGTGCACCCGCACGATGGCCACCGCCCGTATCCGAGATCAAAAGCAGAACGCGTTTGGACATCTACCCCCTCTGAGATTACCCCCGTCCGGGACTTGGCATCGGACCTTTGCGCCGGACGGCAGCACGTCCCGTTTGGCGGCGGACGGCAGTCCGCAATGCGGCACGCCGGCGACGAGTCCCCCGGCTGAAGGCTCGCATGAAGGCGATGCACGCTCGGGCCGGTGCATCATAGAACCGGAAAATATCGCCGAACTCGATTTCGGGGTTTCGGTGATGCCCGTCGTGGTCCTCGGGCAGGACGATTTGAAGAGCTCTGGCGACGGGTAGCGCCCACGCGGGGGTCTTCCAACCCAAGTCGGACGTGTGCCGCCACCAGACGTGCAGCTGTCCGAGGATCAGGCCGATGAGCGCGCCCACCGGGGAGAGGGGCCAGCAGAGCGCCGCGAGCGCAAGATACGGAAGCGCGCCCAGGAGACCGTCGAGCAACACGGCCGGATCGCGCGAGAGGACCGCGTGATCCCAGTATGACCGGCGCCGGTCGTGATGCGTTCGTAGATGTAGCTTGAACCAGACATGTTGCGGGACGTGATAGAAGAACGTCGATGCAAAGTCGCCGATGACTAAGACGATCACGAGGCTCAGAATCGTCATCATGCTACAACCCGCCGATTACCGGTGATCAAGAGGGCTCCTTTGTACAGGGTGGTGCTTATGGGCGCATGTCTGCTCGCAGCGGGGTGCGCGCCTCCCGAGCCCACGATATTTCATTCCGAACTATCCCAGGACGTTAGTCTGCCTGCGGTTGCGGATACTGTTCTGTCCTGGCATATTCCCCAGAGCGTTCCGGTGTTTCGCGGAGCGAGACTGCTGGCCGACGCGCCGAGGCCCGCGAGCGCGGCAGTTGCCCTTACAAAGTCTATCATCCGGAGCAACCCTCGGTTAAGCCCCCTGGATGCACTGCGTCTCGCGATTTTGTCGGAGAGGTCCGCACACCGCTACGGATTGAATCAAGACTTCTTCGGCGCCACGATATTGCAAGAGAGCGCATTCGATCCATTTGCAATATCATCGGCAGGCGCGCTTGGTATCGCGCAATTCATGCTGGAAACCGCCGACGCATTTGGGATCGACCCGCTCGATCCGCGCGATGCGCTTGCCGGGTCCGCGCAACTCTTGGCGACATATGTCGTACGGTATCGCTCGCGTTTCGCGCACGCGGATCCGTACGCGCTCGCGCTCGCGGCGTACAATGCGGGCCCGCTCGCGGTTGCGCACTATGAAGGTGTACCGCCGTATTCTGAGACGCGTGATTATATCGGTGATATATACGAGCGGATCGCGCGAATCGTCAGCGAGCAGCGCCCGCTGCGAGCAGTGGTAGCGGCCGCTTCCCCGATCCAACATCATAAGTAGCGCTTGCGAGCGCATCAAGCGGATCGATCACCGGCAATCGGCGGATTCGCAAGGCTTGCAAAAGCGACCGAGAGCTCGGTGCAGCCTGCGATTGCGCACACGGTGCCCGGCGTTTTCATCAGCGCTTCCGTCGCGAGCGCGACCGCACGTGGATCGACGCGCGTCCCCGTCGATTTGATGCCGAAATCGTCGTCGAAGATCGCGCGCATCACATCGGCTTGCTCGCGCGAGTCGACGTCGAATTCGACGGCTTCGAATCCGGCTTCGCGTAAACGCCTGCGGTAGAGCCCCGTCTGCAGCGTCCCGCTCGTGGCAAGGACCAGCACTCGCGAGCCGCGTTCGAATTTGCGCGCGAGCTCTTCGGTCGTAGCGTCGATCAAATCCAGCCACGGCAGCGGAACGAGCGCCATCACGTCATCACGCAGTGCATGCGCCGTGTTGCACGGAACAGCGGCAAAATCTGCGCCTGCCGCAAGCAGACGGCGCGCTGCCGAGGCGATGCGCTCTACGGCTTCGCGCGTATCGTTCGCAAGCAGTGCAACGGTGCGTTCCGGCACTTCGGTTGCGTTGACGAGCACCCACGACAAATAGTCTTGATCGGCGCGCGCACCGCGGCGCGCACCTTCGGCCAAGAGGCGCCGCTCGAACTCGATATGCGCTGCGGGGCCGAGGCCGCCGATGATGCCGGGTAGGCGGACTTGCTGCTTCACGAAATGAACGTTCGACGCGCATGAACCGCGTCTTTCGCCGGCTCTTCATGACGATGCCGCTCGATCGAGCGCGGACCGAAACACAAGGCGTGACGCTGCGCCGCGTCTTGGGCAAGCCGGGCTTGATCGGCATCGGTCTGGGCACGATGCTCGGCGGGATATTCACGACGATCGGCGCCGGCGCAAACGCGGCGGGGCCCGGCGTGATCGGATCGTTCGTCCTCTCCGGTCTCGCGTGTTTGTTCGTTGCGCTCTGCTACTCGGAGCTGGCGTGCATGGTCCCCGTTGCGGGGAGCGCGTACACGTACGCGTACGCGACGCTGGGTGAGATCGTAGCCTGGATCATCGGTTGGGATCTGATCCTCGAATACGGGATCAGTGCGGCGCCGGTGGCCTCGTCGTGGTCGTCATACGCGCAGAACGTCCTGGGCGGATTCGGCATCACGCTTCCCACGTGGGCGCGCACCGCGCATCTTTCGAGCGGTGGTACGAGCATCGACGTCATGGCGTTTGCGATCGTGCTCGGGATTTCGATATTGCTCGCTATCGGCATCAAGGAATCGTCCTCGACGAACAGCGCAATGGTGTGGCTGCAAGTCGGCGCGATCGTCGTCTTCGTACTCGCGTGCATTGGAGCCGTGCGCGGACAGCTGTTCATTCCCTTCGCACCACTAGGTGTTAAAGGCATCGTCACGTCCGCAGCGCTCGTATTCTTCGCATATATCGGTTTCGATACGGTTACCGTAGCGTCGGAAGAATGCCGTGAGCCCGCGCGCGATCTGCCGTTCGGGATCATCGGATCTTTGATCGTCGGCGCGATCTTGTATCTGGCGATCGCCGTCGTGTGCGTGGGGCTCGTGCCGTGGAGAACGATCGAAGCCGGTTCGGGGATGCTCGATGCCGCCCGGCACGCGGGCGGGAATCCGATCATCCTGGGCGTCGTCGCTACCGGCGCGATTGCCGGGACGACGACGGTCATCTTGACGTCGTTGCTCGGCCAAGCGCGCATCTTTTACGTCATGTCGCGCGATGGGCTCTTACCGCCGATCGTGGCCTGGCTTCATCCGCGAACGCGCACGCCCGTGTTCACGACGATGACGACCGGGCTCATCGTTGCGATCATGGCGGCGGCGATCCCGCTCGACGTCTTGCTCGCGCTGGTGAACATCGGGACGCTCTCGGCGTTTGCGATCGTCTGCGTCGGCGTCGGCGTCCTGCGTGTGACGCAGCCGAATGCGAACCGGCCATTCCGTGCGCCGTTCGGAATGGCGGTCGCTATTCTTGGTGCGCTGTTGTGCATCGGGCTCGCGCTTTTCGGATTGGGAGGCGACACGTGGCTGCGCTTTATCGTGTGGTTTGTGGTTGGGGCGGCGATTTACGCGTTGTACGGCTATCGCCGCTCGACACTGGCGCGCGCTACGACAGCGATTGCTTCAGAAACTCCTGAACCCTCGACCATGCATCCTTGAGATCGGGGTTGTCGAAGCTGTTCGAAGATTGGCGAAAGAAGCCGTGCCCTTCGTCCGGGTAGATTTTGAGCGTGAAACGCTTCTGCTTCGCGCGTAAGGTTTGTTCGATGCGCTCGAGTTCATCGGGCGGAATTCCCTGATCTTTGCCGCCGTAGCACATCAGCAGCGGAGCTTTGACGTGCTCGGCTTCCTCGATGAGGGGCGTGCCGCCGCTCATGAGCGGCTTGCCGATCTGTCCGCCGTAGAACACGATCCCGCCGGAAATTCCGCGCAGCATCGAGCTGAAGAACGCCATCGATCCGCCGAAGCAAAAGCCCCAGGTTGCAATGTGATTGAAGCGGACGAAGTCCTGAGCATTGAGCCAGTCAATCGCCGCATTGATATCGGCCTCGATGGTTTGGCGCGTGACCTTCGCAGCCGCTCCACGGCCCTTCGCGATTCCCTCGTCGTTATAGGGGCAATCGAGGTCGGGATCTGTCCGGTGATAGTAGTTGATCGCGAGGCCGACGTAGCCGGCCGATGCGACCAGGTCCGTAATACGCCGCATCTCAGTATTCACGCCGAAGATCTCTTGGAGAACGATCACGGCGGGTGCTGGTGCAACCGATTCGGGGCGGGAGAGGTAAGAAGCCATCATCGAGCCCTCGACGGGGACCGATACGTTGCTGGTAGCGCAATTAAAACCTCCTAGGGTTTTCAGTTGCTTCGGGGCCGGGTAAGGAGTTCACGATTAGAACGCAGATGACAACGGCTCTCGTCACTCAGCGATTGGTCGTGCACGATGACGTAAAACGTGGTCGCGGTACGACCTTTGCCGACGACGTGCGTCGCGGACTACGCGCGCTGCCCAAGCGACTCCCCCCGAAATCGTTTTACGATGATCTGGGCTCCTCTCTCTTCGAAGCAATTACGTATCTCCCCGAATATTACTTGACGAATGCGGAGCGCGAGGTTCTCGCAAAATATGCGGGCGACATCATCGACACGTTCGGCGCACCGCTCGAGCTGCTCGAGCTCGGCTCCGGCAGCGCAACAAAGACGCGCTTTCTCATCGAGGCCGCGCTTGAACGTCAGCGAACGTTGCGTTACTTACCGGTTGACATCTCGCCGGCGGTTCTGCGCGCCAGCTCGCAAACGCTCATCGACATGTATCCGAATCTTTCCATCGAGGCGTTCGCCGGCGACTATTTCGATCTGCTCGATACTCCGGATCTCCGTATGCAGGCGCGAACCATGGCGCTTTTCTTGGGATCGAACATCGGAAACTTCGAGCCTGAAGAAGCGAGCGCGCTGCTGCAGGCCTTACGCCGCACGCTCAAACCGGGCGACGCGTTGCTGCTCGGCACGGATCTGAAGAAATCGGTCGAACGCCTCGAGCTCGCCTACGACGATCCGGCCGGCGTGACTGCCGCGTTCAACAAGAACGTGCTCGGCCGCATAAACCGCGAGCTAGGCGGCACCTTCGATCTGCGCGCGTTCGAACACGACGCGCACTACGATCCCAATCGCGGCGCCGTCGATATGTTCTTGATCGCGACTGCGGCTCAAAGCGTGCGCATTCGCGATCTCGACATGCAGGTCGGCTTCGCGGAGTTTGAATCGATCCACACCGAATCGTCGTATAAGTACGATCCGGAAAATATCAGCCGAATCGCCGAATCCGCAGGCTATCATCTCAAACGCTGCTGGTTTGATTCGGGCTTCGACTACGCCCTTAGCTTGCTCTCCGTCGCATAACCGGCGTGCGGCGGTGACGTCGCCGGCGTTGTCCGCCGACAGCTGCACCGCGGCGTTTCGGACGCCGTCCGATCGTTTCGTAAATGTCGCCGCTTGCAACGCGAGCATCGGCCTTACCGATCGCGTCGACGAGCGTTGCTCCCGTCGCAAGATCGCGCGACGGCTCGTCGCCGACCGAGACCGTTGCAACGAAAACGTCTCCGCGCGGACGCACGTCGATCGTCGCACCCTCTTCGCGGATCGAGCGCTTGTCGACGTTGAGGACGCGTAGCGCAAAACCGTCGGCATCGCCGTTCGGATTGATGCGCTTGGCCTCGGTCACGAGCTTGGCGAACTCTTGCGCGAAGTCGGAGATCAACTTGCCGGTGCGATCGCGCGCAATTCGCTTGGGCGGAAACGAGATGCGCCAATGATTTTCGCCGACCGGCTGCCACGTCGCGGTCGTGGCACGCGTAATCGAGGCGGCTTCAAGATCGAGGACGGCTTGCTCGATCGCGCTCGCAGTTCGCACGCGGGCTGCGATCTTCGGGTCGAGGCCGACCAGCTTGTCGTACAGGCGCGAGACTTCGCCGACGTCGCGGCCTTCGATGTCGATTTGGGCGGGCAAGCCCCACAAGGTCGGAGCGGTGATCAGCTCGTGGCGGCGCGCGATATCGACGATGTCGAGAACCGTCGCAAATTGTTTGTGGCTTTGCCGGACGAGCGTGCGGCGCAGCTCGGGGTCGGGCGCGTCGGAAAGGACGTTTGCGATTTCCTCGACGGGCCGCAAGCCGCGCCCGGTGATCTGCGTGTAGAGCGTTTGGCTCTTGGTCGGACGCGCATTGATGATCGTCTCGATCGACGGAACGTCGAAGCCTTCGAGGTACAGGCCGCAGTTGACGAGCACGCTGGCTTTGCCTTTGCGGAATTCAGAGACGACTTTTGCACGTTCTTCGGGCGGCGTATCTCCGCTCGCAAAGAGTGCGGCGATTCCGCGTGCCTTGAATGCGTCGCGCAGATTGCGCGCGTGTTGAACGGATGCGGCGAAGACGAGTGCCTTGCGTCCGGGGACGTGTTCGAGATACGCGTCGATGACCTGGCCGTTGCGCTCCTCGTTGTCGACGGCGTCGGCGAGCTCGCCGACTACGAAATCGCCGGCGCGCGAGTTGACCTGATCGAGGCTCGTCTGCGTGTGGATCATGAAAGCGTGAACCGGGACGAGATAACCGGCCTCAACCGCTTCGGCCGTGTCCATCGAGTACACGATCTTTTGGAAGATGTCGCCGAGCCCGACTTTGTCGGCGCGGCGCGGCGTCGCTGTAAAGCCCATGATCATCGCGTCGTCGCGGCGCCAACGGATTGCGGTCACGATCGCGCGATACGTGGGGGCGGCCGCGTGATGCGCTTCGTCGATGACGAAGATGCCGATCCGGCCTCCGAAACGCCGCATGAATTCTTCGAGCCGCTTGCCGGTGAGGCTCTGTACGGTCGCAACGACGATGTTGCAATCTTCGGTCGCGCGTTTTGCGGCTTTCTCGATCCCGACTTTGAGGTTCGGGTTGAGGAAATGCATTTTCTCGACGGTCTGTTCGATCAGCTCGTCACGGTGCGCGATCACGAGCATTACGTCATTCTCGCGTAAACCGAGCAGCTCGGGCAGCGTAGCAATTACTACGGTTTTGCCCAAACCCGTCGCCATGACGACCATCTGCGAACGCACGCCAAGATCGCGTTCGCGAAGGATAGCCTCTTGCGCATCCCGTTGGTACGGGCGCAAGCGGAAGAGCGTCGTTTCCGTAAGTATCTCCGAAGTTTTCGAGTTGTTCTAGCTTCGCCGGTTTAAGTGCGCACGATGCGTTCGATACCACGCAAAAGCGCATCCGCGATGACTGCTAACACAGCCGACGCAATGCTGCCCGCGACGATCTTCTGCACATCGTTTCGATGAATGCCGTCGAAGAACAGCACCCCGAGCCCCCCGGCATTGATCCATGCCGCGACGCTCGCTATAGCGATGAGCGCTACCGTCGCGATCCGCACGCCCCCGACGATAACGGGGAGGGCGAGCGGCAGTTCGACGCGCCATAGTTGTTGCGCACGGGTCATCCCAAGTCCCGCTGCTGCCTCCAGTTGGGCCGGGTCGATTCCCTGGAAGCCCGCAACGGTATTCCGGATCAGAATCATCTGTGCGTATGCGGCCAATGCAACGACGGCCGTCCAAAAGCCGAGGCCGAGGACGGGTACCAAGAGCGCCAAAAGCGCGAGGCTTGGGATTGTATAGATTGCGCCAAAGATGCCATAAATCGGGCCGGTGGCCGCCGGACGGCGAGCCGCCAAGTAGCCGAGCGGGAGCGCTATTGCCAGCGCCGCGAGGAGCGCGGTGCCGACGATTGCGAGGTGCTGTTCGAGAAGTACTGCGAGCTCGAACGGATGCGACGCAAGCCAGTTCACTGTCGTAGGGCTGCGGCGATCGTTGCGAATCGCAGAACACCGCGCGCACGGCCGTCTTCGACGACGATCAGCGGTTCGCCGGCGAGCAGCATCTGCCCGAGAGCGTCGCGCAACGTCGACCGGGCGTCGACGCGTGGTGCGCTCTCTTCGACACCCGGCGGCACCTCGGGGGTTGCAGCATCGGCCACGTGCATCACGCTCAGGCGTCGCAGAACGTCCGACGAGTCCGTCAGCTCGGCGACATACGGATCCGCGGGATGCGTGAGCAAACGCAGCGGCACATCGATTTGGAGCAAGCGCCCGTCGTGAAAAACGGCGATACGGTCGGCGAGCCGCAACGCTTCGTCGATGTCATGCGTGACGAATACGATCGTCGTTCCGAGATCGCGATGTATGCGCAGCATCTCTGCCCCGAGCTCGGAGCGGACGATTGCGTCGAGCGCGCCGAACGGTTCGTCCATCAACAGAAGCGGCGGTTCGGCCGCGAGCGCGCGCGCAACGCCGACGCGCTGCTGTTCGCCGCCCGAGAGCTCGCGCGGCAAGCGCGTGCGATACGACGGATCGAGCCGCACCATTTTGAGCAGCTCGTCGACGCGCGCGGCGATGCGCGCTTTTTCCCAATCCAAAAGCTCGGGGACGATCGCAATATTCTGCCCGACGCTGAGATGCGGCAGCAATCCGACGGCCTGAATCACGTAGCCGATGCCGCGGCGCAGCTCGGGTGCGGGGCGCGCCGCCGTATCCTGACCGTCGATGAAGACGCCTCCCGTGGTCGGAACGACGAGCCGGTTGATCGTGCGCAACAGCGTGCTCTTCCCCGAGCCCGAGGCGCCGAGGAACACCAAGAACTCGCCGGGTGCGATCGTAAGGTCGACGCCTGTAACCGCGTCACGATCCGCATCGGGATAGCGGACGCCGACGTTGCGAAGCTCGAGGCTTGCGCTATTCACGCGACGGCTTGGTGACTTCTGCAGAAAATCGTGCACGACGTCGGCAGGCTCGCGTTTTTTCGGACCGTTGATCGCGAGATTGACGTTGCGAATCGTCGCCTCGTCGAGCAGCGGCGCGATCTTGTTGAGCGTTGGCGCAATCGACGGAAATTTCTGCAATGCCGCATCGCGAACGACGGGCGCAGCCTGATACGGCGGAAACGCGTGCTTGTCGTCTTCGAAAACGACCAGATCGTATTCGGTGATCTCGCCGTCGGTGGAGAACGCGACGGCGACGTCGGCGCGATTGTCTTGCAGGGCCTGATACCGAAGGCCGATGTCGACTTGGACGATCTGCTTGAAGTTGAAGCCGCCGTACGCGCGGCGTAATCCGGGCAGACCGTCGGGCCGGTTCAAAAACTCGGCCGTCACGGCCAGCCGCAGTTGCGGCGCCGCGCGGCTCACGTCGGAGAGCGTACGAAGAGCGTAACGTTGCGCGACGGCGTGCGTCGCCGCGAGCGCTTGCGTGTCGTCGAACGGCGACGGGTCGAGCCACGTCATCGCGTAGCGCTGCTCGAACTCTCGTTTCACGGTCGAGTAGACCGCGCGTGGGTCGTTTGCAGCTTGCAGTTTCAGAACGACGAGCAACGCCGTTCCCGTGTACTCGGGATACAAATCGATCTCGCCGCGCTGCATCGCTTCCATGGCGATCTGCGTCGAGCCGAGCTCCGGCTTGCGCTCGACGTGCAAGCCGGCTTTTTCCAGCAACTGCGCGTAGAGCTCGCCGAGAAAAAGTTCTTCCGAAAAATTCTTCGAGCCGACGCGCACGGAATCGTGCCGCGCGCATCCCGCAAACGACGCTGCACCGAGCGCGCCGATGCCGCGCAGTGCCGCAGAACGCGTGAAACTCACGTGCGCACCGCTATCCTGCGTGCGATCGCAGCCAGCCCGGCGTCCACGCCGAGTGCAAGCAGCGCAACCGAGATCGGCTCCGAGCAACAGCTGCGCGGTGTCGTCCGTCGAAAGTCCGGCCGTAATATACTCACCGAGTCCCCCTCCGCCAATGAATGCCGCCAACGTTGCGCTTGCGATAACCTCGACGCTTGCGGTACGAATGCCCGCAAACGCAACCGGAAACGCCAACGGCCATTCGACGCGCCGCGCGAGCTCGAAGCGCGTCATACCCATTCCACGCGCGGCGTCGAGCGGCGCATAGGGAACACCGCGCAGCGCCAGATCCGTGTTGACGACGATCGGCGGAATTGCGAGGACGACGAGCGCGACGAGCGCCGGGACGAACCCGAGTCCGATTAACGGCAGCATAAGCATTAAGACTGCGAGGCTCGGGATAACGCGCAGCGTGTTGACGAGCCCTAGGATCGCAGGGCGGATCAGCTTCGTACGTGCGATTAGGACGCCGAGCGGAAGGGCGATAATAGCCGCCATGGCCAAGGCGGAAGCTGCAAGGCCGACGTGGGTTCGTACGTGGGTCCAGTAGTCGGGCCCAAAGAGGTCCGCGTTCATTCGGAGAAGGCTACTTCCATGGCATCGCAGACGATCGCTGTCGCGGTCGAAGCACCGCCGCTCGATCATCCATCGCTGTATATCAATCGCGAGCTGTCGTGGTTGGAGTTCAACGACCGCGTCCTCGAAGAGGCGTTCGATCGTACGAATCCGCTGCTCGAGCGATTGAAGTTCATTGCGATCTTCACTAACAACCTGGATGAGTTTTTCATGATCCGGGTTGCGGCGCTCAAGCAACAAGTCGAAGCCGAGGTCATCCGTCGCTCGGAGGATGGACTTACGCCGGCTGAAACGCTGGCCGCAATCTCCGAGAAGCTGCGCCTTGCGCTCAAGCGCCAAAGCGCGTGCCTGCGCGACATGATTATGCCGGAGATGGCCGAGCGCGGTATCCGCATTCTGCGCATCGGCGAACTGAACGCCGATCAGCGAACTGCGTTGCGGGCGCTGTTCGAAGAGCGCGTGTATCCGGTGCTTACGCCGCTCGCGGTCGATTCCGGGCATCCGTTCCCGTACATCTCGAATCTTTCGCTCTCGCTCGCGGTCGAGATGATCGAACACACCGACGAAGGCGAGCTCTTGCACTTCGCGCGCGTGAAAGTGCCGCCAAGCCTTCCACGCTTCATTCCGGTCGAGGTCACGCCGGAGGGCGAGCACTGGTTCGTCACGCTCGAAGATTTGATCGCGTACAATCTCGACGATCTTTTTCCCGGCATGATCGTGAGCGCGTCGTACCTCTTCCGCGTCACGCGCGACGCCGATCTCGATTTACAAGAAGACGAAGCCGACGACTTGCTGCGCGCGATCGAATCCGAGCTGCGCCGGCGCCGCTTCGGCGAGCCGGTGCGCTTGGAAGTCTCAGCCGACATGCCGCCGCATCTGATCGAGCGGCTTCTCGAAGCGTTGCAGCTCGAAGCGCAAGATCTATACCAGTGCGAAGGCTTGCTCGGGCTTTCGGATCTGATGTCGCTCTCCGGGATCGAGATCCCGGGAACTGCACTACGAGCCGTTCACGCCGTCGATCCCGCGGCGCTTCCTCGACAATCCCGACATCTTTGCGGTGATGCGCGAGGGCGACATCCTCTTGCACCATCCGTACGAGTCGTTCGAGCCGGTCGTGCATTTCGTGCGCGAGGCTTCGGCCGATCCGCAAGTGCTCGCGATCAAGATGACGCTCTACCGGACGTCGGGCAGCAATTCGCCGATCGTCAATGCGCTGATGCAAGCCGCTGAAAACGGAAAGCAAGTCGCGGTGCTGATCGAGCTCAAAGCGCGGTTCGATGAAGAAAACAACATCAACTGGGCACGGCATCTGGAGCGCGTCGGCGCGCACGTCGTCTACGGCTTCGCGGGTCTGAAAACGCACGGCAAAGTGACGCTCGTCGTGCGAAACGAGCCCGACGGGCTGCGGCGCTATATGCACTTCGGTACCGGCAACTACAACGAGCGCACCGGGCGGCTCTACGCCGATCTCTCGCTCTTTACGTGCCGTCCCGAGCTTGGCGGCGATGCAACCGAGCTGTTCAACTTTCTGACCGGCTTCTCGAAGATCGACACCTACGAAGAATTACTCGTCGCGCCGGTCGCGCTGCGTAAAGAGCTCTCGGCGCATGATCGATCGCGAACGCGAGCATGCGCTGGCCGGACGTCCGAGCGGAATTCGCGCGAAGATCAACTCGCTGACCGACGAACGAATGGTCGCGGAGTTGTACCGCGCCTCGCAAGCCGGCGTGCCGATTGAGCTGAACGTGCGCGGGATGTGCAAGCTGCGTCCGGGGGTTCCGGGCGTCAGCGAAACGATCAGCGTGCACAGCATCGTCGGACGCTTCCTCGAGCATTCGCGCATTTATATCTTCGAGAATGCCGGCAATCGCGAAGTTTACATCGGCAGCGCGGACCTGATGGGCCGCAATCTCGATCGTCGCGTCGAGACGATCGTACCCGTCTTGGATCAGACGATACAAAACACGATTTGCGATGAGATTTGGGCGACGTTTGCCGCCGACAATCAGAAGTCGCGAATCTTACGCGCCGACGGTACCTACGTGCGGCGTCAACCGCGAACCGGCGAAGCGCCGCTCCAATGCGCAGAAGCCTGTTCCTGGAGCGCGCGCAAGCAAGAGAATCGTCTCCCATTCTTGCGGGCTGACGGGCTGCACGGAGAGCCGCTGCCCCTTTTGTAGCAGCGGCATGTAGGCGAGCCGCGGCTCGCCGCGCATCTCCGCAAGCGTTACCGGTCGCGGGATGTCGGCCTCCGGTGCGACCTCGACCATCTGCCACAGGGGTTTCTTTTCGGTCGAGCGAGGGTCGTAGTAGTCACTTTTCTTGTCCCACGCAGTGAATCCGGAAAGGCCTCGCGAATGACTTTGACGATGCCCGCGATCTGCGGCACCGCAATCGAACTGTGATAGAAAAAGCCAAGGTCTCCGAGCTTCATCTCCATCATATTGTTGCGGGCTTGGAAACTACGAACGCCGCTCCAAACGGTTTTTCCCTCGCGCAGCAGACGCTCCCACGAGTACTCGCTGGGCTCAGTCTTGAAAAGCCAGTACCGCACGCCGGCTTATTTCTCGGAAAGGATCGAATGTGCCGCTAGAATCCCTAATCGTCACGGGGGGAAGCCGTGGAATCGGCGCCGCCGTCTGCAAGCTCGCTGCCAAACGCGGGCTCGCGATCACGGTCAACTATGCTGAAGATCGTGGCGCGGCCGAAGGCGTCGTCCGCGAGATCTCGGCGAGCGGTGGACAAGCGATCGCGGTCGGCGGCGACGTTTCGCGCGAAGACGACGTCAAGCGCATCTTCGATACGGCAAGCAAACAATTCGGGGCGGTCCGCGGCCTTGTCAACAATGCGGGAGTCACCGGCGGCATCGCGCGCGTCGAAGACGTGAAACTCGCGGCGCTCGAGCGCGTCTTCGACGTCAACGTGATCGGCTGTTCTTGTGCGGCCGCGAAGCCGTTCGGCGCATGTCGAAAAAACGCGGCGGAACGGGCGGAGCGATCGTCAACGTGTCGTCGCTCGCCGCGAACATACGGCGGCGCGGGCGACTACGTCCATTACGCCGCATCGAAAGGCGCGGTCGATACGTTCACGATTGGCCTTGCGCGCGAAGTCGCTGCCGACGGGATTCGCGTCAATGCCGTTGCGCCGGGATTCGTCGACACGGAGATTCACGCGCGCATGGGCGCCCCCGATCGCCTCAAGAAAGCCGCGCCAATGATCCCGATGCAGCGCGCGGGTAAGGCTGCAAGAAATCGCCGAGGGCATCATCTGGCTGCTCTCGCCGGCAGCTTCCTACGTGACGGGCTCGATTCTAGCTATTGGCGGCGGCCGCTAACCCGTCTTCGCGCAAGAGCTTCCAAATCGACGTTCGCAAGATGCACGAATGATGCGAGGTCCATCGTCTCTTCGACGTGACGTTCGCTCCAGTGCTCGCGCGAGCGAATCTCCGCAATATCGATTACTTCGCGAATGCGTCCGGGACGTTTGGTCATGACGGCAACGCGATCGGCGAGATAAACCGCTTCTTCGACGCTATGCGTGATGAACATGACCGTACGTGGGCTCACGCGCGCGAGCTTGATGAGCTCTTCTTGCATGACGACGCGCGTTTGCGCATCGAGCGCGCCGAACGGCTCGTCCATCAAGAGAACTTCCGGATCGAGCGCGTAGCTTCGCGCGATTGCAACGCGCTGCTGCATTCCACCGGAAAGCTGATGCGGAAAAGCATCCTCGCGGCCTTCCAAATTCATGAGATCAACGTAGCGCTTGACCGCCGCGTCGCGCTCCTCACGACTCTTGTGCGCGCAAATCAACCCGAATTCGATATTTTGCCGGACCGTTTTCCATGGAAAGAGCGCAAACTGCTGAAAGACGAGGGTGCGATCAGGCCCCGGTCCGCGTACGACCTCGCCACCAACGCGGACGCTCCCTTGCGTCGGAAAATCAAGACCGGCGGCCATTCGTAAGAGCGTCGTCTTCCCGCAGCCCGATGGACCGACAACCGCAACGAATTCACGATCGCGGATCGTGAAGTCGATCGAATCGAGGGCGACGACCGGGCTTCCGCTTTGATCGAAAACACGGCCGACGCCCTGGAAAACGATGTCGCTCAATCGCTGCTGTTCGCGAAAGCCCGCAGCTTGGGATCGTTCTGCACCATCTGCATGTACTGATCGGTGATGAACGAGCGTGTGTCGGGTGCGGCTTGGATCGAGCCTTTGTCCTTCATGAACGTGATGATCCCGTCGAACCACTTATCGACGTCGGATTGTCCGCCGGAGCGATGCATGGCGCGAAGCTGTTGCGAGAGATCGTAGATCGGACGTAAGTCCATCTCGGCTTTCGCCGACGCTGCCGTGATCTCGGTGCCGCCTTCTTTGTCGGCCGCGATCAGTGCTTGCTGCGCCTCGGCTGGATGGGCGCGTTCCCACCGAATCGAGTGCTCGTAGACGGCCAAGAACTTTGCGACCAAATCCGGATGATCTTTCGCGTACGCGCTGCGTACGATCAGCGCGCCGGGAATCATCGTATTTGCATCTTTGCCCGAGCAGAAGAGCTTGCCGTGCAGCTTCTCTTCAAAGGTATAGATGTTGGGCGCCCAGAGTGCTCCGAGATTGGCCGTCCCGGACGTAAGCGCCGAAAGGATCTGCGCTTGCCCCATGTTGACGGGCGTTACGTCGCTTTCGCTCATACCGTACTTATGCAAGCACGCAACGACGGCGTACTCGCCGGTCGAGTTCGCGGTCAACAGAATTTGCTGACCCTTTACGTCTTTGGGCGTTTTCGAATATTCGCCCGATTTCGCATCGGTGACCATCAACGCATTCGTCGCCGATTCGTCGTTGGATATTCCGATCGTCAAGATGTCGTAGCGCGCGGCGCCGAGGACGGCCGGAACCGATCCGGTCGAACCGACGTCCCACGAGCCGGCGGCTGCGGCCGCAACTTGCGGCGCGCCCGCGGGAAACGTGCTGAAGCTCGGTTTGAGACCGACCTTATCCCACCATCCCTTTTGTGTCGCGAGATAAAACGGAAGCGCCCAATAGTTCGTGGGCTGATAGCTGATGTTGATCGGTTGCGGTGCGTCTGCGCGCGCGAGTCCGGCCGACGCGAGCAAGACGACTCCGAATAAGACAAGAAAGCGCTGGTGCATTAACGACCCCTCTCCGTCCGAGTTGTCCTCGTCCGTTTCGCAATCGCTGCGCTATGTCCGCCCCCGTGTCACCAGTCGCTCGAGCGAACGCAGTGCCACGTCGAGGATGACGCCGATGATGCCGATCGCGATCATCCCCGACATCACGACGGCCGTATTCAAATTGCCCTGGCCCTGAACCATGAGGTAGCCAATGCCGGCCGAGACGACGATCAGTTCGGCGCCGACGAGCGACTGCCAACCGAGCCCTGCGCTGACTCGTAAACCGGCTACGATCGAGGGCAGCGATGCGGGCAGCAAAATTTCGAAGATGATGCGTCGATTGCCGGCGCCCAGCGTTTGCGCAGCTTCGATCAAAAGCCGGTCGACGTAGCGCGCGCCGCGATACGCGTTGATCAAACACGGCGGGAACGCGCCCGCGAAGATGATCAGCACGGGTCCACCAATTCCGGTTCCGAACCACAGCGCCGCAAACGGAACCCATGCAATCGGAGCGACGAAACGAACCGCTTCGAACAGCGGCGCGACGATGTAGTCGAGCCATCGGAACCAGCCCATCGCGAGTCCGAGTGGGACTCCGATGATTGCGGCCAGCGCGAAGCCGGAGAGAAAACGCAGCAGACTCGATGCCAGGTGCGCTTGAAGCGTATAGCCGGCGTAGCGGTGTTGCGTGAGGCTCGCGAAGGTGCGCGCGACGTCAACCGGGCTCGGCAAGAGGATGGGATTGATGCGTCCGCTCGCCGCGAGCAGCCACCATATGCCGACAAAGAGCACAATGCCGGCAATTGAATACGGCGCGTAGCGCGACCTTATCGCAGCCACGGCATCGCCACCCGTTCGAGACGCCCGAGAACCAGTGTCATGACGGCGCCGAGCAACGCGACCCACGCCATGCCGTAGAAGATCATTCCGGGATAAATGTCGAGCGATGCAACGATCAGCACGTGACCGATGCCTGCGACAGCGCCGACAAGTTCGGCCGCGATGAGCGTCGTCCACGAAGCTTGCAACGAAAGCCGTAAGCCGGTGAAGATGTGCGGCAGTGCCGCCGGGATGATGACCTCGCGTATGACGCGATACGGGCTAGCGCCGTGAACGCGCGCGGCATCGATCAACGTACGGTCGACCGTGCGCACGCCGGTGTGCGTATTGATCAGTGCCGGAACAAACGCTGCAAACCAGACGACGAAAATCTTGGCTTGAATTCCAAGACCGAACCAAACGACCGCAAGAGGGATCCATGCGAGCGGTGGTATCGGACGAATCGCAAGAAAAATCGGGTTGACGAACGCTTCGAAACGCCGGTCGAGCCCCATGGAGAGGCCGAGCGGAACGCCGGTGACAATTGCAACCAGAAAGCCGAAGAACACGAGTTCGAGGCTGACGACGATGTGATGCGGGAGCGTCGTCCCCGCGTATCCCGGTGGCGTACCGATTTGCAAAGCCGCCTTGTAGACGTCGAGCGGACTCGGAAACCGTCCGGGTGAGATGAGGTGCGTACCTTGCGTCGCCGCAAACCACATGACCACGACGACAAGCGTTGTGGTGAGGCCGACGAGAACGCGCTTCGTCAATTACGTGGCAAGGCGCGCTATCGGGACGCCGATTGCAACCGTCTCGCCTTCGTTGACGAGCAGCGCATCGATCGTTCCGGCATGCTCGGCTTCGACGTCGACGCTGGCCTTGTCGGTCTCGACCTCGCACAAAACGTCGCCAACCGCCACGCTTTGTCCGGGCTGAACGCGCCACGTCGCAACCGTTCCTTCGGTCATCGTCGCGCCCATTTTCGGCATTGTTACTTCAACCACGCACGCAGCTCCGATTCGATGTGCTCGGCAGACGGAAGTACGTACGACTCGAGCGGTGGACTGTACGGGACCGGCGATTCCTTTGCACCGATGCGCAAGACGGGGCCTTTGAGCTTCGAGAAAACTTTGCTCGAGCAAACCTGAGCGATGATGTCGCCGCCGATGCCGCCGCGGATGACGGCTTCATGACAGACTGCCAGTCGTCCGGTGCGCTCGACGGACGCCATCACCGTTTCGATATCGAGAGGATACAGCGTCCTCAGGTCGATCACTTCGAGATCGATTCCGCCGGCTGCCAGCTTCTCGACGGCTTCGAGCGTACGGTGCATCGCGAACGAATACGAAACGATTGTTCCGTCTTTTCCCGGACGTCGCACGACGGCTTTGCCGAGTGGAATGCGCTCGATCGATTCGAGCATCGGCCCCTTGACCGAATAGAGTAGCTTGTGTTCGAAAAAGATGACCGGATTCGGATCGTCGATCGATGCGAACAGCAGTCCGCGTGCGTCGTCGGGAGTCGAGGGTGCAACCACTTTGAGTCCGGGAATGTGATAGAACCACGCTTCGAGTGATTGCGAGTGTTGCGCGGCGAGGCCGACGCCGCCGCCGAACGGCGTGCGAATCACCATCGGAACATTGACGTTGCCCCCGAACATGAAATGAACTTTCGCGGCTTGATTGACGATTTGGTCCATCGCGTTGACGAGGAAATCGGAGAATTGAATCTCCACGATCGGCCGCATCCCCATCATTGCCGCGCCGACGCCGACACCCACGAGGCCGGCTTCGGAAATCGGCGTATCGAGGACGCGCGGCTTGCCGAATTTCTCCACGAGCCCTTTTGTAATGCCGAATGCGCCGCCGAATTGGCCGATGTCTTCGCCGATGATGAAGACGTTTGGATCGGTCTCCATCGCGGTTGCGATCGTCCAATTGAGTGCTTTGCCGAAAAGAGTCTCGGCCGTCGTGGTCTGGATCATGCGTACACCTTCGGGAGCACGTCTTTGGGATCGGGGAACGGACCGGCTTCACCGAATGCAACGGCCGCGTTGATCGCAGCGTCGGCTTCGGCAGTGGTCTCGGCGAGACGCGCTTCACTTACGCCGTCTTGCAGCAGACGTGCGCGCACGATTTCGATTGGATCGCGCGCCTTCCAGGCATCGAGCTCGCCCGGCGGGCGATAACGCGCCGGATCGTTGCGCGAATGTCCCTTGTAGCGGTACGTCACCATTTCGAGCAGCGTCGGTCCGCCGCCGGAACGTGCGCGATCGATCGCACGCCGGCCGGCCTCGACGACTTTGAAAATATCTTGCCCGTCGATGCTTTCGCCCGGCATCCCGTATGCGCTCGCACGTTCGGACAGGCGCTCGATCGCATACGTATCCTTGACGGGCGCGCTCATGCCGTACTGATTGTTCTCGATCACGAAAACGATCGGCAGCTTCCAGATCGCGGCGATATTGAGTGACTCGTGAACGCAGCCTTCGTTCGGCGCCCCGTCGCCCATGAATGATAGAGCGACGTACGGCAGTTCGCGGATCTTGAACGAAAGCGCCGCGCCGGTTGCGAGCGGGACACCGCCGCCGACGATCCCGTTGGCGCCGAGATTCCCCAGCTTTTGATCGGCGATGTGCATCGAGCCACCGAATCCGTGACACAACCCCGTCGCACGTCCGAGCAGCTCGGCCATCATTGCGCCGGGATCGCTTCCCATCGCGAGGTTGTGACCGTGTCCACGATGCGTCGACGCAATCACGTCGCCGGGCTCCAGCTCGCCGCACATTCCGGCACCGATCGCTTCCTGTCCGATGTAGAGATGGATTGTGCCGTACAATTTACCGGCGGCGTAGAGGCGGTCGACGGTCTCATCGAAGCGGCGCATCAAGAGCATCATCTTGAAGCGCTCGAGCAACACGTCCGTTTTCATGTAACCCGCCTACTCATCGCGTGACGGCCTGTCCTGCTCGAATCAGCCTACGATCGTGAGCAGCATCGACGTCGCGACGAAACCATCGAAGAACAGCTTGATGTGTTGTTGTCCGGGCGTCGCGAGCGGCTGGTATGGAAACTTGTCGTAGTACCGGTCGTATTCGTGCTCGCCCGGATCGAAGTCCATTGCGGCAAGACAACGTTTGTCGTAACGCAAGCGCCGGTCGATCTCTTCGATGTCGCGCCGCCGGTAAATCACGCCTTTCCCGCGCGCGACGGTCCGCGTATTGGACGTGACGTTGTACTCGGTCGTGTGGACCGCGACGCCGCCCTTCTTGAGCAGCTTGGATGAACGCTGCAGAAACTGCACGCCGCGCTCGAGGCTGCCGAGATGCTCGAACGCGCAGCAGCTCCATACGAAATCCAGCGACCCTTCTTGGACGAACGGCCACGCGCGGTTCATGTCGGCGTATTGGAACGTGACGTGCTTGTCGAACGTGGGGCGGTCAAGGACCCTTTCGTTGTAGAGATCGTCGGGCGAGCGCGGATGCTCGCCGGCGCGTCCCCACACTTGTCCCATCACGCTGCGCGGTTCGATGTCGGTCGCGATCGCGTCGACGCCGAGAGATGCAAAGAGTGAGGGGAGCGGTTCGATTCCGACCGCAAATCCGAGTGCGCGCATTCCCGGCTGCAGCTTCCCGCGCTCCCAAAGCGATTGCGCGACCGCGCAATACTCCCAGAGCTTGCGATGGTACGGCGGGTCCTCCGGCCGCGGCGTAAGATGCATCGCATCGTACCAACGCCGGTACCAGTCGGAATTGAAATGCTCGAAGCGGCAAACGAGCGAGTTTAGCACGTGACGATCAACGCGTCCGCTGCGACGGCGCCCCCGGGTTTGGTTCGCACGAAGATCGGATTCAAGTCGACTTCAACGATTCGATCCGCATTGTCGGCGGCGAACCACGACAGCGCGACCAGCAGATCGGCGAGTGCGCCCAGATCGTACGCGACGCCCGTTCGGGCGCCGTGCAGAATCGGCGCGGCACGCAGCTCGTCGATCATTTCGAACGCGGTCGTGCGATCGAATGGCGCAAAGCGCCGGCTGACGTCATTTAGCGCCTCCGCGAAGATGCCGCCGAGTCCGAAGACGACCATCGGGCCGAAGATGCGATCGTTGACGACGCCGGCCAGCGCTTCGAGGCCGGTCAGTGTCTCGGCGACGAGCACGCCTTCCGCGTGACCGTTGACGCGTCCGAGCATTTCTTGTGCGGCGTGGCGCAGTGCGGGCAAATCGGTGATGCCGGTTCGTACGCCGCCGACTTCCGTTTTGTGCGCGATCTGCGGTGCATCGATTTTCAAGACGACCGGAAATTCGAAAGGCAGCCTCTCGATATCGTTCACCGCGACACGCGGAACCGCGACCGAGCGCGCGAACCGGATGCCGTATCGTTCGAGAAATGCTTGCGATGCGCGTTCGCCGAGTTGTTGTGCGCCTTGTGGGACGGACACCGGTGCGAGATTCGCGGGACGCTTCGCGGACTTTGCGGTTCGATGACGCGTCTTGCGCGCGAACGCGCTGAGCGATGCAGCCGCAAACGCAGCCCGAACGGGCGTCGGATAGATTGCGATCCCGGCGTCACGCAAAACGTCCATCCCGCGCACGGCGCGTTCGGGTGGCGCCGACCACGCGACGAACACCGGCTTATGCGACTCGGTGATCGTCGGCGCGATCGCCGTCGTCACGCGCTCGGCGGCAGGGTCGGGGACGGACGCTAAATAGAGGATCAGTTGATCGACGTTCGGATCGTCGCGCACGACTTCGAGTGTCCGCGAGAAGATGTCGAGTTGGTTGAAGACCTGCGCCGTGACGTCGATCGGATTCGCGAGCGATCCAAAGTCGGGCAAAATCGAGGCCAGCTCGCGCGAGCTTTGTTCGGTAAGTTGTGGGAGCGATAAGCCCGAGCTTTCGCAATGATCGGCCATCAGCACACCGGCGCCGCCCGAAATCGAGATCACGCCGGCGCGATCGCCCGCGGGCCAACGCTGCATCGCGACACCGCGCGCGACATCGACCATCTCGTCGAGATCGTCGATCTCGATGAAGCCGCCGCTGCGGAACGCTTCTTTATATAAATCGTAGTCACCGGTGAGATTTCCGGTATGCGAAGCCGCGGCGCGGCGCCCTGTGGTCGTGTTGCCGACCTTCCAAATCAGGATCGGCTTGCGCAACTCGAGCGCGCGCCCTCCGAGCGCGACGAGTTTGCGACCGTCGCGTACTCCTTCGAGGTACGTTGCGATCATCGAAACGTCGTCGCGCTCGAGTGAATATTCGATCAAGTCGAGCAGCGTGACGTCCGTTTCATTGCCGGTCGAAACCACGTAATTAAATCCGACGCCGGCCCGCGCGGCCATTTGTGCCATGCCGTATCCGAATCCGCCGCTTTGCGTGATCATCGCGATCGAACCCGAGCCAAGTTCGCCATCTTGAAAGATGGATCCGAAGCCGCCGTAAAACTTGTCGCGGAAGTTCAGGATGCCCTGACAGTTCGGCCCGATGACGCGTACGTCGCTCGATGCGATCGCGTCGCGCAGCTCGGCTTCGAGCGCCATGCCGCGTTCGCCGATCTCACCGAAACCTGCGGCCAGCACGATTGCGAATGGAATCTTGGCCTTCCCGCACGCGCGGATCGTGCTGGCGACGTGGGGTGCCGCGACTGCGATCAGCGCGATGTCACACGGCTGCGGAACGGATGCCACGTCCGGAAAGCAGCGAAGCCCCGCAATCTCGTCATACTTTGGGTTGACGGGATAAACGTGGCCTCGGAAACCGAACTGCGTATTGGCGCGCACCGGCTGTCCCCCGATACGCGAGAGATCGGCTGACGCGCCGACGATCGCAATCGCCTGCGGCGAGATCAGCCGATCGAAGTTCACGCTAGGCTATAAGACGACGCTCGGCTTGACGCCTTTCTTCTCAAACACCGTGCTCAGCAGAGTGGTGAGCTCGCCTTTTTCCGCCATCGGCCCTAAGACGTCGGTGTCGCCGTAGAACTGTCCGTCGATGAAAATCTTCGGAAGCGTCGGCCAATCCGTCATCTTCGAAAGAGCGTCGCGCTTTGGCATGTTTTCGAGCACGTCGATGACTTCGAACGGATAACCGAAGTGATTGAAAAACTGGATCGTCTCGGCCGTGAAACCGCAACGCGGGGCGTCCTTCGTCCCTTTTCCGTAGACGAGGATCGTATTGGCGGCGACTTCGCGTGTAATTTCGTCGCTCAGCGAGTCAGAGTCAGGCACTGGAGACCTCCGTTTTGAGTTGAAGCGCGTGGATGCGGCCATCTTGACGCGCGTCTTCGAGAGCTGCGTACACCATGCGATGCTGATCGAGCAGCGACTTGCCCGTGAATGCGTTCGAGCGAACGCGAATGTCGTAGTGGTCCATCGTCCCCGTCAAGTCGGTGACGACCACATCCGCGTCAGGCATCCGCGCACGTATGAGCGCGACTACTCCATCTCTATCAATCATCGCTGGTTAATTGCCGCGGTACATCCCCGCGCAACACACCCACAAACCGCGTCGCCTCCCGGATCGTTTCGGTGAGCGCCGTCGGGTTGTTGGCGAGCAAGCGGGCTAAGCCGGCCGACGCCACGATCGCCGACGCGCCGAGCAGGACGGCCGGGACGCCTCGCGCCTTCAAGGGCCCGAGCTCGATCCGAAACGTCTTCGTCACCCGCGAGAGATCTCGAAAGTTGAACATAGCTCCGCACTTTGGAGGAGAGGGTTCCCATGTCATCCCGAGCCCTTCGACTACGCATCCTGGAGGATGCTACGCTCAGGACAGGCTAGTCGAGGGACCGAGGGGATGTTATGACGGTCGAATCGTTCGAATGGCAGGTTCCGCCGGAGTTCAACTTCGCGCGGGACGTGATCGACGTGCTCGGAAAGACGGATGCGGGGCGGAGCGGCCTTGTGTTCCTCGACGGGGCGAAGAACCGCACGAGCTTCACGTTCGGCGAGATTTCGGCGATCTCGCAGCGCTACGCCGGCGCCTTCACTGAGCTGGGCATGAGGAAGGGCGATCGTGTGATCGTCTTGCTGCCGAAAATTCCTGGCTGGCTGTTCTCGATGCTCGCGCTCGACCGCATCGGCGCGGTCGTCATCCCGTGCTCGGAACAGCTGCGCGCGAAAGATTTGTTGTTCCGTGCGACGCACAGCGAGGCGCGCGCGATCGTCGCGCACGTCAGCAATGCGGCGGAGGTCGATCTGATGCGCGGCGATGCCAAGCTGCTCGATCGATTCGCGATTCTCGGCGGCGAGCGCGAGAATTGGACGGCGCTCGAGCCGATCGTCGAGCGCGCGAAAGCCGAACCCGGCGTCAAAACGTTGCCGGCGGATCTCGCCTACATCGTGTACACGAGCGGTACGACCAAAGATCCGAAAGGCGTCGTGCACGATCACGCCTACACGTTTGCAAAACGGATGCAAGCGGCGTTCTGGCTCGACGCCAAACCGCAAGATCTCGTCTGGTGCACGGCCGGAACCGGTTGGGCGAAATCGCTTTGGAACGTGTTGCTCGGTCCGTGGTCGTGCGGTTCGACGATCGTCCTGCACGAAGGCGCGTTCATTCCGGAAGAACGCATGGATATGTTGCGCGATCTCGGCGTGACGGTGTTGTGCCAAGCGCCGACCGAGTATCGTCTCGAAGCGAAGCTCGAGCGACTCGGCGAGCGCTGGAAATTACCGAAGCTGCGCCACTGCGTTTCGGCCGGCGAGCCGCTCAACCCGGAAGTCATCGCGCGCTGGCGCGATGCGTTCGGACTTTCGATTCTCGACGGTTACGGGCAAACCGAAAACTCGCTGCTCGTCGCAAACTTGCCGGGCATGGAAGTGCGGCCCGGTTCGATGGGCAAGCCGACGCCGGGACACACGGTCGGCGTCATCGACGAGAACGGCAAGCGAGCTCGAGGCCGGTGAGGTCGGCGACATCGCGGTGCGCTGCACCCCGCGTCCGCCAACCCTGTTCAAAGGCTACTATAAGAATGAAGAAGAGACGGCGCACTCGCTCCGCGGCGACTGGTATCTCACCGGCGATCGCGCGCAGCTCGACGACGACGGATATTTCTGGTTCGTTGGCCGCGCGGACGACGTGATCTCGTCGGCCGGTTATCGCATCGGACCGTTCGAGGTCGAGAGCGCGCTGCTCGAACATCCGGCCGTCGCCGAATCGGCCGTCGTCGGAAGCCCCGATGCCGAGCGCGGCAACGTCGTCAAGGCGTTCATCGTCTTGCGTCCCGGGTCACGAACCGACCGACAAGCTGGCGCGCGAGCTGCAAGAGCATTGCAAACGCGTGACTGCGCCGTACAAATATCCGCGCGAGATCGAGTTCATCGCGGAGCTGCCGAAAACGCGCTCCGGAAAAATCCGGCGCGTCGAGCTGCGTCAGGCCGAACTGCGCAAAAAAGGTGCACCGCGCGAGTGGTTACGCATTAGAGCCTCGATGGTGAGTACGTGATGTGAGGGCCCGACTGCCGTGAAGCGCGGAGCCGGGGCGAAGCGCCGTGAAAATGAAAGCAGTGCGGCTCAACGAGCTCGGTGGACCCGAGAAGCTCCACGTCGAGGATATTCCGAAACCGAAGCCCGCAGCGGGCGAGATTCTCATCAACATAAAGCGCGCGGCGCTCAACCGGCGCGACGTGTTCATCACGCAAGGTCTCTATCCGGGAATCGAGTTGCCGAAGACGCTCGGTTCTGACGGCGTGGGAACGGTCGCGGAGCTCGGCGAGGGTGTGAGCGGACCGAAGATCGGCACGCGCGTCGTCATCGATCCGACGATGAATTGGGGCGACGACGAACGCGTTTGGCAGCGAAACGGCGGCGTGCTCGGAATGCCGCGCGAAGGAACGTTTGCGGAATTCATCACGGTGCCGGCAGCCAACGTGCATCCGGCGCCCGAACATTTGAGCGACGATGAAGCCGCAGCGATTCCCCTCGCGGGCGTTACCGCATATCGCGCCTGTTTTTCACGCGGCGAGCTGTCGAAAGAAGACGTCGTCTTGATCACCGGCGTCGGCGGCGGCGTGCAAAGCTTCGTACTGCTCTATGCGAAAGCGAGCGGCGCGAAAGCGATCGTGACGTCCGGCAACGAGGAGAAGTTGGCGCGCGCGAAAGCGATGGGCGCCGACGTTTGCATCAACTACAAGACGTCGGAGAATTGGTCGAAGGAAGCGCGCGACGCTGCCGGCGGTGGCGGTCCGTCGCTCGTCGTCGATTCGGTCGGCGGCGACACGCTCGGCAAAGCCGTCGACATTGCGCGTCCGGCTGCGCGCGTCGTCATCTACGGCGGCACGAACGGCGATGCGAAGATTCGTCCGTTCTCGATCTTCTGGAAGCAGCTCGACATTCGCGGAACGTCGATGGGCAGTCCGGAAGATTTCCGTCACATGCTCAGACTGTTCACGAAGCACAAGTTGCGCCCGGCGGTCGACAAAGTTTTCCCGATGAGCGAAGCCGCGAAAGCCGCGGAACGCTTAGCCGCGCACGATCAATTCGGAAAAGTCGTGCTCGCTATCTAAACTCACTCCACTGAGACGTCGCCGGTTCGCAAAGGTCCGTTAGGCTTGTAGGTGTTCACGATAACGCCCGCAGACCCGGCCTTCGAGCTGACGAGCGCGAGTTCGCGTGGCGCGCTTCCCTCGGAAAAGAGACGTTTGCCGGCGCCCAACAGCACCGGATACACGAGCAACAAGATTTCGTCAGCAAGTTCGTGTTGGAGCAATACCGTTGTCAGCTGCGAACTGCCCCAGACGATCAAATGCGGCCCGTCTTTCGCCTTGATACGCCGGACGCCGTCGACGACATCGGGCCCAAGATCCTCGACCGGACCCCATGTAAGACTACTCGGCCTGTGGGTTGCCACATATTTCGTCGCTGCGTTCAGACTGTCTGCCATCGGGCCTTTTACGTTCGGCCAGAAGCTGCTCCAGATATCGTAGGTGCGACGGCCAAGCAGCAGATCCAATTTCTCGCCGTGCGCTGCGAGTATGGCCTTCATCCCAGCCGAATCATCAAATGGCGCTGCCCATCCGCCGTACGGGTAATCACCGTCTTCATTCCGCCCGCCGGGCGCTTGAATCACGCCGTCGAGCGAGACATGTTCGATGATTTTAACTTTTCGCACGACGCGCTACTTCGCCGCTGTAACCATCTTCTCGGTAACTGCGGGTGCGCTATTTCCCCACGAGCTGCGCGCGTAGGTCAGCACTGCGGCGATGTCGGCGTTGGAAAGCGTTCCTTTCCAGGCGGGCATCCCACCACTATACTGCTTGCCGTTTACCGTGAGCGGCGTGTTCAAGCCGTGCAGGACGGTGCCGATGACCTTCGATGGATCTTTTGCCGTGACGTCTTTATTGCCGGCGAGCGGCGGGAAGACGCCGGGAGATCCCATTCCGTTTTCCTGATGGCACGTCGCGCAATTCGTATTGAAGATACTCTTACCGTCGGAAGCGGCGTTCGCGACTGATCGCTCACCCGCGTGCACCGTGACGAGTACGAGAACGAGCACGGCAGCGAATCCGATCAATCTCATGCAAACGACTCCCTCTTATTCAAGCGACGCGATATTCAACCAGGGGAAGTTCGACGGAAGTCCCGAGCTCTTCGCGGGCGACTGCCGCAGCTTCGGGATCGGCGATACGCTGAAGATTGGGGTCGAGGATTGCGGCTTCCTCCGGCGAGGGTTGGCGCGGGATGATGCGCGGAACGACACGATTTTCTTCTTCAAGCGCCAGCAGATACGCGAGCATTTGCCGTGCAGCCGCAGGCCAAAGCCGCGCATCGATGCCGGCATAGATTTTCTCGACGAGCATCGGGATCGTGGCGGGACCGGCTTCGAGCGCGCCGATCAGTTGACGCTCGCGCATCTTGCGATGTTCGATGTATTCGATCAGCTTGGCTTTGGGATCGTCGATACGTTCGCCGTGCCCGCCATAGATTGCCGCAGCGTCTCCGTGCTCGGCCAGCAGACGATCGAGCGTGCGCTGATACGGACGCATCGCGCCGCCCGGCGGCGCGACGACGACGGTCCCCGTTCCGAGCACCACGTCGCCCGTAAACAGCGTTCGTTCTTGCGCGAGCGCAAAGACCAAGTGATCGACCGCGTGTCCGGGTGCGTCGATTACATCGATCGTGGCATCGTCGAATTCGAGCCGCTCGCTGTCTTCCAACACACGATCGACTGGAAATTTCGCATAGGCATGCGCCCACACCGGCGCGCCGGTGCGGCGCGAGAGCGGAGCTGCGGCGGGCGCATGATCGGGATGACCGTGCGTCACCAGAATCGTGCCAATCTTTGCCCCGAGCTCATCGGCGGTTGCAAGGATCGCATCGACGTGCTTCTCGATCAGCGGACCGGGATCGACGACCAGCAGACTCTCACGCGATGTACGAACGAGGTACGTATTCGTTCCGGTGAGCGTCATCGGCGACGGGTTCGGTGCCCGCACGCGAACGACGCGTTCGGAAAGCGTTACCATCGTCCGTCCAAACCGTCCGGCAAAATGAAACGGCGTTCACCGGCTTGCACGGGCTCAACAGCGTAGATCGATTTCGTCATCGCAAAATCGTGCATCGCATCGAGCGTGGTATATGGAGCTAGCCGCTGCAAGTGCATGATCGTCGGGAAGATCATCGGAAAATTTCCGTTCGCGTTACGTCTCAGCGCATCAGACGGCGAGATCCATAACCCGGCCTGCGTTTCAATGTCGTCGCTGCTCGCGTCTTGACCGGCCGGCGCAAACGCGAGATAGAAGTGCGTATCGAAACGGTGCGATTCCGTCGGCGGCGTGATCCAATGCGAGAAGTGCCAGAGCCGGCGCGAGTCGAGGACCACGCCGAAGGCTTCGAGTATCGCGTTCAATGTCGTCGTGCCGGCGTGCAATGCTGCTCGCTGCTCATGGAGTTCGCTGTGCATCGAGCGTTGCCGGGATTCCATCAGAATCTGCCGTCAACAGGATCCCCGCTTCTTCAAAGGCTTCACGCAGCGCCGCAACTTCGAACGACGGGTCCGCGGACTCGCGCTCCGCATTCGGCACGTCGGCGTTGCGCAAAAGTCGTTTGCGCGCTAGCTCAGCGTCAAACGGGTCGACGGCGCCGCCCGGAAAGACGAACATCTCGGGGAGGAACGCGCTTCGCGCGCTGCGCCGCAGCATGTAAAGCTCGGGGCCGGCGCCTGTGTTGCGCACGAGCATCACCGTCGCTGCCGGGCGTATATCCATAGCCTGAGCGTTGCCGGATGTGGAGATGGGAGTTCCTGCAAAAGAGTAGGGGCTCGCGCAGCGGCGAGCCCCTTCGTTGCCTTTATGGCGTGCCGCTCAAAGCGGCACTTATCTTTGCGGCGGATCGGCGTTTGAACTCGAGTTCGAGCTCACACGAACCTCCAGCAATTACTTTGCGCTGACGAATCCGTGCCTTTCGGCGTGCCGGACGTTTACCGGCTACGAATCCCCAGGTGGATCTTGGGATGTCATCCGCCCTCCACGCCAGCAGTAAGTTCCTCGATCAAGGTTCTCCAACCGTAACGCCGTTCACGTCGAAACGCAATACCTACGTTTCACATTTAAGAATTGCGCGGTGCTAATGATTCTCAATCCAGAGTAAGAATGGAAGCACCCAATTGATTACGTGTGCAGTCCAACAATACGGGCACGGTCGTTTCGTGCGAAACAGCAGACTGTATGCCAACACGAGTGACATCGATGCGGCCAGCAAGCTTGCAAGCAAAGCGAGCCGCCGTGCCGCATCCAGAGGGAGTGCGACCGCAAGTGCGACGCACGGGTAGTAGACGAGGCCGAAAACCGCGTTCGGGACTCGTCCGAGCAGGCGTGCCGCGGGGCTTTGGACGACACTTGGCTCCCTGAGCTCGCCGCGTGCGGCAAGGCGGGCCTTATTGGCCATAAATGCGGAGGCGTAGAAACCCACGGCGCAAAGAAGGAAGACCGTGAGTACGGGTACTGGCATTTCGGTACGCTTTGGGCAGGGCGCGGTTTGGCGCAAGCTCGAGGCGGCCGCCATAATGGCAGGCTCGTTTGCTCTGGCTACCTTCGTCGTTTACCACCGCGGGGACGTACAGGACCTCTTATGGGACCTCGGTTGGATCGCATATCCGTGCGCACTCGTCTTGATGACGGTCGTTGCGTCCGCGCCGTTTTCCGTCACGGACGCCCTGGCGCTGATGAACGGCGTCGTCTTCGGCCCGCTCGTCGGCTCGATCATCAATGCGGGTGGCCTTGTGATTGCAGCGGTCGTCGCTTACATGATCGCGATGCGCACCAACAAGCTGCTCGACGTCGAGCAACGCCTCGAGCGTTTGCCGAGCTGGATCAAGCGCTGGCCGGTCGCATCGCCGATGTTCTTGATTCTCGTTCGTCTCTTGCCCGGAGTCGGCGGGACGGTCGCCACGCAGGTCGCAGCCGCGTATCGCGTCTCGTTGTGGACCCAGATCTGGACGAAATGCGTCGTCGCCATTCCGATTGCCACGCTCTTGGCGGTGTTCGGTGACAGCGCGGCAGACTACGTTCATCGGATCACGCAGCCGGTGAAAACGTACGTTATCGAGCACAGCAAGACCGTGCATCTGCCGAAGATCCGCATCCGGCATACGCCGCCGACTGCGCCGGCTCCGGAGAAAACGCCCTGAACGTCAATATCGTCTCTGACGCCAGCGCCCTCGCGTCCGTTTGCGCGCGCATTGCGGATGCGCCACGCGTCGGGCTCGATACGGAATTTCACGCGGAGCGTTCGTACACCGCCAACTTAATGGTCGTTCAGGTCGCGATCCCTAAAGGAACCAACGGCGCGATCAATGAGGTCGCGATCATCGATCCGTTGGCGGTGCGCAATCTACGGCATCTCGTCGATGCATTGCACGCGACGACCGTCGTCGGCCACGCGCTTACGAGCGACCTCAAGATTTTCGCCGATCAATTCGAGATGCTGCCGGCTGCCGTATTCGATACGCAGCTTGCGGCTGCGTTTTGCGGCTACGGTCTCTCGATCTCGCTGCTCGATCTCGTGCGCGATCTCGCCAAAGTACAGCTGCGCAAATCGCAAACCGTCAGCGATTGGTCGACGCGGCCCCTCTCCGTGAAACAAGTCGACTACCTCGTCGACGACGTACGCTATTTGTTCTCGCTGCAAGACGCGTTGATCGGGCGCTTGCGTGAACGCGGCCGTCTGGAATGGGTGATCGAAGAATGCCGCGGACTTGCCGATGCGAAGCGATACCGTCCGGATCAGAGCCGCCTTTATTTGAAGATCCCGGGCAATTCGCGGCTCAGCCGGCGTGAGCTCGGCATGCTCAAGGAGCTTGCCGTTGCGCGCGACCATGCAGCGCGCGAGAGAAATATTCCGCTCAAGTACGTCATTCCGGACGATGCGATGGTCGGTATCGCACAGATCCGGCCGAAGACGATCGAGGATTTAGCGCAGCTGCGCCGCCTCGACAACGGCATTCGCCGTACGTTCGGCAAGATGATCGTCGACGCGGTAAAGCGCGGCGAGGAGATTCCTGAGAACGATTTGCCGGCCAAACCCGTTCGCTCGCTCACTCCGCAGCGCGAGTCACTTGTCTCGACGATGAACGTGCTCGTGAACGCGATCGCTGCGGAAAACGATCTGCCTGCGACTTTACTCGCTCCGCGTGCGTCGCTCGAACGCGTCGCTCGCGAGCTGCCGCAAACCTATGACGCTTTTGTCGACACGCTCGGCCTTGCGCCTTGGCGACGCGAGCTGATCGTCGAGCCGTTGTGGCGCTTTTTGAGCGGGCGAGTTCCCCTGCGAATCGATGGCTACGGGGAGGGAGTGCCGCGCACCATCGTCGGCGAACCCTGAGCGCCCTATGCCGACAATCGACTCATTCAAAGCCGCTGACACGCTTCGAGTCGGAAACCGTTCGTACCGGTACGTTCGTCTCGATGCACTTGAACGCGCAGGCGTTGTGCGACTCGCGGAGCTTCCGTATTCGATAAAGGTTTTGCTCGAGAACTTGCTGCGTTACGAAGACGGCAGCACCGTCAAACGCGATGACATCGAAGCGCTTGCGAAATACCGCCCGGGTGGCGAACAACGCGAAATCGCGTTTCGACCGGCACGTGTGCTGCTCCAGGATTTCACCGGCGTCCCCGCCGTCGTCGATCTCGCCGTCATGCGCGATGCAATCGCGAAGATGGGTGGCGATCCGAAGAAGATCAATCCGCTGCAGCCCGTCGAGCTGGTCATCGATCACTCCGTGCAAGTCGACGCGTTTGGTTCGGCCAGCGCTTTCGCACGCAACGGCGAGCTCGAGTTCGAACGCAATCAAGAACGTTATCTGTTTTTAAAATGGGGACAAGGCGCGTTTTCGAATTTCCGCGCCGTTCCGCCCGACACGGGCATCGTTCATCAGGTCAACATCGAATTCTTGGCACGCGTCGTCTTCGGCGCGGGCGGCGCAGGCTCGCCAGCACCGTCGGGTGAGACCGATGCATATCCGGATACGGTCGTCGGCACCGATTCGCACACGACGATGGTGAACGGACTCGGCGTCGTTGCATGGGGCGTCGGCGGTATCGAAGCCGAGGCCGCAATGCTTGGGCAACCGATCACGATGTTGATCCCCGAAGTCATCGGCTTCAAATTGACCGGCAGCTTGAAAGAAGGCGTGACGGCGACCGACTTGGTGTTGACCGTTACCGAGATGCTGCGCAAGAAGGGCGTGGTCGGAAAGTTCGTCGAGTTCTACGGCAAGGGACTTTCGAATCTCGCCGTCGCGGATCGCACGACGCTCGGCAACATGTCGCCCGAATATGGTTCGACGATCGCCGTATTCCCGGTCGATCATCGCACGCTCGAATATCTGCGGCTCACGGGCCGCGCGGAAGAGCAAGTGGCGCTGGTCGAAGCCTACGCGAAAGCGCAAGGTCTGTACCGCACCGATGAAACGCCGGATGCAACGTACGCCGATACGCTCGCGCTCGATCTGGGCGATGTCGTCCCCAATCTCGCAGGGCCACGCCGTCCGCAAGACCGCGTCGCGCTCAGCAATGTGAAGTCGTCGTTCGCGACTGCGCTGGCTGAATGGCAAAAAGCGCGCGGCGGCAACAGTAAGCCGACGAACGGCGCGCTGGGTGACGGCGCAGTCGTCATCGCGGCGATCACGAGCTGCACGAACACGTCGAATCCCTCGGTCATGATCGGTGCCGGTCTCGTCGCGAAGAAGGCCGTCGAACGGGGACTCAAGCCAAAGCCGTGGGTGAAAACCAGTCTCGCCCCCGGCTCGCAGGTCGTCACCGACTATCTGGAACGCGCCGGCCTGTGGCCTTATCTGAACGAAATGGGATTCAATCTGGTTGCCTACGGCTGCACGACGTGCATCGGTAATTCGGGTCCGCTGCCCGACGAGGTCGCGAAGAAAGTCTCAGATGAAGATCTGATCGTAGCTGCGGTGCTTTCGGGTAATCGCAATTTCGAAGGCCGCATTCATCCCCAAGTGCGCGCAAACTATCTTGCATCGCCGATGCTCGTCGTCGCGTACGCGCTCGCGGGCCGCATGGACGTCGATCTTACGACCGAACCGCTCGGCTTGGATAAGAATGGCAAGCCCGTGTTCTTGCACGAGATTTGGCCGTCGAACGACGAGATCGGAAAAGCCGTCGCCCACGCCGTGCAAGAGGCGATGTTCAAGAAACGTTACGGCGACGTCTACACCGGTGACGAACGGTGGCGTGGCATGCCGGCACCCGCGGGTGAACGCTACGCATGGGATCCGAAGAGCGAGTACGTCAAGCCCGCACCGTATTTCGACGGGATGCCGGCGAAGCCGGAGGCTAAGCCGGACGTCGTCGATGCGCGCGTGCTCGCGATGCTCGGGGATAGCGTCACGACCGATCACATCTCGCCGGCCGGCAGCATTGCGAAATCGAGCCCGGCAGCGAAATATTTGATCGAGCACGGAGTCGAGCAGCGTGATTTCAATTCGTACGGCGCTCGCCGCGGCAATCACGAAGTGATGATGCGCGGTACGTTTGCGAACACGCGTCTGAAAAATTTCCTCGTCCCCGGAATCGAGGGCGGCGTCACGCGCTACCTGCCGACCGGCGAACAGATGTCGATCTACGACGCCGCGATGCGCTATAAAGCGGATAAGACGCCGCTGATCGTGCTCGCTGGAAAAGAGTACGGCAGCGGTTCGTCGCGCGATTGGGCGGCCAAGGGTCCGATGCTGCTCGGCATTACCGCCGTCATCGCGGAATCGCTCGAGAAGATTCACCGCAGCAACCTGATAGGTATGGGGATTCTTCCGCTCGAGTTCGTGGGCGGCGCAACGCGCGAATCACTCGGCCTGAGCGGCGAGGAGTCGTTCACGATTCGTGGCCTCGCGAATATCGAACCGCGTCAGACGATCAAAGTCGAAGCCAAAGCACCGGGCGGAAAGACGACGACGTTCGACGCGAGGGTTCGCATCGATACACCCGACGAGATGCAGTACTACCGTCACGGCGGAATCCTACAATACGTCCTGCGCCAAATCGCGGCGTCCTGAAACTACCAACACTCGCCGAGATCAAACGTGCGGCGAAGCTCGTGCACGCGGTTTTTCCTGGGACGCCGCAATACACGTGGCCGCTGCTCTCCAAGCGCCTCGAAGCCGAGGTGTGGGTCAAGCACGAGAACGAGACGCCGATCGGCGCCTTCAAAGTGCGCGGCGGTCTGACGTATCTGCATCTGCTGCGCGAGAAAGAGCCGCACGTTCGCGGCGTGATCACCGCGACGCGCGGGAATCACGGACAGAGTATTGCATTCGCCGCGAAACGGTGCGGCATCAATGCAACGATCGTCGTCCCGCACAACAACAGTGTGGAGAAGAATGCGGCGATGCGCGCGTTTGGCGCGGAGCTGGTCGTGCACGGGCGTGATTTTCAGGAAGCCGCCGAACACATGCGGCAGCTGGCGATCGAGCGCGAGCTGCACGAGATCACGTCCTTCCATCCGTGGCTGGTCCGCGGCGTAGCGACGTATGCGCTCGAATTCTTCGAGGCCGTTCGCGATCTGGATGTCGTGTACGTCCCAATCGGTATGGGATCCGGAATCTGCGGGACGATCGCGGTGCGTGATGCGCTTGGTCTTGCGACCCAAATCGTCGGCGTCGTTTCAGACGCAGCCGACGCTTACGCGCAGTCGTTTGAAGCCGGCCACGTCATCACGACCGCGAGCGCCGACACGTTTGCCGACGGCGTCGCTTGTCGCGTTCCCGATCCCGAGCCTTTGCAATGATTCGCCGCGGCGCGACGCGCGTAATTCGCGTCAGCGACGTGGAAGTCAAAGCCGCGACGTGCCTACTTCACCGACACGCACAAAGTCGTCGAAGGCGCAGGCGCGGTGCCGCTCGCGGCTGCGATGCGCGAGCGTGAATACTTCGCGGGAAGAAAAATCGGCCTCGTGCTCTCCGGCGGTAACATCGATCGCGATCTCTTCGCGAAGATATTGGCTTAGCTGCTTGGAACGGGGCCTTTTCTGCCCGCGAGAATATGCTCGAGCGTCTCGGGCTCGCGTGGGGGCGGTGCGAACTTCAGATAGACGATCGGAACGAGCAGCAGCGTCAGAAGAAGCGAGCTCGTAAGGCCGCCGATCACGACGGTTCCGAGGGAACGCTCCGCTTGCGAGCCGGGATCGAGCGCGAGTGCGAGCGGCAGCATGCCGGCAATCATCGCGCACGTCGTCATGATGATCGGACGGAATCGCTCGATCGCGCTTTCGCGCACCGCTTCGATTTCCTCGAGCCCCGAATGGCGTAGCCGGTTTCGAAGTCCACCAGCAAGATGCCGTTCTTCGTAACCAGGCCAATCAGCAAGACCGCGCCGATGAACGAGAATAGGTTGAGCGTCTCGTGCGCGAGCGCGAGCGACCCCAAGGGCGCCGACGACGGCGACGGGGACGGAGAACATGATGACAAACGGGGTGCGATG
>CAVVBA010000008.1:0-40231 GCA_963746455.1 Vulcanimicrobiota bacterium | reverse complement strand
CCCTGGTTTACGAGACCTCGCCTCTTTCCCTGAGGACAATCTGCGCCGGGAGATTCTCGGCGGCGAGCTCTACGTGACGCCGTCACCGACACCCCGCCATCAGAATGTCGTGTTGTAATTCGCCGTCGGCTCAGAAGCCATGGCAAGCGAGCGGGTGGCCACGTTTACATCGCTCCCCTCGACACCGTGTTGAGCGCGCAGAATGTCGTCGAGCCGGATGTCGTCTTCATTGCGCCGGATCGTCAGGACACGCTCGGAGACAAAGCCATCATCGGCGTACCGAGCCTTGTCGTTGAAGTTCTATCGCCCGGCACTGCAGCCACCGATCGAGGTCGAAAGCGCGATATCTATGCGCATTTCGATGTCCCGGAATATTGGATCGTCGACCCCGATGCGAACACGATTGAACGGTGCAGCCATCCTGTAGAAGGCGTCTATCGCAATGTCGTCGCGTTCGAAAACGACATGCCGGCCGCGACGCTGCCCGATCTCGTTCTGCCGTTCGAGAATATTTTCCGCTAGCGCTTCCATTCGGCAGGCGCAACGAATGGCGGTGGTTCGCCTTCACCGGTTTGGGCGCGATGCAATCCTTCGTGCGCCTCCGTGCTCCCGGGATCGACTGCAATCGCGCGCTGAAAAAACTGTAGCGACGAATCACGGTCGCCGTTCAGCAGCGCTTGATTTCCAGCCGCGAGCAGCATTGTCTCGGAGAGCGGCTCGAGCTGCAGCGCGCGCTGGTAATCTTTCAGCGCGTCCTGCCACTGCGCGCGACGCTTCGGGCGCTCGACGTAGCCTACTTCGGCGTCCAGTTGACCCAGACGCCAAAGTGCATCGGCAAGCGCGACCTGATCCATTCGATCGTTCTCGAGCCGGGCAACGAGCGAGCGATCGAGCGCGAGAGCACCGTTGTAGTCATGCGCCTTATCGAGAGCATCGATTTGCGCACGAACCGTCAAGACGTCGGCAGCCGAATTCGGTGGAAAGAGGCCAAGCGCATGCGCCGGTCGATCTCCGATCGTCTTCGCCACCACTCGCGGAACGGAGAATCGCCCTCCGGCTTTACCGGTCGCGCCATCGGCGATCACTTGCATCGCAGCGGCAGCGAGGACGACGAGCGCAAAGCCGACCGCCGCGACCATTTTCATGTCGCGCCGACGGCAAATCGCTCGGTGATATAGCGTTTAAATCCGTCTTGCCACGACGGCATCGTGATACCGATTCGCGCGAGCGCGTCGTGTGCGAGCGCGCTGTACGTCGGTCGTTTTACGCTCGACTCGAAATCTCGGTACGATGCGGGCGTGATCTCGGTCGACAATGCAGCCAGACGCAACGCTTCGGTCGCGTATTCGAACCAGCTGCAATGTCCCGCATTGGTGACGTGGTACAGCCCGTAGGCTTCGCGCTCGATCACCTCACGCATGGCGCGCGCAACGTCGATTGCGTATGACGGCGAGTACACGACATCGGTGACGACGCGCGGCGTCTCTCCATCCTGCGCTTGTTTGAGAATACGATCCACGAACATGTGGCCTTTTTGCGTCGACGCCTGCCGCCCGTACATTCCGCTCGTGCGGAACACGAAGCTGTGCTTGCGGCCGAGCGCGTTCAACTCGCCCGCGCGTTTTGAGGCGCCGTAGACATTCAGCGGTGCCGGCGCATCGCGTTCGGTGTACGGCCTGCCGAGGTCGCCGGAAAAGACATAGTCGGAGCTCATCGTCGCCAACGCCGCTCCCATCCTCACGCATGCGGCCGACAGCCGATCGACGGCCTTCGCATTTACCGCAAATGCCCGGTCCGGATTTTGCTCGCATTGGTCGACGTTATGGTAGGCAGCCGTATTGATGACGACGCTCGGGCGCACTCGGGCGAGGGCTGTTTCGATCGAAACAGTGTTCTCGACCTCGATCTCCGAGTGATCCAAACCGGTCACATCGCAGTCGGCAAAGACGCGCATAAGCTCGCTTCCGAGCTGTCCGGACGCGCCAATGACGAGCAGTCGCATAAGAGCAGACGTACGCTATGTGAAATTGCACCGCCTTTCGAGGCCGGCAGGGATGACGATGGGGCACCCAAGAACGCGGCGCACTACCAGATGATTCGAGCCAACAACCCTGATATCGATTTTGAGAGCCTAAACGCTCGCGTACAAGCCGCTGCTTCGCGTCTTCGCGATCTGAATATTGTCGAAGAACGACGCCACGCGCGCTGTAGTGACGACGATTCGTCGCCGCAGCTCGCGCTCGCACGATATCGCGCGATGCATGGATATCTCGATCGCGCGGAAGACTACAACCAACCGCGGACCCAGATCCCTCGGCGGCTCGCGAATTACGAACGCATCGCCCCAAAGGCAATGCACCTCGCGCTCCGGATCTTCAATCGCTTCTTCAAACGCCAGCGCGAGATCAACGAAGCGCAGATTAAGGCATTGCGCGAGATCGGCTTGGCCTCGCAGGCGTCGGCACACCGGCTGATACAACTCGAACGGGAGATCGACCGGCTTCGCCGCCAGATCGAATCGTGAGCCGGCGCCGCGTCGCGATCGTTACGCCATGGTTCGGCCCGGATTGCAAGGGGGGCGGCGAGATGATCGCGCTCGAGCTCGCAACGCGGTTGTCGGCGTTCGACGAAGTGACCGTTCTGACGACGACGTCGCGGTCGTTTCTGCATGACTGGGACGTCGACTATCACAAACCTGGAAGATCGCGTGAAGGTTCGTACGCGGTCGAACGCTTTCGCGTAGCGTCGCGGGATCGCGGTGAGTTCAATCGTGTGAATCTCGAGCTGCTCGGGACGCCGCGCGAGCGCTGGGACGAGATCGCGTCGCATAGCGAGCGCTTTCGAAACATTCATCGATGACTCTATCAACTCGCCCGACCTCGAGAAGCATCTTCGACACAGAGCGTCCAGGTTGTACGATGCCGTCCTCTTCATCCCGTACCTTTACGGCGTGGTCGTCCGCGGGATCGAAGCCTATCCTGGGAAGGCTCACTTGATTCCGTGCTTACACGATGAGGCATACGCGCGGATCCCGCGTATCGAGTCCGCGATTCACAAGGCCGCGTCGCTACTGTTCAATAGCAGCGGCGAGGCCGAGTTCGCCCTTCGTCTCTTTGGACCGGGGGTGCTGCGAAAATCGTACGTCACGGGCAGCGGTATTCCGCCGCGTGGCGAGAGCGCCGGCGAAATCCCGATCGATGCTCCCTTCTTCCTCTATATAGGAAGACGCGCACCCGAAAAAGGCGTAGACGACCTCTTAACCATCTTTCGGCGCTACCGCTCGAACGGCAACGCATCGCGTAGCAGCCTCGTCCTCGTCGGCCCAGGCGAGCATTCCTACGACGATCCGGCTGCGGGAATCTACGATCTGGGATTCGTCGACGAACCGATGAAGCTGGCGCTGCTCGCGCGCGCGACCGCGCTAGTAAACCCCAGCCACAACGAAAGCTACTCCCGGACGCTGATGGAGGCGTGGCGCGAAGAGACGCCGGTCATCGCGCACGCCGAGTGCCTCGCGACCTCGATGGCCGTGCGCGAAGCCCAGGGCGGTTTCGTTGCCGGCACACCCGCCGAGTGGCTTGACGCGCTGAACGCGCTGGACGTTATGACTCCGGAATCGCGGCGCGCGCTCGCAATGCAAGGGACAGCATACGCGCTTGAGCACGCCGACTGGGATCGCGCGATCGGGCGCTTGCGCTCCGCAATCGGCATCGACGCGCCCGCGGCCACGCCGCGCAACGGGAAGCGCATCGACCAAGTGCTCGAAGGCTTCGACGACGGCGACGCGATCTCGGATTACGCGCGCCACATTCGGCGCCGCCTGCAACAGCTCGGCTACGACTCCGATATCTATGCCGTCAATCTTCCGGCCTGGATCGAGGACGGAAGGGTTCTCGGTCCGCGTTCGCTCGCGAGCGCCGATGCGACTATCTACCATCATTCGATTGGATCGCAAGCGGTTGATAACGTCCTTGGTTCCCGCGGCCGAAAGGCAATCATTTATCACAATATAACGCCCCCCGAATACTTTCAGCCGTATGCTCCCGCGACCGCGCAGCAGCTCGCCAAGGGGCGCGATCAATTGTCCGCGCTGACTGCGAAGTTCGACATCTTCACCGCCGATTCGGATTATAACGCCCGCGAGTTGCAATATCTCGGTGCTCCTGCGGTTCGAACAATTTCGGTGGTGAACGATTTTCGCAACCTCGATTGTTCGCCGAAAACCTCGCGTTCGAGCTTTGACCACGCGACGACGTGGCTGTTTGTTGGACGCGTCGTTCCGAACAAGGCGTTCCACGCGTTAATCGATGCGTTCGAGGCGTACCTCGCGCTCGAGGACGACGCACGGCTGATCGTCGTCGGCAAGTACGGACCATCGGATCCCTACTACCTCGCTATCAAAAGTACGATAGAGGAGCGAAGGCTCGATCCGTACGTCTATTTTTCGGGCTTTGCGTCCGAACCGCAACTGGTCGCAGCATACCGAAGCGCAGACGTCTTCGTGTGCCTCAGCGAACACGAGGGCTTTTGCGTGCCCCTAGTGGAGGCGATGTTCTTCGATGTTCCAATCGTCGCAAAAGCCCTGACTGCGGTTCCCGGAACACTCGGCACCGCCGGACTTATCCTCGGACCGGATGCCGATGCTTGCGAAGTTGCCGCCACCGTGCATGAGGTCTGCACGAACGATGCGCTTCGCAAACAGATCGTCGCGTCGGAGCGAACGCGGCGGCTGGACTTTCTTCCCGAACGAATAGTCCCACTGATCGACCAGTTGGCAGCCGACCTGACTAAAACGACCGCGTGAAGCTGAACCTCTACGCCGGCACGGCGCTGGTTTCTCTCATCGCGTTTATTTTGGCGTTTCATGTGTGGCGCGCCGATCTGCATGTGCCTTTCTCTTATGTTTGGTACGGCGACTCGATTGAGCCGCAACTCAAACAACTTCTCGACGGCGGCTGGTTCTTCGAACCGCATCTGGCAGCACCGTTCGGTCAGCACTCCGTCGCGATCGCACAGCTCAACACGTTGAAGTGGTTCATTCGATGGATTCTGGCCGAGATTACGCAGAGTCCGTTCATGGCGCAAAACCTGTTCGAAATGCTGACTCCAGTGCTTGCATCATTGACGTTCCTCTACGCGGCCCGGCGTCTAGGCCTCGCGTTTGCCGCGGCGATCCCGTGCGCGATCCTGTACGGGAATCTCTACATGCTGTATTGGCGCGTTCTCGCCGCGCATTCGATGCAAGCTGCGTACTGGATGACGCCGCTGGGATGCCTCGCCGTGCTGCAGATCGCGCGCGGAATGCGCTTGACGAAAATCGACACACGCTTTTCGTTGACGCGTGACGGGGGAATTTTCATTGCGACGGCTGTCCTGATCGGGATGGAGAGCCACTACGAGGTTTTCTTTGCCGGGGCGCTCGCGATCGCGGCTGTCATCATCGGCAGCATTCAACTGCGTAATTTCCAGCCGCTGCAGGCCGCACGTGCATTCCTAATCGTGATGGCGCTGAGCTTCGCGGTTAACGTTTCGCCGACAGCGATCTTCCTCGCGACGCATCACGGCCAGACCTACTCATACGCGCGAAATCCGGTCGAAGCTTATTTGTATTCGCTTTCGATAAGCCAGATGGTCCTCCCAAACCCGGATCACCGCATCGGCGTGCTGGCGCGAGCACGCGATCACTTCGAGGACGTGTTTCCTGAGCTTTCGAACGAGAACAGGTCGGCGACACTCGGTGTTACGGCCACAATCGGACTTTGCATTCTTTTGGGGTGCCTGATTGCGCGAGGTACCCGAAAAGTGTCTCAGCCGCTCGAGCACGGCGCGCTGCTAACGCTTGCCGCGATCGTCTTGGCGACGACCGGTGGACTAGGGGCGGTCTTTAATCGTTTCGTGACGCCCGACATCCGTGCGTACAATCGGATCAGCACCTGGATCTCATTCTTCTGTTTGCTCGCCGTCGCGTACACGCTCGAACGCTTATGGTTCTACCTTAACGAACGCGGCAAACGCGGCGTGTACTTCGGAATAGCGGCGCTCATTGCAATCCTTGGCGTCCTCGATCAATCGCCACTGCATCATCCTCCGTACGAGGATAGTCACCGACAAGAAGTCGCCGATCGAGCATGGATCGATCGGATCGGGACTACGATGCCAGCGAGCGGAACCGTGCTACAACTTCCCTACTCGGACGATTTGGAGACGCGGCTGGGGCTGCTGCAGCAACTGCCGTTTATGCTATCGCCCGGACTTCACTGGTCCGTCGGCGCGTTTCGCGGAACGCCCGAAGCGCATTTCGAAGGTTGGCTCGCGACGCTTCCACCCAAACCAATGATTGCCGCGGCACTTCTTTCCGGATTCGACGGCATTCTTATCTATCGCGACGAGTACAAAGATCACGCTACTGCGCTCGAGTCAGGCCTCCAGGCAATCACCGGGCGGCCACCGCTCGTCGGGCAGGACAAATCGCAATCGTTTTTCCCGATCGACAGCTTGGTTGCCGTCGCACGCGGCGCTGATCCCTCGGTTGGTACGCGGCAAGGGATAACGGAGGCTGTCGACATCTCTCGCAGTTCCGACCCCTTACGCGCCGAACCGCTCCCACGCATCGAAAGCGCGTTCGACAAGCTGCACTAGGGCCGCCGATGCGCACGCAGAACGCCTAGGCATATGAAATCCGGCGCTATCGCGCTTTTTCCCACGAACGGCACCAATCTCCAACGGTACATGGAGCTTGTCACCACGATCGCGGAGCGCAACATCAAGGGCCGCTATCGCGGGTCCGTTTTGGGCGTGTTCTGGTCGCTTTCGAATCCACTTATTATGACCGGGGTTTACACCCTGATCTTCGGCACGGCGTTCGCGTCGTATTACGGCAATTCGATCTTCAACTATGTCCTTGCCGTGTTCATGGGGCTCGTCGTTGTCACGTTCTTCTCGCAGGCATCCAGCCAAGCGCTGACGTCCGTCGTTGCCAACGGCTCGCTCGTCAATAAGATCCGCATTCCACTGAGCGTCTTTCCGCTCTCGATCGTCGTCGCGAACCTATTTCAGTTTCTCGTTGGCGTCTTACCCGTGATCGTATTCGTGACGCTGTTCGTCAGCCACAGCCCCGAGCGGGTTCTCTTGCTGATTTCCCCGGCGCTCGCATTGTTGCTGGTGACTGTGGGGGCATCGCTTGCGACGTCGGCGTTGTTCGTCTTCTTTCGCGACCTGCCATATCTCTACGAGCTCGTCGTGTTCGTGATCTGGATGACGAGTCCGATCTTTTATCCCGAAGAGATCGTCCCAATAAAACTACGAATCTGGGTTCATATGAATCCAATCTCGGCAATCGCGAACGACATCCGTGAAATCGCGTTCGGAGCTGTCGCGCCCCACATGAGCACGCTGCTTCTCACGCTCGGCCTGGGCTTCATAACACTGCTCGTCGGAGCTGCGATCTTTTTCCTGGCGCAGAAGTCTGCGATGGATTTGCTCTAGTGGCGCCAGTCATCACGATGCGCGAAGTCTCGCTTTGGCGGCGAACGCAAGAAGAGTTCCACTACGACTTCAAGCGTTTCGTCTTCAACCTCGTGAGAGGACGGCATCAGAAGCCTAACCGCCGGCGTGTCCTCGACAACGTAAGCTTTGGCGTCAGGGCCGGCGAGAAAATCGGCATCATCGGCGAGAATGGATCAGGAAAAACGACGCTGCTCAAAGTCATTTGCGGCATTCTGGCGCCGACAAAAGGGACATCCTCGACGGACGGTTCCATCGCTCCGCTTATCGAGCTCGGCGCCGGATTCGATCCGTTGCTCTCGCTCGTCGACAACATTGTCTACTACGGACTGTTGCTTGGTATCGAGCGCCGGCGCATGCGCGAGCATGTCGACTCGATTCTCGATTTCGCCGAGTTGCGTGAATATCGCGACGAACCGGTCAAGACGCTTTCCTCAGGCATGACGGCGCGGCTCGGTTTCGCGATCGCCACTGAGTTTCGTCCGGACATTCTCATCCTGGACGAAGTCCTGGCAGTCGGCGACGAAGCCTTTGCACGCAAGTGTCGCGAGCGCATCGATCAGCTATGGGACGAGCATGTGACGATTCTCGTCGTGTCGCACAATTTGGAATTCATCTTGCGGGAGTGCGATCGCGCGCTTTGGCTCGAGAAGGGTGCCCTGTTGCTCGACGCGCGTCCGCACGAAGCCGTTCTTGCCTACAAATTGAGGGTTGAGGCGCAGCGCCTTGCAGCCGATCCTTCGCGCACTCCAATGCTGGTCGTCGCGGCACAGCAGGCAGATTCGAAGTATGCGGACCGTTACTATGCATATTTCGACGGATGCAAGCATCTCGTCTCCGATCATGCCTGGCTTAAACATAATGGCCTCGAACACGCCGACGCGATTCGATTCGAAGACGAGGTTCTCGATCAAATTCCCGAGGGTCAACCGGTAGGATCGCTCAGTAGCGTTTCGCGCTGATGATTTCGCTCGTTCTGTACGGCCGCAATGATTCGTACGGTTACAACCTTCACAAGCGCGCAGCGATTAGCCTCAACTGCATGGCCGAAATTCTCACCGACCCAACCGATGAGATCATCTTCGTCGACTACAACACGCCCGACGATTTTCCGACCTTTCCGGAAGCGATCCAAGACACGCTCACCGCGAAAGCGACGGCGGCTACTTCGCATCTTACGCGTGCGGCCGAGCCATCATGAGCGATTTCGCACGTCAGACGCATCTCGAGTGCCTTGAGCCGATTGCACGCAACGTCGGCATCCGTCGCTCGAACCCCAAGAACCGTTGGATTCTTTCGACGAATACCGACATGGTTTTCGTGCCGCGGCGCGGCAAATCGCTGTCGGAGATCGTCGACGAGACTTGCCGCGATGCGTACTATCACTCGCCGCGCTTCGAAGTCCCTGAGACACTTTGGGAAAGCGTCGATCGTATGAATGCGCGGGCGACTATTGAGGCGTTTGGTTCTTGGGGGCGCGAGCTGCACCTCAACGAGATTGTGTATGCGTTTCATCCCGATGTCCGATATGACGGGCCCGGCGATTTTCAGCTGATGCTTCGCGAAGACTTATTCCGAATGCACGGCTTTCACGAGTCGATGCTGCTCGGCTGGCATGTCGACTCGAATATTGCGCGACGGCTGGCGCTTTTGCGGTCGATCCGTAGGCGACATTGTCGACGATCTCTACGCTTATCACTGCGATCACACGCGGCAAGTAACGCCCGCTCATCGGCCGCGCGGCGCGCAAAATGACCAAAAAATATTCTTTGAAAACGTGGCCCGGCCAGACGTTCCCGAACAAGCCGATTCGTGGGGCCTCGCGGGTGAGAAGATTGAAGAGATCCAGCTCGATACGGGTCACGCGTATCTTGCGGCACTTCGAGCAGCAATTCAAGAGCCACTCGAAACGCCGACGACGCTCGACTATTCGGGTGAAAGTTTCAATCGCATCGACTATCCGACAAACCATGTACTGCCGTTTCTCGTCGATAGCATCGCGAGTTATCCGCGTGACACGGTGCTCGGATGGTCTGGAACGAAGAAAAGCCTTTTGCAAGGGTTCGCCCGCGCGTGGCTCGACTTGGGCTTTACGCAATCGATCCGCGTTGACGCAGAGACCCGCGCGCTCGGGCCGGATCTACCGCAAGGGTGCACGTGGACGACGCGCGACGAACTCTGTGCGGAATGCTCCATCTTCGTGTTCGATTGGGGACGGAACGAAGACGGCGACCCACAAGAGGTGTGGAGCTTCGATACGGATCCTGCCGTTCGCAACGTGATGCGCGCGTTTCGCACCGTCGTGCGCCACGAGCGCGAGCGCCTCGCCGCGGAGCCCGTGCATCGGCGCCGCTTCATCGGCGTCAACTCGATCAATAACTCGGTCGAAGGCGTCTTCAACAATCACATCGGTGCCGCGCTTACGCCGATGGCGACGCACATCCGTCAGGGTTTCTTGACCGACCTTCGCGATTCGGACATCTTGGCGATGCTTTACGCCGGTCAAGCCGGACAAAAACTGCCGGCGGGCATCGTCGCAATCCCCAATTCTGAGGGGTACGTTTTCTACGGCCCATATCTCGATTTGGATTCCCGGACGTATCGCCTTACCCTCGAAATCGCAGACGTTCGATACCTCATGTCCAATTCGGGCCCCGTCGCGCTAGAAGTCGTCTCCAACTCGCGCCTAATCACGTATCGCGAAATCAGCCGCGACGTGCTCTCAAGCGGAATCGTTCCGCTCGATTTTTTTATTTCGACACAAATCAGTGAAGCCGCCGATTGGCCTCGCATCGAGTTTCGTTTGCGGACTCCCGGCGGCATCGCGATGACCGTTCGTAAGGCAACCCTCGAAGAAATCGAGGAGTCGCCGAACGCCTCCGCTCGCGAGTTCGATTGCGCACCGTTTTTGATGGTTGGGCGGGCAGGCGTACGCGACGGCCGCGTGATCAACGCGCGTGCGGGCGTAGCTGATCTCCTGTCCTACGGGCCGTATTTCTGGCTGCCTGAAGGGCACTACGAGGCGACGTTCCGGTTTGACATCAATGCGCCAGTTGCTGGCGAGAGCATACGAGCATACGTCGCGTCGAATTTGGGGCGTCGTGTACTAGGGCGCGCATACGTCACACCAACGCGGACCGGCTCATCGGAGTGCACCGTCCGTTTCAGCATCGGGGCAGAGGTACCACCTCCGGAAACGGGGCTCTTGGAGTTCCAAGTACGCTCCGGGGGAAAGATCGGATTCGCACTAACTTCCGTCAGCGTCAAGCATATCGACAGCCTACCCGCCGAATTGCCCGAGCGAGAATTCGCCGAGAACGATGTACTTCCGCACTTGCAACCGGGGCCGGCCGGCGCAAAGGTGACGGGCGCGATCCTGTCGTTATCGGACTCTATCGGGATGGTGTTCAGTGGCGATGGAATTCCGCTAGGTGACTGCAGGCGCGTCACCCTGAAGTTCGGAGCGAGTTGTACAGCCGAGACGCGCGGGCTCGAATCCGGACTCGCGATCGCCGCAATCGGTCCGCGCGGAATTCACGGCTATCACGAGATCACAATGGATGAAGTACGCGAGGGTACGTCGATTTTGGAGATCGACGACGGCGTTGAGATCGGCACGCTGCGCATGCGTTCAACCGGACTGCTCGAGGCAGAGATCTCATCTGTTGCCGTCGATCCGCATGAAGGGAGCAAATCTGCGGATTCCTCAAGCGAAAGCAACTTCATCAAACTCCTCGAAATTGGGAGAGCCGGGCAGTGGGCGATTGCAAACTCGGGAAATCGCTCGATCATCCGCAGCGTGCTCGGGATCGCAGATGTCATCGCGTACGGTCCGTACATTTCGCTTGAGCCCGGGCACTACGATGTAACCTTCGAGCTCGACGTCGACGCGGGGTTGTCCGTAAAACCGATCGCGCTCGATGTCAGCTGCGATCTCGGGCGACAGATTCTTGCGCGCGACACGATATGGCCGTTCAAATCCGGCGCGGCGAAGCGGACACTGTCGTTCGTCATCCCAGATCGCGCGACGAATGGCGCGAACGTTTGCGAATTTCGTATCTGGGCACCCGGACGGATCAACTTCGCGCTAACCGGGATTTTCATGGAACAACGGTCGCTGATTGCCGCCAGATAATCTCAGCGACTACGATGAAATCACTATCGACGCCGATCGCATTGATTTCTTGGTACCGGGAAAACGCGCCAGAAAATTCCCTATTGCAATTCAAACGCCTGACGCGCCCTGGTCGTATGCGGCGTATCTTCCGATTCCACCACGCGCCCGGCGAGCATCGAATGCCATTTTGCGGGTTCGAGCCACATCCGTTTCCGGTGAACCCTGGATTGGAGTTCTGACGCGCGATCGAACGGATTTCATTTGCCGGAGCGTGCTCGCCAAGAGTCGATCTGATGGAGAATTATTGCTCGGGAATCTTGATCTTCGCACGGCCTCGGCGATCGTGATCGAGAACGGAGCGAAATCAGGCGTAAGCGCAGTAACGATCGAAACTGCGAGCATCTTGATTCCGGCCTCGCCGTGGCCGGCGAAACCACCGGTGCCGAAAGCTCATCCCTCGAGGGTCGTTCGTCTCGGCCGCTACGCTTTCACCATACGTGGCATCTCCGCTGACGACGTCTATTTCAAGAGCCTGCGCGACGGCTTCGAGCCGGAATTCCAGGCGTTTTGCCACCAATTCATCGACGAAGACGCAGTCTGTCTCGATATCGGGGCCAACATCGGCCTGAAAACACTTTTCCTCTCCCGGCACGTCTCCAAGGGACGCGTCGTTGCGGTCGAAGCTGCTCCGGGCGTCGCCGCTCGTCTTAGAGAAAATCTTGCAACGAATTCAGCATCTAACGTCGAGTGCGTCGAGGCCGCGATCGGCGACCATATCGGCGCGGTTCGCTTCGCTGAAGCGTCGGCCTACGGGCACATCGCTCCTGATGGCGTTGAGGTTCCGATGCTTACGGTCGAGGAGGTTGCACACCGCCTCTCGCTGCCACGCGTCGATTTCATAAAGATCGACGTCGAAGGTTTCGAATTTTCGATCCTCAAGGGCGCATATGACTTCATCAACGCGCAGCGCTCTCTCGTTCTCTTCGAGTTCAATTCGTGGTGCCAGCTCGCATTCGCCGACGTCAACCCAAAGGTTTTTCTCGAGTGGATCTTCGAGCACTTCGGTTTTGTTGGAATCGTGCGGCCGTCGCCCGGGGGCTACGATCTAATCGAGCAGATACGGCCCGAACAGCTCCTTTACGTGCTACACGACAACCTAGTCGGCAACGGCTGCGTTTTCGACCTCGTCGTTACGAACGCGTCAGAGCGTCTTTAGGCTGGTCGCCGTACCCAATCCAAATTGGCAGCACGGAACCTTGTCCGCTCGAAAGCATCCGCCAGCAATCGATCACCGGAACTTGCTTCTGAAGCGCAAGGTTTGCAAGTTTCGTATACTCCGGCCACGGCGTCACGAGCACACCGATATCGGCATCTCGCAGAGCCTCCTCTGCCGAATCTGCGTAAGCGACCTTAGACGCGAGAATCCGTTGGGCGGCGCCGGCCGCCATTGGATCGTGGATCGTGACCGCGAATCCGTCATCGTGCAGCCGAGAGGCCAACTGAACCCCTTGGCTCTCATCGACCACGCTCGTGTCCGGCTTGTACGACAGCCCCAAAATAGCGACACAAGCACCTTTCGAGACGCGCATCTTCACGGCTTTTGCCAGTCGTTCGATCTGATAGCGATTGATCGTATCGGTCGCGAGCGCAATATCCGCGTTGGCTCCAAGGCCCGTAGCGAGCGTGGCGAACGCTACGTTATCGCGCGGAAAGCACGGGCCTCCGTAGCCAACCGCGCCGCGCAGATATTTGCGTCCGATTCGCGTATCCGAGCCGATCGCCGCCGTCACGATCTCGACATCGGCGCCAGGCAGCCGGTCGCAAATATCGGCCAACATATTTGCATATGAGATCTTCGTCGTTACGAACGTGTTCACCGATATCTTCGAGAGCTCGGCGTTCACGAAATTCATACGACGAGCCGGCGGCTTGTTTTCACATACTGCTTCGTAAACGGATTCAACCATTTGCCCCGCGCGCGCATCGCTCTCCCCGATAAGCAGAAAATCGGGATTGAGCATGTTGTTGACGACGCTACCCAAGGCGATAAACTCCGGGTTGTACGCAAGGCCGAGATTCGGCCCAACGGCGCGACCCGACGCCCGCTCCAACGCTTGGCGAATCGACCCTTCGGTCGCGCCCGGCATCACCGTCGAGGTTACGACAACCACGTGATAGCTTTTTTTGTTGCGCAATGCCGCGCCAAGTTTTTCGATCGCCGCGAGAACGTATTCATTCGAAAACGCCCCGCTCGAATCGCTCGGTGTCGGGACGATAATAAACGTAATCTCAGTCTCGGAGGAAAGCTGGTCATAGTCCGCGCTGACACGTAAGCGCGACTTCCCCGCATCGATCATTTCCTGTAAGCGCGGCTCTTCAACCGGAGCACGCCCAGCCTCGAGTGCCGCCAAGAACGCGGGATTGATATCAAGGCCGACAACGTTGTGGCCCTTCGCTGCAAATACCGCCGCCATGGGGGCTCCGAGTTTACCAAGACCAATCACGGAAACGTTCATATCATCGCGTCGTTCGGAGGAGACGAACTACGAACCTCGGAACACGCAAAGTCCATGAAGGGCGGCTCGATTCTCATCGCCGGAGGCGGCGGATTCATCGGAGGCTGGATGGCGCGCGAAGCATTCGCGCGTGGCTTTTCCCATGTGCGCAGCGTCGATGTCAAACCGCTCGAAGAATGGTACCAAGTTCACGCCGATGCCGACAATCTAATCCTCGATCTTCGCAATCCGGACGATTGCCGCCGCGCGCTGCGAAACGTCGACTATGTGATCAACCTTGCCGCCGATATGGGCGGCATGGGATATATCGAAGCGCATCGCGCCAATTGCATGGTCTCGGTGCTGATCAACACCAATCTGTTGTGCGCCGCGCGCGATGCTTGGCGTGAAGCGTTATTTCTTTTCGTCGTCGGCATGCGTGTATAACGTCGACAAGCAACGCGAAGCCGATGTCACGCCGCTCAAAGAAGACGATGCGTATCCGGCGATGCCCGAAGACGGATACGGCTGGGAGAAGCTCTTCTCCGAACGCATGTGCCGACATTTCTATGAAGACTTCGGCGTCCAGACGCGTGTCGCGCGCTATCACAACGTCTACGGGCCGTTCGGAACGTGGGATGGTGGACGCGAGAAAGCACCTGCGGCGATCTGCCGCAAAGTCGCCGCAGCGAAGCTTTCGGGTAAACACGAGATCGAGATATGGGGCGACGGCGAGCAAACTCGCACGTTCATGTACATCGACGATTGCGTTCACGGTACGTACATGCTGACTGATGGCGATTTCGCCGAACCAATCAATCTCGGCTCCGCCGAACTTGTTTCGATCAACCAGATGGTCGATATCGTCGAGAAGATCGCAGGGCTCAAGCTGAAACGCTCATACAAGCTCGATGCGCCCAAGGGTGTTCGCGGCCGAAGCTCAGACAACTCGCTGATCAGAAAGGTCTTCAATTGGGAGCCCACCATCTCGCTCGAAGATGGGTTGGAAAAGACGTATCGATGGATTTACGATCAGCTTGTCTCGGCAAGTGACGTTCCACAAACCGCAAAGATATAATCTAGATAATTTGATGCAACGAGCACACGGCCTTATTTAAGTGACTTCGGCTGAGAGAAAATGCGCGCTGATTTAACGATTCCTTGCGAGATTCCGAACGGCGAAGCATTTCGTAAAACTAGCCACTCCGCCATCGGATCGAACAGGGGAAGGAACACTTCGACTTCGGCGGGCGCCTTCACAAAGCGCTCGTAAATAAGTTCTTGGTCCTTCAAGAACCCAATTCCGAACTCACCCTCGGCAATTGATATTGTAATACCAAGCCAGTAATAGAGGCTAGAATCGACGAGGGCTGCCTGATCGAGTCTAAATATGCACGCATACGACCACTGCGCGGCTCCTGTCCTGATAGCAACGCCTTTCTCGTCCAGCCGAATTGAGCTGCCCCAATCGGCTTGCGTCTGCTGGACATTCTGCAAAATTTCCGATCGTAAAGCTGCCGAGGGCGCGGGTACGTCCGGTTGTTGGTGTTTGCTCGATATTTTCTTCGGGAGCCACGTCGAGGTTCCATCAACACGAACGAGATCGAACCAATTGAAATCTGAATTATGTGTTTCAAAATAAAGAATGACCTCGAATCGCGCGGGCTGCAGAAGCCACATGACCTTATCCAGGTCGAGCCACTCCATCCAAGGAGCGCCGCCATCGGTAACCCGGCCCCATTCCGTGTGCGGAAGCCTGCCATCGCGTTCCCATCTTATTCTCGGGTATCCCAGCATTACAATCCGTCCACCGACCGGAAGATGTTCTAGCAACGCGGCGACCTCCAAGCGCGTGACCTCGAGCGGTGCATTTATGAGCGATCCCTGAGCGTAGATGAAATCGAAATCGTTCGGCAAGGGCGCTATCGAGCGCAAGTCTTCTAAGTAGCATGATGCGACTTCGTTTAGACCTTTGATCTTACACAGTCGTTCGACGGTGCGCAGATTCGATTGGACAATGTCGACGAAAGTCACACGCGCGCCGTGCTCCGCGAAATAGATCGAGTCGAAGCCGAGCCCGCTTCCGACGTCGAGAACCTTCTTTCCGCGGAACGCGTCCCTGTAAAGATGGTGCGCCCAACCGCCTTCGGAGTAGCGTGCTCGCTCGTTGAAGCCGCGGGTCCACCTCGCCAGGAGCTCATCATCGTCAAGATGTTCGAGCTGCGAGGTCGTTACTCGGTCCTGAGCGGTAAACGGAACTTCGTTCCACTTGCTTCGCAACAGGTCGAACGTCTTTCGGAGAAGAGGATCTGTCGAAACATCGACCGGCCAGGATTCGCCCCGGCGCCATTCCGGAAGAGGCTCAGCACGGGCGTCGAACCTGCTCACAATTACGTTTACTTCGTTGTCTCTAGAAGACGATACCTTGGCTAACTTTTTCGATCAGATCCACTTAGAGAATGAACGTGAAGCTGACGTTGCGACGGTTCTCAGACCGCCAATGCTCAGAGAAGGCACCACTCTTCTCAATGAGGCACCGCTAAGAGTCTCGATGCCCCCGAACGACTGGCATTTCGGCGTGGTTTTTCCTCTGGTCCAAAGCAACCCCTTACGAGAGCATGACCGTGTTGTTGTCGCACGCTTTCGCGTGCAAGTTACTAATGGAGACGTTCGAGCGGGTTGCGTCGATACCGCGATGGCATCCTATCTCGGAGACGAGATAGAAGTATCCGCGCAGGATGCTCCACAAGACATCGAGGTCGAGGTACCCAAAAACGCCGCCTTCGTCGTCTTTCGCACCGCCCTAACGAAAGACTCACGCGCTCCGGTTCTACAGATAGATCAAATAAAAATAGCGATAGGCGCATTGGCCACACGGGTGAACGTCGTCGACGTGACTCCACCCGCGCATGAATCTGCTCGGGGAGCAACCGGGCTGTCACGGTTGCCCGTCGCGCTTGACAATCTAGAACTTCTAGTCAGCCATTCCACTCGCCGATTCGATCTCGCCAGAGCTTCAGCCGAGTTTCTTAGGGAGCGTTACGCGAACCGCGACAGACTCAAAGACGTGCCGCCTTTTGAAAGCCTTCCCTCCGCGAGTACGTCGCATTCGTTGCACGGAGCGCTAACAAGATTTCGAATGCGTGTCTCAAAGGATCGAGTCACAATGCAAATGCTCCGGTGCATTGACAGTCGCGAGTTAATTCAACAAGCCACTGTCGTGGGGAAGCAACTCGTGATGTGCTCGAGCAGTTTCCTGTGCGCGTTGCCGAGCCTAGAGTACCGGATCAAGGGTGACGAGTTCGATAGAGATTCGCCATTCCGCGTCGACGATTTGTGGTTCGCCGGCCTTCACAGCATCGTGCCGACAGGATCGAATGAGTGCCTTGTCTCGGCGGCAGGTCCCGACGCTGCAATGTGGGTGGATCTGGCGACGAAAAAAGTTACACGTCGGTTTCGACTTCCTGAGTCTCTCTATGGCATAAATTATTCGCTAACGCCATCGATGTCCGTGCACGAGCACTATATCCCCAACGATTATCAGCTCGGCCACCTCAATTCGGCGTATCCCGACGATGATGGGGGCTGTTACGTGACTACGCTTGGGCAAGGCGACATTGGGCATTTCGACCGAAACGGCACCTACGAGCTCGTGGCGTCCGGCTACGTCGGCTTGCACGGCCTCCGGCGTTCCCTCGATGGCACGTCGTTCTATTTCTCCGAAAGCCCGAGCGGTAAATTGCGCAAACTGACTCTCGATGGATCAGTAGCCACCGTAATGCAAGTGAGGACGAACTGGCTTCACGACGCTCAGCAAATTGCTTCTGACATCTTCGTTTGTTTGGCAGTCGACCGCAATGAACTGATTTTGCTGGATGTTCGAAGTGAGCTTGAGCTAGCAACTTTCGATCTTAGTTTGCGAGGCTTAAATCCGCAGTTCGTATCCGTTCTATTTCCCAAGCGGGACCAGTACACTCGCTGATTCAATATCGATGCGGCCCCTTTCTGCGCGCGGGCCGTTTTGAACTACGATGAGGGCAGCGTCCTTCAAATTGATGTTTGCGAAAATTGTATCACTCTGTAGGTCTGAGTCGGAAAGTTCCCTGCGAGCTAGGAACGCCTTTCCGTCGCGGGTGAGCACGCCGACCCAAAAATTGCCCTGTGCCAGCTTCGTGCGAATCGCCACGATGCCATTTCTGACGTCACCATGTCCGTCATACCTCGGCATTGGAAGCACTTTTCCATACGCCCAACTCTCCGCAGGTGTGCGCACAACGATCGGCCACTTGCCGGCTACGGCCAGCGTATCTCGTTTCTTTGGAGCATCAAATTTCGCGTCGGCCGCAATGAACGCAAATGCGATTCCTGGACGAAGAATCTTCCGATAAGCAATGGGATCGAGAATAACGTGCTCACCAAGAAGAGATGCATTAGCCTTCGAGATGGGATCCTCGGAGGATGTTAGGATAATGATTCGCTCGCCAGGAAATATTGTAGCACGAGCGCCCTGTTCGTTAACGAGACTTGGAAAGCTCGCGTTGATATTCGTATACGCTGCTAAATACGTCGAGTTTATGTCTTTTTCAAGTTCCGCGAAACGATCGTGCCCGTTGAACCAGAAGCGCGCACTTGCATCGGGGTTGTATTGGCCGATCTCGCTCGATGCCTGAAAGACCGCCAACGTTGCCTCCTTATTGAAGGGATCGGCGGGAAATGTCATCGAGCCGGAATTGACACTTCCAAAACCTATAATCGAGACGATTCCAATCGTGAGGAGATACTGCGCGACTGCTGGCAGTCGGGAAGCTAGCAGGACGAGAACCACGAGAACAACGAGTATCGTTTCGTCGACTGAACCCGCAAGGCGCCCTGGCGGTGGCGCAATAACACGAAGCGCGGATAATATCCAGGGAGCAATCGCTACTGCAGCCACGGCAGACGCGATAACCCACTCCTGCTTCTCGTCGAAACGACTCGCCATTATAGCAAGGCAACCACCTAGAGCAAGAAACGTGAACGGCAATAAAGCAATCACGTACTCATCGAACTGTAAGACCCAAATGTGGGCGGCCTGGAGAAGTGCGAACGTAAGAAATGCCGTTGCGTTAGAAGCGCACACCGCTAATAGACGCGGTTGTGTTCGTGTACGCCGAACAATAGCCGAAAGACTATACACCAGGACCGCAACGGGCATGATGAGGTACGGTTCCACCCACACCCAAGCCTGAAGGGGCAGAAACCACTTCGAGCGGTTATCCGCGACCGCCGTCAGCTTCAAAAGTTGACCGTAGAAGTAAAGAAACGGGGCTCCGATCAAACCCGTTAGACACCCAACTGCAATCACCGTTCCGATAGCTCCGCACAAAAAGTAGAGCGCCACGGACGCAATCGGACGTTGCTGGCCGGTGCGATTGAGCAAAAGAAACGCCACAACTTCCGCCGGTAAGAGAACGCCGAGCAGAGCGTTGAGCGAAACGACGGCAGCAGTTGCGCCACCCCACACCACGGCCCAGATCTGCCACCGTGCACGAACTGCCGCTCCTGATAGCGCCGCGAGGCTAAGGAGGATGCAGCCTGTAAAGCAGCCGTCGACATAATCCCAGCCCGCCGCCCTTAGGAACGTCGATTGAGTAGCAAACAGCAACGCGCTGGTTAGGGCAGCAATTCGATTTGCGAAGACAGTACGAACCGCAACGTAAAGCGAGATAGCGGCAACATAAAAGACGACAAAATGTAAGACATAAAGCGCGATTTCGGGAGCGAATAACCGATGAGCTATCCAACCAAATAACAGCCAAGGTTCGCGGGAGGGATAGTACGTGAACCAATATCGCGAAGCCAATACTCGTAGATGCAGGTGCAGACCAGAATAAATCCATGGGTCTACGAGTCGAGGCATACTGAATATCCAGGTGTTGTTGCAAGCCGTTAAAACAAACGGGAACAGCGCTAGGATTCCGAGATCGATCGCGGTAGCGTTTTTTGTTCGCGTTGCTGATTCGGAAATACCTCGCGCCACACTCATGAGGAAGGAGCAGTCATGAAGGTCTTGTAGTCCTTTGATTAGTCATGTGTTCAACATTTCTATGGAACGTGCGCCTTCTGCCTATGGTCATTCAATCTACCTGTGCAGCCTGAGGCGTACCGTCTGTTGGCCGCTCGCCAGCAAACGTACTGGTGGCATCGCGCTCGACGAAAGATGGCATCGACGTTATTGTATCGCTACGGCCTAAAGGAATCTTGCCGTTGGATTGATATCGGATGCGGCCCGGGCGGCAACCTACACATGCTCGATTCGCTAAATCCAAGCCTGATTGTGGGCGTTGACGTCTCGGAAATCGCCTTGTCTCTCGCGGCGAGCAATATTCCCGAATCGGCGCGGCTCGTTCGCGCCGACATCAGCCGGGGTCTTCCGCTCGACGACGGGGCTTTCGATGTCGCGACGATTTTCGGCGTACTTTGTCATCAATGGGTCGAGAGTGAGGCAACGGTGCTTGCTGAAACTGCGCGAATCCTACGTCCCGGTGGACTGGTCTTGCTGACCGAACCGGCTTTTGATGCAATGACGCGCGAGATCCACGACATCACGTTAACAAAGCGCCGATATCGCCATGCCGACTTCGATGCGTGGTTCGCATCTGCCGGGTTCGAGACGCTTTTCAGCAGCTATTTCACAAGTTTTGGGTTTCCGATCATCCTTGCAGCGAAAAGATTCATGCGGGGGAAGCCGGGTGGCGAGGAGGCACCAGCGGATATGCGTCCCATCCCTGGATTTACAAACGAAATACTCCTGGGCGCCGCGATGCTCGAAGCGTGGGTCATTGGTCGCGGCATTCCAATGCCTTTCGGGACGACGCTTGTGCGCGTTGCACGTCGCCGCGAATGATTCCCGGCCATCAGACACGCCGCGTAAAGGCGTTACTCAATATCGTGCTACGCTTGGCTGTTTCACTAGTGCTGCTGTGGTTTCCGCTGCGACACGTCGCCATCGGAACTGTTTTCGGCCAGATCGCACTCGTAGACCGGCAGGCCATTCTTGCAGCCTTGATGGCAATCATTGCATCAACTGTTGTCGCCGCCATTCGCTGGACACTCATTCTTTCCGCGTTGAACGCTCCGCGTAATATGCGCGTCACTTACCCACTGAGTCTCATTGGCGTCTTTTTCGGACAAGCGCTTCCTGCTGGAGTCGGCGGTGACGTCGTGCGCGTTTGGCTTGCATGCAAGACGGGCCTGACGACACGTATAGCCGTTTCGAGTGTCCTTGCGGACCGTCTAACAGGGCTGCTTGCCATTCTGATTATTGTGACGGCTGAGTTGCCGGCCCTAGGGACACTCGTTCACAACTCGACGATCATTTTAGCTCTCATCGTCATTTTGGCGATCGGCTATATCGGCTTGATGATCTTAATGGTGCTGGATAAGCTGTCGACCACGTTCGGGCATCTTCGCGTCGTGCGCGGTTTGGCGGCGATCTCTGCTGACCTTCGAGCCGTTGTCCTCACGCCGCGAGTGTGTTTACCTGTATTGTTATGCGGCGCCGCCGTCCAGGTGCTGAACGTGCTCGCGGTATTTGCGCTCGCACAAGGATTGCATCTGCCGGCGGATCTCGGAAAGTGTTTCCTTATTGTACCGTTCGCGAACGTTTTGCAGACCGTGCCAATTTCGATTGCGGGCTGGGGCATTCGCGAGAGCTTTTTTGTCTTGTCGTTCGGCCTGATCGGCGTGTCCGCGCCCTCCGCACTTGCCGTCTCAGTCGTGTTCGGCGCCCTTATCATCGTAGCCAGTCTGCCAGGGGGTATTCTGTGGTTGCTGCGTGGTACAGGCTCCCCCCTAAAGGCCCGCGAAATAATCGGGTCAGCGGTTCCAAGCGAGTGAGCACCCGATGCGTACCGCTAGTCTGCTCAGAACCACTACATAAGATGAGGATCGGATGAGGATCATTGTACTAGGCGGCGACGGTTTCTGCGGTTGGCCTTCGGCTTTACATTTATCCGCCAAGGGGCATGACGTCATCATTGTCGACAATCTCTCGCGACGCAAGATCGACGTCGAGCTGGAGATCGAATCGCTGACGCCGATCACTCCGCCGGCGTGCGCGCTCGAAGCATGGGCCGAAGTAAGTGGAAAGACGATTCCGTTCCACAGTTTTGATATCGCCGAGAACTATCATCGACTGCTGACGCTGATCGAAGAGTGGCAGCCGGATGCCATCGTGCACTTCGGCGAACAACGCGCCGCACCGTACTCGATGAAGTCATCGTGGCACAAGCGCTACACCGTCAGCAACAATCTGAATGCGACGAACAACACGCTTGCGGCGATCGTCGAATCCGGGCTTGGACGTTCATCTCGTGCACCTTGGCACGATGGGCGTCTATGGCTACGGCACGGCCGGCATGAAGATTCCCGAGGGCTACTTGACGGTCAAGGTCGATACGCCCGACGGGCAGACGGTTCGCCAAGAGATTCTCTATCCGCCGAATCCGGGCAGCATTTACCACATGACGAAGACGCAAGACCAGCTGCTCTTCGCGTTCTATGCAAAGAACGACAAGCTCCGGATCACCGACTTGCACCAAGGCATCGTCTGGGGAACGCAAACGGAGGAAACGAAGCGGGACGAGCGTCTCATCAATCGCTTCGACTACGACGGCGATTATGGTACCGTTCTCAATCGCTTCCTGATGCAATCGGCGCTCAACTATCCGCTGACCGTCCATGGTACCGGCGGACAAACGCGCGCCTTCATCAATATTCAAGACACGGTTCGCTGCATCGAGCTTGCGGTGATGAATCCGCCGCAGCGTGGCGAGCGCGTGAATATCTTGAATCAGATGACGGAGTGCCATCGGGTTCGCGACCTCGCGAAGATGGTTTCCGAGATGACGGGTGCTCCGGTTTCGTTCGTGAAGAATCCGCGCAACGAAGCCGACGAAAACGATCTACACGTCGAGAATGCGCGCTTGCTCGGACTCGGACTTGATCCGATTACGCTCGAAGCTGGCCTGATGCAAGAAGTTACTGACATCGCGCGCAAGTACGCGCATCGCTGCGACCGCACGAAGATTCCGTGCACGTCGATGTGGAGCGCGAGCGCGCCGGCAGCTTCCAACGGCAAGGCGCAAGCGCCGCGCGCGATGGAAAATAGCTTAACTCCGTAACCGAGTGCAGCCCCTTAAGAGCGTCCTCATAACCGGGGGCTGCGGCTTCATCGGGAGCAACCTCATCAAGATTGCTTCGGGAACGCGAAGACTGTGCGATTCGTGTTCTCGATGATGAGTCGACCGGGTCGAAACGCGACATCGAGCCGTTTCGACGTCGAGGTCGTCCACGGCGACATCGGCGACGGCACCGTCGTCAAAAAAGCACTCGCCGGCGATCGACATCGTGGTCCATCTCGCGGCGGATACGCGGGTCATGGACTCGATCGCAAATCCGGAGAAAAACTTTCGCACGAACGTTCTCGGCACGTTCAACTTCTGTGCCGCATGCGTGAAGCCGGCGTCACGCGCATCGTGAATGCGTCGACCGGCGGGGCGATCCTCGGAGAAATCGAGCCGCCGGCGCATGAAGAGATCGCCGCCGCGCCGCTTGCGCCATATGGAGCGAGCAAGCTTGCGGCCGAGGGCTACTGCTCGGCGTTTGCCGGAGCTTACGGTTTCTCCGCAACGAGCTTGCGCTTCTCGAACGTCTATGGTCCGCGCTCGTATAACAAAGGCAGCGTCGTCGCGCATTTCTTCAAACGGATTCTGGCCGAGAGGAGCTTGTCGTCTACGGCGACGGCTCGCAGACGCGCGATTATGTTTTCGTAGAAGATCTTTGCGAGGGGATTTTGCTCGCGATGAAATCCGGGGCAGTGGGGTCTTCCAGCTCGGCACGGGAAACCGACGAGCATCAACGAGCTGCTCGCGCTGATCAAGGAGGTTGTCGGAAGCGATTTTCCGCTCTCGGTTCGCTATGAAGGATTTTCGCGCCGGTGAGCTGCGCCACACCTGGTGCGACATCACGAAGGCCCGGCGCGACCCTCGGCTACGACCCGCAGACGCCTGTGCGCGACGGGCTTGGCCCGCACGTGGGCATGGTTTCGCGAAGCCATGGCCGTAAAGAAAACGGCGTGAGCCAGACCCTCTCGGCGACCGTCACACGACCACCCGGCGAGCTGCAAGCGCTGGTCTCGATCGTTATTCCCGTGCTCAACGAGGAATCGATCATTTCCGAGAACCTTGCGACGCTTGCCGCGTTCTTCGACGACTGCGCCGGCGCGGGGAAGTGGCTTTTCATCATCGTCGACAACGGCAGCACGGATTCGACGCCGCAAAAGATTCAAGAGGCGATCGCACGCTGGCCGCTTTCGCGCGTTGTCAATCTTCCCGAACCGAACTACGGCGCTGCATTGCGCGCCGGTCTCACGACCGCGACGACCCCGTTTGCATTCTTGCTCGACATCGAGCAATGGGATCTGCCGTTCCTCGCCTGGGCGTGGGAACGCCGCGATTCGTACGATATTTTTCTCGGATCGAAACGCTCGGATCCGACGCTGAACTTTCAAACATCGTACCGCCGCTTCTTGAGCTGCTGCCTCAACGGCTTGCTGCAAGCGCTGCTTGGGTTTCTCCGGCACGGATACGCACGGTCCGAAATTCCTCAACCGCGCCAATCTCGCAACACATCATCGAGATCTGCCGGCTCGATCGCGGTCAATTCGATACCGAGCTCGTCATGCGATCAATCCGCGCGCGTAAGCGTCTGATCGAAGTGCCGGTCGTCTACAAGGAAAACCGGCCGCATCGGAATTGGATGGTCAAGAAAATCGTCTGGAATCTCTTCGCGCTTCGTCGACTCGTTGACGTCATGAAAGACGTTCCGTACGAAGGAGCGATCCGCTATCATCGCGTGAGTCGCGAAGACATCCTCGCCGACGCAAAGGTCCCCGATCGTGTTTAGCGCTCCGCAGCCGCGCTCGCGCCTCTATACGACGGCGACTGCCTATGGCAGCGGGCTGCTTTCGGCGTTGACGGGCTATCGGTACGAGGGCAGCGGCACCGCAGACCTCGAGCACGCGTCTTGAAGCAGATGTACCCAGGCCGCATAGCAGTTGCTGCGCCGATGGCGCGGGTCGGAATCTATCTCGCGCTCAAGAACCTGATCCAACCGGGACAGAAAGTCATTCTCTCCCCGTACACGATTTCCGACGTCGTGAACATGGTGCTATGCGCGGGCGGCGTTCCGCTGTTCGCCGACATCGAGCCCGGCGGCAGCTGCAACATCGATGCGGGCCAAGTGCTCAAGCTGCTCGCAAGCGAACAAAACATCGGCGCCGTCATGGTGACGCACTTCTACGGATTGATCTGCAATATCGATCCGATCCTCGACGCATGTCGCGCGCAAGGGATTCCGGTCATCGAAGATGCGGCGCAAGCGTTCGGCGCCAAGCACGACGGAAAACTCGCCGGGACGATGAGCGACGGCGGAATCTTCAGCTTCGGCCTGCTCAAGAACGTCACGAGCTTCGTCGGTGGGGCGGTCATCACGCCGCATCGCGAGCTCGCCGACCGTATTCGCAAAGGATCTCAAAGAGCTGCCGACATATCCGAAGCGCGCCTTGATGAGCAAGATGGCAAAGGGTGCCGCATTCGATATTGCAACGTTCAAGCCGGCCTTCGAGCTTGGCGTGTATTGGCTTTTCCGGCACGCGTCGCTCCGCGGCATGAACTTCTTCAACAACAAGCTCGAGACGGACAGCAAGCCGGTATCGTACAAGCAGTTTCCAGCTCGGTACGCGTACCGCATGTCCGGGGCGCAAGCCGACTTGATTCGGCTCCCAGCTCGATCGCGTCGAGCGACACACGCAAGAGCGGATTGCCAAGGCAAAAATCTACGACGCAGGCCTGCGCGATCTGCCCGGTGTCGTGCTGCCACCGCTACGCACGGATGGATCGCACATCTATTTCTACTATCCGATTCAAGTCGAGAACCGGGAAGCGCTCGCGCTCTACATGACGGAGAAGCTTCGCGACGTTCAGGTAAGTCACCACCGCAATTGCGCTGATATGGCATGCTTTGCGGAGTACGCACGAGACTGCCCGAATGCCGCGCTTGCCGAGCGCCGCTTGATCTATCTCCCCACGTATCCCGGCTATCGCGAAGACCAGGTGCTCGCGAACGTCGACGTCATCAGAGGTTTCTTCCAAGAACGACGTCCGTGAACGTAGCCGTCGTCGGGAGCGGCTTTTCCGGAATCGCCGCCGCCCATGCGCTTGCATCGCGCGGCGTAGCCATTACGATCCTCGATGTCGGCGAAACGCTGGACGTCGCGTCGCGCAGGCATCGTCGCGAAAGCTGCGCGATCTGCCGACAGATGCGTGGCCGGCCGAAGACTTTCGTCTACTCGATGAAAACCCGACGCTCGGCCGGCATACATTGCCCGAAAAAAGTGCATTTCGGGTCTGAGTACATTTATGCCAGCGACCGCAGTTTCGCACCAACCATAAGCGGCGAAAGCCACCGCCTACCGTATCCGACCTTCGCTAAGGCCGGATACTCAAATATCTGGGGGGCCGCTGTTCTAGCGCCAGACAGCTTGCGACATCTCCGATTGGCCGGTCACGCGCAGCGCCATGGAGCCATACTTCCGCGGAGCGGCAAAGCTCATTCCACTTTCGGGTGGCGAAGGCACGCTTGATGCTGCGTTTCCGACGTACAAGGATAAAGCTCGGCGACATCGATCCCGGCCCGCAAGGTTCTGCGTTGCTCGACGATCTGCGCCGCATCGGCGCGGGACTCGCACAGCGCGGCATCCTCTACGGCCGAGCTCGTCTCGCGATTCATACCGAGGATGCTCCGGGAGCGCTTGCATGTAACGGATGCGGCTACTGTTTCACCGGATGCGTGCGCGGTTCGATCTTCTCGACGGAGCCGCTACTCGACGCGCTCGTGAAGCTCAGGACGCGCGCGGTATCAGCCTGGCATTTTCGTCGAGTCCCTTGCCGAAGTCGACGGCAAGGTTACGGCTGAGCTTGTCGACACGTCCACCGGCGGCCGCCGAAAAGAAGCGTTCGACGCAGTATTTCTCGCGGCCGGCCCGATCAACACGACACGCATTTTGCTTCGCTCTCGCAAGATGTTCGATCAAGTCGTCACGCTAAAAGAGAGCCAGAAGTTCGTCGTCCCGATTCTTCGCTACAAGGCCGCGGACACGGCAATCGAGCACCCTTCGGTGACGATGGCCTCTGTGTTCATCGAAGCGAAATTTCCGGATGTCTCGGATCATTGGACGCATCTACAAGTCATCCCAATGAACGCGCTAATGCTCAAAGGTATGCCGATACCGGGGATTCGTAGTTCGATGGGCCAGGCGATTGGAAAACCATTGCTTCGCCGTCTCATGGCCGCGTGGTGCGGAATGCATTCCGATGATTCATCCGCCGTCGAGTTGTGCTTGAAGGAGCCGGATGGCTCGGGACGTTCTGCGCTTCAGATCGACGTGCGGCGCTCCGAAACGGCACGTGCTGCGGCGCGGCGAACCGCAAAGCACCTCTTCCGTGAGGGCTTCGCATTCAACTCGATCTTCATGTACCCGATGATTCAGTTCTCGGAGCCGGGATCCGGAACGCACTGTGGCGCGTCGTTTCCGATGCGAGCGCGACCTTCAGATCCGCTGGATACCGACGTGCTCGGTAGACCCTTCGGGTGGTCGCGCGTGTTCGCCGTCGATGCGTCCGTTCTGCCATCGATTCCGGGCACGACCTTGGCCTTCTCAGCAATGGCTAACGCATGTCGAATCGGTGCTTCCGCACCGTTGGAACAATGAGCAGTGAAGCCCTAACCGCCAAGTAGCGACGCTAGACGATTGCTTTACACAGACATTCTCTTTCTGGTGCTCTTCTTCGGCCTGTTCATGCTCGCCCGAGCATTGGGTCGATGGCCAGCTCTGAAAGAATGGACGATTATTGCGTTTAGCTTGATAGTTCTAGCCTCGTGGGGCTTGTTTTCACTCGGGCTATTTCTCACCGTGGCCGGGATGAACTTCGTGGCGGTTCGAGTTGCCACCCAAGTAAAAGCGTTTAAACGCACCATCATCGTTGGAGCAATCGCGTTCGACCTTGGCGTTCTCGGTTTCTTCAAATACGCAGATTTTTTTACGTCGAACGTTGATCGCATCTTTCCGTTTCACATAAGTCTACCGGAGTTCGGGATACCGCTAGCGATCTCGTTTTATACGTTTCACCTAATCAGTTATCTCGTCGATGACGCAAAGCAACGCGTGCACGAGTTGCCCGGAAGAAAGTATCTGTTCTATCTCACCTTCTTTCCGCATCTGATCGCCGGTCCGATCGTTCGTACTTGGCAGCTGGCACCACAACTCGGGAAAACGCGGCGCGTCCCAGGTGATCTTGCCTTTGGCATACACTTCTTCGTTGTTGGATTCTTTTTAAAGGCGGTCGTCGGAAACAACCTTGCCCAAGCGATGGATCCGCTTTGGGAGGCAAACCCGCCCTTCGCGCTGACGGTCGCCGATCATTGGGCAACGGCAATGCTTTACTACGCGCAAATTTATAGCGATTTTGCCGGGTACAGTTTAATGGCACTTGGAATGGCTCGTGTCCTCGGCTATCGTCTTCCGCCAAACTTTCGCGCTCCACTACTGGCCGGAACGGTGCAGGATTTCTGGCGAAGGTGGCACCGCACGTTGTCTTTTTGGCTACGCGACTATCTCTATATACCGCTCGGAGGCGGACGGCGCGGCGATGTTCGAGCAGCGATCAATGCATTCATAACGATGCTCTTAGGCGGCCTCTGGCATGGCGCCGGCTGGACCTTTGTCGTTTGGGGCGCGATGCACGGCGCTGCTCTTGGAGCTGAGCGCCTGTTGGGGCTGCGAGGCCGAAGGCTCTGCTTTTGGCAACGATCCAGTTGGTGGTTGTGCACCCAGTTGTGGGTGACGGTCGCCTGGGTCTTTTTTCGTGCTCCGAACCTGGAGGATGCAAGCACCTTTCTTCAAGGAATGTTTGGCGTAGATGGCTTCGCGTCACTTGCCATTCACGACTATCTCTTCGTGCCTCTGTTAATCGCCCTCGGAGCCGTACTGCACCAGTTGACGCCACTCTGGATCACGCGGGTTCCGCGCCGGCACTTAGGCATCTACCTCGGAGCAGCGACAGCTGTTCTTCTCCTGGTCGATATCGTTGTTTATTCACCTAATAAAGTGTTCATCTACTTCAAGTTCTGATCGATGCTGATGCGCTTTCGGTCCTTTTTCCTTACGACTCTCGTACTCGGGATCATCGTCGTCTTCGTGCCATTCGTCGTTTTGACGAGAATCGGCTCAACTCAACTCCCGGCCAAACCTCCATTTCCGATACCTGGCAAAGAGTTCGTTGCAGAATACTCGGGTGTCGGCGCGAACGGTGCGCATCTCGTGTATTACTGGAATCTCTTCGGAATAGACAATCAGGTGCGTGAGGCGAAGGTGTTGCTGCTCGGTTCTTCCCATATGCAATTTGGAATATCGGCGGGAGAAATGAGTAGCGTTCTGTCCGCCGAGGCAAAACGGCGCGTACACGTTTTTAACCTCGGCCTCGGGTGCGGCGAGACCTTTACGTTCGATTCCGATCTGCTAATGCACTTAGGCCTCGCAAAGAAAGCGCTCATCGGTGACGCATACGCGTATCCTGCTAGTTATCTTACGCCTTGCTCACTAGAAACGGAAAAGAGCGACAGATTCCAAGCGCTTTTCAAGGTATCAGCAATCTGGTTCAAATTCGCATTTGATTGGGTCCTTGATGGGCAGCTCCCGCTCATTAACTACGAGCATCAAACTGTAAGCAGCACGAGATTCCTGGCGCCCACTGTGATTCTCGACTGGCGCACCGGAGACTGCGATTTTTACTACCGGCCAGAGTCGGGCGAAATATTCCCATCTTCAGGAAGACTTGCGACCGCTCCAGTCATGACAGGACGGTCAGGTGAACTGCCTTGGTCACAATCAATCTCAACGATCGCAATTCCGCCACAGCTGCGGAACGTCGCCGCGACAGAATCGCTTCGCACAATTGTCACGCTCGTTCCATATGCGACATCACCATATCGATCTAGGCGAATCAGCGACATCAAATTATATAGGACCATCGAGAAGCTGACGAGCTCTCGCGTACCGAAAGGAGTTCCTTTCATTCCGATAGCCGGTCAAGGCCTAACTACGTTTGATTACGGACATCTCACGGGGGAAAGCCGGCAAGTCGCTACCGATCGGCTGACGTCATCCATCATAAGCGCAGGCCTGTTGCAGTCGATTGTAGGAACTGCGTTCGGTCGGTGATGGAACAAGACGACGGAGAACGTGAGCTCCGCTCTGGGTAAGTCATCGCAGCCGACGCTCGCAGGACGTGTCGCAAGCCTCGACATGCTGCGCGGCATAGCGGCGTTGTCCGTGGCGCTACCGCATTTCTTCGAGTACCGCGGAATCTTCCCCGAGCGAGCTGAGACGGTGGCGGTCCTCGCAGTCGAGGTGTTCTTCGTCCTTAGCGGATATGTGCTCGCGCCTCAGATTCTGTTCTGTCTCAATGCGGAGCGGCTGCGTTATCTCGGAACATTTATCGTTCGCCGCTGGATGCGCACCATTCCACCGTATCTCGTGGCATTGGTCTTGATCTCGCTGGTGACGCGGCAAATCCGCACGTGGGATTTCGTTCGTTACCTATTTTACGTTCAAAATCTCGTTCGACAGAGCAATGCAAATGATTATTTCGCGATCGCGTGGAGCCTGTCAGTAGAAGAATGGTTCTACGTCACTTTTCCAGCACTGCTGATGGCGACGGCGCTTCTTGTCGGCCGCCGAAATGTGCGCTTCGCGCTCGCATTCGCAATAGTGTTCTGTGTGGCGGTCGCTGCCGCACGAATCTTGTTCGGCGACGTTCATGATTGGGGCGGCGCGGTTCGGCGAGTCGTCGTCTTCCGCGTCGATTCAATCGGTTACGGTTTTCTACTTTACTTGGGGGTCGAGGGCTTCAAGCGTCACTGGCTCGGCAATATCCCTATTTGGAGCCTTGCGTTCGCGGCTGCCGCCATGACCGCACTTTCGGCTGTCTTGCTCGATCATATTGCCGCGACCGGAGATCCCATAGCAGAGCAGATTTTTCCCTTTGCGGCGGCGTTATTCGGCAGCGCCCTGATTCTTTTCGCCTTGCGCTGCGAGACGCTGCTCTGGCGGCACTCGATCGTCGCGCAGTTCGGTTTTTGGCTTGGGCGAATATCTTACTCTACGTACCTCTTTCATATCATTCTCATCGAGCTGATCGCCGCAGCGTTTCCTCGCATGGGAACCGTTATGGAAGGGTTGCTGTTTCTCGTCGTTCTATGCACCTTCACATCGGCGTTCTATGTATCTTTCGAGCGACCGATCCTCGCGCTCCGGCCGCGCTATATGGGAGTTTGACGGTGCGAAAATGGACTTTTCTTGTGCCGATAATCGTTGTTGCTGCACTGCTCGGGACTCTTTTGCTCCTGACAAAAGGCACGACCATCTTGAATTTCCATTACTCGAAGTTCTGATTTCAGCTCTCTATTTTTTTGCAGCCGCTCAGATCGAACTTTTTTGGAATCTCGTTTCCCCAATTTATTTCATGTGGTCCGGCTGTTGGCTGCGTCGGCCATTCGCCTTTCTTCACTTTTTCGCGGATGACCGGAGCCAGCTCTTCGGCCACGATCCAGGCCTGGAGATTCATTCCGCTGTCCATCAGGTGAATCATATCGCCAAACAAAGCGGGGTCTTGCGGAAAATATTTGGCGATTTCGAGAAATCCCAGATGATCTTCCATGCTAAGTTCGCGATAAGCTCGGTTTTCGAAATCGGCACCCGAACGAACTTCCCGATACGTTAGCGGCCAATATTCGTTGTTCAACTCGTCGTAAATACGATAGTCACGCGACAAATCGAGCCTAAGTCCCTCGTGGGCCACAACGATCGATGACGTCAGAAACAGTTTAGCATGAATCGCTTGAGTGGCCCGCTCGATGTACCGCAATTCGGTAATTTCCTCATTGAGCGAAAACGGAAGGCCGGGCTGATCCAGCTTAACCGGATCTGACAACTCGACACGTAATTTATGCGGCGGCTTTTCGGGTTCCCCTACGCCGCGACTTGAAGCTGTCAGCTGGCTTATACGATTCAACAGCGCTGAATACTTATCGGCTTTCGCAAGAATGGCGATGAAAGGGCTCTGCTCGACCGAGCTCCGCTCACGCGCTCGAAGCGTCCGCTTCGCAGCGGGTGCTGTGAGGACGTCCTCCGCGCGCAGTTGCGTTGCGCCTACATACACGACCACGATATCCGGCCGAAGGGGCGCGACCTCGTATCGCATGATGCGCGCAACGCCCTTAATTCCAACGCCGGCTCTGCCGGCATTAATGATTTCGAACTTAGAATGGAGTCCGACGGCGGCGGCCCATTTGTTGAGATACAAGCCGACGAAATTGGGCCAACCGTCCTGCGTGTTCGACTGCCCAAGAAATGCAACTCTAATCGTTCCGGCGGGCTTCGCAAACGCGAGGTCGTCGCCGCGAAAGCCAAAATTGTTGGGCACAAAACTGCCAAGATCCCAGTGAGGGTCGAACCGAAACGCTGGATCCGTGGTATCGTCCGGACTTTTAAATGTATAGACAAACCCTGGGTCGTTCTTAAAAACATCCAACGGTGACGGATAACGCCCACTGCTGCAAGCCTTCTTGACCAGATCGTCGTTATATATATATCGCAGCTCTTCTTTATTGAGTTGGTTCGACGTCTGATTGACCGCACGCACCCAATCTTCAGGCAGAGAATGATCCAGCTGGTGGCGTTGAAGCACAATCGATTCAATCGACGGGAAATCGGAAACGAACCATTCGGAGCGGAAATCCGAGTCGAGCCGGATTTCGTTTGCATATTGGGCGGCGAGTGCTACAAATCGTGGATCGGGAAGCGGCGGCGGGCGCCTCGAGACCAGATTCGGTGAGGTTAGCTCGTATCCGTCGATCGCGCGGAACATCAGTTCACCGGCAAATAATGACAGGAGAGTCACCGTGGACAGAATTAGCAGGCTGCCAATTTTATTCGCGTATTTCAAGACGATTGTGAGAGGCTACGCTCTGGCTTTTCCGCAACTACGCATAGTATGGCGGACATAGCCAGAAATTGCGGACGGTTGATGAATAGGAGATCGAGGTACTTCAACGGGGAGAGCAACGCACCAAGTCCCAGATGAATAGCCTCTTTGATCGTGCCATTTCCAAATGAGAGCAGCGACGATAAGAACTCAACCGCAAGTACGTTGAAAGTCGTCACCGGACCAGCCGCGTTGAATAAGCGGCGGACGGTCCACTCTTTAAATAACGAAGCCGCACCCATGTGCGTGTAGCGTACGAAATCGTACGGGGCTTCGTGAAATGGATATAAGAACGGGAATGAGTGTATGGCTAAGCCACCCGCCCGCGTGCAGTTAAACGTCTTACGAATCAACTCCGGAACATTTTCGAGATGCTCCAACACGGACGTCGTTATAAACGCATCGACGCTGTCGTTTCGAAAAGGTAGCGCCTGTAGGTCGCAGACAACATCCACTTCGGGATAATCAAACAAATCAACTGTTATGACGCTGCTATCAATTCGCTCTGTTCCTGACCCGAGATCGACGACCACTTTTCGCCCTGGGTCAACATTTTCAATGAGCAGCCTTCGTTTGTTTACCTGATAGCCAGGCCCGAGCAGACGAACTGCATCGTTATATTTCGCTCCAAGCTTTGAACGTAAGTAGTGTTTGATGTCGCTCGCGGCGGTTTGATGAAGCTCCGGGGGGCGTGAGAAATAGACCTTGCGATTCTCGACGGCATAAAATGCGTTGCAGCTAATGCACGACAGGCCAGTTTCAACGCACACGAGATCGCTGCGGCACGAAGGGCAGGCGAGAATGTCGATACGGCCTTCAAGAGTGCGAGGAAGCTGCACGACTCACAGTTATGCGCGCGCCGTGTTGCGGTCCCTTCTTGCTTTCGAGGAAAGCCGTCAATGCTCACCAAACTTCGCATTTTGCCGCTGGGAGTTTTCTTCTGCAGATGTCTATGGTAGCGCGTGGCTCGCGCAAGGTGCCTTGGGATGTCCTAGGGATTTTCGTCCTGCCGTTTTTGCTTACGCTCTTTAACGAGACGTGGATTTTTAGCAAACCCGTTTTTATCGATCGTTGGGTTTATTCAGGCTTGCATCTCCACTTGCCGGAATTTCTTCACCAATTTTCTGGCACGTACTATGCAGCACGCGTGCCCTGGAACGAGCTGGGATGGCTTGTTCACAGATTTTTCGACGCAGCGACATCTCTGTATATCTTGCACTTCATCGTATTTTACGTCGCCACTTTCTCGATTTACATCGCCGTTTTGAATCTGTTTGGAGATCGGTTCGCGGCCTTTTGTACGGCGATTCTCGCCGGCACCTACTCCTATTTGTTGTACGCGCTGGGTTGGGACTACGTCGAGGGTCCATCAATCGCGTGCATTTTCTGGAGCCTTGCCGCTATGACGGGTGTCGCTAGCAGCGGGCGATGGCGGCTAGCTTCGATGCTATGGGCTGCCGCAATTATTTTCACTTCGTCTTTGTACATACTTCTTATCGCGTTCGCACCCGTGGAGATCTGCGCATTCCTGTTGCTCAATCGCCTGACAACCCGAAGACCTCTGTTCTTGGTAGGTGGTTATTTTTTAGTCGGCGCCGTAGCCGCAACGCTATTCTTGTGCTTTGTGAACTGGGCGACCGGTGGGCCCTTCCTGTACATGGCGTCGCAAATCGCCGCCTTGGGTCCGGTGGCAAAGTACCGTTTTCACTATTACGTCCCGCTGAACGATTGGCTCTGGACGGCTCTGTGGTTGATGCTCCCAACCGCGACAGCGTTGTTCAGTTTATTCGTAGTCGCTCGAAGTATCGGGCGAACCATTGTTAGACTACGATCACGCAAATCTGAGGGAGACCACTTTGCCTCATTGATCGTCGCCAGCACGATGAGTGTTGGTTCGTTTGCGATTTTTGCTCTGCTTCAGTCCTATCATTTCTACGTCCTACAAGAGGATTACAATGCGAACGCGCTTTTGCCGTTTGCATTCCTCGCAATAGGAGCTTCGTTATCGTTAGCGCTCAAAGGCACAACTGACCGAGCGCGACGTGTCTTGGCGTCGATATTTCTCATCGCGACGATCGGACCATGGTTTCTCGCGGCGTGCCACATCGTAACGCCGGATGCGGCGGCTTTTCAAGGTCACCTCAATCCGATTCTGTGGACGATCGTCGGTGCACTCATTTTAGCTGCCAACCTCTTTGCCGGACGAGCGGGTTTTGTTGCCTCGGTTGCTTTGCTATCGTTTCTCAGCTTTAGCAATGCGAGCAATACTGCTATGGCATTCCCGGCTGACCCATCTTATAAGCAAGGAACCCTCGCTGTTTTCGAAGCCTCTGCTGCTGTGGCTACCTACAACCCAGAGGCTAACGCAAAATTCTGGTTCAACGCCAACGATCAATTTAGTAATCTAGAGCGGGATGTTATCTCGTCTTACCTTTATGGCTACAGCCTGATCAACGAAAAGTTTCCGCAGCTCCCGGGTAATGACGCTGCGTTTCTCGTTCCCGGCCAGCGGGTCATTATTCTTGCTTCAGGCGGAGACCCTATCACCACGGCCAACGACGCTTTGGCGATTAATAACGTGCGACTTCGATTTATTGCTCGAAAAGACGTTGTTCGCCCGGGCATTCACTTTGAGTTCATTGTAACGCAGGTAGAGCGTCGCTAGCGACTCGACAAGAGATGGAGAGCGAATTTCATTCCGTCTTCGCCAACAAGGTAGGATGCCGACTCCCGCCACGCTCGGTCTGAACGTCTCAAATGGCTGAGGATCATTGCGATATATTTTTCATCGCCACTGATGACGGCTATCGTGTCGACGCCAGGGGTTAGCGATTGTACGACTGCCCTCGGGATCACCGGTGCCGCCTCGACATCCCAAGATCCAAGATCCGATGTGCCGTAGCCCATCGCGAAAAGCGGGCCTCCCAACTCCCAAGTCGCTAGCCTGCACACAGTTGAAGGACCCACGAAACTCAGCTTATCGAACCATGGAAGCACGCGCTTCCCGCTTTGTACAACCGGGAAAAGTACGGCGTCTGACTGCGCGATGGCTGAAAGCAGGGCACGGTTCAGCGGGCAACGCGATCGAAAATTATACGATATCCATTCGGTTGAATTCAATGGCCATATCGCGTTGACTTGACCAAGTGCTAGTGCGAGTACGGCGAGAGCGAGCGTGCTACGGGCCGGGATCTGAATTCTCGCGATCAGAGCGGCAGCAAGAAACCCCGCGATCATGACGATGAACGGCGGCATGTTGTACCAGAACGCCGGGCGCCACGCAAACGATGTCGGATTTATCGAAAAATGCCCGACAAATTGGAGCCCGAACGCGAATGCCGCAAAAATCACTAGGCCGGTGACGGCGAGCCGGTTTGTTGGCGTTTCGGACGTCACGGAAATTAATGCCGCTATCGCGACAAACATTGGAAGCGCGGCGGGCATCAGCATGTAGAACGGCGTCAAAAGCGGATGCCCAAATGCATGCGCGACAGCAAAGATGCCAAAGGTTAGAACATACTCCAATAAGGCGCATGCGACGCTCGATGCGAGAATATTTGGAGTCCATCGCTTCCACGAGAAGACTGCGCAGACCAGAGCGAGCACAAGCGTAGCGCCGAACATCGGCATGTGCTCCTCGTTCAGCCACCAAAAACTCGAGAATGGCTCCCACCATTGTCTTTCGACGCCGAGATGGCCGAGCAGGAACATTGAGCGCGACGCAAGGACGTCGAAAAAGAAGAATCCGCGGCCAAAAAACACGTTTACCGTACCAAGGATGACCGTCGCCCAGACGGCTCCGAGAATGGTTCCAGCCATGGCCGCTCGGAACCACGCATATCTTTCTTTCCCTGCGACCGTCCAGCTCCGCACGGAATGCGCCGCGCGAACGAGCAATGCGGGAAACAAGAGTACAGTGAGGATGTTCGTATCCACGGCTAAGGCACAAAGTGTTCCAAATCCGAAAAAATTTCGGAACGAGCTTGCCTTCGAGGAAGCGGCGGAAATGAGGGAATTATAGGCGGCCAGATACACCACAGGGACCAGCGTGTCGTGGAAGTCCCATCCTCCGGGTCCGTGAATCGGCTGCCACGTGAGATAGAATAGTGAAACGATGACCGCGGCGGCACGTCCGAAGAGTCGGGATGATGTCCTGTAAATGTAGATGCAGCCCAGCGCAAATGCACCGGCGTGCAGAATAAACGCCGCTGCTATCGGAGTAGTCGTTTTGTTGACAAAGAAGCCCACCAGGATCCAAGGTAGACGGGCAATCTCTTTTCTTCCAGCAAGGTATCCCGGAACGTCGTAGTGCCGAAAAAAACCAAAGTATATCCACGGATCCCAAAGCCCGGGCCGCGTAAATATCCAGTCCGAGTTCGCTACAAGCATCGCTGTCAGTACGGCGAGAATCGCCAGTACGTCGAAAAGAGCGGACTGCTTTTTAATTACCATTCGGGGATATCGTTCTTTCACTATGCTGCCTGAAGCCTATCGCATGCTGGCAAGCCGTCAGCGAACGTACTGGTGGCACCGTGCGCGCCGGTTACTGGCGCTCTCCCTCTTGCGTCGTTATGGCTTGACATCATCGTGCCGTTGGGTCGACATCGGCTGCGGTCCGGGCGGGAATCTTCACATGCTCGATTCGATGCGTCCCCGGCTCATCGTTGGCGTCGATCTATCGCCGATCGCGTTGGAACTTGCCGCTAAGGAAGTACCCTCAGCAATGCTCGTTTGCGCCGACATCACCGAAGAGTTGCCCTTCGATGATGGCGCTTTCGACGTCGCCACGATATTCAACGTTCTATATCACGAGTGGGTTAAGAGCGAACCTACCGTGCTGTCGAACGCCGCGCGCGTTCTCTGCCCCGGAGGTCTTTTGCTCTTTACGGAGCCGGCATTTGAGTACTTGCGCCGAGATCTCGACCACACTGTCATGACACGGAGGCGCTATCGGCTAGAAGATTTCGAGCCGTGGCTGCGGCAGGCAGGCTTCGAGCCGCTTTTCGGAAGTTATTTCACGAGTTTCGTAACGCCGGTCATATTGGCGGCGAAACTGCGCCGCGGGTCGAGCCCCGACATGCGCCCGATCCCGGCCTTTGCAAATGAAATGCTCTACAATGCGGCAGCACTGGAAGGCCGTGCTATTGCTCGCGGCGTTCGGATTCCGTTCGGAACGACACTGATTCTGGTTGCCCGGCGTTTTTAGAACGCGAGCGTTGAACCCGTTGTTCAGCCACTATTGACGCGCCGAGTTTTCCATCCGTGGCAACAAGACAGAGCAGCGCCGCGGCGGCCATCCGATCGGTTCGATCGCAGATCACTCCGGTGGCCTCGACGACATCGCTCGCGGGATCGTCTCCAAACGCGACGACCGGAACGTCAAACCACATGGCTTGGTTCAAGACTTCTCGATCTTCTAACGCCGCCCCGAATGCGCAGGCTAGGTGAGCGTCGCGCCAGGCGGCGTAGCGTCCGTCAACGTCATCACCGTGTAGAAATACGAGGTGCTCGCGAATTCCAAAACTGCTAGCACTCAGATCGAGATCGGAACGCGCGTCCGGCGAGCAGGCTTCGTCCATTATGAGGAGACGCGCGTTGTCCACTCGACTCCGAACCAGAGCGAATATCTCGAGTAACCGGCTGCTATCCTCGACCGTTCGGATCGGAGCTATCGAGACGATGTTTATTGCGTCATCGAAACGCGGCTGTGCAGCACGTCCTACGCTTCGTCGCTCAAGCGAAACAATCTGATTGAGTCGGTCCGCCGGGTCCGCAAGACGAGCGGTTATCGCAGCAAGAGCTCGCGTTGCGACGTCATCCCATGAGCCCGAACGAAGCGAGACCGCCCGTCCGCGCATGCCAATCCCGTCGATTTCCGAGTCGCTTGATTCGTCTATCGACGCGAATGCTTGTGCCCAGTCGTCGATGCTTCGCGCAGTCCAGCCACCGCCACTCGCCTCGACGAGTTCGGCCGTCGCGACGCAATCTGCGTGCACGACGACGGGGCGCCGGAGATGCCATGCCTCGTAGACCGTACGCGAGAAGCTCTCATTCGTCGATGGTTGGATGATTGCGCGCGCGTGCGAAAGCAGCGCAGCCTTCCCCTCTTCCGTCACCGCGCCCAAGTCGACGACGCCGTCGACGTCCGTTACCGGGCGCGCGTGCGGCCCAGCAACGATCAACTGCAGCGACGTCGTTCGCCGTTCATCGCGAAAGCGCGCGAACGCTTCAAGCGCCAGGTCGATATTCTTCGTCTTATCGGCACGTCCAAGGAAAAGCAGATAACGCGAGCGTTGCGGGACGAACCCTTTGATCGGAGGCGCATCGCTTTTGAACTCGCCGACGTCGACTGCATGACCGATGACGGCCGAGCGCGCATGGACCCACGGCCCATATAGCGCGGCCGCAACGTTGAGCTCACCTTCGCTATTGAAGAACAATCCTCGCGCCTGACGGAACACCTCGCGAATCGGATCCAGATACGCGTACGCTTCATCGTGTAGACACGGTATCAGAAAGCGCGATCGGCGACCAGTGGCAACCCTTCAACGGTGGTCGTGTACAAATACGGCAGAAAGAGGATCGCTTCGTATTCGCGCCCGCGTTCGCGAAGTTCGCGCATGAGCGCCGACGACCGGATCCCCTGTGTGATGAACGCTCCGTCGTTGCCGGCGGAAACGGCGCGAGATCCCGTCGAAACTCGTCGGGGCGCAACGCGAGCAGTGCCGAGTTTGCGCGCGAAAACGCAACCCGATCGCGCGGATCCACACGGAACCGGCGTACGGTGACGGCGCCGGTTTTCGTTATACCGGGCCGATGATAGTTTGCCGACCAATCATCGTGGAATGAACGGCAACATGTCGTGAGCACGTCGACGTCGACACCGGTTCGAGCCAACGCCTGCGAAAGATCCCATGCAAGGCGCTCGGCACCGCCGATCAAATCGGCGCCAAACCACGGCGTGACGATTG
>CAVVBA010000007.1:0-25198 GCA_963746455.1 Vulcanimicrobiota bacterium | reverse complement strand
ACGCCGATCATCGCGGTCGGTGAGTCGGTCTCCGAGCACGAGCAAGGTCGCGCCAAGGAACGCGTGTGCAGTCAGATACTCGCGGCGCTCGACGGCATCGACGCGGAAGGACGGCAACGTTGCGTTCTCGCCTACGAGCCGATCTGGGCGATCGGCAGCGGCTTGGCCGAGGATCCGCGCACAGCCGACGACGTCATGGCGAGCGATTCGTTTCTGTGACCCGACGCTAGCCAACGCACGCATTCTCTACGGCGGCAGCATGAAACCCGGCAACGTCGCCGGCTTCATTGCGCAACCGAACATCGATGGCGGCCTGATTGGCGGCGCCAGCCTCGATGCCATGATCTTCTCCGAGCTGATCCGTAACGCGCACTCGGCGGTCGCTGCGTGAGCGAGACGCGCAGACCGCTCGTGCTTGCCGTACTCGACGGCTGGGGCATGCGAACCGAAATGCACGGTAACGCGATCGCCGCCGCGGAGCTTCCGAATTGGCATCGCCTGCTCGCGACCTATCCGCACACACTGCTCGAAGCGAGCGGTGAAGCAGTCGGATTGCCGCACGGCATCATGGGCAACAGCGAGGTCGGCCACATCAACATCGGCAGCGGACGCGTCGTCCCGCAAGGCATCGTCGTCATCGACAGCGCGATCGCCGAGGGCAGCTTCGCGAAGAATCCGGTGCTGCACGAAGCTATCGAGCACGTCCAATCAACGGGCGGTTCGCTCCATTTTCTCGGCCTTCTCTCGGACGGCAGCGTGCACAGCTCGATGTTGCACCTCGAAGCGCTGATCGACGCTGCGGCAAACGCCAAAGTCCCCTTCGAAATTCACGCCTTTCTCGACGGACGCGACACGCCGCCGCGTTCCGCGCTCACGTACGTCGATCGCTTGAGCAAACGTCTCGAAGAGGTCGGAAGCCCGAACGCGATTGCGACGGTGACCGGACGCTTCTACGCGATGGACCGCGACAAGCGCTGGGATCGCGTCGAGCGTGCGTACGAAGCGCTGGCGCGTGGCAAGGCCGCATTCAATGCGCCGAATGCGCGCATGGCAATCGAGGCCGCGTATGCGCGCGATGAAAGCGACGAGTTCGTCCAACCGACGTTGATCGGCGCAATTCGTCCGATCCGCGACGGCGACTCTGCGATCTTCTTCAACTTCCGGCCCGACCGGGCGCGCGAGCTTACGATGGCGTTCACCGATCCGTCGTTCTCGCACTTCGATGCGCTGCGTTATAAAGATTTGATCTTTGCAACGATGACGAGGTACGAGGAGAATTTTCCGAACCCCGTGCTCTTCGGTCCGCGTCCGCAATCGCAGACGTTCGGCGAGATCGTTGCGGAAGCCGGACTGCGGCAGCTGCGTCTCGCCGAAACCGAAAAATACGCGCACGTCACGTACTTTTTCAACGGCGGCCGCGAAGACGTCTTCGAAAACGAAGATCGCATCCTGATCCCTTCGAATCGCAAAGTCGCGACGTACGATCTTGCGCCCGAGATGATGGCCGCCGAGATTACGACGGCAGCGATCGACGATCTCGATCACAAACACCATGACGTGATCGTGATGAATTATGCGAATGCCGACATGGTCGGGCATACCGGAGTATGGGATGCGACGGTTTCCGCGGTCGAGACGCTCGACGTCTCGCTCGGACGGCTCGAACAACGCGTGCTTGCGCGCGACGGCATTTTGGTGATCACGGCCGATCACGGCAACGCCGAAGAAAAGATCGATCCCGACGGCAATCCGCTCACCGCACATACGACGAGCCCCGTCCCGCTCGTGATCGTTTCGCAGCAGTCGGTTGGGAAGCTGGCCGATGGCGGAAAGCTGGGCGACATAGCGCCGACACTCTTGCCGCTGATGGGTTTGCGCACTCCGAGCGAGATGACCGGCAAGAATCTGCTGGCGTGATGGAGGCCGATCTCGCGATCGTTCTGGGAACTGGGCTTTCGGGTCTGGTCGCGGAGCAGCTTCGCAACGCGAAAACGATTCCGTACGCGGACCTGGGGCTTCCGCGCGCGTCGTTGCTCGGTCACGCGGGTGAAGCGATCGTCGGCGAGTGGCACAAGCGCCGCGTGGTTGCGTTTTCCGGACGCTTTCATCTCTATCAGGGCTTTAACGCGCGCGAGGTCACGGCGCAAGTCGATCTCGCTCACAGTGCCGGCGCAAAGACGATCGTTCTTACCAACGCATCCGGCGGTTTGAATTCGAATTTCAAGGCGACCGACCTGATGCTGATCACGGATCAGATCAATCTCACGGGCACGAGTCCACTCATCGGTCCCGACGATCCGAATCCGTTCATCGAAATGCTGGGCGCCTACGATCCCGAGCTTGCAGAGCTTGCGCGCCGTCGCGCAGCATCGCTCGGCATCAGTTTGCGCGAAGGCGTGTATGCGGGTTTGGTCGGGCCAGCGTTCGAGACGCACGCCGAAGCCCGCTGGCTGCGCTCGTTCGCCGACGTGGTCGGCATGTCGACGGTGCTCGAGACGATTCGCGCACGCTATCTGAAGATGCGCGTCCTCGGTTTCAGCGTGATCACGAACATGGTCGGCCTCCCCACGTCACACGAGGAGGTGATCGCCGCCGGCAACGCACGCGCCGGCGATCTCGCACGCCTACTCGACTCGATTGTTGAGAGCTTGTAGCGCACGATCACCGGGCGCACGTAGAAAAAAACTGCGCACGATCGCCTGGCGCACGTGCGATTATCGCCTGCGAAACTCTTCCGCGCAAAGGGCCGCCGCTGGGGACGACCACGACCCCGGTGTCATCCTGAGCGTAGCGTTCCGCGGGAACGCGAAGTCGAAGGACGCGCCCGAATGCTTCGGGTTGCGAAACGACGCCCGCAGGGCTGAGGGCACAATCGTGCCCGCTGCCTTTTGAGATCGTTGCGCGGCCCTCGCGACCACGGCCCGCCCTTCGACTTCGCGCGCGTGCCGCGCGCTACGCTCAGGATGACATTGGATACACTTCGCGAGATTGGCGCAACTGTTTGCGTGCGGCGGCCCTTTGCGCGAAATCAGCTGCCAACGGAAATCGAACGTGCGCCCCTACTCACAAGACGCACCTTAAACCTACTTAACATCTGAGAGGCGCGCCGTGAAGCGGAGCGAAGGCGCACGCATGAGCCGTATACCGCGTTCGCGTTTTCTTACGACGACAACCGCTGCAGCGATTGCGCCGATGGTCGAGTGGATCCGGCCGGCCGTTGCAGAAGCTGCGTCGTCGAAACTTTCAGATATCGATCATCTCGTTTTCCTGATGCAAGAAAACCGCTCGTTCGATCATTATTTCGGTACGCTTTCGGGCGTGCGCGGCTTCGCCGATCCGCGTGCAATCGAGTTGCCGCAAGGGCGGCCGGTTTTCTATCAACCCGACAAGCTCACCAAGGGCGGGTACGTTCTTCCGTTTCATCTCGACACGAAAACGACGAACGCACAGCGACTCTACGACCTCAGCCACGCATGGAAGATCTTGCACGAAAGTTGGAACGGCGGAAAGATCGACGGCTGGGTGAGCTCGCATCGCGAGAGCAACGGTGAAAAAGGTCCGCTGACGATGGGCTACTACACGCGCGCGGATCTGCCGTTCTATTACGCGCTTGCCGATGCGTTTACGATCTGCGACGGCTACCATTGTTCGGTGATGGGCCCGACCGATCCGAATCGCTATTTTTGGATGACGGCGACGATCGACCCCGACGGTAAGAACGGCGGGCCGGCGACTACCAACAGCGAGCACAAGCGCTACACGTGGCCGACATATCCCGAGCGTCTCGAGAAAGCCGGCGTCTCGTGGCGCATCTATCGACCGGAAGGCGACGCGAAATACCCGGTCGGGCTCGACGTCGTCATGAATTTCGCGCCGTTCCAAGACGCGGAGAAGACTTCGTCGTTCTACGACAACGGCGTGAAGTTGCGCTCGGTCGATACGATGCTTGCGGATATTCGCAGCGGGAATCTCCCCTCGGTTACCTGGATCGTCCCACCGTACGCACTGTGCGAGCATCCCGATATGCTGCCCGCCGCCGGCGAAGATTACGTGCGGCAAATTCTGGAAGCATTTTGGTCGAACCCGAAGCTGTGGGCCCGGACCGCATTCGTCATCGTTTACGACGAGAACGACGGGCTCTTCGATCACGTCGTTCCACCGACGCCGCCGCCCGGCGCGGCGGGCGAGTACGTTGACGGCGCACCGATCGGCCTGGGTTTCCGCGTGCCGTGCTTGGTCATCTCACCATTCGCGCGCGGTGGTTATGTGTGCGGCGAGACGTTCGATCACACGTCATGTCTGCGGTTGATCGAAAAACGCTTCGGTGTCGAAGTCCCGAATCTCTCGGCATGGCGCCGTCAAACGAGCGGCGATCTCACGAGCGCATTCGGCTTCGGTGAGCCTCCGAACATGAGCGTTCCCTCGCTGCCGCAGACTGCGGCGGCGCTGCGCGAAGTCGAAGCCGCGCTCACTAAGCTGGGTCCGCCCAGCGTTCCGTCAATGCAGGCAATGCCGAAGCCTGAAGCCGGGACGATCGTGCGAAAGCGCCGCGGTATAGCGTAGAGCAAGGCAACCAAACGATGACTCGGTGACGAGAATCGGACCTTGATTCTCTTCATTTTATGACGAGAATATGATACGATTCTCGTCACAATATGCAGAGAACGTATATTTGGGAGCGGCCAGACTGGCCGCACTTTCACTGGAAGGCCGAAGAACTGCTTTTGCCCCACGGCGCAGCACGTCGCGAACAAGGCAGCCTCCTTGGAATGATGAGCGGCGCTGGGTTCTACGAACAGCAGCTGGTCGATTTGGAGGCACGCACCGAGGAAGCAACCGGAACATCCGAAATCGAGGGCGAGCCCGTCAGCAAAGTCGCCGTACGATCATCCATCGCACGGCGGCTGCACATCGAGACGGCGACGCTTGACGTACATGACCCGCGAGCGCAAGGGCTCGTCGACATGACTCTTGATGCGACGTTGCACTGGAACGAAACGCTGACCGCTGATCGGCTGCATCAGTGGCATCGGTGGCTTTTGCCTTACTCGGATGGACGTCGACCGATCACCGTCGGTGCGTTTCGCGATGATTCCGAGGGACCAATGCAGGTCGTGAGCGGACGCGTAAACGCTCCGATCGTACACTTCGAAGCGCCTCCGGCTGATCGAGTTTCCGCCGAAGTCGATACATTTCTCACATGGTTCAACGCACCGTCAACACAAGACGGACTTATTGTGAGCGCAATCGCGCATCTTTGGTTCGTGACAATACATCCGTATGACGATGGGAACGGGCGAATCGCGCGTGCCGTCGCCGATTTAGCGCTCGCACGCGACGAGAGTTCCGGCCGTCGCTTCTTCAGCATGTCTCGCGAGATTAATCAAACCAAAGACCGATATCACGAGGTTCTCGAGCGCACGCAATACGGAGACCTCGACGTCACCGAATGGCTTCTTTGGTTCCTCGATTCGTACGTCCGCGCAATTGCTCGAGCCCGCGGAGTCGCTGAAGAGGTATTGCGCTCCGACGCGTTTTGGCGAAAGCACTCGAACGTTGTCTTCTCAGAACGTCAGCGTGGCGTTCTGGATCGCTACATGAATCAATTCGAAGGCAAGCTAACGACGAAAAAGTGGGCGGCGCTCACGAAGACTTCGCTCCCGACGGCAACGCGAGATATCGCCGATCTCATTGAAAAGGGCGTTCTCGTTCAAAACCCCGGCGGCAGTAAGAACACAAGTTTTACGCTCGTCGGCTTTGACCGCACCTCTACTTAGCCGATCCGTTGTCGAGGTTCATCAAGCCGCTGCCACCGCCGAGCATTTGAGGAACACGACCATCCCAGCCGTTGTCTTTGGTCATGTGCTCGATGAATGTGAGCGAAACAAGATCGGCAGCAATTCGCGGGTCCGTGCCAAGTCCTTCGCGCCGTAACTGCTCCGCTTTGCGGTCGCCGTCGGCGGTCGTAACCTCTTGTTGCGCGAGCACCCGCTTCGTGTTCAAGACGGTCAGTTCGCGCTGATACTCTTGTTCGGCGGCAGCGCGTGCTTCTGAGGCCTCCTGGTATTTCGGTCCAAACGAGATATTGGTAAGCGAAACGAACGCCATGCGAACGCCGTACGGCTTGAGATCGCGATCTAAGTCGGCCTGCAGATCGTTCGCAACGCGCGCACGATTCGCAAGCAGTACGGCCGCGTTGTAGTTGGGTTCGATCTGCTTGAGCCAATAGGATGCGCGCGGTTCGATAAGCCGCGCGGAAATGCTCGTATCGCGTCCGTCGTCACCTTTGAATTGCGCGACAATATCCCTGAGCTTGCTGTCATCGAGCGAGAAATTTATGACATAGTCGTTGTCGGCATTTTGGAGATCTTTGGTGAAGACTGAATCGCCGGTGACTTTCAACGCACGCATTTGCGTGTTGACCGCATAAACACCGTTGATCAACGGCCACTTGAAGTTCAAGCCCGGCTCCAGGACACGGTCGGTGAGCGCGCCATTGAACGTAACGATGTCTATCTGGCCGAACGGAACCATGACCATGCACGAGTCGACGAGTACCGCAACCGCCATAACGGCAAGCGCACCGGCCGCCGGCAGCGGCGACGCCTTCACACCCATGGTCTTCGTCCACAGCCAGAGCATGTAGTACACGCCCGCCGCGATCAGCCCAAAAGCAACCAACACGATCAACTGCATGAATCCACTGCCTTTCCGAGCGTTAAGATCTTCGTGCGATGAACGCGACGGTCGTGAAGGTCATCACTTCCTGATCTTTTTGATTGTAGACCACAAAGCCGAGACGCATGATGCCGCGGTCCTTGCGCGAGCGCGATTCGCGTTTTTCCAGGACGGTGACTTTGGTGCGAATCGTATCGCCCGGCCGGACCGGCTCCGTCCATCGCAGCTCGTCGATGCCGGGCGAGCCGTAGCCGGTTTCGTTGATGAGACCCATGTGGAAGAACATTCGGAACGCAAACGTGAGCGTTTGAAAACCGCTCGCGATCAAACCACCGTACGGCGATTTCTCGGCAGCTTCCGTGCTGATGTGAAAACGCTGCGGATCGTACTTGAACGCGAAATCGATGATGCTCGCTTCGGTCAGCGTCACGCCGGGCGACATCAGCGATTCGTCAACCGTGAAATCCTCGAAGTAACGGCTTCCGATCATACGGGAACCTCAACGCCGATTTTGACGACGCGATCCGGAGGAATATCGAGCACCCTTTCGATCGGGAGCGCGTTCGTCACCATCCACCCAAATATAATGCGTTGCCACGTCATCAATCGGTGACCCTCCCCTCCGCGTACGATGGTCGCATCAGCGAGATAGAACACCGTATCTTTGAATACGTCATCCTTGGCTTTGCTGCGGCATAAGTTGAGAATCTCTCCCGTCTTGGGCGCCTCCATAAATCCGTAGTGCGCGGTAACGCGATAAAAGCTTTTCGGACGCAGTTCTTCGAGCTGAATGCGCTCGGCCTGCGGCACCCACGGCCGCCGCTCGTAGATGATCGTCAAGAGCACGACCGTCTCGAACGTGACGTGCGTGCGCAGCCACTGATGCGTCAGCGCATAGGGCACCCCTTGCGGATGTGCCGTGAGAAAGACCGCCGTTCCAACCAGCTTCGTGGGTGGACGCGCGTCGAGGTCTTTCATAAATTCTTCGACCGGAACGCCCATCGCTTCGAACGCACGTGCTTGCCGCCGGCGGCCGATGTTCCAGACGACGAAGATCGTGAACACCACGGCAGCGATCGTGAGCGGAATCCAACCGCCGGTCGGGATCTTGAAGATGTTCCCAACCAAGAACGAACCGTCGAAACACAAGAAAAAAACGGTGACGATGGTCGTTTGCCACCACCGCCAGTGCCAGACGCGACGCGTGAAAGCTGCGAAGGCGATCGTCGTCGAGATCATCGTGAGGGTCACCGCCAGCCCGTATGCGTCGCCGAGGTTTGCGGAATGCTTGAACGCGATCACGAGCACGATGCACAAGATGCCGAGCCCGACGTTCACGAACGGGATGTAGATTTGGCCGGCTCGCTCGTCCGATGTATGGATGACACTCAATCGCGGAAGATACCCAAGCTGCACGGCTTGTTGCGTGACCGAGAAGGCACCCGAAATCAGCGCTTGCGACGCGATAACGGTCGCTGCCGTCGCGAGAATGACCATCGGCACGATTGCCCACGGCGGGACCATCGAGTAGAAGTCAAAAGCCTTTGGCGACGTAAGAGCCAGCGCTCCTTGACCCAGATACTCAAACGCCAGCGCTGGAAAGACCGCCGTGTACCATGCGATGCGAATTGCCTTGATGCCGAAGTGACCGAGATCTGCGTACATCGCCTCCGCGCCGGAAATGCACAAAACCGTCGCACCCAAAACGACGATCACCATCAGGCTCGGATGCAGCACGAACTGCAGTGCGTACAGCGGATTCAGCCCCGCCAAAATCGCCGGATCGTGCGCGATCGAGCTTACTCCGAGTGCCATGCACGAGATGCACCACACGAGCATCACCGGGCCGAACAGAAAGCCGATCTTGCCGGTTCCGCGCGACTGAAGCATGAAGAGCGCAATCAGGATCACAACCGTAATCGGAACCGCCATGTGGAGCGCACCCGGCGTAGCGACGTCGATGCCCTCAACCGCACTCAGCACCGAGATCGCGGGCGTGATGATGCCGTCGCCGTACAGGGCTGCCGTCCCGAACAGAATCACCAGCGCGATAAATGGGAGACGCTTCTGCTTGGCCGCTTTGACCGGATCGGTCGGGTAGATCAAGCCGAGAAGCGCGAGCGTGCCGCCTTCGCCGTCATGATCGGCACGCATGATAAACGTCGCGTACTTGATGCAGACCACGCCGACCAGCGTCCAGAAAAACATCGACGTAATCGCCAGCACATTTTCCGGCGTTGGTTTCGGCGCGTTAGCGCCGAGAAAACATTGCCCGAATGCGTAGAGCGGGCTAGTCGCGATGTCTCCGAAGACGACGCCGAGCGCTCCGAGAGCGAGGAACGAACCTGCTCTCGAGCGTCCTTGCGAACCCATCGGGAACCTAATTCGCTAGAAGAAAGGGAAGCCCCAGATCGCAGCGACCGATCCGGCTTGCGATCCGACGGGTGTCTGCGTCGCAGTTGACGCGAACGAGAACGTTGAGCCTTGGAGCGCCCCGGCCCACATGCTGTCAGGCGACGTAACGATGCGAGTGACGACCGGCGAGAACGTGGTGCCGAACGAGAACGAGTTTGCGGTGTTCGTTTCGTACAAACCGGTAATCACGTTGCCGGTGCTAAAGAGCAGAGCGGGTACGCTCGGTATCGTGGCCAGCGATCCGATGGCGCCGGGGTTATTGCCGCTCGCGTTAGCGAATGTTTCTCCCAAGCAAGGCACGCCGTCGCTTAGCGTACATGCGACGATCACATTACTGGGCGATATGTGTGTGTCGAAAGCGCGGAACGACGCGTACAAATTCGTCTCGTCCGACGAGGCGGCCGTCGTCACAACGTAGGACGAGAACGTAGCATATATGTTGCTGACGCCTTGACCGATGAGGTCGAACGGATTTCCGAACGGCGATCCGGTGTTGGCCCCGTCGACCTCATAAATGAACGCCGAGTTAGCCGACGTCGCGAAAACGTAGTCATATATGCCACTCGAAAGCGACGTAATCGAGCTGCCGGCCGCCGCATTAAGGCTAGTAGCGATCGCGCCGTCGTTCGTCGCACCGTCCTGGAACGCATAAAAGACCGCATTCGAATAGTCGACGCGTTGAATCGTGCCGTCGGAGTTCAAGATGTAGGCTTGCAGATTGGGTGTCGCGGCAACATCGAGTCCGCCGGTGCTCGAAAGCGTCGTCTGCGCGACCGGAACGTAAATGCCGGGAGCAATAACCAAATCGTTCGCGAGGATGACGTCGACGATCGGATTCGTGCCTGCGTCGTCGAGCACGACGATCGCGCTGTTTCCGTCCTGCGACATCGAAACCGGATTGGTAAACGTCACCGGCGAGCCAAACGCGTTGTACAACGCCAGCGGAACCTGACCGCACGGATACGACGTCGAGCTGCCGTCGACGAGACCCAGCGCGTAGAGACCGCTGGAAGACGCAACAACGGCGGTCTCATTCACTGAATAGATCGCAGGGAAGTTCACCGGAAGGCTGCCGCCCGACGCGCTTGCTAAAAGCGCGCCGGTCTCGCCGCTCAGATAACTCGGCGAAGATAAAATCCAGTAGTTGGGATCCGGTGCGGTGTAAAATGTGTAGGACGAACCGACGCTCGTACCCGCGTAGATCATCGAAAACGTGCCGGCATTGACCGTCACGGGGTTGGCTAGCGGTCCTGTGACGATCGAGCCGTCGACGTCCTGGAAGAGGAAGTTCGTGCCGAATCCGTTGACACACGCCGTCGGGCTGAGCGCCGCAACCGAACTAGCCATCCCATACGTCTGGATGTAGACCGCGCCGGAGGACGGGATGCTGATCGGCGCCGGCGGCGTTCCATACGCCGAAGTTCCGTAAAGCCCCGGGGTAACCGAGAGCATGCGGTGCTGCGAGTCATACGTCGCGGCGTAAAACGTATCGCTGCCGCCTGGCACGTAGATATTGACCGTGTTGTAGCATGCCAGCGACGAATAAATCGGCGGCACGAAGTAGCATTCGAAATCGCTCGTGTTGCTCAGACCGACGGTGAATGTTTGGCTCGACGCGAGCTGCGCGCCCTGATAGACGTACAGGCCGATCGAGCCGTTGAGCGCCGCCGTGCTGATGTACTTCGGTTTACGAACGACCTTCGGCGTAGCCCGCGTCGTCGATTGCGCACCACGACGGTGCTTTCCGTACGGCTGCGGTTGCGCCGGCAGCTCGAGCACGGCCGGTGCCGAGCGCGGAATCACAAGGTTGAGCGAGATCTTCTTCGCATTTTGCAGCGGAACCGGTGGGGGCACGCTGATGCCGGACGGGTGTCCGCCACCGCCACCGCATCCGGCGATAAATACAAGCCCGGCGGTCGTAAGGCCGGCCGCCGCTTTTTTCACGCCCATCGCGCTGGGCCGTTCCTCAGTCCAGCTTGTAGCTCCCGCTCGCGTCGACACCGATTTGCCGGGCGCCGATTGGAGCGCTTCGCGTGCTGTGATCCCCGGCGCTGACGGGCTGCGCGGGCGGATACTTCGCAGGGCCGGCCTCGATCTCGCGGGCCTGCGTGCTCAGCGCGATCGTGTCGCCCGGCTGGCGCGGGTAATCGCGCGGCAGATTCTCTTTCCGTTCACTCGCGAGATCGGCGAGTGCCAGCGGCCGTGTGGCTTGGGCTTGTCCTCCGCCGGAAACTGAGGTGCTTGTGACGCTTGCGATATCGTTCATCAAACTTCTCCTATGACAGCGGCGCGCATGCGATGCAGTGCCGCGCAGTGCAGTTGCGAGACGCGTTGTGGTGTGACAGCCAGCGACTCAGAGATCGTGCGTAGCGGCGTATCGGAAAAATAATGTTGCACGACGATTTCGCGCTGACGCGAGGAGAGGCGCTCGAGCGCGCTGTGCACCGCGCGTTCGCGCGCGATGCCTTCGTAAAGCTGCGCGGGATCGTTGCTCCAATCGATGCGCATACGCGCGCCGGCCGGGAGCGGTGCGTCGAGCGAGAGTGGAAGTCCGCGTTCGACCGCCGCACGCGCCCGCGAAATGCCGGGTACCGCTTCTTCCAGCTCCTGTGCTGATAACGGTACGCCTCGCGCTTCGCTCGCCGCTTGCAGACGATCGCCTTCGCGGACGCGTCGCCGCGCGCGTTCGGAAATCGGATCCTTGCGGCGTAAGCCGTTGAGCATCGCACCGAGAATCACGTGGCGCGCGTAGCGGTCGAGCGAAACCCCGCGACTCGCGTCGTAGGTATCGAGTGCACGCACGAGGCCCAGCGCGCCATCGCCGACGAGGTCGTCTTCATCTGGAACGCGGCAGATGCGCGCGACCCGATGCGCGATTTTGAACACGACCGGAAAGAGTTTGAGCACATGCCGTTCCCGCTCGTCCGCATTCATCGCGGCTTCGGGATGAACAGGCTGTTGCGCGACGCTACCGAGCGCGATTTCTCCGACCGGCCCAAGCGACTTCGTGAGCGGCTCGAGCACTTGCGTAAACAGCAGCGCTTCAAACACGCTTGCTGCACGCGGCTGCACCTCAGGTGCGGTGCAGGTTGTTTGCGATTCGCTGCATCTCATCGGCAGCCTGAACTCCTTTGGCGTTAGCTTCGTACGCGCGCTGCGCGGAGAGAATTTCCATCATCGAGCCGATGATCGAGACGTTCGAACGCTCGAGCACCCCGAACGCGATCTTGGGTCCGTGCTCGCCACCCGGAAGCACGCGGACAGGCGAACCCGAACGCTGCGTTGTTGTAAAGCGTGCGCTGCCGATCGGTTCGAGAGCCTCGGGTGCGGCGAACATGCTGAGCACGATGCGCCCGCAATCGGACTTACTACCACGCGCGCGCTCGCAATGCACGCGACCGTCCGGGTCGACGCTGACGCTCGTCGCGTCGTGCGGAATGCGCACGCCGGGCACGCGCCAACCGTCGCTTGTTTCGAGCGCGCCATTCGGTGCACGGTGAAACTCGCCGTTGCGCGTATAGGCAGTGCGCGCGCCGTTCGTGACGATGAAGAATCCGGTGCCATCGATCGCGACGTCGAATGGACCGCCGCTTTTCTCGAGCTTCCCTTGTTCGAAAACGGGATGCGTCCCGGACGGAATGACGCCCAGGCCGTTGATATTCGTGAACGCGGCCGCGGCCTGCTTGAAGCCGGCGACATCGGCGTTCGCGAGATTGTCGGCGACGACGTCGAGATGGATTTGCTGCGCAGCCATGCCGGATGCCGCAACGACCAGCGCGCGATTCATCGCACCCTCGCAAGCTCGTTGACGGCTTTGGCGCGCGTCTCGTCGATTGCGCCGAGCGCTTTTTGCGCCGTCTCGAAGGCGCGCTGCGCGTCGAGCACGTCGACCATCTCGCCGACGGCGTTGACGTTCGGGCCTTCGAGCGCTCCGCTTACGATTTGCGAACGATACGGCAATGGAATCCGATCGAGCAGCGTTCCATCAGGCGCCACGCGCACGAAGCCGTGCACGCCTTGAACGCGCGTTCCCTGCTCGTTCGCGAGAAAGCCGTGCGTGTCGCGCACGAACGCGCCGTTGCGCGTCGGATTGCCGCCGAGTACGAATGCGCCTTCACCGACGATTGCGAGATCCAACGGCCGGCCCGTGTGGCGCAACGCACCTTGCTCCGGCGACCTCGTCTTTCGCGTTATCAGGCCACTCGCAGATAAACTCACGCGGGCGACCGACTTACGAAAGCCGTCCGTCGATGCGTTCGCGAGATTCTGTGCCGCGATCTCGAGCCGAGCGCGCGCAGTGCGCATTGCGCTCGCGGTCCATCCGATCCCATCCATGCGGCGCAGTATCGCCGCACGGAGTTACGCCGAGATTACGCGCGCGTTGCTATGGCAAAACGAAAACCGCACGTGCGTCTTTGGTAGCAATCATTTTCCGTGCTACAATCGGCCGAGTAGCCGCCCGGTAGTATTGATCGCCGGATTCCTTTAGTATTCGCGGGCCTATTCGTGGCGCTGACCATCGAACTGATCGGACGGCACTTATCTCGCTTCAAATCGACCAAGGATAGACCAATGAAGAGGTTATTGCATCCGGCACTCATTGCGCTTTGCATGTTCATGCTTACGATGCCGCTGCTTGCCGCGACAACATCATGGACAGTTGAGCAAGTTCTGCAAGGCGGATGGTATACAAATTACGAGTCGGACTCATTGTCCATCGATTCTAGTGCAATTACCATTACGAGCAATTTTCACTTTGTGTACAGCGCAGCGGCGCATGCCGCAAATCAGGCTGGCGATGAGTCGATGCATACGTGGAACTGCACGGTTCCACTCCGGAGTGTGCAAAACGCAACCGTAGAGGGAGCCGTAGGATATCAACAACTCTGGATACAGGGAGCGACGACGGCTCTTTGTACTAACGGTGCCGGCGCGTTAGTAGATGTCCCGAATCAAGCTCTTGGACAGCAACTCGCGCAGACGATCCTCTGCGCGATCGGAAAGGCACCCGGCTGTACCGAGGCAGCTGCGCGGCCCGGCCCAGCGGGTGATCAGAGTAATCCCGATACCTGTTTAGATACGTGGGTCGAGCCGGACATCGGCGATTCATATCTCCGATATTACAACCACTGTACGAAAAACATCAACATCGATGTCTCGATCGCGAATTGCGTCGACGTTATGTACGGTTGCGGCCATCAGGCAGGCCCTTTTATTCTGCAACCGGGAGCAACTCAGGGTTTGGCGGTCGCAGCGTCGGGAGACGCCTATGACGCCGGTCGCTCACCCTCGTTTACTCCAGACATCGCAACCTGCTGGCCGAATGATCCCGGGCCGTACGGCTGCGCGCAGCGGTGGCGCAATTGAAACGGCTGGCATTGTGCTTTGGGATTACGCTAAGCGTCGGATTAAGTATGTTACCGGCGACTGCAAACGTCACGAAGGTGACCGGACGGCCAGCTGGCGTTGCACCACTGACTGCAGTTCAGAAGGCGCAGCTGCTAGATTCCCTTGCAAATGCTCTTCGCCGTAAGGGACAGACGGCGCAGGCGCTCGTTATTGAGCGGCGGGCGCAAAAAAACCGATCGAAGGGTCAGGCACGTCCCAACTTTTCGGCATCGGCGCAGAAAATCCAAATAATCCAACGTCTAACGTTAATTCATAATTTTGCACTCCCGGAAGTAACGTCGCGCTTCTCCATATCCGGATGCACGATTACTTACGATGCTACGTTTGCGCATCCGCTAACTTTTCGGAGCGATATAAATGCGGGCTACCCGATACTACTTTACCACGACAATTACACGCTGACGCGGACGTTTGATCCAGCTGCGTTAGGGAGGGCGACTGGTATCACGAACAGCGTAACGTCAAATGGGGTCGAGGATGGATCCGGAAAGTTCCACTTTCTCTTCGTTCGTGACTCAGATAACGACAAGGACACTTCCCTACTCACAGCTCTGTTGAAGATATGTTCCAATAATGGCGTAACTCATTCCACAACGCGCACGCCTGATAAGATCACTGGCATGTGGTCGATCAACGGTGTCGTCGGCCTTAATAGCATTTTTTATTCGGACGGAACTGTCATCGCGAACTATAGTGCAAAGGGACGGTGGAAGAGAAGCAGCACCAACATGTACGTTGCTGCGTTTCCGCTCCATCCCACTATTAAACTCTCCTACTCCGCTCAACGCGACCAGCTTACGGGCGACTTCGTGACCGAAGCAAATACTATCGGTCGAGATGCTCTTTACCAAAGGATGCCAAAGTGACGTTCGCGCGCGTTGCTAGAGCAAAACTCGCGCGAGCTCGGCGAAATCGGCGACGATCAGATCCGGCTGATACGGCGTCTTGCCGAACGGCCGCTTGCGGCGATCGATGAACGCTGCTCTCATGCCGTAAGCTTTCGCGCCGAGGCAATCAAAGGCGTGATTCGCGACAAAGAGCACGTCGTGCGGCTTGGCACCGATCAGCTCGGCAGCTTTTTTATATGTCGCGACATGCGGCTTGAACGATCCGGATTCGGCAACGGAGATGACGCGATCGAACGTGATGCCCGAATATGGCACGCCGCTCGCCAGCATGTCGGGGTCGCCGTTCGATAAGATCACGAGCTTGAACTTCGTGCGTAGACGATCGAGCGCAGCGGGAACGTCGGCGAAGGGTTTCAGCCGCGTGATTGCGTCGACAAGCTCGCGAACTTCCTGATCCGTGTGGGCTACGCCGGCCCGGTCCAGCGTGTAGTCGAGCGCGCGAAAGCCGATCTCGCGATACGGCGTGTGCTCTTTGTGCAGCAGTGCGTCGATCATCGAGTTCTCGAAATGCGTGCGGCGCCACCAGGTCACAAGCTGACCCGGCTTGCCTTCGTACTTCTTCTCTTTGAGGTACGGTGCGATTGCTTCGGTCAGACCGGTTTGCATGTCGACGACGGTCCCGTAAAAGTCGAACATCAACGTCGTGACTCCGACCACTACCGATCTCCGATCGTGACAAGATATTGCAACGCCATCGTCGCTTTGCCGTCGCGCGCGTACGCGTTGAACAGCGCCTCGACTTCCTTATCCAGTTGCTCGCTTTCCGGGCCACTATGCGGCAGATACGAGCTGCTCTTGACGCGAACGAAGATACCGGCACGATCGAATACTTGCGCGCTCGGCACGGAGCGCTGACGCACGCTGCCCCAGCCATCGAACAGCGCAAACGTTTCGCGCGTTCGCGCGCGGCGCTGTTCCGTGTCGTCGGTCTCGAACTTGCGCACGAGGTTGCCGTACGCGCCGGCAAACGGATCCGTTTCATCGCGCTCGTAGTAGACGATTGCGGCGCGTCCGCCCGCCTTCAAAACCCGCATGATTTCCGGGTACGTCACCGTGGGATCGAACCAATGAAAGGCTTGAAATGCCGTGACGACGTCGATGCTCGCGTCCGCGAGCGTCGTCTTTTCCGCCGATCCGTCGATCCACGTGACGCGCGGATGCGATTCCCCCTTCGCACGCATTGCCGCGTTCGGCTCGACCGCACGAATCTCGGCGCCGTGAGCCGCAAGCAACATTGAGGACGTGCCCGTGCCCGCACCCACGTCCGCGACGAGGAGACGGCTCGCATCGCCGAGTCCCTCGAAGATGATGTCGCCGATCTCCGGCGGGTAGCCCGGTCGGCCCGCATTGTACACGCCCGCTAAGGTCGTAAAGCGTTCAGTCTCACTCACAAGCCGACCTTAGCAGAAAAAGGGCCCGGCCGAAGCCGAGCCCCTTTTTAATGCGAGCGACGAACGCTCATTCCGTGTCCGGGTCGCGCGTGACGTCCAACCATCAATGGCAATGGGTTGGTACAAGCGGCGATGCCCTGTTGGCAAACTGCCGTTGAAATCGAGATGTCCGCAGAACCTGCCGCGCCGAGAATCGTCGGTGACGGTTTCCCATTGCTGTTAGTTGCCTGCGCGCCGTACGACGCTTCGTACAGCGGGTAGTCCATCGCGATCACTTGGATTGCGATCTGATCCGCCGTTGCCGCGCCGTTATTGGTCGTGTTGAGCGCAGCGGTGCAGACCGACGGCGAACCGCCCGGTCCGAGTGCCGGCGGGAGCGTTACCGTTCCCGATGCAGTCGCCTCGAGCGTGTAGTAGATCGGCGTGCCCACTCCGTTACCGACGGCCGGAGGCCCGGCGATGCCGGTACCCGAGCCGTTGCAACCCGTAAGACCCGCATCCGAAGGACCGTAGTCGACAACCTCGACGTACGCTTCCGTCGCGCCTGCGGGCATGACGAATGCGAACGTTCCGCCGCCATCCCCGGCAACGTCCGGCACATATGCCGGAGCAGTTGCTGCTCCGAGGTTGGTTAATGCTGCGAGGCTGTACGAAGCCGACGTGGTGACCGTTCCGGTGTTCGCCGGGACGGAAACGGCCAGCTTATACGCGCCGACCGCAGCCGGAACATTGGCGAAGACGTCAATGCCCATGCTGAGTCCGGCCGTGCCATGCGGATAATTGCCGCTACCAACAACTGACGTGGCACTACCCGAATTGAGAAACGCGGGAGGTCCACCCCATGCTGCAGGCAGCTGGTTGGGATCGCCGGCGGTATTGTCGTAGATCGGAACCGGATAAGGAGCAACTTGGAACGGCGTTCCCGTTGCGCTGACGCCCGGTGGCGTGCAATCACCCTGACCGGTTGAGTTGAATGGCTCAATGCCGAGCCCGAACGCGCCGCCGGATTGACCGAACGTCGTGGCCGTCGTGCCCGCCTGGCCCTGCGTTTGCGACGTCGATGTCATCGCCGTCGTGCCGACTTCGTTGGCCCCTGCGCCGAACGCAGCGGTCGAACAAGCGTCGTACCCTTCGGCTGTCGCAGCAGGTGCAGCAGCACCCGCCCCGATCGCCGCAGGCAACGTGAGTGTTGGTGAGTTCACGAGCGTACCGCTGTCGCCGGGGGCAAAACCCCCGGCGGGTTGGCGGTACGTCGTCGACCACGTTGAGACCCGCATTTGCGACGCCGTAGATGTTTGCCGTACCGACGGCAAACTGCAGCACGTTGGTTGTGACGCTAACTTGGGTGTTGGGAGCGGGGGCATTAGAGCCCCCGCTCGCACCACATCCTGTTAGAGCGAATGCTGCGATCGCTCCACAAGTCATGAGTTTATTGATGTTGTTCATACCCATTCTTTAGAACGATCGTTGAAAGTAGACTTGGAGCGCGAACGGCTGCGTCGGTCCTACCACCGGCGTTCCCGTGTAGTTACCGTTCGTGAGCAGGTACGCGGCGTTCGTGAACGCGTTGGCATCAGACGGAATGTTCGCGTAGCATCCGCGGATGCCGACGCCAAGCTGATTGATGCACGAGTTCACGTTCGTTTGCGGACCAGATACACCGGTCGCAACCGGCTGGTAGTACGGATTGACTGCCGGCACGGCTCCAATGTATCCGTTGCCGAACAGGTTGATCAGCTGAACGCCGACCGTGTTGCGGTCAAACTTGTATTGGAACGTGACGTTGCCTTGAACGTTGAAGTGCGAGAGGTATCCGCCGTTCGCTGCCGTTGCACTGATACCACGCGTCGCTGCAATGTTGGGCGCATTCGCATTACCCGGGTTGGCCGGATCGTAGTAGTTGGTCGAGATCGCTGCGCCCGGGCTTCCACCGACCAAGCTCGAGTTTCCACCGGTGATACCGGGGCCGTAGTCCACTTGCGGCACGTTCGCGAACGTACCGTTCGCGAGCGTTCCCGCGATGAGGTTGCCGTTCGTGTACGGGTACCCGACGTCGAAGTGGAGCTGCGGGCTGATGCTAAATCCATTATGGAAGTTTTGGATCGCACCAAGATCGATCGAGAACGGTGAGACGTATCCCGCGCGATACAGATTGTGCAGCGCGAGCGAGGCCGAGTTGACGAGCGGAACTTCGTTTTCCGCGGTCGTGAACGGCGGCGTCGTCGTGAGAACGTTCTGATACGTCATCGCGAGGAATCCGGAGAGTCCAACCGGCCGCTGCGGCGTCGTGAAGTCGAACTCCGCACCGGTCGTCTTGTTGTAACCCTGGTTCGAAACGGCGAAGATGCCGAGAACCGGATTCAACAGGAAGAACGTCGGGAGGTTGGTTCCAACCTTATTGAACCCGGTGACACGCATGCCGTAACCACTAGAGAAGAGGTGGTTATAGCTGAGGTCCCAGTTGTTGTACACTGCAGGCACACCGTTACCGGCATCCGGCGCTTCTAAATTGTCGCCTTCCCAGTACAGTTGCTGTGCGTACGTTTTGCAGGGGAATACGGTTGTCGCCGTCCAGCCGCAGGTCGAGCCCGCAACCGCCGGCATGTTGAGGTACGGTTCGAGACCGTACATGCCGAACGGCGTACCGGCCGTTTGCGCGTCAGCGAAAACTGCCGAACGGCCGTAGCTGAAGCGCATCGAGCTGTTCGAACCCATTTCGTAGGATACGGACAGACGCGGCTCGAGCTCGCTCGGATACAGAACGTTGTTGTTCCACGACGTATTCGCTACGTCGAACGGGTTGTTGATCGGCGTGACCGCGCCCGTAAGCGCGCCGCCGCACGTGCCGTTGCACGCGAAGCCCGTCGAGGAAGCAAACGCGTTGTTGTTCATCCCCAGCCAGTGCTGATTTTGTCCTTCCTCGCGGACGCCCAAATCGAAGCGTAGCCGTTCGGTCGGATTGTACTGGAACCGAATGCCCGCCCCATACTCTTGGAACGTCGTGTTGTTGTAGTTGATGCCCCAGTCGGGGAAGCGCGGCAAGCAATTCGATGCGAAGCCTACCGGAACCGCGATGGTCGAGCAATCATTTGCCGCAATCGCAACCTTGTTGGTAGCGAAGTACTGATACACCGCTCCGCCCGGCGTCCAGTCGGCCATCGTCGGGATGTTTGCCAAGCCCGAGCAGCAGCCGATCAACGACAGTCCGGTGTAACCCGGTGCATTGTCATTCCAGACAGGCTTGAGGATGTTGTACTGCGTGTTCAACGTGACGGTTAGGTTCGATCCGAACTGATGAACGATGTCCAGGTTGACACCGTTCGTTGGTCCGCCGGTGCTGTTATACACCTGCGCTGCGCCCGGCGTACCCGTGAGCCACGGACCGAACGAATACGATCCGTCCGTATACGCAAGCGTCTCCCAGTTGTAGTAGCGGAGCGCAAGATACGTGCTCGAGGACAGGTTGTTGTCGTACTCGATCTTCAGGAACCGCGTTTGGTTCGAGAAGTTCTGTTGCGGCGACGTGATTGCGGTGTTCGTCGCGGGCGTGCCCGGAGTCAGCGGCGCAAGCTGCGCGTATTGTCCCGGAGTCAGACCGAACAGTCGGGACACCGGATTGAGTAGCTGGTTGTTGATCGCGTCGTCGTACGGGTAGTAAACGCTGGCGCACGGATTAGTGGCCAGGCTGTAGACACCGCCGCATCCCGGCGTTCCCGCATACCCTTCGTTGTCAACGTTCTGGTAGAGAACCTGAAGCTGTTGGCTCTGGTCCTTACCGAACTTGTAGAAGAAGTTATTCAGGATCTGATTGTTCTTCGTGTATTGGCTCGTGAAGTAGTTGCCGTATTGGCTGAGGTTGGTCGAGTTGTAGCCGTAATACGGTGCATAGCGCTGGCCGATGTACGAAACGAATTCTGAGAACCGGTTGTCCGGCGTCGAGAAGCCGTACGTGACACCGAGTTGGTGGTTGAAGTTCGGGCCGCCGACTTCTAGATCGAGGGTTCCCGATCCAGGGCCGCTGCCGCGTTGCGGGATGATGTTGATCACGCCCGCGCCGACGCCGGCTTGCGTTGCATCGCCGGCACCTTCAACGACTTGCACGTTGCCGACGCCGTTCATGAGTCCGAACGAAGCGTTCTGATTAAGGAACGGCTCGCGGAACGGAACGCCGTCGAATTGATAACCAACTTCGTACGCCGCACCACCGCGGATCGTGACCTGCGTGGTGCCGCCGCCGCCCATCATGGCACCCTTATTGTTGGTGAGCGTGACGCCCGGAACGGAGAGCAATGCCTGGTTCTCGTTCGTCGAGTAGGCCTTACCCGTGGCTTCCGTGATTTGCTGTTGGTTGATCGTGTATTGGTCCGTCGTCTGCGTCGGTTGATACGCACTCGAGACGCTGCGCGACGTTACGCGCGCAATCGTTGCGAGATGCGGTTCGAGCGAGACGGTACCGATCGAGTTCGTTTGGTCACCGAAAACGGTGACGCCCGGGACGTTAACGATATCGTGTCCGGGCGCTGTAACGACGATCGTGTATGTGTCGACGCCGACACCGAGAATCGAAAAGTGACCCGATGAGTCTGTCGTCGCCGAGTATGAATTGCTCGGTGACTTTGCCGTTACGCTTGCACCATTGATCGGTGCGCGCGTTGTCGAGTCAAGGACTGTACCGCTGAGCGTGCCATAAACACCGCCCGCAGCGAACGCCGATGGCGCCGAGAGTGCCATTACCGCCACAACTAGTAGTGACGCGATAACGCACTTGATCGACGCGCGGCGAATCCGTGGGATTCGCATGGTTGCCTCCAAAGGTAAATGAGAGAACTTCTCGTCCTCGCTGCTACCTTGATAAGGCAGTCGCTCGTGCCATGTGGACAGAGTTGACTAAAAGTTGAGGGGCGGATCTGGAAAACCGCCCCTCATCTTTTCACTCCCGGTTCCCATTCCGGGCGTGAACAATTATGCTCCCGCGAATGGGAATTTCATATGGACAAGATTGCAGTGGCGAGAAGACAAATTTAATATGGATAATGTTGCGACTTTGTCGAAATCGCGGCAGGCCGTTCGTCTAAGGGATACGGAGGAGAGAAACCATGCAATACATGCTGCTGATCTACGTGCCCAACCGACCGGTGACACCCGAAGAGATGCAAGCCGCGATGCCGGCCTGGAACGCGTACACCGAAGAACTGAAGGCCAAAAAGGCCTACGTCGCCGGCGCGCCGCTCGCCGAACCGACCAGCGCCACGACGGTTCGCGCGCAAAACGGAAAGCGCACCGTTACGGACGGCCCGTTTGCGGAAACGAAAGAATGGCTGGGTGGATACTACTTACTCGACTGCAAATCGCTGGACGATGCAATCGAGCTCGCCGCCAAATGCCCCGCCGCTCAATATGGATCGATCGAGCTCCGTCCCGTCCTCGGAATGTAGTCAAGCGCCGTCGATCGAGCAATCGTTTCGCGATGATGCGGGACGTGCGCTCGCGACGCTCGCCAAACATCTCGGCGACATCGAAGCCGCCGAGGATGCGATTCAGGACGCCTATCTCGTCGCGCTCGAACGTTGGCCGCGCGACGGGATGCCGGAGAATCCGACCGCCTGGATCTTGGCGACGGCGCGCAATCGCGCGATCGACAAGCTGCGACGCGAGCGTCGCGGGCGTGAGAAACTCGAAGTTCTCGCGACGCTCGACGTAGCCCCTGATGCGGATGATGTGATGGAGATGACTGCGGTTCCCGACGATCGGCTCGGACTAATCTTCGCGTGCTGCCATCCCGGCCTCGCCGTCGAAGCGCGCGTCGCGCTCACGCTGCGCACGCTCGGCGGACTCGACACCGAAGAGATTGCGGATGCGTTTCTGGTCCCGACTGCGACGATGGCGCAGCGCCTGGTGCGCGCCAAGCGCAAGATTCGCGAGGCTGTCATTCCGCTCGACGTGCCGGCTGCGGAGCGGCTTCCCGAACGGCTCGCGGATGTGTGTGCCGTCCTCTACTTGATTTTCAACGAAGGCTATCTCCCCTCGCGCGGCGAGCAGCTCGTTCGACACGATCTCTGTGAAGAAGCGATTCGTCTGGCGCGCATTCTGAGCCGGCTGATGCCGCAAGAACCCGAAGTCATGGGCATGCTCGCGCTGATGTTGTACGCGCACGCGCGACGTGCAGCCCGCACGGGCCCGGACGGTGAGCTCATCCCACTTCCAAAGCAAGATCGCACGCTCTGGAATCGCGAGCTGATCGCGGAAGCCAACGCGCTGCTCGGACGCGCCGTGCGCCATCGCTTCGCGGGACCGTATCAACTCGAAGCCACGATTGCAGCCGAGCATACGAATGCGCGCACGGCCGAAAGCGTCCACTGGGATGCGATCGCGCAGCTTTATGGCGAGCTGGCGATTCTCGCACCATCGCCCGTCGTCGATTTGAATCGCGCCGTCGCGGTCAGCTTCGCACAGGGAGCGGAAGCGGGGCTACGCATTCTCGATGCAATCGATCCGGCGCTGCTGGAGAGCTATCATCCCGCGCACGTTGCGCGCGCGGATTTTCTTTCGCGCTTGGGACGCCGCTCGGAAGCGCGCGAGTCCTATCTCTCGGCGCTGCTGCTCACGCAAAACGCTGCGGAGCGCACCTTTATCGAAGGCAGGGTCGCCGAGCTCGAGGCCTAGGTTATTGCGTGCGAGGCGGTTTGGTGCGCGGCAGCTCTTCGGTATTGCCCGGCCGATAGGTGTAGGGGCCTGACGGCGGAGGCGGCGGAGAACCGGGAGGCGGCGGAGGGATCGGACCGATCGTCACACCCGAGCGCGGAAACTGGGCACCAGCGAGGATGGCGTTGGCAATTTGCGCGAGCCCAACGAACATCGGGATCAAGCCGCCGAGCAGCCATGGCCCCGGCACGAAGACGCCGTCGCCGCGCAAACCGATGAACGAGAGGCCGATCAGCAGAGCGAACCCGACGGCCGTCGTCACGATGCCCTTGCGCAGGCCACACTGAGCGGCGGCATTCCAGGTGCTCGGATGGTTGACGTACATGCCGGCCGCAGGCGGCGGTGCCGCCTGGCGGGCCCCAAGGCCTTGCTCGTACTTCTGCCAGTCCCAGCGCGAGGAATCCCCAGGTGGGGTGATGCCGCGCTTGATCATCTCCATGCGCTCCATGTGCTTGAGCATCCGGGTGATGATCCAGCCGGCTACCGGGAGGCCGAAGATACATACGACGGCGAGAGCCGCTACAACATTGTCGTCCATGCTGCCCCATCTACGCAGGGACCAGGGGGAAATGTTTCACCGGCGGGCCTGGGGCGTGAAAGCTCGAAACAATCGGCCGCCTTCCTTCGTAGGTTTTTGTGCATGGCGGCCATCTCCGCTCCCTCGGATCAGGATCTCGTCACTGGGGCACTCGCCGGAAACGGTGCGGATTTTGAAGTCCTCATCAGCCGGTACGAGCGCGCCGTGTATAATCTCGCGCTCCGGATGTTGCGCAACGTCGAAGACGCCAAGGATGCAACGCAAGAAGCGTTCTTCAAGGCCTATCGATCGCTGCGCACCTTCAAGACCGGCGCGAAGTTCTCGACGTGGATCCTCGCAATCGCGTACAACGCAAGCTGCGACCGGCTCGCCAAACGTCGTCGCTTTTCCGATGCGGAATTACCGGAACGCGCCGACCCGGGACCCGGACCGGCCGAGGAAGCTGAACGTGAAGACGAAGCACGCGCGTTGCGCTGCGCGATCGATCAGCTTCCGGACAAGTACCGTGCCGTGATCACGCTCTACCACCTGCAAGGCAAGCAGTACGACGAGATTGCGACGATATTAGGAGTGCCGATGGGAACCGTGAAAACGCACCTATTCCGGGCAAAAGATCTATTACGCCGGCGTTTGTCGGGCGAACAAGACGAAGACGAAGAACCTGTCGCAATCAAATCACGTTTTGGATGGATGCAGAGAAGGATGGCCGCAGTACTATGAAATACGACGACGCAGCACTTGAACGCTTACTCGAGACGCTTCCGCTCGAGGAGTCGCCGGCGGATTTGCATTCGCGTATCATCGCGGCAGTCGCACAGCGCCCGGAACCTGCCTTTCGGCCCTGGGAGCTGTGGGTCGTCGGCGTCGCCTTCGCAATCTGCACCTGGTTGATTGTGGCAATCATCGGCGCGCCGTCCGAAGCATTGCGCGTCGCAACGCAGCACGTCGCATCCGCAATCGTTATGATGGTTACGCCGCCGGCCGTTTACTGGCTCTTGCTTGGCGTCGTCACCGCAATAGCGGTGCAAGCGAGGCGCGGACCGCGTCCCCAAATTCGCGCGTACTGAGCGGCTTCGAGCTTCCGATCAAATCGGCCGTACGCAAACCGTCGGAAAATGCGTGCGCAACCGCGCGTTCGATGCGAGTTGCGCTCTCCG
>CAVVBA010000006.1:0-36617 GCA_963746455.1 Vulcanimicrobiota bacterium | reverse complement strand
ACGCCCCTGGTTTACGAGGACCTCGAGTCCTTCCCCGATGACAACCTGCGCCGCGAGATTCTCGGCGGCGAACTTTTCGTGACGCCGTCGCCCTCAAGGCGGCATCAGCGGGTTGCCTTCATGATCGCTACGGCGCTCGAAGCCTACGCGCAACAAGCCGGTGGCGAGATGAACATTGCGCCCCTCGATACAGTGCTTAGCGCGCAAAACGTCGTCGAGCCGGATGTCTTGTACGTTGCCGCCGACCCGAATGCACGTGATTGGGTCCAAAGGCATCCATCGGGGTCCCGAGCCTCGTCGTCGAGATCCTTTCGCCGACGACGTTTAGTACGGATCGCGGACGCAAGCGCGAAATCTATGCGCGCTTCGGGGTCCCGGAATACTGGATCGTCGATCCGGACACAAACATGATCGAGCGTTGCAGCGATCCCGCCGAGGGTGCGTATCGCGACATCCTGATGTTTGATCATGACATGCCCGCCGCGACGCTTGCGGGTCTCGTCCTTTACTTCGACCGCATCTTCAAAAGCTAGACCTCTTTCCACCCAAGGCATCGTCGTGATAGGGTTGTGTGTGGAGAACGACGCATGGCGCCTCAAATACCGCTGGTCTACGAAGACCTCGAGTCCTTCCCCGAGGACAACCTCCGGCGCGAATTCTTGGCGGCGAGTTTACGTGACCCCATCGCCGACGCGCCGCCATCAGGAATGTGCTGTCCATCGCGGTCGCGCTCAAAGCCATGCCAAGCGAGCGGGTGGGCACGTTTATGTCTCCCCGCTCGAGACCGTTTTGAGCGCGCAGAATGTGGTCGAGCCCGATGTCGTCTTCATTGCGCCGGATCGTCGGGGCACGCTTGGCGACAGAGCCATCATTGGCTACCAGCCTTGTTGCAGTGCTATGAACCGGAACTGCCGCCGCGATCGAGGCCGGAAGCCGATCTCTGTCCGCTTTCAACATCCGGAATATTGGATCGTCGACCCCGATGCGAACGCGATCGAACGGTGCAGCGATCCTTCGAAGGCGTCTATCGGATCTCGTCGCGTTCGATAGCGACATGCCGGCGGCGACTTTACGATCTCGTTCTTTCATTCGAGGAAATTTTCCGCTAGCGCTTCCACTCGGCAGGCGCGACAAATGGAGGTGGCTCGCCTTCGCCGGTTTGGGCGCGGTGTAACCCTTCGTGCGCGTCGATGCTGCCCGGATCGACTAAGCGCGCGCTGAAAATATTGCAGGCGAGGGCGCGGTCGCCGTTAAGAAACGCTTGATTTGCGGCCGCGAGGAGCATCGTCTCGGAGAGCGGCTCGAGCTGCAAGCGCGCGCTCGTAATCCTGTGACCGTCTTGCCATTGCACGCGACGGTTCCCGCGCTCGACGTAGCCTGCTTCCGCGTCGATTGACCCAGGCGCCACAGCGCATCGGCGAGCGCGACCTCATCCATTCGATCGTGCTCGAGCCGGGCACGAGCGGGCCATCGAGCGCCACCGCGCCGCTAATATCATCGGCCTTGTCCAATAGCATCGACTTGCGCGCGAACCGTCAAGACGTCGGCGGTCGAGTTCGGCGGAAGAAGCCAGGGCGTGCGCCGGTCGATCACCAATCGTCTTCGCAATGAGTCGCGGGACGAGAATCGCCCGCCGGCTTTTCCGGTAGCACCATCGGCGATCACTTTCATCGCCGCAGCGGCAAGGACGACAACCGCAAAGACGGCTGCGGCGAACGTTTTCACGTCGCGCCGACGGCAAATCGCTCGGCGATATAGCGTTTCAAGCCATCTTGCCAGGAAGGCATCGTAATGCCGATTTGCGCGAGGGCGACGTGTGCGAGCGCACTGTACGTTGGTCGCGTTACACTCGACTCGAAATCCCGGTACGAGGCGGGCGTGATCTCGGTCGACAATGCCGCCAGCCGCAATGCTTCGGTCGCGTATTCGAACCAGCTGCAGTGTCCTGCGTTGGTGACGTGATATAAGCCGTACGCTTCCCGTTCGATGACCTCGCGAATCGCGCGCGCGACATCGATTGCGTACGATGGCGAATACACGACATCGGTGACGACACGCGGCGTCTCGCCATTTTGCGCTTGTTTGAGAATGCGATCCACGACATGTGACCCTTTTGCGTCGACGTCTGTCGCCCGTACATTCCGCTGGTGCGGAAAACGAAACTGTGCTTGCGGCCGAGCGCGTTCAACTCGCCTTCACGCTTTGAGGCGCCGTAGACATTCAATGGTGCCGGCGCATCGCGTTCGGTGTACGGTCTACCGAGATCGCCGGGAAAACATAATCCGAGCTCATCGTGGCAAATGCTGAACCGATCCTCACGCATGTGGCCGACACCGGTCGACCGCCATCGCGTTTACGGCGAATGCGCGTTTTGGATTTTGTTCGCATTCGTCAACGTTATGATATGCAGCCGTATTGATGACGACGCTCGGTCGTACCCGGGCGAGGGCCGTTTCAATCGAAACAGTGTTCTCAATTTCGATCTCCGAGTGATCCAAACCGCCCACATCGCAGTCCGCGAACATGCGCATAAGTTCGCTTCCGAGTTGCGAAGCGCCGATCACTAGGGGACGCTCCAGAAGGTTTGTCAAACGGCCTCCCGTCGGTGAGTTCACTTCTCGGTCGCTTTGCCGTGACTCTCTCAAATGTCCCTGTTTTCCGCAAGTCTTGCGACGCTACGCAGGCTGGCGCGGCGGCGGCATACGCGAATCTACGCGGATTTTCCGATCCGCAGGCGTTCGAGAAAAAAGTGCTTTCGCAAAATGCCGAGGACCGGATCATCGATGAGTTCTCTTCCGCATCGGGCTGATCGTTATTTGGTCGTTCGGCGTCGGCGACGGCAGCGAATGCAACAGCGCGCTCCTCGCGCAAAATTACGGCTGGCGAGGGCTTGTGATCGAAGGCGACCCGCAACTCGCCGCTGCGCTGCGGGAGCGCTATCGGAGCTCGCCCGTGGAGGTTGCCACGAGTATGTGACGCGCGCGAGCATCGTCGAGATATTTCGGAATGCCGGTGTTCCCGAGGATTCGGGTTTCTTTCCATCGACATCGATGGCAACGATTTCTGGTGCGGGAGGCGCTCGACGCATACGGCCGCGGCTTGTCGTCATCGAGTACAACGCCAGCGTCCCGCCCGACCGCTTCTGGGTGATGCGCTACGATGCGGCTTATATGGAAGAAAACGCTCTACTACGGCGCCAGTCTTCGGGCACTGGCATACCGGCGATGAAGGGCTATGCCCGAGTGGGGACCGATTCCGGGGGTGTGAATGCTTTTTTCGTCGGCGCGCCCTGCCGAGCGCCGCAGGTTTTCCCGAGCGCTCGCCCGAGGACGTTTACCGCAAGCCCGGAGGTATCTGGCGCCTCTTTCCGGCGCACGACGGTCCCTTAGTCACCGATCCTTCGCAGCTCTCCGATTCCGCGGTGTGCGGCCGATGAGCGCCCCGCAGTTCTCGATCGTCATCCCCGCCCGGAACGAGGGTGCGCGTATCGAAGCCACGCTGCACGATTTCGCGCAAGTCTTCGGCGGATTCCGAAATCATCGTCGTCCTTAACGGCTGTACCGACCGACACCACAGATCGTCCGGAGCTTCACCGCGCGCTATCCGAATCTCGTCGTAATCGAATCGACGATCCGGTCGGCAAAGGCGGCGCAGTTCGTGCGGGCATGCTTGTCGCAAAGGCACCGGTCGTTGGATTCGTCGACGCCGACCATGCGACGACAGCCGCGGAGATGCGCCGGCTGTGCGAAGCTACTTGAATCGAGCGACGCATTTGTTGCATCGCGGTGGTGCACGTGGCGCCATCGTCGAGGTGACGCAACCGTTCTCACGACGTCTTGCGAGCCGCGTCTTCAACGTGCTCGTGCGCATCTTCTTCGGTCTGCCATTCACCGACACGCAGTGCGGCGCGAAGGTTTTCCGCAGCGAATCGATGCGCCAAATTCTCCCGTACGTCGAAACCTCGAACTTTGCGTTCGACGTCGATCTACTCTTCGCGATGAAGAACGCCGGGATGAAGGTCCGCGAAGTCCCGACGGTTTGGCGCAACGTCGAAGGTTCGCGCATCGATCTAGCATCTGCATCTGCGCGCATGTTCGCATCGATCGTTCGCCTTCGTATTCGAAACTCGTTCCTACGATACGTCGTCCCTGCGTTCGACCGACTTTTTCCGACATCGCCGATGCGCTCGCATTCGGGCTTGAACGTTCTCATCCTGAACTGGCGCGATCCGCAGCATCCACAAGCGGGCGGCGCCGAAAAATACCTACACGAAATTGCGTGCCGATGGGTCGAATGGGGGCATTCGGTCGAATGGCTGACTGCGGGATTTCCTGGAGCGGCGCGAACGACGATCATCGACGGCGTGCGTGTCACGCGCGTTGGCGGACGTGTGTCGGTGTACGCGCTGCTTCCTCTGGTGTATCTGCGGAAGTTTCGCGATCGCTTCGACCTGATCGTCGACGCTGAAAACGGGATTCCGTTCTTCAGCCCGTTTTTTTCGATGAAACCGAAGATCTGTTTGATCTTTCACGTTCATCGGGACGTGCTGAAGAAATATCTGCCGCCGATCATCGGCCCGATGTTCATGTGGGCCGAGTCGTGGCTGATGCCGCGGGTTTATCAGCAAGAGCAAATTCGTTGCGATTTCCGACGACACGCGCGAGGCCATGCACGAGCTCGGCATTCCACGCCAATCCATCGATTCGTGCACAGCGGCGTCGACGACGGGTTTCGGGCGGGCACGAAAGCGGACGTCCCGACGATCATTTATCTTGGAGTCTCAAAGCGTACAAGCGCGTCGATCGTCATCATCGAGGCCTTTGCGAAAGTTCGCGCCGCTCATGCCGGAGGCCTGTTGCGTATCGCCGGTGATGGTGACGATCTTGCGCGACTCGAAGACTGCGCGCGACGGCTCGGCGTTGCCGGCGGCGTTGTCTTCGAAGGCTTCGTTTCGCAGCAACGCAAGCTCGAACTTCTGCAGTCGGCTTGGCTTTACGTCTCCGCGTCTGAAATCGAAGGCTGGGGCATCGGCGTTATCGAGGCCAACGCGTGTGGCACCCCCGCCGTCGTCTACGCAGTTCCCGGATTGCGCGAAGCCGTCGCGAATGTACCAGCGGATTGATCGTCCCGGAAGGATCCGATCTCTCGATCCCGATGCTTACGGTACTTCGCGATGCGACACTGCGCCGGCGGCTCGAATCTGGGGCCGACGAGCGTGCGTCAAGTTCGTCTTGGGACTCCGCTGCCGCCCTGCGATGATCGACATCGCAATGCACGCAGTTATCGGCGACTACTACGGCCTGGCGCAGCTTTCAGGAGAGTGGAGTCTCCTCAAACGGGTTCGCACCGATGGTGACTCGATTTCGTTGGCGAAGATTCCGCTGGTGAGCGAGCGAAAGACGCCGGACCGATGATCCGCCGCAATAACCCTTCGATCGACGCTGACGTGCTCGAAACGGTGGTTCGCTCGCGAGCAAAATCGCTGCGCGAACAACCGAGTTTGCAACGCGCGAATCGTTCGCGCACTTCCGCGCCGCGGAAGCTTTCCTGGAACGAGCCGAAGAGCTCAATCAGCCTCGACGCGGATCCCGCACCGCCTCGCGAAGTTCGGCTCACTCGGACGCCTCTTTACTAACGCATACAACCTCGCCTTGCGCCCGCTTCGCGAAGCAAACTCACTTCAGATCGAGGCGTTGCGCGAGCTCATGGCAGCGGGAATTGACGCGATGAAACGCATCGAACAGCTCGAGCGCGAGATCGAGCGACTTCGAAACAAGGAATAGTGAAGCGCCGGATCGCGATCGTCACGCCGTGGTACGGTGAGGAATGCACGGGGGGTGCGGAATCGCTCGCGCGCGAGCTTGCGGCGCGCCTCGCGGTAGACGATGACGTAACGATTCTGACGACGACGTCGCGATCGTTTCTGCACGAGTGGGACGTCGATTTCCATGACGCGGGAAGAACACTCGAGAACGGCTACACTGTCTTGCGATTTCGAGTGGCACACGCAACGCTGGAATCTTTGGCGAACTGAATCAGCAATTGCTCGCACTTTCGAGCGACCGATGGCCCGATGTCGCTCGACGTCGAGCGCTGACGGAGGCCTTCATCGACGAATCCATCAACTCAACAGAACTCGAAAGCATCTTGCGAATGGGGCGTCGCTCTATGACGCCGTGATCGCGTTACCGTATCTTTACGGCGTCGTGGTGCGCGCCGTTGAAGTGTCGCGCACCCCGATTCATCTGATACCGTGTTTGCATGACGAGGCTTACGCACGCATCCCGCGCATTGAGGATGCGTTCCATCGCGCCCAAACGTTGCTGTTCAACAGTGCAGGCGAGGCTGAACTAGCACTGCGCCTGTTCGGTCCGGGCATTCTGTCGAAATCCCACGTCGTCGGGACGGGCATTCCACCGCCCTCTGAAGTGGGAGCGTCACCCGTTGCGGGTGCGTACTACTTGTACCTCGGCCGGCGCGAACCTGAGAAAGGCATCGAATCTCTGCTCGAGGCGTTTCAGCATTATCGCAGCAACGGCTCACAGCGCGACGTCTCCCTAGTCCTCGCAGGACCCGGTCAACGCTCCTATGAGGACGACGCTGCGGGTGTACGAGATCTGGGCTTTGTGGACGAAGCGACGAAACGCGCGCTTTTGCAGAATGCGATCGCGCTCGTAAATCCAAGTAAGAACGAAAGCTACTCGCGCGTTCTGATGGAAGCATGGCGTGAAGAGACACCGGTCATTGCTCACGCGCAATGTCTCGCAACCGCAACGGCAGTCCGCGAATCAAAAGGCGGCCTGGTCGCTGGAACGTCACAGGAGTGGGTCGCCGCGTTCGTTGCGCTCGGATCAATGGGAATCGAAGAACGTCGTCAGATGGGGAAATATGGTGCGAATTATGCCGGCGAGAATGCCGACTGGGACAAAGCGATTGATCGGCTACGCACGGCCATTCGAATCGATTCGGCTTTCGAAGCCGCTCCGAAACGCAACAAACGAATCGACCAAGTGCTCGAAGCAATCGATGCCGGCGACGCGATTTCCGATCATGCGAAGCGCATCAGGGCTCGACTGCGGCGCACCGGTTACGAGTCGGACATCTATGCCGCCAACATCGCTCCTGGATTTAACGACGCACGAGCCCTGCACGGGAACTCGCTGAATCGCGAGGATGCCATCATCTTTCACCACTCGATTGGTTCCGCTGCCGCAGATGCAGTTGGGGCCGTCGATTGCCGCAAAGCGATGATCTACCACAACATTACACCCGGCAGCTTCTTCGCGGAATACGCACCGGACGTCGCAAATCAGCTTGAGCGCGGGCGCGAGCAGCTCCCTGAAATGATCGCGCGTTTCGACCTCTTCGTTGGGGATTCGGACTACAATGCGCGCGAGCTCTCGCAGCTTGGTGCGCAAAACGTGCGGACGCTGCCGGTGATTCCCGAGCTGCGACGTTTCGATTGCTCGCCCGCCGAGGGGTCACTTCGGCCGCGACGAGGATCGACGTGGCTCTTCGTCGGTCGCATAGCCCCGAACAAGGGAATCGCCGCATTGATCGACGCGTTCGTCGAATATTTGCGCCTCGACAACGCCGCACGTCTGGTCATCGTTGGCAAATTCGATCCGTCCGACACTTACTACAACGAGCTGCGACGTTCGATCGATGAGCGCGGCATCGATCCTTTTGTTACGTTTACCGGATACGTCGACGACGCCAAGATGGTTGGGAGATACCGAAGCGCCGACGTCTTCGTCTGCATGAGCGAACACGAAGGCTTTTGCGTTCCACTCGTCGAGGCGATGTTCTTCGATATACCAATCGTTGCCAAGGCTTTGACGGCCGTTCCGGAGACGCTCGGCAACGCGGGGCTATTGCTCGATCCTGAAGCAGATGCGTTCGATACCGCGGCACTCGTCTATGAAGTGTGTACGAACGCCGAGCTGCGTACTGCGATTCTGGATGCCCAACGCGACCGTCGGCGCGCCTTCCTTCCGGATCGCGTCGATCCGCTCATCGACGCCTTGGCCGCCAATCTCGTTCACCACTAGCGTGCCGACCAGCCGCGCACGTTCGTTGCTCCCCTATTTCGTAACGGGAGTGCTTTCGTTCATCGCGTTTTTCTTCGCGTTTGATCTCTGGAAAGCCAATCTCGCCGTTCCGTTTCAGTACGCGAATTATGGCGACGTCATCAACACCAAGATGGATGAGATGCTGAACGGAGGGTGGCTGTTTTGGGATCCGCGGCTGGCCGCGCCATTCGGGCAGGCGACGCAAGGCCTCCCCGAGCTTTATACACTGAATTGGGCGATTCGCTGGGTACTCGTCGAGCTTACGCGCAGCGCTTTCATCGCGGAAAATCTCTTCAACATTCTCTCGCCGATTCTCAATGCGCTCGCGTTTCTTTACGCCGCGCGCCGTCTCGGCCTCGCGTTCCAAGCAGCGATCCCCTGTGCGGTTCTATACGGCAATCTGTATCTCGTCTTCTGGCGAATCATTGCCGGACACGAGTTCATTGCCGCATATTGGGTGGTACCACTCATCTGCCTGGCTCTGGTCCAGATTGCAGACGGCACGCCTCTGCAACGAACGCGCGACGGCGCAGTTTTCGTCGCTACGGCCATCCTTGCCGGTCTCGAGAGCCACTACGAAGCATTCTTCGCGTGTTATCTCGCCGTCGTTGCGATTCTGATCGGTTGCCTCCGGACGCGCTCGTTCCGTCCGCTGCAAACCGGCCGCGCCTTTATCCTCATCACGATTGCTAGCTTCGCGCTCAACGACGCGCCGACGATTCTCTGGACCCTCGCGCGCCATCACGCCTCCTCGTATGCACGAGTGCCGATCGAAGCTTACTTATACTCGCTTTCGCTGTCGCAGATGATTTTGCCGATTCCGAGCCATCGCATCCCGTTGCTTGCTACAGTGCGGCTTCGCTTCGACAATATCTTCCCATCGTTAACAACGGAAAATGCTTCAGCGACGCTCGGGCTCATCGCGACGTTCGGTCTTGCCATCTTGGTGATAACGCTCGTCGTCCGGGGAGCCCGCTACGTTCCACACGCTCTCGAAGACGGCGCGTTGTTCACTTTGGCGGCGTTTGCGCTCGCGACGACCGGCGGCCTCGGTGCGATTTTCAATCGATTCGTCATGCCCGAGATTCGCGCGTACAACCGCATCAGTCCGTTTATCGCGTTCTTTTGCTTGCTTGCGGTTGCATATGTGCTCGACCACATCTGGCGCTGCGCGCAAGCGGGAAAGCGTTCCGCCGTATACGCAACGCTCGCAGTTGTCGTGATGGCGGTGGGCGTTTTCGACCAATCCCCCGCCGCATGGGCGCCGTTCGAGCAAAGCAAGGCGCGTGTGGCAATCGATCGCGCTTGGTCGGGACGGATCGTGGCGTCGCTGCCTGCCCACGCGGCGGTTCTCGAATTACCATACGTATCGTATCCCGAGCTTCCGATCGTGCAGAGCCTGTACGCGCAACAGGAGCAGATTCCGTCGCTTTACTCGAGTGAATTGCGGTGGTCGGTTGGAGCGGTCGAAGGGACACGCGACGCCGGCTTCGAGAAGTGGCTTGCGAGCCTGCCTCCCAAAGCGCTCCTCTCCGTCACGCTCCTCACCGGATTCGATGGCATACTCGTTTATCGGCAGGGACTCGCCGATCGCGGCAAAGGAATCGAATCGGAGTTGCAATCGCTTTCGAACGCGAAACCAATCGTTAACGACGACGCGACGCAGGCACTGTATCCTTTAGGCAGCCTGCAGCAAGTAGCGCGTACTGCCGATCCCGAGGTCGGGACGGCTGCCGGTCTCGCGGATGCAGTCACCCTTTTCGAAGCCGGATCCCCACCCGAATCCAATCCGCACGTTTCCCGAATAGAGAGCGCAATTGCGAAGCCTTCGTGAATTCGCTCGCCACGGCGCGATAGTTTTCGCGGGACTCACCGCCGGCAATCTCTTTCTCTACCTTTATTATGTCATCGTTGGTCGCATCGTCGGATTGACGGGTTACGGTGTCGTCACCGCTCTCATGTCGGCGATCTTGCTGTTTTCTTTACCTTCTACTGTCGCCGGCGCGGTCATCGCAAAGATCGCAGCCGACCTGCACGCGACAGGCGAGGGCGCCCGTCTGAGATGGCTAGCCAACGTCGTCGACCGCACCGCGTGGGGAGCGGGCGTTATCGTCTTCGCTCTGGTCGTAATCTTCTCAGGACCGATCAGCGAGTTCTTTCATCTAACTTCCGTCGCGCCGATCATCGCTGCAGGCGCCGCGCTCGGTCTCTCCCTGGTGGTCACGGCACAACGTGCCTATTTACAGGGGCGGCATCGCTTCGGAGCTTTTGCCGTTTCGTACGTCATCGATGCCCTAACACGAGCCTTGCTCGGCGGCATCGGCGCACATTTCTACGGCGTTGCAGGCGCCCTCGCGGGTGTCACGATCGATCTTTTCATCACCGCGATCTTTGATTCGATCGTGATGCGGCACGATATCCCAAAAGAGACCGCCCGACTCGACGTTTCGTTTGGAACGTTTGCCGGCTCCGCGCTAGGGATCGGGCTGACACTGCTCGCCGTCAACGCGATGTTGTCGTACGACACGATACTCGTTCGGCATTATTTCAGCGCCGAGACGGCTGGGCTCTACAGTGCTGCCGCACTCGTTGCGCGCGGAGTGTACGCGCTTGTCGCTTTCATCCCGATCGTTTTGCTTCCGAACGCAGCACAGCGTAGCGCACGCGGTGAGCGCTCGACGCCGCTTCTCGTTCTCGCCGGGACGGTCGTGTGCGTGGTCGGCATCGTCGCGATAGCGGCAAGTATCACTGCTCCGAATCTCGTCGTGCGCGCGATAGCTGGTCCCGCCTTCGCAGACGCGGGGCCGTACGTTCTCCCATACGTAATCGCGCTCGTCGCACTCGCGGGCGCCAACGCCGTTGCCAACTACAAGATCGGCCTCGGCCGGTTGGAGCAGGCGATCCCTTTGATGGTGATCGCGTTCGCTCAGATTCTTTTCGTGATCGTGCGTCACGATTCGGTACACACCGTTCTCATGACGCTCCTCACCGGCGACATCTGCGCGCTTCTCGTAACGCTCTACGGTATCGTGCCCGTTCCGGCAGGACTCCGACCTCGCCCGCTAGAGACTCGTTAGCGTGGCCGCAGCGATCTTTCCGGCGACGAGCAACGCGAGCGTGCGAAGGTACATCGAGCTCGTCACCACCATTGCAGAGCGCAACATCAAGGCCCGCTATCGCGGGTCGGTTCTTGGCGTCTTTTGGTCGCTCTCGAATCCCTTGATCATGACCGGAGTCTATACGCTCATTTTCGGGACGGCTTTTGCCTCGTACTACGGCAACTCCATCTCGAATTATGTTTTGGCGGTTTTCATGGGCCTCGTCGTCGTCACGTTCTTTTCGCAGACCTCGAGCCAAGCCCTAACCTCGGTTGTCGCCAACGGATCGCTCGTCAATAAGATCCGCATTCCGTTGAGCGTCTTCCCCACCTCGATCGTCGTCGCGAACTTGTTTCAGTTCATGGTCGGCGTCTTGCCTGTTATCGTGATCGTGACGCTATTTGTAAGCCATCATCCGGAACGCGTGCTGTTCCTGATCGTCCCTGCGCTATCGCTCCTCCTCGTAACCGTCGGAGCATCGCTCGCCACATCTGCACTCTTCGTTTTCTTCCGCGATCTGCCGTACGTCTACGAGCTTGTCGTCTTCATCACGTGGATGACGAGCCCGATCTTTTACCCCGAGGAAATCGTACCCCTGAAGCTTCGTTTCTGGGTGCACATCAACCCGATCGCCGCGATTGCAAACGACATTCGGCAAATCGCGTTTAGTCCGACGGCTCCCGCATTTCAGTCGCTGGCACTCACACTGCTGAACGCCATCATTGCGCTTCTCATCGGCGTAGCCGTATTCTATTCGCTACGGCGCCACGCCATGGATCTGCTCTAATGCCGCGTCAAGTCATCGGCATGCAAGGCGTCGACTTGTGGCGCCGCACGCAAGAAGAGTTCCACTACGACCTCAAGCGTTTCGTTTTTGGCCTCTTACGCGGGCGACATCGGAAACCGAGTCGCCGGCAGGTCCTCGCGAATGTCAACTTGAGCATTGAGGCCGGAGAAAAGATCGGGATCATCGGTCCGAACGGATCCGGTAAAACGACGCTCTTAAAAGTCATCTGCGGAATCTTGTCACCGACCCGCGGTAAGGCCGTTAGCAATGGAACGATCGCACCTCTTATCGAGCTAGGCGCGGGATTCGATCCCGAACTTTCACTCGTCGACAACATCGTGTATTATGGCCTCTTGCTGGGCATCGAGCGGCGTCGCATGATAGAGCATCTCGACTCGATCTTGGATTTTGCTGAACTGCAAGACTACCGCAACGAACCAGTCAAAACGCTTTCCTCCGGGATGACTGCGCGACTCGGTTTCTCGATCGCTACCGAGTTTCGATCGGACATCCTTATTCTCGATGAAGTCTTGTCCGTCGGCGACGAAGCGTTCCAGCGGAAATGCCGCGAGCGTATCGATCAACTGTGGGACGAGCACGTTACGATTCTTGTCGTCTCCCATAATCTTGAATTTATTTTGAAAGCGTGCGCTCGCGCGCTCTGGCTCGATAAGGGTTCCATCTCGTATGACGGCGCGCCGCAAGAAGCTGTTCTGCAGTACAAGCTTCGCGTCGAGCAACAGCGTTTGGAGGGCACCGGAAGGACAGCGATGCTGCTACTCGGCCCCGAGCACGCCGACTCGAAATACGCAGGGAAGCTCTTCGCCTTCTTCGAGGGAAGCCGGCATCTCGTGCTCGACAATAACTGGATGACGTCCAACGAACTCGATGACACGGCGGCGCTGCGCTTTTCCGACGAGACTATCGACCGTATACCGGAGGGCGAACCCGTAGGGAACCTAGCGGCCGTCTCTGGCTGATGATCTCGCTCGTCCTCTACGGCCGCAACGATAGCTACGGCTACAACCTTCACAAACGCGCAGCGATCAGCCTCAATTGCATGGCTGAGATTCTCAGCGATCCCGACGACGAGATCATCTTCGTCGATTACAATACGCCGGATGATTTCCCGACGTTTCCCGAGGCGATTCAAGATACACTAACGGCGAAAGCCCGATCTGTGCTACGGATTTTGAGGGTTCGTCCATCGCAGCACGAGAGATTCCGCGACAAAACGCACTTAGGCTGCCTGGAACCGATTGCGCGTAACGTGGGAATCCGCCGCGCGAATCCGGCGAACCGCTGGATCCTCTCGACGAATACCGACATGGTATTCTTTCCGCGGAACGGCAAGTCGCTGTCGGAAATCGTTTCCACGTTGCCCGACGCATATTATCATCTTCCGCGCTTTGAAGTCCCCGAGTCACTGTGGGAAAGTGCGAACCGACTGGACCCGCGCGGTACGATCAGCTCGTTCGGAGCGTGGGGTCGCGAGCTCCACCTAAACGAGATTGTTTCCACGTCACACGCCGATGTACGATACGACGGACCCGGCGACTTTCAACTGATGCTACGATCGGATATTTGGGACATTCATGGTTTTCACGAAAACATGCTGGTCGGTTGGCACGTCGATTCGAACATCGCGCGTAGACTATCTCTGATTCCACGTCCTTTAGGGGACGTCGTCGATGAGCTCTACGGTTATCACTGCGACCATACGCGCCAGGTAACTCCCGCGCACAAAGCGCGCGGCATCCAAAACGACCAGAAAGTCTACTATGAAAACGTTACATCGGCCGACGTACCCGAACAATCAGGGACGTGGGGACTCGCCCGCGACAACGTAGAGGAAATTCGCGTCGATTTTAGCGCGAGCGCGTATCTCGTCGCCTTGAAGTCAGCAATCGACGCACCCCTGGACCATCCAACCACGACCGGCTACTCTTCGACCAGCTTCGATCATCTCGACTATGCGACCGAACACGTCGTGCCTTTCCTAGCAGATAGCCTTTCTAGCTATCCGCGCGACACAGTTCTCGGCTGGTCTGGGGCCAAGAAAAGCTTATTGCAGCGGTTCGCGCGGGCTTGGAAGTCGCTCGGTTTTTCAGAACCCATCATGGTGTTCGCCGACACAAACTGGCTGGGGCCAGATCTTCCCGACAATTGTGTTTGGGTGCAATGGCAAGAAGCTACCGAACGTGCGACCGTTTTTGTTTTTGACTGGGGCAAGCCTGACGACGGACCGCCGCTTGCGGGATGGGTCTTCCAAAACGACCCGATCATTCAGCATGTAACTCGCGACTTTCGACGCGCGATTCGAAGCGAGCGCTATCGGATCGAACAAAACCCCAGTGCTGCGCGTCGCTTCATTGGCGTCAACGCGATCGGAAACTCTATCGAGGGAGTTTTCAATAACAATGTCGGCGCCGCGCTAACGCCGCTCGCGACGCATATCAGACAAGGTTTCTTGAACGCAGCCCCGAGTGACGCCCTCCTATTGTCGTTTTATGTCGGCCAAGCCGGGCAACGGCTAGCGACGGGAATCGTTACCTTACCGGGCACCGAGGGCTACATATTTTATGGCCCGTACCTCGATCTCGATTCGGGAGCTTTTCGCCTCACAATCGAGTTCGACGACGTCAAATATTCGTCGCGATTTCCCGGGACGATGGTCTTAGAAGTCGTTTCGAGCGCGCGACTCATCGCCTACCGCGAGATATCGCGCAAAGATTTGGCGGAAGGCGCCGTATCGCTCGATTTTTATATTCCACAAGAAATTGGCGCCGGGGGAGATTGGCCGAGAATCGAGTTCCGTCTGAAGACGCCGGGCTCGATCGGCCTTACCGTGCGTAGCGCCGTTCTCGACGAGTTAGACGTGGATCCGGCGAGCCTCAAGCAGCTTCGCGACTTCGATTGCGCGCCGTTGCTCTCAGTCGGCCACGCGGGAACGGCGGGGGTTTCCTCCGTGGACAGTGAGCGTCGCGCAATACGCGCGAAGGGCGGCGTAAACGGACTTCTCGTTTACGGTCCACACTTTTGGCTGGAAAGCGGACATTACGAGGTGACGTTTGAGTTCGACGTCACGCGGACGAACGCGGATTCGTCAATCCGCGCCTATGTCGCATCACACTTGGGTAAACGAATCTTGGGAAGCGGGATCGTCGAGCCAGGCAAGCACGGAGTTATTACGTGCACCGTCGCGTTTGACTTACCAAAAGAAGCTCCGCCTGCGGAACTGGGGTTGCTGGAGTTTCTCGTATGGTCGGACGGGAAGATTCGGTTTTCACTTCTGTCGGCACGCGTCAAATTCGTGCGAACCCGCGTTGATGCACTAAAAAACGATGACGCATCGAGAGATCTACTACCGATGTTGCCGACCGGTCGCGGAGGAAGAACGATTCCCGGAAAGATCGTCTCAACCGTCGGTGCCCACGGCGTCGTTTTCTTTGGACCATATCTCGACTTAGCGCCGGGATCGTATCGAGTTCGCCTGGCATTGAAGAAAGGTGTGAAGTTCGCCGCAAACGGTTGCAGTGGGCTCTCGATCGCGGCGATTAGCGATTCAGGGATTCTTGCTTTTCACGAAATCACCGAGCGAGAACTCGATTCCGGGACTCTAGAGATGCACTTCAGCAGTCCGGAAGAACGCGGCTGCCGCAGGACGGAGTTCGTAATGCGCACGACCGGCCACTCAGAGGCTGAAGTGTCATCGGTTGTTCTGAGAAGATCGAAGGCGCAGCACCATCGAGCCTCGCGGCGTCCACGGACCTCTTGTCGATGCTCGAGATTCACCAAGGCGCACGGTGGAGCCAGCCCCGGGAGCATCTGGCCAACTTTCGGTTCGGAGTCCGCTCGGCACTGGTGGCATTATGGCATACGGGCCATACGTCGCGTTGCTTCCAGGCGAGTATGAAATCGATTTCGATGCTACGTTTCGAGGATGCGTGCCGAATACAACGATTCGTGTTGACGTCGCAACCGATCTGGGGCAAAACATTTTGGCGCGGGGACGCCTGCACCCGACGCAGTTCTTGGGGACGGGTCCGGCGCGAACCACACTGAAATTTTCCGTAGATGTCTCGGCGAGTCAAACCGCACGGTACGAATTCAGGGTTTGGTCTTCGCGAAAGGCCGACGTAACTCTGACGGGCGTCCGTCTCAGACGGACGACCAGCCATCAGGACGTCGTCGCAACTTCCGCCGCGCTACCGTAACCAAGCCAGATCGGCTTGACCTGCGACCCGTTCGCGTCCTTCGCCAGAATTCGCCAACAATCGATCACAGGAACATTACGCGGCAGCTTTGCGTTCGAAAGCTGTGCGTACTCGGGCCATGGTGTAACGATTACCGCAATGTCCGCTTCGCGCAACGCGTCTGCGGCACTATCGGCGTACGTGACGCTTTCACCTAAAATCCGCTGCGCCGGAAGACGCGACATTGGATCATGAATCGTGACGGAGTATCGCTCTTGGCAAAGGCGCTTGGCGAGGAGAATCCCTTGACTCTCTTCGACGACCGAGGTGTCGGGTTTGTATGACATTCCAAGAACGGCGACGCGCGCTCCGTGCGATACGCGACTCGAGATCGCGCCCAATAAGCGGTCGATTTGATACGAGTTGATTGCGTCGGTTGCCCGCGCGATATCCGGACGTGCACCAAGAGCGCTCGCGAGTGAAGCGAACGCCACATTGTCCCTCGGGAAGCACGGACCGCCGTAGCCGATCGCGCCGCGAAGATACTTTCGGCCGATTCGCGTGTCGGTCCCGACCGCTTCCGCGACGACGTCAACATCCGCTCCAGGAAGACGATCGCAAATGTCGGCAAGCATGTTTGCATACGAGATCTTTGTCGTTACGAACGTGTTGACGGAAATCTTTGTCACTTCAGCGTTGACGAAGTTCATGCGGCGAGCCGGCGGATCGTTATCGCAAACCGTTTTGTAAACAGACTCGACCAAGTCGCCGGCGCGCGGGTCGCTTTCACCAATCAACAAGAAGTCGGGCTTCAGCATGTTGTTGATCACGGTCCCGAGCGCGATGAATTCAGGATTATAGCAAAGTCCGATGTCGGAGCCGACACGACGTCCTGAAACTCGTTCGAGTGTTTCGCGAATGACGCCACCGGTTGCACCAGGCATAACGGTCGATGTGATTGCGACCACGTGATAACTGCTTTTATCCCGAAGCGCAGCGCCGAGCTTCTCGATAACTGCCAAGACGTATTCGTTTGAGAACGCCCCGTCTGAACCACTTGGCGTCGGCACGATGATGAACGAAACGTCACTCTGTTCAACGAGTTGTCGATAGTCCGACGTTACGCGCAGGCGCGCTTTGCCGGCATCGAGCATCTCTTGCAAACGCGGCTCCTCGACCGGAGCGCGCCCCGCTTCGAGCGCCGCCAGAAACGTAATATTTGCGTCAAGGCCGACGACGCTGTGACCCTTTGCTGCGAAAACGGCCGCCATCGGCGCCCCAAGCTTACCCAAGCCGATTACGGAAACGTTCATGTGCGCGCTTGTTTCGAAGGAGAGGAACCTCGAACCTCGGAACTGCGCTTGGCTATGTCAAGACGTGGGCCGATTCTTATTGCGGGCGGCGGCGGATTCATCGGGGGGTGGATGGCACGCGAAGCGCTGGCTCGCGACCACTCGCACGTGCGCAGCGCCGACATCAAACCCTTCGAAGAGTGGTATCAAGTTCATTCGGATGTCGACAATCTGATTTTGGATCTTCGGAATCCGGACGATTGCCGCAGAGCCGTTCGCGGCGCAGAATACGTCATCAATTTAGCAGCCGACATGGGCGGGATGGGCTATATCGAGAATCATCGCGCCAATTGCATGGTCTCGGTGCTCATCAATACGAATTTGTTGTGCGCCGCTCGCGATCTCGGAGTGAAGCGGTACTTCTTCTCATCGTCAGCATGTGTGTATAACGTCGATAAGCAACGCGAGGCCGATGTAACGCCGCTGAAGGAAGCTGACGCGTACCCCGCCATGCCCGAAGACGGCTATGGTTGGGAGAAGTTGTTTTCAGAACGTATGTGCCGTCACTTCCTTGAAGATTTTGGCGTCCAAACTCGGGTTGCTCGGTACCATAACGTCTACGGACCAAATGGGACGTGGGACGGCGGCCGTGAAAAAGCGCCGGCGGCGATCTGCCGCAAGATCGCAAACGCCAAACTCTCGGGCAAACACGAAATCGAAATCTGGGGTGACGGTGAGCAGACGCGCACGTTCATGTACATCGATGATTGCGTTCACGGAACGTACATGCTGACCGATGGTGATTTCGCGGAGCCCCTCAACATCGGTTCGCGAACTGGTCTCAATCAACGAGATGGTCGACATTGTTGAGAAGATCGCTGGCATCAAGCTCAAGCGCACGTACAAGCTCGACGCGCCAAGGGCGTCCGGGGACGCAGCTCCGACAACACGCTTATCAATGAGCGGTTTGGATTGGGAGCCCAAGATCTCACTGGAAGTGGGGCTCGAAAAAACCTATCGCTGGATCTACGACCAGATAGTAACGGCCGAGCGACTACAGCAGGTCGCGAGCCGATAGCCACACAGGACGGGACGCGTACGATTCAGTTCGCCGCGGAAGCCCCGGTGCTCCCCGGGACCTCATTTCTCGGCTCGGTCATAATGAATGCATACGCGAAGGAGATATTGGGGAAAAAGACCCACGGACGAGTACTCAACATCGGTGCGGGTAATCAATCCGTCACGTATCGATTCGATCGCCGGCTAGCGAATGCCGAGTATCACACGCTCGACGTGACGCCCGAAAACCAACCGACTATGTTGGCGATGCGCGAAATATGCCGATGGTTTCCTCGGAGTCGTATGATTGGGTGCTGGCGATTGCAGTGCTCGAGCATGTGAACGACATGCACGCCGTCGTACGTGAGATAACGCGCGTCCTGAAGCCCGGCGGGAAGGCCTATATCTCCGTTCCGTTTCACAACGAGCTGCATTTTACACGCGGATACGGGGACTACTGGCGTGTGTCGCCGTTCGGATTTCATGAACTCCTTGACGATTGTTTTTCCTTCGAGGAGATCGAATATTGGGGCGACTGCGTCATCGATCCGTTCGCGGTCGCGGTTCTAGCGACAAAATCGAAAGATCCGTCCGTGACGACGTCGCGCCTTTATCAGGTCGAAGGTGGTCTAGATACGGTCCACCGGTTGATCGACGGTGCAGACATACTTCGATTGTCAATCCCCATTTGGCGTCTGAAGGAAGACGGCGTCGACTACTGCCTTCGTGTGCAAGATCATCGAGCCAGCGTCTTCGCGCAAACGGGCAACTCCCTGACCTTCCGCGACGCCGACAAACAATTGTTCAGAAAGCATGCGTTGCGCGAAGGGACGCTGACGATCAGCAATGAGGAATCTCGATTCATTGTGGCGCCGCAAGATTCTGTGATCGTCCCCGTGCACGAAAACATCGTCGCTTCCCATGCTGTCGCACTAAATAGCGCCGTTATACACAACGCATCGACGGTCGAGGGTCATGACGTCCTGACGATCTCCACTCCTCCTGCGCAATGGGCGTATGCGGCCGAGTTTCCAATTCCGAACGCGATCAACAACGAATCTAGCCTGCGCGTCCAGGTCACGGCGCAGGTTATCAGCGGCATAATCGGGATCGGGTTCCTATCAGAAGACGGTGCCCTTATTCGGGAGATATTCGTTTCCGCGTCGAATCAGGCCGAAGAATCTGTGCTTGGTACGGATTTCGGAAAGACGTGCCGATCGATTTTGATTCGCAACGGTTCGCCCAACCACCCGAGCATTGTCGAGTTGCGACACATCGTCATCTCGGCGATTGAAACGGAACCGGAAGTAATCCCTGATTTCAAAGTTAATGGAAGCGAGCTCCGCGATTTCTGCGACAACGCTCCCGGAGGACCGTCACGAAGTTAAGCGACGGATCGACTCCTCTCACTAACGCGCGGGTTGTCGCAGCTCTCGCACCCGCCAACTTTTTTGGAGGACACGACCTAGAGCGTGGCCATGCAAGCGTTGAGGCGCTTCGCTCCCTTGACGTTAAGGTTGAGACGGTTTGCGGCGATCAGTGGAATACTGAAAATCGCGAACGACTCGTTGCTCGTCTGAGAGCCTTCGAGCCACACTTTGCCATCGGTTTTCCCAACGCAGGTTACGGGCTTTTCTTTCAGGACTCCGAGCGGCGACGGAACCTGTTTACGGATATTCTTTCCATACCGCTTGTCTTGGCGTGGGACCACATCCTCACGCAGGCGCCGAGTTACTTTCTGGGACCCGCCGACTACGAATTCGAGCCAAAGCCGTCAGCACTTGGCCGTTTAAAACACGCGCTCAACAATCCGCTCCTTAAGCACTATTCGCCCGACAGTGGTCATATTGAGATTCTCGAAGCCCTGAACGTCGTCGGGCAAGGCAATATTCTTCGCTACAGACCGGCGGCCTCTCCACATTTCATCGACTATGGTCTCAAAAACGCTGCGGCTCCCGCAACTTGGGACCGGGTGGCATTCGCCGGAAACGTTACCCTTCTGTAGAGCTGGATATCTTGCGAGACCCATTCATGCGCGAACTCGATGAGGCATTGCTTAACGCAAAAAGAAAGTACTGGGACATTTCGGGATGGCACATTCTCGAGTATTTACTGGGACAATATTGGTAGATACACGCCGGCGACGAGGACTGACGCCGGAGTATCGATTCTTTTGGCAGGCAGCTTCGGAATTATTGTCCGTTCGGGTTGGAACGGCGTTTCGGTTCGCTGTTCTGGATTCTAGATCTTCCGATCGACTTCTATGGAAACTTTGCCGCGACTGGCGCAGGCGAATCTCTCGTTGGCCGACGAAACATAAACTACGCCGGGAGAGCCGATTTCTTTACGGAGCTCCCGCAAACGTTTGCTCGCTACGCTGTGTGGGTCGACGCAACGAACGCGCCGTTCGTACGGGGTTGTGGGGCGAAGCTCTTCGACTGCTTTGCCTCTGGAAGCCTCATGTTAGTCGACTTTCGACAGGACCTTCATGACGAACTCGGTGACATTGCACTAAAATTTATGTATCACGATGCCGGCGATCTACGAGCTAGAATCGCACACTTCTTGTCTCACTCAGACGAACGCGATCGGCTTATCAAGGACATGCAGGTGCTGATTCGGGAACGTTTTTCCTTTGCCGGCTTTCTGAAGCGCGCGTGTCGAGTAGAATTCGACGCCTTGGAACATGTCTAGCGAAATACGTATTACCGGCGAGCAATGTAGCGGCTATGAAATGGGTTGAGCGCCTTATGGGCGCCACAACGTCTCGGACAATCAAGGCGAGGCGCAGCCGGGAAATTGTTCTCTGGTTCAGGTGCATGTGCCGGGAAGCGGCGGCACTGCATTGCGTGATGCGCTTTTCATGCCACTTGTGCAACGACTCGGCCACGATCAAGTTTTTCTGATCGACCTGGACTCCGATATATGTCGAACGGGCTCCTTCGAGGACTTTATGGCACTCAGTAAGCCAGAAAAGGAGCGTTTGCGTTTCATCACGGGACATGCTTCTATCCGGATTCTCGACGGTGTGCCGTCCCCGTACAGTTTCACAATGCTACGTGAGCCCATCAATAGTGCTCTTTCGGCGTACTGGTATTGCTTTCACAACGATCACCACCCGGCACATGCTCGGGCTCGCTCTCTTACCGCGGTCGACTTTATTGTCGGCGGATGGGGGGAAGCGCGAAATGGACAGGCACGCTATCTCTCGGGGCACTCCTTTCAGGATGGATCACAAATTGGCGAGGAAGTCTTAGAAGGCGCAAAGCGGGCTCTTGAACGCATCTCTTACATTGGTTTTTTCAACCAATTTGAAACCGTCGTCAGCGACGTTTGCGCTTTCGCTAAGCATCGCGGTACCCTCCGAGATCCCTCGCACGACTGGCGCTCAAGCGCGAAACTATTTCGCGCGAAGATCTATCCGCGATCGCGGCCAGCAATCGAACAGACGTTGCGCTTTATGAGTGGGCTCTGAAGCGGTGGGGAACCCCAGAGGGCACATAACGGCTTCAGGTTTTGCCTGAGCGGGGAACTCGCATCCGCGTGTCACATTGGGAAGGCTCAATGCGTTCTTTCAGAAGTGCATCTGATTTCAGGACCGTCATGATCATGCTCGGCGTATTTGCCGTCGTGTTCGTCTTATGGTTCCCATCGGTCGCGATTGCCGACAACCAAATCGATCTATGGTACAATTTTGGGCTGTTTTTCAACTATCCTGAGGCGATACGCTGGTTTTCGAACTCGCGCCAGGTCAGTCGCGTACCCGTGGTGCTCCCTGGCTACGTTTTTACCCATCTGTGGGGAATGATCGTTTCTTCTTACATTATGTTCTTCGGATACTACATCACAACGGCCGGGTTCTTTTACTGTGCAGTCCGCAGGTTTATCACGCGCAAGGTCGCGTTCTTTTCGGTCATTTTCCTCGCGACCAGCACCTTCCTGATCGGTGCGTACTCCACGACGTTAGCCGATGGGCAAGCCGTCGTCTACGATGCGATGTGCTTGTATTTCATCGCGGTAGCAATGACTTCAACAAAACGGACCAAAGCAAGACTCGCTCTATTAGCGTCCGGATTCTCAGCGGGTCTTGCCGTTCACTGTCACCTTGTGATTGTACCCTATCTCGCGGCTAATCTCGTCATCTATGCCACATGGCAGCTATTCCTCGCACCAGGGCAAGACCCTTCAAAGCGCGTTACGGATTTTGTCCTTGGATCTCTCCTCGTTCTGCTTGGGATCCTTGCAGTCGCCCGCGATCCTCGGAGCAATTATCGCACTTGTCTTTCACGGGAGCTTTTCTCGATCCTGAATGATTTCGCCTATGTACCGATCGCAGAGCGAAATCTTGCCCAATATCACAATGCTGATTGGTACGCGAGTGGCGCCGAAGCGGGAATGCTTTTAACTGCCTGCCTCATCGCAACGCTCAACATCTTCGCAATGAGAGTCGGTGCCGGTAGCTACCGACCGAGAACTCGCCAACCGAATCTTGGCAATCTCCGTCGGGGTCCTTGCTCTCAGCGCCGCATTGCTCATCGACAATCAGCGCGGCGGTGTCTTTCTGCAGTACTCCTCTTATTTCACATGTTTCGTACCGTATCTTGCGATGCTTATTTTTTCACTTCTGCGCTTTAACCCCCAGATTCGAACGGCGACACATCATCACCCTCGCTGTTGCATTTTGCGTCGCATCATTGCTCGTTGCGATGATCCGAGAAAATGCGGTGCCTAGGCTTTACGATCCAAACGCGCAAGCCCGCGCCGCCATTATTTGTGGAGTCTGCACCCTCAGGTCTTTTTTTGCTGATTATCGTGCGTAAATTCGGAATCAGTCACACCACCTTCGCGCTTTTGACGATTTACATGTTCTCGGTTCTTGCCCTATCGCTAATTTCTCGCCCTGAGGAGAAAGTCGGATCCTGGATTTGGATTCACAGTCGCGAAGTAGAAGCAACTCAACGGAGTGAATACGTCCGACTGAGAGCGTGGATTGACGTTCCTCACTGCACAAAATTTTGAGACGTATCCGAAGTTTTGGGTGGATATGAGCAGAATACCCGAAACCGGCATTTACCCACGCGCTTTCATGACGTACAGATATCAACCGTATTTTCCGGGAATCGACAACGTCTTTTGCTACGATGTAAGGTTGTGTCAATTTAGCTTGGGCGACAATGTCGTTGTGATTTCAGATTCTCGCGATCTCTCTTGCCCGGGCGCGAAATGCCTTTACGGCGCGCGGTCTGCGCGTCAAAGAGTCTGCGAATACGCTGGTCTCGTACGAAGGCTTGAGTTACGAATTGCTCGTTGAGCACATTATCGGGAAGGCCGACACGCACTGAGAAGGTCGCTCGGTGTTCTTTTTGTCATCGGCATCACCGGTGTCGTGCTCGTGCTTTGGTTCCCATCCATTGCTTTGGCGAACAGCAAGATTGATACGCAGCTCTGGTACGATTTCGGGATGTTTTCTATAACTACCCGAGGGAACTGCATTGGCTGCTAAATTATCGTCAGGTTAGCCGCCTGCCGGCAGTGTTGCCCGGATTTCTGTTAACCAATATTTTCAACGGCGTTGTCGTCGCTTTTATATTCTGTTTTTTTGGTTACTATCTGACGACTCTGGGCTTCTTCTACCATGCCATGCGGCGGCTCATCACTGCTCAGGTTGCCCTTTTTGCACCCACGTTTTTGGCGACAAGCACCTTCATAATAGGGAACTTCTCGACGACGCTGTCTGAGGTTCCGGGCATTTCCTTTGACGCCGTATCCCTATACTTTGTCGCTTACGAGATAACCAGACCGACACGAACTCGCGCATTCTGGCCACTCTTTGTCTCGGGGATCTTTGCCGGTCTGGCAATTCACTGCCACCTCGTGTTCGTTCCCTATGTGTGCGCCAACTACGCGATCTTCGTCTGCTGGAAGTTGCTCTCTGCGCGCGCGCTCAGGCAACGGTGGACAGAGGTCCTCCTCGGTGCTTTGTCGGCGCTGACTGGAATCGTTTTTATCACCATCGTTTTGGGGTTGATTCTCGTCGTCGCCTTTCGTGGGCATTTTGTTCAAATCTTCAATGACTTTGCATATATCGCCGCGGCTGAAAACAGCTTAGACCGATCAGCGACTATCGGTTGGCTTTGGAAGGGCGCGGAGGTAGGAATGACCGTTACCGCGTGTCTCATTTCGCTGATTACCATTGTCGGCAATCGCGGCCACGCTGTGCAGGAGCCAGAACTCCGTAACCGGCTTGTAGCCGTCTCCGTCAGCGTATTGACATTGTCTACAGTACTTCTCGCATACAGCGCGTTTGGCGGACCCTTTGTGGCCTATTCCTCGTACTTCGTTTGTTTTTTGCCATATCTAGGTCTCGTGTTATTTCCGCCTCTTATCATTTCGGCGTTTTCCGGCGACCGACTGGTGCGGTACGTGGCTATATTTTATGCCGCTTCGCTAGCTTTAGCCTTAGTACGCGAGTATCTGGGCTACCGTGGCTTTATAAGCAACCTGTCCAGGCGATCGCGTCCCTCGCGTTCGCGTTGTTTCTCGCCATACTCTATGGGCTTCGTTGCACGAACTGGCTCCATATGACAAGACGGGTCTTGCCTCCGATTTATCTCGTGTTGGTTCTTCTTATGGCTTTCCTGGCACGACCCGAAGAAGCGCTCGGTACCTACTAATATGGACGCAAGACCGACATGAAGCACGCTTTCAGCGCGATCTGTACGTTCGACTGGATCAAGGGTTGCGATTTCTAAACGATCTGCCTTTCGCCGCGATACCCAAAATTTTGGGTTGAAGAAAACAGCATCCCTGAAACCGCCATTTATCCAAGGGCCTTTCTCCAACACAAGAATCAAGTTTTTCCAAACATCGATCAATATTTGTGGACGTCTTGGTACTTTTGCCGTTTTGCGCCTGGCGACGACGTCGTCGTGATCGGCAGTCCGCAACGTCTTTCGGCTCGGGCGAGTAGCGCGTACTCCGCGCTCCATTTGCGTACCGTGGAAGCTGACCACCCAGATTGTCGCGTATAATAATGTCCGTTATGAGATTCTTGTCGAACATATTGCAGCCCGGGTCGATCATAAGCTGCTGCCTGGGGCAATGAGTTCAAGACGCATTCCTCCCACCTGCTGGTCCCAGCGTCCAAGGGCAAACGAAAGTGCCGCTCACTTTGACTATGCCTTCCCAACCATGGGCCTACGGCGCACTCTTTCAGTTTAAAGATAACGCTCTCGCTGGTCCGCTCAGAGCATCCGCTTGTCAGTCAAAGTGGCAGACGCTCCAGTCGGCATCGGTGTGCTCAACGCACAACAGACCGATTTTCTAGACCGAGTGATCCTTGCGCCGTCATCACGCAGGGTGGTCATCACATTGCACGTTGCAAGCGGGGCGAATTACCGGAGGACTCGTCCTTGAGACCGCCGCCGATACCGACGAAACGTCCGGTAATTCAGCTGTCAAGCATTGCGGTCTTGAGCCCTTAGATCGCGCAGCGCCTTTTTCGAGCTCGACCCGCTTTAGCTAGATGAAAGGCAATTCTCGGCGCACCAACGGGCCGATTGCATTACAAATAGACCAGCGGGAGGCGGGACCAGGCCTTTTGCGCGAGACTCTTGGAGTTTTTGCGTTCTTCGAGTCCTTTGTTCGAGCTTCGCTGGCCAAACGTTGCGTAAAAACGATACGGCACCTCCACATCGACGCCGCCCCACTTGCGCTTGAAAGAGATGGACGTTGCTGCCGGGCGTGCTTCGACCTAAATCGAGGCTTTCGATGCCGCTGTTCGAGGCCTCCTCGAATCACGTGCCAATATAGAAGTAGATAGTTCGCAAATTCAACCTCCCGCTCGCATCGCATTATTGCGAACCAGTCCGTCCACGAATTGCCGTGGAGTGATGCAAAGCATCCCCCCGAACGTAGCGCGGCCGTTATATCTTGCAAGGTATAGTCGCAGACGCCCCTTTCCAAGATGGGCTTTCATCGCACGAAACATCTCGCGGCTGAATACTGGCGTGCCGAGATCTCGCATGTGCGCGGCATATACGCGATAGAATTCGTCCAACTCGGATAGCTCGGGATCCGCTTCAATACGCAAGCTCGACTTCTGGGCTTGCCGAACTCCCCGAACGAGTTCTCGCCTTTCCACCGCCGACCAAAGCGCGTCGACGTTTTGCCGCGTACCAATGATCGTGTGAACCGTAGGCACAATCAAAGCGCTCGAATTGGACGCCCCGCCGCGAAGCTGCAGGTAGCGTGCTCGCAAACTATCGCGCAACCTTAAAGCCTCACTCAGGAGCGCGTCCAACGCCTTGTCGGATTTCGCCAGGATGCCGCCCTCGGGAAGATACATGTCGACCGGTGATCAGGCTTCGGCTGAAATACGCCGGGGCATGCCCAACGATGCTTCCGGCATTATCCAACGCATAGAGAAAGTACGGCGTGACTGAAAAGGCATCGCGCAAGACGTAGTACCACGCCGCATGATGCAGCGGTCCCGCCTCGGGCATACGATCGACGAACTCCTGCCATGCCGTCAGGTCGGACGGGACGACGGTCCTTACGCTCAGCGCGCTTTCGGCCAGCACGCGTGGCAATTCGCGCGACTAGATGCGGAGCCTTTGAACGCAATCACCATAGGAATCTTGCGAAGGTGAGTCAATTTCCAGACGCGATGACTAGTCCGCCGTTGGATATGCCGTCCAAGAGCGTCGCTGATTACTTTCGCGGCCGGCGAGTGCTCGTCACCGGAGCCTGCGGCACTGTGGGACAACAGCTCGTGCGCCATCTTCTCGAGCGCCTAGAAGTCGAGGCACTCATTGGGCTCGACAATAACGAGAGTGAGCTGTTGTTTCTCGAGGAGCGTCACAAGAGATATCGCAACACGCGCTTTCGCCTCTGCGATATACGCGACCGATCGTCCTTGCAGCGCGAAGCGCGGGGAATTGACATTATCTTCCACGCGGCAGCATACAAACATGTCTATCTTTGTGAACGCTCTCCGCTCGAAGCGATACAAACCAACGTGCTCGGAGTTCAAAACGTAATCCAATGCGCGAGTGACAATAACGTATCCCGGCTCGTGTTCACGAGCTCCGACAAGGCGGTGAACCCAACGAATGTCATGGGCACCTCCAGAGCTCATGGGCGAACGGCTCGTAACAGCTGCAGCAATCGACGCGGATCGATCTGATACGGTTTTTCTATCGACACGCTTTGGAAACGTTCTCGGATCGCGTGGGTCGGTTATCCCGATCTTCCGAGATCAGATACGACGCGGTGGGCCCGTGACACTATCGGATCCGCGAATGACCCGATTCATCATGTCGCTCGACGAGGCGGCGTGGCTCGTCATCGAATCGACCGTCCTTGCTACGCCTGGCGACGTTCTCATCACGAAGATGCCGACTATCAATATCAGCGACCTTGCAGCGGTCATGATTAGCGAGCAAGCTCCGCGCTACGGGTTGCGGCCAACTGACATTCGCGTCGTAGACATTGGCCCAAAGCCTGGCGAAAAGCTTTATGAAGAACTGATGAACGACGAGGAAACTCGCCGCTCCGTCGAGCTCGAACGTTATTTCGTCGTGCGTCCCGCAATGCTCAGCGATCCTCGAGACGACTACGGTGGGCAGGCCGGAAAGACCGTCACCCGGCCCTACAACTCGGCTAACGAACAGCCGTTATCGGTCGGTGAACTGACACAGTTCCTTCATGAAAAGGGACTCATCGAACAATCGTAGCGTTATTAGGAAAGTTTCTCCGCCACGTAAACGTTGTTTAGTCCCCATTGAAACGAACGAGTTAGCACATGTCGCAGTGGCCGTGTGTTGAGATATCCTAGTAACTCTTCGCGCGGCATGCAAAACTCCTCATCCTCCTCCATGCCACGCTCATGGTCCATGTCAACTTTGCCTTGAAGCCCCAAATAGAAGTGCTGCCACTTGTGGCTGATCAGTTGAGTAATCGGCTCTCCTTCAGTCATTACGAGGCGGCCGCCAGGCTTTAGAACCCGGCTAAATTCCATAAACTCAATCGCTCGCAGATTCTTCGGGATGTGACCTCCGACTGCGACAAGAGTAACGGTGTCAAAACTACTATCAGGAAAAGGAATGTGCGTCGGATCGTCTACTAAATGCTCGACGCCTTCGTAGGCAAAGAAGTCAATGCCGATGCCCCGATCCATCCCGATAAAACGCTTGATGAAGAGGTTGCCCGGACCGCAGCCGACATCGAGTACGCGCCCTTTGCTATACTGAGCGACCTGCCACATGCGCTCGTCTCGCATGGACGTTAGACCCATGAAACCTCGTGGACCCATGAACAACGCGCGAACGGGCAACGCCAGGCGTTGCTCCAACAATCTTTTAATCGGGGGGCGCGCAAGGACAACCATGCGCGCTGCTTCTTGCCGCCTGCCTAAGGTCCTACACAGGAATCAATTGACCAGGTCCTAATCGCTGCAACGATCTCATGCGCATTTTAATTCTCGGCGGCGACGGCTATCTCGGTTGGCCGACCGCCATGGATCTTCGTAACGCCAATCACGAAGTTACGGTGGTCGACAATTATTCTCGCCGTCAGATCGCCAAAGAAACCGACTCGGACGCTTTGATACCTAATCCTCGACTGCCCGAACGCGCAGCGATCTACAAGGCGGCGACCGGTTACGATCTTTCGGTCGTGGAAGGCGATTGCTGCAGGAGTACGACTTCCTCTCCGCCCTCGTAAAGCGCCTCGAGCCGGATGCAATCGTGCACTATGCGGAGCAACCATCGGCCCCGTATTCGATGATTGGGTACCGCGAAGCTCACAAGACTCTAACGAATAACCTCGAGGCTACGTTCAACGTTATCTGGTCGGTCCTTCAGAACTCACCAAACTGTCACATCATCAAACTTGGGACAATGGGGGAATACGGCACCCCAAAGATCGACATCGAGGAAGGCTGGATCGAGATCGATCACAAGGGAAGGCCGCGATAAGTTTCTCTTTCCCCGACAGGCCGGCTCTCTGTACCACACGACCAAGGTACTCGACACCGATTTGCTTTGGTTCTACGTACGTACGTACGGCCTCCGAGTGACGGACCTGATGCAAGGCCCAGTGTACGGTGTATCCACACCGGAGGCCGATCTCGACAAGCGCCTTATGCCGAACTTCCACTACGACGACATTTTCGGCACGGTGGTAAACCGCTTTATCATTCAAGCCGATCGCGGGAGTTCCGCTTACCGTGTACGGCAAAGGCGGGCAAATTCGCGGGTATCTGAATTTGCGCGACACGCTTCAGTGCGTCGCTCTCGCGGCGTCGAGCCCTCCAACCTCGGGAGAGCTTCGTATCCTTAACCAGTTCACCGAAACGTTCTCGGTGAACGAGCTCGCCGAACGCGTGCACCGCGTCGGCACGGCTCTCGGACTTCATGTCAGTATCGAGTCGATCGAAAACCCGCGCAAAGAGCTTGAGAATCACTATTACAATCCCGTTCATTCAGGGCTACTAGAGCTCGGGTTGAAGCCCCATTTCATGACTGACGACGTGATCGCCGCAATGTCCGAGACCATCATGCCCTACCGAGATCTGATCGTACGAGATCGGATCATGCCTCGGGTGCGCTGGAGATAGCGCTTTTAAGGGACCGTAAATGACGGCGACGAGCACCCGCTATTCCGTAATTCGGCGCTCGTTGATCGTCGTTATTCTCGTAATCCTCGGCCAGGCTTTCGATTTTTACTTGATCTTGCTTGCAAACCGTTCGCTCAACGCAGCTGCTTTCGGGCGCTTCTACGCGGCATGGGCCACGATCAATATCCTCGCGACACCGGCGACTGTATTATCTTTGGTCGCCACACGCTACTTTGCGGAGGCGTTCAGACGGGAAGCCGAATCAGGAGAATTCCGAGTCGCTCTTTTTCGCGTCACCCGTTCTCTTGCGCCTTGGCTGCTCGTCGGCGTTGTTGCAACGGAAATCGTTTTCTTCGCCGCGGGGCGGCAGATAGCCGATTCTTGGCTATTGGCCCTTTTGCTGCCGGTAACCGCCGGATCCTATTTCGCAGTCGAGATCGTTCGCGCCGTGTTGCCGGCCATGCTGCGAGGAACGTTGTTCGGTGCAGCGTTCTTCATATGGTGTGCCGCTCAATGCGCACTTGCGCTTGTCGCACTCCTACTGGCACATTCGGTTTGGTCCATTTATGCCGGGATCTTTGTCGCAAATATTCTCGCTTTGGTTGCCATCGTAGCGCTCGTTTTTCACCTATCTCGAAACGCAACGCAATTGCCTGTCGATCCGAACAAGCCGCCGCCCTTCGAACTCTCCGAGGCACTTCCGTTTTGCAGCGCATACGTCGGATTCGTTCTTCTCAACAACGCCGACATTCTAATTGCATACTTCTTATTCAGCAGTGTACAGCTCGGTGCGTATTCGGCCGCGGCCGTTCTTCCAAAAGCCATTGTCATGGTAACGCAGCCTATCGCTCAAGTCGTTCTTCCGCTTCTCGTTGCAACTGAAGGTAAAGTTGCGCTCGTGCGAAGGGCCGTTTGGCGAGCTATTGGCCTCACCGTGGTCCTGGGGTCAGTCGGAGCCGCCTTTCTTTCATTAGCGTCGCCTCTTATTTGCAGCGGGAGATTCGGGATCCGGTATTGCGATCCGACGCTCATGACGACCCTCGCCGTCGCCGCTGTTTTGCTTGCAATCGTTCGGGTGGCGATCGCCGTCGATCTTGGACAACGCCTTTACTGGCTGGCGCAAATGCCCTTCGCAGGTTGCCTCGCGTTCGCTTGTGCTCAATTTTTGGCTTACGACGTGAGTCCGGGCAAACTGGCGACGTCGTACCTAATGGCTTCGCTCGGCACACTAATCGCCTTCAGTCTCCTTAGCATTGTTCGCGTGCGGGTCAAGAGTATGGCGCAAGCCCGGCAGCCAACAAGGTAACATGGCCCAATTAATCGTGAATGCCGACGACCTCGGTGCTGATCCGAACGTCGATCTCGGCATTCTCGAAGGATTTCGAAACGGGATCGTCAGTTCGGCTACTCTCCTGATCACCTTCGCCCCACATTGGGAGCGCTCGGCAGCAGCGGCACAAGAAGCAGGACTACCAACAGGACTGCATCTTTCGCTAACGCACGGCTTCGCCGTGTCCGAACGAGCTCTAATACCCGATTTAGTTGATGAACGCGGACGTTTCGCAAAGTCGGCGGGCCAGCTGATTGCTATGGGCTTTCGAGGTCGAGCGCAACGCGAGCGATTCTACGATCAAATCGAGATCGAGCTCGATGCCCAGATTAAGCGGGTCCTCAGCAAGGGCTTCCGGTTGACCCACGTTGATTCGCATCAACACGTACATATGAATCCAAACATTTACGAGATCGTTGAGCGCGTCGCTGCCGAAAACGGGATACCGGCGATGCGGTTCGTCCGCGAACCATTTTTTGCTTTTCAGTTCACATATGGTCTCGTCGATAATCTTAAACGCAACAATTTTCTGAAGGCATTTCTGGTTCAGACGCTCGCGAACCGCATCAAGCCGAAGTTACGGACGAACCAACGCTTCTTTGGTCTAATGCAATCAGACACCGTCGATCGCCGGTCTTTTACAAGCTTTCTTCGGTCCATCGGTCGGACCGACTACGTGTGGGAGGCCGGCATCCATCCGGGCCATCCCGGAGAGAAGCCCGAGTTCGACCTTCCGCCGGAGGTTGGCCGGTGGTTTTCCTCGTCAACGCGCAAGCGCGAGTTCGATGTGGTCACCGACCCCGAAGTCAAGGACCTCATTCGCAAAGAGCGTATCGAAATAATCTCCTATGCCACGATCGCTCAATCGTGATTGACCTATCCGTCGTCGTCCCCGCTTTCAACGAAGCGAACGATCTTTGGGACATGGCGACAAATATGTCACCATGCTTGGACGAAGTCGTCGGCGCCGGGCGATGGCAGTTCGTCATTGTCGACAATGGCAGCTCTGACGGTACGCGCGAGCGCGCAAGAGCCATTGCGGAGCAATGGCCGACAACACGGGTCGTTGAGCTCCCACGCCCTGACTACGGCAACGCGATGTACAACGGCATATGTGCTTCTGAAGGTGAGTGGGCATATATTATCAACGTCGACTTCTGGGACCAAGTCATGTTGACGTGGTGCTGGAAGCATCGAGGCCTCTACGAACTTGTCCTCGGTTCCAAGCGCGCGGATATGACGCTGAATCAGCAGTTTAAGTATCGACGGGCTCTGAGTTGGGGACTGAATTCAATATTGCAGTTCTTTTTCGGGTTTGTCGGTTCGGACACGCACGGACAAAAATTCATCCACCTTCCAACTGTACGTCCCATCGCAGACCGCTGCGTCATGCGCCGAGGGCAATTCGATACCGAGCTGACGCTCCGCGCGGCGCGATCGGGACTGTGGCTTGCGGAAGTTCCGGTTCCCCTTTCCGAAGTGCGCCCTCCACGAAATCTGATGATCGCAAAGATATATCGAAATATCGTGGATATACTGCGCCTACGCAAAGTCATGAAGCAAGTTCCCCCAAAAGCGCCACTTCGCTATCATCGTTGGGCGCGCGAGGATCTTCTCGAAGGCGGATCGCGTCAGGCGCAAGCCTTCCTCGACGCCGCGCAGCGCCAGCGCACGCTCGACGCGCGAGAGATCTCCGTCTAACGACCTGTGGAGAAACCTTTGGAGGCCCGAATATCAGACGCGCACTATAGCGACGCGTCCGAATATGAACGGTCTAGCAAGAAGATGATGCGTGAATTGATCACCGGGATTCACCCATCGCGAATCTTAGATGTTGGGTGCGGAACTGGTCTCAATGCGTCTTTCTTGAAAGCCGCCGGACACAGCGTAACCGGCGTCGATATCTCTCCCGTGGCTATCGAGCGGTTTACCGGTCAGGGCTTCGAAGGGTTTGTTTGCGATGTTAGCGCCCAGTCGTTGCCGCTGGACGACGGCACGTTCGATCTGGCCTACGCGTCGGAAGTGATTGAGCACTGTACGGACACGGAAACATTTCTACGTGAACTCTTTCGCGTGTTGCGTCCGGGTGGAGAGCTCATTTTGTCTACTCCCAATTCAGCGTTCTGGCCCTATCGTATTCTTGCAGCCCTCGGGCGAACTCCGAGTGAGGTTCAGCATCCTGGGCACGTGAGGTTCTTTTCACAAAAGAGCCTACGCCGAGCAGTCGAGCGCGCGGGGTTCGCCGATATCAACGTTTCGGGTCGTCATATGTACCTTCTATTCGGAAGCGCTGTCGACTCAGCCGCCATCGCTCTGCAAAAAGTCGGCTTCGAACGAGAGCAGCGCTTCCGTACCGGGGGCCATTTTTGGCAACTCAGCAAGTTCTCTCCGAAAGCAAGCGGTTTCTGGGCGGATACGCTATTCGTCCGAGCGACGAAGCCAAACTTGAGTGCCTGATTTCTCGCGAGTCCTCATCACAGGCGGCTGCGGCTTCATCGGAAGCAATTTAATCAATCTTCTCCGGAAGCGCGTCGACTGCGAGATACGCGTCCTTGACAACTGCACGAGTGGTTCCGAACGCGACATTGCCGAGTTTAACGTCGAACTTATCGTCGGCGACATCAATGACGCCGACGCCGTGACAAAAGCTCTCAAAAATGTGGACTTAGTGGTCCATCTCGCAGCCGATACGCGGGTCATTGAATCCATATCCGCACCGGAGCGGAATTTTCAGACCAACGTCGTCGGGACATTCAATTTGCTCTGCAGCATGCGAACCGCCGGCGTTTCGCGCATCGTAAATGCCTCCACCGGTGGTGCGATCCTCGGCGAAATCGATCCACCTGCGCACGAGAATATCGCAGCTTCACCAGTTTCACCATACGGCGCGAGTAAGCTAGCCGCAGAAGGCTACTGCTCGGCATTCGCGGGCGTCTACGGCTTCTCCGCAACGAGTCTGCGCTTCGCAAACGTGTATGGCCCGAGGTCTTATCATAAGGGTAGTGTTGTCGCGCAGTTTTTTAAGCAACTCTTGGCACGCCAGACGTTGGTCGTCTTCGGGGACGGTGCGCAAACGCGCGACTATGTCTTTGTCGAGGATATTTGCGACGGCATCATGCGCGCGATGGAGTCGGCCGAAAGTGGAGTATTTCAGCTAGGAACCGGAACGCCGACAAGCGTTAATGAGCTGATCGTATTGATGACGAATGTCGTTGGAGATGAGTTTCCCGTTCAAGTTCGCTACGAGCCGTTCCGCAGCGGAGAGCTTCGCCGGAGCTGGTGCGATATTGCGAAGGCACGACGCGTTTTGAAATACGATCCGAAGACCTCGCTCGCAGGCGGCCTTGCACGAACCTGGGAGTGGTTCCAACAGTCGATGTGACTTGCGCCGTCGTTACAACCTGAAGCCGAATTCTGAATACTCTCCAGCCAGTGCCTCTCGGTACTTACCCCGTTCTTCCGCCACGATTTGAGATCGCAAATCGGCGTCCGTGGCGGTGACGTAAAGGAGAGCAGCTGCTTCGTACGGACTCGTGCGATCGCAGACGACGCTGCAATTCTCGATAAGCTCACGCTGCGCGACATCGTCGAAAGCGACGATTGGGATCTCGAACCACAAGGCTTGGTCAACGGCTTCCGCAACAGCTTGCGGCTTTCCAAAAGCGCAAGCGACATGCGCGTCTCGAAAAGCGGCTATCTGGGTTGAAACGTCCTCGCCAAGAAGCGTTACGGTCACCAGTTGGCTCAGAGCGTCACGTACTTCATTCGAACACGCCTGCTCGAAAGCGAACAGACGTATCGGACCAGTCCGTTTTTGAAGAGCGGCCAGGATTTCAATGAAACCCTTAATTGAGTCCGAATCGATCGGCGCTAACGATAAGACGTTGATTTTGCCGTCGTCAAAACGAGGAGTCTTAGCCCGTGGCGCGGCCCAGCGTTCCAGGCTCACGATCCGGTCGATGCGCGTGATCTCTTGTGCCATTCTTGCTTTGATCGCACCAAGAGTACGCTTCGCGACGTCGTCCCAGCTGCCTGATTGCAGCGCGACCGCACGCCCACGCATCCCTATTCCATCAATCTCGGCGTCGCTCGATTCGTCGATAATCGCGAAGACGCGCGCCCATTCGTCGACGGTGCGCGCTATCCAACCGCCGCCCGATCGATCGACGATCTCGGCCGTTGCCGCACTGTCCGAATGAACGACAACCGGCCGTCGAAGGTGCCACGCCTCGAAAACGGTACGTGAAAAACTCTCGTTCGTCGACGGCTGCAGCAACGCTCGCGCGTGCCCGAGCAAAGCCGATTTCGCTTCTTCCGTCACTGCACCAAGATCGATGATGCCTTCACCCCCAACCGCGTGCGCGTGAGGTCCGGCAACGATCAGCTGCAGAGACGTTGTTCGCCGTGCTTCGCGAAATTGCGAAAACGCCTCGAGCGCGAGATCAATGTTCTTCGTCTTGTCGCCGCGCCCCAGAAAAAGCAGATAACGCGAACGTTGGGGCACAAAGCCTTTGATCTCGATGAACTCGCTTGGAGGCGTCGCGACGTCCACCGCATGACCGATTACGCTCGACCGTCCGTGAATCCACGGTCCGTAAAGCCGAGCCGCGACGTTGAGCTCGCCTGCGCTGTTGAAGAGCAAACCTCGTGCACGGCGAAACACCTCGCGGATTGGGTCGAGATATGCGTATGCTTCGTCGTGCAGGCATGGAATCAAAAACGCGCGGTCCGCAACGAACGGTAAGCCTTCGACCGTCGTCGTGTAGAGGTACGGCAGAAACAGAAACGCATCAAAATCGTGCGCACGCTCCCGAAGCTCGCGCATTAGCGCGGATGAACGAATGCCTTGCGAGATAAATGCGTCGGTCGCAGCCGGCGGCAACGGCGCAAGATCGCGTCGAAACTGATCGCGACGCAGCGCCAGCAGCGCAGAGTTTGCCCGAGAAAACGCGACACGATCGCGCGGATCTACGCGAAATCGCGCAACCTTGACGCCATCGACCTTCTGAGTACCCGGCCGGTAATAGTTCGCCGACCAGTCGTCGTGGAACGACCGGCAACACGTCGTGAGAACCTCGACGTCGACTCCTTTGCGCAAGAGCGCACGTGAGAGGTCGAACGCAAGACGCTCCGCGCCACCGATCAGGTCGGCGCCGAACCACG
>CAVVBA010000005.1:0-23634 GCA_963746455.1 Vulcanimicrobiota bacterium | reverse complement strand
CCCTTCAGCTTTTCCCAGCGGTGCGAAGCGCGCTCGTGACCGAAGCAGCGGTGAACGGCACGTTGCGCAGCCGAACTCCGGCTTGCGCGAAAATCGCGTTTGCGATCGCCGGAGCGATCACCGTCGTTGTCGCCTCGCCGGCGCCGAGTATCGGCTGATCGGGATGATCGATGAGCGTAATGTCGATCGCCGGAACCTCGCTGAAACGCAGGATCGGATAGCTCTCCCAATCGACGCTGGTCACGCCTTGCGGACTGAAGCGCACGCGCTCGTGTAGAGCACGGCTCGATGCTTGAATCACGTTGCCCTCGATCTGATTGCGTAGGCCGTTCGGATTGACGACCAGCCCGCAATCGTGCGCGACCCAAACGTGATTGAGCTTGACCGCGCCGGTCGATCGATTTACTTGCAGATCCACGACGGCTGCAACGTAGGCGTTGACGTTCTCATAGCGCACGAACGAGACGCCGCGTCCGGCCTTATACGCGGGCTGCACTGCTTTGAGCACTGCCAGCGCGCGCGGATCGGTAAGGTTGCGCAAACGAAACGCGATCGGGTCGATACCGGCGAGGACCGCAAGCTCGTCGATGAACGACTCGTTCGCGAATGTGTTTGGTGTGCCGCCGAGCCCGCGGAGCGCCGATTGCCGAAGCACCGACGTCTGCAGATCCGTGATAACGACGCGTTGGTTCGGGAATGTGTAATTGTTTGGAGCGTTGCGATCGCCACCCACGAAGACCGGGCTCTCTGCCGGAAAACCCAGCAGCCGGCCCGCGAGGACCGACGCCGGTTTCCCGTCGGGACGGCCTTGATCGGTCGGACTATAGCCGTGATAGCTCCACGCGATGACGTTTCCGGCGGCATCAAGCGAAGCTTCAAGATCGGCCAAGAGCGCGGGTCCCTTCGGATCCCACGCAGTCTCGTCGTAGCGCATCCACTGCATGCGGACCGGCTTCCCGATTTCTTGCGAGACAAGCGCTGCCGCAGCCGCCGCGTCGTCCGCTCCGTTATGTCCGTACGCACCTGATGCCTCGACGTATTTAACGACGACGCTCTCGGGCTTCCGGTCGAGCAACGCAGCGATTGTGTTGCGAAGGAAGTAGCTGCCCTCGGTGCCGCTCCAAATTGTTACGCCGTTTGCGCGGACGTCGGCGACGCCACACGACGGGCCAATCGATCCGTGCGACTGGTACGGCCAATGGTAGGTCGCGCGCAACGTGTGCGGCGTTGATCCAAGCGCGGAGATATCACCGGTTGAGACCAAGCTGCGCACGGTCCCAGGCGTGGAACGAAGCGTCGCGTCGAGCTGGTCGTCCTCGGGCAACAACGGACTGTCCGTCCACGTTACCTTCAACTGCGATGCTGCCGTTACTGCATCCCACTCGCGTTTAGCAACGACGGCAACGAACGCGCTCTTCTGAACGACACGAACCTTTGAGCGCAGACTGCCCAGCGACGAGAGATCGATGCTGCGCACTGACTGGCCGAGCCGCTTCGGATGCACCATGCGAGCGTGCATCATTCCGGGAACGCGAACGTTCTGCACGTATTGAAACGCACCGGTCACTTTTTCCGGAATGTCGACCCGCGGGATCGATTTTCCAATCACTTGATACGAAGAGAACGGTTTGAGCGCTACGTTCGGCGCGATAACCTGATCGATTCGGCCGGACGGAACGAGTTGCGCGTACGTGAGGTGCACCGATGGATCGGTTGTCGAGATCACTGCGCCCGCACGCGTCGTGAGCGTCGTAGCTGCGACGTTCAACTGCTGTGCGGCGATACCGATCAACGCGACGCGGGCTTGCGCGGCCGCCTGCCGCACCGGCGTCGCTCCGGCCATCAACGACTGGCTACCTGCGGTGTAGCCCTGATTGGGCGTGCGGTCCGTGTCGCCTTGCAACACGTTGATCGATGCAAATGGGACGTCGAGTTCATCCGCGACCAACTGCGCGACCGCAGTTTGAATGCCGGTTCCCTGCTCGACCTTGCCCCACGAGACCGTCACGTTGCCGTTGCGATCGATGGCGATCCACGAATCGACGTTCGCGTATTTGTTGGCACCGGCGGCAGTTTCAGCCGCCGCCGATGAAGCCTGCGCTATCGCCTCCGACGGTGCAGCGATCGCGACGACGAGCGCGCCAATGCTAACCAAGAATTCGGCTCGCGCCGGTGCCGCCGCGCTCACGTTGCTTCACCAGCGGCTGCGTGCACGGCGCGCAGGACGCGCACGTGGACACTGCAGCGGCACAGATTTCCCTCCAACGCGCCGCGGATTTGTGCGTCGGTTGGGTGCGGAGTTTGCTTGAGAAGCGCAGCGGCCGACATCGTGATGCCTGGAATGCAGTAGCCGCACTGCGGCGCTTGCGCATCGACCAGGGCCTGTTGCAAACGGCTCATTCGCCCATCGACGGCGAGCCCTTCGATGGTCGTGACTTCCTGCGACCCGACGGCCGCGATCGGAGTAACGCACGACCGCACCGCGGTTCCATTGAGGTGAACGGTGCAGGCACCGCACTGCGCCAACCCGCAGCCGAAGTGTGGCCCGTCCATCGCGAGATCATCACGAAGGACGTACAGCAGTGGTGTTTCCGGGGCAACCTCAACCGAATGAGTTCGGCCATTCACACGGAGTTGAAAGTGCTTATCAGGCATAGCGGGACGCTCCGCCACGTAACGACAATCCCCTCTTGTCCGGCGTCACGAGGACTAAGGGTAAAACGCAAACGGACGACAGCGCTGCACAGACCATTGCGAACGTGTAACCCAGCCCAATCGCTGACGAAATCGTCGCGATGAGTCCGCCGAGCGCAGCTCCGACGCCAGCCGCGAAACCGAGGGCGCCCATCGCGCGGCCCCTTGTTGCCTTCGAGCTGCGTTCCAAAAACATCGACAGCACGCTCGGGTAGATTCCGGCCCACGCCCATCCCAGGAGTATTCCTCCGAAGACAACGTGCACTGAATCCCACGCAAATCCAGCGACGATACAGCCGGAAGCCTGCATGATGACCGTCGGAATTGCGAGCGCCTTTGAGCCGTACGTCTCGACCAAGCGCGCCATTGGATATCGCGCAAGCAGTGCGGTCGTTGATGTCACCGCAAGGAGCAAAGCCGGGTTTGCAATGCCGCGATGATGGAAGATTGCAACCGAAAGCGCAGCATTGACGCCCGACTGCAGATTCACCGCAATTCCCAACAGGATCGCCGGTAACCATGCCGATCGCAACAGAATCGTGCGCGTTCGGCGATGTCGCGTGACCGAGTCAGCCGGTAAGAACGAGAGGAGTACCAGATTAATTATGGCAAGCACTGCACCTAGGAGATATTGCTGCCGGCCGATGCCGTGTTGCCACAAGAAGACTGCAAATACGGGTGCGGTCGCGAGCCCGAGGTTGACGAAGACGGCCGTCGAGGCCGTCGACGACACCCGGCGCTCCTCTGGCGCAACCTTTGAGATGAAAGCGAGTTGCGCGTTATTGAAGGTAATATTTGCGAACGACTGCAGACTCCAAGCAATAGCGCTTTCCACGGCACCATGAGCGAGGAACTGCCCGATGAGCGCACACATCGCGCAGCCGACTGCAAGCGTCAGCGTGCGGCGTTTACCGATCGCGTCTGCAACCCAGCCCATCGGAATGCTCGCACATGCAGCCGTCACTACGCCCATCGACATCACGAGCGCCACGATGGATACTCTGTTCCCTTCGGATAAGAGTGCGAGCGGGAGTGAACCCGCAACCATTCCCGTTGCGAAGTTCGTCAGCAGAGCCGCTGTTAAGAGAATCCCCCAGACGCGCGTGCGCGACACCGTAAGCAACCTAAACGGGGGTCAGACGCACACCCTGCCGACCTCCAACGACCTTGTCACCCTCGACAACGCGCTGCCCGTTGACCATCACCCACGCGATGCCCTTAGGCGCACGTTTCGGATCGCCGTAATCAAGGTCGTCGGCGATCGAATTCGCATCGAACGCGACGAGATCCGCGACTTGACCTGGAGCGATCGTTCCACGCGAGCGAAGCCTGAAGATCTTCGCTGGTACGCTGGTCATCTTTTGCACCGCTTGCTCGAGCGATAACGTTCCAAACTCCCGAACATAGCGACTCAGAACGCGCGGAAATGTACCGTACGTACGCGGATGATGCTTGCCCGCGAGCCCAGGCGCCGCGCCATCCGTTCCGATGACCGTATGCTCGTCGCACACGATCCGCTGTACGTCCGACTCGTCGATCGCATAAAAGATGATCGCGGCCTTGAGCCGTTCGCTCACCAGGACGTGAACGAGCGCCTCGAAGGGCGACGACGCCATCTCGCGCGCGATCTCGGTCAGGCTCTGGCCTTCGTAACGGCGCGATTCGGTGCTCGCAATGATGATCCGGTCGTAGCCCGCAAGCGAGACGAAGCTCTCGAATTCATCCGAATCACTCTCGAGCATCTTCCGCAGCCGTGCGAGCTGCTGCGAATCCTTGAGGCGCGCGAGCGTTGCGTCTGTTCCGCCTTCGTGAAATTCTTGCGGCAGAATGGCCTTGAGGACCGTCGCGCTGGCATCGTACGGATACACATCTTGCCATACGTCAACGCCCATACGGCGCGCGTCTTCCAACAACGCCAGAGATTCCAAGCTCTTGCCCCAGTGTTTCGAACCCATCGCTTTGTGATGCGAGATCTGAACGCGGCGACCCGATACCTTTCCGATCTCGATCGCCTCGGAGAGCGCCCGCATCGATGTCGAAGCCTCGCCGCGGATATGGGACGTGTATATGCAATTCGGAGGCAGACGTTTTGCAAGCGCTGTGATTTCGTCCGTTTGCGAAAACGCCCCCGGCGGATAGATCAGCCCCGTCGAGAGTCCGAACGCGCCCGAAGCGAGCGCCTCGTCAACCATTCTCTCCATTGCCCTGAGCTCGGACTTCGTCGGTGCGCGCCGGTCCATGCCCATCGCCGCAATGCGCAGCGCATTGTGCCCAACGAGCGGCGCATAATTCGTCACGTATCCTCGACGATCGGTTAGCTGCAGCAAATCCGCAAACGTGAACCCAACATCAAACGGCGTTGGAAACATACCCTCAAAATATTGAACGAGTTGCTGTTTGTTCGCCGGACTGCTAGGCGCCAAGCTGAAGCCGCAGTTGCCGACCACTTCTGTTGTGACGCCTTGCAAGATCTTGCTCGTGTCATCCGCATCGAGCAACGGCGCATTGTCGCCGTGCGAATGCACATCGATGAATCCCGGAGTGAGCGTCAGACCGGTCGCGTCAATGACGCGCCGCCCGGGATGACTGTCCGCGTGCAGACGGACGTCAACGATCGAACCGTCGGTGATGAAAACGTCGAGATTATCGGCCGGCTTGCCGGTACCATCGACAACGCGAGCGCCGACGACCACTTCCTTGAAGGGAGCAAAAGACATATATAATATATAACATCAGATGCTGGCCCTGCGCAAACAAACCTCCGCCCGCGGATTCGCACTGGCCGATGTCGCGCCGCCGATTATCGGGCCCTCCGACGTCCTCATCCGCGTCGAGAAGGCGGGGATCTGCGGCACGGATTCCCACATCTTTAAGTGGGATCAGTGGGCGCAACGACGGATCAAGTTACCGCTGATCGCCGGCCATGAGTTTATGGGCCGCGTTGCTCAGATCGGATCAGCGGTACAAGATCTGGCCGTCGGCGATCGCGTATCCGCTGAAGGGCACATCCCATGCGGCGAGTGCGAATTGTGCCGAACCGGCGACGCGCACGTTTGCCCGCGCGTGGAAATCATCGGGATCGACCGCGACGGTGCGTTTGCCGAATTCGTCGCCGTTCCGCGCTCGAATGTTTGGCGTTTGGACCCGAGCATACCAGACGAGATTGCAGCCATCTTTGATCCGCTTGGCAACGCGGTGCATACCGTGATGGCGGCTGACGTAAGCGCTAAGACGGTGATCGTTACGGGGACCGGGGCAATTGGTCTCATGGCAATCGCGATTGCGAGAGCTCTTGGTGCTACGGATATCATTGCCATTGACGTCAATGCTCGGCGGCTCGATCTGGCTCGGCAAGTCGGCGCGGACGCAACATTTCTCGGTTCGAGTCAAGAGACCATCGCGGAAATCCAAAAGCGGACGGGTGGAATCGGCGGCGATGTCCTTCTCGAAATGTCGGGTAGTAACGAGGCGATCAAAAACGGACTCGTGATGTTACGCAACGGTGGACGCGCTGCACTCTTAGGAATTCCGTCAGTCGAAACGACGCTCAACTTGGCCGAGCTCGTGATCCTGAAAGGGCTCACCATTCTCGGAATTCACGGACGCAAGCTGTTTGAAACGTGGTATCAAACCGAAGCATTGTTGCGCACGGGGCGTATCGATCTCTCCCCCATCATCAGTCACATTGTGCCGATCGCCGAATTCGAGCGGGCATTTGATCTTCTTGAATCAGGTGAGGCCGCAAAGATCGTCTTGCAAGTCGCCTAAATTTCGAGAATCCCGAGACCGGGGCGATTGGGAAGCGTCAGCTTCCCCAGTTCGTGCGTGACACCCGCGAACGGATCGCGCGCCAGAACAAGATTACCATCTAGATCAACCCAGTCGACCATCGGCGCCAGATGCGCGGCGCCGGTGATGAGCACGCTACTCTCCGTCATGCAGCCGAGCATGGTTTTGAGACCGAGTGCACGCGCTGTGTGAACCATCGCGATCGCTTCGCGAATCCCGCCACACTTCGCCAGCTTGATGTTGATGCCGTCGACGCAACCCGCCAGCACGGGCAAATCTCGCGCCATGATTGAATCCTCATCGACAACGATCGGAATCCGGGTACGATCGCTGACCCAGCGCAACTGTTCGGGAGCGCCCGCGGGAATCGGTTGTTCGCAAAACTCGATCTCAAAGCGCTCGAGCTCCCGCAAAATCTGGACGGCCGACTCCGCAGACCAACCCTCGTTCGCGTCGACACGAATCGTTCCGTTGTAGGTGGACCGAATCGCTTCGATCGTTTCAATTTCGCTACCGGTGCCGAGCTTGATCTTTAAGACGGGAGCGTCACGGTGCGCACGCACAAGCTCGAGCGTTGCTCCGACGTCGTTGATATAGATGGTAAACGACGTGAGCGGAATGCGATGCGGATCGAGACCGAGCACGTCCCACAGCGGTGCGCCGAGTCGCTTGCCGAGAAGATCATGTAAGGCCAGATCGAGACCGCAGCGCGCTCCTGGAGGGAAATCCGCAAGAACGGCATCCATGCTCGTCGTCTCGATGGGTTTCGCAAAGCGTTGTTCGTAGAAGCCAAGCACCGAATCGACCGTTTCGTGAAAGCGAGGAATCGGAGCGCACTCGCCTAGTCCTTCGTGGCCGTCGCCCTGCACGCGTACGATGACGGTTTCCGAATCGATCGTCGTACCGCGCGTGATCGTCAGAGGATACTCCAAGGGCAGTGAAAGCTTGCTCGCCGAAGCCCTGATGTTAGACATGCGCAGGACGCGTCGGGAAAAGCCGCAGCTCCGGATTCAAACGCGAAAACGCCATGGTACGCGGATCAATCGGACAAAGACCGCCGGCGGCGGCGACGATGACCTCGCTCGCAATTGGTTCGAAGTCCGCGCGAAAATGCACGGAGCTCTTCAAGCTAAGGATCCGCTGTGCCCGAGGCTCGATCCCAAGATGCCGTAGTATTGCTTGATCGAAAGCCTGTATCGCACGGCTCGCCACAATTACGCACACATCGTTCACGCGCAGGCGTGCCATTGTGCCGAACTTCATCTCCACGCCGTGCAACATGGGTCCGGTTGCTACGAAATTCCCATTCGAAACGCGCTCCACGATCGCAGTACCGCGAAACGGAGTACCGTCACGGCTTCCGCCCAGCGTGACCTCGAGTCGTTCGCCCTCGCCGGCAACGCGGGCTGCCTCCGCTGTGCGAGGATCACATATCGTCGCAACAACAGCGTCGCGAGCTTGACGCCGAACGAGCTCCGTCAAGAGACCCGTTTTGTCGCCCGTGCAGCCGGCGCCGGGATTATCCTCCGTATCGGCAATGATGACGGGGCCCGCCGGTGTGTAATGTTCGATGGCGTAAGCAACCGCGTCAGCGGTGTTAAAAATGGCGCCCCCGAACGCCGTTTCCGCCTCCTCGAGCATCTGGTAAAGACGTCCCATGTCCTCGGCCAGCCTTACCGGCATTCGACCATATCCAAAGATAGCCGGTCCCGTGCACGGGACATCGGCAAAATGAAAGCCGGGTGTAAACGACAGCGAGGATGCGCTCCACGTGCCTCGCGAAATCTCATCGTAAATGGTTCGCGCCGGTGCGATCTCGCTACACTGCCACGGCACCGGGATGAGATATTCGAGCTTGCGTAAGCTTTTGTACCATGGACGTGGGCGCGCGATCAGCTCGAGTAACATGCGGGCGGCGCGCTTACCGGTCTCGCCGAGATCAACGTGTGGGTACGTGCGGCACGCATCGATGAGACTCGCCTCGCGAATCATTTGTTCACTGACGTTTGCATGGAGATCGAGAGTCACGGCGATCGGAACCTCGGGACCAACGACGCCGCGAACCCGCGCGCAAAGTTCACCATCGGGATCCTCAAGATGATCGCAAACCATTGCACCGTGCAAATCGAGGAACACGCCATCGACTGGGCGCGCGGCACGAATGCCGTCAACGATTTCCGCGGCGATTGTCTCGAAGGCAATCTGCGTCACGCGGCCGGATGGGGATGCGCCCGCCCAAACCGTGGGGAGCAATTCGCACCCGCTTGCAAGGAACGTCTCAATGGCTCCGCCGGTCGGAACGTTGACTCCGGCAAGCTCGGCTACGATCGCTGGACCGCGCCGAAGCGGCAGCGAGTGCTCGATAAAATCTGACAATTCGGTCGGCACCGGCGAGAACGTGTTCGTCTCTTGGATGATGCCGCCCAATGCGATGCGCGGTCCCTTTGGCATCTAGGCCCTTGCCCTCCTTAGCTTAGTAAGCGAAAATGCTGTCGATTCTTAGAATCATATATTATTTATCATTAGACATATACTCCTCGTGAGCCGATTTCGACAAGGGTCTCACGGCGACTCGGCCTAAAACAGTATGCAATGGCGCAACGCGCTGAGTTGCTCATCTCCACCGTGCGCGAATCGGTTACCGATAAGCTGCGCGAAATGATTTTATCGGGCGAGTTCCGCCCCGGTACTCCGCTACGGCAAGATGAGATCGCCGGTCGATTCGGCGTCAGTCACATTCCTGTTCGCGAGGCCTTCCGTCAGCTCGAGACCGAGGGCATGGTGACGATTCGGCCGCGACGCGGCGCCGTCGTCAATACGCTTTCAACGGAAGAGCTCGACGAAATCGTCAGGCTCCGGCAAACCCTCGAATGCGAGATCCTCGCCCAAGCCATCCCCCGTATGACGCCTGAACGTATCGCGCGCGCACTAGCGATCCTCGATAAGATCACGACCGATCCGACGCGTAGTCTGTACTCGGGCATGAATTGGGAATTTCATTCGGAGCTCTACAAGGCTGCTGACTCGCCGCTCACACTAGATATTCTCTACCGCTTACACCGAACCGGCGATCGCTATCTGCAAAATGAGCCGGATATGGTGACGGTCGACGCCGAGCACCGTGAACTCGTACGCCTCGTCGAGCAGCGCCGCAAGCGCGAGGCAGTCGCACTTCTCAAGCAGCACATCGGCGGTCTCCTCACCCGCGTTCGGGCGGTGACAACCCCGAATGGCTGGAGCTCAGGCCCTCGCTCAGTGGACTGAATCCCAGAGGAATAATATATTATCTATGCGAACGCTTGGGCCGAGGGGACGCCCATGCTGCATTACGACGTTCGCGACGAAGAACCACGAGAGCAGTCGGCGATAGATCGTCTCAGGCAACTGCTTGAGGATGGGGGCCTACGCGTGCTCGACCTGCGCGTTGCCGCAAATCGTCCGCGCCTACCCGCGGGCGAAGCGGACGTTATCATCGCAGAAAGCGACGTCGCGATCGCGCATTCCGTCAAACGCTATCGGGCTTTGCAGCGACATAAACCCGTCATTCTCGTCGTCGACAGCCAAGCGCTCGACGGGGAGATTATCTTAGGCGACTTTCATCTGCGCCCGATGCAGAACGTGCTGCATTTGCGCGAGCGTACAATCGCCTTGCACAAGATCGAAGCCGACATCCTCGGAGCACTCATGGCGCACTCTGGCGAGGTCGTAACTTTCGAACGTCTACGTGAGATTCTGCAGCGTCCTCACGGGACGACTCGCGGCTCGGTAGCCGTCCATATTTGCATGCTTCGACAAAAGATTGAGGAAACTCCGGGCCGGCCGCGTCATCTCATGACGGTGCGTGGGCGCGGGTATTGCTTTAGGGACTAAGGAAAACATCGTCCGTGAAAGTCCTCATTTCTGTCGACATGGAAGGCGTCGCCGATATTACGAGCGTCGAGCAGACTCGCAGAAACACGTCGGAATTTCCGCGTTCGTGCGAGCTGATGACACAAGAGGCAAACGCCGCGTGCGAGGCCGCCATCAAGGCCGGCGCAAGTGCAGTGATCGTCAACGATTCTCATGGTGACATGCGCAACATCGATCATGAGGGGTTGCCGCCGAGCGTGCTCCTCATCCGTGGCAGCACGAAGCCCTTATCGATGGTACAAGGTGGCGAGGCGGGTGTCGACGTGGCGCTCTTTGTCGGCTACCATCCAGCAGCGAACACCGAGAACGGGATTCTCGACCATACCTACTGGGGCGCTCAAGCCCAGGAAGTTTTGCTCAACGGCGAGCCGTGCAGCGAAGGTCGCCTCAACGCTGCTCTTCTGAGCCGATGGAATGTACCCGTGGCTTTTCTCTCGGGCGATCGCACTGCGTGCGCTGACGCGAAACGGTTTATGCCGTGGATCGAAACCGTTTCGGTAAAGGAAGCACTCGGAAGATCGTCGGCAATCTCGATGTCTCCAGCACGTGCTCGCGAAGCGATTTCAACCGGCGTTGCCCGCGCGTTAGAGCTCTTCAAAAGCGGACGGATGGAGACATACCGTCTGAGTGCTCCATTCATCATTCGCATTCGACTGATGAATTCCGAAAAGGCTGATATCGCCTCAACGATGCCGGATGTCGTTCGTGTTGATGGCACGACTGTCGAATATGCATCCGAAGATATCCTGAGGATATTCCGCGGCGCGGTAACGATCATGCGCCTGGCATCGACGGTCTAAGCGCTACTCGCTAATCGTCGATCCATACGGGGCCGCGGGCGGCGCATTCTGTCGAAGCTGACTGATGAACCGAGGCACTTCGCGCAGAACGAGCGCCTCACGATCGATAAAAATGTAATGGTCGCTGTGCAAGGCGATGATGCGCCGGCTTCGCGTTGAGAGGTGCTTGAGATTTTCTTGCAGCCGATCCCACAGCAGGCTTCCTTGGCGAGCGTCTTCCGCCGGCATGTCCGTACGCCTAACATTGGGATCCCGCGAAAAGATCAGGATTGGAAGCGAACCAAAAGGCCCGCTATGGATCGTTTCTTCGCCGGACACGATCACCGCATCGAGCTCTCGCTGCTCCTGCTCGAGATGTCCGAGAACACACGCATCGGCGAGGAACCACGCGCGATACGCTTCGAATTTGCGAGGCACCTCCGAACACTCGCCTTTGAGGCGATCGATACCGAACATCATCGTTGCGAATTCCATCGGCACTTGCCCTCGCCGTTCGCGATCGATCTCCGCATAGACCGGCGGAAAAAGGTGATCTTGCAGAGGGGTCGACCCGTCCACGAATACGAGCGCCGCGAGGTCGCTCCCGTACAGTTGCGCGTATTCACGAATGTAGACGCCCGAGATCGAATGCCCCATGAGCACGATCGGGAACGTGATATTTGCCCGCCGCAGCAACTCGTGCAGTTCGACGGCAATGTTTTTCGCATCCGGAATCGCCGCACGCCGATCGCTCCAGCCCAGACCCGAACGGTCATATGAACAGACGCGCGTCGTCGCCGAGAGTGCCGCCTGCGTGCGCGCCCAAGCGAGCGAATCATCACCGAGGCCGGAACTTAGGATTATCGTCGGCGAGCCCGTACCCGAGCAGAAAAGATGCATGCGGTGACCGTCGACGTCGTACAGGTGACCGCGAAGGCCCGCATGTGCGCGGAGCGACACAATAGAGAGCTCATTGTAAGCGAATCCGGCCCCGGCGATTAAGACCACCAAGACCAGAATAACGATGAGTGCCTTACGTAAATTTCGCATCATGAGCCGGGAGAGATCGTCCAGTCGTGGATGTTCCACAGATCCGATCCAGCTGGGGTGGGGCGCACGTTCTGGATGTCCGTATTCGAAACGGCGATCTGCGGCACCCAGTCGAGCACGTACTCCGGCACCTCATCTATAAGGATCCGATTGATTCGGCGATAGATTTTCGCACGCTCGCGACGGGTCGTACGTTTGAACGCCAGCAACCTCGAGGCGTCCTATTTCGGCATTTTTGAAGCGCGAAATGTTTTGTCCGGCAGGCGTGATGTTCCACGGCGCGATGACGGGCTCGTCGTTTGTACCCGGGCCGGCATCGCTGTTGAAGAGAGACACGTCGGTGGCACCCGAATAAAGTGGTCCATCCTGTGACGCCGGCGCAAAAAAGCGTCTGCGCCGCAAATTTCTTCACCGACACGTTTGCGCCGATGGCTTTCCAATAACTCTGTAAGAGGACTTCATTTCTTCGCGATCCTTGATCGCCCGAGATCGTGGATATCGAGAACGCAAGCGGTCGACCCGCCTTATAACGTACTCCGTTCCGTGCCAGCTTCCAGCCGTCGGCCTCCAGCAATGCCGCGGCCTTTGACGGATCTGTACGGGTAATATCCGATTGAGGGATCGGCGCCAAGCGACGTTGGGGAAGATGCGTCGGTGCCTGGCCGCCCAATCCGTGGTAGATCGTGTGAAAAATCGTATCTTCATCGAGTGCATAGCAAAGCGCTAAGCGAACGTACTTATCGCTAAGAGGCGCACGAGAAGTATTGAACGTCGAGATGCGTATAATAGTTTGAAGCGACCGAGGCGAACCTCGTCTCCGGAATCGTCCGGCCGTCTCCGCTTGTAATGGACTGATGAAGTAGATCATGTCCACGTCGTGAGTTCGCAACCCGAGGTATGAGTGTGTTCTGGTCGGTAAGGAAGCGCACGATGACGTGCGGAATCTTGGGCGGGCCGCCGAAATATTTGGATTCGCGTCGAACCGCATTTCCGACGCGCGCTTCCACGATTTTAATATGTACGGGCCCGAGCCAATTGGCAGCGCACGTTCGCTTGTTATTCAACGATGCATATCGCGGCAAAGATGTGCTTCGGGATGATACTTCCGAGCGACCCACTCACAAACAACCACCTTGCGGGCTCATAGGGAGCTCGAAGGTGGATGACAACAGTGAATGCATCCGGCGTGTCATCGAGCTATCTTGTCATATCCCGGTCCGCGGAGCGATGTTATTTGCGGGGTTCATGATTTGCTGCCAGGTATAAATGACGTCGGCGGACGTGAGGCGTTACCGTCCTGCCAGTGAACATTCTCTGACGAGATGATAGGTGATCGTTTTCCCGTCGCGCGAGATCCCACCGTTCTGTTGAGTCGGTATCAGGCTCGAGCGAGGTCAGGGACGAGGTGTCCATGGTCGTTGATGCGGGTAAGCCCATCGTAGATGAGCTGATAGACGTCATCCTCAAATGTATTCGTGCTGAGAATGGGATTGAGCGTGAACGGTTCCTCGAACATCCCGATCCGCACGGTATTCGGAAGCGTCCAGGGATGCAGTCCGTCGCCCGGTCGCACCGCCGCCCGTCCGCGTGCAAGCTATAAGCGCACAAACGAGCAGTGCTGCGGGCACGCGCCGAAGCGCGAACTGCAAAATGGGTTTTTGCCGTCGGTTAATGACCGAATTTTTGTGTAAGCATCGATGTGGAACGTCGTCGGTCCAAGATTGATCGCCGGCGTGCTCCGAATTGGCCGTTCGCAAGAGGTACTGGGATGCCATTCAGCAGGCCAAAATATGGATCAGTGTGCAGAGCGGTAAGGTTAGCTACTGATCCCTGAAGACTCATCGTCTTCGTCAGCTGGACTCTCGCGCTGCGTTGACGGTAACGAAGGCCGGAAGGTTATAGCTGTTATTGTTGCCGTTGTATTGCGCGCCGATCAGGAAGAGCGATCCCGAACTAGTGCGATAGTTCAACTCGCCGTAGCCGGTCGAATACGGAACGCGGCCTCCGCTCGAGCTGCCGTTGTAGGCCTCGCCGCTTGGCTGGAAATTGATATTGGGGATAACGCCAAGGTTCGTCGTGAACGGTCCAGCGGCCGTGTTATAAAAGCCGGGCGGCAAGTTGAAGGCGAAAGCTCGCATCAGTGAACCGTTGAGCGTATAGCCGAAACCGACGTTCGGGCTCTTGTGAACCGAAAACTCGACGCCCTCATACCGCGACTGGCCGAGATTCGTTGTCGATTGAATGTAGAGTGGCGCCGTCAGGCCGGCATTTTGCCCGGTGCCGGTAAAGGTACCGTCGGCGATCGTCTGCGTGAGAAACTGGCCATGGAGATTTGTCATGTACGCATCGGCCGAGAGGATCGTATCCGAAGCGAGCCTCCGATCGAATCCAAGGTCGTATCCGAATGCCGTCTCGGGCGAAATCTGACCCGTGTTGGCAATCTGCGTGTAATAGTTCGGTGCACCTTCGATATTCGGCTGCGGCGGTCCACTCTGCGTATTGACGAGCGCGAGATAAGGCGGCGCAAACGAGGATCCGGCCGACAGACGTACGCTCGTGTTCGCGCCTGCCCGATAGGCGAAGGCAAGTCGTGGCAAGTCCAGGTTATGTCCCGTGTTCGCCCATGTCACGCCGCCGTCAGGCGTATAGTGCGTCTGGTAAGACACGATGTAGTTTGCTAATGTCGCCGAGAGCTGTGGGTTTATCGTGAACTGACCTTTTGCCAGGTACGTGTTCAGACTTTGGCTGGCACCGTCAGGAATCACATTGATAAAAAACGTCGGAAAGGTGTAGCCGCTGTACGAATTGTGGCTTGTATGATCGGCGGAGAAGGTCAACGTACTCGTCCCGACCGGCACGTCGACTTCGCCAGACATTCCGCTGAAGTGATCGAGATTTACGATAACCAGGCCCGGTTGTGGGGCCACATAGCTGACGGGTTGTCCGTTAAAAAATTCCTCCGTCCCGCCCGGGCCGATCGGCAACCCACCCCACGTATCCATGGTGAACGTACTCGGTACCGTGGCGCTCGAGTTCCCGATGTAGAGATTGTTATTATTCGCTCCCGTATAGTAGCGCAGGAGAACTGACGCCGGGCCGACGCTCGTCCGGAACTCCGACTCCAAAATCCCTTGCGTGACGTAGTCTTGCCACTCGCTACCTGTGTCCGTCGCGAACGGTAGCGATGCCCCTGACGGAATGCCGCCGGTATAGCCTGCCGGTGGCACAAAAAGTTGTAGCGGGTCGGAATAGTTTTGCTCGTTCGCAGACGATGATTGTGCGCCAAGAAAGGCGAGGGTTAGCGAACTTTGCGTTGAGAAATTGAATTGAAGCTTCGCGAGCTCGCTACGAGTCTGGTACTGTGATGAAAGCTTGTAGCAACAGGTCGTAATCGCATATGTCGGGCTGAAGGTGGCGTAGTACCCGGACGGCGCCGGACTCTGGCCTTCGAGACAACTTGTTCCGGCCGCGGGGGTGCCGCATATCGGCACGCCATTCGCCGTCACTCCGGTGCCGGTGATCGCGTCGATGGGCACGCCTTGAACGGGCGCAAAGTTGTGAAGCGGTCCTGGTGTCCCATCAATGCCATATGCGAACGCGTAGCCGACAAGGTGATCAAACAGACTTCCTGTGGCTCGAGCGTTCGTGGAGAGACCGCCGTAGCTATCTTCATCGAACGATATTGATGATTGCGGAGTCCGCGTTGGTGCGAGCGTGATGTAGTTTACTGTGCCGCCCACCGCATACGAGATGTCCGTCGGCATGGAGCCCGGGCCTTTCGCCACTTCTACCTCTTGTAGTTGGTTCGGATTTAGGAACAGAGGCGTGAAATAGCCATTCGCTCCGACGGAGACCGGGTGACCATCAATGAGCGACTCGGTTTCGTAGGGTAACGCTCCGCGTATCTGCGGAATCTGCGGAGTGTTCGCATTCGCTCCGGAGACTTGTGTGCTACTGGCGGGGATCGTTGTTATGAGGCCAGGAATTTGATTCAGCACGGCCGTGACTTGCTGGAGGCCTTGGTCGACAAAAACCTGTCCCGAAACGTTCGTGACCGAGGCAGTTGACGTATTCATGGACGTCTTACTCGACGTGCTCACGGTTGCGATGGTTGTAAGCTGTGAGAATGATGCCGGTTGGAGAGTGATGTTGAGCGTGACGGTTTGCCCGTCGAGCACGGTGACATCAGTCGTCGCTGCGGGCTGGAACGACGCCTTGCTTACCGAGATCGTATAGATTCCGGGCGTCAGCCCGGAGATCGAGAACTTGCCGTCACTTGACGTCTGTCCCCTCGCGTTAGTCGGTCCGGTGGCGCTGACGTCAGCAGCGCCGATATTTTGGCCGTTTGCGGTCGTTACGACTCCGATGATCGTGCCGGTCGCGCCTGGCTGCGCGCTCGCAGTCCCTTGAAGTACGAATCCCTGGAGGGCAAGGGCTACGGCAAATACGGCACGCGTAAATCGCATGTCAACTCCATTCCGGCTGCGTGGGAACAGGCTCTCGCCCCGGTAGGCGACGAGAGTTAGCCCATTTTACGCCACCGGGGCGGATTGCGCAATATCATAGATTATATACATTTGATCAAAATCCGGGCCTTGAGTCGTCACAATGTACTAGCGGCTTTCAGGCGTTGGCGCATTGGATTCGCGGAAATCCAGGAAGCGCGTAGCGCCGTCATCGGTCAAGCTGAGATTTGCGAGTATTGGACGTGATTCGTAGACGGTTTCGAACTGATACGACGTCGTTGGAGCGCGGCGTGATCGGCTAACGAGATTCGCTTCCTCGAGGTTGACGGCGGTAAAGACTCTTTCCAGTTGCCGTCGGCGCGCGGGTGTCAAGAATCGCGCGAACGACGGCGTTACGTCGAGCTGGTCGAGTCTTGCGTCCCGCGCAAGTTGCATCCAGTTTTCGAGGAACGCGTCGCCCGCGACGGCGGTTGGCGCCGGCAAAACTGCGTTCACGGGTTGTTCAGTAAGCAGCGCGAGGATTGGTCGCACGACTGACTTCGGCAACTCGAGACCGTCTGAATTTGCTAACACGACGACATCCAATCCGAGATCCGGATACATCGCATTGGCGGTGCTGAATCCGGGCAGGCCGCCCGTGTGTCGCAGCTCCCGAAAACCGCCCGGATCCCAAACGCCAAGTCCCCATGCGTAATGCGTGTCCGAGCCGTCGATAAGTATAGACGATCGCGTGAATTCGGCGAACTGCTCGGTCGGCACCACTTCACCCGACATGAGCGCTGCGTTCCATCGGGCAAGGTCTCTCGCGGTTGAAAAGAGATTGCCGGTTCCCAAGGTCCATACCGGCTCCCAAGGCGTTGTCGCTTCGACCTCTCCGAGCGAAAAGATGCCGCTGCCGAGCGCCGCGTTCTCGTCAACATGGCCGATACCGTTGCAACCCGTGCGCTCCAACTCGAACCGGTCGAGAATCCGTTGCCGCAGAATCTCACAATATGGCTTATCCGCGATCTTTTCGAGCAACATCGCGAGCAGGACGTAGTTCGTATTCGAGTATTGCCATTCTGCTCCCGGCTTGAAAGCTAACGGCTGACCGGCAATCGTCTGAATCACTTCGCTCGGTGTGACTGAACGGCTGCGAGCGAGGTCGAAATCCTCGAGCTCCGTATAGCCGATCAAGCCCGACGTATGCGATACCAGATGACGCACTTCAATTTCTCGCGGAAAACCGAAGCTTGGGAAGTAGCGCGTAATAGCGTCGCCGGCGCTCAAGCGCGATTCTTGCATGAGCTGCCACAGCAGGGCCGCTGTGAATTGCTTCGTCAGCGATGCGATTGAATAAATCGTATCGTCGTCAGCACGCTGGCCACTTCGAAACGCTTTTTCGCCGAAAGAGCCAATGTAATGTACGCTGCCTCGACGATTCACCGAAAGGGTAAGGCCGGTCACGCGTTCTTGGCGCATGACTTTTCCTACGAGGCGCTCGAAGTCTGCAATCTGACTCACGCTACGACGAGAGCCGTTTGGCGAGCGCATTGCCTTTCTTCAGGAGGTGCGTGGCGCTATCGATTGCCGCCCAGATTCGATCGCCTCCAAACCGTACAGGATCATCCGCAGGAAGACCGGTCTCGGCCTCCGCTTTAGCAATTGCTGCCCGCGCGTCCTTAGCAGACAGAGACACAGTGTTGAGGATAATTGCAACGGTCGGCGCCGGTTTCACCATTGCCAAATAGGTTGCGTGTGCCTCGATAAGATCGGAAAGAGAAGGGATTCTCGCCGACGGGAAGCCGTTGATCGACGTTCGACCTGCTTCATGACAAAGAACGAGTAAGTCGGGCGCGGATCCAAGGATGAGTCCGAACGTCACTGCCGCATACGCCGGATGGAAAATCGAGCCTTGCCCCTCGACAAGGGTGTGTGACACATCGGCCGAGACATCGCAGACCAGCTCTTCGGCAGCACCGGAAACGAAGTCGGAAATCACATGATCTACTGCGGTTCCCTTGCCCGCGATGAGGATGCCGGTCTGCCCTGTGGCGACAAATTGTGCGTTGACTCGAGCCCGTTTTGCAGCACGCTCGATCTCGAGCGTTGCCGTCATCTTACCGACGGCACAATCGCTTCCGACCGTAAGCACGACCGTCTGCGGAACACCGTACGCGCGCCCGGAGAAAACCTTGGGGACCCCCGTTGGGACGCGTACATCCCAGAGCCTCGCTCCTGATCGCTTCGCGCGTGCAACGAACTCAGCGTCGTGGCTAAGCAGTTCGTGGAGACCGCTGACGATTTCCATTCCGGCATCAATCGCTGCAAGAATGGCCGAGCGGAACGTGCTCGGGAGTGTGCCGCCATCGGGCGCAATACCCACAAGCAATGCGTTGGCGTCCAAATCCGCCGCTTCCAAAAAGCTTGCGAGTATTGGAGAATCGTGGCGCACCGATAGCAGCAAGTCCGACGTGCGCTTTCCCGCATTTTTTGCATCGATGACCGCTACAACATCGTCGTGTCCGTAGCGTAAGACGCCCTGAGCGGTCTTGGACGCCACATCACACAGATCATCCGTCAAAATAAGATAACGGCGCCCGATGGAACTTTCCATAGTGCGGCGCGCCGTTCGTCGCCAAAATATTCTCGACCTTTGCGTCAATCTTTAGATGTTCTTTAAATAACGTTTCCGTTATTGACCCGCTGGGTGCCGCGTGCTAGGGTGACTCGCAATGAGGTGGTTTGTCGACGAACGCTTGAAGCTCAATCGTTCGATAAAGGAAGGAATCTCGATTTAATTCATGCGTTTCTTCATCTGCGGGTCGGCGCTGCGCGGACAGCCCGATCACAAAAATCTCGGCGACTCTCGCTTTTTGGGTGAAGTGCGAACCGCGCCGCGCTACCGCCTGCACTCCGTGCGCGACGAGCATCCGGGAATCTACGAGGTTCCCAGTGGCGGGGTCGCGATTGCTGGCGAGCTCTACGAACTGACGCCCGAGCAGTATCGCCACTTGATTGATACCGAGCCGCCGGATCTTTACGAAAGTCAGATCGTCCTGGACGACGGTTCGACCGTGTCTGCGATGATCTATCCGCGCAGCCTAATCGAGGAGCGCAAATATCCCGACGTCTCGCAGTTCGGCGGCTGGGCAGCCTACAAAGCGAAAAAATAGCGCGTGGGATATTTACCGATCGCAATCGGAAAGCCAAGGCTAAAAGCACAGCCGCTTTTGCCGTTTCTTATCCTGCATCTCCTCGATGCCGAGAGCGATAACGGCTATGGGTTGATGCGACGGATTGATGACCTGACTCTTGGACTCATGTCCGTCAATCCAAACATGATTTATCCCCTACTCAATCGTCTGGAAGATCAAAATCTCATCTCGGGCGAATGGATTCATCCGACGCCGCGACGGCGGAGCCACTCTTATCGAATAACGGGAGCTGGTGAGGCATACCTCGATAAGATTAGGCAGAGAGCGCTACAGGAAATACGCACTTTGCTCAAGGCGGTCGAGCGGCTCTACAGTGAATGTCATACCGGTCGGCCTATGGCTTGGGACGACAACTTGAGATCGCTCACACGCGATAGCAAAGCGGTCCCGCTTAAGGACCGGGGTCAGAAATACTTGCGAATGGGCCTCTGATGGTCAACATCGGCAATACAGCGTTCATGCTGATCTGCGCGAGTCTGGTCATGCTCATGACCCCAGGCCTCGCGTTCTTCTACGGTGGCTTGGTGGGACGCAAGAATGTGCTCACCATCATGATCCAAAGCTTTATGTCCCTCGGATGGACGACCGTTCTGTGGTACGCGTTCGGTTACTCACTGTGCTTCGGACCCGATTGGCACGGTATCATCGGAAACCCACTCTACTATGCCTTCCTGAACAATGTCACGCTGAACACGATGTTCACCGGCAACGACGCCGGCATTCCGCTGGTCGTTCACGTGGCATATCAAATGATGTTCGCGATCATCACGCCGGCTTTGATCACCGGTGCGTTCGCCAATCGCGTTACGTTCAAGGCATATTTCTTGTTTCTGACGTTCTGGCTGATCTTCGTTTACTTTCCGTTTGTGCACATGCTGTGGAGCCCGGACGGCGCGCTCGCAAAGTGGGGCGCGCTCGATTTCGCCGGCGGCATCGTCGTGCATGCGACTGCGGGATTCGCTGCTCTCGCGTCGGTGCTGTTCATCGGCCGGCGTTACGTCGACGACAAGCCGCACAACGTGCCGCTCATCGCGCTCGGTACCGGGTTGCTGTGGTTCGGCTGGTACGGCTTCAATGCCGGATCCGAGCTACGCGTTGACGCCGTAACCGCTTCGGCTTTTCTGAACACCGACATCGCGGCGTCGTTTGCGGCGATCTCATGGCTATTGGTGGAATGGGCGCGCGGAAGACAACCGAAGTTCGTCGGCTTGCTAACGGGCGCAGTCGCCGGCCTTGCCACGATCACGCCTGCGGCTGGCTATGTTTCGCCGACCACTGCGGTCGTGTACGGCATCGTTTCGGGGATCGTCTGCTACTACGCCGTTGCGCTCAAGAACCGTCTCGGATGGGATGACGCGCTCGACGTATGGGGCGTCCACGGCGTCGGCGGAATGCTGGGTATCATCTTGCTAGGCGTCTTTGCTTCGACCGCATGGAATCCAAATGGAGCCGATGGACTGTTGCGCGGCAATGTCTCCTTCTTCGGCAAACAGTGTGCGGCTGCGCTGCTCGCGGCTGTCTGGGCGTTCGTCTTCACCTACGGTATGCTGTGGCTGATCAATCGCGTAACGCCGGTGAAGATCGATCGAGCGGGTGAAGAACGAGGTCTCGACATCGAGCTTCACGGTGAGGAAGCCTATCCACTAGGCGCGTAAGGTTACTTCAGGAAAGCAGCGACGCTTTCGTCGGGAGATGCCGGCTCAGCTCGCCCGCCGAGATATTTTGCGAGGAAGGCTTCAGCGGCCGCATCGAAGCGAAACTTATTCTGCGGATTGGCAAAGCCGTGCCCTTCGTCCGGAAAAACAATGTATTCCACAGGCCTTCCATTCTTGCGCAGCGCTGCGACGATCTGATCGCTTTCCCTCTCATTTACACGCGGATCGTGTGCGCCTTGGCCGATCAAAAGCGGCGCCGTTATTTGATCGACCTTGAAGAGCGGGGATTGTGAATTGAGGAATGCCTCAGTGTCGCCAATTCGCCGGGTCAACTGCGCGCGAGTCGTCGCCCAATATGGCGGGAAAGATGCGAGCATCGTATTGAGGTTCGAGGGACCATAGCCGTCCACGCCCGCGGCGAACACATTCGGCGAAAAAGCGAGACCGGCAAGAGTCGCGTACCCGCCGTAACTGCCACCGAAGATCGCGACGCGTTTTGGATCGGCGTACCTTTGTTTGATGGCCCACGCGACGGCGTCGAGCAGATCGGTATGCATTGCGCCCGCCCACTGCCGATCGCCTGCGTTCAAGAACTTCTTGCCATATCCGGTCGAACCGCGGTATTCCGGTTGCAGCACCACGTATCCGCGATTCGCCAACCATTGCGTCCACGAATTACCAACGAAACCCCAGTCGTCGCGCGACCATGGTCCACCATGAACGAGAAGGATCATCGGAAGATTTTTCGGTTCGACGCCGATAGGCAGTGTCAAATAGGCGTGGATGAGAAGCCCGTCACGGGCCGTGTAGGTTATTGGTTGCATCTTCGCAAGCGCGTATTTTTCGAGAGCGGGCCGCGTATCGAAGAGCGCGGTTCCCCGCTTCGTGCTTCGATCGTAGATGTAAAACCACGGCGCCGCGTCATCGCTATTATACGAAACGATCCAACGCCGTCCATTGCGCGTTGAACTCGTAAGACTTACATCGCCCGGTCGAATCGCACGCATACGCTGGTAGTCGGCCGCATAACCCGGATTGACAAATTGCAGATCGCCGCGTTCGCGTTCGTACGCGACTCCGATAAGCGCGTGCGTGACCGGGTCGAACATCGCGGATTCAACGTCGAACGTCGGATCGGACGCAATCACTTTGGTCGACCCGCTTGCGACGTCATACGAAAGTAGGCGTGCTGCATTCGCCCCGGCCGACGTGATGGCGTAGATCGACTTCCCGTCAGCCGAAAACGCTTGGAGCAGCGGCGCCCCGTCCTCAGCCGAGAACGTTGCGAGCGTCCGGAACGCTCCCGAAGCTCCCTCGCGGACGAGCAGTTCCGTCGACCCATCCGGGAATGACCGGACCGCAGCCCGCACGCGAAGTAGACGGTCGGCAATGAAAGCTCGATAGTCGCCGGGATTCTGCGCGACCATCGTCGTGTCGCCGCTTCGTAGGTCGAGGCGATATTCATCGAAGACGCTCTTGTCGCGCTTGTTCATCCGGATCAGGATCGTTTCGGAAATATTCGCGTCAACAACGTCGACGTTGGAGCGCACGCCGTCGAAAGGCGTTAAGTCGCGGGCGGATCCCGTTTCAATGTCGATTTGGAGTATTTGAAAGTTTTCGTCACCGTTCTTGTCCTGCTCGTATAGGATCCGTTTCGAGTCCGGCTGCCAAAAATACGTAGTAATCGGACGATTCGGATCTGATGCGATCATCCGGTCGTCGTCCTTCCCGATCGTCTTCACCCAGATCGCGAGCTTGCTATTCGTCCCGGGCGCGAGATACGCAAGCCTCGCGCCATCAGGCGAGATCCGTGCAGCGTCGCGCATCGGCGACCCGAACAGCGCAGCTCTCGGGATGAGCGCCGGCAAATCGGCGCCGGCCGGCACTGCCCACGCAAAGAAGACGAAAGCCGATACGAGAGCTCCCGCTAGGTTCAGGACTCGTGACATCAGGAAATCGAACCTCTCGGGTAGATTGGCATGACCCGCGGCGCGTGTCAAACATCTAATTGGAAATTAAAGATTCCATCGAGGAGCTGACGAAAAGGCCCCACGTGCACCTTTCAGACGTTGAGCGCGATAAGTTGCTTCTCTCG
>CAVVBA010000004.1:0-157048 GCA_963746455.1 Vulcanimicrobiota bacterium | reverse complement strand
CACGCGCGATCTGCGGCGCGGCAGCGCGTGCCGCATCGAGAGAACGCGTTTGCGCGGCGATGAGCGCCGCAACGAGCTCGGACGTCGGCATGCGGTCGAGACCGCGCGTCGCCTCGTCGACAGCTTCGGTCGGCGGTAAGCCGTCCGTCACAAGAGCTTGCTCAGATTTTCCGCAAACGTCGCAATCTGTTTTTTCGCCACGCCCTCGATCAAACGTCCGCCGACGGTCGCGATAACGCCGCTGATCTTCGCGTCTGCTCGCAGCGTTACGCGCGACCCCGATCCTACGGCTTCGACGTCCGAAGACATCCCGGCGCGCACGCCGCCGCGTCCGCGCGTCTCATTGCCGCTCACCGAAAACTGCGCGTGATGCTTCGCGTCGTCGAGCTCCTCGACGACGATCGTCGCATCGTAGCTCACGTTGACGGGACCAACCTTGATGCCGACGTTTGCGCGATACGTCCGATCGTCAACGGTTTCCGTGATCTTCGCGCCGGGGATGCAGCCCGCGACGCGAGGGATGTCTTTGAGCACGCTCCAGACGCGATCGACCGGCGCATCTACTTCGAAGGAATCTTCGATTATCATCGAGCCGCGATCGGATCTCGCGGCGTGCCATGCACCGGCTCGGTACCTTTCGAAAGACTTCCACCCTTGCGGCCGGAGCGCATCGCGATGATCTCGGCCGCGATCGAGATCGCGGTTTCTTCGGGAGTTCGCGCTCCAATGTCCAAGCCGATCGGCGCCTTGATTCGCGCAAGGTCCGCGTCGCTGACGCCCGCGGCACGAAGCTGCTCGACACGCTCCGCGTGCGTCCGGCGGCTCCCCATCGCACCGATGTAGCCGGCTCGGGTGCGCAACGCAACCTGCAAGAGCGGAATGTCGAACTTTGCATCGTGGGTTAGAATCACGAGCGCGGTGCGTTCATCGATCGGAGCCTTCCCCAGAAACTCATCGGGCCATTCGACGACGACCTCGTCGGCGTGCGGGAAGCGTTGCCGCGTCGCAAAGATGGGACGCGCATCGATGACGCTGACGCGATATCCGAGATCTTTTCCGACGTGAACCATTGCGCGCGAAAAGTCGATCGCACCGAAGATGTACATATTCGGCTTCGGCGCGAACGAGCGAATGAACACGCGAACGTCGAGCCCGACCGGTTCGCCCTCGGCGCCGAAGGTTCGAATGACGGTGTCGCCCGCAGCCAGCAAGGCGCGTGCTTCGCCGCTGACTGCGTGATCGAGTCCGTCGTTACCCATCGAGCCGTACGTATCGCCGTCGTTCGTCACGAGACGTTCGTGCCCGGCGATTCCTCCGTCGAGACCAATCGCAAGCGCGATCGGCATATCGCGCCTTGCGGCCCGCGCGATACGGCGCAGAATCTCCCCGTCAAGCATCTCCACGAAGATGTGAATCGTGCCGCCGCACGTCAAACCAACCGAGATCGCATCGGCGTCACTGATCCCGTACGTAACCAGACGCGCGCGCCCCGTGCGAAGAACGTCTTGCGCTTCTTCGTAGACCGCGCCTTCGACGCAACCGCCGCTTACGGAGCCGGCAACCTCGCCGCGATCGTTGACCGCCATCGCCGCGCCCGGATCGCGCGGCGCCGAAAACTCGACGGCTACGACAGTCGCGATCGCGACCTGGCGACCGTCGCCCTGCCAGCGCTCCAACGTCTCGAGAATGTCAATCATTTTGCGTCTATTCCAGGCTCCGCGTCCAGGGAGGATTTTCCTTTCCATGGAGGCGAGTTTGCGGACCCTACGCGTGTGATTTCGGAGAGCGTCCATGCAGACGAAACCTTCCATTTCTTCCGCGCCAGCGCAAACTGCGATCGAAGTCGAGGTAAACGGCGAGCAACGATCGCTGACCGTCGAGCCACGTCTTCTGCTCGTGCACATGCTCCGCGAACTCCTTAGCCTCACGGGGACGCACATCGGATGCGACACGTCCAGCTGCGGCGCGTGCACGGTGCTCCTCGACGGCAAATCCGTCAAAAGCTGCACGGTTCTCGCGGTACAAGCGGACGGCCGAGCGATCACGACGATCGAAGGGATCGGGACGTCACGCGCGCTGCATCCGATGCAAGAAGCCTTTTGGGCGGAACACGGCCTGCAGTGCGGTTACTGCACGACCGGCATGATTATGGCGTCCGTCGACTTGATCGCGCGCAATCCCGATCCGAGCGACGAGCAAATCCGCGAAGGATTGGGCGGCAACATCTGCCGCTGCACGGGCTATCACAACATCGTGCGTGCGGTCAAAGCGGCCGCGAAGGCGGTTAAGAAATAATGGCATTCACGACGATGGTCGGCGCGCGAATTCGCCGCCGCGAAGATCCCCGTCTGATCACCGGGCGCGCAACCTATACGGACGACTTCAAAACGATCGGAACGTTGTACGCAACCTTCGTGCGCAGCCCGTACGCGCACGCCAAGATTCGTTCGATCGATACCTACGGCGCGAAGGATCATCCGGGCGTCGTCGCAGTCTACGTCGGGTCCGATCTGGCCGACGCCGGCGTGAAGGGCTTGCCCTGCGCGCACAAGCTTCCCGCGCTGAACGTCCCGCCGCATCCGGCTCTGGCCGTCGGCGAGGTTCGCTACGTCGGCGAACCGGTCGCGGTGGTGGTAGCGGACGACCTCTATGCCGCACGCGACGCCGCCGAGCTCGTCGAGATCAGGTACGACGAGCTGCCCGTCGTCGTCGATCCATTGCAGGCGCTCGAAGGCAAGACGCTCGTGCATCCGTCGTTCGGCACGAACGTTGCGTTTCGTCTTCCGATTGCCGCCGGCGATACCGACGCGGCATTCAAGTCGGCGGACGTTGTCATCAAAGAGCGCTTCATCAATCAACGCTTAGCCCCGGTCCCGGTTGAAACGCGAGCAGTTCTCGCGCAATGGAATCCGGGCGAGGAAGCACTGACGCTCACGACGTCGACGCAGATTCCGCATCTCTTGCGTACGCAGCTCGCCGTCGCGCTGGGGCTTCCGGAAAATCACATCCGCGTGATCGCTCCCGAAGTCGGCGGCGGATTCGGCGCAAAACTGAACGTCTATTCCGAAGAGGTCGCGTGCAGCTGGATCGCGACCCAGCTCAGCCGTCCCGTCAAGTTCACGGAGACGCGCTCGGAATGTTTCCAAGCCATGATTCACGGCCGCGATCAGGTTGATGACGTCGAGGTCGCGGTCAAGAACGACGGGACGATTCTCGGCTTACGTTTGCGCGTCGTCGCAAATCTCGGTGCATACTTCCAATTGCTGACGCCCGTCATCCCGACATTGACGCTGCTGATGGCGCCGGGATGCTACGCAATCAAGAACATCTCGACCGAGTGCATCGGCGTCTTCACCAACACGATGTCGACTGACGCCTATCGCGGTGCGGGCCGCCCGGAGGCGACGTATCTGATCGAGCGAACGCTCGACCTGATTGCGCGAAAGCTCAATCTCGATCCCGTCGAAGTTCGCCGCCGCAACTTCATCAAAGCCGATCAGTTCCCGCACACGACCGCAATGGGCCTTACATATGATTCCGGCAAATACGAAGCGACGATGGATCACGCGCTCAAGTCGGCCGATTACGCCGGCCTGCGCAAAGCGCAAGCCGAGGCACGGAAAGCCGGCCGGCTACTCGGTATCGGCTTATCGACGTACGTCGAGGTGTGCGGCATGGGTCCATCGGCTGCAATGCCCGCCGCTGGTTGGGATTCCGCAACCGTACGCGTCGAGCCGACGGGCGCCGTCACCGTGCTGACAGGTATTTCGCCGCACGGTCAAGGCGAGGAGACGACGTTCGCGCAGATCGTCGCCGACGAGCTTGGCGTTCCGTTGGAACAGATCACCGTTGTGCACGGTGATACCGACAAGGTGCAATACGGCGTCGGAACGTTCGGGTCACGCGGTACCGCAGTCGGAGGCGCGGCCCTCAAGCTCGCGCTCGATGTGATCAAAGAGAAGTCGATAAAGATCGCGGCTCACCAGTGGGAAGCGAGTCCCGCCGACGTCGAGTATCGTGACGGTAAAATCATGGTGAAAGGCGATCCGTCCAAAACCATGACGACCGCCGAAGCCGGCTTCCTCGCATTCATGGGCGACAAGTTGCCTGCCGGACTCGAGCCCGGACTCGATGCGACGCGCCGTTTCGAGCCGCCGAACTTCGTCTATCCGTTCGGAACGCACATTTGCGTTGTCGAAATCGACCCGCAAACGGGCGCGACCAAGATCGTGCGTTATCTCGCTACGGACGACTGCGGCAAAGTCATCAATCCGATGATCGTCGATGGCCAAGTTCATGGCGGCCTTGCGCAAGGCATCGCGCAAGCGCTGTTCGAGGAAGTCGTCTATGATGAAAACGGACAGCTGCTTACCGGAACGCTGCTCGACTACGCGGTTCCGCGCGCCGAACATCTCTTGAACTTCGAGCTCGATCATACGGTCACGCCGACCGACGTGAATCCGCTCGGCGTGAAAGGCGTCGGCGAAGCCGGTACGATCGGATCGACACCCGCGGTCGTGAATGCCGTCATGGACGCGCTCGCGCCATTCGGTATCACGCACATCGACATGCCGCTCAAACCTGAAAAAATCTGGAACGCGATTCAAAAGGCAGGTGGGCTATGATTCCGGCAGCCTTCGACTACTCGCGGCCGCGCTCGCTCGACGAAGCTTTTGCCTTACTCGCCGAGCACGGGCCTGAAGCGAAGCTCATTGCCGGCGGACATAGTCTGCTTCCAATGATGAAGCTGCGTTTGGCGACGCCGGCGATGCTGATCGACATCTCGCGCATCTCCGGACTCGACGGGATCAAGGCGTCCGGCGATTCGATCACGATCGGAGCGCTAGCGACGCACGCAGCCATCGCCGCCGATGCGAACGTCCGAAAGCTCGCTCCGGCGCTTGCCGATGCGGCAAGTCACATCGGGGACACGCAGGTACGCAACCGCGGGACGATCGGTGGTGCGTGCGCACACGGCGATCCATCCGCGGACTATCCGGCGATCATGCTGGCTCTGGATGCATCGTTCACGATGCAGTCTCGCTCCGGCAAGAAAACGGTGGGTGCCGGCGACTTCTTCCGCGGGATGTTCGAAACGGCGCTCGAGCCCGACGCCGTGCTCATCGAGATCACGCTCAAGGCCGCCCCGAAGTCCGCGTACGTGAAGTTTCCGCATCCTGCGTCGCACTACGCGGTCGTCGGCGCTGCGGCGAATCTAACGCTGAGCGGTAAGGCGATCGGCGCAGCACGCATCGCGATCACGGGCGTCGGCGACCATGCTTACCGCGCATCGAACGTCGAAAAAGCGCTGAGCGGCGTCGACGCCGGCGACGCGGCAGCGGTGAAAGCCGCCTGCGTCGATGCGGGCGCGGGGATCGAGGCGCGCTCCGACGTGTTTGCTTCGGGTCGATACCGCGCAGCTATGGCGGAAGTTTACGCCGCTCGTGCAATCGACGCAGCCGCAAAGCGCTAGTACACAATGCTGTATCGCCGGCGGCGGACCCGCCGGCGTTATGCTTGGATATATTCTCGCACGAGCCGGCGTCGACGTCGTGGTGCTCGAGAAACACGCAGACTTCTTCCGTGACTTTCGTGGCGACACGATCCATCCGTCGACATTCACGGTCGTGCAGGAGCTCGGACTACTGGATGATTTTCTGAAAGTACCGCACGACGAGATCAGCCAGTTGACGGGATGCATCAGCGGCGTCGATCTCAAAATCGTCGACCTCCGCTATGTTCCGGGTCCGTGCAAATTCATAGGTATGATGCCGCAATGGGATTTCTTGAACTTCCTCGCAGAGCGCGGCCGGCGTCTCTCTACGTTTCGGCTAGAGATGAACGCCGAAGTGACGGACTTGCTCTTCGAAGGCGCCAACGTCGTCGGCGTTCGAGCCAAAACGCCGTCGGGGACGCTCGAGGTTCGCGCGCCGCTCGTCGTCGCTGCGGATGGACGCGATTCGATCTTGCGCGAGCGGGCGCATATGCAGTCGATCGATTACGGCGTTCCGATCGACGTCCTTTGGTTCCGGATTCCGCGCGAAGAGGGCGACCCACCGGCAAGTTTCGGCAACATCGCGCCGGGCGGCATCCTTGTTACCATCCCGCGCCGTGAGTATTTTCAGTGTGCGTTCGTGATCAGGAAAGGCGGCTTCGACGAGCTCAAAGCTCGCGGGATCCAATATCTGCGCGATCGAATCGCCGAGCTCGCGCCCTATGTTGCCCATCGAGTCGATCACCTGAAGAGCTTCGACGACGTGAAGCTGCTGACGGTTAGCATCGACCGCATGCCCGTTTGGGCACGGCCCGGACTGCTCTTCATCGGCGACGCTGCGCACGCGATGTCGCCGATCGGCGGCGTCGGCATCAATCTTGCGATTCAAGACGCCGTTGCCGCCGCGAACATTCTCGCCGGGCCGCTCAAGAACCGGACGCTGCACATGAGCGATCTCAATGCCGTCCAACGCCGCCGCGAATTTCCGACGAAAGTGATTCAAGGCGTCCAACTCCTGATTCAAAATCGTGCCATGACGCAGATCCTGAACACGACGCAAAATTTCAAGCCGCCGTTGATCTTGCGCATCCTCGACAAAGTCGAGTTGCTACGACGCATCCCGGCCTATCTGGTCGGGATCGGCCCAAGGCCGGAGCACGTTAAGTGCCTGTCATCCCGAGCTCGCATCCTTCCTGATTTGACGCCAACGCGGTAAGTTGGGCGGGTACGTACCGTTAGGATATCGATCGTTGAATTGACGGCTTATAACCGCAAGATATTCGAAGTTCTCGTACAGGCTCTCGGTCTTGCGCTTCTCGCGCATCGCAGCGACTACGGGCCAAAGAGATTCCCACATCGCGACGATCGGAAAGGACGAAACGTCGAGATAGGCCTCGCGATCGATCATCTGATATTTCACGTACGATCCGACTTGTTCGTAGTAATCGCAGATGTGAAATTCGGGATGTTCCGACCGCAGTATCGGACCCGGCTTTGCGAGCTTCTCCAGATATGCTGGATCTTTCAAATGTTCCCGAAGCTCGCCACGCACGTACGACACCCAACTCTGCATTTCGGGCTTCTGCCAGTCTTGCAGGATCGTGACCAGACCGGTGAGGCTGTTCGCCACGCGCAAATGCCGCAGCTGAATGACGCCGACGATTGCAGTCAGCACAAACACGACGAGCGTCAACCCGCTGAAAACGGCTGTCCAGAAATCCGGACTCATCGAGCCTCCCTTTCTGCAAGGTGAACGGCACCCTCTACCGGATCGCCGCCTGTAATGATGCTCGCGTTGGGAAGCGCCGACGCGATCTTGCCTCTGAGCAATATCGTCAACGAATTCTCGTCACGCAATAACCCGCCCGATAACGCGACTTCGACCCCCATTTCAGTGAGATGCGCGGCGGCAGCGACGTCGACGACGAGTTGAGTCAGCTCGCCCGCGGCGGCTTCGACGATGCTCCTTGATGCTCGATTCCCTTTGCCCGCGAACGCGATGATACTTGGTGCAAGCGCCGCGATCTTTGCGATGTCGACGCGTTCGGCGTACACGGCGCGAATGAGCGACGGTCGATCCGTTACACTCAAGTGGCGCGAAACGAGGCGGCTCGTTTCTTCATCGCACGCGCGTCCGTCGTAAACGCGCCCGAGCAAACGAATGGCTCGGAATCCGATCCACCCCGCGGATCCCTCGTCACCCAGCACATATCCGAGGCCGCCGGCACGGTGACGCTCGCCACGCGCGTCGATCGCGAGTGCGATCGAGCCGGTCCCCGCGATGAGAACGATGCCGGGTCCATCGGAAACTGCGGCGCGCAATGCGATTTCGACGTCGTCGCCGACGCGAACGTTCGATGACGGGTATGCCGTGCGAACGATTGCCTCGAGGTCGCGCGCTACGTCCGGACTACCGGCGCCCGCGGCACCGATGTAAATTGCAGCAATATTCTCGGCCGTCTCCTTACAGCACGCCTCCTGAATACAACCTAAGATGACATCGGCAGCGGCTTCGAGACCGACCACGGTTGGATTTGCGCCCGCCCCCTGCGCACGGCTTACGATCGTTGCGCCGTGCGCGAGCGCGGCTGAAGTCTTGGTCGCCCCGGCATCGACGCCGACCACGCTAGCGATGTGCATCTCCTGTTTCGCGCGCGATGCCCGCAAGAAGTGCCGGAAGGTCGTACGGCACGATCGAACCGAGAACCGCCGGTGCGCGCGCACCCGTTACTCGCGGCAAATTTGCGGGGCGACCACGTAGCGTTTCGTATCCGAGAATCGCGAACGCCACGGCTTCCTTCGCATCAGCGCTTATCCCGAAGTCATCAGACAGCTCGACAGGCACCGTCTCGCCGAGCGTATCGCGTAACATTTTCACGACAGCCGGATTGCGTGAACCGCCGCCGCCGAGAATGACGCGCGAGCGGTCAGCACCGTAACGGCGAATCGCGTCAGCTAGCGGCTGCACGGTGAACGCCGCCAGCGTCGCACAACCGTCCTCGATACCCAGACGGCTCAGCGCTTGCCGATGCGCATCGAGAATTTGCCGGCCGAAGTGTTCGCGTCCGGTCGATTTCGGGGGTTCGAGCGCGAAGTACGGATCGGCGAGCAAGCCTTCCAGCAACTGCTTGTCGATGGCGCCCCTCGACGTGTACGTTCCGTTGAAATCCATGGGTTCGCCCGTTCGCTCGCGCACGAACGCGTCGAGCAGCATCGTTCCCGCACCGACGTCGAACGCGACGGCGTCGCTCGGTTTTCCGTTACGCCGGAGAATCGTCAGGTTGCAGATCCCGCCGATGTTGACCGCAACCCGATCTTCTTCGCTCGATGCGAACACGAGCGCGTCGACAAATGGCACGAGCGGCGCACCGGATCCGCCCAGAGCACAATCCGCGGAACGGAAATCCCACACAACGCTCGCGTGCAGCGCATCGCGCAGCTCGTATGGTCGCCCGATCTGCAGCGTCGTCGAACGCGGCCCGTCGTGATAAAGCGTCAAGCCGTGCGTCGCAGCAAAATCAACGCGTCCGCCTTCCTCTTTTACCGCTGCCGTCGCAGCCGCCGTAAATGCCGCGGCCAGATCCGCATGCAGCTGTGCGACCGCAGCCGTGCTTCCGCGCTCCGGCGGCAATGCGGCTTCCAATCGCCCTCGAAGGCGTGGCTCAAACGGCTACGACACGAAACGCTCCACTTTGACCGTATAACCTTCGCCACGCGGAATCAGATCGACGAGCGCTGCGTCGATACCGTCGAGCGACGTCCCGGACATTAAACCGAGCGCGCGCATCGCTCCACGAAGTCGACAGCCTCGTCGCAAGCTGCAGCCCGAAGCGCACGAAGATCGCCGCGTTCATAGTGGACGGCATTCGTCAGCAGCGTAACGCTCACGTCGAGATCGGGATCGCACCACAACGATGTCCCGGTAAAGCCCGTGTGCCCGAATGCGCGCGATCCCATTTTCGTTCCGCACGAATTCTCGTCCGAGGTTCGCAGCACCCAGCCGAGGCCTCGACGCGCAATCGGATCGAAGGCTTGCTCCGTCAGCGATTCGCGTACGAGATCGAGGCTCGAGCGGCGCAGCATCGCCACCGCGCAGCGCGCCCAGATAGATCTCCGCAACGCGTGCGACGTCGCGCGCGTCACCGAACAACCCGGCATGTCCCGCGACTCCGCCCATGAGGTACGCCTTCTCGTCGTGCACGGTGCCTTGCACGAGGCCGCGCCACTCCTCCCGCTCTGTCGCGGGAATGCGATCCCACTCGCTCGAGTCGCGGCCGAAAATCGAGCGAGGGAACGCCGGTTGGCGGCCATCGTTTCAACAACGATCGCTTGCAGCGAACGCGAGCACAAACGTTCTAGAATGACGCCCAGCGATATAAATCCCAGGTCGCTGTAGATGACTTTCTCGCGCGGCGCAGCCACGAGCTCGCGCGTTAGCGCATATTCTTCGACTCGCACGCCGCTCTCGAGAAGGCCGCGATAGTCGGCGCCCGACGCAAATCCGGCGTCGTGCGCAAGAATCATCCGTAAGGTGATCGGAGCATGCGCTGTCCCGCGCCATTCCGGAACGAGATCAGTCAGCGTCGCATCAAGCTCGATCGAGCCACGCGCCGCATGCGCGAGCGCTACGCTCGAGAGCACGATCTTCGTAAGCGATGCTAAATCGAATCGCGTGTCGACGAACACCGGAAGACCGTCTTCCCGTCGCGTCGTACCATACGCGCCTTCGAAAGCCAACACTCCGCGATGCTCGACGCGCATGACCGCAGCCGAGAGGCGCGTACCGACGGCTGCGCGTAGCGCTACGTCAGGACTTTGCAGCGCGAACAGTCATCACGTCGGCAAGGCCTTCGATGCTGACCTCTGTGTCGTTATAGATACACGCAAGATTCTCGGCACGTTCGAAAAGCGCGGCGTCGTATGGTTCTCTTGCGGAAACGAGAATGGCGCTCGGCGCAGCCTGCAGCAACCGCGCAATCGCGGCAGCTTGACCCGGATGCAAATGAGCCCGCCGCATCACGATGACGATCTGCCTTCCGGGCATTCCGGCAATAACCATCTCCAAAAGCTCGAGCTCTTCGTCGCGGGGCTCGAGTGAGACGCGCATGATCTCGCTCTTGTGACCGCGTTTGCGCAGCGCGCTCGAGAGCGACGCGGGTTCGCCCTGTTCGAACGAGATCACCGTTACCGGCTCGCGCAATTCAAGGCTGATGTCGCCGCGCAAAACCGTAACGGCCTTGCGCGCAATCTCTCGACCAATATCCGCATCGCCGTCAAGCGGCGGGCTCGCACCGATCGAAGCGCGCAACGTGCGCATCCGCGCTGCCGCTTCGACCAGGCGCCCGCGTGAAAGCGAACCGTTCTCGACCGCTCGGACGATCGCATCGATCGACGCTTCGGCCAGATCGAGCCGATGCGAAATCAAGATGCAGTCGACGCCGGCCGCGAGCGCGCGCGGCGCGAGCTCCGCATCGGCTTCGCCGAGCGCCGCCATCTCGACGCAATCGCTGAAGACGCGCACCCTCGAAATGCAGCTCTTCACGCAGCAGATCGTGCAAAATCGCGCGCGACATCGTCGCAGGCGAATCCGGATCTAGCGACGGGACGACGGCATGCGCCGTCATGATGGCTGGGATCCGAGCGTGGATCGCGTCCGCAAACGGAACGACATCGCGCGCACGTAGCGTGGCTGCATCAACCTCTACAACAGGTAGCGCGACGTGTGAATCCGTCTCCGTTGCACCATGTCCGGGGAAATGTTTACCGACTGCGATCACGCCGCCGTCGCGTAAACCCTGCGCAAACGCGCGCCCGAATTCAGAGACGACGGTTTGCATCGCTGCCGAACGAGCGCGTTCCAATGACTGTATTGCGCGGTTCGAGCGCAAGATCGAAGACCGGCGCGAAGTCGAGATTGATTCCGAGCGCGCGCAAATCGTCGCCCAAACGTCGCGCGGCGCGCTGCGCCAAGTTCGTATCGTTCGTAGCACCCAGTGCCATCATCGACGGCAGCGCGACGACGCCATCGTGCAAACGCGCGACCGCGCCGCCTTCCTGATCGACTCCGATCAGCGCCGGCGCCGCATCGCCGAGCGCCTCTTGCAGCGCGGACGTCAGCCGCCGTATCTGCTCGGGATGCTCCAGATTCCGCGGAAAGAGTATCGTGGCGCGAATGCCGAGACGCGCCATTTTATCGAGCGGCGCATCGACCTCGCTCGTTCCGGTAAAACCGGTGCAGACGACTTGCGCAGCAAGATCCGCTATCACGAAAGCTCGCGCAGAAACGCTTCGCGCGGCTCGTTTCCCTCGCCGGCTCGAACAGCCCGCGCCAGATCGCGCAATCGCCGAATCAGCGCGTCTTCCGGAGCCTTTCCGGCCGCCAGCGCCCGAATTGCGATCAGTGCTTCGTCGGCCGCGCGCTCGCCGATCGCAGCGAATGCTCGATAAAACGGGCCTGCACGCGGATCGTCGAGACGATCGCGCAGGATGTGCTCGATCGCTTCGCGCTTCGAGGGCATCCCGTCGAGGAGGTATCCGTCCAGCGGCCGCAAGTCCATCTTTGTGCGTTGGTTGTGCCTGCTCGCCGTCGTGCTCCTGGTCGGAGCCGCTCCGGTAAATACCGATTTCCTCGAACGTGCGGCGCAATCGTCCGGCGCGCCGTGGCGCTTTCACGTCGTCAGCCTCATCACCGGTGCGCAAACGCAAGTCGACGAGCAAGGCGACCTCGTCGTAACGCAACGCTGCCGAGGCGTCGTCTGTCGCGGAACCGTCGTGAACGCTGCGCGCGCACGCATCTCATTCTTCTGGTATAACGAAACGCCGATTCCTGCAATCGGCGCCGCTCGATCCGTTGCAAACGACATTGCGCGCGATCGTCTCCTACGCGTTCACCTCGCCCACGTTCATCGCAAATGGCGGCACGGTCGTCGCGCTCGCCGAGCGTCGTTTGGGCAGCGCGGCGGTTGCACCGTATGCCGTCACCGCGCCGCACGGGGCCGGGCTCGATGCGCTGCTCGACCCCACGACCGGGTTGCTCGTCGCCGTCGCGCGAGGCAACGATGTCATCTATCGATACGAGGATCAGCGGCGAGTTGGTCCGCTGATGCTGCCCTTCAATATCTTGCGTGGCGACGGCACCAGCGAGACGTTCAATGACCGCCACGTCATCGATACTCCGTTGACGACGCCGTCGGGACCGCCCGTCACGTTCGGCCGGACGTCTGAAGCGATCGCTCTCGAACCGGGGGACTTACCGCGCTTCCCATGCCGGGTCGACGACGTGCTCGCGCGCTGCGTCCTCGACACGGGAGCCTCGGGGCTCGCGATGAGTTTGGATCTCGCCGACCGCCTGGGCAAGAAACTCGTCGGCGAGCTCGAGCTCGAGGGGCTCGGCACGATGAGCAGCGGCGTCGTACGCGCCAGCTCGCTGACGCTCGGCTCGATGCGGCTCGGCCCGGCGCTGTTCGCGATTCTACCGGACGTCGGGGGATTCGGCGCCGACGTTCTGGTTGGGAACGACGCGATCGCGCGTGCCGTCGTCCGGGTCGATCCGCAGCACCGTACGATCGCCTTCGATCCGCCGGGGACGCCGATCGAGGGAACCCACGTCCCCCTGACCTTCGACGGCTTCACGCCCTCGGTGCCGATCCGGCTCGGGGGTACGCCCGAGAGCCTTGTTCTCGACACCGGCGACAACGCGTCGATCGATCTTTCGGATGACTTCGCGCGGACTCACCCCGGTCTGCTCACATCGAAACAGCGAGGCAATGTGGTCGGGGTCGGCGGGGTCGGCACGCGCGCAATCGGCCGCGTCGGCCAGGTCGAGTTTGCCGGCGTCGCCCTGAGCAATGTCCTGGCCGACGTGACCAAGAGCGCCCGGTCACCGGCATCGCGCGTCGGAAGCGTGTTCTTATCGCGTTTCGCGTTTGACCTGGACTATACAGAACTCCGCATGAGCGTGCGTCCGCCCCGTTGAAAGGGCGGGCTTAATGGAAGCTCTAGGTGACGAGCTCTTTTCATTTCAGAAGGCGGAATGGGATAGACTTTCGAGCCATTCGAGCCGGGAGGCCGCGGCGCTTCACGGGTCGTTCGGCCATATTTTGCGTGGGTATCGCTACCTCGAGTTGATCCACGAGCGGCACGTCCCGACCGCCAAACATTATAAGGAGCTTCTCTGCGAAGCTCATCGCGCGCATGGATCCCGCCTTCGACGGTGGTGCGATCACGTACGACGACGAGATGGCGACGATGGATGCCGACATGGCCGATTTGCTCGACGTCGCACATGTCGATCTCGAAACGTTCTATCTTTTTGCCAAAACCGTACTCGAGCGCAGCGCGCAATACATCGAGCTTTATTTCGGCTCTGAACCCAAGCTGTCGGTTCGCTCGCACGACAAGCTGCGCGCGAACTTTTCGGAATTCGCGGAACGGCGCGGAATCGTGATTCCAGACGATTTTAGCGATGCGTTCGCACACGTGCACGACATGGTGTTTACGCATCAAGCCGAGTCGGCGACCAACGATGCGCGCGTCGCGCAGTCACCGAGCGACTTGATGATCGCGCACACCGACAATACGCCGGGAGCCAACGGTGCGTCGGCCGGCGTCATGCGGCTTTCGCTGACGACCGGTCAGCTGCTGAGCGTCGTCGATGCATATCTACGGGCGGTTCTAGGACTCGTTCGCGCAAACCCGAATCGCGCCAAGATGCTGCGCAAGCGCCGCGTTCGCGAACCTCAGCGCCGGCCGCGCCCGTCCACGGCCGAACCCGACTTCAGCCAGCCTCGAGACCCGCACCTTCGCCCTTGCGGTCGAAGCCCCGGCCTCTATTTTTTAAAGACCATCGTCACCGTCGTTCCATCGACGGATTCGATCGAGACGGCTTCCGCCAGCGCGCGCATGATCAGGAGCCCGAACCCGCGCCGGACCGGTAGGTCGCTCTCTTCGGTCGTCCTGCCCTTGCCGCGGTCGCGGACTTGGAGGGCGATGACCTTGTGCTCCGTGCAGCAGTAGATCGAGAGCACCATCTTGCCGCGCGTCCCGGCCGGGTAGGCGTGCTGGACGGCGTTGGCGAGGGCCTCGCCGCCCGCGATCATGACCTCGTGGATCCACTCGGGCTTGATCGCGCACTCCTCGAGAAACGACCGCAGGACGGCCCGCCCCGCGGCAGCGTTCTTAGGCACGGCTAAGAACTCGCGGACGATCGCCACTCCGTCGCTGCAAATCGAGTCGGCTGGTGCTCCGCTTGCCATCCCTCGCCCCGGTTCAGTCTCCGAATTCGGGCGAGCCTCCGGACCTGGGGCCGCCCCCAAAAATCATCCCCGAAAAGCTAAAGAACCCACCCCCGGACGCCGATACAAATTGCAAGACCAGCTGACTCTATTACACGGAAGTTTGAGAGCCACTATGTCCCTTGCGGTAGTAAACGGAACCTCATCGAGCGTCGGGAGCAACTCTCTCGCGGATCTGAATCTGTCGAGCGCCCAAAGCGCACAGATCGAGCAGATCCTCTCAGAGATGCAATCCGGGATGCTCAGCCCGATCGAAGCCCGCGCACAGATCGCGTCGGTCGTTAGCGCCCCGCAACAAGCGTCAAGCGGTCAAACCGCGACGCCACAAGCCGTAACGCCCGTACACGAAAGCGTGCCGCTGCAGCAGTACTACGAGCTGCCGCTCCCGCAAGAATCGCTGAAGGGCGTCGTCGCTGCCGAGTTATAACGCGCACGGCGCAGCCACCGACGCGGTCTTCTCAGGGACTTCGCAAGCGGTTAACGCGCGCGCTTAGTCGCGCGAGCATCTTGATCACCGCGAGCACGATTCGCTCGGCAGGAAGCCGGCGATACGTCGCGGTGTCGTGCTGTTCCGGAATGACGACGGTCATCGTCGCGTTGGATTCGTAGAGCAAGACGTTTCCGTTCGCATCGACACCGAAGTCGATGCCGCCGAACTCGAGGCCCATCGCCTCGACGATGCTGCGCAACGCCGACATCGTACGCTCGCCGAGAAACGCCGGCATGTCGGAGAGAAAGCGTTCTTCTTCTGCGCGATGCGCCGCCTCGTTCATTTGCGCCGATCCGTAGTGCACTTTCCAATCCGACGAAATGGCGAGGTGCAGCGGATAGAGTTCACCGTCGACCATAATCGCGCGAAACTTACGATATTTGCCGTCAGCGCCGCGTCCGTCGAGATATTCGATCGCAAGCACCGTTTCGCCGGGAAGACCGTCGAGCGCCGCTGCAAGATCCTCGGCACGCTCGACCTTCACGAAAAACCGGCCCGTGTGAAACCCCGGCGCACGCAACAAGATCGGATATGTCGAACGGAATCTGCGCGCTCGATTCCGAGCGCGAGAACTGACGGCATTTTCGGCGTGACGACGCCTCGAGGACGCGCAACCGCGTCAGCGTTTTGCAAGTCGCCCGGTTGCAAGCACGTTATCCGGATTGATTCACGAGCGGCGCGTCGGTTCGCGCAAGAATCTCTTTGGCGCGAACGAGCGCTTCCGCACAACGATCCGCATCGCCGATCGCGTTGAAGACGACGTGATGCGCCGGCAGCGGATGTTCGTCGCGAAAAGCTCAACGACGAGCGCCGTCGTGAGAAAGATTCGCTCGTCGAGAAACTGCGCGGTTGAAACGGTTCCTCCGAGCGCCGAACACAACAGCAATACGCGAACGGGCTCGCCTTCGCCGCGATACGAGCCCTTCCGAAACGGCTTCGCGGAAACCCGAGATGCGGTGACGTTGCGGCACTCTCCGAGTCGCCGAGCTCATCGAGAACGTATGCAAGTCCCTGATGCGCCATCGGATGTTCGGGATCGAGCTCGAGCGACGCGCTCGTAGTGACGGCGCGCATCCTCGAACCTGCTGGTGAAGACAAACGTATACGCGAGATTGAGATGGCTCGCGACGTCGCCGGGATGCTTGCTCGCTGCCTCGGCAAACGCAGCTTGCGCTGCCGTTCGCGCGCCGGTTTTGTAAAGCAAGCGTCCTATCGCATTTAACGCGCGTGCATCGCCGGGCTGCTTTGCGAGTATGCCGGCGTAAACCATGCGCGCCAGCTCCGTGTGCCCGAGCACTTCGAGCAAGCCCGCACGTTCGTAGCGCAAATCGACCGACGCCGGATCGGCTTTTAGTCGATTTTCGACGTCGCGTAACGCGTTTTCGACGGTCGCGCTAAACGGGGGGCGCTCCATCCTTAACGCGAACCTGTCCGTGGGTAATAACGTGTCGAGTTTTTCATTTTCTGGCCGAGATAACGGCGTTCGTTATGCGTCCGCGGTCTTCATCGTCGCGATCGCATACGTCATTTTCGCAAAGATCGGCTTTTCGCTCGCGGTCTCCGTGCAGCAGGTCACCGCGGTTTGGCCGCCGAGCGGGATTGCCGTCGCGGCGCTGATCTCTCGGCGGGACGAGTCCTTTGGCCGGGCGTGATGATCGGCGCATTCGTTGCGAATCTGATGACGCACGAGCCCGCTTGGACGGCGCTCGGAATATCCGTAGGAAACACGCTCGGACCACTTCTGGCCGTCTATTTTATACGCCGCAGCGATTTTGATCCGCGACTCGAGCGAGTCAACGATGTCTTGGGGCTTGCGGTCTTCGGTGCGCTCGCGATGATCGTTACTGCGTACCAATGGCGTCGTGTGGCTCGCAATCGCAGGGATCGTTCCTTGGCACGATTATGGCACCGTCTGGCGCACCTGGTGGGACGGCGACGCGATGGGCGTGTTGCTGTTCGCACCGTTCTTGCTGACGTGGATCACGTCGCGCGACATACGCGTCGCGCGCGGCCGAACGATCGAAATCATTGCTTTTCCGTTCCTCTTGCTGCTCGTCGCATGGCTCGGATTTCTCAACAACCTGCGCCTCGGGTTCATGGTCTTCCCCGCCATCATCTGGTCGGGTCTGCGTTTCAAACAGCGCATCACGTCGACGGCTGTTATCATCGTCTCGCTGATCGCGATCGTCGGAACGCAGCACGAGATCGGACCTTTCGCCGGCGGCACGCTCGATCAACGCCTCGCGTACCTGATGACGCTCATGGCAGTTCTCTCGATCACCGGACTCATTCTCGGCGCCGTGACGTCTGAACGCGAAGTCGCTGATGAGCGCAGCCACGAAGCCGAGCGCCGAGAGCTCGAAAGCGCAACCCAGATCGCGCGCACGCTGCAGGGTGCATTTCTGCCAAAGCGTTTGCCCGAGCTTCGCGACGTGACATTCGACGCGCTCTACCTCACGGCCGGAAGCGAGTCGCTCGTGGGCGGCGATTGGTATGACGCGTTCACGATCCCCGACGGACACATCGTTGTCTCCATCGGCGACATGCTCGGGCATGGCGTAAGCGCTGCGGTAACGGCCGCGGAAATTCGCCAGCGCATTCTCGCAACCGCGTTCAGCACGACCGATCCCGCCGAGATTCTAACGAAAGTGAATCGCACGTTGCGCGACGAGCAACAAACGATCGCGACGGCACTCGTCGCGTTCATCGATCCCAATGCCGCCACGATGCGTGTCGCCAGCGCCGGGCATCCGCCCGCTATCGTCGCAGGTCCGACGATACCCGCTCACTTTTTGCCGTATGGCGGACTGCCGCTCGGCGTGCTGGCGGATTCCAACTACGAGACACATTCGATCGCGCTGGAACCCAAGGCCGCGGCGCTTTTCTATACCGACGGCGTTACCGAGTTCAACCGGAATATCGATGCCGCCGAGGCGGCGCTGCTCGCTGCGGTCGACGCATTCGTAAGCGAGCCGCTCGCCAATCCGGCGGCAATCGTGCAACGCCGTGTTATGGGCACTTCGCAGCCCGTTGACGACGTTGTCTTGATGGTCGTCCGGCTCGCTCCGTCGCCCGTGGGGCGGGAGCAATAACACCGCACTAGGAACGAGGGGTCCCATGATTCGACGCACGATCGCTTTTGCGGCGCTTCTCGCGCTGCTTTTCGGCCCCGCAGTTATGCCGCGCGCCAACGCTTTTGAGGCCCACGTTCTCACGTTCTCGGACGGGACCGACATCTCGTCGTTAAACGCGTTTTTTGCGACATCGCGCAACAGCACGACGCTTCAAGAGCTGACCGCTGCGGAGTTCGTTCGGTTCGACGCTCACGGAAACCCGATTCCCGAGCTCATCACGACGATACCGACAACGGCGAATCACGGAATCAGCGCTGACGGCAAGACAATCACCTTCCATCTACGCCAAGGCGTCAAATGGAGCGACGGTCAGCCGTTCGATTCGTCGGACGTAATCTACAGCGTCGCCGTCGCGAAGAACTCGAGCAACAACCTGTTCGTTCGCGATCCGTGGGATCGGCTCGTCAGTGCGAGCGCGCCGAACAAGTACACGGTCGTCTTTCGTTTCAAAGCGCCCTACGCGACGTTTATTAGCGACTATTTTGCGACCCTGAGCCCGTCTGCCATTCTGCCAAAGCACATCCTAGGCCCGGGCACGTCGATCAACCAGGCTCCGTATAACGGCTTGCCGGTCGGAATTGGGCCGTTCCGTTTCACCGCGTATAACCGCGGTAACGACGTCGAGATGGAAGCCAATCCGTACTATTGGCGCGGCATGCCCAAGCTGCACAAGATCATCTATAAGATCATCACCGACGACAACACACGCCTCACGCAGCTGCAGACGGGTGAACTCGATATAAGCGATACGGTCAACGGGACGCAGGTCGCAAGCGCGGAGGCAATTCCCGGCAAAAAGAGCATTTCGCGTTTGAGCCCTTATATGTCCGGGATCTTCTTCAATACAACGCACAAGATCGTCTCGGACCCCGTCGTGCGGCGCGCCATACGCTTGGCGACCGATCGCGCAACCGCGTTCAACAAGGTTGTACTCGGACACGGCGTCATGACGGAATCAGTTGTGCCGCAATTGACGCGCGATTGGCTGGACTTGGGCGCGCCGAAATACGATCCGGCAGCTGCCGCCAAGATGCTCGATGCGGCCGGTTGGAAAATCGGACCGGATAAGATTCGTCACAAAGACGGCCTGGCGCTCAACCTCGACATGGCGATTCCATCGGGGTACCTGCCGAGCGCGACACTGGCGGCCGTGCTCAAAGAAGATTGGGCGCAGATCGGCGTCGGCGTCACGATTCACACGTGGTCGACGCCTCAGTTCTTTGCGATCTATGCGAACGGAGGCATCATTCAAACCGGAAAGTTCGATGTCGTGCTCTATTCGCAGTCGCTCGGACCCGTATATGCGAATATCAATGGTGTCTACGATTGCGAATCGGTTCCTCCGAACGGTGCGAATTCGTCGCGATACTGCAATCATAAAGTTGATTCGCTCAACGAACGGTATCTGCACACCTACGACGCAGCCGTGCAAAAAGCGACGGCCGCGGAATTCCAGCGCCTTATCGACGCGGACTGCCCTGCCGTCATCATTTACGAGCGTGCGTTCGTGAGCATCTATGACGGACGGATCACCGGCTACCATCCCAATCCGTTTTCGGATTGGGGCGATCCGATGGAGCTGGATATCTAGCTAGGCGGCAAGCCCTCGCGACGCGCACTCGACGAACGTCGAGAGTGCGGGCGAGAGCCACTTGTCTTCGCGGTATGCCAGAAGCGATGCGACCGTACCGCGAAGGTTGATCGGAAGAATTGCGTATTTCCCGTCGGCAAGCTCGCGCTGAATCGTAAAACGCGGCAAGAGCCCGATGCCGATTCCGGCTGCGACGCACTGTTTCACGGCTTCGATCGAATTGAATTCCGACACGACCGAAGCTCGGCGTCCGGCGCGCGCGAGGAACGCTTCGAAGAGCGTGCGGTACGTGCATGTCGGTTCCAAAACCAGGATCGTTTCGCGCACCAAATCGGAAGGTCGCACGCTGGTGCGGCCATCGAGACGATGTCCCTTCGGCGCAATCAACACGAGCTCGACATCGCCGAAATTGTGCGTGCGGAAACCCGGATAATCGCGAGGTTCGTCGATGAAAAGGCCGACGTCGTAACGTCCGCTCTGGATGCCGTTGCGGACGACGCCGCACTCCTCGACCTCAACGATGACGCTGGCGCTCGGATGCTGCTTGCGCAGCGCCTGCACGATCGGCGGCAAGCGGTACGTGCACAGCGATTCGGCCGTGCCGACCCGCAGCGTCTCGGTCGCCTCCTCTTCCCGAAGGGCGTTGACGGCTTCCTCAGCCAGCTCGACCATACGTGCAGCGTAGGACCTCGAGCTTCTCTCCGGCCGACGTCAGCTCAACACGCCGGCCCGAGGCGCCGGAAGAGCGGCTGCCCCAGCTCGCGCTCCAGAGACTGGATCTGGGTGGTCACGGCGGACTGGGCATAGCTCAGATGCTCGGCGGCCCGCGTGAAGTTCAGGGTCCGGGCGACCTCCCGAAACGTCCGCAATTCCTTGAGTTCGAGCAACCGTCTACTCCTTCGATCTGTTTTATAGATCGATCCGATCAAAACATTCGTTCTTTACGATGGATGGAATCCCCTAGAATATGTACATGGAACTGCTCGCCCTCACCCTAGCCCTAGCCGCCGTCGGCGCGCTCGCGATCCGCTACGGTGCGGACACGCGCGCCTCCGATCCGTCGCCCTTTCACAAGACGTAAATACGGCGGAGTCGGCGGCGGCCTTACGGAAGCACGGAGACGTTGCTCCCGCGCTGGCACGTATCGATTCAGCCGTATCTGACCGCGCTGTTTGCCGCCATCACCCTTGTGATCGGCTTATCGATTGCGGCGCTTTTCTATGACCGCATGAAGGCTGCGAGCATCAACGACACGGTCGTTTCGTTCGAACGAATCTCAGCCATCATGGCGCAACAAGTGCTCGAGGCTCGGTTGGAAATCCAGTACGAGTTGGGTCTTGCGACATCGAAACGCATCGCGCGAGCGCATTCGCTCACCGAAAGCCTCGCGGCGAAAGACGATCTCTGGCCGTTGCTGAACGCGAATACCCTTGTTTCCCAAGCGTTCGTCGGTTATCCGAATGGCGACTATATTCGCTACAGCAGAATCCTCATCAATGACAAGCTGCCGGCGTACCTTCGTGGCACTGCAGCTTACACCGTGTACACCGTCGAGAACCGCGACGGTCGAAAGAGTGGGCGGTATTATTTTTACGACAAGAATCGAAAACTGCTCGCCATAACGACCAGAAAAACCAGTCTTCGATCCGCGGACGCGACCGTGGTTTAACGCGTCAACCGATTCGGTCATGGTCACTCCGCCGTTTGTTTTCGCTTCGACGTTTCATCTCGGATACTCGATTTCGCAACGCTCCGAATCGGGAAGCGTTTTTGCAGCGGATGTCGACTTAACATCAACGCCGGCGCTCATTCGCCCGCTGCTCCCCACGCCTTCCGCCGTCGCGGCGGGTGTGCGCGCAACCTCGGGAGTCGTGTTCGTCTTTGCGAGTGCCAACAAGCTCGAAACCCTCGACGCTCATCGCACGACGCCGGCAACAATTTATGAGTTGGGATTACCACCACTCGAGGCCGCATTCAGAGCGGCCAAGCCGCCGCTCATGGAGACAAGCGGATCGTATAAAGATTCGCGCGGCAGAATCTGGCTGTACACCGTAACCCCCGGAAAAGCGGCAGACGGCAAGGTCCTTCTGTTTCATCAGATCCAGAACCATAAGGCAGTCTACTTGCCTAACGCCGTTCTCGTGCTGACCGCGCCGGAAGACGAGATCATCGCGAACGCCACCCACGTCCGCAACGACGCGCTGATCGTTTGCGGCGTGTTGCTTCTCGCCATGATCCCGACTCGCGTATTGGTTTTCGCGGCTCATATCTCGACCGCTCAATCGTCTGCGCAGCGACGCGCTCGCCTTGCGCAATCTCGACTTCAGCGAGCGACCCTCGCGGAACGCATTCATAACGGAAGTCGACGAATTCGCCGAGACGTTCGGAACGATGCGCACGCATATCCGCGAACACAACGATGCTGCGACGCACTTCGTCCCGCGGCAATTTCTGGAGCTGCTCGGCCGCCGCGACCTGCAGAAGTCTTGCAATTGGGCGATCATCGCGAAGCGAGATGACGATGCTCTTCTCCGACATTCGCGCGTTCACGACGCTCTCGGGAGTAATGACGCCCGACGAGACGTTCCGTTTCGTGAACTCCTATCTGTCGCAGATCGGGCCGATCATCCGCGAGCAGCAAGGGTTCATCGACAAGTACATCGGCGACGCAATCTTTGCGTTATTTCCTGATAAAGCGAGCGATGCCGTCAGACGCAGCGATAGCGATGCAGCAGCGCCTCGTGATCTACAACGAAGGTCGCGCCCGAGCGGGATATAAGCCGATCGCTATCGGCATCGGTGTGCATCGCGGCGATCTCATGCTCGGAACGATCGGCGAATCGCTTCGCTTCGAGACGACCGTACTCTCTGATGCCGTGAATATCGCCGCTCGCATGGAAGGCCTTACCAAGGTGTTCCGCGCTCTGATCCTAACGAGCAGCGCGGTGATGGAGAACGTCGATCGCATCCCAATACTGCACGCGCCAGCTCGGCGACGTGCTGCTCAAAGGCGCGACGCATCCGGTTACCGTCTACGAAATCTGCGATGCTGACCCGCCCGCACTCCTCGCCCACAAGATGCGGACGAAAGATGAATTCGAACTCGGCCGGCTCGCGTATGCGCGCGGCGATTTCAGCGAGGCCGAGCGGCTTTTCCGCGACATCGCCGCGGCCGATAAGCAGGATCACGCGGCAGTTTACTATCGCGACCGTGCCACCGTGTTGGCTTCAGCGGTCGAAAACCTCGAGCTGGGACGGCGTCGAGCACATGGAGTCAAAATAGACGAGAAGCCCTCGAATATCGAGGGCTTCTTACGCTTTCACATGGCTCCCGGAGTTGGACTCGAACCAACGACCCGCTGATTAACAGTCAGCTGCTCTACCAACTGAGCTATCCGGGACCGACCGCCCGACGTTCGCTCGCCGGTGGGGGGACCCTCCCGAGAGTCCGTCAATTTTTGCTCTCAGATTGAGATCACCGTGCCGGCAATTGTAGCGGCTGCGCCGCCGCTCCCAACTCCCAGCCCCGGGCCGTGCGCACAGGGCGCGCTTGCGTCGATTTCGGATCGGCCGGGCATCGGGCGGTCTCCCGCGACGAACGGCGCTGCATGCGTCGTGCAGAACGGAACCGTCGTCATCGAGGCGGGCTATCGAAATCAAGTCACAAGCGGCTCGGCGACACAAACGTTGTCGACGTATCCGAATCCGATCCTACGAATCGGTTTACCGGGTCAGAGCGAAATCGTGCTCTCCTTTCTTACGTATTCCGATCGCGCCGGTATCGACCCGACGACCGGTTTTGGCCCCGCCGCCGGAATGCAAGACGGAGGCATCGGATTCAAACATCTTCTGCACGATAGCGCTTCGATGCAAGACGCCGTCAATGTCTTCGTAACGTTGCCGACGGGTTACCCGTCAGGAGCCTCGGGATTTACGGCGGGCTTACCGACGTACACGTTTGGCTACAGCGTCGTCTTCCCGATAAGCGGCGCGCTTAGCCTTTCTACGACACAGAATCTCGCGCTCAATGCGGGTCACAAACGCATCGGGTTTGCCACAACGATTTCTCGCATATCAGCCCGCGGGCGCGCTCTCGTACGCGCTCTCTTCGAACCTGACGTTTCTCATTGAAGATCAGGGAACGTTTCCGACCGGCCCAGCCGCGGTTCTGGTAATCGCGCTTTGACCGGGCTTCAATACACGCTGTCTTCGCATGTCGTTCTCGACGCCGAGTTCGAGACAAATCTGCTCCCGATTCCCGGTAATCGTCAACATGCGATCGATGTAGGGATGACCCTGCTCGTACCCTAACCCCCGCACATGGGTACGCGTAAAGAATTCTTAACTGCGGCCGCTATTGCCGCGAGCACGACCACTGCAGAAGCGCAGACCGTCGCGAAGGCAGACCCGGCGCCAACGCCCGCGGCTATCGAGTTCGCGAATCGCATGCGCCGCTTCGATCCGTCACTGACGCCGCAGCAGCTGCACGATATCGCTAAGAGCAACGACGACACGTGGAAGCTCGGTGCGAAGCTGCACAAAGGGCTCGAGAACGGCGATCCGATGTCGCCGGCGTTCGAGATCGGCGAATGACGCACGACGATCTCGCGTTTTCCGACGCGACGACGCTCGGAAAACTCATCGCCGCAAAAAAGATCAGCTCGCTCGAGCTGACCAACATCTACCTGGATCGCCTGGAACGCTACGGCGCAACATTCGGCGCGGTCGTAACGATCTTGCACGAACGCGCACGTGCGGAAGCTCAAGCTGCGGATCAAGCGCTCGCGCACGGTCAGCCCTCCAGTGCGCTGCACGGCGTCCCGTACGGCGTCAAAGATTTGCTCGCAGCCGTCGGCGGACCGACGACGTGGGGCGCCGCGCCTTATCGCGATCAAACCTTCGACTACGATGCGACGGTCGTGGCGCGTTTACGCGCAGCCGGTGCAGTGTTGCTTGCGAAGCTTTCGATGGTCGAGCTGGCCGGCGGGTTCGGTTACGACCAAGCCGATGCAGCGCATGACCGGTCCCGGACGTACGCCATGGAATCGCGCGTATTGGAGCGGTGGAAGCTCGAGCGGTCCGGGCGCCTCGGTTGCCGCAGGACTCGTCGGTTTTGCGATCGGCTCGGAGACCAACGGTTCGATCATGAATCCGAGCGCGTATTGCGGCGTGAGCGGATTGCGTCCGACCTTCGGTCGCGTGAGCCGCTACGGCGCGATGGCGCTAATGTGGACGTCCGACAAACTCGGACCGATGGCACGCTCGGCGCGCGACGCCGGCTTGATCTTGCGCACGATAGCCGGCGCCGATCCGCACGACGGTAGCGCGAAGAACGCGCCCTTCCGTGCCGCGACGCGCCGGCCGCGCATCGGGATTATCGCGAAGTCGATGGACAAGACACAGCCGTCGGTCGTCGCGAATTTCAAGCGCTCGCTCGACGTGCTGCGTGAATTCGCCGACGTCACCGAAGACGTTCCGCATCCGGACTTTCCGTATACGGAAGTGTTCACCACGCTCTTGCAGGGAGAATGTGCTTCCGCGTTCCGCGATTTGATCGAAAGCGGACGCTCGAAGATGCTCCGCTCACCGGACGACAAGATCGGCGGCTACGAACAGTACGCGACGCTCGCGGTCGATTTCGTCGATTCGATGCGGCAGCGCGCCAAGATCGATCGCGCGATTCGCCAGATGATCGCGCCCTTCGATGCGCTCGTCCACCCCACGCAGCCGACGGTCGCCTATCCGGTCGGGCCGCGTTTCAGTAAGACGTACACGCAATGGCCGGGTGCGGTCGATCCCGTAACATCCGCCAATCTCGCGGGAATTCCAGCCATGAGCGTGCCGAACGGTTTTGCCGAACACGGTCTTCCGACAGGACTCGGCATCATCGCCAACGCGTGGCGCGAACCACAGCTCGTCGCGATCGGCAACGCGTACCAATCACGAACTGCGTTTCACACCAAACGTCCTAAACTACCGCAATAGGATTCGCGGGCGAGCCGACGTGGCCGCGTAGCCGCAGCGGCGGCGCCGCCAAGAAGAACCGGTAGCGCCCGTGTTTCTCGAGCCAATGCGCAAGCTCGGTGAGATACCAAATCTCGCCCAAGTGAATGCCGAGCTTGAAGAGACAGTGCTCGTGCAACGGTAAGAACGGCGTCCCCGGATCATGCACACGCGCCGGATACGCTTCGACTGCGAAGTTGTCGGAAACGATCGCAACGACGCCCGACTTTGTGATCCACTCGAGCAACTCGGGATCCGAACCATCCAAAGCCGCACACGAGTTGTGCAGCGTCTCTTTGTCGGGATGCCCGTGCATGTCGAGAATCACCTGACCGAAGCCGGTGTGCAGCGCGAGGATGTCGCCCTTCTTCAGCGTGACCTTTTGATCGCGCATGACGTCGCGCAGCATGTCGTAGTCGACGTACGTCTTTGCGGTGCCGTATGCGCGATGAAGATCGACCATGACGCCGCGCCCGACGATGCACGCTGCAGCCATTTCCTCGACGTCCGGCCCCGGATACGTTCCGTTGTAGTAACACACCTCGGGATCGCCGTCGTCGTTCGCGTCGAAGTGCGAACCGATGTGACTGAACGCGTCCCACTGCGTTGAGTACTGCGTGTAGAGCACGACGATGTCGTCGTTCACGACGCCGGTCGCGCCCTCGCGTTGTAAGCTGAGCGGAAAATCGTGCGCGAGAACGCCATTTGTGCGCTCGACAATCTTGCGCTCGGGCGGAAAACGGCTGGGATGCAATACATTCCCGCCCGGTAAGTCGAGCGGCAAACTCAGACAGAAACGCATCCCTGTGCGAATCTCTTCAGCAGCGCGACGCACGCGCTTGGGCGTTAGCTCGTTGAGGCGTCCACGGCGGTCCGACTCGCCGTAATCGCCCCAGTTTGAGCCGGGCGGTCGCTTTGTTTGCATGGCGGCATTCTCCGCCAACCAGGACGGCGGAACCTCGGTTCTCAAAAGCAGCCTGAATGAGCGCTCCGTATCCATTACGCGCTTCGGCACTCCTGAACGCGTTTTGGGTTCCGCTCGCCTTTCAAGAGGCGGCACTTTTGGCAATCGCGGTACCGGCACGCCTGTTGAAGCTCGCACCAACTTCCTATACCACCGCGCTGGCGACGATCGCGTCGCTCTGCGCCATTGTCTCGATGATCGCACCGCCGATCGCCGGGACGATCTCCGATCATTTGCGCCGCCAGCGTGGCGGGACGCGCAAAACGATCATCGTTAGCGGGGCGATAGTCGACATTATCTGTCTCGTGCTCGCCTCGCGCGCAACCACGACCGTCGCGTTCGGCGCGCTCGTCGTCGGATCGATTCTGGGCGTCATGACGGCGATTGCAGCGTACCAAGCTCTGCTGCCCGATACCGTCCCGCGCGAAGCCTGGGGTGAGGTATCCGGCATGCGCGGTGCTGCGACGCTGATCGGAACAGTCATCGGTCTTGGAATCGCCGCAGTTATGAGTCCCCCGAACACCCTCATCGCAACGGCGATCTTCGTGGCTCTCGGAACGGCGAGCGTCTATGCCATCCGCCCTGGGATGCACCATGAAGAGGAAGAGCATGCGAAGGTGCGCGATTGGCACGACTTCATCGTCGCCTTCATCGCGCGTTTGTTTGTCGGCTTCGGACTCTCGATGCTAATGACGTTCGCACTCTACTTTTTCCGCGACGTCATCCACACCGCAAATCCGCAAGCCGGAACGGGACTCGTGGCCGGATGCTCGATCCTCGGCGCAATCGCATCAACGATGTCGCTCGGAAAACTCTCGGATCGCGTCGACCGCAAACTGGTCGTCGCATTCTGCGGCCTTCCGATGGCGCTCGCGGCGTTTGGCTTTGCGCTCGTGCCGAACATGCACTTCATTTATATCTTCGCGCTGCTGTTCGGGTTCGGCTATGGCGGCGTTTTCTCGAGCGCGTGGGCGCTCGCGATCGATTCGGTACCGCAGTTGCGCGACGTGGCGCGAGACCTCGGTATCTGGGGACTGGCTTCCAACATTCCGGCCGTGATCGCACCGGCCATCGGCGGTGCGATACTCGTTCACTTCGGGGGTACGGTCCTCGGTTATCAAATCTTATTCTTTAGTGCTGCGTTTGCGTTCGCGCTCGGCTCGCTCGTCGTGCTCGCGATCCGTGGCACTGCAACGGGAGGAAATATCTATGGCCGGACAGTCAAACGGCAGCAAGCGTAACGGCAAGGGCTCGGGCGAGCTGCGCAGTCACAGTTGGTTTTCGGCGAAAAGCGATCGTGACGGTTTCATTCATCGCAGCTGGATGCGCAGCGAAGGTTTTGCTCCCGACGTTTTCGATGGACGTCCGGTCATCGGGATCTGCAATTCGTGGTCGGAACTGACGTCGTGCAACGTGCATCTGCGGCGCATCGCCGAATCGGTGAAGCGCGGCGTGTGGGAAGCCGGCGGGTGGCCGCTCGAATTCCCGACGATCTCGCTCGGCGAAACCTACATGCGCCCGACCGCGATGCTCTTTCGCAACCTCATGTCGATGGACGTCGAGGAATGCTTGCGCGCGAATCCCGTCGACGGCGTGGTGCTGCTTTCCGGATGCGATAAGACGACGCCCGCGCAGCTGATGGGCGCCGCCAGCGTGGACTTGCCGGCATTGCAAATCACGGGCGGTCCGATGCTCAACGGAAAATGGCGCGGTGAAGACATTGGCTCGGGAACGGCCGTGTGGCGTCTGAGCGAAGACGTGCGGGCCGGCAAACTAACGAAAGAAGAGTTTTTCGAAGCCGAAGCCGGACAATCGCGCTCCAACGGTCACTGCATGACGATGGGAACCGCATCGACGATGGCAAGCATGTCGGAAGCGCTGGGTATGGCGCCGACCGGTAACGCCGCGATTCCCGCGGTCGATTCGCGCCGCTATGCGCTGGCGCAGCTCGCGGGCCGGCGCATCGTCGAGATGGTGCGCGAAGACTTGCGCATGTCGAAGATCGTAACGCGGGAAGCCTTCGAAAATGCGATCCGCGTCAACGCCGTCATCGGCGGCTCGACCAATGCGGTAATCCATCTGCTCGCGATCGCCGGCCGTCTCGGCGTTCCTCTACAGCTAGATGACTTCGATCGACTCGGTCACGATTTGCCGCTGCTGGTCAACTTGATGCCGTCGGGCAAATATTTGATGGAAGACTTCTATTACGCAGGCGGTGTCCCGGTCGTGATGCGCGAGCTCGCGAAGAATCGTCTCTTGAACGATCGTGCCCTCACGGTGAGCGGCCAAATGATGGGCGCAAACGTCGCCGATGCAAAAAACTGGAATGCAGACGTCATCGGAACGTTCGAGAAACCGTTTCAAGAGCACGCCGGCATCGCGGTACTCAAAGGAAGTTTGGCGCCGATCGGCGCGGTCATCAAACCGTCCGCGGCAACGCCGAAGCTGCTCAAGCACGGCGGACGGGCGGTCGTCTTTGAAAACGTCGAAGACTTTCACGCGCGCATCGACGATCCAAATCTGGACGTCGACGAAACGTGTGTGCTCGTGCTCAAAGGCGCCGGACCGAAAGGTTATCCAGGCATGCCCGAAGTCGGAAACATGCCGCTGCCGCCCAAGATTCTCGCCAAGGGAATCACCGACATGGTGCGCGTCTCGGACGGACGCATGAGCGGAACCGCATACGGAACGGTCGTTCTGCACACGGCGCCCGAAGCTGCGAACGGCGGACCGCTCGGTCTCGTGCAAAGCGGCGATCGCATCGAGCTCGACGTCGAGGCGCGGCGCCTCGATCTCGCGGTCAGCGAAGCGGAGCTCGATAATCGACGGCGCACGCAACAGTACGCGCCGGTCAGCTTCGAACGCGGATACGGCAAACTTTACGTCGAGCACGTGCTTGGCTCCGAACGCGGCGCAGATCTCGATTTTCTGGTCGGTCACAGCGGGGCGTTCGTCGCGCGCGAGAGCCACTGACGATGGCGCGCGAGAGCATCTTCCGCTCTCGCGATTTCCGGCTTTTCTATTTCGGGCAGGCGACCAGCTACATCGGTGACGGACTGCGGACCATTGCGCTTCCGCTGCTCGTCTTCAAACTAACCGGCTCGGCGCTCAATCTCGGTTTGACATTTTCGCTCGAATGGTTTTCGTTCGGCGTCTTCAGCCTGATTGGCGGTTCGCTTGCCGATCGCCTCAACCGCAAGCGTTTGATGATTTCCGCCGACGTCATTCGCTCGCTGATCATCCTGAGCTTCGCGATCGGTTATCGCGGCGGATGGCTGACGTTGCCGTTACTGTACGGCGGAATCGTCTTGCACACGGCGTGCGGTGCTGTCTTCAACGGTGGACAGGCATCGAGCATTCCCTACGTGCTCGGCAAAGCGCGCGCAACGCAGGCCGTCGCCGCGCTCATCGGTACGGAGTCTGCGGTCAACACCGCGGTGCCGCCGATCGGCGGCGCGATCTTCGGACTATTCGGTCCGTTCCCGGCACTACTCGTCAATGCGGCGACGTACATCGCCTCGATCTTCTCGCTCGGCATCATTCGCGATCTCGGGCCGGAAACGACGACTGGATTTCCACGCATTCATCACGTTGCAAGCGACATCGGCATCGGCTTTCGCTTTCTCTTTGCCGACAACGCGATGCGAATCGTCACGTTTGCGTCCTTCATGGCGAATTTCTGGGGCAGCCTCGGCTTCACTGCCTACGTTCCGTTCATCAAGCGCGATCTCGGCGGAACGGACTTGAGCGTAGGGATCGTCTTCGGCGCGCTCGGCGCCGGAACGGTGCTCGGTGCGTTTTTGGTCTCGCGAGTGCACACCACGTTCGGGCAGAACATGGTGATCGGCTATCTTTGGAGTTTCATCCAGCTTGGTTTGATCTGGACGAACAACGTCGCGCTTGCGGCGATCATCTTGGGGTTGCTCTCGATCGCCGGTGGCTGGAACGTTTCCGCGACGCTTGGCTGGCGCATGCGCATCATTCCGGAAGAGATGGTCGGGCGCGTCTTCGGCGCCGCACGTTTGCTCGTGCTGTGCGGGACGCTTCCCGGCGCATTGCTTGGCGGCGTGCTCGCCGACCGCTTCGGCGCACGCACAGCCGTCGCAGTGAGCGCGATTGGGATTTCGCTCGTAATCTTCTGGCTGGTTGCGAACCGGACGGTTCGCCAAGAGCGCCGCTAAGCGGCTTCTATTGTGACGTGCTGCTGTTGCCCGGGATTGTGCGGCACGGGCTTGCGGATCAAGAAAACGAGCGGAGCAAGTACCAGGCTCAACAGAGCCAGAAACATCGAGGCATCCGCGAAGGCCATCGTGAGCGCCTCGCGATTGATGATGCCGAAGAGCTGCGCCAATGGAAGCTTGTGCGCAAGCCACGCGGCAATGGCCGGATTGCGCAGCGTCGCGTTACCGGCCAAGTCCGAGAGGTGCGCGGCTGCCCGGCGGTCGAGCAACGTGACGAGAACCGCCGTCGAAATCGAGCCGCCCAACTGCAACGAGAGATTCGTAAATGCAACGGCTTTCGGCGCGATGTCTTGTGGAACGGACGAGAGAACGGCGATCGATATCGGGACGAAGAGCATGCCGAGTCCGACGCCGCCCGTCAGCTGCGCCCATAGAAACGTCCAGAACGTCGAAATCGACGTCGTATCCAAACACTGCAGATAGTTCGAGATCGAAAGCAGCAAGAAGCCTATTCCCAGCGACAGGCGCGCGTCCAGTTTTCCACGGCCGACCAAATTCGCAATTGGAATCGTCGTTATCGCGATACAGATCGCGCGCACGAAGATCAACTCGCCCGAGAGCGTCGCCGTAAATCCTAAGATGCCTTGAACGTATTGCGGCAAGATGACGATTGCACCGTAAAGCGACGCACCGACGGTAAAAGCCAACATTGAACCCGACCACACGCTACGGAACTTGAGCACGCGGAGGTCGACGACCGGATTGTTGGTCCGAAGTTCCCACCATGCGAAAGCGGTTAGCGCAACGACCGTCGTTGCGGTGAACAACTGGATCAGGCCCGAGTCAAACCACTCGTCGCGTTCGCCTTGCCCCAGGACGTATTGCAGCGAGCCAAGACCGATCGCGAGCAGACTCAACCCCACCGCATCGATCGGCAGCTTGCGCGGTTCGGTCGGATTGCGCAATCGCATGAGAATGATGATCCCGGCGAGCGTTCCGGGGACGAGGTTGATGAAAAAGACCCAGTTCCACGCATAGTTGTCGGTCAATACGCCGCCGAGATACGGCCCGACGCTCGGACCAACGATTGCGCCGAGCGCGAAAATCGCTTGGCTCGCGCCGAGCTGCGCTTTCGGGAACGTGTCGCGCAACGTCGCTTGTCCGGTCGCGATCAGTCCGCCGCCGAACGCGCCTTGCACGATGCGCCAGAAAATCAGCTGTTCGATCGAGCTCGAGATGCCGCACAGCATCGATGCGATCGTGAAGCCGAAGATCGCCGTCGCGTAGTATTGCCGGCGTCCGAAGCGCAGCTGGAGCCAGGGCGTCAGCGGGATGATGACGACGGCCGAAATGATGTAGCCGGTGACGATCCACGCGCCCTCGTCGATCGTTGCGCCGAGATTTCCCTGAATCGTCGGTAATGCGACGTTGACGATCGTCGTGTCGAGCGTTTGCAGCAACGTTGCGAGCATGACCCCGATGACGACGATCACGCGTGCGCGGCCGTACTCTACGACATTCGAGCCGAGGTCTTGCTGGGCCATCCGGCCAGCAAAACCCTAGCCTACGAGCGTTAGTTCCGGATCGGGCGGTGCGCCCTTGAGACCTGCGGCTTCGCGCAGCGCGGCAGCCTTGTCGATCTTCTCCCACGGCAGATCGAGATCGGGACGGCCGAAGTGCCCGTACGCGGCAACCTGTTGATAAATTGGGCGGCGCAAGTTCAGGTGGCGGATGATCGCGGCCGGACGCAGATCGAAATGCTTGGCAACCAGCGCAGCAATCTGCTCTTCCTCGATCTTACTCGTGCCGAACGTCTCGACGAGCACGCTGACCGGATGCGCAACGCCGATCGCATACGCGATTTGCAGCTCGCAGCGATCTGCCAGGCCGGCCGCGACGACGTTCTTCGCAACGTAGCGCGCCATGTATGCGGCCGAGCGATCGACTTTCGTCGGATCCTTTCCGCTGAACGCACCGCCGCCGTGACGCGACATCCCGCCGTAGGTGTCGGCGATGATCTTGCGACCGGTCAAACCGGCGTCACCCTTGGGTCCGCCGATTACGAATCGTCCGGTCGGATTGACCCAAACGCGCAAATCTTTGTCGCGCAATGATTTCGGAATCACGTGATCGATGACGCGCTCGGTAACTTCCTGACGAATCGTGTCGAGCGGAACATCGGGCTCGTGTTGCGTCGAGATGACGACCGCATCAACGCGAACGGGACGCTGCCCGTCGTACTCGACGGTGACTTGCGATTTGCCGTCAGGCCGAAGATACGGAATATTCTCGTTCTTCCGAACCGATGCCAGCATGCGCGTCAGGTTGTGGGCCAGCGTGATCGGAAGCGGCATCAGCTCGCTCGTCTCCCGGCAGGCGTAGCCGAACATCATACCCTGATCGCCGGCGCCGATGAGATCGAAGGCTTCGTGCGAACCCGCTTCTTTCGTCTCGAGTGCGTGGTCGACGCCCATGGCGATGTCGGGCGATTGCTCGTCGATCGAGACGCTGACGCCGCAGGTTTCCGCATCGAAGCCGACGTGCGACTTCGTGTAGCCGATGTCGGCGATCGTCTTGCGCACGATGCGCGGAATATCGATGTAGCTGGAGGTCGTCACCTCACCGGCGATGTGGATCTGCCCGGTGATCGCGAACGTCTCGACCGCAACGCGGCCGTTCGGATCCTTCTCCATGATGGCATCCAGGACGGCGTCCGAAATCTGATCCGCGATCTTGTCGGGATGACCCTCGGTTACGGATTCGCTTGTGAACAATCTGCGATGCGCCATTTACGTGCCCTCCGACCAGGATGCGAGATACTTTGCCTGTTCCGGAGTCAGCGTGTCGATGCGAACGTTCATGGATGCGAGCTTGAGAAGCGCAACTTCTTCGTCGATCGCTTCGGGAACCGGATAGACTTTTTTCTCTAAACTCTTGTAATGCTTGGCGAGATGCGCCGCCGCAAGGGCTTGATTGGCGAACGACATGTCCATAACCGCCGCCGGGTGCCCTTCGCCGGCCGCAAGATTGACGAGCCGTCCGTCGGCGAGAATCGAGACCTTCTTGCCGTTCTGAGCGTGTAGCGCTCGACGAACGTGCGCGGACGCTCCCGCTCGGTCGAGATGCGGGCAAGCGAATCCAGATCGATTTCATCGTTGAAGTGCCCCGAGTTACAGACGATCGCGCCGTCCTTCATCGAATTGAAATGCGTCTCGTTGATGACGTGATAGTTGCCTGTGACCGTCACGAAGACGTCGCCGACCTTCGCGGCGTCGTTCATCGGCATCACCATGAAGCCGTCCATGACTGCTTCGATCGCTTTGCGCGGATCGACTTCGGTCACGACGACGTGCGCGCCGAGGCCTTTGGCGCGTGAGGCGACACCGCGACCGCACCAACCGTAGCCGCATACGACGACCGTCGAGCCCGCAATCAAGACGTTCGTCGCGCGGATGATGCCGTCGAGCGTCGATTGGCCGGTTCCGTAACGGTTGTCGAACATGTGCTTCGTCAACGCGTCGTTGACGGCGATCACCGGGTACGGAAGAACGTTATCCTTCTGCATCGCGCGCAGACGAATGACGCCGGTCGTCGTCTCTTCGCAGCCGCCGATCATGCCGGCGAGCAAGTCTCGGGGTGTTTGGTCGTGATCGCCGTGACCAAATCGCAACCGTCGTCCATCGACATCTGCGGCTTGCTGGCGATCACCGCTTCGATGTGGCTGTAATACGTCTTGTTGTCTTCGCCTTTGATTGCGAAGGTCGGAATCTCGTACGTTTCCGCGAGCGCAGCCGCAACGTCGTCCTGTGTCGAGAGCGGATTACTGGCGCAGAGCGCAATCTGTGCGCCGCCGGCTTTGAGCGCGAGCATCAGATTCGCCGTCTCGGTCGTAACGTGCAAACACGCACCGATACGGATTCCGGCGAGCGGCTTCTCTTTCGCAAAGCGATCCCGAATTTGACCGAGGACCGGCATGAACGAGCCTGCCCATTCGATCCGGGAACGGCCGGCTTGTGCGAGGCTCGCGTCTTTGATATCGCCGCGCGGCGTGGTAACTTGCAAGATTTACTCCTGATGCTATTGAGGTAAGGGTTGTTCCGGGCCCCCTCGGGGCATCGCGGACTCTTCGCCATGTTGCCGGGCCCGGCTTCTGGGGGCCCCGCGCCGTCAGGCGTGGGGGGCGCGAAGCCTGGGCGCGTACCGCCTTAAAAGGGCCCGGAACAACATTACATTTATCGGCCGAAAAACTACTGGCCAATAAGGTTTAGGAACGGGGCGATATCGGCTTCTTCGACGTCCATCCCGACCTGGCTTGAATTCCAGCGCGCGTCATGGAAGTCCGAGCCGCGCCGTCATGACCAGCCCGAGCCGCTCGGCTTGGGCCCGAAAATGGGCAATCATCGTCGGCGTGTGGGTCGGATAGAAGACCTCGAGGCCGGCCACGCCGTGCTCGGCCATCTCGTCGATGATCGAGTAGTCGGAGAGCCGCCCGGGGTGGGCCAGGACCGGAACCCCTCCGGATTTCGCGATAGCGTCGATCGCCTCGGGCGCCGTGATGTGCGCCGAAGGCACGAATCCGGGGCCGCTGCGACCGACCAAGTCGTTGAAGACTGTCTGTACGTCTTTGACCATCCCGGCCCGCACCAAGGCCTTCGCGACGTGCGGCCGGCCGAGCGACTCACTGCCGTCGGCCTCGGCGGCGACCATCTCTTCCGTCAGCGGATAGCCCGCTTTGACGAGCTTCTCGATCATCGATTTGATGCGGAGGGCGCGGGCCTGCCGGTTTGCCTCCAGCGTGGCGTGAATCGGCGCTGCGGCGGACGGATCGAAGCCGTAGCCGAGGATGTGAATGTCGACGCCCTCGCGGGTCGTGTTGATCTCGATCCCCGGCACGATCTTGGCGCGGGATTCCGGCAACTCGAGGTATGCGCGCGTCGTGTCGTGATCGGTGATCGAAAAGATGCGCACGCCGCGCCGGTCCATCGATTCGACCAGCTCCGCCGTTGTTAAACTCCCATCGCTATTGCGCGTATGCGAATGAAAATCGACGAGCAAGATCTATTTAGATCGTCGCTCGACTGCGAGACGAATGGCGGTTCGTTCTTTTCCGTCGATTTCCACGTCGATAAATTCCGGTACGCACACGATATCGTAAGCGCTCGCTTCGAGGTACGAGCGAGCGATTGCGATCGCCTTCACGGCTTGATTCGTTGCGCCGGCGCCTATGGATTGAAGTTCGGCGGACTCACGTTCGCGCAGCACGCCGGCGAGCGCGCCTGCGACCGAGTTGGGGTTGCTTTGCGCGGAGACTTTGAGGATGTGCGTTCCGGGACTGCGGGACGGACGTGTGCCGGGACTTTCATTCATGCTATCCCTCGGAGAAAGATGCGTTTGATTTCGAGGGCCTTGCCGTTTGTGCGGTCGATCGCCACGACCGCCGCACAAAATTGCTTCAAACCTCCCTTCTCCACATTGAACCGTTCTGAAAACGCCGAAGTGAAGCGATCGATTACTCCGCCCGCCTCCATTCCGATCACGCCTTCAGTCGGTCCGGTCATCCCGACGTCGCTGAGATATGCTGTCCCACCGGAGAATATTTGATCGTCTGCCGTCTGCACGTGCGTGTGCGTACCGTAGACGAAGCTTACTTGTCCATCGAAGAAGCGAGCGATCGCCATTTTCTCCGACGTCGCTTCCGCGTGCATGTCGACGATGATGATCGGCGTTTCATGCACGCAGCTCGTCGACGTGCTCCCGGCCGACGCGAAACGGATCGTCCACGGTCGGCATGAACACGCGCCCCATCAGATTGAGAACGCCGACGCGAACGCCGTCGACGTCGATCGTCGTCGATCCGCGCCCCGGCGTGCCGGGCGGATAATTCGCCGGACGGATGATGCGATCGGATTCATCGAGATGCGCGCGAAACTCGCGCTTGTCCCAAATGTGATTGCCGCTCGTAATCACGTCCACGCCGGAGCCGAACATCTCTTCCGCGGTCGGAACCGTCAAGCCGAATCCGCCCGCAGCATTTTCGCCGTTGGCGATGCAGAGATGAATTTTATGCTGCTCGCGCGTCAGCCGCAGGCAACGCTTCAGCGTCTCGCGGCCGGGTGAGCCGACGACATCGCCGATAACGAGAATGTTGAGCGGGTTGTTTATCTGCGAGCCGGAGCCTTTGCTTTCCGATTCTTTACGAAGTATACCATTACGCGCCGCTCGTCGCGATATCCGACAAGCGAACGCTTTTGATCCGGATCGCGCATCGCGTCGATCGCGTGCTCGACCTGTTCGTCCTCGAGCTCCGCACTTTCTTCGTCTTGTTCCTCGACAGGATTCTTGACGAGCGCGTCGCCGTAACGTGCGCTGAGCACGCCGATCTGCAACAGCAGCTCTTCGCGCGTGAAGGACGCTGAATCGCGCGTGCAGTGCATGAACGTGACCGCATTGTCGGTCTCGCATCGGACGCCGATGGTGTTGACGTCGCGACCTTCGAGCGCGACGAACGCGCGAACGTGATCGTCGAGAATTGCGGCGAGCTCGCGCTGCTCTGGTTTGGCAAGCCGTCGTGCGACGACGTACGTGAGCCGCAGCGTTCCGTCGGTGGGATGCGACCACAGCGACGAGATCTCGGGAAAGCGCACTAAGAGCGAGACGATCGAGCTGACCGTATTGCTGTTTTCTAGCGGAACTCTCGTCGAAATCATGGCCTGCTTCTAAGGACGGAGAAGCCGCCAAATCGGGGCGGCTAGGGGGGTCTTGCAGTTCGTACCCGCATGACGGGAGCCCCTGTCGGACCGAGGGGGCGTGTTCTCGGACCCCAGAATCAGGCTGACCGTGGGAGAGCCCCGAAAGCCGCCAGAGCCCCCGTCGGCTGAGCAGACGGCCTTCGTCGAGCGGGCCATTGCGCAGTACGGGAAGGCGACCTATAACTTCGCTTACCGCCTCGTCGGGAACGAACCGGACGCGCGCGACCTTACGCAGGAAGCCTTTATCCGCGTCTACCGGGCTTGGCGGTCGTTCCAACCGGGCACCTCGTTCCTCTCCTGGATCTACAGAATCGTCACAAACCTCTATCGCGACGAACTAAGACGCCGAAAGGGACGTTTCCAAGAGGAGATACCTGAAGACAACGCTCCCCAGGAGTTCGGTGGCCAGCGCCCGCTTGCCGTCGACACCATCGAGGAGTACGTCGAGAGGCAACTCTCCGAACCGCTGTCACGGTCTCTGCGGAAGCTTTCGCAGGACCAACGACAAGTGATCATCCTAGCCGACATCGAGGAATACAGCTACCAGGAAATCGCGGACATAATGGGGTGTTCGATCGGGACCGTGCGGTCTCGGCTTCATCGTGCTCGCGCGCTGCTTCGACGGTTGCTCCTACAAGAAAACGAGCGTCTCCAATCACCATAATGCAACACCTCACGAGCGATCTACTCATCGACTATCTCCATCACGAGCTCGGACCCGCCGACGACGCTCGCGTGCTCGCACACCTCGAAGCGTGTGAAGAGTGCAAACTGGAGCTCAACGTCGAGGCCACGATAACCGACCGGCTGCGCTGCGATCGCGCGCGCCGAAGAGCTCGAGCTTCCGCTCGGGATGCAAAGCGCGATCATGGCACGCATTGCCGACTTGCAGCCGAGTCCTTGGCAAGTTCTGCGGCGCTTCTTGCGTCCGATCGTGATCGTTCCGTTCGCGGCCGCAGTCGCTGCGGGCACATTCTTCCTCACGCCTGTCTTGTCACCGCCGACGTCACCCAGCGCTGCGCTTCCTGTCAGCTACTACTTGCAAGAGCACGACGTACGCGCACAAGAGAACCCGCTTGGTGACCGGAGCGCAGTCATCTTGTCGTCGCTTGAACTCGACGAACGACGGCGTACCGGTGATTCAAGCCGTTGATGCGCCGCGCTAGAGAATTAGCGTTCGCATATGTTACCGCACTAGCTGCGTTCGTCGCGGCAGCTTCTTCACGCCGACGGTGCCACGCCGGTGCCCAGCCCCAGCGCCTCCGTCACGCAATTCGAGTCAAGATGACGCGCGCGCGACCGAGCTGCTGAGCGACGCTATGCACGCGCGTCAAGCGATCTCGTACATGGCGCAAGTGCAGTCGATCCATTTCGGCCCTTCCGGCGCCGTCGCAACGATCGCACGCGAAGAGCACCTTGCGCCCGACCAAACCCACAAGCTCTACATCGCGCCCGAAGATATGTACGGCGACAGCGTCATCATTCACGGGGCCGAGACGTTCTCATACGACGCGCAGCATCAGCGCGTCGTTATTTCGCACGGCCCGGCGCAGAGACGCGCAGACGATCACGAACGGAAATCTCGCGCTACTCTTGGCGAACTATCGCCCAGTCATCACCTCGCCCGAAATCGTGGCAGGCCGTCCGACCATCCCGTGCGCGCTCGTCAACCGGTTTACCGGCGTGCGCGTGATGCGCGTTTGGATCGATGCGCAAACGCGTTTGATCCTTCAAAAAGAAACGTACCACGCGGATGGGACGATCGACTCGCGCATGCAATTCGAAAACGTTCGCTACACGCAAGCGATGCCGCCGACGCTCTTTGCGACCCCAATCCCGGCGGGCTATCACGTCATCGAGAACCATGCGCCGACGGCGAATGCGAGCGACATCGAGCGCGTCGTCAAAGACGCGGGATTCACGCCGGCAAGTCCACGCTATCTGCCTGAAGGCTTTACGGTCGTCAGCGCGGACGTAACGACGCTCAAGGGCGTGAAGACCCTGCACCTGATGTATTCCGATGGCATACGCTCGCTCTCGCTATTCGAGAACGCCACGAACGCAACCGCCGATTACGGACACATGAAACCGGTCGCCACCAAAATCGAGAACCGCGACGCGCTCTACGTCAACGACGGCTCGACGACGTTTTTGTCGTGGAAGAATTCCGGCTTGACCTTCGCTTTGGTCGGCGATCTCGATCTGAAGGAGCTCAAGGCAATCGCCGCCAGCGTCTCGTAGGGAGCGAGGTGCCAGCAGTCCGACCGTATACAACGAATGCTCGCGGAGAATTCGAGATCTCCGCGCGCGGCTCGGACGTTCTGCATTTCCCGGCGATCAACAAAGGGACGGCATTCACGAACGCCGAGCGCGCTGCGCTCGGATTCACCGGACTGCTTCCGCCGGCCGTTGTCTCGATCGAAGCGCAAGCCGATCGTTTGTACGACATGTATCGCGGGCTGCCGAACGATCTCGCGAAAAACCAATTTCTCGCGGCGCTGCAAGACCGCAATGAGACACTGTTCTTCTACTTGTTCGAAAAACACGTCGTCGAGATGTTCCCGATCGTCTATACGCCGACGGTCGGAACCGCGATTCAACAGTATAGCCGGCGCTATCAACGCCCGCGCGGCGTGTTTCTCTCGATCGAGCATCCCGAATTGCTCGAAGAATCGCTGCGCAACGCCGGCGCGTCGAGCGATGACATCGATCTGCTCGTCGCAACCGATGCCGAAGCGATTCTCGGAATCGGTGATTGGGGCGTCGGCGGCATCGACATCTGTATCGGCAAGCTCGCCGTCTACACGGCAGCCGCCGGGATCGATCCGACGCGCGTGATCCCGTCATGCTTGACGTCGGCACCGACAATGCGTCCTTGATGGAAGACCCGCTGTATCTCGGGTACCGGCATCCACGCGAGCGCGGCGCGCTCTACCAAGCTTTCATCGATCGCTACGTCCAAACCGCACATCGTCTCTTTCCCAACGCGCTCTTACATTGGGAAGATTTCGCAGCGTCGAATGCGCGCTGGATCCTCGATCAGTATCGCACGCAGCTGTGCACGTTCAACGACGACATCCAAGGCACGGCCGGCGTCGTGCTGGCGGCGATTCTCTCCGCGCTCAAAGTAACGGGCGGACGCCTGCGCGACGAACGCATCGTGATCTTCGGCTCCGGAACGGCCGGGATCGGCATCGCCGATCTGATTCGGCGCGCGATCGCAACGCAGGGCGTCTCGCTACGAGGAAGCGGCGCGCAGCTTCTGGTGCATCGATCGGAACGGTTTGCTCGTCCAGGGCATGCCGGACATTCGCGATTTTCAAGCGCCCTTTGCGCGCAGCGCCGGACGACGTGCGCGGTTGGACCGCCGATCCGGAGCGCGGAATCATGCTTGCCGAAGTCGTGCGGCGCGTTCACCCGACGGTTTTGGTCGGCTGCTCCGGCCAAACCGGCGCGTTTACCGCAGAAGTCGTCCGCGAGATGGCGCAGGGTACGCCGCGACCGATCATCCTGCCGCTTTCGAATCCGACCGCGCTTTCCGAAGCAGTCCCGGAAGAATCTGATCGAGTGGACTGAGGGACGCGCGCTGATCGCGACGGGCAGTCCGTTCGATCCCGTTTTGCACGACGGCATTTCATACACGATCGGGCAAGCCAACAACGCAATCATCTTTCCGGGTCTTGGCCTTGGCGCGATCGTGACGCGCGCGCGCGTCATCAGCGACGCGATGTTCGTCGCTGCGGCAAGCGCGCTTGCCGACATGGTCGATGCCTCGACGCTCGGTGCCGCGATTCTTCCGCCCGTCTCGACGTTGCGGGAAGTTTCACGCGCAGTCGCGATCGCGGTCGGCGAGCAAGCCGCGCGCGAAGGACTCGTACGCGCGCAGATCACCGATCTCGCGCACGCCGTCGACGACCGCGACCTGGCAAGCCCGTTACCGAACGATCCGCGCCGTTTAGCGCAAGTACAGCAGCACGGCGAGCACGACGCCGGCGAATGCGGTCGCCCATGTGAACGGCAGCGTTTGGCGCATCACGTCCTCGGGACGAACGCCGGCATATTCCGCGCTCCACACCGTTTGCGTTCCGGTCGGATCGGAGACTCCGACGATCCCGTTGATCGACGCGAACGTCCCAAGCACGAGCAGCGCCGGATATGTTCCGAGCGCCAGCAACACGCCCGCAATACCGACGCCCATCCCGACGATGTTGAGCGGGCCGCGATAGAGCGCGAGCGGCGCGAGCAATCCGAATCCGATCGCGTACACCCACGGATTGTGCGGCGCGATCGCACTGACGATCGGATGCAGCGCATCCACGATGCCGGGCATACGCACCGCCGTCAGCAACATGCCGATCACGATGAAGAGATACATCGGCGCGGCCGCCAATTCGAGACCGCGATACGCCGTCTTCAGCATGACCTCGTTGAATGCGCGCGGGCGCGTCGTGAGCACTCCGTACAAGATTCCGATGATGAGCGCCGGGATCACGTCGAACGAAATCCCGAAGGCGGCGCTCCCGAGAACGAGCGCAATCGGAATCGCCGGCGTGATCAGCGCGTACCAGGGTGCGGTACGCGACCTGACGTCTTTCGCGGAGCGGCTACGGCCCAATTGTAGACGCGGCCTGAAATCCGCGATTGCACGAACAAGAACGACAGACCGCCGATGAGGACGATCGGGAAATAGCGCACTAAGAATCCGACCACGTCGGCTTGCGGCACGCCCATCGCTTGCGAGAGATATTTCCAGGTTTGCAATTGCAGCGGATTGCCGCACCACAAGGCCGACGACGACGGTCGAGGCGGCGACCGTGCGTGGAACGCCGGCCGCAAGCATCGCCGGAATGCCGATCAATCCGACGAGGATTGCCGCGGGCGCGCTTCCGGTCACCGTGCCGACGAAGATCGCGACGAACCAGACCGCGAACGCGACCGCGTACGGACGATCGCCACCCGAGCTCAACGGCTTTGCGCACGAGCGTTTGCGCGATGCCGGTTTCGTCCATCACGGCACCGAGCCAGCTGCCGAATACGACCGCGACGATCGTCGCCGCGAGCGCCGTCGCGCCGCTTGCGACGATGCCGCCGAGAATGCTGTCGTCCGGCTTCCCGATCCACGGAATCCCGAGGATGATGCCGATGATCACCGCGAGCGCCATCAGTGCGAGCGGCGTCGCAAGTTTCTTCGTCATCATGAGAACGACGAAGACGGCCATAGCGGCGAGCAGCAACACTCCCGCTCACTGCCTACCCGATTGACGGCTCAAGAGCTCGTTGAGTAATTCCGGCGACGCGGGCAGATCGAGAAGCTCGCGCGCGAATTTGTGCGCGTCCTCTTCACCCTGCGGACCGTGCGCGCTTCCCGAAATCATATGAAAGCACTCGTGTGCGATCGCGATCTCATCGAGATGCTCGGGATCGAACGGCAAATCGCTCGTGATCACGAGCTCGGAGAGCAGCTCGAGCGTATCGAGATAGATCACGATCGTCTTGTCGCGTGGATTGAATTCAGACATGACCCAGCGGTCTTCGCCGATCCCACCGCGGCGCTCGACGATCCGGGCGCCCAAACGTTTGGCGAGTGCGCGCGCGTTCACGCGCGATGCTCGGCGACGATGACGCCGGGCTCGGTGGCGGCCATCGCGCGCAAATGGTCGGATGCGATCGTGACGACGAGCTCCGGATCGACCATCCCGCTCAAGATTGACGATCCGGTCGCGCAAGAGCAAATGCAGCGCCGGCAGCATCTTACCGGCATCACCGTATGAGGTCAACGTATCCAGAATATCGCGCAGCTCGTCTTCGGCTTGCGCGATCGTCGTCGGGACGATGCGCGCATGTGGGACGCGCAGGCGAATCACGCCTTCGCGGTCCACGACTCGCACGGGATCCTTCACCGATCCAAAATAGCGGAGCAAACCCGACGGCTTGACGCGCGTCGTGTACACGGAAAACTGCGGCGTGCTCGCCGCCAGCTCAAGAGAGCGTCGGGTGCCGTGCGCATCGATTCGGCTGCGATCGTGCGCCGCTCGTCTTCGCCGGCTTCGGCGCGGCGAAGATCGCGCGTGCGCAGCTCCGTCGCTCCGCTCGCCGCCGCGCGCACGATATTGCGCTGCGAATCGACGCTGACGTCGACCTCGACGCTTTCGCGCGCAGCACCGGCCGCGACGGCCGCATCTTCCGCTTCCGCGCGCAGCTGCGCGATATCCTCAGCAGTCGGATTCGGGATCATCCGCTCGACGACGTCACGCACGAGCGCGAGCGCGACCCCGATCGGAGAGATGACGTGCGCGTTTCGCGCGATACGGAATTCGCAGCCGAGCGACTTTGCAAGCGCCGGAACGAGCGCGGCTCGCGCCGCCGCCGCCGCCGACGAGCACCATTCGCCTTAAGGTCGAGACCGTAATCGGCAGCGAGGCCCTCGACGGTCGAACGCGTCTTTGCAACCGCAGCATCGATGACCATGCGCGCAAGATCCTCGACCGAGCATCCGAAGCGCTGCGCAAGCGGCAGAAACGCGGACGCGCGCGTTTCCAGCGTCTCCCGCGCGCCCAATCATTTTCGTCCACAAAGCCCGCGATGTTTGCCGCGCACGAGAGCGTCAGGGCGAAGCGCCCGCCCGCCGCATCAACGGCAACATAATCTTCGGGATCGGACGGCAACGGACGGAATTCGATCGCATCGCGCGCCCTCGCACGCGCCCGCAGATGCATACACCGCATAGTCGAGTCCCGCGATGTGCGCGCTGCGCGGGCCGACGTCGATCTTTCCGTTGCGAACGCGCACCATCGATCCGCCGCCGATGCCGATCGAACGCACGTCGAGCGACTGCAAAAACGTCCGGTGACCGCCGAGCGTCGCGTATCGCACTTGGACGCGGCCGTCGCGAATCGCCGCAGATGTCGACGCTCGTCCCGCCGACTTCCAAGAATATTGCATCCGAAACGCGCTCGTACATGAGCGCGCCCGCAACGCCGGCGGCCGGCCCGGAGACCAGCGTCAGAATCGGGCGGCTGCGCAGCTGATCGATTCGCATGACGCCCGCCATCACCGCGCATGATCATCAGCGGCGAGGTGATTCCCGCAGCGGAAACGCTCGATTCGACGCTGTTCGCCGTTTCGATCATGCGCGGCAGGATCGATGCGTTGATGACGGCGGTTCGCGTTCGCGTTCGCAAACCGTAAAGTTTGCTGATCTCGTGCGCCGCGGCCGCCGGCACGCCGGCGCGTCGCGCAGCTTCGGTGATCGTGTCTTCGGCCGCTCGGATCGTCGACGCTGTACAAGCCGCTCGCAACGATCACGCCCGCACCCTGCGCCGAGCAGCGCACGGATTGCACGATCGGCGTCCGCTGCGCTCGGTGCTGACGTCGCAAGAAACTCACGCGATCGAACGCAGATACGTCCCGGGCGCGAGTTCGATCGGCTTGATGAACGTCTGCGAGCGGGCCCGCAAGCCTTCCACGCCGCCGCCGATTCCGACGATTCCGACCAGCGCGACGTCGCCTTCGAGCAGCGCATTCGTCGCTTGCGTCGTGCCATGCGAAATGTAGCGCACGTCGGAAGCTTGCAGGTTGTGCGCCGCGAGCAAACGCTGCAGCGCCTCGATGATTCCGCCCGCTACGCCCTGCGGCGAACGATGCGTCGTCGGGACCTTGACGTGACCGATCAATTCCAGCGAGGTCGCGTCGATTGCAACGGCATCAGTAAACGTACCGCCGACGTCGATACCGATGCGTATCCCGAGGCCAGTCCCCACGCGTTTCGGCGCTTCATGTTCACAAACGGAACGTCCTTGCAAACCGCGAAGAGATACGTTCGCATGAAGAAAAAGGACGCTCGGGATCGTCGGCGCGGGCGCGATAGGCCAAGCGCTGTTGCGCGGCCTGCAATCCGGCTCGGCTCCGTTCAAGATTTGGGCCGCAACGCGCACGCCGCAATCGGCGGCGCGCATCGAACGCGATTTTTCGATTACGGCAACCGACGAATACGATGAACTCGTACCGGAAACCGACGTCATTCTCGTCTGCGTCAAGCCGGCGCAAGCCGACGCCACGCTCGAACGGCTACGTAAAGCTGGGCTCAAGAAACACGCGCTCGTCATCTCGGTCGCGGCGGGCGTCCCGATCGCCGCCCTCGAGCGTGCGATCGGCGACGAGGTCGCCGTAATTCGCGCGATGCCCAATGTGCCCGCGCTCGTGAGCGAGGGGATGACCGTGATTGCGCGCGGACGTCACGTCACCAAAGATCAGATATCAGAAGCGACGGACATCTTCAAATCCGTCGGACGCTGCATCGAGCTTGCCGAGCATCATCTCAATGCCGTCACCGCCATTAGCGGCTGCGGCCCGGCCTATGTCTTCCTTATTATCGAAGCGCTCGCGGATGCGGGCGTGAGCGTGGGCCTCCCCCGTGACGTCGCGCGCGAACTCGTCGCGCAGACGGTTCTCGGAGCCTCAAAGATGGTGCAAGAGAGCGAACGGCACCCGGCAGCTATGCGTGACGACGTCACGACTCCGGCCGGGTGCACGATCGGTGCGCTTTTGGTTCTAGAAGACGGAAAGATCCGCTCCGTGCTCGCGCGCGCAATCGCCGAAGCGACGCGCATCGCGGGCACGTTAGGCTAGCTTACTGCTTCTGGCGTTGACGCATCGTTTGTAGGCGCTGCTGGAATTTGGCCCGCTGATCGGGATTCAGTACCGCCATGATTTCCTGCCGCTGCGCCTTCATGCTTTCGCGACGCTGGCTGCGATCGGTGATGCTCTGATTCTGCGCGCGATACTTCTGCCGGATCGATTTGATCCGCGTCTTTTGATCGGCTGAAAGATTTAATCCGCGGAAGAGCGCGGAATGATGATGACGTTGCGTTGCAGCCGGCGGTGCTGCCGGTTGGGGTGCCGTTTGCGCGAAGGCGGCGCCGGTTTGTATAACCGCTGCGGCGACGGCCACGGCGATGGCAGTACGAATGAACACGTGGACTCCTCTGTCTGACGTGTCGATCGTACTGCGCGCTTGTTGCTAGCGCTTTAACTCAGAATTAGAGCCCGGGTAGAAAACGCTGGGAACCAGCGCTTGCTAACTCTTTGGAAAGACCGAGCGATGATCTGAGATCGAGCGCGCGACTGCCGCGTCGAGCACCCAGCCGCGATCTCGCGAGCACGTGCACGTGCGTGGACGCAGTGCCCGGCAACCCATACTGTCGTGGATTCCGATCGTGTGTCCGCATTCACAAACGACCAGTTCTTCAAGAGCCGTCGTCGCGGCCGCTATCGATGAAGAGTAGCGCCGGATCGTGTCCATAGAAAGGCCTCCTCGCCCGCAGTGCGATTAAGCGAAGAAGTACCCCATGATTCTTTCGGGCAAACGTCCCGGCCTCAAGGCCTAATTTCCCGGATGTACAATCTTTCCCAAGAGGTCATTTCGTATGGCGACGATGTTTGCGCCCTTTATGGTCGAGCCGCTTGGAAGGCTCACCTTGGTGCACGTCCTGGGCGAGCTGAATATCACGAACTCTAGCGAGCTCAGTCAAGTGCTCGATCGCGCGAGCGAAGGATCATCGAATCCTATCTTGGTGGCGTTCGGCGAGTGCACGTATATTGATACGTCCGGCATTACGGCGCTCGTCGGCGCGAATCGAAAGCTTGGGGAAAGACTGCACGTAATCGTCCCACACAATTCAAAGATTCGCAAAATCTTCGAGGTAACCGGCTTGCACCGCACGCTTCTCGTTCATGACGATTTCCGTGCCGCTATCGAAGACGCAACGCGCAGCTCTAAGTAAACGACGGACCGAATATCGATCCGGCCCGCCGCGCTTTGAGGGTGTGTGATGCTTTTTCGGGTTGGGATCGCGGAGCGATCCACCCCGATTCTTCCCTAAGAACCGCCACCGAAACCGGATTTTATGCCGTTTGCATTTGCATGCGAATCTGCGTGCTCGCACTGTCAGTCCGTATCTCAACGCGATCCATCAACGCACGCATGAGCGGAATCCCGCGTCCGCGCTCTTCTTCTTTCGTGGCGGGACGCCAGCGGCCGCAATCTTCGATGTGAACGCGCACGATCGAGTCTTCGAATCGAACGCACAAATGCACGGTCCCAGGCACGTCGGCGTATGCGTGCTCGACAGCGTTGGCGACCGCTTCGCCGACCGCCGTGATGACCGCGAAGCGATGATCGTTACCGACACCGTGATCGATCAGAAAACGCTCGAGACCGCGCCGCACGAACGGCGCCGCAAACGGGACGGCGGAGAATACACAATCGAAGATCTCGAGTGGTCGCGGCGGAACGTATAAGGTCATCGTCGCGACGTCGTCGGCATTTTGCTTCGATCCGAAGACGCGGTCTTGCACCGATCTAGCCGGATGCGCGGAAAGCTCGGCCAGCTCGTCGATCGATGCGCGAATCAACGCGGACTCACCGAAAAAGACGTCGCGCTCGAACTCGACGATGCCGTCCGTATACAACACGAGCAACGTTCCCGGCGCGAGCGTAAACGTCCAATGCGCGGGTGCTAAATCGTCGACGACACCCAGCGGCAAATCACCGTTCGGGAGCATGAACGCATGGCCGTCGGGAGTGATGACGAGCGGCGGCGGGTGGCCGGCGCTCGCGTAGGTGAAGATCGACGTGCGCGGATCGAAGATGCCGACCAGCGCCGTCACCATCATCGGGATCGAGTGCAGCATCTGGTTGGCGCGGCTGAGCACCTCGCCCGGAGAGCGCGCGTCGTAGGTTGAGGCGCGGACGGCTTGTCGGGCTTCGCCCATCACGACCGCTGCCGAAAGGCCGTGCCCTGCGACGTCACCGATCGATATTCCGATCCGACCGTCCGGAAGCTCGAAGGCGTCATACCAATCGCCGCCTACGATCGACTCGCCGGCAGCCGGGCGGTACGACGCGTCGATGATCGCCGATCCGTTGCCGGGGAGTATTTCCGGTAAGAGTGCACGTTGCAGCGTCTCCGCGACATGATGCTCGCGCGCGATGGCCTGCGCCGTATCGATGCCGATCGCGATCCGCACGGCCAGCTCTTCAGCCAGACCACTTAGGAGACGCGATGGCGCCTCACCGCTTCCCGCCAGCCACATGAACCCGTATGGAGCGGCGCGTCCGCTGATCGCGACCTCGAGGGTCCAGCCGCCTTCGCTTTCGAGCGATGTGATCGGCGGATGGGGAAGGCGCCGTTTCAGGGCCGCGTCGCTCGGGGCTTGGCCGACCGACGCCGCGATGCGAACTTCGCCCCCGTCGCCGGCGAGTCCGATCGTGCACCCGTCGACCCATGCCGGAACGAGCAGTTGCGCCAGAACCGGCAAAGCGCTAACGACGTCCTCTGCCGGCAATAGAAGGCGGCTCGCCGACGATAGGAGTTCGAGAACCCCTCCAACCGACTGCGTCAGAAGATCGTCATCGGTCACGGCGAGCGCATTGGTAGAACGCAAACGAGTACCCCTGAAGGTATGTCGCAGTTTTGCCCACGCGAGGAAACCGCCAAACGCCTCCTCGTCGCTGCGACCGCTTAGCTAACGTTTAAATGCTCCCGATTTCGGGTATTTTGCGGGCAAACTGGCCAGTGCGAGGTGTGCGCTTCCCCCATGGGACCACGCCTCCTTTCTGACTTCACGGAGTGCATATGCCTGTCACGGTCGCTGCCGGTCCGAAGGCGAAGTCAACAGCTTCGTCTACGTCCACATCGCGTTCCAACGGCGCGAAATCGAACGGTCACAGCTCGAACGGCGGTAATCGCGAGGTGCTCAGTGCACTACGCGCGCTCGGACGCGGTGATTTCTCGGCGCGTCTCTCAGTGAACACCACCGACCCGGACTTGGCCGAAGCCTTCAACAACGTCGCAACGCTGAACGCGCGACTCGTGCGTGAGCTGCAGCGAATCAGTCAGACGGTCGGACGTGACGGACGACTTGCGCAACGCGTCTCCGTTTCGGGCGCCACGGGTGATTGGTCGGTCGCAATCGACTCCGTTAACGAACTGATCTCCGACCTCGCGCATCCGATCATCGAGACTGGACGCGTACTCGCATCGGTCGCGCGCGGCGATCTGTCGCAACAAGTCACGCTCGAAATCGATGGCCGTCCTCTCAAGGGTGAATTCTTGCGAGCCGGCCGCACGCTGAATACGATGGTCGATCAGCTGAACGCATTCGCATCCGAAGTCACGCGCGTCGCACGCGAAGTCGGTTCCGAAGGAAAACTAGGCGGCCAGGCCCAGGTGCGCGGCGTTGCCGGTACGTGGAAAGACCTCACCGACTCCGTAAACTCGATGGCCGGTACGCTGACCAACCAGATTCGTAACATCGCCGAAGTCACGACCGCCGTCGCCCGCGGCGACCTTTCGAAGAAGATCACCGTTGAAGCCCGCGGCGAGATTTTGCAGCTGAAAGATACGATCAACGTCATGGTCGATCAGCTGAACGCATTCGCATCCGAAGTCACGCGAGTCGCGCGCGAAGTCGGTACCGAAGGACGGCTCGGCGGACAAGCCGACGTCCGCGGCGTCGCCGGCACGTGGCGCGACCTTACGGAATCCGTCAACTCGATGGCCGGTAACCTGACGGCGCAGGTTCGTAACATCGCCGAAGTCACGACCGCCGTCGCAAAAGGCGACCTCTCGAAGAAGATCACCGTCGACGTTCGCGGCGAGATCCTGCAGCTCAAAGACACGATCAATACGATGGTCGACCAGCTGAACGCATTCGCATCCGAAGTCACGCGCGTCGCGCGCGAAGTCGGTACCGAAGGAAGACTCGGCGGTCAAGCCCGCGTCGAGGGCGTCGCGGGTACGTGGAAAGACCTTACGGACTCCGTGAACTTCATGGCGGGCAACTTGACCGCACAGGTCAGAAACGTCGCCGAAGTTACGACCGCCGTTGCGCGCGGCGACCTTTCAAAGAAGATTACCGTCGACGTTCGCGGTGAAATGCAAGAGCTCAAAGGCACGATCAATACGATGGTCGACCAGCTGAACGCATTCGCGTCCGAAGTCACGCGCGTCGCGCGCGAAGTCGGTACCGAAGGAAGACTCGGCGGACAAGCCGTCGTCGAAGGCGTCGCGCGGTACGTGGAAAGACCTTACAGACTCCGTCAACTCGATGGCCGGTAACCTGACGAGCCAGGTGCGTAACATCGCCGAAGTCACGACCGCGATCGCGCAAGGCGACCTTTCAAAGAAGATTACCGTCGCGGTTCGCGGCGAAATTCAAGAACTCAAGACGACGATCAACTCAACGGTCGACCGGCTCAACGCGTTCGCATCCGAAGTCACGCGCGTCGCGCGCGAAGTCGGTACCGAAGGAAAGCTGGGCGGACAAGCCGTCGTTCCCGACGTCGCCGGTACGTGGAAAGATCTCACCGACTCGGTGAACTTCATGGCCGGTAACTTGACCAGCCAAGTGCGTAACGTCGCCGAAGTTACGACCGCCGTCGCAAAAGGCGACCTCTCGCGTAAGATCACCGTCGACGTGCGCGGCGAAATGCTCGAGCTCAAAGGTACGATCAACACGATGGTCGACCAGCTGAACTCCTTCGCATCGGAAGTCACGCGCGTTGCGCGCGAAGTCGGTACCGAAGGAAGACTGGGCGGCCAGGCGCAGGTGCCTGGCGTAGCCGGTACGTGGAAAGACCTTACCGACTCCGTGAACTCGATGGCCGGCTCGCTGACTGCGCAGGTTCGAAACATCGCCGAAGTCACGACCGCCGTCGCGAAGGGCGACCTTTCAAAGAAGATCACGGTCGACGTGCGCGGCGAGGTTCTCGAGCTCAAAGGCACGATCAACGTCATGGTCGACCAGCTGAACGCATTCGCATCCGAAGTCACGCGCGTTGCGCGCGAAGTCGGATCGGAAGGCATCTTGGGTGGCCAGGCTCAGGTGCCCGGCGTGGCTGGTACGTGGAAAGACCTTACGGACTCGGTCAACACGATGGCCTTCAACCTGACGAACCAAGTCCGTAACATCGCGCGCGTTACGACCGCCGTCGCAAACGGCGACCTCTCGAAGAAAGTTACGGTCGACGTTCGCGGCGAGATGCTCGAGCTGAAAGACACGATCAACACGATGGTCGATCAGCTCAACGGTTTCGCATCCGAAGTCACGCGCGTTGCGCGCGAAGTCGGCTCCGAAGGAAAACTTGGCGGACAGGCTCAGGTGCCGGGTGTGGGCGGCGTTTGGAAAGACTTGACCGACTCCGTGAACTCGATGGCAGGTAACCTGACGAATCAAGTCCGCGGCATCGCGAAAGTCGTTACGTCGGTCGCGAACGGCGACTTGAAACGTAAGCTGCTGCTCGAAGCCAAGGGCGAGATCGAAGAGCTTGCCGAGACGATCAACACCATGATCGATACGCTCGCAACGTTCGCCGATCAGGTCACGACCGTCGCGCGCGAAGTCGGCTTCGAAGGAATCCTGGGCGGACAAGCTGAGGTTCCCGGCGCCGCCGGTCTGTGGCGCGACCTGACCGACTCCGTCAACCAGCTGGCTGCACAGCTGACCTCGCAAATTCGCGCAATCGGTGAAGTCGCAACCGCCGTTACCAAAGGCGACCTATCGCGAACGATTGAGGTCAGCGCCCGCGGTGAGGTCGGTCAGCTCACCGAAAACGTCAACGAAATGATCCGGAACTTGCGCGACACGACGCGCAAGAACACCGAACAAGACTGGCTCAAGACCAACCTGGCGCGCTTCACCGGTATGCTGCAAGGCCAGAAAGACATCAAGACCGTTGCCAAGATGATCATGAGCGAACTCGCGCCGCTGGTCGAAGGGCAAACCGGCGTTTTCTATCTGAACGAGCCGGTCGACGATCAGCCGCTGCTCAAGCTCATCGCCGGCTATGCGTACACGACGCGCAAGCACCTCAAGCAGCACTTCACCTCGGGCGAAGGCCTCGTCGGGCAGTGCTTGTACGAGCGCGAGCGCATCCTCGTCACGAACGCGCCGCCCGACTACATCGAGATCAGCTCGGGACTCGGCGCATCGCGGCCCGCTCAACATCGTCGTTCTGCCGGTGCTCTTCGAAGGCGAAGTTCGCGCCGTCATCGAGCTCGCGAGCTTCCAAAAGTTCAGCGAGATCCACTTGCTCTTCCTCGACCAGCTCACCGAGTCGATCGGCGTCGTTTTGAACAATATCGCGACGAACATGCGTACGGAAGAGCTGCTCAAGCAGTCGCAATCGCTGACCGCAGAGCTGCAGAGCCAACAGGACGAGCTCCAGCACACGAACGAGGAGCTGGAAGAAAAAGCCCGCCTGCTCTCCGAGCAAAACGTCGAAGTCGAGACGCCGAACGCGCGAAATCGATTCGGCGCGCAAAGAGCTCGAGCAAAAGGCCGAGCAGCTTGCGCTCACCTCGAAATACAAGTCACAGTTCTTGGCGAACATGTCGCACGAGCTGCGCACGCCGCTCAACTCGCTGCTCTTGCTCGCCAAACAACTCGAGGACAATCCGCGGACAAAACCTCACGGCCAAGCAAGTCGAGTTTGCGCAATCGATCCGGCGCGCCGGTATCGACCTGCTCGACCTGATCAACGACATCCTCGATCTCTCGAAGATCGAATCCGGCATGACGCCGGTCGAGATCGGGCCGATGCCGTTCGCCGACATCGTCGAGAACGTCGAGCGTACGTTCCGCAGCATTGCGCAAGACCGCGGTCTTGCGTTCACGCGTTCAGCTCGCGGAAGGTTTGCCGGAAAGCATCGAGACCGACAGCGTGCGTCTGATGCAAGTTCTCAAGAACCTGCTCTCCAACGCGTTCAAGTTCACGCAGGAAGGCGCGGTGACGCTCAGCGTCACGCACCGAACGCCGGCAGATGCGAGCGGCAACGTGATTCCGTGGGCTGATTTTGCGGTGATCGATACCGGCATCGGCATCCAGCCCGACAAACACAAAGTCATCTTCGAAGCCTTCCAGCAAGAAGACATGAGCACGGCTCGCAAATTCGGCGGCACGGGCTTGGGCCTCGCGATCAGCCGCGAAATCGCCGGCCTCCTGGGCGGCGAGATCATGGTCGAGAGCACGCCGGGCGACGGCAGCACGTTCACGTTCTCGCATCCGCTCGTCCGGTCCGGCCCAACGGCTATCGCACATTACTCGCGGGCGCCGCCTCAGCTGCAATCGGCAGTCGCGTCGATCTCGGCGCCGCCCGCACCGAAACCGATCCCGGCTCCCGCGATCGAGTACATAGGACATCCCGAGATCGCCGACGACCGCGGTTCGTGCGCAACCGCAGCGATCGCGTCGCCCTCATCGTCGAGGACGATACGATCTTCGCGCGCATCCTGCTCGGACTCGCGCGCGACCGCGGCTTCAAAGGACTCGTTCGCAACCAGCGGAGCCGAAGGTCTCGCGCTGGCTCGGCAGTTCTTGCCGGACGCGATCACGCTCGACATCAGCCTGCCCGACATGGACGGCTGGGACTTGCTCGATGCGCGTCAAGCGCGATCACAGTACGCGCGAAATTCCGGTACACGTGATCTCAGGAGCCGAGCAGTGGCAGCGTGCGATGAATTCAGGCGCGTGTCGCGCATCTGCGCAAACCGGTCACCGAAGAACAGCTCGTCAGCGCGTTCGACAATCTGCTCGGATTCGCCGAGCAGCGTTCGCGCAGCGTGCTCGTCATCGAAGACGACCTCACGCAGCTCTCAGCGATGGCAAACCTGATCAGCACGCGGCGAGATCGTAGTAACGGCCGTCGCGGCCGGATACCGAAGCGCTCTCGGCGCTCGATGAAAATCACTTCGACTGCATCGTCATGGATCTGGGACTTCCCGATATGGGCGGTGTCGAGCTGATCAAGCAGATCAAAGAGCATCCGACCCATCCGCAAGTTCCGATCGTCGTCTACACCGGACGCGAGCTCAGCGAAGCAGAGGAACACGACGCTGCGACGCCTGAGCGAAAGCGTCATCATCAAGGACGCGATGGCGCCGCAGCGCTTGATCGAAGAGACCAACTACTTCCTCAACCAAGTCGAATCGCGGCTTGCCGTTGGCAAGCGCGGCTTCGACAAGGCTACGGATCGGATCGTCGCTCGAAGGCCGAACCGTTCTCGTCGTCGACGACGACACGCGCAACATCTTCGCGCTCAAAACGATGCTCGAAGAGTACCGGCTGAACGTGCTGACCGCCGAGAGCGGCATGCAGTGCTTGGACATGCTCGGCAGCGGCGAGCACGTCGACATCGTCCTCATGGACATCATGATGCCGGAGATGGACGGTTACGAGACGATCCGGCGCATGCGCAGCGACGACAGCATGCGCGAGCTGCCGATCATCGCGCTCACGGCGAAAGCGATGAAGGGCGATCGTGAGACGCTGTCTTGCCGCCGGCGCTTCGGAGTACATCTCCAAACCCGTCGACATCGAACAACTCATCTCGCTCATCCGCGTCTGGCTGAACGTTCCAGCGTGATCGTACCGCTCCCGAGCAGCGTCTCGGTAGCCGAAATCGAGCTGCAGCTTCTTCTCGAAGGCGTCAATCGATTCTCCGGCTACGATTTCCGTGACTACGCGCCCGCATTCGTCAAGCGCCGGGTGGCCGAGCGAATGCGGGCGGAGGGCATGCAAACGATCTCCGCTCTGCAAGAACGCATTTTGCACGATGGCGAAGCTCTTGATCGGTTCGTTTTCGGCCTGAGCTCGCGCTCGAGCGAGCTCTTCGACGAGCCTTCGTTATTCGCTGAGCTGCGCGCGACGATAATGCCGATGTTGCGGACGTTTCCGCTCATACGCACATGGGTCGTCGGATGTGGCCGCGGCGAGGAAGCGTATTCCCTTGCGATTCTCTTGCGCGAGGAAGGCCTCGCCCGGCGCGCACGGATTTATGCCACCGATCTATCCGGGACCGCGATCACCTGCGCCAAAGAAGGCAAGATTCACGCCGAAACGCTCGACGGCGCGTTTCGACGTTATCGCGAAGCCGGCGGAAAATCGACGCTCGAGGATTACATCTCGTTCGAGGGCGACTCGCCCACGATGGATCCCGCCTTGCGCGGGAACATCGTCTTTTCGACGCACAGCCTCGTCTCGGATGGATCGTTCAACGAATTTCACTTGGTCTTGTGCCGCGAGATGCTGCCGCAATACAACAAGGCACTCGCTTATCGCGCGCACCAGGTTATTTTCGACTCGCTCACTCGCGGCGGTTATCTCGTCCTCGGACCGAGCGAATCGATTCGCCTTGCGCCGAATCAGCGCTGCTTCGAGCGCGTCTCGCAGAACGAACAGATTCACCGCCGCATTCGATAGACTAGGCGGCTACTTCGTTGTCCGGGAACTCGTTACGGATCTCTTGGATCTTCGGCATCATGTCCAAGAACGCGTCGAGCAAATGCGGATCGAACTGCGAGCCCCGGCCGCGCCGCAGCGTCTGAATCGTGTCGGGCAGCGACCACGGCGCCTTGTACGGACGCGTCGCCAACAGCGCATCGAAGACGTCGCCGATCGCACAGATGCGCGCCGCGAGCGGAATCTCTTCGCGTGACAGCCCGTCGGGATAACCGGTCCCGTCGTATTTCTCGTGATGCGAGAGCGCGATCTGGCCGGCAAGCTGAATAAGCGGCGACTCGCTATCGCGTAAGATGTCGTGACCGGCGGTCGTGTGCGTCTTGATGATCTCACGTTCGGCCGGCGAGAGCGGACCGCGCTTGAGCAGAATGCGATCGGAGACGGCGACTTTGCCGATGTCGTACATCGGGGCCGCGCGGAAAATCAGCTCCTGCGTATTGAGGTCGGTGCCGTACGCCTTCGCCAGGATGTGCGCGTAGTGCCCCATGCGCACGACGTGATTGCGGCTTTCTTTGGCGCGATGTTGCGCGGCGCGCGTCAAGCGGTGAATCGTCTCGAGCTCGCGTTGACGGATGTTGCGAGTCGAGCGCGCGACTTCTTCCTCGAGTGCCGCCGCCTTGTCAGCGAGCTTGCGGCTACGTGCGCGAAGCTTGAGCATTTTCTGCACGCGCTCGGCCAGCACCAGTGCATCGATCGGCTTCTTGACGACGTCGTCGATGCCGATGCGCAAGGCGTGAATGCGCAGCTCGTTCTCGTCGGCATCGGTTACGATAACGACCGGAACGTCGCCACGCGCGCGTCGGCGAAATTGATCGACGAAATCCAAACTTCGCACATCCGGCATGCGGAAATCGACGACCAAAACGTCGGAATCGAGACCGCCGGCTTGTTTGACCGCCGTCGCCGGTGAAGCAAACGTCAAAACCTGCACATCAGAAAGCTGCTTGAGATTATACTCATATGCATGCAAGTTTGCCGTGTTGTCCGCAATGACGACGACCGTGCCCATCGAGACGGGCCTATTCACTTCCGGTTACATCGTCCCCTAGAGCGGCAGCCGCCTTTGCGAAACGTTCATGGGCAGCGCGAAGCGCGCCCAGAGCCTTGGGCCAGCTCGTCCCACTGCCCCGAGCGCGCCCATCCTTCCGCTCGCTCGCTAAGATCGCCGAGCTCTTCGGCTCCGACCGTCCGCGTGAGCCCCTTGAGCTCGTGGAGAACCTTTGCTCGCATCGTCGCTGCGCGCATCGCAAAGCGACTCCAAGCGATCGATCAGTCCCGCGCTGTTCTCCACGGCCTCGAGGACCAAGGCACGTAAATTTTCGGGATCATCCGCGAACAGCGACCGTAGCTGATCGAGACTAAGAACCTTCGGCGTTATGCGTTCCCCTCGCCGAACAACGTTCGCCTAGGAGGCGGCCGTTCATGCCGCCGTCCCGCCGACCGTCCGCGGAACGACCGCGCCGGCATGAAGACGCTGAATGGCAACCGTCGTCCCGAACGCAGCGGCTCGACGGAGCTCGGTCAGAACGTTCTCGCGCTCTCGCGCAAGCAGACGCTGCGGAACGTGCTGCTCGTGTTCCAGACCGAGCTCGCGTCGAATCTCTACGCGAGAAAGCTCGCGTACCAGCGCAATACGGCGATCCGTTATCCGGATCGGGCTGTTCATGGCTAAGAAGAGTAGCGCTTCGCCGAACGCCGACGACGCCAGAAGCGAGAAAGGTGTGATTTTGCAACGTTAGCAGATCGGCGTCACCGGTCCGATGCATTCCATGATATGCCGCACGCCGTGGACCGACGATCGAAAACGAGTGCATGAAAAGCATATAAGAAGCCAATTAGAGCGACCATTGATGTACCTCACAAGTGTGGGTTGTGAGGGCATGATGTCAAGAACGAGCTCCAGGCGTGATCAGGAGCTACTGACGCTGCGGCGCGAAGCGGCATTGGGCCTAGATTTCGGCCAATTTTGCTATTGCTTCGGTTCGGTTTTTGACACCCAACTTCTCGTACGCGCTCATGAGCCGGCGCTCGACGGCATTGCGCGTTACGCCGCGCTCCTTCGCGATTTCGCCGTTCGTTTTGCCGGTCGCGGTTGCACGAAGCAGGGTCAACTCCGTATGTGTCAGGCTACGCACCGTTCCGGAATTCGCTGAACGCGATCGAGCCGCGCACGCTTCATCGCCCGAGCAACTCCACCAAGCCGCGAACGTTTGCAAGTGCCGGATCCGCCGAATCGACATTCTGGCCACGCAGCCGACCAAGCAGCGCGCGAGCAAATGAACCGACATCACCGGGCGACTTTGTTCGCGTCTCGAGTGCCCGGTGCCCCGATGGACGTCGCCGATGAGTACGCAGACGTAAGCGCCGATTACAGCCGCAAGACGCCGGCGGCACCGAATGAAAGTACAACTCCGAATCGGCGTGTTCACGGCTAATCCGAGCGCTCGTCGCGCCGCCATACCAGCTTCGTCATCGATGCCGGCACCGGCCAGTACGCGAGCAGACATGGCGCGTGGCCAAGCGCGTAGTCGGCGTTTACTCGCCGACTCGAGAAACGTATCGACCGCGCCTTTCATCGACGTAAAGTCTCCCGAATGTCCCTGCCAGTACGACTATCGCTACTTGCGCCGTCTGCGCGCTCCGGAATAGGCGTCGTACCAGCTTCTCACGGCGCAATAGATCGACGAGCGAGCCAGCCCGATCCCACTCGCCGAACGATACCGCGAAATCGAGCTGCACGCACAGGAACAGTCGGCGAATCGCCTTTTCGCCTGCGGCCGTCGCTTCTACCGCGGCAAGCTCAGCGTAATAGCGCGCGGAATGCATGTCTCCAGTCAGATGATAGTTTACGGCGTAAAGAACGCTTGCGGCTCGAGCGGCCAGGCGACGTTCACCGTCGGAATCCGCAAGCCAAAAACCTTGCAGCGCGTGCTTCTGTGCTTCGTTCGATCGGCGCGCGCTCAAGTATGCCATGCCCGCGCGGTGATGCACGACGCGCGATCGTCGACGACGCCATCGGCGGCAAGTCGAAACGCGCGTTCTAAGAGGGCCGATCGGGATCGTTGCCGTGCATGGCTTCGACGATCGCACGCAAAGCTGTGATGCGCGCGACGAGGTCCGGCTCGTCGACGTCCACGATGCGAGTCGATGATTTCGGCGCGCCTTCGCCGCATCGCCATGCGAGACGTACTCCGGGACGATCGATGTCGGCCAGCAGCGCGCGCTCGCGCGGATCCGTCGCACCGCGAAAACGCGCCTCGAATTCGCGCAAGAGTCTTGCTCGGGTCCTGAACCCTTCGTACCAGATTTTCCGGATGATTCGTCCAGCGACCGTTGACATTAACAAACACCCATGGAGCCCTCGTCACAACCGGTGCCGAGTGCCTTGCGATCCATTTCAAGTGACCTGTGGAGAAGTCCGCCTTACCGCGCGAGCAAGGGCCTCGCGCGCGGCGCGCTCGCCGCTCTCGAGCGCCCCAGAAACCGTGCCCGGAAGCGTCGTGCGATGTCGCCTCCCCTGCGAAGAATAGTGTCGACGCGATCGGCTTCGCGAGCGTCTCGCGCGAGCCGGTTCCTCCGACAAGCACGTAACTATACGCACCGCGCGCAAACGGATCGGCACCCCAATCGTGCGCGAGCGCAGATTCCAAATGCATCTCGGCTGCGGGTACGCCGAACGTCGCTTCAAGTGAGGCGAGCGCGCGCCGGACGATTTCGTCCTCACCGAGTCCCTCGAGCCGCTCGGCTCTCGGTCCGCCGGCCCACGCTGTCAAGCAGCGGAACGTGCAGCGGCAGCTGCGTCCAAAATGTCGGGAACGTCCGTAGCAAAATTGTGAAAGAACGCGGCGGCACGGATCTTCTCATCGAGCGCTTCCCACCAGGCCGTGCGAAACTGCAGGACGACTTTCACGACGCTACCCATCGCGATCGATCCGAGCGCACTCTTCTTTTCATCGTCGAGCGGCGGCGTGAAGCGAATCTCCGAAAGCATCTTGATCGGCACCGTCACGATCGCGGCGGATCCTTCGATGGAAAATCGCTCGCCGTGCGTCCGTCCCGAAACAACGACGGCTCCCGGCTTCCACGCGATCTCTTCCACGATGCTTTGCAGGCGAATGTCGACTCGCGCGGGATCGAAGGAGCGCACGAGCGTGTCGATAAGTGGTCCGTAGCCGCCAAGCGGACGCGTCGATCCGGTTAGCGTCGGGCCGGTCCACTCGACGATGATCTCTTTCAGGCTTGCGCGCGCGGGATCCGCAGCGTCATAGCCTTCGACCAGCAACACGAAACCAGCGCGCAGCTTCATCGAGATCGTGTTCGTCTTCGATCCTGCGCAGAAAATCGTCGACGCTGAGGTCGTGCTGCAAGTCGCCGGCACGATCGATGATCGCGATGCGCGAGATCGAAGCGATCGACGCCGGCGACCCACTGCGCTGCCGACGCGTTCGAAGTTACCCTCGGCAACGTTGATGTTCGTCGTGCCCGCGTCATGCAGAAGATCCAGCGTAATCTGCGGGTTGCCGTGAATATACTCCGCGCCGAGCTCGACCGGAGCCGCAAGCCCCTGTAGCTGGCCGCGTGTAGGCTCTGCCGCCGAGGCGATCGCGCGCCTCGAGTAGGATCGCCGGACGACCGGCGCGCGAAAGCAGCGCGCGCCGCAGCTAGACCCGCGGCACCGCCTCCGATGATGACGGTGGGATTACTCGATACGTGCGCCTCCCGCAGGCGTCAGCGTGCGAGGTTGCACGGACGAGAACCTCACGCAATGGAGCCATCAGGATCGGTTTCGAGACATAGTCGTCCATTCCGGCCGCCAAGCATCGGTCGCGATCCTCTTGCGTTGCGTTCGCCGTCATCGCGACGATCGAGACTGCGTGAACGCAAGCCGGCGTGTTCGAGCTTCCCGAATCGCGCGCGTTGCTTCGAAGCCGTCCATCACCGGCATGTTGCAATCCATGAGAACGACGTCGAACATCTCCTTCTCGAGGATCGCAAGCACTTCGGTTCCGTTCTCGACCATCGCAACCTGACAGCCCAACATCGAGAGCTGCCGCTCCGCAACGCGCCGATTGAGCGCATTGTCTTCCGCGACCAGAACGCGCAGCGGACTTTCGAGCGGAACGATCTCGCTCGTATCCTTATGCGTCTGCAACCGGTTCGACGGCGCCGTTCTTCTTCGCGAACATCGTCACGAGCCGGTCGTAGACGTGTGACTGCACGAGCGGCTTCGTGAGATACGTCTCGAACCCGTAGGCTTTGACGCCTTTGGACGGCTCTTCGACGTCGGTGAACGTCAGCATCATGAGATCGCGTCGACGCGATCATGGGCGTCACGCTTGATCTCGTAACCCAAACCGAGCTCGTTGATCGAACCTTTGAGCGAACCGACGATCGCAACGTCGAACGGTTCGAGATCGCGCCCCGCCTTTCCGCAACGTTTCGAGCGCCGCGCCGCCATCCGACGTCGCGACGACTTTCATCTCCCAATCCTCGGCGTAGCGCCGCAGCATCGTACGCGTGTCTTCGTCTTCATCGACGACGAGCAGTCGCAATCCGGCGAGTATCCCCGGATGCGCAGCGATTGCGTCGTTCCGATGCGACCTCCAACATGACCGTAAACGTGACCGTCGTTCCTTCGCCCGGCGCACTCTCGAGATGAATGTCGCCGTTCATCAGCTCGACGTAGGCTTTGCAGATCGACAGACCCAGACCCGTTCCGCCGAAGCGGCGCGTCGTCGATGCATCGCCTTGCACGAAGGGCGTGAAGAGTTTCCTCTGCGTTTCCTCGTCCATGCCGATCCCGGTATCCGCGACGCTGACGCGCAGCATCGCACGGCCGTCGGCAAGTTTCTCGCCCAGCTGCACGGAGAGCAAGATGTGTCCCGACTCCGTGAACTTGACGGCATTACCGACCAGATTCATCAGCACCTGACGCAAACGCCCGGGATCGCCGCGGAACGAGCCGGGAACGCCCGGAGCGATGTACGTCATGAGCGTCAGCGATTCGCGCTTGATCGCGCGACCGATCAGCTCGACGACGCTGTTGACGACCGGTTCGAGCTCGAATTCGACGACCTCGAGCTGCGCGCGGCCCGACTCGAGCTTCGAGAAGTCGAGGATGTCGTTGATGATCTTGAGCAACGCCAGCGACGAATCGTGAATCGTTCGCGCGCTTTCGGACTGATCGGCATCGAGTTTCGTCCGCTGCAGCAGCTCTGACATGCCGACGATGCCGTTGAGCGGCGTACGGATCTCGTGGCTGACCGTCGCGACGAACTCGGATTTCAGTTTATTGGCTTGCAATGCTTGTTCGAGGGCCGTACGCAAATCGCGCATGTTCTCGCGACGCTCGGTGATGTCGCGGCCCACCGAAAGGCTGACGCTCCGGCCGTCGACTTCGCCGGACCGAACGTAGATCTCGATCGGGAACGTCGAGCCGTCTTTGCGCAACGCGACCGTTTCCGCGGTAAATCCCTCCGGCACGCGCGGAAAGAGCGACTGAATCTGCTCGTGGACTTCGGGTGCGCGGATTTGCTCGATTTTCATGCTGAGCAGCTCGTCGCGCGTGTAGCCGTAGGCTTCAACTGCGGCCGCGTTCGCCTCGACGATCTGATGCGTCTCATTGTCGATGAAGAGGATCAGCTCGCGCGTGTTCTCGGAGAGCAACGCGTAGCGCATGCGCTGCGAGCGGCGCAAACGGTCCTCGAGCATCTTACGCTCGGTGACGTCGTGCCAGATTACCTGGACGCATTCGACGTCGTCGATCGTGATGAGCGAGGCAGTGATGTCGATCCATAGCCGCGACCCGTCGTCGCGGCGGAACCGCGACCGTGTGCAGATGTCCGCTTCCGTCCCGAAGCAGCTGCTTCCAGGTCGCGCCGTCTTCGCCCATGAGTTGCGGGGCCAAGTCGACAAGCTTCGCGCCGACGAGCTTATTGTGCGGACGTCCGGCGATCTTGCCGGCTTCACGATTGGCTTCGCGGATCACGCCCTCTTTGTCGCAGAGCAAGATTCCGCTGCTTGCGTTTTCCAAAAGCGTCGCGTACTTCTCTTCTGAGACGTGAACGCGGCTCTCGAGGAGCAAGCGCGTATTCTTCGAGCTTCTCCTTTGCTGCGCCGAGCTCCGAACGGTGTTTCTGCAGCTCGCGATTCGCACGAACGGTGTCTTCGAACGTCGACATGAGCAGATCGAGAATCTGCTCTTTTTCCGACGTAATCGTGAAGCGCTTACCGAGGAAGACGACCTCGATGCCGACGGACAGCTTCCGGCCTAAACGAATTGCGCGATTGTCCAGGATCGCCCGTACGCGACCGACGAGATGGTGTTCGTCGTACGGTTTGGTCAGGAAGTTGTCGGCTCCGGCTTCAAGACCGCGGATGACGTCCATGGCTTCGCTGAGCGACGAGACGAGCATGACGGGGATATCACGCGTCGCTTCGGCCGGCTTTGATCTTGCTGCAAAGCTCGTATCCGGACATCTTGGGCATGACGATGTCGGAGATGACGAGGTCGATCGCATCGTCTTTGAGGATGTCAAGTGCTGCAAGGCCGTCCGGTGCGACGACGACCTCCCAACTCTCCGCTTCGAGGATCGAGCGAAGTTGCTCGGCCTGCGTCGCGCTGTCTTCAACCACAAGTAATCGTGCCATGGTTACCCCCTATGAACTCCGTTTGGACGACCCGCTGCCCAAATGCGTGCGATGATCCCATCGAGAGAAATAATCTCGTCGGTGCATCCGGCGTCGATTGCGGCTTTTGGCATACCAAAAACCGCGCTGCTTTTCTCGTCTTGCGCGATAACGGTGCCGCCGGCGCTTCTGTATCGCCGCCAAGCCCGTCAACGCCGTCTTTGCCCATCCCAGTAAGTATTATTGCCAGGACGCCCGCGCCATAGGTTTTTGCAGCCGATTTGAACAGCATCGTCGCAGAAGGCCGATGTCCGGCGACGAGCGGCTCGTCGGAAAGCGCGATCGTGCGATCTCTCGCAATCGTCAGGTGGTGATTGTCGGCCGCGATGTAGACGACGCCATCGCGCAGCGGCTCACCGTGCTCCGCCACCTTGACCTTCAATCGCGCTCGCATCGTCGAGCCAGCGCACCATGCCATCCACGAAGCCGGGGGTAATGTGCTGCGTGATTACGATCGGCAGCGCGAAGTCGCGATCGAGCTGCGAGAGAATCTGATGCAAGGCTGCCGGTCCTCCGGCGGACGCGCCGACCGCGACGACGTGCGTGCTTCATAAGAGCTCCGCCAGCGTCTTCAGCAACGCGCCCTGATCGAAGTCGCCCTTCGTGACGTACGCGTCCGCGCCGGCATCGACGCCACGCCGCTTGTCCGCATCGGTGCCGCGCGCGGTAACCAGAACGACGGGAAGGTCGCCGAGATGTTGCGATCCGCGGATGCGCTCCGTCAATCCAATGCCATCGAGGCGTGGCATGTCGACGTCGGTGACGACCAGATCGATCCGCTGATCTTGCAGCAGCGACCAGGCCTCTTCGCCATCACCGGCCGTCGTCACGTCGTAGCCGGCTGCTTCTAAAATGCTGCGTTCGAGCGTACGCGTCGTAATCGAATCTTCGACCAGCAGGACGTGCTTGCGAGCGACTTGTGCACGTCTTCCGCGTGCCTGGTGAGACGCGCGCGCGATCGTGCGATTGCTGCACGATATAGGCACCGCGTAATATCACGGCGGCGGAGCCGTCCGCGAGAATCGTCGCGCCGATCGCGCTGCGGATCCCTTCAATGCGCCTGCCGAGCGGCCGCACGACGACTTCGCGTTCCTCGATGAGCTCGTCGACCGCAAGCGCAACACGTCCAAGTGTATCTTTGATAAAAATGACGTAGCGTGCATCATTCGGAGAGCGCATCTCGTCGGCGAGATTCAACAGAGCTCGCGCAGTCGACGAGCGGCGTCGCCGAACCGTCGCGGATGATACGCGGCCGGCCCTCGACCGATAACGATGTCCTCGGGTCGCGGCCGAACGAAACGTTCGACGGCCGCCGATTCGATCGCAAGCTTGTTGCCGGCAACTTCGAAGATGACGGCTCGCACCGTCGTCAGCGTGAGCGGAACAAGCAATACGAAGCGCGTTCCGGCGGCGGGTTCCGAGTGGACGGTGATCGTTCCGCGCAGTGCTTCGATCGACGAACGAACGGCATCCATGCCGACGCCACGGCCCGCTTCCTTCGTAAGCCCACGCGCCGTCGAAACGCCCGGCAAGAAAATCGCACCGCCGACGTCGAGATCGTTGACGGCGTAGCCGCGCTCTTCGGCGCGCGCACGAATCGCAGACAAGATCGAGTCCGTTGCCGTCGTCCGCAACCGTCACTTCGACGCCACCACCGTGCAACGCGGCGGTCACGCGTTATCGAGCCGTCGACCGACTTGCGGTTGCCGCGCGGCGCTCGGGCGATTCGATTCCGTGAATGATCGCGTTGCGGACGAGATGCTGGAGCGGGTCGCGCAGCCCGTCGAGAATCGCACGATCCAGCTCGATCGCGCCGCCGATCGACGTGCAAGCGGCATTTCTTTCCTTCGCTCGCCGCGCAATCACGCACGATTCGCTCGAGTCCTTCGCACGCAAGCGAAAACGGCAGCATGCGGATGTTGCGGACTTCTTCGTCGACCCGCCGGGCCGAGCGCTCCAAGAACGCGCGGTCGGCTCCCGTCGAGAGCGCAACGAGGAGCTCGCCCGTGTGCTGCAGGAGCACATCGAGTTTCTCCGAGGCGACCCGCAGGGTCGTGTCGTGGACGGCGCCGGAGCCGGTGCAGCGTTCGGGACCACCGGTGTCGCGGCCGTGGTTATTCCCGATGCTGCAACCGGCGCCGGCGCCGGCGTGCTGGGCGGAGCGCGCAATCGATCCGCTCGTGCACGAAGTGAGTCGACGACGCCGAACAGCGTCTCGACTGATTTTTCGTCGAGCGCTGCGGGCTGGTCGCGACACGTCGCTAGAAGGTCCTCGGCGCGGTGGCAAACTTCGGCGATGTCAGCGAGACCGACGGCGTTTGCAGCGCCTTTTAAACTGTGCGCCTCGCGAAAGAGCCCGTTGACGAGCTCGTGGCGCTCATCATCGCTCGTGACGCTCTCGAGCGCCAAGAGATCTTGCTCGAACGCGCCTCAAACGCTCTTGGAGCTCGCCCAAGAACGTTGTCAGCAAGCGCTCCGAGACAGTCGTCATGCGTGCCGACTCCGTTTGTGCCGCGCAAGAGCGTGCGCAAGCGCAAGCCGATCCCGTCGAGATTTCGCGCAGCCTGTTCGGATTGTTGCGTCGATGCAAGATTTTGCGAAGTCGCTTGATCGATGTTGCGCATCGCTGCTGGATCTGCGACATCCCGACGGCTTGTTGACCGACCGACGTACTGATCGAGGTCGATGCCTGCGCGGCCTCGACGATCGTATCGACCAGCATCCGAATCGCTTCATCGGCTTCGTTGACGATGCGCATCGCTTCGTCGACGCTCTTCGTGCCTTGTTCGGTCGCCATGACCGCGGCGTTGGTCGACTTCTGTATCTCGCTGAGTATCTGGCGAACCTGGACGGTCGCCTTCTTCGATTGATCGGCGAGCGCTTTGATCTCGGCCGCGACGACGCTGAAGCCTTTGCCTTGTTCGCCGGCGCGCGTGGCTTCGATCGAAGCGTTGAGCGCGAGGATATTCGTCTGCTCGGCAAGGTCGTTGACGACCGTGATGATCTCGCCGATCGCCTGCGCTTGGCTCGGCAAGCGACAAGATGCTTTGCGCAATCGATTCCGTGCGCGTCCTGATATCGCCCATCACGGCAATCGTGCTCTCGACAGAGCGACGGCCGACGGCACCGCCGTCGCGTCGCACGACGCGATGAATCAGCGACGGCCTTTGCGCGCTCGTTGGACTGCTCGGCGGTTTGCGTAATCTCTTCAACGGTCGCGACAGTCTCCGCAACCGCCGCGGCTTGTTCTTGCACGCCGGCAGCTTGCTGCGTCGTCCCGGCTACGATCTCAGCAGTCGCAGCCGAAAGTTGCCGCGATCGCCTGCTCGATCGGCGCACTCAGATTTCGAATCGATATGATGGCGATGACGATCAGCACCAAGACGGTAAAGAGCGTTCCGAACACGATCGTGTTCATCGTCGCTTCGGATGCCGAGCGTGCCGCGGCGTCACGAATCGTTTGAAGTTGATCTTCTTCATGATCGGCGCCCGCCAAGACCGTCCGAATCTGGTCCATGAGATCCTTGCCGCGACCCGATGCGCACGACTGGAGCGCTGCTGCGAGTCCATGTTCGCGCCGTAAGTTGCATCGTCTGCGCGAGCTCGCGCTGCTTCTGCGTCAAAGAGCTCTTGCAGACTTCGCGCGCGATCCTGTTGATGCGGATTGTCCGCGGTCAAGCGCGTAAAAAGCGCGAGGTCGCTCTGGAAGCCGGCGACGCCCTCGTGATAAGGCGCGCAGATAACTATCGACGCCGGTCAGCAGATAAGCCGCGTTGGCCGGTCTCGACATTGACCGCCTGCGTCGCGAGTCGTTCGCGATCGTGGCGCGCACTTCATAGGTGTGCTGCACGGTTGCACGCGCGTCGAGCATCGCGATCGTGTTGCGATATGCAACGCAGCCCGATGATGATGAGCGCCAACGGCCCGAGCGCAAAGACCAGTGAGAGTTTTCGCGCGATGCTCCAGTTCCGCATCACGTATTCCTTTCTTGAGCAATCGATTGAATCGAGAAGCGGGGATCATCCAGCAGCGCTCTGCCGTCCAAAAGCGACATCCCGCGAATCAAGCGGGAAACGAACTCGTGGTGCCCGTCGAGCGTCGGCGCCGCAGCGATCTCCGGCTTCCGGATAGCGCACGAGCTCATCGAGGCTGTCGACCGCAATCGCGAACTCCGGCTGCGTCGACCCCGAGGATGACCGCAGAGAGCTCCTCGGCGCGCGCGGCCGCTCGGCCCCACACTCGAGCGAGATCGATCGCCGGGACGATCTCACCCTGGACACCGAGTATACCGAGAAAATGCGACGGCGCTCCCGGCAACGCTGCCGGGTATGCTCGCTGCATGACGCTGAACGTGAAGCGGGTCTCGATCGCATAGCGCTCGCCCGCCGATCTGAAAACACAGCAGTTCGACCGTCCGAGTCGGATTCGCGAAGCTGCGCCGCCGCTTGCGAGAGCCGCTCCGCTCGCCGAACGAGAACCTCTTGTGCGCTCATACGCCTACTCCAATCGTTGAAGAACGCGCGCGCAGCAACGATAGCTCGGCCTCGACCGAGGCCGCGACCCCGTCCCCGTCCTCACTGAGCCGCCGCGCGCGGCCCAGCGCGCGCCGCGCCGCAACGGTCCGTCCACCCAAGCGGAGCGCCCGGCCCAACAGCAAATGCGCGAACGCAGCCGTCCGATCCAAGAAAATCGCACGCCGCGCCGCAATCGCAGCTTCTCCCGCCCGATCCTCGTCGAGAAGCTCCATTGCTTCTCGTACATATCGTACGGGATCCAGTGTTTCATCAACGATCGCAACGACGACAGCCGCCGGAGCAGCAACGACAGCCTTCGCAGCGACCGGACGTGACTTCGCTGCGGCGGCCGGACGTGATGACATCTTCTGAAGTGTCGAGTTGACTGATGCTTCGCGAGGGGGCGTCTGAATTCGCGCGGAGCCAGGAGGGCGAGAGCGCGAAGAATCCGAGCTCGCATTTTCTAAGGATGAAAAATGCGAGCGTCCCACGAGCGGAGCATCAGAAAGCTCGACACCCAGAGAAAAAACCCGCGCAGCCTGTCGACGATAAGCCAATCCAGACGGCGTCGTAACGATCTCGATGTCAGCAATCGGAGACGATCGGATCGGACGGAGAAGTAAACAACCACCCGCCTTCGCGCAACGACGACATCAAGAGCGCCGTAACGCGAGCGACGACGTCGGACTCGAGATACATCAAGACGTTGCGGCAGAGAATCACATCGAAGCCATCGTGATGACTCGCATTCGCGAGGTTGCGAGCTTCGAACGTGACGCGCGACGAGAAACGCGGCGCGATCCTCCAACGGTTCTTTGCAGCGCGCGTGAAGTAGCGCGCACGCCATATCGAGTCGATCTCGCGGAACGACCAGTCACCGTACACGCCTTGGCGCGCAGTTGCGATCGCAGCCGGCGAGATATCGGAACCGAAAATTTGCGAACGCGATTCGAGACCGCATTCCTCGAGCGCAATCGCGAGCGTATAGGCTTCTTCACCAGTCGCGCAACCCGCGGACCAAACGCGTAGTCCGCGGCCGAACGTCGGGAATACCGCCTCTTTGATAAACTCGAACTGCTTCGGATCGCGATAGAAATACGTTTCACCAACCGTAATCTCGCTCAGAACGTCTCGAAAGACGTCAATATCGTTGTTCAGCAGCTCGAAGTAGACCAGCGGATCTTTCACGCGAGAGTGGGCCATGGCGCGCGTAATCCCGGCTTCCGCGAATGCGCGTCGCGCCGGCGGGAATGACAAACCGCTCCGCTCTGTAAGGAGCGAAGCAATGTCGGCGTAAACCGGCCGTGCTCCATGTCACGTTCGCAAGCTCGCTTCCGAAACTGCGTCGAGCTCCGACTCGCTGATGAACGCCTGCGGGTCGTGAATGACGACAAGACCCTCGGGCGTCCGCAGAATGCCCGCGAAGCTGCGCGCCCCGACGATCAAACCTTCCGAACCAACGAGCGAATCCGGATCGTACGTCAGGATGCCGACCACGCGATCGACCCACAACGCGACAGGACGGTCGTGCGTGTTCACGACGATAAAGCGATGTTCGGGCGAAAGCGCCTGTGTGCGGCAGCCCGAAGCGCGCGCGCATGTCCATCAGCGGAATGACTGTTCCGCGCAAATCGATCACGCCCGGAACGAAAGGCGGCTGCCCTGCGATCGGACGGTACGCTACGGCACGCAAAATCTCAATTACCGGTTGTGTAGAGATGGCACCCCGAAGATCGTCCAACTCGAACGCAACGGCATCAACTTGGGTAGTGAGAGTTTCCGATTGGATTGTTGTCAAGGCTGCGACCCCTTAAGCCTAACAAATCCAAGTGTAGCCTGTGATCAGGACCTCCTGACACCCTGCCACGGATGCGTGGATTACAAAGTCGCTAACGCAGATACTCGACTAAGAGTACATACGACTAACTTCCTTCGTACATCATTATATCACGTTCTAATGAAGAAATTCTTGAACAGCTGCGTTGCGCAATCGCGTTTGCGCTTACGCCGAAATGATCGCGCAAATGCAGCACGCGTATCACTCATACCGAACGCCGTCTGTGCCCAGCGTCACAAATTTTTCCCAGCCGGAATCCAGGAAAATCCGACCGCGCGTTTCTTGACTTTTTCTTATAACCGTCCCGGCGCAGCCGGCTTCGAGCGTTTTGGCTAACTCTGCTGTACGAAGCAAATACATCGCATGTAGCATGCCTTGCTCGATTACTTGAGCGCTTTGTTGAATTCCGTCGTCAGTGTCTTGTCGCTGACCTCACCGCTCGCAAGGAACGCAACCTTCCCGGTTTTGTCGATGATGACGAGGGACGGATAACCGTCAAGCATATATTTGCCGGCGACGTCGAGCGTCGGATCGTACGCGATCGGATACGCTACACCGAACGTCTTCTGAAAATTGACGACGTCGAGCTGCGAGGACTGCGACTGACCGTCCATTCCAGTCGGGCTGCCCGAGACGCCGACGAAATCGATGCTGACTGCCGTACTTCTTGTAGAGGGCATCGATCGTCGTGACTTCGCGCTGACAGTGCGGACACCACGTCGCGAAGATCTCTAAGAAGACCGGTTTCCCGGCGCTTTCCGCCGTCTTGAGATCGAAAGGACCGTCAGTCGTCGCGACGCTGAACTCGGGAGCAACTTGCCCGACCTTGATGCCCGATTGAATCGGTGCCGTGCTCGCCGATTGCGGGACGCGCGAGTAAAACGCGACGACCGCTATGATGATGACGACAACCAGTCCGAGCGTAATGTACAGGACGAGCCGATTGCGTTGTGCTCGCCGGTTTACTTCCGCCGGCGCGATTATCGATCTCTTGCTCATGGTTTGAGCCGGCCTCGCAACATCATTGTTCGTGCATTCGCTGATCGAGTGCGAGGACCCCGGGGCCGCGCCAAACGATGAGCGCAGCGAGCGCAGCGAGGCCGACGTCGCGCGCTACTTCGACCCAAGACGCCGGTCGCGTATCTCCCGGACCAAAGCAGCCGCACGATGCCGGAATGCCGCGTATCACGACGGATGCGACCGCTGCTGCAAAGATGGCAAACTCGCAGAGCGCGAGCGCTCCGATCAGTCGCGTGTAGAGTCCGATCAGGAGATAGGAACGCCAGCAGCACCTCGATCAGTGGTATCGCGATCGACATCGGCGCGATGACCGCCGGTGCGAGAAAAGGAATGCGGTACGACGCGATCGTGCTCGCAAGCGCATCGAAATGACCGATCTTCAAAACTCCCGCGGCCAAGCAGCGTTCCGCCGACGACGAGGCGGGCGAGCAGAGAAACAACGTTCATTGGAGCACGCGCGTCAGCGCGTCACGCTGTTGCGCTGGAATTGCGTCTTCAGAAGCACTGCCGAGCTTCGATTCACCCGCATCATACGCACGGATCGTCTGCTCGACGCCTTCGCACAGCAATCCGAGATCGTAACCACCCTCGAGAACGAAGACGGCGCGCCCATTGCAATACTCGTCGGCGATCTCGCGAAAGCACGCGCCAAGAGCGCTCGAAACACCGACGTCGACGCCTAAGTCGCCGACCGGGTCGCCCGCAGCGAAATCGTAACCGGCGCTCACCACTAGCATATCTGGTTTGATGCGCGCGCACAAACGGCGCAGCGTCTCTTGCCACAGTGCCGCGAAACCTTCGGTCTCGTAGCTCAAGCCGAGCGGCAAGTCGATGAGCGTACCATTTTCGTCGACGCGATTCTCGCGACCCGAACCGGTGCCGGGATAGGCCGGCGATGCGTGCGTCGAGATATACGAGACTCCACCCCCGACGAGCGCTTCGGTCCCGTTTCCGTGGTGATAGTCGAAATCGACGACCAGCGCACGGCCGCCGTTCTTTGCGACGAACGCGCGCGCGGCGATACCCGCATTGTTGAAAAGACAGAAGCCCATCCCGCGTCGCGGCTCGGCATGATGTCCCGGCGGACGCACGACGGCAAACGCCGCGCGATTTTCGCTGACCGCCGCTTCGAGCGCGGTCATGGTCGCCCCGGCGGCCCGCACGGCAGCGTCCCATGAGGCGCGATCGATGATCGTGTCTCCCGTCGATAGATACGCGGCCGGTACGGAAGCGTGAAGACGCTCGATCTCATCGTGCACGAGATCGACGTACGATCCCGGATGCACGAGCGTTAGCTCCTCACGCGTTGCGTCGCGCGCCTCGCGACGATCGGCGGCGAGCCCGCTTCGCTCGAGATGCCGGAGCAAGCGTGAGCAGACGCGCGGGTGATTCCGGGTGCGCTATCCCTTCGAGATGCGCGCTGCAGCGTTCATCGCCGACGACGAGCAGTTGTTTACCCCTGTTGCTTCTTCTGTCCCGAAGAAGGTTTGTCGATGTCCTCGATCATCTTCTGCACTTCGGAATACGCTTGCGTGCCGGGTTTCAAGATAGGCGAGGAATCGCTGATAGGCGCTCTTGGCTTGCGGTTTGAGTCCCTGTTTTTGATACGATTGCCCAAGCATGTAGATGACGCTCGGATCTTGCTTGACGTAGTCGCCGCCGTTCTTTTCGATCGCCTCGAAGATCTGCTGCGCTTCTTTGTAGTTGTGCAGGTTCAGATCGGTTTGGCCCACCGCCTTGAGCACGTCCGGCGCGCGCGTCAGATCGTAGGCGTGCCGGAACGCATCGTGCGCATCTTTCCAGTTCGTCTGCGACGCGTACACGCTGCCGAGAATGCTCCAGCCACGCGGATCGTTCGGGGATATCTCCGTGAGCCGCTTGAGGTAGTCGGCCGATTTCACGTAGTCTTTCTTGTCGGCGTAGTATGTGCCGAGACGTCCGAGCGCGTCTTTGTTGTCGCGATTGGGGCCGAGCGCCGTTTCCCATTCCGTTGCCGCATTGTCGAGATCTTTTTGCCCGGCGAGATAATCGCCGTACGCCAGATGCAGGCCGAGCACGGACGGATACGTTTCGATCGCGGTCTTGAACGTTTGCACCGCAAGATCGTTCATCTTTTCGTCGGCGTAGATCCGAGCTTCGTCGACCGAGACGCTGGCTTTTGCGTCGGTATTCGGCAACAGCGTCCGAATCCGCTCGAATGTCGCAATCGCACCTTTGACGTCGTGCTGGGCAGCAAGCGTCTGCGCCTTTCCGTTCAGCGCATCGATATTGTTGGGGTCGATCGCGAGCGCGCGATCGAAGATGGGGCCGGCCAGCGCGATAGCGTTTTGCTTCAGATAGGAACGTGCCTCGAGGAGGATCGGCTGCGGATCCTTTGGATCCAACTTTGCAGCCGTATCGTATTGGATGCGCGCGTCGTCGTATTTCTGTTCGCCCTCGAGCACGCCGCCGTACATCTCGTACGCCGCCTTGTCGTTTTTATTGAAGGTCAATGCGCGCTTCGCAACGCGATCGGCGTCGGCGAAACGGTTTTGGCGCGAATATGCATCGGCGAGCGTGGAAAGTATGCTCAGGTTCGTCGGCTCCTGGTTCGACGCGTTTTCGAGATCGGACGTCGCTTGCGGCAACCGGTTCAGCAGCAAATTCGAATAGCCGCTAAGGTAGTACACCTGGCCGGTTTTGGTCCCGAGCTGCAGGAGACGCTGCGATGCTTGCTGGGCCAGATCGGGCGATTGATCTGCATGATAGTTTCCAGCCAGCTGGAGCAGCGCGTCGCGATCGGTTGGATTGATCTTCAGGCGCGCTTGCAGATGTGGGATCGCAACTTCGGGTGGTTCCGGCGTCGCGGTCGGGGAGGCCGAGGGCGACGGGGACGGAGACGGCTTACCGGCGGCTACGCCCGGAGACGGCGCGCTCATGAACGCCGCAACGATCGCCACGGCGGCGATGAACGCAAAGACGAATCTCAATGTACCTTCTCAGTCTCGACGCGCTTGGTCAGCTCGGGGATGATTTGGAATAGGTCGCCGACGACCAGCAAGTCGGCAAAATCAGCGATCGGGACGTTCGCGTCTTTATTGACGGCGACGATAGTACCAGCCGTGCGCATGCCGACTTTGTGCTGAATTGCGCCCGAAATCCCGACGGCGATGTACAAGGAAGGACTAATCGTCTTCCCGGTCTGTCCCACCTGGTGGGCGTGCGGGATCCAGCCTGCATCGACGGCCGCTCGAGAAGCGCCGACTGCGCCGCCGAGCGCTTCGGCAAGCGGCTTGATCACGGTCGTGAACGGCTCGGGGCCGCCCAAGCCGCGGCCGCCTGAGACGACGATTGAGGCTTCCTCGACGCCCAGCTCCGGCGCGGCTTCCTCGACCTCGGCGCCCATCTTCATCGCGTACGTCTTGGCTGGGAGCGCGAGCATCTCGACGTTGGACGTCGGCGATGCTGCCGGCTTCGCCGCGAAAACGTTCGGGCGCACGCTGACGACGCCGTACTCGGTGTTCTTGAACGCGCAGGTCGTAATCGTCAAACCACCCAGCTTCGGCGAGACCGTCCTGACCGTGCCATTTGCTACAGTAACGTCGGTTGCGTCCGAAGTGATTCCAGCGTCGAGCCGCGCAGCGACGCGGCTGCCGACGTCTCGGCCGATCATCGTGTTGGGCACGAGGAGCAAGCGCCGGGCCCGCCGCCTTTGCTGACGGCTTCGAGCGCGTCGACAAGCGGATCGATCAGATACTCGGCGGTCGACGCCGCCGTCGGCGACGTGCAGCGTGCCAAGGCCGTACGGTTTGGTCGCTTCGGCGGCTTGCGACGCTCCGGCGCCGGCGATCACGCCGTGCGTCTTTCCGCCGAGTGCCGTCGCAAGATCTTGCGCTTTTGTCGCAAGCTCGAAGGAAACGCGGCGCGGTGTGCCTGCGCGGTGTTCGATGAAAACGATGACGTCGCGCATCAGAGCAGCTTCTTCTCTTTGAGAAAATCGAAGATCGCAGTCGCGCCTTCGGCACCATCCGATGCGGTGACGACGCGGCCTTTCTCGCGTGCCGGCGGCGTCGCAAGCTCGAGCAGCTCGGTCTTTGCGCCATCGCTGCCCGCCGCGCGCGTGAAATCGACATCGGCGAGCGAGAGCACTCTTGATTTCCTTTTTCTTCGCGCCCATGATGCCTTTGAGCGACGGATAGCGCGGCTCGTTGATCGCTTTCGTTACGGATACGAGCGCGGGCGTTGCGACGGTGACGTCGACGTAACCCAAATCGGTTTCGCGTTGCGCGTTGATCGTCGTTCCATCGGAATCGATCTTACGAACGTACGTCAATCCCGGAACGCCGAGCAGCTCGGCAAGAAAACCTGGGACTTCGCCGGTGATCGCGTCGGTCGACTGCGTGCCGCACAAGATCAAATCGAATCCGGTCTTCTTCAACGCAGCAGCCATCGCGTGCGCGGTCCCCGCAACGTCCGAGCCTTCGAGCTTCGGATCGCTGAGCATCACCGCATCGTCGGCGCCCATCGCGAGCGCTTTGCGCACGATTTCTTTCCCACTTTCGGGCGCCATCGTAAAAATCGTAACGGTCGAACCGTCGTTGCGCTTTTCGCGCAGCTGCAGCGCCGCCTCGATCGCGTATTCGTCGAACGGATTGAGCACGTTCTCGACGCCGGTGCGCACGAGGCGCTTCGTCCCAGGATCGATGCGCTTATCGGCGTTGGTGTCCGGCACCAACTTCACGGTGACGATGATTTTCATTTTCTTGCCAGCATTGCCAAACCGGGGCCGGTTCGTGCCTGGAAAGGGCGACTCCTACCCCTTAGTGAGCGACGAGAACGGCGACGGTTTCGTCTTCGACAACGCTCGGCGCTTCTTCGCGTGTCTCGGCGGCTAGCGACATTCCCCAGCGTACGACCGTTCGCGTTTCGACCGCGTTGAACAGCGCTTCAACCAACAGACCGAGCACCGAGATCGTTACGAGGCCCGCGAACATCGCGGGCGTTTCCAGATAATAGCGCGCGTTGCTGATGTACCAACCGAGCCCGCCCGACGCACCGGCGACACCGAAAACGAGCTCCGCCGCAACGACGGTGCGCCAGCCGAATGCCCATGACGTTTTCGCGCCGGTGATGATCTGCGGTAATGCGCCGGGAAGCAGCACGTCGAAGACGAGTCGCGGCCCGCGCAACCCAAGATTCTGCGCGACCATGCGCAATGTCGACGAGATCGTACGGAAACCGCTCTCGGTATTGAGCGCAACCGGCCAAATCGTTGCGAGCGCGACGACGAAAATGATCGAACGAGGAGTCAATCCGAACCACAACATCGCGAGCGGCAGCACCGCGATCGCGGGTAACGGATTGAATGCCGACGTCAAGACGCGCAGCAAATCGTGCCCGACGCTCGATAGCACGCCGAACGCGGCAAACAAAACCCCGAGCGCACCGCCGATTGCCATCCCGATGATCAGAATCTCGAGGGTATGGACGGTCGCGCTGACGAGCGATCCGTTGGCAATGTCGGTGATGATCGTACGCGCGACGTCGGACGGCGCGGCGAAGAGCAGCTGCGGAACATGAAACGCGACGACCCAAACTTGCCAAAGACATAATGATCGCAACGACGAGGATCGCGCGGCGCAGGACCGACGGGAGATTCGTCCAGCGCAGTCTCAGCGCAGCTCCCTCGTCGAGCAGTTGGTGAAGATACGTGACTGCATTTGCGCCGGCCGATTTGACGTTCGACGATCTCACGTACGCGTCCGGGTCCGCGCGTGAGCACGAGCACGCGATCGCCGATCGCCGCAGCTTCTTCGATCGAATGCGTAATCAGCACGATCGAGAGCCCGAGGCGCGCGTGAATCGCGAGCAGCTCGCGCTGCATGCGCGTCCGCGTGATCGCGTCGAGCGCTCCGAACGGCTCGTCGAGGAGCAGCAATGTCGGCTCGAGCGCGATTGCTCGCGCGATCGCCGCGCGCTGCTTCATCCCGCCAGAAAGCTGGTGTGGATAGCGGTCGGCCGGCCACGCCAATGCCGACGAGCTCGAGAACTGCATCGGCGCGTTTGAGCGCTTCGCCTTTTGAAACGTCGTTTCTCGTGACGCGCAGCGCGTATGCAACATTGCCGCGAATCGTATGCCACGGAAAGAGCTGGTCGAAATCCTGAAAGACAACCATGCGGTCGGGACCCGGAGACGCAATCGGCCGGCCTTCGATCGTCAACGTCCGCCGCTCGGCCGCATGAATCCGCCGATTGCTTTGAGCAGCGTCGTCTTTCCGCAGCCCGATGGACCGATGACGACGAACTTCTCGCCGCGCCCGACCTCAAACGAAATGCTGTCGACTGCGACGACATGCTTGCCGCTGCGTTCGCGGTACGTCATCGTCACATCGCGCGCGACGACGACGGTGGGAGCGTCGTTCAGTCTCCGGCTCCGTTCATGAGCGGCAACTCGAGATCCCGAATCGAGCCCGGCGCCTTGTTCAACATGCCGATGTCTTTCATGAACGCGGCGATCTTCACGAAGCCGCGCGGGACGGTCGAGTACTCGAGGCCAGGCTCGCGCAGCCATCCGAGATATTGACCTGCGGGAACCTTACCGCCCGAATCTTGCATCAAGATATCGGCAAATCCGCCGGGACTTTTGTGAATGTAGTCGGTCGCGCGTCCGAGCTGTTCGGAAAAATAACGGACGAACTCCGGATACTTGTTGTTGAACGCATCGGTCGTGTAAACGCAGTTGAACGTCATCCGGCCCGTCGCTTGCCAGCTGCGGAACACGACGTGGCCGCCGTCGGCGACTTCTTCGAACTGAAACGGCGGTGAGCTCATATGCGCATCGAGCTGCCCGTTCTTGAGCGCGACCAGACCCAGAGGATGCTGGATCGCGATGATGTTCGTATCGAGGGCTTTGGCATTACCCAGCTGCTGCTGACATCCCATGCGCAATGCGATGGCCTGAATCGCATCGGGCGACGGCATTCCGATCTTCATCCCCGGCTTGATGTCTTTGAGCGCTCTTGATGGCCGGATTTCGCGTGACCATCCAGAGATCCATCAGATCGAGGCCACCGATAAGCTTGTAACCGACCCCGCGATCCCAACCGATAAGAAATGGTCCAGATCCGCCGGCGCCGATCGCGATGTTCCCTGAGATGATCCCGTCGCGAATCGCATCGCCGTTGGTGAGAACCGGCCAATCGAAGGTCGTTCCCGGATATTTCTTCTCGAGAACCTTCTGGTATTTCATCACCAGCAGGTTGCCGTATCCGATTCCGGGCTGAATTGCGATCGTTATGGTCGAGGGCAGCGGCGGGTCGGCGGCGAGTGTCGGCTTCGGCAATGCGACTACCGAAAGTGCGGCCGCGCCGCCAGAAAGAATCGCGCGTCGCGAATACGTGTCGTGCATAAGTCCCCTCCCGTCCCTGAACGTCCGTGAACGTTCTTACGTTACGCGACTCGACGGCGTGACCATGCTAGGACGAGGCTCGCCACCAAACAGACCGCGACCGCAACGATCGATGCTTCGGGGCCGAACGACCCCCCGGTCAGGATCTCGGGTCCCGCGATCTTCGCGCTGAAGAGCGATTGGTGCACGTTGATGCCGGAGACGTTCGTGCCGTAGATGACGCTCTCCGAGAAATTCCAACCGGCGTGAATTCCAATCGGAAACCACAAGCTTTCGGTAACGGCGTACGCGACCGCAAGCAACACGCCGGCTTCGATTGCGATTGCGATGCTGCTTATCACCGTCGCGTTGGGATTGAATGCATGGATTGCGCCGAAAAGCACGGCCGATATCGCGAGTGCAATCCAAGGTCCCCAAAGATCGCGACACGTCCGAAAAATGAATCCGCGAAAGATGACTTCTTCCGCTACGGCATCCGCGAGCAACGCGATGAAGGCGACTACGAACGCCGTGCTCCACGAACGGCCGATGATATGATAATCGCCGGCCAGCGCGATAATCCCGATCGTTATCGAAAAGATGACGAGACCGAAGACCAGGCCCAGAACGGTAAGCCGTACCATCCGCTTCGGCGCGACTTCTGTTGGCATGCGACGCTCGACGAACGCTGGTATCCGGCATAGACGACGAGTGCCAATATCAAGATGATGACGGCAACGGCGACGTTTGGGACGTGCGCTTTCTCGAGAAGCCATTCCGCGCCAACGAGGACCGCCGTAAACACAACGATCCCGAGTAGCATAATACCGAGCCGTTTAAGGATCGTCATGAAACGACCACGTGTTGCCACGTCGTATCTATTTGCCGGCAGGCCGAAATGTTCCGCGGTGGAAGGGCAATGCGCTCACCAGGGGTGGTGGCGGAATCGGTATACGCAGCAGACTTAAAATCTGCAGTCCGAAAGGGCGTCCGAGTTCAAGTCTCGGCCACCCCAAACCCTCATCCGTACTTCTCGATCAAGTAGCCGTAAAGCAGGTCGCGTTGCGAGACGGTGCATTCGGTGACGTTGAGGATGCCGAGTGCCTCGTCGGCGATCAGTAGACCCGCGGGGAAGATGTCGGCGCGTTGCGGGCTGATGCGCGGTTGCACGCGGCGCACCGGCGTATCCATGGCTAAGAATCGCCGCGTGAGTTCACTCAACGTTGCGCGCGTCAGCACGACACCGTCGATGTCATCGCGTTCACGATCGGTGACGATCGCCGCGGCGTTGAACATCGTTCCGCCGACGGCAAAGACGGCGCTCGGACGCAGAAAATCGGCGAGCGGCGCGAGGCGTGCGCGCGCATAATCACGCGCTTCTTTTTCAAGTGCCGGAATGTCGCTTGGAACTTCCGCACCGAGCAGTGCCGGAATCGCTTCTGACAGCCGCACCGCGCCGATCTCGCAGGACACGCGCCCTTCGACGCGTCCTTTGCCCGCCGCATATTCCGTACTACCGCCGCCGACGTCGATCACACCGACGGGCTCGTCGTGCGCGCGGTTAGCGGTCGCACCGATGAACGACAACTCGGCTTCACGCGGTCCAGAGAGAATCTCGAGTCGCGTGCGGAGGCGACGTTCGACGTCGTGCGCGAAGTTCTCACCGTCCGATGCCCGCCGCATCGCGCTCGTCGCAATTGCGCCGATGTCTGCGCCGCAGCCAAGCGCCTCGCGCGCGTAGTCGTCGATCACGCTCAGCGTCCGCTCGCGCGCCTCGGGATCGAGAGGTCCGGTCCCTTTGAGGTTTGCGCCTAAGCGCGTACCGATCGAATGCTGGACGATCGGCTCGAGTCTTCCGTCGACGCTTTCGCGGACGATCAAGAGTCGCGTCGAGTTCGTCCCGATCGAAACGACTGCGTGAAGCATGGCGGACACTACGGCACGTTGCCGAAACGAACCCGTCGATGCGCGATTTCGTCGGATACGGCGCACGGCCGCCCCATCCGCGTTGGCCAAACGGCGCCCGCCTGGCCGTCCAAATTGTTATGAACTACGAAGAGGGCTCGGAATACGCGATCGGCGACGGCGACGACGTTTCGGAGACCTATCTCACCGAAGTTCCCGGTGCGACGCTCGGGCCCGGCAAGCGCGATCTCATCGTCGAGTCGATCTACGAATACGGAAGCCGCGCCGGCTTTTGGCGCTTGATGCGCATCTTCGAAGAGCGCAAGCTCAATGTCACCGTGTTCGGCGCGGCGCTCGCGCTCGAACGCAATCCGGAAGCGGCAGCGGCGATTCGCACCGCCGGACACGAAGTGTGCTCGCACGGCTGGCGCTGGATCGGCTTTCGAACATGAGCGAAGCCGAGGAGCGCGAGCAGATGCGGCGCGCCATTGCATCGATCGAGCGATCGATCGGCGAGCGTCCCTACGGCTGGTATTGCCGCTATGCGCCGAGCTTGAATACGCGCCGGCTCGTCGTCGAAGAGGGCGGCTTCCTTTATGATTCGGACGCGTACAACGACGATCTACCGTACTGGGTCGACGTCTCCGGAAAAGATCATCTCGTCATTCCGTATACGCTCGACGTCAACGACATGAAGTTTTCCGTACCGCCCGGTTTCTCGTCGCCAAGCGGGTATTTCGAATACATGCGCGACGCGTTCGACGTGCTGTATAGGGAAGGCAAAACCGCGCCGAAGATGATGTCGATCGGATTGCATTGCCGTCTGGCCGGACGCCCGGGCGCGCACTGCAGCGCTCGAACGTTTCCTCGATCACGTCGCCAAGCACGAAGACGTGTGGGTATGCAAGCGCGTCGACATCGCTCGCCATTGGATCGCGAACCATCCGCCGGAGCCCCGCCATTAGCAAAATCGTCGAGCGGCTCGCACAGCTTTCCGTTCTTGGACGCTATGAAGGCGGGATCGATCGCGGCTTAGCAACGCCCGAAGAACGCGCCGCACGCGAACACTTCGCGAGCTGGGCGCGCGCGAACAACTACTCACTCTCGCAAGATCGCGTCGGCAATCTGTTCGCTCGGCGTGAGGGAAAACGCAAAGATGCCGCCGCCGATTCTGACTGGTTCGCATCTCGACACGGTCAAGACCGGCGGCGCGTATGACGGCGCGTACGGCGTCGTCGGCGCAATGTGCGCGCTCGAACTTCTCGACGCGCGCAACATTACGACCGAGCATCCGATCGAAGCCACTGCATGGGTCGGCGAAGAGGGAAGCCGCTTTCCGCTTGGATGTTTGGGAAGCGCTGTTTTCGCGGGACTCACATCCGCGGAGCACGCACTCGCGCTGACCGACGAAATCGGAACGACGCTCGGTGATGCGCTCGCGCACGAAGACGGCGGTTTGCTGCGCGACGTACCGCAACGTGCGAACAACGATGTCGCCGGCTACGTAGAGCTGCACGTCGAGCAAGGCCCGATTCTCGAACGCGCCGGCGCGCGTCTCGGCATCGTTACGGCGATCGCTTCGCAGCGACGCTTTCGCGTAACGCTCGAAGGCGAGAGCGGTCATGCCGGAACGGTGCCGATGGCGATCCGTTCCGACTCGCTCGGCGGCGCCGCGGAAATTATTCTTGCGATCGAATCGACAGCACGTGCACTTGGCGAAGCCGTCGTCACCGTCGGCAGGTTGACGGTCGAACCCGGATCGACGAACGTGATCCCCGCGCGCGTCAGCTTCAGCGTCGACATGCGCTCGCCGTACGACGCGCACGTCGATGCGATCGAGCAAACCTTGCGCGATGCGATGTCACGAGCCGAATCGACCCGTCGGCGTGCGGACCTCGATCGAAGCACTCGAAGGACGCAAAGCAACGCCCATGACGCCGCGCATGCGCGAAGCAGTTCGGCGCGCCGCGAACGCAACCGGCGAGCGCAGCATGGACGTTCCCAGCGGCGCCGGTCACGATACGATGTGCATCGCAGCAATCGCCCCGGTGGCGATGATCTTCGTTCCGAGCATCGGCGGCGTCAGTCACGTCGGCGTCGAGAAAACCTCGGACGCGGACCTCGAGCTCGGGGTCGAAACGCTGGCCGCCGCACTCGTCGAGGTCGACCGCGACCTAAGGGCGTAATTCCCACCGCGGATGACCTTCTTCATTTGCGGTTCGGCGCTTCGCGGCCAGCCTGACCACAAGAATCTGGGCGATGCACGCTTCGTCCGGGAAGCGCATACCGCCCCGCGATACCGCCTGCATTCGGTTCGCGACCAGCATCCGGGTATCTACGAAGTCGGGATCGGCGGCGTCTCGATTGCGGGCGAGCTCTATGAGTTCACGCCCGAGCAGCACGCGCATCTGCTCGCGAACGAGCCGCCCGATCTCTACGAAGGCGCGATCATCCTCGATGACGGCTCGACCGCTTCAGCGATGATTTATCCGCGCAAGCTCATCGAAGAACGCAAGTACCCCGACATCTCGCACTACGGCAGCTGGGCCGCGTACAAAGCCGCGAAGATTTCCTAACTTCCCCGGTACGTCGAATAGCCCCAGGGCGAGATCAGCAGCGGGACGTGATACCGCTCCTCACCGACGTCGATACGGAACCGGACCGGGATCTCGTCGTAAAACGCTTGCCGCTCCGTGCCGGCAAAGTACGCGCCGACGGCAAAGATAAGCTCGTACCAGCCCGATGCAAGTTGTTCCGCCGAACGGTGATGCGATGCGGCCGTCGGCATCGGTCATGCCGCGCGCAAGCTCCGTGCGTTCGCGACCGACGCGATACAGCGTGACGTTGACGCCGGCCGCAGGCACGCCGAGCGAAGTATCGAGCACGTGCGTCGAGAGCATCAGGGTGCTTTGCGCCTTCGATCTTTGCGCCTTCCGAAATCCAGGCTCCGATCTGCGCGCGCTCGTCCTTTGTCATATTCGTGAGGTTGCCGAGCGGCATATTTTGCGTGAGCACGGCCTGCGCGTCGATGCGCGCGGCGTTGTCCTTGATGTGCTCGGGTGTGTCGAGCAACACGCCTTCCGGCGGCGCACTAAAGCCGGGCTGCGTTGGATGCGCGGCATGACAGACTGCGCAGCGCTGGCTGAAAATCGGCGCAACCTCAGCAAAGGTCACTGTCTTCGAGACCGCGGTCGTTCGCGGCGCGAGGGCGAGCGCGACGACGATGACGAGCAGTCCGGCCCCGACCAGGAGCCACGGGACATAGCGCTGCTTGTGCGTCAGCAAGAAGAATTGCCGTACCAGTATCGACGCCAGACTCAGCACCGCCAGCGCTTCCCAACCATACGCGCTGCCGTAGGTCATCGGATAATGATTGCTGATCATCGTGAAAAGCACGGGCAGCGTGAAGTAGGTGTTATGGACCGAGCGCGTCTTGCCGAGCAAACCCGGACGCGGATCGGGTTCCTCGCCGCGACGAATCTGCGCGAGCATTTTGCGCTGGCCCGGAATGATGACGTGCGCAACATTTGCAACCATGATCGTTCCGATGATCGCGCCGATGTGAATGTACGCGGCGCGCGCACCGAAGACGTGCGAGAGACCCCATGCAGCGAGCACGAGAAATGCGTAGACGGCAACACCAAGCGCAACCGGTCGCCGCTCGAGCACCCTGCACAGCGCGTCGTAGACCAGCCATCCCAAGCACGATCGAGGCGATGCTGATCCCGATCGCTTCCGGCGGCGTGAGATCGAGCACGCTCTTGTCGATCAGCAGCGTGCTCGCGCTCGACCAATAGACGATCGCAAGCATCGCCATCCCGGAAAGCCACGTCGAATACGCTTCCCACTTGAACCAATGCAGATGTTCGGTCAGCGGCTCGCGCTTCGGTCCGGTCGGATACTTTTGATTGTGATAAAATCCGCCGCCGTGCACCGACCACAGCTCGCCCGAAACACCGTCTGCGGTATCCTGCAGGGTCTTTTGCCGGCAGCAAATTGTTGTCGAGCCAGACGAAATAAAACGAGGCACCGATCCACGCGATGCCGGCGGTCGAGATGGAACCATCGCACGAGCAGATTGAGCCAGTCCAGGACGTACGGCATCAGTCGATCACGCCGCCCAGGCGCAAACGTGCGATCTTGCCGATCTCGCGCAGAGCGGTCGCGATCTCCGTATCGCGATCGTTGCGCGCGCGCTGCTCGAGCGCTTCGAGAATCGAGCTCTTCGTGTGCTCGCGCACGCAGATGACGAACGGGAATCCGAAACGCGCGCGATACGCAGCATTCAGCGTATCGAACCGCGCGATCTCCGTCAGGCGTGAGCCGATCGAGACCCGCAGAGGCCTGTTCGCCGGTCGACGCCGCGCGTCAGCCGCCCTTCGCGCGCGACCGCCCGCCAAATCGGGATGCGCCGCGATCAGTGCGACGCGCCGCTCGAGCGGACTCTCGGCAACGATCGCATTCATGCACGCCGTCAGCGCGTCGAGATCGGCAGAACGGCCGCCGCTCCGACGCGAGCTCCGCGATCCACGGCGAGCCCTCGAAAGCGAAGCCGACTGCCGCGACGAACGAAGCCCGCTCGGCCGCATTGAGATCGGCGATCGTCATCGCACGTTCCGCATCCGGCCCATCTTCGCTATGACGACGCTTCTCCTGCGCAATGCGCGCCTTCTCGCGACTTTCGACGATGCCGATCGGACGTTCGAGGACGGCGGAATCTTTGTGCGCGACGGCGTGATCGAGTACGTCGGTCCGAGCGACGGTTTGCCGCCGAACGCCGACGTGACGATCGATGCGAGCGGGATGGTCGTTCTGCCGGGCCTGGTCAATACTCATCATCACTTCTTCCAGACGCTGACGCGCAATCTCCCGATCGCACAAGACGCGCCGCTCTTTCCATGGCTGGTCGCGCACTATCCGATCTGGGCTCGCATCACGCCGGACGGCGTCCGCTCGGCAACCGCCATCGCGATCGCCGAGCTGATGCTTTCGGGCTGCACGACCGCCGCAGATCACGGCTACATCTGGAAGAACGGTGCGCGCGTCGACGATCAAATCGACGTCGCGCGCCAGATGGGCCTGCGCTTTCACGCCTCGCGCGGATCGATGTCGATCGGCCAATCGAAGGGCGGACTCCCACCCGACGACCTCGTCGAAGACGAAGCCGCCATTCTGCAAGATTGCGTCCGCGTGATCGATGCGTATCACGATCCGGCACGCTTCGCCATGACGCGCATCGTCATCGCGCCCTGCTCGCCGTTTTCGGTCTCGACCGAGCTGATGCGCGAGAGCGCCGCAGCTGGCGCGCGAGCGTGGCTTGACGCTGCACACGCATCTGTGCGAAACGCGCGACGAAGAAACGTACTGTCTCGAACGCTTTGGGAAACGGCCCGTTGCGCTCGCCGCCAGCCTGGACTGGACTGGGCCCGACGTCTGGTACGCGCACGGAATCGTGATGAACGACGAGGAAATCGCATTCTTAGGCCAGTCGCGAACCGGTGTCGCGCACTGTCCGAGCTCGAACATGCGGCTTGGTTCCGGCATCGCGCCGATTCTTGCGCAGCACCAGAGCCGGTATGCGGGTCGGCATCGGCGTCGACGGCTCGGCCTCCAACGATGCGTCGCATCTGCTCGATGAGACACGGCAGGCGATGCTTCTGCAACGCGTCGTGCACGGCGCCGGCGCGCTTTCGCGCGCGCGATGCGTTGCGCTTCGCAACGCGCGGCGGCGCGGCTGTGCTCGGCCGCGACGACATCGGCTATCTCGCCCCGAACATGGCCGCGGACTTCATCGGCGTGCGTCTCGATTCGCTCCACTTCGCGGGAGGCGCCGTGCACGATCCGCTGGCAGCACTCGTCTTTTGTCGCACGCCCAACGTCGATCTCAGCGTGATCGCGGGAACGATCCGCGTACGCGACGGAAGCCTCGCTTGGTGTCGACCTCGATACGCTCGTCGAGCGTCACAACGAGCTCGCTCGTGCCCTCGTCTAAAGGAGCCCCATGATCGTCATCGATTCGCTCGACCATCTCGTGCTCACGGTGCGCGATCGTCGACGCAACCCGCAAGTTTTATTGCGACGTGCTCGGGATGAAATTCGAGACGTTCGGAGAGGGCCGTACCGCCGTACACTTCGGCAAGCAGAAAATCAATCTGCACGTCGCCGGTAAGGAATTCGAGCCGAAGGCCGACCGCGCGACGGCGGGATCAGGTGATCTCTGCTTCCTCACCTCGGTCCCGCTCGATACCGTCATTGAGACGTTGCGTTCGAACGGCATCGCCATTCTGCTGGGACCCGTTCCCAAGACCGGCGCCCAAGGTCCGATCCGCTCCGTTTACGTTCGCGACCCCGACCTCAACTTGATCGAGATCTCGAACCTGATGGTCGAGCGCGCGTAGGACTCGTTCCGGCGTCATCGGCAGATCGCTGACCCATGCGCCGGTCGCGTCGTGAATCGCAGCCGCAACCGCGGGCGCAAACGGAATGAGCGGCATCTCCGCAACGCCGCGCGCGCCGAACGGTCCGTTCGGATCGGGATTCTCGAGAATGACCGGATAGATTTCGGCGGGCATGTCGAGCGCCGTCGGCAAGAGATACGTCGAGAAGTGCGGCGTAACGATCTTGCCGTCGGTCGAGATGAAGTTTTCCGTGAGCGCATAGCCGACGGCTTGCGCGAGGCAGCCTTCGATCTGACCTTCGACGAGCTGACGATTGATCGCACGGCCGACGTCGTGCACGCTGATCACGCGCAAAACGCGCGTCACGCCGGTTCGCGTGTCGACTTCGACTTCGACTGCTTGCGCCGCGTATCCGTAAGCGAAGTGCGGCGTGCCTTGACCCGTTTGCGGATCGAGCGCCGTCGTTCCACCCGGCTGGTATTTCACGGTCGCGTTCGGCGGCTCGCCACGACGCCACGCCGCCAGCGCCGCTTCGCACGCGTCTTTTACGGCGCGTCCGCCAAAGAGCGTCATCCGCGACGCCGATGCCGAGCCGGCATTCGGCGTCAAACTCGAGTCGTCGACGATCATGCGAATCAAGCTCAAATCGATATTGAGCGCCTTCGCCGCGATCTGGCGCAAGATCATGTGCGAGCCTTGCCCGACTTCGGCCGCTCCGATCGCTACCGACGCCGCCGCGCAAGACTCTCACCCGCAACGTTGAGCTCGACCGTCGCCGTCGCCTGATCCGGAAACCCAAACGAATACCCGACGTTCTTCATGCCGCACGCGATTCCGACGCCACGCTTCACGTGCGCATCGTACGATCGCGACGGCGCCATGCGCGCGCCGACTTCGTTGATGCAACGATCGAACACGGCTTGCGCGCTGACGCCCTCGGGAAGCGGCTCGCCGGTCGGCTCGATATCACCCTCGCGATAAAGGTTCTTGCGGCGCATGTCGATCGGATCGATCTCGAGCGCGTGCGCGAGTCGCGTCACCATCGACTCGGCTGCAAAGTGGGCTTGCGGCGCGCCGAATCCGCGGAACGCGCCGCACGGGATGTTGTTCGTGTACGTAACGCACGCGTCGGTTTCGACGCTCTCGACGCGATACGGACCCGTCGCAAACGTCAATCCGCACTTGAGAACTTCGACCGAGGTTGACGCGTACGCGCCGCCGTCGGCGATCATCGACGTCTTGGCGGCGACGATGCGTCCGTCGCGCATCGCTCCCCACTTCGTCGTGATGCGGAACGGATGCCGCTTGTGATGCCCGATGATCGACTCGTCGCGCGTCCACGTCATCGCCACCGGCTGCTTCAACTTCCACGCGGCCAGCGCAGACCAGCGGCGTTATCGAAAGATCTTCACGTCCGCCGAATGCACCGCCGATCTTGGCGTAGCGAACGATGACGTCGTCCTCGTGCAGCGAGAACAGCGACAGCCAGCTGCCGCCGGTCTTCGTGCAGCCACTGACCTGCAGTCTCAACGACGAGACGCTCGTCTTCCCAATACGCAATTGCCGCATCCGGTTGGAGGTAGGCGTGCTCTTGCCAGCTCGTCGTGAACGTGGCTTCCACGACGACGTCGGCAGCTTGCAGCGCGTCCTCGATCGGCGGACCGTGCACGATCCTTTGCCGCAGCAAGACGTTGTCGCGATCAGCGTGCACGCGCCTTGCGCCCGGCTCGATCGCTTCGCGCGGATCCGTCAGCGGCGGAAGGTCCTCGTACTCGACCGTGACGAGCGCCGCCGCCTCGCGGGCAATCTCCGCGTTATCGGCTACGACGAGCGCGACGCGATCGCCATAGAAGTGAACGATGTCCTCGCACAAGAGCGGCTGATCCGCCTCGATCAAACCGAAGCGGTTGTGCGGAACGTCTTGTGCCGTCAGTACAGCGTGCACGCCCGCGCGCGCCAGCGCGGCCGACGCATCGATACGCAGGATGCGTGCGTGCGCGCGATGCGCGAAAACGGCGGCGGCGTGCAGCATGTCCGGCTGAATCAGATCGGCCGGATACATCGCCGTCCCGTTGACTTTCTCGAGCGCGTCGACGCGCGGTTTTTCGAGCTTGACGATCGTCTCGTCCATCGCGTCGAGTATCTTGCGGTAGCCCGTGCAGCGGCAGAGATTTCCACTGATCGCGACCTGCGCATCGTCGCGCGTCGGCGTCGCGCGCTCTTCCATCAACTTCGCGCCGGCCATCAGCATGCCGGGAATACAGAATCCGCACTGCACGGAGCCGCGATCGATGTAGGCTTGCTGCAGCGGATGAAGCCGCTCGCCGGTAGTCAGGCCTTCGATCGTGGTGACGTGCGCGCCGTGCGCCTGCGCGGCGGGAACGAGACACGACATCACGGCTTGCCCGTCGAGCCACACCGTGCACGCACCGCACTCGCCTTCAGCGCAGCCTTCTTTCGAACCGATCAAGCCATAATCGCGGAGCGCGTTGAGCAGCGTTTTGTGTTGCGCGTTTTCGAGCGTACACGGATCACCGTTGAGCGTCGTTTCGATCAGCCCGTCGAACTCGAGCGCGGCACGAACCGGCGTTTCGGTTTCGAGCAAAACCGGATCTTCCGGAAAGCTGTCGGCCTCCGCACCATCCTTGAGCGTCTCGAGCGCTTGCATGACGAGAGCTCGCACGGTACGGCGGCGGTAATCGGCAGAGCCGCGCAAATCGCTGATCGGCGCAATCGCTTCGACCGCAAGCTCCGCTGCGTGCTCGATCGTGGCAGGCGCGAGCGTATTGCCGGTCAAGACGCCTTCGGCTTCCGGCGCGCGAACGATCGTCGGTCCGACGCAGCCGAGCGCAATCGACGCTTCTTCTATCTTCAGGCCATCAAAACGCAGTACGATCGCGAGGTTGACGACGGAGATCGCTTGCGCGCGTCGCAAGCCAAGCTTGAGAAAGATTCCGCGTCGCTCCACATCGAGTGCCGGAAAGCGAATCTCACGGACGATCTCGTCAGGACGCAGCGCCGTCGCGCGAAAACCCGTATAGAACTCCTCGAGCGGCAGCGTTCGCGTCCCGAGAGCGCTGACAAGAACGATCTCCGCCCCGAGCGCAATTAGCGGCGCGATCGTATCGTTGGCCGGCGACGCAGTTACCACGTTCCCGGCGATCGTTGCGCGCGCACGAATCTGCGGTGCGCCTACCTCTATACATGCTTGCGCGAGCGGCAACAACGCATCACGAAGATTTAGCTCGCGGAGGACGTCGTTGTGAGTCGCGAGCGCGCCGATCCGAACGATATCGCCGTCTTGGCGCACGTAGCGTAGATCCCAGATCCCGGTGAGGTCGATGAGGTGCTCGGCCGGGCGGACGCCGCGCTGCTGCTCGACGACGAGATCGGTCCCGCCCGCTATGAGACGCGTTCCAACAGGCGCATCACGTAGCTCACGCAGCGCCTGATCCAGCGTCGTCGGCCGGCTAACCGTCTTCCACATTCCGGAACCTACCTGTTCCGGAGGCTTCGGCTTAGGTCTTGCCGTTCTGTGACATCAAGTAGTCGACGATCTTGGGAACGTCGTCGTCCGCGATCGTTGCCTTGTAGGCCGCACGCATCTTGTTGACCTCAGCGGTCCATTGCGCCCGAGTCAACGCCGGCTGAAAATAAACGTAGTCAGCGTTATGACAAACGAGGCAATTCGCTTGCGACGATCCCGAGATTCGGCCCCGGCTTGAACATGATGCTCGACGGCGGAAGCGTCACGGACACACTCTTGGGGAAACCGGCTGCGACGAGGCCGAGCACGACGGCAACGCCGAGAACGATCGTGCGCATCATACCGTCACCTCATAGGTCTCGATGTTGTTCTTGAGATAGCCGGCCGGATTCCAAACCGCAACGTTGGTCTGCACTTCACCGTTATTCGCGGTCGCGCGACACGCTAGCGTGTGCGTCCCCGAGCCGGCGCGCGCGGTCCAGCGCGTCGACCATCTGCGGAAGCTGTACTTTCCGAGATCGCGGCCGAGCTTCGTTTCTGTCCACGACTTCCCGCCGTCATCGGAGAACTCGACCATCTTGATGCCGCTGCCCCCATCGAACGCGATCCCGCGAACCTCGGCGCTGTAACGATACGGGATACATCGGATCGGATTTATCGAGACCGGAAATGAAATTACCGTCCTGAACGTTCGTCACGAACGAACGCACGCGCATCTTGTTGATCGGGATCGTCTTGTAGCCGGTTTGAGCCGGCGTCACGGAGTTGTTCGGCGTATCGGGGATGCGATAGGCCGTCGCCATCCAAAAGTTGTCGTCGACGTGATCGATGACCTCAATGTCCGAGAGCATCTTCACCCAATACGTCGCGAACCAGCCGGGCACGACGAGGCGAACCGGAAATCCATTCAGGAGCGGCAGCGGCACGCCGTTCATCTCGTACGCGACCAGCATGTCGGGATTGGCGGTCACGACATCGACGTCAAAGGCTTTTTGAAAGCGGGGCGTTGCCGGAAGCACGCCGTGATCGAGCCCATGCAGCGAAACTTGCTTGGCGCCCGCGTCGACGCCGGCTTTCTTGAGGATGTCGACGAGCCGCACACCCTTCCAGCGCGCGTTGCCCATCCCGCCGTTCGCCCACTCTCCACCCGCGACGCGCGGGCTAAAGAGGCCGCGGCTATTTCCGGAACACTGATTGACGGCGACGATTTCGACCGGTTCGAACTGCGTTTGCAGATCCGAGATGCTGAGCGATAACGGCTTCTTCACCAACCCGTGGACATTGAGCCGGAAACTCGTCGCATCGACGCTCGTTGGAAATCCGGCCTCGTGCCAACGGACGAAAAACGCATCGTTCGGCGTAATGTCGCTTTCGATCGAACACTTCGAACGGCGACTCGAGAATCGCCGGCCGGCTCGACTGCACGATCATCACCCGCTTCTGCGGGTATTTCATCAGCGGCCGCTTTCCGTTTTCCATCGGCAGCTCGATCCAATTTTCCGCAGCCGCAATCGGAGCCGGGAGTGCAAACGCGGCACCAACCGCCGCGGATCCAACGAGAAATTCGCGCCGTCCTAAACGCATCGCGGTCCCCCCTCTAGAGGGAGACGTTTTGTGCCTAGCTAGCGGCGCCTGCTGCGATCAGTTGATCGGCGACTTTTTGCGGCGCGATCTCAAAGCGATCGTGCTTCCAACGGAACGTTCCGAGGCCTTGCGAGATCGTGCGCAGCTCCGTGATGTAGTGCGAGAGCTCGGCTTGCGGAACGAACGCGGCGATGTGATGGAAGCCGGTCCTTTCCGAGGGCTCGAATGCCAGAACTTGCCCGCGTTTCGTCGTCACCTGCGAGAGGGCGCTGGAAGCGTACGCATTCGGAACCTCGGCATCGAGCCGGACGATCGGTTCGAGCACGACGGGCTTGCACTTCGGAAGTCCGTCGCGCATCGCCATCGAGCCCGCGGTTCGGAAGGCTTGATCGCTCGAATCGACGTCGTGATACTGGCCGTCGTAGAGCGTTACGTGCAAGTCGACGACGGGATATCCGCCGAGCGGGCCGCGCTCGAGAGCTTCGCGAACGCCTCTTTCAACCGCGGGGATGAAGTTGCGCGGGACGACGCCGCCGACGATCTTGTCTTCGAACGTCACGCCGTTACCGCGCGGACGCGGCTCGATACGAATCTTGATGTCGGCAAATTGGCCGTGTCCACCGGTTTGATGCTTGTAGCGCGCGTGCACTTCCGTCCCACCGGTGATCGTCGTTCGATAGGCGATCGCCGGCTCTCTTGCATCGAGACTGAGGTTGTATTTGCGCGCCAGACGTTCGAGTGCGGTCGAGACGTGAACCTCGCCGCTGCCGAGCAGCTGCAGCTCGTTCGTGAACTCTGCGCGTCCGACGCGCAACGCTCGGGTCTTCTTCGATCAATCGCGCGAGCGATTGCGAGAGCTTGGCTTCGTCGAGCTTTTCCTTTGGTTTGACCGCAACGGCGAACATCGGATCCGAAAGCGGGACGGTCGGCATGACGATGTCCGTCCCCGGCGAGACGAGCGTGTCGCCGGTGCCGACGCCGTCCATGCGCGCGATGCCGACGATGCTGCCCGGACCGGCCTCGGTCACGGGGTTCTGTTTCTTCCCTTGCAGGCGATACAGGCCGCTCATTCTGACCTGCGCGTTGCCGCGCGATGAAACGACGAGCGGCGAATCGGCTTTCAACGTCCCGGTCAAAACGCGCGCAACGGAGAGTTTGCCCTGCTGATTGACCGTCGTCTTGCAGACTTGCAAAACGATCGGGCCGTCGGCTCGCACGTTGATCTCTCGACCGTCGATGTCGTGTGCGGAAGCGTATCGGGCGCCGGGAAGAGCCGCTCGATCGCGGCGACGAGCGCATTCATCCCGGTGCCGTTCAGCGCAGCGGCGACGAGCACGGGTGCGACGAGATCGTGACTCGCGTCCTCGGTGAGATCCTTGATGATCTCTTCCTTCGAGGGTTCTTTGTCTTCGAGCAGCTCCTCGAGCAGCGTATCGTCGAAGTCGCCGAGCGCCTCGAGCAACTCGCGCCGGAAGCGCGACACGTTGTCGCGCACGCCGTCGTTGATCTCGACTTGATGCTCTTTGCCTTCCGGATCGAACGCATATGCGACCTGATCGACGAGATCGACGTAGCCTTGAAGCTCCGGACCCGCGCCGATCGGCAGATGCTCGGGGATGACGTGCAATCCGTACGAGTCGCGCAACGCAGCGAGCGTCCCGATGAAATCCGCGCCTTCACGGTCCATCTTGTTGACCAAGAAAAGATGCGGCATCTTGCGCGATTCGATGAAGTCGATCAGCGACTGCGTCTGCATGATGCGCGTCGGATCGGGATCGAGCACGACGATCGCGGCGTCGGCTGCGAGCAGTGCCTGCTTCGTCTCCTCAAAAAAATCAACGAAGCCCGGGCAGTCGATCAAGTTGAGCTCGACGGTGCCACAGGCTGTGTAGGCGAAGCTGACGCACGTGGATTGCGCGTGCCCGATGCACTCGGGCTCGAAATCGGTGATGGTTGTCCCATCGTGAACCGATCCGCGTCGTGGAATCGCGCCGCAATGTGCGAGCAGCGCTTCAATCAGGGTCGTCTTACCGCTATGGTGCGGACCGACGACCGCTACGTCCCTCAGGCGTGAAAGTTCCGGCATGGCAGAGACTCCGAATTACGCGTGGGACGGGGGCGTTCGCCCTTTTCGAGTCTTGCCCTTTCCCCCTCAGAACAAGCGCTTTGTGTCGAGTAGGATTGTGACCGGACCGTCGTTGACCAGCTCGACTGCCATCGTCGCACCGAAGCGTCCCGTTGCCGTTACGAGCCCGAGCGAACGAAGCTCGGTGACGACCCGCTCGTAGAGCGGCCCGGCCTGTTCGGGACGCGCCGCGGCGATGAACGATGGACGCCTGCCTTTGCGCACGTCGCCGTGAAGCGTGAACTGCGAGATGACGAGAACGCGACCGCCGGCTTCCGAAACGTCGCGATTCATGTTGCCCTCGTCATCGCGAAAGATCCGCAGCGACGCAATCTTTCGCGCCAGGTTGACCGCGTCGTCGTCACTATCGTCAACTCCGACACCGAGGAGAACCAGCAGCCCGCCCTCGATCGCGCCGACTACGTCCTCGTCGACGCGCACTTGTGCGCGCGTCACGCGTTGGACGACGGCACGCATCGTGCGCTACTGCATCAACTTTGCGAGAATAAGCAGCCGATGGCGAAGGACGAGCTTCGCTTCTTGTGAGGGTTCGTCAGCCGGCGTAAAGGCCTCGAGGTGTTTCTCGATCTGCTGACCGCGCATCAAAGCGTCCTTGTAATTCTCACTCTTGATCGACTTCTCCAGGGCCGTGACCAATCGCGGGAGATCGCGCACCTGCGCTGGGTACTTCGCGGCGTTGCGAATCAAGTCGGCGGTGATCGCATTGACTGCGTCCGCTACTTGTTTGGCTTCGCCGGCGTCCCTCAACTCCGCAATAGGATCGTCCATGAATTGATCGCTCATGTGGAATCCTTTTGCACGCTCGACGGTACACCCTCGCGAGCAAGCATCATTAGTGACGCAACGTATCCTCTACGGCGAGCGCAATTGCCAGCAAGCGTGCGTCATCGCCACCGCTTCCGAGCAGCTGCAAACCAACGGGGAGCGCCGAGCCAAGCGATCCGATCGGCAGTGAAATTCCACACTGACCGAAGACGTTGCCCGGCCGCGTGTTGCGTAAGGTGCGCCGATTCCACGCGGTGGCGGCGTCGAGCGTCTTGCACTCGGCAACTGGTAAAGGAATTGTCGGGCTGGTCGGGGTGATCCACGCATCGAAACCGCGCATCCGCTCTGCCGCAGCCGCGACGAGCGACGCACAGCGGCGGACCATCGTAACGTAGTCGCTGGCCGTGATTTCGAGACCGCCCGCGATCCGTTGGCGCACGACGGAATCGAGGACGTTGAGATGCTTTTCAACGCGTTCGCGCCCAAGCGTCGCGACGAGATCGGCGGTTATTAGTTTCGCGAAGACCGGATCGACCAGATCGAGCTCCGGGAGATCGACGGCATCGATCTGCACGCCCGCGCGCTCGAGGCGGGCGATCGCCTCGTTCGTGCTGCGCTCCACATCGGGATCGAGATCGTCAAAGAAGACGCGCGACGGTCGTCCGAATCGCAGACGATCGATGCGTACTTCGGGTAGGCGGCTCTGAAGTGAGCGTTTCAAATATCTGCACCGTTTCACGGGCGCTGCGCGTCAAAGGTCCGATCGTATCCAGCAGCGGCGAGAGCGGAAAGACGCCTCCGATCGACCACACGCCCGGGATCGGACGATAACCGACAAGTCCGCAAAGCGCCGCCGGCTGACGAACGGATCCGCCCGTATCGGTGCCGATCGCGAAATCGCAGAAGCCGGCGGCGGCCGCGCACGCAGAACCGTTGCTCGAGCCGCCGGGTATGCGGTGCACGTCGAGATCGCATGGATTCCACGGCGTGCGCCGCTCGAGATTGTAGGTGCCGAGCGCGAACTCGGTGGCGCGCGTCTTGCCGATGATCACGCACCCGGCGTCACGCAAGCTGCGCACGAACGGACCTTCGGGCGGAACGAGATCGTCGATCGGCATCTCGCTTCCGGCAACTGTCGGCATTCCTGTTACCGCAAGATGATCTTTGACTGCAACGACCTTGCCATGGAGCGGACTGAGGACGGTCCCGGCTTCGCGCAATCGATCCAGGCCGCGCGCGGTCGCGAGCGCACGCTCACGATCAACGTAGATAAAGGCGCCGATCTTCGCATCGAGCTCGTCGATGCGCTGCAGATACTGCAGCGTTTTCTCTTCAGCAGACATTGCGCGTCATTCGGCTCGTATAGAGTTCCCCTTTACCGTCCAAGGTGACCGAATGTTTCAGCCCTGCGTGCGAAACATGCCTCAACCCAAAACGTAGATAGAACGAAGGAAAAGAAAGGAAAAATCAATGACACTCGCATCACCGCACGCAGTCCCGATCCAAATTCGTCAGCCCTCAGTCCCGGTGCGCGGAACGTTGCCAAACGGTCTATCGCAAGACCATCGCGGCACATTCCCAGGTTGGGGCCCCAAGCTTTAAGCCTCGGTATCGAGCATCCCGAGCGTCGCACCGGCCTGCTCATCGAGCCGCGCTAACGCTTGCAGCCCGGCCTTGCGCGCGACGTCTCCCAGATTGAATTGCTGAATCTCACCGACCGCGCCGGTTTCATCGCCTTCTGCGAGGGACGCGATCGAGTCTGAAGCCGTGCGCGATAGCTGCGCCTCTTGCTTGTCGACGGCGTTCATGAGATTGACCGGGCCGATCTCGGACATAAATGCTGATTTTCTGGCAACGTCACGTCCACCCTGCGACGCTATCGTCGCTCGGTGTCGGATACGCTGGCGCGCGACCTCGTCGCTGCGCCGGACGCGGCGTGTCGCCGCGCCGTAACTACAACGCTGCGACGATTTGGCTCGGGCGCGCTGCGTTTTGCAATAGCGGCCGGCATTCGCGTTCACGTCCTCGCCGAAGGCGAGCGCTATCGCGATCTCTCGCCCGCATTACGCCGCCTGGGGATCGACGTCGACTCATGGCCGGCGCCGCCCGCAGGTTTATTCGTCGTTGAGGAACGGCGCGTTTATCTGCGTGCGCTGGGCGCGATGACGGTCGCGCACGAGTTATGTCTACTCCACCTGTAAACGCACCCCTAGATCGTGGCACCCGGAACCTCGCCGTCTCGCGGGCATTCCATCCTTTCAGGCGCGCTCGAACCCTAGGTTGTCACGTCGCGCCAGCTCTCCCACTCCTCGCGCGTCATACCCCGTTGCCGTAGCCAGTCATCCGTCGGGCGACGGGCATAAACTGCCGTCGGCCTAAAATCCCTATGAACGACGAATCCCTACAAGTAGTCTGGCCCTTGCGAGTCTGCGCCCTCATCAACGGCGTCCTCTTCGACAAGATGAACCGCGATGTCCACGTCGTTTCCATCTGATATAGCCACACCCGAATACACGACCCGATCCGTTGCGCCTTCCAAATGCGGCATTACCGTCATCGCTTCCGAGAGGATCGTCCAAGTTAACATCAGTCCCTCTCGTTCCAAGTAATCTCGCACTGCGTTGCCTCTTACTAGCAGAGCGTTACTGCGATCCGATCCTGTCGGCTTCGAAAAGACGACGTCGTCGCCGCGTGAATCTTGTAGAGATCTTGCATCTCCTTGCCACACTACTTGCAGCCCATGGGCAAGCGGAGCTGTCGGTAACGGCAGAAAGTAGGAATCGTCCAAGGAACCATCGCGACCATCTTGGGCCGTATAAATCAGCGTCGTCGGCAACAAGCTAGCAGGCAATACGATTGACGATCTGGTTTCGGGGCTAAATTCACTCGAATACGGAGCAAGGGAATCCGCGAACGCTTGCGACCAATAAATCTCCCCGCGAAACACCGAATGAGATTCGGCGGGGTCCGGCATCCAGCGTCCATACCAGTTTTGTCGTCGAGCCCACTGGTACCAGGTTGACTTATCCGATCTTGGCAAGAGATAGGACCGGACCATAACCCAAATATTGCGCCTCGTTAGAGAATAGGGATCGCGACCCAGTGGTATCTCCTCTTGCCATTCATGATCCGCGGTCAGTACCGCCCATCCGGTGGGTTCGTCGCTAAGAAGTCCCTTGAAAGCGTCGTCCAAGGCACTGCCGGATAGCGCTTGAGCCGCGAGAGCTGGGGCTACCCTTGCCCATGCCTCATTCTGATCGTCGAGCGATACTGATCGAACGACAAAGGACGGGTCAATATCGCGTCGGCTGACCTGCCACGGTCCGTGAAATTCCACTGGATCGTCAGACCACGAGTCGCCTCTGAACACGAAATTGTCGGCGACGCGCGCAAGCGCCTCATGCAAGCCCTGCCACTGATACTTCTTGCCTATCCTCTCCTTCTTCCGCGGCTGACGTGAATGCTCGTCAAAGTCGATCGTCTGATCGTAATCGCTCAAAGCCGTATCATAACCGGTATTTATAACATAATTGACAACGAAGCGCTGCACCAATGCAAGATCAAAACGTGGCCGGTTCTCGTTGCGCCCGATGGCAGGCATAACTTCAGATTCAAAAACCTCTAACTTGTGCGGCCGTAGCGTCGAGCGTAAGCTTTCCTCAGCTACAGTAACAATTGGATCGCTAGCGCGTGACTCTGCCTCCTCGAGTACTACTGGCGCTTCGATATCGTCAACTTCATCGCTCTGACTAAACGTGCCACGATGGCGCGAAATATGCTATTCCTTTCAGCCTCCCGAAAAACGGCCCACGCTACTTGTTCCTCCTCGTTGAGATCAGCTTCAAAGTTCGTGATCGTCTGGTCTCTAGTCGGCGGTATCTGCTCACCGAGCCTAAATGGAAACCAGTCGAAATGACCAGAGTTCGTCCCGATTATATACCAGCCGAAATCGTGGTCCATGACGGAGAACCATATGGAGCCAAGCCCTGGAAGGTAACCAGGACGTTCGCGATCGCAGATTTCCTGTAGACGCGCTGCTGGAGGTGGTTCGTCAAATGGGGCTCCGTACGGTGGCCGTACGCGCTCCATCGAGTAGCGCGCCCCGCGGTGGACTGCGAGTTCCACGATTTGTCGCAGATAATCCCTGGTCAAAATATGGACCGGCGGCTTCGCGGCTCTTCGAAAAAGACCTCAAATACCGTTGCGCTGAGCTGATTCACTCCTTCTGGCGTTCGAGTTGCTGCTCCATAGCATGCCGCTGCTACTCGCTCAATGACGTACGGATCGTTGACATTCGCAAAGTGTGCGATGAGACGAGACGCTACGTCGAGCCGACCGGTTAACAGCTGCATTATGGCCTTAGTACAGCGGTCACGAATGATTCTGCTCGACGCAGTTAATAGCCAGCCTAGCGTGACCGCCACGAGAAACAAAGAGTCGAGATTATATTCGTTGCTTGGCTCAATTGCCGTTGCCCAAGCGACTAATTGTTGCGCCTGAGCATCCAACGTTATGTCATTGACATAGCTCGTCCAAATGGCGTCTCGACGGGGCATCGAGAAAGCTGAAAGATAGCGATCCAAAAAGTCAGTCGCCAATGGATGTCCGACGTAGCCTGCAACCGCGAAAAACACATCATAAAGCGGTTCCGGCACGGGAGAATGATGCAGGGCGTCAGTAACTGTATCTAGTGCGCATTTCGTGAATGCGTCGCTACGACGCCAAATGAGACTTGCCGCGAACGTATCAAAGCCGACGCGAGGCAGAACCTCGTGTAGCTCGACGCCGTACTTTTCCGGTAACTGGACTGCAAGCGCCTCAAGTATACCAGCCGAATCCCACGGCGAGCCGGCCGCATATGCAGCAAGGGTTCCGCCGCTAAACGCCGCTACAAGTCCGGCTCGCGGCACTTCATTAAGAAGCATTCGGGCGAGGAGATAGTCACCGAGTCGCTCGTATTGGAAACTCACGCATTCGGTGCCAGTATAATCAGGCTCCGTGATGAGCGCGCCTTCCGCCTGAAGGCCATTTAGAATGGACCTGGACCAGGGACGTCCCGGTAGAATTTCTTCCGTTATCTCTAACGCACGGGACGTTGTAATGCGGCGCGCGCGCTGCGTAATCATTTCGGCCGCGATGGCATCAATCGATCGCAGAAGTGGACGCAATGTCCGGTTGTAATCTAGACGATCAGGTCGACTCAGAATTTCATCAACGGCGTCAAGAAACGTTTCGAAAACGGTCAATACACTTGAACCCAACGGTAAATCCGGTTTATGGCTCAGGGCGCGACAGTACAATCGCAGAAATAGAGGGTTTCGAAATTCTGGCATCACGAGTGGCGTTCGAGGCCGCGCGACATTGTAATGATCAAAGTATCGCCGGACTGCTTCATGCGTCTGTTCGCCAAATCCGTGATGTTCCGCGATGACAACTCGTTCCGCGACGACGCCATCCGGAATGGTTTCGCTGATGTATGAATTTCGACATGATACAGCGACACTGATCCAGGGATAACGTGACAATACCGTTAGAAGGCCAGCGAGATTGTCTCGCCAGACTCTTCTGGGATCCGAATCATTTAGAGCATCGATGGCCAAAAGGGCCTTCCGCTGATGCGCTTCAGCGATGGAGCACAACGCTTCTAAGAAGGCCGGGGGTTGACAGTCGATATGAAATTTCTGCACCATCTGTTGCAGCGGATCTCCTGAGGAAAACCACTGGCCGAGAAAGACTAGCGCGGGCGCATCCTCTCTAAGCCTTTTATCCGCAGCGTCGCAGATCAAATGGGTTTTACCCGCGCCAGCCTGCCCCGTCAGAAAGAGTGGTGATCCGCTGGCAAGTTTTGTTTGATCCGACCCCAAAAAATCGGAGAGGTGCTCGACAGCAATCCATAACCGCCTTAGGTCGTGCTGTTCCGTTGGCCGCGGCCGGCCTTGCACACGATGATGGCGAGCCTCTTGCTGCTCCTCCGCGTTGAGCGGAACCTCGTCGAGCCGTGCTGCCAGATCATGCATTACGGCGATACTCTCTCGTAAACTCGTCAACACTGTCTCGGGCGTAATGACCGATGACGGAGTACGGCCAAAGCGTGCGAGGATTGAAAGGGCACTGTCGATACTGGAATCGGCGCGTTCCGCGTCTCGCGAGAAACGTTCATCGCCACAGAATTTGACGAGACAGGTTCTTCGCCGATCGACCTCTTTACCAAGAGAATTCAGCTCGTCATACCAGTGCCGTTCTCGTAAAAGCGCATCGAAAAGCATTGATATTTGGAGAGGAACGTTTACTTGGGGATCATACCGCTTCCCGGCATCCTCACGTGTAACTTCGAAGCAATCCTTGAGCCGCTTTCGGGTTAAGTGTTCTTGCCCCAAACCACGACCACAGACGACCAGCGTGTCGTTCCTCAGCGCAACGCTCTTCGAGTTCGCTCCCCCCCCGATCGTGGAACTCGACTCGCCCGTTGGCCCATCCCCCCCACTTTTCAACGGCAGTGTCCCCGCGGTCCATAAACCAATTTTCCTTTGGGACACGAGATCGGCACGATCTTGGGAATTGCAGACAGTATAGTGGCGCAAATTCGGATGAGTCTGAAGTACGCGCTCACGGACTTGTCTAATTGACCGAACTGAACCGGTCCAACAGAATCCGAAAGAACCTCGCTTTCCATCCGTGTTCACTGCCAGCCCCGTGGATTAAATAGCCTTCAAGACCTCCATAGGGAGTTCCGAGCCGAACGAATTCGTGCTCGGCTGACCGGTTGGAATCCGGGCTCACTGGACACAGCAACCCTCGAAGGCTTTCTGCTGGGATCAGTTTAGATCGCCCCTGGCTCTGCAATCCATCGCGGTCGAGCCTAACCTTTTTTAGACGCATGGGGATCGGTGGCTCGTTCCGCGATCGCGCGCTCGCGATTACGTGAGTGCCCGGAGCTCCTACCCAATCATCCGGAACGACGTGGACATTCCATCGGCATTTGGGTGGTCTACCACTCGAAAACTAATGTCAATTTTTTTGACGGTCCGTTGAGCATTAGGTTCCCGCCGGCTCTCCGCGACCGGTATCAGATGTCAGGCTGGCTGTTCACCGGATAAACACTCACCGTTACATAACAACAAACCTTTGACGATTCTGTACAATTTTTGCGCAGATCTTCCCAATGCGGTCTTCAACATTGAGTGATCGCAAATCATCGTCGCGCTTACCGACGGTGCGGGGACTCCGGACAGTTCGACAAAAGTCTCACCGCGCACGGATCCCCACTCCTCGGCTTGATACCGTCACACAGCCTCCGAGTCGTCTTTAAGTGTCCGATTTAAACGCCGGCGACGACGCTATCAAGGGGCGCCACGTTGGTTCGAGGGCGGCCTCATTTTGAGATCCATTTGCCTCGGTCCACCCCTGGTTCTTCAAGTCGTCACTCGGCCATCGACAGATCTGAACCGCCAGAGCACGCAGCCACGAAGCATAGTTTTCAGGATCATCACTGCCGCCAGGTTCCTTCTCGATGAACCAATATGGCGCGCTCCAGCAACCGTATCCGGACCAACGTTCACTGCCAGCGTCTTCAGGCTCGTTTTTTTCTCTGCCAAGATAACGGCGATTTATTCGCAACCTCCAGTTCACCCTGCGGCGCTATCGTTCGCCCCCTGTCGGTACGCTGGCGCGCGACATCTCAGCGCCCGACGCGGCATGCCGCCGCTAATAATATTTAGCGGGTTCGCGGCAAAGCCACTTTTGTGTACACGCGGAGTGCGTTGGCACCGTTTTCCCATTTTACGCGGTGTCTCGTTTCGTCTCTCCTATTGACATCGCGCCTAATTTTAGTACAGAACGTCCTCTCTCGAGATGATGCCCGCTTCAGCGGCGAGGTCAAGTTTCGCCTCATTCGATTTGCCCAGGTGACCCGCGCAACGGACGAATGGGTCGGTGATCTTGTCGTTCCCCGCCGGAACCGTCATAAGCTCGCTAGTCAGTCCATGCTTGACATCGCCGCGCGTGACTCTTTTTTGCCGTAAGAGTGTGGATGTCCAAGTTTGATGCATATGTGGTCATGGAGGCTTCGGGAGGATTCTTACTATGGTCGATCTTCGTGCTGACCTCTAGCTGTTGCCACGTGCCGAGGCGCATCGTTACAGCGAGGAGTGGCACGCCGTTCACCGAGAGGTGGATCTCCCAACGCCGAACTACGCTTTCGGCTCCGTCGTTCGCAACGGCAATCATCGCCACAACCAGGCTTCCTTTTACGTTCTTATTGTATCGCCAATCCTTGATCTCATCGCTTGCGACTACTAGGCGCTCGAATGTCGGAAGAAGTTTTGGAGTTTTTGCATCGCGCTCCGCCTGCAGCTCCGAACGCGCGTCACCTAGCTTAGCCCGTAGACCAGCGACCTCAGCGTGAGCCCCGCCGTGTAAGCGGAAGGCTGCCAAGAAAACTGAAATAGTAATCCACAGTAGGGACGCCCACAGTAGATACCACGTAAGAATGCGATCGTGGAACCAAAATGTCGCAAGCCCAATGACGACGTTCAGGAAGAATAAGGCCGCGGTTACGGGGCCGCCCGTGACGTGCTTAGACCATTCGGTCCAAAGGGACAGAAGCCAATCGTTAACCCGATGTGGAGGCTGGGCGCTAGACATCGCCCGTCAAGCATAGCACTAAGAGCCGTCGACCTACTTCATAAGGCTATGTTCTGCTATTGAGTGTGCCCTCTCGAACCGTCGCGGATCCGCCAATCCGCCTCAATGCGTGCCAAATCGAGCCGCCTTCAAGAAGTCGCGCCACGTTCTCTCTGTGGTTGAAACTCTAGGTACGCGCGCCGGTGCCGAGCGGCGGCTCTCCGAGCATGCTTACAGTTAGGTCTAGAGCAGTCGGAACTCCTGGACGTCAAATTGCTTGCTCAATTGGTTCTTGTCTACTGCGGGATTGTAATCAACGATATACCACTTCTTATTCGCGTCGTCCCACGTAACCATCAGTGCGGAGCCGTATTCCTTGTGCTCGACACGAGTCTTTTCCAGACTATCAAATGACTCTATTCGCTCTTTAACCTCAGCGAGTGCGACGTTGTCCAGCTTCTTGCGTCCCGCGATGCCGATGAGAAAGTCCGGAAAGAAATTCTTACCACTTGGGCGCACGATGCGGCAGGCCCAGCGAGCATTCTCAACGTTTTTTATCCACCAGAGAACCGTCCCAGTTGAGTCCTTATCGATCTCTTCGGCAAAGCGGCGTTCCCAATCGTTCATCCGGGGACCAAATACGGCGTAAATGCCCTTCGTTGCTGGTTCCAGGGGGATCTTCGATCCCACGTAGCCGGGTATCGGTTCTGCCGGCTGCGACTCTACCTTCATGCTGAGACACTCCTTACAAGCATCTCTCAACAAATTGTTGTTCAGATAAAGTGCCACGTCAACGGTTCGTCGCAGCACATCATCAGGATAATCCTCATAGCCCTTCTTTTGAAGCTCATCACGGATGCGTTTTATCAGAGCGCGCTTTAGGTCGCGTGGATCGAGAGAATCGTTGAATCTAAACGCGATCTGAGCCGCTGCCTCAGCCTTGTCCAACGAGAATGCAAATTTCCGTTCAACTTCTTGACGGAACCCGACGAATAGATCTTCTTCCGTCATTGTGACGCTGCCCTTAGCCCTCATGATCAGGCTAAGCACGGCTTCATCGAAACGGATTCGCTGTGCAATACATTCTTCGAGCCCCGATACATCGGTTGGCATCGATTCCCGCATCAGCTGTAACGGGAACGTAATGTCTTTCCGGAGCTGATACTTAAAAGGCGCTTCGCCAGCTCTCTCCTCGCCGGCCGCGTGCCGCAGCTGCTCGCTTTCAGCTTCCACCCGCTCGACAAGGCCGAATAGTGCGCCAACAAACTCGCCGGGCTGATCGGTCGAAGGAAGGTACGGAAGCGACGGATCCTGCGAAACGCGCTCCTGCTCCGGGAAGAGTATCTCCGCGAACCCGCCGCTAGGATCGGTTAGTGCTACGCGACCCGTACCAATCTCGACGATCGATACATCATCGGTAACCGATCTGATCTCCGTCGCAATCGCCTTGATTTGCTCAGCAGCTCCCCTGAGACCGGCTTGCGCGGTCGCATCCGCGAAAAAACATGTCCGTAGTCAAGCAGCGAGCTCTCTCCGTGCGGTCTCGATTGTAGACGCATATGCACGCGCATTATTCGGCCAATCACTTGAAGACCGAAAGACACCGATCTCGATGATCGCAGTGAGACGAGCGTCCAAGCTCGTGGAACATCGAATCCGGTGGCAACCGCCATCTTGAAGATGAGGGCTTCCTTCGTTTCGTCGTAGGCGATCGCGCGGAGGTTCTTATCAGGCTCCTGCGCCGTGTGGACACCAATCGCTTCCGGAGGCATTCCCGTACGTATTAGGGCCGCTCTCGCCCGATCCACGCCCTCGTTGTAGTTCTCTACCTGTACGAGTAGAAGTGGTGTGAGAGAGATTCCCTCGCGCTTCAGCGCCTCTTTTATTTGGTTGTGTCGCTCGACGCCGGATAGAATCGCTACCTCGTCGTAGTCGATGAGGGCTTCGTCCTTCTCAGCTGCTGCGAAGTAGAAAGCTTTGATGCCCGTTTTGTTGAGCCCGGCATCGACGACTTCTTGACGCGAGACAGAAAGGCGGCTGACGCGTGTAATTCCCGCCAAACGCTGGAACTGCGTTAGGTCAGCGTCGTTGGGCGTCGCCGTTGCCATGATGGTGAAATCAGGCTCCAAGGTGTCGATGTAAAACGAAAGCGCCTGCGGCGCCGTCTTGAAGTTCTGATGCGCTTCGTCGACAACAGCACCGATGAAATAGCCGTCGTCTCGCAATCTCCCGATGAGCGTGTCAAGCGACGGCATCGACTCGGTATCATCGCGCATCTTACGGGATTTCGGATCTTTCGCCGCCACACTCTGCCACGTCGAAACGAACACGTCGCCGTCCTGAGTTATTATTGCCTCGCGATCATCGCGCGGATCGCGCACCGTCAAGTCTGTCTCTTCGCGGATTGCCGCGATCGTCTGATCAACCAAGTCGGCAAAGGGCGCAAACCAAAACCAAATCACACGTCGTTTTTCGTAAGCGAGCGTCGGAACTCCAGTTCGCATCCTGGTTAGCGCCTCGGCAATCGTAAGAGTTTTTCCGCTTCCAGTGGGCGCCTCGAGCAAGATGCAGCCCTGGGCATTGGCGATCTTCGTTCGAGACTCCGGAACTTCGAGAATTTTCTCGGCCGTATCGTTGACAATTTCGACTATCGCGTCAACGTGTCGCTCCTGAAATGCCTTAAGGACGACTGTCATCGCGCAAGCCTATCCGCGAAAAACGCTGGGACTGCGCGAACCTCAGCATTCTTTTCAGCCAACGCATCTGTAAAGCGACCCGGCGTCCACGAATAGATAATAGCCGGCTTACCGTTCACACGTTTTGCGGTTTCCTGTATCGCTGCACCGGTAGCCCGATCGACGTAAAGGACCACTAGGTCCCCAGTGTCGGCCTGCTGCACAAGGCTTGTCTTATCGTATTTCGAGGGTGGAATGCAGTGGGCATACTGAATCCAGCGCCACGCATCTTGCGGTCCGAGAAACTCGTCAACATCTCCGACGCGTACCCTGCGCAGGCGCGCATACGCAAATCCATTACTAGGCCCGGCGATCTCCCCTTCGCCTTCGAAATAGGCTCGCAGGCGTTTGGCGCAGGCATCTCGACAAATGTTTTTTTCCGGTTCGTCCACGGTCGCTTCGGTAGAGGAAACCATTATCCAAGACCGGGTGCCACCATCATCTCTGTTAAGACGGGCCACGGCTTCTGCCGTCGTTCCGGTTCCAGCGAAGAAATCCAATGCGATGAAGTCCTTGCCTGGCACCATCTGTAGGAGGTACTGAATCAGACCTACAGGCTTTGGGAAGTCGAAATTGATCCCCATCCGAAGGAGGTCGCCTTTGGCCTTTTGCACTGACCCGACGTTACGAATTACGGAAATAACGTATGACTGTTCATCCGGACGAGGCTTGAAGTATTCAATGGCGCCGCTCTTCGTTAATTCGAACGACGTCATTTGATTTCGATCATCAATCACCGGCGCGAAGCCCTGCGCTACAAAACGCTCATAGAGCTTCTTGCTCGACCATCCACTTCGGACCACGACATCGTTGACGACCCTGCCGTCTTGAACAACGATCGGGTCGTCATGCTTTGGCCACTCTTTGGCGCCGCTTTTCGCCTCGATGATGCCGGCCGCGAAGTTCGCCGGAAAGCCAGCCGGTATCACGAGTGAGCTTACGGGATTCTTAGGTCCGTTCTTAATGATAGAGTTTCGCTTCTCTTCATTGAACAACTTACTCTCATCATCGATGTTCGGGTCAAGAACCGGCGGCGCAACCATCTGCTCCCGATCGCGCGAATAAACGAATATATACTCATGTTTGATCTTGAAGGGGGCTTGGTTATCTCCGGTTCCATCGCTTTGCCAAACGAGGCAGGCCTGAAAATTCCCGGGAAAGATAATGTCCATAAGAAGCCGCAATCTCGCCATCTCTGTGTCGTCGATGGAAACGAAAATCAGACCATCCGGCGTGAGCAGATCGCGAGCCAACGTCAATCGCTGATACATAAACTCAAGCCACTTCGAGTGACGATAATTGTCTTCAGGATCGACGTAATTATCGTTATAAACGAACGTCTTGTTACCGCTGTTATAAGGCGGGTCAATGTAGATGAATTTTATGGCTCCGCGATGGGTCGTTCGCAGCCAGCGAAGCGCATCGTAATTGTCTGCCTCGATGACGAGATTAGAGCGCCCCTCGCCACCAACCGAGAGAGCCGCATCTGCTTCAAGAATGAGAAAGTCGGAGTTGATCGTACGTTCGGGTTCGATTTCCGATCTTTCCCAGACGAGGCCGAGCTTGCGCTCGCGATCGCGACGCTTGAGAACTTCAATCAATTGTTCGCGGTTGAGATCGTCGTACGTTCGCCGCAAGCTGAACTCCAGGCTTTACTAGTGGGCCTTAAAGTTTTTCTATATACGGGATACCAAGTCCCATGCCGACCGTTGCACCTTGCTAGCGCTGTTGGGTCGATAGATGTTGGGGGAGGCGGTGATAGGACGCGACTGAGCACGACTTCGCCGAACTAATCGGCACGCCGCTAGCGAGAAATGCAGAACCCGTTCAATTCCAACGTAAGAGCCACTCCCGCATCTCTTCCAGTACTTTTGATAGCTTTACGCACTTGACATCCCTGCGCTGAACACTTCGTTCCCTGTCTGAAGAACATAGGACATCGACCAGGTTTGGAAGGTTTGGCAAGTCTCTCATGCAGCTAACAGTTCCCAAGGCGTCCTACGATTAGCCGCTAACCCGCTCTCGCGCCGAATCAATAGTAATCAGCGCAGCTCCTTTTGAAGGTGGGTAACGACGTTTCGCATCGTTTCGTGCGAGCCGGGAAAGTTAAGCAGTCTGAGACACTTCACCAAGACATCGGCCGCCCAAGTGAATCTAGCCTTACCAAACTCCATCGGCGTGCCGCTAAACTTTCCGACGACTAGATCCTCGTGCGATACCTGTAGTTGCGGCAGCAATACCAAGTTAGCCGCCGTATCGTCAACAAGGCGATGATTCGCGAGGCCTGACACGCGCATGGTCGCCGTCGTTTCAACGTCATAAGCCTTCGACAATGCGGCGGCAAACAATGACATCTTCGTAAGCGTTGACGTCAGTGTATTGAGTCCAATGACGCGATCAGAATCGCGATATTGCTGATCCTCATTGATGTCGTCTGGCGAAACGCGGAGCAAAACGAACAGTCCATCTCGTTGGAACCTGTAGTACTCACGATAATCTGGCGGCGGCTCCCCTCGACGCGGCACAGTGATTACCTGAAAGCCGTTTGTCAGGTTTACGCCCTTTTCAGGTTCCAAGTAGGGAAAGTTCAACCCGACTTGCATTCGTGCGGAACCTATTATACCGCGCTCTTCATCTTCCGCAAATCGTTCGCCGGAGTAGGCGCTCGGATGAACCACTAGACTCATCGAGCAGATGTATGAAAGAACGAGAAGGCCGCCTTGACCCGCAGCGTAAGAGATAATATCGCGGGATTCGGCATCGTATGTACGCGATCGGCTAACTGGATCTACGCCGGCATAAGTTGCCAGCCAGCGTGCGGCGTCGCGCAGAGCGCTTTCAGCAGTCTGCCCGAGCAACCTATTTGGCACATGGATCGCGTTAGTCCACACTTTGAGGCCACGGTCGAAATCGATCGATTCGTCGATCGTGGAATCATAAGGTAACGTAGACCCGCCGTATATCCGTTTTCGAATCCAAATCCGAAAGTTGCGCGAGGCAGCCCATACTTCGTATATCTTTCCCGGAACGATCTCGTGCACTTCCTCAAAGCCGAAGCTCTCCCAATCCTCAGGCTTCATTTCGGCTGGCTCGAATTCCGAACGTCACGGTCTCTTAGATGCCACATACTCTCGCAGGCTTTCGAGTTCGACGGGGTGCGCAACGGTTCCAGCTTTCCATAGACCCAAGACATTCGCGACGAATGTTTGTCTATCTCCAAATCCAAGCAGCTGAGCGACGCGATGTACGACCTGCTTTCCACAACAAGACTTCCACAAAGCGGCACCGTTTCGGGCCTCAGTGTATCCGGCGATCGATGCTAACAAAATATCCTTGCATGCCTTACGTTCCTCGCTATCCCCGGCCTCATGAAGCAGGATGTTTCCCGCGACTTGCTCGCCGAGATCGGAGAAATTAGAACCTCGAAGTGCGTCCCACAGATCCGGCACCTTTATCTTCAAATCCGTAGTCCGACTGGCCGATCTATCGACGATCCATACGCCGGCAAACGCATCTGAAGCCGCCCTAATGATTTCGTCGGCCGTGCCCGCGACTTCGTTCCGCTGTCTGAGTGCTTCTACAACTGAGGGCTGTAAGTAGAGATTTTCGATTTCATGGCACGCGAGGACGTGAATGCCGCCCTCGGCGAGCATATGGCATTGCTCATCAGAGCGAAAGTCTCTGTCAACAACCGCACACAGCCTTAACCCCTCGCCAGTCTCATTCGAAAACGTTTGAAGTGCCTTGAAGCGAGTAGCGACCTGTTCACATCCGCCGCTTGCAACATAGTAGACGTCGTCCCCATCACAGACGATCTTTTTGAAACGCTCGTCTTCGTTGCGACCGTGCTCGCCTTCAACCAGCACGAAGACTCGATTGATAAGGGAAAAACCCGGCGCGCCCATTAGATCACTCAAGATTCGTGCCGTCGGTTTTTTTTGGAACGATTTTACACTCCGAACCGCGTTAGTCTTCGGCTCCTTCTCGAGCATCAGGACCGACGACGCCTTGAGGCTCTCAACGACTTCATGTGAATGTGTCGCTAACCAGGTTTGCCCGCTGGCAACGTTGTCGACCAGGAACGACACCCACGACCGCACCAGGTTCGGGTTCAAGTGCAACTCTGGCTCATCAATCAACAGCAGGCCATTCTGGAGCTGAAAGCGCTCGATTTGACCCACAATGAACGCGATTTCTTTTTCGCCAGAGCTCAGGCTTGATAACGGAAGCCGCTGATCGCCGGTTCGAAACAGAACGCCATTCTCTAAGTCCGCCGAATCGAGCGTCAGGTGCGGCAGAATTTTGGTCAGCCTCTCTCTGTAAGACGTGAGGGGATCGATAAATAGCGGAAGCGTTCTGCCTTCCGTCTGCGCTTTAGACGCCTCACGTGAAAGCGCGATTGCGGCTTTTTGCGAAAGCGCAACAAGATAATTTTGCCATTCCCCGTACAGACTACGGCTCGACGCGTGAGATCGTCGCTTCCGGTGATCAAGCGAATTCCAGTCTATCCTCGATGCTTCGGCCATTTGCCCGACGTTTAGACCGAGCGTTGGATAGGATCGTTCTGAATCAATTGATAGATAATAAGGGTCCTGACTCGCACGGCACCATTGTGCAATTGCTGAGCCAAGCTCTAGCTGCGCTGGCTCCTCCGATGGGCCGCCAGCTAGCACCTTAGTTTTGGGCGCAGAGGCGCTGTTTTGACTGGAGACCGAAAGTTTACCATCCCATCGCGATGCGTTCACGTTAGCAATGTTTTTCAAATCGGAGGCGACCACATCGATCTGCTCCGACAGATCGAATACCGCATGTAACTCATGCGGCTCGCGTAGCGGCTCGCCACGTGGTAAATCTATCCCCGTCGAAAGACCGGCACGCTCTGCTAGCTGAGCAACGAGTTCCAGAAGCCCCGTTTTGCCTGAGCCATTCTCGCCAACAAGGCATACTATCTTGGTGTCCGCCGGCAAATCAATGATTACGTCGCGGAAGTTGCGCCATTTAATGATCTGTAAGCGTTGAAGCCGCACCCTATCGCTCGACTACTGCCGCGCTCAACGGGACAACTTTCGCGGTTTTATTTTCGCCGCACTAACGATGCCACGCGCATGCCGTCTTACATTCAAGTCGCGAACTCCAAGTTGTTGTAAACGCTCGGCTGGCATTTTTGCTTCGGACGGTACTTCCTGTTGAGTTCACCCTGAATCCGGGAATCCACGTCTGGACGACCGGTCCAGTTAGCTCCCTTTGAATAGATTCGCCACGTCGCAATCCAGGGCGTCGGCCATGCGAATTAGGGTCTTCAGGCTAAAATTGACTTCGCCAGCTTCTAGCTTTTGGTAATGACGCGGCACAATCCGTGCCGCATCCGCGACTTGCTCCTGCGTTAGCCCTAACTTTAGGCGACGGCGCCGGACCGCACGCGCCAGGGCCATTCGCGCCCTCTCATAGCGGGTGGTTGCCACAAGCTGAGCGTACAAAGCGGTTCTTCGGCTGACCACGCCATGGCATGGCGTGCGATGCCCGCAGGACTGAACGTCCCGGGCGACATATGCGATTCTAGCGCTAGTTTACCGACCTGGTTCCCCCAGCGTAGCGGCTCAATCGATCGGCGCAGCTCTGCGAGGATTGTCATGGAAGAGCACGCTCAAGAGGGCCCACGTGCCGCCATCCACCGCGTCGATCGACTCTTGCTTGCCGCGTGGTTGCGCTTGAACAAGCTACAAGTGGTGGCGCGCGAGTTACTTCCCGAGGGACGCGTCGTGTACTGCTTTGAGCCGTCCGAGGAATTTGATCGCCTAGTTGCTCACTGGTGCGCGAAAACATCCGAAACGGGACGCCTTGTTTCCTTTGCGAGAATAGTCCGACACGAAATACACGTCGCAATCAGGCTTCGCCGGCAGCGGATTATGGAGGAGCGCGCAATGAACGACCTCGACGCGATCGCTCAGCAGCCGTAATGGGAGAAAAGGTATACCGGGTCACGTCCGATCCGAAATGGCTTGAAAAAACTCTTCATAAAGCGGAGCACCTGATTGTTAAAGGCAAAGACGGTAGCCTATACTGTCGGACTCACCGAGGCGATCCTAATCGTTGCGCGGAGCGTAACCAGGACGACATAGTCTGGAGGAACAGCCTCGATGGCGGCAAGTACGTTGTCACCGTTGTCCTAGCACCCTACCGCGGTCAGCTTACTCTGTCTCGCGATGGGTCCGCGGTACTAGCTCTTGAAGTCGGCCTATCGTATGATGCTCCATTCGGTCCGGACGTGGAGGACGTCCGCGAGTGGTCACGCCTATGCGAAAGAGCTGCCGATGCCGACTACAATGCGCGCGGCGAAACGCCACCAACCGGTCCCGATCACCTTTAGCGGATGAGCCTTGGCAGAACTCCGCGATGATGCGAAATTGCACATTCGCGCCTTGTTTGGGATCAAAGTGCTTCAACTCGATGAGCTCATTCAAATGGCCGGTGAAGACGCTGTAGTTTATTCTTTAGCTATTCTTGAGGAAGAAGCCAATTCGTGAAGGTTGCTGATTCATTACAACGCGTGATTTCGCCCAATGCATCTCCTATTTAATCATCGTCGCTTTAACGTGTCCTGATTATTGGGAAAGTGCAGTTGGAGAAAAACAGGTTGCCGACGAACGTGACGATGGACAACAATATTCCACACGGAATAGAACGTGTAGCCGTTCAGGCCTTTCGGAGGATCTCCGAACGGTGGAAGATCGATGCCGGAGATCGTTCACGTTTTTTACAGGTTCCCGAGGACTTGATCGAAAGTTGGTTTGAGGCCTCGGGGCTCGCGCGTCTCGAGATTAGCCAACTCGAACGAATCTCGTACATGGTCGGCATTTTTGGAGCCTTACATACGATTTTCGACGAGACGTCAGCGGACAACTGGCCCAATTGGATTAACGCCGCGTTCGGCGACCGAATGCCGCTCGATCGTATGTTAGACGGTATCAACGGCCTAATAGTGGTTCATAAATACGTGCTACATATGGCATACGTCGGGTGGTAGCCGCTTGAGGTCGCTGCTTCAGGGATCAAATCCCAAAGGCGATTCATTTGGCCGAGCTTAGCGACGATGCGCGCTTGCATATCCGCGCAACACTTGGCTTAACAGAGCCTGAGTTAGAAGATATCTTGATCACGGCGGGTCCCGAGGCCGTGTCTTGGTTTTTGAACATCCTCGAGAAGAAAGTCATTCGCAATCGAATCCCAGCCATTGTTCGCCGTCCTGACGCCCGACTCGACGGGCGCAGCCTGCTCGACCTCTTGCGCGGTGAAGGAATGCACGGAATACGTGACTATTTTGATCGCCTATTCTCATACATCCCGGAATAGAGTCTGAGCATGCAAAATGCGACGAAGCGCATTCTCGGAACTACGGACGTGCTTCGAATCCACGATGCCATCGTAGGCCGACAAATCAGCTCTGCCGCGTTGACCCGCGCGATGCGAGTAATAGGCTTGGACAAGAAGACATTGGCGCGGATTCTGTCGGTCAGCGATGCGACCATGAATCGAAGACTGAAGTCTAGGGTCACGCTGCCGAAACACGAAGCGGAACGTCTGTGTCGATTGGCGCGCCTAGTGGATATAACGAGTCGAATGTTCGGTGACGATGAGAAGGCGCGACGCTGGCTTATGTATCCGGTTCCTGCGCTTGGAGGATCTCGCCCAGTCGATTTGCTGGAAACGGAGCTTTCCGGTCGAGAGGTGGAGCGCGTTTTGTATAACGTAGGATATGGTGGCGTTGCGTAATGCGCATCTACTGTGGCCGCTGATCTTCGTACATTCTAGTACGAGGTTTGACGCGCACATTTTCCCGAAGAGCAGCTCAGTTGGCTGACGTCGGACCTAGTTTCGTGTGGTACTGCGGCGCTGGGTAGAGCCAGTAGACGAGCACTGTCATAATGCACACGGCCACCAACGCTATCACGCTTCCTTCGGGGCCGTCGTTCCCGCCGGTTAGCCACACAGGGCCTTTAAATGTCATCATGAACAACGGGTGCCACGTCGTCGTTCCACTGTCAGGCACGCCGTAGAGGAACGATTCGCTCCAGTCCCACGTAGCGTGAAAGCCGACACTCATCCAGAGATTGCCGGTTTGCCGCAGCGTGACGCAATGGAAGAGCGCGAAGCATACGACCGAGATAATGCCGAGCGCGTTCTCCCCATGGTTGCCTATGTGCAGGAAGCCAAAGAGGAGCGACGTGATCGCCGCAGCGATCCAGAAACCCGTACCAGTGGTCAGCGTAAACTGGACGTAACCGCGAAACATGAATTCTTCGAACAGGCCAACGCAAAGAAACGCCAGGGCCCATAATATCGCCGCTTCCAGAGCAGCGATACCCGTTGTGGCTAACGCGTCGATGCGGAATGCGCCCACAACACCCATGCAGAGCAGTATGCCGGTGAGCGCTACGGCACCGAAGAGGACCCCAATCCAGAACTTTCCGCGGAACGCGTCTCGAAAGGGAAGACCGTAGAGGGAAAGCGGCCGACGTTCGATCTTCGACATCACCCAAGCCGCACAGAGCATGACGGCGAACAGAGCGAGGTCGAACAAACCCAGCGACGGACGGACGTAGTTCCCGTCCATAGCCGCTGGATAGGCGTGGAACACCAGGTGAAACGCTTCAACGACGATCTCGTAGATCGCGGCGATGATAGCGGCGTAAATCAGCAAACGCCAGCCCGCGCGGATGCCGTTGGAGCCCACAAAGATCCAGCGGAAGAACTCGTTCATAAACTCGCTCGAACTTGTTTCACTCAGAATGAGAGCAGTCCCGGATCAACGGTTCACGACTAACGAATCTCTCATGCGGTGCTTAGTCTAATAAGGTCAGGCCATCCTCGCGCCATCGCAGCATATCACGCACTGTCGACAGACTAACCGTCGGATGCGAGACCTCAACGATTGGAGTCCCCGTTTGCAGTCGACAGTTAGAGCTGGTCTACGGTTAACAAACCAGAGTGGAGATGGAGCGAGCGTTGTATCTTAACGGCTCTGCAAAGCACCATCGATGCTGCACGCCGTCTGCTTCGGCAAAGGTTGCATTACGATTCCGGTGGCTTCAGTAGATCATTTATATCGATAGCTTTGAGTCCGGCTTGAGCCAGGCCGAATCGCAAAGCCTTGATGCCGACGTTTAGCTCATCGAGCGACTCAGGATACGGCGCACCCTGTTCACGCAGCACTCGCTTTATCGCGTCGATCGCTTCAATGCCGAAGAGAGTTCCCACGGTGAGAATCGTACCCGAGAAAGCATGATATAAGCCGCACGTTACGGGGTCTGTCGTGCCCCTAGCTTTCAAAGTCCTATCGTAGTTGAGTGCATGCCCGAAACAGAGTAGCCCTAACAGATGTAATTGGTCTTCAGTCTCTTTTGGTAGATCCATATTTTAGTCAGCCGGGTCTTGACCTGATCGGGATGACTTCGCCTCCGGTAGCCAAGGTTTTCGTTGCCTGCGACAGGCGAAAGAGTAGCGTGGCGTTCTCTGATAACGAAGCCTTCAACTGAGTCCGCAGACTTTCGTTCTCGGCGCGAACCTCAAGTTCACGACGCCGAGCCCTGGGAACGCGTCGTTGCGTATCTTCCGACGCCTTGCCCTCTATCTCGTGAATAATTTCTGGATAGCGTTTATACACCGCAGTACGACTTAGACCGGCTTCGGCACACACCGCAGAAACACTTAGGCGATGACCGGGGCGCACACGCGTTGCTGTGCCAGCTAGAACACGCTGCAGCGCTTCCCGTAATCGCGCAAGGGTTACATCCTTACGACTCATTGTCGACCTCGGGAAAGGACTTGCAGTTAACACATGCGCTAGCAGCGTTGCGCGCCAAAGTGCACAATGTTGTTAACTTATTCAGGCAGAGTCCAAACTTTCCAATCACGACTCTTACTTCTTCTCGCCGAACTCGTCGTCGAAGACAATACACTCGCTTTTTCATTCTGGAACTCCATCGATGATGCTAATTATTCCGCCAGCTGCCGCAATCTCCGATTCCAACGCCTCGACGCGGCCCTTGCCACTCAATGCCGCCGGAAGCCCTTCCTTGAATCGCATTAGCTCCTCGCGCCTTTCAACCCAATAATCTCGATGCACTCGCCCCACAATAAAATTCTTGCACCCGACGCACGTATTCACGCCGATCTTGGCGCGGTCACCTTGACAGCTAGCGACGTCCGAGCGATAGAAACATACTCCATATCGATGTGGCAGAACTATCATATCCGCATTTTCAGTCAAGAGGCGAATCTGCTTCGCACGTTCAGCCGACCCTGTTATGCCTCGAAATTTGCTCGTCCGAGAAACGAGCGCCTGACCAAGCTTTCCAGCAAGATTCTCGCTGTCTAGTATCCCGTCGAGTATCTCGGCCGCGTAATCATCGCGTGCTTCCAGGACGTCACGGAGCAGGTCGCGATCCGTACCGATGTATCGAGCAGTCATTTGAACGTCGACATGCTTAAAGTGACGCTTCAAGGCTAAGACTGCCAATTTTTCGTTTCGCGCTACAAACCGAGCAAATGTCTTTCGAAACTGGTGCGTTCTCAAATGCCAACCCGTCGCCGCGGGGACTCTTTTTCGCAAATTCGTTTAGACGGTGATTGACCCTGGCTTCCGAGAGCGCGGAAGCCTAAAGCCCAGATTAGAAAAAGCGACTGTAATTCGGGATGTCGCTCAGATTTCCATAATTCCGTGAGCACTTCCACAGCGCGACGGACGGGATTATCTGGCCGGCCCGCACCAGCGATCCATTGAAGCGGCTCCACTTCGATCGCCGCCGTCTTGGTTAACCCGCTGCACAAGATCAGCGTCGGAACTCCGTCGACGCTGATAACCTTCGGGCAATTGGCGTCAAGATTGAGACTTCGCTTATTCGCATTCCAGTAAAGCCGGCAACTACGATATAGCATGCGGCATTTAGATCGCGTATGATCTGACTAAACTGCCTTTGGGACATCCCCCTAACAGGAGTTCTTGATGCCTCTGCCCGTCGGTAGCTCGATCGGTGATTCGTTCAACATCTCTCGGACGCGCGTGTTAGCACCAGAAATGTTCACGATTTCTCGAGCCGACGCGAAAGTCTTCTCGATATCACGGTAAATCGCAACGATGCCATGCCGTGGTCACAGACAAGTTCGAGCGCTTCTCGATACAGCGGAACAGCAATCTCGTCCGGAATATACGGTGTCTCGCTCTGCGCACGCGAACTTATCTCCACATCGCTGTACTCGTCGGGCACGCCGAAACGAAATTCCTCAGCCATGAAACGTTGCAACTCGACAAGGTATTTTATAAGGCGCACCTGATCGTACATCGAAGTTGGAGACGCCGGTCCCCCATTGCGACCACCTGCTAGTTTCATCCACGAGAGATAGGCGCTTATGTCAGCTGGTCCAAGAAGCGAGAGGCGGTGCATCCCACGAGCGGTCATCCACACTAGTAGTCGCCTAAGGGCAAAATACAACCGAATCGTGCTTGCGGCCTTAATTGAGCCGCGGATGCCGCTGCCAAGCAGTAACGAATAGATGAAGCGACGACAACTGCTTAGGAGAAAGGCATTAACCGGATCGTCCAGTCGCGTTTTGTCACCGAGAGGAAACGTCCAGTGGAGTGTCCGCTTCGATGCGACCGTTGAGCGGTTCGCGGAATCCAATATCCAGGAACCGTCGCCGTAAGAGCTGACCGTTGAAACCGGCACCGTATCGGAGGGCTCAGTTCTTGTTAACGACTGTAGACGCTGATCGTTATTCATAAGCCAGATCCGGAAGAGGCGGAAGGCCCCTGGCAAGCTTTTCAGCCTCAGCAATGATCTCTTCCGAGAAGCTCCGCAGGATTTCATCCACGGTCGCAAGCGCAGTTGCAAAACGCATACTGAAGGCCTCAGCATCCATCCGCGGGCGCGCACTCTCAATCGCCATGCGTAACCGAATGAGCTCCGCGATCACCCGCGGATCCGCCGGCACAACCAATCCTGGATCGTTCAGTGGCCATAGCCAGGCCGGACACTCACCTTTCATCGAGGGCCCACGGTAGATGTATGCGCAGTCGCTTGAAACGCCACGGGCCCGAACCGGAGGCTCCTTCATTCCCTCTTCCTCTTTAGCGTCGGAAAGCACAAACTTGTGCAGCTTGCCTTGTGAGCGCGAGATAGCACCGTCGTGCAGCTCGTCGGTAACACGATCAACAACATAACGAACCGTTGTAGACAGATAAGCGTGGTTCGCGAATCGATGAACGGCAAGGAGATCGCCCGTGCGACGGTACGTTTCGGCGAGCACTGTTGGCCTAAGCATATCAAACGAAAAGTCTATCAGCGTACCATCGGCCTTACGCAGATTGTTTCGCTCAAGGAAGGCAGGCAATGCTGCTTGCCACATATCAGGCGAAACCCCGCTCACTACGCCCAGACCATTGCGAACAAGAAACAAGCGGCTGCGATCCCTTTTCGCGGCATGTGCTGTGAGCGGCCCAGTCAGTTCAAGGACCTGCCTGATCAGCGTCGGCGCCGAAAATCGACCTGCGCTTGATCGAACAACAGATTGTTCGATCCGAGCCCGATTCTTCGCCCAGCGAATCTCACAGGAATCCGGCAACAAGCCATTGCTTAAGCATTCTCTGCCCATCTCAGCCAGGGAGAAAATGTTCGCGGCCGTGGAGTATCCGATCAGCAACATGAACGGAAGAATTGAGTCACGCGTCGCGTGCAAGCGCCGAGAGATTTCCTCAAAGGTCAGATCGCCTCGGATGGCCTCGAATTCCTCATCCGTCCACGCGCCCACCGGAAGCACCCCACCCCAATGGTCCCTCACAAATTGGACGGCTCGCGAAGTCCGCCGCTGTCCTTCCGTGAACTCGCGCCAGTTTTCGGTGACTTCGCGCTTCGCAGCGGCCAAAATCCGGCCGAGATCCTTCAAGTCTAAATGCGCCTTTGCTCCACCATCTCGAGAGATTCCCGGAAACGGATTGTCAATAGTTCGCAATGCTATTCGTCGAACTCGCAAGGCTTCTGCGGCGATCGTTTGAGCGAATTGGAATTGCCGATAGATCGTCTTGCTGGCGCGCCGTTCTTTAACTGATCGTCCGCGGAGATAGAAGCGATATCGCTCGAGCGTTTGACGATCAATATCCTCAACACGGCTGACTGGCCCATCAGACGCAAGAAATTCGCAGAAACGCTTCAACGCTCCCCACGCAGCCTTCACCGTTTTGCAGCGACCGTCGTAGAGTCTAATTACAGCCGACAAGAGCGCACTACCGATTGCAAGCGGAACACTCAAATCAGAAGCGTTGCAAGTATATTCTTTCTCGGTTTGTCGGTCAATTGCAGTTGCACTGACCACGTCCAAAAAATGAGGTTCAACGACTGACTTTGCGTCAAATCCGTACTGCTTACGTGCTGCTCTAGCCACTAAGCTACCTCGTCTAAATATGTAACTAAGCTTTGCTCGATCGCGCTCGTATCTTGCGCCATTGCTTTCACATAGATTTGAGTCGACGCCAAGGAATGATGACCAAGATTCTCCTTCAGTTTAAGGATTGGCACAAATGGAAGAGATGGGTTCTCTCGTTTGGCAGCCTCGAGCGTCAGCAGACGATGAATGGCATAGGTATGCCGCAGATCGTGAAATCTGACAGTCATGCCGCAACTTTGCACAGCCTCGTGAAAGTGGCGCCATAATGTCTTACTCGATAATCGACGTCCGGAATTCTCCGACAGAAAAACAGCGGCTTCATCGGAATGAGTTTTCCGCGTGGTATTCCGGATCGCAGCCCGCTCGGCATGAATATACCGCCACGTTCGATCAAGGAGCTTGAGCGGGACTAATACCGTTCTGGGATACAGTCCCTTCGTTTTCGTGATCTCCATCTCGACCTTAGAAATGTTCCTAACTATTGAAACATCCGGGAGATCCCTGACGTCGAGCGCAAGTATCTCAGCCTGGCGCATTCCGGTAACGAGAGCCCAGTCGACGATAATTTGGTCGCGTAGTGACAACAGCTGGCGCAGAGCCATAATTGCTTCCCGCGGCACCGCCTTCGGAATGCGCTTCCGCATTGGCAGCGTAATCGATCGGCGCTGCTGAGGCGTCCGACGTGCGAAACCTAGAAGACCCTCATCCTCCGAACGAAACCGCGTCGCTTCTGCGCTGAACGGGTACGTGGGGATAAATCCTTTGCGGTGCATCCATTCATACATACGAGCTACCGTGTTGAGCCTCGCGTTAATTGTGGCTACGGCAAACGGATCATCATGGACGCTCTTCGTCCGAAGCATGTGGCGTCTATAGGCCCCGAGGTGTCCCTCGCCTATCTCGAGCAGATTCTCCCAATCGTTCGCCTCGCAGTGGCGTAACCAGTCCAGCAGCCACTCGGCATACGACTTCCAGGTCTTCTTGCTCCGTATGCGGCTGCGCTCAAGTGCGATGTAGAACATCCAGCGCGTTGGAAGATCCAATATCCGCATCGTTTCCCTGTCGTAGAACAGCGGGACCCCCGGGGTCGGAACCCCTTCAGGCCTGAACTCGTCGGTAGAAAACACGAGGCACACACGCGGCTCGTGCTTGCCCGATGTAAACTGTGAACTTCGGGATGGCATCTTGAGACGATTAGGCAACCCTGAAGTGCCAGGTGTGTGGCATTTCTCCTGAGCACGAATCCTGGAAGCTCTTAGGTTTACAGCCTGCCTTGCGTGAGACCTAACACGAGTTCGGACACGCACTCGATTGCGCTCTCGGCGGCGGAACGTATCGCTCCGCGGTCGATCCCGCAATACGTCGCGCCTACTCGCACGCGAAGGCGTTCGTTACGCCCTATGCCGCCTCCGGAATCGACGAGTATTTCGCTGAGGCGATCCGCGCGCACATCGGCGCCAACGATCCGGTCTCGCCGTGGCCACAAGCGACACGCGAGCGATTGCGCAGGGTCGATCCGGAAATGGCGAAGATCGTTGCGCGCTTGTTCCGCAGCGAGCTACGTCGGCTTGACGACCATGAGGAAGACGATCGCGATCGCGAGCACACCGAGGCTGATGCCGACGAAGCGGCCGCGCGACGCTAACTGGATCGCTTCCGGACTGGTGACACCGCTGCTTGCAACGACGGCGATCTGTTTTTTCAGCGTCGGTGAGTAGATCGCCGCCGCAACGACAGCGAGGACGACGTACAAGACGAGCGCGATGTCGATCCAGCGCGTGCCTATACCATAGCCGCCGAGATACACCTCGAGCAGTCCGGTCACGAGCAGCAAGCCGTAGGCCGGATTGGCAATCCGGTCGTCGACGAATTTGATCCCGCGGATGATCGTTTCCGCGGATTCGGGATGGGACTGCGCTTGGACGAACCACACGCCGTAGGTGAGGTTCGATCCGAGCGCAACGATTGCGAGGACGACGTGGATAAACTTGACGATCAAATACAACATTACTCGACCACCCTTATCGGTTTGCCCGCGAGCCACGCGGCAATGTCCTCGACGGTCTCGCGGTAGAACGTTTTGTATGGGGCATCGGCGACGTATCCGAGATGCGGTGTAAGCACCGTATTTGGCGCGTGAAGTATCGGATCGTCGGCCGGAAGCGGCTCGTGATCGTAAACATCGATACCGGCGCCTGCAATCTGGCCGGCGTGTAAAGCGCCGATGAGCGCCGACGTATCGACGATCGGACCGCGCGACGTATTGACGAGATACGCCGTCTTCTTCATCCAACCAAGCTCTTCGTGGCTGACGATCTTGCGCGTGCGGTCACTGAGAACGAGATGGACGCTGACGACGTCGGCGCGTTCGAACAGCTGACGTTTGGTGACGAGCTCGACTCCTTGTTCGCCGGCGCGCTCCTGCGTCAGATTCTGACTCCACGCAATCACGTTCATTCCGAACGCGCGGCCGATCTGCGCGACCTGCGACCCGAGTCGCCCTAAGCCGAGGATGCCGAGGGTCTTATTACGCAGCTCCATGCCGACTGCAATCTGCCAGCGGTGTTCGCGCAATCCGTGATCTTCGCGTGGAATCCCACGCACGACGGCGAGAATCAACCCCCACGTCAACTCGATCGTCGAGCCTTCGCTCCCGGCGGTCCCGCAGACCGTGATGCCGCGCTCCTTGCACGCGACCAGATCGACCGATGCGTTGCGCTTTCCGGTCGTGACGATCAGCTTGAGCTTCGGAAGCTGCGTGATGAGCGAGCGCGGAAAGGGCGTGCGCTCGCGCATGATCGCAATGATCTCGAACATCGAAAGCCGTTGGACGAGCTCGTCCTCGTCTTCGACGTGATCGTGGAAGTAACGGACGGTTACGTTTTTCCCGAGTGAGCCCCAGTCTCCGAGGGTTCGCGAAACCCCTTGATAGTCGTCGAGAACCGCAATGTTCATTGTCACACGGGTGCGCCCGGTGGCACGATGACGATCTTCATCGGATCGCCTTCGCGTTCGCGCATCACGCGCAGCGCCTCGCTGATTCCATCCAGTGGAAACTGGTGTGACACGAGCTCCTCGCACCGGAGACGGCCGCGCTGGGCGAGCGAGACGGCTCGCTTTACATTGTTCCCGCCCTCGCCGCGGCTCGTGTAAATCGTAATATCGCCTCGAACGATCGCGCTCATGTCGAGCGTCACGGGTCCAGGATAAAACGCGACGATAAAAATCTTGCCGCCGCGTTTGGTCGCGCTTGCGCACTGTTGTGGCGCGTCGACCGCGCCGGATGCTTCGATGGCGAGATCGACACCCTTGCCGCCGGTCAGCTCCATGATGCGTTTGACCGGATCGGTATTCCGCGCGTTCACGATCTCGTCGGCACCGAGCTTTTTCCCGAGCTGGAGACGGCTATCACGCGTTCCAACCAGGATCACGCTGTTCGCACCGAGTTCGCGAACGGCTTGCACCGTCATGAGACCGACTGGACCCGGTCCCCACACCGCGACGTCTTGTCCCAGAACGTATCCGCCGGCGACGTCGAGACCGTAAAGTCCCGTGCCGGCTGTCATAATTAACACGGCATCCTTGTACGATAGGGGCTTGGGAAGCTTGTAGAGCGAGCTGACATGGTGCACCGCATATTGCGCGAAACCGCCGTCCGCCGTCATCCCCGTCGCGCGCTGTCCCTTTGCGGGATTGCCGTAGTTGAGGCACGCGGTGTACTTGCCGACGAGGCAATTATCGCAGCGTCCGCAACCGTGATGCGCTTCGATCGCGACATCGTCGCCGACTGCAAATTCATCGACGCTCGGACCGACTTCGGCTACGCGCCCGGTCCATTCGTGGCCCGGGGTATATTCACCAAACGGCGGCGTCAACGGAAAATGTCCGTCGTAAATTTTCAAGTCGGTTCCACACATGCCGCACATCGCAACTTGCACGAGCACCTCGCCGGCCCCGGGTTTCGGTACGGGCTTGTCCACGACGCGCATATCGCCCGGACCAAAGAGCACCGCGGCCTTCATGATGCTATATCGGTAAGGCCCATGAGCGTGCGGATGCGTTCCTGATCGTGGCTGAGCTGTGAGGCGTCGCCTTCGTAGACGATCTTTCCATCGTCCATGACGTACGCGCGATCCGCGATCTTGAGCGCGAGCAGCGCATTCTGCTCGACGAGCAAGATCGATACGCCGTGCGCCTTCATCTCTTCGAGGATGCGATACACTTCCTCGACGATCAGCGGCGCAAGCCCCTGCGACGGTTCGTCGACGAGCAGCAGCATCGGATTGGAGACCAACCCGCGCCCGATCGCGAGCATTTCTTGCTCGCCGCCCGAAAGACGCCCGGCCTTGCGGCGGCGCAACTCGGCGAGCTTCGGCAAGTGCTCGAGCACGCGTGCGATCGACCACGCGACCCGTGCGCCCGTTCTCCGCGAGCTGCAAATTCTCGTACGTCGTCAGCGACTTGAACATTCGGCGGCCTTCGGGAACGTAACCGACGCCGAGGCGCGCGATACGATAGGCGGGCCAACCGTGAATCTCTTTGTTGTCGAGCTTGACGGAACCCGATTGCGCGCGAGTCAAACCGAGGATGCTGCGCATCGTCGTCGTTTTGCCCGCGCCGTTCAGTCCAAGCAGCGCGACCAACTCGCCTTTGCCGACCGTCAGCGAAACGTCGCGCAGGATGTGACTCTTGCCGTAAAACGTCTCGAGGTGCCGGACTTCGAGCAGCGGTTCAGACATGCGCGATCACCTCACGGCCAAGATACGCTTCGCGCACCGCCTCGTTCGACGAGATCTCCTGCGGCGTGCCTTCGGCCAGCTTCGCACCGCGATCCAGACGGTGATGACTTCAGCGACGTTCAGCACGACGCGCATGTTGTGCTCGACGAAGAGCACCGTGAGTCCAAGGCGATCGCGCAGGTCGCGCACCGTGCTGATCACGCGCGTCGTTTCCGACTCCGCGAGACCCGCCATCGGCTCGTCGAGCAGAACGAGAGTCGGACTGGGCGTCAAGCTCATCGCGATCTCGCACAGGCGCTGGCTGCCGTGCGAAAGCTCTGCAACCGGACGGCTCGCGTGACGCGTCAAGTTGACGAAGCCGAGCAGCTCCTCGACGCGTTCCTCGAGCTTCTTGCGCTGCGCGCCGGATGGTACGCGCATTTCGAACGCGACGCCCTGTTGCGCCTGCACGCCGATCATTAGATTTTCGTGGACGCTCAGCTCCGGGAAAATGCTCGGCGTTTGAAACGTGCGGCTCATGCCGCGACGGATCCGCTGCCAGCTGACTTCGCGCGTGACGTCCGCGCCACGGAACGTAACGCTACCGCGCATCCGGATAATAAAATCCCGAGAGCGTGTTGAAGAACGTCGTCTTCCCGGCGCCGTTCGGACCGATCAAAGCATGAATCGTTCCGGAACAGACGTCGATCGAGACGTCGTTGACCGCTTGCAAGCCGCCGAAGTTTTTCGAAATGTTACGCGCGGCCAGCAGAACTTCGCTCATGCCGAGATCCCCGCGGGCTCCGGCTCCGGCGCATCGTCGTGCTCGGACGCCATTGCGCGCGACGAGCGCCGTGATGACGCTACCGAGAATCCCGCGCGGAAAACCGATGACGCACGCAATGAAGATGCCGCCGAGAAATATCTGCCACGCCGGCGTGATCGTCGAAATGTATCTCTTTCCCGATCACGTAGATCAGCGCGCCGAGAAGCGGTCCCCACACCGTACCGGCACCGCCGAGAACCGTCATCAAAAAGAAATCGCCCGACTGATGCCAGTCGAGCTCGAGCGGAAACGTGAACAGAATCGAGATCGCGTAAAGCGCGCCGGCAAGCCCGGCGTAGGCGCCGGCGACAAGCAACGCGACCAGCACGAAGCTGTCGCTGTTGAGTCCCAGATGACGAACGCGAACTTCGTTCTGCTTGATCGCGACGAGCGTGTGACCGAACGGCGACTTCGTAAAATACCAGAACGCGAGCAGCGTCAGCAAGAAGATCGTCAAGCATCAAATAGTAGAGGCTCGTCTCGTGAAATGCGAAGTCGAGGCCCGCCGAGATGAAAATGCGGCCGTTGAAACGTCATTCCGTCCTCGCCGCCCGTCACGTCCGCTCATCCGGTAAGCGACAAAGTAGAATATCTGCCCGAATGCAATCGTCAGTAGCCCGAAATAGATCCCGCGCCGGCGCAGCAGAAACCAGGAGATCAGCAGCGTCCCGAGCAGCGCCAGCACGACCCCGATGAGAATCGACTCGACGAATCCGGCGTGCAGGATACTTGATCGACAGGCTAACGCCGTACGCGCCGAGACCGAAAAGCGCCGCGCTTCCGAAAATCGGCAGGCCGGTATAGCCGAACATCACGTTGACGCTCATAGCGGCCATCGCGAAGACGAACGAACTCGGTGATGATCGAGATATCGAGGCCGAAATGCGGCGAGATTTGCGGGCGCGAGGAGCAAGAGCACGATAACGACTGCGGAGCTATGTAGCCGAGGCGCGCGAGATTCATCCGAACAGCCCTTCTTCACCGAAGAGACCGCGTGGACGAATCGAAAGCACGACCGCCATCAGGATGTACATCGAGACTTCGCTGGCCGCCGGAATATAGAGCGTCGTCAGCGCGATCACGACGCCGATCAAGATTCCGCCGGCAATGCTTCCGAGCAAGCTGCCCATGCCGCCGATGATGACGCAAATGAATGCCGGCATCAGAAGAGCGTTGCCGCTGGTGGGATTGAGCCCGAGCAATCCGGCGGAGAGAACGCCGGCGAATCCGGCCAACAGAATCCCGATGCCGAAGTTGATCATGTAGAGCAGCTGCGTATTCGTACCCAGCGCCGCGATCATCTCGGAATCCAAAACCGCTGCACGCAGGCGAAGTCCAAATTGTGTTCCGCGCAAAAAGAACGTCAGCGCGGCGATGAGGATGATCAGAACGAACGCGATGAACAGCCTGTAGACCGGATACGCCATGAACCCGAGCTGCACCGTTCCGGCGAGCGAGGCCGGTGGCGAGAACGGAACACCGTTTGCACCCCAAATCTCACGGAATGCTTCTTCCGCAACGAGCGCCAGGCCGAATGTCAGCAGCAAACTGTAGATCGGATCGCGGCCGTAGAGGGGGCGAATCAGCGTCCGCTCAGCGATGATCCCGACGATGACCGTCAAGAGCGGCGCGAGGATCAGCGCAAGCCAATACGGTGAGCCGGCGAGCACCAGGGAAAATGCCAGATACCCCGCGAGCGTCAAGAAACTAGCATGGGCGAGGTTGATCGTCCCGGTCAAGTTCATGATCAAGGACAAGCCGAGCGCAACGACGGCGTAGAACGCGCCGAGGATAAGTCCGTTGAAGATAGATGGGAGCAGCTGATCCATCAAGCGCCCGACTCGGTGGGGCTGCTCCAATTATCCTGCAAAATTGAAGAGCCCCACCGAAGTGGGGCTCTTTTTTTGTTTTAGGTCGGTACCGGGTGCGGTGGTATCGGATCGATGCCGTGGATCGCGAGATCACCGTCCTCCATTTCCGGCTGGCTCGCCCGCAGAGGTACGACAAGCGATATTGCCTTCAATATGATGAACGTCGCGATCGCATCGAAGACGATGATGAACGCGGCCGCTTGCGCCTGGTGGATCAGCTGCGTAAAACCGCCGCCGTAGAACAGACCCGTCGCGGAGACAGCAGACGTCTTCTTGTCCGTGCTGAGGTACTCGAGCATGTTGCCGTTGGCGAAGATGCCGACGCACAGACCGCCGACTAGACCCGCAACGCCATGCGTGTGCAGGACGCTGAACGTGTCGTCGACGCGCTTCATGAACGGCCGTTGACCGATCAGATTGAGCGTCAACCAGGGAATGATGCCGGCGCACAAGCCGACGCAGATCGCGCCGAAGGTGTCGACGTAACCGGCGCAGGGCGTAATGCCGACGAGTCCGGCGATCATGCCGTTGATCATCGAGACCGCATTCGGCTTACCCGTCGTCCACATGTCGAGAACGAGCCAACACAACAGCGCGACGGCCGTTGTGACGTTCGTGTTCAGGACGGCGGCTGCAGCGTCGGCGTTCGCGAAGTACGGGTCGCCGCCGTTGAAGCCGTTCCAGCCGAGCCACAAGATACCGGCGCCGGCCAGCGCCATGATCAAGTTGTTCGGTTCGAAATCTTGTCGATCTGCGAGCAACCGCGGACCGACGACTGCAGCCGCGACGAATCCGGAAACACCGGCCGCCAAATGGATGACGTAACCGCCGGAGTAATCAAGTGCGCCCAGTTGCGAAAGCCATCCACCACCCCAGAGCGCAAACGCACCGACGGTATACACGAGCGAGCTCCACAACGGAACGAAGATCATCCACGCTTTGAAGTTCATGCGCGCGAAGACCGAGCCCGCGATCAGGATCGGTGTGATCGCTGCAAAGACGAATTGGAAATACATCATTGCCGCGCCCGGGAAACGAAGCGGCGGCATTCCGCTCGCAGCAAGGGGGATATTTCCTTGCCCAATGATCTGGTTCGGATCGAGCGCGAAATGCGGGATCCCAATCAGCTGGCCGAGTATGCCGCCGCCGAGAATCGCGGGCGCGCCGAAGCTCATGTTGTAGCCCCAGAGCACCCAGCATACGAGCACGATCGAAAACGCGTAGAAGCACATCACGGACGAGTTCAGTGCCCACTTTTTCTTCACCAAACCGCCGTAGAGTATGGCGAGTCCGGGAATGCTCTGCATACCGACAAAGGTTGCGGCAGTCAATTGCCACGCCGTATCACCGGAGTTGAGATATGCCGGCGCGGGAATGTACGGATTTACATCAGCTAAAAACAAAAGAAAGTTATCCCCCTGAGCGAGAGTAGCTTCACTCAGTTAGAGTAACAACTCGACGCAGTGCACGCCTTCGACAAGGACCAAACGCTCGGTACCGCCCGTCCGCCATTGGGCCGAAAGGACGGACCTACTTCACGAGGTCGCCGACCGGCACGACCTGCACGTCATTATCCGATGTAAGCCGCACCAGATTGCTCCGCAGCGCTTCGTACGTGTCGGGCGTCGCGTGCGCGACGACGATCACGACGCCGGTGCGCCGCGCGAGGTGGACTGCTTGTCGCAACATGTACGCAGCGTAGCCTTCTTCATCATATGCGTCGATCACGATGTCGCGCGACGCGCTAGGCACGCGTCCGCGCGCAACGTCGTAGTACGTCGGCGAGCCGCCGGCCATTCCGTCAATGAGAAACGCTCCTGATGTCGCCAAGCGGTGGATAAGCGGTCCGGAACTCGACGGATTGCCGGCCAGCGGCGTGATGACGCCACCGCCGCGAATCTGGCGCAAACGCGCCAAGACCTGATCGGCAGATCGCGCGCCCTCGGTATCGACGAGCAGCGCGTGCGGGTCGGTCCGCAGCGTCTCCGAGGGGACGTCCCCGGTCACCGGAACCGCAAACGTCAGCGGATAGGGGATCTGCATGAAGCGCTTGTCGAGCGTTTCGTCCGCACCCATGCCGTCGACGACGATCGCCATGCGGACGCTGTCGCCTTCACCTGGCGTCTGCTCCGGGGCCCAGCCATCGGGACGCTCGACGACGGCGTCGTCGACGAACGGATCGTAGGGATCGAACTGCGTCTCGCGGCCCCTCGCGCCGACCAGGGAGCGCTGGATCGGAACCGGCGCGATCTCAGGGACCTGCATCTTCATCGGCATTGCGCCGACACGCTGCAGCTGGCCGCCGAGCATCCCTCCGCCAATGGAAAGAACGGCGACCCCTAAGATCGTCCCCCAGAACCAGTTCCCGAAGTTCTTCATTTAGCTGGCCCGCGTTTCCGCGGGTGCTCGAGCCGACAGCGCCCACAGAAACGCCACGAGGAGATAATTGGCGACGAGCGAGCTTCCTCCATAGGAAAAGAACGGCAGCGTGATCCCGGTCAGCGGGAAGAGATGCAAAACGCCTCCCGACGATGATGAAGACTTGGAATCCCAGAATCGCCGCGAGCCCGGTCGCAAGCAGTCTTCCATAAAGATCGGGCTTCTCGCGCGCAACAGCGAGCGCACGCAGCACGAGTACGAGAAAGAGCGCGCACACCGCGATCCCGCCCAGGGCGCCGAACTCTTCGCTGTACGCCGCGTAGACGTAGTCGGTCGCGACAGCCGGAATGTACCCGGGTTTCCCGAGACCGTAGCCCGTTCCGAATAAGCCGCCGGCTGCCAGCGCAAAGAGCGATTGCAACGATTGATAACCGCTGCCGTACGGGTCCGCGAACGGATGCTTCCACGCCGCAATGCGCAACGCGACGTACGTGTAGTGATGCACGGCCCAAAACGCCGCGAGTCCGAACACCGCGACGCTTCCGACGATCAAATCGATGCGGCGCGTCGCGACGTAGAGCATCGCGGCAAAGATCGCGAGCAGCAACGCTGCGGTTCCGACGTCGCGCTCGAAGACGAGAATACCAACCGACGTTCCCCACCCGATGAACAGTGGGCCGAGATATTTTGCATTGGCGCGCAACGACCACGGCCGCGCTTCTGCGATCACGTCGCCCGTCTCTGCGAGATACGCCGCCATGAAGAGCACGACGAAAAGCTTGATTGCTTCGATCGGCTCGAATTGCAGCGGGCCGACGCGGATCCACAATTTTGCGCCGTTGACTTCCTGTCCGAAGAGCGCTACGAGGACGAACAACACGATCGAGGCCAGAATCCAAACGTACTTGTAGCGCGCAAGCACGCGGTACCGGCGCAATGCCGGCCCCATTGCAACCGCGATGACGAGCGCAATCGTTAGCCAGATGAGCTGTCGTGCTGCAAGCACCGAATCAACGCGCACGATCGTGATGAGACCGATCGACGTCAGCAGAATCGCGATCGCGGGAAGCACGTCATCGCGCCGTTCACCCGGCGGACGCGCGATGACCCATGCGAGTGCGAGGATCGCGAGCGCGATGAGGAGCCAGTACGGTCCGAGTCCCGGCGGCGGGACGAGCGCAAATGCAAACGCACCGATGATCAACGCGCCCAGCATCGGCGCGGCCGCGCGGCCTACGCCGATGGCGTCAGCGAACAATATGGAGTGGTACGAGCGCCTCGTAGAGGAGCGCGACGACGACGATGACGGCAAGCACGACGAATGCGGCGCCAAGCGCGCCCGAAACGCTGCGCCGTGCGGAGAGCTCCGCACCGAGTGAAATCGGAACCGTGAGATCGCGGCCCACGATCACGGTTGCACCGTCTTGGTTTCCGCGCATCTTGAGCAGCGCCAATATGCGATCGACGACTTCCGCGGAACTGCCGGGTGAGCTCGCCGCAAATTCCAACTCGTCGTTCGAGAGCGTCTTGTGCACGCCGTCGCTGCACAAAATCAACCGATCGTCGTCGCCGAGCTCGAAATTCGTGACCGTCGCTTCGAGCGCAGGTTGCGTGCCGAGCGTGCGCGTCAAGAGACTGTGCAGGCGCGCGCCGGCTCCGATCGTCATTTTTCCGCCGCCGCCGACTTCGGGCGTGATCGAATCGTCTTCCGTGAGCAGTGAAAGTCTTTCTTCGCGCACGAGATACGCGCGCGATTCCCCGACGTGGCCGATGAAGACTTGCGAACCAACGACGAGCGCCGCTGTCAGCGACGCGCCCGCGGCAACGAAGTCATCGTGCGATCCACTCTGCGCATAAATACGATTGTTCGCATGCGCAAACGCTGCCAACATCAAACGGCGCAACGTCAGCGTTATGTTGCTGCGCGATGCGAGCGTTCCGCTGCGAATCTTGCGGCGAAAGAAATCACGCAGCGTTGCAACGGCAGCATCGGCGACGACTCCGCGTCCGATCGTCCCGAAACCATCGGCGACCGCGATCAGCGCGACGTCCGGCGCGAGCGCTTCCGAGCAACACGCATCAGCGCTACGCTGATGTTGCGAGATTCCGAGCTCGGAGCCGACCGCTATTTCCATTCGTCCACCCCTACGTAGACAACATCAGTGGAACCTATTCTTACCCGATCCCCCGGATGAAGGAGCGCTTCGCGGACGAGAGATGTTCCATTCAGCAGCGTGCCGTTCCGGCTCCCCAGATCCTCAACATACGCGTCTACGCCCCGGCGTTCAATACGTGCGTGCACGCGGCTGACCGTCGGGTCTGAAAGACTGATCGCGGCGCTGGGAGAGCGGCCGATCAAAAGACTATGCGCGGCTCGATAGCGCCGGCGCTCGCCGCGTGTCCTGAACCTCGACCTCGAGCGCGAGCGGCGCGCCGCCCAAATCCTCAGAGGCGAGCGACGTCCGACATTCGGCGTCGCGCGGTCAAAACGGCGAACAAGATAAGCGCCAGAACAAGCCCGAGCGACCAGAGTCTGGGATTTGCGACCACGTCAGCCATCGCCGACTTCCACTCTCAGCTCCGTGTCTCCGAGCGTGACCGTCGTCGCCTGGCACGAGCCGCGTCGGCCCGGCGATCCGCGTTCCGTTAACCAGCGTACCGTTCGTCGAGCCAAGATCTTCGACGATGACTCCGTCGTCGGTTCGGGTCAGGCGTGCATGCCGGCGCGAAACGCGAGGGTCGACCAGATCGATGCCGTCTTCCGAGCCGCGACCGATATTGAGCGTCCCTTCGATCGGCCACGACGCTCCGAGCGGAACGCCGCGCTTCACGCGGATGGCGTAGCCTCGCGCGGAAGCTTCTTCTTCGTCGCCCTGGACAGGATCGATCGCCACCGTCCCGGCGACCAGCGACTCGTCGGCGTGGACGATTACGCGCGCACTTCGTTTGAGAGCGAGATCGAGAGCCGATGACGTGCGCTCGAGCAGCGCGCTCCAATCACGCTCGAGCTCCGCGCGCTCGGCGCGAAGGCTCGCCAGATCGCGTGGGTGCAAACGAACGAAATAGGTTTCGGCCGGCGCGCTTTCCATCGTCGCGACGAGCTTGCGCGCAATTTGCGCCGGCGCGACGTCGCTCGGGAAAATGCGCGCAAACGTTCGCTCGACAAATTGCGCGCAGGCATCCTCGATCACGGCGAACGGGTTCATGCTCACTCGCGTCGTTCGAGAAGCGCGATAAAGAAGCCGTCGCGGCGCTCGATCCCGGGCGGGAAGCGCAAATCACCCGAGGCCAAACGCCAGGCTGCGAATTTCGGCGCGGTGGCGGCGCGCGAAAAATCCGGATGCTCGCGCAAAAACGCCTCGATCCGCTCGTGCGTCTCGACCGGACTGAACGTGCAGACGGAATAGACGAGCCGCCCGCCAGGACGAACGCGCTGCGATCCGCTCTCGAGCAGCTCGGCTTGCAGCGAGGCAAGACGCTCGGGATCGCCCGGCTCCTTGCGCCAACGCGCTTCCGGTTGCCGTCCCAGGATTCCAAGGCCCGAACACGGCGCATCGACGAGCACGAAATCGGCGTCTTCGCTTCGCGTCTTCGGACCGCGTTGCATCGCCTTCGTGCAGGTGCACGCTCTGCACTCCGAGCTCGCGCAGCCGCGTTCGCGCGTATGCGACCTTGTGCGCGTCGCGCTCGATCGCTTCCAGCGTGCCGCGATCGTGTCGTGCGGCCTACGATCTCGAGCGTCTTGTTGCCGCGCCCACTGCAGAGTTCGACGCCGTCGCATCTCCGGCTTCGGATCGAGTACGTCAACGGGAACCGCCGCGATCTCGCCTTGTTGTTCCCAGCGATTTTCCGCGTCGGCGAGCGTTTCGGGTGCAGCCCCATCGACAAGTATGATCTCGCTCACCAAGTCTGAACGTTCCGCCGCAATCGAACGCGACCGCAAGCACGTCGAGAAGCGTCATCCGTCGTCGTGCGCAGCAAGTTGACGCGCAACGCAGCTTGCGGCGGCTCGTTCATGCCGCTGCAGCACCGGCTCGACCTGCGCGTCACCGAAGACGTCCCGCACGCTCGCGACGATCCACGTTGGGAACGAGTGCAGCGTTCCCAAGAAATCGTCGTCGGATTCGAATTGCTTCGCGGCGCGGCGTGAGGCGTTCAGTTTCGAGCTCGGTGAGGCGGCGCAGAACGGCATTGACGAGTCCCGCCGTGCCACGATGTCCGTGCCGCTTTGCAAGCCCGACGGTTTCGCTAACGGCGGCATGCGTCGGTACGGCCATGCGCGCGACCTGATACGCGCCCAAGCGCAAGATCTCGAGAATCGTCGGCGGCAGCTCCGCCGCGCGCTTTCCGACGAACGGCGCGAGCAGCCAATCTAGATACCGGCGTGCTTTGATCGAGCCGTACGCGAGCTCCGCCGCAAACGCGCGGTCGCGAGCATCGAGATTCGAGCGCGCCGCATGATAGTCGAACGACTCGTGCGCACTGCGCGCGACGCCGTTCGCGCGCGAAGACGTCCCGCACGACGCTCAGCGCCAGCTCGCGCGACGTCATGAGCGCGCGAAGAGTGAGGCTGCGAACGCCTCGCCGCTCATCGCCGAACGGTTTGCCGGAACGATGCGCTCGATTGCGACGCGCTCCCTCACCGCACGCGACGGCGAGTCCGTGCGGAATCCGCGACGGCGTGCCGGGAGCCTGCTGCACGCTCGTTTCGAGCGGATGTGTCGCGATGATCTTTGCGCCGACGCCCGCGATCTCACCGCGCGCACACGGCTGCGGCGAAAGCGAACGCACCAGCGCATCGACGTCGATCGCGCGGCCGCGACCAATCGATTCGCAAATCCGCCGGAGCGCAGCGGCCGCGTCAGCGTCGCATCGATCTCGGCTTGCGTGCGCAAGCGTCGCTTGGGCGACCGGTTTGAGCTCCCCGCGTTCGGCCGAGATCGATTGCCCGGACGAGCGCCTGCGCGCCGAGCTCCGCCAATCGCGCCTCGAGCTCACCGTATGTTTCCCGAGCACCGAGCGGGACTTGCTCGCGAACCAGAATGTCGCCGGTATCCATGCCGGCGTCCATCGCGATGATCGTGACGCCCGTGACCGTGCAGCGATCGCGAATCTGCGCTTGCAGCGGCGTCGCGCCGCGATATAGCGGCAAGAGGCTTGGATGCACGTTGAATGCGCCCGACGCGCGGTATGTCGAGCACCGTCTGCGAGAGAATCTCGCCGTATGACGCGACGACGAACAGATCGGCATCCAAGGCGCGCAGCTGCGGCACGATCTCGCGGACGCTCTCCGGCTGCAAGACATCGATCCCGAGCTCGGACGCAACGATCTTGACCGGCGGCGATTGCAGCTTCTGCCCGCGCCCGGCCGGACGATCCGGTTGCGTAACCACGGCGACGACGTTCGTTGCATCGCGCAGCGCACGCAGAGCTCGGGACGGCAAACTGACTCGTCCCGAAGAAGACGCTCTTAAAGGTTCACCTTAGATTTCGACGGCTTCGGCTGCTTCGAGCTCTTCTTCCGTAACGGCCGGTCGAATGTTCTTCGCTTTGTCGACGTAGAGAATGCCGTCGAGATGATCCATCTCGTGCTGCAAGCAGCGCGAAAACAAATCGCCGCTGGCTTCAACTGAGATCTTGCGGCCGTTGCGGTCGAGCCCCGCGCACACGACGCGTTCGAAGCGCGTGAGATCGCCGATGAATCCGGGGACCGAAAGACAACCCTCGATCGATTCGATCTCGCCTTCGGTGATCGTGAACTTCGGATTGATGAAGACGAACGGCCCGTGATTCTCGTCCTCGTCCTGCAGATGGATGACGAAGATCCGCTTCCCAACGTCGATCTGCGGCGCCGCCAATCCGATTCCGGGCGCGTTGTACATCGTCTCGAACATGTCGTCGATCAACTGCTGAAAGAGCGGCTCGCGAATCTCGTCGAGATCGACTTTCTTCGCGACCTTACGCAGTGTGGGGTGATCGTCGGTCAAAATCGGGCGGATGTACGGCATGACAACGCTGTGTAAAACAGCTTTCGCGCCAAGAGGTTTGCGGGGCCTCCCGAAGCAACCGCGCCGCGTGACGACCGTCGCTCCCTCCGCCCCGACCGTATCCGCTGTGGCCGACGCTCGGAACAATCGTCCTTGTGCTCGCTGCAGGTTTCTTCGCGATGATCGTGGCCGGCATTCCGACCGTCATCACGCTCGGCACCCCGCTCAATCCCGGCGACATCGGCGCCAACATCGTCGAAGCCGCGTTCTATATCGGCGGACTTGCCGCATTCGTGCCGTTGCTCGAGCGCATTTCGCACCGCACGCTCTCGCAGCTCGGCGTCCGGCCGCTCGACAAGTTCTCGTGGGGCATCGTCGGCGTTTCGCTTGTCGCGCTGCTCGCAATGCAAGTCATCTACCAAGCGATCTTGGGTGCGTTCCACCAAGAAAATCACGTCCAGGCCGGCTTCGAGCATTTTCGCGTTAACATCGCCCGCCAGCGCGGTCATGGTGCTCGTCACCGGTGCGATCATTGCGCCGATCGCCGAAGAGTTATTCTTCCGAGGCCTGATCTTCAACGCGCTCGCGACGCGGATGCCGATGCTCGTCGCGGCGTTAATTAGCGGCGTCTTGTTCGGACTCGGACACGGCGATCTCGTGCTGTTTCCGGCGCTGACGCTCTTTGGGATACTGCAAGCGATCTTCTATCGTATCAGCGGCAACTTGATCGTTCCGATGATCGTGCACGCCGCCAACAACGCGATTTTCCTGGCCCTTATGATCGTCATCCCCGGATTTCACTAAGCAGGCCAAGCGGGCTAAGTTTCGAAGGCGTCCACAACTCTGAGGGGAGGTTTCAATGGCCAGCATTTCTGGATCTACTGATTCCGCTTTTCGCCTCGCAAAGGTTGCCGGTGTACTGGCGGTTTGCGCGTCGGCGGTTTCCCAAGAGTACGGCAGCGGCATCAACTTCGTCATGGTCAACAGCCTTAGCCAATATCCGGCGGTTAAGTGGCTCGTTCCATTGGCGATGTTCGCCGCGGGCATCGTACTCATTCCGAAAGTCGCGCTGTATGCGCGTCTTTCCAGCATCGCGCCACGCGCCGGTTCGAGCTACGTCTGGTTGACGCGCTCGCTGAATCTACCAATCGGTTTCATCGCGGCTTTTCTCTGGTTTGTTGGCGTCGGCGCCGCGGGCGGGTTTCTCGCGTTTGCAAGCGCGCCGTTCATCGGTGCGTTTCTGACCTCGGTCGGGGTCGACGGTAGTTGGTGCACGACGGCGATTGGGCATCTCGTCATCGGCTTCGCCGCGATTTGGCTTCTTTTCGGTCTGCACAATTCGGGCGTCCACAACTACGCGACGTTCGTATCCGTCATGTTCGTGCTCGTTCTGATCGCAGCCGCAATAACGATCGCCTACGGCTTCGGAACGTCGCAAGACTTCTTCTTACAGAAGGTCGCTGCATTCGTTCCCGGCATCCCGGCGACACCGCCCGACACGGGTCCGCCGAGCCTCGGCGCATTCATATCGACGATAACGCTGTTCATGTTCGCCTACGGCGGGTTGACCGCTGCGACATCGCTCGGCGGCGAAGCACGTGAACCGCGCGAAAAGACGATGCCGCGCGGCATCATCTACGGCTTTGCGACCGCGCTCGTGCTCTACACGCTGATCGCGTTCGCACTCTTCCACGCGGTCCCGTATTGGGCACTCGGACCGTTGCTTCTCGCGAAGAAGCAGGCTCTCGCGACAACGCCCGGCTTGATCGGACTGATTGCGCCCAAGGCGATTTCCGCGTTCCTCAACTTCCTCGTCGCGGTCATCGTCGTCAAGACGATCGCACCGGGAATGCTCGACTGCTCGCGCTACCTGTTCGCCTGGGCCAACGACGGGCTATTGCCCGCGGCGTTCGCGCAGACAAACAAGAACAAGGCGCCCCAGCTCGCGCTGATGACGATCGCTCTGCTCGATTCGCTGTTTCTGGTCGAGGCAACGTTCATCGGTTGGTCGATCGGCGTTGTCGTTCGCTCGATCAGCCTCGTGCTCGTGTTCGGAATGGTCGGTGTCGGCATCTACAACATGAAGTACGGAAGCGCGAAGAACAGCGATCTCGCGCGAGTCGTCAAAGACCATCCGGACGTTCTGATCTGGGCACCGCTAGCGATCATCATCGCGATCATCCTCATCGCGAGCGTGATCGTCGTGCCGAAAGCACCGTGGTACTTCCAGCCGAGCTTCCAGGGTCTGATCTCGATCCTGATTGCGCTCTGGATCTATATGACGGCGCTCAAACGCGACCCGAAGGTCGCGGAAAAAGCGGCCGCTCATCTCACCGCGGAGTAATCACTAGAACGGGGCGTGCCCAGCACGCCCCGTTTCTTTTCTTTAGTAAATCAGGCCGATGCGATCGGCTTGGAAGTTTCCGTTCGCCCAGAATCCGAAAACGCGGATGTACATGCCCTGATGAAGCGTCAATCCGGTCGGATTGATGATCGTGCCCTGGTGCAGGTGAACCGGAACGACTTCACCTGCGGCGCGCACGTCCATCGTGAACGCGCTGAAGTATGTTACCGTCCCGCGAAGCTCGTGCGTGCCGACGAACGGAGCGCCGGCTTGCTGCCCGACGACGGGCTGCTCGACGATGATTGGTTGTGCTTGTGCGACCATCGGCGCTGTAAACGCCAGCACGCCCAGAGCCAGTGCGATTCCAAGAAAGGGGCGTTTCATCTAATTGGTCCTCCGAATAAAAGCGGCTTATGCACGAGGATACGCTTGCACGCTCCTAACCATTCGCAAAACGTCCCGCTTCTAACGGAGCTTAAATCGAACTAGCGCTGGAGATTGAGGCGAAATGAGAGCCCGGCACGATCACCCGGGCGCACGCGCGACTTTCGCCAAGACCCGATTTCGTCGCTAAGGGCCCCGCAAGGCACGATCGCGCCATCTTTGTCATCCCGAGCGAAGCCTGTGCCCGGCGAAGCCAGGGTATCGAGGGACAACGCTTATCTCGCTAACGTCACTTCGAACGTCTGCGAAGCACGTCGTCGATAACACTATCCGGATAGAATCTCGACATGAGCTCGGCGGCGCAAAGCAACAGTGCTACTCCGCAAGATATCGCGATCGCTTTCTGCTGGAGTGTCTCGACAACGAGGGCGCTCAAGAACTAAGACTCCCCGCGGCGAAACTGAACACAATCAGGCGCCGCGGCAACTCTGTCATACAAAAAATTCCGACATAAACAGCATAAAGCGCGAAACAAAAGAAAATCAGGCCGTTCAAAAGTAGCTTCGCTTGTTGACCCCACCGGAGGGCAAAGAGCTCGGCCACGATCGTCAACAGAAGACTGAAGATTAGTGAACGCCAGGGCGGGCGGTAACGTGAATCCGCGGGCTGTTGCATTTTGTCGCTCACCTCTTACGATTCGTCTGCCGGCTGCTACCGCGCTCACTACACGGAGTTTCGCCGGCGTCCTCGCTACCTTGCTGCTGTATCGCTGTCCCTCGATACCCTGGCTTCGCCGGGCACAGGCTTCGCTGGGAAGAGCCGAGAAAATGGCACCCACAAGATCAACATCAGAACGGGGATAGGCGCAAAGACCAGCAACTGCGCCGAAATCGTATCGCGAACGGGCGCATCAGACGGCGTCGCGAGTCGCTCTGAAAGACGCTTGTAATGAGTATCTCGTCGACCTGGATGCTTCAAAGCCAGTTCCATTTCGCGCCTGTGCCACTGGTTGACTTGTTCGCAAAGGACGCAAAGAGCTCGGACGCGCCATGTGCATACGAGCTTGCGCTATCCACGATAGCGCGATCTCGGCTGTCCCTCGACTTCGCTCGGGATGACAAAAGGGAGATCGTGCGTTACGGGGCCCTTTTCGCGCTAGTGTCGACAAGCGACAATCGGACGTGCGCCCGGTAATCGCGACTAGAGGATGTACGCTGACAGATCCGTGTTGCCGGCGATTTGCGCGAGACGGTCGCGGACGTAGGTCGCGTCGATACGGACCGTTCCGGTTTTCTCGGGAGCTTCGAAGCTGACGTCTTCGAGCAACTTTTCGAGAACGGTGTGCAAGCGGCGGGCGCCGATGTTTTCCGTGACGTCGTTGACTTGCGTTGCGATCCTCGCGAGCTCGGCGATCGCGTCCGGAGTGAACTCGAGCGTAACGTCCTCGACGGCAAGCAAACCCTTATACTGTTCGATCAGCGCGTTCTTGGGCTGTGTGAGAATCGTTTCGAAATCCGCGGCCGTGAGCGAGTCGAGCTCGACGCGAATCGGAAAGCGACCCTGAAGCTCTGGAATCAGATCGGACGGCTTGCTCGTGTGAAACGCGCCGGCCGCAATGAAGAGCACGTGGTCCGTTTTGACGGGCCCGTATTTCGTGTTGACGGTGCTGCCCTCAACGATCGGAAGAATGTCGCGCTGCACGCCTTCGCGTGAGACGTCGGGGCCGCCGCCACGACCGTCGCGTCCGGCCACTTTGTCGATCTCGTCAACGAAGATGATCCCATTCTCACCGGCGCGGCGGATTGCTTCGCGCTTCACCGCGTCCATGTCGATCAGCTTTTGCTCTTCCTCTTGCGCGAAGATGCGGCGCGCTTCGGCAACGGTCACGCGCTTGTGCACGCGACGTTTGGGCAGCAACCCGCCGAGCATCTCGCCGATATCGGCTTGACCACCGGCTGCGTCGCCCCCGATCACGCCGATCGGCATCGATGCCGATTCCTCGACTTCGATATCGACGAGCCGCACGTCGTAGAATCCACGCAGCACGTCGGAGCGCGCCTGATCGCGCGTGTTCTGCGCGTTTGGATCGGGCGGTGCTTGGGGCGCAGCCTGCGTCTGCGTCGCGGTCGTTCCCGAAAAGCCGCTGCCGAAAATCGAGCCGAGCGCGGCGAACGGATTTTGCGCGGACTGCGCCGAGGGTGCGCGTGTATCGGGAAAGAGCAGATCGACGACGCGCTCGACCGCATTGTGATCGGCCGCATCGATGACTTCAGCGCGGCGCTCCTCGCGAACCATGTGCACCGCAGACTCGACGAGATCGCGGACCATCGACTCGACGTCGCGCCCGACGTATCCCACTTCGGTGTATTTCGTTGCTTCGACTTTGACGAACGGCGCATTGGCGAGCGCGGCCAAGCGTCGCGCGATCTCCGTCTTGCCGACGCCGGTCGGACCGATCATCAAAATGTTCTTCGGACTGACCTCGGCACGCATCTCTTCGGAGAGCCGCTCGCGGCGATAGCGGTTGCGCATCGCAATCGCGACGGCACGTTTTGCGTTTGCTTGTCCGACGATGTACTTGTCGAGCTCTGCGACGATTTGGCGCGGCGTAAGTTCCGGCATGTCCCTAGAGCGTCTCCACCGTGATGTCCGCGTTGGTATAGATGTCGATCTTTCCCGCGATCTCGAGCGCCTTAAGCGCGATCTCTGCAGGCGAGAGCGAGGTGTTCTGGGCCAGCGCAATCGCCGCGGCCTGCGCGTACGGACCGCCGCTCCCTACCGCTGCGATGCCGTCGTCGGGTTCGATAACGTCGCCGGTTCCCGAGAGCACGAAGAGATGCTCGGCGGTTCCGACGATCAAGAGCGCCTCGAGACGGCGCAGCGCGCGATCTTGCCGCCAGTCTTTCGCAAGCTCGACGGCGGCGCGCACGATGTTGTTCTTGTACTCGTTGAGCTTCGACTCGAATTTCTCGAGCAGCGTGATGCCGTCGGCCGCAGATCCGGCAAACCCGGCGATCGCGCGGCCATCGGCGATCCGGCGCACTTTGCGCGCGCTGTGCTTCATGACGGTCTTATCGAACGTGACCTGTCCGTCGCCGGCAACCGCCAGCTTGCCGTCGCGAAGAACGGCGAGAATCGTCGTGGAGTGAAAACGTGATGGCACGAGCTGAATTACCCGATCGACGCTAGCAAAGTTCCGTGCGCCGCTTCCCATGCGGCAATCCGGACGAGCGCTCTTTCCGCCAGGACACGATGACGCTCGCGCTTCCCGCGCGGCAGGTCAGGTCCCGTAGAAAAGTAGGCCCAGGTGACGTTGGCGGGCTGAAAATCGTGCGTCGCGGCGTTCTGGACGTGGGCGACGACGGCGCCGAGCGCCGTGTCGGCCGGCACGTCGATCGGCTCCATGCCGAGAAGCTCGCGTGCCGCAGCGCGACCCGCGATCATCCCGCACGCGGCGGCTTCGACATAACCTTCGGCGCCGGTGACTTGCCCGGCGAACGACACGCTCGGATTCGAGCGCAAGCGGAAAAAGCGATCGAGCAAACGCGGGCTATCGATGAATGCGTTGCGATGCATGACGCCGAGGCGCAGCCATTCGGCATTTTCGAGACCCGGAAATTTTCCGAAGACTTCTTTTTGCGCCGGCCACGTCAGTCGTGTCTGAAAGCCGACGAGATTGAGCGCCGTACCCGCCGCGTTCTCGTTGCGGAGCTGCACGACGGCGTAGGGTTGTTTCCCGGTCCGCGGATCGGCGAGCCCAACCGGCTTGAGGGGACCGAATCGCAACACGTCCTCACCGCGATCCGCCATCTCTTCGATTGGAAGACAGCCCTCGAAGTAGCTGACTTTCTCGAACTCTTTGAGCTCGTGCCGCGGCTGCGTCCGCAAATCGGTGATGAACTGCAGATACGCGTCGCGCTCGAGCGGGATGTTGAGATAGTCGTCGCCTTCGCCTTTATCGTAACGCGACTTGCGATACATCTTGGATTCGTCGATCGAATCCGTCGCGACGATCGGCGCCGCGGCGTCGTAGTAATGCAAGCCGCCCGCCGCCGACCAGATGATCGATCGAATCGGAAAGGCCGGCCCCGGGAAGCGGCCCGCACGCGACGATCGTACGGCCCTCGAGCGGAATCTCGTTGATCTCTTCGCGCCGCAGCTCGGATTCGCGGATGCGCGTTGATCTGCGACTCGATCTCGTTGCTGAACAGGACGCGATCGACTGCGAGGGCTCCGCCGGCCGGGACCGCATGTCTTGCGCGCCGCCGTCAGGATAAGCGAGCCGCAGCGATGCAGCTCTTCTTTTAAAAGGCCGACTGCGTTCTCGAGCGCGGCGCCGCGCAGCGAGTTGCTGCAGACGAGCTCCGCCAGCGTGTCGGTTTGATGCGCGGGCGAACGGCGCGTCGGGCCGCATCTCGAAGAGCTCGACCTGCACGCCCGCTTCCGCAGCTTGCCACGCGGCCTCGCAGCCCGCAAGGCCGCCGCCGATCACGACAAGCGCGTTAGACGGGGACATGCTCCAAATCGGCTTCGACCTCGTCGGCCGACGCCGACGTGTCGCCTTCGATTTGCTCGCCGCTGCTGTCTTTGGCGCCAAGCTTCGAGAGATCGTGTTCTTTATCGTTCGAGCACTCGAAGCGCACCGTTCCACCGCGACGCGTCTTGGCGACGACGTACGATCCGCAGACCGGGCACGGCTCGGGAATCACGCGATCCCACGAAACGAAATCGCAGGCCGGATAATTTGCGCAACCGTAAAAGATGCGGCCCTTGCGCGATTTGCGCTCGACGATCTTGCCGCCGTCTTTGGGACAGAGGGCGCCCGTGTCTTTGAGAATCGGCCGCGTCGTCTTGCACTCGGGATAACCCGTGCACGAGATGAAGTCGCCCGAAGCGTCCCGTCTTGATCACCATTGGACGCCCGCACTTCGGGCAGATCTCGTCGGTCGGCTCGTCGCGGATCTCGAGCTTCGGAAGCTTCTTTTCGGCTTCGTCCAGCTCGCGCTTGAAACCGCCGTAGAATTCCGAGAGCAGGACGCGTGTCGGTTCCCAACTATCGTCCGATTCCTCGATGCCGATCCAGCCGCTGCTCCATGTTGGCCGTGAAGTTCACGTCGACGATGTCGGGGAAATGCTCGACGAGCAGATCGTTGACCGCAAAACCGATCTCGGTCGGATGGAAGCGGCGCTCGAGCTGTTCGACGTAGCCGCGCGCCTGAATCGTCTCGACGATCGTGCTGTACGTCGACGGCCGCCCGATCCGGTTTTCTTCGAGCGCGCGTACCAGCGTCGCTTCGGTGAAGCGCGGCGGCGGCTCGGTGAAATGCTGCTTGGGATCGAGCGCGCGAAGATCGAGCGCACTGTTCCGCCACGAGTAGCCGGCAGCATCACGCGCGGCTTGGCGACCTTTCCGTTCTTGCTCTTGACCGGAGCTGCCGCTGCGGCATCGCTCGCCGCGGCTTCCTCGGTGCTCTCGTCGTACACCGCGGTGAAGCCGGCGAACTTCAGTACGCTACCCGTTGCGCGGAAAACGTGGCGTGGGAGCCTGTCCCGAGCGAAGTCGAGGGGCCCTTGGCTTCGCAATCGACGGTCGTCTGATCGTAGACCGCTGCCGCCATTTGCGATGCGACGAAGCGCTCCCAAATCGAGCGTATACAAACGAAGCTCGTCGCGCTTGAGGAACTGCGACATCCGCTCGGGTGTCCGCTCGACGGACGTCGGCCGGATCGCTTCGTGCGCATCCTGCGCGCCTTCGCGCAGCTTGTGTTGGCGGAACGGCCCGACGAAATCTTTGCCGTACGTCGCATCGACGTAACTCACCACCGCGTCGCGCGCCGTATCGGCGATGCGGGTCGAATCCGTGCGCATGTAGGTGATCAGACCGACGGTCCCTTCGGCGCCCAAATCGATGCCTTCGTACAGCGCCTGCGCGAGCTGCATCACGCGCCGGACGCGAATCCGCAACCGGCGTGACGCTTCTTGCTGCAGCGTCGAGGTCGTAAACGGCGGCGCCGGATTGCGGCGCTGCTCGCGCTGCTTGATGCTCGCGACACGCCACGGTGCGTGCTCGACGGCCGCGACGATCTCGTCGGCCAGGCGCTTTATTCGCGGATTTCGATCCGCTCGCCGTCACGCGAATAAAACTCGGCCGGGAAACGCCAGTTCGCCGCCGCCCGGCACCAGCGTCGCGGTGATCGACCAATACTCTTTGGGGACGAACGCCTGAATCTCGCGCTCGCGATCGACGACCAGCCGCACCGCGACCGACTGAACGCGGCCGGCCGAAAGGCCGCCGCGCAGCTTGGCCCAGAGCAACGGCGAGATCTTATAGCCGACGAGCCGATCGAGAATCCGCCGCGCCTGCTGCGCGTTCACGAGCGGGATGTTGATCTGGTGCGGATCTTTGAGCGCGGCCAGGGTCGCGTCTTTGGTGATCTCGTGCAGCTCGATGCGCTTTGGATCTTGGAGCTTCAGGAGCTCGGCAAGATGCCACGCAATCGATTCGCCTTCACGATCGGGGTCGGTCGCGAGATACACCTCGGTCGCCGTTTTGACGGCCGAGCGCAGCTCTTTGATGATGTCGCCCTTCCCTTTAATAGTGAGATATTTGGGAATGAAGCCGTTATCGACGTCGACGCCGAGCGTGCTCTTTGGAAGATCGCGAACGTGACCCACCGAGGCTTTAACTGCGTAAGCGCCCCGGTAGGAATTTCTTGATCGTTCGCGCTTTGGTCGGCGACTCTACGATTATGAGCGGCCTCGCCAAGCTATCTCGCCTCCCTCAGACAATGGAGCATCCCGCCCCAAAAAAACGCCCTCAGTATAGCGCCCGTGTCAAGCTGGGTGTCGAGGAAGGCGAACACAATCGCACGACAAAAGTTGCATAAAACGTCGCTCCGGTGTACGATGCAAGCAACTGTGTCGCCGCTCGGCGGTCGGCACAACCTTTTCCGACGTCGGAGGAGTAATGGACGATACTGCAATGGGCTTGGTAGCGCCCGCACCGGCGAAAAAGAAACGTCGTCGCCGGAAAAAGAAAGCGGCAGCTGCAGCCACTGGTCGCAAGAAAGCTCGTAAGGGCGGTCGTAAAAAGGCCAGCAAGAAAAAGGGCGGACGCAAGAAAAAGGCGAGCTCGCAAGAAGGGCGGACGCAAAGAAAGAAAGGCGGACGCAAGAAAGCCAAAAAGGGCGGCCGTAAAAAGGCCGAGCAAGAAAAAGGGCGGACGCAAGAAAAAGCGCGGACGTCGCAAGAAGAAATAACACCGACCGGCCGTAAAAATTCAAGAGCGATTCATACGAATCGCTCTTTTTTTATACTGCGATCGCGGCTGCGGAGGACGCGACGTCGGGCGCTTTTCCGCCGTGCTCTTCGACCCAATGACACGCGGCAAAATGTCCGCCGCCGTAGTCCTTGAAGGCCGGAACTTCGGTCTTGCAGCGCTCGAACGCGACCGGGCAACGCGTGTGAAAACGGCAGCCCGAAGGCGGATTGACCGGCGAGGGAATGTCGCCTTTGAGCACGATCCGCTTGCGTTGACGCTCCTTGACGGGGTCCGGAATCGGAACTGCCGACAGCAGCGATTGCGTGTACGGATGCAGCGGATTTTCGTAGAGCGCGTCCCGGTCGGCGAGCTCGACGATCTTGCCGACGTACATGACGGCGACGCGCGTCGCAGATGTGCCGGATGACCGAGAGATCGTGCGCGATGAACAGGTACGTCAGCCCGAGCTGCTGCTGCAGATCTTCGAGCAAATTGATGACCTGCGCTTGAATCGAGACGTCGAGCGCGGAGACCGGCTCGTCGGCGACGATGAATTTCGGACCGACCGCGAGCGCCCGCGCGACGCCGACGCGCTGGCGTTGGCCGCCGGAAAATTCGTGCGGATAGCGGTTTGCGTGATAGGGCTGCAGACCGACCATCTTCAGCAGATCTTGGACGCGCTCTTCGGCCTCTTTGCCCTTGCGCGATGTTGTGAATCTCGAGCGGCTCCGTGATGATGGCGCCGACCGTCATGCGCGGATTGAGGCTGGCGTACGGATCCTGAAAGATGATCTGCATCTCTTTGCGCAGCGCGACGCAATTCCGAACCGGCCAGATGCGTGATGTCGCGGCCGCTCGAACTCGATCGCCGCCTTTGGTCGACGGCGTCAGGCGCAAAATCACGCGGCCGGCCGTCGTTTTCCCCGAACCCGACTCGCCGACCAAGCCCATCGTCTCGCCGCGCGCGAATCGCCGAAATCGATGCCGTCGACGGCCCGCACGTCGGCCGACGTGACGCGAGAAAATCCCGGCATTGATCGGGAAATATTTGAAGAGATCGCGGACGACGAGGATATCGGTTTTGCCGTTCGGCGTCGCTGCTCACGTCGCGAGCCCCTGCGGTGTCTCGGCGACCTGATCGAGCGAGACGGTCGGCGCGCTCTCGACCGGCAGCGTGCGCTATGCCCTCGGTGCGCTTGTCGTACAGAAGGCAGCGCGCGACGTGGCCGTCTCTGAAGTCGAAGAGCGGCACCGGCTCGTCGCAGACCGGCATGCGGTAACGGCAGCGCGGCGCGAAGCTGCAGCCGCTCGGAAGGCGCAAGAGATTCGGCGGCTGGCCTTCGATCGGGACGAGGCGCTTGTGCTCCTTGTCGTCGAGCCGCGGCAGCGATTCGAGCAGCCCCATCGTGTACGGCATCTTCGGCGCGGCTGAAGATCTGGTCGGCGGTGCCGTACTCGACCATGTTGCCGCGCGTACATGACGAGCACGTTCTTGCACGTTTCGGCGACGACGCCCAAATCGTGCGTGATCAGAATGATCGCCATGCCCAGGCGCTGCTGCATCTCGTTCATCAGCTCGAGGATCTGGGCCTGAATCGTCACGTCGAGCGCCGTCGTCGGCTCGTCGGCGATCAGCACTTCCGGGTCGCACGAGAGCGCCATCGCGATCATGACGCGCTGGCGCATGCCGCCCGAAAATTGGTGCGGATAGTCCTTGATGCGCTTCTCGGGGACCGGAATCTTCACGAGCCGCAGCATCTCGATGGCCTTGTCCCAGGCATCTTTTTTCGACAGCTTCGAGGTGCAGCTGGACGGCTTCCGCAATCTGCTCGCCGACCGTCAGCACCGGATTGAGCGAGGTCATCGGATCCTGGAAGATCATCGCGATGTCTTTGCCGCGGATCTTGCGCATCTCCGATTCGCTCTTGCGTCAGCAGGCTCTGGCCCTTGAAGTTGATCTCGCCGCCGTCGAAGCGTCCGGGCGGCTGACGGGATCAGGCGCATGATCGAGAGCGCGCTAACCGATTTCCCGCTGCCGGATTCGCCGACGATCCCGAGCGTCGAGCCCTTTTCGACCGCGTACGAGAGGCCGTTGACGGCCCGAACGATTCCGTCTTCGGTCTTGAAGCTGACGCGAAGGCTCTTGACCTCGAGTAAGCTCACGCGGCGACTCAGATCCCGGTCAGGGAGAGCAGCGTGCCGAAAAAAATGAAGCTGATCGCGATGTACGCCGTGAAGCGCGCGATCTGCGCGTCGCCGCCGAAGCGTCCGCGATACGCGCTCTCGGTGCGACCGCCGATCGTTCCGGAAAGGCCCTCTTGTTTCGTCGTCTGGATCGCGAGCAGTCCGATCAACAGAACCGCCGAGACGATGAAGATCCCGGCAAACGTGTGCGTCAGCCACGGCGCGTTCATCGCGAGCGCGCTGCGCGACGGGTTGAGCGCGTGTTGAAGCTGCTGCTGAAGTTGCTGCTGAGCTTGCGGGTTCAGCGTCGCCGTCGCGGCCGGCGCTGGCCGCCGCAACAGGCGCAGCCGGAGCCGCTAAAAAGGCCAGTATCCCTGAAATCACGACGCCTCCCATTTGACGGGGGGTTCTACCCCGCCTCTGGGCGTTTTTAGACCGATGCCGGGGTGCCGAGCGGCGTGCGAATGCGCTCGACGATCGCTTCGGCCGACAATCCGACCAGCGCGCGTTGCTTGGGCTGCGAATTCTGCTGCATCAAGACGTTCGGGCAGCCGATCCGCTCGACGCTCGTGCGAATGCGCCGATCGTTGAGCAGCTCGATGACGGCCGATCCAAAACCACCGTCCAAGCTGTGCTCTTCGAGCGTTATCAGACGATCGTGGGTCAACGCGAGCTCGCAGAGCAGCCGCTCGTCGAGCGGTTTCGCGAACCGCGCGTTGACGACGGTCGGCGCGGTCTCACCGGCTGCGACGAGCATATCTCGCGCGTCGAGCGCGATATCGACGCAGTTTCCGAAGGCGACGAGCGCCACGCCGCTTCCCTCGTGCAAGACCTCGGCCTTGCCGTGCTCGATCGGAGCGACGGCGGATTTGATGCTTGCCGCTCGTGCTGCCGCGCGGATAGCGAATTGCCGACCGGCGTTCCGAGCGATACCGCGTGCGCCATCATCGGGAGGAGCTCGTCCTCGTTGCGCGGCGCCATGACGGTCATGTTCGGAAGCGTGCGCATGTATGCAATGTCGTACAGGCCCATGTGCGTCGGACCGTCGTCGCCGACGAAGCCCGGCGCGGTCCATGCAGAAGATGACGGGCAGATTCTGCACGACGACGTCGTGCACGATCTGATCGTAGGCGCGCTGCAAGAAGGTCGAGTAGATCGCGACGATCGGCCGCAGTCCCGACGTCGCCGCGCCGGCCGCAAAACAGACCGCGTGCGCTTCGGCGATCCCGACGTCGAAATACCGCTCCGGAAAGCGCTTGTGAAATTTCGCGAGCTGCGTGCCATCCGGCATCGCGGCGGTGATCCCGATGATGCGAGAATCTTTTTCCGCTAAGTCGATCAGCGCATCGGCGAAGGCTTCCGAGTGTGACTTGCGCGCGCCGGCCTTCTTCTCGATCTTGCCGTTCTCGATATCGAACGCGCCGACAGCCGTGGAACGTGCGCGAATCGAGCTCAGCCGGATCGTAGCCTTTCCCTTTAACCGTGTGGACGTGCACGAGGACCGGTCCCTTGACTCTGCGTGCATTCGAGAGCACGTCGACCAGCGTATCGTAATCGTGTCCGTCGATCGGCCCGATGTAACGGAAGCCCATCTCTTCGAAGATGACGCCGGCTTTGTGCTCGGGCGACCAAAACCGCATCGTCGCGACCTCGCCGGTCGTGATCGCACGCCCGACCGCGCCGCCGAAGGGCATGCGTCCGAGGACGTCTTTGACTTTTTCGCGCGCCGTATTGTAGAGCGGCTTCGAGCGCAGAACTCCAAGATACGACGCAATCGACCCGACGTTCGGCGCAATCGACATCTCGTTGTCGTTGAGGATCACGATCAAGTTCGACTTGAGCTGCCCGGCGTTGTTGATCGCTTCGTACGCCAAGCCGCCCGTCAGGGCGCCGTCACCGATGACGGCGACGACCGTATGATCGAGGCCTGCGATATCGCGCGCCTGCACCATTCCGAGCGCGGCGGAAACCGACGTCGAGGCGTGTCCGGCACCGAACACGTCGTAGACCGATTCGCTGCGCATCGAGAAGCCCGAGATGCCGCCGCCTTGGCGCAACGTCGGAAAACGGTCGCGGCGTCCGGTCAGCAGCTTGTGCACGTAGCTCTGATGGCTCACGTCCCAAACGATCTTGTCTTCGGGAAGATCGAGGACGTTGTGCAGCGCCAGGGTCAGCTCGACGACGCCCAGATTGGGCGCGAGATGGCCACCGGTTTTCGAGCAAACATCAACGAGCGTGCGACGAATATCGGAAGCGAGTTCGTCGATCTCTTCGCGCTTGAGAGCTTTGATGTCGGCCGGGTTCGAGATGCGGTCGAGAATCATAGGGGCCCCTTTTTCGATCTGCCCTCGCCATACCCGTTTGAAGGCCGGCTTCCTCCCTCGCACGGTAGGTTTCCCAGCAATGGCCGAAGGGCAAATTCGGGCGCCCGCAGACGCACGGCGTTCGGGACGCGCAGTTGCGGGACGTTGCCCGCACCGTTTCCACGGTATGCAATCCGTTCGTCGTCCCGCTCGTGCTCTTCGTATTATTGTGCGCGGGAACGACGCATACGTTCGGGCAGTTCTGGTACCGCCTTAGCGTTTGCGCATTGTTCACGTCAATCGGGCCGATGCTCTTCTTGCTCTGGCTCTATGCAACCGACCGGATCAGCGATTTGGACATGTCCGACCGGGAAGAGCGGCGCAAGGTCTTCACGATCTTCATCATCTTCTACGTGATCGGGACGGCGACGCTCTTGTTCACGCACGCGCCCGCGATCCTCACCGCGTCGATGGCCGGTTACACTGCGGCCGCAATCGTCGTGCAGCAGATCACCCGATTCTGGAAGATCAGCACGCATGCCGTCGGGTATCACGGCGCCGCTCGTCGCCCTGACCTATCTTTACGGCTGGGATCCCTTACCGTTCTTGATCCTGATCCCGCTCGTTGGTTGGTCGCGCGTCTATCTCAAAGCGCATACGATCGCGCAGGTCTGCGCCGGAACGTTGCTCGGCGCGGTCTCAGTCGTGCTCTTCTTCCGGATCTTCCGCGTCAACTAAGAGCGCCCGCGCGCGTAGGAGCCACGCACGCGCCGTTTCACCGTCGCGCGGCGGATAGAAAATAAAGCCTCGCGCGCGCAGCTCGCGGTACAGGTGATCGTCGCTCGGATTCGCGTCCAAGAGCGCGTCGACTTCTCGCGACGGTACGCGCGACGTCAGGCGGCGTCGACTGCGCGCGATAGGCGCGGATTGCCGCCTCGACGCTCGGATAGCTCAGATCGTAATCTTGGTGTAGGTACGCTCGAAAGAGCGTCGTGAGCGGCGTCATCGAGCGCTCGGATACGCCGTGATCACGGTGTAGCCGCCCGGAAGCGCGGGACGATGTTCGAGGATGACGTCGGCTTCGGCGCTGCGCTCGAACGCGTCCTCATCGTAGCGAAAGACGCGTCCGATCGTGTGATCGAAATGAACGTGTAAATCAAGGTTTCCGGCGCGATTTGCACCGATCCAATGCGCGATTTTTCCTTGATTTTCAGCGAACGCCGCATCAACGGTCTGCTGCGCTTCGCGCGCGGAATCGAAGCACGAGACGTCGTGGTGGGTGCGCTCCGCGCGGTCGCGTAGGGCCTCGTCAGCCAGCCCGACGTGTCGCCGCAACGTGTGCCCGTTTTCGCCTTCGATCGCGCGCAGATCGAGGCTGCGATAGCTCTCGGCTGCGGCAGCACTGGTTTCGATCCGATCGACCGAAAGCGAAAGCACGGGCGTCGTCGCCGAAGGCAAGCACGCCTTGAAGCCTTCCTCGCCGAGTACGCCGCTCGCGCCCGTGACGGCGCGGAAATCGATCGCCACCCGCTTGTGATAGCGGACGGCGATTGCTTACATGTTACCGATGCGCGTCAGAATGTCGTGAGCACCGACGACCTGCGGATTCTCCTGCGCCAGAAGCGCGCGAACGGCAGACGCAAACGCCATCGGTTCGCCGGTCGTCGCATAAAGCGTCGTCCCGCTTCCCTCGGATATCCCGAGCTCCTGCGACGAGCTTCACGGTTGCCTCAGCTTGCGCAATCGCCGGATCGAGCCGGACCAAACCGTCGCCGAAGATCGCCGCAAAATGCGGATCGAGAATCGGATAATGCGTGCAACCTAAGACCAGCACGTCGAGGTCGCGCGAAAACGGCTCGCACGCCTCCGCGACTGCGGCACGGACTGCGCGACCGCTGTAGCGTCCGGCTTCGACGAGCGGAACGAGCGCAGGCGCAGCGACCTCTTCGACATGAACACCCGGAACGCGCGCGCGGATTGCGTTGCCGTAGGCTCCCGTTTGCGTCGTAACGGTCGTAGCGAGCACGCCGACCCTGCGCACGCCCATCGCAGCAATCGCCTCGGCGGCGTTGTCGATGAGATTCAAAACAGGGACGTCACTTGCAGGCCAGCCGTGCTTCATCGCGACCGCGCACGACGTGTTGCAGGCGACGACGATTGCGCGGCGAAGCAGCGCCTCGCAGATAACCGATGTTGTCGCGCAAATATCCGAGCAGCTCGTCCGGCGGTGCGATCGCCGTACGGCACGTGCGCTTGATCGGCAAGATAGGTTATGTCGTGACGCGGCAGCCGGCGCCGCAATTGCTGCAAGTACCGTCAGTCCGCCGAGACCGGAGTCAAAGATCCCGAGCATGCGCTCTCGTTAGAAGCTCCCCTGCTGCACCGACACAGAGCTTGAGGGTTGACCCGCGTAATCCTTGATTCCATCCGCGATGCCGACTGCGATTTGTTGACGGAAATTCGGCGAGCGTAAACGCGCTGCATCATCGGCATTCGATACGAACGCAGTCTCGATCAATGCCGCCGGCATCGTCGTGCGATGAATGACGTAGAAACGCTCGCGAACGACGCCGTCGTCTTTCGTTCCGAGCAGCGCGATCAAGCGCGCCTGAATCGCGGCGGCCAGCGGACGGTCTTGCGGCTTGTAATAGTACGACGTCGTCCCGCTCGGTACGCTCGACGTGCTCGAGTTGGCGTGAATCGAGACGAACATGCGCGCTCCGGCGTTATTCGCGACGTCGACGCGGGCTTGCAGCTCCGCAACGTCGGACGCATTCGGCCCGTACACGTCGCGATCCGTATCGCGCGTCATTCGCACGATCCAGCCCCGCGAGACGAGCAGCGTGCGCAAGCGTAGCGCGATGTCGAGCGTGATCTCTTTTTCCATCAAACCGTTGTGCATCGCGCCCGTGTCGCTGCCGCCGTGTCCGGGATCGAGCACGATCAAGCGCGGATTCGAACCGGGCGGCGGGATCGCGCCGGGAAGCCGGTGCGATGTCGGAAGGCGTCGCGGTCGGCACGACCGCGACGTTGCCGGCACCCGTCATGCCGCTGCCGACTTGGGCGATGAAATCGCCGGTCGCATCGATGTCCGCGATCGTAATCGTCAAGCCTTGCGCATCCGGAATGACGTCGAGACGGCGGTTCGGCGTCATCGTCAACGCGAAACGCACGGTCGGGACGGTCGCGCTCTGAAGCTGACTTATCCGATAGCTTTGAACGAACGCAACCGGCGGGCGATCGTCGTGCGCCGCCGAGGTCAGCGTCGCATTCGGAAAATCGATGTAGAAGCGGTCGATCCCGAGGCGATGCCATTCAAATGATAAGCCGGGCGACGTCGCAATGTGGATCAGCAGCGCGTCGGGAGCCGGATTCTCGACGTCGAGGCCGGTCACGACGGCCACCGCGGTCGTAGTGGAGCGGGCGCACGGCGCGTCAGCGGCGTTTGGAGCGGCGCGGCCGCGTAGGGCGTCGGAACTGCAGTCGGCACGGCCGTCGGACGTCGGCATCGCCACGGGGTCGCCGGAGAGCCAGCTGCGACAGCCGCGTTGCGATAGATCGGCTCAGGCCCTGCGCCGGGATCGGGAATCCCGGCCGCAGCAACGTCCTGCGCCCCAAACGCGAAATCCAGCTCGTTGCGGTTCGTCGACGGCAAGAGGACGCGCGCTGCGCCCGGCGTCGTCATGAAGGTCACGACCGTCGTTGGGTTGCGCGTGTTTCCGGCGACCGTTATGTCGATGCGCCCGAGTCCCGGCAAATCGACCGCACGCGACGGCTGACAGCGTCGAGGACGCGCCCCTGAAAACGAGCGTCATGCGTCCCGGCTCATCGATGTCTTTTGTGAAGCGCAGCGGCGTCCCGCCGATCAACGACACGAGCGTCCGGCGTCCCTCGGTCCGCACGTTCATCGCGCCGATTTGCGGCTGCAGAACGTATTGACCGCCTTCGAGGACCGGCTCGACATACAGCGCACGCGCGAGCGTCAGGAACGGCAGATAGACGTCGTTGCCGTCGATGTACGCGCGCAACGGCACGCTCTCACCGCCGGAGCTGGTCTGAAAATGCGGAACGCCGAGCGTAAACGTGAGCGTGCGGCGATCGGCGGTCGTGATGACGACGTAACGCGAGTTCGGCTCCCACGAAAGCGTCGCTCCGACGCGCGCAAGAAAGCGTTGCAAGTCCGGGATCGCTCCCGCGGACTGCGATTTCGCTATCGACCCGATCCGGCATGCTCGAAGATCAATTGCGTTCCGGCAAACCAGAACGCCGGAATCGTCACGTTCGATTGCGCGTTTACCGGCGATGCAGCAAGAGCGGAGCATAGCCACAGCAGCGCGAGCGCTGCGGCTTTACCAGCTCGAACGCGAAAGCGGCTCATCGAGCTCCAAGTGCCCTCCGGGTAAGCGTTGCAACGCGCGAACCGTCGACGCGAATCGAAACGGCATTGATGCCTTGAATCGCCGTCAGCGTCCACACCAGCGATTTGAACATGCCGGCTTCGTCAAAACTTCCGCCGCCGAACTTGTTGACGTCGCCGGAAAGATCGACGATCGCCGTACCGTCATGCAAATCCAACGAAAGCAGATGCGTACCCGGCGGAAAGCGTATCGCTTCGACGTTCGGCGGCGGTCCCGCGACTGCTTGCGTCGCCGCGTAAAACGCGATGCTTTGCATGTCGTGCGCTGTGCCGAGCGTCACGCTGTACGGCACTTCGGTCGTCCCGTCGTACTTCGTGTAGTACACGGTTACCGTACCGCTCTTGACGTTGTTGCCGCCGCGGTGACCGACATAATACCAACCCGCAGCAAGAGCAAGAACGAATACCGTGATGAGAGCGAGGCCGCGCAAGAATCGCACGGAATGTTTGCTTCGACTTTGCGCCGATTCTGCCTGTTATGCGGCTGCTAAGATTTCGATGAGACGCTCCGCGGCAAGCTCGGGACTGCTGAGAACCGGCTTCGGTAGATTCGGCAGGCAACTTCGCTACGAGCGGCGACATGCTGACTTGCGCGAGCAATGCAACGTCGACGCGCTCGAGCAGCGAAGGCAACGCATCCAAGAGTATGCGGTCGTGCGCATCGCGATCGCCGCGCCGCAACGCATCCATCGCATCCGGGATGAAAGCTCGGAACGATCTCGATCGCCGTCCCGGTGCGAGCAGCCGCCTCGTTGAGCAAGACGACTTGCTGATCCAGGCCGGCCTGCACCGTCGCGAGCACGCCGATCCGCCGTCCGAGCGTAATCGCTTTATCGACCATCGTTTGATCGACGGCCATGATCGGCAGCGAGCCGAACCGCCGCTGCATCTCAGGAACGGCCGGTCGAATACGCCGTGCAGGTTAACAAAACCGCGTCCACATTGGGCTTTCTGCAGCAGCCCGATGACGTTTTCCATTCGGTCGAGCGTCTCGGGGACGAGGCCACCCAAGCGTTCCGCCTCCGAAAGCAGACCTTCATCGAGCACATTGATGATGCGTACGTCCGGTAGACGCCGCGCCAGCACGTCTCGCATCGGCGCAAGCGCGGGCAAGACCGCATGAACCACACCCAACCGTCTTCACGGCAGCGCCGGCAGATTCATGACGCTGCTCAGAAAGCCGTGTGAATAACGCGCGCAGCGCTCTCCATCCGGGAATTGTTTGCACTCAACCGAGATCCAACCATCGTATCCGACCGCGCGCAAGGTCTCGAAAACATCGACCCAATTGAAGATGCCGAGTCCGGGCGGAAGACGATTCGAGTCACTGACTTGCACGAATGTCATGTAGCCGCTCAGCATACCGAACACGAGCGCAGCCGGAATACTCTTCTCCACCAAACCTTGGTGGTGAATGTCGGCTTCGAACGTGAGATTCTTCACGTTGAATGATTTGATGAACGCAACGGTCTCCGCAAGAGTGTTGAGCGTATCGAGATTGTAGACGTGCTGCGGCTCGAGAACGATCGTCACGCCTTGACGCTCTGCATACGGAAGCAGCTCTTCGAGCGCGGCACGGAACCAACCGATTCCGGTTTTTCGATCGGGCGCCCACTTTGCTTGTCCACGGAAACGTCCGATGCTCGAGTCGACGCCGTAACGCGCGGCGAGATCGATGATCGTCTTGTAACGTTCGATCGCGCGCTTGCGCAACTCCGGTTCCGGCGACATGAAGTACATGCTGTCGGTCTCGCCGATGACGCCGGTCGAGACGGCGCAAATCGCGAGACCCGCGTCTTTGACCTTATTCTCGAATGCCAGCGACATCGAATGCTGCGGGGTCGCGCGTTTGCAGCTCGACACCGTCGTAGCCCATCTTCGCGAGCGCCGGCAGAATCGTGCTGTGATCGCCGATCCATGCCATCGGCATCCGCGTCACCTCGGGCGTAACGATCGTGTACGCGAGCTTCACGCCGTCACCCCCGAGCGGGTCAGATCGAAGGTCGTGAGATCATCGAAGTCTTCACCGAGGCGCGCCGTCAGCGCGCACCGCAGCGGCTCGCGTTCGTGCACGTGCGTCCCATCGAAGCTGCAACACCGGTCGTGACCGAAGACGATCACGTTCTCCGGATTCGAGGCCGCCCGTTATGCTTGAACAGTGGCCTCAGCCTCACGAAGACGGTCCCACTCGATCCGGAGCATGGGGTCGACATGACGATCTGGCGGCGCGCGGCTTGAGCGGCCCTCGTTCACCAAACCAGAGCAGAATTGCACTTGGGTCGCGCTGGCGTCGTCATTGCGCGAAGCCGTAGGGCGTCGAAAGACGCCCGTTATTGCGAGCGAAGCGATCCAGGGGGCCCAGGCGCCTCCGCGCCCTGGATCGCCGCGTCTCCGCGGGTCGGCCTCCGTCTCGCCATGACGACCGGCTACAACGCAATCTAGGCCCCCGGCAGATTGAAAGGCGTGATGATCTGAACCTGGGAGGGCGGCGAGGGGGTCTGCGGCAAAACCCGATGCGCCTGCATCACGACGCGACAGGCCGAGCGCATGTCGGCGCTGAGGTCATGATGCAGCACCGCGGAATTTTCCGCTCGCGCAGGAGCGCAAGATTGTCGGCATCGAGATCGTGGAGCAATACGTAACGGAACCGTTGAAGCAGGAGGACAGTA
>CAVVBA010000003.1:0-730098 GCA_963746455.1 Vulcanimicrobiota bacterium | reverse complement strand
AGCTTCGACGACGGCCATGATCGGCAGCGAGCCGAACCGCCGCTGCATCTCAGGAACGGCCGGCGAATATGCCGTGCAGGTTAATAAAACCGCATCAACATTGGGCTTTTTGCAGCAGCCCGATCACGTTTTCCATCCGGTCGAGCGTCTCAGGGACGAGGCCACCCAAGCGTTCCGCCTCCGAAAGCAGACCTTCATCGAGCACATTGATGATGCGTACGTCTGGAAGAAGCCGCGCCAGCACGTCTCGCATCGGCGCAAGCGCGGGCAGAACTGCATGGACCACACCCAACCGTCTTCACGGCAGCGCCGGCAGATTCATAACGTTGCTTAAGAAATGCGTACGAATAACGCGCGCAGCGCTCTCCATCCGGGAACTGTTTGCACTCAACCGAGATCCATCCATCGTAACCGACGGCGCGCAACGTCTCGAAAACATCGACCCAATTGAAGATGCCGAGTCCGGGCGGAAGACGATTCGCGTCGCTGACTTGCACGAACGTCATGTAGCCGCTCAGCATACCGAACACGAGCGCAGCCGGAATACTTTTCTCCACCAAACCTTGGTGGTGAATGTCGGCTTCGAACGTGAGATTCTTTACGTTGAATGATTTGATGAACGCAACGGTCTCCGCAAGAGTGTTGAGCGTATCGAGATTGTACACGTGCTGCGGTTCGAGAACGATCGTGACGCCTTGACGCTCGGCGTACGGAAGCAGCTCTTCGAGCGCGGCGCGGAACCAACCGATTCCGGTCTTTCGATCGGGCGCCCACTTTGCTTGTCCGCGGAAACGTCCGATGCTCGAGTCGACGCCGTAACGCGCCGCGAGATCGATGATGGCCTTGTAGCGTTCGATCGCGCGCTTGCGCAACTCCGGTTCCGGCGACATGAAGTACATGTTGTCGGTCTCGCCGATGACGCCGGTCGAGACGGCGCAGATCGCGAGTCCCGCGTCTTTGACCTTCTTCTCGAATGCCGACCGACATCGAATGCTGCGAGGGTCGCGCGTTTGCAGCTCGACGCCGTCGTAGCCCATCTTCGCGAGCGCCGGCAGAATCGTCGCATGATCGCCGATCCATGCCATCGGCATCCGCGTCACCTCGGGCGTGACGATCGTGTACGCGAGCTTCACGCCGTCACCCCCGAGCGGGTCAGATCGAAGGTCGTGAGATCGTCGAAGTCTTCACCGAGGCGCGCCGTCAACGCGCACCGCAGCGGCTCGCGTTCGTGGACGTGCGTCCCATCGAAGCTGCAGCACCGGTCGTGACCGAAGACGATCACGTTCTCCGGATTCGAGGCCGCCCGTTCGCGCACGCGCCGAATCGCATCTTCGCTCGCGTGCAAGATCGAGCGTCATGTCAACCCGCTGCGAGCACAGCTCGGCCGTGTTCTTAATCGCGTCGCCCGTGTAGATGTACTCGCCCCGCGCGCCCTTGCGCGACGTACGCCATGTGCCCGGGCGTATGCCCCGGCGTCGCAATCGCTTCGATCCCAGGAACGATCACATCGCCGTCGCCGATCCGCGTCACGTTCTTCTAGCGTCAGCAATCTTCTCGACGTGAAACTCCGCAATCGGATACTTCCCGATCGGCTGCTGCGCCGCCCACTTCAAGCTCCGTCTCTCCGATGAATATCTCGGCCTTCGGAAACATCGCGAAGTTGACGCAATGATCCCAATGCGAGTGCGTGATCGCTACCGCCGTGATGTCGCCGATATTCCAGACCAGCATCCGCAAGCCGCTTCGCCAGAATGTCACGGTGCATGTACTGTCCGGTGTCAAACAACACGTTGTGCTTCCCACCGCGCAATAGCGCGACGTACTCCACCCCAACCCGCCATGATGAACGCTCTTGCCCGGATAGCCCTGAAGCAGAATCGTCAACTCGTACGCCATGCGCGGCCCTTCGCGGATTGACCCAGGACCCCGGGACTAGCTACATGTCGAGCAGCAGCGCGACGACGAGGAGCGGGGCCATGGATGGCCAGGAGCGACGAGCGCTACGCAGCAGCAAAAATTCGCCGGATGCGAATTTTTGTAGCGGTGCTGCGAGATATGTAGCTAGCCATGGGGTCGTCGCAACCCATCACCCGGAAGCGTAGTATGCTTAAGTAGGATGATTAAATCGATCGTCGGATGGCGCGACGCCGCAGCTTCAGCTCGCGACAGCATTTTGCGTTCGCGCGCCGAGTCGGATAACCGCAAGACATCGCAGCGCTTGCTGGACCAGATGCGCGCGTGTTTGGAAGCACGCGGCGGCGAGGTCGCGGCGCGGGCGCGCGCGGCGGCGCTTGGTAAGCAGTATCTCGAGCTCGACGACGCCGGGCAAGCGAGCAATTCTTCAGATCGCTTGCGACATTTGACGTCGATGAGGCGCTGTTGGAGGCCGCCCTTTCGGCAATGCGGGACTCGCCCGAAGAAAAGCGCGCGCGAAAGGCGAGCGAGCTGCGCGCGGCACTGCAGGCGCCGTGGGTGCGGCTCCTCACGCAGTTCAACAGCATCCCGGGCGGCGTGAAGTTCTTGGTCGATATGCGCGCCGATCTTCTGCGCATGGTCGATCGCGATCCGGCGTTCGCGCGGATCGACGATGATTTGCGCGAGATCCTGACGGCCTGGTTCGATATCGGGTTTCTCGAGCTGCGCGAGATCACGTGGAACGCGCCGGCCGCGTTTCTCGAGCGGCTCGCGCGCTACGAAGCCGTCCATGAAGTACGCAACTGGCTCGACCTCAAGTACCGTCTGCAAGGCGACCGGCGCTGCTTCGCGTTCTTGCATCCCGCGATGCCCGACGAACCCTTGATCTTCGTCGAAGTCGCATTGACGAACGAGCTCAGCGGCGATATCGCCGAGGTTCTCGATCGCAATGCGCGCCCGCTCGACGGCGATCCGTCGGTCGCGATCTTCTACTCGATCTCGAATTGTCAGAAAGGCTTGCGCGGCATCTCGTTCGGCAACGCGCTGATCAAGCGCGTCGCCGATCAGCTCTCAAAACAATTCCGCTCGCTGCGCACCTTTGCGACGCTCTCGCCGATCCCGGGCTTCATGACCTGGCTGCGCGGACGCCTCGTCGAGGATCCCGACGGGATAGCGGCGGCGCTCGGCCAGCGCGGCTGGCAGCGCGATCCTGAAGTCGCCGAGGCGCTTGCGCATCCCGCTGATGCGGCTGTGCAGCCACTACCTCGTCCGCGAGAAACGCGCTGGAAATTTTGCGCGCGACCCGGTCGCTCACTTCCATCTCAGCAACGGGGCTCGCCTCGAGCGGATCAACTGGCTGGGCGACGTCTCGCCCAAGGGTCTGCGCGAATCGGCCGGGATGATGGTGAACTACCTCTACGTCCTCGATCAGATCGACGACAATCACGAGGCCTATATGACGGAAGGGAAAATCGCGACGGGATCCTCGGTGAGAGACCTTTTGAAGTCGGCTCGCTAGTGGACGTCGCCGAGGAAAAGCGCGTTGCGGGGTACGCCGCGGTCGACCGGTTCGTCCAAAAGGACATGGCCTGCATTGGTCTGGGGACCGGTTCGACGGCCTTCTTTGCGATCGAGCGGGTCGGCGCGCTGGTCGCGCAAGGGTGGTCGCTCTCGGCCGTCGTCACCTCCGTGCAGACCGAGCAGCTTTGCCGCGAGCGCAACATTCCGGTCGTCGGCTTGTGCGAAGGTCCGCCGATCGCAGTCGCGATCGACGGCGCTGATGAAGTCGCGCCCGATTTCGCGCTAACGAAGGGCGGCGGCGGCGCGCTCTTCCGCGAGAAAGCCGTTGCGCTTGCCGCGGAAAAATTCGTCGTCGTCGTCGACGCGAGCAAACTCGTGCCGCGACTCGGCAAATTTCCGCTGCCGGTCGAAGTCGTTCCGTTCACGGTGCGCTACGTCCAACGCGAGATTCAGAAGATGTGCCCGAAGCTCGGCGTGCGGACGCGCGACGGAAAACCGTTCGTCACCGATAACGGCAACTATATTCTCGACTGTGCGTTCGGCGCGATCGACGAACCGGCCGCTCTCGATGCACGTTTGCGCGCGATCAACGGCGTGGTGGCGAGCGGCATCTTCGTCGGCCTTACGTCGCACGTACTCGTCGGGGGTGCCGGCGGCGTACGCGAGATCGAGCGCCGCTAGCTTTCGAGAATCTCGCCTTCCGCATCGAGCTCGAGACGCTGTCCGCGCCAATCGACGTCGCGCGCAACGAACGATGCTGCCCACACAGCGACACTCATGGCGTCGCGCAGCGGGATGAGCATTACCGAGCCGGCCTTGGCTTCGAGATGTAATGCGACGCGTAAGCCCGCCTGCAAGCGCGAGTAATACGGGAGTGCCGTAGCGGCCACGCGCTGCCAGTGTCGCCAGCTGCCGCAAGCGGCAAACCGAAGGTCAGAAATGAAAACGCGTGCCCGAGCGGGCGAACCGAGCGGATCGTTCGCGACCAACGCAGCTCACGTGCCCAGAGGCTCTCGAATCCGGGCTTCGTCGATAACGTTCTCGACGACGTAGTTCGAGAGCACGACGCGCAAGCCGCGATCCGTCACGAGCTTGCCGAGTAAGTGATCGTCGGCAACGTGATCGCGCAGTGCAGCGAAGCCGCCGATTCCTTCGAGGACGCTGCGGCGCACGGCGATTGTCGCACCGAAACAATAGCGCAGCGGCTCGAGCGCCGTTGCGACGAGCACCGATGGCGCAAACTGCTCGTTGATGAACATCGCGCCGAGCTCGGACTCTAGATTCTCACTCGGCGAGCCGGCATAAAGGCACGTCACTGCGCCGACGTCGTCGGCTTCGAACGGCGCAACGAGTCGGCGCAGATACGTCGATCCGACACGCATGTCGGCGTCCGCGATCACGACGATGCCGTGCCGCGCGATACCGATCATCCCGGACAGATTCGCGACCTTCGGATTGCCCGCGTCTGCGCGTGCCATCGCCGATCGCTAAGCGCACACGATCTGGATAGCGTGCCACGATTTGCTGCGCCGTCTCGAGCGCGGAGTCGTGCACGCTGTGCACGCCGAGAATCACCTCGAAGGTCGGATAATTCTGCTCGCAAAAGCTGCGCAGATTTTCGAAGAGGCCCGCTTCTTGGCCGTGCAGCGGCTTGAGAATCGAGACCGCCGGTAGGGTTCGAGCCTGCAGCCCTTCGCGCCGGTTGAACTCGCGAACGCGCGCGAACGCAAAGCCGAGATATCCGACGCCGCCGAGCGCTGCGATCGATAGTGCAACGCCGAGGAAGATTACGCCGCATGTCCCAACTGCGCGAAATTCATCGAGACAATCGCTCCGGACCGTACGGTTCGAATCACGTCCGGATCGCACAAAGCCTGTAATTCGGCGCTCCCGGCGTCGGGATGAAAATACATCTCGGTCACTCCTGAGTCGGGGAGCGCTTCGAGCAGACGTTGGACGCGTTCCGGCGTCATCTTGCCCGTATCGCTCAGACCGAGCACCGCATCGTTGTGAAGCATGCCCGCGCGTTCGATCTGTAGCTGCATTATTGCGAGCCACGGCGCAGAGCAGCGCAAAATTTCCGAGGCTTGGCCACGACCCCAAGAACGGCTCGCGCGGAATGCGCACCGCGCGCATTCCGTAATCGCGTCCGACGCGCAAAATCGTCGCCAGCACGGTTGGATGGACGTGCATGTGGTTTTGCGCGTTGACGTGATCGAGCGGCAAACCCGTTTGCGCGAACGCTTCGAATTGCGCGCGAATCTCGGCTTGCAGTTGGCGGCGCGCACCGGGATGAAAGAAATAGCGCACGCCCGCCGCGACGAGGTCGCTTGGGAAATCGCCGTTGCGATCGACCAGATCCGGAACCTGCGACGGCGGCAGCTTCGGGCGTCCGTTCACAAGAACGACGTGCAACCCGACCGCAAGCGACGGCAGCGCACGTGCGCGCGTGACGGCATCTTGCGTACCGGGAGCAGCGACCATCAAGCTGGCCGCAGTCAGAATCCCTTCGCGGTGCGCGCGCTCGACCGCATCGTTGACGGACGTCGAGAGGCCGAAATCGTCCGCGGTTACGATCAGCTTGCGCGCGGTTCGAATGCTCCTCGTAAGTTCTGTCCTGCATTGGCCGCATTGATGACCATCTGGGCGATTTCGGGAACGACGCGCGGCCGCAGCAAACGCGGATCGAACTGCGCCATGAGGCGCGCGTTCTCGCTGACGCCGGCGTTCAAGAGCTGCAGCAAACCGATATTCGGAAGCTCGACTGGCTGGCGTCGCACTATCCGCGACTTCGCGTCCGCTCACGATGCGATCGATGAGAGCGCGAATGTATCCGATCGCCGTTGCAACGGCTTGCATGAATGCCCCGCCATATCCGCGTTGGACGCGCTCGTATGCAATCCAATTCACGAAGAAGACGATGTGGCGTGCTTCTTCCCACAAGACGCGGCTGAACAACGAGATCAACGATTGCGGCATGAACTCGATCTCCTGGGCCAGACGATACCCGCCGAATCCCAGGAACGAGTCGAGGCATTCGCAGTAACCGAAATGGATGAACGCGCGTTCGGTCGGCTCCAGCTGCGGGGGATGCGCCTCCACGCCGAGCCCGTAGCGTTCGACCATCGTAGCGATCAAACGGCCGTGCCGCGTCTCTTCAAAACCTTGCAGCTCGATCGCTTGACGAATCGTGGGGTCGGCAATCGTCGCTGCGAACCCGCTCACCATCGCTCCGGCATTGGTTTCGGCTTGTAGTGCCATGCGCCAAAACGGAAGCGCGCGCAGTTTTCTAAGCGATTGCTCATCTAGCTCCGGCCACGGTAAGTTCGCGGGCTCATATGCCTCGTGGCTCTCCATAAACGTGCGACAAAGTAGCTGCTTGTGCGCCTCTGACCCGATTAAAAAGCCCTGCAATTATCCTCCGTTTTCCTGGCATGAAGTCGTTTGTCGCAGCAGGCTTGGTGGAATACCCACGCTAGGGTGGATAACCTGCTAGGGCTTGCCATGGGCAAGTTGAACATCCCCACACCCGTGGGGCCCATGAATAGACAAGGGTTGATCTCGGCGGATGCGTACTGTCTGTCGCTGGCCGATCAGCACTACGAAAATTTCAGCGTCGCCTCCAAGCTGCTTCCGGCTTCCGTACGCCTGGATTTAGCGCGAATTTACGCATATTGCCGCACCACCGACGATCTCGGCGATGAGAGCGGCTCGCGCGAATCGGCGCGTGCGCGTTTGGAGCTGTGGCGCGACGAAGTTACCGCGCTCTTTGCCGGTAAGGCGCCCATTCATCCGGTGCTCATTGCGCTTTCGGAAACGATCGCCGCACATCAGATGCCGATCGAACCGTTTGTCGATTTGATCGCCGCGAATATTCAAGACCAAGAAGTTTCATCGTACGAAACCTGGACCGACGTGCTCGGATATTGCCGCAATTCGGCGGCGCCGGTCGGACGCATGGTGCTCGCAGTTTTCGGCATCTACAATGCCGCGACCGTACCGCTTTCCGACGACGTCTGCGTCGGTTTACAGCTTGCGAATTTTGCACAAGACGTCGCGCGCGATGCGGCGATCGGGCGCACCTATTTGGTTCAATCCGACATTCGCGCCGGCGGCGTGGCCGAGGCGACGCGGATCATGGTCGAGCGCGCCCGTGAGCTGCTTGGGTCCGGACGCGCCCTGGAGCGGATGGCCCCGTCGGGGCTCCGCTTCCAGCTGGCGCTCTACCGGCTGGGCGGCCTTGCGATCTGCGACGCCATCGCCCGGATCGGCTACCGCACCGAATTCCAGCGTCCGACGGTTACACGGTCTGTGAAGCTCGGTTTACTCACCCGCGCGATAGCGCTCTCTCTGCTGCCGGCTCGACACGTCGAGCGTCCCGAGACCGCATAGTGCGACTCGAAGCCCACGACTACGATCTCCGCAGCTCGGAGAAATATTGCCATGAGCTGGCGCGGCGCGAGGCAAAAAATTTCTATTGGGGATTCATTTCGCTACCCTATGAGCAGCGCGTCGCTATTTACGCGCTGTACTGCTTCGCGCGGCAAGTCGACGACGACGCCGACGGACCGAACCGCCGCGATCTTCCTGATCGTCTCGCGATCCATCGCGAGCGGATTCGCTTGTGCATGCGCGGCGAGTGGAACGATCCGGTCACGCACGTCCTCGCGCACGTGGTCGAACGCTACCAGATTCCCGAGAGCGAGCTGCAAGAGCTGATCGACGGCGTCGAGCTCGACTTCTTCCGCAAGCGCTACCGCACGTGGGACGAGCTGCAAGGCTATTGCCATCTCGTCGCATCCGTCGTCGGACGGATGTGCGTGCGCGTCTTCGGCTTCGAAGATCCGAGCGCGCTCGAGCTTGCGGATGCACTCGGACTCGCGCTGCAGCTGACGAACATCTTGCGTGACGTCCGGGAAGACGCCGGGATGGATCGCATCTATCTTCCACAGGAAGATTTGGATCGATTCGGCGTGACGGAACAGCAACTCTTCGACGGAACGGCGGACGAGCGTTGGCGCAGTCTGGTCGCCTTCGAGGCGGCGCGCGCACGCGAGCTCTTTTCGCGCGGCTACGGCGTCCTGCGACTCATTCCGCGACGCTCGGCGGTCTGCGTCCACACCATGGCGGGCATCTACGAACGCATTCTCGAGAAAATCGAACGCGATCCCGACTTCCCGTTACGCGGCAGAACCTCGCTCACGCCGAGCGAAAAACTGCGCGTCATGGTCGGATCGTGGCTGCGTCCCGTGTAGCGATCGTCGGCGGCGGGCTCGCCGGTCTTTCTGCGGCGCTCGCGCTAAAGGAACAGGGACACGAGGTCGAGCTCTTCGAGCGCACGCGCCTGTTAGGTGGGCGCGCGACGTCGTTTGCCGTCGACGGTCACGAAGTCGACAACGGCCAGCACGTCTTCTTGGCGTGCTGCACCGAGTTCATCAAATTCGTCGAGCGTGTCGGGATGGCGAGCAACCTTCACCTCCAGGAACGCTTCGACGTGCTCGTGATCGGCAAAAACGTGCGCAGCCGGCTGCGCGCGGCCAACTTGCCCGCACCCTTGCATCTTGCGTGGTCGCTCTTGCACTACGCACCACTGCGCCTCGGTGCGCGTCTCGGCGTCGGGCGCGCGCTGCTTGGTTTGCGCAAAAACGTGGCGGAGCTGCCGGACGAAACATTCGCGGCGTGGCTGCGGCAGCATGGCCAAGGCGCGGAAGAAATTCGCGCCTTTTGGGATCCGTTTCTCGTCCCCGCGCTCAACGTGCCGCTCGACGTGATGCGCTTGCGTGACGCGGCATTCGTATTGCAGACTGCGTTCCTGAACGACGGCGCCGCGGCGCGCTTCGGTTGGTCGACCGTCCCGCTCGCGCGCATCGCCGAAGCCGCCGCAAATCGGCTCGACCGCGTCCACATCTCGACGCCGGTCGCGTCGCTCGAGCTCGGCGGCGCCGAGATCGGCGTGATCCTCGCCGACGAGCGCCGCACGTTCGACAAGGTCGTGCTCGCCGTACCGCCGGCGCAAGCTGCGCGGCTTTCCGGAATCGCGAGCCTCGATGCGTACGAACCGCACGGGATCCTCGACATCCATCTGTGGACCGATTCCCGGACTCTGGATTTTGATTTCGCTGCCTTGCTCGACTCACCGGTGCAGTGGATCTTTCAAAAGGATTCCGGTTATCTGTGTTGCAGCTTGAGCGCCGCCGATGACTATCTCACCGCGCCGACGGCGTCGCTGGTCGAACGCACGTGGGGAGAGCTCTGCGCCGCGTTGCCCGCGTTGCGCACCGCCCAGATCGTACAGAGTGCCGTGACGCGCAATCCGACCGCCACGTACATGCCGAAGCCCGGCGTGCGGCGTCCGCGTGCCCGCACCGCAATTTCCGAACTTGGCGCTGGCGGGTTCATGGCTCGAAACGGGTTGGCCTGATACGATGGAATCTGCAGTGCGCAGCGGACTTGCAGCCGCCGAGGTTCTGGCGTGATCGACCATGCGCAGCGTGCCGTCGACTGGCTCGTCGCGACTCAGTCGCCCGAGGGTTGGTGGTGCGGCGAGCTCGAGACGAACGTCACGATGACCGCCGAGCACATCTTGCTGATGCGCTTCCTCGGCATTCCGTTCGACGACATTCGCGACGGCGTCATCCGCCATTTTCTCCACCATCAGCGCAGCGACGGATCGTGGGCGCTCTACTACGACGGTCCCGCCGATTTGAGCACGACGATCGAATCGTATGTTGCGCTCAAGCTGCTGGGCGTCGATCCGAAGCGATGACGCGATGCAACGCGCGCTCGCGACGATTCATCGCCTCGGCGGCCTCACCGAAGCGCGCGTCTTCACGAAGATCTGGATGGCGCTCTTTGGGATCTATCCGTGGGAAGGCATCCCCTCGCTCCCGCCCGAGATCATCTTCTTTCCACCGCAAATACCGTTCAATTTGTACGACTTCTCGTGCTGGGCGCGCGGAACGGTTGCGCCGCTGACGATCGTGATCACCCGCCGTCCGGTTCGTCCGCTCGGCATCGACGTCGACGAGATTTTCGCACGCGGAACGCGCGGGCGCATGTGGAGCGTCCCCGGTACGGGCTGGATGTGGTGGCTCGACAAGTTGCTCAAGCAATACGAACGTCTGCCGCAAAAGCCGGCGCGTGAGACCGCCATCAAGCGCGTCTGCGAATGGATCGTCGAGCGTCAAGAAATCGACGGCAGCTGGGGCGGCATTCAACCGCCGTGGGTCTACTCGCTGATCGCGCTTTCGGTCGAAGGCTATCCGCTCGAACATCCGGTGATGCGTAAGGGACTTGAGCGGCATGGAACGCTTCGTCATCAATGACGAAACCGGATGGCGCTTTCAAGCCTGCATGTCGCCGGTGTGGGACGTTGCGTGGGCGATTCGCGCGCTCCGCATGGCGGGTATGCCGCGCGAACATCACCACGTTGACGCGCGCCGTTAAATGGATGCTCGACGAGCAGATCGCCGCCGATCAGTGGGGCGATTGGCAAGTGCGCTGCAAAGACGTCCCCAACGGCGGGTGGGCATTCGAGTTCGACAACGACATCTATCCCGACATCGACGACACGGCCGTGATCGTATGCGCGCTGCTCGAAGGCGCCGTGCTCGACGAGCGCGCAACCGCGGCGATCGAGCGCGCTTGCACGTGGACGCTCGCGATGCGCTCGAGCAACGGCGCATGGGCCGCGTTCGATCGCGACAACGATAACGAAATCGTTTACCGCATGCCGTTCGCGGATTTCGGCGCGCTGATCGATCCGCCGACCGAGGATGTCACCGCGCACGCGCTCGAGATGCTCGCGCTTCTCGGCCGCGACACATCGGATCCGTACGTTGCGACCGGACTTGCGTACCTGCGCGCAACGCAGAAGCCGGGCGGGTCGTGGTTCGGGCGTTGGGGCGTGAACCACATCTACGGCACCTGGTGCGTGATCTCTGCGCTCGTTGCGCTCAAAACCGGCGACGATATGATCGAACGCGCTGTCGCCTGGCTGTTACGCGTACAAAACCCCGACGGAGGTTGGGGCGAGACGTGCCACTCGTACGTCGACGAATCGCTAGCCGGCGTCGGCGCGAGCACGCCGTCGCAGACCGGTTGGGCCGTCTGCGCTCTGCAACTCGCCGGACGCGGACGGGATTCTTCGGTGCAGCGCGGTCTCGCATTTCTCCGCGAACGGCAGCGCCCGGACGGAACCTGGGATGAGCCGTATCACACCGGAACCGGTTTCCCACGCGACTTCTACATTAACTATCACCTTTATCGCCATCTGTTCCCGTTGACCGCCTTGGCGTTCGATCGGGCGCTTGCCGAGACGGGTGAGGCCCAAGGGGGCCGCTCCGAGCTTTCGACCGAAGGTGCTATGACGTCATGAGTATTCCGCTGCAACAAAAAGTCGCCGTTGGCAAATACATCCTGAGCAAGAAGCTCGCCAGGGTCGAGAAATTCGCGCTCGTCCTCCAGCTCGAGCCGCTCTTTCAGTGCAACCTCGAGTGCGGCGGCTGCGGAAAGATTCAATTTCCGGCCGACATCTTGCGCCAGCGCCTGACGCTGCAGCAGTGCATCGACGCGGTTGAGGAATGCGAAGCACCGATGGTTTCGATCGCCGGCGGTGAGCCGCTGGTCCACGATCAAATCGCCGAGATCGTGGAAGCAGCTCGTCGCGCGCAAACGCTTCGTCTATCTCTGCACGAACGCGATCCTGATGCAGAAGAAAATGGACCTGTTCAAGCCGTCCGTGTACTTCTCGTGGTCCGTCCACGTCGACGGCGTCGGCGCGCGTCATGACGAAGCGGTCTGCCGTGAAGGCATCTTCGATAAAGCCGTTGCGGCAATCAAAGAAGCCAAAGCGCGCGGCTTCCGCGTTACGACCAACACGACGTTCTTCAATCGCGACACGCCGCAGACGATCATCGAGACGCTCGACTATCTCAACGACGTCGCGCAAGTCGACGTCATGCAGATCGCGCCGGGTTACGCCTACGAGAAGGCGCCCGATCAGGAGAACTTCCTCGGCGTCGAGCAAACGCGAGCGATCTTCCGTGAAGCGTTCGGCAACGGCAACCGCCAGCGGTGGCGCCTGAATCACACGCCGCTGTATCTCGATTTTCTCGAAGGCAAAGTCGACTTCGCGTGCACGGCCTGGGGAATTCCGTCGTACTCCGTTTTCGGTTGGCAGCGTCCGTGCTATTTGATGTCGGACGCACCCTATGCGCGACAGCTACAAAGAGCTTGCTCAACGAGACCGATTGGTCGAAATACGGCCGCGGACGTAACCCGAAATGCGAAAACTGCATGGCGCACTGCGGCTACGAGCCGACTGCCGTTCTTGCAACGACCGGATCGATAAAAGAAGCGGTTCGCGCGGCCATTGCGCAATGACCGCGTTTTCCTAACCGGCGCAACCGGATTCGTCGGAAGCCATGTCCTGCGCGAGCTGCTCGCGTCGGGCTTCATCGTGCGCGCGCTCGTGCGCGACAAGGCCGCGCGCCTTGACGGCTGCGAGACGGTGGTCGGCGATCTCGAACGTGCGGGCGACCTGGTCGAAAGCCTACGCGAATGCCGCTATCTCGTCCATTGCGCGGCGCTCTATTCGTTTGCGCCCGGCGATCGCGACGCGATCGAGCGCGTCAACGTAACCGGCACGGAGAGTCTCTTCGCTGCCGCATATCTTGCCGGCGTCGAGCGTGCCGTTCTGACGTCGAGCTCGGCAACCGTCGGACCCGCGCACGGCGCGAACGTCGCAACCGAGGACGACTACGCGCACGAAGGCGGCGAGGGTTATCACGCTTCCAAACTCGCGCAAGAACGCAGCGCCGTCTCGAGCCGTATCCCGACCGTCGTCGTGCTGCCGACTGCGCCTGTCGGTCCCAACGATCACAAGCCGACCCCAACAGGGGCCATGATCCTCAATTTCGCGCGCGGCCGCATGTTCGCAAAGCCACCCTCGGGCGGTTTGAATTTGGTGCCGGTCGAGGACGTTGCGCGCGCGCACGTGAGCGCGCTGCGTGACGGACGTCCGGGCGAACGCTATATCCTCGGCGGCGAAAATCTTACCCTCGACGCGGTCTGGGAGATGCTCTCCGAGATCACCGGGCAAACCCGTTCCGCGCGTGCGCATTCCGAAACCCGTACTCTACACGATCGCATACGTCGATGAGATGCGCTGCTTCGTGCGGCGCGATACGCAGCCGCTCGTCCCGCTCGAGGGCGTGCGCATGGCCGAAGAACGGATGTTCGTCGATTCGTCCAAGGCGCAGCGCGAGCTGAGTTACAAACCCGGTCCCGTTCGCGGTGCGCTGGAACGCGCCGTCAACTGGTATCGCGGTCGCGGCTATTTGAAGTGATCGCCGTCTGCGCGACGCAGACCGAATATCGCGCCGCGCAGCGCGAGCTCGGCGGTCTCGACATACGCATCGTAAGAACCGGAATCGGTCGCGGCGGAACTTTCGAGGATACGCGTAATCAGCATCGGGCTCTGCGGTGGTCTGCGAGCGTGGCGTCCCGAGCGGGACGGTTGTGATTCCCGACGAGATCGAGCGTCCCAACGGCGAACGCGTTGCGTGCGATCGAGAACTGGCGACACATTTGCGCGATGCTGCGCGGCAGCTCGGCGAAGCGCCGGAGAGCGCACCGCTCATTACGTCGACGACGCTCGTTCGCGGCACAGCTCGCGAAAAGCTGCGCCGCCGACGGGTTTGCAGGTGTCGACATGGAGAGCGGACTCATCATCTGCACCGCGCATCGCCGTCGTGCGCGTCATCCTCGATACGCCCGAACACGAGCTTTCCGATGCGTGGCTGCGCCCGCTCAGCATCCTTTGCGACCCGATGCATGGAATGAAGTGCTGTGGCTTGCACGCTACGCTCCCGGTCTTGCACAACTTTCAGCGAAGATTCTTCGCAAGGCAGTAGAGCGCTAGTACGCCGAAGACAGCATCTATGCAAAGAGCACGCGTTCTCTTCATTGCTGCGTATCTAACCATCTTCCAGGGCGTATGCACACTGAGCGCAGATCCGACGTCACCTTGCGTTGTACCGATGGATGCAATTTATAGCGTTGGCAACTCTCTTAACATTCTTGCCGGCGACACCGGAAGCGTCGCGTGCCAAATACCACTCCATCGCGAACGTGCTTCAGCGATGCTCGTCGACAAGAACGGGTTCATCTTGCTTGCGCATGAGGCCATGGAGTGGCATGCAGAACAGACTGACTATGGGAGCATAGCAGTATACGGACCCGACGGGACGCTTTTGCGACGCATCACCGAGGGAATCACAGGCGCAAGCAGCATGCAATTCGGTTCCGAGGGAACCATTTACGTGCTTACAGGCGCGTACGTAATGGAAAATGGGATTACGACACCTAAACCACAAAAGATCCTCGTTATCGATCGCGACTTAAAACTCGAAAGAACTATTCCGATCTCGGCGGGTGTCGCTACAAAGATGGCGGTCGCGGCCGACGGATCGTTTTTCATAGCCAATATAGATGGAAACGTCTTGAAGCTGGCTCCTGATGGACGCCAAATTGCTTCGGCAGTCGTAGGGCAGAAGCCGTTCGAGGCCCGAAAAATCGCGATCGGTCCAAAGGGCAATGTCTTTGTGTCGTCATACGGTTTGCCCGCCAACGCAGTAATTGAATTCGATTCGACTTTGCATAAGACACGAACGCTAACGCTGCCCTACATTGTCGATTTCCTCGTCGCGGTCGATGGAACGGTTATTATTTCTTCTGGCAAAGGATTGCAATTTGCAGGCCCGTCGTCCGCCGACACACTTCACGAGTTTTCAGATTCGCAAACTCATGTGGGCGATATCTTTTTGGACAGTGAGAATCGGCTATTTGTCGCTTCCGATAGTTCGATTCTCGTTTTTGATTCGAAAACTCGACGTCTCCTAAAAACGCTCCCGATGCCTGAACGCGTTGCGCAATTCGTGCAGACTCGAAACCCAGCGGTTGCCTTGACCATTGGGAAGAAACCCGGAGCTGAGATAGCGGCTCCGACAGCGCCACCTTTAACTATCGATTCAGGAGCCGTGGGCGCCACTTTCGAAACGGTCTCCTGGACGAGCGCACACGCCGCGCCGCCGGCGGATTTTCGAAAGGATCTCGGCGAAGCCTTATCGCCACAAGGCCATCTTGATGCCCGAGTAATCCGATACACCTATCTCGGGAGCATTCTTCGCGCCGACAACATTTTGACGAAGAAATCCGTATTATTCGATTGCACCTCAGGCACTCTGATCAAACTAGACAACGCCGCTCGCACGTACCGAGTCATCCCGAGTCCTCGAGTTGTCCCAACTCTCTCGCCGAATCCGGCGTTTCAACAATATATGCCAAAATACGTCATGGATACCAACACGACGTCGCTTCCTCCAAAGCAAATCGATGGGAACAAAGTGGACGGGTTCCATACGGTTACGCGTTTCACCGCGGACATGAAGATGCCACAAACCACTCAGATCATCGTTGAATCAGCGACCGATGCCTGGTATTCTGGTGCTACAGTGCCCAAAGCCCCATGTATCATTCCCGACAACGATCCAGAGACTGGCCGGCCTGACATTACAAACATTACGATTAGAACGCAGTTAAGCACGGCCTTCTCTAGCGATCCTCGGTTTGGACAGTTCGTCACCGTGAAGCACAGTGGTCTTGCAATTCCGAGTGATAAAGCATTTCTCGTTTTGAGCGTCGCAACCTCAACTACGCCACAATTGGGTGAACGCACCTCGGTGCTCGAGCGTGGCAACATCCGGTTGCTCCGCTCTAACGACGCTGGGCTAGTCCAAATTCCGCCTGACTATCGCTCCGTTACTCCAAGCGACCCTCTGCGCCCAACACCATAGGAGAGTCTGTGATCGTCGACATTCGCACGTATACCACGCATGCCGGGAAACTCAATGTGTGGCTCGCGCTCTATGAGGCCGAGGGCTACCCGGTTCAGGTTAAACATCTCGGCGAGCCGGTTGGCTATTTCATGAGCGAAGTCGGCATGCAAAATCAAGTCGTGCACATCTGGAAATACGAAAGCATGGCGGACCGGGAAAAGAAACGCGCCGCGATGCAAGCCGATCCGGCGTGGCAAGCCTATCTCAAGAAAAGCGCCGAGGCCGGCTACATGCATCACCAAGAGAACAAGATCATGAAGTCGACCTCGTTCTCACCGCTCTAGTTCGCGCAGCACCTCTTCCGTGTGCTCGCCGAGATTGGGCGCGAGACCTGGTTCGGCGAGCGGCGTTCCCACGAAACGCGACGCATGACCGGTCGTGCGCATCGCGCCCTCGGTCGGATGCTGCTGCGGCACGAAGAATCCAGTCGCGGTGATATGCGGATCGTTCAGCACGTCGTCGAGATCGTTCATCGGTACCGCGGGTAGATCGTTTTCGCGCAGCATCTTCAGCCAATCCGCCGTCGTGCGCGTCGCGAGGATCTCGGCAACGATCGTGTAGGCCTCGTGATAGTGATCGCGGCGTTTGAGCGTATCGTGCAAGCGCGGATCGCTTGCGTACTGCTCTGAACGTCCGACCTGCTCGAAGAATCGCTCCCACTGCTTGTCGTCGTAAAGCAGCACACAGATATAACCGTCGAGCGTGCGATGCGGACGGCGCAGCGTCGTGAGTAGCCGCTTGTACCCGAAGTCGCCGTGGGTGGGCACGAAGCTATGTCCGCCGAGATGATCGCCGAACACAAAATCGACGAGCGCTTCGAACATCGCGACCTCGACCGACTTGCCCTTTGCCGGTCCGTTCGCGATGGTAGAGCGCCGCCAGAACGGCACCGAGCGCGGTAATGCCACTCGTACGATCTGCCATGTTTAGCGGAACGTAGCGCGGTGCTTCACCCGTTCGCTTGAACATCGCGGCCAAGCCGGACGCGCCTTGGATCAAATCGTCGTAGGCAGGCCACGGCTGCGTACGGACCGTTTTGCGCGAAGCCGACCAAGCTCACGTAGAGAATCTTCGGATTGCGCGCGGCAACATCGGCGTATCCTAAACGCAAGCGGCCCATCGCGGCCGCGCGGATGTTGTGAAAGAGCACATCGGCGCCTTCGCACAAACGCAGAAGCTTTTCTCGGTCATCCTCCTTCTTCAAATCGAGCACGATGCTGCGCTTGCCGCGATTGAGGTGCATGAAGAGCGCACCCATGCCGACGTGACGGCCGGGACCCGTCCAGCGCATGATATCGCCGGCTTTTGACTCGACCTTGATGACGTCGGCGCCCATATCCGCCATCAGACGCGTTACCAGCGGACCCGCAACGACCGTCGAGAGATCGATGACGCGAACGCCCTCGAGAGGTCCGCTCACCCGGCGATCACGACCTCGATCAGGTTCGGCTGCTTCGATGCGAGCGCGCGCTTGAGGTGCGTGCGGACATCATCGAGCGTGTTCACGCGCACAGAAGCGACGCCGAGCGAACGTGCGAGTCCGACAAAGTCGATTGCGGGCTCCGTCAGATCCATTGCGACGTAGCGTTTGGTCTCGGCGGTGAGTGCGCCCATCGCGAGCGCACGCTGTTTGAGAATCTTATACGAGGTGTTATTGAAGATCATGAACGTGACTGCAAGCCCCTCGTGCGCGGCCGTCCACAATCCTTGGACCGTGTACATTGCACTGCCGTCGCCGATGAGCGCGACGACGGGACGCTTTGGGCAGCGCGAGCTGCGCGCCGATTGCAGCCGGCAAACCCCAACCGATGCCGCCGCCGCGCAAGCCAAAATAACTTTGCGCATCGTCGCTGCGCAGCAGCGAGCGCATCCCCATTCCGGAAGAAACCGTCTCGTCGACGACGACTGCGTCGGCCGGCAGCGTCTCGGCGATCGCTGCCAAGAGCGCAAGTGGTTCGATCGGCGTGCGTTTCGCAGCTTCTGCCGCGGCTGCCGCAAGCTTTGCGCGCGCGTGCTGCATTCTGCGCGCGCATCTCCTGATCGCGCGAACGTGCCGATGCGCGCTGTTCGGGCGTCATGCGCGCTTGCGTCTCGGCAGTGAGCTCGGGCAGCGTCACTTTCGGCTCGCCGAAGATCGCGGCTTCTACCGCGTAGTTCTTGGCGATCTCCCACGGATCGGTGTCGAGATGCACGATCTTGAGATTCTTGGGCATTGCGTCGAGCGGCGACGGCAGCGAGAGCGTAAACAAATCGGCGCCCAGCGAGATGACGAGATCGTGTTGCGCGAGGATCTCGCGGATGTTCTTCTGCAAGCGCACCATCGCGCCGAAGAACAGCGGATGCGAGGACGGAAACGACGCGCGGCTCGAGACGACTTCCGCATAGACCGGTGCACCCAGCAGCTCGGCGAACGCGACAACCTCGTCGAGCGCGTTGCTCTGCGCGATCGCGTCGCCGGCGAAGATCAGCGGACGCTTCGCGTTCGCGCACAATTTTGCGGCAGCTTCGATCGCAGCGCGATCGCCGCGCACGTTCGGCGCAATCACGCGACGGCGTGCCCATCTCGATCTCGGCTTCGTTCGTCAGGACGTCGCCCGGGAGCGACAGAAATACAGGACCAGTCGGCGGTGCGAGCGCGGTTTTCGCTGCGCGATGAATCGCGAGCGGCAATTCTTCGAGACGGCGAACTTCGCCCGACCATTTGACGAGCGGCCGCGCGATCTCCGGAAGATCGGCCCACAACAGCGGCTCGCTGAACGTGAAGCTTTGATCGTGCTGTCCGGCCGTCACGATGATTGGCGAGCCGGCTTTGCGCGCGTCGTAGAGCATTCCCATCGCGTTGCCGAGTCCCGGCGCAACGTGGACGCTGACGCACGTCAGTTTTCCCGACGCTTGCGCGTAGCCGTCGGCCATCGCCATCACGGCTGCTTCCTGCAACCCGAGAATGTAGCGCAGCTCCGTTTCGACCGCGAGCGCATCCATCAGCGGCAGCTCCGTCGTTCCGGGATTTCCGAAGATATACTCGACGCCTTCTTGCTTCAGAAGCTCGAGAAACGCGCGTTTTCCTGAAAGAAAGGGCACGCTTCGCGAGTTGTGCAAGGCATTTGCGCAACCCTATGGAGCGCAAAACGACCGAAAAAAACCCGAAGATCTCGTGGAGTATTACTTCGAGCAGGCGTGGAGCGACGGATTACCCGTCGTTCCGCCGACGCCCGAGAAAATCGACGCCGTTATCGACGCGCTCGGCGGCGATCCCGAACTTCTCGAAGCCGTTGTTCCGCCGCGACGGGGTGGACTGACGCGTCAGTGCTCGCCGTCAACATGGTGATGGCAGGTTGCAAGCCGGAATACGCGCCAGTCGTGCGCGCCGCGATGCTCGCACTTTGCTCGCCGGCATTCAATCTGAACGGCGTGCAAGCGACGACGCACATGGTCGCACCGCTGCTCGTCGTCAACGGCCCGATTCGGCGCGCGATCGGAATGAACGCGGGACACAACGTATTTGGCTCGGGGAATCGCGCCAACGCGACGATCGGGCGAGCGATTCGTTTGATCTTGCTCTCTGTCGGCGGCGGAACGCCGGGCGATCTCGACAAGAGCACGCTCGGAAGCCCCGCGAAATATACGTACTGCATCGCCGAGAATGAAGAGATCTCGCCGTGGGCGCCTTATCACGTCGAACACGGGATGAATCCCGACGACAGCTCGGTGTTCGTGATCGCCGCGGAGCCGCCGCACAGCGTCACAAATCACATCGCCGACGACGCGGAGGGCGTTCTCGACAGCATCATTTCGGCGATGTCGACGATCGCGAACAACAATGCGGTTTCGAGCGGTTCGTGCGCCGTCGTCATCGGTCCCGAGCATGCGGCGACGATTGCCAAGAGCGGCTGGACGCGTCACGACGTGCGCAACTATCTTTGGATGAACGCCGGCAATAAATTCTCCGCGCTGAGCTTTAACGACCGATACGGCAAGATCTATAACCGCAATCTTCCGCGCTGGTACAGGCGTGAGCCGGATGCGCGCATTCCGATCGTTCCGAGCGCCGATGACATTCATCTGTTCGTCGCCGGCGGTGAAGCCGGCCGTTTCTCGGCTTTCATTCCGGGATGGGGACACATGACGAGCCCGGTACTTGCTGCGAATCGACGGAACCTCGCCGAACGCGGCTGCGATGTGTGAAGACGGCACGTGCCGTCTCTAGAGAGGACTTTCCAATGATCTACGATCCACGCGGGACGATCGACGCGCCCGTTCTTCACCTTGCCAAACGTCCGGCGAGCCTGCGCGGACTGCGCGTCGGCGTTCTGGACAACACGAAATGGAACGGCTGGAAGCTCGAAGACCGCATCGCGACGATGCTCGCCGAACGGCTCTCGCTCGGACCGGTCCGCCGCTACAAGAAGGAAAGCTTCTCGCGCGACGCGCGTCCCGAGCTGCTGGCCGAGATCGCGGCGGAAAGCGATCTCGTCCTCACCGGAATAGGTGATTGAGGCTCCTGCACGTCGTGCTGTATGCATGACGCCATCCGGCTTGAAACATCGGGGATACCAACGGCCGTACTCGTCACGACTGTTTTTCTGCACGAAGCCAAAGTTCAACGTGAGGCGCTCGGAATGATCGATATCGAACCCGTCGTCGTTACCCATCCGCTCAGCACGCTCTCGAGCGAACAGCTCGACGAGCGCGCGTCCGAAGCGCTCGAGCAAGTCGTGCGCGCATGGGGCGGATAAGTGAAGGCACTGATCGTCAGCGCTGCTTTCTGGCCGCGACGGCGAGCAGTGCGGCAGCGTTCGATTTCGATAAGACGCCCGGACGATTGCCTAAGATCGTCGTCCCACTCGACTACACGATCGCGTTCATGCCGAATATCGCCGGCGAAAACGATGACTGGGACCGAACGCGTCACGCTCCGAGTACGAAAATCGACGAACCGTCTCGTGTTCAATACGCTCAATCTGACGTTAGCAACGTACGCGTCGACGGCGTACCAGCTCAAAGCGTGATCACGCAAAACGGCAAGCAACTTTCGACGGTCAGTCCTCGCGCGAGCCATTGCGCGTACGGCCATCATGTCATGACGTTGTCCTATACGGGAAGATCGAAAGCGGCCCTCGCGGCCTTTTTGCGCAGCCGTACCGCACGGCGAGCGGGAGCGGCACGATGCTCGTCGAGCCAGCTCGAATCGACCGACGCCCGCCGCTTTTTCCCGTGCTGGGACGAGCCCGCATTTCGCGCGCGGTTCACGCTAACGGCGACGATTCCGGCTGCATGGAGCGCGGTCGGCAACATGCCGATCGCGCATCGCGTCGTGCACGGGTCGCTCGCCGATGTCACGTTCGAGCGCACGCCGAAAATGTCGACATATCTCGTCGAGTTTTCCGCCGGAATTCTTGGACACATCAGTGCGCGCAACGACGGTTACACGCACACGGTCTGGGCCGTGCGCGGCGAAGAGAAAACCGGACGCGACGCACTGCAAGCCTCGCAAGATATCCTCAACGACTACAACACCTACTTCGGCTTCCGCTTTCCGATACCAAAGCTGGATTCGATCGCAATTCCCGGCGGTTTTCCCGGCGCCATGGAAAACTGGGGCGCGATCACGTACACGGAAAAGCTATCTCCTGACCGGGCCGAACACGACGATCGCCACCCGGCAATACGCATGGGACGTGCAAGCGCACGAGATGTCGCATCAGTGGACAGGCGATCTCGTGACGATGGATTGGTGGAGCAACATCTGGCTCAACGAGAGCTTCGCGTCGTGGATGGAAACCAAAGAAACGGCGCTTCGGCATCCCGACTGGGCGTGGTGGGAAGCCGCCGATGATGAGCTTCAGGGCGCGTTCGATGCCGATGGTCAGCCGACGCAGACCGCGATCATTACGCCGGTAACGAACGAGCTCGAAGCGGAAGCTTCATTCAATCCGGCTATCGTCTACACCAAAGGACGCCAAGTCTTGCGGATGCTCGAAGAATATTTGGGCGAAGACACGTTCCGCGACGGCATGCGCCGCTACATTCGCGCCAACGCGTATTCGAATACCGATCGGCAGTGACTTGTGGCGCGCGCTCAGCGCCGAAAGCGGACAAGATGTTGCGGCGCTCGCCGTCTGCGTGGATCACGCAGCCCGGCTATCCCCTTGTCTCCGTAACGCGCAGTGCGATTCGAGCGGAAACCGGACCGATCACGCTCAGCCAGAAACGCTTTCTCTGGCAAGGATCCGACCCGAAGCACGAACGCTGGAATGTTCCGCTGCAAATTCAAAGCGGAAATGGCGACATTCAGAAAGTCGTGCTCAAGGACGACGGTCAAACCGTCGAGCGCGGGACGCTGCGATCAAACCCTGCTCGCGAACGCGGGCGGATACGGCTTCTATCGCGTCGCGTATGATAAACAGACGCTCGCGAACGATGCGAACGGCTTTGCGATCGTTCTCGAATCCTGACAAGATCGCGCTGCTCGACAATCAGTGGGCGCTTCGCGAGAGCCGGCAAGTCCGGACTCGGCGCATATTTCGATATGGCCGGGAAAATGGGTTCAGACTACGATGCCCGCGCGTGGGAACAAATCATCGCGACGCTCACGACGCTCGAGAAAGACGAACGTGGTCTGGGCAATCACGCGGCGCTCGTAGGACGTGCGCGAGCGCTCGTCGCGCCGCGTCGTTGCTGCGCTCGGGATGGTCGGCGAAACCCGGCGACGATGCCCCTGCTTCGCGTCCTGCGCAACAAGGCGATCCTGGCACTTGGCCTTTGGGGCGATCCCGCCATCATCGGCGAGGCGCGGCGGCGCTTTGCGAAGTTCGAACACGATCCGTCATCGTTGACACCGGATCAGCAGGAAACCGTCCTCACGATTGTGGGCACGTATGCCGACGGTGCGATGTTCCAGCGCTTGCACAAGCTCGCGCTCGCAGCCCGCGATGTTCCCGATGTCCGTCGACGGTATGGGGCGCTGATCGCCGTTCGCGATCCAAAGCTTGCGGCCAGGGCGCTGCAAGCCGTCATGACCGATCCGCTTCCGCCGCAAGCGCAAAGCCAGAAACTTCGACTGATCCTCGGGGCGGCAGACACCAATCCGAAACTGTCCTGGGCGTTCTTTAAGACGCACGAAGCCGAGTTAACCAAGACCTTTGAGGATTCGGACAAAGCGGTTTACTTGACGGGTGCGATTCTGGAAGTCTACGGCAACGGGATTCCGCTGCCGGCGATCGTGTCGTGGTTACGGCAGAACTTCCCGCCGTCGGCGGCGCCCTTCATCAAGCGCGGCGTTTCGGCAGCGGAAATCAATCTCGCCGAGAAGGCACGCCTGGCCGGAGAGGTCGCGAAACTGACGTAGAAACCCCCGTGTCCTGGGGCATACTAATGCCGCAGATGAACTTGAAAGTCAACGGCTCCGACCATCTCGTGGACCTGGAGCCGAACGTAACGCTGCTCGACGCGCTTGCGCGAGCGGCTCGGGTTGGTTGGGACAAAAAAGGGTTGCGATTTCGGGCAATGCGGCGCGTGCACGGTCCTCGTCGACGGCCGCCGTGTGCTCTCTTGCCTGACGCTCGCGATGATGCACTCGGGCGCCGAAATCACGACGATCGAGGGTGTCGCATCGAACGGCTCGCTGCATCCATTGCAGCAGGCGTTCATCGAGCACGATGCGTTCCAGTGCGGCTTCTGCACATCCGGACAAATCGTCTCCGCAGTCGGCCTTTTAAATGAGGGCCACGCGCACACCGACGGCGAGATCCGCGAAGCGATGAGCGGCAATCTGTGCCGCTGCGGTGCGTATTCGAATATTCTCGCGGCCGTGCGGCAGGAGGTGCGGCGTGCAGGCGTTTGATCTTCTTCAACCCACCGACACGCGCGAAGCGCTCAGGCTGATCGCGCAAACGAAGGACTGCAGCATTCATCGCCGGCGGCACGAACGTCGTCGATTTGATGAAGTGTGGCGTTACCTCACCCTCGACGCTCGTCGACATCACGCGCCTTCCGCTCGATTCGATCGAGGCGAATTCCAAGCGCATCCGGATCGGCGCGCTCGTTCGCAATAGTGATGTCGCCCATCATCCCGCCGTCGTCGAAAACTTCCCGATGCTCTCGCAAGCATTCCTCGCGGGTGCATCGCCGCAGCTGCGCAACATGGCGACGGTCGGCGGCAACATCTTGCAGCGCACGCGGTGTCCGTACTTCCGCGACCCCGCGTCTGCGTGCAACAAGCGTCACGCTGGCGACGGCTGCGACGCGTTCGAGGGCATCCATCGTATGCACGCGATCCTCGGAACGAGCGACGCCTGCATCGCGACGCATCCCTCGGACGCGGCCGTCGCGCTTGTAGCTCTGGATGCGATCGTTGAAATCCAAAGCTCCTCCGGCACGCGCCGTGTCTCGCTCGAAGAATTTTACGTGCTTCCGGGCGAGACGCCGGCAGTCGAGAACGATCTGAAGCCGGACGAGTTGATCGTCGCAATCGAGATTCCGCTCGGAAGCGCGCACCATCATTCCACCTATCTTAAAGTCCGCGATCGCGCATCGTACGAGTTTGCACTCGTCTCGGTTGCCGCCGGACTGGAGTTCGACGGCGATCGCATCGGTTCGGCGCGTATTGCGCTCGGCGGGGTCGGGACGATTCCGTGGCGCGCCCGCGGCGCCGAGGAGGTGCTGGTCGGAACGTCCGGCGACTCCGCGTACGAAAAGGCTGCCGAAATAGCCCTCAAGCATGCCGTGCCTCGACGCGACAACGCCTTCAAGATCGAGCTTGCGAAGCGCGCAATCGTTCGCGCGCTGGAAATGGTGCGGCGCGGACAATGACGGCGACGACAACGAAAACGACCGCTGGTCGTCGGAACGCCGATCGATCGCGTCGACGGACGTTTGAAAGTCACCGGCCAAGCGCAATACACGGCCGACATGCCGGTCGAGCACGTTGCCTACGCGGTAATGGTGACCAGCACGATCGCGCGTGGCAAAATCACATCGATCGATACCAGCGCGGCCGGCGAGATTCACGGCGTAATAAAGATCTTCACGCACGAGAATTCGCCCCGCTTCACGCAGCCGGAAAACGATTTCATGAAGGCGCATCGTGCCGGCGCAAACATTCATGCCGATGCAAGGCCCAGAGATCGTCCATTACGGCCAGCAAATTGGGGTGGTCGTCGCTGAAACGTACGAAGCGGCGCGCGCGGCGGCCGCCCGCGTTCGCGTGGCCTACGAACCGAGCCACGCGCTGCTTTTATTTGACGACCCGAAAGCGGAACGCACGAAGCCGGAACAATTTTTCGGATCACCATTGCAATCGCAGCGCGGGGACGTCGAGAAACATCTCGCAGGCGCCGCGGTAATGATCGACGAGCATTACTCGACGCCGACGCAGTTTCACAATCCGATGGAGCCGCATGCGACGCTCGCACAGTGGAACGGCGACAAGCTGACGATTCACGAGCCGTCGCAGTGGGTGAAGGGTCTGCAGATCTACATCGCGACCGTGTTCGATCTCGCGCTCGATGACGTACACATCATTTCACCGTTCGTCGGTGGCGGATTCGGAAACAAAGGTTTCTCGTTTCCGCACACGATTTTCGCCGCAATGGCCGCGCGTGAGCTCAAGCGACCGGTGAAGTTGGTGCTGACACGCACGCAGCTCTTCGAAGAGACGGGGAATCGCCCGCGGACCGAACAGCACCTTCGCATCGGGGCGGAAAAGGACGGCAAGCTGGTCGCAATCGACCACGCGTCGACGATCGGCACGTCCGTCGCCGGATGGTTTGTCGAACCTTCCAGTCGAGTCAGTCCGATGCTGTATTCGTGTCCCAACGTGCGCATCAGCCACGAAGCCGTGTGGCTCAATACGCCGGCGCCTGGACCTATGCGCGCACCGGGCGAGACGCCCGGGACCTTCGCGCTCGAATCCGCACTGGACGAGCTCGCCGTAAAGTTGGGCATCGATCCGATCGAGCTGCGCGTGAAAAACGACGCAACGCAAGACGAGGAAGAGAAGCTGCCCTTCTCCAGCCGGCATTTAGTCGAATGTCTCCGAGTCGGCGCAACGCGCTTCGGCTGGAAAGATCGTCCGCGCAAACCGCGCGAACGCCGCGAGCATCACGAGTTCGTCGGCTACGGCGTCGCAACCGCAACATTTCCCGGATTGCGTTCTCCGGCGAGCGCACGCGTTCGTCGTGATAACGGCAGATTTCTGATCGAAGTCGCGACCCACGACATCGGAACCGGCATGTACTCGATCATTGCGCAGGTCGCCGCCGATGCGCTCGCCGTCGACGTCGAGCAAATCGAGGTCCGCATCGGAGATTCCAAATTGCCTCCGGCCCCGGTTGCCGGCGGCTCGATGAGCACGGCGAGCGTCATGCCCGCGGTGCAAGCTGCCTGTCTGAAATTGCGCGAGGGCGGGACAAACGAAGCTGAAGCTAGCTCAGCGCCCGGCGACGAGCAAGGCCGGTATGCGTTTCATTCGTTCGGTGCGCAGTTCGTCGAAGTGCGCGTTGATGAAACCCTCGGACGCGTCCGCGTCGCGCGTGCGTTGGGCGTCTTCGATTGCGGCAAGATCATCAACCCGAAAACGACGCGCAGCCAATTTCTCGGCGGAATGGTGTTCGGCATCGGGATGGCACTTATGGAAGAGGGTCTGTTCGATCCGCGTTCCGGACGCGTCATGACCGATAATCTCGCCGACTATCGGATTCCCGTGAACGCCGACATCGGGGAAATCGAGGCGGTCACGGTCGAGCATCCTGATTTTCTTCTCAATCCGCTCGGCGTGCGTGGCGTCGGTGAAATCGGGACGACCGGCATCGCCGCAGCGATCGCCAATGCCGTCTACAACGCGACCGGCAAACGGATACGAGCGCTGCCGATCACGCCCGACAAGCTGCTTTAAGGAGTCCGAATTCATGCGAGTATTCATCACTGGGGCATCCGGTTACATCGGAACCGCGGTCAGCGCCGCCGTCAAGAAACGCGGGCACGACGTCGTCGGTTTGGCGCGCAGCGCCGCGTCCATCGAGAAACTCAAAGCAGCCGGTGTCCATCCGGTCGCGGGTTCGCTCGGCGATCACAGCGTGCTTCGCGAGATGACGCACGACGCGGATGCCGTCATTCACTGCGCGTTCGAGCAGTCAGCCGAAGGGCCGGGACTCGAAACCGGTGCGCTCGATGCGATGCTCGGAGCGGTCGACACCGACCACGAAGCCTTCATCTATACGAGCGGCGTGTGGGTCTACGGGGACACAGGCGGCAAGACGATCGACGAAACGGCGCCGCTCAATCCGATACCGCTCGTTGCGTGGCGGCCCGCGATGGAGAAAAAAGTCCAGGATGCGCAACGGCACAAGCTGCGCACGATCGTGATCCGCCCGGGCCTGGTCTACGGCAACAACGGCGGCGTCGTCGGCATGATGGTCGGCCTGGCAAAGTCGCAGCAGCTCGCGATCATCGGCAACGGCAAGAACCATTGGCCGATGGTGCATGTCGATGCGCTCGCCGAACTGTACGCGCTCGCAATTGAAAGCGCCCCCGCTGACTCGATCTACAACGGCGTCAGCAGGGCGTCCGTCGCATACGGTGACATCGTGCGCGCAGCGAGTCGCGTAGCGGGCGGCGACGGTAACGTGCACACGGTCTCACTCGACGAAGGTCGTAAGATGCTCGGACCATTCGCCGACGCCCTTGCGGTCGATCAACGCATCTCCGGCGCGAAAGCAGCGCGTGAGCTCGGGTGGAATGCAGAGCGTCCCGGCGTTTTGGAAGAGCTCGCGGCACACGCCTAACCGAAGGGCTAGCGTCCGGATTTAAGCTCCAACATACCGCTCACGGTTTCGAGATCGATCCATCCGGCGCCGTTTCCGATACGACCGTTGACCCGCGAGCCGACAATTTCGGATTTGACGGTCAGAGGAAAATCCGATTGAAATCCGCCGGACATGCTCTGCGCTTTTACGACGGCGCCGACATCGCGCGGCACCGTCAGACTGATCGCGCCGCTCACGGTATGGAGCGAGACACTGCGGCTAACGGGAAAGCGCGTCACGGAAACCACAATGGTGCCGTTGACGGTGTGCGCCTTCACGTTGCCGTCGGTGTTTTCGGCGGAAACGTTCCCCGAGACGTCATTTAACGTCACATCATTCGCAAAGCCGTTTGCGACGATCGTGCCGGTGACGTTCGTAAGGCGCAGAACCGCGCGTCGCGGCACCGTGAGTGTGTAGTCGACCGAGCCCCCGTGCCCGTAGTGCGCGTAGTGCGTCCGGATGCGCACATCGTTTGCCGGGCTGCCCTCCTTGTCGATCATCACCGTCACTCCGGCCAGGGACTCGGCATCCGCGCCGTGTTTGACCGCGGTGACGTCGACGACGTCCCCGTTCGACGGGCTTACCAGGATGCGCCCCGAGACGTTCTGGAGGCTGAGTCGCACGTCGGACTCGACTCCGAACGACTCGTGGACGGTGGCGCTTGGATCCGCTGCCTCAGCCTGCACGACGACCCGCGCGCTGCTCCACACCAGCAGGCTAACCACCAGCATCGGAACTATCCGGACAATCCAGGAATCACCCATGTGCCGTCGCATCTCCTAATTCTTTAGGAGAAGTGTACTCAAGGCCGCCCCACTTGTCAACTATTATATTAGTTGATCGGAGGTGAGGCCCGGTACAGGCCGCTCGGCAAGTCCCGATAGACCGAATCCCGGACGTACACGAAGCCGGACTTCTCCAGAACGCGCTGCGAGGGGACGTTCTCCGGATCGATGAGCGCATAGACTTCCGCGAGCTGCATGTCTTCGAACGCGACGCGCATCGACGCTTGCGCGATCTCGGTCGCGAGGCCGCGATTCCAATATGGCTCGTCCAAAATGTACCCGAGCGCGATGACTTCATGCTCGTCGACCGTCGCATAGAACAGACCGCCGGTCCCGACGAACTCGCCGTTGTGGAAGCGAAACGTCCATTCACCGAACCGGCTTTCGTCCCAATGTTCGATGAATACGCGCAGCTTCTCGCGCGACTCGTCGAGCGTGTAGATCTTTCCAAAGAGAAAGCGCTGGACCGCCGGGTTCGTTCCGAGGCGATGAAACCCCGTGAGATCGCCGGGCGCCGGCTTTGTACCGCGCAGGCGTTGCGTGACGATCTCCTCAGGCGCGCCGAGGAATTTCGGATTGCGAATCATAGTCGACGGAATGTCTTCGGCACAAAATACGACGGGAACCTTGGACGCGTTTGCATTGATCGACGCGCGCGTCGGAACGATCACCGATGCGCAGCCGTTCCCGGAAGCACGCAAAGCGGCCTACAAGTTGACGATCGACTTCGGGCCGGATATCGGCGTCAAGCATTCGAGCGCGCAAATTACCGTGCATTACGCGCCTGAGGAACTTATCGGCTCGCAAGTCGTCGCGGTCGTGAATTTTCCGCCCAAGCGTATTGCCGGGTTCGTAAGCGAGGTGCTCGTTCTTGGGCTCCCGGACGATCAGGGCGAGGTCGTACTCGTTCGCCCAGATCTCGGCATCACGAACGGCGCACGGCTGTACTAATGCAAGCCGATCTCGGAGCGGTAACGATCGTCCTCCTCGTTTCGATGGTCCTCGTGCGCGTGCGGCTACTGAGGCAACGCGGTGTTTCGGCGATGCAGTTCGGAAAAACGGATAAGAGTGATTTTCTCATCCCGCCGTTCGCATTCTTATATTTTTACGTCGTCTTCGCGGGCGCGTTCGGATGGCCGACCTTTGCACGCGAGGATCTCGTACAATCGTCCGGCGTGCAGTGGCTCGGCGTATTGCTGTGTTTGGGAGGATTGGTGACGATGTTTTCCAGTCTCGTTTCCTTCGGAACGAGCTTTCGCGTCGGCATTGACACCGAGCACCCCGACAAGCTCATTACGACGGGCATCTTTGCGTACACGCGCAATCCGATCTACGTCGCGTTCGGATTTGTCCTACTCGGCGAATTCCTCATCCAGCCGCACATCATTCTGCTGATCTACTTGGTCGCCGGCGTCGCATTGTTCCATCGCCAAGTCATGCGCGAGGAAGCGTTTTTGCGACGGCACTACGGTGAAAAATACATCGCGTACGCAAAGCGCGTTCGCCGGTATCTCTAGGGGTCAGCCGTTCTGCATCGATCCGGCCGGGCCGGCACAGCTGTAGTCGAGCGTCGTACTGCACGCTCGCATGTCGAAACGCGTTGAAGGCGGCTTCACGGTGACATGAAAGCGCTGTGATGGGACGTCCTTCGAACCGATCGTCAGCGTGTGCGCGCCGGAATGCACACCCTTGACGAGGTAGCGGCCACCGCTATCCGTCACGCCGGTCTTTCCATCGACTTGAATGCTAACGCCGATTAGCGGTTGGCCGGTCGTTTGATCGCGCACGACACCGCTCAGAACGACGAGCAACAAAACCAACATCCGCATCAACTCAGCCTCGACTGCCAATCTTCAGGAACGCGACCACGCGGCCCAGGCGTTGGTTGATCTTTTGGATGCCAACGCGGGTCCGCTAGATGAGGACCCTCAACGTAATCGCTCGTCTTATAGCTATAGAACCACGCCTCACCTGGCTCGAAGCTCGCAATGATTGGATGCTTCGTCGCATGGAAATGAGCGGTTGCGTGCTTTTCGGGCGAGTTGTCGCAACACCCGATGTGGCCGCATTGCGCGCAACGGCGGAGGTGAAGCCACCAACCGTTCTCCGCGTCGCATTCGACGCAACCGGCTCCCGAGGGTGGAACGGTGGGATCGATTTCATCGACGTGCTTGCTCAAATCGGCCTCCTGTCGCGAATCAGGACAAAGTCTACGCCCCCCGAACAATATCATGCTTGAATAGGACGAACGGGTACGGGTTCGGTCGTCACGTCCTCGGCGCAGCATCGTTTGCGTTCGGCGCCATCACGTTCTTCTGGCACGACTTCGATACGTGGCAGCATCTTCAAACCCTATCGAGCATGCCGGCGGGAGAGGTTGTCGTTCGAATTATTTCCATTCTTGAAATGATTGGCGGCGTCTGCATGCAATCGCGTCGCACGGAGCGACTCGGTGCAATGCTCCTCGGCGTGATCTATCTTTTCTTTGCGCTTCTCTGCGTTCCAATAATCATCGCGAAACCGCTCTCGTACGGCGGCGGATTTGGAACGCTCTTCGAACAGCTCTCGCTCGTTTCAGGCGCATGGATCGTCTACTTCGCAGCCGAGCCGCCTTCACCGTGGCGCGCACGCGCACTGCAGATTGGGCGCTATCTCTTTGGCGTGTGTGTCGTCTCGTTCACGCTCGAACAACTCTTCTATCTCAAGGACACGGCCGACTTTATACCCAAGTGGATTCCGCCGTCGCAGATGTTTTGGTCCATCACGACCACGATCGCGTTTGCACTAGCCGCGATTGCGCTGCTCACCGGGCTTATGGCACGTCTCGCCTCAAAGCTGACGACGCTCATGATCGTCCTCTTCGGGCTACTCGTATGGGTTCCGATTTTTATCGCTGATCCGCACGCGCATGTGAGCTGGGCGGGACTTGCACAAAATTATGCGATCGCCGGCGCGGCATGGATTACCATGGACTTTCTGAACGGGAAGTTGTAATGGAACCGGTCGTCTATATCTTGCTCTGCGCGGACGGATCGCTCTACACAGGTTGGACGATCGACCTCGATCGACGCCTGCGCGAGCACCGTGCGGCGCGTGCTTCGAAATACACGCGTTCCCGGCTGCCGGTGGAGTTAGCCGGATCCGTCACCGTTCGCAATCGCACTGAGGCTCGCCAACTCGAAGCCAAAGTCAAGGCGCTGCCGCGTGCGTTGAAACTCAAGTTTCTCGAATCTCATGAAGTCTGAAGAGCACGGCCCGCTCCCGACGTTGCTCGGGTTTCTGACGCTCATAACCGGATTCATCGATGCGGTTACGTATATTAATTACGGGCACGTCTTCGTCGCAAACATGACCGGCAACATCGTGTTGCTCGGCTTCGCGGTCGCGGGAAGCCGCGAGATTTCAATTGTCGGGTCGTTGCTCGCAGTGGCGGGATTCCTTGCAGGCGCGCTGACGGGAGGCATCTTCAACGAGCGGCTCGGACAGGATCGCGGCGACCTGCTGGTACGATCTTCGCTCGCGAAAGTCGTGCTTCTTCTGATTGCGACGCTCTGTGCGGCATTCGGCGTCTCGCCCTATGCGATCATTCCACTTCTCGGCATCACGATGGGCATGCAAAACGCCGTTACACGCAAGTTGGCGATTCCAGATATCACAACGACCGTCCTCACGATGACGCTCACGGGCATCATGTCCGACAGCTCGCTCGCCGGCGGCAAGAATCCACGCTTGGCGCGCCGCATTAACGCCGTCGTGACAATGTTCATCGGGGCGCTCTGCGGCGCCGGCATCGTTCTCCATCTCGGCATTCCGTACGCGCTCGCGGTTGCGACGGCGATCATGACGATCGTCTGCGTCGGAACGTACATTCTGAGCCGCAACAATCCGGCGTGGGTAAAGGCATGAAGATCGCGATCATCGGAGCCGGGGGCATCGGCGGATTTCTGGGTGTCATGCTGGCGCGAGCGGGCCACAGCGTTAGCCTTTTGGCGCGCGGGCCGCATCTTGCCGCTATCGTGCAAAATGGCCTACAGCTGGAAAGCCGGCAGTTCGGATCGTTCACCGTCACGACCGCTGCTACTGATGATCCCGCGAAGCTCGGCCGCAACGATCTCGTCTTCATCACGGTGAAGATGAACGACTTCGAAGAAGCTTGCCATACAGCAGCAGGCGCGCTTGCGGATGGTGGTTTCGCGGTGACGATTCAAAACGGGCTCGATGCACCCGACATCCTCGCGGGCGTCATCGGCGCGGAACGCACGATTATCGGAACCATTGCGATCGAGGCTTCCATCGCGGCACCAGGCAAAATCGCGCATACGACGCCAATGCACGTCCTCACGCTGGCACAATTCGCCGGCCCGCCGACTGATGCGTTACAGCGAATGCAGACGACGCTTCGTGAGGCCGAACTCAACACGTCACTGGCCGAAAACGGCCGCCAGGCGCTTTGGGAAAAGGCCTGCATACTGATACCGTTCGCAACCCTTACCGCAGCCGGCGATTGCGTTCTCGGCGAGATCTACGGAATTCCAGCGCTAAAATCCGATTGGATGTCGCTCAGCGCCGAGGCTTCCGCCGTTGCCCGGGCCGACGGCTACGACGTGAGCGAACCGCTCACAGCCATGCTGACCCGCTTCGAGTCGCTCGCGGAGTCAGCGCCCGGATTCACGGCATCGATGAATCGCGACATCCGTGCGGGCCGTCGAAGCGAGCTTGAATGGCTAACCGGAAGACTGATTCAAATCGGAGCCGAGAAAGGCGTCGCGACGCCCGCGCACACAGCCCTGTACGGATTGCTCAAGCTCAAAGAGCAGCGGACGCCGGCGTAATTATTTCAGGAGCGTAGTCGGAAGCGTCGATTCCGCGATCTTTCCATCCACTTTATCGACGTAATACGCCCGCAGTTCCGGCGCACACGTAACAACACGGAACAGCTTGTCTCCATGGTAGTGCGCTGCCACTCCGTCAGGACATGCAATACCCGGCGACAGTTCGCCCTTCTCAATCAGCGCGTGATATGTCTCACGGCGATCCGGTGCAAAGTAGTGCACGCAATTACTTCCGCCGATAAACCCAAGGCCGTTCATCGCCGTATATGAATCGGCAACTGAATCAGTCAATCCATTTTCAAACCAGCATAACGAACCTGCGCTCGAACCACATAGCAGAACGCCTCTCTCCCATGCCTGCCGAACGAGTACGTCCAGGCCCCAGTGACGCCAGACGGCGAGCATGCTTCTCGTGTTTCCGCCACCAACTTGTATGATGTCAAAGGTTGACATATACTCCGGCAAATTGGCCGGCGTGCGGTCGAAAAACCGAAGCACATCAACTTTGACGCCGAGGCCTGTGTATCTGGACTGCATGTAATTTATGAACTCGGCATTATCGCCGCTGGCAGTAGGGACATAGCAAACGCTGGGCGCCCGTTTACCGGTTGACTCGAGTATGAAGCGTTCCATTCTGGTATCGCCGTCGTCAGGCTGGCCCACACGGCCGCCGATCGCTATTATTTGCTTGTCCGGCATCGACATCATGATTAGCGGGAGCCACGCGATTGCCCCGGCGAAGCGCTCAAAATGTTCACGCGCGACGAGCTGCGGGCCATTCCACTCTTCTCTTCGCTTGCCGACAAAGAGCTCGACTATCTAGCAAACACGAGTGCCGATATCCGGCTGCAAACCGGCGAGTACGTGATGCGCGAGGGTGAGCCACGCCGCGCGTTTTACATTGCGGTCGAGGGTCGCATCGAAGGTACCAAATTTGTCGACGGCGTCGAACGCGTCATTGGGGCGCGCGGTGCCGGCGAGACATTCGGTGAGGTTCCCGTCGTCCTAGACACGCCGTCGCTCGCAAACTTCCGTGCGACGATGCCCTCTCGCGTGATGCGTATCGAGCTCAAGGATTTTCGTGCAGTCTCGGCAGCCGCACCGGAGGTCGCCGCGTCCCTGACGGCCGTGGCGCTGGAACGCGTAGAGGGGCTGCAAGAGCTCGCCGCTACGCCATCACACATACTCGCCGTCATCGCGCCGCAATACAATGCAGCCGGACACGAATTGCGGGAGTTCTTGCGACGCAATTCCATCGAGTTCGATTGGAGCATCCCCGACGAGGCCGTAACTGCGCCCAACCAGCGCTTCCCAATCGTCCGGTTGCGCGACGGAACGCTATTGGCGGAGCCTTCGATTCGTGACCTCGCCGTCGCGATCGGTTTGTGCGTTTTCCCAAAGACGCAAACGTATGACGTCGCGATTGTTGGCGGTGGGCCGGCGGGACTTGCGGCGGCGGTTTACGGTGCATCCGAAGGCCTCTCGACGATACTGATCGAGGAGGAAGCGCCGGGCGGTCAAGCCGGCACGTCGTCGCGCATCGAAAATTACCTAGGGTTTCCGTTTGGCATCTCAGGCGATGAGCTTGCCAATCGGGCGCTGCAACAGGCAACGCGCTTAGGCGCCGAGATCGTCGTGACACGCTGCGTCAAAAGCCTTGACGTCGATCAGCGCGTCCTAACCTTCGACGGCGGAGATTTCGTCTGTGCTAAGTCGATTGTGATTGCTACCGGCGTCGCCTGGCGCCGGCTCGAAGTGCCGTCGCTATCTGCGCTGCAAGGGCGCGGCGTATTTTTTGGCGCTGCACCGGGCGAGGAGCGCTCGATACTGGGCAAAGATGTCTACCTCGTTGGTGGCGGCAACTCGGCGGGTCAGGCGGCTGTAAACTTTTCGAATTTTGCACGCTCGGTCACGTTGCTCGTTCGTGGCGAGTCCCTCGAGAGCAGCATGTCGCACTATCTCATCGAGCAACTGAAAAACAAAGCGAACGTGAGCGTCGAGACACGCACCGAGGTCGTCGATGCGCATGGCGACGATCACTTGGAAGCGATCACTGTCATCCACAATGCGACGAAAGAGACCACGCGGCGAGATGCATCCGGACTGTTCATCCTCATCGGCGCCGACGCCGAGACTGCGTGGCTGCCAGCCTCCATCGAACGCGACGCCGACGGCTACGTCTTCACGGGCTCAGACGTCATTAAAAGCGGACACTGGCCGCTCGAGCGATATCCATACATCTTGGAAACGAGCGTGCCTGGAATTTTTGCCGTCGGCGACGTGCGCGCCGGGTCGATCAAACGCGTTGCTGCCAGTGTCGGTGAAGGCAGCATGGCAATCGCCTTCGTGCACCGCTATCTCGCAGGACACTAAGCATTTGAATGGAGGCCTCGATGTTTGATCTTACGTTCCTGACGCCGCCTCGGCTTGCTCTTCACGCGAGTCATGGTCGGAGCGATCTACGCCAACAGCGGCTATCGCGACTTTAAAGCTCCCGATGCGCGCAGCAAAAGCCTCGGAATGCCAAAGAACTTCGTTGTGTTCCTCGCCGTCGCCGAGATGGCCGGTGGAGCCGGCTTGATTCTCGGCGTGCTTCAGCAGTTCGCGGCGATCGGCCTAATCCTCATCATGCTCGGCGCCATCCAGAAAAAGATATTCGTCTGGAAGACGGGCTTCTGGGGTGCGGATGGATTCGGCTGGTATTACGATACGACGCTTATGTCGATGCTGCTCGTTATTCTCTTCACCGACGGCGGAAGTTTCGTCTTACTGCGCTAGGTGCGCTTTGTACAATCTACGTGATGATGACACGCGCGACGGCACTTTCTTTCGCGAGCGCTTCGTTACTCGTTCCGCTTCGCGGCGCATTCGGAGCGCCGAACCAATTCGAGGTTTCCTTCAGAGCGGGATCGACTGACGTCGTAGGTCGCTTCATGGGTGGCACAGAGCTTCGCGCGCTCGTCGCGCATGCGGGAAGACTCTATGCCGGCAATGGTTATTGGATGGATAGCCCAGGCTCCGAAGGGAGGCAGGGTGCGCAAATTCTCGCGCTCGATGGACGCGACGCGCAATGGCGCGTCGATCAGTCGTTCAGCGTACGTTCTCTGGCCGTCTCCGCGCTACGCGAGGTTAGCTTCACGACGGACGGTACGGGTGCACGCTTGCCGCAGACCGTCTCATTGCTTATAGCATCGACGTGGGATCTGGATAGCGTTTCGCGCGTCTTCACTCGCGACGACGCTACAGGCGCGTGGAGGGACACTATTCTTGTCCGGGACCGGCCGATGCCGCACGTTCTGCCGCAGGTGCGCAGTTTCGGGACGCACCGCGATCGCGAGACTGGTGTTGACTATGTCTTCGCCGGACAATCTCCGCACGGAGTGTTTTCGGGAACCTACGACGCGACCATCGCCGGCAGAATACGCTGGTCTGCCAAACCCGAACTCGACCTCTTCGCGATGGGTGTCCGCGCGACGACGAACGATCACACGTCTCGAGAGAATATTCTCAAGCCGCGTGTAACGAGCTTTGCAGAATGTAACGGCCGGCTCTATGCCACGCTCGGAGCGCAAGTATTCGAGCGGATCGACGGAACGAATCCGCACTGGCACGCCGCCTACACGGATCGGAATCTGGGTCACTCAGAGACGGGATTGCGCGGGCTGACGACGATTCCAAATCCCTCCGGCACCGGCGAGGTACTGTTAACAGCCGTCGAGGGCAGCGCGTCGCGCATCCTTCGCATTGATCCAACGACGGGTGCGGATGTTGTAGAGTTGGACGTGATTCAATTTCTAAGCAAGGAATGGGGGGCCCGAGTCGGCTACGCGATTGCGGCCTACAACGATATGACGAAGACGTACGATTCGCAACAGCGGCCTGTAACGTTGATCGGACTCGAGGCATTCGTCGCACGGCGATCGGCCAGCCCGGTTGGGCACACTTTCGTCAACGTCGGATACGGGCAACTCGACGACGGCGGATGGTACGCTGTGAGACATTCAGATGGTCGCTATAGCTTGCAGAGGATCACGACCGGTCTACCGCTAGATTTTGCGCTCGTGTCCACGAGGGTGATCGCTGCATCGCCCTTTTCTGGCGATGGAGACGCGTTATATTTCGGGGGATATGACGCCAACTACGCCCCGGTCCACAATAGCGCTTGGATTGTGCGCACCACGCGAGAGACACTCACTGCGCGAAAGGCGCTGCCGGTGAAGCCAAAGGCTTGTCTTTGAGCACGGTCCACGCCGCCAGTATTTTCGCGCCGTTCGGACCAGCCCGTCCACTATGCGGGACACCGGTCGGAATGAGGATGGCTTCGCCGGCCTTTACTTCACGCGTCGGCTGCCCCTTGACGTTGAGCGTGATCTCGCCTTGCAACACGTAGCTGCTTTCAGTCCCGGGATGTGTGTGGCTCGCGAAATCGGTATTGGGGGGAATATCCGCGATTCCCAAGACCGTTTCATAATTTGTCCCTGCCACATCCGACTTCTCCAAAATGGTCCGCTTGATGCCACCCTGCTGTGCACCTGCCTGCTGCGCCACAACCGTGGTCACCCCGAGTATCGCTACCAGCATCGTAACCGCGAGACCGAGCGCTGCGCGTCTGAGCATAATATTCATCGCTATCCCCCCATGTTTGGTTGATCGTTGCCCGTTAGGCGTCGAAGGACCGTCCCCTTGCGCGTCCGGCTGAAGGGGACGTGAAGGGCGGCTGCCCGTTTATATAGGAAAATAAAACATGCTGAAAGCCGGCGACCGAGTTTACATCGATGGCACCAAGGAAGAAGGCACGGTCAAAGAGGTTCACCCACACGAAATTGTCGTGCGCGTGAAAGTCCCCGGTGGGCATGAGGAGCGGAGATACGCTCACGAGGATCTACGGCTCGATCCTACGATGGACGAAGCCTCCAAGTTCATCGACCATTAAATGACGCATCTCTGGCCGCTGGCCCTAACGGCGTTCGTCGCCTGTTCGGTAGAGGCCGCGGAAGCAATCACGATCGTACTTGCGGTAGGGACCGCATATAACTGGCGTTCCGCACTGCTCGGCGCACTCGCAGCGGTCGTAGTATTGATCGTGCTGGTCGGCGCAGGTGGCGCGGTGCTGCTCACCGTCATCCCTATCCGCGTCATTCGGATCGTGGTCGGCGCGTTTCTCATCTACTTCGGCTATGGCTGGCTGCGCAAGAGCGTGCTGCGCTTCGCCGGGCGGATGGCGGTGTACGACGAGGCCGCAAAGTACGAGCATAAAGTTGCTGCACTGCGCGACACGCGCGATGAACGCGGCGGCTTAGCCGTCGCATTCAACGGCGTTTTTCTCGAAGGTCTCGAGGTGGCGATCATCGTGATCACTGTTGGTTCGTCGTCGACTGCGGCGCTCAAGGCAGCGTTCGGTGCGGCGCTTGTTGCGTGCCTTATCATGACGGTAGTCGCGGCGCTGTTGCGCAAGCCGTTCTCACGAGTGCCGGAAAACGAATTGAAATTCGTCGTCGGCACGATGCTCGTGAGCTTCGGAATCTTCTGGTTTGGCGAAGGCGCCGGCGTCGCGTGGTGGCACGACGAAGTTTCGTTGCTACTCTTGATTGGTGCAATGTTTGCGCTTGCGTTCGCAGCCATCGTTGCCTTGCGCCGCAATGTCGTGACCGATTCTATTTGATGCCGTAACTCGCATACTCCGCATCGACGTTGTCTCTTAAGGCCTTTGCGGCGGCGATGTCTTCGGCCGCACTCGGATCGCCCTTCTTGCGCTTGGCGAGGCCACGCACGTATAGCGAGCCGGCGAATTTCGGATCGAGAGTGAGCGCCTCGGTGCAGTCCGCTATCGCGCTATCGAACTGTTCGAGCTTAAAATTGAGATCGCAGCGATTGCCGTAGGCGTTGGCATCCCGAGCTCGCTTCACAGATTCATCGCAATCGGGTACCGCAGTCGGTAGGTCGCGGCCAAAGAAAACACGCGTCCAGCAACGGTTTGTGTAGGCTGATGCATCCTGCGGGTTGAGACGAATCGCGGCGTCAAAATCCGCGATCGCATGATCGTAGTCACCCTTCAGACGATACAGAGCACCGCGGTTGTCATACGCGGCGACCTTTTGCGGATCGATTCGGAGCACTTCCGTATAATCGGCGATCGCGTGATCCAGGTCGTTCTTACGCCCGTACGCAAGAGCCCGATCGAAGAGGGCAGGTGAATACCGCGGATTGATGCCAATCGCCTGACTGTAATCCGCGATCGCGTGGTCGTAATCACGTTTGAAGAAGTATATATCGCCGCGGCCCGTAATGGCGCGCACGGACTTCGGATCGAGGCTAATTGCCTGGTTGAAATCAGCGAGCGCCTTGTCGTAGTCTCCCTGACGGCTGTAGACGGTACCCCGGCCAGCAAAAGCGGCCGCCAACTTTGGATCGATTCCTATCGCCTGTTCGAAATCGGAGCTTGCAGGTCCGTAGTCGTTTTTCCCTAGCTCCGCGTTGCCGCGGCCGATGAACGCGGCGGCGAGCTTAGGATTCATAACAATGGCGTTGGTGAAGGCGGGAATTGCAGCGTCATACTCGCCTTTGCTGGTGTACGCATCGCCGAGATCACTGAAGACGACGGGGTCTCGCGCGTTGAGTTTGATTGACTGGTTGAGGTCGGCGATCGCGTGATCGTAGTCACCGTTTTTATCGTAAGCCACGCCACGCTTATCATATGCGATCGCCATATTCTTCGAGTTCGCCACGCGACGCAATGATTGCGGTACACGCGGCGATCTGCACGTCGAGTGCGACGGCGTCACCCTCGTTCTTGCAGGACGTCCAGTCTTGCGACGACTGCTGAGCCCACGCCGGAAACATTGGCACGATCGCAACAAACATTGTCGCGACGACAGCTATTAGAAGCGGGCGTTTCATCGGCAACATCCTCCACGGAGTAAATTGGAGAACCAGCGTTGCACTCCTCGCGGTGGAGGAAGAGTGATGGACGGAGATCGTTTCGATGATGTACGCGACTCGCCAGACGTCGTTGAAGCCGCCGTGCGCGTCGCCGTGGGGTCGGGCTTATATGCTGCCGGCGACGTGGCGGCGGCAACTGAAATGTACCGTAGAGCCACGGAATTGGCGCCCTACTACTCTGCCGCGCACTTGGCCTACGCTCAAGTGCTCCTCGCACAAGGTCAGTTTCTTCCCGGTTGGCGCGAGTTTGTTTGGCGAAAACCATTCAATCCAACGACGACAAGGCTGATAGATGCGATTGAGATTCCAGAATGGACCGGAGAGCAAATCGACGGCTGCCGCCTCTTAGTCATCTGCGACGAAGGCATCGGCGATGCGATAATGTTTTCGCGATACCTTCCACAAGTCGCGGACCGTGTCGGCAAGGTCAGCGTTGGATGGGGACACGAACATCCGGCACTCTTTACGGGCATCAACGGCGTATCCGACGTGCTTCTATCGCCGCCAAGCTCCACAGAATTCGACGCATACGTCATGATTTGCGATCTACCGCTAGTCTTTGGTACCACGTTAGAGACGATTCCCAACCAGATCCCCTACCTGCGGCTCGACACGCGCAAGGAACAGGAGTGGCGCGCGCGTCTCGACTCCAAAGTTCCGAGGGGTCAACCGCGCGTTGGAATCACCTGGGCGGGCAGCCCATCCCACGTCAGGGATGCGCAACGTTCCCTCGCTTTCGAACAGCTTGGCCCCGTGCTTGCGATCGATGGCATCAGTTATATCTCGTTGCAAAAAGTTGTGCGCGAACGAGACCGTGCCGATCTTGCAGCTGCGAAGAACGTCTTAGACGTTTCTGGATTGCTCGAGAGCTTTGCAGACACCGCGGCGTTGATCGCGAATCTCGATTTGGTCGTGAGCGTTGACACCGCCGTCGCGCATCTAGCCGGCGCGCTCGGCGCGACCGTTTGGTTACTTCTTCCGCAACCGGCAGATTGGCGTTGGCTGCTGGGCCGCAACGACACGCCGTGGTACCCAACGATGCATCTTATTCGCCAGCCAAAGTACGGCGACTGGGATTCGGTGTTGCAAGAGACGGCCTTAGGGTTACGTCGTCTCGTTGCATAAAAATTGGGGCCGCGACAGCCTTTGGGTATGTCGATTCGATTAGGCCGAGCGAGAAGTTGAAATGAAGCGGGAGCCTGCACGCGAAGCGTGCATCATGAGTACGCGCAAGAATTTCGTCTCGGGAGTTGCCGGGGCAACCGGCATCGCTCTTACCACGCCCAACCCGGCTACGGCAACGCAGAGTTGGACTCCGCCGCTCTTCCCGCTGGTTCGCCGGCCGAACTATGACTACGCGGCGATGATGCGGATCGTGAACGATACATCGCCTAATAAGCAGCTGTTCCTGTCGAACCCTTCGACGATGGAAATCCCCGGAATCGCGGCAATCTTCGAACGCATGGCTAACGCGTGGACTGCTTACGAGTTCACGCTCACGCAGTCTCCCGCAACGAAAAAGCTTGCGGTCGCTGCGGTGTTGATTTCCGTTCCCGTCGTCTTCGCGCTCGACGATGCAATGTGGAAAAAGTATCGCATCGGCGAGATCTTCAAGTTGACGGACCGGTTCGGCGCACCGACGGCAGCCAACGTCACCGCGCCGGCCTGGTCGAACCTCGATCTCTCAGCCGATCCAGAAGACCTGCGTTCAATCTACCACGACTACACCAGCGCTGCGCTCTTGCACCGCGGCGCGCGGTTCATGGTTTGCCACAATGCCTATGCGGGCGTTTCAGGCAGAGTTGCGGCCGCCACTGGCGTCTCGCACGCGAAGATTATCGATGACTGGGTCGCGCACACGCTTCCCGGATTTGTCGTGATTCCAGCCGGCGGCATGGGCGTTCAACTCGCGCTCGAACACGGCTGGAAACTCTATCCGGTCACGGACTAACTATCGCAATCGTTTTAAGCTAACGCTGTGCTAGCTTCGCATCGGCTTCAGCCCATACGTCCTTGCAAGGTAGACGGCGGGCGCCTCTCGGGTACAGTCCGCTCGGATGACGTAACATCCACTCAGATGCCAGAAAGACGAAGTATTCAAAGTTCTCCCAGGTGCCGTCGCCCGTGTCTCTGCGAAGGAGTGCGATGAACGGTTCGAGCTTTTCCCAATCATCTTTCGCAACCTGACAGAAGATTTCGACGACGCTTACGTCGAGGAATCGGTTTTTCGCTTGAATACCGAGATGTTCCCAAAAGTTTCCAACCCTAAGGAACGGGGCCATCGCAATAAGCTGCTCGTGATTTCGCTCATTGAAATGAGTGGCCCGTAGCGGAATGCCGGATCCTGCATTAACGAGTCGATCTGCTCGTGTAGCAACCGTCGATCATCCGTAAACTTCTCGCTGATAAAAAAATCGCGAACGGAATTGACGGCGGTTATTCTGTTATTGTTGCCGACATGCCGCAGTTGAATAAGGGCCGCGATCCCGGTCGCCGCGATGATAATCGCGGTAAAACACGTCGCGACGGTGTTCCAAAGCTCCAGTGACTTAAACATCTTTCACTTGTATAGCAAAAGAATTCGGGTGTTAATCGAATTCTTGTGTTGCGCAAATTGGTGGAGCTGCCGGGGAACCGCCCCCCGGGTCCGAAAAGCCGGACACGTGCTTTCTCCAGGCTCAGTCTCGAGTTTGTCTTGAGCGGATGAGCTTGTCGAGACCGCAATCTCTTCCGCCGCAAGCCCGGTTGTTCTCAGACGGATCTCGGGCCAACCTCACCGTCCTAGCCGCAGTTAATGTCGGCGCGGGAGCTGATTGCGGCGACCTCTCCCTTACCGTCGCTAGCCTAGATTAGGCAGCGAGTGCGTATTGATTATCCGCGTGTATAGCGGTTGCGATCGTTTTAAGAGTGCTCGCAGCTCTGCCTGCTTACACGTACCGCGGATCAGTCCGTCGAAGCTGATCAGCCCCGCGATGCGTTTGCGCATTGTATCACAACCCGGCCTAGGTCGGCGTGGTTGCTTCCAGCTCGCCGCGGAGGAGGGGGAGCAAGGTGTCGTCGGTGCGGTCGATCGAGATCGGCGTGACGCTGGCGTAGCCCTCGCGCACCGCCTCCAAATCCGTCCCCATTTCCGCGCTGCGCATATCGTAGCGCCCGCTAATACGAAACATCGCGCCCTGCTCGCCGTCTTCTTCTCGCGAGCAGCCGCTCTTCGTAGCGCTTCCGGCCCTGTCGCGTCACGCGAATACCGCGCAACTTTCCGTCCGGGAACGTTCGGGACGTTGAGATTCAAGAACGACGTTTGCGGAAGCCGCGTGCGCCATTCACGTACGAGCCGCAGCGTCAAGTCGCTCGCACTTTGCCAATTGAAGGGCGTTTCGCGATCGCCCCACTGAATCGCAAGCGACACGGCAACCGACGGAATCCCGATGATCGAACCTTCGATCGCGGCCGCGACCGTCCCCGAGTAGTTGATGTCGTCGCCGAGATTCGCGCCGCAATTGATTCCGCTCACGAGCAGATCCGGGAAACTCGTCGTACACTTCGTACGCGCCGAGGATGACGCAATCCGCCGGCGTCCCCGAACATGAATATGTCGGGACGCTTCGTCCCTGCACCGGCGTGATCTCGACGGGTTCGCGAAACGTCACGCGATGTGAGATCGCGCTGCGATCCCCGTCCGGCGCAACGACGATAACGTCGCCGAGCTCGCGCAGAGCTTCGGCGACGTTGATGATTCCCGGACTCTCGACGCCGTCATCGTTGGTGACGAGGATGCGCATGTTCCGCTAGTCGGCCGCCGGCGCAAGCACCGCGGAGAGAATCCACGAGACGATCCACAGGATGATCGAACCCCACAGAGCGGCCCACCAGCCGTTGACGACTAAACCGATACCGAGATGTCCGACGATCCAGAACAGAAACGCGTTGATCACGAACGTGAACAAACCGAGCGTCAGAATCTCGACCGGCAACGTTAAGATGATCAAGATCGGCTTGATGATCGCATTCACAATGCCGAGAATGATTGCCGCGATAAACGCGCCGAGAATTCTCGATACGTGAACGCCCGGCACGAAATACGCCACGACGAAGAGCGCAGCCATGTTGATGATGATTCGTAGTATTAGCATCAGCTCTCTCTTACCCGGGAGCGACGTTCGATTGACATTTCGCCGTTTCGGGACTGTCACTGGCGAAAACCGACGCGAGCGCGCCCGGAGCGATGGTCACGTCCTTCCCTTTGTGCAAAGCGTTGTATGCGCCTATCACGAGTCCGACGCCCGGGAGCGGAACGGCGCCGACGTACCCCGGAAGCTGCCCGTTGTAACCTTGCGCCGCAAGCGCGTTCGGGCGCCGATCGCGCACGACGTGCATCTCGTCGCCATCCGGAAACTTGAAGTAGAGCGGCTCGAGGCCGATCGCGCCGCCGTGACCGCGGCCGGCTGCGATCGCCAGTGTGACGACGCCCTATCCGGGCGTCCCTGACGGAATCACGATCTTCCCTTGAAACGTTACGGCGCCGATTGATTTGAACTGAAAAAAGTCTCCGGGTTTTGCGATACGTGATTCAACCGGTTTTGTTGTTTCGATGATGACTTGCGTGCATGGCGGTAAGGCAGGAAGCATGCGCTTCGATTTTACGAGCCGCCGAGCGCTGCCTTCACCGATGATGCGAGTGCGGGCGACATACCCTTGACGGCAGCGATCTCATCGACGCTCGCGCGTTTGAGCGCAGCGATGGAACCGAATGCGGTGAGCAACCGTTTTCTGCGTACAGGTCCGACGCCCGCAAGCGCATCCAGTTGCGAGGCGGTCATTGCTTTTGCGCGGCGGTTGCGATGATACTCAACGGCGAAGCGATGCGCTTCGTCGCGAATGCGCATGACGAGATGCAATGCCGGCGAATTCGGCGGCAGCACGATCGGCTCGGGTTGATGCGGGACGTAGAACCATTCGTTTTCCTTCGCAAGACCTGCGACCGGAATGCCCCACATGTCCATCTCGTGCAGCACCTCGACGACCGCGCTGAGCTGCCCCTTCCCGCCATCGATCAACAGCAAATCCGGCTTGTGGTGAAAGCGCTCGCGCTTGCTTGATCGACAGCGTCACGGCTTCTCGACCGATGCGTCGCGCGATCGGCTGCTGACGCAAATAGCGCAAACGGCGGCGCAGCGTTTCTTGCATCATCGCAAAGTCGTTCGGTCCCTGATCGTATTGGATCTTGAACTTGCGATAGTCGCTCTTCTTTGCCCGGCCTTCGATGAACACGACCATCGACGCGACAGAATTCGTGCCTTGAATGTTCGAGATATCGTAGCACTCGATGCGATGCGGCGGCTCCGGCAGATCGAGCGCAGCCGCGAGATCCGTCAGCGCGCGCGCCGACGCCGATTCCTGAACTTCCTGATGCGCGAGGAATGCCTTGAGATTTTGCTCGGCGTTCTTTTCAACGAGCCGCATGTACTCGGCGCGCGGGCCGCGCTGCGCGTGCAAGACGCGCACGCGTTGACCTTTGAGCGACGAGAGCCAACCTTCGATCGTTCCGCGTTCCGCCGGCAATGCGTCGACGAGCACTTCCTTTGGAATGGCCGCCGCTACGGCGGAGCGCGCTCGCGCGCGCGCTTTCTCCGGAATCGGAACTTCTTGTGCGCGCGATTGCCGCACGGCGAGCGGACTCATCGCTTCCGGCGGCGTTACGGCGGCCGAGCGCGCCGTATAGAACTGCTCGAGAAACTCGCGCACGATCTCCTCATTGCTATGATCGGCGACGCCGTCGAGAATGAAATGTTCCTGGCCGAGCAGCTTTCCGGCCCGCACCATGAAGACTTGCATGCAGGCTTGACCTTGTCCGCGCGCCAGGCCGATCAGGTCCATGTCGATCCGCGAGCGCCAAACGACTTTCTGCCCTTCGGTGACGCGCCGCACCGCGATGATGCGATCGCGCAAGTGCGCGGCGGCTTCGTAGTTGTAATTCTCGGCTGAAGTTTGCATCTCGCTTTGCAGGCGCCCGAGCAACGCTTCCTGGCGGCCTTCGAGGAAGAGCACGACCTCTTCGATCAGCGCGTCGTATTCGGGCTCGCTCTGATAGCCCACGCACGGCGCCAGGCAACGCTTGATGTGATATTGCAGGCACGGACGTTTGCGCCGCCCATCGATCGGTTCCGCGCAGGTTCGCAGCGGGAACACGATCCGAATGAGGTCGATCAGCTCGCGCAAGCCGTGCGCATTGGTGTACGGCCCGAAGTAGCGCGCGCCGTCGTCGCGCACCATGCGCGTGAAGACGACGCGAGGAAACGGCTCGTTCGTGACCTTCAAGTATGGATAGCGCTTGTCGTCGCGCAGGCGCACGTTGAACGGCGGCTGATGCCGCTTGATCAGATTGGCTTCGAGGATCAGGGCCTCGATCTCGTTGCTGGTGACGATCGTGCGCACGTCGCGCACGCGTTCGACCATCGCCGAGGTGCGCAACGGATGGGCCGCGCTGTCCTGAAAATACGAGCGCACGCGGTTGCGCAGCGAGACCGCCTTGCCGATGTACAGAATGCGCTTCGTCGTCCCCAACCATCATGTAGACGCCGGGGGCGTCCGGGATTTGGGCGAGCGTCTGCTCGAGCTGCGAGGGCGTGGCTAGAGACACACTCCTACGAACCCGCTTTGGCGGCGAATCGGCGACGCATCACGACGAACGCGAGCACTGCCAGTACGGCGATCACGACGAGCGTATGGCTCGAGCGTTGCAGCGCCGGGACGATCGTATCGAGATGCCGTCCGAACGCAAAACCGAGATAGGCGAGTCCGAAGCAGAAAATCGCCGACCCGAGCGCGTGATAGGTGAGGAAATAGCGCTTCGGCATGCGCGATGCGCCGGCAGGCAGCGACGCGACGCCGCGAATGAACGGCAGAAACCGGCAAACGAAGACCGTGCCGTTGCCGTACTTCTCGTAGAAGGCGTGCGCGCGAGCGAGCTCGTGCTCGGCGCGCCGGCCGAAGCGATGCGCGATCGGCGCGCCGCCGTAGTACCCGATTGCGTAAAGAATCAGTCCGCCGACGATCTCCCCGAGCGTCGCAACGACGGCGACCAGCAGCCAGCTCGAGAGATGTCCCGTACCCGCCGCTGCGCCCGCGACGACGAGGACGATTTCCGAGCCGACCGGGATCGCGATGTTGCCGAGCACCATTACAAGGAAGAGTCCGGCGTAGCCGTACGTGTGAACAAGCCCGAGAATCAGGCTCTGGTAGTGCTCCACCCCTTACCGGCTTGTCGCGAGACGGGCGAGAACGTCGGCGGCTACGCCGCCCCGTTCGTCGCGGATCGCTCGATACAAGTCGATCGGCTCGATGTTGCCTTCGCCGACGCGTTCTTCTGCGGCGCGGACGATGTTGCGAACGCGCGGCGTGATGAGGATCCCTTCCCACACGCGATCTTCGCCGGTGCCCAGCGCTCGCTTGAGCTCGGTGTAAATGTCGCCGGAGGAGATCTGTTCTTCGCGCAAAGCAGCCTCAACGTCGGCATCTTGCTCTTCGATCAATGCAAAGAGCATGTGCTCGACGCCAACGTAGTAATGGTTGTGATTGCGGCACTCTTGCTCGGCAAGACGAAGAACGCGCAGTGCCGCTGGACTAAAACGTGAGAACATCGTAAATGGTCGGGGCGGCAGGATTTGAACCTGTGGCCTCTGCGTCCCGAACGCAGCGCTCTACCAAGCTGAGCTACGCCCCGACGAGCTACCCGGTTGCTCCCCACCTGCGCCGGGGTCCTCCCCAACGCCTTGCGGAGACCGGCGCCAGGGTGTATAACTTGCCTGTTCTCCAATGAAGTACATCATCGTCGGCTGCGGCCGAGTGGGGTCGATGCTGGCGAAGCTGCTTGTCGAGGAGGGTCACGAGGTGACCGTCGTCGACGAGAACCCGGCCGCCTTCAAGCGGTTGGGTAGCCGGTTTACCGGACAAGTCGAGCTGGGCACGGGAATCGACGCGGAAGTGATCCGGCGCGCCGGCGGCGAGACCGCGGACGGGTTCGCTTCGACCACGAACGGCGACAACCGCAACGTCATGGCGGCGCTGATCGCGCAACGCCTTTTCAATATCAAGAAAGTCGTCGCTCGCATCTACGATCCGCCGCGCGGCAAGATGTACCGCGAGCTCGGCATCGAGACGGTCTGCCCGACGACTGTCGGCGCGCAACTCATTCGCGACATTCTGATCGCACCGCCGCAAGTCTCAGCAGCGTTTGATTTCGGCAAGCTCAGCTCGTTGCGCTGTGCGGTAACGGACGCCGTCGCGAACCGGCGCGTCACCGAGATCGAGCGTGACGGCGCGATTCGCGTCGCCGCCATTCGCACGAACGGCGTCGTCCGCGTTGCATCGCCGAACGATGTTCTCATGCGCGGTGATGAGCTCAACGTCATCGTCGCACCCGAGGCGCTCGAACAATTTACGAAACTCTTCGCCGATACGAGCCTGATCGTTCCCGAGAAGGTCGGCGCCTGATGTTCATTCTGATCGTCGGCGGCGGAAAAGTCGGCACGTATTTGGCGCGCGACCTACTCACCGAGAATCACGAAGTCGTCGTCATCGAAAAGGACGCGAAAAAAGCGCAGTTCATGACGAACCTGCTCGAACAGGATGTCGCGATCGTCGGCGACGGTTGCGATCCCGTCGTGCTTACGCAAGCCGGCGTCTCGCGCGCCGACGTCGTCGTTGCCGACACGGGCGATGACGAAGACAATCTGGTCGTCAGCCTGATCGCGCAGAAGAATTCCAAAGCACGCTGCATCGCGCGCGTCAACAACCCGCGCAACAAAGCCATCTTCGATTCGATCGGCAAGGACGGAAATCCGATCTCGGTCATCTCATCGACCGAGCTGATCCTGCGCATGGTCGAGGACGAAGTCAATATCTCCGAATGCCGGCCGCTCCTGCGGCTGCGGAACGGCGAAGTGCAGCTCGTGAAGATGGCGGTCGAGGCCGGGACGAATGCCGACGGCAAACGCATCGCCGATCTCGGATTCCCGCGCAGCGCCATCGTGGTCGCCGTCGAGAGCCGCGACGGCGAGGTAACGATCCCGACCGGCGACACGCGCCTTTCCGCCGGAGATGAAGTGGTCATGATGATCAAGAGTTCGGTCCGCGACCAAGTTCGCGACGTTCTCCGAGGCACAAGCGCCGCCGTTTGATAACTCGGGGCGGTTTTCTTTCGGGCAGTGCTGCCACGCTTGTCGCGGCCGGTGAAAACCCGCCATCCAGCGTTACGACCGCGTATCAGCCAGGCTTGGGATACGCAACCGTCATCGCCATGGAAAAGGTCGGACGCCTCGCCAAGCAGTTTCCGTCGACCCAATTCTCCTGGAACCAGCTTTCCAACGGCGATGCAATCCGCGACGGAATCATCTCGAACAACGTGCAGTTCGGTGCGGTTGGGACGGCGCCGTTTCTGATCGGTTGGGATCGCGGAGTCCCCTGGAAGATCGTATCCGACTGCAACAACTACGACTTTTGGCTTGTCGTCATGGATCCGAACATCAAGTCGATCAAGGATCTAAAGCCAGGCGACAAAATCGCCACACCCTCTCCCGACGCGATCAACACGATGGTGCTGCGCTCGGCCCTTGGGCGCGCGGGTCTGCCGAACAATTATCTCGATGTCGGTGTCGTCGCGATGCCCCATCCAATTGCGGAGCAAGCGCTGCTCAACCGCCAGATCGTCGGACACATTGCGACGCCACCCTTTGCGCAAGACGAGGTCAAGCGCGGAGGACACGTCATCTTGCGGACAGGCGACGGATTCCCCGGCGGGATCACGTCGACCGTCATCGTGGCCACGACGACCTTCGCGCAGCAATATCCGAGTTTCTTGAGCGCTTACTTCAAAGAGTACGTTGCCGCCGTGAAGCTCGTTCAGACGCGCCCCGACGACGTCGCGAAGATGTACGTCGAGTCAACAGCCGGCAAAGCGAATCTCGACGACGTTCAAGCGCTTGCTCCACGAACTGTCGAATTCTCTCTTTACGGTCGCACCGCACGGCGTCATGCAGGTCGCCGCATTCCTGGTCAAGCTCGGTCTGATCAAGAAAGTCCCCGCGAGCTTTGCAGAACTTTCGCTGGGCTTCGTCAACGACTCCGGTTAAATCAAACCTCGTCGTAGGGCGGTGACTGCGGCTTGCGTGCGATCCGTCGCGCTAAGCTTCTCGAGGATGTCGCGAATGTGTCCCTTGACGGTCCCGAGGCCGAGGATAAAGACGCTGCGCGATCTCCGCGTTCCCGATGCCGTCCGCGACGAGACGCAAAATTTCGAGCTCGCGCGGCGTCAGCGGACTATCGAGCGGCGGCGGCGCCGGCGATGGCGAGCCAAAATGGCGCAACACGACGTGCGCGATCTGCGGATCGAAGTAGGCGCCGCCCTCCGCAACAACGCGGACCGCCGTCAGTAGATTCGATGCATCCGAACCTTTTACGACGTATGCATCGGCGCCGGCTGCGAGCGCGGCAAGAATTTCGCTGATCCAGATCGTGCATCGTAAGAATGACGATTCGCACGCTCGGTGGTCTGCGCACGCAACCGCCGCGTCAGCTCGATGCCGTCGATACCCGGCAAACCGATATCGAGCACGGCGACGTCGGGCGTCGTGCGCACGATCTCGCTCAAACCCGATTTTCCGTCACCCGCCTCCGCGACGACTTCGACATCGGCTTGACTTCCGAGCGCGGTCTTTATCCCGGCTCGTGTGAGCGCGTGATCCTCGACGATTCCGACGCGGATCACGACGCCACCGGCGTCTCGACTGCAATACGCGGCAACTCGAGCGTAAAGATACTCCCGTGGGGAACGTTCGGTTCGTAGTGCACTCGGCCGCCGTGCTCTTCGGCGATGCGCCGCACGATGTAGAGTCCTAGGCCCGTGCCCCCGCCGCGCGCGTGCGCACCTGCGACGCGCATGAACAGCGTGTCGCGGATTTCATCGGGAACGCCGAAGCCTTCGTCGGCAACGCTAACGCTCACCATACGACCCCCGGACCGCATTTGAATTGCAACTCGGCCGCCGTCCTTCGACCAATTGACGGCATTCGCGAACAGATTCACGAGCGCGCGCCGCAGTTCTCCAGAATCGCCGCTCACTGCAGCATCGGTCGTCGTAACTTCCACCGCAAGCTTCTTCGAATCGGCGAGCGGCTGCAACTGCGCGACGACGTCTCGCACGAGACGGTCCAGCTCGATCGCGCGATGTTCCGCGGTGCGGTCTCCCGATTCGTACTGAGCAACCAGCAGCAGCGTCTCCGCTAGCCGCTGCAGCTCGTCGTTCGCCGAGATGCTTCGATCGAGAATTTCGGCGATAGCGCTCCGGCATCGGACCGTACGCGCCTTCGCGGGCTTGGCGCAACGTCAAGCCGGCCGCCGCAAGCGGCGTGCGCAGATCGTGCGAGAGCGCGTAGACGATGTCACGAATGACTTCGCTGCGCTGCGCAAGCTCGTCGTTCTTTTTCGCAAGCTCATCGAACAGACGCGATTGACCGAGCGCGATGACGGCGGCCTCGGCAAAGGCGCGAAGGCTCAATAAGTCTTCTTCCGTCGCCGAGCGATTCAGCGAGAGCAAGAGCGTCCCGAAGCGCGTTGCGCCGTCGACGAGCGGTACGACGACCGCGGCATCGATCGCAAGCGCATCGAGGACGAGCCGGCCCATCGCATCGTCGCGCGAAAGCAGCTGACGGTTCGCGCGCTTCGAGCGCGCGCGCGAGGGCGGATTGGATCTCGGGACGCGGCGCTTCCGTTACCTCGACGATTTCTTTGCTGTCTTGCGTCGCGTCGAAGCGTGTCGCGCTGCCGGTCGTCGTTGCGCGATAAAGCGACACCTTCGTTGCCGAGACGAGCCACATCGCTTCGCGCGCGATCGCGCGTTCGACGAGCTCCTCGCTGAGCGAGCTGCGAATGTTCTCGGACGCTTCGCGCAGATCGCGTTCGCGACGTACGGCGCTCGCAATTGCGCTCGCGATGCCTTGCTGCTCGGCGCCACGATGCAACGCGAGTCCGAGCCAACCGACCAGAATGATCGAGAGCGCGGCAAGCGCGCGATTACCGATCGCAACCGGATCCCATACGCCGCCGGCTTGGACGCCGTTGATGTAACCCGCAACGACGTTTGCGATCGAGGCCGGCGATCACGAGGGCGCTCGTCAAACGGCGATTGCCCGCGAACGCGCTCAAGACGATCGGAACGTCGAGCAATATCGCCGCAATGAACAGCTGCGGCGTAAGCAAGTCGATCGCAAATGCGCCGACAAGTCCGGCAATGCAGAGTGCAGCCAGCAGCCGCGAATTCATGACGGGGCGCCTTCGGCGGCGGAGGCCCGGAGCGCTGCCGCGAAGCCGACCCGTAATGGACCGCGATGCTGAAGCACGACCGCGCGCGGAGGAGCTGTTGCGCGAGCTCGGACTCGGAGCACGGCTTACGGTATATCTCGCAAGCGCACCCGGCGCCGGTAAGACGCGGCGGATCCTCGAGGAGGCTCGCGCACTCCAGCATAGCGGCATCGATGTTGCAGTCGGCTGGATCGATCTCAAGGGCCGCGCGGATCTCGAACCGATTCTGGACGGACTGCGCGTCATTCCGCCGCGCACGATCGAAACCGCCGGTTCGACGTTCGAGGATTTCGATCTCGAAGCCGCCTTGGCCGCGCATCCCACGACGATCATCCTCGACGAGCTCGCGCACACGAACCTTCCCGGCGGACGCAACGCGAAGCGCTGGCAAGATGCGTTGACGTTACGCGAAGCCGGCATCAGCGTCATCGGCGCGCTCAACGTCCAGCACATCGAAACCGTAGCGCCTGTCGCCGAGCGCGCGATCGGCTTTCCGATCCGTGAAATCGTTCCGCTCTCATTCTTGCAAGCCGCCGATCAGGTCGTCGCGCTCGACGCACCGCCCGATCTGATCGAAGCACGCTTGCGCTCGGGCAAAATCGTTCAGCAAGACGACGTCGAACGCGCGCTCGCGGGCAGCTTCAAACCGCAGACGCTGCAGATCTTGCGCGAGCTGATGCTGCGGACCCTCGACGATCTCACCGATCCGGTGCTGCGTCCGGTCAAGGTTTCGGCGCTGCTCGCGCTCCCGATCGGCCTCGACGATCCGGCCGTCTTTTTGCGTAAGTGTGCAGCGCTCGCCGACGCGAGCGATCTCTCGTTCGAAGTCGCCCGCACGTTCGAGCACGGAGATCGAATCGAAAAGGCGGCGCGGGGTGCAAATGCGCGCATCGTTCCGCCGCTTCCGCAAACGCACGGATTGCCCGATTGGACGAATGCAGGCGCAACGATCGTCGCCGTTCCAAGCGGTGAGCAAGCAAAGGAGATTGCGTCCGGCGGCATCGATCGGCACGTTTACATCGCGGACCCAAGTGCGCTGCACGTGTACTGGAACGGGCACCGAGATTCGCGCACGTCATCCGTACGCGCAAACGGCCGGCGACCGCCTGCGCATCGGCTACGGCCGCTTCACCGTTTACCTCGGCGCCTCGGCAGGTTGCGGCAAAACCTATGCCATGCTGGATCGCGCGCATCAAATGAAAACCGCCGGCGTCGACGTCGTCGCGGCGCTGGTCGAAACGCACAACCGCGCCGACACGGTGCGGATGCTCGACGGGCTCGAAGTCATTCCACGAAAAAACGGCGAGCTTGACCGCGAGGCACTCATGGCGCGCCGGCCGCAAGTCGCGTTGATCGACGAGCTCGCGCACACGAACGCCGCCGGAAGCGACTATCCCAAGCGCTATCAAGAAGTGCTCTCGATCGTTCGTTCGGGCATCTCGGTCGTCACGACGCTCAACGTGCAACATCTCGAGGGGCTCTCGGATGCCGTCCTGCGTCTGACCGGTACGGTCGTCCGCGAAACGCTTCCGGACGGAATCCTCGAGCTTGCCGACGACGTCGTGCTGATCGATGCGACGCCGGAAGTATTGCGCGAACGGTTGCGCGCCGGCAAGATCTATCCCGCCGAACGCATCGATCGCGCGCTCTCGAATTTCTTCACGCTCGAGAACCTGACGGCGCTGCGCGAGCTCGCGATTCGCGAGACGATTCGCGCACGCCAGCCGACGCGTTTGCCGGCGCCATTCGCGCACATCGTGGTCGGCGTGCGCGCACGTGAACGCGACGTCGAGCTGATTCGGTGGACGGCACGCTTCGCGTCGCGCCTCGACGTCGAGCTGACCGTCGTTCACGTCGCCGCCAATCAAGATGCGGCGAATTCGGCGGACGTTCAAGCGCTGCGCTCGGCAGCGAAGAGCGTCGGTGCGCAGTGGCGTTTCGACGTCGACGCGAACCCGGCTACAACGCTCGTGCGCGTCTCACGGCAAATCGAGGATGCTGCGATCGTCGTCGAGGGCGCTCGCGGAAAGCGACGGTTTTGGCAGCCTGTCGCCTTTGCGCGGCGCGTCCTCGACGCCGGCGCCGGCGACGTCGTTCTCTATTCGCCCGCGCCGTTCGCGCGGCTAAGCTTAGCTGCCGGCCGCATCCAGCGCGCGATTGAGGTCGAGAACGTTGACATGGGGATCACCTAAGATTCCGAAGGTTCGGCCTTGGATATGCGCGTCGACGATGGCGCGAATCGCGTCTTGCGAGACGCCGCGCGCTTTCGCGATGCGCGGGATTTGGTAGTATGCCCCCTCAGGTGAAATGTCCGGATCGACGCCGCTTGCGCTCGAGGTGACGAGCTCGGGCGGAATATCGCCGGCCGCGTCCGGATTCGCTTTTTTGAGCGCGGTGACGGCAGCCGCTACCGAATCGATCAGTTTCTTTGACGTCGGCGCGAGGTTCGTGCCGCCGGTTTGCGTCGGATCGTAGCCATTCTTGCCGGCTGCGGACGGACGCCCTTGGAAATATTGCGGCTTCGTGAAGAGCTGCCCGAGCAGCGATGATCCGACGATCGCACCTTTGTCGTCTCTGATCAGCGAGCCGTTCGTCTGATACGGGAACGCGACCGCTCCGATCAACCATATGACCGTGGGATAAATCAAGCCGAAGACGACGATCGTCACGACCGTAAAGAGCACGGCCGGAACGAGATGCGAGAGAGTGCTTTGTTTGGTTTCAGTTCGTCGTTTGCATGATTAACCTGCGAGATGGAGACCGACGAGAACCACGTCGATCAGCTTGATGAAGATGAATGGTACGATGATTCCGCCGACACCGTAGATCAGAACGTTTTCGCGCAGTACGGCGTCCGCGCCGCGCGGACGGTAGGCGACGCCGCGGAGCGCGAGCGGGATGAGCGCGATGATGATCAGCGCATTGAAGATGATCGCCGATAGGACAGCGCTTGCCGGCGAATGCAAGCCGCATGATGTTGAACACGTTCATCGCGGGATAGGCCGTCGCGAACATCGCGGGTAGGATCGCGAAGTATTTCGCGACGTCGTTTGCGATCGAGAACGTCGTCAGCGCGCCGCGCGTCATGAGCAGCTGCTTGCCGATCTCGACGATATCGATCAGCTTGGTCGGATCCGAATCGAGATCGACCATGTTCGCCGCTTCTTTGGCGGCTTGCGTCCCCGAGTTCATCGCAACGCCGACGTCGGCTTGCGCGAGCGCGGGAGCGTCGTTCGTTCCGTCACCTGTCATCGCAACGAGCCGTCCCGAGCCTTGCTCGCGCCGAATCAGCTCCATCTTTGTTTCCGGTGTTGCCTGCGCGAGGAAATCGTCGACGCCGGATTCTTTCGCGATCGCCGCAGCGGTCAGCGGATTGTCACCGGTGATCATGATGGTACGAATTCCCATCGAGCGCAGGCGATCGAATCGCTGCTTGATGTTCGGCTTGAGGATGTCTTTGAGATGAATGATGCCGAGAACTTGCGAGCCCTCGGCGAGCAACAGCGGCGTGCCGCCCGAGCGCGCGATACGCTCGACATCCGAATTGAACTGCGATTCGTCGACTTTGCCGCCTTGCGAGCGAACGAACGCGACGACGGCATCGGCCGCGCCCTTACGGATCGCGTGAACCGAGCCGTTCGTCTGAACGTCGAGACCGCTCATGCGCGTGTACGCGCTGAACGGAACGAAAGTCGAACCGATCGGCGCTCCGCCGTTCGGCGTCCCCATCCGTTCGGTGAGGAGCACGATCGAGCGTCCTTCGGGCGTCTCGTCGGCAAGCGACGAGAGATACGCAGCGCGAGCTGCACGCTCGAGCGTCACGCCGCTAACCGGAATGATTTCGGAGGCTTGCCGATTGCCGAGCGTGATCGTTCCGGTTTTGTCGAGCAAGAGCGTGTCGACGTCACCGGCGGCTTCAACCGCGCGGCCGCTCATCGCGAGGACGTTGCGCTGCATGACGCGATCCATGCCTGCGATGCCGATCGCGGAAAGCAGGCCGCCGATCGTGGTCGGAATCAGACAGACGAGCAACGCGATCAGCACCGTGATCGATTGCACGGTACCGGCATAGATCGAGAACGGCGCGAGCGTCGCGACCGCGATCAAGAAAATGATCGTCATGCCGGCCAGCAGGATCGAGAGCGCGATCTCGTTCGGCGTCTTCTGCCGCTGCGCGCCTTCGACCAAATTGATCATGCGGTCGAGGAACGTCTCGCCCGGATTCGCGGTGATCTTCACCATGATCCAGTCCGAGAGGACGCGTGTGCCGCCCGTAACGGAACTGCGGTCACCGCCCGCTTCGCGAATCACCGGCGCCGATTCGCCCGTGATCGCCGATTCATCGACGCTGGCCGCGCCTTGAACCACGTCGCCATCGCCCGCGATGATCTCGCCGGCTTCAACGCGGATGACGTCGCCCTTACGCAGATGCGACGAGGGAACCGTCGCGTACTCTCCGTCCCGGACGAGCTTGCGCGCCTGCGTGTCGGATTTCGTCCGGCGCAAGAACTCGGCTTGCGCTTTCCCGCGCCCCTCAGCAACTGCCTCGGCGAAATTCGCGAAGACGACGGTAAACCACAGCCAGATCGAGATTGCGAAGTCGAAGCCTGCGCCGCTGGTCGGCGTCGAGACGTGCGTCGCCCAATCGCGGAAGAACAGAATAGACGTGACGAGCGCGCCGACCTCGCAAATGAACATGACGGGATTGCGCACTTGCCAGCGCGGATCCAGTTTCTTGAACGACGCGCCGATCGCCGGAACGATGATCTCCGGATCGTAGAGCGAGCGTGCTTTTGGACGGCGTTCGATCCGGGCTTGCGAGATCATTAGTACGTCTTTCCTTGGTTCATCAGCAGATGCTCGACGAATGGACCGAGCGCGTCAGCGGGCAGGAAGGTCAACAGTCCTACGATCAGCATGACGCCGATCAAAAGGAAGACGAACAGCGGGGTCGTCGTCTTGAACGTTCCTGACGAGAACGGAACGGCGCGCTTACCCGGCTAGCGAACCCGCGAGCCCGAGCACCGGAATAATCTCCGCGTAACGTCCGCCGAAGATCGTGACGCCGCCGAGCATCTCGGTGAACGTGTTGCCGCTGACTCCGGCGAAGGCGCTGCCGTTGTTGCCGGTCCACGAAGTCGTCATGTAGAGAATCTCGCTGAAGCCGTGCGGCCCGGCATTGTTCATCGCAGATAGCCCAGCCGGGACGACGACCGCGATCGCGGCCGGCACGAGCGTGAAGAATGCGATCGAGAGAATCGCGAGCGAGGCGAGTACGACCTGACGCCGCTCGATCTTCTTCCCAAGATACTCGGGTGTGCGTCCGACCATCAGTCCGGCGATGAAGACCGTGAAGATCACGAACTCGAGCATGCCGTACATGCCCGCACCGACGCCGCCGAAGATGACTTCGCCGGTCTGAATGTTGATCAGCGGAATCGCGCCGGCCATTGGAAGGAACGAATCGTGCATCGAGTTGACGGCGCCGGTCGACGTCGCCGTCGTCGTGACCGCATACATCGCTGAGGCGGCGATGCCGAAGCGCGTCTCGAGCCCTTCGAAGCTCTTGAAGATTCCGTGCGCGGCCATCAGAGCGTTCGGTTGCGACTGGAAGTAGTAGCACGCCCAGAATCCGAGGATATAGAGCGTCGACATCGCGCCGAACAGCGCCCATCCTTGTCGCTGATCGCGGGCGTACCGTCCGAACGTGTAGGTAAGTGCGGCCGGTATCAGCAGCTCGAGAAAAAGCTCGAGCTCGTTGGTGAAGGGGTTCGGATTCTCGTCGGGCGAGGACGAGTTCGCATTGACGAAGCCGCCGCCGTTATTGCCCAGCTCCTTGATGCTCTCCATCGAGGCCATCGGTCCCTGCGGAATCGAAACCTTGGCGCCTTCCATAGAGACGGTGTCAGTATACGGCGCGAAGTTCTGCGGCATTCCCTGCCACAAGAAGACGAGCGCGAACGACGAACGCGATCGGCGCAAACACGTAGAAAATCGTGCGCGTCATATCGGCCCAGTAGTTGCCCAGCGTCGACCGATCCGTGCGGACGATCCCGCGGATCAAGACGACGGCGACCGCGATGCCGGATGCTGACGACGTGAACATGTGCCACGCCAGGCCCGCCATCTGCGAGAAATAGCTCAGCGTGCTTTCGCCGGAGTAGAATTGCCAGTTCGTATTCGTAACGAAGCTGACCGCAGTATTGAACGCCAGATCAGGCGAGAGATTCGGAAAATGCTGCGGGTTGAACGGCAACCACTGCTGCGTTAACAGAACCGCGTAGAGCCACGCGAAGCCGACGAGCTGGAAGGCAAAAAAAGCGAACGCATACGTTATCCAGCCCATCTCTTGCGCCGGGTTGACGCGGCAGATCGCGTATATCGCCCGCTCGACCGGCACGAGCACCGGAGAGAGGAATGTCGTCTCGCCTTCGAAGACGCGATGGAGATAGATCCCCATCGGCTTCACGCAAACGAGTACGGCAATAAACAGCAGGGCAAACTGCAACCATCCAATGATCGTCATCTAAAACTTTTCCGGACGCAGCATCGCGTAGATCAAGTAAACGAAGGCAGACACCGAAAGCACGATGCCGGCCATATAGTCGATCGTCATCTAAATTCGCTCGCATCCGCCGATGTAACGATCGGCCAAAAAGAAAAGGACGACACTGAGCGCTAGCACGCCAAGTTGCAGTTGCCACATGTCCTCAGCCTACGCCGCGCCATCACACGCAGCAACATCCGAATGGATGGTTCGTTCGGACGGGGCGACGGTGCGTTGGTGTTAATTCACGATTTTTGGGAAGGACAATTTCGGCGTCCGAGCATGAGAAACGCTTAACAATTTCTCAACGCCGCTCGTCTATTGTTCGAACAACGATTACGCTAGTTGAATATTCCCAGGTTGTTCCCAGCCTTTTCCCAGATAAACCACTAGAGAATCGATCGTTGATCGTGGTGCGTTCTTGCGCGATATAGTAGCCCGAGAGATCCCCGTCTTTTTGCACACCGGTTGGCGAACGGCCGGCACGTGGTTGTGGTCGGCGTTTCGGAACAACGACGACATTATGGGCTTTTATGAGCCCCTCAACGAATCGCTCGCGACGCTATCGCTGCGAACCCTTTCCTGCATGCGACCGGAAGTTTCAAAATCGCGTCATCCCGGCCGGCAACGTCCCTACTTTGAGGAATTCGCACCGCTTTTCTCGAGTCGTATGCCGGGCGTCGCCGGGTACCGACCAGATTTTGCCTACCAATCTTTCTTCATGTCACGGGACGAGCAGTTCCCTGAGCTACGACAGTATATCGAATCGCTGCTGCATCTCGCGCGGACGAATGGGAAGACTCCCGTACTGAAATTTTGCCGTTCGCTCGGCCGTGTCGGATGGATGCGGCAGAATTTTCCCGATGCCGCTCACATCTTCGTCATGCGCGACCCTTGCAGTCAGTGGACGTCTGCGTGGCGTCTTTCATGTGAGGACGACAACCCTCACCATCTCCTTTCGCCTATTCGAGTCTGGATGTTGCATCATCAGGACCCGATCGTAGCCCGAGTATTCGAGGCATTGCGCATCAGTCCAGATGACTTCGTGCTACCCACGAAGCACGCAGCCGTGCGCAAGGCAGTCCGCACGCTACCCCCGCGCATCTTGTACCGCGGCTTCCTCGCGTTTTGGCTGCTCACGGCGTTCCTTGCGTTTCCGGAATGCGATCTCTCGATCGAAACCGAGCGCCTGAACGCCGCTGACTATCGTGTCGTGATTCAGCAAGAGATCGAGTCCCTGACCGGCATATCGATCGATCTTGCCGACGCACATCTGCTGAGCAATCCCGCCGCCTCATATGATTTCTTTGAGCCTCAGGAAGCCCACGCCGATGCGCTTGCAGGCGCTCGCGCGGCTCGATACGATCCGTTCAGGTCTCGGGAATACACTTAGACCGATCCTCGAAGAGAAGCTCATCGAGGGGATGCGAACGCAAGCTAGTGTGTATGCGTAAAATTCCCGATCTCGGCGCCCGTTTGACGAATCGCCTCTAGCGCCGCACGCATCCCGATCGGCTCGACCGGCCTCCCGACGCGCGAAAAATAAACGTGCGGATCGATGTTGAGCGTCCGCGTCTGCACGAGCGCGACGCGCGTTTCGCGCAAGAACTCCGTTGCCGATGCGACCTCTGCGACTTCGTCGGTCACGCCGGGATGCGTCAACAAATTCAACGAGACCCGCAGGCCGGACCGCGCAGCGAGCCTGATGCTCTCCAAAACGTCGTCGAGCGCATAACCCACCGGGCGATAGTAGGCTGCGTACACCGCTGGACGAAACGCATTCAAGCTGACGCGGACCGCATCCAGGCCGGCGTCGATCAGGATGCGGAGCGATTTCGGCAAGCTGCCGTTCGTGTTCAGATTCACGGTGCCGTTCGAGCGGCGCGCGCGAATCCGCTCGATCGTTTTCGCGATCGCGGTACTGCGTAGGAGCGGCTCACCTTCGCAGCCTTGCCCGAACGATACGATTCCGTCGGGAACGTGTTCGAGATGCTCGAGCGCGATGCGCGTCAATACATCGACGTCCGGCTCGATGCGAATTCGCTCCTGCGGTGCGACGACGGCACTATCCGCATCGAGTTCAGAAATGCAGCCGACGCAACGCGCGTTGCACTTCGGCGAGACTGGAAGCGCGGCTTCGCCTTGTTCGAGAAACACGTTTTGGGCCGTAAAGCAGCCGTACTCGAGCGAGCATCGACCGAGCTGGGCGAGAATCCGGTTCTTCGGATCGCGGCCGAGTCGTGTCGCGACGATCGTTTCGAGCTCGCCGTCTGCGAAGGCGCGCGGCCGCCAATTCGCATCTTCATCGGTTCGCATCGCGGCGACGAAAAGCGCGTCGTCGATGACGCACGCAAAAGCGTAGCCGAATAGCGGCAATTGTGGAGCACCTTCGCGCTCCTCGTACGCCGGTAAGAGCAAGCGCGTGTAGCCGGCGGGCAAGAGCGCGCCAAGCGCGGTGCGTCGCGCACTCTTTCCACCGGCGACGAGCGGACTTCGTCCGGGCAGCGTGACGGGAACGGTTCCCTCGGGAGCGCGCACAAGCTCGCTTCGTTTTACCGAGCGAACGATGCCGCCGTCGGCTAGCGGTTCGGTATTCGAATCGAAAAAGATACGACCGCGTTTGTCGGTGTATGCGAGACCGAGACTCACGTTACGGCGAGATCGCGTGCTCCCGTGTGCTCGACCGGCCCCGTCAACATCGCTTCCCCATCGCGATGCCATCGCAACGCGAAGCGTACCGCCGGGAGCGATTACGCGTGACCGGCGCGCCGACGAAACCTTCGCGGACCGCGGCCGTCGCGCACGCAACGATTCCGGTTCCGCAGGCGCGCGTCGCGCCCGCGCCGCGTTCCCAGTGCAGCACCTGCAGCTTCGAGCGGCCGGCAACCTTGACGAAGTGCACGTTCGTTCCGCCCGGAAATTTCGAATGCGTTTCAATTGCCGGCCCGGCTGTCGCGAGATCGATTCCCTCGAGGTCGTCAACGAAGATCACGACGTGCGGATTGCCGACCGAAATACGGATGTAATGCCAGCTGCCGGCCTGCAGCTTCGAGGTCGCCCTCCTCACCGACGACCGGGATACCCATCTTCGTCTCGACTTCGTACGGAGAGGTGTCGATGACACGCGCACCGATCGGACCGGCAAGCGTGTCGACGACAAAACGATCGCCCTCGCTGCGCTCTTCGAGGTAACGCGCAACGCAGCGAACGCCGTTGCCGCACATCTCGGCCTCACCGCCGTCGGGGTTGAACATCCGCATGCGAACGTCGCCTGCCGCGCTTGACGAAGGCAGCAGGACGAGAAGGCCGTCGGTATCTACGATGGCTCGCGCAATCCCAGCATACTCGGGCGTCGTGCGCTCGCCCGGCTCGCGGTCATCGAGGAGCGCAAACGCATTTTCGGCGCCGTGTAACAGCTCCAGGTGGACGTTCATGCTGTCTAAGACCCGGTGTTCGCGCGTTCTTCTTCACCCGAAAAGGCCGGGCTCGCAAACGGGCCCTCGGGTGAAATCGTCGAGACAGCATGCTTGTAAATGAGGTGCGCCTTGCGTCTCGTACTCCAAAACGATCGTAAACGGATCGAAGCCCTTCACGATCCCGCGCAACTGAAAGCCGTTCATCAAGTACACGACGACCGGAACAGCTTGGCGCTTGACCTCTCCGAGATAGGCATCTTGCAAAGGCTGAGGCCGCGCGTTCATAGCCACGCCTTCACGCGGGCAAGAACGAATTCCCTGGCGTGCTCCGGCCGCACGCGTTCGACGTCCGGTTCGCTGCGGAACCACGTTTCTTGCCGCTTTGCGTACCGGCGCGTGGCACGAATGAGGTGCATGCGCAGCTCTTTACGCGTCGCTTGGCCGCGCAAATATGCATTCGCTTGCGGATATCCGACTGCATCGGCGGCGACAACAGCGTCACCTAAGCGCTCGGCTTCCTCGAGTAACCCCTGCGCCAGCATCGCGATCGACCCGCGCTTCGATGCGCGGTTCGAGCTCCGCGATCGGGATGTCGAGATAGACCTTGACGTACGGCATCTGCTCCGAACGCAGCGAGCGGCGCTCGACCTCGGTTGGGCCTGACTCGGAACGCATTGCGAGCTCGACTTCGAGCGCGCGCGCGACGCGATAGCGGTCGGCGGGATCGAGCGCAGCTGCACGCGCAGGATCGAGCGCTGCGAGCCACGCGTGCATGACGTCGGGTGGGTGAATGAGCGCTTCGCGCGCGAAGCGCGCGCGCAGACTTTCATCGCGCGCACCGGCAAGCGCAACATCGCCGGCCAGTGCGCGAATGTAGAATCCGGTTCCACCAGCGACGATCGCTTGTTTTCCACGGGCGAAGATGCCGTCGATCGCGCCGAGAGCGTCGCGAACGAACACCGCCGCAGAATACCGTTCGCGCGGATCCAGAAAGCCGACCAGGTGATGCGGTACCGTTTGTAGTTGCTCAGCGGTCGGAGCGGCCGTACCGATCGGCATCCCGCGATAGATTTGGCGCGAATCGGCGCCGACGATTTCGCCACCGAGCTCCTGCGCAAGCGCGATTGCAAGATCGGTCTTTCCGGACGCTGTCGGCCCCGCAAGAATGACGACGCCGGATTTCACGTACGCTTGAAGAGCCTTGCGATCGCCTCGGCGTCGAGCCGCACGACCGTCGGCCGGCCGTGCGGACAGTGCATCGGGTTACGGCATCCTCCGAGCTGATCGAGCAGAGCGCGCATCTCGACGTCGGAGAGAAACTCGTGCGCGCGAACGACGGAATGGCACGCGAGCGACGCCCACACGCGTTCGCGGAGCGTTCATGCCGCCGCTTTCGTCGCTGAGGTCGCGCAGAAATTCGCCGATGTCGAACTCACGCGAACCGGTCGTCCAGCGATATCCCGCGGGCGTTGCGGTAACGCGATAAACGCGTTCGCCGAATGGCTCGATCTCGAGCCCCCCGACGTCAGCGTCTCGAGTGCCGCATCGAGCGTCTGACTCTGCGCGGCGTCGAGCTCGAAGACGAACGGCACCAGGAGCGGTTCGCTGTGCGCATCATTCGAGGCGGCCGCATTTCGTCTCTATTGCCTCAAAGGCTATCCGCTCGTGCGCTGCGTGCTGATCGACGAGAATGACCGAATCGCCGTCCGTCGCCAGAATGTAGGTTGCGTCGAGCTGCGCGAGCACGCTCGTTCGCGATTCGGGTACGACCGTGAGATCGGCCGCAAACAGCGGCGCTTGCGAGCTGTTTGAGATGCCGCCCGCCTGCGACGGTGAGAACGATACGCTGCGCGAGAGACGCTCGCGTGCGTGTTCGCGCAGCGAATTCGTCAGGGTACCGCGGACCGTTTCAAAGACAGCGCGATCGTAACGCAAGCGCACGTCGCTCTTGGTGGGATGGACGTTGGGATCGACGTGATCTGGCGGGAGCGAAAGAAAGAGCACGCCGTACGGATGACGTCCGCTCATTGCAAACGTGGCATAGGCTGCGCTCCATACGCCCGAAAGTAAACCGCTGCGCAGCAGACGCCCGTTGACGAAGAGATGCTGCATCCTGCGGTCGCTGCGATCGGTCCCCGGACTGCTGACGAAGCCACTTACGCCAATCTGATGCGCGCCCGTGAGCGGACGCAGCGGCATGAGCGCCTGCGCGAGATTCTTTCCAAAGATGTGTTCGAGTCGCTGCTGGACGACGTCGCCCGAGGGGAGAATCCAGACTTCGCGGTCGTCGTGCACGAGCGCAAACGTCGTGTCCGGATATGCGAGCGCCATCATCCCGAGCCAATTCGAGATGCGTGAAAACTCCGCGCTTGCCGAACGCAAGAAATCGCGCCGAACGGGAATATTTCCAAATAGATCGCGCGCGACGATGCGCGTTCCGATCGGCGAAGCGGCCGGCTCGACTTCCCCGGTCGCTTCGGCAAACGCTTCGATGCGCGAGCCGATATCGGTGCTTGCCGTCCGCGAGACGATCTCGAGCCGCGCGACCGACGCGATGCTCGCCAAGCCTTCGCCGCGAAACCCGAGCGTCGTCACCCGTTGGAGATCACTCGTCTCGCGCAACTTGCTGGTGGCGTGACGTGCGACTGCGAGCTTGAGATCGGCAGGCGCGATGCCGTCGCCGTCGTCAATGACTTCGATCTCGTCGAGTCCGCCGCCGGCGACCCGCACCGTGATGCGGTGAGCTCCGGCGTCGAGCGCATTTTCAACGAGCTCTTTCACGACGGACATCGGCCGCTCGACGACCTCACCGGCCGCGATCTGCCCAATCGTTTCCGGATCGAGAAGCTGAATCACGAACGCGGGAAGAGCAGCGGCTGTTCTTCGACTTGGGGCTTGTTCAACCGGCCGCGCAGCGGGCGCTGCGCTTCGAGCGTCGGCCGCTCCTCAAGGACCTGTGCGATCTCTTTGGCGCGCGCGACGACGCTGCGCGGCAAGCCGGCCATCCGCGCCACTTCGATTCCGAACGAACGCGACGAGCTTCCCGGCAAAACGCGATGCGAGAAAATCGGCGCCCCGTCTTTGGTGTTCTCGACGGCGGTGATGTGATAGTTGACGACGAGCGGCCACCGGTCTGCGAGCGCGACGAGCTCGTGGAAATGCGTCGCGAACAAAACGATCGGCGCGCGCATCTCCTGATCCAGCAAATATTCGCAGATCGCCTGAGCGATCGAAAGCCCATCGACCGTGCCCGTCCCGCGACCGACCTCGTCGATCAGCAGCAGACTCCGCCGCGTTGCGCGCCGCAGGATGTTCGCCGTTTCGAGCATCTCGACGTAGAAGGTCGATTGTCCCGAAGCAAGATCATCGCCGGCACCGATGCGTGTAAAGATGCGCTCGATGATCCCAAGCTCCATCGAGCGCGCGGGGACGAACGCACCGACCTGCGCCAAGATGACGAGCAGCGCACTTTGGCGCAGAAACGTCGACTTGCCGCCCATATTCGGTCCCGTCAACACGACGAACCGCGCGCGATCTTCTTCGATCGTTAAGTCGTTCGGGACGAACTGCGTCCCCAAGATCGCTTCCATGACCGGATGCCGGCCGTCGACGATCCGAACGTGCGAGCCGTCAACGAAACGCGGACGAACGTAGCCGCGCTCTGCCGCGACTTGACCGAGCGCGCAGACCGCATCGATCTCGGCGAGCGCGTCGGCCGCGCGCATCAGATCGTCGGTGCGGACGGCGATACGTTCGACGAGGGTTTCGAACAGCTCGGCCTCACGCTGACGCTGGCGCGTCTGCGCATTGGCAATGGCAAGATCCAGCTCGCGCAGCTCGGGCGTAACGAAACGCTCACCGTTCGTGAGCGTTTGGCGACGGACGTAATCTGCCGGAACTGCAGTGAGATTGTTCTTACTGATCTCGATTGCGTAACCGAACGCGCTCGCATACTTAACCTTGAGGGAGCGGATTCCGGTACGTTCGCGCTCTCGCTCTTCGAGTGCCGTGATACGCGCACGGCCGTCGGTTCGTAGCGATACCGTTTCTTCGAGATCGGGATCGCTATCCGGACGAATGACCCCGCCGTCGGCCAGCGTCGCGGGAGGATCTTCAACTAACGAGCGCTGCAAATCGAGCGCCAGCTCCTCGAAATTCCCGATCGCCTCGGCGCACGCGTGCAGGTTCAGCGGCAAACTCGGATCGGCGAGTGCGTCGCGAATCGGATCCAGATAGGCGAGCGTACGCCGCAGCGACGCAAGATCGCGCGGCAGCGCGCGGCGCAACCGGACCTTCTGCGCGATGCGCTCGAGATCGAAACAGCCGTCGAGAACGGATGCGAGCGACTCGCGTCGCACCGGATCGCGGACGAAGGCCTCGACCGTGTCCGCCCGCCGCTCGATGTCGTCGCGATCGACGAGCGGCGCCAAGAGCCAGCGAGCCAGCATGCGCGAGCCCATCGCTGTCCGCGTCCGGTCGATCGTCGCGAGGAGCGTCGCTTTTTCGTTTTGCCCGAGCGCGCGCGTCAGCTCGAGGTGCGCACGCGAACGCGGATCGAGCGCCAGAAAAGCGCGTTGCGCATAGTAGACCGGTTCGCGCAGCGTGCCCTCGCCTTCGAACCCGACGCGCCGAACGAAGGCACGGATCGCACCAAGCGCGCGATAAATCGCGGCGCTCTCTTCCGCGTCGAAGCCTTCGATGGCGGCATGATGCACGCCGTTGACAGAAGCCAGCGACGACGTCGTGACGCGGGCGCCGCCGTCCAAACTCAAATCGAGCGCTCCACGCAATTGCGGCGGTACGTCGGCGACGATCTCAGCCGGTGAGAGCCGCGCCAGCTCGGCAAGCGCATCTTCGAACGCATGCTCGCCCGAAAACGCCGTGGCTGCGACGTAGCCGGTCGAAAGATCTGCACCGGCGAGACCGAGTGAGTCGCCCATCGCGACGAGAGCGCACAAATAGTTATTGGCGCCGCTCTTGAGCAGCGGTTCTTCGACGACCGTCCCGGGCGTCACGACGCGAACGACGTCGCGGCGCACCAGCTTGTTCGGAACGGGTACTTCGAGCTGCTCGGCAAGCGCAACCACGCGTCGCTGCAACACGAGCTTCGCGAGATACCCGTCGAGCGCATGATGCGGCACTCCGGCCATCGCGATCCGCTGACCGCTCCCCGCTTCCTTCGACGTCAACGCAATCGAAAGCGCGCGAGCAAGCGTCTCCGCGTCTTCGCCGTACGATTCGTAAAAGTCACCGACGCGTGAGAGAAGCAGCGCTTCGGGATAGCGTGCCTTCATCCCGAAATACTGCTCCAGCATTGGTGAGTATCTCGTCACGTTCAGATGCTTTCAGTGGCTCGGATGCAGCAACATTCCTCGCAGCACGGCTACAAGATTCGCATCGTGCGAATCTTGCTGCTGCACCCCCGCTCGTCGCTCTCGCCATCCTGGCTCCGCTCCTCGTCGGAAGCTGCTGTTCGGAATATCGCCGCGTCCTCGCCTAAATATTTACAGGGTGTATTTCGGATGCAGAGCGAGGCAGCGGAACGCGAAGTTTACTACTGTACTGGTAAACGAGCGTTTCGATAACGAAGCTCTGCGCCGAAAGACGCCCTGGAAAAAGCGATAGAACCAGCCGGGGTACCGACTGGCTCTATCTACGTAGCTTTGAGTCTGCTCGCCGACTTGATCCAGTTGCCCAGTTCAGTGCCGGCCGTCGATTCTTGGTTGCGGCTCAGATCCCCGCGTTAGCGTTGATCGTCATCGCCGGTGTCCCACGGCGGCTACGCGCGCCGCACTTCAATTGCTTGAAGTAATGTCATGTTAATCATGGACAATTTGCTTTGCAATACTTGTTTTGAGTGCCCACAGGCTTATTCACAAGTTTGTTGAGTTATTCGCAAACGAAGGCGGCTTATCCACGAAATCCACAAGCGAGTTAATGTTTAAGCGACGATCAGATCGAGCACCGGAGCAGCGACGGCGCGAGCCGGTCCATCGAAATCACGCGCGCGGCCGACGATCGTGCCCGAGCATCCCCAGCGATGCGCAGCATCGACGCGAATGTCGAGCCACGGTTCGCTCGGGCGCGGATTGCGGGCTTCGCCTTCACTATCCGCCGCGATGATGTTCACGTTGTCGAGCGAGCGCGCGGCCAGCTTCGTGCGGTCTTTCTTCGAAGGCCCATTGATCAGGGCGCGCACCGTCGTTCCGATCTTCGATGCGTTATGCGCGGCGACGCCCGCGTCGACGACTTGGTTGAGCTCGCGCAGACGTTCGGCCCCGATCTCGTGCGCGAGCTGCTGCCAGCGCGCGGCCGGCGTTCCCCGCCGCGGCGAGTAGACGAAGCTGAAGGTTTGCGCAAAGCCGAACTCCCGGCAAGCTGCCAGCGTCGCGGCGAAATCCTCGTCGCTCTCACCCGGGAAGCCGACGATCACGTCGGTCGTTAAGGCCCAATTGGAACAGCTTGCGCGGAACGACTCGACCTTGGCGCGGTATTCCTCGATCGTGTACTTGCGGTTCATCTTGCGCAGCACCGGGTTCGAACCGGATTGCATCGGCAAGTGGAGCCGCGGGTTGATCTTCGGATACGCAGCGAGCACGCGGACAAGCCGTGGCGTGAAATCCTTCGGATGCGAGGTCAGGAACGTGAGACGCTCGAGTCCCGGCAGCTCAGCGACCGCGGCGACGAGATCCGCGAAATCGGCCGGGCTTGCGGGATCGCGATACGCGTTCACCGTTTGACCGACGAGCGTGATCTCGCGTGCGCCCTCTTCGAGCCGGTGCTCGACTTCCGCGAGCACCGCCGTCATCGGGCGGTGATCGAAGCGGCCGCGAACGTGCGGCACGATACAGAACGTACAATAATAGGAACAGCCGCGCTGCACGGTCACGAACGCGCGCAGATGCGAATAGGCGTCCGCGACTCCGTCGGCGCTGCCGCCAAGCGGGACGAGAAGCGCCCGCTCCTCGGCTTCTTCCGAATCGATCTCGCCGAAGTCGCTGCGCCAAGCCGCGATCGCATCGCCGAGCTGCGAGAGCTCTTGCGTCCCGAAGATCGCATCGACGTGCGGGACCAGCCGTTGCATGCGGTCGCGGTCTTGTTCCGCGAGACAGCCCGTGACGACCAGCCGCATTCCCGGATTCGCGTCTTTGAGACTTTTCAGGTGCCCGATCCGGCCGTAGGCGCGCGTTTCAGCATTGTCGCGCACGGTGCAGGTGTTCACGACGAGGATCGATGCGTCGTGCGGCCGATCTACGATCGTATAGCCGGCGCGCTGAGCCCTCTCCGCAATCTCTTGGGAGTCGGCCTCATTCATTTGGCACCCGAACGTTTCGATATATATGCCCGGCACGGAACCACCTAGGTTCGCCCCGCGCAGCATCTCCCTTTTAAGTCAGTGCGGGCGCAGCGGGACGGCTCCGATCCGCACGAAGACGTCGAGCGGCAAGAACAGCTTCCCGCCGATCATCGCCGGCGGCGTATCGAAGGTAGCCGCTGCCCCGTCGATTCGCATGGTCGCGTCGCCGAGTGTGCCGCTAACCGCGTGGCCGTTGTGCCGGATCGAGATCCGCTTGCCGTCGACATTCACATCGGTCGCCGGGAGATAGTTGGTCACCGGCGCGACGACGATCGCACGGTTCGCACCTTCACTGCCGATGCGCACGACCACATTCGTCGTGGTGTCCGGGTAAATGTCGACTTGGCGTTCGAAGCGTCCACCGGAGGTCTCTACGGCGACCGTGTGCTCGCCGGGCGCCATGTCCAGCTTGCCTGCGGATGAGAGCTTCACCGGCGTACCGTCGACGGTAACGGTACGAATCGGAAGCCCGGCATGAAACGCAAGCGTACCGTTGACCGGTGCCGCGCTCGGATCGCGCTCGAGCTGCACGTCGATGAATTGCAAGGGATCGCGGTCGCTGACGGTGACGCGCAGCTCGCGACTCACCCAGCCCGTCTTCGCCGCAGTGATCGTGTGCTTGCCTAAACCGAGCGCATCGACGAGCACCGGCGAGTGGCCTATGTACGCCCCATCGACCCACGTATCGGCTCCGCTCGGAAGCGTCGTAAGATAGATTGCCCCGCCTGCTGGACTCGCTTGCACAGCTAAGACAAAAGCGGCCAGGATTGCGCGCATCACGATCACAGGTGGCGGACTTCGCTCCCAAGGCGCCGTAGGCTGCCTGCCGAGATGTCGGCCTCCTCAATATCTGCTTCGATTCGTCCCGCGACGGTCGCCCTTGTGGGGCGTCCGAACGTCGGCAAGAGCTCGCTGTTCAATCGTTTGATCGGCCAGCGCCTTGCAATCGTCGACGAGTCCCCCGGCGTCACGCGCGACCGTTTGTACGCGCTCACCGAATGGCGCGGTCGCGTCTTCACGCTCGTCGATACGGCCGGTATCGATACCGATAGCCCGAGCGATTCGATCGAAGCCAAGACGCGCGCCCAAGCCGAAGCCGCCGCCGCGGAGGCGGACATCATCGTCTTCGTCGTCGATGCAGCCGAGGGCCGCAATCCGCTCGATGACGACGTCGTCGCGATCATGCGCCGCACGCGGCGTCCGGTCGTGCTGGTCGCGAACAAAGCCGAATCGAACAGCGCGCGCGACGCCATCCATGGCGAGTTCGCGCGTCTCGGCCTCGGGGAACCGTTCGCCGTCTCGGCAATCCACGGCGAAGGGACAGGCGATTTGCTCGACGCTATCGTCGAACGGCTTCCGCCGCAATCGGAGCAGATCGAACAGCCGCAGAACGAGCTCGGTATTGCGATCATCGGACAGCCGAACGTCGGCAAGAGCTCGCTCTTGAACGCACTGCTCGGCACCGAACGCGCTTTGGTCTCTGACGTACCGGGGACGACACGCGATGCACTCGACTCCATCTTCCCGTATCGCGACCGAACGATTCGTCTGATCGACACCGCCGGGGTTCGCAAGAAACCGACGGCGCACGGATCGATCGAATACTATGCCTCGCTGCGCTCGCTCGCGGCGATTGCACGCGCCGACATCGCACTGCTCGTTCTCGATTCGATGCAAGGTCCGCTCGCGCAGGATCGCCGGCTCGCCGGCATCGCGATCGAGGAACGCAAAGGCCTGATCATCGTTTCGAACAAGTGGGATCTCGCGCGCGCACAGGGTGAGTATTCGCAAGCCGAGCTGAGCGAGGCGATCTATCAACAGATTCCGTTTGCGCGCTTTGCGCCGGTCGTGTTCCTCTCGGCGCTGACGCACCGCCGTCTCGGCGCGATGATGCCGGCCATCATGGGCGTTGCGGAAAATCTCGAGCGTCGCGTCCAAACCGCACGCCTCAACGCAATCATCCGGGACGCCGTGCTCGCACATCCGCCGCCGATGATGGGCACAAAGATTCTCAAGATCTATTATGGCTCGCAAGTCGCGACGCGGCCGCCGCTCTTCATCTTCAATTGCAACGACCCGGATCTCGTGCGGCCGTCGTACCAGCGCTTTTTGGAAAACGTCCTGCGAGCCTCCGACGACTGGAGCGGTGTCCCGCTCACGTTCGAATTCCGCCCGCGATCGGGGCCCGATTAATGAAAGAGGCCGGCGTACTCGTCCTCGCGTTTCTTCTCGGATCGCTTCCGTTCGGCTTGATCGTCGCGCGCGTCTTCTTCAAAACCGACATCCGCACGCAAGGCAGCGGGAACATCGGTGCGGCAAACGCAGCGCGCACGTTCGGCAGAGGTGCAGGCGCTCTCGTTTTAGTGCTCGATGCGCTCAAAGGCTTCGTACCGACGATCTTCGCGCAGAATCTGGGAGGGCTGCAGCTTGCGCTGTTCGCGGGATTCGCGGCAATCGTCGGACACTGTTACTCGCCGTGGATGCGTTTTCGAGGGGGAAAGGGCGTGGCAACGGAGCTCGGTGTGCTTTTCGGCCTAGCCTGGCAGGCAGCGCTGATCTTCATCGGCGTTTGGATCCTGGCTGTGGTTGCGACCGGATTTGCGAGCGTCGCTTCGCTTCTCGCAAGTCTCTCGACGATCGGCACGCTTTGGTTGTTTCTCGACGTGCGTGCGGCGATTTATGCGGCATGTGTCGTCGCCATCATCGCGTGGCGTCATCACGAGAACATCGCACGGCTCCTCGAGGGGCGTGAGAATCGTTTGATAGGAGCTTCCAGGTCGGCGTCCAACCCCGGTGGCGCTCCATGATATCAAGTAATGACTTTCGTAACGGAATCACCATCGTCATCGATGGCCAGCTCTGGACCGTGATCGAATTTCTGCACGTCAAACCCGGCAAAGGCTCGGCCTTCGTCCGTACGCGCTTGAAGAACGTCAAGTCGGGTGCAACGGTCGAGCGCACGTTCCGCGCGGGTGAGAAACTCGAACGCGCGATCGTCGACAACCGCGACATGCAGATGCTCTATAACGATGCAGAAGGTTTCCATTTTATGGACTCCGAGTCGTACGAGAACGTAACGATCCAGCGCGATCTCATTGGTGGACCGGCCGACTTTCTCAAAGATGGGATGAAGGTCGCCGTGCAGTTCTACGATGGGAATCCGATCGGCGTCGACATTCCCGCGCACGTCGAGCTCACCGTCACCGAGACCGATCCGGGATTCAAGGGTGACACCGCGACCGGAACGACCAAACCTGCGAAACTCGAAACCGGGACGACCGTTCAGGTGCCGCTCTTCGTCAATCCGGGCGACGTCGTCCGGATCGATACGCGCGACCGCCGCTACATCAGCCGCGTGTAAAGGCCTGCCTGCCCAAACGGGGAGGTAAGGGGCGTCCGTCTAAGGGCTTCGGAACGCTCTCACGGGGTTTTCCAGATGCGTCGTATTCGCACGTTAACGATCGCTACCGTACTGTCGCTCGTCGCCGCAGCTTTCGGCATCCTTTTGTACCTAGCGCCGGCACAGACTTTCTCAAATGCGAACCGCGTCATGGACTACGTCGTCGTCAACGAGGCAATGCTCGCCGCAGACGACTCCGATTGGCTCCATAAGGTCGGCCTGCACTTCCCGGACCGGCATGAGGTCAATCCGCACCTCAAGCTGCTGACGATCGACGAAGAAGCGTACGCTAAAGATCGGCCCGTTCCCGTGGCCGCGCTCGACCTACGGACGCCTGCTGCAAAAACTCGGTAAGGCGGGCGCAAAAGTCGTCGCGTTCGACGTGCTGTTCCTCGATCCGGCGCAGGATCCGCGCCAAGACGCGGTATTCGCAAAAGGTCTGCGCGCCGTCCCAACGGTCCTCGGCGTCGACATCAACACGACGAGCGGCGGCAATCTCGGTATCGAGCCGGTTGCGTCGACACTGCTTCCCTTTACGGCGAACACCGGCTACACGACGGTCGACAATCCCGGCGGCTGGACGCTCTCACAGCCGTTCCCGCTCGTCACGACCGACGCCAGCGGCAAGGAACAGACATATCTGTCGCTCGCGGGTGCGACCGTCCAGCAATTCACCGGGAAGAAATTCTCGGCGTATCAATAGTTGGCGCGCGCGCTTCGGCGACCGCACGATACCGCTCGACGGCGACAACCGCATTCTCAATTTGCCGTTCCGCACGTACGAGCTGCAAGAACTCACCGGCCGCACCGGAGCGCCGACGGAGCACATCTCCTTCGCCGAGCAGATGGGCGTTCTGGGATGCGCTTAACGCAAATCCCGACCGACCTCAAGGCATTCGCGAACGGCAACATCGTCGTCGTCGGAAGTACCGCACAAGGCTCGGGCGACTTCGTCTTGACGCCCAACGGCCGCTATCCGGGAGTTTTCTCGAACCTGCGGTTCATGGATCAATTCCTCACGAACACCTACATCACGCGCTCGCGGCCCTGGGTCAACATCATTTTGCTGCTGGCGCTGCCGATCTTCGTCGGCTTCATCGTGACGTTCTTGCCACCGCTTGTCGGTATCGGTTCCTCGCTCGGACTCATACTTGCGTATTCGGCGATCGTCGTTCTGACGTACGGATTCGGGCTCTACTGGATCGACTTGATTCACGTCGACGGCGCGATGCTCGCAACCGCGCTCTTCGTCGCGCTGTACCGGGTCATCACCGAAGGCGCCGACAAGCGCGCCATTCGCGACATGTTCGGCAAACACGTCAGCCCCGAAATCGTCAGCGAGATGCTCAAGCACGACGATCCCAAAGCGGCGCTAAACTTGCAAGGAAAGCGCGTCAAGGTCACGATCTTCTACTCGGATATTCGCGGGTTCACGGCGATGTCGGAAAAGATGACGCCGGAGCAAATCTACGGACAGCTCAACGAATACTTTGAAGACATGTGCCAGATCGTCTTCAAGTACGGCGGTTACGTCGACAAATTCATCGGCGACTGCCTCATGGCCGTCTTCAGCGCGCCAAATCCGAAACCGGACGACGCCAGGAGCGCAGTCTTTGCCGCAATCGAGCAGCAAGAAAAAATCTTACAGATCGCCGAGGAATGGAAATCGCAAGGCCGTCAGATCTTCACGGTCGGCATGGGGCTGAACACGGGCGAAGTCGTCATGGGCAATCTCGGCTCGGCCGATCGCTTGAATTACACCGTCATCGGCGACAACGTCAACACGGCGGCACGCCTCTACAACGTCGCCAAAGGCGGACAGACGATCATCAGCGAGACGACGTGGAATGAAGTCAAGGACCTCGTCGTCGTCAACGAGCTCGATCCGGTCATGGTCAAAGGCAAAGAAAAGCCGCTGCGCATCTTCGAGGTGATCCGCAAACTGAATCCGGGAGAAGTGAATCCCTCCAAGCTGCGCGATCCGAACGAACCGGTCGTTGCGCAAATGGCGGCCGCACACTAACGAACGAAGCAGTTCTCCCCTCAGTCGCGCTCTTTTTCGTCGGAGCAATCGCAGCAGTTTTCGGCTCGCTCGCCGGACTCGGCGGAGGGTTCTTGGTCGTTCCGGTGTTGCGGCTGTTCTTCGGCGTCGAACCGGCGCTTGGCCGCAGCCGACTCGTTGTTTTTTGTCTTTGCGAACACGCTCGCGGCCTCGGTGACGTTCATGCGCCGTCGCGCCGTCGATATTTCGCGCGGGCTCACGATCGCGGGCGCCGGCATCCCGTCCTCGATTTTGGGTGCGTACGTCGTGCGGCTGATGAGTGGCCGCGACTTCGACTTCATCTACGGCGTGTTCTTGATTGCGACCGCGATCTTGATCGTGATGCGTCGCAATAAGCAGCCGGATCCGCGGAATTTCACGCCAAATCAAAAGCTGGCTGCTTGAAATTTTCATCGGGTTCGTGGTCGGTTTTGCCTCGAGCTTGTTCGGAATCGGCGGCGGCATCGTGCTGGTGCCGGTGATGCTCGTGCTGTTCCGTGAAGACGTGCACACAACAGCGGCTACCTCGGCCTTCGTCGTTATGCTGACGTCGCCGGCGGGCATCCTCGCCCACGGCCTCTACGGCGATCTTCAAGCCTGGGCAGCAATCCCGCTCGTCGCCGGTGGACTCGCCGGTGGTGCGGTCGGCGCACGAGTCGCGCGACGGATCCACGCAACGCACCTCTCAACCGTTATGGCAGGGATGCTCTTCGTGGCCGCGCTAGCCTTGGCCGTCAAACATATGCAATGGCCATGCGTAGACCGATCGCCTTCTTGGCGATAACGCTTCTCGCTCTCGCGCTGCCGGCAAGCAGCGCGGACGATAACATTCTGCGCCGCGACAAAGGGACCGTCACCTACAAGCTGCCGACCACCGATCCGCAGATCGCTGTATGCAGAAGTTGCCGTCGGCGACTCCGTCATTGCGACGACGGCGATCGCGACGCTCGCGACCTTGCAGCTCAGCGACTCGAGCGAGATTCGCATCGGCGACCGCACGACGGTTCGCATCGGCGACCTGCACGCAGCCGAAGCCGCGAATCCCGCCAGCGGAACCGTGTTTATCGAGCGCGGCGCAGTGCGATTCAACGTCGTGCATCCGACCGGCGCAAAGGCCAGCTATCGTTTTGTCACGCCGACGACGCAGCTGGCCGTTCGTGGGACGGTTGGATATTTCGTTGCCGGACCGGCCGGCGATCAAATCTACTGCGTGAAATGCACGGACGGTGACGTCACGATCACGACGGCGACGCAAACGGTGCAAATCCACAGCGGTCAATCGCTGAACGTGCATCTTCGCTAAGGGTCTTGTCACCGGAAGCGAAGTCGTCGCGAATAAGACGATCAACAATCCAGCGATCGATCAGTTCCTAAAGGGGTTCAGTCCGTTCGGGCAGCCGGCTGGCAGCGGTTCGGATATGACCGGTTCAGGAAGCGGCCAGGGCTTATAACGAGCCGCGCGCCGCGCGTACTCCGCCTTCGTCGAGCTGACGCATCTCGACGACTTCGAAGACCAGAATCTCACGCCGGCAGTGCCCGCAGCGCGCACCGAGCGGTGGGCGCCGCTTGCGCAACATCTCACGCCGGCAGCGATCGCAGCGAAGAATGTAGCGCTTCGGGCTCTCGTTGAGCGGGGCTGCCGTCCCAAGATCGTGGTAGATCGACCTGAGCCCAAGCTCGCGCATCTTCTTCTTGAATGCGCCCGTGTGGCCGGGATTCTGCTTGCGGGCAAAGAGCCACGCGTGAATCATCTCGTGCAGCAAGGTCTCTCTCAGCTGATCGAGCTTGCCGCGCAAATGCTTGGGTGAAAGCTCGATCTTCGGCGGTTTATACGTAATGCGGCCGGCGACGTTGGAGAAGCGATTGTTGTACGAGATTTCGTGCGTTGGAATCTCGCCGTCGAAATACGCGTAATTGAACTGCGCAAACATGAGCTGCAGTTCAGCCACGTCCGGTAGCACAGAGAAGGGATTGCCGTCGCGGGGGCGCGAGTCCTTCGCGTGAACCAACCGCCGGCGCGCGGTTTGCCCCCGCGCATCTACCTGCCGATCCTCGCCGTCATCGCGATTCTTTTTCTCGGCGTGATGTTCTATTTGCTGAGCGCCGGTTTCCGCGTAACCGGAGCGGCGTTCGGTACGAGCGCCGCGACACCGATTCCGTCACAAGGCCCGCGTTCGACAAAATGAGCGACGTACGTACGGTCGGCTTTCAAGGTGAGCCCGGCGCGTTCAGCGAGGAGGCCGCGAATAACCTCGTCCCCGGCGCGCAGCCGCGTGGCTACCGAACCTTCGCGATGTTCGTCGGGGCGGTCGATGGCGGCGAAGTGGACGCGGCGCTCTTGCCGATCGAAAACTCGATCTCGGGACAGATCGCGGCCAACTACGATCTGCTGTGGGCGCATCCGCAGCTACGGATTGTCGATGAAACGCGTGCACCGCGTCGTGCAATCGTTGCTCGGCGTAAAGGGCGCGTCGATCGAGGGCATCCGCGAAGTTCGTTCGCATCCGGTTGCGCTCGAGCAGTGTGGGCGCTTGTTCGCATCACATCCCTCGTGGGAACGCACCGTCGTCGACGATACCGCCGGCGCCGTGCGCGAGATCGTCGCGCAAAACGATCCGAGTCGTCGCTGCGATCGGCTCGCGAACGGCGGCAAACCGCTACGGCGCGGCAGTGCTGGCCGAAGCCGTCCAAGATAATCCCGAAAATTTCACGCGCTTCTTCTTGGTCCGGCGCGCCGGCAGCGAGTCGCGCGGCGGCGATCGCGCCTGCGTCGCTCTCGCCCTCGCAGATCGTCCCGGCTCGCTGCGTGATGCGCTCTCGGCCTTTGCCGATCAAGAGCTCAATCTGCGCTCGCTCGTCTCACGCCCCGCACCCGACGCGGGTCCGTTCAAGTATCGGTTCTACTGTGAAATCGATCGAGCCGAACCCGATGCGCTCATGCGCGCCCTCGCCGAGATCGATGGCGAAAGCAGAATACTCGGGGCGTACTAGTCGTATACGCCTTTGCCTTTGAGGATTGCCGGAATGGATTTTTCGATACGCGCCTCGCGCGTCTTGGATTGTTTGGCGCCCGCAAAATATATCAGATATCCACGCTGACGACCCGGCGTCAATGCCTCGAATGCCTTCTTGAACGCAGGCGTCTTGGTGAACTTAGCTTTTAGCTCTTCGGGAACCAGATATTCCGACGTATCTTTATAAGCAACTTCTTTGCCGGCTTTTTCATTTTTGATCGCTTCGCGAATGTAGGCTTTCACGACCGACTCCAATTTCGTTATCGCCGGAACGCTGTCGAATTTCATCCAGCGTGAAGCCTGCGCCTGTCCGACCTGTTGACGAGAACGTGACGAGAGTCTTTTAGCAGCGCACCCTTGCAAAACATTATCGCTAGATGCTCCTTGAGCGGGACCAATATGACAACGTTGCTGTTCTCGAGCGTGTAGGTGGGCTTGCCCCACTTCACTTCTTCCGTCAGACCACAGTGCGAATGATCGAGCGGAGCTTCTTCAGCTCTTTCTGCCACGTTTTCGCTTTGGCGAAATATGCGTCGGCGGTAATATTCGTATTCATTGCGTGACTTTCCGGATCGCCGCGAAAATTTTCTCGGCGTTGACGCGGTACGTGTTCTCGAGCAAAAGCGCCTTTTCAACCGGTCGCTTGACATGGGAGATCGGCAAGATTTCGCACATTAACTCGCTGGCCAGGGCATACGGCCGCCGTGCGGAGCGAAAGTCGAGGGACGGGTAAGAGGGAGCATGCGAAACGTCCTTGCTCCAAAAATGCCTGGCTCGTTCTCGACCGGAATATTTTTCGTGCGCATCATGGTGGGTCTCGCGTTCGTGTTTCACGGTTATCCGAAGATCGTGAACCCACTCGCATGGATGGGTTCGAAGATGCTGACCGTGCCGTGGACCGGCGCGACCGTCGGGCCCTTACCGATTGGCTTCAAGCCATCGTTGCGTTCGTGGAATTCTTTGGCGGCGTCGCGCTCATCGTCGGGTTGCTCACGCGCTTTGCAGCGTTCGCGCTTCTTATCGACATGATCGTCGCGTGCGTCTTCGTCGAGTTGCCGCGCGGCGTGCCGTTCGTCGCGAGCGGTCACACGCTCGAACCGACCCTGGCCTACATGGTGATAACGTTCCTGTTGCTGCTCACCGGACCGGGAATCGTTTCGATCGACGCAGCGATTACCGCGCCGCGAAAAGCACCCGAGACAACTCAAGAGCTTTCGCAGGCTGCCTAGCCCGGAACGATCCGTAGCACTGCGGCGTTCACCGTAATGTGGCCGACGCGATCGCGTTCGTCGCCGGCATCCTGCTCGGTGCCCTTGGCACGCTGATAGGAGCCGGCGGCGGATTTCTACTTGTCCCTGCGCTGATCGTCGTTGAGCCGGGTTGGTCGACGCAAACGATCACTGCGTTCTCGCTCGCAGTCGTCGCCGCAAACGCCTCGGCGGGCGCGCTTTCGTACTGGCGGCAGATGCGCGTCGATCTGCGAACCTTTCCGCTCTTCGCCCTTGCCGCGATTCCGGGATCGATCCTCGGAGCGTACGCGACGCGATTCATTCCGCGCCACGTCTTCGATATCGGATTCGGCGGCGTTCTGCTGGCATCTCCGCGTGGCTGATTTTTCGGCCCGCATGCGCGCGCCGCGTTCGACGTTCGGAACGACCTCGCGTTCGCTCGTCGATCGCGAAGGCCATACATACGAATGGCGCTTCAGCTTGCGGTTGGGAATGGCGGTCTCGGTGTTGTCGGCTTTATTTCCAGCCTGCTCGGCATCGGCGGCGGAATCGTCCACGTCCCGTTCATGATCGCCGTCCTCGGATTTCCGGAGCACATCGCAACCGCGACGTCGCACGCAGTCCTCGCGGTCACCGCGATCGTCGGTTCGATCGTTCATCTCGTGCACGGCGATTATCGCTGCGATCTGGGTGCTCACGCTCTGCACGGCAGCCGGCGCGCTGGTCGGCGCGCCGATCGGCGCGCACCTTTCACGCAAGATTTCCGGTCCGATGATCACGCGCATTCTCGCGATCGCCCTTGGAACCGTCGCGCTCCGCCTGATCGCCACGCACTAGGACGGGATAACGGTTCCTCCGATGCGATACGACGTTCCGCGAAAGAACGCGATCGTCTCGCCCGACGTCGTTCCGCACCTCGACGTCGTAGATTCCGGTGCGCCCGCCGTGCGAACGCTCTTGCGCGGTCGCGACGAGACGCTGCCCGGCACGTCCCGGTGCGGTGAACGAGATCGCGGCGTTCAGCGCGACATTGGTTTCGTTGCGCGAATTGCACGCATACGCAAACGCAGTGTCCGCGAGCGCAAAAATAAAGCCTCCATGCATGACGTCGTGGCCGTTGAGCATCGACGGCGACGCGGCCATCGCAAAGGCGCGCGTAACCGGGCCGGACTTCTTCTATCGTGATTCCGAGCGTGCGCGCGGCGGCATCCCGCGCGTACATTGCCTCGGCAGAAGCTTCAGCTAGTGCTTGCGGGTCCAGGGACCACCATCCGTGTCTGCGTGATCCGGAAACGTCCCGCAACGAACGCCGCATCGGTCAGCGACGCGTTTCCGGCCGGGTTCGCCCCGCTGACGTGATAGTCACTGAATGCGGCCGATTGATTCACGAGCAACGATCCGGTCAGATTGATCGCCAGCGACACGCCGGCGTCGGCGGCAAAGTCCTCCGCCTTGGTGACGATGGCCGGATCGGTTGAATACAGCATCGCCGTGATCGCGCCGCAGGTGCGCGCGCCTTTGGTTGCGAGCTCGAGACTTTGCGCAGTCGAATCGGTCGCGATAACGAACGCGATCGGCCCGAACATCTCGCCGCTATAGCGTTCTTCGTCGGCAGCATCGAGCCGTGCAACGATCGGCGTCCGAATGCGCGCGTCCGGAAACTGCGGATGCGCGAACGTCTTCGATGCCAGCGCGACCCCGTCGCTCTTCGCTTGCGCATCGACGCGCGCAAGCGTCGCATCCGACGCAATCGCACCGAGCACTTCGACGGCGCGTTCCGGCGCCGCAAGCAAATCGTCGACACCTTTGGTAATCGCAGCCAGCACGTCGTCGAAGCTGACATGTTGCCCGCCCGCGTTGATCCCGCCGCGCGGAACGAAAATGTTTTGCGGCGCCGTGCACATTTGTCCCGAATAGAGCGAGAGCGCCATCGCCAGATTGCGCGTCAATCCGGCAAGGTCGTCGGTCGAATCGATCACGACCGCATTGACGCCGGCTTTCTCCGTGAAGACGCTTGCGTTCGTCGCGTTCTTCTCGAGCCACTCACCGAATGCCGACGAGCCGGTGAAGTCGACGATCGCGATCTCGGGACGCGTTGCGAGCGTCTTTGCAATCGGCGCTTCGGGAACGTCGGCGGCAAGCACGACCAAGTTCGGATCGAAGCCGGCCTCGGCAAGCGTCGCGCGCGCGATCTCAACCGTGATAGCCAGCGGCAGAATCGCGTTCGGATGCGGCTTGATGATGACGGGATTCCCGGTGACGAGGCTTGCGAACATCCCTGGATACGAATTCCAATTCGGGAACGTCGAGCTCGCGATCACGAGACCAATCCCGCGCGGAACGATACGGAAGCGCTTCTCGACACGCAGCGGCTGATTTTTCTGCGGCTTCTCCCAGAGCGCGAACGGCGGGACGTCGCTCATTGCGTCGTACGCGTACGCGATCGCTTCGAGCGCGCGGTCTTGCGCGTGTGGACCGCCGGCCTGAAACGCCATCATGTAGGCTTGGCCGGTCGTGTACATCGTCGCGAACGCCATCTCGAAGCTGGTCTTTGTTGATCCGCTTCGACGATCTCGAGGCAAACGCCGACGCGATTCTGCACTGACGCCGTCGGCCCAATCGCGCTGCGCGCTTTGCATCGCGGTGATGACTTGATCGACGTCGATCTGCGGATACGTCACGCCGATCGGTACGCCGAAGGGCGATTTTTCCGCGCCGATCCAGCCGGTCGTTCCGGGCTGCGCAAGCTCGAATCGTTTGCCGAGCCGCGCCTCGAGCTTTGCTTTGCCTTCGGCCTGCGCGTTCTCGCCGTAGGACCTTGCCGCATTCAGGATACGCCGAGTAATACTCGCGCGATTTGATCGCGGCGAGCGCGTGATCGAAGAGCGGCTGATGCTCGCTAAACCACTGCGATGCGGGCGAGGGAGCGATAGTCGTGGTCATCGCGGTCCTCCGTTTAGAATACGGGGATGATGTCTTCGGCTGAGATGTGACCGACGTCGACGCCGTCGAGATCGAGTTCGGGAATCGCGGGGAACTGGATTCCCCACTCACCGATGATCGCGCGCACTTTCGCGAGCGCGTTGCGCCAGTTGTCGGCCTGCTCCTCGTACGTCAAACAGCCGAGTCCGGCGTCACGCGCATGCTGGATCAGAACGCGATGATTCGGCATGAAGTAATCGGTGAGCTCCCAAAATTGCGGCGGCGGCTCCCACAGAATCATCGAGAGAAAGACGAACCCGGCGCGCAGCTGCTTGGTGATGAGGACTTTGTCTTCTTCTCGCAGCCCCGGGAAATCGGTTTCGAGAATCGCGAGGCAGATCGCAAGATGCCGGGCTTCGTCTTGGCCGACGCGCTTGAATATCTGCTGGAAAACCGGATGCTTGGCTTTCTTCGACATCCCGAAGAACAGCGTCGAGGCTGCGACCTCGCCCATCATGAACGACGTGAACAGAACCGAGAGCGGATACTTGCCGAGCGACGCGGCGTAGCCTTTCCAGTAACGGCCGCCGTTATGGTAAAGCCACTCGATGTTGTTCTTCGCGGCGTGCTCGAGCGGCGTCTTCGGATTGAAATCCAGCGGTCCGCCGGGAACGAGCTTTTGAATGACGCGCTGGCAGACTTCTTCGTGATTCATCTCGTCGCGCGTGATCGAGAAGAAACACTTGCGGATCGGATCTTCCGCATGCTGCTCGAACGAATGCACCGTGGCTTGCGCAAAAACCGGCGGCCCGGAGCCGTCGAAATTCGCGAGCACCGCGTACCAGTACATGATCCCAAGCCGCTGCTCGGGCGTAAAATCTTCCGCGCGCAAATCGTCCCACGGAAAATCCGCGGGATTCCACAGCGCGCGCTTACTGCGCTCGTACAATTCCGCGAGCTTGGGCGTCTCGACGCGCCATTCGAGCGGATAGATGTTGGGCTGCGGGATTTCGGGGGCGGGGACGAGCCCGCCGGGTGGTATCACAATTTCCATTTCGCCTCCCTACCAAATGGTAGGTTTGCCGATTCTCGCACCTAGCCGGTGTTACCCGTCAAGGGCCGGAAAAGCGCCGGCATGAGCAGCAATAAAATCGACCTCTCCGGGACGGCGGGCTATCGTAACCGGGGGTGCCAGCGGAATCGGCATGGAGACCAGCCGCCGCCTTCTGGCTTCGGGCCTGAAGGCGCTGACCATCTGGGATCGCAACGAGAAAGCCCTCGCCGAGGCACGCAAAGCGCTCGGGAACGTCGAGACGCGAGCAGTCGACGTCGCCGATCCGAATTCGGTTGAGGCCGCGACGCGCGATGCACACAAGTCGATGGGCGGGATCGACATTCTCGTCAATTCGGCCGGCATCACCGGACCCAACATGACCGTATGGGATTATCCCGTCGATGAATGGCGCGCGGTCATCGACGTCAATTTAAGCGGAACTTTTTTCTGCTTGCGTTCAGTACTGCCGATCATGAAAGCCGCGCGGTACGGACGCGTCGTCAACATTGCATCGGTTGCGGGTAAAGAAGGTAACCCGAACGCGTCGGCTTACAGCGCGTCGAAGGCAGGCGTCATCGCGTTGACCAAATCGGCCGCTAAGGAGCTCGTCCGCGACGGCGTGATCGTCAACTGCATCACCCCTGCCGCAGTCGAGACGCCGATGTTTGCGCAGATGACCAAGGAGTTCATCGACTTCATGCTTTCGAAAATCCCCATGGGACGCTTTGGAGCGCCACAAGAAATCGCAGCGTTGATTGCCTGGCTGTGCAGCGACGAGGTCACGTTTTCGACTGGCGCTGCCTTCGATATCTCGGGCGGACGGTCGACGTATTGATGGCAAACGCGCGCATCGTCGCAACCTGGCCCCTTACACCGCACGCGACCCAGCGGTTGCGCAGCGTCGCAGTCAAGATCGAAGACGTCTCGCAAGACAATCTTTCGAAAGATCAGCTCGCAAGACGTCTCGAGGATGCCGACGCGATCATCACGTTCCCGCTCGCCATTCGCTTCGATCGCGAGCTGCTCTCGCATTGCAAGAATCTCAAGGTGATCGCAACCGTCTCCGTCGGCTACGACAACATCGATCTCGGCGTCTGCGCCGAGCGCGGCGTCAAGGTCGGAAACACCCCGGGCGTAATCGCGCCCGCCACCGCCGACATTGGGATGGCGCTGATCCTCGCAACGATGCGGCGGATCGTGGCCGGCGTCGATTTCGTGCGCGCCGGAAAGTTTGAACGTGGCGAGATGGCGCCGTACGGCAACGATCTCAATCATAAGACGCTCGGCGTCTTCGGCATGGGCGCGATCGGCGCGGCGCTTGCTCAGCGCGCGCGGGCGAGCGGTATGAAGATCATCTACTACAACCGCAACAAGCGCAGCGACGTCGATCCGTCCGAAGCGACCTACGTGAGCTTCGACGATCTGCTCGCCAAATCGGACGTCATCGCCGTAACTGCGCCGCTGACGCCCGAAACTCGCGGCGCATTCGGGAAAGAAGCCTTCGCAAAGATGAAGCGCGGCGCGTACTTCGTCAACATCGCGCGCGGCGGTCTGGTGCAAACCGATGCCCTTTACGAAGCGCTAAAGTCCGGACATTTAGCGTACGCCGGCCTCGACGTCACCGACCCGGAACCGTTGCCGCTCTCGCACCCGCTCTACACGCTCGAAAACGTCGTCGTGATCCCGCACATCGGCACCTCGACGCCGGAGACGCGCGATGAAATGCTCGAGCTCGCGGTCTCCAACGTCATCGCGGCGCTGAACGGCGAGCCGCTGCCGGCGCCGGTTCCGCTTCCGGTTCCTACGTAAGTCCTTCGAAGAGCACGGCCAGGATCGCAGCGGTGATCTTCGCCGCATCGATTGCGCCGTTCGGGCGATACCACTCGACGACTGAATTCGACATCCCGAAACACAGACGCGTGATGAGACCCGCGTCTAAATCGGCGCGCAATTCGCCCGCGCGTTGTGCTTGTACGATCAGCTCGGCAACGGTGCGGTCGAATCGGCGGCGGCGCTCGAGCGCCTCGCGCTCGACCTCCGAATTGCCGCGCGCGCGAAAGAGAACGGTTACCTCGGCGAGATGGCGCGTCGCTGTTTCGGCGACGCGACGCACGATATAGCGCAGACGTGCCGAAGGCGTTCCGGCTGCCGCTTCTGGTTCTTCGAAGATCGCGAAGAGTGCGTCGAGAGCGCGATTGAAACCGCGCGCCAAGAGCTCTTCCTTGCCGCTGACGTGATGGTAGATGCTGGCTTTTGTGATGCCGGCTTCGGCGGCGACGTCGTCCATCGACGCGCCGTCATATCCCTTACGGGCAAAGACGCGCAGCGCGACGTCCGTGAGCGAATCGATGTCGTAACGGCGCTTCACTTTTTCTGCTTTGCGGTCGCGGCCATAGGTCCTCGGCTCGAAGATGGGCAAAACCGCAGCATGGCCACCCAAGCTGCAACTGCGCACCAGCTTTCCGAAGAACAGCTCGTCACACTTCTCCGAAACATGCTAACGCAGCGCGCGGTTGACACGCGGGGCTTTCAACTCAACCGGCAGGGCAAGGTTGCAATCGCCATGGGTTCGGAGGGACACGAGGCGGTGCAAGCCGGCGCCGGACTTGCGTTCGTGCGCGGCAAAGACGTGCTCTATCCGTACTATCGCAATACGGGAATCTCGCTTGCCTGCGGTCTTCCGATCGATGACTTGTTCCGTTCGCAATTCGCGCGCGCGACCGATACCACCGGCGGCCGCTCGATCATCAATCACTGCACGGACCGCGAGCGTGGCATCGCATCGATCTCTTCGATCATTGCCTCGCAGTGCACGCACGCCGTCGGGGCGGCGTATGCATTCAAGTTCCGCGGCGAGAACGACCGCGCCGTGCTCTGCACCTTCGGCGAAGGCGCGACGAGCGAAGGCGAATGGCACGAGGCTATGAATTTTTCGGCGATTCACGCTGTCCCGGTCATCTGGTTGTGCGAGAACAACCAGTGGGCGATCTCGACGCCGATCACTAAACAGATGCGCAACACGACGGTCGCCGAGCGCGCCGCCGCCTACGGCATCGAAGGCGTGACCGTCGATGGGTTCGATCCGATTGCAGTTTACAACGCAGTCAATGCAGCGCGCGAAAAAGCAATCTCCGGCGGCGGGCCAACGCTGGTCGAAGCGAAGTGCTACCGCTTCCTTTCGCACACAACCGATGACGACGACCGCACCTACCGCACCCGCGATGAGGTCGACAAACAGCGCGCGCAAGACCCGCTCCCACGCTTCGAACAGTATCTCGTCGACCACAAGGTGCTAACGCGCGACGCCGTCGATAAGCTGCGTGCCGAGATCGCACAGCACGTCAACGAGGCGACGGATCGAATCGAAGCCGAACCGCTACCGAATCCAAGCACGCTTTACACCAACGTGTACGCCGGCTCGACCGACCCCTGGATCTAGCGGCCTGCGTCGCGCCGCGCGTCACCGCGCGCGACGTCCGTATCGACGCGCAATTGCGCGATGTCGCGTGGAAAGATGAGCGCAAGCAGCCAGTCGAAGGCCACGCGCACTTTGCGATACCAACCCGGGATGCGCGCCAGATAGTAGGTGCGCCACAACCACCACGCGGCAAAGCCGGTCAGCACGAATCCGTTCGGGAATCCGACGACGCCGCGATGTCCGCCCAGCGACGCCATCGTTCCAAGCGCTTTCCAATGAAACGGCCGTGTGAGCTCACCGCGCAGCGTCCGAACGATGTTCTCGGCAAGCGCCGGCCCTTCGCGAATTGCGTGCTGCGCGGTCGCCGGATAGAACCCGCCGTCCGGCATCGGAATCCAGGCACAATCGCCGAGCGCCCAAACATTCGGCGCATCTTTCACGGACATGTCGCCATTCGTAAGAATGCCGCCGTTGCGCGCGTGCGGCAACGGTAGCGATGCGATGAACGGCGAAGGACGCACTCCGGCACTCCATACAACGGTCGCCGACTCGAACCGCGAACCGTCTTTGAGCGCGACGCCGCCCGCATCGACCGAAGCAACGAGCGCGCCCGTTTGCACGCGTACATTGCGGCGCGCGAGAAACGCCGCAGCAATATTCGCCCATGCGCGGCAGCAAATCCGGAAGCAGCTTGGGGCCGCCTTCGACGAGCATCACTTCGACGTCCGCTAGTTTGACGTTACGATAGAAGCGCAAGATGCTGCGAAAGAAATCGACGAGCTCGCCCGCGACTTCGACGCCGGTATAACCGCCGCCGACGATCACGTACGTCAACAAACGCCGGCGCCGTGCAGGGTCCCGCTCGATGTCGGCCAGCTCGAGCGTCTCGACGATGTGATTGCGTAGGTTCTCGGCGTCCTCGAGACGCTTGAACGGATAGCTGTGTTCGGCAACGCCCGCAATGCCGAACGTCGCCGAAACGCTGCCCGTCGCCAGAACGAGTTGATCGTAGCTGATGTGCTGCTGTTCGTTCGTCAGCAGCAGCCGCGTTTCGACGCTGCGCGCACCAAAGTCGATGGCGAGCACTTCGCCGAGAACGAGCGTCGTCGTACGAAGAAGTCCGCGTAAGGGCGAAACGATGTGACGCGGCTCTAGATCGCCGTTGCTGACTTCCGGAAGCATCGGCGTAAACAGTGCGTAATTGTCGCGGCTGACGATGCAAACGTCGCATTCGCCCGGCCGTAACAGACGCTCCGAGACGTTGCGCCACGGCAAGCCCTGCGAAACCACCGCCGAGGATGACAATTCGCACCTTCCGAACCTTTTGCTATGAGCGAAAAGCCGCCTCCGGATTTTGCGATGCTGCGCGCCGTCGAGCTCATGGCGCAATTCATCGAGGAGCAAATCGGGAAGCCGCCGGTCCCTCCTGCCCCAATCGACAAGCCCGTCATCCTGTTCAACGAGAATCTTTCTTTTGCGCTGGAGACGACGACGCTCAGCGAGGTCGAGCGCTCGTTCGGAAGCGGATTTCCGTATCCCGCCAAAGGTTTTCACAGCTTCGGCTTGCGCCACGACGGAAAGCCGGCGTTGATTTCCGCCTTCTTCGATCGTGACGGTCTCCTCATCGGCGTCGAGCACTATTACGTCACGTCGAAAACAGCGCCGTCGCTCGCGCCGCGCGCGATCGGAACCTTCCGGTTGATTCCGGGCGAGATCGCACTCGGAATGCCGACCACGAAGCTTTCCGACGAATTCGTCCCCGCGATCAGCGGACCAAGCCCTGCGATCTACGCGCAGCGCTATGAAGTTCGCTTTCCAGGCGGAGTTGCGTACGTCATGGGAAACAAGATGCGCGTTGAGCGCCTCGTCCTCTACGCCGATCGATCGAAGCCCGCAGTCTACCACAGCGAAGAATAGCCGCACGACCTCGTTCGTCATAACGTGCGCGCTGGCGCTGTTGGTCGTCGGCTTCTTCATCGTGCGCCCGAACGGCGTTTCGGGGCCGGCGATGCGCGATTTCGAAGCGTTTTATGCTGCCGGCGCTACGGCGAATGCGGGCGCCGATCCGTACGGACGCAGCATCTGGCAAGCCGAACGCGTCGATCCCCGGCGTCGATACGTCGCACGACGAGACGCTGCCGTTCGTCGGACCACCGGCAGTGCTACCGCTCTGGCGCGCGCTTGCGCTGTTGCCGTTCGAAACAGCAGGCCGAGTTTGGGGCGCGCATGCTCGCGTGCGCGATGCTCGTCGCAGTGTTCGGAACGCTGGCGCTCGTCGGCGCACCGGAAGAAGTCGCGATCGTCTTGGGAGCCGCGATTTTTGCCGGGTCGTTCGGCGCGCTGATCAGCGACGTTGCACTCGGACAGCTGGCCCTTCTCTCCGGCTGCCGCGATCATTGCGGCGCTGCTGCTGTTGCGTTCGCGCGCCTGGCTCGCCGCATCGATCGCAGCGCGATCGCTGCGTTTCAGCCGAACCTGTGCATCGTCTTGATTGCGCGCGCGACCGATCTGCGCGCGCTGGTCGCTTTTGCGCTTGGAGCGATCTTCTTTTTCGCGATGATGCTGCTCCGCCGGCGGCATCGCCGGGCTCGAACGCTATCTGCACTTGCTCGCCGTTCACGGCGCCGCCGAAAAGCGTACCGTCATTCAAATCACGCCTGCGAGCGTCGCGCTCGGATTCGGCGCGAGCGACGCACTGATCGCGTTCGTTCGTTACGCCTGCGGCGCTGATTGCGCTCGTGCTCGGCGCCGTCGCGATTCGCCGCATCCGCGAACCGGTCGCACGCGTCGGGATTGCGGCCTGCATGCTTCCTTTCGTCGTTCCGTTCTTTCACGAGCACGATTTCGTCCTGTTGCTCTTGCCGGCGCTCTACTGCGCGATTCATGCGCGCGGGACGGACGCTCGCATTTGCTGCGTTGGCGAGCACATTGTGCGGCGTCGATTGGCTCGGCCTGGGACAACGGCCGAACGCCGAGCTGCAGAGCATCGCTGCTCGCAACCGCGTGCGCGCTCGGATTCGCGTTTGCTCGCGCACATGCGTCGCGTCGCGTTTGCCGGGCTCATCGTCCCGCTTGCGGTCATTGCCGTCTCACTGATCGCGCGCACGCATCCCGTACCGATTTGGCCCGACGCACTGCCGGCGGGCTGGCACGGGCCGCGCCGATGCGAGCGTCAGCGCGCTATGGGGACTCGAACAACGCGCCGCCGGGCTCGAACGCAAGACCCCGTCTGGGCTTTTCTGCGCCTCTTATCGCTGATCTCGGACGCGTTGCTCGGCTTTGCGCTCTACCGGTGCTTACTGGATGTCGACGTTCATGAAGTCGTCGAACGGCGCGAGGGCGTTCGGGTGGAAGCCGGTTAGGGCGTTCGTAAACGCATAGTTGTCGATTCGAATGTAAAGGACGACCGTCGGCACTTGATCGATGACTGCGGGCGACGGCGTCATCGAGATATGGCTGGCGCGCCTTTGGATCGACAAGAGTCTTGAAATGCGCCATGTCGTCATCGAAGCGCTTGTCGCACCAGCGCGTGACGTTTTGACCGTTCGGCGGGATGTCGGCGCAAGAGTAGAGATTCGTAAGATCGCCGATCGGATCGCCACCCCAGTAGAAGCTCTCGACGTCGAATTTTCCGCTGTACGAAATCCCGCCGTTCTGTATCGAGCGCGAAGAATAGACCCGTGTCGTAATGCTTTACCTCGAATCTCGACGCCGATTGCTTTCCACATGCTGCGAATCAGCTCGACCATCGTATCGACATCGGCCGCGCCGGTGTAGATCGCGTATTCGAGGCTAAACCGCTTGCCGTTCTTCATGCGGATGCCGTCCTTGTCGCGCTGCGTCCAGCCGGCTTGATCGAGCAGCGCGTTTGCCTGCGCGACGTCCGTCGGGACCATGATCGAACTTACGATACTGCGGAAAGACCGGCGAGATCATCGATTCTTGCACGACCCCGCCGTCGTGAAACGCCTCTTTGAGAATCGTCGCTCGATCGAGCGCAAAGCGCAGCGCGCGCCGCACGCGAACGTCGTCGAGCGGCGGATGCGTGACGTTGAAATCGATGTGACCGAAATACGGGCCGACCGGCTTTATCGTTGTGTGACCCGGCATTGCCTCAGTGCGCGGAACGTATCCGGCGCCGTCGTCGGACCAAAGTCGATCTCGCCGGTTTGCAACTGCGTCAACAGCGTGTTGCGGTCGGGAATCTGCTTGTAGACGATTTGCTTGAGCTTCGGCATCCCGCGCCAGTAGTACGGATTGGCCTCCATCACGACCGAATCGCCGCGCTTCCACGACACGTAGCGGAACGGTCCGATGCCGACCGGCAGCGAGTTATACGGCGCCGTGTTGATGTTCGGGAGATTTCCCAAGATGTGCTTCGGAATGATGCACGGGTTCGCTCCCGCCGTGCCAAAGAACGTCGGTAGGTACGACGCATACGGCTTCTTCATGTGGTAGACGACGGTGTATTTGTCGGGCTCGTCGATCTTCGTGATCAGATCCCAACCGTCGCGACCAACCTCGTTGTTCTTCGGATTGAGAACGGCTTGCGTCGAGAACACGACGTCGTCCGCGTCAAAGGGCACGCCGTCCGACCATTTTACATCGTGCCGGAGTGCCACGTTATCGTCTTGCCGTCTTTGCTGATGCCGCCGTTTTCAACGGTCGGCACCTCGGTGACGAGCTCGGGAATCGGCTTGTTGTCGTGGTCGTAACGCATCGAGCCACGCCATCGTGAGCGAAGAAAGATTGCCGAGCGACGTCGCCTGATACAGATGGGGATTTAGCGATTGAAATTTTGGCCGTCGGCGTACACGAGCACGTGCGCCGGATGCCGGCGCTCGCGCGCTCGAGGTTTGCGTTCCCGTCGAGCCGGTTTGGCTGACGGCTCCCGTCTTCACGCACCCGCACAGCGCGACGAGCGTACACAACGCCGCCGCAAGCGCGGCTTACGCGCGCATCGAGCCGGGGTCGAGGCCGTTTGCCCGGCAGAACTCCTCGTATGCGAGTGGTGAGATTTCGGACGGCTTGATCTCGCTGCGTCCGCCCCAGAAAACGTTTGTGTATCCAACCGTGATCCCCGCTTCCGCAAGATGCGCGTCGATCGCGGCTTTGTGCGCGAGAACGAGCGCTTTGTCCGTGCCGTGCACGACCCCCATGACATTCACGTTGTGAAATTCCGGACCGCCCTCGCGCCAATAGGCGTGCGTCATGCAATAATGACGCCCGACCTCGCGACCTGCGTCCAGCTCTCGTCCCGGCGGGACCGCCCAGTGAAAGAGCGCGTTGTAGCGCGTGACCGCGTTCCCGAGATTTCCGGCCGTCGCTTTGACGTGTTCGAGGAACGTCGAGAAACGCCCGATCACGCCGCGATCGTGCAGACTTTGCGCCACCTTCCAGAAACGCTTCGAGAGCTTACGCCGGCTTCCGCGGCACGCGCCCGCCAGAGATCGCGCACCAGCTCGTCGGGTGCGAATTCGCGCTTCAGCGCGGTCAGCACGCGCCATTCCTCGGCGTTCAGCTCGACGATCTTCGTGTCTCGGGGCTCAGCCAGCGCATCGGCGCGCTCGCCCGGCTGCACCGTTCGGCGCCGCACGTGGCCGACGCCGAGTACGAATAAGCACTTGGCCGGCATCAAGCGAAAATGATCCGCGCCGATTTTTTCGCGCAAGAACTCGGCGTGCTTCTCGATTGCGAAGCCTTGCGGAACCTTGAGGGTCGTCCAGAGACGGTACGTCGAACCCGGCGTCGCGGCATCGGTCGTGCGAATGACGACGTGGCCCGAAAACGGATCGTCGCGAAAGAGAAAATCGAATGCCGCTTCGAGACGTTCTTGCGGCACTTGCCACGCGACCAGCGCACCGTCGGCGAGGTTCGTCGCCATCAACGTCTGACGAACGCGGCGAATCGTACCGGCTCGCAGCATCGCACTGATGCGTTCCATCACGGTTTCCACCGGGACGCCGGAGCGTTCCGCGATCGTTCCAAATGGATCGCGCACGAAGCCGCCCAGACGATCTTCCGAGATCGCCAAGATGGCTGCGTTCGTCGGATCCTCGACGTGCGTCGGCACTGTTATTAAAAGGCGCTCCGCCCCAGGCTCCGCGCCCCCCACGCTTCGCGTGGGGCCCCCATTTGCGCTCGGCCCATCACCATGTGGCATATGCCAACGTGTTTACGCCGGCCTCGCAACAACTCCGTTGCTTATGTGTTTTGGCCGGTCGCGAACAAGAAGGCCTGCTCGGCCTGGCGCAAACTGTAGATCGAATTGACCTCATTGATGAGGGCGGTCGTCAGCTGCACCTGCGCGTTGAGGAGCAGAGGCAGCGTCGTCACGCCGGCTTTGTATTGCGCTTGTGTCGCTCGCAAGACGGTCGAGGCTTCGATTGTACGCGACTTGCGTCGCATCGAGCGAAGCGCGCGCCGAGATCAGCGCCGTCAGTGTTTGCTTGACGTTCAGTTGCACGCCAAGCTTGGTCGGTGTCGTAGCCGGCGAGCGATTTCGTGAGGTTGCCTTCGGCTTGCTCGATCGCCGCATGCGTCGCGCCGCCGTTGTAGATCGGTACGTCGAGCGTCGCGCCGACCGACCAGCTCGGAGAGAACGTGCCGCCGTGCGGATCAGTCGATGACGTTCCGAGCGACGACGAGCCGTTGACCGTTGGCATGTAGCCGAGCTGCGCGGCGCGCAGCGAATCTTGCGCCGCTTGTCACGAGCTGCGCCGACGAGCTGAGATCCGGGCGAAGCAAGTACGCCTGCGTAATCGCTTTGTCGTAGGTCGGAATCGCGATTTCAGTGGCGATTACTTGCTGGTATGTCGACGCGTCATCGGCGGGCCGGACGATGGTGTTGGCGTCGAGCCCCATCGAGTTTGCGAGCGCGGCTTGCGCGCCGGCTTCGACACCCTGCTGCTGCACGAGCGCAACGCGCGCTTGCGCAACGGGAAGCTCCGCCGTCGCGATGTCGACGAGCGAGGCCTGACCCGCGTGATATTCCGCGATGACCAGGTTCTCTTGAACGATGTCTTGCTGCATGATTTCGTAGTCGACTGCGGTCGTACGTTGCGCGGCGAGCGCGGTATAGTACGCGACCGCGACGTTATACGTGACCGATTGCAGATCGCGCTGATACGTGTCGATCGATGAAACTTGACTGGCCGAGGCAGACTTGATCTGCGCGAACGTTCGTCCGCCGTCGAAGAGGAGCTGCTGGAGATTCGCCGAGAGCGAGTTCGACGTGACTTCGGTCGTATTGAAGGTCGTGCCGCCGCTGCCGTTGTTGGTGCCGCGCGCAGTACCGGCCGCAGAATGCGTGTGACTCGTCGTCGCGTTTCCGCTGAAATTCGGAAGAATCGGAACGCGCGCGAGATCGACGCTGCCTTTTGCGAGCTGCAAATCGCCGCGTGCGGATGCGAGCGTCGGCGATTTTGCAACGCCGATCAAGATTGCTTGGCGCAAGCGTAATCGTTTGCGGCACGTTCGGATCGACGGCGCTCGCGGTAACGCCGGGCGCGGGCGTGCCGACTGCCGGATACGGCAGCTGCAGCGATGCGCTGGCAGGCGGAAGCGTTGGGATCGCTGAGGGCGCGATCGTCGGCACCGGGATCGGCGTTGGTACCGACACCGAGCCGGCCGGGCCGGGCGTCGGAATCGTTGATGGCAAGGGCGCCGGCTGTGCTCGCACGAGCTGCGGGGCCCACGCGGAGGCGATCAGCAGCGTCGCAACCGACGCTGCAAGTAGATGTCGTCGTATCATCGGTTAACCGGGCTTTTTCCCGCTTGGGGTGCTGCTTGCACCTGCTGCGCCCGAAGGACCGGTCTGTGTCACCGCCACCGTACTTCCGTCCGCCAGCGCGTCCGGGCGAGTTGTCACGACGAGCGTACCGGGCGCGACCGGGGCGATGATTTCGGAGAGCACATCGGTCTGCAGTCCGACCGTAACCGGGATTTGCTTGGCAATCTTGGTCGGCTTCCCATCAGGTCCAGGCTTACCATCCGCGACTGTGAAGATGCTGGTACCGGAGTCTCCTTGGAAAATTGCCGTTCGCGGAACGACGAGTGCGTTGCGATGATATTGCTTGCGCACATTCACGGTTACGAGCATCCCGCCGCGCAGCTTGTCACCCGGATTGGTCTCGATGATGCGCGCACGATATGAGAGCGTCCCCGTCGTCGGAACCGCGTTGACGTCGAAGACGCGTTCCGCGATACGTGGTCCCGGGAAGACTCGATGTCGTGAACGCAACCGGCGTACCTGGACGCACGGAGCTGAGCTCATCGTCCGGAACGTTTGCATTCACGTAGACCGTGTCGACTTGCGAGATCTGCAGAATGTTTTGGTTCGGTCCGGCAAACGAGCCGGGGTCGAGCAACCGCGCGGTGATGATGCCGTCGTACGGCGCATATAAGCTGGTTTGCTGGATTGCGGTTTCGAGCTGCTTCACTTGCGCGGCATTTGCCGTCGACTTGCGTTTTCTGCACCTGATTGTTGGTCAGATTCGTTTGCGCAGCTTTGAGCTGCGATTGCGCGGCACGCAGACAGCTCCTTATTGCTCGCGAGCGTTTGCTGCGCAGCAACGTACTGCGATTTGGCCAGCTCGAGCGCAGTTTGCGCGACGTATCCCTGCTTGTAGAGCGATTCGTCGCCATCGTACAAGACCTTCGCGTTATCATATGCCGCCTGTGCGCTCGTTACGTTGTTCTTCGCGTTCGCAAAACTCTGCTCGGCCGCGATCAACGCCGTGCTGTTTTGCTGCACGGTCACGGGCGTGCTGAGCGCCGAACCGGAGAGCGTCGCTTTGGCTTGCGCCAGCTGTGCACGCAACGTCGAGTCGTCGATCTTGGCGAGCAGCTGGCCTCGCGTCGCGCGGTCGCCTTCCGTCACATAGACGGCCGACAGCGTTCCGGATTGCGGCAAGCTCAGATTCGATTGCTGCAGCGGCGTGATCTGTCCGTCGAGCTGAATGTAGGTCGCGATCTCCTGACGCGTGACCGGTTGCGCGTCGACGGCAAGCGGCGGCTGCACGGGATGCTGCTGCTTCCCGGCACAACCGGCCATGAAGGAAGCGGCGAGCATTAAACCCACCGTGACGGTGCTGCGAAGGGCCATGATTCTCCTAACGGGGTACTTGGACGGGCGGCGGTTCACCCCAACCACATACGCCGCCTGCCCGCAAAAAGATTCAACTTCTCAGAAAAAGGGCGGGAGCGCCCGGGGGCCCGCGCAAAAAGGGCGAGCATGCCGGCAAAGCTCGAGGTCGGGCGGTCGTATCAAAATCAAACCCGCGTCGAAGAATGGATGACCGCCCAAAAAGCGGGGAACGCGGGTGTCGACGTTCTTTCGACTCCGATGCTGCTGCAATTAGTCGAGGAAGCAGCGATGCAATGCATCGCGCCGACGTTGCAAGCCGGAACAGTCACGCTCGGCACCTCACGCCGAAATTCAGCATCTCGCGCCGACACCCGTCGGCTTTATTGTGCGCGTCGAAGTCGAACTGATTACGGTCGACGGCCGCCGCATCGAGTTTGCATTCGCAGCCTTTGACGAGCGCGAAAAAATCGCCGAGGGAACGCACGAACGTTACGTCACCGAGCTCGCCAAATTCAAAGAGCGGATCGAAGAAAAACAAAGCTAGGCCCTGCTTCGCAGAGACAGGCAAGCAAGCTCCATCTTGCCTGAAGAGCAGGGCGGTCGTGTGCCGGGCGTTTAATCGTCAGCTGAGCGGGTAAGCTCTCCGCTGACTGTTTTCATGCAGCCCTCGCATCACGCCACTCTCTATTTGAGGAGGGAATTTTGAACAAGGTAAGCTCAGGAATTCTTGCAGCACTGTTCGCTGCGGGATTCGGGCTTGCCGCGCTTTCTGGCCCGACGCTCGCGTTGGCACAAGGCGCGCCACCCCCGGATTTTGGATCGCCGCCCTCGGGCGAATATCCGATTCTCTTCAACGATCATCACGTTTACTCGAAGCCCGATACCGATAAGCAAAATCGGGTTCTCGCCGCACAAGTCCGCGGCAATACGATTCTCGTCCCACTGCGCTCGCTGTTCGAACAGATGGGCGCGACCGTTTCGTACGATCCGACGACGCAAACCGTCGACGTTTCCAAACCAGGCTCCGACGTCAAAGTCACGGTCGGAAAAGCTGTCAGTCGTCATCAACGGTGAGAGTCGTCCGCTCGACGTTCCGCCAATCATGTGGCACGGCAACGTGCTCGTCCCAGTTCGAGTGATCTCGGAAGGCATGGGCGGATACGTGCAATGGGTCGCTAGACAAGCGAACCGTCGTCGTCCGCTACGTCCCGGCACCACCGCCGACGCCGGCACCACCGCCTCCGCCGCCACCGCCGACGGCAGCACCGGCTCCGCCACCGCCGCCAACGCCGGCTCCAACGCCGACACCGGCGCCACAAAAACCGGTCTACTACGACAAGTTCATAGTTGGTGATTACATCGTTTCGCCGACCATCTACAACGAGTTCAGCCCGGGCAACAAAGGCACGGGTTCGTACACGGGTCGCGCGGGCATCGAATTCCCGCTCCTCGGTTTGACGTGGATGGCCGAAGGCGATTGGCGTCATTGGTCCTACGCGACTACCGCCGGACCGGTAACGACGATCGGTGGAACGGGTTCAACGATCGTACCATCGTTCACCGCACACGAAGATGACGTCGATGGACGGCTCGGGATCAAAGTTGCAGATCCGCGACTCTACATCGGTGCATCGTATCTGTGGCGGCAAAACAACTACGGTTACCCGCAGATCAACGGCGTCGGCTTCGGCGCTGAGAAACTGCCGGATCTCGATCAAGCGATCACGATTTACGGCAGCGCATACTACTACCCGAGTGTACAAGGAACGTTCAGCTGCAGCGGTTGCGCCTCCGGGCGGAACGCTCGCATATCGTTTGTTCAAGTACGAAATCGGAGTCGACTGGAACTTCCTAGGACCGTCGTTCCCGGTGTATCTTGGATGTCGGTTTCCTTGGAAATCAATACAACAACAAGATCAACGCACCGTCGAATATCAATCAATACGGGCCGTACGTTGGACTTGGGTTACACTTCTAACCGAGCGCGCGCTCGATAAAAACAGGGCCCTCGATCTTGCATCGAGGGCTCATTTTTATTAAAAAACTCGCGTGTCGAGCAAACATGCGAACGCTGATTGATGCTCTTGCGTTCTGGGTACGGAGCGACCGAGGCGAAGGACGCTCAGATTGAACACGCCGCCCCTTCAACTTCAACATTTAAACCTAGGGAGGGAATATTGAAACACCAGAGCTCCGGGGTTCTTGCGGCAGCACTTGCCGTGGGATTCGGGCTTTCGGTTCTTGTGGGCTCCGCAGCCCTCGCAGCGCAAGGTAACACTGGACCCTACGCGTCTGCGACGGCAACCGAAGTTGCGCAAGGCGCGCCACCCCCAGATTTTGGATCTCCGCCGTCAGGCGAGTATCCGATTCTTTTCAACGATCATCATGTCTATGCCAAGCCGGACACAGACAAACAAAATCGCGTGCTCGCAGCGCTCGTTCGCGGCGGCACGATTCTCGTACCCTTGCGCTCGATGTTCGAACAAATGGGTGCGACGGTATCGTTCGATCCGGCTAACCGCACCGTCGACGTATCGAAGCCCGGCTCCGATATCAAAGTCACCGTCGGAAAACCCGTCGTCATCATCAACGGCGAAAGCCGTCCGCTCGATGTCCCGCCGATGGTCTGGCACGGAACGATTATGGTTCCCGTGCGCGTCATCTCCGAAGGCATGGGCGCGTACGTTCAGTGGGTTGCGGACAAACGAACCGTTGTCGTCCGTTACGTAGCGGCTCCGCCGCCGACGCCGGCTCCGCCACCGCCGCCACCGCCGCCGCCGGCTGCAACACCGGCTCCGCCGCCTCCAGCGACGGCAGCACCGACGCCGACGCCGGCACCAAGCCGCGCACCGTACTACGATCATTTCGTCGTCGGTGACTACGCCATATCACCAACGGTCTATAACGAGTTCAGTCCGGGAGACAAGGGCCACGGCACCTACGACATTCGCGGTGCGTTCGAGTTCCCGCTGTTCAACATTCCGTTCATGGTCGAAGGTGATTGGCGGCATTGGACCTACCCGACCGCATCCGGTCCCGTCTCCGCGTGTCCTGAAGCGGGATGCGTGACGATCATCGGCGGCGGTGGACAAACCTTCGTGCCATCGTTCACCGCGGTCCAAGACGACGTCGATGCGCGTGTTGGTATCCGTGTCTTCGATCCCCGATTCTACATAGCGGCGAGCTACCTGTGGCAGCAAAACAACTACGGGTATCCGGAGCTACGTGGATGGGGCTTCGGTGGTGAGAAACTGCCCGATCTCAATCAAGCGATTGCGCTCTACGGCAGCTTCTACTACTATCCGTGCTGCAAGGCACGTACGGTCCATTCGCGCTCCAGTATCGTCTGATGCGCTACAACATCGGCGTAAACTGGAACTTCGCGGGACCGAACTTCCCGGTGTTCCTCGACGTTGGGTTCATGGGTAACTACTACACGAACAAAATCAACGCGCCATCGAACGCCAACGAGTACGGCCCATATGTTGGTCTCGGAATCCACTTCTAGTACCTAGCACCCGAGATCGCACGAGCGCCCCTGGAGCAAACATCTGAACTCCGGGGGCGCTTTCTTTACTGTTCGACTTGACTAACCGGCTTTGTTACGTCGACGGCAGGTGGTGCGGATTGCACGACGTTGGGCGGCGGAACCGCGCCGACTTTGCCTTCGGCAATTTCGCGTTTACCGACTTTGCCGTACCACGTTTTCGGAAAATCGTGCACGAGCCACGCCATCGTCGCTTTGGCTTGTGCGCGCCCCGCGTCGGTCGGAATGCGATTGTAAAAGCGTTCGAGGTAGAAAAGCGACTTCGCGATCCAGGGATCGCTCGGATACTTATGTTCCCAATCGTGAATCGCGTCGACTGCGAAGCCGATGGTGCTCATCTCACTTTCCATCTCTTCGGGACGCCGATCGAAACGCAGCGTTTGATCTTTGATGGTATTCGCGATTCCGAGAATGCTCATTTTGAGACGGCCAAAATATTCGTCGGCCGGCGCAATCTTTTCGACGTCGTGTTTGCGACCGCAACGTAACGATCGCTAGAAACGAACGCCGCGACGATGAGTGAAACAACCAGAAGAAAACGTTTCACAGACCCCTCGCCCGAACGGACATCCCCGGCCGATAACCGACCGGGCTCTATTGCGTTGCTTTTTCGGTGGCCAACCGCCAGGCCCCCGTTGGTTCGAGCCGTATGTGAGACCGGTGCAATTTGAGGAGCTTGCTGGGAGGGCACTCGAGACGGCGGCAGTTCGCCGCGCCGACTACGCCGACATACGCTTCGAAGACGCTCGCTCGGAACGAATCGAAGTTCGCAACGGCGAGGTTATCGCGCTTCGCGACGACGTCTCGCGCGGATACGGCGTGCGCGCACTGTGCGACGGTTCCTGGGGATTTGCGTCGTCCGATGACTTAACGGGAGCCGGCATCGATGCGACGGTCGCGCGCGCCGTCGATATCGCGCGTGCAAGCGCGGCGGTCGGCACGACGCGTTTCGGGATGGCCCCTGCCGACGCGCACGTCGGCACGTACGTGACCGAAGTCGAAATCGATCCCGACCGCGTTTCGCTCGAACAGCGCGTCGACTTGCTCGTGGCTGCGGAATACGCGCTGCACGTCAATCCCGCCGTGCGCACCGGACGTTCGTGGTTGGATGTTTGGCGCACCAAGAAAGAATTCTTCAGCTCGATCGGCTCGCAAATCGCGCAAGACATCCGTCAAATCGGTAGCGCCGTACATGCGCTCGCAGTCGGCAACGGCGACGCGCAAGACCGTGGCTGGCCGGGCGACCGCGGTCTGTACATGACGGGCGGCTGGGAAGTCGTTGCGCGCGCCGGCTTGATCGAAAATGCGCCGCGCATCGGTGAGGAAGCCGTTGCGCTGCTATCGGCGGCGCAATCGCCATCCGGCACGCGCGACATCGTGCTGGGCGGATCCCAAGTCTCGTTGCAGATTCACGAATCGTGCGGTCATCCGGCCGAGCTCGATCGTGCGCTCGGCTGGGAAGCGAATTTTTCCGGGACGAGTTTTCTCGAGCCGCAGCTGCGCGGCGCGCTCCGATACGGGTCGCCCTTGGTGACGATCGTCATCGACAACACGCTTCCGGGCGGACTTGCGACCTGCGGTTGGGACGACGAAGGCAGCCCCAGCGGCAGCTCCGATATCGTGCGCGACGGCGTGTTCGAGGGCTTCGAGATGTCGCGTGACACTGCGCGGCTCTTGGAGTGCACGACCAATGCGTGCGTGCGAGCGGAAAGCTGGCGGCACGTCCCGATGATCAGAATGTGCAACCTGAACTTGCTGCCAGGTGCGCACACGCTCGATCAGATGATCGAAGAGATCGACGACGGCATCTACATGGAGTCGAATCGCTCGTGGTCGATCGACGATCGCCGTCTCAATTTTCAATTCGGTTGCCAGATCGCGTGGGAAATCAAGCGCGGAAAGCTCGGACGGATGTTCAAAAATCCGACGTACGGCGGAATCACGCCCGAGTTCTGGGGATCGTGCGATGCGATCGGTGAGCCATCGACGTGGGTCCCGTGGGGGACGCCGAATTGCGGCAAGGGCGAGCCGATTCAAGTCGGGCGCACGACGCAGGCTGCCGCACCTGCGCGTTTTCGGAACGTTCGCGTCGGCGTAGGCTACAACGGGGCTGATGTAATGAACGATAGCGAACGGCTCGAGCTCGCCGAACGCGCGATACGCGACGGCGCGGCAGACGGCATCGAAGCGATCGTTTCGGAACAGCACGACACGCTGACGCGCTTCACGCACAACGCGATCCATCAGAACCTCGACTCGTCGCAAACCTTGGTGCAAATTCGCGCGATCGTCGACGGACGCGCCGGGTTGGGCGTGCACGAACGGCCGCGACGATGCGGACCTTGCGCTGACGCGCAATCGTGCGATCGCTCAAGCACGCTTTGCACCGAAGCCGGCGGTTCCGGTGCGATTGCCGGGAAAAGCCACGTACGCGATGCCGGATCTGCCCTACGACGCGGCGACGGCGGACACGACGCCGTCTGCACGGGCGCAAGCCGCGGGCAAGATCTTCGCCATCGCGGAGCAAGCCGGCGCGTGGGCGGCTGGTTACGTCGCAACTTCGGCCGGCTCGGTCGTCATCGCAAATTCGAATGGCGTCCGGGCAGTGTTTTCCGGAACGAAGGCGGTTGCGGAGACGAAGTGCGTCGCACCGATCGCGAGCGGTTACGCCGAAGCGTATAGCCGCCGCTTCGCCGAGATCGACACAGCGGCCGTGGGCGCGCGTGCAACCGCAAAAGCAAAAGACGCAGGCCAGCCCGGCACGCCCGAGACCGGCGACTGGACCGTCATCGTAGAACCGCCGGCAGTCGGCGAGTTGATCGCCTATCTTCTGCCGCATTTCTCCGCGCAGCGTGTTTACGAAGGTGCGTCGTTTCTCGCCGACGGCCTCGGACGGCAGTACGTTGGTGAAAACGTAACGCCTCATCGATGACTACGCGCATCCGCTCTTTGCACTATGCCCGTTCGACGGTGAAGGCTCGCCGACGCAACGCGTGACGCTGATCGAGAACGGCATCGCAAAAGATTTCGTCACCGACATGGAGTGGGCCGAACGCCTGGATCGGCACAACACCGGTCACTACGTTCCCGGCGGCTCCGAGGGTCCGTCGACGCGCGCAGTCGTGCTTGCGCCGGGGCGTCGCTCACGTGAAGAGCTGATAGCCTCGACCAAGCGCGGCATTTTGATCAGCCGGTTTTGGTACATTCGTGTCGTCGATCAACGCAAAGCGATCGTCACCGGGATGACGCGCGACGGAACGTTCTTGATCGAGGACGGCAAGCTGAAGGGCGGGCTGCAAAAACGTCCGCTTCAACGTTCGCATTCTCGATTTGCTGGAGGCCTGCGAGCTCTCCGATGAGCTGGTGCGAACCGGCGGCTACTCGTACGGGATGGTCTGCCCGACCGCGAAGTTCGACCGATTCTCGGTTTCCAGCGTGACGTCGTACTAGGCGTCGAGCAGGAAGACGCCCAAAGCCGGGCGATTGCTTCACTTAGGGGGTAGTCAAACCTTGAAGAATCCGCTCGACACGTTGACGGGAACGATCATCTGCGGTCTCGTTCTCACGCTCATTCTCTATTTTGTCGTCAAAGCGATTCAGCCGGTGGGAGCATAACCATGGAAATGCCTCTGGTACGCTGGTTACACTTTCTCTTCGGCATCATGTGGATCGGCTTGCTCTACTATTTCAATTTTGTCCAAGGGCAAGCGCTCGCGCAGGCTAACGCGGCCAATGACGGCAGCGCGAAGGGCATCACGAAATTCGTCGCGCCGCGCGCGCTCGAGTACTTCCGCTGGTCCGCGCTCGGAACGTGGATCTTCGGCGCGGGACTGCTCGGCCAGCATTTCATCTCCGCGTTCGCGCTGCAGCCACCCTACACGGGAATCGGCGTCGGCGCTTGGCTCGGCACGATCATGCTGCTCAACGTTTGGGTCGATCATCTTCCCGAACAACATGAAAGTGCTCGGATTCGTCGAGGGGGTCACCGACGAGCAAAAAGCCAAATCGCGGCGCCTAGCCTTCTTGGCCTCGCGCACCAACATGCATGCTCTCCCTCCCCATGCTCTTCTTCATGGCGTTTGGATTCACGCATCGCGCCGTCGTCGGGCTGTAAGAACGAACCAGCCAGTCCCACGACGATAAGCAACAACCCTAGGATCAACACGTAAGGTTGGGGGGCGCTTGCGATAACGAGCTGCGGATACGTCCCAAGCGTCGTGTCGCAAGCGAACCCCGCCTATTTCCGTTTCAACGCCGGACGCTGCGACGCCGATGCCGAGCGAGTGATTCGAGGGCGCATCGAAGACGTCGTAGAGAATTGCGGGTTGCCCGGTCGCTGACGGCGGAACTGCAACGTGCAAGCGCGTGACGTCGTCCGACGTGAAGTAGACGACTTTCACGGTCCGGTTGCCGCCCGGCAGCGCGAATCCATCGACCGGATGCGTTCCGCCGGCAATCTCTTGCCGCGTTCGAAAGAGCAAAAACGGCGAGAGAAATGCAGCTCCCGGTCGGCTGCGTGACGGTGAGATGATTGCCGCCGTCGTCGAATGCTTCGACATACGCAACCGGCATCGCGTCCGCCGTCAGCAGCCGTGCGCCCAAGAATTTTCGTGCACCGCCGGTGTCACGAGAATATCCAAATGGTTCCGCCGCCGGATCGTTATGACGGCGTTACCTTTTGCGAGCGACTGCGGCGTCGCGCTCGAGAAAAAGGCTGCTGCACCAACGTCCGGAAGCGGCGCGACCGTCCCGGGTGCGCGTGCAAGGCGTTCGGTATCCGGGTCCCAGCAATCCCGACGCTAATCCGTCAGCGATCACGATCAGCGCTCCGAGCAGCGAGACGCCGAACAAAGCGCGCCGGCTGCGCGAGGCGGATGTTATCAACAACCATGCTACGACCGCGAGCGCAAGCGCGTACTGCCAGGTGTGAAAAAGCGCATCGCCCGGAAAAACGATCTGCGCGATCACGAGCGCGCACGCGAGAAGCTCGGCGAAAACTCCCGCGAGGCGCGTCTTCACTTCGATTTCAGGACGGGCGTGACGAGTGCTTGCATGGCGTCGAACGATATCTCACCGTCGACTCCCTTGACGATGTGCCCGCTTGCGATCGACGAGCACCGACGTCGGCAACCCTTCGGCAGCGTACGCGCGTCCGTATTGTTGTTGATCGTCGATCAGAATCGGAAACGTCACCCCGCGCGCGTGCGCGTAGTCCGCGGCAACGTTCGCGGATTCGCCCTGATCGATGCCCAAGAACGACAAAGCCTTGCGCTTCATGCGCGCGATAGAGTTTTTCGAGCGCGGGCATCTCTTCGCGGCACGGCGGACACCACGTCGCCCACAAGTTGACGAGCACGACTTTTCCGCGATAGCGCGCGAGCGAATCGGGTGAACCGTCCGCTCGAACGACGTCGAAGCTCGCCGCCGGCGCACCGGCGAGCGATGACGGGCCGCCGACGACGTCAGGCCGGCGCGGTCCGCCGCCGAGATAGAACGAAACCGCCAAAGCTGCGACGATAGTAACGCCGACGATTACCCAAATCGTGCGCACGTCGCCCGGCGTTCGCTAGTTCAAACTGAAAAACTTTCCGTAGTAACTCTCTTGCTGCGAACGCGCTTCGCCGCCGAGCGGCTCGCGTCGTGCCGGGGTCGGATGCGCACGCTCGCGCTCGATGCGCGAGCGCAGCTGCGGCAAGCAGCCGCCGCAAGAACTCGAGTTCGACCCGAAGACGCTGCTCGACGTCGCACAGTTTCCAAGCAATCGTTGCTTGACGAGGTCGGCGACTTGCAATGCGTCCCCGATCACGTAGGAGGCTTCGATCGGATCGGCCGGCAAGCTCGACGGCGGCATTCGCGCCGACGTACGAAACGAGCAGACGCTTGTATTCATCGAACGACTGCGCGGACGCGATCGATAAGCGACTCGATCGCAGGTGCTTCGGCCTCGCTCGCTTCGTCGAGATATTCGACGTCACACAACAGAAACGGCTCGCGGCTTATGATATCCGTAATGCGAAATCGCCGTTTCCCGATCGTGCTCACGTAGTAGCGGCCGAACGGTAGCGGCATCACCTCGCTGATCTCGGCGGTCGTCCCGATCTCGTGCGGATTGACTTCCGGATCGCCCGCTTCGCCACCCTCGCGAATCAGACAAACGCCGAATGCCTCTCCTCGATCGAGGCATTCGGCGATCAGTTGTTTGTAACGCGGCTCGAAGACGTGCAAATGCAACGTGGCGCCGGGGAACAGCACCGTGTTGAGCGGGAAGAGCCGGAGCCGTTCGCTCACCTTATCGTCGGCACCGTTCCGCTGCCGCTTTTTCGCACGAGCCTGCGCCGCGATCGTCCCCCAATCGACGTTCGTAAAGAACGCTTCGATATATTTCGGAGCGATCTGCGGGCTTGTAGTCGAGCATGAACGCGTGTTCCCAAACGTCCATGACGACGATCGGGGCGAACGTGGCGATATTGCCGTCCTGGTGCAGCTCGACCCAGTGATTCGTGATGCGTCCGTTAGCGGGATCTTGGTAGGCGATCGCCCAGCCAACGCCGCGCATCGAGCCGACCGCGGCGAAATCTTTCTTCCACGTCTCGAAGTCGCCGTAGGTTCCCGCCAGCGCCGTTTGTCAATTCGTTGCCGGGCTGCTCGGCTCGTGGTGGTGAGATTGTTGAAATAAAGCTCGTGCAACCGCATGCCGTTGTATTCGAACGCGAGGCGGCGATTGAGCTCGCTAAATTCCAAATCGGTCGCGGCTGCGTGGCCGCTCTCGATCTTTCCGGCAATCTGTTCGTTCAGCAAATTCGTGTTCTTGACGTAGCCCTCGTACAAGCCGAAATGCATCTCGAGCGTCTTGTCCGATATCCCCTTCAAACCGGAGAGATTCCACTTCTTGGGCGAGTAGGTCTGCGTCGCAAGTGTAAGCGTTGCCACGGAAATACTTATCCTCGATCGTTTGACGAAAGGTGGAACGATAAAAAGGTTCCCTTTCCATGCGGGCGGCAAACATACGGCGTGGGAGACCAAGACCTCGCCTACCTCGCGCGGCTGCATACGCAGCCCTCGCCGTTGGTACTCGAGCTCGAGGAGCTCGGGATTGCGGAGGGCATCCCGATCGTCGACCGCGCCACTGCGCGGCTGCTTTCGACGCTGGTCCACTGCATGCAGGCGAATCGCATCCTGGAAATCGGTACGGCGTACGGATATTCGACGCTGTGGATGGCGCTGGCAATGCCGCCCGCCGGGAAAATCTGGACGATCGATCCGGATCGTGAGCGAACGGACATCGCTGCGCAATATTTCGAGCGCGCCGGCGTCGCCGGCAAGATCGACATCATGAACCAGCCGGCGCTCGAGATTCTCGAAACGCTTTCACATCGCAATCTCGACATCGTCTTTCTCGACGCCAACAAAGACCAGTATCCGGAATATCTCGAGCTTTGCGTGCCGATGCTCAAGCGCTCGGGACTGATGATCGTCGACAACCTGCTCTGGGGCGGCAAGGCTGCGGCTCCGGAGCAGACCTTCGGACACGGAGGACACGCGCGCGATCCGGCGCTTCAACGATCTGTTCTTGCATCATCCGCTTCTGGATGCGACGATCATCCCGCTTGGGGATGGCGTCGGCATCGGCGCGCGTGTCGAGTAATTTTCGTGAAGCGATGCGCCGGTTTCCGACCGGCGTCACCATCGTGACGACGCTGGCCGACGGCGTGCCCTACGGTTTCACCGCCAACGCGTTTACCAGCGTTTCCGCCGATCCGCCGCATGGTTCTGATTTGCGTCAACCGCGAAGCCTCGGCGCATCCGATGATCGCGCGCTCGTCGATTTTCTGCGTGAACATTCTCGCGGTCGGGACAGGAAGAGATCGCGAAAGCTGTTCGCCGATCACGCGCGGCGTACCGATCGATTCGAAGGTATCGCGACGCGGCGCGCGGCGACCGGTGCGCCCGTCATCGACGGTTGCCTTGCGTACGTCGATTGCCGGCTTGGCGGAAGAGCACACGGCGGGAACGCACACCGTTTTTCTCGGCGAGGTTCTCGACACCGGCGCCATCGACGGACGGCCCCTGGGTTACGTGAACGGCACTTATCGCGATTTTGGAATCGACATCCCGTGATCGCGCTGCACTTTCCGGTCGGACCGCTCGGGTGCAATTGCAGCGTCCTCGGTGACGAAGCAACGGGTGAAGCGATCGTCGTCGACGGCGGTGACGACGTCGAGCGGATCGCGAGCCTTCTCGAAGAGCACAAGCTTCGTCCGAAATATCTCGTGCACACGCATGCGCATTTCGATCACATCGGCGCGCTCGGCGTGCTGCGCGAACGTGTCGGCGGCGAAGGCCTGCTGCATCCCGGCGACCGTCCGCTGTATGCGCAACTGACGGAACAAGGGCGCTGGGTCGGCCTCCCGATCACGCTTGCGCCGACGACGCTCGACGGCGATCTCGAGGATGCGCTCGTGCTGCGCGCGGGATCGGTTAGCGTGACCTGCATCCACACGCCCGGGCACACGCCGGGAAGCACGAGCTTTGCGGTCGAGGTCGATGGAAATCCGCGCATTCTGAGCGGCGATACGCTCTTCCGCGGCTCCGTCGGACGCTGGGATCTCGGGCGGCACCTCGCTCGAGGACATCGTCCACAGCATCCGCACGAAGCTCTTCGACTATCGCGACGATACCGTCGTCATCCCGGGCCACGGCCCGGCGACGACGATTGGAGACGAACGAACCGGGAATCCCTATCTCGTCTAGCGCAGGAACTCAGGCTCTCTTCAGACTTCGCTGATAGGTTATACGACGTATGTTGAGATTCTCTCGAGCTATTCTGATCGTGGCCGCGCGCATTTTTCCTCGCCGTTGCACCGGCTGCATGGCGCCGACGAGCCTTCGATCGATCCAATCACACGCAGGCGCATTTCGCCGTCAAGCATCTGCTGATCTCGACGGTCGAAGGAACGATCCCGATCAAATCCGTCACGGTAGCGTGGAATTCGAGTAAGATCCCGACCTCGATCACGGCGGTGATGGATCTCACCAAGATCGACACGCATAACGATCAGCGCGACAGCGATCTACGCTCGGACAAATTCTTCAATGTGCACGCAATTCCCCGAGATGACGTTCAAGAGCACGTCGATCACGGGCAGCGGAACGAACTTCGTCATGAACGGCGATCTCACGTTCCACGGCGTGACGAAACCGATCGTCGTCAACGGGACGGTAAACGGAACGATTACCGACAACCGCGGACGCACGCATGTCGGCTACGCTGCGACCGCCACGATCGATCGCACGCTATGGGGAATCGGCCCTGGCTATCCGCCGGCAGTCGTCGCCAATACCGTCGCGATCACGATCGAAGCCGAAGCAATTCTGCTCTAACTGGAGCGCTCGTTTCGGCGACATCGATCTGCCGCACCGCTACAAAAATTCGCATCCAGCGAATTTCGCTCCTGCCCATCCTCGCTCGCTCTTCGACTGCGTTCCTGCTCACAACGTCACCGCTCCAGCGCTCTCGAATAGCAGCGATCAAACCGCCTGGAGGGCCGTTAGCGCCCCGGAAACGAGTGAGCGGACTGTCGTCGCGATCGACGACCGAACTAGTGGAGCTTGATCGTGACTTTGCCGGCGTCTTGCATGATGCGCGGTCCGGCGTTTTCGTCTTGTGACGTCTTCCCGTTTCCGGGCATCGTCGCGGCGCGCGCGGCGGCTGCCGTCGCGGCGGCTTGCGCGAGCATGTCGTCGGTAATCTTTCCGGCGGCGCGCTTGGCGCGATAATCTTCGATCGCCGTTTGTAACGCGATGCGCGAGCGCTCCGGATAGTCTTTTTTCTTGTCGGGATAGCCGTCAAGCGCGTTCTCGATATCCTGCATCGCTGATCGCGAGCGCTTCGTCGATCGTTTTTCCGCGCGCAAGCTCGACGAGCAAACTGCACGTCGCCGTTCCGAACCCGCAGCCGGTCGTGAAATACGAAACATCCTCGATGACGTCACCGGGACCAATCTGCAAATAGTACGTGTACATGTCGCCGCACGAATCGCTGAAATACTCGCCCGTCGCCATCGGGTTTTCCATCGTGCGGAAACCGGTACGGTCTTCGACCAGCTTTTGAAATTTCGGGAAATTCATACTTTCACTTCGAACCGGCAAGCGTCTCCGCCGGTTGCAAGCGATTCTGTTTGCTTGCTGCCCGCGGGGAAAAGATCGCCCAAGACCGTGTGAATGACCGAGCAAACTTGTGGGTGCTCTTTGACGGTCTCGGCGTACGGGCAATTGTGCTCGCGAATCTCGTACGTTTTGCCGTCCGCATTGTAGTCGGCCTCGACGCCGTGCTCGCGCAGCAGATCGACGAGCGCGCCGACGCGTTCCTCACCTTGCTTGCCGCCGGCACGCGCTGACATCTTTTCCGCTGCGCGGCGGCCCATGCGCTCGAAAATCGAGCGGACCGCAGCGTCGCCACCGAGATCACGAACCTCGCGTAAGACGGCGTTGAGCAGCAAATCGTAGCGTTGCGGAAAGAGCCGCTCACCGTCGCTCGTCAGCGAAAACTCATGGGTCGGCTTCGTCTTGCCGCGCCGCACGGGGCGCTCGCTGACAAGGCCCTCTTGCTGCAGACCTGCCAGCTGCTGGCGGATCGCATTCGGTGACAGGTCCAGCTCCACGGCCAAATCGGCTGCCGACGCCGATTTTCTGCGCCGCAGCGCGGCGGCGATTCGGCCCTTGGTCGTGGCAAAGAAGCGTTCGGTCTGCATACTTTGTCGCATCTGATCGTATCACGGGGACAAGAGGAAAGTCCAGGGTTTTCTTGACTTTCTCCACGTCAAAACCGTACGATGGAGCAGTATGGCTAGCGGACTGAACGTATCCGATCTTCACGTCGCCACCGCCGATTCTACGGAGATCCTCAAGGGGATCGATCTGTCGATCGAGCGCTGGACGCGTATACGCGCTCATGGGGCCGAACGGGAGCGGGAAATCGACGCTGGCATTCACGCTGGCGGGACACCCCGGTTACCAGATAACGAGCGGCAGCGCAACGCTCGACGGCGAGGATCTGCTCGCTCTTTCACCCGACAAGCGAGCCAAGCTTGGCCTGTTTCTTTCGTTTCAGTATCCGGCCGCAATCCCGGGCGTGAGCGTCGCGAATTTTCTGCGCACCGCACGAACTTCGGTCCGCGGCAGCGATCTGACGCCGGCCCAATTTCGTGCGCTCGTCTTCGAGCAGCTCGACCATCTCGGCATCGACACGTCGTTCCTCGGCCGCTACGTCAACGACGGGTTTTCGGGTGGCGAGAAAAAGCGTCTCGAGATGCTGCAGCTTGCGATCCTCGCGCCGAAGTACGCAATTCTCGACGAGACCGATTCGGGTCTCGACGTCGACGCGCTGCGCGCCGTCGGCGAATCGCTGACGACGCTGCGTTCCGGCGCCGGCAAAGACACCGGGATTCTTGATCATCACGCACTATCCGCGCATCCTGCAATACATCGAGCCGGACGTCGTGCACGTGATGATGGACGGACGCATCGTCAAGACGGGCGACGCCGAGCGTCGCGCATCGCATCGAAGCCGAAGGCTACGATAATATTCGCGACGAGATTGCGAGTGGCGCAGCTTAGCGTCGTATCGTCGCACGCGCGACGTGACGAAGCGCTCGCACTCGCGCGCACGCTGCCTGCCGCCCGGGCCGGTTCCGGGACGCTATTGGAAGATCGATCTCGCGAAACTTGCGCTCGAAGAGCTGCAGGCGGGGAGCGTCTCGGCGCACATCGAGCTTTCCGGAGAAGCCAAACGCAAAGGCGTCGTCGCAACCGATCTGGGCAGTGCCGGGCCGCAACATGACGCGATCATCAGCGCAGCCGAAGGTAACGCCGTCGATTGGCGCAGCGGACGCTTCACGGCGCTCAACGCGGCGCGGCGCGAAGGCGGCGTCTTCATCTTCTTGCCCAAGGGCGTCGTCATCGACGAACCGATCGTCGTCACGCTGCGCTTGGAAGGTCCGGCTGCGTTTCCTTACGTCCTTGTCGCCGCGTCCGAAGGCGCACGCGCTACGCTCGTGACGCGTTACGATGCGGCCGCGAATCTCGAGCTCGTGAGCGAGATCGTCGAGATCATCGCGCTCGAGCATGCAGCCGTGACATACGCCGCCATACAAGATTTGCCGCCAAACGTTCGCACGTTCTGGAGCCGTCACGGGAACGTCGGGCGCGATGCGGAGCTCAATTGGGCGATCGGTGAGCTGGGCGCCGAGCTCTCGATCGGCGACGTAAAATCGACGACGCTTGAAGCCGGCGCGCGCACGACGATCGCAGGCTTCTTCTTCCCGAACAAACGCCAACACGTTGACGTGCAATCCGAGGCCGATCACCCGGCTCGGCACAAACACAATCCGAAACGATATTCAAGAGCGCTGCGATCGACGGCGGTCAGGCGCGTTACATCGGCAACATTCGCATCCATCCCTCGGCGCACGGCGTCGATGCGACGCTGCGCGACGACGCACTTCTGCTCTCCAAAGATTCACACATCGATAGTATCCCGGCGCTCGAGATCGGGGCCAACGACGTCAAGGCCTATCACGGCGCGACGATCGGCGCAATCGACGACGACGAGCTCTTCTATGCGATGAGCCGCGGCATCGACCGGCACGAAGCAGAACGCATGATCGCACTTGGGTTCTTCGAGCCGGCATTGGTACGGTTCCCGACCGAGAAGCTTGCGCGAAGAACTGCGGGCTGCGCTCGCGAGGAAAATCGCGTGACGGCCACCGTTCGTACGGACGCTTTGCAAGACCGCATCGTACGGGATTTCCCGATCCTGCACAAACCGACGTCGCGCGGCAAGCGGCTCGTCTACTTGGATTCGGCCGCAACCTCGCAAAAACCGCAAGCCGTTATCGATGCGCTAGTCAAGTACTACAGCGAATACAACGCTAACATTCATCGCGGCGTCTATGAGATCGCCGAACGCGCCACAGCCGCCTTCGAAGAAGCTCGCGCCAAGGTTGCGCGCTTCATCAACGCCGCCGACGACGCCGAAGTCATCTGGACCCGCAACACGACCGAGTCGATCAACCTCGTCTCGTTTTCCTGGGGCCTCCACAACTTGCATCGCGGCGACGCGATTCTCACGACCCAGGTCGAGCATCACAGCAATCTCGTCCCTTGGCAGCTGCTTGCCGAGCGCACCGGCGCCGAGTTGCGCTTCATCCCGGTCGATGCGCAAGGCCTGCACGTCCTCGACGATCTCGATCGCTTGCTCGACGGCGTCAAGCTGCTCGCGCTTTCGCACGTGAGCAACACGCTCGGCACGATCGCCCCGCTCGAGATGCTGACCAAGCGCGCCCACGCAGCCGGCGCACGCGTCCTCGTCGACGCGGCGCAGAGCGTTCCGCACATGCAGATCGACGTCCGCAAGCTGAATGTCGATTTCTTGGCGGCGAGCGGGCACAAGATGCTGGGGCCGACCGGCATCGGTTTCCTTTACGGCAAGCGCGAGCTGCTCGAAGCGATGCCTCCGTTTCTCACGGGCGGCGATATGATCAAGCGTGTCGAGTACACGCACACCGAATACAACGAGATCCCTTGGAAATTCGAAGCCGGCACCAGCAACGTCGCCGATGCGATCGGCCTCGGCGCTGCGGTCGACTACTTGCGTGAAATCGGCATGGATTGGGTTCGTGCGCACGAGATTTCACTGACGGCGTACGCGCTCGACCGCCTGCAAGAGCTGCAAGGCCGTGGGCTCGTCGTTTACGGTCCGCTGCCGGCAGAAAACCGTGCCGGCGTCATCTCATTCAACCTCGGCGACGTCCACGCACACGACGTCGCATCGATCCTCGATACCGACGGCGTCTGCGTGCGTGCCGGGCACCACTGCACGATGCCGCTCATGGAAAAGATGGGTTGGCCGGCAACCGCTCGCGCATCGTTCTATGTCTACAATACGGAAGCCGACGTCGACGCGCTGGTTGCATCGCTGCAGAAAGCCGCGGATATCTTCAAGCTTTCGCGCTAGCATGGACGATTTTTACAAAGGCTATATTCTCGAGCACTACCGTGACCCGCATAATTTCGGGACCCTCGAAGATGCGACGGCGACGTTCGAAGATCTCAATCCGTTGTGCGGCGACCGGATTCGCTTCGATCTGAAAGTGAATCCCGAAGGCATCGTCGAGGACGTTCGTTTTTCGGGGCGCGGCTGTGCGATCAGTCAGGCATCGGCCTCGATGCTGAGCGACTCGATCAAAGGCATGCACCTTGAAGACGTCGCGAAGCTCGATAAACAAGTCGTGCTGGACAACGTCGGCATCGGCATCAGCCCGGCGCGCATGAAGTGCGCGACACTCGGTCTCAAGGTCGTGCGCTCGGCAGCGCTCGGCGAGATCGCCGGCTGGCCCGACGAGGACGCATCGTAGTCGACCCGTTCGTGTTCCGGATCGCGCCGTTCGTCTTCGCCGCAATCTTGTTGCACGCGATGGCTTTCATCATCTGGAACATCGGAACGCGTCCGCCGATCGCAGCTGCTCAAAGATCTCGGCACGTTTTCGTGGCGCGGCCTCTGGCATTTCGTCCTTGGGTTCGTGATTCTAATGGCCGGCGGAGCATTGATGTTGAGCGTGACGCTCATCGACGTGCAGCATGAGTTTGCGGTCTTGGAGCTGATCGCGGTCGTCGCGGGCCTGCTCGTCGAGACGCTATTGGGCACGACGCTTCGCGCCCATCTCTTTAGCCGCTAAGCGGCTACATCAAGCGCTGGCCTTGACTGCAGACGTTCTGCGTGTCGGGCGCGCGCAAAGCTTGCCAGCGGTAGACGCCGTGATCGAGCAGCTCCATATAGATATAGCGTTCGCTATCGGAAACGACGTCGTTGTTGAAGATTACTTCGCGCGCCACGACGTAGTCATCGCTCGAGCCGAGCTGCTTCGCAAGCCCCGGCTTGAGTAAACGCAACCGATCGTAATACTCGATCGCGCCTTCAGACGTTTTCAAGTCGTTCCGGTACTTTGCCAACGTCGGTACGTTCGGCCCCGTCGGAAGCGAATCGTAGACCGAGGTCATGATGCTTCCCATCGACGTCGTTTTCGGATATTCGTGAACGGGATGCGTGCTGCAAAACGATTCGACGCGTTTTGGATTCGCAAGCGGTTCGACGGACGGTGAACACGCCGCAGCCAGACTGCAGACGAGCAAGCCGGCGACGATCGCTCCTAGTGTCCGAACGATTTGCCTAAGAATCCGAGCGAGAACCAGGGGACGTACGCGATGATTATGAGTCCGACCAAGACAGCACCAAGATACGGGATCACGCGTATCGCTGCCTCATCAGGGGAAGCTTTGCCGATCGCGCACGCGCCATAGTACCCGACGCCGAGCGGCGGAGCGAACAGCCCAATGCCCATCGCGATGATCGCGATGATCGCGTAGTGCACCTCGTGCACGTGAAATTGCTGCGCGATCGGGAAGAGCAACGGTCCAAACAGCACCATCGCCGGAATTCCTTCGAGCACCGAACCCAGCATGATGAACACGACGATCGAGAGCGCGATGAAGCCGGCTTTACCGCCCGGCGCGGCCGCGAGCGAGGTTGCAAGCTGTTGCGCGAAACCAGATTGCGTCAACGACCAGCCCATTGACGTCGCCGTCGCGATGATCAGCAAGATCGCGCCGGTCAGGGCGCTCGTCTCGCGCAGGATCGGATAGATCCGCCTGATCGGAAACTCGCGATAGACGAAGATGCCGATGAAAATCGTGTAGATGATGCCGACCGTGCTCACCTCGGTTGCGGTTGCGATGCCGTCGAGCACGAAGAATCGAATGACCAGCGGCAGCAAAAGACCCGGGATTGCAACGATCATCGCCCGGACGATGTATCCGAGCGTCGGACGTTTGGCCAGCTCGACTTTGTCGTCTTTCGAGCGCCACAGGACGACGACCACGAGCGCGAGCGCCAAGATCGCGGCCGGCAAGAGTCCCGCGGTAAACAGCGCCGCGATCGAAACGCCGGTCACGGAACCGATGATGATCAAGACGAGACTCGGCGGGATCGTTTCGGACATCGCGCCCGACGCGGAGAGCAGCGAGATCATCTCGGCGCGCTTCTGTCCACGGCGTTCCATCTCGGGGAATAGCACCGGCGCGATAGCGGCCATGTCGGCAGCCTTCGAACCGGAGATTCCGCTTACGAGATACATCGCGCCCAAAAGCACGATGCCGAGGCCCCCGCGCACGTGTCCAATGAGCGACGCGATTGCATCGACCAGACGTTTCGCGATTCCGGAGACTTCCATCAGCAGTCCGAGCAGCACGAACAGCGGAACGGCCAAGAGCACGAGATTCGAGACGCCTTCGTCCATGCGCCCGACGACCGTATTGAGAGGCACGGACGTCGTAAGCGCGAGATAACTCAACGTCGAAAAGCCGAACGCAAAACGCGATCGGAACGCCGATCGTGATCAGCGCGCCGACCAACACGACGAAGAACAACAGCAAATTGAGGTTGCCGAGCGGGACCAGAAACGGGTGCAACAACACTGCGCCGGCCGAAATCACGATCGCACCGCCGACGACGGGTGCGGCGACGCGCCAATCCGAGTCGATTAGACGCATGATCGAGATGATCAGCATCAGGATCAACGCCACGGTAATCGCCGAAACGACGTAGGAGCGCGGAATGTTGAGCGCCGGCGTGAGGTCGATCGTTTCTTGGACGATGAACGAATAGCTCGACGGCATCAGCTCGATCGCGAAGAGCGAGACGACGACGGCTGTGATCGCATCGAAGATCTGCTGCTGCCGCCGCGGACGCCGCCGGTAAAGCGCCGTCAAACGCATGTGCTCGCCGCGGCGGTACGCGATGACCGCGCCCATCATTGCAAGCCACAGAAAGAGAATCGTCGCAAGCTCGTCCGTCCAGACGATCGCGTTGTGCAGCACGTAGCGCGAGAACACGCCGCTTGCTAAGATCGCGACCTCGACGACGAGCATGACGGAAGCGACCGGTTCGAGGATTATGCCGATCGCGCGATCGATCGCGACGGTCCAGGGCCGCCACAGACCACTGACGGTCGGGACGATTCCTTCGCCGGCCTCGATAAGAGCGGTGGCGTCCGCGATGTCGGCCATTTAGCCGACTCCGTTCGAGTTCATACGCCGAGATGCTTTTGGAGGAATTCAGGGTCGGCTTTTATCTCGCTGGCCGGACCCTCGTGCACGATATGGCCGTTGTTGAGAAAATAGGCTCGATGCGCCAGGCTCAACGTCGCCGCGAGATTCTGCTCCACCAGCACGATCGTCTGCCCCTCATCTGCGAGCTTGCGGCAAATCACGATGAGATCGTGGACGATTACGGGGGCCAACCCTTCGAAAGGCTCATCCAACAAAATGAGCTTTGGACTGCGAATGAGCGCACGCGCGATCGCCAACATCTGCTGCTCGCCGCCCGACAGATCGGTGCCGCGACTGCGGCGACGTTCGGCGAGACGCGGGAAACATGTCGAAGATGCGTTCGAGCGTCCAGGCCTTAGGCGCGCTGAAACTCGCGAGCTTCAGGTTCTCCTCAACGTCGAGCGCACCGAAAATGCGCCGGTCCTCAGGCACGAGCTGCATGCCCGCTTGAGCGATAGCGTGCGCGGGCTTGCCGGCAATCTCTTCACCGTCGAATACGACCGAGCCGGAGTGCGGACGCACCAGTCCGATCAAGCTTTTCAACGTCGTGCTCTTGCCGGCACCGTTGCGACCGAGCAACGCGACGACTTCGTGTGGTTCGACGCGAAACGTCACGTCGAATAAAATGTGCGAGTCGCCGTAATAGCTGTTCAGCGATTAACTTCGAGTAGGCTCATACCGCCTCGCTTACGCCAAGATAGGCTTCCTGCACGCGCTATTCCGCCTGATCTCTTCAGGTGTACCCTCCACCAGCACGCGTCCTCGTACGAGCACCGTGATCTTTTGCGCGAGTTCGAAGATCGCATCCATGTCGTGATCGATGACGACCATTGTGCGGCCGGCGTTGAGCGATTTCATGAGCTCGACAGTCTGGATGCGTTCGCGTGGGCTCATCCCTGCAAGCGGTTCGTCGAGCAGCAAGAGCTTGGGCGACGTCGCCAATGCCAAGCCGATCTCGAGGCGCCGCTTTTCGCCGTAGGCGAGCTCCGAAACCGGAAACGACGCGCGCTCGGTGAGCTGCACCAACTCCAGCGTCTCTTCCACGCGCTCCCGCAGACCGCGCACGCTACCAAGGCTGCGCAGAAAATCCATGCGGAACGGTCCGCGCTGCTCGAGAGCGCGGCGACGGTGATGTTCTCGCGTACCGTGAGCCGGTTGAAGAGTTGGTTGACCTGATAGCTCTTGGTGAGTGCCGAGCTGGCACACGCGTGTGATATTGAATCCGGTGATGTCGCGATCTTCGAAGAGAATCGGCACCGGACGTCGGCGGAACTTCGCACGTCAGCATCTTGAAGAACGTCGACTTGCCGGCACCGTTCGGGCCGATGATGCCGCGCAGCTCGCCGCGACGCACCGCGAAATCGATTTGATCGTTGGCGATGATCCCACCGTAGCGTTTGGTGAGACCGTCCGCTCTCAAGATCGTCTCATTGCTGTCCCGTGACGGACGCGGTCGCTGCGGGCATGAACTGAACCACCGGCACGTCTGCAACCGGAGTCGGATCGGGCGTGGCGACTTCATGCGGTTTGCTGCGCGCGGACGCAAGCCGCCAAAGATGCGACCAGCGCGCCGGCGATGCCGTGGCGTAAGAACCAGACCAGCAACACGAAGATGAGGCCGAGCACGAGCTTCCAGGCCGCACCCAGATGCAGCGTCGTCTGGAGAAAGTCGCTGAGATAGAGCCACACCGCCGCGCCGAGCAAGCGGCCCGACGAGCGTCCCTGTTCCGCCGATTGCGGTTTGCATCACGAGTTGGCCCGACGTGTCGAACGTGAACGCATCGGGCGGCATGAAGCCCTGCATCAAGCCGAGTAAGCCGCCGGCAAATCCGGCATATGCCGCGGCAATAACAAATGCGGAGAGCTTGTAGCCATGAATGTTGTGGCCGACGGCGGCGGCGCGTAAGGGATTTTCGCGAATTGCGCTCAGGATGGCGCCGCCCGGCGAGCGGATGATGCGCAACGCAATCACCATGCCGATGAAATACCAAGCCGCGAGGTACCAATACGACAAGGAAATCGTTCTGGAAGTTGATCGTCGTGAAGCCAAGCCATAGACTCGGCGACGGCACGCCGGGCAATCCGTTCTCGCCGCCGGTGAAGCGCGAAAGCGGATTGAACTCAACGAAATAAAAAACTTGCGCGATCGCTACGGTGATCATGGCGAAATAGATGCCGGTGCGTCGCAGCGCGAGCAATCCGACCAGATAACCGATGATGCCCGCTACGATCGTGCCGATAAACACCGCAGCGGTGACGTTTGGAAAATTCATTACGGTCAGCAAATAGGCCATGATCATGCCGCCGGCACCGAAAAAGGCAGATTGGCCGAACGAGAGCAGACCGCCGAAACCGAACAAAATGTCGAAACCGATTCCGAACAGGCCCCAGATCAAAATTCGATTGATCGTGGTTGACGTAAAACCGAGATGCGGCAATACGAACGGCGTTGCAATCAGCGCCAGCAGAGTCAACCCCTCGACGAGAAACGGACGCTGTCTCATTCGCGGCCGGCCGTGCCGAGCAGACCGTAGGGGCGGAGTACCAAGACCAGTGTCATTGCCACGAAGAGCATCACGTACGAATAGCCGGGATTGAATACCGAGGTGATGCTGATGATCTCGCCTGCGATCAACCCACCCAAAATGGCGCCGGGGAATGAGCCGACGCCTCCGATGACGATCACAACGAAGGTCTGCACCAGAATAGCCTCGCCAACGTCGGGTGAAATCGACACCACCGGGGCATTGATGATGCCGGCGAAGCCGGCAGCCATCGCGCCGATTCCGAACACCAGCATGAATGCACGGTAGACGTTGATCCCGAGCGCGTCGACCATCGCAGAATCCTCGATGCCGGCGCGCACGATCATGCCGATCCGCGTGCGATAGAGCACGACGTAGAGCGCGAATAGTGCTGCCGCGACGATCCCGACTACCACGAGGCGATAGGTCGGATAAAACATGAAGCCCAGGTTGGTAGTGCCGTTCAGCCATGACGGCAGCGTGGTCGTCTTCGAGAGGCTGCCGAAAAAGAAGCGCACGGTTTCAACGAAAACGATTCCGAGACCGAACGTGACGAGCAGCTGATCCTCGGGCGGCCGTGCATAGAAATAGCGGATGATCACGCCGCTCCGTCAGCACGCCAACGATCAAACCGAACAGCGCGCCGGCAATGATGGCGACGAAAAAGTTATCCGTGCGTTGATATGCGACCCAGCCGGCGTAGCCGCCGAGCATGAACATTGCGCCGTGCGCGAGATTGAGGACGCCGAGCGTACCGTAGATGATCGTCAGGCCGGATGCGATCAGCGCTAAGAGCGCGCCGAGCGCCAGCCCATTGAACATCTGCGAGACGAGGTCAGCCCAGTTGATCACGAGCGTTCCAACGCGCCGAAATGAGAAAAGCGTGGTCCGCACCGATGCGGACCACGCTCGATTTTATTCCGGGGATCAGGCGTAGTCGCCGAGGCTGCAACCGAACGCGTCGGGCTTCTGCATCAGCGGCTCGCCGGGGACGACCTCGAGGACTTCCCAGAAGTCTTCCTTGTTCTTCATTGCGCTCGGCTTCTTGCCGCGCACGATGACGACCGGACGAACCAATTGATGATCGGCCGCGCGGAAATGCACGTCGCCCACCATCGACGGGAAGGTTTCGCCCTTCTCGTACTGTTTGATGACGTCGGGCGGATAGAACGTGCCTGCCTGCGAGACCATGCGCGCCCAGATCGCGAATTGCATGTAGCCGTTCTCCGCGCCCCATTCCGGCCGGGAGCCGTACTTCGTATTGAACGACTTGACGAACATCTTGGCGAGCGGATACTTGTCCTCGAGCGTCCACCAGAAATCGGTCGCAGCCAAAACGCCTTCCGTCAGTTCCGGTCCGACTTGCGGAGCAAGGAACGGAATCTGATAAGGAATGATCAGCGCATCTTTGGAATGAGACCGAACTGCTTCGCCTGTTGAATCGAGAGCACGGCATCGCGACCCCAGTTGACGTTGATGATGAACTCGGCCCCGGAGTGGGCGATGTTGGTGAGATATTGGCTGAAATCCTGAGTGCCGAGCGGCGACACTTGGTCGGTTACTTGCTGCCAGCCCGCGTTTTGGCTGAGATAATCGTTGACCGATTTCGTCACGGTGTGACCGTACGTGTAGTCCGGCGTCATGAACGCGGCTTTCCGGTTCTTGCCGAAATTCTTGACGATCACTGGCCCGATCGCGTTTGCTGCCGTCTCGCCGTAGAAGCACTGGCGGAACGAATAGCGCGCGCAATCTTTGCCCGTCGTATCGTTCGAGCCGGAAATCGCGACGAGGTAGACGACCTTCTCGCGCTGAGCGAATTTGTTGAGCGCCACCGCGACCGCCGAAGACGTCGAACCGGTCATCGCGATGATCTTGTTGTCCGTGATGAATTTCTGTTGTTCTTGAACTGCGTCGTTCGGCTTGGCGCCGGAATCGGCAACGACGAGCTGCACTTGTTTACCGAGCACGCCCTTCGTAACTTTGGGCGCGATCTTTCTGATCAGTGGATCGCCGTTATTGATGTGCTCGATAGCAAGCTGCATGCCTTTGAGCTCATCCTCGCCTTGCACCGCATAGGCGCCGGTGCGCGGCACGGCCGCACCGATTGTGACCGTATTGCCGCTTGCGCCTTCCGGCCAAGTGCCGATTGGTGCTTCGCCGGCTGCGCCGACCATCGCCCACGGCCATAATGTCGCCGTGGCAAGCCCGGCCCCGCCGGCAAGTATCGCTCGGCGCGACATACCCGCATCTAGCGAGCCTTCGAATTTTTCTGACACGAAATAGCCCCTCGCAATCTACATTTAACCGCGAAACAGCGGAGTCGTCGTGCGGATTGTGCTCGCATCCGCCGTCCCCCTTGTTAGACGAGGGTTCCAGGCCTCGGGCTCGTGTCCAGCCCGAGGCCGCTGCGTCGGGGGCTAGCTGCCGCTCCCGATCACTCCGCAGGCGATCGAGGGCGAACCGATCGTAATCGCGTGCGCCATGATGGGATTTGCGCCGGTCATGCTGACCGACGGCAGATAGGCGGTCACGGCGCCGTTGCCGCGCGAGTCAACGAAAAGTTCAGGCAATGCGGCGATCATGTCAGTGTTGGCCGGGCAGGCCGTTGCGTTGCTGATCGTCATCGCGTACACGCCCGGCGTCAAACCGGTCGTTGTGAGGACCATTTCAATGCCGCCGGCGTCTTGAGGGACGAAGTTGACGCTGCCGACCTGCTGTCCGCCGGCATTGAAGATCGGCGCAACGTAGTGCTCTTGCGGCGTCGCGACTGCGCGCTGCGCCGTACATAAGAAAGCCGCGGCGGCGACGGCCGTTATTCCGATGAGGCGAAAGTAAGTAAGCATGCGATGCTTTTACCCGTCTTTACGGTGCGCGCTCGTCTGCTTAGCGGGCAGTCGTCCCTCCGACCGGTATGACCTCACGCTGGATTATCCGTGAGCTCGAGCTGTCGACGACGAACGTTCCGAAATACTCGCCGCGCGACGTGCGAAACTCGACCTGCACGTTCGTCCCACCGGCGGGCGAGCGTCCGGTCGTCATCGACGTGATGCGCATGGTCGGATCGAGGAACTGCGCCTCGCCGAGCGGCGCCGTTCCGCCGAGAGTCCCATACGCCGTCGTATCGTCGCCGTGCGCTACCGCTTCCAGGAATTTTCGAACCAACGCTTCAGCCGGCGACGACTGCACCGCAACGGCGGCGGCAGCAGTTGGAACCGGCGTTCGAGCCGGAGTGGGCGTCGACGTCGGCGCGGGCGTCGCAGTCTTTGTAACGGTCGCTGCCACCGGAGGTTTTTCAGTTTGTGCCGGCGTCGGCGTTGGTTTCGACGTCGCGGTTGCAGTCGGCGTCGGTTTGGCTGACGGCTTCGACGTTGCCGTCGACGCCGGTTTCGCCGTCGCTCTTGGCGTTGGCGAGGGCGTCGCCGTCACGCGCGTTTGCGTGGCCGCCGCAATCGGCGTTGGTGTGTGCATCACGACCAGTGGCGTGTTGCTTTGCACCGGCGCGGGTATGTGTCGCGCAGCGAATGCAGAAAGAAGCGCGCCGATTCCCAAACCCGCGATGATGACGCCCGCGAAAAGCGGGACCATCGGTAAGCCGCCTCGGTCTTCATCGTCACTCGAAGAACGGCGCCGTCGCGGTGAACCTGATCCGGAACTCATGTTCTCGCAGCGTTCCACGCGCAGAGGTCTCGCCCTGGATGGGCGAACGCATGACGAAGCGAATCGACTATCAGCATGATTCGGGTACCGGTGCCGATCGATCTCGGAACCGCCATGACGGCGGGCGCTTCAGTCTTCGCGCTCGTTACGCCGATTCGCGTTGTTACGTTGATCGAGCTCGCGATCGAACGAACCCTCGGACGGCGTGCACCGGCCGATAGATGCGCGCGTGTCGTCAACACGACGTTGGCGGGATTGCGCGCTGGCTCGTTCTCACTCGATATCGACGGGCGCCGGATCTGCGATCCCGACGAAGTCGTCGTTTGCAGCGGCGGCTCCGCGACCTTGCGCTTCTTCGCGCATCGTTCCGTCATTACGTCGATCGAGTGATCCTGGACGAGCATCGTAAACCGCGTTCCGAACGGTTCGTGGCGGTTGTTGACGCTGCGCTCGAAGCCTGGGGAGCGCGCTGGCCGCTTTATCTTGCGATTGCCGTCGCTTGCATCGGCATTCAGAGCGCCGTCGCATACATTGCGCGATTCTTCGACGTCGCGATCACTGATCGCGAATTGCGTCGTCGATGGGTACGCGACGGCGTTTTTCACGATCGCAATCGCCGCGCATCGCCAAGAGGTCAAGGCGTCCGCCGCGCGAGGTCGCGCGCGCGGCACTCAGGCGCGCTCCCGCTCGTCACGATCGTCTTCTTCGGAATTGCAGCTCGTTGACCATCGTTTTCTTGCCGTGGATGTTCGGAACCGCAGACGAGATGGTATACGGGCTCGGCGTACTTCCGACGCTCATCGTTTTCGGCATCATGTATATCGCGACCGTGATCGCATGCTTCGATACCTCGCGGCCCGGGTACGCACAACCCGGCTTTGCGATCTTGCGAAGCATGATGTTCGCGCGGTCTTGGGCGAACATCTGGCGACTAGGGATCGGCGGCGCGATCATCGTTGTCCCGATGATGCTGCAGTGGCTGCTCGCGCAATATCTCGCGCAGCATGGGATGCCCACGGCGCAGAACAACTTTTGGTCGAACATTCCGATCGACGCGCTCGTGCTCGGCCCGACACAGGCCTTCTTCACCTACCTCTATATGGACTTGGTCGCGCGCGAGAGCTAGCCGTGCTCGGCGGCAACTTGACGGTCCTGGACCAGCTGCGCGTAGAGCGCGTTTGGCCACGCAAAATCAGCACGGGTGAACTCGTGCGGCGCGTTGACGTCAAATGATTCGTGCAACCGGTGATCGCCGATGATCGGAAGCGGCGATGTATCCGAGAACGCGATTGACTTCGGCGTCGTCCGTGGTCGTGAGAGCTTGCACGACGAGCGCCAGCGGCCAGACATAATCTTTCGGAGTGTGCGGGCTGCCGACACCCTGCGCGTACTTTCCAACGAAGTAGTACGGATTACGCGGCGAGAGAACGAAGCTGCGCGTGCGCTGATACGCGGAATCCGTGACCGGTAAGATACCCGAAATAAGGGATCGCCAGGAGCGAAGGGATGTTGGCATCGTCCATGACGTTGGCGTGACCGAGGCCGTCGACTTCGTACGCGTAGATTTTGCCGAACGTGTCGAGACTGACGTAGCCGTACTGCTCGACGCCGCGCTGAATATCGACCGCTAGCCCCCATGCGTTGCGAGCCGAATCCATGTCGCCGAGGACGTCGCGCTCCAAGTCGCCGAGCATGTGCATGACGACCGACGCGAACATGTTGACGGGGATATTGTACTGGTAGCGCGCCGCGTCATCGGAAGGCCGGAATCCCGTCCACACCATGCCCGTGTAGGTGACCGGCGAGCCGCGACCGTTATTGGCCAGCTGCGGATGACGGTATTGCGAGCGCCGCGCATGATGCTGCTCGTTGCGTAGCGTCTTGAGGATCAGATCGAACGCATGCACGAGATCGGCTGTAAATATCGACTTGTCGCCGGTTTGTTTGTAGTAGAGCGCCGCAAACCAAACCGGATACAGGAGCGAGTCGACTTCGAATTTTTCTTCGGCGACTTCGTATTCGGCCGTAAACGCGTTCGCGTACGGGTCCTTGAGGATGCACTTGGCCTGGCGCGCCAACAAGCCGCGCAAGAAGCGACGCGACCGACGCATCTTTACCGGCGAGATCGATGTAGGGCAACGCCACCGCGGCCGAATCGCGCAGCCACATCGCCGGGATATCGCCGCTCGACACGTACGTCGTTCCGTCACTCTCGATGTGCGCGTGGCGATTGATCGTTTCGTCGAACGCAGTCAGATATAGTGGGTCTGTCGAAACGACAGCATCGGCCCGTCTCGGCCATAGCGAGCCGAGAGCGAGCGTACCGGCGATTCCAACAAGAAGACGGCGACGCGTTAAACTCAGAACGATTACGTCTTCCGGAAATAACCGCGCACTCTCCCTCTTGCACTCTTGACGTTTTGTGCGTCTTCACCGACTTTTAACGGGAGGGAGATTTTAGAGTCGTGTTCGTCGCTCGGTCATCGATGGCCATTCTCGCATTGCTGCTAACCGCCGGTTCGACCGAAAGTCATCAGACCTATGCGCTCAGCGGAAAGGACAGCTACCAAATCGGCTCGCGCGAGCTGCGAAGCGACACGTCGTACGAGGGCAAAGAAAAGTTAACGATCCGTAAGAAGTGACGGCGTTACGCGCTATAGCGCACGCGCAACCTACATTAAGACGGATCAAGGCCAAGGCCACTCCAGCATCGCGACGTTCGAGTCGGCTCTCCTCGCCAACGGTCAAGAACGCGACGGCGCGAGCGACGATCCGGATTTCCTGACAGTGCTCAATCAACCGTTCGCCGTCCAGCTCGACGAGCAAACGCTGCGCGACGTGCGCAAGCTGCGCGAGCCCTCGCCCTTCACCTTCACCTCGGCAATGACGGGCGCGACGCTGCGCGGAACGCTCTTTCACGTCACGGACGGCTTGATCGCCGGGCATCCCGTCGTCGGGATCGGATTCGATGCCAGTGGTCCGATGCGAGGCGGTCTTCCCGGAACATCCGGAGATCTCGCTGCGCGGGACGATCCGCATGTCGGGACGCGCCTACTACACGCCGGCGTCCGCCCTCTTGCTTGCTCTCGATGCGAAACTGCAAATAGCGGGCACGCTCGCCGACAAGCGCACCTCGGATCCCGTCAAGATTCTCTACCGGCGCATCATTCGCGCGCAGTAGAACTACGCTGTTAGGCTAGAGCCAACTCCGACGCAATGTCGACTTCGAGTGGGTGCGCCAAGACGCGATCTCCCAACTCGATGAAATTGCTGAACGACAGATGCTCTTGGTGGCAATCAATGAGCATCTGAATGCCGCGTTTCACGCTGCCCGTCTTATCGACGTACTTCCTCACTTTGCGCCGGAAATAACTATGTGGATCGCGCAAAAGCTCGGCATAATATGGGTCGCTCGTAAGTCCCTCCGGATCGATGCCGGCTCTTGGAACGAGCCAAACAAACGACGGTTCGCATCCGTCGTTGTATCCGATGATTACGAGCGGAATCGCGTGCGCGGTACGTTGCGTCCCATCCGGGAGTCGTGGAACGAAGCTGCACAACGTGTACCCATCGAATGCAAGCTCGTTAGGTTCCATCTGTAGTGACATGAAAGAACCCCGTTAATTCAAACAAAAAAACCCCGCTCGGCATGTGCCGGAGCGAGGCAAGGTCGGCGCGAGGCGAACCATGGTCGAGGCTTCGGTGGGCGGCTGAAGGAGCACCTTCCGTGCCGACCAAAACGCGAAACCTTCACAGGAGTTAGGGCGGTCAGGGGGCGCGTATGGCTGCTCTCGCCCCGCTCCGACGGGAGTACGGTTTGGCCCAACCTGCCGCGGCGTCGGCACCCAATCGGTCGGAGACGGCACCAGGACCGGATAATTTCGAACGAATCGTCGACGAGTATCAACGGCGACTCTACGGATTCGCTTTGCGTATGACCGGCAATCGCGAAGACGCCGAGGAGATCGTCCAAGACGCGTTCGTGCGGGCCTACCGAGCCCTCGTCAAGATGGACCCAAAACAACGGGCCGAGCTTCGTTTGCAGCCGTGGCTTTACACGATCACCTTGAACGTCACGCGCAATCGTTTGCGCAGCAAACGGCCAACGAACGTCGCGCTCGATGCGCTCGCGGATCCGGATGCGTTGCTCAATGAGACGCAAGAGGGACCGGATCAACCCGAGGCGATCGTCGAACGGGGCGCCGACATGGTCCTCGTCGAGCAAGCACTGCTGCAATTGCCGATGCATTTGCGTGCCGCGGCGACGTTAAGATTCATCGAAGGGCGCAGCCATCCCGAGATCGCGGAGATTCTCGATCAACCGATAGGTACTGTGAAATCCCACGTCCACCGAGCCGTCCGCATCCTCCGGCGGATCCTCGGTCCACAAGTCGGGCGCGTTGCTCCCCCGAGTGCGGAGGAAGGAGAACCGAATCATGCGGTGCTGTGATCTCGTTCGAATGTGGGACGAGCTGCGCGAAGGCGGCTCGGCCCCATCCCGCGATGAGGTTCTGGCGCACTTGCGCAAGTGCGCGGATTGCCAAGAAGCGTATCAAGATTTCGAAGGCGTCGCGTACTGCCTGAACTGCTTGCCGGTCGTCGAGCCTCCGTCGGGTCTCGTACCGAAGATTTTGGATCATATCAAGTCGATGCGTCCGGCGGCGCCGGACATGTTCGCTCGCATGGCGAGCCCGCTGGGAGATTTGCTCGTCGCGTTTCGTGAAAGCGGCATCACCGCGGTCGTCATCTGCGCCGACGGCGTCGAGAGTGCACTGTGCGAGGCGATCGCCAAACGTTTGCACCGCGGGCTTGTCCCAGCGCAAGCACCAGACTGGGTGCGCGATACCGTCGATCGATATTTCCGGACGTTCAAAACTGACGGGTCCCGCGTCGACATCTCGGCCCTCACCGAGTTCGAACAAGCGGCGCTCAAAAAAACCGCCGAGATCCCGCCCGGCGAAGTCCGCTCGTACGGTTGGATTGCACGCGAAATCGGCCAGCCATCCGCCGCGCGGGCAGTCGGTCGCACCATGGCGCGCAATCCCGTACCGCTCTTGTATCCGTGTCATCGCGTCGTCGATTCGAACGGCGCGCTTCACAACTACGCGTACGGCCTCGAGCTGAAAGCTCGCCTCCTTGAAATGGAAGGCTACGTGCCGCCGAACGCGTCGCGTTCCGCTGCAGTGGGCAGGGCGTAACCTCGGCGTCTGCGAACGTCGCGGATAGAAAACGTCCGCGGTTCCTTCAAATAGAGAATAATGAAGGTGAACAGTCGGACAGAGGAGGTGATCATCGTTACAAGCGACAGCAATAAACGAAGTTACACGATGATTGGAGGTGCTGCGACCTAGTCGCAGCCACTTAAAACTCAGTTCGACTCGAGCCGACGCGGACGTCGGCTCTTTTTTTTGCCTTTCCCGGGGCCGGACGCAGCCTGGTACTAACTCTCAAGAAGGCGAAAGAGCGAGCGCGGCTAACGAATTGACCCGAGCTTGAACGACAATCAGAGCCGGGACGCACGAATCGCGGCTATCCCGGACACGCATGGTCACGCCAAGGGTGAGCACAAGGCGTTCGCGGAGGAGCGGCCCATCCCGTACTCAGCGCGGATGCTCTTCCTTTGGTTTTACCATGCCTGCCGGCGCGGTTTCCCGCGCTTCATGATGGTCACCGACCACATGAATTACCTGACCTTCGAAGACCCCGCCGCCGTCAATCTCGTCCGTCGCGCACTCAAGCTCGCCCAAGCCGGCGACCTGTATGGGGCAGCCGAGAGCGCCAGCGTCGACGTCGCGCACGCGGCCGTCGTCTCAGACGGCTTGCGCCGCGGGATGCACTTTTCGATTGGGGCCGAGCTCGACAACGATCCGCGCTGCCGGCCGGACGCACAGAACATCGTCGACGCCATGCGCCCCGACGCCATGATCCGCTCGGTACACTTTCTCACGATCGAGCATCCGACGGCCGGCCCGAACTATAATTGGAACTTCGACAACCCGGAGTTCATCGCGCTCTACGACCACGTCGGTACCGAGCGCACCTGGCAGCTTTATATGGAAGCGCTGCTCAAAGCCATCGAAGAGCAGCCTGGACAGATCATCGGGCACTTCTTCGTCCCCGCGATTTTCGGCCATTGGCCCGACCGTGCAACGCTCGAGAAGTATGAAGATCAAGTCGTGGCCGCGGCCAAAGCCAAAGGCATGGCGATCGAGTTCAACACGCGCTTCCTCTATCGCGATCACACAGCCGAGGAGAAACAGCGCTATCTCGATGCCAACAAACGGCTTCTCAAAAAATGCCGCGACGCCGGCGTCATGATTTCAGTCGGATCGGATGCGCACAGCCCCAGGGATCAGGGCGGCGCGTTCGACATCGTCCTCGACTTGCTCGACGGACTGGACATCAACGAGATTGCGTTTCCGCTCGGCGGACGCATGGCGCGTGTCGCGTTGCGCGTGGTCCAACCCGAACCGCCGCCCGTCCCTGTCGCAGAGAAGCGTGGACGCACCGGCCCGACCAGAAAGACCGCGACGCCCGCGCGTGCACCAGAGCGTAAGTTGGCAAAGCCCGCACCGAAAGCCGCGGCAAAAGCTGCCGCGCCAAGACCGGCGCCAAAGCCCGCCGCGAAACCCGCCGCTAAGGCACCGGCAAAAGCGAAGAAACCCGCGCCCCCTAAGAAAATCGCTAAGAAGGCAGCGGCAAAACGGCCGGCAGCGGCGAAAAAACAGGCCCCGCCCAAGCGCGCTAAGGCACCCGCAGTCAAGCCAGCTGCAATCAAGCCAGCTTCAAAGAAGGCGCCTGCCAAGAAAACCGTTGCGAAGAAGGCGGCTTCAAAGCGTTCGATGCCCACGAAGAAATCATCGAAGAAGGCCGGCAAGCGCCGCTAGTGCGGATCCGCGCGCTGCTCGCTGTCCTTTTTTTATTGTCGGCTTGCACGCGCGCTACCGAACAGAGCGTCACCGTAGGATCGACGACAACCGAGCGCCACTCGTGGTCGATACCCGGCGTGATGCGCGTCGCCGTGCAGAGCCCTCCGACGAATCTGCAGCCCATTTTGAGCGGCAACACCACGGACGTGATGATCGACCGGCTCGTCTACGATCCGTTGATCAGCGTCAGCGCAGACGGCAAAACGCCGATTCCGATTCTCGCCGCGCAAGTACCTACGCTCGCAAACGGCGGCATCAGCAAAGACGGGCTTACGATCACCTACAAGCTGCGTCATAACGTCAAGTGGCACGACGGCGTGCCGTTCACGAGCGCGGATGTCAAGTTTACGTGGCAAGCGATCATGAATCCGGCGAACAACGTCGGGACGCGCAGCGGCTATACGCTCATCCGTTCGATCGACACGCCGGACGATTTCACGGCCGTCTTTCACCTCAAGCAGAAATTCTCGCCGGCGGTCAATACGTTTTTTGCTGAAAGTGACTCGCCGATCTTCATCATCCCCAAACATCTTTTTGGATCGATGCCGAACCTCAACAACGCCCCACAGAACGTAGCTCCGGTCGGGACGGGGCCGTTCAAGTTTTCGCAATACGTTCGTGGCGATCGCTTGGAGTTCAAGAGCAATGACGACTACTTCATGGGAAAGCCGAAGCTCAAAGAAGTCGTCGTCAAGATCATTCCGGACGAAAACACGTCCGTCAATCTGCTGCGCGCGCACGAGATCGATTGGATATTCGAAGCCTCACCGCAAATCTACGGCCAACTCAAGACGATCCCTAACATCAAGAACCTACTCGTCGAGCAGAACCAGTATCTGGGCCTCTTGATGAATCAACAGAGTCCCCTTCTCACCGACGTGAACGTTCGGCGCGCGATCGCGTACGCGATCGACAAACGCGCCCTCGTGAACAAGGTGACGGCAGGCACGGCGCTGGTGGCCGATGACGAGCATCCGCCGTTCATGTGGGCGTATTCGGGGGGCAAGACCTATCCGTACGATCCAGCGAAAGCCAAAACGATACTCGCTACGGACGGCTGGATTCCAGGCCCCGACGGCATCCTGCGCAAAGGCGGCAAACGTTTGAGCCTCGTCCTTTCGACCAATACGTCGAACGTGACGCGAAGGACCGCGGTCGTGCAAATCCAGTCGTACTTGAAAGCGATCGGCGTCGATGCGTCGGTCAAGAGCTACCTCGGCGTGCAGATGTTCGCGCCGCTCGGACTCGGTGGAATTCTGGCTACGGGGAAATACGATCTCAACGTGTCCGGCTGGATTGCGGGAATCGACCCCGACGACTCGACCCTTTTCATGTGCCGTTCGTTTCCGCCCAACGGAACCAACAACACGCGAACCTGCTACCCGCAGCTCGATGCAGCCGAAACCATTGCGCTCACGCATTATGATATTCCGACGCGCAAGAAAGCCTACGCGCAAATCCAGCAGATCCTCTTCGAACAGATGCCGCTCGATTTTCTTTGGTGGCCGCGGCAACTGCAGCCGATCAGCACCGACTTTCAAGGCTTCGATCCCAACCCCGTCGATGAGGCATGGAACTGTTGGGAGTGGTCGATCTAAATGCGCGACGATCGTCCACCCGGGAACTTCGATTCCTCGCTTCATCGACTCCCTGAGCTCAAGTGGCTCAAGCAAATCATCGTCGAGCGCGCTCTAACCCGCGGTGACTACGTCCTGGCCGGCGGCGCCCGCAGCGATTACTACATCGACAAGTTCCGGCTCTTCAGCGATCCGCACGTCCTGCGCCGCATCGCGCGGATGTTCGTCCCGATTCTGGCCGAGGTCAATCCCGATCTCGTTGCAGGTACCGAGCTCGGCGGCGTGATCATCGCGACCGCGGTCTCGCAGATGTCGAACATTCCGATGATCGTCGTACGCAAGACGCCGAAATCGTACGGCGCGTTCGCCGACGAGTACGTTGAAGGCGGCTTCGAGAGCGGCCAGCGCGTGCTGCTGCTCGAGGACGTCGTGACTTCGGGACGCGAAGTACTCGACGCGAAGCGGCGCCTGATTGAGCTCGGTCTGGACGTCACGGTTTACGCGGTCATCGCGCGCGAGCTCGCGCCGGTCAACGCGCTCTTACAGTTTTCGCTTCCGCAAGGTCGGGCCAAAACGGAGAACTAGGCTAGACAGCCATCCTCGTATGATCGTCAGCCACGGAAATCTTTCCGCTGAAGACGCTACGTGCGTGCAGGATCAATTCTTCCTGCGATGTCTCGGCGGGATAGTGGCTGAGCATCAGATGGCCGACGCCCGCCTTCTTCGCCATTTCTGCGGCCTCGCGCGCTGAAGAATGCCCGCGCATTCCGTGTTCGACTTCGTTTGCGGTCAGCGTCGCCTCGCAGATGAACAGATTGCTGTCGCTCGCGTGCCGCGCGACGCCTTCGTCGGGTGCGGTGTCGGCTGAGTACGTTACCACCGTGCCGTTGCACTCATAGCGCAAGGCAAACGTCGGAATGTAGTGACGGGTTGGGACGAAGCTTACTTTCGTATCTGCGAGCTGGATCGATTTTTGCGGATCGTACGTCTCGATATCGAAGACCTTGAGAAAGTCCCCGGCGCCTTCGTCCGCAAACGAATTCGAGAGCTCGCGAAGCTGCGCCTCACCGCCCGGCGGAAGCCACAGCTGTACCTTCGTCGAGCGCTTGCGCGGACCGTAGAGAAGCGCGTAGCGCAGGGGGATGACGTCGAAGAAGTGATCGGCGTGCATATGGCTGATCACGATGTGATCGACCAAATCATAATCCAAGTGCTCGCGCATGTTGGCGAACGAACCGGTGCCGAGATCGAAGACGACACCGCTAGTTCCGTTGAAAAAGAGATACGAGCTGCACGCTCGCGACGGTCGCGGAATCGAGGAGCTCGAGCCGAGGACTGTCAGAGAGATGCCGCTTAGTTTAGCGATGACAGCACCTCGGCCGCGTGACCCTCGACTGAGACCTTCGGCCAGACCCGCACGATCTTGCCTTTTTCGAGGACGAACGTCGCGCGCTGAATTCCCATCGATTTCTTGCCGTACATGTTCTTTTCGACGATGACGCCGAATGCATCGCACATCTTCGAGTCGGTATCCGCCAGCAAATGAAACGGCAGACCGTACTTTTCTTTGAACTTCTTCTGCGATGCGATCGCGTCGCGGCTGACGCCGACGACCTCAGTTGCCTTCTTCTTGAACTTTGCGTACAAGTCGCGAAACTGCTGCGACTCGTTGGTGCATCCGGGCGTGTCGGCTTTCGGATAAAAGTACACGACGGTGCGCGAATCCGCGAACGAGCCGAGCGAAACGTCATCGCCGGCTTCATTCTTAACGGAAACGTCGGGGACGCGATCGCCTGCGCCTAGCATGCGTATAGGTCCCGCCTAAAAAACAGATTAAGCAAGCAGGATTTCCTTTTAACCTGTCGCCGCCGTTTCCATTTCGGCCGCGTCTTCGGGTTCAGTCTTGGGGGCCGGGGGTTTGGCCTTGAACTGCGAGAGCGGCACGAGGAAAAGGAGCCGGTCGAAAGGCTTCATCTGGCCGAAATCGGTGATGAGCACGAGTCCGCTCTCCCGCCAGACACAGAGCGGAATGCAATCTTGAGCCGGTGGCGGCTGAGGGACTTCGCCTTGCAGTCGCTCACCGACGTTATACGTCTCGTCACCGTAGGCGATCCGGCCGCGCGTTCCCGGGAACCGGGACAGACCGGCAAAGCCTGGTGCCGACAGTTCAGACGTCGAGAAGCTGTGATCGAGACTGAACTGATGCTCGACGAGTCGGGCAAACGTCTCGTCTTGAACGCGCATGATGACGGGAAGATCGGGATTGCGAGCACGCGCGCCGAGCGCAACCTCGAGATTCGCCGTCTCGTTTCCGGTCAACGCGACGACCGACTGTGCTTCCATCAGATTGCACATTTGCAAAACTTCTTCGCGCGTCGCGTCGCCGGTGAGCAACGTGAAATCGCGATTGCGAACACGATCGACGATCGTCGTATCCGGACTCGGATCGATGACGACGACTTTCTTGCGCAGCTCGACCAAGTAATCGATGACGCGCGTTCCGACTTGCCCCGTCCCGACGACGACGATGTGGTCCTTGTGTTTGAGCAGCCGCAAGCCTTGCGTCGCGACGTATTGCGCGCGACTGAAACCTTCGGCCATGAACGCGATGAAGATACCGGTCAAGATCGTTCCGACGATCATCAAGCCGTTTGCCATCAGCATCGGAATCGGTCCCTTGTCGATCGGCGTAATATCGCCGTACCCCGTGGTCGTCATCGTCGTGAGCACGAAGTAGATCGCCGTTACGGGATCTTTGTGATAGACGAAATTGAAATACGTGCTGAATGCCACGAACAAACACGTTGCGATCACGGCGACCATCTTGATGATCGGATCGAGCCTGCGATAAAACGGTTTGCAGAATGCCGGGAATTTCTTTGAGGACTTCGCGCCATGGCCGGCGTTCGATAACGACTTGACGTTTTGGAACGAGTGCCTCGAGCGTTGCAACGTCGCCGAAAAGAACGACTTCGTCTTCGGGCCGCGGGATGATACCCGGCACGAAGAAATCCATGCCGTTATAACCGACGATGCGAATCTTGTGCTGGGCTTCCAGCTCGGCAATCGTTTGCGTGTTGATCTCACCGAACACCGATGCGGGCCTGCGTGCAAAAGCCACCAGCGGACCGTCGAGATCGGGAAATTGCACCGCGTAAAAGACCGAACGATCGACGGCGCAGGCCGCGAACGTCGCTGCCGCATGGCCGGAGAGCGAAACGACCGAGCAATCGGGAAGATTCTGCGCGATCTTTCGGCCCGAGCTGACGATTGAACTGTCGGAGCACGACGCGAATCTTCGGATTGATGTCGCGCGCTTTTAGCGCGACCTGCAGATTCAGGCGATCGTCATCGGAGAGCGCCATGATCGACGCAGCTTCATCGACGCCGGCCGCGTGCAAGCTGTCGAAGTCGTTCGGCGGGAAACCGAGGAACTCGGCGCCCAACTTCTCGGCGTATGCAGCAATCTCAGGATCGTGATGCCACATGAGCGCAACACGATGACCCGCCGTAGCGCAAAGCTCTTCGGTGACCCGAAGGGCAAGTTTATCGCCACCCACGACCAAAATCAGGGGTTGCTGAACCATGGCTGACGCCTCTTCGTCGCCCGCCGCCGCGGGCACTTTCCAAAACGCGCACCCTTTGGCGCAGCGACTCTACGAACGTGTCGCTAAGGGCAGCTGGCCCAATCGTCGTCGTCGGCGACGGCCATGGTCGCAATTCGCGTGCGCTCAAGGAGGCTGGGCTCAGCGTCGTTGCGATACCCGATGAAACGCCGTATACGCAGCTCGCGTATCCCCCGCGTCACTTCGCGGGCGCCCTGTCGACACACGCATATCTGCACGGAACCGCATCGAAAATCAGGCTGGGCATCGCCGAGCTGGCGCGGGTCCTCCAGGCCAGCGCGCCGGCGTTTCTGACATTCGGGTCGATTCAGGACGTCCGCTATCGGTTTCGGCGACGCACTCGACGCGCAAACGTTCGCGCCGGGCGATGGCCCCGAACAGGGCGTTCCGCACGCGTATTTCGATCGCGACGGAATCCTCGAGCTGCTTCGCCCGCTCGTTATCGTCTCAATCGACGAGGTTGAATGTCGATGCGATCGTCGGCAAATGGGCTCATCTCGAGGACGAACCACCCGGCAAGGTCCACTGGTTCGTCGAAGCGCGAAAAGCCTGATTTACGATTTTGACTGAAATGAGATCGGTCATCGGGCTCGAGGCGTTCGCGTAGAGCCGCTTCTCCATGCGTCCGGCCAGAAACGCCAGGCGTCCGGCTTCGACGGCCAAGCGCATCGCGTGCGCCATGCGCACCGGGTCCTTGGCAGCCGCGATACCGGTATTCATGAGCACCGCATCCGCGCCGAGCTCCATGACTATTGCCGCGTCGCTCGCCGTTCCGACGCCGGCATCGACGATGACCGGAACCTTTGCGCGCTCTTTGATGATGCGAATCGAGTACGGATTGCAGACGCCGAGGCCGCTGCCGATCGGCGCCGCGAGCGGCATCACGGCGGCGCAGCCGACTGCTTCGAGACGCTGGCACGCGATCGGATCGTCGACGATGTACGGCAATACCGTGAAGCCGTCGCGAATCAAGGCTTCCGCGGCGACGATCGTCTCGCGCGTATCCGGATAGAGCGTCTGCGAATCGCCGATCACTTCGAGCTTGATCAGATCCGTCTGCAGCGCTTCGCGCGCGAGATGCGCGGTCAGGATCGCTTCTTTTGCGTTGTAGCAGCCCGCAGTGTTCGGAAGAATCTTATACCGGTCGCGATCGAGATAGTCGAGCAGCGTTTTTCCGCTCGGATCGTCGAGGTGAATCCGGCGAATGGCAACCGTGACGAGCTGCGTGCCGCTGGCCGCATGCGCCTGCTGCATCACGTCGAGCGACGGATACTTTCCGGTTCCGACGATCAGTCGCGACGAAAACTCGTACTTGCCTATTCTCAAAACGTCGTCTTGCATGACTTTATCCACCAGCTACTGCGTTGATAATTTCGATTGCATCGCCGTCCATTGGACGATAATCCTGCAGCCGTCCGCGCGGCACGACCGTGTCATTCACGGCAACCGCCATGCCGTAACTCGGGGTTAGCCCGAATTCATCCAAGATCTGCGCAAGCGTCAGGCCCTCGCTTACGCTGCGCTCGCCGCCGTTGACGATCAGTTTCATGCTATAGACCCGTGTAGACCGGCCCCTCGCCGCCTTGCGGCGGCACCCATGTGATGATCTGATACGGGTCCATGATGTCGCAAGTCTTGCAGTGCACGCAGTTTGAGAAATTGATCTGCAGGCGGCCCTCGACGTTGCCGTCACTCGACGCAGTGAAGTGCGGCTCGTAGACCGCCGCCGGACAAAAATACTGGCACGGATTGCCGTACTCGTGCGTGCACTTCTGCGCGCAGATATTCGTGTCGGCAACGTGCAGATGGACGGGCTGATCCTCGTCGTGCATCGTTCCGGAGTTGAAGACGTCGGTCACTTTGTCGAACGTGAGCACGTTGTCGGCGACGACGCGCGGTCGCACCGGCCGCGGATGCTCGGTGATCTTCTGCATGCGCGAATATCCAGGCTCGCCGGCCAGCCGGTCGCGCACCGCAAAGCCTCTGCCGCCGAACAGCGTCCCGAGTCCGGCGTTGAGCATACCGAGGAACAGACCGCCTTCGAAACCTTGATGGAAGTTGCGCGCAGCGTGCAGCTCTTTGTAGGCCCACGAGCCTTCGAATGCGCGCTGGTACGCCGAGAGCGCTTCGGCGTCGCTCTTGTCTTGCGCAAGCGCGGCGAAGGCGGCGTCCGCAGCAAGCATTCCGGATTTGACGGCAAGATGAATGCCTTTGAGACGCATCCCGTTCAGAAAGCCGCCGGTGTCTCCGATCAACATCAAGCCATCGGCATAAAGCCGCGGCATCGCGTAGAGTCCGCCCTCGGGAATCGCTTTGGCGCCGTAACGCAAGAGCTTCGCACCCTCGAGCATGCGTTTGATCGCCGGATGCGTCTTGAAGCGCTGAAAATTATTGTGCGGATCCGTTTGCGGATCGCGATAGTCGAGCCCCGTCACGAAGCCGACGTCGAGCACGTCGTCTTTCATTCCGTAGACGAAGCCGCCGCCGAACTCGTCGCTGGTAAGCGGAAAGCCCATCGTGTGAATCACCATGCCGGCCGGAACGCTGCCCGGTTTGCACTGCCAAATCTCTTTGACGCCCGTCGCGTAGACTTCGGGCTCGCGTCCCGTCGGCAAGATTCAGTTTCGGAATCGCCTGCTTTGCAAGCGTACCGCGCGGGCCTTCGCCAAGGATCGTGATCTTTGCAAAGCAGATCGGGGCCGGGCTCGTAATTCGATTTTGGTTGACCGTTCTTGTCGACGCCCTTGTCGCCGATACGCACGCCGATGACGCGCGAGCCGTCCCACAGCAGCTCTTGTCCCGGAAACGACGGAAACACGTCGGCGCCCGCGGCTTCGGCCTGCTCGCCCATCCACTTCGTCAACTTTTGCAGCGACGCGACGTACTTGCCGCGATTGTCGAGCATCGGAGGAACGATCGGCGCTTTGATCTTGCCGGATGCGCGTGAGAAACCAGAGTTCGTCACTCGAAACCGCTGCTTCGACCGGCGCTTGCGTCCGCCAATCCACGAACAGCTCATCGAACGAGCGCGGATCGAGGACGGCGCCCGAAATCCCGTGATTGCCGATCTCGCCGCCTTTCTCGATCACCATGACCGAGATCTCATGGCCCGGCCTCGGCGGCAAGACGGCGCAATCGGATTGCACCGGCCAAGCTCGCCGGGCCGCCCCCTACGAAGAGAACGTCGACTTCAAGGCTATCCCGCTCAGGCATGCGGTCGCGCTTCCGCGAGCAGAGATTTCGCCCCCGCCAGGGCCGTGGTTACGGCAAGACGATGCATCGCTATACGATCTTCCCACAAACGCCGGCGTGGCGTTTCTGCCGTGACGTAGCGACCTCGTCGCCGAACGTAAGAGGTAGAGCGAGAGCGGCAGCCCCGGAAACAGCCGCATTTCTGCCCCGGCGTTGACCAAGACGCGTCCGCGCTCGAGCGTCCGCAAGCGATCCGCTTTACCCGGATCGCGCGGATACCCGAGATCGAAAAGATGGTCCAGGGATTGTAAAGGAAAGCCGGCCAGCTCGATCGCTTCCAAAATTGCTTCGCTGAGCGGCGCGCATCCGTCGACGACCGGTTCGTAACAGTAGAATCCCTCGGCTTCAAAATCTTCGTGCAAGTCCATCGCGACCGCGAAGCGGCGCTCGCGGTTTTCGGCCATTATCGCGCGCGACTCCGGCGTTGACGCGGCCTCGCTGAAGCTGCGATTGACGTCGTTTCCTTCGGCATTGACGCGCGTTCCGGCGCGATAACCGCTCGGATTCGTGCACGGCCAAATGCGATATGCAAATGCCGAGTCGAGCAGACCCGCCTCGACGCAGGAAAGCAGCGCCCAGGGCCCGGCCGGCTCGTCGCCGTGGACCCCGGACGTGAGGTGGGCGACGGGGCTTCCGCGGGGCCCGAGCTCGACCAGCATCAAGCTGCGGTCGCCGCTATCGCAGGGGACCTCGCGGAACCGAAAACCCCGCCGGGTACTGGCCTTTTGCCAGGCCTCCCGCAGGGCTTCGTAGCTGGTGATGTGACTCACGTTACCGGTTCCAATAAACGATTGGCCTCACAGGTTTCCTTCGCCACGCAGGGGACGGTCGTCAGCCGAACAACCAATCAATGTTGCACCGGCGGTTTCTCGTCAGGGAGGTAGGAATGTTTTTGGGCCGGGGTCACCGCGTAATTGGACGTCTACTTTCAGTAGCGTTAGCCGCGGCTTTTGTGTTGATGCAAGCCCCCCATGTTAGTCGTGCCGTCACTGAAAAGACGGTCGTTCGGGTTTCCGGCGATGTCGGCTATCAAACGGGCGCCAACACACCCTTCATTCCGATCACGGGACAGCAAGCAGTCCCGGACAACTCATATGTCGTGACACACGGGAGCGGCGTCGCCGACTTGGTGATGCCCGATTCGTCGGTCATTCGTATCGCGCAAGCCGCGACGATTCAAGTCGGTGCATTCCACGATCCGGGTACCGGTGAAAATCAAATCACGATTCTCAACGGATCGTTCCGCTTCAAGGTTCAGCATCCGGCCGGCGGCGTCTCGAACTATAAGTTCGTAACGCCGACATCGCAGATCGCTGTTCGCGGTACCGAAGGTCTCGGCACCGTGAAGTCGGACGTCACGCAAGTTTCGACGACTGTCTCGACCACGCCGAACGACGTTCAAGTCGCAGCCGCGAAGATGCAGACCTCGTATCTCCCGATGAACGGGAACGCAAACGATCTGAAGCTCTTCCTGCGCGCGGATCCGAACGATGAACAGCAGCTCGCGAACATGGCGCCCGAACCGCGTCTCGTCTCGCAAGTGCAAGTCGTCTTCCAAGCCTTGGCGCAAGGCTTCACAGCAACCGTTACGGTGAACGGTGTCGTAGTCGGTCAGTTCGTCCTCTCCGGCGCCGCACTCGGCGTCGGTGGTACGCTCTCGTCGACTGCAAGCGCAGCCGCAGGTGCGAGGTTCGAGTGCAATCTCGGCGGGCACGTCGGCAGCGGCAGGCTCTGCAGCCGGAACCGCAGTCGTTACGGGTGCAGCAGCAGCCGCAGCAGCCGGTGGCCTCGCGGCAGCCGCAAGTCAACCGAACTCCGGCGTATCGGCTGCACCATCAGCAACGCCAGACACCGTCTCCGACAGCGAGCGTGGTGATCATCAATCGGCAATCATGATAGGAAACCGCAGACCGGCACCGTCTGCGGCTCCGACACCACCGCCGATGCCGGTACCAATACCGCCACCGCACAGATAAGCAACCCGCGAAGCCCCTGAGCAATCAGGGGCTTCTTTTTTTATGCGCCGAGTTGAATCGAGCGGTCCAACAGTTCGATCGGGTGCATCGATTCGATCGATTCACCGCGCGCGCGTAATCGCGATTGTATCTGGAGCGTGCAACCCGGATTCGCACTCGCGATCAGGCGCGTGTTGGTTTTCAGGACGGCGTCGGCTTTGCGATCGCCGATCTCGCGCGCGCTTTCCGGCTCGAACAGGTTGTACGTTCCAGCGCTTCCGCAACACTGATCGCCATCCGGAATCTCGCACAGCTCGAGACCGGGAATCTGCTGCAGCAAACGGCGCGGCTCGGTCCGGATCCGCTGCGCGTGCGCGAGATGACAGGCGTCGTGATACGCGACGCGCGCATCGATTCGTCCACGCGGCGCCTGCGGTTCGAGACCGGCAAGCAGCTCGTTGATGTCGCGGACGCGCGACGCGAATCGCTGCCGCTTTCTCGCGATATGCGAGATCGCTCGCGAACAGCTCGCCGTAGCCTTTCATCGCGGACCCACAGCCGGCCGCATTGACGACGATCGCGTCGTACGGCTCTTGCTCGAAGCGGTCGATCAGCGCACGCGCAAAGCCTTTGGCTTCTTCTTCACGCCCGGAGTGCAGCGAGAGCGCGCCGCAGCAACCCTGATCCTCGGGAACGTCGACTTCGCAACCCTCGGCGGAAAGGACGCGCAGCGTCGCAGCGTTCACGTTCGGGAAGAAGACACGCTGCACGCATCCTGCGACGAGTCCGACGTGCATGCGTTTGGTTCCGCGTGCGTCGACGTGCGCAGGCAATTCTTCGCGCGCTGCCGCCGGCGGAGCAAGATCGGCAAGCTGCTGCGAGCCGAGCCGGCAAGAGACTCGAGGATTCCCGAACGGCTGCACCAGCGCTTGCAATCCGCTTCGAACGTAGAGCTGCAGCGGCCCGCGAAGAAACGCCAGGCGCGCCGGATACGGGAATATCGAAAACACGAAGTCGCGGAAGAGCTGATCGAAGAACGAGCGCTTCGTCTGCGCTTCGACTTTCGCACGCGTCGATTCGATCAGTAGATCGTAGCGCACGCCGGAAGGGCAAGCGGTGACGCAGCGCCATGCAGCCGAGACACTGATCGAAGTGCGTGCGCACGATCTCGGAAAGCTGGAATCGCGTTTTCCTCGACGCCTTTCATCAAGTCGATCCGGCCGCGCGGCGAATCCATCTCGACGCCCCACGAACGATACGTCGGGCATGCCGGCAAACAGAAGCCGCAGTGCACGCAATCCGAGATCAGATCGGCGTAGCGTTCGCGTGCTCACAGGCCTCCCACGAAACGTCCGGGATTGAGACGATATCCCGGATCGAAGCGCTCTTTGAGCGCGCGCATCAGCTTGAACGCCGGCGGCGGCATCCCCCACGCATCGATCTTCCCGCGCCACTCTGCGGGCATGTCTTGCACGACGAGCGTCCCACCGAGCGATTCGAAAGTGGCGCGCAGTGTTTGCGCGCGCTCGAGTGAGGGACAGTTGAAATATATAACACCGAGGGACGGATACGCCAACGCCTCACCGTTGATCTCGCGAGCGATGCGTTCAAATTCCGACGGCGGAAATGTTGCCTTGAGCGTGTATTTGCGCTGTCCCTCGATACCCTCCGGGGCACGGGCTACGCGATGCTCCGCATCGCTACGCTCGGGATGACAAGCGGAGTGGTGTGCCACATCGATGCACGCTACGCTCTGCGCTTCGACGCCGGGGCCGAAGCCTTCAAACACAACCTCTACTATCGCGCTCATCGCCGTTGATCCGCGCCGAAATCGATGCCGGCTCGAGCTGTGCTTCGCGCAATGCGAGCACGAACGGAAACACCCGGTCGATCTTGGCGTTGAATACAAGCCGGCGGGTGCTTTCCGGAAGCGGATGCACGCGGAATGTCGCTTTCGTGATGATCGCGAGCGTGCCGAGCGAGCCGACCATGAGTTTCGAGATGTCGAATCCGGCTACGTTCTTCACGACTTTGCCACCGGCGTGCGCGATCACGCCGTCGGCGCGCACCAGCTCGATCCCGACGATCAGATCCTTGAGAGTTCCGTAGCGCAGCGCTGCGGGGCCGTACGCGTTCGTCGCAAGCATCCCGCCGATCGTCGCGTCGTCGCCGCCGAGCGGACTCGATCGCCAGACGCTGACCGCGCTTGCCCAGCTCGGCTCTGGAGCTCGCGCAGACGTTATCACCGGCTTCGACGACGACGACTTGATCTTCGGGCGTGTAATCGACAATTCGGTTCAGTCCGCGCGTGCGAAGCGCAATATCTTCGCGCGTCGCCGGATTCCCAAAGCCGAGCGCCGTCCCAGCGCCGATCGTCGCAATCGCTCGATCGCTCGGTCGAGCGCACGGTGTCGCTCAGCTCCTCGACGGATTTCGGTTTGAGTGTTTGCGTCACCCGCGTCCGGCCAGATCCCGTCTTTTTCGGTTTCATGCGCGACGTACGGCCCTGGCCGGTCCCCGCATAAGCGCGGCGTTGGAAAAACTTTCGCGGGATTGAAAATGCGCCCTGGATCGAACGCGCAACGCACGCGATTCATCGTTTCGAGATCGTCGTCACTGAAGAGTTCGCCCATGTAGAACTGCTTGTCGTGGCCGACGCCGTGTTCGCCCGTAATCGAGCCGCCGTAGCGGATACAGATGCGCAAGATCTCGCCCGAGACGCGTTCGGCGCGTTCGGATTCACCCGGTTTGCGCGCATCGTAGAGCACGAGCGGATGCAGATTTCCGTCGCCGGCATGAAAGACATTTGCGACGCGCACGCCTTCGCGTGCGGCCAGCTCCGCAATTTCGCGCAAGACCGGTCCGATCGAATCGCCGCGGGACGACGCCGTCGCCGACGTAGTAATCAGGGCTAATCCGCCCAACCGCAGCGAAGGCGCTCTTTCGGCCCTTCCACATCAAATCGCGCTCGAATACATCGCGCGGCGTCCGAATCTCGATTGCGCCGGACGCCTTCGCGATTCGTTCTGCTTCCGAAGCCGTGTGCGCGGCTTCGGCTTCGACGCCGTCTACGTCCATCAACAGAACCGCACCGACGTCGCGCGGCCAATCGACGCCGGTGGCTGCCACGATCGCTTCGATCGCAAGCGTGTCGCACATCTCGATTGCAGCCGGAACGATCCCTGCGGCAATGATTTTCGAAACGACCTCTCCGGCTTCATCGGTCGTCGGAAACGTTACAAAGAGCGTTCGCGTCGACTGCGGCTTGCGCAGAATCCGCACCACGGCCTCGGTCACGATTCCGAGCATCCCTTCGCTGCCGACGATGGCTCTTGTGAGATCGTAGCCGAGCGGATCGCCGTGCTCGGCGCCGACGTCGACGATGCTCCCGTCTTCGAGGACCATCTTGACCGCGACGACGTGATTCGTCGTGAATCCGTACTTGAGACAATGCGCGCCGCCGGAATTCTCGGCGACGTTTCCGCCGATCGAGCAGACGCTTTGCGAGCTTGGATCGGGCGCATAGTAATAGCCGAGCGGCGCGAGATACGCGCTCATTGCAAGATTGATGACGCCCGGTTGCACGCGCATCCGCAGGTTCGGCAAGTCGACCTCGATGATCGCATTCATGCGCGAGAGTCCGACGACGAGGCAGCCTTCGGTCGGCAGCGCGCCGCCGGAAAGCCCAGTTCCCGAACCGCGCGGCACGACCGGCATGTTCGCGTCGCGCGCAATCCGCGACGCAGTCCGCGACTTGTTCGGTCGTGTTCGGGAGCACGACGATCCCTGGGCGAACGCGATAGCCCGTTAGGCCGTCGGATTCGTAGGTCCGCAGTTCGGTCGGATCCGTGATGCAATGCGCGGCACCAACCGCAAGCCGAAGGCGGTCGATAACGTCGCGCGACGGCGTGGCGATCATCTCCGCGCCTTTCGACGCCGGGACGAAATTCCTAAGAGGTCAGCAAGAGTTACCGCAACCGAAGGCTGTGTACGGGACCGGACTCACGATCGTGGCATACGAGCCGCTGATCGATCCGGCAACCGTGCCGCCGAGATTGTAGAAGAACTGCACGAGCCCGCCGGTGCTGATACCGTTCCAAAGGCCGTCGTAGGCCGTGGTCACCTGCGTAACGGTGCTCCCGAACGCCGGCAGGGGTGCGCTTGTCGGCTGCGGGTTCCCGTCGAACGGCATAAAGAACGGGTCAACGTTCGTCCCGTTGGCGACGAGACCGTAGAGCGTCGCTCCGCTGTAGTTGAACGTCGTTTGTCCACCGCCCAAATTAGCGCTGGCCGAAAACGTAGTGGAAGCGAGGAACGAGCAATTTTCCGCGATGCAGCTCACGATCGATCGCTGGTTGGCGTTGCCGGTATCGAACGCGAGGAACGAAAGATAGCCGTTATTGTCGATGTTATCCGCGGAGATCGCGTACGTCGTCGGCGTGACCAGCCCGCCATTTCCTGCCAACGATATCGGGTTTGGCGTTGGAGACGTGTTTGCGTTCTCGAACTCGTAAAGGTTGGACGAATTCGAGCTCGTCGCAAAGACGTAGTCGGAGCCCAAGTTTAGGCCTTGACTCGTCACGTTCCACATGTTGGCGATATCGACGGGGCCGCTGATGGTTCCAGCCGGTTCGAGCGTAGAGGTCGAGATGGACGTGAAATTGTTGTCGTTTACCGCTTGGATCGAGCCGTCCGCATTCAGAATGTAAATCATCCCGCTGCCGACGCCTTCGCTGGGCGAAACGGCGAGCGCAAGCGGATTGTGTCCCGCCACCTGAATGGGGACTGCCGGCATGGCGTTGATGATGCCGCCGGTCTCCAGGAAATCGCCGAATGCGTACCGGTCGAGTTCGACGAGAGTGAGATATGGCGTACCAGAGACGCTATCGAGAACACCCACGCCCGGAGCGTAGTCATCCTCTCCAATCGCAACGGGGTTGGAGAACGAAGTGATTGGTGCGCCCGTCGTGTAGTTTGCAAACGGAAGCGTGCCGCAGTTGTACGCGCTCGGGCCGGAATCGACGAGACCGACGACGTTGATCCCGCTCGTCGACGGCGAAACGCGCAAGCCGGTCAACGGCGTACAGACTCCTCGATGAGCTCGACGTAAGATTGATACCGAACGCGCCCGTGCTCGCGCTGACGCTGACAACGCTACTGCTGCCGCTGGCAGAAGCAGCGAACTCGAACTCGGAGAACGCGCCGTACGTACCGGAGACCGTGTATGGCGTCGTCACCGGCTGCGCGTACAGGTTGTAGAGCGCAAAGTTGCCGGTGAGGCCGATCGTAACGGGATTCGCGAGATTGCCGCTGACGGGATACCCTGCGGCGTCCGCGATGAATGCTTCAGCCACAAGTGGCGAGCCGCTTGGATCGACGCACGACGTCGGCGCATCGATCGCGAGGTACGCTGCGACCGCGTAGGTTTGAATCGCGATCGGACTCGGATATCCCGACGGACGTAATCGTGTACGCCGGCTGCGTTGCCGTAACGAAGTTCGTTCCGGGCATTCCCGGCGTGACCGACAACAAGTGATTGGCCGAGTCGTACATTGAAGCGTAGAACGTGTCGCTGCCCAACGGCGCGAAAACGTTCGAATAGTTGGTGCAGACAATTTCCTGGGCAGTCTGGCTGTACGCGCAGTAAAAATCGTACGCGCCGTACGTCGTCCCAGCCGTGAACGGTCCTTGCGTGAGGGCCAGATTCGCGCCCTGGTAAATGAAAATCGAGATCGACCCGCCGATCAGCCCGGGGCTGATATACTGCGGTTTGCGCCGCATCGACAACGGAGCTTTTTTCGGCGTGAACGCTTTCGCACGCCGCTGCTTATATGCGGGCTGGTAAGCCGGCGTCGACCAAACCGCGCTGACGCGTCGAGGAATTGCAAACGTAAGTCGCAACCCGCGATGAATTCGCAGGTTGGGTGTCGTTGTGCAAGCCGTTGTTTGGCGAACTCGGGAGCGAGCCGCCGCCCATTTTGCCGCCCCCGCCGCACCCAGCAATAAGAATAAATCCAGCCGCCGAAACCGCAGCGGTAGCTTTGCGCGCGTTCATATAGGGGTCACGGTTTCGCGAAGACGAGCGGTCGCCCTCGTTGGAGCGTGTGCCGCCGCTCACTTGCCGAGGGGGCCTTCTTCCTTTAATCGTGCAGGCTTGGTCAAGCGCGTGCTGGTGACGTTTAGAACGACCCCGCTCTTGGCTCGAATATTCTCTACGAATTCGCGCCGCCGGATGGCGAGCAGCGGGCGATCCGGGAAGGGGTGCCGCTTGTACGCCTCCTCATAGAGACCGGCGTAGGCAGCCCCGGTCCGCTGCAGCCAGTGCGTATAGTCACCACCGTACGACCACAGCGACGTGACCCGGTCGACGTGAATCCAGTCGTATCGCAACGCGATACGCAAGATCATCTCGTAGTCGTCGTTGGGTGAAAGCGCCGTGTCGAACAACCCTATTTCGCCGAAGACGTCGCGGCTGATGACCGCGGATATCATTCCGAGAAACGGGCAGACGACCAGCGCCTCTTCGATATCGACGCCCGACACTGCGCCGGCGGCAAAACCGACGAGCTCATCCGGTGCGCCGCGGATTCCCATCAAGGCATCCGCGTGCCCAGCCATCCCGCGCGAACGCACCAGCGCATCGACGAGCGAGGAGACGTGATCGGGGAAAAAGATGTCGTCGTCGTCCAAGAACGCGATGAACTCGCCCGAAGCGCGCTCGATTCCGGAATTGAGTGCGGCGCCATGGCCGCCGTTCGACTCCCGTCTGACGAGCGTCGCGCCGAAAGGCTCCGCGATGTCGGCGATGTCTTCGCCGGCGTCGTTGACGACGATCATCTCGATCGACGGATAGTCTTGCCGCTTGATACTCTCGAGGGCGCGCGGCAGAAGCGTGCGGCGATTGTAGGTCGGCGTAATGACGCTGACGCGCGGCGCGCGCTCCCGGACCGTGGCGGCATTCGCGCGACGCTTCGAGGTCTTGGCAGGCAACGGCGGCGGCATCGCCGCGATCGGTGGAGCGTTGCCGAGTGCGCGCAAGCGTACGCAGCCAGTATCGAATCGCGGTTCCAGCCGTCGTAGGTCGCAACGCTGCCGAGAAACTCGTTCGCACCGGTCGTGCGCGCAACTGCTAGCGGAACACCGAAGCGCGCCAGCGCCAGCGCGGTCCCGGGTTGATCGTCACTCGTATCGACGATCGCAGCGGCCGAACGGAGCAACGCTTGGGCTTGCGCGACGGTCGCGCGGTGAATCGTCTCGGGAATCTTTCCGCCTTTGCAGACGACATAGACGGGCAGATGTCAGCTCCTCGAGCGCGCACAACGTAATCGCGATCTCGTCGGCGCTCCGGTTTCCCGCCCAGATGACGACGTGATCGGCGTCCTCAGGCGGACCGAGCGGCTCGGGGACCGTTACGTCGCCTTGTACGACCTCGGTACGCGATTTGTGCCAACGCCCGAACAAGAACGCGAGCCGCGTGTAGGCCGATTCCGACACGACGACGCCCGCATCGGCAAGGGACCAGAGTGCACGCGCAAGTGCAAGCGCTTCTCCGGCGAGGCCGCCGAGTTCCATCTGCCGCTTTCCGTCGACCACGATCGCGCCCATCGCGATCGCACCGCAAACGCCACGGCGCTCATCGAATGTTTTCGCAGAGCTCAACAGCTTCGCGGCCCACGCACGCGCGAACCGGTTTGGATCTTCGTCGAGAAACATTGCGACGGCGAAACGCTCGCCCCGCGCGCGCCGTCGCACGCCTTCGAGGATCGCTTCCAGAAACGCGGATTCGTCTGCGGCGATGACATTGCCGTCAGCCTGCGCGCTCTTTGCCCACCGGCGAGCGCGCTCTCCAAATGCCTTGATCACGGCAATGGCCGCGGCGGCTCGAAACGAATCGCGGGCGTCCCCCAGCGCGGTGTCATATCGACGCCGCGATGCTGATCGATCATCTGTTGGCGCATCGCGTCGATTTGCGGACGCTCGACGAGCGGATGAAGCTCGACGATCCGCGCGAACGCGCTTCCGAAACGCGCAGCGAGCGTTACGACGGTGTTCGTCGCGTCGGTTCGAACGGAATAAATACCGGTTACGTATGGCACGTACTGGACATCGTAGTGTTCGGCAATGCGGATCCAAAGCTCCCAATCTTCGGCGAAATCGACCGATTCGTCGAATCCACCCAAGTCCTCGAGCACGGAGCGCCGCATCAGCATCGACATCGGCGCAATCGGATCGCGCACGTAGATGTCCGAGCGATCGATATGACGCGCGAGCGCGACGCGGTATCCGTAGACGGCGTAATCAGAAAAGGGCGTAAGCTCGAGGTAGCAGGTAATGGCGTGCGCGTTCGCAGCCGCGCCCCGGGTCCGTTCCATCGCATCGACGAGGCGAGCGACGTGATCGGGAAAGAGCATGTCGTCGTCGTCCAAGAGTCCGACGTACGTGCCGCGCGCTGCGCGTAGGCCGACGTTTGCAGACGGCGTCGTTCCCAGATTCTTCTCGTTGACGACCAGACGCGCAAACGGGAAGCGCGCGACGATCTCGTCGACCGGCTCGCCGGCGTCGTTGACGACAACCGCTTCGACGTCGCGATACATTTGCGATGCGATGCTTCCCAGCGCACGCTCGAGAAATCTCGGGCGATTGTGCGTACGCACGACGATCGATGTCAGCGGTCCGTTCGTGCGAAGCTGCGGTGCGTGCAGCGGCTCGGGTGCTGACGGCGGGGAGATCGTCGCGGGTGGACGGCCGAGTGCGACCTGAACGCTTTCCCGAATGCTGCGCCGGATCCAAGGCACATAGGCGGCGATGCCGGGAACGTATTCGTGCGCACCGTTGGTCATCGGCGTCACGACACGATGCCCGAGTCGCGTTAATTCGATCGCGTCGTGCGGATCGGAGAGTTGCGCGTCGACGACGACGGCCGCATCTGCGACGACGTCAGCGGCCTGGTGCGGACGCTGAACTTCAACCTCCGGATCGCGAAACGTTCCGCCCTTGCAAACAACGACGAGCGGCAAGTGAAAATCCAACAGCCCGTAGACGAGCAAGCTCAATTGCGGCGCTTGCAGTTCCGGCGCCCAAAGAACGATTTTCCCGGCATCGCGCTTCGGCTCGGGCAAATCGAGCGGTTTGCGCGAGACGACCCTGCGTACTTCTCCCGGCTCGATGCCGAGCATGCGCGTCACGCGATTCGCTTCGGACCAGCTTCGCACGACGAGAACGTCGGCCATACGCGCAAAATCACGTAAGGTATCGATCGCGCGCGGATCGATCGTCGACATCTGGGTCATCGGTTTTCCGTCGATGACGGCGCGATGGTTCGCGATCTCTTCGAACATCTGCATGCGTTCATCGCGATAGCGATGCTTGTTGATGACGTTTCCCGAGAGTGCCCACGCGAGCGAAGCGCGCGGCTCGTCGATTGCGATCGCAGCCAATACCGGCTCGCCGCGTTTTTTCGTCTCGATTGCCGTCAAAAATGCAGAAGACGCTCCGGTTGGATCGACGATGATGAGCTGATCGTCCATCTCGTCGAACCGGCGCGCCCACGCTCGTGCGTTATCACCGAAGGCTAGGATCGCCACCGCGCGACCCTTCGCGCAAGCGTTAGGCGCGCGCCTCTACGGATACGTTAGCGTCAGGTAGTGATTCGGCCAGCACATCGATGCGAGGTAGCTCCAGCTATTGCCACCCGTCCAGCGCAGCCACGTGACCTCGCCGGTACCAGTGCAAGGTCCGCTCGCTTGCGGGCCGCCATAAAATGCCGCTACGCCCGGCACGCCTTCGAGTCCTGACAAGATTCTTCCGGCGCTGTGCGCGAGCGTATAAATCGCTGGCGCGGCGGGGAAGTTCGCAATGAACGTGGCCGGCGTGACATTATGCGCAGGGAGGCCGAACGCACTCGTACCGCCGCTTGCCCACATGACGTCGCCCGAGCCGGGATCGTACTGCATGCTGACGGGATTCGCGTTCGTGCTGCTCGTGGCGTGGCAGGTAACGCTGCCCGTAAACGCCGACGAACTGAACGCGCAGACAAAGAAGGCATTTGTACTGTCAGCGCCACGGACGAGTTCGAGGCCGGAGTTGTTACCGGAAGTCGAGATCGAATATATCTGTCCCGTGATCGGATAGCCCGACGAGAAGTCAATCGGCGTGCCCTGGGCTCCCGGCGGCGAGCCGGTGCTGAACACGTACAAGAACGGCGTTCCGACGTCGTTGAAATAGAGCACGCTCTTGCCCGGGTTCCCAGCGAACCGCGTGCTCGAGTTCAGGAGCACGGTCGAGGGTCCATAGGCGCCGTCGCTGTAGATCGCGCCGTTCGAGGTATCGTCGAAGTCGATCGTGCTCGAAGATACCAGGTTGACCCGACCTTGCCACACCGCCGACGTAAGGACGTTGACGAACGGACTCGAGGGCGTAAACGCGTACGATTGGTAGAGCTGCGACTTGGGTCCGATGTTTCCGTACGCGTTCGAGGTCTGGAAGAACGTGTACGCGTGCGACGCATCTGCAGTTGAATAGGCATCGAAGATCGCGATGTTGTTGTAGGCGTCGCCGGTTACGAGATACGGCATGCCGGTGACGGGATCGAGGAACGACTCGACCTCGATAAAGGCATCGTCCGTTCCGTTCGCCGATTCGCACGTGACGGCTTGATTGAGGCTCTGCTGTATTGCGATCGGATACATGCCGTCTGCTTGTGGATTGTTGTCGAGGCCCCAGGCGATGTACGTGCCGGTCGCGGCATAGCCGGCGTTCCCTGAGTACGTTGGCGCTTGACTATTGAAGTACAACGGAATGTTCGCCACGCTGGCGGCGATAAAGGTTGCGCCCTCTTGGCCGGTTACAAACAAGTACGGCGAAGCATAGACCGAGGAATCGGTCATCGTCCATGTGTTCGCGGCGGCCGGCGAGCCGTTGTACATCACGTAGAGGCTGACCGCGCCGAGCCCTGCGCCATTGTAGGCTGTGAAACTCGCCGTCAGCGGATTGGCGATCGGTCCGACGATCGTGTTGCCGTCGAAATCGAGCACATACAGCGGAATGCTCTGCTGAACGCCGGCTGCGAAACACGTTTGGGGTGAGGCCAGCTGCAAGCTCGAGAGGACACCAGCCGTCGTAACGTAGACGTTGTTCTGGTACTGCGAGCCGTTCGCATAAATCGTCGTCGGTGACGGATTCGAATAGACGTTCGTGGAGAGTAGGTTGATGTTCTGGTCGTACAGATTTAGGTAGATGCCGTAAGTCCCGGCCTGCAAGTTCGTGCTGCATTGATACGTATAGACGTTGGATGTGCACGACGAGAGCGCAAGATAGGTGAAAAAGGCCTGCTGTCCACCGTACATCTCTTGAATACCGACGTACGCAGTCGATGGACTAATCCAAGTGGGCACGCGCCGAACTGACGTCGGGTGGTAGCTCGCAGCGCCGCGCTTTGACACTTGAGTCTGTCGCGCCGGGACCGTGAAGCTCAGCGTTACTTTGGCGGGATTCGTGAGCGTCGACGACGGTCCAAGACCACCGTTGCCACCCCCGCCGGAGGGTGATGGCGCAAGCGCGTGTCCTCCGCCGGAACAGCCGGCGATGAGAAACAACCCGGCGGCCGAAATGGCCGCATGCCCGCGTCGTTTTATCGAACGATCCTCACTGAATTGGTACGACCCATGCGTTCGGCCAATAAATTGAGCCGTAGCCCGTCCACGTGCCGCCGATCGTCTTGCAAGAACGTCGTCATAGACGTGCCGTCGTAAACACCGATGAAGCCAGGGGTAGCCTCACCCGGCGTAAAGCGCGCCTGATTTGTCGGGAACGTGTAGCTGCCGGTCTGGGCCAGGCTCGCCGGCGGTACGTCTGCGTAATACTCTTTCATGACGGCCCCGTCCACGACAAGCATATCGCCCGTCAACTTCTCGTACCGGATGCTGACCGGGTTCGAATCCGGACTGGTACCGGTCAGGCAGTCTTTGCTTCGCAATGCCGATCGTGGGATCGAACGAGCACAAATAGTACTGCGCATAAAAACTGTCGTAACCGCGGAAGAAGACGTAATTAAACCCTGCACCGGAAGGCTGAAGTGTGTACACGGTTCCACTCGTAAACGCGTTGATGGTCGGATACACGTTGCCGTTCGTACGATCGACGCCGTATAACAGATTATTCGATCCGCTCGAGTAGTAGAGCGCGTATTGCCCGGAGCCGCCCTCACCAGAGATCCGCGTCGTCGTCGTCGCCGCGAACGAGAACTGATACGATCCTGAATAGACCGTGCTGCCGCTCGTGGCGAGGAACTGATCGGCCTGACCGTTACCGCCGTTGTTTGAATTGTTTGTGATGACGAAGAAACGGCCCTGAGTGTCAGGCGACGTGAAGAGATTAACCGGTGTCTCATTGCTGCCGAGCGCGTAGGTCGTCGTCGGCAAATAGAGCTGCGGAACGCCGCTGGACGTAGAGAACACCTGGGAATTTGATCCGCCGATGATGTCGACGTTTTGTCCGTCGACGAGGACTACTTCTTTACCCGACGTTGAATCGATGAGCGCGCCAATGAGGGACGGGCTCGATACGCCGTAAAACGTGACGGGATTACAGCCGACGATCGCGGGAATGGTCTCCTCAATCGCATAGCTGTTGACTGTCGGACTGCCTGGCGTGAAGAGGACAGCCTGGTACGTCCCCATCGTCAGTTGCGTATAAGCTGCGCTCGAGACGGAGCCTGTTTCGAAACCGCCGGCGCCGGCACTACCGGCTCCGAAAAGCGCCGGTATATTGTACGTGAATCCGTACAGGAAGACTGAGCCTTCCGAGCTGCCGACGTTGACGAACGGCTGGTAAACCGACGTATCGGAAATGACTTGGTGATCGGCTGAAGCGGTGCCGTACGTCGACGCCGTGTAGAGGTCAAACGTACCTTGACCGCCGCCGTTTACGGCCGTTACGAAACCCGAAAGGGGATTTGCGAGCGGTCCGATGATCTCGTTTCCGCCGGCGTCGAAAAGATAAATCGGCGCAGCAGACGTGCCCGAATTAACTGTGACGCAATTATCGGGCGCTCCGAGAAAAACGTACTGTGCAATCGCTTGGCTATCCACAGTGAGATAATTGCTGTACACCGACGGCGCTGCGCCGTTCGCATAGATCGTTTGCGCAGTCGGATTCGCGTACAGATTCGTGCCGAGCCAATGATTGCTCGAATCGTAGAGATTCGAGTAGATCGTATATGTTCCAACCGGAAGATTCGTCGCGCACTCGTAGACCACGTACAAATTCGTGCACTGGCTAAGATAGATCGATGTCGTGAAGACGCTCGCGCCGTTGTACATCGCGGTAAGCGCGACGCTTGCCGTCGATGGGCTCACGAAGCTCGGGACGCGTTTACTCGAAACTGTCGGCCGAGCTTTGTTGCTGATACGCTTGCCGTTCAGCGTCTGTTTTTGGGCGAGCGTAATGCTCAACGTCACCTTCGCGCCGTTGGTGAGGCTCGACGGACCGGTGCCGCCGCCGGATGGCGGCCCGGAACCCAGAGAATGCCCTCCGCCGGAGCATCCCGCGATCAACATCAAACCCGCGGCTGAAAGTGCCGAACGTCGCGCCCTATTTGTCAACTTTATCTTCCTTGGTGGGTAGTCGAGCGGTTCGCGCCTGAGCTTGCCCGACCTTGCGCTGGTTTAGAAAGTGTGAGGCGGCTCAGACGGGGGATGAGCTCGGAACAAGCGCCAAAGGCGCCCGACCAAAAGACGAAAGGATGCGCACATGGACCCCTCCGATCTCTCAGAACGCATCATGGCCCAAGCACGCGATCTTCAGAACAAGGTCACGCAAGCCGCAAGTCAATCCGCAGAACAGATGAAGCCGTTCATCGAGCAATCGATGACCACGGCCGGCGAGCTTCAGAAAACGCTCGCCGAACACGCCTCGAAGACGGCCGCGCTCAATCAGGAATACACCAATCGCGCGCTCGGACACGTCTCAGAATTGATGAAATTAGGATCGGAAGCGATGCGCGCCAACGCCGAGCAGGCGCGCGCAATGGCACAGGACATGGTCGGCCACGCACGTCGAGCCTACGAAACGACGAGCGCCTTCGGGCGCGAGGCCGGCAAGGACGACTAGCGGCTTTTTGCCGTGACCGGGACTGCGGCTGCTTCCACCACGGCCGGAGCGAACTTCAGAAACTTCTCGGTGGACTGCGGCCACGACGCGATGAGCTCGCGGGCCAACGCCGAGTTCGTCGCCGCATGGTGCCGTTCCAAGAGGTCGCGCAAAAGCCCGGCATCCGGATCCGCGGCACTCATCGCGGTCATCGCCTCGTGCGGCGGCGCGAGAAGGTCGGCCGCAAGAACGAAGACGGTTCCGCCGGTCATACCGCTTGCGAAATTACGGCCGATCGGACCGAGAATCGCGACCGTCCCCTTCGTCATGTACTCGCAGGCGTGGTCGCCGGCGCCTTCGGTGACGATCGTTGCACCGGAGTTGCGCACCGCGAGCCGCTCGCCGGCAGCGCCGCGGACGAACGCTTCGCCGCCGCGCGCACCGTAAAAGGACGCGTTTCCGATCGCTGGTTCGTGCGGTTCGCCCGGCGAGCGGACGATGATCTTCCCGCCTTCCATCCCTTTGCCGACGAAATCGTTCGCGTCGCCGTCGAGCTCGAGCGTGAGCCCGTTCGTAATGAACGCGCCGAAGCTTTGACCGGCGGTTCCGCGATAGCGCAGCGTAATGGGGCGGACGTCTTCGCCGCTCTTGCGCTGCAGCACGATCGCATGCGCGATGCGCGCGCCGACCGTACGATCCGCAGGCGTCAGCACGAAGCGCTCGTTGCGCGCCGAGGCGCGATCGTCGACATGGCCCTCTTCGTGAGGAACGTCGCGTGGCTCGACCATTTGTTCCGGAAGACGCAGTACTTCCGTTAGATCGACGTCGACGCCGAGAGCGAGCGTTGAATCGGCGACGCGCAGCAAGTCGGAGCGGCCGTGAATTTCCTCGAGGCTGCGCGCGCCGAGCTTCGCAAGGCGGCGGCGCACGTCGTTTGCGATGAACTCGAAGAACGCGATTGCTTCCTCGGGCTTGCCCTTGAATTTCTCGCGGAATTTCGGATCTTGACTCGCAATTCCGACCGGGCACGTGTTCTTGTGACATTGCCGCGCGTAAATGCAGCCGAGCGCGATCAAGAGCGCGGTTCCGAAACCGTAGAGATCGGCGCCGAGCATCGCGGCGACGATCACGTCGCGGCCGCTCTTGAATCCGCCGTCGACGCGCAGCTTGACGCGCGAACGCAAACCGTTCGCGACGAGCGCGTGATGCGTCTCGACCAGGCCCAGCTCCCAGGGCAAGTCCGGCGTGCTTGATCGACGAAAGCGGCGAGGCGCCCGTTCCGCCGTCGAAGCCGCTGATGTGGATGACGTCGGCTCGCGCTTTCGCGACGCCGCTTGCGACGACGCCGATACCGGATTGGCTGACCAGCTTGACCGCAATCCTGGCTTGCGGCGCCGCGCGCCGCAAATCGTAGATCAGCTGCGCAAGGTCTTCGATTGAATAGATGTCGTGATGCGGGGGCGGCGAGATCAGCTGTTGACCGGGGCTTGCGCCGCGCAAGCGCGCGATGTCGGCCGAAACCTTGAAGCCCGGAATCTGTCCGCCTTCGCCGGGCTTGCTGCCCTGCGCCATCTTGATCTCGAGCTCGTCGGCGCTCGCCAAATATTCCGCTCCGACGCCGAAGCGCGCGGAAGCGACTTGCTTGATCGCGCTGCGCGACGGGTCCCCAGTAGCGCGACGGTTCTTCACCGCCTTCACCGGAATTGCTGCGCGCGCCGATCACGTTGACGCCGGTTGCGATCGTGGCATGCGCCTCGGGTCCGAGCGCACCGAGCGACATTGCGGCGGTCACGAATTTGCGCACGATATCGCTCGACGCTCTGCGTTTGTTCGAGCGGAATCGAATCGCCGATCGATTGCGGTTGCGATCAGATCGCGCAGCGCAATCGGTGGACGCGCTTCCATTTCGTCCGAAAGTTTTTCGAACGCGGCATAGTCGCCGTTCATCGCGGCCGCGCGCAAGAACTTGATGACGTTCGGATCGAAACCGCGGCGCACGCCTTCGCGCCGGTAGCGGAACAAACCGCGATCTTGCGGGACGCCGCCTTCGGCAGCGGCCGTGCTCCAGGCGCGGATATCTTCTTCCAGCTCGCGCAAGCCAACCGTCGGAACGTGCGCGCGCATTCCCGGGAAGCACAAATCGACGATATCGCGGCCGAGTCCAATCGTCTCGAACGTTTGCGCGCCGATGTACGAGCGCAGCGTGCAGATGCCGAGCTTCGACATCACTTTGAGGACGCCCGAGCGCACGGCATCGAGAAACGCGCGGCTGGTGCCGCCGTTGTGCGCCGCGATTCGCAACCCCAGCCACGGGCAAACGACGTTCGCGCCCGCCGAGATCACGGCGGCAATCGAATGCGAGTCGCGACCGAACCCATCGGCGACCGCGATGCTCGACTGCATGCGCAAGCCTGCGCTCGTCAGCGTTTGATGGACGGCTCCCGCCGCGAGCACCGCCGGAACGCGGCGTCTGCGCGTCGCGATCGTCGAGAACGATCAGACTTGCGCCGTGGCGCACGGCTTCTTCTGCTTCGTGCGCGATCTCGCGCAACCGCTCGCCGAGGCGTGACTCGCCGAGCTCGAGTCGAACGACGTGCTGCGCCAAGCCGTTCGTCGGAGCGCACGAGATCGAACGCGTGCTCGTCGAGCACCGCGTGGTCGAGCATGACGAGCGAACCGAACGACGGAACGTCGCCGTTGGTCGGGCCCGAACCGATCCACGCGCGCATGTCGAAGACGAGGCCTTCGCGATACGGATCGATCGGCGGATTCGTGACCTGCGCAAAACGCTGACGCAAGTAGTAGGCGACCGGCATGCGCCGTTCGAGGAACGGCAACGCCGCATCGTCACCCATCGAGAAGACCGGCTCGCCGCCGCCGGATGCGACGACCTCGACGACGTCTTTGATCTCGTCCTTCGCAAATGCAAAGCGAACGAGATCGGCGTCCGACGGTGCAGGCGGCGCCGTCAGTGCTTGCGCACGCGAGAGATCGAATTGCCACGAACGCACGATCGCGCGATAGTCGCCGCGTGCGCGCCGCTCGTCGCGAAATGTCTTCGGCGTGACCAACTCGCCGGTCGCAAAACGCACGACGAGCCGTTCGCCCGGGCCTAAGACGCCCGCGCTCGACGATCTTATCGTCTGCCGAAATCGACGACGCCGGCTTCGCTCGCGCACAAAACCTTTCCGGATTCGGTGCGGCACCAGCGCAACGGACGGAAGCCGTTGCGATCGAGCGCGGCGCCGACGATATCGCCGTCGGTGAAGATCATTGCGGCCGGACCGTCCCACGGTTCGACGGTCGGAACGTGCGCATCGTAATACGCGTGCAGGCGATCGTCGTCGGCGTCGATCGCCGGCGCGAGCATGAAGTCGATCGCTACGTCGATACGATGACCGGAGCCGAGCATCGTATCGAGCGTCGTGTCGAAATCGAGTGAATCGCTGGCGCCGCGAATCGGCTGCATGCCGCGCGCGCGCATCCAGGCGCGATTGCCGGTGATCGTGTTGATCTCGCCGTTGTGCGCGATCAGATTGAACGGCTGCACCAGCTTCCACGACGGCGACGTGTTCGTGGAGAAGCGTTGGTGGAAAATCGCATAGCGCGACGTGAATGCGGGATCGCGCAGATCTTCGAAATACGAGCCGAGCTCGTTGCTCGAAAGCAATCCCTTGTAGATGACGCTGTCGGGCGATGCGCTGACGAGCGCCGCGCCGCCGCCCGTGTCGCGCAGCGTGCGAATGATGTTGCGCCGCACCTGGCGCATGCGCTCGCGAACGTTGCCCGGCCCCATGTCGACCAGCAGCTGCTCGTAGAGCGGGCGCGTGCGCGCGCGCGTGCTCGCCGAGGACGTCGGGATCGACCTTCGGACGCCGCCACAGCAGCGGCTTCGACGTCGGTCGCAAAAACCGCGGCCTCGATCTGCGCGCGCAGGCCGGTTGCTTCCTCCGGATCGTGCGGCAAGAACAGCGCGATCGCCGCCAAATGTCGCTCCGGGACGCGGCGGCTCATGGGCGGCAGCTCGCGGATCAAGAGACTCCGCGGCGTCTCGATCAGGAGGCCGGCGCCGTCACCGGTGCGGCCGTCGGAGGCGCGCGCGCCGCGATGCACCATGCAGCCAACAGCCTCGAGCGCGAGGCGCACGATTTCATGGGATGCGGTGTGCGAAAGATCGGCGATGAAACCGACGCCACAGGCGTCGTGCTCGCGTGCCGGTCCCTCGTCAAGACTGCTAGGGCACGCATGTGTAAGTTTCGACTTTAGGCCAGGCCAGCTATGGGGTCAATCGACAATTGGCTAATTTGTATACATTTTAACGCACGCGCTCGGCCCGGGCGATACGACCTTAGCCGCGCAGGCCGAGCCCAACCATCATCCGGTAGCCGACCTCGAGCGCGCGCTCGTCGATGTCGAAGCGCGCCGAATGGTGCGGGAACGCGCGTCCGTTCGTCGCCGCGCGCGCCGACGATGAAGTATGCCCCGGGCCGCTGCTCCTGCATGAACGACATGTCTTCGGCCCAGCTGACGAGATCGTGCTCGACGACGTTCTCGGCGCCGAGCGTCTTGCGGCCGACCTCGCGCACGACGTCGTTCATCGCCTTGTCGTTGACCGTCGGCGGATAGCTCCAGCGATATTCCATCGAAGGCTCGACGCGCATGGCGTCGCCGACGCCCTTGGCGATGCGCTCGATGCGCTCGGGCATGCTCTTGCGGATCTCGGGATCGAACGTGCGCACCGTCCCGCGCAGCATCACTTCGTCGGGAATGACGTTGAACGTCGTGCCGGCTTCAATGTGGCCGACGGTGACGACGACGGGATCTTTGCGGCGCGATCTCGCGGCTGACGATCGTCTGCACCATCGTGATGAAATAGCCGGCCGCCGCGATCGGATCGTGCGTCGTCTGCGGCATCCCGCCGTGGCCGCCTTTTCCGCGGATGTGCAGCGTGAACTCATCGGCCGACGCGAAGAACGCGCCGTCGCGTACGCCGATCTTCCCGACGTCGAGCCCGGTATACAGATGCAGCGCGAAGGTGCGGTCGACGTGCGGATTCTCGAGCGCGCCGTCCTCGATCATCAGCTTGTTGCCGGCCAGCGCCTTCTTCGCCGGGCTGAAAACAAAAGACGAGCGTCCCGGGAACCTCGGCGCGGCGCTCGGCGAGCGTCTTGGCGGCGTTGAGCAAAATCGACATGTGGCCGTCGTGCCCGCACGCGTGCATTTTGCCGACGTTCTTCGAGCGATACGGCGTCTCGCCGAGCTCGGTAACCGGAAGCGCATCGATGTCGGCGCGCAGGAGCGTGACGGGGCCCGGTTTGCCGCCCTTGAGCGTCCCGAGCAATCCGGTCTTGCCGATCCCGGTCCGCAGATCGTCAAGACGCATCTTGCGAAGATGCTCCTCGAGATATTTCGCGGTGTCGTGCTCCACGAGCGAGAGCTCGGGATACATATGGAGGTGCCGGCGGACCTGGACGAGCTCTTCGGAGACTTGCGGACGATCGAGCAGCATACCACCTCACTTTGTCATCCCGAGCGTAGCGCCCCGCAGGGCGGTACCCCTGGGTGCGGGGGGTACGACACGTCTATAGAAGGGAGCCGACCGGAAATGAAAGGCCAGAATCTGATGGAGGTTGGATGGCGCGGGCGCTGAGGCCGCAGACCGGCCCGCGGCGCGACGACTTTCGAGCGCTTCGGACTGTCGGACGAACAGCTGATCACGATCTTGCGCAACATGTTGATGCAGCGGATCGTCGACAACCGCGGCTTTCAGCTCAACCGGCAAGGCAAGGTGCCGTTCGCACTCGGCAGCGAGGGACACGAAGCGGTACAAGCCGGCGCTGCGTTGGCGTTCGCGCGCGGCAAAGACATTTTCGTCCCGTACTATCGCGATCTCGGCCTCGTGCTCGGCATCGGCTATCCGATTCTCGATTTGCTGCTCTCGATGTTTGCGCGCGGCGCGGATCGTTCGGGTGGACGGCAATTCCCGAATCACTTCGGGAATCACGATCTCGGCATCATGAATATCTCGTCGATCATCTCGGCGCACATTCCGCATGCGGTCGGCGCAGCGTATGCGTTCACGTATCGCGGCGAAACCGGACGCGCGGTACTCGTGACGTTCGGCGAAGGCGGAACGAGCGAAGGCGAATGGCACGAATCGATCAACTTCGCGTCGATTCACAACTTGCCGATCGTCTTTCTGTGCCAGAACAACGGGATCGCGATCTCGGTCCCGCAGACGCAGCAGATGCACGTCAAAGACGTCGCGCAGAAAGCCGTCGCGTACGGCATCCCCGGCGAATGCGTTTGACGGAATGGATCCGCTGATCAGCTACGACGCCGTCAAGCGCGCACTCGAGCGTGCGCGGACCGGCGGCGGACCGACACTGCTCGAAGCCAAGTGCGCGCGCTTCCTTTCCCACTCGACCGACGACGACGATCGTGCGTATCGTTCGCGCGAAGTCGTGCAAGAGCTGCGCAAACGCGATCCGATTACGACGTATGAAGCGCTCTTGCTCGCGAACCGGCGTCATCGACGAAGCCAAGATCGAATCGTTGCGCCGCGAGATTCTCGCAGAAACCAACGATGCGACCGACCGGGCCGAAGCGATGCCGCTTCCCGAGCCCTCGGATCTCTACAAGAACGTATATGCGGGAGACTACGAACCGTGGCAATAGCGACGCAAACGCGCGAGATGAACAACGTCGAGGCTGTGCGCGAAACGCTGCACGACGCGCTGGTGCACGACGAACGCGTTCTCATCATGGGCGAAGACGTCGGCGCGCGCGGCAACGTCTTCTTGATCACAAAAGGCTTCCTCGAAGAGTTCGGTCCGAAGCGCATCATCGATACGCCGCTCGCCGAAGCTTCGATCGTCGGCGTCGCAATCGGCATGGCGATGGAAGGCCTGCGGCCGATCGCCGAGATTCAATTCGCCGACTTCATTTATCCGGCGTTCAATCAGATCGTCGGTGAAGCCGCGAAGACGCGCTACCGCAGCAACGGCGATTACACGTGTCCGCTCGTCATCCGCACGCCCTACGGCGGCGGCGTGCGCGGCGCACTCTCGCATTCCGTCTCGATCGAAGCGCTGTTCTATCACGTCCCCGGCCTGAAAATTCTCGCGCCGTCGACGCCGGCGGATATCAAAGGTCTGCTGACCGCTGCGATCGAGGATCCCGATCCGGTGCTCTTCCTCGAACACAAGAAGACGTATCGTCTCGTCAAAGGGCCCGTCCCCGAAGGGCACTACGTTCTGCCGATCGGCAAGGCCGACGTTAAGAAGGAAGGCTCGCAGCTGACCGTCGTGTCGTACGGACTGTACGTGCATCAGGCACTCGACGCGGCGCGCCAGCTCGAAACCGAAGACGTATCGGTCGAGGTGATCGATCTGCGTTCGATCCGGCCGATGGATCGTGAAACGATTCTCGAAAGTCGTGCGCAAGACGCGCAAGCTTCTGATCATCCACGAGGACAACAAGTTCGGCGGTATCGGCGCCGAGATTGCGGCGATGGTCGCCGAAGAGGCGCTCTTCGATTTAGACGCGCCGATCAAGCGGTTGTGCGGCCCCGATGTTCCGGCGATGGGTTACGCGATCACGCTCGAAGAGGAGTTCATGATCTCGACCGAGCGTATGCGCGAAGCAATGCGCGAACTGGTGAATTTCTGATGCCGACGACGATCAAGATGCCGCAGCTCGGCGAAACCGTCACGGAAGGTACGGTCGCGCAATGGCTCAAGAAGCCCGGCGACCGCATCGAAAAGTACGAAGCGTTCGTCGAAGTTTCGACCGATAAGGTGAACGCCGAAGTCCCCGCGCCCGGTGAGCGGAATTTTGCGCGAGATCATCGTGCAAGAAGGCGAGACCGTTCCTACCGGCGCGGCGATCGCCGTCATCGACGAAGCCGGCGCTCCCGCGAACGCCGAGCCGGTCGCCGATGCGATTATGGCTGCACCCGCGACCGCCGTTCACACCGCCGCTGCACCGGCTCAAAGCGCACCGAAACCGAACGGTGTCTCGCGCAGCGATACGTCGCTGCGCGGCGTCTCGCCCGCAGTGCGCAAGCTCGCACGCGAACACAACGTCGACGTGACGCGTATCCGCGGAACCGGCGCGAACGGACGCATCACGGCCCAAGATATTCTGGACGCCTCGGCGGCGCGGCGCACCCGCTACGCAGCGTCGCCGCGCCAAGCGATGGACGCTCGAGCTACACGAATCCGATTCCCGGGACGATCGTCCCGCTCACGCAAGCGCGCAAGATCATCGCGCAGCGCATGGTCGAGTCGAAGCACACCGCGCCGCACGCGTGGACGATGGTCGAAGTCGACGTCACCAATCTTTGGACGTGGCGCACGCGCGAGAAAGATGCCTTCGAACGCGAGAACGGCCAGAAGCTCACGCTGCTGCCCTTCTTCATGCGCGCGGTCGTCGGATCGCTTGCGACCTATCCGTTGATGAACGCGTCGTTCACCGATGCGGGTATCAAGGTTCACAAAGACATCAACGTTTCGGTTGCGGTCGCGCTCCCCGATAATCTGATTCTTCCGGTCGTGCGCAACGCCGACAAGCTTTCGATCAAAGGGCTCGCCGTCGCGGCCGGCACGCTTGTCGAGCGTGCACGGCGCGCCCAACTCGGCGCCGACGATCTCGCGGGCGGCACGTTCACGGTCAACAACACGGGCGCGAACGGCTCGATTCTTTCGGCGCCGATTCTTCCCACAGGACAGGCCGGCATCATCACGATGGAAGCGGTTGTGAAACGCCCGGTCGTCGTGACCGGCGATGCGATCGCGATCCGCTCGATCATGAACGTTTGCCTATCGCTCGATCACCGCGTCGTCGACGGCGGCATCGCGAGCGCATTTCTTACCGACGTCAAGAAGCGGCTCGAAGCGATGGGTCCGTCCGGCACGCTCTAAACCTGGTGCAAGTCCGCAAAACGTTTCACTTCGAAGCCGCGCACGTTCTCCCACATCATCCCGGAAAGTGCTCGCGGCTGCACGGGCATTCGTATCGTCTCGAAGTCGCAGTCAACGGGCCGATTCAAGCCGACGGCCCGAGTCAGGGGATGGTGATCGATTTCGACGAGATCGACAAAGTCGTTCAAACCGCGATCATCGACCAGTTGGATCACGTCTCGCTCAACGACCTGATGCCGAATCCGACCAGCGAAAATATCGTGATGTGGATTTGGCGCCGGCTCAATGAGTCGCTCGATGGTCTGGAAGAGCTGGTCCTGTGGGAAACCGCCACGGCTTGCGCCGTTTTCAGACGCGGCGATCTCTAACTGCTGCAAATGGTCGAGATCTTCTACAGCCTGCAAGGCGAAGGCAGCTATGCCGGAACGCCCGCCGTTTTCGTGCGCCTCGCCGGCTGCAATCTTGCGTGCGACTTCTGCGACACCGACTATGCGCTCAAGTTTCTCGCATCGATCGACGATGTCGTCGCACGCGTGCGTGAAATCGGCGGCGATTGTCCGATGGTCGTGATCACCGGCGGCGAGCCGTTTGCGCAACGCGAGACGCTCGCGCTCATCGCAGCGCTGCGTGCCGACGGCCGGCGCGTCCATGTCGAGTCGAACGGCACGATTCCAGTCGATGCCGAGCTTCCGTCCGATGTCTGGCTGACGGTCTCGCCGAAAGATCGGCTCGACTCCGGCATGGCGCGACGCGCAAACGAAGCGAAACTGATCGTCGACCGTCGCGTTCCGCGCGAATGGACGGAGCAGTTTGACGCGCACACGCCAATTTTTCTGCAGCCCGAAGGCAACAAACCCGAAAACGTCGCGCTCGCCGTCGAAGCAGCAAAAGCCGAGCCGAACCTTTTCCGGCTCTCACTGCAGACGCACAAGTTTATCGGCATTCGTTGATCCTCGTCGTGTGTGCCGTCGCGCAAGAGCTGCGGCATTGGAAGCCCCGCGAGCATGTCGAGATGCTCGTCACCGGCATCGGTCCCGTGGAAGCCGCGGCTGCGACGTCGCGCGCGCTCGCAACGTCAGCGCCGAGCATCGTCATCAACGCCGGCATCGGCGGCGGTTTTCGCGGCCGCGCAGCCGTCGGCGATGCGTTTGCAATCGAGACCGATCATCTTGCCGAGCTCGGACTCGAAGACGGTAACCCGCTGCCCCCCTTACCCGGCGGCGTACGGCTCGTTGAGAGGACGGATAGCGACGCGGAGCTGGTCGAGCTGTGCGCGCGCGTCGGCGCACGCATCGGCAGCGCGATCACGGTCTCGACGATCACCACGAGCGATGCCCGCGCCGAAAGTTTGGCACAGCGATTCGAAGCCGAGATTGAAGCGATGGAAGGTTTTGCGGTGTTGCGCTCTGCAGCGGTAGCCGGAATACCCGCCCTCGAGCTGCGCGGCGTGTCGAATCTCGTCGGCGCGCGCGAGCGCGCGGGCTGGGATTTCGACGCGGGTGCGCGTGCCGTCGCGACGCTGCTGGATCGTTTCTTGGATACGTTTGCAGAAAAATGAGTTATTCGCTCGCATACACGCCCTGCCCCAACGACACGTATATTTTCGCTGCGCTTACGAACGGTTTGCTGAAAGGCGCTCCCAAGGTCGAGGCCGTCCTGGATGACGTCGAAGGTCTGAACGCGGCTGCGCGACGCGGTGCGTATGCGCTTGACGAAAGTCAGCTACGGTGCGATTCCGTATCTGCTCGACCGTTATCGCATCTTGCGTTCGGGCGGCGCGCTCGGACGCGGTTGCGGCCCGCTTCTCGATTGCGAAGCCGCGCGCCGACGGCAGCGTCCCTACGCTCGAAGAGCTTTCGCCGGACGCGGTGATCGCGATCCCCGGCGTGCTGACAACCGCATTCTTGCTCGTGCGGCTCGCCCTCGGACGAACGCCGCAAATCGCGGAGATGCGGTTCGATAAAATCGTCGACGCCGTCGCCAAAGGCGAGGTCGACGCCGGACTCATCATTCACGAATCGCGCTTCACGTATCAGGTGCGCGGACTACGCTCGATCGTCGATCTGGGCGAATGGTGGGAAGGCCGCACGCGGACGCCGATACCGCTCGGCGCAATTCTCGCGCGGCGCGATCTCGACAACAAAGAAGCCCTCGAAGTCGATACGGCAGTGCGCCGCAGCCTGCAATTCGCACGCAAACGCGAGGACGCCATCATCGATTACGTCCGCGCACACGCAACCGAAATGTCCGATGACGTGATGCGCAAGCACATCGGCCTGTACGTCAACGATTTCAGCGACGACGTCGGCGACGAGGGCCGCGCCGCCGTTGACACGCTCTTTACACGCGCTTCGTCAGCGGGTTTGATTCCGGCGGATGTGAAGGCCGAATTCGTCGGATGAACCGGCGCGGATTTCTCGCTTCGGCGACGCTGGCGCTTGCGCCCCATAGCGCGGTTGCGGAATCACGCTCGACAGTAACGCTCGGCGATGACGCCCTGCTCGGGGACGTCTGGCGTGAGATCGGCAGTCGCTGCGTCGGGATCGTTACGAATCAAACCGGCATCACGTCGAGCCGCGGAATCGATCGTCGACGCGTTGCGGCGCAATCCAAAAGTCTGCGTGCGCGCGTTGTTCGCACCCGAACATGGGTTGCGCGGCGACCGGCCGGCCGGGACGTACGTTCCGTCGTACACGGATCCATCTTCGGGCCTACCGGTCTACAGCTTGTACGGCGCGACGCGTCATCCGAGCGCGGCGATGCTTTCGGGCATCGATCTGTTGCTGTTCGACATTCAAGACGTCGGCGCGCGCGCGTACACGTTCATCTCGACGATGGCGTACGTCATGCAGGCGGCCGCGGAGCACGGAAAAGAAATCTGGATACTCGATCGTCCGAATCCGATCGGCGGGACGATCGTCGAAGGCCCCGTGCTCGAACCCGAATACAAATCGTTCATCGGGCTCTATCCGATTGCGATGCGGCACGGCATGACGGTCGGCGAGCTTGCGCAGATGTTCAACGATGCATTCGGAATTCACGCGAAGCTGCGCGTCATTCCGATGCGCGGCTGGCAGCGTTCGATGCTTTGGGACGAGACCGGACTTCCATGGATTCAAAGCTCGCCGAACATTCCGAGCTGGCAAACGACGTTGCTCTATCCGTGCACCGGCCTCGTCGCCTCGGCCGGACTCAACAACGCGACCGGGACAGCCGAGGCCGTTTCAGTATGCGGGTACGCATCGGACTCGACGCACAGAAATTACGCGGACGCGATGAATGCGCGCCAACTCCCGGGCGTCAGTTTTCAGGGCGTCGTCTGGGTACCGCCGTCAGGGTTTTGGGCCGGCAAGCAGCTTACGGGCGTCGCGCTCGGCATCACTGGTCCGCACGCGTTTCTTGCCGTGCGCACGGCCGTTGAGCTGCTGGTCACCGCGCGTCAAATCGCATCCGAGCGCCATTTCGATTCAAAGCCGCACCGGCATCGATCGCGATTGGGGCACTGACACGCTGCGCGAAGGCCTACTCGCCGGAAAATCCGCAGACGACAATCATCGCCGCGTGGGCCACGCGCCTCGCCGAATTCAAAACGCTGCGCGCGAAATACTTGCTGTACTATTAGTAGATAACGCGCTTGTCGCGTTCGGTTTTGATTCGCAGCTGGTTGAGCTGAAAATAATGCGCGAAGCGCTGGATCTCGTCCATCGTGCCTTCGCTGATGTCGACGAACTGCATACCGTGCACGAATAGTGCGCGCGGAAGATTGAAGAACGTAATCTTCGATTTCGCGCGCACGTGCATCTCGCTGAACTTGCGCGGCGGTTTTTTGACGCGCTTCTTGCGAGGGCCAAACGGCGTATCTTCGGAGACTTCTTTCCACTCTGGGAAGTGTTCGAGAAAATCGCTCGGCAGCGTGAAGTGCAAAAGCAGCTCTTGGTCGCGAATCAAATCCTCATCGAGCAAGACGCGCAGCCCGCCGGCCGAAAGATCGTTTGCCATCGCGCGACGCTCGCCCGGACGGCCGACGACTTCATAATAAATGGGGAACTCGATCTCCGCGCGAAACGCGGTTCGCTTGTTGTTGGCACCGCCGGCCGCGGCTAGCCGCGCGCCGCCGACGCTGTGCTTTCAGCCGAGCCGCCGGCCGTTCGCTTCTTCTCGCCGCCAAACCTGAACATCGAAGTTCTCGCTTTCCAGGACTCTGTTCGCAGCCCTCCGTAGGGGGCTGCGTGAGCGTGCTCGCCGAGCGGTTGATTGCAGCATTGGGGGCCGACGCCGTCCACACCGAACCCGAAGATTTGGCCGTCTACGCGTTTGATGCGTACAGCGAGGACCGGCTGCCGAGCGCGGCAGTCGTTCCGAAAGATGTGCGTGAGGTCACGCAAGTCGTCCGCATCGCAGCTGAGTGCGGCGAGCCGATCGTCGCGCGAGGCGCGGGAACCGGTTTGTGCGGCGGCGCGGTTCCGACGCACGGCGGCATCGTCGTTTCGTTTGCGCGAATGAATCGCATTCTCGAAATCGACACGCGCAATCGCCGCGCGAAAGTCGAACCCGGCCTCATCAACCTCGATCTCTCGCGCGCAACTGCGCGCGACGGACTCTTCTACGCCCCGGACCCGTCGAGTCAGAAAGTGTCGTCGCTTGGCGGCAACATCGCGACGAATGCCGGCGGTCCGCATTGTCTCTCGTACGGTACGACGACCAATCACGTGCATCGGCCTCGAGTACGTCGATCACCGCGGCGAAGTGGTGACGGTTCATCAAGACGATCCGGGCTACGATCTCGCCAGGCGTCTTGGTCGGCAGCGAAGGGACGCTCGGCATCGTTACCTCGATCGACGTGCGCCTGATGCGTCTCCCCGAAGCGGTCCGCGTCTGCGTCGCGACGTTCGGCGACGTCGAGAGCGCGAGCGAGGCCGTCTCGCAAGTGATCGGCGCCGGTATCGTGCCGATTGCGCTCGAGATCATGGACAAAGTCATCACCGGCGCCGTCGAAGCCGCGTTCAACGCCGGTTACCCCGAGGATGCCGGGGCGGTGCTGCTCGTCGAGATCGCCGGACTCGCCGACGACATGGACGCAAGCGAAGCCGCGATCGCCAAGATCGCGCGTGCCTGCGGCGCGCTCTCGTGGCGCACGGCGCGCAGTCAAGCCGAGCGCGATCTGTTGTGGGCTGCGCGCAAGGGCGCGGCCGGCGCGATCGGACGCCTCGCGCCGAACTACTACATTCAAGATTGCATCGTGCCGCGCACCAAGCTGCCGATGGTGATGCACCGCGTCGACGAGATCGCGCGCGATCATCAGCTCGCAGGTCGGCAACGTCTTTCACGCCGGCGACGGGAATTTGCATCCGCTCCTGCTCTTCGATCGCAGCCGTCCGCGCGATATTCAAGCCGTGATCGACGCGGGCAGCGAGATTCTGCAAGACGTGCATCGACTACGGCGGCACGATCTCGGGCGAGCACGGCATCGGGTACGAGAAGCGCGAATCGCTCGCGCTGCTCTTTTCGGCCGATGATCTCGCGACGATGGGACGCGTGCGCGACGTGCTCGATCCAGCGCGGCGCTTCAATCCGGACAAGATCTTCCCGAGCAGCGCGATGTGCAGCGAAGTTCGTGCCGCGAGCTAAAGCCGCGAGCGAATCCTCTATGAGATCGACGGGCGCAGCCCCGGTCGAGTCGTCGAACCGGGCGCCGAACAAGAAGTCGCCGACGTGCTTCGCGCGGCCGATGCAGCGGGTGACGCCGTCGTTCCGGTCGGCGGCGGAACGCTGCTCGGCGTCGGCAATCCACCGCGCCATTATGAGATCGCGCTTTCGACCTTGCGCCTCGACACGGTACACGACTACGACTATCGCGATCTGACGATCGGCGCCGGCGCGGGCATGACGGTCGCGCAGCTTGCGTCAGTTGCTCGCGAAGCATCGCCAATTCGTTCCGCTCGACGTTCCGCGCGCCGGCGAGCGCAACGATCGGCGGAACGCTCGCTGCCGGTTGGCTCGGGCCGCGGCGCGCAACGTACGGCCGGCCACGCGATCTCTTGATCGGAACGACGACCGCACTCGCCGATGGAACGCTCGCGCACGCCGGCGGCATGGTCGTCAAGAACGTCAGCGGCTACGATCTCTCGCGCCTGTATGTCTCGTCGCTCGGAACGCTCGGCGTCATCACGCGCGCGAATTTCAAAACGTTGCCGATGCCGGCGGCATTCCGCTTGACGATCGCACCGCTTCCCGAAGGAACGCGCGCGCGCGCCGCCGACCAACGTGCAAGCTCTCGACGTCGAGCCGACGCGCTGCGCTCTTGATCGACGGCTTTCGTGAAATCTTACCGTTCGAGCTCGGCGCAGAAGGCGCAATCCTGCTCGCGTTCGAGGGTTCGGCTGCCGCTATCGAGCGCGCGACGCGCAGCGTGCGTTCGGCGCTCGGTTCGGCGGGCGTTCCGGAGACGCGCATCATCGACACCGGCGCGCACGAAACGTTCGCACGAACGCTGGACGCCTACATCGCGAGCGTTGCGGGCCGCTCGGTAACGTTACGCGTGCTCGGCTTGCCGGACGGCGCGCTCAAACGCGAAGCCGCCGCACGCGAAGGCATCGCACCGACGGCGGCGCTGCTCGATACGATCGTCGATCTTGCGCTGCGGCGACGTGATCGCACGCGTATTCGTCGACGGAAAGCTCGATCGGCTCGCGGTGCGCGGAACGCTCTCCGATGCGGTCGCGGCGCTGCGCGCGCGGCTTCCGCAAGCGACCGTGCTCGCGCGCGGTCTTCCACTCGAAGGCGACATCGACGCGTGGGGGACGTTGCCGCCCGCGATCGATGTGATGCGCGATCTTAAGGCGCGCTTCGACCCACGCGCAACGCTGGCGCCAGGACGGTTTCTCGGCGGAATTTAACCAGCGCAAACGCAACCGCTGAAACGAGCGGCACGAAACTCACAAGCGTCAGCGCCGAAGCCGGTCCCTCGCGCGCAACGAGCACGCCGACTCCCGTGACGAGCGCAGATCCGATGCCGAATGCAACGCCGTTCATGAGGCCAAGCGCCATGCCGAGATTCTGCGGCAACATCGCTTGCACGAGCGCAACGCCCGGACCGTTATTGGCCGACAGCAAAATGCTGCCGACGACGAGAAGCACCGAGTCCGAACGTACCGCCGAAGACGAAGAATCCAAGCAAGCACGGCACTGCGGCAACGAGCGTCGCGATCGAGATGAACAGCGCGCCGAAACGATCGGCGAGCGTTCCGCCCGCGTACGTTCCAAGGACGCCGACCAGCAAGAACAGCGTGACGATCTGACCGGCTTCGACGAGTGAGTGACCTCGCGCGACGAGCAAGTTGGGCAAGAAAATCATAAACGATGAGTTGACGAGATTGCGCAGCGCCGTGCTGCTGACGAGCAACGAGATGCCGGAACGGATCGGCTTTCGGGACGGCCAGCAGCGGCGCGGCTTCGTGCCGGCGTTCCGCGCGCGGCCCGACTTTGCTCATCGCCCAAAACAGTCGCGGCGACGGCGAACAGGCCGGGAATCGCAAGCCATGCCGTGCCGCCGCGCCAGTGCGCGAGCGCGATCGCAGCAACAGCCGGGCCAATCGAATATCCGATTTGTCCGCCGATCACGAAGATCGACATCCCCGTCGATTTGTGCGAGCCGCTGAGCATCGACGAATAGCGTCCCGCTTCCGGATGCATCAGCGCCGAACCAAAGCCGCCCAGAATAACGAGCGCGATCAGCATTGCGGGCGAGCTCGCCAAGCCCGCGAGCGAAACACCGATCGTCGTTACGCCGACCGCGGCCGGCAAGAACCACCATCTTCCGTAGCGATCCGAATACGCGCCGAAGATCGGCTGCACGATCGAGCTCGTCAAGTACCAAATGAAGCCGACGATGCCCTGAAATATCGGCGAGAGCCCGTTGTGGCTCGCGACGTAGTAGACGATCAGCGGGACGAATCCGGCGTAAAAGTCGCTGGTCCCGTGACTGGCCGCGATCACGAAGCAGGCCGCGACGGTCCCAATCCCGCTTCTTCACGGGGCCGTTTTCGCTGACCGGCGAACCGAAGTCCCCCATGAGCATCTACCGCAGCCGCCGAGATGCGGTCGCCGAGAAGCTGGGCGAGGCGATCGCCATCGTCCCCGCTGCGATCCATCACATTCGCAATAACGATGCCGAGTACGAGTACCGGCAAAACTCGGACTTCTATTACCTCACCGGCTTTACGGAACCCGAAGCCGTGCTGATCATCGCGCCGGGACGCGAGCAGCGCGACACGATGTTCTTGCGGCGACGCGATCGCGAGATGGAGATTTGGACGGGAAGCGGCTCGGCGTCGAAAACGCGCCGGCGCGTGCTCGAGGTCGACGCCGCGTTCGCCATCGATGAGTTCGACGACAAGTTGGGTGCGATGCTCGTCGGTTGGGAACGGCTCGCGTACGGCGTTCGGCCGCGACGAAGCGTTCGATCGCAAAGTACACGCCGCCGTTGCCGAAGCACGGCACGCGGTGCGGCGTGGCGGGAAAGCACCGCTCGAATTCTTCGAACCGGGAACGATCCTGCACGAGATGCGCTTGCGCAAATCATCCGAGGAGCTCGAGGTGATGCGCAGCGCGGGAGCGATCACGCGGCTCGGGCACATCGCGGGCATGCGCGCGACGCATCCCGGCATGTGGGAATACGAGCTCGAAGCCGTTATCGAATACGCGTACATGCGCAACGGCGCGCAATCGACTGCATACACGTCGATCGTAGCCGGCGGCGCGAACGCAACGATCTTGCACTACAACACCAATCGCGAACAGTTGCGCGACGGAACGCTGGTTTTGATCGACTCCGCCGCGGAGCTCGACATCTACGCATCCGACGTGACGCGCACGTGGCCGGTCAACGGCCGTTTCACCGCCGAGCAGCGCGCGATCTACGAGATCGTGCTCGCGGCGCAAAAAGCCGGCATCGAAGAAGTTCGTCCGGGAAAATCGTTCCGCGCCTACCACGAGGCTGCCGTTCGCGTGCTGTGCGAAGGGTTGATCGACGTCGGCTTGCTGTCCGGTTCGCTCGACGAGGTGATCCAAAACGAATCGTATCGCGATTTTTATCCGCACAACACCGGGCATTGGATCGGTCTGGACGTGCACGACGTCGGCCGCTATCGCGATCACGCCGACCAGTGGCGTACGCTCGAGCCCGGCATGGTGATGACCGTCGAGCCCGGACTCTACGTGCAAATGGATCTCAACGTCCCGGAACGCTTCAAAGGCATCGGCGTCCGGATCGAAGACGACATTCTGTGCACGGCGAGCGGACCAGAAAATCTCACGCCCGCTATTCCAAAGGAAATCGACGAGATCGAATCGCTCGTCGGCGCGGACGCAAAAGAGCTCGCCAGAAACTGAACCTCCATGTAGCCGTTGCCGGCGGATCGGGATTCGTCGGCCGGCACCTCGTCGATGCGTTGCGCGCCCGCGGCGATGACGTCGTCGTCACTTCGCTGCGCAACATCGACGCGGCGGCGCAGGCGTGCGCGCATGCCGACGTCATCGTCAACCTGGCCGGTGCGCCGGTGGCGCGACGCTGGACGAACGCACGGAAGTCCGAGATTCGTCGCTCGCGAGTCGAGCTAACCCGCGGGCTGCTCGAGCGGGTCGCAAAGTTCGAGAAGAAACCGCTCGCGTATGTTTCGGCCTCCGCGATCGGCTACTACGGCACGAGCTTCACGGAAACGTTCGTCGAGACAAGCTCGCCGGGGACCGATTTTCTCGCGCGCGTGTGCCTGGATTGGGAACGCGAAGCCAACCGCGCAACCGAATTCGGAATGCGCGTCGCGATCGTTCGAACCGGGCTCGTCCTCGGACCCGACGGCGGCGCGCTTCCGATGATGTTGCCGGCGTTTCGCTTCGGTCTCGGCGGCAAGCTCGCGAGCGGCGCGCAGTGGATGTCGTGGATTCACATCGAGGATCTCGTCGACGCGTATCAAGCACGCAATCGACGGCACGGACGGCGCGATCAACGCAACGGCGCCGCAACCGGTGACGAATGCGGAGTTTACGCACCTACTCGGCGACGTCTTGCGACGGCCTACGATCTTCCCGGTTCCGGCCTTCGTGTTAACCGCGCTCTTCGGCGAGGGCGAGATGATCCTTACGGAAGGGCAACGCGTTCAACCGGAACGCACGCTGGCAAGTGGATATCGTTTTCGGTATCCGGAACTGGAGCCGGCGCTTCGCTCTCTCTTACGCTGAGAGGCTTTGTTCCGCTTCGGACGACTCGAGCGTTTCCAGAAAACGCTCGGCCTCCATCGAAGCTTTGCATCCCATTCCGGCGGCAGTGATCGCCTGCTTGTATCTGATATCGAAGACGTCGCCGCCGACGAACACGCCCTCGACGTTCGTGTGCACGCCGTCGGGCGAAACGATGTAACCCGCCCGGTCGAGCTCGAGCTGTCCGCGGAAGATCGCCGTATTCGGATCGTGCCCGATCGCGATGAACAGTGCGTCGGCGTCGAAATCGTAGCTCTTTCTCGGTGATGAGGTTGCGCAATCGCAAACCCGTCATGACCGGGTCGCCGTGCACTTCCTCGATGACGGTATTCCAGATGAAATCGATCTTGGCATGGTTGTGCGCGCGCTCGGCCATGATCTTGCTGGCGCGCAGCGCGTCGCGCCGGTGGATGACGGTCACCTGCGACCCGAAGCGCGTAAGAAACAGCGCTTCTTCCATCGCCGAATCGCCGCCGCCGCACACGACGATCTTCTTCTCTTTGAAAAACGCACCGTCGCAGGTCGCACACGTCGAGACGCCGCGGCCGCGCAAACGCTCCTCGCCCGGAATCCCGAGCCAGCGCGCGCTCGCGCCGGTTGCGACGATCAAGGCCTGCGAACGGAACTCGCCTTCCGATGTCAACACCGTGAACGGACGCGAACCGAGATCGACCGCCGTTACGTCGACGAATTCCAAGCGCGCACCGAAACGCTCGGCCTGCATGCGAAAGTTTTCCATGAGCTCGGGGCCCATGATGCCTTCCGGAAAGCCCGGATAGTTCTCGACCTCGGTCGTCAGCATCAGTTGGCCGCCGTAGAGTGCGCCGGCGAAGACGAGCGGCTGCAAGTTCGCGCGCGCCGCGTAGATCGCCGCCGTTAAGCCCGCCGGGCCAGAACCGATGATGATAATCTTCTCCATGTTCGCTGCCGTTCAACCCGGAGGCCAGCCGGCATCAGCTGCGCCTACTGCGGTTGCGCAAGCCTCGATGGGAAGGCTGTTCGCCGCGATGCTCGAAGACGAATTTTCCGATATCGTTCGTAAGGCGAGCCGAGGCCTCGGGATCGACGTCGCGACGCTGGCGTCGCGCACCGGCCTTGCGCAAAGCGAGCTCAAAGCGTGGATCGGCGGCGAGGGCGCGCCGACCGACGGCGAAGCGCGCGAGATCGCGCGCGTCCTGCGATTGGATCCCGGCAAGCTCTGCCGACAGCGCAGCGCAACGCTGGGAGCCGCACGTCGCATCGCCGGAAGACGTTCGGCACCATCCGCAAAATCCGCATCCCGTCGAACGGCTACATCTTCTTCCTCGAAGACGGCAAGACGGCGGCGCTCGTCGATCCGGCCGGCGATCCCAACAATCTGCGGCGCGCAATCGCCGAAGGTCCGTACGTGCTGCGCTACATCCTGATCACGCACAAGCATCTCGATCACTGCGATGCGACCGCGGACGTCGCGAAGCAATTTCCGGACGCGCAAATCGTGATGCACAAATACGACGTGCACGCGATCGGCGCGCTTGCGAGCAAAGCGATCCCGGTGCAACGACGGCGAGCAGCTTCCGTTCGGCGAGGCCGCTGCAATCCGCATGCTGCACACGCCCGGACACACCGACGGCTCGTCGTGCTATCTCTTCAAATCAACGGTCTTCACGGGCGACACGCTCTTCGCAGGAAGCGTTGGCGGAGCGTTCGGTGAGAACACCGGCTACCAAGACATCCTGCGAAGCGTGTCGACCAAACTGTTCAAGCTCGATGAAGAAACGGTTGTGATGCCGGGCCACGGGCCGCCCAGCACGATCGGGCTCGAGAAACAGCACAACCCGTTCTTTAACGGCTTCTAGACAACGATGAAGCCTAGAATCGGGATCGGGATTGGCGATCGCAACGGTATCGGCCCGGAGATCACGGCTCGGCTTGCTGAGCGAACCGCAGATATTCGAAGCAAGCCGAGATTACGGTTTTCGGCGATTCCAGCGTGCTCGCATTTTGGGAAACGGGTCAGCAAGCGCCGCATTCGCAGGCTCGTTCCGAACAATCGAGTTGACCACAGCCAGCGGCGAACCGTTCGGAACCGGGAAAGTGAGCGCGCGTGCCGGCGCGGAGGCGCTCGATCAGCTGGCGACGATGCTCGCAAGCGCGCAGACGCGGCGAAATCGACGGCATCGTATTTGCGCCGCTCAACAAGAATGCGATGCGGCTTGGCGGATTGCGCGAAGGTGATGAGCTCGATTTCATCATCGAACGTTTGGGGTTCGCGGGAAACTGCGGCGAGCTCAACGTGCTCGGCGATTTGTGGACGTCGCGCGTAACCTCACACGTCGCATTGCGCGACGTCGGCGGCTTGATCACGCAAGAGCGCGTCTACGCCGCGATTCTCCTCGCGAACGATACGCTACGCGCAGCCGGCATAGATGTGCCGCGTCTGGCCGTGGCCGGATTGAATCCGCACGCCGGCGACGGCGGAACGTACGGCGATGAAGAAATCCGCGAGATCGCGCCCGCGATCGAACGCGCTAAGAGCGAAGGCATCGAAGCGACCGGACCGTTTCCCGCCGACACCGTCTTCGTCGCCGCGATGCGGGGCGATTACGATGCAGTCGTCACCATGTACCACGATCAAGGCCAGATCGCGATGAAGCTCCTCAAGTTCGGGAGCGGCGTGACCGTGCTCGCAGGCTTGCCGGTCCCGATAACGACGGTCGGACACGGTACGGCCTATGACATCGCCGGCAAAGGGATCGCGCGCCCCGACGGGCTGCGCGAAGCCTTTAAAATCTGCTGCAGTATGGCGGTAGGGATCGTCGGCTCATCCGACAAGTAGTCGGGCAGACTACTCGCTTGAGGGGGTAAGCATGCCGAAGAAAACGGTTTTTTCGCTTGCTATTCTAGTCTTCAGCGTGGCTGCGACCGCAGCGTACGCGCAGTACGGCGGGCCGTCACCGACTCCACTCTCGGTTGCGACGCCGAGCGCAATTACGCGCACGATCCTGCAAACCGCGAGCTATCCCGGCGACCAATATCAAACGATCCAGGCATACGTCGTGATCGCGCCCGGCGCGACGGCCGCTTCACATACGCATCCGGGAGTCGAGCTTGGTTACGTGATCGACGGCGAGATGGATATCTACGTCCAAGGCCAACCGAAACGCCACGTCAAGGCGGGCGATTCGTTCATGAATCCGGCCGGCGTCCCGCACGGCGCAATCAACGAGCTCGATGCATCCGGTCAAGATCCTATCAGTCTACGTCGTCGACAAGTCGAAGCCGCTCGCGACGCCCGCCACGGCGTTCTTCTAAACTACGAACGTAACGCCAGCGTCCGAGCCGATGCCGTCGACTTTCCGTCGGTGACGACGACTCGGACGCTGGGTACGTGCCCGAGCAGTTTCGCATCCGGCGGGACAACCTGAAACTCGATCACTTTCACGCCTGAGTCGGGTAGCGTCGTCGCGACTTGTAGCGGCGCGCAGATGCGATCTGTGCAGAACGAGGCGATCCAACCCTTCGGAAGATCGACCGCGTGCAGACGAAGGCTCTGCCCCGGCTTTCCGGTGACGACGAGCCGGTACTTTGCGGTATCCGGCGCGCTACCGGGCAGTTGCGGCCCCGTCCACGGCGCAAATGAGAGCGCGGTTGACGTGCGCGACGCGCTGCGAATGTCGAGCGCGACCGTTTCTTCCTGCGCTTGCTCGAGATAGATCGTGTACCGCGAGTTCGTCTTCGGAAGCCGCAGCGTCGTTTGCGTGGCATCCGCGAATTGCTGACGCGCCGCCGGGATGTTTCCGGCTTTGGCTTCCATACGACCGTAGTAGAGATGCGCCCACGCCAGCATCCGAATGTCGGTTGCCTTCGCGTGCGGTGCATCGGCCTTTGCTGTCGCGACTGCGATCCGCACGATCGAACGCGCGCCGGCCTTCCTCGAAGCGTTTGGCTGTACCACAAGTCACGCCGAGATCGACGTAAGCCGGGAACACTCTTCGGCTCGAGAGCGATGAGCTGCTCGTCCGCGCGGATCACGACGTCGTAGTTCTTGAGCCGGCCCGCTGCAGTCGCCATCCCGCCGAGCGCGTCTTCGTTCTTTGGATCGAGTGCGTGCGCCGCAGTATACGCAGTCAACGCTTCTTCGTGCTTGCCTTCATATTCGCTCGCGTCGCCTTGAAGCAAATCGAACGCGATCTTTCGCGCACGTGTCGTTGCAATCGGTTTCATCGCAACGATCGCTTCGGCACGCAAAGAATTCTCTTCGGCCTCAGTGCGCGGCACGTCGATCGGATTGCCGGCGACCGGATCGGAGTTGTCGATCATCTCGCCGACTTGCCCGACCGCTTTTTGAAACCCGGCAACGGTCGCGTCGACGTGCGCAGCATCGCCCGCAAATGCGTACTTCGAGGGTGCAAGCAGCGCGTCGATCTTTTCTTGGATCGGCGAGGTGAGCTGCGAGTTTCGATTCGCTTGCGCATCCGCGACGAATTGCGCGATGAGCTTCGGTGTCACGAGATCGATGTAAACCATCCGCAATACGCCGTCCGGTCCGATTACGTACGTCGTCGGGAAATATTTGACGCGATAGGCTTTCGCGAAGGTTTGATCCGTATCGACCGTTTCGAGGAACTTGATGTCCTTCGCAGCCGCAAACGCTTTCACGAGCGGCGCAGTCTCGGTCGAGTCGACGCCTATGAACACGACGTCGTTGCCGGCGCTCTGATTGTATGCCTTGATGAGGTTGGCAGTCTCTTCTTGGCACGGCGGGCACCACGTCGCCCAGACGTTGATGATGACGGTCTTTCCGTGCAGACTATCGAGCGTGACGCGCTTACCGTCGATGGTCGGAAGATCGAACGCGGGTGCGGGATCCCCTTGGACGAGGGCCGGTGCGGTAGCGGGCGCCTCGGCTGCGCTCGCGGGCAGCGCTGCCGCGACACCAAAGGCGAGAGCGGCAAAAAATCGCGTTATCTTCATGTCTAGCCCCCAGGGGTTCACGTTCGGAGTTTGTATCCAGCCGCCGTCATCATAGAGCGCGGTTCCGAAAGCCGCGCCGCTGAGCACGAGGACGACCAGTAACGAGAGTCCTAGCTCAATGTCGCTGCGTCCTGTGAACGAGTACCGGAACGCGTCGATCATGTAGAACATCGGATTGAAGAGCGAGAGCTTCTGCACCGCAGGCGGCAAGAAGCGGCTCGAGGTGAAGACGCCGCCGACGAAAACGAGCGGCGTAATGACGAAGGTTGTGAAAATCGCGATATGATCGAACTTTTCGGCCATCAGGCCGAAGATGATCCCGATCGACGAGAAGAGTATCGCGACGATCGTCACGACGAGGAGATATAGGCCCAAGTTGTGCGGTCCGACGTGGACGAGCAGCATGCCGAGGATCGTTATCAGCCCTGCGATGATGAACGCCCGCACGACACCCGCGATTACGAAACCGAGCACGATCTCGAGTGCCGACATCGGCGAAATCAGCATCTCTTGCACGTGGTTCAGAAACCGGCCCTGAAAGACGCTGCTCGAAGCCTCGCCGTACGATTCGTTGATGACCTGCAGCATGATCAAGCCCGGAATCAAGAACGCGCCGTATGGAACGCCCTGCGTCGTACCGATACGGCTCCCAAGCGCGAGTCCGAAGACGGTGACATACAAGACCGTCGTGATCACCGGCGGCCACACCACCTGGTTGATCACGACCCACATGCGCTTCATCTCGCGCTTGACGAGCGTCCAGAGCGCGACGTAGTTCTTGACGGTAAACGAGCCCGGAGCGATCGTCATTGCGCTCGTACTTCGGCGCGGTCCCGGCCGATGAGATCCAGGAACACATCCTGCAGCGAACGGTCACCGATCAGTTTTGCGGTCGACTCACGCGCGACCACACGACCGCCTTCAATGATCGCGATGTTTTTGCAAAGTGCTTCTGCTTCTTCGAGATAGTGCGTCGTCAAGAAGATCGTCGTTCCGTTGCGATTGAGTTCGCGAACCAGGTCCCAGAGCTCGATTCGCAGCTCGACGTCGACACCGGCGGTCGGCTCGTCGAGAATGATCAGGCGCGGCTCGTGTATCATTGCGCGTGCCAGCGTCAAGCGTCGCTTCTGTCCGCCGGAAAGTCGCGTGTAAAACTGACCGGCCTTATCGCTGAGCCCGAAACGTTCGAGCAAGGCATCGGCGCGACGCTCTACGGCGGCTCCCTGCAAACCATAATATCCGGCCTGATACAAGAGGATGTCGCGAACGTTCAGGATAGCGATCGAAATTGAATTCTTGCGGAGCAACGCCGACGAGCGGACGCGCGGCTGCGCCATTCGCGCGTTATATCGTGCCCGAAAATGCGAATCGTGCCGGCTTGAAATGTCGCCAAGCCGACGATCGCGTTGATCGTCGTCGTTTTCCCGGCACCGTTCGCGCCGAGGAATCCAAAGAAATCGCCGTCTTCGACAACGAGCGAGATGCCGTCTACGGCAGTGAAATCACCATATCGCTTGACGAGGCCGTCAATTTCGATCGCATTGGGCACAAAGGACCTCTAGGCTCGTTTGAGTGGAAGCACCAAACTGGGTGGTCCACCGCCTACCTTTCCGAACTCCCATAAGTCAATTGCAACGACGTCGAGTTTCGCTTTGCGCAACATCGGTACCGCGAAGCGGAATCGCAGATTGGCCAGCACGCGGCGCGGAGCCGAGCGGCAAGAGCGACGCGCCGTACTCTTCCCCGCGCGGAATCGCAAGGATTTGTGCGCGGGCGCGCAACGACGACGTGTCGACGAAATCGGTCGCCGCGACGATCAAATCTTCGGCCGCCGACGAAAACACGTCGCTGAGCCGAGGGATCGATCCGTCCATCGGCAGCTCGAGCGTCTGCATGCCGGCCGAGACCAAAATCTGCGAGAACTGACTGCGTCCAAGCGTGTTGCTGCGCGGCTTCTTGTCCGGAACGCCGATGTACGCAGTGTTGCCTGCAATCACGATGTCGCCGCCATCGAGCAATCCGGGCGCCTCGATCTTTCCGAGAATCGGAATCCCGTGATCGCGCAGCTTCGTCTTCGACGGCGTTCACTTCGCGCCGGCGATCGATGCGATGCGGGCGCAAGATGATCGCGCCGCTCGAAATGACGAGCGCGCAATCCGCGACGAACGCCGCGTGACCGCTATCGTCGTCGGCTTCGAGCGGGTGAATTCGAACGCCGCAATCGTGCAGCGTTCGCGTCAGCACTTTGTGCTGCTCCTTCGCCCGCTCGATGAGCGAGCTCGGCTCGCCGTAAAGCGGCATCACCTGATCGAGCGCCGCGCCGGGAGCGACGAAGATTGCATCGCGGAGCGTCGCGTTTGCCGCGCGCACGAAAGGCGCGGCGATGATATCCTTTTCCGTCACCGGCCGCTCATTCGGTCTGGCTCTCGACCGGTCTTGCCGTATACGGCGTGAAGTTCGGCCGGTCCGTGAAAAAGTCGGACATATCGCTGGCGAGGAGATCTCCCAGCGAAAGCGGCGGCAAGCCAAGCAGCTCTTCTTCCGTCTTGAGCACGCTGACCGTCGAGAGATGGCGGTGCCCGACGAACCCGCGCTTTGCATACGGCGAAATGACGAGCGCGTAGGAACGCTGCTCGTTGACGTGATCGCGCTGGGTCGCGGCATCGGCGGGCATGACGAAGATCGCAGTATCTTTCCAGGCCGGCGAGCGCGTGATATGCGAGACGATCACGCCAAGCGCACGATCGCCGTCTGCGACCTCTTCGCGGCGTCTGCCCGCCGCGATCGTCGGGGAGCCACACAACCGAATAACGCGGCGCGTGATGCGCCTGCACGAGCACATCGTAATCGCGCACGAACTCGCGCGCACGACGTTCGTCGCGAATGCGCAGATTCCAGCCCGGATAACGCTCGTCAACGTGACCGCGCAACGCGGCAAGCGCGGGAACGTCGAGTGAATACGTACCACCTAAGCCCGTCGTCGGCGAAAAGCGGTCTTGCGGATCGACCGGACTCATGTCGATGTCGTATCCGCGCAACAGCAAGAGATCGCCGTAATCGCGATACGTGATTCGGTGCAGCGCAAGCATGTTGAAGATATAACCGAAACGGCCATAATCTTCTGGATCTTCGCGCGGCACCGCGCCCGTCGAGACTCCGCTTTTGCGCGTAGTCGCTTGCGACGCCACCGAGCGCGTATTCATGGCCCAAAACCAAGGTGCGCGCGTCGGCATAGAAATTGTCCGCCAGCCCATATGTGCGTGCCAGCAGATGCAAATTGGGCGTGACGGTCGCACCGAATGTGGTCAAAACGCGGATCGCCGTTGCCGTGCGGACGGCCCGCGGCATCGACCAGATCGCCCAGCATCGAGTCGAACGTCTTGTCCTCTTCGAGTACGAGGACGACGTGCTTGATCCGCGAGCTGGCGCGTCCGCTCCCGAACGGCGAGACGACTCCATTGCGCGGCGCCGTGTACGAGATGCGCGTCGAGCCGAGCGCGGTGTAGGTGTCGCGAACGAGATTCTGCTGACGCAAGGTCTATGCGCTGCAGCGTCGAGGGAACATCGTTTCCTTCGAGGCCATAACCCTTGGCGTTGACGACGTACAACGCACGATCGTCGTCGGAGAGTGCAAGCGCCGGCCGGATAGTCGCCGGTCGGAATCAGATCCCAAGCGCCGCAAGCGCAGCGGGTTGCGAAGAATCGAGGACGGCGACCGCATCGAGACCTGAGAGCGCAACATACAACCGGCGTCCGTCGCGCGAGATCGCAAGCGCACTCGGCTGCGTGCCGTACGGGCCTTTCGGAAACAACCGCAGATCGATCCCAGTGACGACGCGCGGAATCCCGATCAGCGACACGACCGCAATACGATCGATGTTTGCCATCGTGACGAATGCATACGAACCGTCCGGCGTAATCGCGACCGCGCTCGGATGCGCGCCGCCGATGACGCGAATGCCGTCCGGCGGACGATCCATGTGCATCGGCCCGTCGCCCGAGGGCTGCGCGGAAACATTCGCAGTCGCATCGAGCGCCACCACGTCGAGCGAGGATGCGGCATCCATATCCGGCGGCGGCGTTCCGAACATCGGAATGAGCGCCGGGCTTGCAAGCGGTGCGTAACGCATCAAGCCTTCGTTGCAGACGAGCAGCCGGCTGGGCTGACCGTCGCGCAGCATCAACGCGGCGCCGAGCGGCGAAAATCCGACTAAGCGCGTCGAGCGTGTCCGGCGGCGGCGCAAGTCGATTGCAGTGACGCTGTCGCCGGCGCTTTGCACGGCGTAAGCGGTCGCACCATCCGGCGTTGCAACGAGCGACGCCGGGAAACCCGGAAAGTCCGACGTTCGCGGTACGATCCGGCGTTAGATTCGCGCCGTCGAAACGGTAGAAATAGAGCGCATCGGCGCCGCCCGAGGACGCGACGACGAGCGTACGCGTCGCATCGAGCGGATCGCGCACCGCAACGACGCTCGTGTACGGATGGGCAGCAGGCGCGCCATATTGCGAAACGACCGTCATCGAATCGACGTCGATTGCAGCCAGCGTCGATCCCGCAACGAACGCGTAGCGCGAATCAGGCGAAAGCGCGACGGCAAGCGCGCTGCTTCCGGCGGCGACGCTGCGCCCTTGCGGTTTGACGAAACGTCCCGACGGCAAGACCGCCCAAAATGGCGTGACGCCGATGCGTCCGGCCGGCAAGATTCTTCGCCGGCGATTCGTACACGACGGGAGCCGGGTTGCGCGAAACCAACGGAAACGAACGAGAGCGTGGCGACGAACGCGCTGACCAGCGCGAGAAAACGACGGATCAGTTCGAGGACTCCTAGGGTTTGTCCAGCCGGTATCCGATGCCGCGCACGCTCGCGATCGCGAGATTCGCACTCACTTCGGCGAGCTTCTTGCGCAATGCGGCAACGTGCACGTCGACGACGCGCGTCGGAACGCCGGAGACGTCGTTCCAGACGTGCTCGAGAATCTGCGCGCGCGTCAGCAAACGGCCTTCGCCCTCGCCGAGATACCAGAGCAGACGAAACTCGAGCGCGGTCAGCGGAACGTTGCGCTCTCCGTTCTGCAGGACGTGCGAGATCGCGAACCAGCGTCACGTTTCCGACCGTCATGCGGCCTTCTTGCTCGCGCTGGGCGTGACGATCGCGGCGCCGCAAGAACGATTGAATGCGCGCGACGAGCTGGCCCGGTGAAAACGGCTTCGTGATGTAGTCGTCCGCGCCGAGGCCCAGACCCTTGAGAATGTCGTCTTCTCCGGACGCGGCGCTCACCATCAAGATGAAGGCGTCGCTCGATGTTCGAGAGCGACGTCAGGACGTCCAGTCCCGAGATGTCGGGCAGATTCACGTCGAGCAGCACGACGTCCGGAGACCACTGTGCCGCCAGCTCGAGCGCTTGCGCGCCGTTCGGGGCGATCTGCGACCGTGAAGTCGGCGCGTTCGCAAACTTCGCGCTCGTATGAGGCTACGTCGGGATCGTCCTCGACGATCAATACTCGTGTCTTGCTCATAGGGTGCTTCTAAACGAGAGCCGCAGCGTGATCCTCTTCGGCGACGACCATCGCGCGGCGCGCGACGCCGTCCTCGACCGCGGCATGCATGACGGCCTTGGCGACGGCCTCCATGACGCGTTGATCGAAGACGCTCGGAATAATGTACTCGACACTTCGTTCCTCTCCAACGATTGCGGCAATCGCCTTTGCCGCCGCCAATTTCATGTTGTCGGTGATACGCCGCGCCCGGCAATCGAGCGCGCCGCGGAAGATGCCAGGAAATGACAGAACGTTGTTGACCTGGTTGGGGTAATCGGAGCGCCCCGTCGCCATGACGGTGACGTACGGCGCGGCGACTTCCGGCATGATCTCCGGCGTCGGATTCGCGAGCGCGAAGACGATCGGATCGCGCGCCATCGTTTTGAGATCGTCGGCTTCGAGCACGCCCGGACCGGAAACGCCGATGAACGCGTCCGCGCCCCGCAGCACGCGTGCTCAAGCGTGCCGCCGATATTATCGCGGTTGGTGTTCTGCGCGAGCCACGTCATGTGCGTGGGCTCGTAGCGTTCCTTGCGATTGATCACGCCTTCGCGCCCGACCGCGATGATGTCGCCGACGCCCGCGAGCTGCAAGAGCTTGATCGTCGCGGTACCCGCGGCGCCGGTTCCTCCCGCGACGACGATCCGCATGTCGCTCAAGATCTTTGCCGACGACCGCCGCGGCGTTGATCAGCGCGGCAAGTACGACGACGGCAGTGCCGTGCTGATCGTCGTGCATCACCGGGATGTCGAGCGCCTCGATCAACCGGCGCTCGACTTCGAAGCAGCGCGGCGCGGAGATATCTTCGAGATTGATGCCGCCGAAAATCGGGGCGATGCGAACGACGGTCTCGACGATCTCGTCGACGTCTTTCGTATCGAGACACACCGGCCACGCGTCGATCTGCCGCGAACTTTTTGAAGAGCATGCACTTGCCTTCCATGACGGGTGCAGCTCCGAGCGGACCGATATCGCCAAGACCGAGTACGGCGGTGCCGTCGGTAACGACGGCAACGGTGTTGCGTTTGATCGTCAGTTGAAACGCTTTGCTCGGATCGGCCGCGATCGCCATCGACACGCGCGCGACGCCCGGCGTGTACACCGTCGAAAGATCGGCGCGCGTCTTCACCGGAATCTTCGACTCGACGGATATCTTGCCGCCGAGATGCGCGAGAAACGTGCTGTCCGATGCGCTGATGACGCGCGCGCCCTCGATTCGCTCGATCGCCGCGCGAACGAGGCTCGCGATTTGCTCGGAACCGACGGTCACCGTGATGTCGCGTATGGTGCTCGCCTTCGAAACGGTGCGAATGTCGACGGCGCCGACCACGCCACCGGCATCCCCAATTGCCGAAGCAAGCAGACCGAACGCCCCTGGATGGTTCGGTGTCTCCACGCGGATTATCAAGGTGAACCCGATGGGTCCGGCAGTCATAACGGAAGGGTCTATTGGCGCACGTCCAGGACCCTCCTCGCTCGAAGCCCGCTCAGCTATGGAGGCATATAATGGATCGCAAAGAGGGTGCCCGCATCCGTCGTGAGGTTCTCGGCGCCGAATACGTCGATGGGATGCTGCAACGCGCTGCCGGCGACCCGCTCGCCGAAGCGTTCATCGATTTCACCGAGGAGTATTGCTGGGGAAACGTCTGGGTTCGTCCCGGCTTGGAACGCAAAACGCGCAGCATGCTCAATCTTGCGATGCTCACCGTGCTCGGACGCTGGCACGAGCTGGAAGTTCACGTCCGCGGCGCGATCAATAACGGCGTCACGAAAGAAGAGATGAAAGAAATCTTCTTGCAGACCGGCGTGTATGGCGGCGTCCCGGTCTCGGCCGAAGCGTTTCGCATCGCGCGCGCGTATTACGCCGAAAGAGAAAAAGCAAAAGCCTAGTGGAGATTTTTGCGTGCATCGTGGGCCGGTCGAAGCGGCCGTACTACTACATGTTCAATTTGCGAACAGCGCCGACGAGATCGAGCTCGTCTATCCGTTCTGGGTGATCAAGGACAAGAACACGACAGTCATGATCGACACCGGATTCTCGGAACGCATGGCGGGCGAGAAGGGCGTGTTCGATTATCTCTCGCCGAGCGAGCTTCTTCCGCGCGTCGGCCTCGATCCCAAAGACCTCAAGTCGATCGTGATCTCGCATTTGCATTACGATCACTTCTGCGTCCCCGAGCGTTATCCGAATGCGACGTTCTACGTGCAGAGCGACGATATCGAATACTTCACGGGACGCGGCGTCACGCATCCGGCATTCAAATCCGCCGATCAGACGGCGATCGATCAGATCGGGCGTCTGCGTTCCGACGGCAAGATCAAAGCGATGAGCGGCGACTTCAATATGTCACCGCTCGATCAAGGTGCTGCACGTCGGCGGACACACGCCGGGGCACCAGATCACCGTCATCGACGCGGGCTCGAAACCGCTGGTCCTCGCGTGCGATGCATCGCATTTCTACGCCAATCTCGAAACGCGAACACCGACCTCGATCATTCACAATTATGACAACTATCAGCGTGGATTTTCGACCATCGAAACGCTCGCCGCCGGCGGCCGCTGGTTCCCCGGCCACGACCCCAAGATGCTCGCGAACCTCGAACAAGTCGAAGACCGAATCTACCGCGTAGCACTATAAGCGCAGCGGCACGATATAAGCGCAGCGGCACCATAACCGGGCCGAGCCGCCACAGCACGGAGATTACCGGCTTGCTCAAGATCCCGCGCGCGAGCTCGTCGTTTTCCCGAAATGCCATCCCGACCGAAGTAATCTCGAGCCGAGTGTAGCGGGCCACTCATGTCATCCTGAGCGTAGCGAGCGCAGCGAGCGTAGTCGAAGGGCGCGAGACTACCTCGCCACTTGCGTTGAGCGTTCTTGTCGACATCGAGGCCCTATGCGGTATTGGGTCTACATACTTCGATGCTTCGATGGCACGTTCTACGTCGGAGTGACGGGAAATCTCGAACGGCGATTCGCCGAACACTCCGGTTCACCATCGCGCGCCCTTCGACTACGCGTCCTCGCTGCGCTCGAACGCTACGCTCAGGATGACATTCGGAGAGGACGACCCCCGAAGTCGTTGCCTCGAGACACCATCGTCAGCAAGTCACTAATGTAACTGCTGTGGGGGCTCGGCCCCCTCATCGCGTCGCTGAAACCGCTCGGACCCTTGTCGCGTCGCTGAAACTACTCTCCCGAGATCGTCATTTCGGCGACGCGGAATGACGGCGCCGTGATCCCGGAATCAAAGCGAAGATCGCTGGCGAGTGCGTCGATGCCCGGCAAAATGCCGGTTAGGAAATTCGAAGCGATCGTGACGCCGTCGACCGACGCGCAGAGCTCGCCATCCTCGATGAGCACGCCGCTGACGCCCCGGCTGTACGTTCCGGTTGCGCACTCCGTAGCGAAACCGATGACCGAGAGCACGAGCAAACCGCGCTTCGTTTGCGAGATCAACTCTTCGAGGCTCAGCTTACCCGGCTCGAGATAGAAATTGTTCGGGCCGATCCCTCCACCCGATGCGTTCCCGGTTGATTTCGCGCCGAGCTTACGCGCGTAGTACGTATCGAAGAGATGCGTCTTGAGCACGCCGTTTTGGAAAACGACGGTGCGGCGCTGTCGGAACGCCCTCGCTATCGAAGGGCGACGTTCCCATGCCGCCCGGCATGCGGCCGTCATCGACGATCGTCACCAAATCGCTGCCGACTTTTTCGCCGATCTTATCGGCAAGATACGAATTGTCGATCGCAACGTTGGCCGCGTTGACGGCGGCGAAAATGTCGCCGAGCACGGCGCACGCGACGTCGCGCTCGAAGATGACCGGCATCTTCTGCGTCGGAATCGGATTCGCACCGAACATCGCCAAGATGCGCGAGGACGCACGGCGCGCGACCTTGGCGGGCAGCTCGCATCCGGCCCACGACCGGGCGGCGGTCGCGTAGTACGCCGTACGCTTGGCCTCACCGTCGCGACCGACCGGATTCGCCATCATCGACGCGTTCGTGGAACGATACGATGCACGCGATCCGGTCGAGTTCGCAAAGCCGAGCGTCACCTGCGCGTCCGCGACATAGGAGCCATTCGAATTGTCGATCCGCTTGTCGAACGCGCGCGCCTCGCGCTCGAGCGTCAGCGCATCTTCGATCTTCTTGTCGTTCGGACGGGATGCGACGTCGGCGGCGTCGATGTCGAGATCGCCGGCATCGAGCGAACCATCCGTCTCGGGCAAGCCTGCGAAGGGATCCGGTCCGACATGATGTGCAGCCTCGACGACGCGTTTTGCGATGACTTCGATTCCATCGCCGGATAAGTCGCTGGTCGAAAGCGTCGCGCGCCGCAGCTTGCCCGGTTCGCCGACGAAGACGCGCAGGGAAAGTCCACGTCCCGTTGATTGCTCGAGCTTGTCGATTTCCGTATCGCGCGCGCGCACCGAGAACCGTCGCGCGATCGTGCACGTCGCTTCGACCTCGCGGGCTCCCGCGGCAAGCGCCGAACGAAGTCCCCGTTCGGCGATCTCGAGCGCTGCATCGCTGCTCATTGAAGCGCGGAGCCGCCGACGGTCAAGCTCGAAATCTTCACGGTCGGCATGCCCACACCGACCGGAACCATTTGTCCGTTCTTACCGCACGTGTATTGTCCGTTGGCAAGTCGCGCATCGGAACCAACCGCAACCACCTTCTCCATGATCGCCGGACCGTTGCCGACCAAGCTTGCACCGCGAATCGGCGCCGTGATCTTGCCGTGCTCGATCAGGTAACCCTCCGAAACCATAAACACGAAATCGCCACGGCTGATGTCGACTTGACCGCCGGCGAATGACTTTGCGTATATTCCGCGATCGACGCTGCGGATGATCTCATCGAGCGTCGAGTCGCCCGGCGGCATATATGTGTTGCACATACGTGGAATCGGAAGAAAGCGAAAATTCTGGCGCCGCCCACTACCGGTTGAGCCACTGCCCATCAGCCGCCCATTCATGCTGTCGAGCATATAACCGCGCAAAACGCCCTGCTCGATCAGAACTTTGTGCTGACCGGGCGTGCCTTCATCGTCGATCGAAATCGAGCCACGCTCGTTTTCGATATCGCCGTCGTCGAAAATCGTGACGAGCTCGCTTGCGACGCGCTCGCCGACGCGTCCGCTGTAAAGCGACGTGCCCTCGCGATTGAAGTCGCCCTCGAGTCCGTGACCAACCGCTTCATGCAAAAGCACGCCGCCGCTTCCGGCGCCGACGACGACGGCCATCTCGCCCGCGGGAGCTTCGCGCGCTTCGGCATTCATCACCGCGATGCGCGCCGCTTCGGTCGCAATTGCCTCCGGCGTCTTGGTTTCGTAGAATGCGAGCGACGTGCGGCCGCCGTCCGCGTACGACGCAAACCCGCGTACGGCGTCGCGTGCGACGACTTGCGCGCTCAGCACGATAAGCGGGCGCGTGTCCCGGACGAGCTTTCCTTCGCTCGACGCGATCTGCACGTGCTGCACCTCGCCGATCATTCCTCCGTTGACCGTCTCGATGCGTTTGTCGTAGGCGCGCCCGGTCGCATCAATGCGCTGGAGAAATGCGACGTACGTGCTCAAATCGCCAAGACCAGTCGCTTGCGCTTGGGCGTCGACCGTGTAACGCTGCTTGACGGCTACCTCGCGCAAGTCCGCCGCTTCGACCCGCGCACCTTCGCGCGCGATCAGTGAGGCGACGCGCGCGGCATCAAGCAACGCCTTCTCCGAAAGATCGTCGGTGTACGCATAGCCCTGCCGGTCGCCCTCGACGACGCGCACGCCGGCACCCGACGTGACCCCGACGCCGGCTTCGTGCATCTTTGAATCCTGGAGCCGAATCGACTGGCTGATGCGATGCTCGACGAACACGTCGGCATAGATTCCGCCGCGTTCGAGCGCCGCCGAGATGATCTTCTGCAGCAGCGAGGGATCGAGATCGTAGCTCATAGCGAAGCCAATTCGTCGAGGGCCCGATCGATTCCGACTTGAATCGAGGTGGCATCGTCCGCGTACGGAGCATTCACGAGAAACGCGAATGCCAAGCGGCCGTGGTGGTGCGTATCGACGTATCCCACCAGCGAGTTCACGCCGTCGATATGGCCGCTCTTTGCATGCACTCGTCCGAGCGCTGGTCCAAGTTCGTGGTGCCGCACCGTTCCTTCGATACCCGCTCGTGGAAACGCGCTAACGTACGCGTGCGCAATCGGCAAATGGTCGGCTACCTGCAGCAACTGGACGATCGTGATCGGCGCGATCCGGTCGCGCTCGGCGAGCCCGCTCCCGTCGACGATGTGAAGACCCGGCGTCGGCACGTTTCTTCCGTGCAAGAATGCGCGTTCGACGCGGGCGCCCGCCGCTTCCGAACCGCCGGTCACCATCAAACCGTCGCCGCCCGTCGTTCCGAGCACGCGCAGCAGCTGTTCGGCGATATGATTGTCGGACTCGAACAGCATCTGCTTGATCATCACGCGCAGCGGCGGCGAGCGATGCTCCCAGAGCGTTTGCACTGCGATCGGATCGGTGCCGAGACGCGCTTGTCCGTTGAAGAGGATGTGTTGATCGTGCAACATTTGCGCGACGACTTGCGCCGCCCACAGTGGGATGCCGTCAACCGGTCTGAAATACGATTGCTCCCAACCGTACGCAATCGAGCCCCGAATGTTGAACTCGTTGCGTCCCGGCTTCGTGCGATCGATCGTTAACGTCGTGTTGTAACCGGTCATCGGCGTACCGTGAATAACGATCGAAGGATCGGCCGGGAAAACGGTTACGCGCGCCGGCTCGCCGATGCGTGTCGGCAAGATCTTGAACTCGATGACGTTCCAATTCAGTGAAATCGCGCTGGTCCCGGCTGCATATCCATATTCGAAATCGTCGGGCGCCCAGGCCGTATTTTGTTCCGGCGCCGTGAACGAGGTCGCATCGACGATCACGTCGCCGTCGACGCGGCGCACGCCGTTGCGGTAGAGCGCCGCGATACCGCTCTGCAGAGCGACGAGATCGAGCGTCGGATCGCCGCCGCCGATGAGCCACAGATCGTCGATTCGACCTTCCGTATCCGCGTGGTCGAGCGACGGCCAGACTCGTATCCAGTCGCGCATCGACGCCAAGCGTCGCGAGCGACGTTGCAGCCACGAGCACTTTGAGCGTCGATGCCGGTGCGAAACCGCGCTCGACGTTCTTGCCGTACAGCAACCGGCCCGATTCATCTGCAATCGCGACGCCGGCATGCCCGAAGTACTCCGACTGCAGCGAGCCATCGAGGATCGAGTGGACGCGCGCGAGGTCACCCGGCGACCAATTCGTTCGCACGATTTGCTGCGCCGGCTCTGCGTGCGCCACGGCAACCGGTTGCGCGTTCGTACCTGCCGCATTCAATCCGCAACCCGCGAACGCGAGCAGCGTTAGCGAAACCAACAGCGCTCGCACGCTCATTTCTTGATGGGCAGCTCCGTGTCAAACCGCGCGTGCAGCGCCTGTACCGTTTCGCGCAGCTCCTCGATCTCGGAACGTAGTTTCGCGAGCTCCGGCGGCGTGCGCTGAGCTTCTCCGATGCGTTCGATCGCTTCGAGCGCGTCGCGACGGATGCGTCCATCACCATCAAGGCTCGAAATTCGCCGCAGCGCCGGAATCGTGCTGCTCTCACCAAGGTGCTCCGCCGCGCTGACCGCGGCAAGTCGAACGAGCAGATCATCGTCGTCGAAGGCCTCGATGATTGCTTCGACGATCGATGGCTTGCGCTCGTCAAGAAGATGGTAGAGTCGCGCGAGCGCCCCGAGCGCGGCGCGCCGAACCTCGTCGCTCCGGTCGTTGCGCGTCGCCGTCGATGAGCGGTTGCACGGCAGCGGCGTCACCGAGCTCACCAAGACCGCGTACGGCGCCGCTGGCAATCGTGTCGGCCCACGACGGCGTCGCTGAGATTACGCATGAGAATTTCTCGCGCGCGGGCGTCGCGCGTCTTGCCCAGACTATCGAGCGCCGTCGCAACGACGAAATACGACTGCGTCGTCGAGCATCTCGATCAGCGCACTTGCAACGTTCGGATCGCGCGGAAAAGCGCCGAGCGCTTCGGCGATGCCGCGCCGTGCCTTCGGATGCGGATGCTTGCGGGCGCGCAACAACGCTTCTTTCGCCCACGGCGCGTGCGTCTGCGCGAGCGCCCGCGCAATTGCGATGCTGACACCCCAGAACGGTTCGCTCTCGAGCGCTTCCGCGAGCGCCTCGCGCGCGTTTCGTCCGCCTTCTTTGGCAAGCGCTTGCGCGGCGCGAATGCGAGCGACGATGTCGGGCTCGGTGCGCAAAATGCGCACCAGCATGTCGGTGCCGAGCTTGTACTCGAACTTGCCGAGAACGTACGCGCCGGGATCGATGCGAACGAGCGACGGCTCCTCGGATACGGGAATCGCGAACGACTCTTGTGCGCGCGTGATCTCGAGACGAGTGCGATGCTCGCCGTCCAGTTCGGCGTCGCCGGCGTCGCGCTTCAGTCCCGACGGTGCGTGGTCTTCCCGAAGAAAACCGACCGATAGATCGAAGCGGAAGGCCGGATTGTCCTCATCGACCTTCTGCTTCTGCCGGACGTCGACGATTGCGCTCTTACGCTCCGCGTCGTATTTGTAACCGATCTCGAGCTCGGGGTAGCCGCCGCGGCCGATCCACTGCTCGAAGAATCCGCGCATGTTGCGCCCGCTCGCGTGCTCGATTGCGCGAACCAGATCGATCGTCTCGACGCTTCCGCCACGGTTGTCCTCGACGTAGCGATGAATCGCGCGGCGAAAGCGTTCCTTCCCGAGCGTACCGCGCAGCATGTGCAGAACGGCGCCGCCTTTTTCGTACAGATGCCGGTCGAAGATTTCGATCGGATAGACGAAGCGATTGAAGACGACCGGACGCCGGTAGCGCTCGTCATCTTCCGCAAAATAATTTCGCAGCATTTGGACGATGTGGTACGCGTACTCGTCCCATCCGCGCGACGCTTCGAACCAGACGGCCTCGAAATATGTGGCGAACCCTTCGTTGAGCCAGGCGTGCGCCCAATCGCGCGTCGTCAGCAAATCCCCGAACCATTGATGCGCGAGCTCGTGTGAGACGAGCGGCTCGCTCGAGAAATCCAGATGCGCGCGCTCGTCGTGCAACGTCCGGTCGGTCTGCGTCGTTGCGGTCGTGTTCTCCATCCCGCCGAAGATGAAATCCGCAACCGCGATCTGCGAATAGCGCGCGAACGGGTAGTCGACCCCAATGAACTCGTTGAACGCCTTGATCATCTGCGGCGTCGCGCCGAAGCTCCGTTCGCCGTCGGCTTCGCGGCCGGGTGCCACGTAGTAGAAAACCGGCACCTCGGCGCCGGTCTGTGCGATCTCGCTGAACTCGCCTACGACGAGCGTAAAAAGATACGTCGGATGCGCGATTTCTTGACGATAGACGAACGTTGTCGTTTTCGCGTCGTCGCGGCGATCTTTGAGTGCACCGTTTGCGAGCGCGAAAAGGCCTTTGCGCACGACGACGGTCGTCGTGCTGGTCTGCTTGTTGTCGGGATAGTCGACGCACGGAAACCAATAGCGCGCGTCGCTATCTTGGCTCTGCGTCCAGAGCTGGCGCGGTTTCTTCGGATTGGCGCGATCCGGCTCGGTGAAATATGCCCCGCGCGTCGGCTCGACGACGCGGTACTTGGTCGCGAACTCGAGCTGCTCGCCGCTGCGCAGCGGCCGCTTGAAGCGAATCGTCAGCGCGCCGGTTCGCCGCTCGTGCTCGAGCGCGTCGCCATCCGAGCGCACGTCGAGGATGTCCATGTCGACCGCGTCCAGCGTGATCTCTTCGACGCCTTCATCGACGGCCTGGACTCGCGTCGTGCACGTTCCGTCGATCGAATGCTTTTCGAGATCCGGTTCGAGATGCAAATCGATATTGAGCACGCGTAGCGGACGATCCGGACCGTATTGCAGCTGCGATCCCGGAAGCGGAAACGCTCGCCGATCTTGCGCGTACCCCATTAGATATTCGCTACGTGCGGCGGGATTACGGACGGCCACGGCCCCGGCTCACGCAAGAGCGCGAGTCCCTGATCCGTCAAACCATAGCACCACGTCAGATAGTACGGTCGCGGTGGCACGCCCATCCCCGCGTCGTACTTCAAGATCGGTCCGACTTCGACGCGCTCGCACGCATTGTGCAGCTGCTTTTGGAAATCGGGACGGCCGTGTTCAAGCGGATGTTCACCGGGGACGGCAGGCAACGGCACGAGAGACTCCTTGTCGACGAACAGCGCGGTACGTGGTCCGCGAATATGCGTTATCCAGCTGTGAGATTCTGCGCCCTGCCAATCGTAGCCGATGACGACGGGTGGAATCCCAGCATCGAAATCTAGTACGGACGAAAGTCCGTAACCGTCGGTCATGACGACGGCGTCGCGCTCGCGCGCGATGATCTTAACGTTGTGCGCAAGTTGAGACGTCGTGTAAATCTCCCAGGGTCCCGTGTTGCGCATCGCAGAGCCCGTGCTTACGATGACGTGATAGACGTCTGCCGGCATCTCCGCCGCAATGAAAAGCGCCGGCAGCAATACGAGCGCGGGCACCGTCGAGGCCGCGGCCCAAATCACGCGCGCACGCTGCGAGAGCCCGACGAACGCTATCCCGATCGCGACACACAGCGAGGCATACGCGCTCGACACCCAATTGATCTCGACGCGCTCGAAAAACGCCAGAAGCGTCAAGAGCAGAATGAGCGGTATCGCCGTCCAGGCCAAGAGCGCATCACGCGGTCGGATCGCGCATAACAGCGCACCGATCCACAAGCCGGGCGAATACGCCGCGGCTTGAACTGCGTACATTTCGATGACCCGGCGGATCGAAAACGCTGCCGGCACGTGCCGCGCCAAGAACGTGAACTCGAAGGTCTGCCAGCCGTGCGTCGCGTTCCACCAGACGAAGGGCGCGTAGAGAATGCCTACGATCGCAAGCGAGGCGATCAATCCGTTCCGCCAAGCGAAGCGGCGCTCTGGAGCGAGCGCGTAGCACACGACGCCGAACACGAGCGCCCATCCGAAGAAGCGTGCGAGAACGAGCGCCCCCATAGAAAAGCCGAGCGCGATCCACGTCCAACGTTCGTTGCGGCGGAATGCTCGGGCCGCTAGCCACAGCGAGACGCACCAAAATGCAATGCTCGGTCCGTCCGGCTGCGCCGTACCGAATGCGAGCGACATAAACGGCGTGAGCGTCAACGCGAGAGCAGCTGCTGCGCCCGCGCGGCGGTCGCGCGTTATCTCGGTCGCACACGCGGCCGCAGCCAATGTCGCAACGACGCCGGAGAGCACGAAGCCAAGCCTTACGAATCCCGGATTCTGCCCGATCCACGAAAACGCTGCGATTGTCCAGGCCACCATCGGCGGATCGTCGACGTAACCGAATGCGAGCCGGCGGCTCCACTCCCAATAATAAGCTTCATCGCCAACGAGCGGGACGTTGAAGATCGTTATCGTGCGCATCAGCGTGACGACAGCGATCACGATCCACACGAAGATGATCATCCTTCGTAGGCCTCAGACAAGCCGCCGGTCACTGCGAGAGATTGTCCATTGACGAAGCTCGCTCCATCAGAGGCGAAAAACACGACGGCCTCTGCGATGTCCTCCCAGGATCCGGCACGGCCAGTCGGATTTTTTCCGGGAAGGCGCGTCGCCTCTTCCCGATCGACGAGCTTCTGGCGAATATCACCCGGCTCGACAACGTTGACGGTGATTCCGTGCTTCGCCTCTTCTGCCGCCAGCGTTCGCGCGAACGACGTCACGGCCGATTTCGAGGCTGCATACAACGACAACACCGGCGACGCCATTGTCATCGACGCGCCGTTCGTTCCAAAAAAGATCAGACGGCCAAATTTGCGCTCGCGCATCGATGGGAGAACGGCGCGCGCAATCCACACGGCGCTGCCGAAATTTCCGTCGACCATTGCGCGATAATCGTCCGGTGACGAGCGCGCAAACGATCCCACGACCATCGGACCGACGACATGCACGAGCACTTCTACCGGACCACGCTCGGAAGCGATGCGAACGACGCGCGCGGCTTCTGCTTCGCGCGTTGCATCTGCGGCAATCGCAAGTGCCTCCGCGTCGTAGCCGCGGACGAGCTCAAGGGTCTCATTCGGCGGCGTCCCGCCGGGACGGTGCGTAAACGCAATCCGGAAACCCGCGCGCGCAAGGCCGAAGGCTATGCCTCTCCCAAGCCCGCCGGCACCGCCGGTAACGAGCGCGAGCCTTCCGATTACGGCGCTCCGCTCGAGGAGCGCGCGATTCTCGCGCTAATTTCATAGCGGTATTAAGGTAGGGCAGGACAACCGTCCGGTCCTTGCCAACCGGGGTTCGTGGTCTCTGGTTCCGCAGCCACGGCCCAAAATGGTCGTGAAGTCTCGTTTCTTAGCGAAGACAGCGTTCACCTAAAGGGAACGTATTGGCCGCCGCGGCAATCGGGGCGCTCCTCTGTCGCGCTGATTCACGACTTCGGCGGATCGCGCAACGACTGGCTTCCGTTCGTGCCTTTTTTTCGTTCCCGCGGATGGGCGATTCTTGGCATTCGATCTGCGCGGACACGGCGAGTCGGTACATCAGGACAGCCACCCGCAGGATCTCGTCCCAGAACAGTCTGACCTGCGTTCACCGACGGCATATCCAAACGACACGAAAGCCGCGCTCGCGTTCATCGAACGACAACCACACACCGAGAGTGGGACGATTGCCGCGATCGGCGTCGGACTCGGCGCCGATCTTGCATACGCGGCAGCTGCGCGCGGATGGGGAACTGCGAGCACCGTTCTGGTCGGGCTCGATGACGGTCGCGCGCGCGATCTCGCCGGCTCGGGACCATTTGCGCCGCGCAACGTCTATCTGATGTACGCGGCGGATGACGCCGTCAGTGCTCGCGGAGCCGAGTTGATGCTGCGCACCGCATCGCGGCCAACGGAATCGTTCGCCTATGCAGGAACGACCTCGACCGGCATCGCGCTCGTGCGCGAAAAATCACCCGAGCTGCTCGCGCGCGCAATCGCCTGGATCGAACGAACGCTATAGCGTTCCGATGCCCGTAAGTTCGGGCAAGTCCTTGAGTGCTCGCGCCGCGCGTTTTTGCGCTTTTCGCTCGATCCGCCCAACGACCCACATGTAGATGACCGGGACGAGGAACAGCGTGAGGATGAGCGAGCTGAGCAATCCGCCGATCAGCACGGTGCCCATCGAGACGCGGAACTCTGCGCCTTCCGCAAGCCCAAGCGCGAGCGGCAGCATACCGAACACCATCGAGAACGTCGTCATGACAATCGGGCGGAAACGCGTGTTCGCGGCTTGCATGATCGCTTCGTCGTATTTCAGTCCGCGCCGGCGCAGCGTATTGGCGTAGTCGACGAGCAGAATTCCGTTCTTCGCTACGAGGCCGAAGAGCATGATGATGCCGATCATCGAGAACAGGTTGAGCGTCTGGTGCGCGACGGCGAGACCGTAGAGCGCGCCGATGATCGCCAGCGGCACCGAGAACATCACGATGAACGGCATCCAGAACGAGCCGTACAAGACGACCATCAGCGCGTAGACGAGCGAGAACGAGGTCAGCATCGCGATCGACATGCTGCTCATCGTCTCTTCGAAGAACTGGGAGTCGCCTGTGCGCGCGCAGCGAGACGCCGGCGGGAAGAATCCCGGCGTCTTGATGGCCTGCTCGATCTTCTGCGTCACGGCGCCGAGCGTCGTCACGCCCGGCTCGATGCCGCCGGTCACGCGAACGACGCGCTGCTTGTCGAGCCGCTCGATCTTGGTCGGCGCCTTGTCGTATGAGAACGACGCGACGTCGGCTACGCGATAGATCGAACCGTCGCCGGCGCGAACGCGAATATTGCGCACCTCTTCGAGCCGGTTGCGGTATTCGGCCGGGAGCTGCACGCGTACGTCGACGAGCCCGCTCGGCGTTCGAACGCGCGTCGCCACCGCGCCGCCGATCGCGATACGCGCGGCTGTTGCGACGTCGCCCGGATTGACGCCGAGCAAGGCGGCCTTCTGGCGGTCGATGTTGATGTTGAGCCGGTTAGCTGCGGCTTCGGAACCGGTCTGGACGTTCACGGTCCCGGGAATCGAACGGATGTAGCGTTGCGAACTTCTCCGCGGCCGCATCGATCTTGTCTTCCGGGCCCGGCGACCGTGTAGTAGATCGGATCGCCATTGTCGCTCGCCGACCGTGATCGTAGCGCCGGGGAACGCTTGGGCGAGTTTGCGGATGTCGGCGACCGCGCGGTTCGTTTCGCGGCGGCGATTCTTGTAGAGCGTCGCGTGCATGCGCGCGTAGTTGCCGCCCTGCGTCGAGCCCCAACCCGCAGGCTTGTAGCCGACGGTCGAGATCGTCTTCTCGATCCCCGGAACTTGCATGACCTTGTCCATGAAGGTTTGCACGGCGCTGATCCGTCTTCGCGATCGGCGTGCCGATCGGATACGAGAACGTCATCGCGACCTCGCCGTCTTGCGTCGAGGGCACGAACTCAGTTTGCACGAGTCCAAGCGGGACGAGCGCAATCGCACTGACGAACACGAGGCCGCACAGAACGCGACGGTGCGCTTGCCGTGCGCGAGCGCGTACGGCAGCCAGCGATCGTGATAGACGCGCAGCACGCGGTCGTAGCCGGTCTGGAACCAGGCGAGCCACCTCGGCGGCGCTGTGCTGCGCTTGAGCATCGACCATTTTGCCGCCAGCACCGGCGTCAGCGTGAACGACACGAACAGCGAGAACAGCGTCGCAACGACGACGACGACGCCGAACTCTTTCATGTACTTGCCGACGATTCCGGAAAGAAACGCCATCGGCAGGAAGACGACGACGTCGACGAGCGTGATCGCGACCGCGGCGCCGCCGATCTCGGCGCGGCCGCTGAGCGCCGCATCCTCGGGCTTTTCGCCCATGTCGCGATGCCGCGTGATATTTTCCAAGACGACGATCGAGTCGTCGACGAGGATACCGATCGTCAGCGAAAGCCCCATCAGCGAGATGATGTCGAGCGTAAACCCGAAGAGCCGCATCGCGATAACGGTCGCCAAGCAGCGACGTCGGGATTGCGATCATGACGACGATCGCATTGCGCCACGCGTGCAAGAACAGCATCAGCACGATCGCGGTCAGCAAGATCCCTTCGCCCAGGCTCTGCACGACGCCGGCGAGCGACGCCTGGGTGTATTCCGCAGGCGCGTCGACCTCGGTGAATTGGACCTGCGGATACTTCTTCTCGATCGTCTTGAGCTGGTCGCGGGCGATATCCGTCGACTTGATCTCATCCGAGGAGACGATGCGGTTGAGATCGAGCAGGACGGTCGGCGCGTTGTTGAACCGCGAAATGTAGCGCTGATCGACGTGACCGTCCTCGACCGTCGCAACGTCTTCGAATGCGCAGGCCTTTCTGCGCGTAGAACGTCGCCGATAGCGGGATCGGCAGCATGTCGGAAGCGTGGACGATCTCGCCGTGCACGGAGACCGTCGTCTCGGAGCTGGCTGTGTCGATGCGTCCGCCGGGCAACGTCGCGTTGTTGTTCTGCAACGTGTAGAAGATGTCGGGCAGCGTCTCGCCTGTCGCGAGCAGTCGCTCAGGGATCGGGAAAACGTGGAACTCGCGCTTGACTTCGCCGCGCGTGTCGACCGATTGAATGTTCGGGATGCGCAGGATGTCGGGGACGATTTGATCGTGCACGACGTCGGAAAGTCCGGTCCCCGAAAGCGTTTTCGAAGAGAGCGCGAGCGTGAGGATCGGCGCTTGCTGATCGCCGGCGCTCTTGTCGACGATCGGCGGATCGAGATCGGTCGGCATGTACGTGCGCGCAATGTCGACGCGCCGCTGCACGTCGATCGCGGCGAAGTTGATGTCGGTGTCGATCTTGAACTGCACGATGACCGCGGCCGTGCCTTCTTGCGCGGTCGCGCTGAGATCGGTCGAGATTGTCGATGCCGTCCATCTGATCTTCGATCGGCTTGATGACGAACCGTTCCATCTCGGCCGGCGATGCGCCGGGATAGGCTGCGGTCACGAGGACGATCGGGAACGTGACGTTCGGGTTGAGGCTCCGGCCGAGCTTAAAGTACGAGAGCGTACCGAAGACCGCGAGCGCGATGAAAAACATCGCGACGATGATAGGTCTCTGTATGCAGAAGCGAGTCAGCCACATCCTCGAAAGCTCTTACGGCCTGAGCTAGCTCGATGTTTCAAGAGGCGGCAGGGCTGCGCCCGCTTCCCTCTGCCCAGGGACCCTTAAGCCGTCCTAACCCGCAGATCCCAAAAGGCGGCGACGATTGCAGCACAGAGCGCAAGCGTCGCCGCCACGATCATTGTTTCGCGAAATCCGGCGACATACGACGTGCGCACGGCGCCCGTGAGGCTCGACATCTGCGAGGCCGGTAAACGCAAATTGAGGCTCTCACCTGAAAGCAGGTTGCCGCGCTGCGATCGACCTGCGCAATCGTAGCCGGTGCTAGATTCAGCTTGGTCATCTCGACGTCCAAGCGCATATCAAAGGTAGAGGCGAGCGCCAGGCCAAGGCCAGCGATCGCAATCAGTCCCGCGGTGCGCGCGACGGCGTTGTTGATCCCGGACGCAATTCCGGCTTGCTCGGCGGGAACTGCGTTCATCGCGGTGGTCGTCAAGGGCGCGACGAAGAATGCGCCGCCGCAACCCAGGACGACCGCCGCGGGGAAAAACGTCATCCAATACGACCCGCCGATGCCCGGAAGCGCAAACATCGCGAATCCCGCGGCCGCCAAGATCGCCCCGATGACGAGCGGCTTTTTTGCACCGATGCGCACGACGAGACCGCCGGACCAGCGCGACGCGTAACGAACATGATGACGATGAACGGCAAGAGCGACGCGCCTGCCGCGACCGGCTCGTATCCTTGCACGTTGATCAGATCGAACGGCATGAAATACAAGCTTCCGCTCAAGCCCGCGTAGAGCAAGAACGTGTAGAGGTTTGCTCCCGCAAACGAGCGCGACTGGAAAAGATCGGCCTGCAGCATCGGAGCGGGCGAGATGCGACGCTCGTAATAGATGAAGGCCGCGATCGATATGGCCCCCGCGGCGGCTATCGCGAAGGCCAGCACGTCGCCGTGCGCGTTTTGCAGCGCGATCAATCCGTAAACGAGAGCTCCTAACCCGACGGTAACCAGTGTCGCGCCGACGATATCGATCGCGCGCGGCGCGGACTCATCGCGGCTCTCGGCGACGCATCTACTCGTCAGGATAAGGACGATGATGCCGAGCGGAACATTGATGAGGAAAACCGCGCGCCACGAAATCGCCTGCGCGAGCCATCCACCCAGGACGGGGCCGATCGCCGCCATGATCGCGGTAAATCCCGACCAGCGTGCCGATCGCCCGGCCGCGCGCCTCGCCCGAAAACGCAACCGTGATCAGCGAGAGGCTACCCGGCATCAAGAGCGCAGCCCCGATCCCCTGAACGCAGCGCGCCACAATCAAGAATGCAAGCGTCGGCGCGAGCGCGCAGGCCAGCGACGAAAGCGTAAACAGCGCAGCGCCGAGCAAAAAGATGGCGCGACGCCCGAACCGGTCGCCGAAGGCACCCCCGACGAGGATCAGCGCGGAAAGAAAGAGCGTGTAGCTTTCGACGATCCATTGAAGGCCCGCCGCGCTTGCGGAGAGATCGCGCTGCATGACGGGAAGCGCAACGTTGACGGCGGTGCTGTCGATGATCGCCATGGACGATGCCGAGGATGGCGGCGATCAGGACCCACATTTAGGTCGGTGTCAGGTTCTTCTTGTCAACGCGCTCGACGAGCTCGCGTTCGTATGCGTCGGCCTCGGCAAGCCCGACGAGCTGTTGCCGATCCTGGAATGACATCATCCGGTCGAGCAGACTTGCCGTCGTACCCTGCTCTTTGAGAACGCGTAAGCCTTCGCGTTGCGCGAACGCGCCCAGATACAGCATCGCGTTCGGGAAGATGCACAACTTGAACCCGAGCTCCCCGAGCTTCGAGGCGGGCAAGAGCGGCGTCTTGCCGCGCTCGACGGTATTGAACACCAAAATCTCGTCTTTGAACTCGGAGCCGATGCGCTCGATTTCTTCCAGACTCTGCGGAGCTTCGATGAAGAGCGCGTCCGCGCCGAGATCGAGATACGCGCGGCCGCGCCGGATGGCCGCATCGAGACCTTCGACCGCACGCGAATCGGTGCGCGCGATGATCAAGAAATCCGGATCGGTGCGCGCGTCGAGCGCGGCTTGCAAACGATAGAGCATCTCCTCGATCGGAACGACGGCTTTGCCTTCGAAATGTCCGCAGCGCTTGGGCATCACTTGATCCTCGATGTGCAAGCCGGCGATGCCCTCTTGCTCGTACATGCGAATCGTGCGCTTCACGTTGTGCACGCCGCCGAATCCCGTGTCGCAGTCGGCGATGACCGGGAACGTTTACGCGAGCGCGCAATCGCGCCGGCGCGCGCCGCGAGCTCGGGAAGCGTGATCAAACCGATATCGGGCTCACCCAGCATCGTGTTCGTTACACCGGCACCCGTAACGTAGATCATCGGGAAGCCGGCTTGTTCGATCAATTTTGCAACGAAGCAATCCGTCGCACCGGGAGCCATGACCGCTCCGTTTTGACGCAAGAGACGCCGGAGCTCGGTGGTGCGCGCTGTCATTCATCGTCCTTTTTATTAGCTCAACATCGTTCGTAAGACGTACGGCAGAATGCCGCCGTGACGGTACCAATCGAGCTCGACGGGCGTATCGATGCGCGCCAACAATCGAACCGAATCGGTCTTGCCGTTTGCGCGCGCGATCGTGCACGTGACATGGTCGCGCGGCTTGATTTCGCGAAGCCTTGGTAAGCGTGAACGTTTCCGTTCCGTCGAGCTCGAGTGTTTTACGCGTCGTTCCCGGCTCGAATTGCAACGGCAGCACGCCCATGCCGACGAGATTCGAGCGATGAATGCGTTCGAAGCCTTCGGCGATCACGGCGCGCACGCCCAGCAGACGCGTACCGCGCGCCGCCCAGTCGCGTGACGATCCCGTGCCGTACTCGGCGCCGCCGATGACAATCATCGGCGTTCCTTCAGCCTCGTACTCTTTCGCCGCGTCGTACGTGCTCATCGTCGTTCCGTCGGGCATGTGTTTCGTGAACCAGCCCTCCGTCGGCGCGACCAGCTCGTTCTTCACGCGCGGATTCGCGAACGTGCCGCGGATCATCACCTCGTGATTGATCCGGCGCAGATTATAGCGTCCCGATGTCGCCCGGCTCGATACCGCGCTCGCGCAAATATTTCCACGCCGGCGATTCTTTATGAATCGTCGCGATCGGCGAGATGTGATCGGTCGTGACTGAATCGCCGACGATCACGAGCGGCCGCGCGTTCACGATATCCGTGATCTCCGGGGTTGCGCGCGTGACGCCGGCGAAGAACGGTGGCCGCTTGACGATCTCGCTTTCGTCCGGCCATTTGAAGGTCTCGCCGCTTTGCGAATCGAGCGCGTCCCAATCACTCGAGCCGGAGAACCCGCGATCGTAGCGCTCGCGGAAGAGATCCGGCGAGATCGCCGAATTGAGCGTTTTCTCGATCTCTTCGTCGCTCGGCCAGATCTCGCGCAAGAACACCGGCTTCGCATCGCTGTCTTGGCCGAGCGGTTCTTTCGTCGAGATCGACGTTGACGGATCCCGCGATCGCATACGCGATGACGAGCGGCGGCGAGGCGAGATAGCTGGCCTTGGCTTGCGGATGGATCCGGCCTTCGAAATTGCGGTTACCCGAAAGAACCGCCGCAACGACGAGATCGCCGTCGTCGACTTGTTGCGCAACGCTCGGATCGAGCGGACCCGAATTGCCCATGCAGGTCGTGCAGCCGAACCCGACCGGCGCGAACCCGAGCTCGCTCAGCGGCGCTTGCAGACCGCTCTTCTCCAAATAGTCGGTCACGACGCGCGAACCCGGCGCGAGCGACGTCTTCACCCACGGCTTCTTGTGCAAGCCGCGTGCGACGGCGTTGCGCGCCAGGAATCCCGCGCCGATCATGACCGACGGGTTCGAGGTGTTCGTGCAGCTGGTCAGCGCGGCAATGACGACGTCGCCGTCGCGCAGTCCCTCTTCTTTCTTATGCGTGTCGCCGTTTGCGCGACGCGCGAACGTCGGCAACGCTTCCTTAAAGCTTGCCGGAACCTGACCGAGCGAGACGCGATCCTGCGGCCGGCGCGGACCGGCGAGACTCGGCTCGACCGACGACAGATCGAACTCGACGACGTCGCTGAAGATCGGTTCCGGCGTCGTGCCGTCGCGCCACAGGCCTTGCGCTTTTGCGTACGCCTCGACGAGCGCGACGTGTTCGGCCGTGCGGCCGGTAAGCTGCAGATAACGCAGCGTCTCCGCATCAATGGGAAATATCCGATGGTCGCGCCGTATTCGGGCGCCATGTTCGCAAGCGTCGCGCGTTCCGGCAAGCGCAGCGTATCGAGTCCCGGTCCCGATGAACTCGACGAATTTTGCGACGACGCCGTGCTTGCGCAACGCTTGCGTCAACGTCAGTACGATATCGGTCGTCGTGACGCCGGCTTTCGCGCGCCCGAGCCAGACGGCAACCGACGACGGCGGGAATCGCGAGCGGCAACGGCTGGCCAAGCATCGCCGCCAGCGCTTCAATCGCACCGACGCCCCAACCAAGTACGCCGAGGCCGTTCGTCATCGGCGTGTGACTATCCATACCGACCATTGCGTCCGGACACGCAACCGTCGTTCCGTCGGCCGCGTTCAGCGTCGCTACGACGGTAGCAAGCACTTCGAGATTAATTTGGTGCAAAATGCCGTTACCGGGCGGGATGATGCGAAAACGCTGGAATGCATCTTGCGCCCAGCGCATGAACGCATAGCGTTCGCGGTTGCGGCGAAATTCGAGTGCAAGATTTTGATCGACGGCATCCGCAACGCCGGCAACATCGACGATCGACGAGTGATCGATGATCAGGTCGACCGGAATGCGCGGATTGACGTCGCTCGGCTTTCCACCCAGATCGCGCATCGCCGAACGCATGGTCGCGAGATCGGCAGCGAGCGGGACGCCCGAGGAATCACCGGCAAGGACGCGCACGGGATGAAATGGGATCTCCGTGCCGCCTTTTCGTTCTTTACCCCAGCCCGCGAGCGCATCAAGATGCTCGCTCGTGACGACGCGTCCGTCCGCATGTCGCAGCAAGTTCTCGAAAAGTATCTTCAGCGAATAGGGCAAGTCGCGCCAAGCCCCGCATATCGCTGCTCTTCCGCAGCCGGAAGACTGAAATAGGCCACGCGCCGATCGCCGACGCGCAGCTCTCGACGAAATGTCGACCCGTTCACGAGCCGCGGCTTTCCCCGACGAAGCATCTTGGCCTGCTTGCGCGAAGTGACGGCCCGGTCGAATGCGTGTAACGCTGGAGGGGCTCGGCAAATCCTATCCGTCAAAAGACGGCGGAAACTTTGTCGCGCTCGAAAATGTCTCGCTCGACATCAAGTCGGGCGAATTGGTCGCCGTCATCGGCGTCTCGGGTTGCGGCAAGAGCACGCTGCTCGAGCTGGTCGCCGGCCTGCAGCACCCGACGAGCGGCACGATGAAGTTCGACGGCGTACCGCACAGTGGTCCGCATCCGCGCGTCAGCGTCGTCTTTCAAGAAGACTCGACGTTTCCGTGGCGGACCGTCGCAGGCAACATCGGCTTCGGGTTGTCTATGCGCGGTGCCGACGCCAAGTCGCGCGACGCGCGCGTCGAGCAGATGATCGACATGGTCGGCTTGCGCGGCTTCGAGCATCACTACCCGCACCAGCTCTCGGGCGGCATGCGTCAGCGCGTCGCGATCGGCCGCACGCTCGTCCTCGATCCCGGCCTTCTTCTAATGGATGAACCGTTCGGCGCGCTCGACGAACAGACGCGCTTCGTCCTCGGCGAAGAGCTGCTCCGTATCTGGCGCGAAAGCCGCTGCACGATCCTGTTCGTGACGCATAGCCTGCACGAAGCGGTGCAGCTTGCAGACCGCATCATCGTCCTTACGCCAAAGCCCGGCCGCATCGCGCGCGTGATCGAGAACGATCTTGCGCGTCCGCGCCGCGAGTCGAGCGAGCCGGAACGCTATGGCGCGATGATCGGAACGCTGCGCGAGCTCGATCAGTGTCTAGAATCATCCTGATTCGCATCGCGATCATTGCGATCGCGCTTGGCATTTGGGAAGCGCTTGCGCGCGCGCACGCGTTCGGCCCGACGCTTTCCGTCCCGCCGACCGTCATGTTCACGACGATGATCGAAGCGCTCGCAGACGGGCGTCTCGTACCCGACGTCGGACGCACGGCCGCCGAAGTCGCTCTCGCGTATGCGGTTGCACTCGTCATCGGCTTGCCGCTCGGTGTCGTGCTGTGGCGCTCGCGCGTGCTCGCAACCGCAATCGAACCGTACCTCTTGGCTTATTACGTCATCCCGCTCTTTGCGTTCTATCCGTTGTTCATCAAGATTTTCGGCGCAGGCATCATACCGATCGTTGCAATCGGCGTCATCAACGGCATCGGGGCGATCGCAATGAACGTGCTGGTCGGCCTGCGTGAGATTCCACGCGTCCAGCTTGCGCTGGCTCGCAGTCTCATGCTGCGACCGGCGCAAACGCTGGTGCACGTCATCATTCCCGCGACCGTTCCGCAGGCGTTCGTCGGCCTGCGTCTCGGCTTCATCTACGCGCTGATCGGCGTCATCGCGGCCGAGTTCATCCTCGCGACGGCAGGCGTCGGTTACCGGATCGCATTTGCGTATAACAACTTCGAATCGAAAATCATGTTCGCGACGATTCTACTCGTCTTGATCGTCAGCATCGTGTGCAATCAAATGCTCATCTCGATCGAGCGGCATCTCGCACGGTATCGTCGCGCATGAGCCGGCAACGCACGAACCTGATCCGGTTGGGATCAGTGGTCGTCGTCATCGCGCTGTGGGCATTCTTTGCGCGCATCGTCGGCGAAGATTTTCTGCCGGGCCCCGTTGCTGACGCTGCAAGTAATGGTGCACGGTTTCTCTGAGGGTTGGCTTTGGCAGGCAACTCTGACGACGCTCTCCGAGGTCGTGCCGGCATTTGCGATTGCGGCGATCGTCGGATTGTTTTTCGGTGCGGTCCTCGGGCTCTCGCGCGTATGGGGCGAGATATTCGAGCCGCTGATCATCGGCGTATACGCCGTTCCCAAGGTTACGCTTTATCCGATCTTCCTCTTGGTCTTCAAAGTCGGAGCCGCATCCAAGATTGCGTTCGGCATGTTTCACGGCGTCTTCCCGGTACAAATCATCGCGCAGGCCGCGATCGCGCACATGCGTCCCGTCTACTTGAAGGTCGCGCGCAGTCTCAATCTGTCGCCGGCACAGACGCTGATACATGTCGTCATACCGGCGTTGATCCCGGCGCTGGTGGTCGGACTGCGGCTCGGATTCAGCCTGACCTTTATCGGAGTCGTCCTCGGCGAGATCTTCGCGTCGCGCGGCGGACTCGGATTTCTGCTTTCGGCAGCAGATCAGACTTTCGATGTCAAACGGGTCAACGCCGTCATCGTGATCCTTGCGATCCTCGGCGTCGGCGTTAACATTCTCTTCAACATGCTCGAACGGCGCGTCGCTCCCGTCTCGGGCTCCGAACGTCAAGCGACCCTTGCCGGCTAGCTACGTCATGAAAGGGGCATGTATGAAACAGGCTCGGCGAAACTTCCTGATCTGCCGGCGGCGCGGCCGCCGCGACGCTTGCGCTTCCACGCATTTCGCAGGCGGCACTCACCACGTTCAACATCACGTGCACGCACTATCCCGAGCAAGACTACGGCTTGCCGATCGTCGTCGCGCAGCAGCTCGGCCAAATGGCGAAGCTGGGCATCGACGTCAAATCGATTACGGGCTCGAGCGGCGGTGGCACGACCGTTCGCAACGTCACGCAAGGCGGACTTTCACTGGGACAAGTTGCGACGTCGGCCGGTATCAAGGCGATCTTGGCCGGCGAAGACTTGAAGATCATCGGCGGCGCCGTCATGACGCCCGGAACGATCTGCTGGATCGTCAAAAAAGACTCGCCGATCAAATCGATCAAAGATCTCGTCGGGAAAACGGTCGGCTTCACGCAACCGGGTTCGGTTAGCGAATCGCTGCTGGCGCTCAGCCTCAAGGCCGCGGGCGTCGATCCGGCCTCGGTGAAGACGCGCGCTGCCGGCGGCATCGGCGAGAACTACACGCTGCTTTCGACCGGCGGACTCGACTGCTGCATTCACCGTCGACCCGATTCTCACGCAACACGCTGCCGAAATTCGCGTCGTCTTCTTCGCGCGCGACTACGTCAAGCATTTCTTGCAAACGGTTTGGGTCACCGACTCCGCAACTTGAAGGATCAGGGTCCGCAAGTCGCCGCCTTCATGCGCGGCTGGACGTGGGGCGTCGAATACACGACGTCGCACGTTGCGGAAGCCGCGAATATCTTCGCGAAAGCCGGGCAGCAAGAGCCAGGCCCCGTTACCTACACGCTGCAGCACGAGCAGCCCGCGCAATACTTCGGCAAAGGCAACCTCGACCAAGAAGCGCTTTCGAACGCGCTCGAAGCGATGCGCTTCGGCAAGCTGCTCGGCCCGGAAAAGATCGACTTGAGCAAGATCATCGATCAAAGCGCGCTGCAAACTTCCATGCGCACCTCACTTCCAACCATGCTATAACAGCCACGCTATGAGATTCACACGACAAACATTTCTTACATCCGGCACCGCAGCCGCAGCGGCTTTGTCGCTGCGGTCGCGGGCCTCGGCCGCCGACCTCATTCCGTTCAACATCACGGTTACGCACTATCCCGAGCAAGACTACGCGCTCCCGATCGTCGTCGCGCAGCAAAACGGATTCATGGCGAAGCAAGGGATCGACATCAAGAGCATTACCGGCTCGAGCGGCGGCGGTACGACCGTCCGCAACGTCGCGCAAGGCGGACTCATCGTCGGTCAAGTCGCGACGCCGGCCGCGATCAAAGCGATCTTGGCCGGTGAGGATCTCAAGATTATCGGTGCGGGCGTCATGACTGCGGGCACGATTTCGTGGAGCGTCAAGAAGAACTCGCCAATCAAAACGATCCACGATCTCGCCGGCAAGAGCGTCGGATTCACGCAACCCGGGTCTGCCAGCGAATCGCTGCTCGCGCTCAGCCTGCGCGCGGCGAACATCGATCCCTCGACGGTGAAAACGCGCGCTGCCGGCGGCATCGGCGAGAACTACGCACTGCTGATGAGCGGCGATCTCGACGCGGTCTTCACGGTCGATCCGCTGTTGACGCAAAAGGCGAACGATATTCGCGTGGTCTTCTTTCGCTCGGGAATACGTCCCGCATTTCATGCAATCGGTCTGGGTCACGGATTCCGGGACGCTTCGCGACAAGAGCGCGGCGATCGCCGGCTTCTTGCGCGGCTGGACGTACGGCGTCGACTACATCGACTCGCATATTCCGGATGCGGCGCGCATGTTCGCAAAAGCAACGTCGGCCGACTACAATGTCGTCCTCACGACGCTGCAGCACGAGCAGCCGGCGCAATATTTCGGCAAGGGCGATCTCAACCGCGAAGCGCTCGCGACAGCGGTCGAGGGCATGCGGATCGGCAAGCTGCTCGGCCCCGAGCGGATCGACATCGGCAAACTCATCGATCAAAGTGCGCTCGCAAGCACGATGCGAACGTCGCTGCCTGCCATGATGTAGACCTTGTACAATCCATACACGCGGGGGCTCGCGGCGTTCGTCGCGGGCCTTCGTTACGAGCAGATTCCGGACGAGGTGCGGCACCGCATCAAGCTCCTGATCCTCGACTCGCTCGGTTGCGCGCTCTACGGCGTGCGCATGGAGTGGACGAAGATTCTGATCGACACGCTTGCGGACATCGATGCGACGCGCACGTGCTCGGTCTGGGGAACGCACGGCGAAGCTTTCCAGCCCCGCACGCCGCGCTCGTCAACGGAACGAGCGTTCAAGGCTTCGAGCTCGACGACGTCCATCGCTATGGCGTCTTGCATGTCGGTGCAGTCACGCTTCCGCCGCTTCTTTGCGCTTGATCGATTCGGCGCACGCGCTGGACGGACGCACGTTCCTGACGGCGGCGGTCGCCGGATATGAAGTCGGTCCGCGCGTCGGAATGTGCATGGGGCAAGAACATATCGGTCAAGGTTGGCATTCGGGTGCAACGGTCGGCGTATTTTCTGCCGCTGCCGGCGCCGCACGCGCGCTCGGACTCGACGAGCGGCAAACCGTTCACGCGCTCGGCATCGGCGGAACGCAAGCCGCCGGTCTGATGGCGGCGCAATACGGCGCGATGGTCAAGCGCATGCACGCCGGACGTGCCGCGCAAAGCGGCTTGTATGGTGCGCTGCTCGCAGCCAACGGCTTCACCGGCATCGAAGCGATCTTCGAGAGCGAATACGGCGGATTTTGCACGACCTTCTCGCGCTCGAACGATCGCTTCGATCTCGAAGAGCTCACGGGCGGTCTCGGCGAGCGCTGGGAAACGCTGCGCATCTCGCTCAAGTTTTATTCGTGCGTCGCGAGCAACCACACGACGCTCGACGCGGTGCGTTCGCTGCAAGCAAAACACCAATTCAAAGCCGGCGACGTCGAGGCCATCAACGTCGCTGCATCGCACGTCACGGTCGAACACGCGGGTTGGCCTTACGAGCCGAATGGGCTCGTTGCGGCGCAGCTCAACTTACCGTTCTCGGTTGCGACGCTGCTGATCGAAGGCAATGCCTTCATCGATGAGTACACCGAAGCAGCTTGCACCGACCCGGCACGCATTGCACTCGCCAAACGCATCACGGTCCATCGAAGATCCGGCGATTACCGCGCTTGGCCGCGAGCGCAGGCACTACGTCCGCGTACAGGTTGAGCTGAAGGACGGCCGGCGCTTCGAAGAAACCTGCGAGATCGCGCGCGGCAGCGACAAGAACTTCGCAAGCGATGCGGACGTTATTGCAAAATTCGAGAAGCTCGCCGCTGCCTCGTTACCGCGCGAGAAGGTTGCGCAATTGCGCGACGCCGTGCTTCACGTCGATGAGCTCGACGACGCGCGCGCGCTTACCGCTCTCTTAGCCTGAGAGCTCCAGGCGAAAGAAATCGCTCCGTTCGCCGTCGGCGTGTCTTCTCCTCATAGACGAAGCAGAGATTGCGCTCGTCGAACGCCGCAAACCAAGCGTTCCACTCGATGCGCGTGATCGGGCGCCCGCTCTGCCCGGGGAGATCGAAGCGCAAAACGCCGATGCCCGTGGCCCTCGGACCGGACGGTGCTCGCGGGCTGCGCGCCGCGAGCCTCAGCCCACTTTCGAATGACCTCGTGATCCCGCGTCGTCTGCGTGCGGCGGCGCGGCTTCTCACGTTCTTCGGAAACGACCATGTGCTCGGTGTAACTGTCGCTTTTCGTCTTTGCCATGTTTGGTTTTTCCCACCCGGCAGGGGTTGCTCACTGTAACCTCTTTAACAGGTTGACATAACCTATCTAAGAGGTTACAATCCGGGCATGACCACGGCCGTCCAGCGCCGCCTCGCGAAAGCCAAATTCCGGTTCACCTACGGCTCGAACGCGCTGAATCTCGCAGTGACCCTGCGCCGGCGGGCATCCGAACCGGTCGAGCTGCTCGTCACCGCGGATGACGCGGCACGCTGGCTGCACGCCGCAGGTCTGGTCGATGAATCGGCGCGTCTTCGAGAGAGCGACCTCGTCGAGCTGCGCGAGCTACGTGAAGCCATCTATCGGATCGGTCACGCCGCTGCGCAGCAACGGTCGCCGTCTTCGAGCGACATTCGTCTTCTCAACCAAACGGCGCAGCGCGGCGAAGCGGTCCCACAGCTCGGCGACGACTGGTCGGTACGCGCGCTGCACGCGGATGCGTTCAACACGGCGCTTGCGACGCTCGCGCGCGACGCGATTGCAATCTTTGGCAACGAGGAAGAACGCTCGCGTCTTCGCACCTGCGAGCAATCCGATTGCGCCGGTATCTTTCTCGATCGCTCGCGCGGCGAACGCCGCCGCTGGTGCTCGATGGCGCGCTGCGGCAACCGCGCTAAAGTTGCCGCATTCCGCAAGCGTCAAAAGGAAGAAAAATCGTGAAAGACCTTGCTTGGCAAGTCTTCGTCGCCAACGCGGACCGTGGACTGCTCTTCGGCTTGGAGAGCGACGCCCGCTGCGATGAAACCGTCAACGACGCGTTCGTCGCTCGGGCTCGATGGCTGCTGCCCGAAGATGAGTATGGGTTACAGATCGTACGCAGTTATGTTGCGCCTCGCCTCGATGCGATCGGCTTGCGCTCATACTTCATGAATGCGATCGCGAAGAAGCTTCCGCGCCGCGCAGAACGGCTTCTTCTCATCGTCGAAGGTTTCGATCTACTCGAACCGAGCGACCGAATCGCGCATCTCGAAACGCTGCGTCTTGCCATGCGCATGCCGAACGTCGTCGTTCTGATAACGAGCTCCGGATTCGATCAGCGCGAGATGAAGTTCTTCGACCGAACCGATCTCGCGAGGGGGAGCCGGAACGCGGCCGAACGTTCGTATGGTTGATCTCACGTCTCGCCCTCACATGCGGTCTCGTCCTGGCGTGTATTACGCTGGCTCTCGCGGAGCCAACGACTGAAGACATTGCCGCTTCGATTCACCCCGAGCGTGTCACAGTGCGCATCAACGCTTCAACGGTCGCAACAAATGCCATCGTCTACTTGAGCGACGACGGAACGATCTACGTTTCATCGGAGCAATTAGCAACCTGGAAGCTCAAGCACACGCTCAAGCCCGCATTCGAACGCGACAAGAGCGCGTACTACGGCCTTCAGACGGACTTGCGTCTCGCAATCGGGTTCGATCGAGCTGCGAACGAGCTCGAGATCGTCGCTCCGCCCTCCGCGTTCGTTGGCCAGCGATCCTCGGCATTGCCGCCTCTAACACGGCCTTCCGGCTCTTTCTTGAATTACACGCTAAGACGTGAGGATGGCGAATATACCTTCGGCTCGGCTCTCGCCGGCGGAACATTTCAGACGACATACCTCAGCACGGCCGGCGCCGACGGACTCGAGTTTCATCGTGGGACATCGCGCATATTTTGGCTGAACCCGAACAGCCATACGGTCCTCCAAATCGGAGATGGACGAACCGATCCCGGTCAGCTCGGAACAAACGCCAACATCGGCGGCATTCATTTCGGAACTGATTCGGCGGGCGACCCCGGCCATGAGCCGAGCGTACCACCCACGGTTTCGGGATACGCGATGTCACCGTCATTGCTGGAAGTCTACGTCGACAACATCCTCGAGCTGCGCGAGTACGTCCCTGCTGGTCCGTTCACGCTTCGCGACCTCCCGCCGGGCGCGGCGAATTCCAATATCGTGATGGTGTTGACCGACGCGCAGGGACACAAGACGACGCAAGTTGGGCAGCCATTAACCGATCCCGGCGTCATCGCGCGCGGAAGAACGACATTCTCGGTCGACGCCGGCCTTGCACACGAAGGTATCAATCAAAAAGGCAGCCTCTATAATGGCGACGTTTTTGACGGAAGCGCGCGATACGGTCTAACCTCGACGATAACGCTCGAAGCATACGCCGAATCGATCAAGGGCGAGAACTTTGGAAACATCGGAACTGAAATCGAGCTCTCTCCCTCGCAAGAATTGGCGGCGCGAATCGGGACCGGGAATCGGCGTCGAGCCAGCGAGTACGAGTACACGTTCAACCAAGGGCCGTTAAGCTTGCGTGAAACGATAAAACTCAACTCGATCACGGCACAACAGCTTCCCGATGTCGAAGCCACGAATGTCACCGCTCAGATCTCAGAGTCAAGCGAACTCGGAGTTCAATTGAGCTCGAAGTGGCAAATGCAAATGAATCTCGAGCGCACGCGAGACAGCAACGGCTTCAATTCATCGACGTTGAGTGGGCGCTTCAGTTATCGTGACGGGCCGATTAGCATTTCCATGGGGCCTATCTACGATTTCATCGCTCGCCGTCCCAGCGGAAATGCCACCGTCGAGTATCAGCTCGATCCGAATCATCGGGTGCGCTCGTCCACCTCGGTTACGCAAACCGGTGATGTCAGCGAAGGGTTGGAGTACAAGAAAGATCCGGCCACACCGGACGATCCTTTGTCGTATGAAGCTCGAGTCGCTCTCGAAAGCTCGCAAAGTGCCCAGCTATCAGTCACTGACAACGCGCCATTTGCTGAGGCTAAGATTGATGCGGAACGGCAGAACGGTCAGAACATCTTCGAACCGTCATTGCGTGGTGCGCTCGCATTTGTCGGTGGCCACACGTACGCCGTGCGTGACGTAAGCTCGCAAGAGTCGTTCGGGCTTCTCCACCTGCCCGGACTTACACGCGTTCGCGTGTTCGTCAATCACGTTCAGGTGGGACGCACCGATAGGCGGGGTGATCTTCTGCTGCGGAATCTGAGCCCGTACCGGCTGAACACGGTCACGGTGGACCAAAGCGATCTTCCGAGCGACGTTCGCGTCACTCCGGTAATCTTCGTTCCGCAAAGTGGAGGCACGGTACTCAAGATCCCTGTCCGATCGAATCGGATGAGTTTTGATGGCCTCTTGATCGTCGCGCCGACTCTCCTCTAGGGTGCAACTAGTCGGCGTTGAAATGGTTGCTGAGATATGAGTTTGGAGAGAATATGAAGTTTGAGACCTACTTAGCCGAGATTGAAGCGGCCATTCGCGAGCGCGATGTGAAAAATGAGATTACGCTCGCGTATACGGACGGAAGTTACAACCGTACGTTCGACGGAGAATGGACCTGGCGCAAAGGGAGACTCGGCGCCCGGGTTATGCGCGGCGCGACTCCGGTTCAGTCAGTCATTCAATGGCTCGACGGAGCAAACGTCGATCATAGTTCGAAAGCCGTCATCGGAGAAAACACGTCGACGAGCGCGGCTACGCAAATCATCGAGACCTTGCGGCGCGGATTAGGGTTAGGCCGCAAGTGACGGACGCGGAAGTTCGTCCCTGGGTCGGCAAGGCCGTACGCGCGACACTCGCAGACGGTCGTATCATCGCCGGAACCCTTCACGCCGACGATGATCACGGACATGGCCACGTCCATTACCTCATCGTGAGTGATCCCGTCCGAGCCGACGATGTCAAGGTTCGAGAGATGCTTCACGGTGCGGAGTCGTTCGTGGAGATCGCGGACGCTTCGGGAGACCCTGCCGCCAGCGAAGGTTGATCCCCCTATAGGATTGACGGGCATCTAAGTTAAAGCGGCGCTTCATGAAGATGCGCCGTTTATATTTGGCGTTGTTTGCCGTTTGCGCGTTCGCGCTCGGCACCTTCGGTTCGACAACGTCCGCAGAACAGGCTGGGAAGGTCCGCACCTATTATATCGCTGCGGACGAAGTCGATTGGAACTACTTGCCGAGCGGAATCGACGGCATGATGGGCATGAAGCCGCAAGGGTACGCAAAGCTCTACACGCAGCGCGGCCACGGTTATATCGGCTCCGTCTATCGCAAGGCCATTTACCGTGAATACACGGACGAGACGTTCTCGCACCTTGTGCCGCGCGCCGGACACGAGTACCTCGGGCTCGTCGGACCGATCATCCACGCGGAAGTCGGCGACACGATCAAAGTCATTTTTCGCAATCACGGAACGCACCCGTACAGCATTCATCCGCACGGCGTCTTGTACGCGGCTGCGATGGAAGGCGCACCGTACAGCCACGGCGCTATGCGTATGGGCGGCGCGGACGGCAATTCGGTCGCGCCGGGCAGGACGTTCACCTACGTCTGGCAAGTTACGGAAAATTCCGGGCCCGGCCCGAACGATCCAAGCTCGATCGTTTGGCCATATCACTCCCACGTCGACGAGCGGCGCGACGTCAACAGCGGGCTCATTGGAGCCATCGTCGTGACGCGCCGCGGAAGCGCACGGCCCGACGGCACGCCGATGGACGTGGACCGCGAATTCGTCACGTACTTCATGTATTTTGACGAAAACCACAGCTGGTTCTTAAAAGACAACATGCAGCGCTTCGTCGGGAAGCTGAATCCAAAAAAAGCGTATGCAACCGCGCCGTTCGATTCGAGCGGTGATTTCGATCCGTTCATGGGTGCGGGTATGCCGACTGCGAACTTCAGGGCAAATATGAACGGTTATCAGTACGCCAATATGCCGATGCCGGTCATGCATCGCGGCGAGCACGTGCGCTGGTATGTTTTGACGTTGGGCGAGGGTCTGAACTTCCACACTCCGCACTGGCACGGCAATTCGGTCGTCTCCAACGGGAACCGCGTCGACGTGCTCAACATTGCTCCGGCGCAGTCGTTAACGGCTGACATGATCCCCGACAATCCTGGGATCTGGCTTTACCATTGCCACGTGAGCGAACACATGGAAGCCGGCATGGTTGCCCGCTACCAAGTTCTGTAGTCAGCTATCGATGAGAACTCCGCGGGCTGTAAAGTTAACGCTTTAACCGCGCGTCGTAATTGCTTTGGCGATAGACTGTAGAGACGTTCTCTTCAACGGGAGATCACAGGCTTGAACAAGCTCTCAGCTTCCCTCGCCATCGTCTTGGCCGCGTTCGTGTTGGGCGCGTCCGGCGCTGTGGCACAAGAAAAGACCTTCCGCCTCACCGTGACGCAGCGCCCTTCCGGCGGCCTAAAGGCTGAGCACATCACAAGCCGGCCCGACGGAATCGATGGACTTTGCGTCTCGTCGTGCTCGAAGGAATTCCCCGCCGGTACGGTCGTTTCGATCACCGTCGACGCAAGCAAGTCGTCACGGTGGGAGGGCGGATGTGCAGCGCACGGTGCTACCTGTGACGTGAAGATGGATTCGGACAAGACCATCGTGCTCGTCGAGCGCCAGAGCCAGAACGCAACGTTGACCTCACGGCTCAAAGCGATCAATAACGGCTTCCTCGGATACCTGATCGCGCAGCCGGGCGCAAAAGAGCTGTCTTCGAACGGTCAAAAGGTCACTTTCCCGTTAGGGACGACCGTGACGATTACGCAGAATCATCCTGGAGCGGGGAAATTCGAACGATGGGAAGGGGCGTGCGCCGGGCAACAGGCATCGCCTCCGCGATGTACGCTCGTCATGGATGATGACAAAGAAGTGTGGAGCGTCTGGACGGACCAGCATCCGACCTCCGGCGACATGGCGTTAACGATCCGTTCTGTTGGCACTACTGCTGATACTTTCAGGTTATTGCCGCCAACGAAATACCGCACCGCCTGTGGTGGAGGCTGCATAGAGCACTACGCCAAGGATGCTGAGGTCACAATCGAAGCTTACTCGTCGGTTCACGGGACTGAGTTTGACCACTGGGAAGGATGCAATTCCTCATCGCGCTTTACGTGCCGAGTGCGCATGACGAAGAACCATTCGGTCACCGCCTTTTTCATTAAGAACTAGCTCGTTCTCATCTGCCATGGGTGGGAGGGTCTCACGTCTGCCCGGCCAACGAGCGAGCCATGAAACAGCAATCACCGCTTCGACGCTCCGAATTTTTCGCCGGTGCAACCCTGAGTGTCGGGATCCTCGCAACCTCGCAAACCGCAGCAGTGGCGGCCGAAGGAAACCCGATAGAACGTCTGCGCAGCGGAAACGCGCGCTTCGTGTCGGGTCGTCCGACCTGTGGCGATCTCTCCAATCGTCGTGCGCAACTCGTCAGCGGGCAGAGTCCGTTTGCGATCGTCGTTTCGTGCTCTGACTCTCGCGTGCCGGTCGAAACCGTTTTCGATCAAGAACCGGGACATATTTTCGGCGTTCGCGTTGCGGGCAATTTCGTCGACCCGGCGGGCTTAGGATCGATCGAGTATTCGGTCGCGGTTTTAAAGTCGTCGCTGATTCTCGTTCTTGGGCACCACGAATGCGGCGCAATCAAAGCCGCGATGGAATTCGTAAAGTCCGGGAAGACGTTCCCCGGCCATATTCAGATGCTCGCCGTCACATTGGCACCGTCGGCAAAAAAGAGCAAGTCGCAGCCAGGGGATTGGTTCCATAACGCGATCGCGCAAAACGTCCGCGATACCGTTGCGGCGCTGCCTAGCCGCTCGAGCATCGTCGCCGAGGCCGTATCGAACGGCTCGTTGCAGATTTCGGGCGGTGTTTATGACTTGGCGAGTGGAAGGGTTACATTGCTCGAGTAGCCCCAGAGGATCGTTTCCGCACCTGTTGTAAAGGGCCGCATGTAGCGGTTCAAAAACCGGCGACCTCTCCTACATCACGGATCTGTCTAACGATCGCCTGAGCTTGATCAAGAATTCCGGTGGAAGATTCCAGATCTTGCGTCGCTAAATCTTCTGAATGCAATTCTCAAGGGTGGGTATCTAAAAGATATGGATAAGTTCGCGATCTTGGCGCTGCTCGAAGCGCGGCCCGGCAAAGAGCGGCAAGTCGAGGAGTTTCTGAAGTCGGCGCTGCCGCTGGTGCAGGCTGAAATCGGAACGACCAGTTGGTACGCTCTCAAGATGGGTTCGTCGAAGTTCGGGATCTTCGATACGTTTGCAAATCAGGAAGGGCGCGATGCGCACCTGTCCGGCGAAGTCGCGAAAGCCCTGTTCGCGAAGGCCGAGGAACTGTTTGCGAAAGCGCCGGCGATCGAACAGCCGGAAATCCTTGCCGTGAAGACGCCGACTGCATAAGCAACACATGGTGCGCGAGACTGGACTTGAACCTGCACGCCGTTGCCGGCGCTAGCCCCTCAAGCTAGTGCGTCTACCAATTCCGCCACTCGCGCACGGGGGCCAAGAGAGTTTAGGGCCTACCTCATATTGGGGTCAAGAGCATCGCGGAGGCCGTCGCCCAGATAGTTGATCGCCAAAACGGTGATCAGGATGCAGAGTCCGGGGAAAATCGCGGCCCACGGCGCGATTGCCATATTGGCCTGCGCGTTCGCGAGCATGTTGCCCCAGCTCGCCGTCGGCGGTTGGATACCAAAGCCCAGGAACGACAGCGTCGACTCCAAGATGATGACGTTCGCGACCTCGAGGGTCGCTTGAACGATGATCGGGGCCATTGCGTTCGGCAAGAGATGCCGGAAAATGATTCTGCCGTCGTTATTGCCGAGCGCACGCGCAGCTTCCGCGTACTCGCGCTCGCGCAAGCTCAAGAAGACCGCCCGTACGATACGCGCGACGGGCGGCCAGCTGACGAAACCGATGATCAAGACGATCGAGGCAAAATTGAGCGCGGCTTTGTTCGACGTCTCCGCGACGATCGCAGTCAGCACCAGCAACAACGGCAAGAGCGGTATCGAAAGGACGACGTCGGTTACGCGCATGATCGTGAAGTCGATGATCCCGCCGTAGTACCCGGCGATCGCACCGAGCACGGTACCGAGCACGATCTCCATCGTCACCGCGAAGATCGCGACCGTCAGCGAGATGCGCGCGCCGAAGATCAGACGCGAGAGCAGATCGCGGCCATTCTCGTCCGTGCCGAGGATGTGACCCGCAACGCCCGGCGCAAGCGGATAACCGCTCCAGTGCGCTTGATCGATGAAGTTGGGATCCCATGGGGCAATCCAGTTTGCGCACACCGCAACCAGAATCGTGAACGCGAAGACCAGGCCGCCAATAAGCGCGAGCTTGTGCTTTCGAAACCGATTCCATGTTACGTGCTTGCGAAGCTCGTAATGATCATCGGCCGGAGGAAGCGCGGCAGTCGTCGGCAGCGTCGTCTGCATCAGCCGTACTTCACCCGTGGATCGAGCCACGCGTACGCGATGTCGGCGAGCAAATTGAACAACACGACCAAGAACGAGACGAGCATCAAGTAGCCCATCAGCAGCGCAAAATCGAATTGCGTGAGCGCGTTGATGAACAAACGGCCCATGCCCGGCCACGCAAAGATCGTTTCGGTTACGACGGCGCCCGCGACGAGACCGGGCAAACCGAGTGCGACGATCGTAACGAGCGGAATCAGCGCGTTCTTCAAACCGTGCTTGAGGACGACTTTGATTTTTGAGAGACCTTTGGCCGTCGCCGTGCGCATGTAGTCGGTGTTGATGACCTCGAGCATCGAGGAGCGCATGAAGCGGCTCCACGTCGCGATGAACAGCAGCGAGAGCACGATCGTCGGTAAGATCAAATGCTCGATGCGATCGCCGAAGCCGCACGCATCGGTCGAGCACATGCTCGCAGACGGCAGCTGAATCTTATAACCATCCGGTAGCGGGATGCCGTAGACCGCGAACGCGAGCTGCAACATCAGCGCGAACCAAAAGACCGGCATCGATTGCCCAAAGAACGCGAACGTCGTCACCAGATAATCGAGCCACGAGTACGGTTTGAGCGCCGAGAGAATTCCGAACGTCACACCGATTGCGAGCGAAAAGACGAATGCGGCGCCCATCAGCTCGAGCGTCGCCGGAAGGCGTTCGAAGATCGCCTGCGTTACCGTCTCGGAATTCGAGGTCGAATATCCGAGGTCGCCGGAGAGCACCTTGCCGAGCCAGTGGACGTACTGAATCGGAAGCGGTTGATCGAGCCCCAGATTGTGTTTGAGGCGCTCGATATCGGCTTGCGTAATATGCGGGTTCTGCAGATACGGCGTCAGCGCTCCGCCCGGCGCATTGGACAGAATTATGAAGATCACCAAGCTGATCAGAATCAGCAAAGGTATGTTCAAGAGCGTCCGGCGGATGACGTACGTTATCAAGTCGGCTTCGGCGTTCTAAGCAGCGGCGTTGAATCCTGGCAATCGAAGGATGCGGCGAGCGTCGTCGGGCGTCGCCACCGGGCGCCCAAGCTCTGCCGCAATCCGGGTAACGCGCGCGACCAGCTCTTCATTTCGAGCTAGCTTACCCTTCGTATACCAAATATTGTCCTCGAGACCGACGCGGACGTGCCCGCCCATCGCGACCGCGATCGTCACCATAGGCAGCTGCATCCGGCCGATCGCCGCGACCGACCACGTGCATCCGGCCGGAAGCGCGCGCACGCAATCGAGCAGCGCCTCGGCGCTGGCTTCGAGCCCGCCCGGGACGCCGAGCACGAAATCGACGTGTTGCGGAAAACGCAGCAAGCCTTCGGCTGCGAGTCGCTTCGCATTCGTGAGATGTCCGGCGTCAAAGATCTCGAGCTCGGGCCGCACGTCGTAATGCCGCATCGCCGAGAGAATCCCACGCATGATCGGAAAACTGTTTTCAAACACGTCGTCGCCGAAATTGACGGTGCCGCATGTGAGCGTCGCCATCTCGGGTTGCAACTCGAGCGGCGCCGCGCGCTCGTCCGGCGTCATTCCGATTGCGCCGCCGGTCGAGAATTGCACGATGAGTTTGCTACGCGAACGAATCGCGTCGAGTGCCTCACGAAAGCGCGCGACCGCCTGCGTATTCGTACCCTCGTCGGTGCGGCAATGGACGTGCACGATCGACGCGCCCGCGGCTTCGCATGCTGCGGCTGTTTCACCAAGCTGCTGCGGCGTAACCGGCAAGTATGGCGTCTGCTCCGGCGTCAGCTCTGCGCCGACGGGCGCAACGGTGACGATCAGGGGATCCATCGTAAACCTGCTTGCACGTCGTAACACGCAAGCCCCGTCGTGCGCGCGACCGCTTCGCCAAGCGCAACCGCATCGACGCTGCGTCCTTCTCCTACCGGACACGTCGTGCACGCAAGCACGCGTCCCGAACCGAGTCGCCCGCTCGCCACGAAACGCTGCGTCGCTTCGGCAACGCCGCCGATCGTCGTCGCAAGCGACATTCCCGTCGCGACGAAGAGCGGATCCGTGCCGGTCGCGACGATGGCGACGCGATCGATCGCGCCATCGACGATCACGCGATCGACGCCGAGATGCATCAGCCGCTCGATAACGGAGCGCATGCCGCGCGCGGTCGGAGCGCCGGAGATCTCGACGTATTGCGGCACGTTCGTCCGGTAGAAGACGATCGGACCGAGCGCGCTGCGTTCGTGTTCCTCGAGAACTTCGATCGTTCGCGGATGCGGAACGAGCGCGCGTCCAGCCGCGACAATCGTTCCGGCTTCAACGAAGATGCGCGGCTTCGGCGCTTCGTCGACCGCGTCGAACGCTTCACCGTCGCGGCCAATCGACGTCAGGCCGATACGAAGGCCACGCGCGTCCGCGACCCTCAAGAGCGATGTGACGGTCGTCGTCTTGCCGACATTCTTCGCCGTCCCGACGACGATGAGCGAACGCGCTTCGCTCGCCTGCCAGCGATCGAAGAGCTCTTCCGCGATGCTCAATACTAGAATCCGCGTGCGCGCGCGATCGCGAAGACGATGCCCGTCAACGCGAGCAAAATCCCGGCAATCAGACCAGTCGCGCCCCCGACGCGATTGCCGATGATCCGCCCGAGCGCAAGTCCTATCGTTGTCGCGAGGATCGAGACGAAGAATACGGCCGCTAAGGCAAAGATGACGTTCACGCCCAAATACGGCAAGGTAAACCCGACGCCGAGCGAGTCCAAGCTGATCGAGATTGCAGCGACGAGCAGTCCCCAGCCCGTCGAAAGGTCGAGCTCGCCGGATTCCTCGCGCAAACTTTCGACGATCATGTAGATGCCGACGCCGACAAGCGCCGCGAATCCGAGGTACGCAGCAGCTTCGCCGATCAGCTGTCCGATGCCACGGCCGATTCCGGCGCCGATCAGGTTCATGACAACTTCCGCAGAACCGAAGGCCGCGCCGATACGTACTTTCTCCGCGCGCGTGTGGCCGCGAACACCGACTCCGACGCAAACAGCGAACACGTCGAGCGCGAGCGAAACCGCGAGGACGACGACCTTGAGAACCGCAGAAAGCATGCGGTTCGCTTATTGGGCGGTTAGGGCGCTTTCACTCTTCGCGGCCAAAAGGCCGACCAAGGCGCTCCGCAATTGCGAAAGCGTGAAGGGTTTGTTCAGAAAATGATTTGCGCCGGCGGCTTTCGCGCGGTCTTCCATGCCGTAGTTCGTGTGCGCGCTGATCATCAGAATCGGTACTTTGGCGGTCATGCGATTGGCGCGTAAGCGCTGCACGAGCTCGAGCCCCGACATCCCAGGAAGCATGAAATCGCAGATGATGACATCGTACGGCTTTTTGTCGTTCGCACGAACCAATGCCGACTCGGCGTCCCCGCAAAGGACGACCTCGTAGGTCGGCGTCCGCAAAACCGTCGCGATCAGCGTTCGCATGTCGGGATCGTCGTCGGCTACTAACACGCGATACGTCTGCGGAGTCATCTCTGATAGCGTGTTTACGGGCCCTCGGCGCCCCCGCCTCGCCTGCGCCAAGGAGTTGACCAAACTTTAACGCTTGCTTGGCCGCTCGCAAATTTCGCCGGTTCGCAGGGACAGCGCGCGCTCCGCAAAGATACTTTCCATTGTGGCAAGTTTATTTGTCAACGGCGTCGCTGCGCGAAGACGGGCTCGCGGCCTCTCACAGGCCGATTTAGCCAATTCCGCCGGCGTCAGCCGACAGGCTATCGGAGCAATCGAAGCCGGACGGGCTCAGCCCGGCGTTAGCCTGGCCATCGCCCTCGCTCGCGCACTGGACGCCGGGATCGAGGAACTCTTCGCAGCGCCGCCGGCCCATCAGGATGCAGGCCCAACTGTCCCTGGGCGCCGTGCGGCGACTGCGGTGGTATCCGGCAGACAAGTAAATCGCGCTCTCGACCCACTTGACCCTCTTGTGACCCCGGAGCGAGTTGATTCGGTGGTTTTCATCGCCGGATGCGAACCCGCACTCGGCCTCCTTGCAGCGCACGTCAAATCCCTCGACGGCGACGCCGTGTGGTTCGCCGCCAGCAATCGCGAAGCGCTTGCAGACTTTCGGGAGCGGCGCGTTCACGTCGCGCTCATTCACGGATCGAGCGACGAAGTGCAGCGCCTCGCGCATCGCGTTGGCGATGACGCGGTCGACGTCTACGAATTCGCGACGGTAGAGGAAGGTTGGATCGTTGGACGGGGCAATCCGAAAAAATTGCGCGGCGCGCGCGATCTCGGGCGCGGCGGCGTACGGCTTGCCAATCGGGCGGTTGGATCGGGTGCGCGTACGCTGCTCGACGCAGAGCTTCGTCGCGCCGGCGTTGCCTCGCAGAGCGTTGCGGGCTACGGACATGCAGTATCCGGGCACGCTGACGTCGCGCGCGCAGTCGCGTTTGGTTACGCCGACATCGGTCTTGGCGTCGCCGGTGTGGCGGATGCGTTTCGTTTGACGTTCATGCCACTGCGCAGCGAGCGCTGCGTCCTCGTTACCCGGAGCGGAGATCGCCGCCATGCCGGCGTCACCGCACTCATTAGTGCGTTGCGTTCGACGACATTTCGCCGCGATCTCGCAGCATTTGGACCTTACGACGTCACTCGGCTTGGGGAGACTCTGTGAATCGCTCTACTTGGATTTCGGCAAGTGCTGTAACGCTATTCGGAGGTTTTGCGACGAAGGCGATCGCGCAGCCGTTAACCGTGCTCGACGTCGCGTACGCCGGCTCGATGGGCTCGATGATGGAAGGACCCATCAAGTCGACCGCAGCGAGCACGCTTGCAGTCGATATGCACGGACGCGCGCAAGGCTCCGACGCGCTTGCGAAACTCATCGTCGGCGGCAGCATCAACGCGGACGTGTTCATCCCGGTGACGCCCGGACCGATGCTGACCGTTCTCAAGGCGGCGAAAGCGCAATCGGCGACGCCGATCGCGCGAACCGAAATGGTGATCGCTTACAGCCCGAAAAGCAGGTACGCGCAGCAGTTCGCCGATGCAGCCGCAAACAAGCGCGGCGCGATGCCGTGGTACCAGGTGCTGCAGCAACCTGGGATTCGCTTCGGGCGAACCGACCCGATGACCGATCCGCAGGGCCGCAACATCATCTACACGTTTCAGCTCGCGGAGACGTACTACAAGCAAGCTGGCTTGGCGCAAAAAGTTCTGGGCGATACGATCAACACGACGCAGATCTTCAGCGAACCCACGGTCGAAGCACGTTTGCAGAGCGGCGAGCTCGACGCCGCATCCGCATACAAGATTCAGCCCGGCCCGTTCAATCTTCCGTTCATCGAACTGCCCGATGATATCAACCTGGGAAACCAGTCGATGCACGAACGCTACCAACAAGCGTCTCTGACGCTGGCCGAGCGGACGTACCATCCGGAAGCGCTCGTCTATTACGCGGCGGTCATCACCGGTTCGGCCCACGCCGACAAAGCAACCGCGTTTGTACGATGGCTCTCGGGCGCCGGCGGCCAGGCAATCTTCAAACAATACGCGTACGATTCGCCTGTTGGGGCTGTCGCACTATCTGAACCGTAACCTAGCGCGCGTCTGCGCGCTGCTCTTTGGTATTGTCGTTCTTTACCCGCTGGTCGGGTTATTTGTGCCCGTCGGGTCGTGGCGTTGGGAAGGCAGCGGGACGCTGGATGCCGCGCGCGTCTCGATCGGATTGACTGCGATCGCTATGGTGGTCGTCGTACTAATGGGGACGCCTATGGCTTTGTACGTCGCGCGCAGCTCCCCACGCGAACGCCTTTGGTGGCAAGCGGTCCTGCTTGTTTCCGTGTTACTGCCGCCGCTTGCCCTCGGCATCCTGATATCGCTTGCATTCGGGCAGCACGGGCTCGGATTGTTTCTCGACCAATTCGGTCTTTCGATGACCAACACGCCGCTCGCATTCGTGGTAACACAAATCTACGTGAGCATCGGCTACTACGTTCTTGGATCAATCGCCGCGCTCGATGCCGTACCGCGTCCGCTCGAGCTGCAAGCAGCACTGCTCGGACATACGCCGTCCAGCGTTTTCTGGCGAGTAACGTTTCCTATTGCACGCCTCGGTTTTGCCGTTGCGCTCAGCCTAGCGTGGGTACGTGCGCTGACGGAATTCGGTGCGGTCGTGATCACCGCTTACTACCCCGCAGGTTTGCCGGTCTCGATCTGGACGAACTTGGAGAACTTCGGCCTACCGGCCGTGATGCCGCTGCTCATCGTCTTTCTCGTCACCGCACTCCCGTTACCGTGGCTTGCACATTTGCTCGCGCAACGGCGGAGCACGCAGCGTGCTTGACGCGCATATCGTAAAGCAGCGCGCGCACTTTCGAATCGACTGCCGCGTCGCGGTCGATTCCGGCGAATCGTGCGGATTATTCGGCGCATCGGGCTCCGGAAAGAGCACGACGCTCGCCTGCATAGCGGGAACGGAGATCGCAGACGACGGTTACGTACGGCTCGGCGGCGAGACGCTTTTTCCACCACAACGTCCGCTCCACGAGCGTTCGATCGGGTATCTGACGCAAGATGCGAACATCTTTCCGCACTTGCGCGTGAGCGAGAACGTTCGCTTCGGTCTCACGAACGGCGCGCGCGGCGAAAGCTCCGCATGGGTCGGACAGCTGCGCGAACGTTTGCAGCTCGGAACGATCTGGAATGAACCGGCGCACGCAATTTCGGGCGGCCAAGCGCGGCGCGTCGCACTTGCGCGCATGCTCGCGCGCAAACCGGCCCTCGTCTTACTGGACGAGCCGTTCACCGGCCTCGACCGGCACCTCGTCCGCGAGCTTCTCTCGACGCTCGTCGATTGGCAACGCGAGCTGCGCTTTACGATGCTCGTCGTCGATCACGAAGCCGAGATCCTCGAGCGTTTGTGCGACCGCGCGATCGTCCTCGAAGAGGGTCACGTCGTACAAGACGCGAGATGGGAGGCATTACATGCCAAACCCGCAACGCCGCTCTTGGCTCAGCTTCTAGCCCCTTTGTGAACGTAGCGCGCCGTTTCGTCGCCGGTGAACACATTGAAGACGCGATTGCAGCCGTTCGACGGCTGAACGATCGCGGGATGTCGGCGTCGATCGATTTTCTCGGGGAAGACGTGCACAGCACGCAAGGCGCGATCGCGGTTCGGGGCGAGTACTTGCTCTTGCTCGACGCGTTGGCCGAGGCCGGAGCGCGCAGCAACGTCTCCGTCAAACTGACGGCACTCGGATTGCTGGTCGATCGCGGCGTGTGCTCTGAAAATCTCCGCGCAATCGTAACGCGAGCAAGTGATACGACGCGGCGTAGCCTGATCGATCCCTTCGTTCGCATCGACATGGAAGGCTCGGCACTTACCGAGACGACGCTCCAAGTCTTCGAAGACATTTTCACAGAACAGAAAAACGTCGGCATCGTCCTTCAGGCATATTTGCACCGCTCGGCCGCGGACGTAGCGCGCGCGATTGCGCTCGGCGCGCGGGTTCGTCTGTGCAAGGGCGCCTATAAGGAACCGGCCCAGATTGCAATCCACGACATGCCGTCGATTAGACGCGCATTCGTACAGCTCGCAGGCGAGCTTCTCACACGCGGCAACTATCCGGCGATCGCAACGCACGACGAGTCATTGCACAAAGCCGTCAAGACATTCGCGGCCGAGCACGGCATCGCCAAGGATCGCTTCGAGTTTCAGATGCTCTACGGCGTACGTCCCGATCTGCAAGAACGGTTGACGGCCGAAGGCTATAACGTGCGCATCTACGTTCCATACGGCACACATTGGGCGCAGTATTTTTATCGTCGCATCCGCGAGCGGCGCGAAAACGCGTTTCTTGCGCTACGCGCGCTCGTCGGGCGCTAAGCTACATCGAGGGATGCGGTTGCGCGTTCGTCGGTTTGACGCGGGGGTTGAGATCGGCGAATTCACCGTTCGGATTCGGAATCACCCAGAAATTGACGTCCCAAATTGCGGGGAACAAAAACACGAACGCGACCTCGTCGGCACTCTTTGCGATTCCCATATTGACGAGCGTTTGTTTTGTCGGTGAGGAATCGAGCCGCCCGCTTCCGAGAAGCGCTTCGTAGCCATTCCGCCGTATTTGATCCCGTCGCTGGTTCGCAAACCGTAATGGATGTGCGCGTGAATGACGGACCAGCGCGCAGGATTGATTCCCCACAAGCTCGGTGGTTGCGTTGTGTCGCCTTGGAGAATCGAATAGTCGACGCCGATCAAGCGGCCTGAGGTATCGTACCAAACTTGGCTCGGATGATTGGCGTCAACCGACATCCACTGCAAATTGGCCCATGAAATCGCGCCGCTCTTGTCTTCGTTCGTGAATCGAATGAAGCCGGCGCGCGCAGCTGCTGCGGTCGTCGAGTAATGCTTGTGGACGAAGCGCGACGACTGCGTGATAAATGCACGCTCAGCGGCGTCCGCGTGCGGCGACAGTTTCGATCCCGCCATCTGCGCGAAGACGGGCGCATGCGTCGCGACGACCAGCGCACTCGAAACGGACCAGATGAATTCTCGGCGATGCATCATGATGGCGTGGGATTCGGCGTTGGGGTCTCGGTCGCCGTTTCCGACGGCGATGGACTGCGGCGAGGGCGTCGGCCTTCCGCGACGGCGGCGCGGCGCGGGCGTGAATGCGGCCGGATTGTAGGTAGTCAGCGGTATCGGTGTGAACGCCGCGTACGGCCGGTCCGTCGAGAGCGTGTACGGCAAAGGAGTAGCGAGAACGGTCTTGTTCGGATCCGTTGCATCAACCGTCACCGTCGTTCGGGCGCGTAACAGCGTACCGGGCGCGAGCGTGAGATCCGCGCCGCGTACGGGCGGCAAGCTCTTCTGCTTTGCGGAAAGCGCGATGTCGTCCGGATTCGCGAGCACGAGCGTCGAGCTCAGAGCCGGATGCAGCAATCGCATCGGAAGATTGAGCTCGTCCTCCAAGTGGACGGGCTCGACGCGCAGCACGACTTCGCCGCCGACGCCGTTTCCGGCGCGACGGACTTCGGTGACGATGAGATGCAACGGCGCGCCCGCCTTTGCGAGCGTTTTCCCGCGCACCACGATCGCGTCGCGCAAATGCGCGGGTATGATCGCACCGGGCTCGAGCTCGGCCGAGCTGACCGTATGGTCGAGCACGATCGTCTCGATCGAGCCCGCAGATAAAAGGAAGCCCGCCGCAGCCGGCTGCGACGGGTCGGCACGAACAAAAAGCGGGAAGGCGACGCTCGCGACGAGCGCCGCCAACACGGCGCCTACGCGCGTCGCCGTCACGGCTGGGTTAGGAAGCTCGCTTTTCGCTCTCGGGAGCTGCGGCCGCAGCCGCGCGCTTGCCTTGCTCGATCAGGGCTTTGACCTTCTGGCCACCCTTCTGACCGATCTCTTCGTAGAAGGTCGGGCCGTAACGGTCGCGAGTCGCCTCGCCGCCTTTCTTTCCGCCCTTCTTACCGATCGTTTCGTAAAACGCGTGTCCGTGCGCGGCCTTGGTGGCCTGACCGCCCTTGCGCCCGATATTCTCGTAGAATTCGGGGCCGTACTTACGCTTGACGGTTTCGCCGCCTTTTTGGCCGGCTTCCCGAACGGTCATTCCGCCGCCGGGCTTCTTCGCTGGGGTCGACATAACTGGATTTCAAACCTCGTGTTTTCGGATGGACTATACCTTATAACGCACAAACGTCCCCGAAAGTTGGGTACCGACCCGTGAAGCTGCTCACTTGCTTCGTTCTTCTTGCAATCTTGACAGTCGCTGGGGTCGCCGCGTCGGGCAACCCCTATCGTACGATCGAATTCTGGGAACTGAACCGGTCGCCCGGGGGTAACCAGCTCGCATCCCTTCTCAATGGGGGCGACCCGGCTGTGGCAGCTCGCGCGGCCTTGGCGCTAGGGAGAACCGGCAAGTTGCTGGCGGCCGATCCCCTGCTACAGCATACCCAGGCGAGCGACGCCGCAATCAGATCGATGTCCGTCTACGGCTTGGGCCTCCTCGCGCAGGCCCTGAGCGGCACGTCGCTCTCGCCGATGCTGCAGCCATTGGCTGCCGATCGCAAGGCGCGAGCGGGAACCGCAATCGTGGGCGCGCTTTCCGACGGCTCGGATGCGGTGCGCGTCGCGGCGCTCGACGCGACGGCACGATTTGCAGCGGCAAACGATCTCTCTACCGCAATTGACGAGCGCATCGTTCGAGCGCGTGACGCACATCTTGCGCGCCGATCCCTCGCCCGACGTTGCGCGGACGCGCAGCATTCGCGCTCGCCTGGTATGCGCCGACGGATCGCTCGCTTCACACACGTGCATTGCAAGCACTCGAAGCTGCATTTGCACATGAAGACGATGACACGGCGCGCTGGCACGAGATGTGGGCGCTGGGTCGCGCCTTCGCAAAAGAAGTCGACGCCAAAACGATCACGGCAGGCCTTGCCGACACGTCGGAGCTCGTGCAAATTCAAACGCTGCACGTCCTCGAACGGCGCCAGAGCGCGGCGTGGATCCCGCAGGTCCAGCCGCTCACGCACGATCCACGCTGGCAAGTGAACGAAGAAGCGCACGATGCGATCAAGGTCATGCGCGGCGGTAAACGCACGGACCATTTGAAGACGCTGCCGGAGTGGCGTCGTCACGCCGGCACCACAACCGTCGAGCGAACAACCAACGAATCTCGCGACGCCGCCGAAAAAACTGCACGCTCCGAAGGTCGATCAGCTGATCTATAGCCCCACATTCTGCCGCACACGGTGGCACAATTGACGGGTCCCGCGAGCGGTCCGCATCCGCGCGTTGCGATCGTCACGACGCAAGGCACGATTACGCTCGTGCTCTATCCGGAATGGGCGCCGAGCACGGTCGCGAGTTTCTTGAATCTCGCGAAAACGGGTTACTACAACAATAACCGCTGGTTCCGCATCGTCCCCGACTTCGTCGTTCAAACGGGCGACCGCACGAACACCGGCGATGGCGATCCCGGCTTCACGATTCCGGCCGAAGAGAATCCGATCGAACAAGATTCCGGCGTGATCTCGATGGGGCTCGAGTACGACAAGAACGGCGCCAAGCGCGATTCCGCGGGCTCGCAGTTCTACATCACGCTCTCGCCGCAGCTGCATCTCGACTTGGCGTTCACGGTCTTCGGGCACGTCGAGACCGGCTTCGACGTTCTTGGGCGTTTGCTCGAGTCCGACAAGATCATCACGATCCAGCGACTTCCCGACGAGCAGATCGGAGGTTAGCGCATGGCGACGGTGGCGCTGATCGACTATTCCTGGCCGGATCTGGCGATCGAACGCGCGATCGTCGGAGGCGCGGGACATACGCTGATCGAGGGACCCGGCGACCCGGCGGCACTCGCAGACTTCGTCAAGCGGCACCAACCCGAAACGATCATGGTGACCTACACGCAGATTACGCCCCAAGTGATCGCGCAATCGGCGAAACTTGCGGCACATCGCACGTGTCGGCATCGGGACGGACAACGTCGCAATTCCCGCAGCGACCGAACGTGGCGTACTCGTAACGAACGTCCCGGATTACTGCATCGAGGAAGTCTCCGACCATGCGATCGCACTCATGCTCGCGTTCACGCGCCGCATCAACGAATACGACCGCGAGGTGCGGGCGGGGCGCTTCGGATTGCTCGCCGCCGAGCGTCTGCGGCGGACGAACAAATTGACCGTCGGCGTCATCGGCTATGGCCGCATCGGACGCGCAACGGCACGCAAGCTGCATGGGCTCGGCGCGACGGTACTTGCCTACGACGTGATGAGCGTCTGCGATCCCGGACCGGCGAAAATGGTCGGTCTCGACGAGCTGATCGCGAATAGCGACGTCGTCATCTTGCACACGCCGCTCGACGCGTCGACGCACCACATGGTCGACCGCGGCTTTGTCGGCAAGATGCGACAAGGCTCGATCCTCGTCAACGTCAGTCGCGGACCGCTCGTCGACAACGATGCCGTCCTCGAAGGTCTCACGTCGGGCAAACTCGCCGGTGTCGGGCTCGATGTCGTCGAGGGCGAGCCGAATCCGCCACGCGCGCTCGTCGAACATCCCGACGTCGATCATCACGCCGCACATCGCCTATGCCTCGGATCTTGCGGTCGACGATCTTCGTACGCGCGCAAGCGAAGAAGTCGTCCGCGTCCTCGCGGGCGAGAAACCCCGCAATCCGTGTAATAAAATTAGCGCATAAGCGCTAATCCCTATTCGTTCGACCAATAATCTTTGAGCGCTTTGCCGCGCGACGGATGGCGCAATTTGCGTAACGCCTTGGCTTCGATTTGGCGGATGCGTTCGCGCGTGACGCCGAACTCTTGGCCGACTTCTTCGAGCGTACGTTGATGGCCGTCTTCGAGACCGAAGCGCAAGACGAGCACTTTGCGCTCGCGCTCGGTGAGGTTTTTGAGGACGTCCGCCATCTTCTCTTTGAGCAGCATGACCGACGCGGCTTCGGCCGGCGCGACCGCTTCTTGATCCTCGATGAAGTCGCCGAGATGCGAATCTTCTTCTTCGCCGATCGGCGTCTCGAGCGAGATCGGCTCTTGCGAGATCTTGATGACCTCGCGAACCTTCTCGGGCGTCAAGCCCATCTCGGCGGCGATCTCTTCGACCGACGGATCGCGGCCAAGCTCTTGCAGCAGCTGGCGCGAGATCTTGATCAGACGGTTGATCGTCTCGACCATGTGCACGGGGATGCGAATCGTCCGCGCTTGATCGGCGAGCGCGCGCGTGATCGCCTGGCGAATCCACCAGGTCGCGTACGTCGAGAACTTATAGCCCTTGCGATAGTCGAATTTCTCGACCGCGCGGATCAAGCCGAGATTGCCTTCCTGGATCAAATCCAAGAACAGCATGCCGCGGCCGACATATTTCTTCGCGATCGAGACGACGAGCCGCAGGTTGGCTTCGGTGAGTTGCCGTTTGGCTTGTTCGCCCTCGAGCATGAGGACCGAATCGGCGCTGCCGTTCTTCGCAGCTTCTATTTCGCCGCGCTCGATCGCCATTGCAAGCCGCTTCTCGTCGTCCATCGAGAGGAGCGGGACGCGGCCGATCTCCTTGAGATACATCCGAACCGGATCGTCGAGCGACAGCCCGGCCGGAATGGAATCGTCCTCTTCGGCTTCGCGCTTTTCTTCCTTAGTCTGTTCGTCGACGACCGCAATGCCGAGCGTCTCGAGCTCCGCGAGGACGTCGTCCATCTTCTCGGAGTTCGTCTCTTCTTCGCTGTTCTCAAAAATCGCATTGACTTCGTCCCAGGTGACCGAACGGCGCTTTTTCCCGCGTTCAATCAGGCGCTTGATCAACTCATCAAGCGATAATTCGGGCTTCTCGGCAACAGCGGCAGCGGACTTCTTACGAGCCATGATCTGGTGAATTCACCTCCCTTCTCTCACGTTTGTGCTCCGCTTCGCGGAGCGCGTCTTCCAATTGAACCTGACGTTCTTTGATTTCCTTTGGTATCGGCTGGCCTTCGGACAGGAGTGATGTGATCTCGTGCTCGAGCGTGACCAGCTCCTCGCGAACCCCAGAGGCCCGGCGACGCGCGTCGAGCAGCGCCGCAACCCGGTCGAGAAACGCACGCCGTTGCGAGGTAGTCCTCGAAACGGCGAAGCTTCGAACGTTCGCCGAGCTCCAGCTCAGCGAGCAACGTCACCACGTCCCCTCGCTCCGCAAAAAGTGCCGTCACGTCGGCAGCCGTCCGCAAATCAGCTCGCGCGGCATACAACTGCTCGAGAACCTCACGGAGGACGGGATCGACAAACGCTTCTGGAGCGATGCCGCCGGCGTACTCGCTCAATAACAGCGGTTCTTCGACAAACGCTGCGATGACGTCGCGCTCGAAGGTTACGCGCTTGGGCGCCGGGGCAAGATGGCGGGTGAAGCGAGCGCCCGCCGGGGTTCTCGGCGCGAAACGCGTCGGCGTCGCCGAAGGTGACGCTGCTCTCCAGGTCATTCGGCTGCAGCTGGAGCAGCCCGGCGACGTAAATGCGCCGGCGGTTCCAATCCTCGCGCGGCGCGAGACTGCGCATGATCCGTTCGCCCTCACGCGCTTTCTGCGCGCGCGTCTTGTGCGATGCGACGAGCGGCCCGATCGCACGATCGATCGCGAACTGCACGGCGTCCGTCGCGCCGTCGAGCAGCGCCTGGAACCCGGCAGCTCCCCGCGCGCGCACAAAACTATCGGGATCTTCTCCGGGTGGGAGCGCGACGATCTTCGCGTTCAAGCCGGCTTGCACGAGAACGTCGATCGATTTGGCGGTGGCGGCTTGCCCGGCGAGATCGGCATCGTAGCAAACGAAGACGGTTTCGGCATATTTTCGAAGCTCGGTCGGCTTGCTCGGACGTGAACGCGGTCCCCAGCGTTGCGACCGCATCGCCGAATCCCGCCTGGTGGAGCGCGATGCAGTCGAGATACCCCTCGACGACGATCAGCGCGTTGCTCTTGGCAGCGCTTCGGCGCGCCACGTTGAGCGCGTACACGAAACGCCCCTTCGTATAAGCGGGCGTCGTCCCAGTATTGAGATATTTCGGATTCTCATCCGCGAGCGCGCGGCCACCGAAAGCGACGATTTCGCCGGTCGTGGCGTAGGTTGGCACCATGATGCGATTGCGGAACACGTCGTAGACACCGCGGCCCTCGCCGCGTGCTTTGACGAGTCCACCGGCCAGCGCGATCTGAACCTCGACGCCTTCACGCTGCAGCTCGTCGGCGAGCGCACTCCATTCGGGCAACGAAAATCCTAGTTGGAACGCCTCGATCGTCGCAGTCGTGATGCCGCGGCCTTCGCAATACCGGCGCGCAGCTTCGCCGCGCGGATCGCTCAGCAGCAAACGATGAAAGAATGCCGAGGCGATCTTGTTCGCGTCATAAATTGATTCGCGCTCGCTACGGCGGCGCGACTCGCGCGGATCCTCTTCGGCGAGCTCGACGCCGGCGCGCTTCGCAAGCATACGCGCCGCGTCCGGAAAGCGTAGATTCTCGAGCTCCATCATGAAGCGGATCGCATCGCCGCCTTTTCCACAGCCGAAGCATTTGAAAAAGCCGCGATCCGGATGCACGTGAAACGACGGCGTCTTCTCGCCATGAAACGGGCAGAGCCCGACAAGGTCACGTCCGCGTTTGTGCAGCGAAACGTATTGACCGATCAGAGCCGCAAGATCGGTTCTCGCGAGTATTTCTCGCGTCACCGATTGGTCGATCCGCACTGCTTGAATCTTCGCGCCGGACGGCGGCTACCCCGCTAGGACGCCGCCTCGGAGCGCGCCGCGCGCGACGCCACGAAAACGAACGCCACTGCGATGATCCCAACGATGTTCAACGCGAGCGTGACGTGATCGTTAAGCTCCATCGATCCCATCGAGATTCTGCCGAAGACATCGCCGATCGCGCGCTCCATCACGGCTCCCGCAAGCATCGCGCCGAGGACGAACAGGACGATGAACCATCGCACGATGCGCGCAGGAAAAGATTTCATGTAGATCGCGATGAGCGGCGGAATCAACAAATCGCCGTAGATGAACGTCGTGTTCGCGCCGAGCGGGATTCCGGCTTGCGCAAGAAATCGCGCGATCGGAACGTTCCCCATCGAGCAGATGAACGAAATCACGGCCAGCAGCAAGCCGACCGCCAGCAGCAAGACGTACCCGACATACGGGACGGTGCCGACGCTCTGCAGCGTACGTGCAAACCAATCTTGCGGAACGAGCGCCGCGGCGAAGCCTGCGATCACGTAGCCGACGAGCAGCTCGTCGCGCAGCATCGCGACGTCGGCTTGCGCGGTTTCTGCGACCAGCCGCCATGTCGCGGGATGCCGGAGTCCGGCCCAACCCGTGCCCGCAACTTCGTCATCGTGTCCGCAATGGTGGCAATGATCGCCGTCTTCGGGTTCCGCAGGCACGTGCTGCGCACGCAGCTTCTCGAGCTCGTCTCCGCGGAAGAGAATACTAAATCCGGTTACGACGACCGCGATGATGATGATCCCGCCGAAAAACTCGGCGAACGCGAATTTCCATCCGAGCAACGACCAGAACAGAATCAATATCGCGAGATTCATGTTCGTCGATGCGATCAAGAACGAAAAGACCGCCCGAATGTCGGCTCCTTGCTGGTAGAACCCTCTTGCGGCCGCAGCGGCGCCGTACGAACATGCCGACGCGATGATGCCGAAGCCGGCACCGGACGCGATGCCGCGCAGATTGCCGCCGAGATAGCGGTGCATCATCGCAGGCGTGAGCACGACCTGAACGAGCGCCGAAATCAGAAAATCCGAAGATCAGCCCGAAGAGGCTATCCCAGAGAAACTGCAGCGACTGGAGCAAGCCGGCCGCAACCGCATTCAAGACGATCATTGTTCCAAGGCTTCGCGAAGGAGAGAAAATGTCACTGGCTGAGATACTCGATCGCACGCGTACCGCCGCCGAGGCTAAGAGACCACCTGAAGTGGTCGCGGAGATGCACCGGGCGGTCGACGAGCTGCGCACGTCGGGAGCGCTCGAGCGAATCCTCAAGGTTGGTCAGCCGATGCCGGCTTTTCGCCTGCCGAATCAGGATGGACGCGAAGTCGATTCTGCGAGTTTTCTCGCAAGGGGTCCGCTCGTCGTCACGTTTTATCGGGGCAAATGGTGACCCTACTGTAATCTAGAGCTGTCAGCTCTAGGCCGCTCGTATAACGATATCCGCGCGCTCGGTGCGGATTTGGTCGCAATTTCACCGACGACCCAAGAATTTGCGAAGGTCGTCCACGACCAACATCGTTTGCCGTTTGATGTCCTCTCCGATCTGCACAACGAAGTTGCCAAGCGATTCGGGTTGGTCTTCCGGCTCCCCGATTATCTCGAAAAGATCTACAAGAGTTTTCCGCTGAATCTGCCGGACTACAACGCCGACGAATCGTGGACGTTGCCGATTCCGGCACGCTTCATCGTGTCGAAGGACGGCATCATCCGGAAGGTCGATGCAGACCCGGATTACACGCGCCGCCCCGAGCCGGATGCGACCGTTGCGTTCCTTCGCGAACTATGTTAGGTTTGGCGCAATGAACGCGTGCTGCGGAAAAATGGCCTGTTGTATGTCGCCCTTGCTAGGGTCGGCGTAGCGGTCGTTCGCGCAGCCTCTTAGGCTTCACGAGCCCCTCGCCGGACGGCGGGGGCTCTTTGTTTTTCCACACTTACGTGAAGCCGATGAGGACAACCATGCTCTCCGCAGAGCTATCGTTACACGCCGAACCGAAAATCTACATCATCCACGAAAACGACGCGTGGGTCGTGCCGCTGCACGCGGCGCTCGACGAGCTGCATCTGCCGTACGAAGACATCTTCGTCGACACCGGGCTGATCGATTTCGCGCAAGCGCCGCCGCCGGGCGTCTTCTACAATCGCATGAGCGCGTCGTCGCATACGCGCGATCATCGCTATGCAATCGAGTTGACCGACGTACTGCTAGCGTGGCTCGACGAACACGGACGCCGCGTCGTCAACGGCCGCAAATCGCTCGCGCTCGAACGCAGCAAGATCGCGCAGTACGCGGCGCTCTCGCACTTTGACATTCGGACGCCGGCGACGCGCGCAGCAGTCGGCGATCAGGCCATCATCGCCGCAGCACAAACGTTCCAAGGGCCGTTCGTCGTCAAACCCAACCGTGGCGGCAAAGGTCTTGGCGTGCAGCTCTTCCGCAGCGTCGAGGCGCTCGTCGCGGCGCTTGGCGCCGGAGAGATTCCGGCACCGATCGACGGCGTGACGCTCGTGCAACAATACATCCAGTCGCCGACGCCGACGATCACGCGTATGGAGTTTATCGGCGGCGACTTCTTCTATGCGGTCAATGTCGACACGTCGCAAGGCTTTGAGCTCTGCCCGGCCGATGTCTGCGCTCCGGACGCGGCAATCTGCGCGCCTCAAGAAGCACCGCGTCCGCGCTTTGCGATTCAGCCCGAGTTCGCGAGCCCGCTGATCGAGAAATGCGAGGCGTTTCTCGCCGCGAACGATGCGCAAATCGCCGGAATCGAGTTCATCCAAGACGCACACGGCAGACCGTTCGTGTACGACGTGAACTTCAACACGAACTACAATCCCGAAGCCGAAGCCGCAGCCGGCGAATACGGAATGAAGGCCATTGCGAGGTATCTCGGCGCCGAGCTTGCAGCGACGAAGCGTTACGACAGGCTCCAGGTACTGCGAATGTAAACTAGTCTGAATGATTTCGAAATTGAATCTCGGCTGCGGGCAACGCCCGCTCGAAGGCTGGATCAATCTCGATCTTGTTTCAGGCGCCGGTGTCGACGTCGTTGCCGATCTCGATCGCTGCAGAACGCAGCCTCTTCCATTTCCGCCGGATCGATTCGACGAGTTTTGGGGAAGCCACGTTCTCGAACATTTGCGTGATCCCGTCCCGTTTATGCAAGAGTTGTACCGGATCGCCAAGCCGGGCGCGAGTGCGCTCTTCCTTCTTCCGTACGGCAGCAGCGATGACGCGTTCGAAGATCCCACGCACGTCCGGCCTTGGTTCATTAACTCGTTCGCCGCGTTCGCGCAGGTCGGACCAAAACCGCCGCCCCCCAACTACGAAGCGGACTGGGTGACCGACGAGATCGTGCTCGACGTCGCAGCGGATTGGGCGCGTGGCAAGACGGATCAAGTCTTGCTCAGTGAGGTCGATCGGTTTCGAAACGTGGTGAAGCAGATGCGCGTGCGCTTTCGTGCCCAGAAACCGGCACGGGCCGCAAGTCTGGCCCAAATTCCCATCTCGATAAAATTCGACTTTCCCGCGACGGCATGAGCGAGCATCTGCGCCTGGAGTTCGATGCGGCGAGTTGGCAGCCGGGCCACGTCGAGCTGATCGCATCTAACGGGATCACCCGAACCCCAATCGACGTGAGTGCCCGGAACCTGTCGCTCCCGTTTGCCGACGACACATTCTCGACGATCGAAGGCGGCGACGTGCTGCGTTACATTCCGGAATCGCTTGCCTTCATGCAAGAGCTTCACCGGATTGCGTCCGCAGAGTGTACGGCGTCGTTCGTCTTGCCCGACATCTCGAGCGATGACGCATACTCCCCGGCGTTTCTGACGCGACCGTACACGCCCGTGAGCTTCATCTACTTCGGGCAACCGGCGTATCGGCGCGCCGACTATGACTATCGCGGGGACTGGATTATCGTAGAAGCGATCTACGTCGTGCGCCGGGAACGGTACGAGGGTGTGTCTATTGCGAGCGTTAAAGCGGTACTGGAACACGAGCGGAATCAGGCGCTTTGTTTTCTGATCAATCTACGCGCCGTCAAACCGATACGACGCCCGGCGGATCCCCTTCCACAGATCGACCCGAAGATAGTATTGGCCTGATACCGAAGTCCACCCACGGAGGTAGGTCGCATGTGTCTTGAATCGCCTTTCACGCGCGCTGATTTTCTCAAGGCGTCGACCGCAACGGGTCTTGGGACTGCCGCGGCGCTCGCGCCGATAGCGTCGTTTGCCGGAGCCGAGCAAATTGCGCAAGCCGGACCGCGCGTCCCGATCAGCGTTCGTTGGCTCGGGGGCGGCGTCACGGAGCTTTCGACGCCCGACAGCAAACAAATCATGCTGGTCGACGCCTGGATCTGGAACAACGCCGGCTTCGACCGCTTCAACCTCAAGAAGCCGCCCGAGCTATCCAGTGCCGCCGCATACGCCGATCACGTCGTCGCGCGGAAGCCTGATGCGATTCTGGTCCTGCTCACGCACGACCACGGTGACCACATCGGCGACTATTTCGAGCTGCTCAAGACGCTGCACGAGCGCGGATTGAACGTGAAGACGATGGGTTTCAGCGATCTTATGCGCTATGCGCTCGTTCCGAAATTCAAAGAAGCCGGGCTCGACGAAGCCGCGATCGTCGTGAACAGTGGCGCCGGCGGCAACATCGGCGGCGTCGGAACGCACGGTGGAATGCGCGCGGTCGTCGTTCCGGCCGTCCATTCGACGACGTTCGGCTTGCCGTCGATCGGCTTCGTCGCGCAAATCGGCGGCTTGAACGTCTATGCGTCGGGTGATACCGATCTCTTCGGCGACATGGCGCTGATCGGACGGCGCTATAAACCGGATCTCGCGATCGTCTGCGCGGGGAACGGCGCGTTCACGATGGGCCCCGCGGATGCTGCCGAGGCGGTGCGCATGTTGGGCGCGTCGGTGGCGATTCCGGTTCACTACGCGCACAACGGATCTCGTCATCGGCCCCGAAGCCGGCGACCGGTTCAAGACCGAGACTGGCGCGCATATCACCGAAAACGCGCGCAATCGTCATGAAGCCGGGAGAAACGACGCAAGTTTGAAGCGGATCTTCGATCCGATTCACCGGTTCATCGAGCTCGACGATGGCGAGATGCGGCTCGTCGGCTTGGTCGCGTTTCAGCGCTTGCGCCGCTTGCGGCAGCTCGGGCTCGCGTATCTTGCGTTTCCATCCGCCGAACATTCGCGCTTCACGCACGCGCTCGGTGCGCTCGCAGTCGGCGAGCGCGTCTTCGCGACGCTGTGGGCGCATTCGTCGGAATTCTTCTCGGACGAAGCCGACTTTCAAAAACAGCGTCGTCTGCTGCGCGCGAGTCTGCTTCTGCACGACATCGGGCACGGTCCGTTCTCGCACGCGTGCGAAGCCGTCCTCGGCCGCCGGCACGAAACGCGGACGGCCGCGATACTCGCGCTTCCCGAAGTCCACCGCGCGCTCGCGGACATGGAGATCGACTCGTTCGAACTGCTCTCGCTGGTTGCCGGAGGTGCGACGCGCTATCCGGTGTTGCGCGAGCTCGTCAGCGGTCCGAATCTGGATTGCGATCGCATGGACTATCTGCTGCGCGACGCATACTTCACCGGCGTCTCGGGCGGCAGCTACGACGTCGATCAGCTGATCGGATCGTTGCGCATCCTCGACGTCCGGGGCGAGCCGTTGCTGGGCGTCGACGGACGCGGCGTAGTCGCCCTCGAGTCGTTCGTGCTGGCGCGCTACATGATGTTCGCGACCGTGTACTTCCACCATACGACGCGGATGTTCGAACACGTACTTACAGAAAGCGCTCGGCGAGCTGTGGCCGGATCCTTCGAAGCTCGATCCGATCGACGAGTATCTCGCCTGGGACGATTTTCGCGTCTTTGAGGCTCTGCGCGTGCTCAACACCGAAGCCGCACGCGCACTGCGCGACCGGCTCACCCCCTACGCCCTGATCGCCGAATTCACGGCGGAGCGGGACCTGACCGTATTCGCCGCGCATGAACGCACATTGCGCGAACGATGGGGGGATGCGATTTGGATCGATGCGCAAGAAGAGCTGCTGCACCGCTTGCCGCTCGGCGTTCCGACGCTTTCGACCCACGCCACGACGCCGACGGTTTGGGTTGGAACGCGGCGCGGAATCGTGGATGCGCGTGAGGCATCCGACTTGATCGCAAAACTTTCAGGCAAGGCTTATTGGCGCAAGATTTTCGCCGACAAGAAGCGCGTGCCGATCGATGAGGCGCGCGCGCTATGCGGCGATATCGATGCGCGCATGCGACGCGAGAGCGAACCGCTCCCATTCGCACGATGAACATCAAACTCGGGCTCGGGCAACTGATCGTTGGGAGCGATAAGGCTCTCAACCGGCAAAATATTTCGGATGCGGCAATGACGGCTGCGCGTCACGGCGCGCGGCTCCTCGTCTTCCCCGAAGCATCGATGTACGGATTCGGCAAACCGAACGATCCGCTCGACGGCGCCGCCGAGCCGCTCGACGGCACCTTCGTCTCGATGCTGCGCGAACTCTCGCATCGTCACAATCTTTGGATTCTCGCCGGCATGTTCGAAAAAATCGACGGCGACAACCACGTCTACAACACGCTCGTGCTTACGCGGCAACGACGGCCGAGTGCATGGCATTTATCGAAAGATTCATCTCTACGATGCGTTCGGCTACAAAGAATCCGATCGCATGCGCGCCGGCAACGGCGAGACGCTCGTGTTCACGCTCGACGGAATGCGCTTCGGCGCGATGACGTGCTACGATCTGCGTTTCCCGGAACTGGCGCGCAATCTCGTACGCGATGGCGCAGAAACACTGCTCTTGCCGACGGCCTGGCTGGCGGGTCCGCTCAAAGAGATGCACCTCGCGACGCTGCTGCGCGCACGCGCAATCGAAAACACGGTCTATCTCGGCGCCGCCGATCAATGCCCGCCGGGCTATTGTGGAAACAGCGTCTTGTACGATCCGCTCGGCGTGTGCGTCACCTCACTTGGTGAGGCGCCGGGAGTCATTGTCGGAGAGCTCGATCCGCATCGCGTCGCGGAAGCGCGCAGTAAAAATCCGAGCTTAGATAATAGTAGAATCGATCTCTATGCGCAGTGGAGCGAACGGAGTGCGTAACGCCCAACAGGTAAGCGGGCGGGGTGTTGACCTGTACTCGTAGTTCTCTGCATAGACGGGGTAAGGGGACTTCCGAAAGGAGCTCCCTCGGAAAATGAAACTTCGCACGCTGACTCTCACCTTGCTAACCGCTTTCGCGCTGACGACGGCATTCGTGGCCTCGACACAGCCGGCAGCGGCGCAGGCGGCATATGGACGCGCAAACGGGACGATCGCCGCTCGCGACGGGAGCAGCTTTACGCTGGGTAACGGCGAGACTGTGTTCATGCATCCGGGCACCGTGATCAATCCCACTGGAATCGATCTGCAGCCCGGTATGAGCGTGACGATCGTCGGGCACTACAACGGCGACGGCACGATGAACGCTGACACGATCAACGTCGGTGCACCGGTGAACTACTATCCTGCTCCGGCGTATCATAACGGTTGGTACGATCGCGATGGTAATTGGCACGAGGGCCGTGCAGCTAACGGCTGGTACGATCCGAACGGCAATTGGCACGCGTATTCGAACGGCTGGTACGACCAAAACGGCAACTGGCATCCATAAAAGAATTTCGCCCGGCAGGTCTGCCGGGCGATTTCTTTTCCCCTAGATCTGAGCTGCAAGCTTGGCTATGTCGAGGGTTCCCATTCCGGTCGTCATGTCGTAGCCGGGCAACGCGGTGTATAAGCCGTTCGTCCCGGTGATGACGTCGTGGTACGGCCCCAACATATCCGTTGGCGGCGTACCGCTCGGTCCGGTATCGGAACCGACGTACAAACTGTAGAGGCGCGGCGCGGCAAAGCCGAGCTTGTTGCCTTTCGACGTTTGCAAGCGCGCGTACGAGCCCATGGCGAGCGGTGACGACAGACTCGTTCCGCCGTAGTACTCCGCAGTACCGCCCATGTAGATCTGCGCACCGGTGTTCGGATCGGCAACCATCGAGATGTCGGGCAGGGATTTGCAATTGCACTTCCCTCCGATCGTCGCGACGCTGCTTTGCCAGTACGGAGACGGTTCGAATTGCGAGATTCCGCCGCCGCCCGAATACCATGCGACTTCGCCGTCGTAGTTGCCGGCCGTGTCGGTCGTGAGCGTCGTTCCACCGACGCCGACGACATACGGTGATGCGGCCGGATATTCAACGAACGGCGGACCCGCGGCGGGAACGCCATTCGGCGCGCCGACGCCGCACGATGAGCCTTGATCGCCGGTCGATGCGAAGAGCGTTTGCCCTTGCGCGGCGGCCTGCAAGAAGACTTGATCGTCGGCCATCATCGAGCCGTCGAGATACGCATAGAACTCGCAGATCCAAGCGACGCATTGCCGATCTTGGCAACGTCTTGCTCGGCCCAGCGATTGAAATCGAGCGCCAGATCCGAATCCGAGAGCGACGTCGTCACGTAGAAGTACAAGTGCTTGACGTTGCCCGCGATCCCGGTCGACGTTTGCGAATCGAGATCCCATTCGTCATCCCCCGACGTATCGGTCGAGGCGAGCCCGACTTGTACGATCGAGACGGGAACCTGCGGTAAGCCGTTCTGTTGCTCGAAGTAACGCAGATCGGTAATGACCGACGAGACGTTGCCTTCGGACATGACGGCGATCGTCGTGTTCGAGCCGGTCGGCGTCGAGCCGGCGTCGTACGCCAACTGGAAGCCGGTCGCATTATAGCTGCGAATGCAGTTCGTCGTCACGGTGATGTCGCACGCAAGCCCGGGGGCTTGATGGTTCGGCGTCTTTGCCGGAACGTTGTTCAGGCCCAACACCGAGAGCACGATCCCACTCAGCGAGCTGGGAACGAGTGCCGGACTGGTGTTCGCGAAGACGTGCAATCCACTCCAGGTGAATTGCTGTAGCGACGTATTGAACGCGGCTTGAATCTGCGCGGGCGTACCGGACGCGGAGACGAACAAGTTGTCCGGCTCAGCCGACACGTTCGTGAAGCCCTTGCTTGTAAGATACGTCGTCACGGCATTGACTTGGCTGGACGTCGGTCCGTACGCGGCAGTGAATTGCGCGGGCGAAAGGAACTGCCCGTACATCGAGTCGTTCGGATTGTTGACGCGGGTACGCGACCGTTTGCGCGTCAGCAGGATCGCGCAGTGCCAACGCGACGGCTATATTGATTTGCGTCGTTGCGGGGACTGCGCCCAGAGAGGTTGCGTTGAGAAGATTCAGTGCGACCGTATTCGTTGCAGCCCATCCCGATGGAACGGTAATGGACTGCGCGGCGCGCGTGAGTTGAGTGTTACGAGGCGCCGAAGCTTGACTCGTCGTTGTCGTCGTCGACGTGGACATTCCATCACTTGATGATGACGGAAGTGCGGACGACCCACCGTGGGAGCAAGCTGCCAACGCCATGACCAAAAGGAGCGGCGCCAGAGCGCGTGTTTGCATACATTTACTCCCAAGCATGACGAGGGCTATGCTACCCATGTGCACGAGCGTTACAGCGCTCGCTCGCATTCAGTGATCTAGATCGCAGTGAGCAAGCGGCGCATGTTTGTATACACGCCGACTCGGGCAGGATGCGTCCATGAAAAGACAAGCGCTAATTGCCACGCTCATGGGATCCGCACTCAGCGCTGACGATGCCGTTTGCTGCTTCAGCGCAAAACGGTCAGGTACGCGTCGCGCGTCGGACTCATTACGGACGTTCAAGCCAATCAAGTCACGCTCGACAGCGGTATGACCGTCTATTTACAGGAAGGCACGATCATCAATCCGACCGGTGCCCCGCTTTATCGCGGAATGCGCGTACGCGTTCTCGGCATGCGTCAAAATCACATTGGCGACTCGATGCTCATCGAGTCGACTTGATCAGACGCTCGCGGTCAATTCTCGACTAAATGAAGCTGGCCGCCCGGGCTAGAACCCGGGCGACCATGAAGATGCGTACGACGCGAGGCCGCTCTCGCGATGGCCGGCTTCGTTGCTGCCGGCGCTACGAAAGCTGGCGCACAAAGCTCGCGCCATCCGTACACGATCCCGCACACGCTGCGTTACACGACGGCGTCCGATATCAATACGCTCAATCCCGTCTTGCTGCAAGATTTCAACCTGGGGTTACTCGGCAGTCTGACGATGGCGTGGCTCGTTCGGTACGACATTCATAACCAGGCCGTACCCGAACTCGCGACCGAAATTCCGACTCAGCGCAACGGCGGCATCAGCAAGGATGGCAAGACAATCACCTTCCATCTGCGCAAAGGCGTCGTCTGGTCCGACGGGGCGCCGTTCGATGCGCGGGACTTCGTCTTCACGTGGAAGACGATGATGAACTCCGCCAACAACATCACCGATCGCAGCGGCTGGGATTTGATCACCAGGATCGATACGCCCAATCCATACACGCTCGTCATCCATCTCAAAGAGCCGTATGCGGCCTTTCTTCCCGACTTTCTGCGGTAGCGCCGGTGCGAATCCGTGCATTCTGCCGCAGCACATCCTCGGCAATCTTCCCAACATCAATAACGCGCCGTACAACAGTCTTCCGGTTGGGATCGGACCGTTTAAGTACAGCTCGTGGCAACGCACGGTTCAGGTCGAGATGGTCGCGAACGACAAATATTGGCGCGGGCGACCGAAACTCGAAAAGTTCATTTTCCGCGTCATTCCGGACCGTAATACCGTCCTAACGCAGCTGACGACGCACGAAGTCGACTTTTGGTATCCGTTCGGCGGAGCATACCTCGATCGCGTAAAGGCCATCACCGGGATTAAGATCCTGCGCCAAGCTGGATACATCTACAATCATATCGACATGAATCTGAGCCGCGATGTTTTCAAGGATCCCGCGGTGCGAGACGCATTGCGGTACGCCATCAACCGTCCGCTTATACGCGACAAGATCGGTCACGGCGTCGGCATCATTCAAGAATCGGTGATGGCTCCAACTCATCCGATGTACGATCCGCACATTTCCATTATCCCGTTTGATCTCGACAAGGCGAATAAACTGCTCGACGGCGCGGGATGGAAGCGTGGCAGTGACGGCGTGCGCGCAAAGAACGGCCTGCGTCTCGCTCTCGTCGCCGCTTCAACGACGGGGACGCCGGATGCCGATGCGCAGATCGAGCTCATTCAAGATTGGTGGAAACAGATCGGCGTCGATCTCGAAATCCACCGCTACGCTCCTCCACTCTTCTTCGCGCCGTATGCAGACGGCGGCATCCTCTACACCGGAAAATTCGACGTCGTCTTCTTCGCGTGGCAAGACGACGTGGTCGGCGATCTGAGCAATATCTTTTCCTCGAGCGAGATCCCGCCGAAAGGGCAGAACGACGAGCGTTATCGTAATCCGCAAGTCGATGCGTGGCTTGCAGATTTTCGCCACACGTACGACGTTCAGCGGCAACGTGAACTCTCTTGGAAGGTTCAAGAGCAAATCGTAAAAGACGTTGCGACAGTCGTGACGCTTCTCCGCGAGGATCATGTACGGCTTCAACGACGACCTACAGAACTTCCATCCGAACGCCGTGACGCCGTTCGACGACATGATGAACGTCGACATCTAGGCCTCGTGAAAAAGGACACGCTCCTCGGGCAAATCGCACGGCCCAAGCCGGGACGCGTGCCCGTGAATCCGCCGGTGCAGCGTGCATCGACGATCCTGTTCGAAACCGTCGCGGAATTCGAAGCTGCGCAAAAAACGCGCGCCGAACGCGACGTGCTCTTCTATGGCACGTACGGCACCGAAACGACGTTTGCGTTCGCGACTGCGCTCGCGGCGCTCGAGAATGCGTACGGCGCGATCGCCGTTTCATCCGGGCTCGCGGCGATCGTCGCGACGATCCAGGCGTTTGTCGGTAGCCGGCCAGCATCTCTTGGTCCCGGATTCCGTTTACCATCCCGGCCGCATCGCATGCGACGGCGTGCTCAAAGACCTTGGCATCGAGACGACGTACTACGATCCGCTGATCGGGACCGGTATCGCCGAGCTCATCAAGCCGAATACGCGCTTGATTTATATGGAATCACCGGGATCGATGACGTTCGAAGTCCAGGACGTTCCGGCCATCGTCGCGGTCGCGAAATCGCGCGACATTCCAACGGCAATCGACAACACGTGGGCGACGGGATATTACTTCAACGCGATCGCGCACGGCGTCGACGTCTCGATCCATGCCGCGACGAAGTATATCGCGGGACATTCCGACGTCATTCTCGGCGGGATCGTCACGAACGAACGTTATTTCGCGCAAGTTCGCAAGGCGGTAGCGCAGCTCGGCTACAGCGCATCACCGGATGATTGCTGGCTCGGGCTTCGCGGATTGCGAACGCTCGGTGTTCGGCTCGGCGCACATGCGCAGCGCGCTCTCGCCGTCGCTCGTTCCTGCGAACGCCGCCCGGAAATCGAGCAGGTCTTTACCCCGCATTGCCGGGAGCGCCGGGACACGAGCTTTGGAAGCGCGATTTTCAAGGCGCGACCGGGCTCTTCTCCTTCCTATTCAAACGCGAAATTTCCGAAGCGCTCGGCGATCGCGATGGTTGAACGGCTAAAGCTTTTCGGTCTTGGCGCAAGCTGGGGAGGCTACGAAAGCTTGGTGTTGCTGAGCAGACCTGCACGCACGTCGCCACAATGGAAGGACGCGGGTGCAATCGTCCGCCTGCACGTTGGTCTGGAAGACCCGGTAGATTTAGTCGAGGATTTGCGCGAGGCGTTTACGGCCTTGTGATGACCGTCACCGAATCCGGGAATGAGGTCTGCGCCCTGTTCGCGCATACGTCTTCAGGGTGGTTAGCCGCATGAATCCTTTGGACGAAGAACGTCTCATGTCGGTTTGCGGTGGCGACAGCGAAGCCGCTTCTGCGCTGCTGCAACTTGCTGCCGATTCCACGCGCGATCTGATCGAACGCATGCGCTTTGCGCTCGATCAAGGTGACATCAACGAGCTTGGCATCATCGCGCACGAGCTGCGCGGCTCGTGCAGCAGCGTCGGCGCGATGGAGATCGCTGCACTTGCATCCGCGCTCGAAGACGAGCTCGAGATTCAGAACGCGACGACGCTTGCCGCCGCACGCATCGAAGAATTCTACGAGGCGCTCGATCGCCTTGAGACCGCGGCGCGCGAGTCTGCGCGCCGCTACGGTGCCGTAGCCGGACTTCGAACCGAAGCGATTCGCGTGTTGAGGCACGCGACGTGTTCCATCTCGCGCGCTTGCGATAAGGCTGAACGCAGCTCCGACTCCGAAGCAACGTCGAATCCGCGGGCGCCGAACCCACGCGCAACCTCGTCATAGCGCACGTTGCCAAGCATCGTCGCAACGGCGCGTCCGTATTTTTCGCGCTGCGTATGCCATTCGGCACCCCAGCGATCGTCGTTGCCGACGACGATCGTCAGCTTGACACCCTCGCGAACCGCCGTTTCGATCTCCGCGAGGTGATAACCGAATGCGCCGTCACCGACCAGCACAACGATGCGCCGTTGCGGCTGCGCGATCGCAGCGCCGAGCGCCAGCGGAAGGCTTCCGCCGATCGCCCCAAGCCGGCTGTTCCACACGACGTGATTCGGGATCGGCCGCGAGCGCGAAGCCGCACCCACTGGCAGAACTCGCCGCCGTCGAGGACGACGAGGTCGTCGGGGCCGAGCGTCTCGCGCAAGAATCGCGCCGACGTGGAGCGGGTGAAGCGCGCTCGCCGGACGGCGGAGCATTATCCGTTGCGCGATCCTCGACCGGACGCGCGCGCCGTTTCTCGGGAAGACGCGCAACGATTGCGCCGAGCGCTAGCGCCGGCGTCGACTACGAACGTGAACGTCGAGCATCGCGCTCGTGCTGCGGATCGCCGTCGGCATCGATGAGCGCGACGCGTCCATTCGATGCAAGCGTCTTCTGCGAGAGAAAATGCACGGCAAAATCAGCCGGACCGATGACGAGCGCGTAATCAGCGTCCGCATAGCGGTGCGTCTCGGAACGGTATTTCAAATCTTCGCTGCCGCGCGGTGACTCCATGACGACCGGCGTAATTCCGAGTCGCGACGCAAGTTCGCGCAGTGCTTCGCCCGCGCGTCCCGCGATTGGCGGACGGACGAACGATGACGACCGGACGGCTGCGCATTCGCAAGCCCATCGGCGATCTTTCGCGAGCAGCTGCGCGTCGTCGGACGCGAGCGACGCGGCGTTCTCGCTGCGCCTCTCAAACTCGCGAGCGTCGTACCGATGCGATTCGCAGCCTTTCGCTGCAATGTCGGCCGGGATCATCACGTGCACGGGCCCAGGAATTCCGCTCTGCGCCTCATCGGCCGCACGAGCAAGATCTTCTTCGATCGTCTCGCAGCGCGTCAGCTTGTGCGTGCCCTTGCACACTTTCGATGCGATCGTCGCCTGATCGAGATATTGAAACGCGCCGGGGCGATCGCCGGTCGAGGGCGGTCCGCCGCTCAAGAGCAGCACCGGAAGCTCCATCGTCGCCGTCACGGCAACGCCCGTGAGCGACGCGAGAAAACCGGGGCCGCCTGCGACGAGCGCGATCGACCGAGATCGTCCGACACTTCGCTCCAACCTGCAGCCGCGTAGGCTGCGGCCGATTCGTGCCGCGTGTGGACGATGCGAACATCCGCCGATGCAAGGCCTTCGTACAGCGAGAGAATCTGATTTCCTGAAACGGAGAAGACCGGTCTCATGTAGGCCACCAATAGATTCCAACGATCGCGAAGATGACGCCGCCCAGTGCGAGCAACGCAAACGGATTCGCGCGCAGCCAGCGCAACGCGACAAACGCCGCAATCGCGACGATCCACGCCATGATGCCGCCTTCTGCAATGCGCAAGATGCTATAGACTCCGGCCAGGATCAGACCCGCTGCGACGGGCGCGAGGCCGCGCTCGACCGCGTGCTGCCAGCTGGCGTCACGATAGTGGCGCCAGATGCGCGCGAGCACGTACAGAATCGAGCGAAGTCGGCACGAAAATGGCGAGCGATGCGACGATCGCTCCGACCACGCCGTCGACACGAAATCCGATGAGCGCAACAAGCAACGATCCCGGTCCCGGCGCGGCGCGCGAGATTGCGAAGAGATCCGAGAAACTGCCCCGCCGTCAGCCAATGATGCACGCGTGACCGATTGCCGCTCGAGATCCGCGATGATGCTCGCGCCGCCGCCGATCGTGACGAACGAGAGCGGCGTAATCACGCGCAGCAGCAGCCAAATCAGCGGCCAGTTCATGCGGTGCGCTGCCGATAGAATGCCCAAGCGATGCTGAGCGGCGCGACGACGATCACGAGCTCGAACATCGACCAACGCAGCAGGCCGATACCGACGAAGACGATCGCGACGATTGCCAGCGTGACGCAGATCGCGAACGGCCGAGACCGTGACGCGCGAAACCATATTGAGCGTCAGCGCAAGCGCAGCAGCTGCAATACCGGCGAGCGCGTGATGCACGAGCGGATACTTCCCCCAGTAGCTGTACGCGATCGAGAGTCGGAATGATGACGGCCAGCGCCGGAACGATCATCGCGCAGAAGCCGACGATCGCTCCGAGCGTCCCGCGCAGCCGAAAACCAAGCCAGACCGCGAGGTTGACGACGTTGACGCCGGGCATCGCTTGGCAGATTGCGAGGCTGCTCAGAAATTCGGATTCTGAGAACCAGCCTCGCGCCTCGACGAATTCCCGGTACATCCATCCCGAAAGCCCGCCGCCGAAGCTCGTGAGGCTGATTTTCGCAAAGACCAGGAAGATTTCGCGCGAGCGAAACTCGCGGCCGAGCTACCTCCACACTGTGGAAGACGAAAAATCGGCGGAGGTTGCTTATAGCGCGGCTTGTGCTGCAGCGAGTCGCGCGATCGGAACCCGATACGGCGAGCACGACACGTAGTCGAGACCGACTTCGTGGCAGAACTCGACGCTCGACGGATCCCCGCCGTGCTCACCGCAGATCCCGATCTTCAGATCGGGGCGCGTTCCGCGGCCTTTGCCGATGCCTTCGCGCATCAACTCGCCGACGCCGACGCGATCCAAGCACTTGGAACGGATCCTCTTTGAGGATCTTGTGCGCCAGGTAGAACGGGATGAAGCTGCCTTCGGCGTCGTCGCGGCTGTAGCCGTACGTCGTTTGCGTCAGGTCGTTCGTCCCGAACGAGAAGAATTCGGCGATTTCTGCGAGTTTGTCGGCGATGATGCATGCGCGCGGCAGCTCGATCATCGTCCCGACGTGATACGTCAGGTCGACGCCGGCGTCGGCGATGATCTCATCGGCGATCTTCTTGACGGCGTCGGCCGTCACGCGCATCTCTTCTTCCGTTCCGACACCCGGGATCATCACGTCCGGCCGAACGTCGACGCCCCGCTCGCGCAGCGCAACGGCGGCTTCGAAGATGGCGCGAATTTGCATCGCGTAGATTTCCGGATAGACGATGCCGAGACGGCATACGCGCAGACCCAGCATCGGATTCTGCTCGTGCAGCTCGCGCACGCGCGCGAGAATTGCAGCCTTTTCCTTGATACTTCTTGCTGCCCTCGCCGCGCTTGATACGCAGCTCCGTCGTCTCGACGAGCAGCGTCTCCAGACTCGGCAAGAACTCGTGCAGCGGCGGATCGAGCAGACGGATCGTCACCGTGCAGCCCGCCATCGCCTCGAGAATGCCTTTGAAATCCCTGCGCTGGAACGTCAGCAGCTTCTTGAGGAATTTGCCGCGCGCTTTGGCGTCTTTCGCCAAGATCATGTCTTGCATGAACGGCAGGCGTTCGCGCTGCATGAACATGTGCTCGGTGCGCGTCAGTCCGATTCCGGTTGCACCCAACTCCCGCGCGCGCTTCGCATCTTCGGGCGTATCCGCGTTCGCCCAGACGCCGAGCTTCTTGTACTTGTCGGCGAGCGCGAGAAACTCGTTCAGCCATTCCGGCAACTTGCTCGGCGGCGGAATGAGCGTGAGCTTCTTGAAGATCACCTTCCGGTCGTACCGTCGAGCGTGATCTCGTCGCCCTCTTTGAGCGTCTCGCCGTTGAGCGTGATTTTCTTTGCGCGGAGATCGATGCGCAGCGCATCGAGTCCCGCAACGCACGGCTTGCCCATGCCGCGCGCAACGACTGCTGCGTGCGACGTGGCGCCGCCCTTCGCGGTGAGCACGCCTTGCGCGGCGATGATCCCGTGCACGTCGTCCGGATTCGTCTCGGTGCGTACGAGCACGACTTTCTTGCCGGCTTTCGCGCGAACGACGGCGGTGTCAGGATCGAGGACGATCTCACCCGTCGCCGCACCCGGCGAGGCATTGAGACCCTTGCCCGCGATCTCGTATTTCTCGTGCGGATCGATTCGCGCATGGAAGAGCTGGTCGAGTGACGCCGCATCGACGCGCTTCAGCGCCTCGCGCTCGTCGATCGTGCCTTCTTGCAGGAAATCGAGCGCGATCTTGACGGCGGCTTCCGCCGAGCGCTTCGCGCTGCGCGTCTGCAGCATGTACAGCTTGCCGCGCTCGACCGTGAATTCGAGATCCTGCACGTCGCGGTAGTGCGCTTCGAGCTTGTTCGCGATCTCTACGAACTGCTTGTAGATCTCCGGCTGACTCTTTTGCGAGATCGGTGATCTTCTCGGGCGTGCGAATCCCGGCGACGACGTCTTCACCCTGCGCGTTGCGCAGATACTCGCCGTACAGTTTCTTTTCGCCGGTCGACGGATCGCGCGTGAACGCAACGCCGGTTCCCGAGTCGTCGCCGAGATTTCCGAAGACCATGCTGACGATGTTGACGGCCGTGCCCCAGTCGTCCGAGATCTTGTTGTAGCGGCGATAATCGATCGCGCGCTTTGAGTTCCACGAATCGAAGACGGCGCCGATTGCCATCTCGAGCTGCTCGTAAACGTCTTGCGGCGCTTTCTGACCGACGATGTGCTCGAACATCTTCTTGAAACGCGCGTAACAATCTTGAGCGAAGCGCACGTCGCCGGCATTGCGCGCGAGACCGCGCACCGAGTTATCGTTGAGGCCGAGGTTGAGGATCGTGTCCATCATGCCGGGCATCGAGACGCGCGCGCCGCTTCGCACGGAAACGAGCAGCGGATTCTTTGCATCGCCGAAGCCTTTGCCGGTGCGCCGCTCCAGCTCGTGAATTGCGTCGTGCACGGCGTCCATGAGCCCCGGTGGCATCTTGCCGCCCAGCTCGTAGTACTTCAAGCACGCTTCCGTTGTGATCGTAAAACCGGGCGGGCACGGGCAGCCCGGCGCGGGTCATCTCCGCGAGGCCGGCACCCTTTCCGCCGAGCAGATCTTTTTGCGAGCCGTCGCCCTGCTCGAAGAAAACGATGAACTTCGAGCGCGAGAGAACCCGCGGTCTGATCCAACGCTGTAGACATGCTCCTCCATTACCCAAATCGATATGAAAATAATTTTCCATCTAAGGGCATCTTGTCGTCTATAGCTTTTGTCACTACTGAGACAAGAGGGGGCTCGATCACTAAGCTAGAGCTTGAGCTCGGTCCCCGCGCCGGCCAGCGCTTTGCGGATCGCCTCCGGGCCGGCGCCGGCGACGATCGCGCGCTTCGCACCTGCGACGGAGTGCCGTCGAAGGCCGAATCGACTTTCGGGATCATCCCGCCGGCAAGTGAACCCGCGGCTCGCCACTCTTCTGCTTCCCCGGCGGTCAGCAGGTCAACCGTGGAATTCGGATCGTCGAGCCGCCGGCGAATCTTCGGAACATCCGTGATTGCGACAAAAGCATCCACGCGCAACGCGCCGGCGAGCGCACCGGCCGCCGTGTCGCCATTGATATTGTAGGCCGTGCTGCCGTCGCGCGCGACGCCGAGCGGTGCGACGACCGGGACAAAGCGGTGCTCGAGCAGCGACTCGACCAAGCACCGCGTCGACCTCTTCGATTTCGCCGACGAAACCCAGCGACTCGCCGTCGACTGGCGGCGCCCGCCGCGCGATGAGCGTCGGCCCGTCTTCACCGCTGACGCCTACCGCGGCTAAGCCCAAGGCTTGCAGCGCTCGGACGAGCGCCTTGTTCACGGTCGCGCAAAGCACGAACTCGACGACGTCGAGTGACGCCCGCCCCGTGACCCGAAGCCCCGCAAGTCCGCTTCTCGACGATCCCTCGCTCCTTGAGCGCGGCGTCGATCGCGGGTCCACCCCCGTGGACGAGAACGACGTGGTGGCCCTCCGCCGACCAGCGACGCCAAGTCGGCCAGGACCGGATCGGCCTCCAGTCCGCCCATGGCGTTGCCGCCGTATTTAACGAGAAGCAGCATATTGCATGATTATGCAATTATCCGTATAATTATGCAACCGTGATCTCAACCGCACCGGTCAGCCGCCTCCTTGGGCGCAGCCTGCTCCGCATCACCGACCTCAATCAGGCCGAGCTGCTGACGCTTTTGAATTTGGCGACACAGGTCAAGGCCATGCCTCCGCGCGAGCAGCACTCGCTGCTTGTTGGACGCACGCTCGTGCATGCTTTTCGAAAAGCCGAGCTTGCGGACGCGCATCTCTTTTGAAGTCGGGATGAACCAGCTCGGCGGCACGTCGATCTTCGCGCACGGCGATGAATTTCGCGTCGGGACGCGCGAGACGCCCGAAGACGCAGCGCGCTCACTCTCGCGCTATGCAAACGCGCTCGTGATCCGCACGTACTATCACGAGATGCTCGAGCGTCTCGCGAACGCATCGACCGTTCCGGTGATCAACGCACTTTCACAATTCGCGCATCCATGTCAGGCGCTTGCAGACGTGCTCACGATCCGCGAACGCTTCGGAACGCTTGAAGGCTTGCGCCTTGCGTATATCGGCGACGGACGCAACAATGTCGCCGCATCGTTGGCGGAGGCAGCCGCGATGGCCGGGGTCTCCATTACGTTCGGCTGCCCGCCAACGCATCGCCCGACCGATGCGTTCCTCTCGAAGCTCGCGGAGCTTGGGAAACCCTACAACGTCACCGCGCGTGCGTTCACGAGTCCGGTGCGCGCCGTCAAAGAAGTCGACGTCGTCTATACGGACGTGTGGACGTCGATGGGTGACGAGCAATTTGCGGAACGCAATGCGGCCGCGCTGCTCGGATATCAAGTCGACTCCAAGCTCATGAAATCTACCGCGTCGCACGCGATCTTCATGCACTGCCTACCAGCACATCGCGGTCAAGAAGTCACCGACGACGTCATGGACGGAATTCAGAGTGTCGTCTTCGACCAAGCCGAGAACCGCATGCATGCGCAAAAAGCTCTGCTCCTTGCGCTGCTGACGGATCTCAAGGGATTTGAGTTATGAAAACCAAGCGACAGCGCGCGATTTTGTCTCTTATTGCGGCGCGGCCGATCCGCTCGCAAGAAGAGCTTGCGCATTTGCTCGAGCAGCAAGGGTACGAGGCGACGCAAGCCACCGTTTCGCGCGACATCAAAGAGCTTGGACTCATGAAGGTCCCTCTGCGCAACGGTAACGGCCAACAATTCAAGTACGTCGAGCCCTCGGCCGGTCCGTCGTATTCGAGCCGCATACATCGCGTGGTTGCCGAGCTCGCACAAAGCGTGCGCGGTTCGGGCAATCTCATCGTCTTGCGCACGCAGCCCGGCAGCGCAATGATGCTTGCATCCGCAATCGATGCGAGCGAATGGCCGGAAATTCTCGGCACGATCGCCGGAGACGACACCGTCTTCGTTGCCGTCGCAAATCCCGAACAGCTCTCCATGCTCGTCCAACGCTTCCTCGATATGAAAGGTCCCGAATCATGAGCCGCGTCGTCCTCGCCTACTCAGGCGGATTGGACACCTCCGTCCTTCTCAAGAAACTCATCGACGCCGGTCACGACGTGATCGCGATGACTGCAAATCTCGGCGAAAGCGACCACGTCGCCGGCGAAGGTTCCGAAGCCGCGCTCGAAGGCGTTCGCCGCAAAGCGCTGGCGCTCGGCGCGAAGGACGCGGTCTTACTCGACGTGCGGGAGCGTTTCATCAACGACTACTGCCAGTACGCGCTGCGCGCGAACGCGCTCTACGAAGGCGTTTATCCGCTTTCGGCCTCGCTCTCGCGACCGTTGCTCGCCGATCTGCTCGTCGAAACGGCGGAAGAATATCATGCCGACGCCGTCGCGCACGGCTGCACCGGAAAAGGCAACGATCAGGTTCGCATCGAGGTCGGCGTGCGCGCGCGCGCACCGCATCTGAAGTGCATTGCGCCGCTGCGCGATGAGCCGATGTCGCGTCCGGATGCAATCGCGTATGCGCAAAAGCACGGCGTACCGATTCCGCACACGCTCGAGCGGCCGTTCTCGGTCGACGCGAACCTGTGGGGACGCTCGATCGAAGCCGGCGTGCTCGAAAATCCCTGGAACGCGCCGCCCGAAGAAGCATACGCGTGGACGAATCCGGCCGCACGACAACCGAACCAGCCGGACGAGATCATCATCGATTTCACCGACGGCATTCCGTCCTACAACGGCGCCCGCGGCGCAAAGATGATGGCCCAGCTCAACGCCGTCGCGGGCCTGCACGGCGTCGGACGGCTCGACGTGATCGAAGACCGCGTCGTCGGCCTCAAGTCACGCGAAGTCTACGAGTGCCCGGGCAGCCTTACGCTGATCGCCGCAAACAAAGCGCTCGAACGCCTCGTGCTCACACGTGACGAGCTGCGCTTCAAAGCGGCGGTCGATCAAAAATACGCCGAGATGATCTACGACGGACAATGGTCCTCGCCGCTTCGCGCTGCGCTCAACGCGTTCAACGCGCACATCGCGCAGCGCATGACGGGATCGGTTCGCCTCGCGCTCTTCCACGGCACAGGCAGTCGTCAACGGCTCGAAGTCACCCTTCGCGCTCTACGACGAAGGCCTCGCCACCTACGGTGCCGGCGACACCTTCAATCACGATGCGGCTACGGGCTTCATCGAGATCGTTGGGCTTCCGATTGCTGCCGGTGCTGGAGCCGTCGCGAAAGCGACGCTCGCGTGCACGACTAGCGTCGCAGCCGAATTACAATGGGGCGGCCGCTTCGCGCTGCCACCCGATCCTCGGCTGCTGGCATTTGGCTCGTCGCTCGAAGACGATCTAGTGCTCGCACCGTTTGATGTGCGCTGCTCGCATGCGCATGTAACGGCGCAGCTGGAAGGCGGCGTCATCGATCCCACGTCGGCCGATGCGCTGTATGCCGCGCTCGACCAGATCGCGGTCGAAATCGGCGCGCGGCGAGTTCATCCCATTCGCGCGCAGCGGTTCGTTCGAGGACGTTCACGGCGCGATCGACGCGCGCGTGCGGCAGATCGTTCCCGAGCGCTGCGGGCGAGGCATTGCACGCCGGACGCTCGCGCAACGATCAAGTTGCAACGACGCTCGTACTGTATGCGCGGGATCGGGCCGAAAAAGGTTTGCGCCTTTGCACCGCGATCGCGCGACGGTTTTTGGATCTTGCGACGACTGCGCTCGGCGACGGCACGCTCCTCGCCGGAACGACGCATTGGCAACCGGCGCAGCCGGTGCTGCTCGCATTTTGGCTCCACGCTGCAAGCGAAGGCTTCGCCCGCGCGGCGCGCCGCTTCGCGCGCGTCGTGCACGACGCATCGGAATTCTCGCCGCTCGGCTCGGGCGCGCTTTCGGGAAGTTCGCTTCCGCTCGATCGCGCCGCGGCCGCACTTGAGCTCGGATTTGACGCCCCGACGCGCAACGCGCTCGACACGGTCGGCGATCGTGACGTCGCGCTCGATTTGCTCGACGCCGTCACGCGCGCGCTGATCGCCGCGTCGCGTCCGAGCGAAGAGCTTGTGATCTGGTCGACGCCCGCGTTCGGCTACGCGCAGCTCGACGACGCCGCCGCGACCGGCTCGAGCCTCATGCCGCAAAAACGCAATCCCGATCCGTTCGAGTTGACCCGCGCCGCCGCAGGACGGGCGATCGGGACGCTCACGGGCGCGCTCGCAACGGTCAAAGGGCTCGCGCTTTCCTATCATCGCGATCTGCAAGAAACAAAATCTGCGATTCTCGATGGGACCGAACGTGGACTGGCCGCGCTCGACGCGTTCGAGATCACGCTGACGCACCTCAGCTTCAACCACGCCAAGATGACGGCCGAAGCCGCGCGGGGCTTCACGGTCGCGACCGACGTCGCCGACGCGCTGATCGCACACGGGACGACGGCGCGCGCTGCGCATCGATTCGTGGGCGAGACCGTCGCGGCCGCAAAGGGCGACGCGATGTCGGGCGATGAGCTGGAACGCTTGCGCGCGTCCAGCGGAATAGCGGGACTTACGGCTCCGCTTGACGCAGATGAGTGCGTCGCAGCCAAGCGTACCTCGGGTTCCACGCATCCGAGCATGGTCGCGGAAGCGATTGCGTCAACCCGAAACGAGCTCAGCGAGTTAGAAGCGACAAAGACATGACACGCGTTCACATCATCGGCGCCGCCGGTTATGGAGCGGGCGACGCTATCCATTATCTGGATCAGCATCCGAACGTGGAGCTGATCACGCTCGAAAGTCAGAGCAGCGCAGGTACGGCCGTGCGCGACACGTTCCGCACGCTCCCGTACGTCGACCGTACGTTCGACGGCGCCGGCGCCGCGCTCGAAGCCTGCCGCGCGGGCGATATCGTCTTGCTGGCCGGCGAATCCGAGAAGGCGCGCGAGCTTGCGCCGAAATTCCTGGCGCTCGGTGCGCGGGTCATCGATCTTTCCGATGCGTTCCGCATGGCGGCTTCGAATCCGCAAGCCGTCTACGGGTTTTCCGAACGCTATCGCGACCAAATCGCGCGAGCGCAGCTCGTCGCGAACCCGGGATGTTATCCGACGCTTTCACTGCTGGCTTCGATGCCGCTCGCACCGTTTGCGCATCACTTCTCGAATATCGTCATCGACGCCAAAAGCGGCATCTCCGGCGCGGGACGCTCGCCGAAGCTTGGTTCGATGTACGCAGAAGTTGACGGCGATGTGCGCGTGTATGGCATAACCCCCGCGCATCGGCACGGCAAAGAGATCGAGCAAGAATTGCGTGCGCTCGGCATCGGCGTTCCGTTCGTCTTTACGCCGCACGTCGTTCCGCTGACGCGCGGGATGCTCGTCGACGTCTATGCGGTCATGCGAGAGCCGATCGAGGAGAGCGAAATCCGTGCTGCGTTCGCAAAGACGTACGCGACCAATCCGTTCGTTGAGGTCCTAGACTCGCCGCGCGTTCCGTACCTGCCGGCGATGGCTGGAACGAACAATACGCAGCTCGCAATCAACGTACGCGGAGGCGTCGTACACATCATCGGCGGCAATGACAACCTCGGCAAAGGCGCTGCCGGACAAGCAGTGCAGAATCTGAACATCATGTGCGGTTACCCTGAGGAGGCCGGACTTGGCGCTCGCATCCCAGTCGTCTGACTCATTCCGGCTCGTCGATTTGCGCGGCGGCCTCGGTGCCGTCCCGGACGTGCGCTGCAGCCGGCGTCATGTCGGGCATCAAGCGGCGCAAAGCCGACCTCGCGCTGATCGATCTCGGCGGCGAGCGCGTCTGCGCGTACGTCATCACGACCAACGACGTCAAAGCTGCACCGCTGATCGTCTCGAACGAGCATCTCGCGACCGACGGTGAAGCGATCCGCGCGATCGTCGCAAATTCCGGCTGCGCAAACGCCTGCACGGGCGAGCGCGGACTCACCGACGCGCGCGAAACCGCGTCGCGTGCCGCGGCTTTGCTTGGCATTCGCACCTCGCAAGTACTGGTTGCATCGACCGGCGTCATCGGCGTCCCGATGCCGATGGATGTCATGGGACCGGGTCTCGAAAAAGCTGTGCGCGCGTTGCGTACCGGCAGCGAAGCCGCACTCTCAGCGGCCGAAGCGATCATGACGACCGACCACGTTCCGAAGCTCGAAGCGTGCGCGTACTACGACAACGGTAGCCAAACGCGCTATGTCGTCGGCGGCATCGCGAAGGGTGCGGGGATGATCGCTCCCAACATGGCGACGATGCTCGCGTTCATCGCAACCGACGCAAGTTGCACGCGCGCGTCATTGCAATCGGCGCTGACCGAGGCTGTCGACGATACGTTCAACATGATTTCCGTCGACGGCGACATGTCGACGAACGACTGCATCTACGCCCTGGCAAAGCCCGGGACCGAAGAGGCGAGTGCGGGATTGCGCGGGGCGCTGCACACCGTTTGCCGCGAGCTTGCGCTCGACATGGTCAAAGACGGCGAAGGCGCGAGCAAGACGCTGACCGTGCACGTCACCGGCGCGAAGAATGCGACGCAAGCGCGACAGATCGCTCGCGCGGTGATCAACTCGAGTCTCGTGAAGACGGCGCTCTACGGCGAAGATCCGAATTGGGGACGCATCATCGCTGCGGCGGGAAGCGTCGGCACCGGAATGCGCGAGGACACGTGGTCGATCACGCTCGGTGGATCCTTGTGGGTCGATCGTGGCGCTTTGGAAGTTCTCAGCGAAGCTGAAGCCCACAGCCTGCTTGAACACAAGTCGATCAAAATCGGACTCGATCTCGGAATGGGTGAAGGGGAAGCAACCGGCTACGGTTGCGACCTGACGCTTGAATACGTGCGCATCAACGCGCACTACCGCACATGATCGCGCATCCCGGCGGCAGCTCGCTTCCCGCGATCGAGCATCCGCATCTCATGAAGAACTACAATCGCGCGCCGGTCAATTTCGTGCGCGGCGAAGGCGTTTGGCTGATCGATCAGAGTGGCAACCGTTATCTCGATCTCGTCGCGGGGATCGCGGTGTGCGCGCTCGGTCATTCACACCCGGCCATCGTTGGGGCGATCGCGGCACAAGCCGCAACGCTCGTACACTGCAGCAACCTCTATCATCACGAACCGGCCGGCGAGTTGGCCAACAAGCTCGCCGAAATCTCCGGATTCGATCGCGTCTTCTTCTGTAATTCGGGAGCTGAAGCGAACGAAGCCGCGATCAAGCTCGCGCGCAAGCGCGCGTTCCGCCTGGGACAAACCGACCGCAACGTCATTGTAGCGTGTTCGAATTCATTCCACGGCCGCACCCTGGGTGCGCTCTCGGCAACCGACAATCCGAAGTATCAGGAAGGCTTCGGTCCGCTTCCGGGCGGTTTCACGTTCACGCCGTTCAACGACGTCGCTGCGCTCGAGAAAGCAATCGATTCAACGACTGCTGCGCTAATCATCGAGCCGGTGCAAGGTGAAAGCGGTATCTTCCCGGCAACGAACGAGTTTCTCGAAGCGGCGCGCGCGATCACTGCAAAGAACGGCGCGCTTTTGATCTTCGATGAGATCCAAACCGGGATGGGGCGAACGGGGACACTTTTTGCGTTCGAGTACTACAACGTACGCCCTGACGTCATCACCCTCGCAAAAGCGCTCTCAAACGGCTTGCCGATCGGCGCGTTACTTTGCACCGACGCGGCTGCATCGGCGCTTCTCCCGGGCGATCACGGTACGACGTTCGGCGGTTCGCCGGTTCCGTGCGCAGCAGCACTTGCGCATCTGAATCTGCGTGACCGGATGAACCTGAACGCACACGTTGCCAACATGGGCAACATTCTGCTTCTCGAGCTGCGCGAGATCGCACACGCCGATCGCGAACGCTTTGGCGACCCGCGTGGTCTGGGCCTGATGCTCGGCCTTCCAGTCATGGATCCGTTCGCTGCGAAAGCCATCGTCGACGCCGCGCTCGGCGAACATCTTCTCATCAACGCCGCCGGCTCAAATACACTGCGTTTCGTTCCGCCGCTGATCATCTCCGAAGACGAGCTGCGCGAGGCAATGCGGCGACTGCGCCGCGCGATCGCGTCCTCGAAGCAACACTAGACCTCCGCTATGGATTCGCACCCGCGCGGCATGCACGACCTCGGTGGGGAACCGGCCGGCTCGATCGATCGCTCGGAACATCAAAACGACTTTTGGGAGCAGCGCGTCGATGCGCTGATGCGCGCGCTCGGCACGCTCGATCCGCCGCTCGTCCGTACCGACGAGCTACGGCGCGCGATCGAAGGCATCGGCGCCGACGCATACGATGCAATGTCGTACTACGAGCGCTGGATCTCCGCAATCACTGAAGTGCTGCTCGAAAAAGGCGTCATCTCCGTCAACGAGCTCTCCGGCAAGATCGCAGAGATCGAGAGGCGAGAATCGGAATGAGCGCGCGGTTTGCGCCGGGCGATCGCGTCCGCGTACGAGAGTGGTTTCCGCCCGGGCACGTCCGCACGCCATACTACGTTCGCGGAAAGCGCGGCGAGATCGAGCGCGTCTGCGGAACGTTCAACAACCCCGAGCGGCTCGCGTACGGACGCGCCGACGATCCCAAAGTGTTGTACCGCGTGCGCTTCAAGCAAACCGAAGTATGGGGACGCGCCGAACGCCCCGGCGATACGATTGACATCGAAATCTACGAACACTGGTTGGAGCCTGAAGCAATGAGCGACGATCACGACCATCCGCACCACCCCGAGCATCATCATCCGAGCACCTATCACGAGAAGCTGACGGCCGCCGTCATCGAGCTGCTCGCCGAGAAAAACGTGCTCTCGCCCGAGAAAATCACTGCAGCGATCGACATCATGGACGCACGCGGGCCGAATCTCGGCGCGAAGGTCGTGGCGCGGGCGTGGGTCGATCCGGAATTCAAGAAGCGTTTGCTCGCCGACGGCAGCAAAGCGTGCGCCGAGCTCGGTATCGACGTCGGATCGCTCAAGCTCGTCGTCGTCGAGAACACGCCGCAAGCGCACAACGTCATCGTGTGCACGCTCTGCTCGTGCTATCCGAAGATGCTGCTCGGCATCCCGCCCGCATGGTACAAGAGCAAAGCCTATCGTTCGCGCACGGCGCGCGAGCCGCGCAAGGTACTGCATGAGTTTGGCCTCGACGTCAACGACGAGCGTCGCCGTTCGCGTGCACGACAGCACCGCCGACATGCGGTATCTGGTATTGCCGATGCGACCGGCCGGCACCGAAGGTTGGAGCGAGGATAAACTCGCGGAGCTCGTCACGCGCGATTCGATGATCGGTGTGGCACAAGCGAACGAACCGATCGCGGTTTGAGGGGAGCGCTCACCGGCCTCGTCGCGCTCTGGCTGCTCTGGGGCATCAATTGGTCGCTCTGGCGGATCGTATTGCCCTTCACGGGTCCGCTCGAGTTTATCGCGCTGCGCACGGCCCTTGCCGCAGCGATGCTTGTCGTGCTGATGCTCGTGTGGCGACGCTCGCTCAATCCGGTCCCGTTCGTTCCGCTGGCGCTGATCGGACTTCTGCAGGGCGTCGGTATGAACGGCTTCTCGGTCATCGCCGTCGCCGATAGCGGCGCAACCAAGGCGACGATCTTCGCGTACACGATGCCGTTTTGGACGGTGCTCTTTGCGCGGCTGATCCTGCACGAAGAGATTCGTGCGAGACAATGGATCGCAATCGCGCTCGGCGCGATCGGTCTCGCGGTCGTCATTGCGGGGCACTCATCGCGCGTCTCCGAGGTCGGCGCCGCCTTTGCCATAGCCGGCGGAATCTGTTGGGCACTCGGAACGGTCGTCTGGAAGCGAACGCTGCAGAACTACACGGTCGATCCGATGCTGATGATCACGTGGCAGAACCTTTTCGCGACGTTGCCGCTTTGCGTGGCCGCGTTGTTCGTGCATGAGATTCCGATGCACTGGAACGCACTCTTGATCGTCGTCTTCGCCTACAACGTTGTCGTTACGGCGGTGATCTCGTGGCTGCTTTGGTTCTGGGTCGTGAAACGCTTACCGGCCGTGACCGCCGGAATGAGCGCCCTCGCAATTCCGATTGTCGCGATCGTGAGCGCCTATTTTTTGGTCGGCGAACGCCCCGAACCGCTCCAATGGGCGGGAATCATCTGCATACTCCTGGCACTGCTCGTCGTGAATCTACCGGAGCGGAGCACTCCGGTGTCATCCCGAACGTAGGAGCGCGGAGCGCTCCGTAGTCGAGGGACAGAGATAATGCCGGACATCGATCTCAATTCATATTTCACACGGATCGGCTACACCGGCCCACGCGAGCCAACGCTCGCGACGCTGAGCGCAATCCAGCTCGCGCACATGTCCGCCATCCCGTTCGAAAATCTCGATGTGCTTCTCGGGCGCGGCGTCCGCCTCGATCTCGATTCACTTCAAAAGAAGCTCGTGACGGCCAAACGCGGCGGCTACTGCTTTGAACACTCGACCCTGCTCGCGCGGGTCCTCGAACAACTGGGTTTTGGAGTCGACCGCCGCGCAGCGCGCGTGGTGTTGTTTTCCGGCCCCACGGAAGCGCCGCGCACGCACATGTACTTTACGGTCGATCTCCCCGAAGGAACGTTCGTCGTCGACCCTGGCTTCGGAGGATACGGCGCGCGCTTTCCGATCCGCCTCGATGGCGCCCCGGACGGCACGCATTGGATCGCTCGCGAAGGTCGTAACGTCATCCTTCGGTTCAAGCGCGATGGCGCGGCCATTGACGGCTGGGTTTCAGACTTCGAAGAATCGAACCACCCGATCGACTTCGAGATGGGGAACCATATGACCGTCGACGCATCCGGATTCGATGTTCAAACAGATCATCATGATGAGCATCGTGACGGCCACCGGACGCGTTTCGATTATGAATCGCGATGTCACGTTCCGCGACGGCGGTGACGTGATGCCGATGCAGCTCGGCGACCGGCGCGCGTTTCGTAATCTGCTTGTCGAGCATTTCGGTTTCGACCTACCCGAGTTCGATACGCTACGAGTTCCCGCAATCCCGGAGTGGGACTAAGACTCCTCGAGAAACTGCATGTAGCGCTTCATGCTCCGATCGAGGATGTAGCGGAAAACACGATCGGTCGCGGCGCCGACAACGCTAAGCGCCAGCAGGCCGACGAACAGCTGATCGGTCTCCATGAGCATCTGCGAGTTCATGATGAGGAATCCAATACCGCGATGTGCCCCGATGAGCTCTGCCGCGACGACGCCCATGAACGCAAAGCCGAGCGCTACGCGCATACCCGTCAACACATATGGAACGGCGGACGGCAGCACGACGCGCAAGAAAACCTGCATGTTGGTTGCGCCTAGCGACAAGGCGGCACGAATACGCGAGCGCGGCGTCTGCGACACGCCCGCCGCGGTATTGAGCAATACGACGATAACGGACGCGTAGCCGATCACGACATACTTTGACATTTCACCGATGCCGAACCAGATCATCGCAAGCGGGACGATGGCGACCGGCGACACCGGCCGAATCATTTCCAGTATCGGATCGGCAAGATCGCGAACGATAGGCACACGTCCGATGAGGCCGCCGAGGACTATACCGAGCACGCAACCGGCAGTATAGCCGACGAGAATACGCCATAAGCTGATGCCGACGTTCGCTTCCAAATCGCCGGTGCGCAGCATCTGCCAGGCGCTCAGAACCGTCGTCGCCGGGCTCGGCACCAGACGTGGATTGAACAAGTATACGTCGGCGATCTGCCAAAGGACGACAAAAGCCGTCAACGAGATCACCGCCATCAAGGCTTTGCGCGCTCCGGCGTTCACGCGCTCACCGGTATCTGCACTACGTTTTGATCGATGAGATTCTCGAGCTCACCAACGTAGCGTGCAAACGCGGGATCCGCCGCATCACGCGGACGCGGCAGGTCGATTGAAAAATCGGCTTTGATTTTTGCTTTGGGGCCGCCGCTCATGACGGTAATGCGTGTCGAAAGCAGCAAGGCTTCTGCGATGTCGTGCGTCACGTACACGACGGTTCGTGCAGTTTCGGACCAAATGCGCACGAGCTCGCGTTGCATCGCGCGCTTCGTGATCGCATCCAGGGCCGCAAGCGGCTCGTCCATCAGCATCATCTCGGGGTCCATGATCAGCGCGCGCGCGATTTGCAGCCGCTGCCGCATGCCACCCGATAGCTCGTACGGGAATTTGTGCGTGTGCTGGTCGAGACCAACGAGCGCCAGCGTCGCGCGCAAGCGAGGCTCGAAATCAGCGATCGATGCGTGATGCAGCTTCGGGCCAAACGCCACGTTCTCGTGGACGTTCAGCCACGGGAAGAGCGCCGCTGTCGAATCCTGGAAGATAACGGAACGGTCGGCGCCCGGACCCGCAATCCTCGTCTCGCTTCCGTCAGCGGAAACAAAGGACACCGTCCCTGAGCTCGGCGCTTCGAAGCCGCCGATCATGTTGAGCAGTGTCGTCTTTCCGCAACCGCTCGGCCCGAGCAAGCAGTGAAACGAGCCGCGCGTAACGTCGAGCGAGATGCCCTCGACGGCTGCGTACTCGGCTCCCCGTGAATCACGATAGAGCTTGGAGACGTCCCGGAACGCTACCGTCGACCAATTAGGCTGACTCGAAACGCTGGTCAAGAAACGAGCGACGAATCCACTTGACGCAAGAAGCGAGGATCGAACATCGTGCTCCAGTCTATCTTCGTTTTGATGAAGCCCGCGAGCTGATCCATATCGCTTCGAAACTTCGGCGTGAAGTTCAAATCCCAGTTGATGAGCCCCAGCTGTTTCTTCATGGTCGCAACGTCTTGCGTTCGCAGCGCCTGCGCTACTGCTTGGCCGGCTTCATCGAGATTGCCGGGTATCCACTTGCCGGCGGCGCGTAGGCCCCTGATAAATGCGACCAGCTCCGGTTGATGCGTCGCCGCGTAAGTTTTATTGACAGTGCAGGCTTCCCACTCTTGGAAATATGGGCCGGCATCGGTGAGAATATGCACGCCTTTGATCGTATCGACGGCCTTCCAACCGAAGGGCTGCCACAACACGAAGCCGTCGATATCCCCGCGATCGAGTCCGGTTACCATCTCGGCCGGCGTCAAGTTGATCGCCTGAATATCGTTCATCGTCATGCCGGATTTGGTGAGATATTTCTGAATGAAGTATTCCGACGTGGATCCGAGCAGGATACCGATCTTCTTGCCCTTCATGTCCTGCGCGTTCTTGATCGAATCGCGTGTGACGATGATGCTCAGATCGTAGTGGGCTTGCGGGCATAGTCCAACGCCGTCGCCGCCGGTCCACAATCGAAGCGAAGGCAGATCGCCGGCCACGGCAATGTCACCGTTCCCGGTTCGAAATGCTTGCGTCGCCGCTGAGCCGCTCGTGAAATAGGTAATCTCCGCCGGTAAGCCTTCCTTTTCATAGAAGCCTTTTTGTAATCCGACGATGACGTTGCCAAACTGCGGCGTCGTGCCAAGCACGATGTTCAGTTTGCGAAGCTTTGCTTGCGCGCGAACGACGTTAATGGAGCTAAAGGTCGCAGCCGCAGCCGCGCCGGCTGTAATGACCGCGCGTCGGGAGATGGTCTGCTTAGATGTGTTAGTCACGTGCGTGCCTCCTGAAGATCGACTGCCGGCATCGGTCCACGCCCGCGAACGAATTCGGCCCGGTTTTGCGAACAAATCTCAATCGCGGTTTGGGCAAAGACCTGTCCCGCGGTTGCGACGTCTGAGATGGAAACGTACTCCCCGTCGAACGCCCGCGCATCGGTGCTCATATCTGCGCTGCCATTCTTCGAAGTAGCGGCGCGCGACCGTCCGCCTGCGCCGTAGACCACGGTTGGAATCCCGAAGCGATTGCTGTCGATCGCGTCCGTGCAGAACGGCGGCGCAAACGAAACATGCGGATCGCTTCCCGTCAAGCTCTGATGCGCGTCAGCAACGCTGCGTACCACCGGATGTGACGGCGATACTAGCGTACCGGGCCTCGACATGTAGAACTCGATGTCAATATCGTATTTCTCGCGCGTTGCGACAGCGGCGACGAGATCGCGAAGCTCGAGCTGCACATCCAGCGGAAAAACCTGCGGCGGAATTCGCACATCGACGTACAGACGGCACAAAGTTCGGCGTACGCGCTGCGCGCCACGGAAGACCGCCGCGGATCGCTGCCACGTTTACGGCCGGCTCCACTCCCATAAACGTGTTGCGCTTTCTTGTATTCCGGCGCCCACGACTCGATCGCATCGATCATCGGGCGCATGCGTTTGATCGCGCTCGGCTGCGATGCCGACCACGCCGTGTGTGCGAAAGCACCGTGCGTCGTGATCTTCGCCCACACCGTTCCGAACATGCCGACATGCACGTTGAGACCGGTCGGTTCCGGTAACACGTGAACGTCGGCGGCGACCCCGTGACTGACGAGATGCCACATACCGGTACCGTAGCCGTCGTATTCGCGGCCTTCGAACTCATCGACTGGCGCCATCTCGATTTCGCCCGCGGTCCCGGCCACCATTATGTCGCCCGGCAACTTGACGTCGCATGAACGCATCGCCGCAATTGCTGCAATAAAGCTCGCGAAGCCGTTCTTCATGTTGAACGCGCCGTTACCATAAAGCCAATCGCCGTCGATGACGGCCTTATTTTTCCAGCCGATGCCGCTCAGGTAGTCCTCATCGCCGCGCACTGAGGTGTCGAGATGACCACTGAAAAGGAGCGTGGGACCACCACCCGTGCCCGGCATGCGGCCGACGACGTTGTAGCGGTCGTCATAGATGTTTTGCAACCGCGTTTCAAGCTTGTATTCGCGGAAAATCTCCGCGAGCAATTGCGCAATTGCCATCTCGTGTCCGGTCGGACTCGGCGTATCGACGAGGCGCGTCAGAACATCGCGTGCGATGCCTTTGTCGACGGCCTTGACGGCACGTTCCGCTGGCGTGGTCATACTGATTCGGTTCCCTTCTCCAAAACGAACTGGGCGCGTAGCAAAGTGATTACATCGGCGCTGGCTTGTTTCAAATGTTCTTCCATCAGCGCCGCAGCGTCCGAATCGCCGGCCAAGCATCGCACGAGCGACGCGCAAATTCGCGCGCAGCGACCGCTGCACGCGATCGGAAGGCCCGAGATTGATGCGACGGAATCGCCGAATCGGCCCGACGAGATTCTGATACATCTGAACGAGCGTGCGATTGCGAGCCAGCCGCATGATCAAAAGATGATACGCATCGAGCGCTTCAGCGTACGCGTCAGCATCGGCAGCGGCAGTCCGAAGCGACTGCATCGCCTCCATGAACTCCGCTCGCCCGACCGCACTCAACCGCTCGTTGAGCAATTTTACGGCCAGCACTTCGAGCGCGATGCGAACTTCGTAGATCTCCTCGACGTCTTCCGGACGGATGGCGCGAACGGTCGCGCCCACATGCGGAGCTATCATGACGAGCCCCTCATGCGCCAATTGGTTCAGCGCGCGGCGAACGGGTGTCCGGCTTACCTGAAGCCGGCGTGCTACCTGGAGCTCCGAAAGCCGCATCCCGCCGGGCAAGGCGCCATTGATGATCGCCTCGCGAATCGCAGGCGCGATCGTCTGCTCCAAGAGCGCCATATCGCCCGGCCTTCCCGCGAGGGTGGTCAGGACGTCGAGGGGATCGTCGACTTGCGCCAAGGGGATCGCCGTGGTAGTTGCCCTCCGGTCCGTTCAATGGTATGCATTGTATACCGTGGCGACAGAAAAACGCAAGACTATCATCCGTGCCGGCCGGCTCATCGACGGCAATGGCGGTTTCCGCGAAGGCGGCGTCGTCGTCGTGCTCGACGGTGACCGTATCGAAAGTATCGGACAAGCCGATGCGCACCGCTTACCTGAGAACTACACGACGGTTGATGCCGGTAACGCGACGCTGATGCCGGGCATGATGGATTGTCATCTCCATCTCAATCAATACAACACGCTAACGTTCAAAAATTATCGCGCTGCGGCGTTCGAAATCACGCCGCAACTGCAGATGCTCTACGCACTGCTCCACGCGCAGATTTGCATGGAGATGGGTTTTACGACCCTGCGCGATCTCGGTGGTTACAGTTACGCCGGCCACGTAACTGCGGAGATGTGCGCGCTACGCGACGCTATAGAGTTCGGTATCATCGCCGGTCCGCGTCTCTTCTGCGCCGGATGGGCGATCATCACGAACGCGCATCTCGATTGCATCCTGCCGCGGAATGTTCCGCGTGTCGCTCTCGCTACCGCCGACGGACCGTGGGAGCTGCGCAAACTGACGCGCTCGCAACTGCGCATCGGCGCCGATCTCATCAAGACCTGTTGCTCGGGTGGCGGCGGAACCGATAAGGAAGAACCCGACATCCGAAACATGACGCAAGAAGAGATCGATGCGATCGTCGACGAGTCGCATGCTTTTGGTAAGCGCACTGCCGTCCATTGCTTCACGCCCGAAGCGCAAAAGATGGCGATGCGGGCGGGCGCCGACACGCTCGAACATTCCGTCTTCACCGACGACGAAGCGATCGCGATGATGAAAGAGCGCAAGATCATTTTGACACCGACGCTTCAACATCGGACCGATCATGCGATTGAGATCCGGCGTCAAATGGGCACGCCCGAGTTCACGCTCAAAAAGATGAAGAAAATTCAACCGTCAACGAAGGAGACGTTCCAGCGGCTGCATCGCGCCGGCATCAAAATGGCACTCGGAACCGATACGCAGCTCGATCCGGAAATGGGCAGTCAAGCCGGCGAGATGGTGATCTACGTCGACTTCGGGATGAGCCCCGAAGAGGCGATCAAGACCGGAACGAAACACGCAGCGGAAGCGATCGGAGTCGAAGACAAACTGGGAACGCTCGAGCCGGGGAAGATCGCCGATATCATTGCGGTAGACGGCAATCCATATGCGGACATCAACGTTCTCACCGAGAAAAAGAATATTTTGATGGTGATGAAAGAAGGCCGAGTGTACGTCGATCGGCGCCCCGGTCAAACGGAGCGTCTGATCCACGATGCATCGTGGGGGTGGAAGATCCCGATCTAGATGCGCTTTGCCGTCTTACCGAACAGCGACCTCAAGGTATCGGTCCTTGGGACTCGGATGCAATTCATTCGGGACGCGTGCCGATCGTAACGCATCACTTGCAATACTGGATCGCGCACTCGACGCCGGGATCACGCTATTTGACACCGCCGATATGTACGGCAGCGGTACGTCCGAGGAAATACTCGGCAAGTGGCTGCCTCGACACCGCGAGCGGGTTGTACTGACGACGAAAGGCGGCGGCGCGGGGAATAAACCGGCCGACCGCGGTGGTTCGCGCCAACATTTGCGCACAGCGCTTCAAGCGAGTCTGCGTCGCCTGCAGACCGACTATATCGATCTCTACTACGTGCACTACTTCGATGGCGTGACGCCCGACGACGAGACCTTCGGTACGCTCGAAGAATTCAAACGCGAGGGAAAGATCCGCGCGGTGGGCGTTTCTAATTACTCTGCGTGGCAAGTTTGCCGCACGTTATGGGCGAGCGAACGCAACAAGCTCGTGCGCTGTTCCGTCGTGCAAGCGAGTTATTCGCTGATCGATCGCACCGCAGAACTGGAATGCTGCCGCTCTGCCGCGCCGAGAACATTGGCTTCTTCGCGTTTTGGCCGCTCGGCGGCGGGATTCTCACCGCGAAGTATCGCAACGACGCGCCGCCCCCGCCATCGTCGCGCCTCTTAACCCAGCCGATCTTTGCACAGAGCGTCACGTCACCGCGCCTCGCGTTTGCGGAACGCGTCGCAACGATGGCACGCGAACATAATTGGACTCCTGCACAGCTTGCACTCGCATGGGTCCTCAAACGTCCCGGCGTCACCGGAGCGTTGTGTGGCGCGACGCGCACCGAGCAGCTCGAGGACAATCTGGGCGCCCTCGAGGTTGATCTCTCCGATGATCTGTTGCGGGAGCTCGAGGAGTTGTCATCGGATGCCCAACACACGCCGTTCCGATGAGTGACGCGCTCGCCGAGCGGCGAGCTCTCGTCGTCGGCGCGAGCAGCGGTATCGGTCTTGCGGTAGCGCGGACTTTTTACGAGGCCGGAGCAACTGTCCACGCCGCTGCGCGTCGCAAGACGCCGCTGCCGGAAGACAATCGGCTTCACGGCCACACGTTCGATGTGACGGACCGTGCCGCGCTTGAGCGTGGCATCTTGGAAATTTTGCGTGCGGGCCCGATTGACGTTCTCGTCTACTCAGCCGGCTATAACGTTCCGAAACGGCGACTCGCCGAAGTAACGCTCGAGGATTGGGATGCGATCTTGCGCGTCAACCTCGACGCAGCGTTCGCCGTACTGCGCGCGACACTGCCTTCGCTGCGTGAAACGCACGGAACGGCGATCTTTATCTCAAGCGGATCCGCTGCGTGGCCGAATCTTTCCGGCGCAGCCTACCAAGCATCTAAGGCCGGACTTTTCGGCTTGACGCGCGCGGGCGCATACGAGGAACATCGAAACGGAGTACGGCTTTCCGTTATTTTGCCTGGAGTCGTTGACACGCCACATCTCGATCGCAGACCAAATCCACCCGACGCCGCGCGACGCGCGAAGATGCTCAAACCCGAAGACGTTGCATCAGCGTGTCTCTTTCTCGCGACACTGCCGGAGCGCGCATACATTCCGGAGCTGCATCTTCTTCCGACGTACTTACAAGCGCCGGGCAAGACCGACGAATCGACATTTCCGGAATGAAGGCCATGGTGTTGCGGCAATTCGAGACGCCGCTCGTGGCCGAAGAGCGGAAGATCCCCGTCCCGAATGCCGGCGAAGCGCTCGTCCGGGTTGTAGCATGCGGCGTATGCGGAACCGATCTCAAAGGCTACAAAGGCGTGGTCGCGACGATCAAGCCGCCCCGTGTCCTCGGACATGAGGTTGCCGGTGAAGTCGTCGCGGTCGGCGACGGTGTTTCGAAAACTCTGGTTGGAGAACGGGCATGCATCTATTTGTATCGCGGCTGCGGCGTATGCACGTACTGCCTCAGCGACCGCGAGAACATGTGTATCAATCCGGGTCCGCGTATCGGTTTTGAACGCGACGGCGGATTTGCCGAGTATCTCGTCTGTGCGGGCGACAATTTAATCACGATTCCGCCCGGCGTCGAAAGCGACGCAGCCGCGATTCTGTGCGACGCCGCAGCTACCGCGGCGCGTGCGGTCGCGCGCGCGCACGTCCGGCCGGAACAGACCGTCGCCATCCTCGGCGTCGGTGGCCTAGGTTCGTTCGCCGTTCAGCTCGCAAAGCGCGCGGGAGCGAAAGTCATTGCAGCCGACATCAGCCCCGAGCGGCTCAGTTTGGCACGCGAGCTTGGCGCGGATGAAGCTTTTGACATGCGGTCCTCGAGCTTACCGAGCGGCATCGATGCTGCAATCGATTTTGCGGGGGTAGCGCAGAGCGCTACAGCCGGATTCGAAGCTCTTGCTCCCGATGGAATTCTTGTCGTCACAGGATACGATCCCGATGCGCGTTTTCCGATCTCGACGCAAACGCTCGCGCGCTCACAACGATGGATCGCCGGCTCGCGAGGCTCAACGCGCGCCGACTTGCGTATGGTGATCGATCTTGTCGCAAGCGGAGAATTACGGGCGCCCATCGGCGATCGGTTCTCGCTATCCGCGGCAAATGAAGCCCTGACGCGCGTGCGTGACGGCGCCGGCGTCGGCCGCGCGGTAATCTGCTTCTAAATTCGCTCTGCGAGAAACGACGCGACTTGCGCGACCGCGACGCGATCTTGTTGCATCGAGTCGCGATGACGGATCGTGACGGTTTCGTCGGCGAGCGTTTGATAATCGATCATGATGCAGAACGGCGTGCCGATCTCGTCCTGGCGGCGATAGAGCTGACCGACGTTGCCTTCGTCGTACTGACTGCGAAAATGCGGGCGTAAGCGCGCGTTCGATCGTCTGCGCGCGTTCGACGAGCTCCGGCTTGTTGCGCGCGAGCGGAAACACGCCGACCTGGACCGGCGCGATCTTCGGATGGAAGCGCAAGACGGTACGCGTGCTTTCCTTGCCGCTCTCGTCAACGATCTTCTCTTTGTCGTAGGCGTCGACCAGCATCGTGAGCGTCGTGCGATCCATCCCCGCCGAACTCTCGATCAGAATCGGGACGTACTTCTGTTTTGTTGCCTCATCGAAGTAAGTGAGGTCCTTGCCGGAAAGCTTGATGTGCGCATCGAGATCGAAGGTGCCGCGATGCGCGATCGATTCGAGCTCGCCCCAACCCCACGGGAACAGATACTCGACGTCGATGCCGGCGACCGCATAGTGCGGACGCTCTTCGGGCTTGAGCTCGTAGAAGCGTAGCCGCTCGGCCTTGATGCCGTAGTCGGAGTACCACTTCTTGCGCGCGTCGACCCACTCTTTGAACCATTCCATGTCGCGGCCGTCGTGCGGGACGAAAAACTCGAGCTCGGCTTGCTCGAATTCGCGAACGCGGAACGTGAAGTTACCCGGCGTGATCTCGTTGCGGAATGATTTCCCGATCTGCGCGATCCCGAACGGCGGCTTCTTGCGTGCGCTCTGGTAGATGTTCTTGAAGTTGACGAACATGCCCTGAGCCGTCTCGGGGCGCAGATACGCAACCGAGGCGCTGTCCTCCATCGGGCCGATCTGCGTCTTCATCATCAAATTGAAGTTGCGCGGCTCGGTGAGCGTCCCGCGCATGCCGCAGTCGGGGCACTGCTCGAGCGTCTTCAGATGATCCGCGCGAAAGCGATGCTTGCAGTTCTTGCAATCGACGAGCTTGTCGTGAAACGCTGCGACGTGGCCGGAGGCAACCCACGTGTCGGGGTGCATGATGATCGAGGAATCGAACGCGACGACGTCGTCGCGCATCTCAACGATCTCGTGCCACCAGGCATCCTTCACATTGCGCTTGAGAATCGCGCCGAGCGGACCGTAGTCGAAGAAGCCGCCGATCCCGCCGTAAATCTCACTGGACTGAAAGATAAAGCCACGGCGCTTTGCCAGCGCCGTGATTTCGTCCATTGATGCGGGGTTCGTCAGTTGCGTTTCGTCGACCATTAGCCCGGTTTTCGTCCACGCAAGGGTGAGCGCCTACTGCGCTGAGATACTCCGACGCAAGTCGCTTTCCGGCGCATGCAAACCACGCCTCGACCAGCGCTTCCTTCAGTGCTTGCACTGAAATCTTCTCGAGTTCGACGAGCACGGCGGGATAGCCATCGAAGTGCGGCGTCGTGAAAAATACTTTCGAATTGCTCGCCAGGATGACGTCTTTCATTTCGAGATCGCGTCTTCAGCCTAGACCGGACCCTTCGGCGCGCGCTTGCCGAGCGCCGCGATGTCGGATTTCCGCAGCGGACGTTCCCACGCATAGCCCTTGCGGCTCACTGTCCACCACATCTTCCCACTCGATGACTGGTCCTCAGTCGTTCCCGGTAGCGTGCGCGCGATACGTCGCACATCAGCCCACGTTGCCATCAACGAAACATTACCGCAATTTTCTACGTATTGTGAATAGGCCGCCAGCGGGTGGCCAAAAGGCAAACAGCGTGTGGGTAACCTCGGGGGTGCCTCCGTCCGCGGTTGCCCACGCGCGGCTATTAAGACGCATTCTTTTCGGCTTTGAGCTGACCGCAGGCTGCGGCGATGTCGCGTCCCATCGGAACGCGCACGGTCGCGACGGCGCCGTGCTCTTCGAGCTTCTTCTGAAATGCGCGCACCCGCGCATCCGGCGTGCCGGAAAGCTCGGCACCGGTTGCGTTGTACGGGATCAGATTGACGTGATAGAGCGGACCGCGCATCAGCCGCGCAAGCTCTGCGGCGCAGGCATCGGTATCGTTCTGACCGTCGAGCATGACGTACTCGAAAAAAATCTTGCGGCGCGTTGCTTTGATGTAGCGTTCGCAGGCCGACATTAATTCGGCAATCGGATAGCGGCGGTTCACCGGCATCAATCGCCCACGCAGCTCGTCGTTGGGTGCGTGCAGCGAGATCGCGAGATTCACTTGAATCCCTTCGCTTGCGAACGTGTCGATCTGCGGAACGAGACCGACGGTCGAAATCGTGATGTGCCGATGGCCGAGGCCGAAGCCTTTCGGATCGTGCAGCAGACGGACCGCGTCCATCACGGCGTCGTAATTTGCAAACGGTTCGCCCATCCCCATGAAGACGATGTTCGTGATCTTCTTGCTGCGCCGGGCGAGCTCGCGCGCAAAGTAGCGCGCCTGATCGAAGATCTCGGTCGCATCGAGATTACGCGTGAAGCCGCCCTGTCCGGTCGCACAAAATCGGCACGCGTACGCGCAGCCGGCTTGACTCGAGATACACACCGTGCTTCGGTCGCCGAGATGCTCCATCAGGACGGATTCGACTTCGGAGCCGTCGGCAAGCCGGAAGAGACCCTTCGTCGTTTGTTTGTCATTGGAGCGCTGCACGACGGTCGGCGTGACGGAGTCGAATGCGAAGCCTTGCGCGCCCAGCTGCGAGCGCAGCTCTTTCGGGAGCGTCGTAACGGAATCAAGATCAGCGGCCAGCTCCTTGGTCGCAGCGCGATAGATTTGATCGAGACGGTACGCCCGCAGATCGAGCGCCGACAGCAAAGCAGACACCGCTCGGCAAAACCGCCGCGGCGCGCTTTCTCGTCAAACCAGATTTCCTGTGCGGTACTCATCAGAACAACGCTTCTTGTATCACCTCGGGCTCGGTCTTTGGTTTCGGTTCGTCGAGCCGAGCCCGGATTTGTTTCAAATCGGACCATACCAAGCGCTTGACTTCGGTCATCTCCTTGCCGCCCGTCATGCGCAAGATATACGCGGGGTGGAAGGTCGCGATCAGCGGGATGCCGCTCGGGCCGTCGTACCAGATGCCGCGCTGCTTGGTAATCGAGAAACGCTCGCCCAAGAACGACTTAGCCGACGGCGCGCCCAGGCACAAAATCATCTCGGGCTTGATGATCTCAATCTGCTGATCGAGGTAGGGACGGCAATTCCGCATCTCATCCGGCGTCGGAGCGCGGTTGCGCAAGCGCGTTCCATCATCCAGCGTCGGACGGCACTTGACGGTATTGCAGATGAACACTTCCTCGCGCGCAAGACCGATTGCCGCAAGCATGCGGTCGAGCAATTCACCGGCGCGCCCGACGAACGGGCGCCCCAGCTTGTCTTCCGTTTCGCCCGGACCTTCGCCGATCAACATCACACGCGCGCACGGATCACCTTCCCCGTACGCCGTGTTCGTTCGGGTGTAGCCGATCTCGCATTTGCGGCATGACGCGACGACGGATGCGGCACGCGAAAGCGCACGCTCACGTTTCGCGCGTTCTTCCGAGCTCATCCGCGGCTCCTTGCCCGGCTCAGGATCGAGAATCACCGCTTCTCCGAACGCGACAACGCGCGTCGAGCCGTCCGATTGTTCGGCGACCTGAAATTGCAATCCCAAAATGCCGTTTGCGCCCAGCGTGTTCGCGCGCGCAATCAAGGCGCCCAGCGACTCGGCGCGCGCGCGCTCGGCATCGGTGAGATACTCGATCGGCGCAAGACCGATGAATGCACCGATGCTGCGAAACGTCGCGCGCAAGAGATTCTTCGGGCGACTCGCCTGTCCGTAGGCGTAACCGAGCGACTTGAGGACCTTGAATCCCTCAATGCGTTCGAATGTCACGACATTCTCGGGCGCGATCATCGCAAGACTCGTTTCGCCATCAGCGCCACGGCACCGGCTGCGCCCAGGTAAAGAGCGTACCGCCCGACCAGCGCTGCGACGAGCGATCCGTACCAGACCGGTCCATGGTGCTTGAGCCAATACATCCGGCGCGAGCGTTGCTTGCGTGCGTCGACGTTATACGCGCCGCGCGCGCTGGCGCGGCCTTCGTGCACGGCTTCACTCTGCGGGACGAACCACGTTTCCCAATGTGCAGTCGCTGCGCGCTTCGCCAAATCGACTTCCTCGTGATACAGGAAGAAACGCTCGTCGAAGAGTCCGATTGCATCCAAAAGCGTCCGCCGGATCGCCAGCGCGGCACCGATCACGATGTCGACGCGCCGCGCGCGAACCGTAATCCCAATCGCGCAGCGACGCGCCGTTTGCATAGCGGCGGAACATCGGCCATTCGCCCCATGCGCTCGAGCGTAAGAACGCGCCCGTCCAGGTATCGAACTCGCCGACGGCGTCGCGTTGAATCGTCCCGTCGAGATTGTAGATCCGCGAGCCGGCGATCCCGCAGCGCGGATGTGCGTCCATGAACGCGACGATCTCGCGTAATGCTCCGTTCTTCAGCTCCGCATCCGGATTGAGCAGATACACGTACGGCGACGACGTGCGCTCGAATGCACGATTGCAGGCCGCGGCAAAACCAATGTTCGCACCGTTTTCGATGATCTCGACTCGCTGGCCGTATCGTTCACGGATGAACTCGCGCGAACCGTCGGTCGAGCCGTTATCGGAAACGACGACGTGCGCGAACGACGGATCGCTCTCTACCTCGTCGAGGGCGAAGACCGATTCGAGCGCCTTTGTGATGTTATGGCGATCGTTCCAGCAGACGACGATGACGTCGATGCTGCTCATGCGCGCGCGAGCCTTGGGCGCTGCTGCAAGTAGGGCCAGATAAAGACGTCGATGTCGCCGTCGAGAACGGCTTGCGTGTTTCCGGTCTCGACGTTCGTGCGGTGATCCTTAACCAGCGAATACGGCTGGAGGACGTACGAACGAATCTGCGAGCCCCACTCGTTGGCTCGCCGTTCGCCGCGCATCTCATCCAGCAGCGCTTGCCGTTCCTCATAGTCGCGCTGGACGAGTTTGGCGCGCAGAATGCTCATTGCGACGTCGCGGTTCTGCATTTGCGAACGCTCTTGTTGTGATGCGACGACAATGCCGGTCGGAATATGGATGATGCGGATCGCCGATTCGGTCTTGTTGACGTACTGGCCGCCGGCGCCGCCTGATTTGAAGGTTTCGATGCGCAGGTCGTCCGGTTTGATCTCGATGCCGGCGTCTTCTTCACCCGCGATCTCCGGAATGACGTCCACGGATGAAAACGACGTATGGCGGCGGTGTTGCTGGTCGAAAGGCGAGATGCGCACGAGGCGGTGCACGCCGCGCTCGCTCTCGAGCATTCCGTACGCGTTCCTCCCCCGAACGAAGAACGTAATCGACTTGAGCCCGGCTTCTTCCGCTGCCGACGCATCGGTCACGCTCACCGAAAACTCTTTGCGCTCGGCCCAGCGCATGTACATGCGTGCCAGCATCTCGGCCCAATCAGCGGCGTCCACACCGCCGGCGCCCGAATTGATCGAGACGATCGCGTTGTGGGCGTCGAATTCGCGGTCGAAATTCGCGGCCATCTCGAGCTCGTCGAGCCTCACGGTGGCTTGCGCGATTCCGCTCTCCGCTTCGTCCGAAGCACCTTTTTCGTCGCCGAGAATCTCGAGCGTCTCCTCGGCTTCGTCCAGCAACGTCTGAACGCGAGCGAACGTGTCGGTCTCTTCGCGCAACTCGGCCAGCTCTTTCATGACGAGCTGCGCCGTCTGCGAATCGGTCCAGAAATCTTCCGCGCGCGAGCGGTTCTCGAGCTCGCTTAGCTTCCGCCTTTTTCCGGCGTCGTCAAAGACGCTCCCGGAGCGTCTCCAAACGCTCGCGAAGACGGCTGATCGCTGCTAACTGCGCGTCGCTCATGCAGGAACGGTTCGCGTTGCGATGTGCCGCCCCTGGAAGCCGAGCACCAGCATCGACGCCCCACTGACAATCGCGAGCGCCGCAATCTCAATTGCCGGTCCCATTAAAAAAAGATGCACGGGATCGTGCAAGAGCCAGGCGCCGAAGGCCAAGATCACTGCTCCAACGATGCCAAGCAGCCACACGTGCGGTAAATGCCCTCGCGCGGCAACCGCGACAACCAGCGCGACCGCGCCCAACCCCAGCGCCCAAAACGCCACAACATATCCCAGCGTAAACGCGCTCGTCAACCAATGAAACGTCGCCGCGCCGCCGGCAATCCAGATCGCGCCCTCGAGAAACATCAGTACCGCGTGACTCGCTTCTCCCGGACTACGAAAGACCGCCACAATATCGATTGCGCCGTGAACGATCGCGTACAGCGCAAAGGCTCCCACGATCCAAATCGTCTGCGCCGGAAACGCGAGCGCCGCGATCCCCAACACAATGACGAGGACGCCACGAAACGCAAGCGAGCGCCACGAGCCGGCAATAGCTGATATCAAAGTTTGTGAAACAGAATCGCGAGCATGATCGTGATCCACGCACCGAAGATCAGCGACGTCGTCTGCCACGTCGAAACGTCGATTTTCTTAGTCAAGTCGCCACGTAGTCCATCGATCTTGCCGTCGAGTGACTCCAGCCGGCGGTCAATACTCTCTAGACGCCTATCGACTTGGGCGGTCATGGATAGTCCCTTCCGTGAGCTGATTCAAAAGCCCCGGTGGACGTTAGGCCGCGAGTGTTAGCGCGCTGTTTTCAGAGTGTTTTAGAAGAGACGGCAGGTGATCTTACAAACGATATACCACCAACTAATGCCCATTGAAAGGATCTCATAGCAGATGAACCGCATCTCGATTACTAGCGCGGTCGCTTTGGCTTTAACAACCGCTCTCGCTGGTGCCGTACTTGGACTCTATTTCGGCCTCGCCGCTGCTAAAGCCGCGTCCGCGCCCCAAGTCGTTGCCTTCGATCGAGTCATCAACGGCAAGCTTGACGTCTTTTCACCGGGCGTTTCGTATAAGTTGATCACCACGCAGAACGGTGCAGACTTTGCGGCCACGCAGATTACGTCGATCAAACGCCACGCTCATTACCACTCGACCGAGTTTCTCTACGTCGTGAGCGGCACCGGAACGGTTACGCTGGGATCGCAACGCAGGCACATCGGCCCTGGTGATATGATTTCAATCCCGATGGGAACGCCGCACGCGTTCAAGGCAAACGGAGCGCCGGTACGCTTCGTCGAGGTCGACGTTCCGAGCATCGCGGCGAACGACATCCACTGGCTGCCCTAGGCCGCGGCGCCGTGGCACTTCTTATATTTTTTGCCGGAGCCGCACGGGCATAGCTCGTTGCGACCGACCTTGTCGTTCGCACGTTGCGCCGGTTTGGCCGGTTCTTCGCCATCGCGATTCGTGTGAAGCTGTGCTTTCGCGGGTTTGCCCGGGACGGGCCCCAGTATCTGCTCGAGCGCGCGATCGTCGAGCGGCGCTGCGGGCGGCGCGGGTTGCGGAAGCAGCTGTCCCGACGGTACCGCTTCGAACGCCGGTCCCGGCGCGACCAATTGGCGTTCGTGCTCCGGGGCTTCTTGGCGCTCGATCTGAATGTGGAACACCGTCTTGATCGCTTCGTCGGCGATGTTGTTCTTGAGATCTTCGAAAATCTCGTAGGCTTCTTTTTCGTACTCGACGCGCGGATCTTTTTGACCGTAACCGCGCAGGCCGATGCCGGCCTTTAGCGTGTCCATCACGTAGAGATGGTCGACCCACATGCGGTCGATGATCGGCAGCATGATGTAGCGTGACTCGACGAAGCGCATGATGTCCGGGCGTTATTTCGGCTTCTTTGGCTTCGTAGAGCTGCTCGCCGATCGCGATCAGCCGCTTCTTCATCTCCTCGCGATCGAGCTTCTCGATTTCTTCGAGCGTGATGTGGCTCTTCACGGGGAAAATCGGCTCCATCTCCTCGAGAATCGCGCCGAGCTCCCATTCGCTCGGATGGCGCTCGGCCGACGCGTGCTCGTCGATCGTGGATGCGATCTTGTCGTGCAGCGTTTGCACCATGAACGGACGCATCGACTCGCCCTGCAAGATCTTCCGGCGTTCGCCGTAGATGATCTCGCGCTGCTTGTTCATGACGTCGTCGTACTCGAGAACCGACTTGCGAATCTCGTAGTTGTGGTTCTCGACTTTGCTCTGCGCGCGCTCGATCGAGCGCGAGATCATCTTGGCTTCGATCGGAGTCTCGTCGGTGAAGCCGACCATCTTCATCACGCCTTGAATGCGCTCGGCGCCGAAGAGGCGCATGATTTCATCTTCGAGCGCGACGTAGAAGCGCGTCGAGCCCGGATCGCCCTGACGGCCGGCGCGGCCGCGCAGCTGGTTGTCGATCCGGCGCGATTCGTGCCGTTCCGTGCCGATGATGTGCAGGCCGCCGATATCGGCGATACCTTCGCCGAGCTTGATGTCGACGCCGCGACCCGCCATGTTGGTCGCGATCGTAACGGCGCCGCGCAGACCGGCGTCCTTAATGATCTGCGCTTCTTGCTCGTGGTACTTCGCGTTGAGGACGTTGCACTCGGCGCCTTTGCGGCGCAGCATCGCGGCAAGCCGCTCCGATTTTTCGATCGAGCGCGTGCCGACGAGCACCGGGCGGCCTTTGTCGTGCAAGTCCAATGATCTCGTCGACGACGGCCGCAAACTTCGCGTCTTCGCTCTTATAAACGATGTCGCCGAGATCGTCGCGACGTACGTCACGATTCGTCGGCATCGCGACGACCGACAAGGCCGTAGATCTCGCCAAACTCGCGTTCCTCGGTTTTCGCCGTACCGGTCATGCCCGCAAGCTTGTCGTAGAGCCGGAAATAATTCTGGAACGTGATCGTCGCGAGCGTTTGATCTTCGCTGCGAACGTTGAGGCCTTCTTTGGCTTCGATCGCTTGGTGGATGCCGTCGGAGTAGCGCCGGCCCGTCATCAGGCGGCCGGTGAACTCGTCGACGATGATCGACCTCACCGTCCTTGACGATGTACTGCTGCTCTTTGTGGAAGAGATTCCAGGCTTTGAGCGCGGCGTTCAGCTGGTGCGCAAGCTCGATGTTGCGCTGATCGTAGAGGTTGCCGATCCCGAGCATCTTCTCGACTTTGGCGACGCCGGCTTCCGTGATCGGAGCGGCGTGCGCTTTCTCATCGACGGTGAAGTCTTCGTCTTTCTTCAAGCGCGGGATGATCTGCGCGAATTTTGCGTAGAGCTCGGTCGCGTCGTGACCCTGCCCGCTGATGATGAGCGGCGTGCGCGCTTCATCGATCGAGAATCGAGTCGACTTCGTCGACGATCGCAAAGCTGAGCTCGCGCTGAACCATGTCTTCGAGCTGCCATGCCATGTTGTCGCGCAGATAGTCGAAGCCGACTTCGTTGTTCGTGACGTAGGTGACGTCGGAGTTGTAGGCTGCGCGCCGTTCGGGCGGCTGCAAATCGTGCTGGATCACGCCGACGGTCAGGCCGAAGAATTCGTAGATCGGCCCCATCCACGCCGCGTCGCGCTTCGCCAAGTAATCGTTGACGGTGACGAGATGGACGCCTTTGCCGGCCAGCGCGTTCAAGTAGACCGGCAGCGTGGCGACGAGCGTTTTGCCCTCACCGGTTTTCATCTCCGCGACCTTGCCTTCGTGCAAGACTTGACCGCCCATCAGCTGCACGTCGAAGTGCCGCATCCCGAGCGTGCGTTTCGCGGCTTCGCGTACGACCGCGAACGCTTCGGGCAGCAGATCGTCGAGCGTCGCGCCGTCCGCGAGCCGCTGCTTGAACTCGGGCGTCTTGGCCGCGAGCGCTTCATCGGAAAGCGCGGAGACCGAGGGTTCGAGCGCATTCACGCGCTCGACGGTGCGCCGCAAACGTGAAATCTCACGCTCGTTGGCGTCAAAAATCGTCTTAAGGAAGGCCATGTCTTTACGTCTTAACGTTCTCGGCGTCGATCAGTTTCCGCTACCGGGCGGCGGGTTGGGCTGCGGCAACGTCGGCGAAGTCTTTCCCGACAATGACGGTAACGTCACTTTTCCAGCCCGTCGAGGGGGCAGGCGCCGGATCGGCGCTCACCGCGAGGCCGGGAATGATGGCGAGGTCGCTGCGGACACGCTCGCCGGCTCCGAAGATCCGCGAGTGCTCGAGAATCTGCGTCTGCGCGTGACCGAAGGTCTCGGCATTTCCGACTTTCCCGATATTGTATCCCTTGGTGCGCAAGACGCCTGCAAATTTCTTTGCCATCCCCGGGACGCCGCTGCCGTTGAGGACGTCGATGGCAAGATCCGAGGGCTTGATGTTGGAGACGACCGAGGGCGGAATCGTCGGCGGCGCGCCCAGCGGTCCCATGATCAAATCTTGGACCATCTTCTGATCTTTGACGGGATCCGGGATCAACACGTCGCCCGCCGCGACTTCTTTATCGCCGGTGTAGGCAAGCTGGCCGGTTTTGATGCCGGCCTGGTCGACCTGCGAGAATGCGGTCGCGAGACTCAGCTCTTCATCGAACGAGAGATTCGTATTCGACGTCGCGCTTGGCGACGCCGAGCAGATCGCGGATGTGCGCGACGTCGTTGAACTTGTCGCGCTTGAGCTTGTCGACGATCGTGCGCATCACTTGCTGTTGACGTAAGATACGGCACGGATCGCTGCACCAGTCGTGCCGGAAACGCACGTAGCCGACGGCTTGATTTCCATCGAGATGCTGCATGCCCGGCTTCAGATGAATGTGCAGATGCCCCCAGCTGTCGTCGTAGTCGAGCGGACCGTTCGCACCGGAGTGCATGATCGCGTTCGAATTCATGACGTCGAGATCGATGCCGCCGATGGCGTTGATGATATCTTTGGACGCATCGACGCGTAAGACGATGTATCGGTCGAAATAGTGCCCGGTCGAGGTCTTCGGAAGCCCTAAGAATCCGCCGATGACTTGATCGGCTTCGCTCGGGCCGCCGTCGGCGTAGGCCGCGTTGATTTTATCTTCGTGACCGTTCGGCAACGTTGCTTCCATGTCGCGCGGAACTCGAGAGAATCGACACGCCGCGCGTCGGAAAGTCGAGCGTCGTTACGAAGATCGTATCGCTGCGTGCGCCTGCCGAGAATTCGATGTCGCGATCGGTGTAGTTGTAGTCGATCCCCATGACGAGAATCGAGATGCGATCCTTCGCGAACAGCTGTTCCGGCGGCGGGATGAAGATGTTGACGATCTCTTGCTGCAGCGTTCGATGATGCGCTTTTGCACGCAGCGCGAGAAAACCGGTGGCGATGCACAAAAAGAAGAGAACGGCGAGCGTCGCGATCGGAACGATCCGCAAGCGGCCTTTGGAGCGGCGCGGACGACGGGATTCAAGAGGATCGGGTTCGCTAGGGAGCGGCGGCGGCGCGAAATGCTTACCCAACAGCCGCCAATTCCGGAGCGAAGGTAGCGTAAAAATCGAACGGGCCCGCGCCGATAAGATTCGCAAGCGCAAACTCGCCGATGCCGGCACTCGCGTCGTGTGCGGCAAGAAAGATGCTGCCGTCGACGCCCGGCGCTTCACCCATCGAGCGCGCAACGAGCACATCGCGCGTTCCGAGAGCTGCCGCCATTGGCATCGTTCTTGCGCAACTTCGCCTGGTTTTCTATGAGGACGCGAACCGTTTGTCCGAAGCGCCGCTCGCGCGCACGATCCGAAGCCACACGCGCTGCCTCGCGCAAGCGCAGAAGACGCTTGCGCTTCTCGCGTTCGGGAACTTGCGCGCCGAGGTCGGATGCGGGCGTGCCTTCTTCTTTACTGTACGTGAAGAAGCCGACGCGATCGAGCTGCGCGCGGCCGAGCCATGCTTCGAGATAGTCGACGTGCTCGTCGCGCTCGCCGGGAAAACCGACGATGAATGTCGAGCGCATCGTGATCCCGGGGACGCGCGCGCGGAATTCCTCGATCAATTCCAGATAACGCTCGCCGTTCGAAGGACGCTGCATCGGACGCAGCACATCGGGATGCGCGTGCTGCAGCGGCATGTCCATGTACTTGCAGACGCGAGTCGATGTTGGCGATCGCATCGATCAGCTCCGAATCGACCGTCGCGGGGTACAGATACAACAGACGAATCCACTCGATGCCGTCGACTTCTGCCAGACGCTCGAGCAGCTTCGCCAAACCGCCGCGACGATGACCCCGATCGCGTCCCCACATCGACGTGTCTTGCGCGATCAGGATCAGCTCTTTCGTCCCGCCGGCCGCAAGCGCGCGCGCTTCAGCTAGAATCGATTCTTCGCTGCGCGAACGGAACGCGCCGCGCAACTGCGGGATGATGCAAAACGTGCACGGGTGATCGCAGCCTTCCGCGATCTTCAAATAGGCCGTCGCGCGCGGCGTCGTGACCAGGCGCGGCAGAAAATCGTGCTCGGGCTCGCTTTCGAACTGCAGACGAACCGGACGCAAACCTTCGCGCGCCTCTTCGAGAATCTCGGCGATTCCAGCGTATGCGCCGGTCCCGACGATGCCGTCGATTTCCGGAATGAGCTGCTGCAGCTGGGAACCGAAGCGCTGCGAGAGGCAGCCGGCAACGATCAGCTGCTGCCCGGGCCGTTTTGCGGCGGCATGCTCGAGGATGACTTCCGTCGACTCGGCCTTGGCCGGATCGATGAACGCGCACGTGTTCACCACGACGGCGTCCGCCTCACGGGCGTCAGGAACGAGCTCCCAGCCTGACTCCCCCAGCTTGCCGATCATCACCTCGGAATCGACAAGATTCTTGGCGCAGCCAAGCGAGACAAGCGCGAATTTAGACACGACGGTTTACTCTACCAGGGTCAGCGATAATTGACAAACTGCAGCGGCAGCTCGAAATCGAGCCTTTGAGAAGGTTTATCACCTTCTGCAGATCGTCTTTCGATTTTCCTGAGACCCGAATCTGGTCGCCCTGGAACTGCGCGGTCACTTTGAGTTTCGCGTTTTTGATCGCATCGAAGATCGGCTTGGATTTGTCTTTCGGGATCCCCACCTTCAGCGTGATCTTCTGACGCAGCGTGTTCTGCGTGGCCGGCTCGACTTTGCCGTAATCGAACGACTTCAGCGAGATGCCGCGGCGCACCGCACGCGTTTGCACGATGTCGATGACGTTCTTGAGCTTCAGCTCGTCGTCGGCAACGATCGTGATATCTTTTTCCGTGTTCTCGATCGTCGTCTTCGAGTTCTTGAAATCGAAGCGTCCCGCAATCTCCGCGCGCGCCTGATTGAGCGCGTTCTCGAGCTCTTGCGGATCGATTTTGCTGACCACGTCAAATGAAGAATCTGCTGGCATTTACTCCGTTTTCCCCGTGAGCTTATAGTCGCGCTGGACGACTTGTCCGACCGAACCTAACACGCGCGGCGGTTGCCCGGTGGCGTAACTTCGACGCCGCCCGCATTTCCGACAAGCAGCGTCACGTGCTTGCCGCGAAAATCGCGCACGGTTCCCGGTGGGAACTCGCCTTCGAGAATAACGTTCCCGTCGACGATGACACGCATCCACGAGAGCTGCGTCAGCTTCACGCCCAGAACGTGGCGCACCGGACGCACGGGCCGGCGTCGCCGAATCGGCGTCGCGCTGCCGGGGAAGGCTCGCTGCCGGGCGTCGCGCTGATTTGCGAGATCGGGATCGCGGCGGCCGTCTTTTCGGGAGCAGCCGCTGCGCAGCTGGTAGTAGCCATAGCCGACGTATCCGACCAGAACGAGCGCGACGACCCCGACGAGCCAAAGCCAAAGTGAGGGCTTGCGCGCCGCTGTCCGGATCGACGCTGACGGCGCCGCCCCCGTTCCACTGCTTGGTTGGGGGAGCGGAAGGCACGGTCGCATTGAAGCCCTCGATTGCGTGCTCGGGGTCCACACCCAAGAACCGGGCGTATGTGCGGATAAAGCCCCGAATGTAGACCGGAGCCCCGATAACGGGCCAGTCTTCCTCTTCGATCGCTTGGAGATAGGTCGATCGAATGTGAAGATTCTCGGCGACGTCGGAGAGAGACAAGCCGCGTGCTTCCCGTGCAACGCGAAACTCATCTCCGAGCGAAGGCATTACAGCAAAGTTAGCGCCACCTGGAGCCTTTCCCCCCGACGATGACAAGACAAAAGACCCGCGTCGTAGCCGCAATGAGCGGCGGAGTCGATTCCGCCGTCGCTGCCGGTTTGCTCGCGGAGGCCGGTTACGACGTCGTCGGCGTCACGATGAAGATGTACGCGCCGACGAAGCCCTCGTATGCAAAGTCGTGCTGCGGTGCAGACGATTTCGACGATGCGCGGCGCAGCGCAGCGATACTGGGAATCCCGCACTACGTCCTCGACTTTCAGGAAACGTTCGAGCGCAACGTCATCACGCGCTTCGCGCAGGAATATCTGAGTGGCCGCACGCCCAACCCGTGTGTCGCGTGCAACAACTTCGTGAAGCTCGGAACGCTGCGCTCCTACGCCGATCGGCTCGGCGCGCGCTACGTCGCGACCGGACACTACGCGCGGCTTTCGCACGACGATGACGGCGTACACCTCTTTCGCGGAACGCACGCCAAAGATCAAGCCTACGCGCTCGCGCAGCTCACGCCCGCGCAGCTTGCCGGATTGCTCCTGCCGCTCGGCGAGCTGACGAAGGAAGAGACGCGCGCGCACGCTGCACGGCTCGGACTTCCCGTGCACGACAAACCCGATTCGCAAGACATCTGCTTTGTCGAAGGCGGCGACTATCGTGACGTCCTCACGCAGCGGGGTTACGGCGCGGGCGAACACGGCGAAATTCGCGACGGCGCCGGCGTCGCGGTCGGCGCGCACGACGGCATCGCGCATTACACGGTCGGGCAGCGCGCGGGTCTCGGCGGCGCCGACGCACCGCGTTACGTTACGCGCGTCGATGCGTCGACGAACACGATCGTGATCGGCCGCGAAGAGGAGCTATTCGCCTCGGGGCTCGTCGCCGACGAGCTGAATCTCATCCGGCCCGAACGCTTTGCATCGGAGGCCGACGTGTCTTGCGATGATTCGCTATCGAGCCGCGCCCGTTCCGGCGCGCGCACGCATCGATGAAAACGGCAATCTACAACTGCGTTTTCTGCAAGCCGCAGCGCGCGGTAACGCCGGGTCAGCTCGTCGCGCTGTTTGCCCTCGATGGCAACGAAGTTCTCGCCGCCGCCACCATTAGAGAAGCCATCTAACGCTGCCTTGCCTTTGTAAATCAATGTGCTGCCCGACGCGTTCGGCTGCGTCCTTCGTACTCCGCACCGCTCCGCGTTGCCAGGCTTCAAGATAAACCCTGGTAAGCGCCTCCTCTCGATCAGGGTGACACCAATGGTGAGCAAGCGGAAACAGCCCGTGCTGTGAAGGATCGGCCCGCAAATCGCGCCGCTGAGATCTACGCCGTAGCTAAAGCGATGTCGGAGCGGATGTTCCAGTACGTGTCGCGGATGACGGGACGGAATCCGGCGCCGATGATGATCTCTTCGAGCTGTTTGCGCGTCGCTTCGTTCGTCGAGCCCGCGTCTTTGACGACGCGTTCTTCGAGGATCGTGCCGCCCATGTCGTCGCATCCGTAGAACAGCGCGAGCTGACCCATCTTCAAGCCCGGCGTCAGCCACGAGGCCTGCAGATGCGAGAAATTGTCGAGATAGAGCCGCGAGACGGCGAGGACGCGCAAATACTCGATGCCGGTCGCTTCCTGTCCGCGCAGCGGCGTCTTCCACGGCACGTAGTACCACGGGATGAACGCTGTGAAGCCTCCGGTCTCGTCTTGCAGCTCGCGCAGAACGTCGAGATGCATGATGCGTTCTTCGTCGGTTTCGATCGAACCGAACATCATCGTCGCGGTCGTCGGCATGCCGAGCTGCTGCGCATCGCGCATTACGCCGAGCCATTCCTCGGGGCGCACCTTGCGCGCCGAGATGCGCTTGCGCACGCGCTCGACCAATATCTCCGCGCCCGCACCCGGTAGCGACTTCATTCCGGCAGCGCGCAGCCGTTCGAGAATCTGCCGCGGCGTCATGTCCTCGATTTTCGCCAGGCCCGTGATCTCCGAGACAGAGAGCGAATGAATGTCGACGTCCGGATACTGTGCGCGCACGCGATGGAACAATTTCTCGAACCAGTCCAAGCGCAGCTCCGGATTGACGCCGCCCTGAATCATGATCTGCGTTGCGCCTTGATCCGCCGCGTACTTCACGCGGCCCGAGGACGTCGTCGTGCGACATCGTGTAACCCTCGCCGTGCTTCTCCGGCCGGAAAAACGCGCAGAACGTGCAGTGCACGTTGCAAACGTTCGTGTAGTTGATCGTCGTGTCGATGACGTACGTGACGATCTTGGGATCGTGCAGCGCCATGCGGCGCGCGTTCGCTGCGGCGCCGAGCTCGTGGAGCGGCGCCTCGCGATAGAGTTTGACCCCTTCTTCGAACGTCAGGCGCTTGCCGTCGGCAGCGCGTTCGAGCAGATTATGAAGCGGCACGGACAGTCTCGGAATTTCGGAAGACACCGGGGATGAGTCCTACGGCATCCAGCTCGGACATGAAACGAGCCAGGCCGCTGCGCGCCGAGAGATCGAATTTGAAGTTCAGCACCGAGTAGTATTGCTCGTAGAACTCCGGGCGTGCGCGGGCTCAGCGCCTGTGCGCGCGCGACGACGCGCGGCATGTTCGCCTCTCCCCAGGCTTGCGCGGCGGCGAGTGCCTCGATTGCCGCATCGACCGCTTTGGGTTGGCGCTTGTAGACGTCGTTGCGCACGACCCACACCGCGAAGACCATATCGGCGTCCGTCCATTCGTGCCACAGGTGCGAGAGATCGTAGACGTACGCAGGATCGAATTTATCGCGCGCGTTCAGCGCCTTATCACCGATCAGCATCGCCGGCTGGTGCATCTGTGCGGCGTAGAACGGATCTTCCGTCGAAACGAATGCGGCGCGCACGCCGTAGCGGCGTTCGAGGAGAATCTGAAGCAAGCCACGTCCGCTCGCCGATTCACGCGTAACCGCAATCTCCGCACCGTCTAAGAGATGCGGCGGCTGCTGCGAGATCAACAATACCGACCAAGCGTAGTCGCGCGCGCCGATACAGGGACCGTCAATCAGCGTCAGCTCGTCCGAGTGTCGCGCAAAATGCGCCGCGCTGATCGGGCCCATATCCAGATTTCCGCGGATCGTCTCAATGTTCAAACGCGACGGAACGCCGCTGATCAGCTCGCCTGGAAAGATGATCGCACCCTCGTCAAAAGCGAGGTACAGCGGAAGATCGTTGAGGTACTCGATCCGGCCGCAGCGGATCGTATCAGGCAATTGCGAGCTCCGGAGTCCAATCGTACGGGAACGTCTCGTACGTCGAGTTTCTCCGGACCGGCACGTAGCCGGCTTCCTCGATCAAGCGGCGGAATTCGCGATCGTCGACGTATTGGCCCGACTGCGTTCCCGCGCTGTGATAGATGCGCTCCTCGTCGGTCGAGCCGTGCGTTCCGTCCATGTCGTCGGCACCGAACTGCAGCGCGAGCTGGCAGACCTGCAGCCCCTGGATCATCCAGTAGGCTTTGATGTGATCGAAGTTGTGCAGCATCAGGCGCGCGACTGCGAACATCCGGATGTCGTCGAGGCCGCTCGTCCAACCGCAGTCTGAAAGATCGTTGCCGTCCGGATGGAACGCGAGCGGGATGAACGCGTTGAAGCCCGGCGAGCGCGTTTGCGACTCACGCAGCAAAATCAGATGCTCGAGGCGCTCTTCGAGCGTCTCGATCGTTCCGTACAACATCGTCGCGTTCGACGCGATCCCGACGCGATGCGCTTCCTCGTGCACGTTCAGCCAATCGGCCGTCGTGACTTTGTTCGGGCAGACGATGTCGCGAAAACGTTGGCTGAAGATCTCGGCGCCGCCGCCGTTGATGTTGTCGAGGCCGGCTTCGCGCAGCTTCACGAGCGTGTCGTGGTGGCTGAGGCGATGCCGCCGCGAGAGATAGTCGATCTCGGCGGCCGTGAAGAGCGAAAGCTGCACGTGCGGCGCGCGTTCGCGCATTCGGCGCATCAGCGGCAGCCAATAGTCGAGCGAGAGCTGACGCGGATCGTGGCCGCCGACGATGTGAATTTGATTGAAGTTCGCGCCGGTCTCGAAAACTTTATCGAAGACCTGGTCCGCCGACATGCGAATCGCGCCCTCTTCTTTTTCACCGCGCGCAAACGAACAGAACTTGCACGCCGCGTAGCAGACGTTCGTCGAGTTGATGTAGCGGTTGAGAACGTAGTAGACGTTCTTGCCGCTCTTGCGCTCTTTTTGTGTCTTCGCCAGGCGACCGAGTGTATGCAAATCGCGCGGTGCGCCACAGCGTCATCCCGTCGTCGAGTGAGAGGGGGATGCCCTCGTCGAGCTTGTGCTCGATCGGCTTGAGCGCCGGATCCATAATCGCCGTTGCCATCTTCGCTTCGGTCACTATTCTAAGCGTGGTTCCTTTGCCTCCACGACTAGGGTCGCAGCACGCAGGCGCGCACACGACGGCGATCGCGAGGAGCCATCCACCGATGATATCGGTCGGAAAGTGCGCGCCCATGGCAAGCCGCGACCAATCGATCACGACGGACCACGCAAAGAGCAGCCCGCTGACGCGCAACGCGCACGCCGAGCGGCAGGTCGGATAGCCAGATCATCAGCGCCCACAAGCCCGTAGAACGCCAGACCGAGCGCGGAGTGACCGCTCGAATACGACGCCGAGCTCTCGTGCACGAGCAACCAATGGTCGGGCCGCGGGCGATGGAAGAAATCCTTGAAGCGGTCGCTGATGATCCACGTCAGCAGCAACGCGCCGATCGCAAACGCGACGCGTCCCGCGCCAACGCGGCAAGACAGATCGCAGCCACGATCGTGACGACGCACAGCGCGGCGTAGGTTTGAAAGAGGCCGCTGCGATAAGCGATGTATGCAAGCGCTAAGACCGTGCCCGAGCAGTGCTTGTCCCGCGAGATCGAACGCGCTGGGTGGACGCCATGAAACGGCAGCGCCGAGCGCGACGTACAACGCGAGCGCGATAGCGGCGATCGCCGCCAGTCTGAGGCTACGCGCCTTGCGCGAAGAGATTGCCTTGGCCGCTATCGTTCTTGCCGAGCCGTGGCGCGATCGTTTCGAGCTCCGCGACGCCGAGCAGAATACGCCGGGGCTTCGTTCCTTCATGCGGTCCGACGACTTTGAAATCTTCGAGCTGCTTCATGATACGGACCGCGCGCGGATGTCCGATCGAGAAGCGCGTTTGCAGCTGTGCAGTCGACGCGAAGCTCGTTTCGATGATGAACTTCGCGGCTTCGTACGCCAGCGGATCGACGTTGCGTTTCTCGTCTTCATCGCCGATCGGCACGATCTCGAGATCGACGCGATTTTCGGGATTGCGCCTGTGCCGCCCAGTGCGCGACGAGACGATTGATCTCGCCAACGGTAATGAACGCGCCTTGGACGCGTACGGGTTTGGGCGCATCGATCGGCAGATACAGCATGTCGCCGCGGCCGAGCAATCGCTCCGCGCCGGGCATGTCGAGAATCGTACGTGAGTCGATTTGCGACGAGACTGCGAACGAAATGCGCGACGGGATGTTCGCCTTGATGATGCCGGTGATGACGTCGACGGACGGACGCTGCGTCGCGACGACGAGATGAATCCCGGTCGCGCGCGCAAGTTGCGCGAGCCGGCAAATCGTCGTCTCGACTTTCGCGGGAGCGACGAGCATGAGGTCGGCAAGCTCGTCGATCACGATCACGACGTGCGGCAGCTGTTCCTCGGGAAACTTTGCGTTGTACTCTTCGATCTTGCGAACGCCGGCGCGGGCAAAGCGCTCGTAGCGCTCGTCCATCTTCTTCGTCATGTCGAAGAGCGCGCCGGCCGCCATGCGCGGATCCGTGACGACGTCGGTCACCAAGTGCGGGATTCCGTTGTAGACGATCAGCTCGACGCGCTTCGGATCGATCATCAAGAGCTGAACTTGTTTGGGCGTCGCCGATACGAGCAGCGATGCAATGATCGTGTTGAGGCAAACGCTCTTGCCCGAACCGGTCGCGCCGGCGACGAGCAAGTGGGGCATCTTGCCAAGATCGCCGATGACGGGCCTGCCGGTAATATCTTTTCCGAGCGCCATCGGCAGCGGCGGAATCGTCCCGCGATGCGGAAGCGCTTCGAGAATCTCGCGAATCGCGACGACCGAGACGATCGAGTTAGGCACCTCAATGCCGACTGCGGATTTGCCGGGGATCGGTGCCTCGATGCGAATCGACGTCGCGGCCAGCGCGAGGGCAATGTCGTCGGCGAGCGACGAGATGCGCGCGATCTTGACGCCGCGTTCCGGCTTGAGCTCGTAGCGCGTAATCGCAGGTCCGCGCTCGATGTGAACGACTTTGCCACCGACGCCGAAGCTCGAAAGCGTATCTTCGAGCAAGACTGCGCGGCTCGCGTCATCGTTCTTTTGCACTTGCGGCGGATCGAACATTCCAAGATCCGGCAAGCGATAGTCGGCCGATGATGCAACGACCGCCGGCGCCGGCTCGTATTCGCCGGTTATCGCCGGAGCGGCGTCCTCAGCTTCATCGTCTTCTTCGTCTTCTTCATCGTCCTCGATGTCCTCGTCGTCGAGGTCTTCGTCGTCGTCCTCGTCCTCGTCGTCGTCTTCCATTGCTTCGGGCTCGCCCGAATCGTGGAGTACTTTCGGCTCGATCGTCGTCGGCGTCGGCGGCGGCATGATGGTGTCGACGATAGTATAGGAAGGAACGGGAACAATCGGCGCAGGCGCCGGCTCGTCCGAGCGCTCGACTTCCGGCAAGTTGAACGCTTCGCGCAGCGTTCTGGGTGCCTGGACGGCCGGCAGCTGCGGTTTATCCCCGCCGGTGGTCGCGGGACGCGTACGCAACATGCGCACCAGTGCCGTAATGTGCTTGATCGCCCATCCGATCGTGCGCTTGAGCGAAACATTTGTCACCCACACCGTGAGCGCAAGCGCCGAGAGAATGACGACGATCGTCGCGCCGACGCCGCCGAATAGCCAGCGTAGCGCTTCCCATAAGTGAGAACCAACGACGCCGCCCATCGGACCGTACACGGCACACACGATGAGGAAGTAACCGAGCGACGCACCGCCGAGCATGGCGATCATTTGCGGGACGTTGATCTCGAGGAAAACGATCGCGCCGATCAACGCGACCAGCACCGGCAAGTAGATTGCGGCTGCACCGAAGAGCGCGTGCAACGTCCATGCGGTGAGCGAGCCGATGAAGCCCGCGCGCGCGGACGGCAATGCCAGCGCGATCCCAAAAAAGACCGCGAGCCCCAGGGCCGCGATTCCGACAAGCTCTCCCTGAAGGCGGAGCCGCGTCTTTGCCGCCGGTTTCCGGCGAACGCGAGACGACATTGAGGGCTCCAGTTCGGCGGGGGTGGGGTCCGAGCCTAGCGGAGACGGACGTCGAGCGCGTCGCGCAGGCCGTCGCCGAGCAGGTTGAATCCAAGCACGACGAGCGTTATCGACGCACCGGGGAAGATCAGCGCCCAGGGCGCCGAGAGCCAATAGTCTCGCGCGTCATTGAGCATTGCGCCCCATTCCGGCGTCGGCGGACGCGCGCCGAGGCCGAGATACGAAAGGCCCGCAGCTTCCAGCTCCGCGGTCGCAATCCCGAGCGTGGCTTGCACCGAGCAGCGGCGCCAAGATGTTCGGCAAAACATGCCGGATCAAAATGCGCGGAACGAGCGCACCGATCGCGCGTGCCGCTTCAATATACTCCGTCTCTTTCACGGCGAGGACGGTCGAACGGCACAGCCGCGCGTACTGCGGAATGTAGACGATGCCGACTGCGATCATCAGGTTGTTGATGCTTGGACCCAAGATCGTCGCGATCGCAATCGCGAGGATGATCGATGGAAACGCGAGCATCAAATCCATCGCGCTCATCAAGATCGACTCGATCCGGCCGCCGAAGTATCCGGCGATCAGTCCGATTAGGGTGCCGACGCTAATTGCAAGTCCGACGGCGACGAATCCGATGCGAATCGAGATGCGGGCGCCGAACAGTATGCGCGCGAACATGTCGCGCCCGAGCTTGTCGGTTCCCAGCGGGTGCGCGAAGCTAGGTGATTGCGCGCCGGCCGCAATGTTTTGCGCGAGTGGATCGTAGTGCGAGAGCAGCGGCGCGAAGATCGCTGCTAGGACCAACAGCGCGACGATGATGAGGCCCGCGACCGCGCCGGGCGTGCGCCGAAGACGATTCCAGACGTCGAGACCGTAGCTGCGGGTTTGCGTTAGCGGCTCCGCCGCCGCGAGACTCAAACCTCCATCACCACCGGTACAACGATCGGGCGGCGCTTCGAGCGCGTATAGATTGCTTCAGCCAAGCCTTCGCGAATCGTCTCCTTGACGTTGTGTACGTCGCGGAGCCCTTCGGCCGAAACACGATCGAGGATCGCGCGAAGCCCAGTCTTGAGATCGTCGAGCACTTTTCCGTCGGATTCCGGAATGTAAAAAACGCCGCGTGTAATGAGATCGGGGCCGGCGATGATGCGCGCTTCTTCTGCGTCGATCGTAACCACCACCATCATGATCCCATCACTGCTCAGATGCCGTCGATCGCGCAGCACGGCGTCACCGATGTCGCCGACGCCCGAACCGTCGACGAACACGTTTCCGCCGTACGTTTTGCCGACTTTGCCGGACATCTCGTCGGTGAATTGGATAACGTCGCCGTTCTCGCAGACGAGAATGTTCGCTGGCTCGACGCCGGTGCGTTCGGCCAGCTTTCCGTGCGTGACGAGCATCCGGTATTCGCCGTGCACCGGAATGAAATGCTCCGGCCGGATCAGGTTGAGCATCAGGAGCAGCTCTTCTTGCGATGCATGTCCGGACACGTGCGCGGGAAGCGACGCGGCCGCGCCGGGACCGCTCGCGCCGTGATAGACGATCGCACCGAGACGAAAGAGATTGTTGATCGTGCGACTGACCGCTTTCTCATTGCCCGGGATCGGCGTCGCACTGACGACGACCGTATCGCCGGCGACGATGTGCATCTTCGGATGATCGCGCACCGAGAGGCGCGAGAGCGCCGACATCGGCTCGCCCTGCGAGCCGGTCGTCATCACCACGATCTGCTCGCGCGGATAGTCGTCGATGTCATCGACGCGGATTTGCAATCCCGGCGGTATGCGCAGATACTTCAGCTCGCTCGCAAAGTGCACGACGTTGACAAGCGAGCGTCCCAGAAACGCAATCTTGCGCTCGAAGCGTTCGGCTTGATCGACGACCTGCTGAATCCGCGGCACGTTCGAGGCGAAGGACGCAACGATGATGCGTCCCGCGGCGCGTGAGAAGATGTTCGAAAACGCTTCGCCGACGAGCCGCTCCGAGAGCGTGTGGCCGGCGCGTTCGGCATTGGTGCTGTCGGAAAGCATGCAGAGCACGCCTTCCTCACCGATGCGCGCCATCGAAGCGAAATCGGCAGGCTCACGGTCGACCGGTGTTTGGTCGAATTTGAAATCGCCGGTGTGAAAGATCGTCCCAACCGGCGTGCGCAGCGCGAGCGCGCACGCACCCGCGACCGAGTGGTTCGTGTGAATGAACTCAGTTTCGATGCTGCCATACTTCACGCGCTCGCCCGGTTTGACGGTGATGAACACGGGTTCGCGCGAGGTTTGCTCGCGCATTTTTGCGCGAATGAGCGCAAGCGTGAGCGACGTGCCGACGACCGGAACATTCAGCTCGCGCAGACAGATATGGAATGCCGCCGATGTGATCTTCGTGTCCGTGTGTGACGAGGATCGCGCGCAGCTTGTCGGCGCGTTCACGAATGTACGTGAAGTCGTTGATGACGATGTCGACGCCGAGCATGTCGTCGTCGGGGAACATCAATCCGCAATCGACTGCGACCATGTCTTCGTTCGTCTCGATGACCGTCATGTTGCGGCCGATCTCGCCGCAACCGCCAAGCGGAACGATGCGAACGAACGGTTCGACCGGCGCGGACGGGACGTGGTACTCGGTCAACGAGCCCCCTTGTCGTTTGCGCGCAACGCGTGAAAGCGGCGTGCGGAGGTTTGCAGCATGCTCGGGTTAGTCGTCGCCCTTCTTTTCCTGGTCGTTCCTGTCCAAAGTTCGCCCGTCAAACATTCGAATGTCCAACACCCCGTTGCGCCGCACCCTGGGAAGCCGCCTTCTCGGACGACGATGTCCGCATATGCGGGCGACCTCTTCAGCCGAAGGGCGCGGCACCGCGCGGCAGTCATCCTTCGGTTACGCTGGGAAGACTTGCGGCTCGCGCAGCTCGATCGGATTCGCGCCGCGATTCGCCGTCAGATCTCCATCGACGACCTGTTGCGCGACAAGTAGCCGCATGGCCGTTCCGCGAAGTTCCGCAGGCCGGACGGAACCGAGCAACTTTCGAAACTCGTTCCAGGTAGTGCTTCTACGAACTAATGCCAACCGGCACGCAAAGGACCAAGTACTGATGATTCGTTCCCGAGTTATGCAGACTGCCATCGTCGGCCTCATCGGCGCGATCATCGGCAGCTTCTCAATGATGCTCTTCGCGAGCACGCATTTCGCTAACGTTGCCGGCCCAGGCAATACGCCGCCGCAAGTAAACGCTGCGCCGCTGACCTCCGGAGCAAGCGATCAAGATCGTATCGTCAGCGCGGTCAAGCGCGTCGAACCGTCGGTCGTCGCGCTCAACGTGACGGTCAACGGACAACAATATGTCCCGGTCGATCCGTTCGCGCAGCTGTTCGGTGGCCCAAGCATCGTGCGGCCGCAGGCGTTCCACAGCCGCGTCTCGGGTTCAGGCTTCGTCTATTCACGCAACGGCGACATTCTGACCAACGCGCACGTCGTTACCGGCGGTTTCGCCGGTCAGCCTTCGAAGATCGACGTCGTGTTCGCGAACGGCGATCACGTGCCGGCGCACCTCGTCTCTGCAAACGTCGGCGTCGACCTCGCGCTCGTGAAGGTCGACAACTACGCGAAGCTGCCGCCGCCGCTGCGTTTCGCCGACTCGGACCGTCTCGAAGCGGGACAGTGGGCGATCGCAATCGGCGAGCCGCTCGAACTCAAGCAGACCGTTACGGTCGGCGTCGTTTCGGGCTTCCATCGCGATGAGATCGCCGGAACCGAAGCCGGCGGCGCTCCGCAGCAGTTCAAGGGCCTGCTCCAGACCTCGGCTCCGATCAACCCCGGCAACTCGGGCGGACCCGCTCATCGACATGAACGGCGACGTCATCGGCATCAACCAGCTGACGGCGAACCCGCAGGCTGCCCAGGGCATCGGCTTCGCGATCCCCTCGAACTCGGTCCAGCAGGTCGCCCTCGCAGCTCACAAAGACCAAGGGCATCACGCAGGGGACGCACGAGGGCTACATCGGCGTCGCGCTCCAGGCGATGAGCTCGGGCGCCCGCTCGCAGCTCGGCTACAGCGGGCCCGACGGCGTCGTCGTCGCCCAAGTCGTCGGCGGCGGCCCGGCCGACCAAGCCGGTCTCGAACCCGGCGACGTCATCACCGGCGCCAACGGCAAGACGGTCGCGACACCGCAGGACCTGACCAACGTGATCAAGGGCATCGCGGTCGGGGGGACGGTCAACCTCCAAGTCTGGAGCGCCGGCAACAAGAAGCTGGTCACCGTCAAGACAAGCGAGCGCCCGGCCAACCTCGACACGCCTCAGCAACCTCAACAGCAGCAGCCGTAGACTCGAAGTCGGGGCGCCGGCGCAGCGGCGCCCCGCAACCTCTGTGCCAGCGAAATTGTCATAGAAAGTGAGCGGAACAATCTGCCGCCGATTGCGGTAAGATGGTCCGTACCTTACCTTTCAAGACTCCTTGAGTGAGGTAAGCGGCAAGGCCAAGAGCTAGCGCTCGCGGCTGGTCCACTCGCTCGGGAAGAAGGCACGAAACAACATGGCAAAAGTGGTCGGCATCGACCTTGGCACGACTAATTCAGTCGTCGCAGTAATGGAAGGCTCGCAGCCGGTCGTCATTCCCAATGCGGAAGGCAACCGTACGACGCCTCCGTCGTCGCGTTTACAAAAACCGGCGAACGTTTGGTGGGTCAGCTCGCGAAGCGCCAAGCAATAACCAATCCCGAACGCACCATCGCGTCGATCAAGCGGCACATGGGCACGGATTACAAAGTCAAAATCGACGGCAAGGATTATTCGCCGCAAGAGATCTCGGCGATGATTCTTCAGAAGCTCGTCAACGACGCATCGACGTATCTCGGCGAGCGCGTGACGAAAGCCGTCATCACCGTTCCGGCGTATTTCAACGACGCGCAACGGCAAGCAACGAAGGACGCGGGCCGCATCGCGGGCCTCGACGTTCTGCGTATCATCAACGAACCGACCGCGGCATCGCTCGCGTACGGGCTCGAGAAGAAAGGCAACGAGACGATCCTCGTTTGGGACCTCGGCGGCGGCACGTTCGACGTGTCGATCCTCGAGGTCGGCGACGGCGTCTTCGAAGTCAAGGCCACCAACGGCGACACGCACCTCGGCGGCGACGACTACGACAAGCGTATCGTCGATTGGCTCGTCGGCGAATTCCGTAAGGATCAAGGTATCGATCTTTCCGGCGACAAGCAGGCGATGCAACGTCTGACCGAAGCGGCGGAAAAAGCCAAGATCGAACTGAGCTCGATGGTCCAGACTTCGATCAATCTGCCGTTCGTCACGGCGGATCAAAACGGTCCGAAGCATTTGGACTACACGCTCACCCGCGCCGAGTTCGAACGGATGACGAGCGATCTCACGGATCGCACCGTGCAGCCGTTCAAGAGCGCGCTGAGCGATGCGGGACTCGACATCTCGAAGATCGATCAGGTCGTGATGGTCGGCGGCGCGACGCGCATGCCGGTCATTCAGGAACTCGTTCAGAAGCTGACGGGCAAAGAGCCGAATCAAACCGTCAATCCCGACGAAGTCGTCGCGGTTGGTGCGGCGATTCAGGCCGGCGTCCTCTCGGGTGAAGTGCACGACGTCGTACTGCTCGACGTTACACCGCTCTCGCTCGGCATCGAAACGCTCGGCGGCGTCAACACGAAGCTGATCGAGCGCAATACGACGATTCCGACACGTAAAGCGCAGATCTTCACGACGGCCGAGGACGGTCAAACCTCGGTTGACATCCACGTCCTTCAGGGCGAACGCGACATGGCGGGCGACAACAAGACGCTCGGGCGCTTCCGTCTCGAAGGAATCCCAGCGGCTCCGCGCGGCGTACCGCAGATCGAAGTCACGTTCGACATCGATGCCAACGGCATCGTTAGCGTCAACGCGAAAGATCTCGGCACCGGTCGCGAGCAGAAGATCACGATCACGGCATCGACCAATCTCAACAAAGACGAAGTCGATCGCATGGTCAAAGACGCCGAGGCGTTCGCTGCGGAAGATCATCGCAAGCGCGAAGAGGCGGAAGTCCGCAACGCGGCGAGCTCGTTGACCTACTCGACGGAGAAATCGCTCAAGGAAGTCGGCGACAAACTCGATGCATCTGCCAAGGCGGATGTCGAGGCGGCGCTCGGCGAGTTGAAGCGGATCTCCGAAAACGGAACGGTCAGCCGAAGTCAAAGCGGCGACCGAGAAACTGCAGCAAGCCAGCTACAAGATGGCTGAAGCGCTCTATCAGAAGGCCGGCGCAACGTCCGGCAATGGTCAGTCCGAAAACGGCGCATCGCACGACGGTGCGACGCACAACGGCGAGACCGACGGAGGGCAGCAGCAGCACAGTGAGTCGAATGCGTCATCGCAATCATCCGATGACGTGATCGACGCCGAGTTCAAAGAAGCAAAGTAAACTTCGATGGACACGAATACCGAGACGACTGCGGCGCAGGGTTCTGCGCCGCAAGTCGATCCCGCTGCTGAGCTTGCGGCCGCCAAAGCCAAAGCCGAAGAGAACTACAACAAGTTCCTCTACGCGATGGCGGACTTCGAAAATTACAAGAAGCGCATCGAGCGGCAGTTCGCAGATATTGCGACCTCCGGAAAACGTTCGCTTCTCGAGCGCATCCTTCCGGTAATCGACAATCTCGAACGCGCACTCGCGACCGATGCGGATCCCGAAGTGGTGCGCAAAGGGCTCGAGCAAACGTTGCGCGGATTCGAGCAAGTCCTCGCCGCTGAGAACGTTCGCGCGTACTCGGTCAAGGGACAACGTTTCGATCCGACGCTTGCAGAAGCGATTGGAACGCAACCGCCCGGTCCGGGTGTCGACGACGACATCGTCGTCGAAGAAGCGCAGCGCGGCTACAAATACGGCGACGAAGTCATTCGCCCGGCGAGAGTCATCGTCGCAAAATCCGGCTAATGCAACAGAGTGGCGATTAACTACAAGGACTACTATAAAGTCCTGGGCGTTCCGAAAAATGCCGCCGAGAAAGACATTAAGTCCGCGTATCGGCGGCTCGCGCGCAAGTGGCATCCGGACGCCAATCCCACCAATCCAAAGCAAGCGGAGGAGAAATTCAAAGAGATCTCCGAGGCTTACGAAGTATTGGGCGACGCCGAAAAGCGTAAGAAGTACGACGTCCTCGGTTCGGATTGGCAACGCGCTGCGCAGCAAGCCGAACAGCAACGCCGCTATCGCAATCAGCAGGCACAAGAAGACTTCAACGCTTCCAGCTTCGCACTTCGACGGAGCCGGCGGCCCGAGCGGATTCTCTGACTTCTTCGATGCGTTCTTCTCGGGTGTCGGTGCCGGCGCGCGCCGCACGACGCGTCAACCGTTCCAGCAACGCGGTCAAGATCTCGAGACGACGCTCGATCTCTCGCTGCGCGAATCATACGAAGGCGGCAAGAAATCGGTCTCGTTGCAGATCGAAGATCTTTGTCCGCAATGCCGCGGAACCGGAACCGTCGGAAAGAGTATCTGCCCGAAGTGTCACGGCACCGGGCGCGTCCTCGAGACGAAACGGTTCGATGTGACGATTCCGAAGGGCGTGCGCGAAGGGCAACGCATCCGGCTCGCCGGTCAAGGCGGAACGGGTATCGGTGGCGGACCCAAGGGCGATCTCTATTTGGTCGTTCACTTCAAAGACGATCAAACGTACACGCGCAAAGAAGATGACCTCTATATCGACATGCCCGTCTCGATCTACGAGCTGGTTCTCGGCGGCGAAGTGCGCGTCCCAACTATGAGCGGCGACGTTACGATGACGGTCCCGCCCGGTACGCAAAGCAACAAGCTCTTGCGTCTTACGGGAAAAGGCATGCCGCATTCAAAGGGCAGCGGCAGCGGCGATCAATACGTTCGTTTGATCGGTACCGTTCCGCAAAATCTTTCGGAGAAAGAGCTCAAGCTTTATCGCGAGCTCGCGACGCTACACAACGGCAAACCCTAGCCGCGTGGTGCCCGAATGCTAGGCGGTGGCCCGCCCGTCCACTTGATGTGGTCGAGCATGTTCAACCCCGACAGCCCGCAGCCCAAACGCAAAGTGGACGTGCGGCGCATCGCACGCTTCTTCGCGCCGTACTGGCGTGAGGAAGCCTTCATTTTGGTCTGCATCGTCGTCGGTCTCGTTGCTCGGTCTTCTTCCGCCGCTCATAACGAAGTGGCTGATCGACGACGCGATTCCGCAACATTCGCTGCGGCTCGTTCTCCTCTACGTCGGCGCGATGATCGTGAGCGCAATCGTCTCGGGCTTCATCGGCGTCGTGCAGGGCTATCTGAACTCGTACGTCGGCGAAGGGATCATGCGCGACATCCGCACCAGCCTCGTCTCGCACTTGCACCGCATGCCGATCTCCTTCTTCACCAACACGAAGACCGGCGAGATCATGAACCGCGTCTCTAGCGACGTCGACAACATCGACAACATCGTCACCGGAACGCTGGTCACGATCGTTACGAACGTCGGTTACCATCGTGACGACCCTCGTGACGATCTTCATCTTGGATTGGCGCCTTGCAATCATCTCGGTTGCCGTCATTCCCCTGATGATCTTCCCGCTCTCGCCGGTCGGTCGGCGAATGTATGTCGTCCGCAAGCGCACGCGCGAAAAACGCGACGCGATCGAAAGCATCACGCAAGAGACGCTTTCGATTTCCGGGATCACGCTGATCAAATCGTTCGTGCGCGAGCAGTTCGAGCGCAGCCGCTTCTTCGCCGTCGCAAACGACCTCATGAAACTCGAGATCGATCTGGCGATGATCGGACGCTGGTTCATCATGCTGATCGGCGCGATGGTCGTCATCGGTCCGGCTTTGGTTTGGCTGGGCGGCTCGTGGTTTGCAATCCAAGGTACGCTGACCGTCGGAACGATCGTCGCATTCGTCGCATATCTCAGTCGATTGTACGGCCCTGCCTCAACGCTGGCCGGCGTGCAAGTGCAGGTCGTCAGCGCGGCGGCAGTCTTCGAACGCATCTTCGAGTATCTCGACATGCCGACCGAAGATGCGACCTGCGCCGGAACGCAGCTCCTCGAGAACGTTCGCGGCGAGATCGCGTTCGAGAACGTTTCGTTTGCGTACGGCGACCGGCCGGCACTGCGCGACGTCAGCTTTCACGATCGCGCCGGGCCAAACGGCGGCGCTGGTCGGACCGTCAGGCGCCGGGAAGACGACGATCACGCAGCTCGTCCCTCGTTTTTACATTCCGCAATCCGGACGCGTGACGATCGACGGACACGACATCTGCGATCTCGATCTCACGTCGCTGCGTAACGCGATCGGCATCGTTACGCAAGAGACGTATCTCTTTCACGACACGATCGCCACGAACTTGCGCTACGGCCGCATGGATGCAAGCGACGACGATCTCGTCGCGGCATCAAAAGCCGCGAATATTCGACGACTTCATCGCGAGCTTGCCGGACGGCTACAACACAATCGTCGGCGAGCGCGGACACAAGCTTTCCGGCGGCGAGCGTCAGCGGCTCGCGCTTGCGCGCGTCCTGCTCAAGGATCCGCGCATCCTGATTCTCGACGAAGCGACAAGCTCGCTGGACTCACATAACGAAGCGATGATTCAATCCGCGCTCGAGCGCGTGATGCAAGAACCGCACGAGCCTCGTGATCGCGCACCGGCTCTCGACGATCATCTCCGCCGACGTCATCTTCGTCGTCGAAGGCGGACGGATCGTCGAAAGCGGCACGCACGCGGTACTGCTGGCGCGAAGCGGCGCGTACGCACGCCTGTATCTCGAGCAATTCAGGGATGAACCGAGTCGCGAACAGTTAGCGTTTTAGGCTAGGTTTTCGCACCGTCAGGCCGGGACCAGAGTTTTGCGTGGTGGTCCCGCCATTTTCAAAGGCGCCAATGTCACAGCTGAATTTAACGGCGCCGCGATAGAGACCACGCTGATCTTGCATAACGCTGCTCTCTCCGCACGAGCCGTTGAATGGAATCACGGCAACGATGAGGGATCCGGCAGCCGCATCCGACATCGTTTGCGTCGGGCCTCCGTTGTTGGCGAGCGCTGAAAGCGTGATTTCACCCGCGTTGATTAGATCGTCGGAACCCGTAATTGCGAACGCACCATTCGGCACGGTTGCGATGTAGTTCCAATCATAGGAGTCGATCGACCCTGTGGGGCTTACGATATCCGGTCCGATTGCTCGCGGCTCCGCGCGCGAAGATGCTGTTCGTAATCGTGGCGTTCCCGGCACCAAGATAGACGTTTCCGCCCGTGCCGTTCGTCGCCGTGTTTGCGTAGAGCGTCACGTTAGTGAGCGTGGTATATCCACTCCCACCGGGGGCCAGCTCGATTCCGCCGCCATCCACGGTCGACGTGTTTCCGGTAATCGTGTCGTTGGTGAAATCGAGCTCGCCGGCATAGATCATCGCGCCGCCGCCGCCCGTGCCGGCCACATTACCCGCAACGGTATTGTTCGCGATCGTCGATTGCGTCACCGTACTTACACCGTCGCCTCCCGCCCAGATCCCGCCGCCGCCATCACCGTTGCCCGAAGGAGTCGTCACCGAGTTCTGCATCAAGGTCGAGGTACTCAGGGTCATCAACGTATAGTCCAGAGCAATTGCACCGGCACCGTTTGATGCCGAATTCGTCGTGAAAACATCGCCGGTGATTGTGATCGTGGAATTCTCTGACGATACGGCGCCACCATACCCGAACGTCGGACCCACCTGATTGCCGGTGAACGACGAGCTGATAATCGTGAAGCTCGATGTCTCCTCGACGTCGATTGCGCCGCCGGTCACGCCGAACGTAAGACGCGGTACCGCCGGTCGCTTTGTTCTGCGTGAACGTAGCGATGATCGTATTCGAACCAGACTGCGCGACGCTTCGGTTGACGCTTCGTCGATTGCGCCCGCGAGACTTGTTTCGCGCGCAACTGCTTTCGCGCTTCCGTGGACATGGAACTGACGTTGACCGAGCGCCGCTTGGGCGATGGGTGGACGCCCGGAATGGTGTGCTATTTGGCCGCCGCGACGGGCTATCGAGCACCCGTTTTTGCAAGACGGTATAAAATACTCGATCGCGCCACCGAACGCACTACCTAGACTATCGGGTGCCGACGCAACGTTCTGACTGAACGTCGTTCCGGTTGCGGCGCTCATGTCGAGAAAACCACCGCTGTCGAGGTCGATCGCTCCGCCGTTTGCATTGCCGCCGGTTTCGCTGGGCCCAGCGGTAACGGTGTTGCCGGTGAAGGCATTGCCGGAACCCGTGATAACCAGGTTGCTGCCATTCGCGGTAATAAAGATCGCGCCGCCGGCACTGTATTGGGTGGTCGATTGCGATGTGACCGAATTGCTCGTAAACGCGTCCCCACCCAGCAACGCGATCGAGCTGCCGTAGTCGGCTAACGGCCGCGCCGCCGAACGAATCGCTCGTTCCGCTGGCGACGTTGCTTGTAAATGTATCGCCGGTGAGCTGCGTCGTGCAGCCGGATCCGTCATATACGGCGCCGCCAAAACCGCTCGTATCACCGTTTGCCGGTACACCGGATTGATTTCTCGTTCAGGTTCGAACTAGTTAACGTCAACCCGGAATTCGTACAACCGAATTCTGCGACATCGCGCCGCCAACGGGACTTGGGCCGGTCGCGACGTTACCCGTGAAGGTCGAGCCAGTAATCGTGATATCGTCGTCCGAAAAGACGGCTCCGCCTTTGCAACTAAATCATCATCAAGTCCGCCTTGTGCGGTGTTACTCGTGAACGTCGAGTTTGCAATCGAAGCGTTGGCCGACTCGCTACCGATCGCACCGCCGAACTGCGCTTTGTTCCCACTGAAGATCGAGTTCGCAACCGAGAGCGTCGCGCCGACGTCATTGTAGATTGCTCCACCTTCTCCGATATGATGCGGGCGATGCCGTATTGTTTGTGAAGGTGGCGGTATTGACGGTCAGCGTTCCCTCATTGGAGATCGCTCCGCCACAATTGTCGCCTTCGTAGCACGCCGTTCCGGCGCCGTTTGTCAGCGTCAAGTCCGGAAATCGTCGCGCTGACGCCGGAATTCACGACGAATATCGAGCTTGCGTTGTTGCCGCTTACCGAGATTGTGCTTGCGCCGGGGCCGGCAATCGTGATGTTCTGCGCGAGCGTGATCGCGCCGCTCGTGAGCGTGATCGTTCCGCTCAGTGAGGGCGCGAACGAAATCGTATCACCCGGGATTCGCGGCCGCAATTGCAGCGCGCAGCGAACCTGCCCCGCTATCTGCCGTGGTGCTGACCGCAGGCCCGAGCGTTGCAGTGATCGTGTTCGTACCGGTGGCCGAGACCGTGAAGTTCAGCGTCACCTGGTCGAGCAGCGTCCCGGTTCCGTTCGGTCCGCTATATGTCTGAATTAAGAACGTATCGCTGCCGATGTACGCGTTGACCGTAAAGTCGCACGTGATCGTTTGCCCGATCGTGCACTGCGGTGCCGCAATTTGAACGTCTGCTGCAATCCGCCGTTGACGGTGATGACGACCGATTCGCTTGCACGATGAAATCGTCTTTGGCTTGCGTGCAAACGACGCCGTGCTCGATGGCTCGAGAACGTGATCTTGAACTGCGTCTGCACCTCGCCGCTCTTGCTGGATTGCGGACCGCCCCCGCCCGGGATGCTCGAACTATGCCCTCCGCCGCCGCCGCAGCCGGTGATCATAGCGCAAGGAACGTCAAGGAAGCGGCCAGTGCATAGCAGCGTCGCATAAGGGGGCGAATCTGACAAAACCCGGGCGCCTTCCTTGTTAACAACTGGTTCTTACTGGGCCCGCACGAGACGTCTCACCTAAAGACGACGTCCATTGTGACGTCTGCGATTCCGCCGATGGCAGGATCGAGCCGCGAGCCTTTCATTCCAAAGACGTGCCGGTCGATTTGACCGATCGCACGATAGACCTGACGACTCGCCTACATTTTGAATCGTCACGGAGAAGTGCTCGGGTTGGGTGACGCCGTGCATCGTTAGGGTCCCCTCGATTCCGAACGACGTGGCGGTGTACGGCGTGATCTTCGTGCTCGCAAAAGTCCACGTCGGAAACTTCTTGACGTCGAAATAGTCGGGGCTTTGAATGCAGCCGGTTTGATCCGGATCGCCCGTCGAGACTCTCGTTGCATCGAGCGTAACGGTGACGCTCTCCGGTATCAGCGAGTCGTTCGCAAACGTGGCCGCGCCGCCTTTATCGGAACCGTTCCCGTTACGTGTTCGACGAAGATGTGCGAGACACTGAAAGCCAACCTTGGATGCGGACGCATCCACGCTGCGTTCCGTGGTCGCCATCGCCCAGTCGGGCGTCGCGACGAGTACAGCAAACAATGCAACCAGCATTCGAACGTACATCATATACCGATCGTGAACTGGAGATTCCAGACGTGCGCCGGCGCGGAGTTCGAAATAACGTTCTCGAGAGTAATCCGCGAGTTTTCGCCTGTTCCGTAGCCGAGCATCAGCACGCCGTCACGATAGAATCCGCTATTCGGCGAACCGGGACCCGGCGCAAGTGCCGGCGAGTTCGTGCCTTCATATCGGGCTTCTGCGTACAATCTGCGACCGAACATGTAACGCAACTGCGTTAGGCCGCCGCTCGAAGCACAACCCACGTGAACGAGCATGTTGCAGTTCGCGTCCCAGCCCGTCTGGATCAGGTTGTCCCATTCCCAGCGCGAGAAATCATTGTAGACGACGGCAAAACCTGTGCGCCCAAATCGATCGATGTCGCCGGCAACGATCGGACGCGTCCCCGAATAGCGGTAACCGGTAAACGTGAACGGGCCCAGCGCGTCTTGCGCTACGCCCATCCAGTCGTCTCCGTACGACGGAATACCGCTTTGGCGGTCGTGCCCTTGCCCAACGAAGACTTGACCGCTCAAGCCGCGTGTCATATCACCGAGCGCTCGCGCGAACTCCGATCTTCGGATCGAAAAAGTTGAACGGATTGTTGCCGACGGTCTGTTCCATGACGGCGTAACCTTGATACGAATCGCGAAACGTTTCCGGATCGACGGGCAGCGGCAACGTGAACGAACCCGCTTGCGCAAACACCGGAATCCGCGCATTCCAAGGATTCACGCGATCCATGATCCAGGCGTCGCGTGTGAGGCCCGGCGCGCCGCCGTCGACGACGTATTGCTCGACGAGATAACTGGCACGATCTCCGATCGCACCGGCCGTGAACGTCTCGATTTCGTCGACGATGTCTTTGGGTAGGCCGTCGCCCTGAATTTCAGTCGATGCGACGAGATTCGTTTTTGCCGAGATCGGAAACGCGGGACCCGGCTTCACACCTGGTATCCGATAGCCGTTGGCCATGAACGCGGTCCCGAACGCATTGAGGTGCGGGATGACCGAATGGCACTTTTCGCATGTCACGCCGTACTGGTGCGCAAACATCGGAAGCGCAACAACCGGCCGCGAGCGCAGGCCGGCGGCGAAAAGAAGCCCAATGAGGGCGGTCGTGAGAGCAATTCGACGAGACATCGGTCCTCCGTAGGCACCGTATTAGGCATGCCTACTTAAGACTCCTAGCTTGCCCTAACATAGTCTGGCGTCAATGGCCTCCAGAGCACCGACGTTCTCCAAGGCCGACAGATCGCCCAAATCGAGGCCGAGGTAGCGAGCCCGCGCGACGCGGCGCATGACTTTGAGATTGCGCGTCTTCGGAAGGTCGTCGACGAATGCGATCGCCTTCGGCCGAAGCGATTTTCCCATGACGCGCTCGATCACGCCCATCAGCTCGGAGCGCATTGCGTCGCTTTCGTCTTCGCGACGTTTCGCTACGACCAAACACACGACGACGTCGCCTTTGATGTCGTCGGGAACAGCAATCGCCGCAGCCTCGCGGACGCGCGCATCGGATACGAGCGCACTCTCGAACTCCGCAGGGCCAACGCGCTTTCCCGCCACGTTGATCGTATCGTCACTGCGTCCGCGAATATACCAATAACCGTCGGCGTCGATGATGCACCAATCGCCGTGCACCCACGTGCCCGGAAAGCGTTCCCAATACGATGCAAGATAGCGGACGTCGTCACGCTGCGTCGCGCTTCCGCCCCAAAATGATTGCGTCATTCCCGGCCACGGTTCGGTGACGACCAATTCGCCGACGTCGCCGCGCACGGGCTTGCCCTCGGCATCGTATACGTCCGCAACCATTCCGGGAATCGGCCCGTGAAATGAATTCGGAACGAGCGGCATCGTTGGAAAACACCCGACGATCCCGCCGGAAATTTCGGTTCCGCCGGAATAGTTGATGATCGGAAGACGATCGCCGCCGACGACGTGTGCGAACCACTTCCATGGCTCGGTATTCCACGGTTCGCCGGAGCTCGCGAGAATTCGCATGCGCGAAAGATCGTGCGCGCGCACGGGATCCGCACCGTGCACCATCAACGCGCGAATCGCGGTCGGCGCAATCCCCAAATGCGTCACGCCGTGCGATTCACACACGCTCCATAAACGATCCGGCTTGGGATAGTCGGGCGTCCCTTCGTACAGCACGGCGGTCGCACCGATTCCAAGCGCAGAGAAAATCAACCACGGACCCATCATCCAACCGATATCCGTGAACCACAAGATCCGGTCGCCGGCGCGCAAATCGGTGCACAACCACGCATCGATCATCGCTTTGAGCGGAAAGCCTGCGTGCACGTGCACGACGCCTTTCGGTTTTCCGGTGCTGCCGCTCGTGTACAGCAGCATCATCTGATCGTTCGCCCCGGTGCGCTCGTAGGTGACGACCGGTTCGTGCGAATCGACTGCCGTCTCCCAATCCAAATCGCGGCCGCTTTGCATCGGCACGTCGATTTTGGCGCGACGAAAGACGAGCACGTGCTCGACGCTCGGCGCATCCGCAAGCGCTTCGTCGGCGACGGTTTTCATCGCGACCGGCTTGCCGCGCCGCGAAACGCCGTCGACCGTCAAGAGAACTTTCGCATTCGCGTCGGCGAGTCGCGTTGCGAGCGCTTGCGGCCCGTAACCGGAGAACGCGGGCACCGCAATCGCGCCGATGTACGCGATCGCGAGCAGCGCGATCGCTGTTTCGGGGATCAGCGGCATGAAGATGCCGATCGTGTCGCCTTTGCGCACGCCGAGCGCGCGCAGCGTGCCACCCAGACGCGCAACCGCGCCACGCAGCTCCGCATAGTTGAGCGTACGGATCGTGCCGTCTTCGCCTTCCCAAACGATCGCGCGCTGCTCGCCGCGACCGCGCGCAACCCAGCGGTCCAGACAGTTCGCAGCTGCGTTATATTCGGCGCCGACGAACCAGCGCGCGAACGATTTTCCGTGCGAAAGATCCAGCAGCTCGTCCCACGTCCGATCCCAATGCAAGTCGAGCAGCTCGACCATCGTCTTGATTGAACGGACGAATGTCGCGCGCGATGGCTTCGAGTAACGCCGGGTACGAATCGACGTTCATCCGAGCCAGCAATTGCGTCAGATTCGCGTCGCGAATTTGCTCTTTGCTCGGCTCCCACCGATAGACGGCCTGCGTTGGGGCACTCACCTCGCGTGCCTTCTCTGGGAGGGATAGGTCGCCTGCGGAGGCTGCGCGAAGGCGCAACGACTATGGCATTGCGCCGCCGCAATACGACTCCGAAGAAGAAGCGATGATTCTCGACATGGTGCGCACGCTCGTCGCCGAGCGCGTCGCACCACGCGCCGCCGAGATCGACGAGCGCGGCGAGTTTCCGTGGGACATCAAAGAGCTCTTCGCACAAAACGACTTGCTCGGCGTTCCGTTTCCGTCCGAATACGGCGGTGTCGGCGGCTCGTTCGTGACGTACGTCAAAGTCGTCGAGGAAGTCGCAAAGGCGTGCGCGTCGAGCGCGCTGATCATCGCAGTGCAAGAGCTCGGCACACTGCCGATCATGATCGGCGGCAGCGACGAACAAAAACGGCGCTTCATTCCGAAGCTTGCAAGTGGCGAGTTTCTGTGCGCTTATGCGCTCACCGAAGTCGGTAGCGGCTCGGACGCGGCGGGTTCGATGCGCTCGACCGCGACGCGAGACGGCGATGCGTTCGTTCTGAACGGCAGCAAGATCTGGATCACGCAAGGCGGCGTCGCCGACGTCGTGACGGTTTTTGCGATCACCGACCCGAGCAAAGGCCCCAACGGCATCAGTGCGTTTCTCGTCGAGAAGGGCATGCCCGGATTCAACATCGGCAAGCTCGAGAAAAAAATGGGGATCCGCGGATCGCCGACGGTGGAACTCAATTTCGTCGACTGCCGCGTGCCGTTGTCGAACTTACTCGGGATCGAAGGCGAAGGCTTTAAGATCGCAATGAAAGTTCTCGACAAGTCTCGCCCCGGGATCGCCGCGCAAGCGATCGGCATTGCGCAAGGCGCACTCGACTACGCGACCCAGTACGCCAAGGAGCGGATCGCGTTCGGCAAGCCGATCGCGCAGCAGCAAGGCATTCAATTCATGCTGGCCGACATGCGCACCGAAGTTGAATCGGCGCGGCTGCTGCTCTACGAGGCTGCGCGCAAATGTGACGAGGGCGCAGCCGACACAACCGAGTTCGCGGCGATGGCGAAGCTCAAGTGCGGCGACGTCGCCATGAGCGTGACGACCGACGCGGTCCAGATCCTCGGCGGCTTCGGCTACTCAACCGAGTACCCGGTCGAGCGAATGATGCGCGACGCCAAGATCACGCAAATCTACGAGGGCACGCAGCAGATCCAGCGGATCGTCATCGCACGGAAAATGGTCGGCAAAGGACCGGCTCCGCGAGAGTAGAAACGTCCCAGCCTCGACATTCGTTAGTCGAGTGCGACGCCGGCTATTAGCCGGTAACTTCGCACGGAGGGGGGTGCTCGCTAATGCCAGCCAAGAAGAAAATGGCCAAGAAAAAGGCCACCAAGAAGAAAAAGAAGTAAAATTTCGACTTAAAACGGACTCATTCTACTGGAGCGTGGCCTTATCGGCCGCGCTCCTTTTTCTTGAGAACCCGTGCGCGAATCGGCGGCGTAGGGCAGAGCTTGACGACCGGGCACTCCTCACATTTTGGCCAAGGCGCTTTGCAGATCGCGCGGCCGTGCAAGATCAGCCAGTGGCTGACATGGGGTTGCTTCTGCACCGGAACGATCCGGACCAGATCGTCCTCGACGGCGCGCGGGTTCTTCCCGAGTGACAAGCCGAGCCGGTGCGAGACCCGGAAAACGTGGGTGTCGACGGCGATGGCGGCTTCGCCGAAGGCGACCGACATGACCACATTTGCCGTTTTGCGTCCGACGCCGGGAAGCGATTCGAGACTCTCGCGATCCTTCGGCACCTCGCCGCCGTAGTTCGCGACGAGCGCCTTCGCAGCGTTGACGATGCTCTTGGCTTTCATTCGGAAGAAGCCGGTCGGCTTGATGATCTTTTCGACGTCGCCGAGCTTCGCATTCGCGAGCGCTTGCGGTGTCGGATACTTCTCGAACAGAAACGGCGTCACGCGATTGACGCCAACATCGGTCGTCTGCGCCGAGAGTATGACCGCAATCAGAAGGTTGAAGATGTTCTCGTAGTCGAGCGCGGTAGCGGCGTGCGGATAGGTCTTCTCGAGGATCTCGAGCTCCTTGCGGGCGACCTCGAGCGGCACTTTCCGCTTCGGAAACGGTATGTTGGGCACGCCTGTTATAATGCGGTGATGCCGTTCCTGAAGCAAGACCCGACCGTACCGCCGGGCCAGACACTCACGACCGGGTTCCCGGTGCTGCACGTCGGCGACGTCCCGAACATCAACCCGAAAACCTGGCGCTTGCGCGTCTATGGTTTAGTCGAGAATCCGTTCGAGCTTTCATGGGACGAGCTGCGCGCGATGCCGTCCAAGACGTGGAACGGCGACATTCATTGCGTCACGCGCTGGTCAAAAAAAGAGACGAGCTGGAAAGGCGTGCCGTTTTCCGAGATCACGAAGCGCGCTCAGCTCAAGCCCGGCGTCACGCACGTCATTCAGCACGCCGACAATGACTACACGACGAATCTTCCGCTCTCGGTCATGCTCGACGACGACGTGATGATCGTTTACGAATATGCGGGCGCACCGATCGAACCGGTACACGGTGGACCCGTTCGCATGCTCGTTCCCAAAAAATATTTTTGGAAGAGCGCCAAGTGGCTGCGCGGACTCGAATTTCTCGATCACGACGAACGAGGCTTTTGGGAAGTGCGCGGCTACAACAACGACGCCGATCCGTGGAAGGAAGAACGCTACTCCGATCTTCCCTCGTGGGCTAGTTCGTAAAAGTTCCGACCATTTCGCTGCCAGTCCCTGGCGTCGCGGTCGAATCAATCAAGTAGACGAATAACACGGCATTAGTTCCATCAGGCATCGATTGGTTGACGTTGCTCATGTCGACGCCGGTGACCGGGAATGAATCGCCTGCGGGCGACGGAATCGGGGCCGCTGGTCCCGGTAGCGTAACGGCATAGACGGTCGGCGACGCGATTGGCGTTACCGTCGACGTCGGCGAAGGGCTCGGCGATACGGAACTCGTCGTGACCGGAATCGGCGTCGCTGTCGGGATCACGACGGGCCCTACCCAGAAGCCGACGCCTGGCGGTCCGGTAAACGTGGGCTGATTGTTCAAGCCGACCAGCGAGCTTCCACTGCCGTTCGTCGTCGCGAACAGCATCGATCCGAACGCCGTGTACGACGGCGATGGTCCCAGCGCAACTTGACCGACGAGTACGCCGTTCGGTGAAGCCGCCGACGCTGCCGGCGACGCGTGATGGAAGACGACGGCGTACAGACCGGTGGCCGGCGTGACCGTCGGTTCAACGAACGCCCCGACTTGAAGTCCGAGCGAGCCGATCAACGACGCACGTCCTTCGACGACGACCGTTAGCTTCGAACTTGTGGCGGCGCCGAGCTGAAAGGTTTGCGGAGTCGTACCGTTCGACGGGAAGATATTGGTCGACGTCCCGGTTTTGACGAATGCGACCTGCGGCAGCGGCGACGTTCCGACCGTCAGAGAGCCGTAAGCAGTTATCTGGCCGTACGCGATATTGCTCGCAACGATCTTTCCGTTCACAAGAACGTCGATGTTGCCGGCGTCGGGCGAGCCGTTGATGAACCGGACGCTTGCAGTCCCGGTCGTATTGGGGGTCGTCGATCCTCCGCCACCGCACGACGCCAGCGAAAGTGCCAGCGCGGCTACGATCAGACTTGCAAAAATCCCGGTTCGGTTAAGACGCATAGGTTGCGCGGTTCGCAAAGGTCCTGGCTCCCCCTTTCTCGGCGTGCGGTTCTAACGAAGTCTTATGCCGCCAAGGTCACGCACGATGAGGCCGTCGCGTTCCATTCCGTCGACGATGTCATCGAACGAGTAACCACGCGCGAAGTCGACGCGTGCGACTAAATCGGCAGGCAAAACAACCGCCCCAGGATCCAATGCGCGGAGGTGATCGAGGATACGGCCGCGGACGTAACGACGCGTTTTTGGGAACGGAAGCCGCGCTTGCGGACCTTGCCGTTTCGCGGCAATGCGCGCTTGCGAGCTGCGCGTGATCTCCGCCTCACCGTGTGGTGCAGCAGCACAAGCGGCCTTCAGCGGGCATTGCGCACATTTCGGCATGCGGGCCGTGCAGATCGTCGCGCCAAGGTCCATCATCGCCGAATTCCAGTCGTGCGCACGTCCTTTCGGCAAGAGCGTGCGGGCTGCGTCGTCGATTTCATGTCGCGTTTGCTCTCGGCGGATGCTCGAGACCGAATTGCAGGCGGTGCACGACGCGCCGCAGGTTCACGTCGATCGCAACGTCGTCGATTTCGAATGCAAACGTGCGGATCGCCGCGGCAGTGTACGGCCCAATTCCTGGAAGCGCGCGCAGTTGCTCGACTTCGGACGGCATCGTGCCGTCGAACTGCGTGACGACCGCCTGCGCCAGCTCGTGCAAGCGCACCGCGCGCATGTTGTAACCGAGCCCCTTCCACGCACGCACGATGTCGGCGCGCGCTGCGCTCGCAAGAGCTTCGAAGCTCGGATACGCGATCGACGAATCGTTCGTATGCGATCGACGACGCGTTCGACTTGCGTTTGCTGCAGCATGAATTCGCTGACGACGATGCGATACGGATCGCGCGTCGTACGCCACGGCAACGTCGCACGGCCGTGCACACCGTACCACGCGAGCAGCTCCGAACTAGGCGAGAGCTGCACCAATGCGCTTGATCCCTTCCGCAATCTCATCGCGCGCGACCGGCGTGAGGGCAAATCGAAGACTGTGATCGCCGCCGGAGCCGGGGAAGAACGCTTCTCCGAACAAGAACGACGCGCCGTGACGCTCCGACTCGTCGAGCAGCGAGCGTGTCCGTATCTCGCGCGGCGTCGTCGCCCACAAATAGAATCCGCCGTGCGCCGGCCAAACGCGCACGGTGCGCGGCCAATATTGCGAAACGGCATCGTCCGCGATGCGCCGTCGTCAGCGCCAGCTCCTCGCGCAGCGCGACCAGGTGCTGATCGTAGGGACCTTCCAGATAGTCGTTCACGCCGGCTTGCATGTACATGCTCGAAGCCATGTCGATCGATTGTTTGCGCAAGAGCAGCCGCTCGAAGATCGTGCGCGGCGCGGTCAACCAGCCCAGACGTAACGACGGCGCGATCGTCTTCGAAAACGAGCTGATGTAGACGACGTACTCGGCGTTCTTCGCGACGAGTGGTTCGCGCGCGACCGTCGCAAGCTCGCCGTACGGATCGTCTTCGACGATCGGAACGCCCGAACGCAGCGCAAGCGTCACGAGCCGCTCGCGGCGATCCTCGTTCATCGTCGCGCCGGTCGGGTTGTGCAACGACGGCATCGTATAAATGAAGCGCGGACGTCGCGTGCGCAAAATCGCCTCGACGTGATCGACGCGCATGCCTTCGTCGTCGACGGCAACCGGAATCGCGCGCAAACCTGCGATCTGGAAGATCTGCAGCGCACCCGGATAGGTCGGCGCTTCGACGATGATCTCATCGCCGGGTTCGGCCAGACTTTGCGCGACGAGCGTTATGCCTTGCGTCGATCCCGTCAGGATCAGGACGTCCCGCTCTTGGACCGCGCAACCCCGGTTTCGCATTCGGCGCGCGATCGCAGCGCGCAGCGGAATGTAGCCCTCGCTGTTACCGTACGAGAGCACGAAGTCGACGTTGCCGCCGACTCGCGCAAACGACGCCGAGAGGTCCGGGAGCGGCGAGGGTGTCGCCGGCGGCACGCCTTGGACGAACGCGATCCGGCGATGCCCGTCCGAGAGCGCTTCGGGCGAAGCTGCCAGCTCGCCCAGGATCGCGGGGAACTCGCCGACCCGCCAGGACGGGAGCGTGACCCACCAGGGGACCGATGTGTGGCGATCCGCCGGCGAGACGGGGAGCGGCGAGGCGACACGCGAGCCCGAACCGACCCGCTGCTCGATCAAACCGTCGGCGGCGAGATCGCGGTACGAGTGCACGATCGTCGAGCGATTGACGTTGAGAAGCTGAGCCAGCGTCCGCTCCGGGGGCAGCCGCGTCGACTCGGGAAGGACGCCAGCCAAAATCTGCTCGCGCAGGTGCTCGTAAATCTGACGGTAGATCGGAACAATACTATCGCGGTCGAGTCTGGCCGCGATCTCGCCCCATCCAATCGTTCGCACTGCCATCCAATTCGCGGCTATCTCTCGAAACCGCCCGCGCGCCCGCGCCGCTCATAGAAGATAGAAGAGGAGACAATATACCTTGGCTGACCAGACCGTCGACGCAATCGTCATCGGTGCCGGGCCCGGCGGCTATCATGCCGCGATTCGGCTCGCGCAGCTCGGAAAAAACGTCGTGTGCTTCGACCGTGACGAGGTCGGCGGCGTTTGCTTGAATTTGGGCTGCATTCCGACCAAAGCGCTTCTACACGTGAGCGAGGTCGTGCGGCAAATCGACCACGCCGATTCGATCGGCATCAAAGTCGCGAAACCCACGATCGATCGCGAGGGCGTCGAAAAATTCACGCAAGAGGTCGTCAAGGCCAACGTCGGCGGCGTGAACACGCTCTTCAAAGGTAACGGCGTGAAATTTGCATACGGCGAAGCGTCGTTCGTCTCCAAGAATAAAGTGCAGCTCAAGAAACGCGACGGCGGCACGGATACGTATACCGCGCAAGCGATCGTCATTGCGACGGGCGGCGCGCCGGTCGACATCAAGGCGTGGCCGCGCGACGGCGAGACGATCATCAACTCCGATGATGCCGTAAAGCTGAAGAAAATTCCGAAGTCGATTTTGATCGTCGGCGGCGGCGTGATCGGACTCGAATTCTCAACCGTCTATCAGCGGCTCGGCGCGCAAGTGCAAGTCGTCGAAATGCTGCCGCAGATTCTCACGGGCACGGATCTCGAGATCGGCAAGACGCTGCTGCGCATTCTCAAGAAGCAAGGAATCGAGATCGCGCTCAATACGTCGGTCAAAACGATTGAGAAAACCGGCAAAGGCGTGAAAGCGACGCTGAACGGCGAGCTTACCGGCGGAAAAGACGAGACGCGCGAATACGAGATGGTATTGGTTGCGGTCGGACGCCGGCCGGTTACCGACGGATTGAATCTCGAAGCCGCGGGACTGAAGACGAACGACAAGGGCTTCATCCCCGTTGACGCGCGCCGCAAGACGGCGGTCGACGGAATCTATGCGATCGGCGACATCACCGGCGGTCCGCTGCTCGCGCACAAAGCGATGAAAGAGGGCGTCGTCGCGGCCGAAGCGATCTCCGGCGACAAGTCGGCCGCGTTCGATCCGATTGCGATTCCGAATTGCGTCTACACCGATCCCGAAGTCGCGACCGTCGGCCTTTCCGAGGAAGAGGCGAAAGCCGCCGGCCACGAGATCAAGGTCGGGAAATTCCCGCTCGTAGCGAGCGGACGCGCGCGAACGATGAACGATCTCGACGGCGGCATGATCAAGCTGATCGGCGATGCCAAGACCGACCAATTCCTCGGCATGCACATCGTGGCGCCGCAAGCCGAATCGCTGATCGGCGAAGGGATCATCGCGCTCGAGATGGGCTCGACGATCGAAGACATCGGTCTCTCGATCCATCCGCATCCGACGCTGACCGAATCGATCCTGGACGCCGCCGAAGCAATACACGGCAAAGCGATTCACATCCTCAATCCAAAACCGAAAACAGCCCGTCGGAGTCTAACGCCATCGGGACTGCTCTTCTTCTCGATCTCGGACGCCGGTCGTACGCGGAGACTTGGCAGCTTCAGCGTGCACTGCACGCTGAAGTTGCGGCTGGTCGCGAGCGCGACGTCTGGATTGCGGTCGAGCACGATCCCGTCGTTACGATCGGGCGCCAAGGAAAAACGAACAGTTTGCTCGTCCCGCGTGAGACGTTGCTTGCGCAGGGCGTCGAGGTACACGAGATCGAGCGCGGCGGCGACGTGACCTATCACGGACCCGGACAAGTCGTCATCTATCCGATCATGCGGCTTCCGCGCTTTCGCGAAGTCGTGCCGCTGGTACGCAAGCTCGAAGAAGCGGCGATCGGCGCGTGCGCACGCTACGGCATCACGGCGGAACGCTGGAGCGCGCACGCCGGCGCTTGGGTCGGAAGCAACTGCATCTGCGCGATCGGTCTCGCGGTGCAAAAGATGACGTCACTGCACGGCATGGCGCTGAACGCGTCGACGACGCTCGACTACGATCGCTTGATCAATCCGTGCGGGCTTGTCGACCGCGGAATCACGTCGCTGAGCCACGAGACTGGACGGCTCGTCTCATACGACGACGCGAAAGACGTCTTGCTCGAAGAGCTCTCGCGCGTCTTCGATGTTACTTTCTCTGTCAGCGCGAGCGAAGCAATCTACCGTAGCTCGAGGCGTCGAGAGAAACCGAGACTGCGGAAAGCCTCATAAACGATAGTGGATACTCTTCGCAAGCCGCCGTGGCTCAAAGTGCGCTTGCCTTCCGGCGAGCAGTACGAGAGCGTTCTCGGCAAGGTCAAGCGCCTCGATTTGCACACGGTGTGCCAGGAAGCGCGCTGCCCGAACCTTGCGGAGTGCTGGGGCGCAGGGACCGCGACGATCATGATCCTCGGCGATACGTGCACGCGCGGCTGTCATTTCTGCGCCGTTAAGACCGGGAATCCGCGCGGTGAAGTCGATTGGCTCGAGCCAAAGCGCGTCGCCGAAGCGGTCGCCGAAATGGGCTGGAAATATCTCGTGCTCACGGCGGTCGATCGCGACGATCTCGCCGACGGCGGCGCATCGATCTTCGCCAACACGGTGCGCATGATTCACAAGATCGCGCCCGACGCGAAAGTCGAATGTTTGACCGGCGATTTCGCCGGCGATCTCGGCCGCGCTCGACGTCGTGCTCGATGCGCAGCCCGAAGTGCTCGCGCATAATCTCGAGACCGTTCGCCGCTTACAACAACAAGTGCGCGACCGCCGCGCAACGTACGATCAGTCGCTCTCGATCCTGCGGCACGCGACGCAAAGCGGCAAAGTCCGCTATACGAAGACGTCGCTGATGCTCGGCCTCGGAGAAAACGACAACGAGATCGAGCAAGCGATGGACGACGCGCGCGAAGCCGGGTGTCGACATCTTCACGATGGGGCAATACTTGCAGCCGACGAAACGGCATCTCCCGGTCGCGGAGTTCGTGACGCCCGAGAAGTTCGATCGATTGCGCGTCCTCGGCGAAAGCAAAGGCTTCCGGCAAGTCGTCTCGAGCCCGCTCTCACGCAGCTCGTACCACGCAGAACAGGCGTTCAGCTGATCGAACAAGGTCTTCCGGTTCTTCAGCGCCGGCTGGCGCTCTGGACGTTTCAGACGGCGACGGTCATGGCCGTGCTGGATTCCTCGATCGCGAACGTTGCGCTGCCGACGATCTCGCACGAGCTGCACGCCTCGCCGACGCAATCGATTTGGATCGTCAACGCTTTTCAGATCGTCATAACGGCAACGATCTTTGCGTTTGCGTCGCTCGGCGAGCTGATCGGCTTCGAATACGTCTACCGCACCGGCTTGACGCTCTTCACGTTCGGTTCGCTGCTCTGCGCGCTCTCGCATTCGCTACCGCAGCTCATCGCCGCGCGCATGTTGCAAGGCCTCGGGGCAGCGATGATCATGGGAATTCAGCCCGGGATGATCCGGCGGATTTATCCGCCCAACATGCTCGGGCGCGGAACGGGCTGGATGGCCTTGACCGTCGCAACGAGCGCAGCAGCCGGTCCGACGCTCGGCGGCGCGATTCTTGCGATCGCGCACTGGTCGTGGCTGTTCATGATCAACGTCCCGATCGGAACGCTCGACTTGATCGCGTCGTTCAAGACGATGCCGAAGTTTCCGACGACGGGAACATGGCGCGCAGTACGATCTCGCCGGCGCGGTCTGGATCGGACTCGCGCTCAGCTTCTTCACGCTCGGCGTCGAGGCCGTGGCGCATCGTGGAACTGAAGCGGCGATTGCCGGATGCTTTGCGATCTGCATCATCTCGCTTGCACTCTTCATTCAACGCGAGATGCACGCGACACGGCCGCTCGTCTCGCTCGAGCTCTTCCGGCGTCCGGCGTTCTCGCTTTCGTCCGCGACGTCGGCCTGCTCGTATACGGCGCAAGGCCTAGCGGTCGTATCGCTGCCGTTCTACTTTCAGGCCGTTTTGGGACGCACGCCGTTTGAAGCCGGACTGCTCCTCACGCCGTGGCCGCTCGCAATCGCGGTCGTCGCGCCGTTTGCGGGTCGGCTGGCCGATCGCTATCCGGCATGGATCCTTTCAACGTTCGGACTCGGGAGTGATGGCGCTCGGACTCGCGTTGCTAGCAATAATGCCGGCAAACCCAAGTGCGGCCGAGATCATCTGGCGAGAGATAATCGCCGGCATTGGCTTTGGCTTCTTCCAATCACCGAATAATCGCGAGCTGCTCTCCAGCGTTCCGCGCGAACGTGCCGGCACCGCCGGTGGGATGGTCGCAACCGCGCGTCTGTTCGGACAATCGCTTGGCGCCGCGCTCGTGGCCGTCGTGTTCGGAATGCTCGGCGCGCGCGAAGTGTTCGTCGCCGGAGCACCGCACGCCGCAATCGCGCAAGCCGGACCGATCGCGCTATGGGTTGCGGCCTCGATTGCGGCCGCAGGCGCGATCGTGAGCGTCCAACGCGCTCTTACGCCGGCCACCGGAACCTCGGCAGAGTTCGCGAAGTCATGAGGTCGTAATGTCGACAATCTCAGATATCCAGCTCGGGCCGAAGACCAACATCAAAGAGCTCGTCGAGGCAATGCCGATAGCCGAGCAGGTGCTCACCAAGTTCGGCCTGCATTGCGGCGGCTGCGGCGTCAACAAATACGAGAATATCGAAGCCGGCGCGAAAGCACATGGCTTGCGCGTTGAGCCGATTATCGCCGCACTTGAAGAAGCGCTGCGTACGGGTAGTGCGCCGACCGTCTCCGATGACGACCGCACGCCGCTACGCCGCGCACCCGGCGAGTTCGCGCGCCGCTCCCGCTTCAAGCATGTCGTGCCCATCATGTCGGGCAAGGGCGGCGTCGGAAAGTCGCTCGTCACCGCGATGCTTGCGGTCGGTTTGCGCTCGCAGAATCTCAAAGTCGGCATTCTCGATGCGGATATCACGGGTCCGTCGATACCACGGCTGTTCAATCTACGTGAACCGCTCGGACTCATGCACGATCCGAACGGACAACCCGGACCAAACGGGCAACCACCGCCGCCGCTCATGGTTCCCGCGATCTCGCGCACCGCGATCGAAATCGTTTCCTCGAACCTGCTGAGCGATCAGGAAGACACCGCGATGATTTGGCGCGGTCCGATTCTTTCAGGCGTGATCCGTCAATTTTACGAGCAAGTGATGTGGAGTGATCTCGACGTGCTGCTGATCGACTTGCCGCCAGGGACGTCGGATGCACCACTAACGGTTCTGCAGTCGCTCGCCGTCGACGGCGTCGTGCTCGTCACGATGCCCCAAGCGCTCGCGACGATGATCGTGCGCAAGGCCGCGAATCTCATCCACCAGCTCAAGAAGCCGATTCTCGGCGTCGTCGAAAACATGTCGTACTTCGAAGCGCCTGACACCGGTCATCGCTACGATGTCTTCGGACCTTCACATGCCGAGAGCGTCGCCGAGCTTGCGCACGCGCCGGTCCTTGCGCGCATCCCGATCAAGCCGCGCTTGATGGAGCTTGCGGATGCCGGACGTGTCGAAGAAATCGACGATCCGATTTGCGTCGAGCTTGCGCACGCGATGCTCGATCAGCTTGTCACGACGCCGCGTCCGAAAAAAGAAATCTCGCTGATATAAAAAAACGCCGCTCGAAATCGAGCGGCGTTCTTCTCAGTTCGAGAGTCTTGGCTTAACGATAGTGACCCGGAACCCAAACTTGTGCCTTCAGCGTCATTGTAATGACCCGGGACCCAATGTCCACCCGATATAGCCTCCGAACGTAATGACCCGGGACCCAAACCCAGCGGCCATGCATGGCACGCCAATGTCCGGCATCCCAGTGATAGTACCGTCCGGGGGCGGCTGGAACGACTTCGCGCGCGGCCCGCGGCATCGGTCCGATCCGAACGCCGATGGACATTTGCGCCGACGCCGGTGCGGGCATCGCGCCGGCGAACATCGCCAAACCAAAGAATGCTGCGAGGAAAATGCTGGTAACTTTCTTCAACCTGGTTCCTCCATTGCTTATAAGTGCACGCGGCATCGGCCGCATTGACGTAACGGCTCGACTGAGCCGGCGTCCGCGGCGTCCGAGGTTTTCACACCTCGAATTAATCCTACCCAGATTCCCGGGCTTGCTTATCTCCTCGCATCCCTCGCTGCGGTCTCGAATTGCGACCTTGCGCGAAGCCATGCGGGAAGTTCCGTCTTCTCGGTGACATAGACGCCCTCGCGCAACTCGCGCCGGAATTCGCCGAACGTCCCGAATGCCTCGGCGAACGCGTCGTGCTTGTGAATCGATTCGTAATTCAGCTGCGTTGCGGCAAGGAACGTCTCGTCCGGGAAATCCGCGTACATCGCAAGCGTGCTCGCAAGGATCTCACGGACGACGTCTTCGACGAAGCGCGGATTGTGATGCGCCTTGTTGACGACAAAGAATTCGTCGGGGCGCTTGAGCAGATCGTAGGTTTCGCTCGACATCGAGTTCTCGACGATCTCGACCAGATCTTCGGCGCGAATCTCGGAGCCACGATCCGAGGTCGAGCCGATCAGCAGCGTACCTTTACCGCGCTGATTGTGGGTCGCGACAGGGAAGCGCATCGAGCGCGCGATCCGCTTCGGCCTCGCTGAAGCCGGCTTCGAGCAGCTCGCGATGTGAATGCTCGCGCACCATCAGCTGCGCGCACGGACACGCCGTCATCCCTTCGGCTTCGACGCCGACCGCGCGTCGCGTCCCTTGCCGGTCGGCGTGTGCGATCCCGACGAGTGCGTAGGTTTCTTCGGTGCGCTTTCCGCTCACCGGCGTCCAACGCTCGAGACCGAACTCGGCGCGCACGCGAACGTCGGCTCGTAGCGCGTGCTGCGAGACGACGATCTCGCGCGCCACGCGCTCGACGACTTCCTCAACCGTCGACGCCGGCTCGCCGCGCGCGAGCACTTCGAGCAACACCTCTTCGAGCAGCTCCGAAAAGCGCGACATGTGCACGCCGGCGCGATTCGGTTCGAGATCGGCGACCATCGAAAACTCCGCATTGAGCGGGATTTTTCGGCCGCGCAGCGTCAAGCGAATGATGCGCTTGATCTTGGCTACGCCGACACGGCTGAGCGCGAGACGGTGCTCGGGTTCTTGACTCTGACGATCGACGTCGAAGCGCAGAGCGCGCTGCTTGCGTACGACGCCGTCGTGCGAGGCGCGCGCGGCAAGCTCGGCGAGCGTCGACTTGCGAACGGGATCGACGAACTCCGGGGCGATCTCGGCCAGCTGGAATCAGATTGTAGGGACGCTGTTCGATGTACGGATGCGGCAGCTCGAAGCGGCCGAGATCGGCGACGAGATCGTCGTAGTACAAGAAGTCGATGTCGATGGCGCGCGCAGCAAGATGCTCGTGGCGCCGCCCGATCGCGGTTTCGACGTCGCGAAAGAATGACTCGAGCGCAGCCGGATCGAGATCGGTCGAGAGCTGGGCGGCCGCGTTGAGAAATTTCGGACCCGTCGACGTTGCCGACGGGGACCGTCTCATAGAATGAAGAGACCGCATCGATACGAACGCGCGTGCGCAGGCGCTGGAGCGCTTGCAAGATATTGCCTTGCCGCTCGCCGAGGTTCGAACCGATGCCGATCAGCGCCGTGTGCATTCGATTATATCAATTTTGCTAGTCGCTCGAAATTCATTTTATTGATGGACGCCTTTTCTACGATGTGCTATCGTCCTCAGTACGCAGCGTAGGGCAGCTTACATGCCCTGCGGCTTTTGGTGTGAGAATCGCAATAATGAAAATGATTTGGCAACGCGCTTTCGCGCTTGCATTATTGCTCCTTGGAGGGCAGGCCGCGAGCGGCGCGCCGGCTCCGCCAGCCCTAACTCCTCAGCAAGTGGGGCTGCCCGCGTCGCTGCTGATAACGGTAACGGTGACTGCCGGCAAAGACGGGCCGGCCGTCGAGGACCAACCAATTGTCGTCTACAAATTTCCCGATGGACACGCCGTTCGCACCGCTGTAACCGACGTGAAAGGGCAATTCCAGCTTCTGGGTTTGCCGATAGGACAATATTTCGCGCTCGCAGTCAACAAGAACGCGCCGCTGCCCCCGCTGAAATCTCTTTTCACACTGTCGAGCAAGCGGATAGAATTTCCGACGCTGCCGCTTTACAAGCCCGAGGGCGGTTTACCATTGTTCTCGGTCCCCGTCGACAGCAATACGCTGGCGCTTCAAAACAGCTTATTATCGACTCTCGCAGCGCCCGTAGCCGTGTCGGCAACGCCTCCTCCTGCAACAGGTCATAAGGAGAGAATTTTCTTCGTGACCGACCGCGCAATACGCGGAACCTCGCCGCTCGCGTTTGACAACGCGCCGACGCTTTCAAATTGTAACGACCCGCTCTCGTGCTTCACATACGGAACGGTTGATTATACCGGTGCCGCAAGTGCGTTCCTGAAACCGGCCGGCCCGCCGTACCAAAGGCAGCTGCTTTTGCAACTCGAGAACTGGTTCGCGGCGCATCCTGGTGTGAAACACGAAATCGTTCTTTGGGTGCACGGGTGCTGCACGAATTTCGACGGCGGCATGGGCGATGGACGCATCATCGCGAACGGAGTTGGCGGAACTTCTTCTCCGCTCACGATGCTTCCCGTCGTAGCGTATAGTTATCCGTCGTCGCCGAATGCGCAGTTTCCGAATATCTTCAACGTACATTTTTTTTCCGATGAGACGGAAACGGTTTGGACGTATCCGCATCTCACGGAGCTGATTCATGCCTTGCTGACGAGTACGGCCGGCACGGGGCTCAAGATCAACACGATCCACTTCATCGCGCACAGTCTCGGGAATCGCGTCCTGTTTCCCGCGCTCGAATTGCTCCAGACCAAGTACCCCGCAGACAAGAAGCCGAAAATTGGAAACGTTTTCTTCATCGCTCCGGACATCGATCTCACGACGTTCCAGGAAGCGGCGGTCAGCATCGCTTCAATCGCGAAAAATGTTACCATCTACAGATCTGACATCGATCACGTCATAGGGACGTCACGATGGCTGCATCAGCACGATCGTCTCGGGTATATCGAATATCCCAACAAGCCGCCCGTAAGTCCGGTGACGGTCATCGACGCATCGACCTTCCTTTGCCTTCAGAACGTTCAATACGCAAGCGGACATTTCTATTGGAAGGCTAGCCCGATCGCCTACGCGGATGTCAGGCAAGCACTCCTCGGCGTCCCACCGAATGATCCCCGACGGAAAACATATCTCATCAGCGACAAGACAGAGTGGCGGTTCAGCGTCGTCCCAGGCAACACTCCCGACGGCGGCTGCCTACATACAAATGATTCGGAGAGGCTGAGTATAGCCCTATAAGGCTCGGGTGTTTTGAGCCGCGAGTCCGCGAGCGATACGCGACGAGAGCTCCGCGAGATGCGCTCGCGTCGCAACGTCGAGTCCGCGCGAGGCAAGGCCCTTGCGCACTTCGCCCCCGGCGCGATGGAGCTCGTAACGTGCCAGCTCTTGCGTCTCGTACGGGATCTGCAGCTGATCGAGCGCGAACGACGGCAGCAACGCAATCTGCAAGAGCAGATCGGTGTAACGCCGTTGCATCTCGCGATGCATCGCCGGAATCGGCGTCCCGGATGCAACGTCGTCGTAGACCGCCGACGACGACCACTCGAAGAGATCTTGCAGCGACATCGTCTTACCCGGCGCCAATTGCGACTGGTCGCTGATGCGCGCGATGTTGACCGGCGTGAAGATCGAGTAGAGGATCGTATCTTGCACGTTGGCGACGAACGCCGAGAGCGGGAAGTCCGGACGCGAGGTCAGGCCTTGCGAGCCCCAACCGTGGAACCGGTCAGGACCCAGATGCTCGACCAGGCTCGGCGGCAGCGCGAGCGCGCGTGCGGAGAATATGTAACGGTCGAGCAGATCGAAAGCGCGTTTTTGATCGCTTCGCGGAACCGGTGCGAACGGCGCCGTCCCGCCGGCTTGACCGCGATGCGAGCGCGACGTGAAGACACCGCCGACCCAACGGGTCGTCAACAGCGCTGAGCGCATGTACTCGCCGAGGATCGTCGAGAACGCCAAACGCTCGTCGTTGTACGTGCGATCGTCGCGCGGATAGCGTTTGTCGAGCGTCGCGAGCAAATGATCCGCAATCTGGAAACGCTGTGTGTGCCATCCGATCGCATCGCTCGAGAGCACGAACATCGCAATGCGCGGATCGACTGCCCACGCTCCGCTTGCGTCCTCATCGGTCTCGAAGACGTGATCCGGCTCGCCCGCCCGATCCGCGATTGCTTTCAGCGCGCTGACCGAGCCGTTCGGCGTGTATCCGTATTGGATCGCCCAGTAGTCGTAAGGTCCGAGCTGCGTTTGGAAGAAATCCGGTTGCGGCCGACCGAGGGGCGCCAGGTCAACCGGATTGTACGCCATCACCGAAGCGCTGATACCGTGCTTCGCCGTGAACGCCGGATTCTCGACGTCGTGCAGTGAATAGACCGACGGAGCCGCGAAGTTATGGCGCAAGCCGAGCGCGTGACCGACCTCGTGCATGGTCACGGCTTCGATGTACTCGTTGACGTATTTCGTCGTCGCATTCGAGCTCTCGCGTAGTCCGGGATAGAGCGCGAGCGCTGCGAACGCCGCATCGGATTCGAGGGCTTCGCCGTACTCGCAGAAATCCGCGAGACACGGATCGGCGAGCGCCGCGATTGCGGAGGAGCTTTGTGCGGCAGCTGCCGCGTTCGGCTTCAAACCCGAATCCGAGAAGAACGGCGCATACGGCGAATATGCGGCGATCGGAACGCGCGACGGTACGATGTTGTCGACGAATCCGCGGCGCAGGCTGCGCAGCGCTTCACCGTCGATGGTAACGGTCGCGCGCAAGATCTGGCCGGTGAGCGGATCGGAGATGTGTGGCGTCGCCGCAACGAAGCTGGCGCGATCTTGATCGATCCAACGAACCGAATTGTATTTCGCATCGTCGGGATCGAATGATGGATCGGACGGCGGATCGTCGACGCGAATTGCGTGCGGATAACCGATCTTCGCAAACGCCGCGTTCCATGCCAAGATGCCGCGCCGGACCGCATTGCGGTACTCGCTCGGAACCTCGTTCGTCATCGTGAACACGATCGGGCCCTTCGAAAGATCCCAGCGATCGATGTAGCGCACGAACGGTGAGGGCGTCTTGTCGTCCCCGAAGTGCTTCTGCGTCTCGAGGAAGTAGCCGATGCGGTCGTCAGCCTTACGCGGAACGAACTGCGCCGTGCGCGCAGGCTCTTCGAGAATGCTGTAATGTACCTTGATCGGCGTACCGTGCGTATCCGGGACGGTTTGCAGATCGCCGCTTCCATTGAACGTCAGATTGACCGTGATCTCGTCATTGTCCGGAAGCGCTTTGGTCGAGACGTAATACGAACGCGAAGGATCGAGCGCGAAACCGGCGTGCGGCCCGCCAAGGAGCAGCATCAATCCACCGGCCGGCGACCCGCCCCCGGCGGCCGCGGCAAGATCTTTGCCGATGTCGAGATGATCCGTCAGGAAAAGCACGGGTGCGATCGCAACGTGGTCGGTCGTCGCGTTTTCAGCTAGAATCGGCGAGACCGCGATGATCGACGCCGCAGTTGAAATCGCGAGCGCTTTGGCCGCCGTACCTTGCGGTGATGCAAAATCCGTGTTCGGCGTGATCCAAAATATGCGATGACCGATGCGCTGGAATTGCACGAGCATCGGATCGTAGAGCCGGCCTGCGAATGTTCCCGCGCCGAGACCCGACGCCAGCGACGGCGCGAAGATGAACGTCTTCCCGAAATCTTGCGGGCCGAGATCCAAATACAGATCGTCATCCTTGCGAATGAGATTGATGAGCCCCGTCTGCAGCTGCGCGTTGTGCATGAAGGTCGCATACGACTGCGGCGTCTGCGGCGCGACGTTGAGCAACGCTTTGATTGCCGACGGAACGTTTGCCGGTAACGCGGGCGACGGCAGGACGACCGGTTCTTGTCCGCTGGGAGAGCTCTCAGGCTTCGGGCTGCCGGGCGCGGGAGCCGCCGTTGCAGCTTCCGACGCAGCTTGCGCGTGCACCGCCGGGGTCCGTGCGGCCGCAACGAAGAGCGTGGTTAAAACAAAAAGGGCTAATGCCCTGATGGAAAGGCGCATCGCCCCACGACAGTTCCTTTTCGCATGGCACGCTTCCCGGCTGCCTTGCTTGAAATTATCGAAAAATTAAGCTACAGCGTGCGAGCGTTCGAACGCTGTGTCGGCACAGCGAAAGCGGGGAATGGTAGACCCATGGCACTGAGGGTGCGGGATGCGCTCCCTTCTTTCGAGGGGGCGACACGCTGGATCAATGGACCGGAACTTTCGCTGGACGAGCTTGCCGGACGCCCGGTATTCGTGCACTTCTGGTCGATGACGTGTTACGTCTGTCACGACGTGGTCGGCGAAGTCGCGCATTGGCGCGGGATGTTCGAACCGGCCGGTTTGCTCTTCGTTGCAATTCATCAACCGCGCGTTCCGCAAGAGCTCGACCTGCAAGCCGCGGTCGACGACGCACTGGGCGCGATGAACATCGCGCATCGCGCCGCGTTCGATAACGATCTGAAGATCGTCGAACGTTTCGACAATCAATTTGTGCCTGCGTACTACCTTTTTGATCGCGAGCACAAGCTGCGTCATTTTCAGGCCGGCGACAAGAGCTACGATCGGATCGAAGCCGCGATTGAAAGGGTGCTCGCCGAGGTGCCACAAACCGCCAAAGCCTGAAGCATTACTACGGCTGGACGATCGTCGTCGCGCTCGGCATCACGACGATCGTATCGTACGGTACGAGCCAGTATTTGATCGGCGTGCTCGTCGGTCCGATCGCGCAGGATCTGGGCTGGAGCAAAACGGCGATCAACGGTGGCTACTCGTTGACCGTCCTCGTCTCGGGCATTCTCGGATTCGGCGTCGGCCGCGCTCTCGATCGAATTGGAGCGCGCACGCTGATGTCGGCGGGTTCGATCGTAATGGGGATATCGCTCGTGCTCCTCGGACAGGTGCACACACTTTCCCAATTCTACATCGTGTGGGGCGCGGGTTTCGGAATTGGGACGGCGCTGACGTACTATCCGGTTTCGTTCACGGTCATCGCAAATTGGTTCGAAAGCCGGCGTATGAACGCGCTCTCGACCCTGACGTTCATGGGCGCGTTTTCATCGACGCTGTTCTATCCGCTGAACGGCGCGCTGGTCGCGGCCTTCGGCTGGCGCGAAGCGGTCGTTCTGCTCGGCACAATTCAAGTCGCAATTACGTTGCCGTTGCACGCACTCTTGGTGCGCCGTCATCCGGAAGATCTCGGTCTGCATCCCGATGGCGGCGAGGCCGCGCCGGCGACCGGGATGCTCTTCGGAGAAGCAATTCGGACACGCGCGTTCTGGTTGATCACCGTGACGATCTCGCTTTCGTTCTTCGCGAGCACGACCGTCATCATCGAGCACATCATCTTCTTGACGTCGCGCGGCTTCGCGGCGCCGCTCGTGACTTCGATCGTCGGACTCTTCGGCATCGCGTACCTTCCCGGCCGCGCGATCGTCGTGTACGCGAGCCGTTACGTTCCGCTGCAGTTTCTCGTCGCAGGTGCGGTTGCGCTCGAAGCGCTCGGCGTCATGATTCTCTTGAACGCGCACGCGATCGCGCCCATTATCTTTTACGTCGTCATCTTCGGCGGTGCATACGGCGCGCTCTCGCCACTGCGCGGCGCGATTATGGCGCAGCGGTTCGGGCGGCGCGCGTACGGTTCGATCATTGCCTTTCAAGGGATACCGATTGCGATTCTGGCGGCGCTCGGCCCGTTTGTCGGCGGCAGGTTGATCGACGCGTTCGGCTACACGGCGTCGTTCGAAGGTTGCATCGCGTCGCTCGCTCTCGGCGCGCTGCTGATGCTTATCCCGTGATGAGGTGCGCGATGCCGAAGGCCGCGGCGGCTGCCGCCGCACCAATCAGCGTGGTTTGTATCGCACCGCGCAAACGCGGCGTCCGCGTCATTCGCGCCTTGTAGCCGCCGAAGAGAAACAGCGCAACGAGCGTCAGCGTGATCGAGACGAGCAGCGCATAGGGAACATCCGAAATCAGGATATAGGGAATAAGCGGGACGAGTCCGCCGATTGCGTACGAAATCGCGATCGTCAACGCGCTAACGGGGGCCTGGTTCACGTGCGGACGCTCCAGGCCAAGCTCGAAGCGCATCATGAAGTCGACCCACCGGTCGGGATCGGCAACGATGTGATCGACGACTTGTTCGAGCTCGGTACCTCCCAAGCCATACTCGCGGAAAATGTCGCGTACTTCATCCCGCTCGAGGTGCGGAACGAGCTGGACTTCGCGCAACTCGCGACCGCGTTCGCTCAGATATTGATCGATGTCGGTGCGGGCTGCGAGATAGCCGCCGAGCCCCATCGAGATCGAACCGGCGACGATCTCCGCGAGACCGGCGGTAACAACGATCTTCGATGACGCGACAGCAACGGAAACGCCGGCGGCGAGCGCAAATGGAACGGTCAAACCATCGGACAAGCCGATGACGACGTCGCGAAGTGCGATCTTCGGGCTCGTGTGCGTCTCGCGGTGTTTGACCACGCCCTTCGCTAGGCGCGAGAAGCGACCGAATCCTTCAAAACGTGACGAACCCCGGTGTCGTCGACGTCAGCACGACACTATAGCTCTCGATCATCGGCATCGCGATCCCCTCGAGTTCGTTCTTCCATACTGGCCCGTCATAAAAGAGGCTTTTCATTCGGTCGCGCTCCTCGAGTGAGGGAAAGGCGCGCAAGAACACAAACACGTTTGGATTCTCGGCGTCGAGCAACGGACCAAGTAGCTTTATCCCAAGCACCTGTTGTTCGGAAATAGCGCGCCGCTCGAAAAACTCGATGAACTGATCCCGCAACCCCGGCTTGATCGTGTAGGTTCGCACCTCAACGATCATTTAAGTTTCGGGTTTGAAGTTCAGCGCGACGCCGTTCATGCAGTAGCGCAATCCGGTTGGGCGCGGGCCATCGTTGAAGACGTGCCCGAGATGACCGCCGCAGCGGCTGCAATGCACTTCGGTGCGCGCCTCAAACATCGAATTATCGTTTGACTCTCCGATGGCGTTCGGCAAATGGTCGTAAAAGCTCGGCCAACCCGTCCCGCTGTCGAACTTCGTCTTCGACGAAAACAGCGGCAGATCGCAGCCGGCACAATCGTAGATGCCGTGGCGTTTCTCGTGATCGAGCGGGCTCGAAAATGCGTATTCCGTGCCGTGCTGCCGCAGCACCGCGAACGCGGCCGGGCTCAAGCGGGCGTGCCACTCCGCTTCACTGAGATTCCAAGCCGAATCGGTCGCTGCTGCCGGGCGCGGCGATGCCGACGCCGAGAGGGCTGCAAAGAAGGCGCCGAGTCGCGTGAGCAGTGCGGGACGTGTCATGCCCAGAGCCTACCACGATTGCGCGCCGTGTGCAGTAACCCAGCCTACGCAGAGGAGCTTAGCGGCTGCTCGCATACAGGGTCAGAACTCGTCTGGAGAGGGGATCCAGTATGAAACGTGGTTCTTTCGTTGCGACGTCTGCAGCGGCGGCCGCAATCACGAGTTTTCCGGCGTTCGTACGCGCGGCGGAGGCTCGCAATTTCTCGTTCGGCTACGATCAGCCGCACGATACCGTCTACGGTTTCACGGGCGATACGTTCGGCGGCAAGCTGCGCGATCTCTCGAACGGAACGATGATCATTCAACAGTATCCGGGTGCGCAGTTGGGACAGGAGCCGGAGATGGCACAAAAAGTCCGTTCCGGCGACATGGACTTCTGCATCAACGCGACGGCAAATTCTGCAGCGATCTCACCGCAATCCGGCATTTTCTCGCTTGAATATCTCTATCCGAGCGTGGCGATCTGCGTCAAATCGGTTCTCGATCCGGGCATCAACGACACGTTCAAGAAAATGGTCGCCGAAACGGTGGTCGGGGCGATGTCGCTGGGTCTCATGACATGGGGCTTGCGCGACATGTACGCAAAGTTCGACATCGCAAACGTCAACGACGTTAAAAACAAGAAGATCCGCGTCCAAGCGACCAAAACCGAAGATGCCTTCATGACGGCATACGGCGCAGTTCCCGTGCACATGGCGTTCGGGAGTGTGTACACCGCGTTGCAAACCGGCGTCGTACAGATCGCCGAAAATTCGACCGATGTCTATCTAAAGAACAAACACTACGAGGTTGCGCCGGTTCTTTCGATGACGGATCACGAAGCGAACAACTACACCCTCCTCGTAAGCACGAAAACCTGGACGAGCTTGACCAAAGATCAGCAGCACTGGGTCCAGCAAGCCTTCGACTTCGCGCATCCGCAGTGCCCGAAGAAAGCCGTCGACAATAACAATCTGGCCGTCGAGTCTCTCAAAAAGCTCGGCGTCAAGGTTGTCGAGAAAGTCGACAAGGGTAGTTTCATCGAACGAGCGCAGCCGGTCATCGACGAACAGGCAAAAGACCTCGGACCGTTCGCGGTCGCGCTGCTCAAGCAAGTCCGTGCACTCAAAGGCTAGGTGATCGTTTCGGAGGGCGCGCGCCATCTCAAGTGGCGCGCGCTCGATCCGCTCGAATTCGCGCTGATGTGCGCGGCCGGAATCTGCCTGGCGGGCTTTACGGTCGCCGAGCTGGGCGACGTCTTCTTTCGCATCATCTTGCACCCATGGCTGACCGCGCAGGAATTCTCGCTCGGCTTCTTTGTCTGGGGCGCGTTTCTGGGCGGCGCGGTCGCCGTGCGACGCGAGACGCATTTCAAGATCTCGGCCGTCGTCGAGAAGATGACCGGCGCACGCCGCAAATTTTTCGAGACGTTCCGGCGGCTTATCGTGCTCATCGTGGCGCTTGTTATGATCGTCGCCGGCTACATCAACTATCTCTCCGGCTTCGGCAGTTTTCTCGTACCGTCGGAAACGCCGATCGCCGTCCTCTACGCTGCGATCCCGGTTTGCGGCGTGCTGATCGTCATCTTCACAATCGAGTCGCTCGTCAACGGCTGGCGTAACGGGTTCGAAGAGCCCGGCGAGCCGCGCGACCTGCAAGAGATCTTGGCGCAAGTAGCGTTGGAGCGGCCGCTTTGAGCGCAAGCGCCGGTATCGCCATTCTCGTAATGACGTTCGTCGCAGTCTTTCTCGGCTATTTCGGCGTGCCGGTTGCCTTTGCGATGATGGCATCGGTTTTCCTGACGGTCGTGCTGTTCACGCACGTCAGCTTACCGTCGATGGCGGGCCAACTCTTCAACGGCATCAACACGATCAATCTCCTCGCTGTACCGTTCTTCTTGCTCGTCGGCGAGCTTATGATGTCGGCAAACATCACGTCTCGCCTGATCGTCCTGGCACAAGCGCTCGTTGGACATTTTCGTAGCGGACTCGCACAGGTTGTCGCGGTTTTTAGCTTGTTCTTCGCCGGCATCTCAGGATCGTCGACGGCGGACGTCGTCGCGATCAGCACGGTACTCGGTCCGGAGATGCGGCGCGAAGGCTACGACCCGGCCTTCACAGCCGCACTGATCGCGGCGGCCGCAACCATCGCAAACATGGTTCCGCCGAGCATTCTCGCCGTCGTCTACGGTTCGGTTGGGAACGTCTCGATCGGCGGACTGTTCTTGGGCGGTGCAACGCCGGGTGTCATGGTCGCGATCGGCCTGATGGTTTACTCGTATTTTTTCGGACCAGCGGGCATTCGCAAGGAGCGCGCGACGTTCGGGCACATCGCGGAGTCCGTAAAAATCGCAGCTTTGCCGCTCGTAATTCCGATCATCATCGTCGGCGGGATTCTGACCGGACAATTCACGCCGGTCGAAGCCGGAGCGGTCGCGCTCGTTTACGTCATTTGCGTGATATTGCCGCTGATCAACCGCACGCATTTTCGAAAGCTTGGCGGGAACTTCGTGATGGCGGGCGCTCTGTACGCGCTGCCGATGATGGCCGTCGCCTCCGCGTCGGCATTCGGATGGGTGCTTGCGTATCTGCGTGGACCACAGGTCGTCTCGGGTTGGATCGAGCACGTCGCCGGTCATAGCTCAACCGCAATTCTCTTCCTGGTCGTCGGGATTTTGACGATCGTCGGCGACTTTTTGGAAGGCATTCCGGCGATCATCATCTTCATGCCGCTGTTTCTCGAGCTGATGCAGCTCGGGAACATTCAGCCCGTGCACATGGGCGTTTGCATCATCGTAACGCTGGCCTTTGGCCTGATCACGCCGCCGTACGGCCTCGCGCTCTTGCTTTCGTCGAGCCTGCAAGGAGTGGCGTGGCCGCGCGCGCTTGTCGCGTCGCTCCCGCTCTACGTCATCTTCTTCATTGTGATCGCGCTCATCATCGTCTTTCCGCAACTCGTACTGTGGCTGCCGCGGTTGCTGTTTCCGCAGTCGATCGGCTGCTTTCAGAATACGTTCGGAGGATGGACATGCCCCTCGTAGTCGGAGTTATCGGTACGGGACTCATGGGGAAGCCGATGGCACGCAATCTGTTGCGCGCCGGTTATTCCGTCGTGGTGCAAAACCGCACGGCATCGAAGCTCAAAGAGCTGCTCGACGCGGGCGCGATCGCGGCCGCGACCCCAAAGGAGCTCGCGGCGCAATGCGACGTCGTCATTACGATGCTGATCGATTGGCCGACGACGCACGAGGCAATCTTCGGATCCGACGGTGCGCTCGCCGGGATTCGCGCCGGCACCCTCTTCATCGACATGGGAACGACCTCGCCGGCTCACGCTCGCGAGCTGGCTGAAGCCTTCGCGAAGAAAGACGTCGAGGCAATCGACGCGCCCGTCAGCGGTGGCGAGAAAGGCGCGATTGATGCGACGCTGACCGTGATGGCAGGCGGAAGCGAAGCGGCCTTCGAGCGTGCCAAACCGGTGTTCACGGCGATGTCGCGGACCGCGGTCCGCATCGGCGACGCCGGCGCCGGGCAGATTGCAAAAATGTGCAATCAGCTCATCGTCGCCTCGACCGTCGAGCTGGTCGCCGAAGCCTTTGCGCTGGCGCGCGCGCACGGCGTCGATCCGGCGACGGTCCGCGAGGCGATGCTCGGCGGATTCGCCGGCAGCAAGATCCTCGAGGGTCAGGGTCAACGCATGCTGGACCGCAATTTCGTTCCTGGCGGTCCGATCAAGACGCACATGAAAGACCGCGAGAACATTCTCGATGCCTGTGCGCGCGTGGGACTCGAGCTACCCGCTGCGAAGGCGGCGTTCGATCGGGTCAAGCAAGTCGTCGATCGTGGCGACGGCGAGCTCGATCACACCGCGCTCTACAAACTCTACGACGACCTGCCGTAGTAGCGAGCGATCTGTCGAAACGCGTGCTGCATCCCGGACCAGATCGCTCGCAACTCTTTCTTGATCACAGAGCTACCATACCCACTTATCCTGAAAAAGGCATTGGACAAGTGTTAAGTTGTACGGCAGCCGAGCGCTCCAGGACTCACGAGACGACTTGCGCGAGCTTGTCGAGGCAGCTACCCCAACCTTCGGCATGACCGTCGCGCGATTCGACGCTGCGAAGATTCTCGTGCGTGAGGACGAGATCGGTTTCGTTGCCGCGTCCTTTGAAATCGAGACTTAGAAGCGTCTCGACCATCTCGTCCGGAGCGTCTTCCTCCCAGGTCCAGGTGCAGACGAAGCGCGAGGGTGCGGAGATTTCGCGATATTCGCCGAAAACGGTCAACACTTCGCCGTCTGACTTGACGAACGTGATGCTGTATTTGCCGCCGACGCGGAAATCGACGTCGAGTTTCGTGACCTTCACGTCGCCGGGGAAGAAAAACTGGCGCATTCCGTCGGCAGATGTCCAGAGATCGAATACTTTTTGCGCGGGCGCCTTGAACGTGCGCCGCAGGACGAGCTTCGAGGGGGAAGCGAGTTCGGTCGTCGTCATCATTTCTTCTTTCGTTTAGATGTGCGTGCGAGAAGTGCGTCGAGGCGATCGAAGGTGGAGTTCCAGAACTCGCGCTGTTTGTCGATCCACGACGAAGCAGCGGCCATTGTATTCGGATCGAGCCGGCAGCGATGCACGCGACCGTCGATCTCGCGTTTGAGAATCCCAGCTTCTTCAAGGATACGGACGTGCTTCGAGATCCCCGGCTGCGAGATCGTAAATCCGGCAGCAATCTCCCCGACCGTCATCGGCTGGCGGGCAAGCCGCTCGACGATGCGCCGGCGAGTCGGATCGGACAAAGCCCCAAAAACCGCGTCCAGGCCCCCAACATTAACCATACGGTTATATAACCATACGGTTATAGCTGTGTCAATAGGCCAGCCGAAATAATTGCGAGTAGAGGAGCAACGTGAAATACGTCGCCGCGATCCTCTGCGCTCTGAGCTTGCTCGCTACCTCACGACCCGCGCAAAGCGCTTCAGCGCTGCCACAGGTCGAGCACGTCGTTATCGTCGTTGAGGAAAACAAGACGCTCGCGCAGATCGAGGGCAACCCGCACGCGCCGTACATCAACAAATTGATGCGCGACGGAGCGCTCTTCGTGAATGCGCACGCCGAGCTGCATCCGAGCCTGCCGAATTACTTCGCGCTGTTCGCGGGGCTCGTGAACGGCAACGGCAATGATTGCCCCGCGACCGGCTTCCCGGCGAACGCGCCGAATCTCGCAAGCGAGCTGTTCGCGTCGCACCGCGCCTTCGCGGGTTATGCTGAATCGATGCCGTCGCCGGGCTTCAGAGGCTGCTGGGCCGGACCGTACGCGCGCAAGCACGTCCCATGGGTGCAGTTCTCGAACATTCCGGCGAGCGCGAGTCTACCGTTTTCAGCGCTGCGCTCGTACGATTCGCTCCCGGCCGCAACGATGATCATCCCGGACGTGAACGACGACATGCACGACGGGACGATCGCGATGGGCGATGCGTGGCTCGCGAAACACATCGCGCCGTTGCTGGCGTGGGGCGCGACGCACGACACGCTGTTCGTTCTCACGTGGGACGAAGGCTTTGACGCGAGCAACCACATCCCGACGCTCTTCTTCGGCCCGATGGTCAAGCCGGGCGTGTACAAGGAACCCGTCGATCACTATACGGTGCTGCGCACGATCGAGGATCTTCTACAGCTGCCGCCGACCGGCGCCGCCGCCCGCAAGGCAGCGATCAGCGACTGTTGGCGCTAACGTCCGATAAGGCTTGATCGAACCGCGTAAGAATCGAGTAGCGATGTATCATCAGAAGATTATCGGACGCGCCTGCGTTCCCCCAATCTTCCGAGAAGGCGAGCTCGTAGCCGTTTTGCGCTGCAAGCCGCGCGATGCGTTCGTCGTAGTTGTCGTAGGGATAAACGAGCGCGTAAATCGTCTTCCCTAACCGCGCACGAAGCGAGAATCGCGAAAGCGTCAGCTCGTGCACGACATATGAATCCGGCAGCTTTCGTAGGTCCTCGGGATGATTCGCGGTCAGACTTTGGACGTCGATCAGACCGCTGCGCTCCATCTCGGCGAGCTGCGCCCACGTGTTGTGATGTTTGCTCGTCGTCTTTCCGACGAAATTCGTGTGCACGAAGAGCGTCGCCGGATAGTTATATTTTTTGAGGAGCGGGAACGCAAATGCATAGATTCCCGATCCGTTGTCGTCAAAGGTCAGCATCAGCGGTTTGGACGGCACCGGCGCACCATGCTCGAGATGCGCGCGTAGCTGCTCGAGCGTGATCACGTGAAAGCCGCCCTTGTGAATCGCGTCGAGCTGCTGGGTAAAGATCGCCAGCGGCGTATCGAACCAGACCTCTTTGGCCGGCAGGACGTCGTGCCACACGAGAACTGCCAAGTAAGGCGTCTTACCTCCCGGCGCAACTTGTGGTAACGAATTTTGTGCGGAAGCTGGGACCGCGAGCAAGCAAACGAGTGCGCCCAGGGCAAGCCACTTGACCATCGAAACCCCAGACCCCGTGCTCCGGCTCATCGTTGCGGTTGGTGCTGTGTTCATTCTTGCGATACTCGTTGGAATGAGTGCCGTCTTCCCCCGAATCTTCTTGGCGCACGCCGTGCACGGCGCGACCGGTGCCGAGATGAATGCCGATAGCGTTGCATTTTCCGGCGGTCTGCGGCATTTCGTCGCGACGAACTTCGAGCTGCGTAACGCGAGTGGCTCTGCAATTCTAAAAGTCCCACGAGCCGATATCGATTTCGGCGAGGACGCTCCGCGCGTCGTGCTCGATCACCCCACTGCGGTCGTCTCGCGTGCCGATCTGGCAACGATTGCGAAAGCGGCTGCGCAACTCGGCCCCGGCAGCGTTGCGGTAAGCGAAGGCTCGTTCCAAGTGCAAAATGCACTCGACGTCGAGTCGATCGGCGGTACCCTTCGTGCGAACGGCAAGAAGCTGACCTATAACATTCGTGGAGATGTCGTCGATCAGGGGACATCCTATCCGTTCCACGGCGAAACCAACGAAGACGCCGGCATCACGATTCAAACTTGGGATGCATCGTCGCTTCCGGTTGCACCGATGCTTGCCGTCGCCGCGTCATCCGATCTCGAGATCGCGACCTCGAGCGGTCTGCTCAAGGACGTCACGCTATCGGCGCAATCGACGCACGGGAGCGCGCTCGATTTTCACGCCGATGCGGAGCTCGCGGGCGGTGCGCTCCAGCTCGGTGCGCCAACGCACACGATCGCAGGCTTACACGGCAAGCTCGTTATCGATGCGGATTCGATCGGTTCAAAGATGATCGAAGGCTCTCTGGATGGCACACCGCTTACACTCGTCGGCCGGCTCGTTGATAACGACGTCGCGCGCTTCGATAAGCTGCTGCTGGATGTCGCCGCCGAGCCGAACCTGCGCGAAGCGCACTTGGAAGCAACCGCGCCGGGTGTCGCGTTCGCAAAATATCGGCTTGAATCGGACCACGGGCGTCTTGCGATCTTCGTCGGTTCGGTTGACGCGAAGAATCCGACGGTAAGCCTCAATTCAGTTTTGGCCGACGATCACGTCACCTCCGGCGGCGAGCGAACGTCGACGATGGGGCAGCGTTCGGGCGCCGTGCTCGGTATTGACGGCGACTACTTCGACATCGGCGGCAGCTATGCGCCGCAAGGTGTTCTCGTAATCTCCGGCAAGTTGCTGCGCTCGCCGACCAAACGTTACGCGATGACGGTACATCGCGGCAATCGTGTCACTTTCGATGAGTACACGTTCGCCGGCGAAGCGATCGACGGCGAGCAAACGATTCCAATTCACGATTTCAACGTCTACCCGCCCGGGAAAGTCGGGATCGTAACGCCGGCCTTCGGAAAGCTGCGTCCGCATATCGGCACGACGTTCGTTGCGCTCGATGCGGTGCCGGGGACGACGCCTGGCGAGAACGGTGAATACCGCGTGTTGCACGTCGGTCCGATCGACGACGTTCAGCCCGCAACGATGGGTCTAGCCTTCGGGCGTTACGCAGAAGCAAAACCGCCGCGCGTCGGCGACACGATACAGCTCCAATATCATCTCACGCCCGACTACGACGACATCGTCACCGCCGAAGGTGGCGGCCCGCTGCTGATTCGCGAAGGCCAGTGGATCGAGGATCCCGATGCGCCCGCGAAAGATGAGCACGACGTTCGCTGGCCGGTCGTGGGTGTCGGGCGGCTCGAAGACGACACGTTACTCTTCTTCGAAGTCGACGGACGTTGGCCCGACATCTCGGTCGGAATGACACGTCCGGAATTCGGCGATCTGATGATTCGCTATCACGTCGTCGACGGCTTTGCGATGGATTCCGGCGGTTCAGCCGGGATCGTTTCGCGTATCCCGGGCGATAAAGAAGTGAGCGTGCGCAGTCATCCTTCGGATCAGAGCTGGGAACGCTACGTCACCGACGCAATCTTCGTCTACAGCTCGGCACCGAACATCGATCCCTAGCGGCGTACGATTTCGGTAACGCGTCCTTCTTCCAAGCGCAGCTCGTTCTCGATCCAGTCCGGAATGTCGCTCTCACGGTGACCGATAACGACGATCGCTGTACCATCGAACGCCAGCTTTTGAATGTGACGCATGACCCGCTCGCGCGCACGACGATCGAGTCCGTCGAGTCCTTCGTCCAGGATCAACAAACGCGGCGCCCGCACAAGCGCACGCGCGATCAACACCAAGCGCCGCTGCCCAAACGATAGCTCGAGAAAGAGCCGGCTCGCCAGCTTTTCGATGCCAAAGTCTTCGAGTAGTTTCCGTGCCGCCAGTGCCTGCTCAGCGTTCGGTTCCTGCATCAGACCGACGCTCGCGAAAAAACCCGACGCGACGACGTCCTCGACAGCGATGTTCCAGTCATAGCGAAGCTGCTCGTCATCGGAGATCAGAACGACGCTGCGACGAATATCTGCGATACTCATATTATCGCAAGAACCGAAGCGCTCGATGGTACCGCCATAGGCGACGCGTAGCCGTCCGTAAAGGAGCTTTGCGAGCGTCGTCTTGCCGGCGCCGTTCGGACCGCCAATGAGCCAGCGTTCGCCATCGCAAATCTCCCACGTGATGCTGCTGAGGATGTGATGCCCTTCGATGAAGACGTCGACATTTTCAAGCCGCACTATGGGTGGACGATCGACCATGAAGGTATCTTTGAACGCCTCGCATGAAAGCCTCGCGCTCCCGGTGCACGAGAGGAAAAGATGGCGGAGAGAAACGTGGTCGTCCTGAGCGGCGCTCGGACCGCGATTGGAACGTATGGCGGCAGCCTGAAGGACGTACCACCGACGCAACTCGGTGCAACCGTCGTGCGCGAAGCAGTCAAACGTGCGGGCGTACAGCCCGCCGAAGTTGGACACGTTGTTTTCGGCAACGTCATTCACACCGACGCAAAGGATATGTATCTCTCGAGGGTCGCTGCGATCGACGGCGGATTGCCGCAAGAGACGGCGGCGCTCACGCTTAACCGCCTGTGCGGAAGTGGGCTGCAAGCAATCGTCTCGGCAGCGCAGACGATTTTGCTCGGCGACACCGACGTCGCGCTCGGCGGAGGCGCGGAATCGATGAGCCGCGGCATCTACGGCGTGACCGGCCTGCGCTGGGGTGCGCGTATGGGCGATAGTGAAACGATCGACATGATGGTCGGCGCACTCACCGATCCTTTCGACACCGTTCACATGGGGATCACAGCCGAAAACGTCGCCGAGAGATACGGGATCTCACGCGACGCCCAGGACAACTTTGCGGTCGAGAGTCAGAAACGCGCCGCATCGGCGATCGAGAAAGGCCACTTCAAAGAGCAGATTGTCCCGGTCGAGATCAAATCACGCAAGGGTAGCGTTTTCTTCGATACCGACGAGCACGTGCGCGCCGACGCGACGCTCGAAGGCGTCGGAAAATTGCGTGCCGCCTTCAAGTCCGACGGGACCGTGACGGCCGGTAACGCATCGGGCATCAACGACGCTGCGGCCGCGATCGTAATGATGGAAGCCGGGGCGGCGCAGCGCGCCGGGCGCAAACCAATGGCGCGGCTGGTGTCGTACGGTCACTCCGGCGTCGATCCGAAGTACATGGGCATCGGCCCCGTACCCGCCGTGAAGACTGCGCTCGAACGCGCGGGTTTGAAAATCTCCGACCTCGATGTCATCGAATCGAACGAAGCCTTTGCGGCTCAAGCGTGCGCCGTCTCAAAAGAGTTGGGACTCGACTCCGCTAAGGTCAATCCGAACGGCGGCGCAATCGCCCTCGGACATCCAATCGGCGCGACCGGCGCAATCCTCACGATCAAAGCCATCTACGAGCTCAAGCGAACCGGCGGCCGGTATGCGCTCGTCACCATGTGTATCGGCGGCGGTCAAGGCATCGCTGCAATCTTCGAACGCCTGTAGATTCATCTTAGCGAGGAGACACGATGTTCAGCGACGGGAAAGTTGCGATCGTCACCGGTGGCACGCGCGGAATCGGCGGCGCGATCACGCGCATGTTGGCGCAATCCGGCGTCAAGGTTGCGGCGGGTTACAGCCGCGGTAAAGAGGGCGCCGAGAAGCTCAAAGCCGAGCTCGAAAAGGACGGCTCGCACGTTTCGATTCATCAAGGCAGCGTTCATTCGCCCGAGGATTGCGAGCGTGTCGTCAAAGAAGCGGTCGATCAGTGGGGCAGAGATCGACTTCCTCATCAACAACGCTGGAATCACTATCGACAAAACGGTGCGCCGAATGACCGACGAAGATTGGACCGAGCGTCATGGACGTCAATCTCTCCGGGCACGTTTCGGATGACTAAATCGGTGCTCGAGCACATGGTCGCGCAAGGCTCGGGCCGCATCGTCAACATCAGCTCGGTAATCGGTCAGACCGGGAATATCGGTCAAGCCAATTATGCTGCGTCAAAAGCCGGTCTGATCGGTTTCACGAAGAGTCTCGCGCTCGAAACTCGCCCAGCGCGGCATCACCGTCAACGCCGTCGCGCCTGGATTCATCGCGACCGAAATGGTCGGCGCGATTCCCAAGGAGATCCTCGATAAAATCGTCGAGCGCATTCCGCAGCGCCGCCTCGGAAAACCCGAGGAAGTCGCGCGCGTCGTACGCTTTTTGCTCGAAGACGAATCCAGCTACATTACCGGCGCCGTGTTCAATATCAACGGCGGCCTGGACATGTAGCGTTAGTTGACCGCGACAAGCCCTTCCAAGAGCAGCATCTTCACGAGCTGAGCGGCCGACGTTTCCGGGCAACGTCGCGTCGACTTGCGCCGATCGTCATCGGCCCCGCTTGCAGCTTCTCGAAGAGCGGTGCGTACGCGGATCGGAAATGCGAGCGACTTTCCTGCGATCAAGCAGCTCGATGTTCGGTCCGGTACGACGCAGCATGAACGGAGCGTCGTCGCGCATCGCAACCGTGTTCGTCGGCCCCAGCGCCATGAAACGCTCCCATTCGCCGAACGATCCGCCGGCTTCGGTGCGCGTTACCGCAAAGAGATCGCGGAGAATCATCTCGATCGCGGGCGGGGACGTGCGCGGCCGGAAGCGCTTTTGGAAGCCGCTCGTGCAGCATCGCGGCAAAGCGCGCGGGAAATTCTTTTGATTCGTGCCAACCCGGCGGAAGCGCGCGGCGCAGCTCGACGTCGGTTACGGCCGCGAAGTCGATCATTGCTTCGAGCAAGTCGATGACGCGCAATGGACACATCGCAAGCGTAACGTGGAGCGACGTGCCTTCGGCCGTCATCGCTTCATGCGGGAACCCGTGCGGGACGTACAGCGTATCGCCCGGATTGAGCGTGACCTCACGATTCAGTTTGACCTTCTTGCCGTGCTCTTCTTTTGAGAACGGCTGCGTCTCGACCGGCAACTGAATGACGGGATCGTAGATCCGCCACGTCTTCGTTCCTTCGATCTGCATGACGAGCGTGTCGTGCGTGTCGTGATGGACGTCGAATCCCTGCGCCTTCGGTGGCGTGAAATAGACGTTCGTTTGAATGTAGAAGCCGAGTCGCTGCTGGACGCGGTTCACGAACTTCTGCAGCCTCGGACTGAACAGCGAAGCGTCTTTGATGACCAGCGTGTAACCGCGATCGAAATACGAGACGACGACGCGCGGATCGAGGACGAGCTTCGGCGTGCGGCCGGTGTGCCGCGCGCGCGTATGCCGCCGTTCGATCGTCATATCCTCGACGGAGACCTGACCCACGCCGTGCTTGATCAGAACGAATTTATCGTGATCGTTTCCGCCGACGATGAGCGAGCTCTCGATCTCGCCGACGTCGTAAACCTCGCGGAAATACTTCGGGTCGCCGCGTCCGATGTGGAGCGGTTCCTTCTCGAAGTAGCGTTCGAGGAATTCGGACGGCGAGCTCGGCGCAAGCAGCATCGCGAGAACGTCGGAACGACGCTCCTCGTGGTGCGGGGCGCGGTGGGGGAGAGGCTGCATTCACAGGTGGTATCGGCCTGGGGCCGGGGCGGCTTAAGAGGAGGCGAGCGTCTTGAACATCACCAGGGCGTCGACGTAGCCCTGGGTGGGGTGCGCGAACGCCCCCGGCAGCCGGCCGACCACCTCGAACCCGAAGCTCTCCCAAAGCCGCACGGCCCGGACGTTGGTGGCGACCACGAAATTGAACTGCATCGCGCGATAGCCAAGCTCTTTGGCAAGCTCGAGCGAGTGGGCGCACATGGCGCGCGCCACGCCGCGTCCGGTGGCGTTTGCCGAGGTCACGTAGCCGCAATTGGCGACGTGCGACCCGCCGCCGCCCGCGTTTGTATGAAGGAAGTACGTTCCGAGAATCTCGCCTTCGCCGTCGAAGTAGACGTAAACGTGATGTCCGGGCGTAAACCAGTACGCGAGCGCGTCTTCGCGCGACATATCGCGCGGAAGCGTATAGGTCTCGCCGGCGCGGATCATCGGCTCGAGGATCGCCCAGATCGCGTCGCGATCCTCAGGCCTAGCTGCGCGAACCGTCAACGGTTTGATCGTCATGCGAGTGGAGCCGACGAGGAGACTCGAACTCCTGACCTGCTAATTACGAATCAGCTGCTCTACCAACTGAGCTACGTCGGCGCTCCCGTTGCCCCCGCTCGAGGGGCAGCGGGAGTGGTTATACCCTCGGGGATGGAGTCCTTGTCGGGCCATCAGCTCACTGCGGTGCGACTTGCTGTATAGCTTGCTGCGTATAGCGGAGATCCGCTTGGAGCGTCGGGAGCGTCGACGACGCAAACTGCTTTAACGCTGGATCCGAACCGTTTTGCGCTTCCTTCTGAAACAGCGAAATCGCGGCGTTGTGGATGCCGATTTGACTATTGACGTAAGCCACATCGAACGGATGTGAGTTGAGGCTCGCAAGCATTTGCTGCGTTTGCTGATCCTGCGGCAGCAGCTCCGTGCTCGCCGGCAGCTTGATCGTTTCCGAGGCTGCAATTGAGCTTAGCTGTGCGCCTACTTTCGTGTGATCCGCGATGAGGCGTTGCGCGAGCAAACGGACGGAGGGCTCGTTTGTTTTCCCCAGTGCCATCTTTGCCAGCACGAGCGCGCCGTTGTTCGCCTCTGCGGCGGTAACGGCAAAATCGCGATCTGCGCTGCTCGCGGTTGATTGCGCGCCGAGCGGTGCGTAGGCAAGTCCCACGGTTATCGCGGCAAGCGCCACGACGGCTCCGATGGCTCTCGAAATACTCATGTTGGGAAGCTTATTTACGCTTCTTTGAGCACCTGCGCCGCGAGCTCGAACGAGCGCAAACGAGCGGTCTGATCGTAAATCATCGACGTGATCATCAGCTCGTCGGCTTGCGTGCGCTTGATGAAGCCGGCGATGCGCTCGCGTACCGTCGCCGGCGAACCGACCGCGGCATACATTTGACGATGGGCGACGGCAGCACGCTCTTCGGGCGTCAGGAGATGCTCGATCTGCGCAACGTCGACGGGTTCGGGAAGCTGCCCGGGTTTGCCGCGCACGAGATTCGCCGTCGCTTGTTGCGAGGATGTCAGTAATCGACGCGCTTCTTCATCCGTATCGGCAACGATCACCGGAATCGCGGGCATCGCGTACGGCTGCGCCAACTGTTCCGAAGGTTGGAACGTATCGCGATAGATCTGCAACGCCTCGAACAATAGATCGGGCGCGAAGTGCGACGCAAAGCCAAACGGCAAGCCGAGCTCCGCAGCGAGCTGCGCGCTGAACAAACTCGACCCCAACAGCCAAATCGGCGTATTCGCGCCAGTACCCGGCACCGCCTGAATTCCGTGCTGCGGAAATCCTTCGTCGAGAAAACGCTGCAGCTCGAGCACATCGTTGGGAAAGCGATCCGACGTCGTCGCAATATCGCGACGCAATGCGCGCGACGTGATCATATCCGTTCCCGGCGCGCGTCCGAGACCAAGATCGATGCGTCCGGGATAAAGCGCTTCGAGCGTTCCGAATTGCTCCGCGATTACGAGCGGCGCGTGATTCGGCAGCATCACGCCGCCGGAGCCGATTCGCATCGTCTTCGTCGCGCCCGCGACGGCCGCGATCACGACCGAGGTCGCGGCGCTGCCGATCCCTGGCATATTGTGATGCTCTGCGACCCAGTAGCGGTGATAACCCCAGCGTTCGGCGTGCTGGGCAAGCTCGATCGTACGAGCCAGCGCTTCACCCGGCGTTCCGCCTTTTCGGATCGGCACGAGATCGAGAATCGAAAAATATTTCATGCTACAATCGGACGGATGACGCAGGCACAGACTCTCGTTCGCGCGCTCAACCCCTTGACCAAGTCTCCACAGTTCTCATATCAGAAAGCTCGGGCCGCGGCGCGCCAGGACAGCAACGTCGATTGGGCGCAGACCAAAGCCCTCAATGCAGACTTCAATCCGGAAGTCGATGGTTGCGAATCGTTCGTGATGCGCGACGGCAGCGTCTGTGAGTGGAAACCCGCGTCGTACACGTACAGTGCGAAATGAATCCCGAACCGCGCATCATCAACATCTGGTCCGACGTTGTTTGACCGTACTGCTATCTCGGCTCGGTCTGGGCCGAACAAGCTGCACGAGAGCTCGACGCAAAGCTGCGCTGGCTTCCCTTCGAGCTGCATCCTGAGACGCCGCCGGAAGGCGCGCCCAAACCCTTTCCGCCGGAAGCTTGGCCCGCAATTCGCGAGCGCCTGATCCGCACCGCGCAGATGGTCGGTCTCCCGATCGATCCGCCTTCGCGCAACTACAATTCGCGCTTGGCGCTCGAGACGGCCGAGCTGATTCGCTCGCTCGGCGGCGATGATGCCTCCGGCGCATTTCATCACGATGTCTCGCGCGCGTTTTTCACCGAGCAGGCCGACATCGCGAAGCTCGCAACGATCGTTCCGATTGCGCGAGCGTTACGGCGCATCGGCATCCGACGTCGAGAGTGCATGGGCCGAACACCGCTTTGCGCAGACGGTCGACGACTTTATCGGCGCGGCACACCGCGCCGGCGTGAGCGGCGTTCCTGCGATGGCGTGGCCGAATCGCATGGCAGTCGTCGGGATGCAGCCGCCCGAAAATCTGGTTCGGCTCCTGCGAAACTAGCGATGCAACAGACGTGCGATAAGTGCGGCAAGTCGCTGCTCGGCGAAGAGAGCGTCATGCTCTGCGAATACAGTCATGCGTTTTGCAAGGCGTGCGCGGAATCGAATGACGATCACTGCCTCAATTGCGGCGAAGACCTGATCGAGTGCGAGGGTCCGAAAGCCTAGAGCTTCGGACTGCACAATGCGGACGGTTGCGGTTTCGCCGGATCGGTGTCGTCGACGGCGCAGAACGGAATCGACCAGACGAAGTCGGCCTGCGTCGCGATGCGCGTTGTGCCCTCGGGCGACCAGAACCACGCCGGATTGACGGCGCCGACGAACGGATTCCCCACGGGATCGAATCCGCCGAACGACGTCATCTTGCCGTTGCGATCGAAAGCTGCGCGCGCATGGCATGTCATACACGAGGACTGCGCGACGAAGCCGTTTTCGGTAACGGAGTTACCGAGACGCAGCGCGACACCGGTCGTGTCGGTGAAATCGCTCTGCGTGCCTTTGAGACAATAGTGCGCGAAGGCCGGATCGATCTTTGCGTGCGCAAACAGCGCTCTCGAGCGGCCGCGTGTGCGGGCATGCGCCGTAGCCTGCGTTGTGTGACGCATTCGGCGCCACGAACGGTGTCTTGCGCGCCGAACGTATCGCTGCAGCCGAGCGTATCGCAGCGCGCCGGACTGTTCTCGTGCTCGAACGTTGCCCACGTCCAGTTCGGCACGGCTTTCGAGATGATGTGCATCGAGACGAGCGCGTACGCGTGACCGCTCGCGTCCTTGCTCACATGATAGATGCGATATGCCTGCGACGGTTCGCCGCCGTATCCGGGGATGCGCTCGACGGGATACCAGTTGGCTTTGACTTCGACGGCGTCGACCGGGAAGCGCAGCGTCGTTCCGTATGCGGCCTGCAAACCACGCACCGAATACAAGTGATTGTCGACGATGAAGTCGTACGCGGCTTGATTGCGGTTCGTTTCTTCGCCGGCACCTTCGAGAGTCGGATCGTGCGCGGCGACGAGCGTCTGCGGTGAGAGACGCAGCGGATGGTGCGCGCGCGTGAAACGCGCCGGCTTGATCGCAAACGTGTCGCCATCGTTCGGCCATGTCTCGAAGAGCGCGTCGTTGTTCCGGAGCGTGGCTGCGTCGGCGTTGACCTGCAGAAAGAGCGTCCAGGCCAGCTGGTCGGGCACATTCATGGCCGGATTCGGCGCGGTCTGGGCCGCGGCGAGCTTCGCGATAACCACGATCGCGACGATCGGCCCTACCCAAGCCGCGAATTTCATGGGATGCTGTACGAAGCGAGCGTACAGATCGTCGCGGGCAAATTGAGCGGCGACGAAGCGGCCAGATCGGTTTGTACTTCGCCGACGCCCTTCACCATGTACACGGTGCGCGGGAACGGCAGCGGCGGATGTCCGTTGTCCGTTTCTTTGAAGACGGCCACGCCGGTGTAAATGGTCGCGTAGCCCGTTACCGTCGTCAAACCCGCGTACGTAACCGTAATCGTGCCGCCATAACCGTCCGGCAGCGAAAAATTCTGTCCGATGACCGGATTAATCGGGAGCTCGAGCTGTGGCGGATTGATTTGAACGCTCGGGTACGTCGGCGCGAAAAGCCAGCCGCCCGTCTTCGTGCCTTGCGAGTCGTTCATTTGCAGCTCACCGAGCTGCACGCTGGGTTGACCCGGGATCGTCAGCGAGAGCATGTTCACGAATCCGGAGACGCCGTTGATCGAGCCGTTCGAGATCGTTCGCGTCGCGGCGATTCCGCCCGAGCAGCTGTAAATGTAGCGCGCTCCCGCGACGAGAGGTTGATATGGCTGCAAATTTGCTTGCGCCAAAGCGCCGGCGAGTAAAACCGCGAGCAGCGTCATGGGGCCTTCTTCTCCGGCAGATTTCGAGTTCCCTAAGCCGCGTTAACCGGCCGTCAACCGCTTCACGAGACGATCGCGGCGGAGGTGAACCGCCGTGCATTACCATCGTCTGGCTTCAACCGCAACCGAATACGATTTTGCTGCACTCAAGGACGCGGTCGACGCAGCGCTTGCGACAAAGGAACGTGTGCTCGCCGTCGATCTCGACGGGATCGGTTTTCTCGACGCTGCGGTCATTCGCGAGCTAATCCGTGCTCTTCGCCGCCTTCGCGATCGCGGAGGCAACCTCGCCGTCGAGGCGACGCGTCCCGGCGTCCTCACGTCGCTGCGTGCCACGGGTCTGGACCGCGTTTTTCGAATCGCGTAAAGGCAGCGTCCTCGAAAGCGCGGAAAGCCTGCGCCCCATGCAAAATAGACGCCGCTTCCTGACAACCTCCGCTGCCACCGCGCTCGCGGTCAACTTCGTACGCTTTCCGGGCGAGGCCGCCGAGTTCTCGATGAAAATCGGAACCGACAACCCCGAAACGCATCCGACCAACGTTCGGCTCAAAGCGATGGCCGACAAGGTCCGCTCGCAGACGAACGGCCGTCTCGAACTGAGCGTCTTTCCGAACAGCATTCTCGGCGGCGACAGTCAGATGCTCACGCAACTCGCTCCGGCGCGCTGCAATTGTGGTGCGCACCCGACAACGTGCTCGCGAATGTCGTCGGCGTCGCGGCGATTAGCAACGTCGGCTTTGCCTTCAACGACGCCAAGCAAGGCTTCGCGGCGATGGACGGCCTGCTCGGCGCCTACATTCGAAATCAGACTGCGAAAGCCGGAATGTACACGTTCGCAAAGATCTGGGACAACGGCGTGCGTCAGATCACGACGAGCACGAAGCCGATCACGCAAGCCAGCGACATGCTGGGATTCAAGATCCGTGTGCCCCAGAGTCCTGTCGCAATCGCGATGTTCAAAGCCATCGGCGCCTCGCCGTCCCCGATCGACTCCAAAGAAATGTACACGGCGTTGCAAACGCGTGTCATGGACGGCCAAGAGAACTCGCTCGCGATCATCGAGACGTACAAGCTGTATGAAGTGCAGAAATATTGCTCAGTCTCGAACCACATGTGGGCCGGCTACTGGATGGTGATGAACGGGCCGCTAAGGACTCGCTCCCGAAAGACGTTTTCGATGCGCTCGACCGCAACATGAACGAGACCGCGCTCTTGCAGCGCGGCGACGTCGAGAGTCTGAACGCGACCCTGCAGCCGAAACTGACGCAGGAAGGCCTCACGTTCAATAACGTCAACCGCGACTCGTTCAAAGCCAAGTTGCGCGAATCGGGATTCTTCGATCAACAGAAAAAAGTGTACGGCGACGAAGCCTGGGCGTTGCTCGAGAAATCGGTCGGTAAGCTCGCCTAATGGCGTTTCCGTGGCCGGACGGAAAACGCATCGCCGTTTGTCTCACGTGGGATGTCGACGGCGAATCAGCGCTCTATTTTCGTGTGCCCGACCGCGCGCGAAATCAGCTCGGCGAGCTGCATCAACGGCTCTTCGGTCCGCAGGTCGGCGTCGGCCGCATCTTGCGCATGCTCGAACGGCATGGCGTTCCCGGAACGTTTTACGTGCCGTCCTACATCGCAATGATCCATCCGGAAACCGTCAAGGCGTTCGTGCGGGCCGGCTATCCGGTCGGATTGCACGGTCACATTCACGAGGCGCTCGAGCTTCTCGACGAAGAGCGCGAAAACGAAGTCTTGCGTCTCTCGAAAGAGATTCTCGCCGACCTCTGCGGATACACGCCGACGCTATACCGTGCGCCGGGCTGGGAGCTCAATCGCCGCACGCCGGAGATACTCGTGCGGCACGGTTGCCGTTCCGATTCGAGCTTGATGGATGATGAATCGCCGTACGCGCTCGAAACGCCGGCCGGACCGCTGATCGAAATTCCGATTCAATGGGCGCTCGACGATGCGGAATACTGGGCGCACACGCGCACCAATCGGGACAAGGCGCTGGCCGATCCCGAGACTGTCTTCCGATTCTGGTCGGATGAGTTCGACGGCATGTACGAAGACGGCGCGTGCTACGTGCTCACGCTCCATCCGTTCATCTCAGGACGTCACGTCAGCATGAAGACGATCGACCGCCTCATCCGGCACATCAAAGGTTTTGACGGCGTGTGGTGGACGACGATCGAAGGCGTCACCGCCCATTGTGAAAAGCTGCTCGCCGCAAGGCAGATTGCGGATTAAGCAATCGCCGCTACCGGAGCCCCTTACACGGACGCGGTAGCGTACTTTTCGCGAAGCGTCTTCTTCGAGACTTTTCCGGTCGCGGTATACGGCATCTCGTCGATGAAAACGATCTCGTCCGGCAGCCACCAGCTCGCGACCTTCGGTTTGAGAAATGCGATGATCGCGTCGCGATCGACATTGCCTCGGGCACGCCTGCGCACGACGAGCATCGGACGCTCGCCCCACTCGACGCTCGGCATCGCAATCGCCGCAACCTCGGCGACATCGGGATGACCGAGTACTGCATTTTCAAGATCGATCGAGCTAATCCACTCGCCGCCTGATTTGATCAGATCTTTGGCACGATCCGTAATCGTCAAGTAACCGCTTGGACTGATCGTCACGATGTCGCCGGTTCGGAACCATCCGTCCTTCGTGAATGCCAGCTCTGTTGCCGCGGGGTTTTCGTAATACGCGCTCGCGATCCATGGTCCGCGAATGCACAGCTCGCCTTGCGCCACGCCGTCGTTCGGCAACGTCTCGCCGGCGGGATCGATGATCTTCATGTCGACGCCGTAGAGACAGTGACCGGCCATCATTTGATACTTGCGGACATCGGGCGATTCGCGAATCTCGCTCGGCAAGCAACCGGTCGTGCACACCGGACTCGCTTCGGTCATCCCCCAGCCCTGCGCGACCTCGACGCCGCGTTTCTCAAAGGCTTCGATCATCGTCGGCGGCGCCGCAGATCCGCCGACGCGCATCGCGCGCAGCGTCGTCAGCTGCAATCCGTTTTCCTCGACATAGTTCAACAACGCGCTGCCAGACCGCCGGAACGCCGCCCGCGGTTTTCACGCCCTCGGCTTCCATCAGCTCGTAAATCTGCTTTCCTTCATAACCTGAACCGGGAAGGACGAGCTTGGTACCCATCATCGGCGCCGAATACGGAATCCCCCAACCGTTGACGTGGAACATCGGAACGAGCGGCAGCGCAGCAGTTTCTCCCGTCGATGCGCCGGTTCTGATCGACACTGGCAGCGGAAAGTGCGTGCAAGACCGTCGAGCGATGACTATACATGACGCCTTTCGGATCGCCGGTCGTTCCCGAGGTGTAACACAGCGACGAGGCCGTGCGTTCGTCGAAGACCGGCCACTCGATCCGATCGGGTTGCGCCATCAAGAGCGATTCGTAGCAATGCACGTTGGGGAGCGACGTTTTTGGCATCGTCGACTCTCCGGTCAAGATCACGTAGCCGCGCACCGACTTGAGTGCCGGAGCGATCGCTTCGAGGATCGGAACGAAGGTCAGGTCCGAAAAGATGAAACGGTCCTTGCGCGTGCTCGACGATATAGGCGATTTGCGCCGGATGTAAGCGTGGATTCGCGGTATGCAAGACCGCACCGATCCCCGATACGCGTAGTAGAGCTCGAAGTGGCGATACGTATTCCATGCGAGCGTAGCCACGCGTTCGCCCGGCTCGACGCCGAGCGCTCGCAGCGCATGAGCGAGCTGCGCCGCACGGCGGGCCGCCTCACCGTATCCGTACCGGTGAATCGGCCCCTCGACCGTACGTGTGACGATTTCGACGTCACTATGCCATCGCGCCGCATATGAGAGGAGCGAGCTGATCATCAGCGGCGCGTCCATCATCAGCCCGAACATGAGGTGGTTCTTTCTTTTACTTACGCGCCGACATCAACGTTCCGAAGTTTACCCATTTTCCGTCGGAGTATTTCGAGAGCTGCATCTGACGGATCGGGAAGTGATCCTCCGGAGACGTCTCGACGACCATCCCGGGCAGAACGAACGGATTGTTCGTCTCGTGCAGATGAAGCGCGGCTTGCATGATGTTCTCACGCGTCAGATTCTTGCCGGCCTTCGTTAACGCATCGAGCATCGTGAATGCTGCACCCATACCGTACAGAGTAGAATCCGTCGCTCGGATCGGAACCCGGAGCGTACTTCGCGAGAATCTCGTGCTCGAGCTTGACGCCCGGATCGTTCTGCATCGCGGCATCGCTCGGATCTTTCAGATACTGAATCGAGATGACGCCGTTGGTAGCTGCCGCTCCGCCGCCCGCCGTCGCCGCACGCATTACGGACTGCGAGTTTGAGACGACGTTCAGATACACAGTTGGTTTCCACGAAAGCTGAGCGATCGAGGCCAACGACTTGCGTGCTGAACTTCGGCGTCGCGAAGATGAATACCGTATCCGCGCCGCTGCCCTTGAGCGTCGCGATCTGCGACTTCACGTCGGGATCGGTCGTCTCGTAGCTGACCGTCTTGACGATCAGATTCGTTTTCGAGCCAAGCCCTTTGTTGAGACCGTTGAGATAGTCTTGACCGTAATCGTCATTCTGATAGATGACGCCGATCTTCGCATTGGGATCGTGCTGCAGCAAGTACTTTCGCGTAAACGATCGATTCAGCTTGATAATCTGGTTGCCAGCCGATCGTCCACGGGAACTTGGCCGAATCCATGGCCCACGTCGTCGCACCGGTAGCGACGAAGAGCTGCGGAACTTTGTTGTCGTTCAGATACGGCCGCAAGACCGTATTGACGGGAGTTCCGAGCGGATTGAACATCGCGAACACGTGATCTTGTTCGACGAGCTGTTTGGTGAGCGTCAACGATTGCGGCGGATTGTACGCGTCGTCGAGATCCTTGTAGATGACCTTCCGGCCGTAGACGCCGCCTTTGGTGTCGTTGATGTAATCGAAATAGGCTTTCGCGCCTTTTCCGATCGAGCTGTATGCCGACGCCGGTCCGCTGTACGGATGGACGCCGCCCAAGAGAATCTGCGTACTGGTCACGCCCGGGACACTTTGTCCGGTAGCCGGCACGATCGTAGCCAAACTAAGGGCTACAACCGCGACGATGGACGAGACGAACCAGCCTCTATGTGCGTTCATGTCTCTCTCCCCTCCGCGTTTTGCGGTGGCCTGTGTTACGCTCGAAGGGAACGAATCCATGCTAGAAGCGGTCGATGACCTGCGCGCGAGCGCAAACACACCGTTCCCCCTCACACAACCGCTTCCACCGGGAGCCTTCGGCGTATTTGGTCCCGAGATCGCCTTCGGCTCGGCCGCGTATGCCGCGGCCGATGCGCGCGCCATTGCACCAACGCTTGTCCCGCCGCCCGATCCGATTCCGGGCTGGCGTATGTACGGATCGCTCTGGCCCGGCGAACGTTACATCGCGCGAATCCCACGCAAGTGGAATGGCCGGCTGGTGGTTGCCGGCACGCCCTCGCAGCGAAGCGAGTTCGCTAACGATTTGATCTTTTCCGATCCGCTCTTGGCGCGCGGGTATGCGTATGTATGCGGCAACAAATCGCAAGGTGAAAGTCATGTCGTCGTTTCCGCTGCGTCGAGACTCGAGATCGACGGTGTCGTGATGCCCCGCTTCTTCATCACGGGACGATCTCGGCGTCTCATTTTGGCAGCATGCGCCGGGCAATACGTTCGAACGTTGGATGGATGAGTTCTTTGCGATCACACAGTGCGCGCAAGAGGCGATCGAAGAAGTGCACCATCGCGCTGCCGAAGCCGTCTACGCAGTCGGGCTCTCGAATGGCGCCAACCAAGTTCGCTTTGCGCTCGAACGCAGCGATCTTTACGACGGCGGACTTGCCTGGAACAGCGCGTTGTGGACGAAAGAACACAATCTTTTGCGTCAACTCCCCGAAGCCGTCGAGGCCATGGAGTCCGGCGAGGCTGGCCGGCTCGAATCGCTCGGCTTCCCGCCCGATGCTGCCGGCGTTTCGGGTGGCTCGCTCTATGCAAAGAATTTCGCGGTCTATTGGATCGTCACGGCCTGGCTGCACGCGACGCTGTTCGATCCGCAAACGTCGACTGCGTACGGCAGATGTACGTTCGCCCGACCCCGCGGAGGCGTGGAACGGCAAGATCGGAAGCTGGCGCATCGACCGTTCACCCGCGATTCTCGAACGCATCGGTGCGTACGCGCACACCGGAGCGATCCGCGCGAAGATGATCGACATCGCATCCGAATACGATCATCTGCTCCCGCCGAAGATGCACTTCTATCCGTATGGTGAGATGGTCGAGCGTTCCGGATGCGCAGGGCTGTATCGCAGCGAGCTGATTCCGAACGCGCAACACGTCGATTCTTGGTCGGAAGATCCGGACTACCCGCAGATGCGTTCGGCGCATCCGCGCGTCCTCGCGGCGTTCGATGAGCTCGTGCGTTGGGTCGAAGGCTAGCGCAAATACCTTTCTAGGTGATGATCGACGTCACCGAACAACCGCTCGAGCGACGTCATGCGTTTGAAATAGCCGCCCAGCTTGTATTCTTGCGTCATCGCGATCGCACCGTGCAATTGCACGGCGTTTTGGCCGACGAACCGCCCCGACCGCGAAACCTGAATCTTCGCGCCGGCGATCGCACGCGCTCGAGCTTCGGCGTCGCTGTCATCGTCGGCGGTCATCGCCGCAACGTAAGCCATCGAACGCGCCAGCTCCAGCTCTGTGAACATCTCGGCCATACGATGCTGTAAGGCCTGAAACGAACCGATCGGCACGCCGAATTGATTGCGTTCCTTGAGGTAGCCGAGCGTCAAATCGAACATCGTGCCCATCAAGCCGACGGCCTCAGCGCACAGCGCAGCATTCGCATACTCGAGACCACGTTGCAACAGTGCGACGCCCGGCGCCGCTCCGATCCGTGCCGATTCATCGACGGCGACTGCGTCGAGCTCCAGCCGCGCGACGGTAGTGCCGTCCTCTGCGAGCTCGTCATTGCGCCGCAGACCGTTTGTTCGCGGCGTGACTGCAAAGAGCGCGACGTCGCCCTCCGCACGCGCTGAGACCAGAAACGTCGCGTCGCCGGGAGGAACCGGAACGCGCACTTTCTTTCCGTTCAAGACGTAGCCGCCGTTGGAACGGTCGGCGCGCGCCGAAACGGCTGCAGGATTATAGTGCGCGCCGGGTTCTTCGTACGCGACCGCGAAGCGACGCTCGCCTTCGATCAAGCTTTCGAGAAGATCGTAGCGCGCGGCAACGCGCAGAATCGCGGCGGGGAAGACCGCGCACGCCGCGTACGGCTCGAGATACAATCCGCGTCCGAATGCTTCCATCACGAGCATCGTCTCGAGCGCGCCACCGAATCCACCCACATCTTCCGGCGCACCGATACCCAGCCACCCGAGCTTCGCAAACTCTCGCCAGGGCTCGGCCGGCGCCGGTTGCTGCGCCACGAAGCGTTCGACGCTATCCTTGATGAGCGTTTGCTCGCCCGTAAGTTTGAAATCCACGCTATAGCCCTAAGATGCGCTTGGCGATGATGTTCTTTTGAATTTCGTTGGAACCGGCGTAGATCGAGGCCTTGCGATAATTGAAATACGCGGCGGCTTGCGGCGTGCGCGCGTAAGGCCCCACCGCATCGAGCGCGAGCTCGGAGAGCGCTTGTTGAATCTCCGTTCCTTTTATCTTGAGGATCGATGACTCGGCTCCCGGCCGTTTCCCGGCGGACTCGGCAGCCAACATGCGCAGCTCCGTGTACGCGAGCGCGGCCAGCTCGATCTCGACGAGCGCGATGCGTTCGCGCAGGCGGCGGTTGTCGCGGCCTTCGCGTGCGATGATCTCGCGGAGCTGCGCCAGCTGCACGCGGCAACGCGCGACGCCCGCGGTCCCTGTACGCTCGTGCTCTAAAAGGAAGACGGCGTAGCGCCAACCGGCATTTTCTTCACCGACAAGGTTCTCGAGCGGCACCTCGACGTTCTCGAAGTGCACTTCGTTGATTTCGCGACCGCCGTCGAGCGTCTCAATGGGACGAACGCTCACGCCCTTCGACGTCATGTCGATGAGCAAGAACGAGATGCCCTTGTGCTTAGGTACGTTCGGATCAGTGCGTACGAGCGCGAAAATCCAATTCGCGTATTGCGCGCCGGTGATCCACGTTTTCGTTCCGTTGACGACGTACGTGTCACCGCGCCGCTCGGCACGCGTTTGCAGCGATGCGAGATCCGAGCCGGAACCTGGTTCCGAATAACCTTGGCACCACCAATCTTCGGCGTTCAGGATTCGCGGCAAGAAGCGTGCACGCTGCGCATCGTTGCCGAACTCCATGAGAATCGGCGCGAGCATATTCAGCCCGAACGGCATGGTGCGTGGCGCCCACCCGTATGCAAGCTCTTCCTCAAAGATATGGCGCTGCACGGGAGACCAACCGGGGCCGCCGTATTCGCGCGGCCATGACGGACCCGCCCATCCACGCTCGTGCAAAATGCGCTGCCAGCGAACGTAGTCATCCTTCGCGAGCGCCGCGCCGTTGCGTACCTTTTCGCGGATATCAGCGGGGAGGCGCTCGGCGATAAAGCTGCGGACCGTCGTTCGGAAGTCGATCTCCGCGGAGCTGAACGCGAGATCCATTCTCCCTCCTTTAAATAAGGTTAAGAGCCGGTTCAGCGCAGATAACTGAGAATCCGCTGAGAGTTGTCGAGGCAATGGGTACGAATTGGGACTCGAGATGTTTCGCCGTACCATAGCCTTCGCGCTTGCGCTCGTCTTCGCACTTATCCCCACGCTTGCACGCGCACAAAGCGACACCGGGGAAATCACGATCACGGTTGTCGACACCAGCACGGGCAAGCCGCTCGATGACGCGCGCGTTTTCTTGACCGGCGCGATGCTGGTCAGCGCGTTGACACAAAAATCCGGAACGGTGAAGTACACGGACGTTCCGACCGGCATCTATCGCGTGCGCGTTGTGCGCCGTGGATATGACGGAGCGCGCAGCAACGAGTTCGAAGTGCTCGACGGCAAAGACGTCACGGTCAAGTTCGCAATGATCCCGTCGCAGAGCGGACAGCCGACCGGCGAGTCAATTTGCGCGTCATCGGCGCCGTCACGGTACGCTCGAACGTGCAGATCAACACCAACGACATCTCCGATGAGAGCCCGATCCGGCGCATCTCGGATTCGATGATGGATGCGCTCGACAAGCTCGCGGGCGTCTCCGTCAATCAGGATTCGAACGATCCCGATTCCGCGGTGACTATCTCGCTGAACGGACACGACGAGTCGCAGACCGCGATCTCGCTCGACGGCATTCCGCTCGGGATGCCGGGAACGGCGACCAACATGCGCGGCGTCAACAGCGATCTCTTTGCCGGTTCGAGCGTCAGCTTCAGTCCGACCGCCGGCGGTCTCGGCGGCGGCGTCAATTTCCGCACGATCGAACCGACGCAGAGCTGGAACGAAAAGCTCTCGACGACGTACGGGACGTACGACCGCTGGAATTACGTCGATTCAAGCCACCGGGAGCATCGGTCCGCTCGGCATTGCGGTCATGCACACCGACCGCGGGAGCAACAATCCGCTCACGTTTCAAGATTACGAAGACTCGAGCGGCCTGACGTATCCGCACGGAGGCTACACCGATAACCTCGGCGATCTCGTCAAGCTGCGCTATCGCTTCGCCGATGCCGTCACGTTGACGGGTTCGTTTCTATCCTCGAACGGCTCGATTGCGCAGCTTTGCACGCAGTGGGTTACGCTGCTCCCGTGCGGCATCGGGCCCAACAACGACACGTACAACAAATTCCAGTTTGACTACCTTACGGCAGCCTCGCTGATCGGCAACGTCGCCTTCACCACGACCGCGTTCTCGATCACGAGCCACAATCTCGTCGACGACCTCAACGAGATCATCGATGAGGTTCCCAACCCCCTCGAAACGCTCAATCGGAGCCGGACGAACGGTTACGCGTTCACGGCGTCGGTCGGTCACAACAAACATACCTTTACGCTGACCGGCAACATTGAAAGCTCGCTGAACGATTTTACGCCGCTGACGTTCACGCCGTACGTGATTCACTCCGGAATCGGCGTCAATGCTCACCAGCTCAACTTTGCGGATTCGATCAAATCAACCGACAAGCTCAATCTGAATTTCAACAGCTCGCTCGCCGACACGTCGGGCGTCGGCTATTCGGTTCTGGGCGGAGGCGGCGCAACGTGGCGGCCGACGGGCAACGATACGGTCCAACTTGCGCTTGCACTCGGCAGCGCACAGCCGCCGCCGACCACGCCGCGCACGTTCAGCGATCCGGCACTGGCGCGTTTCAATTGCGATGCCGGCACGTCGATCGTCAGCGGACCTGGCGACGAGAGCGCGCAAAAGCAATCCTCGACGAGCTACAATCTCGATTGGACGCATCTCTGGCGGAGCGGACAGATCACGGTCAACGCGTTTCGCCAAACGCAAATCGGCCAGACGATCAATGCGCTCGTCAACGCCGATGGTGAGCCCGCGGATTATTTTCCGCCCGGCTACGTCGGTTCGATCGGGCAAACGTGGTCGCAAGGGACGATCTGCGGGTCGGCACCGTTCAATCCGGGCGGCGTTTACGTCAACGAACCGATCGCAGGAACCGCACGCGCATATCAAGGCTTCGACGTGAGCGGACGGATCGCGCTCGGGCCAAACGTGGTCGTGCTCCCAACCTACGCGGTCAACAGCGCGATACTCTTGGCTGCCGATTCACGTCTCACGACCGCTGAGTCAACGTCAATCGTCGGCGCGCAGCTCCCCGGGCGACCCGTCCATCGCGAAGGCGTCACGTTCGATGCGGAGCTTCCGCACAACGGATTCGAGCTGCTCGCAAACGCGCAATACACTGGCTCGAACAACAATCGCTATCTCACTCCCTACACAACCGTCAACTGGGGAATCTCGCACGCATTCGGAGCGGGACGCTTGACGCTGTTCGAATCGAATGCGTTCAACGCAGAATCGGGTGAGTTCTCGACGCTCTTGTACGCCAATCCGGTTCCGGTCAGCGGTGGTGGCGTAGTCTTCTTTGCCGCCAATCCGCTCACGCCGCGTACGATCAGTCTCAACTACACCGTGGCCTTTGGGAAAGGCGCGCAAAAATCGCCGTCCGTCCTTGCAAACGCAGCTCGCATAGCGGCGCGCGCCGGAGGTGGAGAGGGCGGCGGCGCACCAAATGTTGGCGGAGCCGGCGGCCGGCCCGGTGGCGCAGGTGCATTCCGCCGCAATGTTCTTCCGCAGGGCGGCGATCCGTTCGCACTCGCAACCGATAATCCACTGTGCAACGCCGCCGCACAAGAAATTGCCAAACCGCTGCTCGAGGGATTGCGTGCCTACGTCACCGCGTACGAGAACAAACAGCCCCTTCCGCCAACGGGAGAGTACACGGTGACCGCGCACACGACCGCGGCGGGAAGTGCGACTCCGTATTGGCTCGAGATTCGTCCGCAACTTCCACCGGGCGCGGGACCGCCGGGTGGCCAGCGCCGCTTCCCGCAAGAGGGCGCGAGTCAAGGCGTGGCAGTTAGCGGTGCACCCGAAATCACCCCGAGCCCCAACGCATCGCCGCAACAATCACCGCGACCGCGCGGCGAAGGTCCCCAGCGTTTCCGCGCGATCTTCGCGTGCGAATACATCGCCATTCTGACGCCCGATCAAGCCAAAGCCAAAGGCATCGATACAACCGGACGCGTCTTCATGGGATACGCGCCCGGCATCGGAATTTTCGGCGTACAGCCGCGGCAACTACCGCAAGGTGGCGGCAGTCTTCGCGATCAGTAACTATGAATCGTGGAAGGTGCCACGCTTAGCAGTCTCGTCGAGAACGAGATCGTCCAAATAGTAATAGACGATCTTACGATCGTCGAATCCGACTTTTACAAGATGCTCGCCGGCTATCTCGACAACTTCGTGGACATGGCCGGTCTTGCCGGCGTAGTCATAATTGACGCTGGAATAGCGTGCATCACCGGGCTTTGGATTCGGTACTGCCTTGACACCGCGCAGCGCGGTTTGATGTCGATGGGTCGTCAAAGGGACCTCGCGGATAAACGATAACTTTGCCGGGCTGACGTTCGGGGGAGGGAGCCCATGTTCATCGAGTACCGCGGGAAGCGGCCAAAGGTGGCGGAAAGCGCATTTATTGCGCCGACGGCCGTGTTGATCGGTGACGTCGAGATCGGTGAGGAATCGAGCGTTTGGTTCGGCGCCGTCCTACGCGGCGACAACGGACCGATTCGCATCGGTGCGCGTAGCTCGATTCAAGATAACTCCGTTTTGCACGTCAGCCACGACTGTGAAACAGTCGTCGGCAACGACGTGACGATCGGCCACAGCGTAACTCTCGAAGATTGTCACATCGAAGACTGGGCGCTCGTCGGCAGCAATGCCGTCGTGCTCAACGGCGCCGTGGTCGGACGCAAATCGTTGATCGGTGCAGGGAGCGTCGTCGGCGCGAATTCGCACATCCCGCCGCTCACCGTCGCAGCCGGTGCTCCCGCGAAGGTGAAAAAGCCGCTCGAAGGCGAGGCCGTCGGTTGGTGCGAGCACGCGCCGCCCGAATACGTAAAGCTCTCGCGTTCGTATCTCAAGCAAGGCATCGGCGATCCCGAGCTCCACGAGCTCGCCGAAGCGAAAGTCTAGACTCTTCTTCTAACGCAGCGTAAAGAGCGGCGTCATCGCCTGGACGCCTGGATCGCCGGCATGTCGCAGATGGCCGTCGAGCCCAAACGCATCTTCGACCGTTCGTAGCAAGCTGTAGTGATCGTATTGCGTCGAATCGTGAACGCCGCGCGGCCCATTGTTGGTAATCACGATCGTTGGTATGCGGCCCCCTCCGGGGTTGTGCGCGTCCGAGACCACGCAGCAGTTTTGCGGCGATCCATCGGTGCGTCCCACCTTGTCGTTCTCATCGAACGTCACTACGATCGCGGTGTTGCCCGTTTTCCAGATCGGTGAGGCTTGAATCTCGTCGATCAGACCTTTTAGATAGGCATCGCCGTGCTTGATCAATTCGACGGTGTCCCCTTTGCAATAGTCGGGCGCTTTGGGTTGGTCGACACCGTGCATCTCGTTGCACTGATTCGGGACGATCAGCGCAAACGCCGGAACGCTTCCCGAGCGCAGATCGCTCTTCAAGCGCTCGAAACCAACGAGCTCATCGCTCAGACCCGGTGCGCGGTGGACGGATTCGAAATTCGTGAAACCCGTGTGCTTGGCAGCGTAAAGCCCGCGGGGCTTGGTGTCGGTCTCGTCCGAGATGATCGCGAGCGAGCCGGCTTCGGGAATATCTTCGAGATACGCGCGCCATCCCAAGCGCTTGGATGCGAGCTGCGTCGCGAGATTCGCTCCGGATACGAGATGGACGACGTAGTCCGGATCTTTGGACTTCGAACAGTACTGTCGCGTCGACCCTGGCGTACAGTACCACGCATCGTCGTCCGCGATCCCGAACGTATCGCCGCCGATCAGTGCGACGTAGTTCGGTTCGCTCGGATGCCGCTCGGCGTACATTTGCTCGGCCGTGCCATACGTCTTGGCCAGATACGCGATCGTCGGAGCGTATTCGCCGTTCATGATCGTCGCGTAGCTGCGATTCTCTTCGTAGATCACCAGGATGTGGTCGTAGTGCGGGACCGCGCGATCGCGCTGCGTCATCGCACTCTGCGCCGACGTACCCAAGGGCAGCAGCGCAAGCAGTAGGAGCGCCGCCAGAAACTTCATGACGCGATGCGAAACCTCTGTATGTAATCACCCGAACCGTTTGCGCCTGCCCAGACGGCCCAGATATACCCGGTCTTCGGATCGATCGCGAGCGTGTGGATCGCATGTTTGGTCGAAAGCGAGGCAACCATCGTCAGAGTCCCGTTCTGATGCAAACGTAAGACCGCGATGACACCGCGCCCGGCGCAAGCGAGCAGATGACGGCCCTGATCGAGATCGCACTGATCAACGTGCTCCGGATACGCCGTTTGCGAGAGGAAACGCCCCGATGGCGTGTACACGGCGAGGACGCCGTTCGTCCCGCCGACGACGATCTGATGATACATCGCATCGTATTGCAGCGGGTGGTTCGACACGAGCATCGGCGTCTTGACCGTCTTGACGACGCGCATCGACTTCGGATCGATCTCGACGAACTCGTTAAGATCGGGGACGTTCTGATAGACGACGTGCGTGACGGGATCGACGACGAGATACTCTTCATCGTGGCCGGGCAACATAACGGTTCCGACACGTTGCATCGTACGCGCATCGATGACGAAGACGCGCGAGCCGCCGTCTTCGTCCGCGTAGATACGGTGATAGAACGGATCGTAGGTAATCGCGTCGATCGGTCCCGCTACGTCGACGTCGGTTGTCGACTTGCACGCAACCGGATCGACCTTGCTGACGGTGCGCTCCGTTCCGTTTCCGGTGTAAACGTCTCCGGTCGCCGGATCCGGTGCAGAACCGTGCATCGGGCCGACGCGGACCTGGCATATTACTTTACCAGTATCCGCATCGGCGACGAGTAAGCGTCCGCTCCCGCCGTGCGCGGCGTAAACTCGGCGGTGGACCGCGTCAACGGTGACGTAGTCGAAGCCGCTGTACGCGCGCACGGGCGCGGGTGCGGTGATCGGAATGATTATCGGCATCGGCTCTCCCTAAACGTGGAACGTCGTTGTCAGCCAAATCTGTCGAAATGGCAGACCGAACTCCTCCGCGCCTGTCGATATCGGCGTCAGACCTGGGCCGCCGAACTGATTGACGGGACTCACGACGCCATTACCGATCAATCCCCATTGCGATGCATCGTTGTTGAATAGATTGTTGATTCCGAGGTTGAATGTCAGGTGACCGACCGTTTTCGCAATGTTGGCGTTTGTGAACCAATACGGCGGCCGATCGAATCCATTGGGAGCGCCGGTATAGTACGTTTGTATTCGGCCAGCCCACCCTCCGGCGTGGTCGTTGTAGCCAAGTCCGATGTTCGCCTGGTGCAGTGGGACGCCGTTGATCTGTGAACCATTGATCAGCCCTGTGTTGTTCTGGAGAATCGTTGTGTTGAGGCCCGTGTAGTAGGCTTCTTGAACATCGTAGCTGCCGTCGAGCTCGAGCCAACGCGTCAGCGGAATCTTCCCGCTCAAATTGATGCCACGGTAGTCGGCCTGCCCGGCATTGAACGGTGCACTCACGCCCAGATCGGCGTTCGTGAAGGTTCGTCCGCCGCACGCTCCGTTAAGCGCGCCGACGAATCCGGCCAGCGTACCCGGCGTTGGAAGTTGTCCGACCGGGACGATCGATAGCGGAAAGACGGCCGAGAGAATCGGATTCGTGTCGATGGACGAGTACGCGTCGACCTCGAGCGTCGCTTGGTCGCCAAAGCGGTGCGCGGCCGTCACCTCGATATCGTTAGCAGTTTCAGGCCTCACCAGTGGGCTGTTTCCGCCACCGATCGATACCAGCGGCGACGTGCACTCCGCGGTCGGGTTGAAACTGTTGAGTGCGCCGAATGAAAATCCGCCCGTGATGATCTGCGGATCGGGATCGCCGACCGATCGTCCAGCTGCAATTCGAAAGACGTCGTTTGCTTCGGGACGGAAAACGACCGATAGCCGCGGGTCGACGCTCGTCGTCGCGGTGTCGAGCGAACGATCGACACCCAGATCCGCGAAGACCGACCACTGACGGTTCGGCGTCCACGAATCGTGCAGAAAATAGTTGGTGTCCGAGATCTCAAAACCGGTGAACGGGCCACCGAGCACGACGGCGTTGGCGTCATTCGTCTCGTGCAGCTGATGTTGGAAGTAGACGCCGAGCGAAAAGTCGTTCTTCGACCCGTTCAGCTGATAGCTGATGAGTCCGCCGTGCGTCGTGTAGATGTCGTCGTAGTACGGATTACCGCCCAAAGCCGGACCTTTGATGTTATTGAAGTTATAGTTGTCGATGAACCCGTCCAGGACTAACGTCCCGGGGCCGAGGTCTTGCGTGAATCGGGCGTGATAGTCTTGATTCACTGCGAAGTGATCGCGGCCGGGACCACCGCCGGCGGGGCCTTGGAAATCGGCGGCATATTGCGCCGGCGTCAAACACGTGTAGCCCCCCGGAGAATTGTTCAGCGCTGCGATCGTCGACGCCGAACATCCTGTCATCATGCCGTTCGCGAGCGTGAAGTTGTTGGTTCCGGAACCGACGATGCCGTTAGCTTGCGCGAGCTCGAACGCTTGCGTTTGGTAGTCGGTGTCGCCGTTGCCTTGCGAGTACGCGAACATGCTGGCGTTGTAGGCGGTCAGCTGAAGCTGCGTGTGCTGGCTAATTTGATAGGTCACTTTGCCGACCACGTTGCGATTGAGATATTGGCCGGAAAGCAGATACGAGCACGACGCCGTGTCGGCCGACGTGATTGACGGCGGAAGACTTGCATTCGTGCCGTTCTGAACGAGGGGCTCGTAGGTAGCGAACGACGGTGAGCCGGGGCAGCGGTTGTAGCCGCCGGCGAGCAACCCACTCTGCAGAATGTTTGCGGGGCCGACCTCGCCGTCGGTGCCCTCCACGCCGTACGAGAAGGCATATCCAAAAGGTCCGCTCGTCCCGGTAAATTGCAGGCCCGTCATCAATTTGTTAAGGTCGCCGTAACCCTGCATGAACGTGAAGTGGTTCTGCGGCGTCGGGCTGATCGTTTGAAAGTCGACGGCACCGGCGAGCGTCGGGATACCGTACAATCCGGTCGCACCCGAACCATAAATGACGTTGATGTTGCCGTAGCCCCAGAATTGCGCGAGCTGGTAGTCGTAGCTATTGCCGGCTTTGACGCCGATCGGGCCGAGCGGATGCCCGTCGAGCAGCGTTGCGCTTTCCGTCGGATTGAATCCACGGATGCTGACCGATTCATCGTCGCCGAGCGACGAGCTCGTGCTCGAGCTCACGAAAGGAAGTTGCGAAAGCGCGTCGCCGGCCCGAATATAGTTCTGATCGAGAATAATGTTGGGCGGCAGACTTTGATTGATGGTGGCCGACGTCTGCAGGGCCTGCCGTGAGCTCACGACGTTGGCGATCTGCTGCAAACCTGCCGCGACCGGCGCGATTGCGGTCTGAAAGTCAACCGACACCTGTCCGGGCGAAACCGTAATCGGCGGCGTTCGCGTCGTTTGATAACCGCTCGCGGAAATGACGACGCTGTACGTCCCCGCCGCGACGTTTTTGAAGGCGAACGTTCCGTCGCTTGTGGTCGTTGTCGTGTCGACGACGCTCGGCCCGCTCAAGAGCTGGAGCTGAGCCCCTCCGACAGGTAAACCTGCACTCGTTTCGAGGATGCGGCCCGAAATCACGGCGGTGCCTGAGTTCTGAGCTTGTACGGGTGGCGGGCAAACCGCCAAAGTGAGAAAAAATGTCAGTAATAACCCGATCCGAAATCTGTGAGAACTCAGTTGTTGCACGCGGGCAAGCTCCTCAATAGCGCACGGTGTTGCGCACAAGATGGGCTCGCAAACTTAAGGGCGTTTAATGACCCGGTTAACGTTTCACAATCATCTCAAAGTTTTTGTTATCGCGTTGTACGCATTTCTTTCGCTAAGCGCGGTAGCGTACGCAGGTCCGCCATACGAGACGGACGATCCGGAGCCGACTGAGTACCGAAATTACGAAATCTATCTCTATGCCGACTACCATCGGATACTAGCGAATATCGAGGCTAGCCCGGCAACGCTCGAATTCAACTCCGGCGTATTGCCCAACACACAGTTTTCCGTATCAATGCCGTCTGCAAGTTCGCCGCACGCCAGCGGAATGGGGGATCTCGAGATTGGGCTGAAATATCGTTTCGTTCCGGAGACGGCCGGGCGACCGCAAGTTTCCTTTTATCCCTCAGTGACGATCGCTACCGGCGACGCCTCAAGCGGACTCGGAGTAGGTCACGGCACGCTGTTTCTTCCGTTATGGGCACAGAAGTCGTGGGGCAAGTGGACGATCTTCGGCGGCGGCGGGTTACAACTCGATCGCGAGCCCGGCGGCGACATCGCGTGGCACGAAGGGATTGCAGTAACCCGCGACATTGGCGCGACGAATATCGGGATCGAAGTCTACCGCCAAACACCGCAAGGCGTCGTCTTCCCAAGTTATACCGACGTCGGGGTCGGCATGATCTCCAGCATCGGCCAGTACCACGCGTGGCTGTTGTCGTTCGGACGCGCGCTCGCGCCTGAAAGCGTGCACGCGTACGCTGCGTACGAATGGCGGCTGGGACCCACGTCCTCGAAAGAAGAGCCCTAATTGTTTAGGGCGCTGCGTATCGTCCGACGTCGGCGTATGCGACGAATTTCGTAAACTCCGGCTGGAACATCATCTTGACCGTGCCGGTGCGTCCGTTCCGATGCTTAGCAAGAATCAATTCCGTAACGCCCGGGTCTGCCGTTTCTTTGTTGTAGTACTCGTCGCGATAGATAAATGCGACGATGTCGGCTTCCTGTTCGATGGCCCCCGAATCGCGCAAGTCTGAAAGCATCGGGCGTTTGTCTTGTCGCGTTTCGACCGCGCGGTTGAGCTGCGCGAGCGCGACGATGGGGACTTCGAGATCCTTGGCCGTCGCTTTGAGCGTGCGGCAGATCTCGGAGATCTCGTCGTTGCGGTTGGCGCCTCGGCTCGAGCTGCCCCGGGCGCACCAGCTGCAAGTAATCGATGAAGACGATTCCGAGCCCGTTCGATGAGGCTTTGAGGCGCCGCGCGCGGCTGCGAATCTCGGTCACGGACACCGACGCCGAATCGTCGAGATAGATCGGCAGCTCGAAAGCTGACTCATCGCTTCGCTGAGCATCGTCCACTCGTTGTCGTGGATGTTCCCGCGCTTGAGCTTCTGCGAATCGAGCCGCGCGGCCGATGCGAGCAGGCGCTGGACGAGCTCTTCGTTCGTCATCTCGAGCGAGAAGAACGCGACCGGCTTGCTGGTCGATGCGGGCAGCTTCAGCCGCCATCGTGAGCGCGAGCGACGTCTTCCCCATGCCGGGACGCGCCGCGAGAATGATCAAGTTGCCGGGCTGAAACCCGGCCGTATGTTCGTCGATGTCGCGAAAGCCGGAGGTAATTCCGGTGCGGTCGCCGCGCTGGCTGAAGAGCTGGTCGAGATTGTCGAAGACCGGCTTGAGCATCTGCGAAACCGGCGTGAATTTGCCGTGCATCTGCCGGCGTGCCGACTTCGTAAACGATCTGCTCGCTGCGGTCCGAGCGACCCTTCGACGTCTTCTTCGCCTTCGTAGCCGATGCGCGTGATCTGCGTGCCGGCATGGATGAGACCGCGCAGCGACGACTTCTCGCGCACGATGTTGGCGTAGTATTCGGCCGACGCAGCTGTCGGCACGGTATCCATCAGCGACGTCAGATATGCAAGGCCGCCGATCTTGTCGAGCTGCCCGCGCCGCTTGAGCTCTTCGGAAAGCGTGATCTTGTCGAGCGGCTCGCCGCGTTCGTACAGCGCGAGCAGCGCGGTGTAGATCGTCTCGTGCATCGCCGCGTAAAAATCGGTCGGCTCGATGATCTCGCGACGGTCGCCATCATTTCACGGTCGACCAGGATCGAGCCGAGCAGCGCCATCTCCGCCTCGAGATTCTGGGGCGGGATGCGATCGACGGCGCCGGCGGTCATCGGCTTCGGGTTCGCCGCAGGTTGCGGTGGGACCCGCGCTGCGCGCCCGCGCGCAGGCGCGTCGAGTCCGTACGCTGCGAGCGCTTCCTGCACGGTCGAGACGGGGATCACGTCGAGACCGAGCGTGACGACGATCGAGCTCGCGCGCGTTCTCCTTCGGAATGATGACGGCACGCATTCCGGCTTGGCGCGCCGCGTAGAGTTTCTCGACAACGCCGCCGACCGGACGCACGCGGCCTTGAATCGAGATCTCGCCGGTGACGGCGATGTTTTGCGGCAACGCCTTCTTGGTGAGCGCGGAGTAGGTCGCGAGAAAAACAGCGAGGCCGGCCGAGGGACCGTCGATATTTCCGCCGCCGATGATGTTGACGTGCAGATCGTAGTCGGCGAGGTCGATCCCGGCCAGCGCGCGCAACACCGCGGCTGCGTTGAACACGCTGTCCTTCGCCATCGTGCCGGCCGTCTCGTTGAAACGCACGGCGCCTTTGCCCACTTGCGCCGCATGAAAGACAATCGCCTCGATCTCGATCAAGCTGCCCAAATAGTGCACGACGCCGAGACCGAACGATTTTCCGACCTCGCGCGCGCGGCGTGCGCGCACCGGCGTGTGCGGCAGCATGCGGCCGGACTGCACGACCGCCAGAACGTCATCCGCTACGATCGTCGCCTTGAGTTTGCTCTTCCCGCGCCGAACGAGCGCAAGCCCGAACGCGTCGGCCAGGATCTGCACGGCCTTTCGCCCTTCGATCGTGTACGATGCGATCAGCTCGGCGACGGCTTTCGAACAGCGCACGCCGAGCCGCTTTGCGGCGGACGTGACGATCGTCGTGACTTGCGCCTGCGTGAGCGGTTGAAAGTACACCGCGGCCGTGCGCGAGAGAATCGCAGGATCGATCTCGTCCGGCTCGCGCGTCGTCGCGCCGATCAGCACGAAATCAGCCGGCGCACCTTCCTTGAAGAGCTTGCGCACGTACGCGGGGACCGACGGATCGCTCTCGTCGTAGTACGACGACTCGAACATCACGCGCTTGTCCTCGAGCACTTTGAGCAGCTTGCTCTGCAGCAGCGGATCCATTTCGCCGATCTCGTCGATGAACAGCACGCCGGCGTGCGCGCGCGTCACGAGACCGAGCTTCGGTTCGGGAATGCCGCCCTCGGCGAACTCGCGGCGCGAGCCTTGATAGATCGGATCGTGCACGCTGCCGAGCAACGGGTTCGTCGTTTCGCGCGGATCCCAGCGCAGCGTCGCACCGTTGGCTTCGACGAACGGCGCCTCCGAAACGAACGGTCCGCGGCCGAGCCGCTTTGCTTCTTCGAGCGCAAGGCGCGCAACGGTCGTCTTCCCGACGCCGGGCGGTCCGAACAAGATGACGTGCTGCGGATACGGCGATGCGATCTTTGCAAGCAAGCGAGCGCACGGCGGCTTCTTGGCCGACGACTTGATCGAGCTTCTTCGGACGCAATTGCATGAGCGCGGAATCGGAAAGCGCGCGGCCTTCGAGCACACCGAGCTCTTCGAGCTTCTTCTGCGTCGCCGGCGTCTCGGGTCCGAGATCATCTTTGAGCGCTTCGAGCTTGAGTTCGCGCAGATAATCGTTGTGACGCGCCGCCATCTTCGCGCTGATCTTGCGATCGAGATTGTCTTCGACCGTGCGCTGCGCGATGAGCTCGGCTAGGCCGTCCTCACACTCTTCGAGCTTCTTGCGAAACGCGGCCGGTGCAGGCGGACCTTCGATCGTCGGATCTTCGAAGACGAGCCGCTGCAGTGCGAGGATGCGATCGCCGACCCGTTCGCTGCGCATGCCTTTGAGCGCGCCGAGCTTCCCCGCGCGCAGCACGATCTTTTCCGCACCGAGCAGCTCGGCGAGCAACGCGTACAGCGCGTCGACGTGCCGGCGCACCTCATCCTCGCCTCCGTACTTGCGGCGGAAGCGACGAACGAAGCGGTTATCGCTATCCTTCGCTGAAGCCACGGATGCTTACGCTGGTACGACCTCGACCGTCGCCTTTGCCGTGACGTTGTTTCCGAGCTTGACCTCGACGGGATACGTACCGACGGCTTTGATCGGCGTCTTGAGCTCGATCTTGTGCCGGTCGAGTGCGATGTCGAAGCTGCGTTGAATCGCGTCCGCGATCTGCGCGTTCGTGATCGTTCCGAAGAGCTTACCGTTGCCGCCGGCACGCGCCGGGACTGAAAGCGGCTTGCTCTCGATGATACGCGCGATCTCTTGTGTTTGCGCGAGATCCTCGGCTTGGCGTTTCGCCTTCGCTTTGTTCTGTTGCTCGAGCGACGCGAGTGCGCCGGCCGAGGCTTCGGCCGCGAGTTTTCTCGGAATCAGGAAATTGTTGGCGTAACCCTCGGCGACGTCGACGACGGTTCCGCGCTTGCCGAGCGCCTTCACGTCGCTTAGGAGAATGACGCGCATGTTACTCCGCGACGAAAGGCAAAAGAGCGATGATACGTGCGCGCTTCACGGCGGTCGTCAAACCGCGTTGATGCTTGGCGCAATTTCCGGAGATACGGCGCGGCAGAATCTTGCCGCGTTCGGAGATGTACTTGCGCAGACGCGTCGTGTCTTTGTAGTCGATCGCGTCAGTTTTCTCTGCGCAAAAATTACAGATCTTGCGCTTTGGCCGGCGTTCTTTTTTTGCCGTCGCGCGCTTTTTCGTAGCTGGCAATTACGTGTTCTTCCTTAATATACGATCGGATTCGGGCTTTTAGGACCGGACGAGATTATAAGTACCCGTCGAGGGAGCCTGCTCGCCTACCCCTTCCCGGCAAGCAGTGAGGTAAAATCGGTGATTTTGACCCGCTCCTCGCGGCCGTGCTTCGATCCCAGCTCCCGCTCGTGTCGATCGATTGCCAGCCAGTCGTCCCATAGACACACCTGAACGCCGCGCGATTGCAAGAGCGCATCGAGCGCCGCCTCGCTCCCTTCAGGAGCCCGAGGCAGGCTCGGAAGATCCTCGACGATCCCACGCGCCGTTTCGGCAGCGTCGGCTTTGTTCGTGCCGATAACGCCGCTCGGACCGCGTTTGATCCAACCCGCGACGTACTGTCCGGCGACGCGCGCACCGTTTTCGTCGATGACGCGCCCGGCTTGGTTCGTGATCACGTGGGCTCGCGAATCGAACGGTAATCCCGGCAGCGGGATTCCGCGATACCCAACCGCGCGGAATACCATCTCAACCGCAATGTTGTCCTTTGCACCCGTACCGACGGCGTTCTCGCGTTCGTCAATGCGATTGCGTTCGAGGACGATCTCTCGCACGCGGTCGGTTCCCTTGATTTCGACCGGCGATGCAAGGAACTTCAAATGAATGCGCCGAGGCCGTCCTTCGGGTTTTCGCGATGCAAGCTCGCGCAAGACGTCGAGATTGCGCTGCAATGCCGATTTGCCCGCGACGGCTTTGGCGCTGGCTTCGTCGAGTTCAAGATCGCGTGGGTCGATGATCACGTCGGCATTCGGAATCTCGCCGAGCTCGCGCAGCTCCGGAGTCGTGAACTTGGCTTGCGCGGGGCCGCGCCGCCCAATCAGATAGATGTCGCGCACTCGGCTGACGGCTAACGCGTCAAGCACGTATTCCGGCACGTCGGTGGTGCGTAGCTCATCGACGTGCTTCGCCAAGATACGCGCCACGTCGATCGCGACGTTGCCGACGCCGACGACTGCAACTGCTTCCGCATCAAGCGCAATCGAGCGTCCGTGCTGATCCGGATGTCCGCTGTACCACGCGACGAACTCCGTCGAGGAATAGTTGCCGTGCAGATTCTCACCGGGAATCCCGAGCATCCGATCGACGGCCGCGCCGACCGTATACGCCCCAACGTCGTAATGGCGTTGGACGTCCTCGAACATGAGATCGACGCCGAACGCGACGTTGCCGAGAAAGCGCACGCGTTCGTCTTCGAACGTCTTCACGAACGTGTTGATGACGGATTTGATCTTCGGATGATCCGGTGCGACGCCGTAACGCACGAGTCCGTATGGAGCCGGGAGACGATCGATGATGTCGATTGAGAGCGGGCCCGGATTCGCTTTCAAGAGCGCATCGGCAAGAAATAGTCCCGAGGGGCCGGCACCAAAGATCGCTACGCGTATCGGGCGTTCCACGTCCTCACCATATATCGGGCTAGCTCGCGAGACCTTCGACAATCTCGGCGTTCGGTAACGCCAGAAAAATACTGGGCGGCGTGAGAATCTTGCTCGAACGATTCCCGCCGCCCAAGATGATCTTCTCGCGTGCCATTACGCGCGCGTCGACCCAAATCGGGATGCCGGTGATACCGATGGGCGTCACGCCGCCGATCGTCATGCCCGTCATTCGCTCGACGTCTTCTCCTGACGCGAACGAGGCGCGCGCACCGATCTTTTGCTTGACGGCACGATTTACGTCGAGCCGTGTATTGGCGAGGACAACGCATGCCGCGTAGCGCGGCGGATCGGCTTTGCCGATGACGACGATCGTGTTCGCGGAGTCTTCGAGCGAATAACCGTAGGCTTGAACGAAGTTGGCCGTGTCGGCGAGTGCAGGATCGCATGCAACGATTTCCCAGCCCACATCGATACCGTCGAGAACTTCTTGAACGCTGGGGTCTACCACACGGCTACGATCTCAAGACGGGGACGATGGTTCGCGCAACGTCGGCGAGGACCGCATCACGCTGCTCGGCTCCGACCGTCACACCAGTGAGATACGCCGACACGATGAACGGCGAACGTCCCGGTGGCCAGACGATCGCGACGTCGTTGCGCGTGTCGCTGTCACCGCTAGGCGTACGACCTCCGCCCATTCCCGTTTTGTCGCCCGCGCGCCACGACGCGGGAAATCCGGCGCGTAATAAATTGAGACCGGTCGTCGTGCGCCGTATCCAATCGACGAGCAAGGCACGCGAGCTGACGCTCAGAAGATCCCGCGTCAGCAGCCGGTAAGCATCAAATCCCATTGACTCGGGCGTCGTCGTGTCGCGCGGGTCGCCGGGCGACGTCACATGATTCAAAGCGGGCTCGGTACGATCGAGTCGCGTGTAATGGTCGCCGATGCTTCGCAAGTAACGCGTCACGCCGGGCGGCCCGCCGACGTTGCGCAACACCAGGTTCGCACACGTGTTATCGCTTAGTTCGATTGCACCGGCGCATAATTCGCGAACTGTCATCCATCCGCGGCCGATATGCATGCGCGCGACAGGCGCGTATGGCAGCATATCGGCTCTTGTGAAATGCACGCGACTCTCAAGGCTCAACGTACCGGCGTCCACATGCGACAACGCGTCGCCGACGGCCAGCAACTTGAAGGTACTGCACATCAAGAAACGCTCGCCCGGCCGATAGCTCACGCGCTGCACGCCGTGCGCATCGAAGACCGCAACGCCTAAGCGTCCGCCGCTCGCTTCTTCGATTTGCGCCAATTTCAGATCGACGTCTTGCGCGAGCGCCGGTGACGCACACGCAAGCGGCGACGCCAGGGCAGAGCAAACGAAGAGGCGACGGTTCACGGCGATGCGTGCGTGGATTGAAAGTATGCACTCGGGGTCGTCCCGAGCACCCGCTTGAACATCGCGATGAACGAGCTTGGCGTATTGTAGCCCGATTCCAGCGCGGCGTGCGTAACGCTTGCACCACCGGCGAGAAGACGCAAACCGTGCATGAGCCTCAGTTGTTGACGCCAACTACCGAGCGACATGCCGACGTCGGAGCGAAAAGCGCGCTCGATCGTTCGCTTGCTCGCGCCAACCGATTTGCACAGCTCGGCGAGCGATCGCTGGTCGCCTGGATCTGCGTTCAGCATTTCAGAGACTGCGAGAGCAAGATGATCGGTCGGCGCCGGCAGCTGCAGGGGGATCGCCCGGAGAGTTTCTAGTTGATCGACGATTACACGCAGCATGCGGCGTTGCGAGGGAAGCCGTTCGCGCGGCACGTCGGCGGTGCAGACATGGTGGATTAGCTCCTTGAGCAGCGACGTAATATTGACGACGCAACATTCGCGCGGCAAGGGCGCGAGCCTCGGACGGAGATAGAGCGTCCGCATCGAGACGCGACCCGACATCGCGATTGTATGCGACGTCCTCGCGGGAATCCAGACCGCGCGATTTGGCGGAACGACCCACGCACCACGCCGCGTCCGAACCGTCATCACCCCACTCGACGCGTAGACGAGCTGATCGCGATCGTGAAAATGCAACGGAATCACATAGGCATCGCGATAGTCGCGCGTCAGCGTCGCTATCGGAAAGCTCGACGATGCAACGCGATCCAAGACCGGACGCTGACGCATTTGCGACATTTCTTGGCATGATATCAAAAGCGCGTCCCGCTCACAAGGACTATGCTCTCAAGGCTATGCGTATTTTGTTAACGATTCTTCTGTGCTGCATCACAATGCTCGCACGTCCGCTCCCGTGCACAAGCGCGGCGACTCCGTCGCCATGCGAGGCAGATGCGCAAACACAAAAGCTCGCGTTTTGGCTTGGATCGTGGACGGTCACGAATAACGAAACGCCCGCTCGCGGAACGAGCCGCGTTTCCTCTGAGTTGGCTGATTGCGTCGTCTCCGAAAGCTGGAACGGACGAGACGGTCATCGCGGACTAAACGTGTTCGCCTTCGATCCGGAAGAGCACACGTGGCACGGGTTCTTCGCGGACAACCACGGACACGTGCACCTCTTCGCGCGCGGTGACGTGCATGACGGAGTCGCGGAGTTCTTCGGCACCACGCACGGTCCGGATGGAACGACGCTCAATCGGATTCGCCTCATTCGAGTCTCCGCGACCTCGGTCGAGCAACGGTGGCAGCAATCCTCGACGAACGGCGCTTCCTGGAAAACGGTCTTCGTTGGAAAGTACGTCCGCATGTAAGGCCCCCTACGGAACCTTTTCGGGCGGCGCAGCGATAATGAGAACGATGAACATGCGATTTCTCAAGAACGCCTTGCTCGCCGGCGCAGCCGTTATAGCGCTGAGCGCTGCCGCCTTCCCGGATCCGCCTGCGGAGCAAGCGCCCGCGAGCGGAAGCAACGCAAAAATCGTCCTGGCCGGCGGGTGCTTTTGGGGGATGGAAGGCGTCTTCGAATCGCTGCGCGGCGTGAGCAACGTCGTCTCGGGATACTCCGGCGGCGCGGCTGCAACCGCGCACTACGAGATGGTCAGCACCGGCATGACGGGCCATGCCGAGTCCGTCGAGATCACGTACGATCCCGAGAAGATCTCATTCGGAGAATTGCTCAAAGTCTATTTTTCGATCGCGCACGATCCAACCGAGCTTAACTACCAAGGCCCGGACGAAGGCTCGCAATACCGCTCGGCGATCTTCTACACGACGCCGCAGCAGCGCGATCTCGCCGAAGCGTACGTGCGTGAGCTCACCGCCGCAAAAGTGTTCAAGCATCCTATCGTGACGCAAATCGTTCCGCTGCACGCGTTCTATGCTGCAGAAGCCTACCATCAACACTTCATGCAGAAGAATCCGAATTATCCGTACATCGTCTACAACGACAAACCGAAACTCGACGCGCTGCGGCAGACGTATCCGAATCTCGTGAAGTCGGGCGCGTAAGCGCGTTTACTTCCGGCTACCGCCCCCGCTACTACTACTGCCGCCGCCGGACGACGCATGACCACCACCGCCGCTGCTGCCGGCTGAGCTCGCGTGACTAGCGCCGCCGCCTGAACTTGCGTGGCTGCCACCGCTCATATGCACGGCCGGCGCATAGTGCGCAGGAGCTCCAACGATGCTGCGCTGGCCTTCCGGAAACCGCAACGCCGGATTGGACGGAACGAATCCCGGTCGCGTATACGAATGATGCGGCGGGGTCGTGATCTGCTTGCTGGGCGCCGTATTTCTCGGCTGCGCCGTGTCGTACCAGGGTTGATAGACATCACCCGGTCCGAGCGGCCCCCATCCGATCGACGAACCCCACGGCGAACCGATGAGTGGTATCAACACGGGCGCGAGTAAGACGAGTGCTGGCGCCCACGACGCAATGCCTTGGTCGGGAATCCAAATCCAACCATACATGGGATCGAGCACCCACCGGCCGTAGTGATACGGCGCCCAGCCCCACGGTTCGCTGCTGATCCACATCGGACCGTACAGCGGCGACATCGCCCATGAGCCAAGCGTGTACGGCGACCACGTCGGCGGCTCATCGGGCGACCAAACAGTCCCGTACTGCTCGGAATTAATCCAGTGACCAAAACTATCGAGCGCATTCGCAGCGAGAATCGGGCTTACGCGTTTAGAGGTCGCAGTCAAACCAAGCGCGATGTCACGAGAGTCGTTCCACGCATCGAAATCATCGTCGTTGACGGCGGTTGCGATGTTCACGATCAAGTTCGTGATCGCGGCGTTCGACGTCACCATCATCCCTTGCAGAATCGTCAAATCACCGCTCGCTTGGGGCACGCTTGCGCGGCCCGAGCGAACGATCGCACGTGTCGTGCTCGAATCGACCTCGACGCGATACGCTCCGGCTTGTTCCGGAACGAACGTCAGGCTCGAGGTTTGAATCCCGAAGTCAGGCGTTGCAAAGACGCGCACTTCGATGGTCCCGGCATCGACACGAAACGTACGCAGCGACGGCGCTAAGCTCGCAACGAACAGTTGCGTGTTCGGCGCCATACGCAGCACGGTCGCTTCGTCGATCTGCACCTCGGCGCGCCCGCTCGTCGTCGAGATCGTGTCGCCTGCAAGGACCGGCGAGTTCAAGGTCGCGGAGGCTGCGTCGGGCGCGCCGTCTTCGAGAATCTTCACGCCGCCGCCGTCAAAACTCAGGTGCGCGGCGACGATGGTCATGTCGCTTTGCGCCTCGGCTCGAGCAGCCGGGGCAATCAGGAGGGCTATCATTGCCAAAGCCGTTATCAAGCTGTGAAGCGGACGAGCCATCGACCGTTCCTCCTACCGAATACATTCTCGCTTACTTGGCTGGAATACCGCTGGGGGCGAGGGTCGGCAATCACAAAAAGAAAAGAGCATGCGTAGCATGACGACAACGACGAACGGCGCGACCGATTGGCGCGACCAAATCTACGATATCTTCCGTGAAAACGGCGTGCGCCACGTCGCGCACGTCCCCGACGGCGGACATGCCAAGCTTATCAAGCGTTGTGAAGCCGATCCGCAAATGACGACCGTAACGCTGACGACCGAAGAGGAAGGCGTTGGCATGCTGATCGGTTCCTGGCTCGGCGGTGTGCGCGGCGCGCTATTGATTCAGTCGAGCGGCGTCGGTAATTGCATGAATGCGCTCTCCGTGCTCAAGCACGGAAAGTTTCCGATCCTCATGATCGTTTCGATGCGCGGAGAATGGGGCGAGGGAATGCCGTGGCAAGTTCCGATGGGACAAGCGACGCGCGAAGTGCTAGAAGCGATGGGCGTCATCGTTTACGAAGTCGAGCGTGACAGCGACGTCCACGCCACGATCGAAGCCGCAACATGGCTCGCGTTTGACTCCTCCGTCCCCGTTGCAGTCCTCTTGGCACAGCGGTTGATCGGCACCAAGAAATTCGTGGCAGCATGACGACGACAGCTTCGGCTAAACCACGCATCTCGCTTGAGCGGCGCAACGTCGTCAATGCGCTCGTCGCAAATCGCGGCAACGACTTGCTCGCCCTCGCCGGCATCGGCAGCCCGTGCTGGGATCTCGCCGCGTCCGGCGATCATCCGATGAACTTCTACCTCAACGGTGCGATGGGTAGCGCTGCGGCGATTGGGCTCGGCCTTGCACTGGCGCAACCCGCGAAACGCACGCTCGTCATCACGGGCGACGGCGAATTGCTCATGTCGCTCGGCGTTTTAGCGACGATCGGCGTCGCTGCCCCGAAGAATTTGGCGGTCGTCGTCCTCGACAATGAGGTCTATCTCGAGACCGGCGCACAGCCGACGCACACGGCGCATGGCGTCGACTTGGCCGCAGTCGCGCGCGCATGCACGATTCGCAACGCCGAAACGGTCTACTCGCAAGCCGAGCTGGACGCGGCGCTTCCGAAGATTCGCGAGGCCGACGGACCGGTGTTCATCGTCGTGAAAATCCTACCCGGCAAGGCCAAGCTGGTCATTCCGCCGCTCGAGGCGACGTATACCAAGCACCGGATGCGGGAGGCGCTGACGGGAAAACCGTAGGCGGCCCTCATTCATACGTCATAGGAACGAAGTACCGAGCAGGTATATAATCCCGTCGTTTTCGAGACGAGGAGGTTCCGCCGCGTGATAACCGATCACGACATTGTCGTCCTGGGTGCCGGCCTTGCCGGGATGCGGGCGGCGCTCGAGGCCGCCCGGAGCGGCTCCAACGTTGCCGTCGTCACCAAGGTCCACCCGTTGCGCAGTCATTCGAACGCTGCGCAGGGCGGCATCAACGCCGCTATCGGCGAGGGCGACACATGGGAGTCGCACGCCTTTGACACGATCAAAGGAAGCGACTATCTGGCCGACCAGGACGCCGTCGAGATCATGTGCCGCGAGGCACCCGCCGACGTCATGGAATTCGAGCACATGGGCGTCATCTTCTATCGCAACGCGGAAGGCAAGCTCGGCACGCGCGCGTTCGGTGGCGCATCGCAAGCGCGCACATACTTCGTCGGCGACATCACCGGCCAAGCACTGCTTGGTGACGCTCTACGATCAGATCCTCAAAGCCGGCGTCAAAGTCTACGAAGAGTGGTTCGTGACCTCCCTATATATGGAAGACGGACGCTGCCGCGGCGTCGTCGGCCTGGAGATGATCACGGGCGAGCTGCACCTCTTGCGTTGTAAAGCCGTCATCAACGGCGCCGGCGGTGTCGGCCGTCTGTACGAGCCGAGCACGAACGCGTTGATCTGCACGGGCGACGGATACGGGCTCGCGTATCGCGCGGGCGCGCCGCTCATGGACATGGAGATGGTGCAATACCATCCTACGACGCTGGCGGGCAGTGGATTCCTCATGACGGAAGCCGCTCGCGGCGAAGGCGCGTATCTCTTGAATTCTCTTGGCGAGCGTTTTATGAAAACGTACGCGCCCAAGATGATGGAGCTTGCGTCGCGCGACGTCGTTTCTCGCTCCGAGGCGACGGAGATCGCGGCGGGCCGCGGCATCGACGGCAACGTTCTGCTCGACCTGCGCCATCTTGGCCCCGACATCGTACTCAAGAAGCTACCGCAAGTTCACGAGATGGCGCTCGACTATTTGGGCTTGGACATGCTCAAAGATCCGATTCCGGTTCGGCCCGGCATGCACTACATGATGGGCGGCGTGAAGACGGATTCCAATGGTGCGACGCAGGTTCCGGGTCTCTACGCAGCCGGCGAAGTCGCGTGCGTGAGCGTGCACGGCGGCAATCGGCTCGGTGCGAACTCACTGCTCGACACGATCGTGTTCGGACGGCATTCCGGCAAGCACGCCTCCGAATACGTGAAGACTGTTTCGAATTCGAACGGCGGCGAAAAACTGCTCAAATCCGAACAAAAGCGCATCGCCGATTTGCTAGCGCGTCCGTACACCGGTGAAACGCATGCACGGTTGCGGCTCGAGCTGGCGACGATGATGGACAAATATGTCGGCGTCTATCGCGACGAAGCCGGCCTCGAAGAAGCGCTGAAGAAACAGCAAGACATCAAGAAGCGCTACGCATCGGTTGCTGTCGGCGACAAAGGACGCGTCTACAATCAGGCGTTGACGTTTGCGCTCGAACTCGGCTTCATGATCGACGTCGCTGAGACAATCATCCGCAGCGCGATCCTGCGCAAAGAAAGCCGCGGCGCGCAAGCGCGCACGGACTATCCGCAACGCAACGACGCGGAGTGGCTCAAGCACATCCTCGTTCACTATCAAGTGGCGACGCCGCCCCCGAGATCACGTATCTGCCCGTCACGATCACCAAATGGAAGCCGGAGGCTCGCACGTACTGATGAAGTTCACGATCGAGGTCGGACGCTACAACCCCGAAGGGACGTACGCGGACAACGCCGTGCAAGGCGCGCCGTATCCCGCACCGTGGGCGTCCTCTCCGCCACGGCGTTATCAGACGTACGAAGTCGATCTTCCTGAACATGCCGTCGTCCTCGACGCGTTGATCGAGATTCGCGAATATCAGGACGAGTCGGTCGCGGTTCGCTGCGCCTGCCGCAGCGCGATTTGCGGATCGTGCGCGATGTGGGTGAACGGCCACGCAAATCTCGCCTGCAAGAGTAAGCTGCAAGAATTCACAAAGGACGGCAAGACGCGCGTCGAGTCACCGCCCTCGATGCCGGTAATTCGCGATCTCGTTTGGGACATGAAGCCCTTCTGGGACAATCATCGTCGCGTCACGCCGTGGCTCGAAAACAAGCCGCTTCCACCGCCGATGCAAGAGTATGTCGTCGCCAACGAAGCGATGGAAGAGCTGATCCAGGAAGTCACCTGCATCAGCTGCGGCTGCTGCTTGATGGACTGTGAGTCGTTCGCGGTCAACCCAGATTTCATGGGACCTCACGCGCTCGCAAAAGCCTATCGCTATGCTGCCGATCCGCGCGATGCCCAGACGCAGGAGCGTTTGGGTGAGTACAGCCAGCACGGCGGAATTTGGGATTGCACCCACTGCTTCGAATGCGTCCAACAGTGTCCGAAAGGCGTCGAGCCGCTCGAGCAGATTCTTAAGCTGCGCCGCATGGCGGTCAACGCCGGATACACGCACAATGCGGGGACGCGTCACGCCGACGCGTTTGCCGAATCCGTCAAGCATAGCGGACGGCTGAACGAGCTGACGCTTTTGCCGAAATCGGTCGGCTTCTTCAATATCATCGGCCAGTTGCAAACGCTGCCGAGTGCGTTCAACATGATCCGCGCCGGGAAACTGCCGCCGATCATCCACAAAACGATCCCTGGCGTCAAACGCATTAAAGCGATCTTCGATCGCGTTGGAGGAAGATTCAAGTGAAAGTCGCGTTTCATCCCGGCTGCGTCTCGAAGGGCGCGTGCCCGGAGCTCTACGTTTCGGCGACCAAAATTGCCGGACCGTTGGGACTTGAGCTCGACGAACTGTTCGAAGCATCGTGCACCGGCGCCGGCGTGCTCAGCGAACAGAATCCGGAGCTCGGCGATTCACTGAACGCTTTGACGCTCGCGATGGCCGAAAGCAAGGGCGGCATGTTGATGACGATCTGCAGCACGTGCCAAGGCGTCCTCTCCAGCGTCAATCACACGTTCGAAAAGAAACCCGAGCGACTCGAAAAGGCAAACCAGACGATCCAAGACCAAGGCTACACCTACAAAGGAACGACTAAAGTCAAGCATCTTTTGTGGATGCTGTTCGAAGACATCGGCGTCGACAAGCTGAAGTCGGCGATCAAGCGCAAACTGACCGGACTCAAGATCGCGCCGTTCTACGGCTGCTACATCTTGCGTCCCAGCGATTCGCTCGGTCTCAAAGAGCGTCCCGAGCGCAAGACCTATCTCGAGCAGTTGATCGAATTGCTCGGCGCGGAACGCGTCGACTACACGGGTTCCGGAAAATGCTGCGGCTTCCCGATGCTGACGTTCAACCGCGACAAGTCGCTTGCAATGGGCGGCAATCACATTCTCGAAGCGAAGGAAAAGGGCGCTGATGCGATGGTCACGCCGTGTCCGCTCTGTCATTTGAATCTGGATGGACAACAGCCCGACGCCGCGCTCGCCATCTCGCGGCCTCTTGAGACGCCGATCTTCCATTTGCCCCAATTGCTCGGATTGGCGCTCGGCTTTTCGCCCGAAGAGCTACGACTCAACCATCACGTCGTCTCGACCAAGCGCGCCCTCGAAAAGGTAGAGTTGAAAGTCTAGCCTTGTCATCCCGAGCGAAGACGAGGGACAGATGAAGACGGTGCCGCTCGGCGCGAAAGGCACGTTCACGCTCGAAGTCAAGCCCGATCATCTTGCCTCCCGCTTCAAAGACGCGACTCTTCCACCAGTGTTCTCCACTCCCGTCATGGTGATGGTGATGGAGAACGCCGCGCTCAACGCCATCAAAGCGTATCTCGAACCGGGCGAAAGCGCGGTCGGAACGCATGTCGACATCAAGCACCTCGCCGCTACGCCGGTCGGCATGCACGTCACCGGCGAAGCTGAAGTTACGCGCGTCGACGGCCGCCGAGTCGAGTTCAGCGTGCGCGCCAAGGATGAGCACGAACTGATCGGCGAGGGAACGCACGAACGGATGATCGTCGATGTCGCGCGTCTCGCAAAACGGCTCGAGGCTAAATCAGCGCGCTGAGGCTTCCTTCGCTTCGATCGCAGCGTGACGTTCGAGAAGGCGTTCGGCGCGGCGCAGTGTCGGCGTATCGATCATGCGCCCATCGAGACTCGCGGAGGCGCGTCCGGCGCGCAACGCTTCCTGCATCAGCTCGATCGTCTTGCGCGCACGTTCGAGTTGTTCTGCGCTCGGCGAGAAGGCGCGATTGAGCACCGGCACTTGCGCCGGATGGATGCACGACGATCCCTTGAAGCCGAATTGCGCCGAACGAATCGCGGACGCTTCATATTCGCGTCAAATCGCGAAAATCGAAGGCACTGCCGAGACGTCCGTAGGCCTGAATCCCTGCTGCCGCTGCGGCTTGCACGGAAAGCGCGTTGCCGTAGAACCGCTCCCAGCCCTCGAGCGTCGTTTCGACGCCGAGCTCTTCGGTTGCATCCTCGGCTCCGTACGAGATGCCGAAGACGCGTTCGACGCGCTCGCACTCGGCAACGATCTCATTGATGTTCAAGACGCCGCGCGCGCTCTCGATCGCGCACAGTACGCCGACGGAGCCCGGCGACAAACCCGCTGCAAGCTCGCGCTCGTGAATCAAGTGCGTCGAGAATTGCGAGCTCTCGGGCCGTCTCCAGCTTTGGAAAGAGAATCCCGTCGATTCCGGGCGCAATCGCGGCGTCGAGATCCAGCACGCGCTGCTCGAACGGTTTGTTGATCCGCACGAGCACGTCGGCACCCTTGCGCTCGACGCTCCTATACGCGGCGCGAAGAACGGTCCGCGCGACAGCTCTTTTCGCTCTCGGGAACCGAGTCTTCGAGATCGAGGATGATCGCATCTGCGCCGCGTTCGTGCGCACGCTCGATATATTGCGGGACATTGGCGGGAACGAATAACATCGAGCGCCGCACCAAACGCCGCGACCTTGGTCTATGAAGCGAATGACGTCAACTTCGAACGGTCGATGTAGGCAATGCGGCCGCGCACGCGGCGAATTGCGCTCGCCATCTCGAGATCTGCGACGGCCCGCGCGACGACTTCTTTGACGCTGCCCGTGGCAGCCGCGATTTGCGTCAAGTCCCAGCGACGGCAAGTGGACGGGGTCGACCGGCGCCAGCCCGCTCTCGCTGGGAGCATAGGGAACGAGCGCACTTGCGACGCGCGCGATCGTTTTCTTGGAAACGTGCGCGTGGACGAGATCGACGATCGCACGCATCTGTTGCGTCGACGAAGCCGCGAGCGCGAGCGCAAAGCGCGAATCGGCTTCCGCAAGCTGCAGCACGACCAACTTCGGAAACAACAGGATCTCGGCTGCGTCGGAGAGCGTCGCAAAGCGTGAAAACGTCGAGCCGCCGTCGAGGATCGCGTTATTGCCGAACGTTTCGGTCTCGAGCGCTTCGAATAAGATTTGCTCGCGCCCGGCAGGCGTACCGACGATCGCAAATACTTTGCCTTTGCGCACGACGCCCAAGAATGGCCACGTCGCTTCCTGTTCCGCGATGATCGTCTTGCGCGGAACCGCGCGCAATTGCGCGGAGAGCGCGAGCGCATCGCGTGTCGATTTGCTCGCTGTCGCGAAAACCGGACAACGATTCATGAAGTCGGCGATCGAGCCGTTCGCGGACGGCGGAAGCTTGCGCAGCGAAACTTCCCAGTGCTCGCTCCCCAAGCGGCGCTGCAGCCAAAGATAGCGCTGCGCGTGCGTTTCTTCAAAGCGTCGGCGAAGCGGACGCGGATCGTACTCGTAGATCACTTGCAGCGTGTCGTTGTCGCGCATATCGGAGAACGCGCTAAGGACGAGGCCGTGACGTTCCCACGGCGGCGTGCTGCGGAGGTCGAGCACTCCTCCCATGGCACTCAGTTAGGGCAGAGCTACGAAGCTTCCCTCAAATCGTTTGCGAGCGTGCTCGTCGTATCGTTCGAATCCGCAAAGGCGGCGGGATGCCCCCCGGCATCGATAATCCACACCACGGACGTATGCATCTCGAACGGTTCGGCGCCCGGCTTGGGTTCGGGGTCGCCTCGAACGCGACGTGATAAGCGCGATAGACCGGCGCCAGCTCGCCCTGTCTCCCCGTGAGACCGATGAACGACGGATCGAAGTGCGTCAGATATTCCTTTAATACGCCCGGCGTGTCATGGGCCGGGTCGATCGTGACGAAGATGACGCGCGTCCGGGCGCCGGCCGGTCCCATCGCCCTCCGAGCGCTCGCCAGGTGTGCCATCGTGGTCAGGCACGTGTCCGTGCACCGGGTGTAGCCGAAATAGATCGCCACGGCGTGTCCCCGCTCGTCCGAGAGGCGGAACGGCTGGCCGTTCTGATCGGTGAGCCGGAAGTCATACGCCTGGTTTTGGTGCGCGCGAGCCTGGAATGTCGCCCAGGCGGCCAGCCCGAGGACCAGGCCTGCCCCCACGGCCGCCAAGACAAGGAGGTGAGCGTTTCTCAATGTGGTTTCCCAGGAGGGATTCTCACCCCCCAAGAACGACCAACCGACCGGAAAAGTCGCTCGATAGTGACTTTGGTCATTTCTTTAAATACCGAAGCAAGCTACCAACGTGTAAGAAGAGACTCTAGACGCCCGGGCGACGGTTCGGGTTGCTGGGTCTCGCTTCGCACGTTTGTAAGAGGGTACAAACTTGTCACGATTACACCGACTCATCGTCGGTTTGCGGGTCGCTGCGATATTACTAGGAATAGCAGCACTGTCCGCGAGCCCCGTGCTCGCGCAACAGGCCACGCAAGACGACAGCAACGGCGCGGCCGTTGCGCAAAGCGGTAACCCATTCTCTGACGTTCCGGCTAACAGCTGGGCGTACCAGGCCGTCAAGGCGCTCGCCGCCGATGGTCTGGTCGAAGGCTATCCCAACGGCAAGTTCGAGGGCAACCGCCCGATGACGCGCTACGAGATGGCCGTACTGATCAATCGCGCCGTCGATAAGATGGAAGCACAAATCGCGGCTGGTCAGAAACAGAACGCAGCCGACATCGCGACGCTGAAGAAGCTCGTGGATGCTTTCGGTGCCGAGCTCAAGGCAGTGCAAGATCACGTCGCTGCGCTCGACACCAAGGTTGCATCGATCGACGCCGCCGAGCGGGCGGATGCGACGTTGCTCAAGCGGCAGCAATTCCACCTATACTCGTTCCTTCGCGCGCCTGGCTCGTATCAAGACCTGACGTCTGCATACGCCGGCCCGGCAGCGATCTCGACCACCAACGGTCAACTCACAAACGTTCCCGCGGGCGGCGCTATACCGGCCGGGCGTGAAACTAACCAACAACGATGCGCTCGGCAGCCCGGGCGGCGTCGCGGGCGCGAACTCAAACTTCGCGGGCGCACAAACCTACGGCACGGCTTACATGGTCAATCGACTGCTCTTCACGGGCGACGTCGATCCGAACGTAAGCTACATCTTCCGCCTGGAAAACCGGTACTACATGGAAACTCCGAACTACGGAGCTCCTTTGGCAACGACCGGTAACAGCGGAAGCGCACCGTTCTATTGCACGGGTCCGAGCTCGCTGCTCGCAGGTGCCGCCGGCACCGGTACGACCTGCGCAATTGGCGCTGACTATCCGTCGAACGAATCGTTCCGTCTCAACATCGCTCAAATGACGTGGCACTCGCCCAGCGGCTTCTATGTCGCCGGCGGACGTCTCGTGCAGGGCGATGGCGGCAGCGACCTCGGCGGACAGCCGGTTAACCTGGACTACTCCGACTACTTCAACGGCGGCGATGATCGGTTACGCTCCATCGAGCGGACCGCTTGCAACGCTGCGTATCGAAGGTGGCTACGGCGTGGGTCAACCGTCGGTCCAAGGACCGCTCGGCAAGTTGACGCAGCAGCAGATGTGGGGCCAAGCCAGCTATGACTTTATCCCGCATCACCTGAACGTCGGCGCTTCTTGGCTCAGCGAAATCGGCAACGCCGTATCGCTGTGGAATCCGTCAGCTCCGTTGATCTACCCGGCGGCAGGTAACGGGCACCTCAAGGGTGCTCCAATCCTGAATGCTGCAACGGGCACGCAGATCACCGGTGCCTATTGCGGTATTCAAGCCGACTTCACCGCAGCGACGGGATGCCCAGCGTTCTTTGGTACGAACGAGACCTTTGGTTCGGTCTTCCTGACCTATCGTCTCAGCGACTACCTCCACGTCAACGCGGAAGGCGTTCACCACTTCGGCAAGGACCCGTTCACGGGCGCGGATTGGCAACAACCGAACGGCTTCTGGGGCGTGGCGACGATCGGCAACAACGCGGGCCCGAAGGGCACGCCGTGGGCTGACATCGGCTACATTGCTACCGGCTTCAACGGCGAGTCCGCTGAGGGTGGCATCACGTCGACGACGACCTACTTCCCGATCTACGTTGGCAACCCAGCAGGCTACCAGATCATCTACGGCAGCCTTCACTACAAGATCGCGAACAACGCGGAAATCGCGGTTATTCTGCAGAAAATGTCGATTCTTAGCGGAATCAACATTCCTGCGGGCTCTGCAAGCTGCCCCGGATGCTACATCTCGGGCGACAACAAGAGCGCGATCTACCTGCAAACACTCTTCGCGTTCTAACCTAACCTAGGCAAAACAGGGAACACGGAGGAACACTCGTTCCTCCGTGTTTCTTTTATTTCAGACCTTGGCGCTCACCGCTGCGCCCGTCGATTTGCAAAGCTGTCGCGTCGCGATGGCCATGCCCGCGATGGCAGACAAGCCGGCGCCTGCACAACCACTCGTCGGCGGCGTTGCGGTTACGTTCGTGAATCACGCAGCGCAGACCGCGACTGAGGTGACGTTTCGCGTTGCCTACGACTATCGCACCGAAACGATTACGGATCGCGGAAAATTCGCGCCGGGCACGCCGATCAGCACCACGTTCGACAATTTCAACGGTGCGAATTATTTTCGCGACGAGCCCGACGCGTGCACGATCGTCCGCGTGAAGTTCTCCGACGGATCTATTTGGACGCCACGCGCTCGGCGAGATACGACGCGATGATTGCGTCGACGCTAACATCCGGCGTGAGGCCCGAGCGAAGTCGCGCGCTGTGCCGACACGGCGCGCGGCCACGTATCGACGATGCGCTGAATCTTCGGATCGGGCCGAATCGTGATCCGGTTCGCGGCTTCGGCTCCGCCTGCGCGCCGCACCGCTTCGATGATGTCGCTGACTGATGCGGAGATCGCCGGCAGCAAGAGCGAGCGATGCGTCCCGAACTCCGCAGCCGGAAGTTCGTGCGCAAGCTCGATGCAATCGAGAAGCTTTTCGACCGACATCAACGTCATCACCGAATCGCGGCTGACCGGACAATCGGTCGCGCGGCCCGAGAGCGGCTCGCGAATGATCGTCGAGGTGAACGTCGAGGCCGCCAGATTCGGTTCCGGCCGCACGACGATCGTCGGGAACCGCAAGGAACGCCCGTCGACGAATCCTTTGCGGCTGTAGTCGCTGATCAACAGCTCGCCGCACGCTTTTTGTGCGCCGTACGAGGTCTGCGGATAGAGCGGCGTATCGTCGTCGATGACGGCCGGCAGCGCGCCGCCGTAGACGGCTTCGCTGCTCCCGAAGACCAGGCGCGGTGAGGTTCCCAAGCGCCGGCAGGCCTCGAGCACGTTGCGCGTGCCCTCGAGATTGACGCGCATCCCCAAATCGAAGTCCGCCTCGGCGCCTGCGCTGACCACCGCACCCAGATGAAAGACGCTGGTCGTCCCGGTTGCGATGACGCGCGCGACCGTCGCGGCGTCGCCGACGTCGCCGGCGATTTCCTCGACGCGCGGATCATCGAAGCCGCCCTTAGACGGCAACGTCGAAAAGGACGAGCCGCTTGAGTCTCGGGACGGCTCAAGAGGCGGCGGGCAAGACGGCGGCCGATGAAGCCGTTGCCGCCGGTTATGACAATGTTCACGCGGCAGGGAATTCGGCCTGAGTCGCCTGGATACCACCGCTTAGAACGGAGGCGCGCCGTGTATTTTCAACAGTTTTTTCTGAGTTGTCTTGCGCACGCATCGTACTTCATCGGCTCCGAAGGCGTCGCCGCAGTCGTCGATCCGCAACGCGACGTCGACATCTATCTGCGCGAAGCGGAAGAGCACGGTTTTACGATCCGCTACGTCATCGAGACCCACTTACACGCCGACTTCGTGAGCGGGCATCGCGAGCTTGCAGCACGCACCGGCGCGCAAATCTATCTCGGTGCACGCGCGCACGCGGCTTTCCGCATGTCGACGTGCGCGAAGGCGACGAGCTGCTCGTCGGCAAGTGCCGGCTTGCATTTCTCGAGACGCCGGGACACACGCTTGAAAGCATCAGCGTCGTCGTTCACGACGAGGACAGCAAAGCCGGCGATGGTGCTCACCGGCGACACGTTGTTTATCGGCGACGTCGGCCGTCCGGATTTGGGCGGCGATCCGAAAGATCTGGCTGCAATGTTGTACGACAGCTTGCACGGCAAGCTCATGAAGCTCCCCGACGAGGTTGCGGTCTTTCCCGCGCACGGAGCGGGTTCGCTGTGCGGGCGCGCGATGAGCAGCGATCGCAGCTCGACGATCGGACGCGAACGCCAAACGAATTATGCGCTGCAAGCGCCCGACAAAGCCTCGTTCGTTGAGTTGCTGACATCCGAGCTTCCCGACCGTCCCGATTATTTCGCAACCGACGTCGAGCTCAATCGCAAAGGCGCAACGCCGCTCGATCAGCTGCAAGCACCGCAAGCGCTTTCACCGCAAGAACTTCGGGCGCGACAAGAAGCCGGCGCCATCGTTCTCGACACGCGCGATGAGGATGCGTACGGCGCCGGGCACGTTCCGGGCTCGATCAGCATCAGTCTCGACGGACAGTTTGCCGTTTGGGCCGGAACGATCGTCGGTCTCGAAAACGACGTGATCATCGTCGCGGAAGACGAAGAACGCGTGCGTGAATCGCAAATGCGCTTGACGCGCGTCGGCATCGACCGCGCGAACGCATATTTAGCCGGCGGCATCGAGGCATGGAAAGCCGCGAACATGCCGGTCGCGCAGGTGACGCTGCTCGATCCGAGCGAGTTCGCATCCGCTATCGAACAACCGAACGTGCAAGTCGTCGACGTTCGCCGGCCGGTGGAATGGTCGTCGGGACATCTCTCGAGCGCCGTGCACATGCCGCTGAACCATTTGATGGGCACGATGCGCGAGCTCGACCCAAAACGGCCGATCGCCGTGCACTGCAAGAGCGGATATCGCAGCTCGATCGCGGTCAGCTTACTGCAGCGTGAAGGTTTTTCGGATATCGTGCACATGCGCGGCGGCTGGGACGCTTGGCAGGAAACGGGGCGCTAGAACAAGCCGCGGCGTATTTCGACGGCGGCGATTTCGTCGCCGATCTCGCACGCCGCGTTGCGATTCCAACCGAAAGCCAAGCCGACGTTCGCGTCGACGTCATGCGCGCGTATCTCGAAGGCGAGCTCGCGCCGTCGCTCGAGCGCGCCGGTTTTACGTGCCGCGTATGGGACAATCCCAATCCGCGCGCCGGCGGATTTCTCTTTGCCGAGCGCATCGAAGATGCGTCGCTCCCGACGGTGCTGACGTACGGTCACGGCGACGTCGTGATGGGAATGGAAGGCCGCTGGCGCGAGGGACTTTCGCCGTGGACGCTGGTGCGCGAAGGCGATCGTCTCTACGGACGCGGCGCAGCCGACAACAAAGGCCAGCATCTGATCAACATTGCCGCGCTTGAAGCCGTCGTCCGGGCGCGCGGACGTCTCGGCTTCAACTGTAAGGTGCTGATCGAAACTGGCGAGGAAGCCGGCTCACCCGGGCTACGCGATATCTGCATCCGCGAACGCAAAGCGCTAGCAGCCGATGTTTTCATCGGTTCCGACGGGCCGCGGATCACGGCAGAGCGTCCGACGATTTTCTTGGGTAATCGCGGCTCGTTCAATTTCGACATGACGGTCGATCTGCGCGAAGGCTCGCATCATTCGGGAAACTGGGGCGGGGCGCTCGCAAATCCCGCGGTCATTTTGGTCCACGCGCTCGCGACGATGACGAGTCCGCGCGGACAGATTCTCGTCGACGGATGGCTTGCCGCGCGAGCTTCCCGAGCGCGTACGCGAACTCGTGCGCGATCTTGCAATTGGCGAAGGCGACGATTCACCGGAGATCGATCCGGACTGGGGCGAGCCCGGACTCTCGCCGCCTGAAAAAGTCTACGGCTGGAATACGTTCGAGATCTTGGCGTTCGGCGCCGGCAATCCGGAGCGACCGGTCAACGCGATTCCGGGCAAAGCCAGCGCGCATTGTTCGATCCGATTCGTCGTCGGCAGCGATCCCGAAGGATTTTTGCCGGCGCTTCGGCGGCATCTCGACGAGCGCGGCTTCGACGTCGTGCAGCTGCAGCGCGCGAAGAAAGGCTACTTCGACGCAACGCGTCTCGATCCGGACAATCCGTGGGTGGCGTGGATCGCCGCGTCACTTGCGCGCGCGACGAACAAAGATGTCGCGATCTTGCCCAACCTCGGCGGCTCATTGCCGAATGCCGTTTTCGCGCACGATCTCGGCTTACCGACGATTTGGATCCCGCATTCGTATCCGGCGTGTTCGCAGCACGCGGTCAACGAGCATCTCCTCGCGTCGGTCGCACGCGAAGCGTTGCTGATGATGACTTCGCTTTTTTGGGATTTCGGCGAAGGGCTTACGCCGTTTGGCGAACGTCGCGAGTCTTGACCTTCACGATCTGGTCTTTATAAAAGCACGCCCCGCACAGCGAGACGTACTGATGCTCGCCTTCGATTCCGATTTGCTCGCCGAGCGTGATGCGATTCCCGCACGCGTCGACGCGCGGATTCATCGTCGCTTTGCGTCCACACAGGCAAACGGTTTTCAGCTCTTCGAGGCTATCCGCGAGCGTCAGAAGATACGCCGCGCCGGGGAACGGCTCGCCTAAGAAGTCGCTGCGAATCCCGTAGCAGATCACGGGAATCTCACCGACGTGTGCGATGCGGTGCAATTGGCGCACTTGTTCGCGCGTGAGAAATTGGGCTTCGTCGATCAGGATGCACGCGAACTCGTCGACCGAGCGCGATTCGAACGTCTCATGAAAATCGAATTTCGCATCGAACGTTGCGGCGCGCCGTTGAATACCGAGACGCGACGTAATTTGTCCGTTTCCAAAACGGTCGTCGAGATGCGAGGTGAAGATTGCGACCTCGCGTCCAAGCTCTTCGTAGTTGTGCGCGACCTGCAGCAGCGCGGTCGACTTGCCGGCGTTCATCGCCGAATAGCGGAAGTACAGCTTTGCCACGGCCCCAGCGTGTCGCCGCAAGGTGCCAGATGCCTGGCACGCAAAGGCCGCCCGCCATGGCGACCTCACAGAACGGTGGCGTTCCGCCCGTCGTCCCGACCGTCAGCTCTTCGGCGGTCGGCCCACTCGGCGTCTGCCATCTGCCGCGGATGTGGCTGAAGGTGTTGCTCCACGCCAAAGGGCGGCTACCTCCGGGCTACCGCCACGGCACCGGCGGGTTTGACGAAGCTACGGCTATTGCGATCGGCTTCGATCGGGACGCCTTCATCGAGTTCGTGTCCATGCAGCATCCGACGTACCTCGAAACTGAAGCGTGGGTGCGTAAGAACGCGAAAAATCTCAGCGAAGAATCGATTCGCAAGCACAACGAGCACGTGCATCGCAAAAAGCCGCCGCTGCTGGCGAAAGCACAGCGCGCGTTCGTCGGTCTCGAGGACGAGAGCATTCTGGACGCGACGCTGCTCAACGATCTCGACGATTGGCATACTCTGCATGCGCAGGTTACGACGGGCATGCTGCCGCCGCTGCAGATATCGAGCCTCAACGGGGAGATGACGGAAGTACTCAGGACGGTGCTCGACGCAACGCGTGCGAACCGCGTCGCGATTCACGTCGATTTGCCGGCATTCGGTTTGGAGTCTTCGAGACCGGCCGCCGAAGCCAAGCGTCTCGGCGCAGATGAGGGCGAAGAGCTCGCAAAATCCGAGATCGTCCGCGGCGGAAAACCGGCTGCCTGGATCTCCGTTTACGGCACGCGAGCATGGAACGATGCGGATTCAAAAGCGCTCGACCGCGCGATTACGCGCGCCGGCGAGATCATCGACGAGGTCAGCTTAACGCCAGTTTAGTTTACGACGACGATTTCGTTACCGGATTCATCACATAGGAAGAGCGTCGAATAGCGTATCTCTTCGCCCCCCGCCGCTTTCATTCTCGTGTGAATCGTCAGCTTGTGCATAGGGTGACCGTTCGCGTGCGTGATCCCGCCGTAGTCGAACTGCGCGGTCTGTGACGTCTTTGCGGTCGAAACGATAGCGTTTCACGAGCTCGTTGAGCAATTTCTCACGCAGTTCACGCGGAACGAGATGCGCGACCTCAGATTCTTCAATGCGAGCTTGCGGCATGTTCGCCATCTCGGGCGAGTCGGATCCGGTGATCCACTGCATGATCGCGTCCCAGTCGTCGCCGCCCACGCTCGTGAACTGAAAACCGTAACAGATCGCGCGCTTGTTGCCTTGCGAAACATCCGTATGCCACATCGGCTGAGCCTTGAGCCGCACGTTCTTGCCTTGCAGCGTCATCGCAATATCGACGATGACGTTCGGGATCTCGCGCTCGCTGTTCGCGCACATCCCGCCGCCGCTGACGTCGACGCCTTTCAGAGGGCGCCATGAATGACCCGCGTCCAGCGACCACTGCGCTTCATAATCGCGCTTAAGACGTGGATAACGCCGGCGGTTTTCTTCACGCCCGGCATACCATCCAACCAGTTCCGCTAGCATGACTACACCCCAATCCAAGCGTACCACGCTCGTCAGATGTGTCTAGAGGGCGGCCGTCACATCGATTCGAGGCAGGGTGATCGTAAATCGCGATCCACCCTTCGGATCGCTCACCAGCGTCAGGGTTCCACCGGCCCGTTCGATGGCGCGCTTGGCGATCGCAAGGCCCAGCCCGGAGCCTGGCACATCGCGATTGTCGCCCCGGTAGAACCGGTCGAAAACGTGCTTGGCCGCCTGCGAATCGATCCCGGGACCTTCGTCGGCAACGTCGACCGCGACGCGTCCATTCTCGGCGCGAACCCCGACCTCGATCGTGCCGTGGGTGTACTTGAGCGCGTTGTCGAGCAGGTTCGTAACCGCGTGCGTAAGATCGCCCGGATCGATCGCGGCCAGCGGTCCGGGAGTCGCCTGAATGCGCAGCGTGCGGGCCTCATTGGCCTCAGCGATCGGCATGGTGACGTCGCTGACGAGCTGGCCGACGTCGATCGGCTCGACGCCCGGACTGCCCACGCTCTCCCACTGTTCGAGCAGCATCAGCTTTTCGATCAGTGATGCCATGATTTGGGTCTGATTGCTCATCGTGGCTAGGATGCGCTCGCGGTCGCTGGGCGAGCGCAGCTCGCCGCGTAAAAGAATGCCGAGGAAGCCGCGGATGACGGTGAGCGGCGTGCGCAGCTGGTGTCCGGCGTCGGCGATGAATTGACGCATCGATGCGTTCGCGCGTTCACGTTCGGCGAATGCGCGTTCCATTTGTTCGATTGCGCCGTTGTAAGCGATGGCGAGGCGGCCGAACTCTTGCCGTGGATCCGCGCCGATCGGCTGCGGCGTGAGATCGCCGGATGCAAAACGCTCGAGCGCTGCGGTGACGGCGAGCAGCGGTTGCAACATCTGCAGCGTCAAGATGCGCGCGATCGCGTACGCAACGGTAAACGCAAACATCAGCGCGACGCCAAGCGGCAAGATGAAGCGCCCGACCGACGACGCAAGGACGGCATCGTTTTGTCGCACGATGACGTCGATGTTGCCGATGTGCGTGCGTTCCGTCTGCAAACCGAACGCGGTTGCAAGCCCGAGGATGGGAAGCGCGAACGCGCCGGTCGCGCGTGGATCGGCGGACAGATCGAAGCGCTTGCGCACGCTGATGACCGGCGGCGTATCGGGACGCACACTCCGATACAGCGAGACGCGTTGGCCCTGATCGAAGAACACGATCAGGACGTCGCCGCGCAGGTAGCGGTTGGCGACCGAACGTGCCATCTCGATCGCGCTCATGTCCGTCGAGGGCGGTATCTCATCGCGTACCTGCACGATCGAGGCGCGAATGTCGGCGCCGATCATGCCGATGTACGAGCTGAATGCGAAGATGGCGAACGCAACGACGAGCGCACCAAGAATCACCGCGACCTCGGCGGTTGCGATCAGGAGCAGGCGCCGTCCGATTCTCGGCATCAGCCCGGCGTCGCCCGCAAGACGTAGCCGACGCCGCGCAACGTCTGAATCAACTTGGTCTCCTCAGCGCTGTCGATCTTTGCGCGCAAATACGAGACGTAGGTTTCCACGGTATTCGGCACGACGTCGCGATCGACGCCCCAGACGAGATCGAGCAGCTGTGCGCGCGAAAACACGCGTTCAGGATGCTGAACAAAGGTTAAGAGCAAATCGAACTCGCGCGTCGAGAGATCGATGCTGCGTTGCCCGCGGTAGACGGTTCGCCGCGACACGTCGAGAACCAAATCCGAATAACGGAACGTTTCGCGCAGATCCAGTCGCGGCCGCCGCAATGCCGAGTGCAAGCGCGCGACCAGCTCTTCGAGCTCGAACGGCTTCGAGAGATAATCGTCGGCGCCGCGTGAAAGGCCGGTGACCTTTTCTGCGGTCCCCGTCTTGGCGCTCAGCATTAAGATCGGAACCTCGGTCAAACGCCGCAACGCCGGCAGCAGCGTGAAACCGTCGACCTCAGGCAACATGACGTCGAGGATTATTACTTCGGGCGTCCATGAACGCACCACATCCAGCGCAGCCCTACCATCGCGCGCGGAACGGACGTCAAATCCGGCTTGCGCTAAGCCATACTCCAAGAGATCCCGGATAGCGACTTCATCGTCGACGACCAGAACGCGGGCTCCCGGTGGCGTGGAATCCATATTCAGTAACGCTCCGTCCCGATGCTAGCGGCTGTTCCTTGGAAGACGCTGACGCATTTCCCAGGGGATTCCCATAGTCGTGAGTACGATGGATGGGTGCTTATGGGTCCCCTTTCGCGTGCCGCCGGCTGTCTTCTACTCGCGGCGCTCTTCGTACTGGCCGGGTGCGCGAAACCCGCCAAGACGGTCGCACAAACGCCCTTCGTAGCAACCACGCTTGCATCGAACGGAAGGGTCAATCCGAACGAGCCCCTGCCGGGCCTGATTGCGCCGTATCAAAACGTTGCGATTCAATCCACGTTGACCGAGCCCGCCGATGAAGTCTACGTCAACGAAGGCGATCACGTCCGCAAGGGCGAGATCATCGCGGTCCTGGACACGGCCGACTTGCGCGCACAGCTCGAATCGGATTTGGCGACCGCGCACGCGGACGCCGCGAACACGTCGCACACCGTTTTTCAAGGGAAGCTCTCGATTTCGCAGGGCGTCGATCAGTTTCACGGCGCAAGCGCCGCAGTGCAACAAGCGCAAAAGACGCTCGCGTTCGATACGCTGACGCTGCAGCGTGACCAGCAGCTGCTGGCAAGCGGCTACATCGCACAGCAGACGGTCGATCAACAAGAGACGCTCGTTCACAATGATCAGCAAACGCTGCGCTCGGCGCAAGCAACGCAATCCTCGGCAGAATCCAACGTGCAAGCCAACGGCTGCGTCGGTAACGGCGCCTGGCCTGCAGCAATCCTCGATCGAGCAATCGCGCGCGCAAGAAACGCAAGCACTCGCGAGCGCAAAGCAAGTTCAAGTCTCAATCGACAAGGCGCAGATCGTCTCGCCGGTCGACGGCGTCGTCGTCAACCGCAACCTCAATCCCGGAGAGTATCCGGGAACGCGTCAGATCTTCACGTTGCAGCAAATCGATCCGCTATATGCGGTTCTGCAAGCTTCCGGCGCGCAAATCGCGCAGATCGCGCGGGGCGCTCACGCAACGATCGCAGTCTCCGATCTCGGCGGCAAGAAAGTACGCGGTCCGGTCGTCGGAATCTCAATCAGATCGTCCCCGGGTCGACAAACTTCGAAGTCAAGGTTCAGCTCGACAACACGCGTGGAACGCTGCGGCCTGGAATGGCGATTCTCGGTAACGTCGATCTGCCGTCGGTGAACGGCGTACGCATTCCGGTGACGGCATTCACCAGCCCGAATCGCGATCGTGTCCTCAGCGTTGACGACCAGGGCTTGGTGCACACGTTGCAAGTCTCGGAAGTCGCTGATGACGGCAAGATCGCTATCGTGCGCGGCGTAACGGCCGGCACGCGCATCGTCACGGACGGCCAATCCAGCGTCGGTGACGGCGAGAAGGTCGCATTCCAGAAGTGAGTCTCACTCGGCTCTTCGTCAAGTCGGCCGACACTCGTTTTCGTCATCGTTGCATTGATGACGTTTGCCGGCGTCGTTTCGACCGCGGTAATCGTCAAACAGCTCTTTCCGAACGTCTCCCAGCCGACCGTCACGATCAACGTACAGTACAACGGCGCCTCGGTCACGGAGATGCGCGACAACATCGTCGCGCCGATCGAACAGCAGCTGGCCGGTACGACCGATCTTCAGACGATCAACTCGACGGTCCAGCAAGGCACCGCGTCAGTCGTCGCAGTTTATTATCTCGGGTCTGACATCGCAACCGACGTTGCGCTGACGCAGAAAGCCGTTCAGGCCTCCGAGAAAGAACTCCCGACGAATCTAACGCCGCCCGTCATTCAGATTCGCGATCCGAGTCAGTCAGTCGTCATCAGCCTCGGCGTCTTCTCGCCGAAACTCAATACGGGTCAGCTCTCGCTCCTTGTCGACAACGTCATTGTCCCGCGAATCCAGCAAATCAAGGGAATCTCAAACGTCTTCGTGGGCGGCGACGTCATCCCGGCCTACGAAGTCGAAGCCGATCCTGCGAAGCTTGCGTCCCGAAATCTAACGCTCAACGATCTCATCAACACGCTGACGAACGATAATCAGCGCGTTCCCGGCGGTATCGCGTACGCGCCGAACCGCGAAACGTCGATCGACGTTCGCGGTGACATTACCACGCCAAGCACGATCGCGAATCTCCCCGTTATCGTTACGGGTCCGGCAGCCGCGAACGCCGGACTCAACTCGCTGCCGGGCGGTGTCGACACGTGGACCTCGAGCAACGCCGTTACGCGCATCGGCGACGTTGCATCGGTCGTTGCAGGTAACGAGCTGCAGCGCCGCTTCGCTCAGGTCAACGGCCGGCCGGGCTTGTTCCTTTTCATTCAAAAAGCGTCGGACGCCAGCGAAGTCGATTCCTCTGAGACCGTCCTGCGCGACCTGCCGCAAATACAGCGTCAATTCCCTGAGCTGCAATTCAAGCTGCTCAACACGCAATCGCGCTTCACGACGCAGCAGATCGATCTCGTCACGCGCACGCTCACCGAAGCGATGATCCTGACCGGCATCGCGATGCTCTTCTTCCTGCGCTCGTGGCGCAGCGCCATCGTCGTCTGCATTGCGATCCCGACCTCGCTTGCGATCGCGATGACGGTCATGAAGATGCTCGGGATGACGCTCGACATGATCTCGCTGCTCGGCATGTCGCTCGTCATCGGCATTCTCGTCGACGACTCGACGGTCGTGCTCGAGAACATCGAGCGACACTTCACGCATCTCGGCGAATCGCCCGAAGACGCCGCCGTCAACGGCCGTCAGGAAATTGGCGCTGCAGCCGTCGTCATCACGCTCGTCGACGTCGTCGTTTTCTTCCCGATCGCGCTCGTACAAGGACAAGTCGGGCGATTCTTGTGGGAGTTCGCGATCGTCGTCGTCATCTCGACGCTCACTTCGCTATTCGTATCGTTCACGATTACGCCGACGCTGGCCGGCCTTTGGGCACTGCGTTCGCACTGGAAGGCCGCCTAAGATGATCGAAGCGTTCGGCGATTTCTTCGATCGCGTCCGCGAATGGTACGTGCATAGCGCGCTACCGTGGGCACTCGGCCACAAGGGATTGGTCGCCGGGATCTGCGCCCTATCGTTCGTCGGATCGATCGCGCTCGTACCGCTCGGTCTCGTCGGCGAAGAGTTCGTGCCGACCACCGACCGCGGACAAATCTACATTCAGTCGGTCTTTCCGGTCGGTACGCCGCTGGCGACTGTCAAGAGCTACCTTTTCAAGCTCGAACGGGAAATCGACCAACAAGACGATGTCGGCGGCGAAGCCACGTCGGCCGGCGCGTACTCTGCGTCCTTCGGCGCGTTCGTTTACCAAGGAAACGTCGGGCAAATCGTCGTTTTTCTCAAAGACGAACGCAAGAATTCCACCTCCTGGTGGGCGACGCGCTTCAGTCAAATGGCGCGCAAGATCATGCCGCAGGCCGACACAGTCTCCGTTCCTTCGACTCAAACGTCGGGCGGGAACGGACAGCCGATCGACATGATCGTCTCCGACATATACGGCGGCGATCCGACCGAAGCTTCACGGAAAGGTCCTGGCGCTGCTCAAGAGCATTCCTAACGCGACGCACGTCAGCAGCTCGGGAAGCCAGCTCGCGCCGCAGATCGAAGTCGATTTCGATCGCACCAAGATGAACGCGCTGAACGTCGACATCGCCGCAGCAGCGAATGCGGCAGGCGCAGCCTTCGGCGGCAATCAGGTGACGCAATTCGAGACGCCGCAAGGTCTCGAAGAAGTGCAAGTCATCTATCCGCTCGATTTGCGCAGCGATCTCAAAACGCTGGCAGCGATTCCGATCCGCTCGCAAACGGGCGCGATCGTCCATCTCGGCGATTTCGCGACGTTCCGATACGAGCCGACGCCGCCGATCGTGACGCGCACCGACCGTCACAACGTCGTGCACGTCACCGGAAACTACGTTCCCGGTTCGTCGCTTTCAGCCGTGCAGAACGCGTTCTTCAAAAAACTGCCGTCGCTCCACTTGCCCGTGAACATCGAGGTCAAGGCGTCGCCGCTCGGCTCTCAAGAGTTCATGAACCAGACGCTCGAAGGGTCTGGGCGCGTCGATGATTTTCTCGGTCATCCTCGTCTTCTTGCTGATGGTCGCGCTTTACAACAGCTATAGCTCACCGTTCATCATCATGTTCTCGGTCCCGGTCGCAGCGGTCGGTGCGCTCGGCGCGACTGATGATCACGCACAAGACGCTCAACCTCTTCTCGCTGATCGGCTCGATCTTGCTGATCGGCATCGCGACGAAGAACGGCATTCTGCTCGTCGACTACGCGAACACGCTACGTTCGCGAGGACTCGACAAGCTGGCGGCGATCAAAGAGAGCGCGCACACGCGGTTCCGCCCGATCATCATGACGAGCTTCTCGATCGTCGCCGCCAACATTCCGCTCGCGCTCGGATTCGAGCCGGGTTCGGGTGCCCGGACGAGCCTCGGTACCGTCATCATCGGCGGCGTTCTCAGCTCGCTGGTGCTGACGCTGCTTGCTCGTCCCGGTCGCCTACATGTGGATGGCGCCGCGCGACTGGAAGGTCCCCAAGGAACAAAAGCAGGCGGAGACCCATCCGCCGGCTGAGGTTACCGAACGCGGCCTGGGAGCGCCGGCATGATGAAGCTTGCGGGATTGGCTGCATCTCGATGAGCTGCGGCTCGACAAGGACACGCGACGGCGATCAAGAACGCGCTGATGGTCGGCCTCTTCGTCCTCCTGGTCGGCGGCATGATCGGCGGCTGGCTTGGGCTCAAGGCCTGGAACGACTACATGATGGGCCTGCCCCGCTAAACACGAGGTTTACACAGGCAGTGCGGCCGAGCACAGGGCGCCGTTATCACCGCCCCGAGCGAAAACGAGGGGCATGAGCTCCACCCCGATCTCGATCCCGGATCCCGCCGAATACAGCTACCCGTCGGGCAATCTGCCCGAAGGGCATCACGCCGGCGTCAGTCGTCGACATCTTCAAGCTCGACTTCGAGCTCGAGCAGCAGCACGAGCAGCACGCCGACGACGAATCCGTACGTGCAAGCCTACGACACGCTGCAAACCGACGATCTTCAAGAGCTCTTCAACGTCTCGTTCGGGACGCAGCAAAACGCGCAGCTGAACATTCTACAGCGTACTCTCGCAGTGGGTTGCGATCGATGCTCAGCGAACAAGCTGCGCAAGCGCAAACGATTCAGACGCTGCTGAACAACGCCGGCTCGTCGACGACCGACGCAACGTCGAACATCCCGACGCTCGAAGAAATCCAGTCGGAGAGCGATCAGCAAGCGCAGACCGTGCTCAACAACTATTCGAGCGCACCTACAGGATCGTCGATCGTCGACTTCCAAGCCTAAGGCGGCTTGGCCGATTCACCTCAAGCGACGTCGCATCAGCGAGTAGCGCATCGACGATTTGCGCTCCATCGCAGAGCGTCGTGTTCCGCGTGCATTTTTTCAATACGCGGATGCCGGCTCATATTCGGAAGCAACGCTGCGCGCGAATCGAGACGATCTCGAGGCGATAAAATTTCGCCAGCGCGTCGGCATCGATCTGACGTCGCGGGAGCTCGGCACGACGATTCTCGGCGAGCCGGCATCGCTGCCGCTCGTCCTGGCTCCGATCGGCATCTGCGGCATGCAGTACGGTGACGGCGAGATTCTTGCCGCTCGCGCCGCGCAATCCGCCGGAATTCCGTTCACGCTCAGCACGATGTCGGTCTGCTCGATCGAAGACGTCGCCGAAGCCGTCGAGCAACCGTTTTGGTTCCAGCTGTACGTCATGCGCGATCGCGGCTTCGTCCGCGATTTGATCGCTCGTGCAGTCGCCGCGAAGTGCAGCGCGCTGGTCGTCACGCTCGATCTCACTATGCTCGGACAGCGGCATAACGACGTCCGCAACGGTCTGGCGGTTCCGCTCGAAGTGACGCTTCCGAATCTGATCGACGTTGCGATCGAAACCGTCGTGGCTGATCAGCATCCTGCGCGGCAAACGCAAGACGTTCGGCAACTTGCAGGGCCGCATCAAAGGCATGGACGACATCACGTCGCTTTCGGCATGGGTCTCGCAACAATTCGATCCGTCGCTCAACTGGAAAGATCTCGAGTGGATCCGCGAGCTTTGGCCGGGCAAGATCGTTCTCAAGGGCATCCTCGAAGTCGAAGACGCCAAGATCGCCGCTAAGACCGGCGCAGCCGCGATCATCGTCTCCAATCACGGCGGGCGTCAGCTCGATGGCACAACCTCGTCGATCTCGGCGCTGCATCCGATCGCGCAAGCGGTCGGCAATGAGATCGAAGTCATGTTCGACGGCGGGATTCGTTCCGGCCAAGACATCTTGCGCGCGCTCGCGTTCGGTGCGCGCTCGTGCATGATCGGTCGCGCGTATCTCTACGGGCTCGGCGCCGGCTGGTGAAGCCGGCGTCGCGAAAGCGCTTGAAATTCTTCGCAAAGAGCTCGATGTGACGATGGGGTTGACGGGGACGTCCTCCGTGCAAGCCGCCGGAATGCACATCATCGCAAGAAACGGAGCATCGGCGTGAGCAAAGTGCGCGTACTGGTCGGAACGCGCAAGGGCGCATTCGTTTTAAGCGCCGACGGTAAACGCGAGGACTGGGCGATTTCGGGACCGTTCTTCGGCGGTTGGGAAATCTATCACGTCAAGGGCTCGCCGGCCGATCCGAACCGCTTGTGGGCATCGCAAACCTCGGCGTGGTTCGGTCAACAAATTCAACGCTCCGACGACGGCGGCGTAACGTGGGAACCGAGCGGAAACAAATTCGTTTACGACGGCGTCCCCGGAACGCATCAATGGTATGACGGCACGCCGCATCCTTGGGAATTTGCGCGCGTTTGGCACATCGAACCGTCGCTCGAGGATCCGGATACGATCTATGCCGGTGTCGAAGATGCGGCGCTATTCAAATCGACCGACGGCGGCGCGAATTGGAGCGAGCTCTCCGGACTGCGCACGCACACGACCGGCTCGAGCTGGCAACCCGGCGCGGGCGGCATGTGCCTGCACACGGTTCTGATCGATCCGAAAAATCCCAAGCGTATGTTCGTTGCGATCTCCGCAGCCGGCGCGTTTCGCACGACGGACGGCGGCGACGACCTGGCAGCCGATCAACAAAGGCCTGCGTTCCGCGCAGATTCCCGATCAGGACGCGGAAGTCGGTCACTGCGTCCATCGGCTTGCGATGCATCGCACGCGCCCCGATGTGCTGTACATGCAAAAACATTGGGACGTCATGCGCTCGAGCGACGGCGGTGACGTCTGGCACGAAGTCAGCGGCAATCTTCCGACCGATTTCGGCTTCTGCATCGACGTGCACGCGCACGAGCCGGAGACGATTTACGTCGTCCCGATCAAGAGCGATTCCGAACATTATCCGCTCGACGGAAAGCTGCGCGTCTATCGCAGCCGTTCGGGCGGAAACGAATGGGAAGAGCTGACCAAAGGACTGCCGCAAAGCAACTGTTACGTGAACGTGCTGCGCGACGCGATGGCGGTCGACTCGCTCGATGACGTGCGGCGTCTATTTTGGGACGACCGGCGGACAAGTTTACGTTTCGCCGGACGCCGGTGATAGCTGGAAGGCGATCGCGCACGATCTGCCCGCCGTGCTTTCGGTCGAAGTACAAACGCTGCCGTGATCCGCGTCGTGCTGCCGGCACATCTACGGACGCTGGCGCGCGTCGACGGCGAAGTCGAGATCGAGGTGCCGAACGTCAACCGCGCGACACCGGGCAACGTGCTCGACGCGCTCGAAGACCGCTTCCCTGTCTTACGTGGTGCGATTCGCGATCACGTCACGCACAAACGCCGCGCGTACGTGCGCTTCTTCGCGTGCGAGCGCGATATCTCGCACGACTCGCCCGACTCGCCGCTTCCCGGATGCCGTCGCCGACCGGCAGCGAGCCGTTCTTTATCATCGGCGCGATGTCGGGCGGCTGAGCTACGCCTTCTTCAGACGGAACGAAAGCGTGATCATCGCAATTCCGGCGATAATCGCATAGAAACCGAGCACGTATACGATCGCGACGAGTCCGGCACCCGGAAACACGAAGACGAACAATCCGAACAGCACCGAGAGGGCGCCGTTTAGGATCCATAGCCACTCGTTGGGAATCGCGGAGCGCAAACGGATCGCCGTGATCAATTCGAAGACGCCGGTCACGATCGCCCAAGCGCCGATGAAGATCGCGAGCGTAAATGCCGTGATCCCAGGCCACACGAACGTCAAAATGCCGGCGGCGACGCCGGCGATGCCGCCGATCAGCTGCCACAACCAATGGCTCATATTCGACGCGGATGCACTTCGTATCGCACCGACGATCATCAGCACGCCGTCGATGATGAAGAACGCGCCGACCCAAATGACGAGCGCAAAAACCGCGGCGCCCGTCAGGACGAAGCAGATCAATCCGAAGAGGAGTGCGACGATTCCGCGCAAGAGCAGAGCCCACCAGTGAGCTCTCAGGGCCTCAGGGGCCGGCAAAGCCATCATAATAGCGTCGCCCTTATTTCAGCCGTCGTCGTTTTCCTCGTCCACGCAATAGGCAATGCCCATTACGGATTCTTCCGCGACGAGCTGTACTTCATCATCTGCGGGCGGCACCCGCAGTGGGGCTACGTCGATCAGCCGCCGGTCGTGCCGCTTTTGGCTGCGGCCACGCAGATTTTCGGGCATTCGCTGTTCTTGTTGCGAATCGTTCCTGCGATTCTTCGCTGCGGGCGGCGTCTATGTGACGTGCATGCTCGCCGCGGAATTCGGAGGCGGAACGTTCGGGCAATCGCTCGCGACGATTACGTATCTCTTCGCGAGCGTGTTGATGGCTTTCGGCACGAAGGCGGGGCCCGACGAGGTCGGACTATGGACGTGGCCGCTGCTGGCACTCTTGGTCGTACGTATTATCAAAGGCGCCGATCCACGGCTATGGATGTTGTTCGGATTAGTCGCCGGACTCTCGATCGAGAGCAAATACAGCGTGCTCTTCCTGCTCGCTGCGTTCATTCGCCGGACTATTGCTCACGCCTGAACGCCGCGTTCTCGCGAAAGTCTGGGTCGGAGCCGGTGCGTGCATCGCGCTCCTGATCGCGTTGCCGGCGTTCCTTTGGCAAGCACACTACGGATTTCCGATGTGGGAGCTGCTCGAGGGCGGTCAGCACGGCAAGAACATCAATGCGAGTCCGGGTCTCTATCTCGTTCAGCAGCTCCTGATCACGAATCTGTTTCTCGCCCCGGTTTGGATCATCGGATTGGTTTGGTTCTTCCGCGATGCGCCCAATCGTTTTCTGGGCTACGCGTATGTCGTGCTCATTCTCGAAATGATCGTCTTTCATGGAAAGCACTACTATCCGGCTAATGTCTATCCGATCTTGATTGCGGCTGGTGCGGCGCAAATCGAGCGTTGGACGACGACGCAGCGCGCCGTTCGCTTCGCAATCGTTATGTACGCACTAGTCTTTGGGATCGATCTTCGTTCCGTTTGCGCTGCCGATACTCTCGGAGGAAACCTTCTTATCGTACCAAGCACACATCGCTGGCGCCATGCACATCACAAAAGGAGTGTTGGCTACCGAGCACGGCCGCGAGGCGACACCGTTGCCCGGAGATTGGGCCGACATGCACGGTTGGCCGCAATTCGCGCAAACGATCAAGAACGTCTACGACTCGCTGCCGCCAGCCGAGCGCGCACAAGCCGTCGTCGTCGCCAGCAACTATGGCGAAGCGTCAGCAATCGAGTTTTTCACGCCGGACGTACCGGTCATTAGCGGGCACAATCAGTTCTGGCTTTGGGGCACGCGCGGTTACAGCGGGAACGTGATCATCGACGTCCCCGGAGACTGCGGCGCAGACAAGCATCTTTTCAAGAGCGCGCAGCTTGTCACGCGCTTCAATGCTCCGTACACGATCGGCTGGGAGACCGATATTCCGGTCATGGTGTGTCGCGGTATCCGCGTGCCACTCTCGACACTTTGGCCTAAACTGAAACACTACATCTGAACTCACTCGCTCTCGGACTCGTCCTCACGGCCGCGGTCCTCCACGCGACGTGGAATCTGCTCGCAAAACGTGCCAGCGCAGGCTCGCCGTTTATCTGGCTGACGTTCGCGATCTCGACGACGGTTTATGCCCCGTTCGCACTTGCCGTGGTCCTCTTCTGGCCACGACCGATTACGCCGATCGACGTTGCGTTCATCGTCGGAAACGGCGTCCTGCACATGATCTACTTCATCGTCTTGCAGCGTGGTTATCGACTCGGCGAGCTTTCCGTCGTCTATCCGTTGGCACGCGGAACTGGACCGCTGCTTTCGTCGATCGCAGCCATTGTTTTTCTCGGCGAGCGCCCGACGCCGATTGCGGCCGCAGGTATCATCATCATCGTCGTGGGTGTCTTCTTGGCGTCCGGCTTTCATCGCTTGCACGATGCAAAAGCTCGAGCGTCGGTGTTCTACGGACTTGCGACCGGCGTGTCGATCGCGATCTACACTCTCTGGGACAAGCACGCGATGACGGCGTTGGCAATGTCCGCCGATCTTGTACGACTGGGGCGGAAATCTCGTTCGCTTCGTGTTGATGACCCCGGTTGCGGTCCGGCGATGGGAAGAAGTTCGCGCCGCGTATCGCGACCATCTTTTCGATGCCGCAGGGATCGCCGTGCTTTCGCCCCTCGCGTATCTGCTCGTCCTGTGGGCATTGACGTGGACTCCCGGTGATTTACGTAGCTCCGGCACGAGAGCTCAGCATCATGTTCGGGACGCTTTTCGGAATCTTGTTCTTCAGGGAACGTGATCGCGCGCACCAACGCCTGATCGCGGCCGCGCTCATGTTGGTGGGCATTGTTGCGCTCGCTCACGGATAAGCTGTGCGAGGCGTCACCGGGTCATTGCGCCGTCTGGTAGCGAAGCATGCCAGCACGGGTATTTACAGGTATGGTTCCTCAACCGCTCAACGTGCGCTTTCCGTGCACGCCGCGACACGCGACGCGGGCACGTCAAGCCTTCCGCGTATATCTCGCTCTCCTTCACCTCGACGCGCGCACGGAATCCGATCTTGAAAGCGCGATCGGCGAGGCGATTGCAAATGCCGTCGAACACGGCTTTGCGCAAGAGACGTTCTTCGAGCTGCGCTGCAGCTTAGAACATTCGATGCTGCAAATCGAGATCGAAGATCACGCACGCACGGCGATGGTCCCCGGTGCGCTCGGGCGTCCACTCGATTCGCGCGACATGGGCATCGGGATCATGCGCGCGCTCGTCGATGACGTCGAGCTGCTCGAAGACGGCCGCTTGATCCGGCTCCAAAAGAAAATTCGAGCGGCTAATCGTCGCGGGTGGGCAAAAGCGCCGCAACGCCTGTACTGAAGGGATGAAATAGTACGCGCCCGTGAGGGCGTCCGTATAGAGCGTTAGCGCATCGCGAGGACCGCCGATTCCGGCCATTTGTTCGAGCATGCGCTGCAACGGCATTTGCTGCGCGCAAAACCCGATAAACAACGTTCCGTGATCGGAGACGGTTCCATACGGAACGTTGCGCCGAAATATCTTGAGCTCTTTTCCGTCGACATCGAGCGTCGTGCGCGAAACGTGCGAGTCCGGCGGCATCTTCGCTTCGTCGAATTCGACGCTATCGGGTTTGGTACGGCCGATGACCGCTTCTTGTTTCTGTTGCGACAAACCGGTGAATGCGTTCTCGCGATGATGCCACATCTGGAAGAGCAGAACGCTGCCTCCTGCACCGGGTCCGTCGCCGATGACGACGATTTCCGGCGCCGCATCGAGGGTCGGGTTCTCGGTTCCGTCTTCGAAGCCGGTGAGATCGCGATTGTGACGGTACGACCAACCGCGTACTTCGCGCGTCAGCTCCGCGTATTGCGCGACCGACGCGACCGCTTCCGTTCCCATGTCGAAGACGATGTCGTAGCTTGCGGCCGAGAACCACGCCCAAATGTCGGCCTGTGTCGCCGGCATGCTGTAGCCGTCGGCGCCGCGGATCGGCTCGAAATCGCGCACGTTCTTAGCCGCATCGTTCGGCGCGATCTTGCTCCACAACGACGGCCGGAACCCGATCACGCGATTCGTCCCGCCGACGGTCGAGCGAGCTTCGCGTACGCCGATGAGCGCCATCGCAGCGGCGGCCGCATCGGCTCCGGGCAGCAACGTAAATTCAATGAATCCGTGCGCCGCATCGCCCATCGCAAAAATCCCGGCTTGCGCAGTCTCCATCGACGCGGGCTTACTGCTCGAAGACTACCTGTCCTCCGATGATCGTCATCTTGACGTTCACGCGATTCAGCTGGCCCGGTTCGATTGCCAATGGATCGCGATCGAGGACGACGACATCGCCGAATTTTCCGGTCTCGAGCGTTCCCTTTTTCTTCTCTTCGAACGACAAGTACGCGGCGTTCGCGGTATATCCGCGCAGCGCGTTGTCGACATCGATCCGCTGCTCGGGTCCAAGCTCCGCGCCGCTGCTCGTCACACGATTGACGGCCGCCCAAATGCCTTCAAGCGGCATAACGGGTGTAACCGGACAATCCGAGTGCAACGCATAGCGAATTCCACGCCGGCGCGCAGACTCGAGCGGACTAATCCGCTTCGCGCGCTGCGGTCCAAGGAACATATCGCGATGACGGTCGCCCCAATAGTAGACGTGCTTGATGAAAAACGACACGTGAATGTCGTGCGCGGCGATTCGGTCGAGCTGATCGTCGCGTCCGGTCTGGCAATGCTCGATCCGATAACGCTGACCGCCCGGCGTGCGCTCGTACGCTGCGATGACGGCCTGGATTGCCGCGTCGCCGTTCGCATGGATCGCGACGTGCCAGCCGGCGTCGCGCAAAGCGCGAATGCGCAGCGATAGCTCTTCTTCGCTGTAGATCGGCAAGCCGCGCGTCGTCGGTTGACAGTAATACGGTTCCGAAAGCGCACCCGTGATTCCCTGAATCGAGCCGTCCGACCACATCTTCACGCCGGCGAGCCGAAGATGATCGTCACCGATACCTGCTATGGCGCGCACCATCGGTCCGAGTTTTCCTTCGGCAAGCTCCGGCAGAATTTGCTCCGCCAAGAAGCCGTACACGCGCGGCCGGAAGATTCCGCGTTCTTTCGCGCGATGATACGCAGCGATTGCTTGCGTCCCGCCGTGCAAACCAATTCCGAGATCGTGCGCGGTCGTGACGCCGGCCTTTACGTATTCGTCGCTCGCAGTCTGCAGGCTCGCCAGCATCTCATCCTCACTGAACGCGGGAAGATGCTCGGAGACCAGCATCTGCGCTGCGCTCTCAGCGAGGACACCGTTCGGAACGCCCGATTCGTCGCGATAGATAATGCCGCCGGAAGGGTCCGGTGTTTCTTTCGTGATCCCCGCAATGGCGAGCGCAACGCTATTCGCGACGCTGAAATGACCGGTCACGTGCGTCATGTAGACGGCATGATTGGGAGAGACGCGATCGAGATCGGCGCGGTTTGGATGGCGCTTCTCGCGGAGCAGCGTATCGTCGTACCGTTCGGCCCGGATCCACGCGCCTTTAGGCGTCGACCGAACGCGCTCTTCGATACGTTGTACGATATCGTCGATCGTTTCGTTCGGCGGCGTGCTTGCGTTGACCGCAATCTTCGCTGCGTAGCCATAGTGCATCGGATGATTGTGCGTCTCGATGAATCCGGGTAGCGCCGTCTTGCCGGCTAAGTCGACATAGCGTGTCGCGCTCCCGCACAAGCGCAGAACGTCGTGACTCGTTCCAACTGCGACGATGCATCCGTCCCGAATTGCAAGGGCTTCTAGGTGCGTCTTTTCGGCCATCGTCAAAACGTTGCCGTTGTAGAGGATCAAGTCGGCGGCGACGCTAGGCTCTGCCGATCTGTCGAGTTGCAATGATGTGCTCAAAGGGCGGCTCAACTTCGGTGCGGAACGACGATCTCCCACGAAACGCGACCTCGGAGGATGATGATGCGGAATCACACTCGTCGAGAGGTATTACAACTCGCAGGCGCGGCCGCCGGTGCGGCAGTTATCGGCGCCTCGACTAATACATCCCGAGCGGCTAGTATGAACGTTCGGATTGGGTGGCAACCGACATTGAACGCGGCGCGTTATTTCGTCGCGCAACACGAGGGTTTGTTCACCGCGAACGGCTTGAATGTCGAAGCGATCAAATTCACGTCGGGGCCGGCCTATTTTTCCGCGTTTCTCTCCAAGAGCATCGATGTCGGATTCATGGGGACGCCGCCCGCCGTCATCGGAATCGCGCAAGGCGTTCCGATGCAAATCTTCGCGATCGAGAACTACGCGCCGGGATCGGAAGCGCTCGTCGTGCGTAAAGAGAGCGGTATCAATTCGCTCAAAGACATGAAAGGCAAAAAGATCGCGACCAAACGCGGCACGTCCGGCGACTACGCGTTACAAACCGCATTGAAAAAGGTGGGCTTGACGCTCTCCGATATCAATTTTCTCGACGTCGATGTTTCGGCGTTGATCCCGGCGTTCTCACGTGGCGACATCGATGGCGGCTGGTATTGGGAGCCGTGGCAGGGCGAGATGATCGAAGCCGGCGGCAAACAGATCGCGACCGACGGCGAGGTCGGTGTTGCGGGCGGAATCGTTTGGGTCGCGCAGAGCGATTGGCTCGCGCAGAATGGCGAGATCGTGCAACGCCTGCTGAAGGCCGTCGATCAAGCGACGGCCGTGATCACCAAAGACCCGCAAAAAGCCGCGAGCTATATCGTCGCGGACATGGGCGTCACGCAAGAGCTCGCGCTGCGCGTGCTGACCAAAGAAGCCACGTGGCCGACGATGAAGCAGAGTTGGGAGCCCGGCTATCCACTCTCGATCAATCCAGCTTCGATCCATAGCGATAAAGGATTGATTGACGCGCTCTCGCGGCAAGCCGAATTTCAAAAAAACCAGGGCTCGTTGAAAACGTCTCCCGACTTTGCAAAGGCCATCGAGACGAAGTACGTCGCCCAGTTTATCGGCGTAAAGGCCTAGACGCTGACGTTCCGCGCGATCAGCATCGCGAGCGTTCTCGCGGTGCTTCTCCTTTGGGAGCTGCTGACCGACGGAACGCACACGATCTCGACGAAATTTCTCGCTTCGCCGCTCGGAATCGCCGAAGAATTCGTCTCGCTTCTGCGCACGGGATATGCGGGGACGCCGCTCTGGTCACACTTTGCAGCCAGCCTCGGCCGCACGCTGACAGGCTATATTCTTTCTGCCGTCATCGCGATTCCGGTCGGATTATGGATGGGTCTCAATCCGTACGTGCGCGCGGTGCTCAGCCCGCTTTTCAATCTTCTGCGGCCGGTGCCCGCAATCGCGCTCATCCCGGTAATGGTGCTCTGGTTCGGAATCGGCGAGACCTCGAAGATCTTCGTTATCTTTCTCGCGTCGTTCTTGTATGTCGTGCTGAACACGTCTTCGGGCGTTGCGACGATTTCCGAAGGCTTGATTCGAGCCGCAATCAATCTCGGCGCCAATCGCGCCCAGCTCTTTCGATACGTGATCTTTCCTGCCGCGATGCCTTCGATCATGACCGGATTGAAAACGGGCCTTGCCGTCAGCTGGGCGGTTGTCGTTGCGGCCGAGTTGATCGCCGCGCAAAAGGGCCTCGGCTACATGATCGAGGACGCGGCCACGTTTTACCGCATCAAAGACGTCTATGTCGGCGTAATTTTGATCGGCGTGATCGGACTCTTCATGGGCATGTCGCTCGAAGCGATCGAACGCCGTGCGATGCACTGGGCAGGCAAGTCATGATCGAGATCGAGAAGCTCGAGAAAACGTTCGCCGGCCGCGGCGATCGCGCCCCGACGGTTGCGCTGACCGACATTTCGTTTTCAGTCGCCGACGGCGAGATTTGCTGTCTGCTCGGGCCGAGCGGTTGCGGCAAGAGCACCATCTTGAACATCCTGGCGGGTTTCGACACCTCGACGGGTGGACGCGCCACGGTCGGCGGCAAGCCGGTCGACAAGCCACATCCGAGCCGCGCCCTCGTTTTTCAGCAACCGCAGCTCTTCCCATGGCTCGACGTTTGGGAAAATGTGATGTTCGGACCACGTATGAGCGGCGTACCGCGCGACGAAGCCGGCGCACGCGCAAACGTATTGCTCAAGGCAACGGGTCTCTCCGAGTTCAAGCGGCATCGAGTCTACGAGCTCTCCGGTGGAATGCGACAGCGCGTCGCGATCGCGCGCGCGCTCATCAACCAACCCGAAGTCCTCTTGATGGACGAGCCCTTCGGCGCACTCGATGCGCAGACGCGGGCGACCATGCAGCAGCTTCTTCTCTCGATCTGGGCAGATCTAAAGCCCACGATCCTCTTCGTGACGCACGACGTCGACGAAGCGCTCTTCCTGGGCGATCAGGTTTGCGTAATGAGCGCGCGGCCGGGACGGATTCGCGAACGATTGCGTGTCACGATCCAGCGTCCCCGAACTCTCGAAGTAACGACTTCGGAGGAGTTCATCTCGCTCAAGCGCTCGATTCTCGGCACCATCCGCGAAGAGGTCGAAGCCTCGAACGCCTAGCGCTTCGGACCTCCGATTTGTGGCGCGTAGCCTGATAGAATTGCGCGGATGGTCGATGGCGGCGTGATCAGGCGAGCGTCGCCGGCGTGTGGCCGCGTGCGCGCTTCACCGTATCCACTTTGCGACGACCAGGGCAGGAGCGTATCGGTAAGCACGACGTGCGGAAGCGCGTTGATCTCGACGTATGCGCCCGCAGGAAGCTCGCGCCACGGGAAAACGTGCAAGCGTTTTTCACGGTGCTCGAGGCGCTCGTCGTGCAAACGCGCGTCGATCGGATCGGCACCCTTTATTCCGAACGCATCGACGAAACGGTTGTAGTCGTCGCGACGGCACAGCGCGCAGGGCCGATGTCCGGCGGCTAGCGCCAACGCCTCATCGTAAAAGAACAGCGCCGTCCAGCGTCCCGGCACCCATTTCGGCGCAACCCAACCCTTATATTCGAGCACGCACGTTATCCATCGCTTGGTAGCCCAGGGTCGTATGACGTCATACCCGCGGTGGATACAACCGCGATTTCCCAGCCAGTTTCCGCGAAGCGGCGTGGCAATGATCTCGCCGTACGGCGTCACGCGATTTCTTTCAGGCATTTTCAACCCGCCCGGAGAACTGCCGCACATGCGCAGACGCGGATTCTTGGAAGCTTCGCTCTCGGCGATCGGATCGCCGATGCTTGCACGCGCAGCGCAAGCAACCGATGCACCGGCGGACCTGATCGTAAGCGCGCACACGATTCACACCGTGGAAACGGCGAATCCCTCTGCAAGCGCGTTCGCCGTGCGCGACGGAAGCTTTGTCTACGTCGGGTCGCTCGAAGGCGCGCTTGCGATGCGTGGTTCGAAAACGGAGGTCGTCGATTTCGGCAACGCAACGATCTTGCCGGGACTCATCGATGCGCACATGCATCTCACGGCCGTCGGCCAGGCGCTCCACGAAGTCGATCTGTATCACGTTATGTCGTTCGATGAGATCGTGCGGCGGACGGTTGCATTTGCGAAGACGTCGCCGGACAACTGGATCATCGGCGCCGGCTGGGATCAAAATCTGTGGCCCGGCAAAACCTTTCCGACGCATGAGGCGCTAAGCGCGGCCATCCCCAATCGGCCGGTGCTCTTGCATCGCGTCGACGGACACGCAATCCTCGTAAACGCCGAAGCGATGCGTATCGCGCGAGTAACGAGGGCAACGCCGGATCCTGTGGGCGGGCGTATTCTGCGCGATGCGAGCGGCAACCCGACGGGAGTCTTCATCGACAACGCGACGGAGCAGATTTACGCCGCCGTGCCTGCGCCGTCGCACGAACAGCTCGTCCGGTGGGCGCGCGCAGCCTGCACGGAAGCGAATCGCTTCGGCGTTACCGCAATCGGCGAGGCCAATACGTCCGGCGCGGCCCTGGCCGCGTTCGAAGAGCTTGCCCGAATGAGTCAGCTTCCGCTTCGACTTCACACGATGCTCGCCGACGATCCCGAGCTGATCGCAACGCATCTTGCTAAAGGGCCCGTGCACGGCGCGCATGACGGCCGCATCTCGGTGCGCGCGATCAAGATGTTCTCCGACGGCGCGCTCGGGTCGCGCGGGGCTGCGCTCTTGCAACCGTATTCCGATGATCCGGCGAACAGCGGCCTTCTTCTCACCACGCAAGCCCATATCACAGACGTTGCGACGCGCGCGCTTGCGCACGGATTCCAAACATCCGTGCATGCAATCGGCGATCGCGGCAACCGAATCGTCTTGGATGCCTATGAAGCTGCGCTGCGAACCGTGTCGCCCTACGACTACCGTCTTCGCATCGAACACGCGCAAGTACTCAGCCCGCAAGACATCCCGCGCTTCAAAGCGCTCGGGATCATTCCGTCGATGCAAACAACGCATCAGATCAGTGACATGGGATGGGCTGGGGACCGGCTCGGCCCCGAGCGCGTAAAAGGCGCCTACGCCTGGCGCTCGCTGCTCGACACGGGCGTGATCATTGCAAACGGTACGGATGCGCCGGTCGAACCGGTCAACTCGCTCCGAACGTTCCACTCCGCGATCTCACGGCAAAACAGCGAGAACTTGCCTGCGGGCGGTTGGTACCCAGCGCAGTGCATGCATCGCGATGAGGCGTTGCGCTCGATGACGATTTGGGCCGCGCACGCGAACTTCTCCGAAAATGCGATCGGCTCGATTGCTCCCGGCAAGTACGCCGACTTCGTCGTGATGGATCAGGACTGGATGAAGGCCGCGCCCGAGTCGATCATGCGGACGCGAATCCAGGCGACCTATTCAAGCGGCAGCAAAGTTTACGACGGAACTCTCGATACCGCAAACGGTCACCCAACGCGACCACAACGCTACGCGCGCGGTATCTCGACTTGCAGCTGCGGCGCCGGCTCCGGTTGATTCTCGAGCGCGACCGGTAGGAGCATTGTCGCGGCGTTGATCGCCCCGAGCGTCCGCGCCAGATAGGTTCCGATCGAGAATCGGATGCTCATCGTCAACACGAGCGCTTCGTCGAGTGCCAGCGCGAAGACGGAGACGAGCAACCACGCATCCAACGTTGAACCGCGAACGGAAGCAAGACCGAACGCAGCCATCAACAGCAAGCCGATCGTAACCCAGCCAAGGGTGAAGAGAAGCGGTGAGACGACGTCTCCGGCTGCGAGCACCGGCGGCAGATACGTATCGGCGCGCGCGGCTACGAGTCCGAAGATGACGGCAGAACCAAATGCGGCGCCGATCATCGTGAGCGGCGATCGCACCGGGCGATCGGGAAGCCACGCGAATAAGATCACAAACGAAGCCCAACCCAAATGCCAAACCGTCCAGCACCACGGCGGCGTTTGATGCGCGAATCCATGCAGACCCAAAATGCCCGGCAGCGAGCTGAGGTTCTCGAGTACAAGCGGTGCAGATACGCAGTATGCCGCCGCGAGCAACGTCGCACGCCGCGTACGCAGGCGCATTGCGCGGCGCGTCAGCAGAATCGCCGTCGCAACTTCACATGGCCCGATAATCGCCGCATAGATCCGCAAAAATACCGGTTGCGGACCGATGACGTCTGCGAGATGACCCCAAAACAGATACGTCGCACCCAGCACGATCGCGACGATCACAAAGGCAATTACCCAGGCTGTATTATTGCCCGAAGCCCGTTCGGAAACCATTATAATATTTTCGGCGTGGCGTGCGACGCTCCCCTTAGCGCGGCGCCGCCGCCGCGGCTCGCTGGGCCAAAAGCACAAGATGCGCTTGCGTGATTTCGTCAAGCCCGCCTTCGTGCGACTTTGCTTCTGCAGCTGATTGCACGCGCTTGAGCTCGAGCCGCGCCAGCGCTTGCGCGTCGGACGGTGTACCCGCTGGCGGCGCGTTGACGACTGCAAGCAACTTCGTAACGTACATCGATTGCAAGTTGCGCCGCAGCAACGAGATGGTCCGTGTGCCCGGCGAGCTGATCTCGCTGAAGATTGCGCGCTGCATCCAATCGAAGAAGCCGCTCATGCCGAGCGTACGTCCCGATGTCAGCAGCGGATTGCGTTCCAAACGCTGGAGAACGAGCGGGGCAAAGAGCTCATCGAGCGTTGCGGATTGGATGCGAGCGATGTGTTCGGCAAGCGGAAAGTCATGCTGCGGCGGCGGGTTGTACGCCCAGAGCGGTAGATTACCGTACGTGTCCCACTCAACGTAGCCGTACCCTGACCACTCCGAATAGCCGAGCTTATCGAGGAGGGTGGGCGAGAACCTCAAGTGCTCGTCCGAGAACAAATACGCGCTGAGAATCCCAAACGCACGTTGCTGCGTCGCGAGCGAAACCGGGACGATCGGCGGATTGGCGCCGGGATCTCCGTGATGCGCGCGAGAGAGATATTGCCCGCCGATGAAGTGCGCCGTTTTCGATGCCAACGTTAAATAGCGCATCAACGTGCTTCCGAATGCGACCGAAACGTCTTCGTACGCATGTCCCACGTGTGGGAGTAGCTGCGCGTAGCGATCGAGCAGCGCGCGGTTCATGCGCAGCTGAACTTCCGTCCACCCGAGCTGATCGCTCGTCAGCTCACCTTGCTCGACACGCGGGTCGGCTGCATGGCCATCTTTCCATGCAACATCTTCGTCTGACGCATAACGATACAGCGGATTCGACCACGCCTGTGCCCAGCGTTCGAGCGTCGGCAGCTCGGCATCCGGGGTCGTCGCGCCGGGGATCGACGCGTACGCGTACTTCATCGCGTAATAGTCGTACGGGCCCAGCACCTGTTGGTGATAGTCGCCTTGCGGTGTACCGCGCGGCCAAATGTTCAGCGGCGTATATTCCATGACGGTCGTGGCGATGCCGTACTTGGCGGTGAACTTCGGGTCTTGTAAGTTTCTTGCCGTATACGCATCGTGACCCATGAAGTTGTGCTGCATCCCGAGATTGTGGCCGGTCTCGTGCAAGATGACCGACATAAATGTATCGTCGATGAATTGCTCGGGCACCGGATCGGTCGTGCGGCCATATCGAACCGGATCGATCTCGTTTCGCCAGGTCGCAGCCGCGTGCGCCGCGATATCGGCCGAGATCAGGATTCCGGTCCGGAACTCTTCGCCCGTTCGCGGATCGTAGAGCGTCTGTGAATCCGCGCCGAAGCTATCGCGCTGTTCGGTGACCCAACGCAAGACACTGTATCGAATATCATCCGCATCCCAGTTGGGATCGCTCGGCTGGTCCTTTACTTGGATTGCACCAAGAATTCCGATACGCTCGAAGGCCGCGTTCCACTTCAGAACCGCGTCGCGTATCGGTTTGCGAAAACGCTGCGGGATCGTGTTGCTCAAATAAAAGACCATCGGATGGGTCGCCGGCGACGGCTTCGTGGGATCGGCGGCCGCGAAGTTCCACCGGATGAGATAGCGCAAACGCCGATCGAGCGCGAAATCCGCGCGCGGCGCAAAATCCATGTAGATGTCATCGTAGATGCCGACACGATCGTCGGCGTAGCGCGGCGTGTACGAGTCGGTCGGAAGCTGCGCAAAGTTGTACACGACGTCCATCTGCAACGAACGCGTGTCCGGAGCGGTGTCCGGCTGAATGTGCGGCTCGCGCGTTGCCCAGAGTTGCTCGACGTGGAAGACGACGTTTTGCGGAAAGTCCTTGATCGCACCGAAATAGGTCCGTTCGGGATCGAGCCGGTACGCCGTGAGCTGCTTGGTTTTCAGCGTTGTATTGATGATGTGATCGAGATCCAGGACGTCTTTATAGAGTGGGGATGCATCGAACACGATGTGTCCGCTGCCCTCGGCAACGATCTTCCCGGCGCCGACGACCGATTGCGGAAAGTTCGTCAGGACCGCACGCGATCCGACGAACGACGTGTTGGGCCAAACGATTGCGATTTTGTCGTCTGCGCGCTCGAAGCGGACCAGCATCGCCGGTAAGTGATCCGTGTTGCCCCAGACGAGGAAGCTGCCGCCCAAACCGTTTCCTGGGACGATCGTCTCGAGGAAATCCTTATCGAGCTGGTCGGTCGTCAGATCGATGTAAATGTGTCCATTCTTGCGCCAAATGCCCAACAGCCCCGTTTGTTCGCTTGCCGTGGCCGTGAACGGCGTGTACGTATCCAAATCCGCGGCGCGAGCCGCGACTGGAACGCAGAGACAAATAGTGAGAAGCAGCGCGCACGCAAAAAATCGCATCCGGCGCGAATTAGCTATCGAGAAGCGCGTTCCCCGCGCAACGCGGCGAGCGATTTATGTTGACGTCCCGCATCGAAGTTTGCGGGATCGAGCCACCGCTCGAGGGCGCCGCCGACTTTCGGCCATTCTTTATCGATGACGGAGAACCAAGCGGTATCGCGGCTGCGTCCTTTATAGAGCGTCGCCTGCCGAAAGATGCCTTCGTAGACGAAGCCGAGGCGATCCGCAGCTCGTCGTGACGGCGCATTGAGCGAGTCGCATTTCCATTCGTAACGCCGGTAGCCCAAATCAGTGAAGGCATGCCGCAGCATGAGATACATGGATTCGGTCGCCGCCGGCGTTTGCCGCAAGCGATGCGAGAAGTACACGTTGCCGACTTCGATGACGCCGATTTTCGGCTCGATGCGAAGATAGCTCGCAAAGCCAACGACCGTTCCGCCGGCACTCTCAACGATCGCGTAGTACAGCGGATCCTGCGACGCGCATGCGCCACGCAGCCATTCATCAAATTCCGCGCGGCTTTCAAACGGACCGTAGAATAAATACGTAAACGCGGAAGCATCGTCTTGAGAAGCAACTTCGTACAGTTGGTCGCCGTGACGGATTTCGAGGCGTTCGAGCCGGCAATACCGTCCGGTGAGCGGCGTCCCGCTCGGAGGCGGGCGCGGCGTCCAGTTCGGAAGTGGTTCGCCGATGGGTTGACCGAACGAGTTCATTCAGACCCCTTAGACGAACGCGCCCTCTTCTCTGTCTTGGCGATCGAGATTCTCGAGCTTCTCGACACAGACCCAACTGTTCGCCGAGTCGGCACTCGCGCCGGATATCGTCGCCTGTGCCCATTGTAGAATCGACGCATCGTCACGGTTGGCGGCAACGATTGCGTCAAATTCCGGCGGCGTGACGCCCCAGCGTTGCATGACGCCTTGATCGATCGGACACGGATAGATGTAGTCACCGATCGTTCCCTCGGCGTGTGCGCGCGCCTTATCGAAAACGCGTGCCAGCCAAAGGTAACGTCCCATCGGCATGCGCCCGCGGCGCGGAAACGTTTTGTCGCCCCGGAAGTCAGTCGGCATAAGCGTGCAGCTCCAACATGTTTCCGTCCGGATCGAAGACGTGAAAGGCATGCGCGGTATCGCCCTGAGCGCCGAAATTTCCGGTCATCTCGCGCACGATGTCGATCCCTCGCTCGTTCAGATAGGCCTCGATCTGTGCGGGCGTGTTTTCGAGCGTGAGCGCAATGTGATTGACGTTCTGTCCACCCGCGACGGTCTTATGGTATTCGGGCGGAAAGAAATCGATGATCGTGTCGGCGTTGATCCGCACCGAGGGAAACGGGACTTCCCCTGAGCGGAATTCATCGACGCGCTCGGGCCGCAACCCCAGGCCGCCCGCGTAGAATTCGAGACTGCGCTCGACGTCGGCGACATTGAAAACGATGTGATCGACAGATAGTATCTTTATGCTCATTGTCTTAACGTCAAGATACTATACCAGGAACCGCGTGTCAAGTGTCTTAACATCAAGATATGCAGGATCGTATCGATAAGATTCTCGGCCAATGGAAACGCGAGCGCCCTGACCTGGACACCCGCCCGATGGGCGTTGTCGGGCGCATCCAGCGTGCAACTGCGGCCCTCCGGCCGCTCCTCGACGAGACGCACGACGCGAACGGCCTCCAAAGTGAATCTTATGACGTCCTCGCGTCGCTGCGGCGCTCGGGCGCACCGCACCAGCTTTCGCCGACGGACCTCTACCGTGAGATGATGCTGACGTCGGGAGCCATGACGAATCGCATCGACCGGCTCGAAGAAGCGGGCCTCGTCGCGCGGCGCGCAGACCCTGACGATCGGCGCGGAACGCTCGTGCGCTTGACCCCGAAGGGCAAGACGCTCATCGACAACGCGACAACGAAGCACGTCGCAAACGAAGAGCGCTTACTCTCCGCGCTTACGTTACGCGAACAACAACAGCTGAGCGATCTGCTTCGTAAGCTGCTCATCGCCCTCGGCGACACTGCCTCGTAACCTTAAGACAGACTTCATGTTGGCGCGTTACGCTTATTGTCGTCATGACTGTACAAGACGACGAATCTCGCTTTGCGCTGAGCCGGCGTAAGCTGCTCGCGGCGGCCGGAGCCGCGGCCGCGACCTCACTCCTTGGAACGGGTATCGCCGAAGGCGAGACGCTCACGACGCCGCCTGTCGCGGGATTACACTTACAATTCGGGGCCGATGCATCGTCCGAAATGGTCGTCTCCTGGCATACGCTGCAGCGCGTACAGCGTCCACGCGCGCTGCTTGGGCGTCTCAGCGGCAAGCTCGAGCGAACCGTGGTCGCCCGAGAAACAAGCTATACGGATGCTAAGTCCGGTCAAATCGTGTACGCGTATCATGCGAGACTGGCGCAGTTGCAGCCGAACAGCTCGTACATGTACGCCGCGCTGCATGATGGCGCGGAGCCGGAGTTCGGTTCGTTCCGAACCTCACCACGCGGGCGCGCGCGCTTCACCTTCACCAGTTTTGGCGATCAAGGCACCCCGACCGTCGGAAAGAAATACGCGCCGCCCTCAGGCGTGACACTTCCGAATCCGCCCTTCGTCAACGACAATCTCGGATCGCCCGCTGCGGGCGATACGACGCTCGGTGTGGAGCGGCTGAAGCCGCTCTTCCATCTATTCAATGGCGATCTGTGCTACGCAAACCTTGCCAACGATCGCGTGCGCACCTGGTGGGATTTCTGGGCGAATAACAGCCGTAGCGCGCGCAATCGCCCGTGGATGCCCTCGCCCGGCAATCACGAGAATGAGCTGGGCAACGGTCCGATCGGATATCAAGCCTATCAAACGTATTTCGCATTGCCGTCGTCGCCGAGCCAGACGAACGTTACGCGAGGCTTGTGGTACGCGTTCACGGCCGGATCGATGCGCGTGATCAGCATTGCGAATGATGACATCGTCTACCAAGACGCCGGCAATTCATACGTGCGCGGCTATTCGCGCGGTGCACAGAAAGCCTGGCTAGAGCGTGAGCTCGCCGGCGCGCGTCGCGATCACGAGATCGACTGGGTCGTCGTGTGCATGCATCAAGTTGCAATCTCGAGCGTCGATCAGTTCAATGGTGCCGATCTTGGGATACGTCAAGAATGGCTCCCGCTATTCGACAAATATGCGGTCGACCTGGTCGTATGCGGACACGAGCACCACTACGAACGCTCGCATCCGATTCGCGGGCAACAAGCGAACGCCACGCTCACGCCGATTCCCGCGTCAACGGTGACTGATGTGATCGACACGACGAAAGGGACCGTGCACATGGTGATCGGCGGCGGCGGGACGAGCGTCCCATCGAATCAGCTCTTCTTCAACCCACTCGCGTGTCGCGTCATCACCGCTGTCGGCGAACCTGACGCTACGACGGGAAAGCGACCGCCGATCTACGTGAAGGAAGACGCTCCGTGGTCAGCAGTCCGAAATGCGGCGCATTCCTACGGCTTTGCGGCGTTCAGCGTCGATCCGGGAGCGCGCGGCGGCTACACGACGATCAAGGTGACGTATTACGACGTGACCGGACCGTATGGTCAACTTTCTCCATTTGAAACGTTTACGCTGCGCCGCCCGCGACGGACCTAGACCGACCCTCTTTATTTCGCTAAGCTCTGGCTGTGAAAACAGCCCAATATGGACGAATCGTTTTTGGCTTGTCGGCGGTGGTGTACGGCATCGCCGGACTGCTATGGCACGATTCGGGGGCGTGGTTTCTAGGCGCGCCCATGGCCTGGTGTTTTGCCATCGCTCAAGTCGTCTTCGGTCTTGGGATCATACTTTCTCAAACTCAGCGGCTTTCGTCGATCGTTCTCGGCGTCGTCTATTTGCTGTTCGCGCTTTCCTCCGTCCCCGACATGATCGCCAAACCATTGGATCCCGGTGCATACGTGAATTTCTTCGAAGAGCTCTCGATGGTGTGCGGAATGCTCGTTGTGTACAGGTTGACGCTTGGCCGCGTGGCGCGTCTCGTGCTTGGCGTCTGCACGCTTTCATTCGCTTGGGCGCAGGTTGTCTATCTTCAGTACACGGCGAGCTTAGTACCGGCGTGGATTCCGCCCAATCAAGTATTCTGGACGTGGCTCACGACGATCGCGTTCGCGCTCGCCGGCATCGCAATTCTCGTCAACATTCAAGCGCGACTCGCAATGCGACTGACGGCTTTGATGATCGTGTTATTCGGTGTGATCGTTTGGGTCCCACACATCATCGCGCAGCCGCACCTGCTCTCGAATTACACCGAGATCAGTTCAAATTACTTAATTGCCGCTGCCGTGTGGCTGGTCGCTGAGGTGCGATCCTCTTAATTCACGGGTCGCAACGAGACGATCGTTTGCGCGAAACCGTCCGCGAATGATGCCGAATACATCCCGACGCCCACTTTGACGCAAAGCCCCGTAAAACTCCGGCCGTTACACAGAATCCAGCGTCCACGGTTGACGACGAAGGAGGCGGTGGGATACGGAAAGTTTTTCACATGCACGTCCGGCGTTATTCCGTCGACTTTGAGACTTGGGCCGTTATAGAGATCCCGTGAATAGAGTGTAACCAACGGCCCGGTCGCCGGGTGAGGTGGCGGCACAGGCTGTGCGACTTGCGCGCTCGAGGAAGCCGCCAGGGCGAAACCAAGTGCGATGGCCAGAGCTGATATGCGAAGAATCATGGCCGCGCAATCTTCTAGGTGCGCTTGGGCTCGCCGGCTCGATACCGATACGTGATGCGACCCTTCGTGAGGTCGTACGGTGATATCTCAACGTCTACCCGGTCGCCCGGCAGAATGCGAATGTGGTGACGACGCAGCCGGCCCGCGATGTGGGCGAGAATCGTCGTGTTGTTTTCGAGTTCCACAGAAAACATCGTACTCGGGAAGACCTGTCGAATCGTACCGTAGACTTCGAGCGGCTCTTCCTTAGCGGGGTACACGGTGGCAGGGGCGTCGGAGGTTCGGCGCGCGGTGCGCGTCGTTCGACGGTTCGAACCTCGACGCATTATCGCGAGGTCTGCCGCGTCGAGAAGCAATCCCGGCAGTAAACCGGTTTATCGTTCCGCGGCTTGAACGGCACTTCGGTAGGCTTGTGGCATGCCGCACAAACTGCCGCGAACATCTCGCGCTGCGGTCGTGCTGAGGTTCCGCCTCGTTGAGCCTTGCGCGCATCTCTGCAATCCTGGCAGCGCGTCGGCTTGTTCGTGTAGCCCTTCTCGGCGAAGAACTCTTGTTGGCTCGCGCTGAACGTGAACGGCTGATTACAGTCGGCGCAATTTAACGTCTCGTCTTTGTACATATATCTCCGGCGTCGATTAGTGACGCGCTCGGTGTACGTTTTTACGGTAGCGAGACGTCCAGCGACTTAATAGTCGACATAGGTCCGGATCGCATGACGCCGCGAATCCGCCCGCGACCATGACCCGGGGCATCTCCCCAGGGTTGCCGATCCGACCAACTAGCGTGATTTTCAGCCCTCCAGCCCCCCACCCATGGCCAATTTTCGCGAGGGAGCGCTCATAGTGCGCAGGGCGGCAACTTCACGTTCGAGGTCTCTGATTCGCAGTGCGGCCAACGCGTGCGCAACCGCGCCGGCTACCTCTTCCAGAGCGGCTCGCTCGTCGGGGGCGTAGGTTTCCTGATCGCTCTTGGCGTCGCAAGCGAGAATCCCAAGCAACTCGCCGCCGCTCACCATTGGGAATGCGAGCACCCCCGGGATCGCCGACTCGGAGGCGTGCAGATCGACGACCACGCGCCGAGCCCGCATCGCGACCACGGCCGGGTCATTCAAATCGACACGCTCGTCTGCCGGAAGATCTCCGGCGACCTCTATGTACTCCCCTGACGCGTCAACGATCCACACACTCGCGCGCGTGGCACGCGCGTATTGATGAACGTTCTGCACGCAGCGTTCGAGCAGCAGCGAGGCGTCGGTAATGTATGGGGCGTCGAGAGCAAACGCGTGCAACGCGGCCTGCGCCGCATGGCGCACTCGGAAGAAAACGCGATCGACGAAACGCTCGACTCGCTTGTGAATTGCATTGACCGAAAATCCGAGAAACAGCGCAACGCCGAGTTGCACTGCCGTATTCGTGACGCGGCTCGTGCTCGCGACGTAGTTGGAAAGCAGCGTTTCGAGTATGACGAGAACGCCTACGATGACAATTGAGACGCCCGCGTACACCGCCGCCTGATTGAGAACGAAGCCGACGTCGATCAGACGATGGCGCAGGATAACGTAGGCGAGTCCGACGGGAATAATCGCGACAGTAAGAAGCGCGAACTGATCGACGTTCGGATTGTATCCGACGAAAGCGCTGACGACAAAGTCGAGTGTGGGCCCTGAAATCCCGACGCCGATAATGAGCATGACCCAGAGCCGTCGGGTGCGATCAGCTGAACGCGCCGAAGCGAAGCCCACGACCAGCGTCGCGATCGCAAGCAAAAAAGGCAACGCAAGAAGCGTGCTAAGCAGCGTGCGCGCGGCGACGCCATGCGCGACAGAGAAAAATTGAATAGCGAGTGTGGCCAGCACGGCTGCACCGGCTGCAACGACGGCTGCTCGGGCGAGACGCCGTTCGGCTGCCGTCGAGGAAGCCGAGAGATGCGCGGAAAATTCCGCGGCCGCGGCACCGGCGCAGACGATCAACAATATTGCGCCAACAAAGAAGACCGCGAATGAAAATTCCGATGAGACGATCGGATTTGCATTCGGTAAGCCAAGACCCAATCCGAAGCCGATAAGGAACAAGACGAGTGCGCGAACGGACGTGCTTTCCCAACGCCTGAGGACGAGTAGCCCCGCGACGAACAAGTAGGCCAGCTTTACGGCAATGAGGACGAGCGGGAAAGGCTGTTTTGATCCGGCGTGCGCTACGAGCGTGACTTCCCGGCCGCCGGGCGCAATCAGTGTCAACCGGGTTCCCACGACCGGCGCAAGCAGGGCAGCGCGCGTTTCTAGGTCTGAACGTGCAAAGCTAACCGTCTGGCCTGGATGTAATCCCGCCTGGGCAAGGCTCGAGCCTTTCGGGACAGTGCCGATTCGAAAGCTCTCGAAAGACAGCGCATGGGCACCAAAGCCGCCATAGTCGCCCGGCGCCTCTCCGATATAACCGGAGCCACACACAAAGATAATCGAGGCGACGATGATCGCAAACGTGAGACCGCGCCCGAACCATGCCGGCATTGTGTAGGTTTTCCAAGCCGTGGAGCACGGCTCCTCATGTGCGCCTAGCGGCGGCGCAAAACCGGAACCTCGGCACGGTCAAGCTTCTTGCCCAGCGCCCGTTCAATCTGTGCCAGCTGCGGTCTCTCTTCGCGTGAAACGAAGGTGATCGCATCGCCCGTAGCGTCGGCTCGCGCCGTACGCCCGATCCGGTGGACGTAGTCGTCCGGGGCCAACGGCACGTCGTAATTGACCACGAGATCCAGATCGACAATGTCGATGCCCCGAGCGGCAAGATCGGTCGCCACCAGCACGCGAAATTTTCCGCGCTTGAAGTCTGCGAGTGCGCGCGTCCGCTGGCCCTGCGAACGATTTCCGTGAATGCGTTCCGCGGGGATCTTGTGTTTTGCAAGCGCGTCAGCTAAGCGGTTCGCGCGCGCCTTGGTGCGCGTGAAAGCCAGTGCACTGAAGATAGCGTTGTCTTTGAGCAGCTCGACGAGCAGATCGACCTTTTGGTTTTGATCGATCGCATACATCGTTTGCGTCACACCGCTCGCGGTTTTTGCGGGTGGCGAGAGATCGATGCGAACGGGATCGATCAGCATCTCCTTCGCGAACTTCATGATCTCAGGCGGAATCGTCGCCGAGAAGAACAGCGTCTGACGCTTGACCGGCAACGCTTTGACGATCCGTCGCACGGCCGGAAGAAATCCCATGTCCAGCATCCGGTCGGCCTCATCGAGCACGAGACACGATACGCCCGCAAGCGAGACTGTTTTCTGCGTTAGATGGTCGAGAAGCCGGCCCGGTGTTGCGACGATGATATCGGCGCCCCGTTTGAGCTCGTGCATTTGGCCGCCGAAACCAACGCCGCCATAGATCGCAACGATGCGCAGTCCGGAGTCACCGGAGAGAGCTTTGAGATGTGCAGCAATCTGTGCTGCGAGCTCGCGCGTTGGTACGAGGACGAGCGAACGCTGCCCCTTGCGAGCAGGATCGAGGTGCGAATTCAAGAGCGGCAGGCCGAACGCAGCGGTTTTTCCGCTGCCGGTCATTGCGCTCGCCATCACGTCCCGGCCTTGCAAGGCTGGCGGAATGGAGGCGACTTGGACGGGGGTGGGTTTCGTAAATTGAAGTTTTTGAAGCGCGCGCACAAGCTGCGGGCGCAAGCCGAAATCGGCAAACGTAGCCATTTTGCGTAGAATCTTTCGTATAAAGGAGCGCGTAGTCGATCGCTCTTACGAAAGATCGCGCGGGTAGGGTGACCGGGCTGCAGAACCCCGGAAACCGCCCCATGGTTGCTGAACGTAGCCGTTCGGAGGCGAAAAGATGTCAGTATGCTGCTGCGCTGCGCCATTCGATCCGTCCAGCCCCGGGCGGAGAACGATCACGCGACGCGCCGTCATCGCGTCGGTGCCGTTCCTGGCGATCGTGGCGCGTCATCGTGCGCAAGCTGAAACGCTGCTCGCTTCTCAGCCCACGGTAGATACGCACAGCCATGGCGGAAGCATTGTCGGTGTTCGAAACGTCGAAGAACGCCGCGACTTCTCGCCCCTAGCCGGTCCGATGCGCACAGGCGGTATGTCCGTCGTCTGCCTCGCGATCGTCTCCGACTCACCATGTCACAAGGTTATGCCCGATGGCCGCCTTCATCCGTATCGAGTGCCGGAGCCGGGCGAGCTCTACCGTTACGGAGTTCTGAACTTCGAGCGTTTGCACGATTTGATTCGTCATCAGGGGCTAGCCGTGATCACGGACGCAACGCAATTGAGTCTTGCCCGCGCGTCAAATCCGTCCGTGATCGTCACCGCAGAAGGCGGCGACTTTTTGGAAGGGCAGCTCGATCGCGTCGACGAGGCGTACGAACGCTACAAGCTTCGTCATCTTCAGCTGACACATTACCGCGTCAACGAGCTCGGCGATATTCAAACGGAACATCCAGCCTACAACGGACTCACGGACTTTGGCGCCGACGTAATCCGGCGCTGCAATAAGCTCGGCATTGTGGTCGACGTTGCGCACGGCACCTACGAATTAGTCAAGCGCGCAGCGAGCGTTTCTTCGAAACCGCTCGTGCTTTCGCACACGTCGCTGAGCGAACACCCCGACGCTCGAAGCCGCCTAATCTCGCCGGATCACGCGCGCGCCATCGCGGCGACCGGCGGCGTAATCGGGATCTGGCCTCCGGCTTCGATCTTTGCGGACCTCCGCGCGCTGGCTCGCGGCATGGCGCGTATGGCCGACATCGTCGGCGTCGACCACGTCGGTCTCGGTTCGGATATGCTTGGCCTCGTAAGCGGCAGTGCTTTCAAACGCTACGAGCAGCTTCCCGATCTCGCGCGCGCGATGCTCGAGACGGGTTTTGCGCCGGATGACGTCAGCAAAATCCTGGGCGGCAATTACGTTCGCGTCTTTGCGGCAACGCTAGGGGCTTAGCCCCGGAATCAGCTTCAAGAGATCCTGCATCTGAGAATCCGTCTGCGGTAATGCTTGCAGCGCGCTCGACGCGTTCAACAACCGCGGCGTGCCGGCAAGCGAAAATTGCGGGTTGTCGAGTGTTCCGCGTAACACGAACGGCACACGCACCCGAGCCGAGCCGGCGTTCTGTTGCAACGCGCTCGCAAGGACGAGCTGCAGCTGCGCAGGTACTGGCGCGAAGGCAGCAGCATTCGCCGCGGCGATCACGCCAACACCGCTGTACGAGAGCGATTTATCAAAACCAAAACTGCCGCGGCTCGCGGCCTGCATGTGCGAGGTTACAAGTCGCAACCGGTTGCTATACGCGCGCTCGTTCGCGACGCGCACGTCACCACCAAAGTAGCTGAAGCGCGAATCGCCCGAGAGCGCGCTCAGATGCGCGAACGAACCGTTGCGCACGCTGAACGTCCCCGAACCCGCAAGCGCCGATTCGGGATTGCGCGCGAGCTGGGTCGTGAGCTTTAAGTCCGCATCCAGCGAACCGGTGACGCTGCCTCCGCCAACATGCAGCACCGCGAGTGCGTCCGCGACGTCCATGCCTCGAACGGTCGCATTAACGCTCGTCGGCAACGCGCTTGCGGTGTCGAGCGAGGCCGCGCCGCGGACTGCTCCGCCGTACGCCTCGAAGCTCGCCTCGTCGACGCGCAGCGCATCGGTGTACGCGGCAAGCTGCGAGCGCCATTTCGTTGCCTCGAGACTTCCGAACGTAACCTTATCGAATCCGATCGTACCGCGCGCGAGCAAATGCGGCGCCGTCGATCCCGAGCCGCGCAAGCCGGGCCGCAAGAGCGCCGCGACTGCCGCTACGTCCAGCACCGGACCGTGAACGTCAAACGTAATCGAGAACGGGTCCAAATGCGCCAGTGCCGCGCTTCCCGTGAGATCTTCATTGGCAACCGCAAGCGTAAACGTGCTGCGTGCCCCACCATTCCTGATCTCGAGATCCCCGTTACGAAAATCGATTTGCCGATCGATCAGCGGCGTCGTTAACTGCGCGCCGCGCAAGTTTGCGACGATCACCAACTTTTGCGCCCAATTCGAGGCATGCGGATCGATCGCGCTCACGGTGCCGCTCACGCCGTTTAGCGCAAACACCACCGTCGGTACTGATCCGACGACGTCGGCAAGGCTGATCCGTGCGTCCCTCACATCGACGGCACCGATTCGATCGACGCTGAAGCTCGGAGTGAAGAGCTGCGCCTGCGTGGACTTCGGCTGCACCGCGCTGAAATTCGTGTGCCCGTCCACATCGCGCAAGACGTTCAGTTCTACGCCCGAGGGTGCGATGTACGTAATATCGAGCCGCCGTGAAAGCAGTGCGCGCGGGTCGAGTCCCAGGTCGACGGATTTGGCGACGAGTGCGTCTCCAGCCGGAAAACCCGCCGGATTTCGCATGCGCAAGTTAACGACGCGAATCCGTGCGGTCGGGACGAGATAGAACTGCAGTTTGTCGATCGTGATGTCGCGTCCGGTAGCCCGCTCAATGGCCCATGTTAAGAGCGGCCGATAGCGATCGACAGGAATGAGGAAGGGGGCAGCCACAACGGCGAGCACAAACACGACAACTGCCGCACCGGCCAGACGTAACGGCAACGTGGGCACAGTGCACTCTTACCCAAACGCTAAAAGGAGCCCTTACATGAGCGACCGCGTATCTCGCAAGTCCCTCGTCATCAATCTGCTCGGCTTACCGCTCGCTGCTGCCGCCATCGCTGGCATCACCGCTCCAGCCGAGGCCAAGACCTCTCCTGATGCCGTTAAGTACGTCAAGAAGTCGACGAACGGGAAGTTTTGCAAGAACTGCCGGTTCTACGTAGCCTCTAAAGCTGCCGGAAAAGCCGGAACCTGCACGATCGTTTCGGGACCGATCGAGCCTGCGGGCTGGTGCGTCGCCTACGCGGCGAAGTAGACGTGTCGAATGAGTTCCTTCGAGTTTGAAGACCTGCGCAAGCTCGATGATATCGAGATTCAGTCCGTACTCCGGGACGTCGACGCACCAACGCTGATACTAGCGTTGACGAATGCCAGCGATGAACTCACGAAACGAATTCTGGCGAACATGGGAAACCGCGCGGCGATGCTGATCAGCGAAGAGATTGCATCCTTGGGCTCGCCTCCCGCGGGTGACGTCGAAAAGGCTCAGCAGACAATCGTCAGCATCTACCGCCTCAGGAATCTCAAGTAGAACGATGCGAACACCATGACGATTCCAATGTTCACTATTAGCCGTTCCCAAAATCGGTTTCTGAAGAACCCGAAATCTACGCCAACTATGACAGCTATCATCGCAACCACGTAAAGCACGATAGACACCTGTCTGCCCATTTCAGTCTCCTAACTCTTACCCAGCTCGATCTACGACGCGAATCGCAAGACTCCGGCGAGGAGGCGTTCGCAGCGCTCGGTCGCAGAGCCCCGATATGACTCGCAGTGTCGCAATCATAGGCGCCGGAGCCTCGGGACTTTGCGCGGCGCGGCATTTCAAGCGAAGCCGGATTTCAGGTCACGGTCTTTGAGATTGGCAGCAAGGTCGGCGGTTTGTGGTGTTTCGAGAATGACAACGGCCTCTCAGCCGCCTATCGAACGCTGCACATCAACACGGCGAAGAGTCTGACGAAATTTCAAGGACTTCAAGTTTCCACCAGACACGCAGCACTTTCCCGATCATCGCGACATGTACGCTTACTTCGAACGGTTTGTCGATCACTTTGATCTTCGATCGCTGATTCGCTTCAACACGCGCGTCGTGAGAGTGCGCCCCGCCAATCCGGTTCCCCGTGAGCGCTCGGCATGGATTGTTGAGACGGAGCACGGGAATAGCGAGACATTCGATGCGGTGGTCGTGGCCAGCGGACACCTTAGCTCACCGCTGCACTCCGAAAAATATCGTGCGTTCGGCGGCGAGTATCTTCACTCACACGACTACAGACGGCCGGAGAACTTCCTCGGGAAGCGCGTCTGCGTCATTGGAGCGGGCAATAGTGGCCTCGATATCGCGGCGGATCTCGCGAGCGTCAATCCAAGGACCGTCATCGTTGCGCGCTCCGGCGTCCTCATCGTTCCGAAATTGATCTTCGGTAGGCCCTTTACGGACATGACCGCGTGGTTAGCTCATCCGTTGATTCCGCAATGGATCAATCGCAAGATCATGCGAGCGTTGATCTATCTCATTCATGGCCCAATGGAACGACTCGGATTTCAGACGCGGCGAGGACGCGCGCACGCCATGAGCAACGCGACGATCGTTCAGCACATCGCGTACCGCCGCGCCGAGGTGAAGAACGGGATCGCATCTATCGAGGGACGTCGCATAACGTTTGCAGATGGGACGGCCGAGGAATTCGACACGCTGATCGCCGCCACCGGATACAAGGTTGAGCTTCCGTTTTTATCCGAGGACATTCTTCCGGTGCGCAACAACGTGGTCGAGCTCTACAATCGGATGATCCATCCCGATTGGCCCGGACTCTATTTCATGGGTTTGTTGAATGTCAACGGATCCGCCAATCAGGCTTATGAGCGACAAGCGCCGTGGCTCGTTGCAGTTGAAAGCGGCGAAGCCGCGCTACCGAGTCATACCGAAATGCGGGAGGCAATCGCTCGAAAGACAGCTTGGGTTGAACGCTATTACCCGGCGACAGCTCGCCACACGATCGAGGAAGAACCCGTGCCGTACTTTCGAGAGCTCGCTGTATCTTTGCGGGCAGCGCGGCGGCGGGCACGTCGGCGCGACTAGTGCGGGTAGGTGTTTCCGCTCTCGAAGTTCGTCAGGGTGACTGAAATAGGTGGATTGCACTCCGAACACGGATCTCCAGAGAGCGTTCTCGTCGCTCCGGGTTCGACGAGAAAGCCAGTCGTGCAGTTCGTGTGCACGGGGTTTGTCCACGTTGAGTTCACGTGATACCACGTATCGAAGCCCACGTCGCAGTGATCTGCCGAGCAGCTCGTGTACGTAACGTCGACAGCGCCGATATAACAGAATAACGACCGCGGGTCGGGTGCCCAAGCGAAGCCTGTACCACGCGCCCCGACGCCGAAATCATCTTGCACACTCACGTAGCTCGCCGCGCAGCGTTCAAATTGGATGTTGAGTCCCCACGCGCTGAATCCCGTGGACTGCTTGTCTTGCGGATTGATCGCGTTGATGTAGCTCACATTGGAATCCATCACGGTGACGTCCACGCCATAGACCTCAAGACCCGTCGCCTTCGCCCCCGAGTTCGACGGCGAAACGCCGTCCACGACGTGGTCCGCGTGGAATCCGCTGACCGAGACTTTTCCATCTAGGAACACGGACATGCCGTGGCAGTCATCACAGCATCCCGTCAAGCCGGACGCCGAGCAATCGACGTAGCTGAGACCCCAACAAAAGATAGGGCAGAATCCGAGAACGGTGTGACCTGTCGTTAGCACGTTTCCGTTGAAGTGCGTTTGCAGGGACTGCGCCGTGCAGCCGGTGGTCGTCACATTGATGCATTTGATGTAGCTGAAGCCTTGCACGGCGCCATCATTGTTCACGAGCCCAATGGTGCTGCAGTTGCTCACCGTAGCTTGGATCGTGCTGACCAAAAAGATGCCGGCACTGGAATCGGTCGTGACATTCAACTGTGTAACGCTGCAGTTGGAGATCGCAACCTCGAGACACCCACTGACCTGGATTCCAGCCGGTGTCAAAAACCGGACGGCGAGGTTTTGCATGCACACCCCGGTGACGGTGATGCGCGAAATACTCAGACCGCAGACGGCCGCAGCCAAGATCCCGTACTCTGTGACATTTGCCACGGTGCCGTTGGTGATCGTGATGTTGGCGAGGTTGGGGTTCGCGGCCGGCCCAAGTACCAGGATGCCGGTAATCTGCTGGCTCTTATCCGAGACGGACGCGTTCAATGCGTAACCGGCAAGGTTCAGCGTCACATCGCTGCATTGAATCGTGATCGCCGAGCACTGGACGTCGTTCGGACTCCACGAAATGTCATTTGCAAACGTGTACGTTCCGGGCGAAGTGATCACGATGCCGGCGCTCGGAATTTGCCGGATCACGTTGCCGGTCTGCACCTGCTGTCCGGGCTGGGCGAAGTATCCCTGATAGAGCGCTTCAATCTGCGGGGTTGGGTCAAAGATTGCTGCCAGGGCCGCTTTGTCCAAGTTTTGGAAGACCGGGTCAGAAAAGATGTCGTTCAACCCAACCGGAGTTGTTGACGTAATAACACATTTCGCGGCCGGACCGGTGGGGATGACGGTGGTTTTGTTTGCACCACCACACCCGGCGAGCGCTCCGGTCGCAATCATGCCGCCGATCAGTTGCGCCCGCGTCCAATGAATTTTGTTCTGCACAAGTCTACCTCGAGGTTGCGAGCGGCTCCATTCCGCTTTCCCGAATCGTCTGAGAAGCGCGGGAGGACGCGAGAAATTCGATCAGTCGTTTCGAGGCGTCAATTTCGCCCGAGCCCGCGACGACCGCGGTGGAAAATGTCTGCATGAACTGGGCTTCAGGTGCGATGCTGCCGGCGATTTCGACTCCCGATGCGCGCGCGTGCATGATTTCACTGACCGGCAACACGCCAAGATCCGCGGTTCCTGCAGCCACCATCGACGTTACGTCAGTACCGCGCGGCAACACCTTTGCATTGACTTTTCCCGCGATGCCAAGCCGTGGAAAAAGAGTGGTCGTAAGCCAGATGCCGCTGGTGCTTCCCGGGATCGCGACCGTTTTGGCGTTGAGCATGGCCTGCTTGAAGCCTTCGATCGTGCTGACGTCAGGCTTTGGAGCCCCAGCTCGCACCGCTACACCCAGACCTACGCGTGCAATATCGACATCTGTTCCGGCAACGATCCGGTTCGCAGCGATCAGCTGATTCAGGCCTTCCCGCGAAAGAATCACTACGTCCGCATGGACGCCGCTGGCAAGCTGCGCGCCGATCGTTTGCGGCCCTGTTCCCTGCGAAGCAGCCGATTTCGTCGTCACCTTGATGCCGCTCATCCGCTCAAACTCGGGCAGCAGCTGCTCGTACGCGCCACTGAATCCACCCGAAATCAAGACGTTCAATTGTTGTGCCTCGACCGCAACTGGCCAAAGCAGCAGAGTGGCAAAACTGATGAACGAGAAAGCTTTGATAGGGATGTGTACGCCACCAAATGCGTTTTACCCGTAAAAAAGACCCGGCCCGGATTTGCCAGATGACCGCTCGACTTCTCCGCGCTGCTGCCATTCACCGGATAAACCGCGAAGATTTGAACGTATGTCGTGGCACTACGTGGCGACGTTTCTAACGGTCGACAAAAGTGTATTTGGCCGCGGAGTTCATTGGATCGTGAGATCGTAGTACGGCTTGCCCTGAATCATCATGATCTGTAGCTTGACATCTACTGATCCAGGCCGCTTCCACGTTTCGTACGGTAAGCTTGGCGCCGATGCGCGAGCTGTCGTCTGCTGGATGCCCTGGCTCGAATAGCCCGCCGGGAGACTTGCGCGCACTGCCGCCTCAGACACGGCAAATAGGGCGTCGGCTCCCTGCGCGCGCAACGTTGATTTCCCAACGTAGAACCAGTTTTCGGACCCCGTGGGCGCGAACTTGTAAAAGCCCGTTACGCAGCTGGCAAAGTAGCTATCATCGGGACACTTCGTCGCCTTATAGTTCGTCCCGAAGTCATTGGAATAGCTTTGCTCGCCGCGAAGTGCAGTGAACTGGGTTGGAGCGTTGGCGAGACCGATCGCGACAAAGTCGGCAATTGCTGCTGCTTCCGTGCCGGCGGAACCGGCAGGTCTCGGCTCAGCCATCAACGTGATCGCCGAAAATAACGCCACGAAAATCAAAAGCTTATGATTCAGTCTCAAATTCCCAATTCTTGCATTTTGACTTAGTTCGCGTTATTGCATGATATAGATTCGGTCCGCGTGACGTTGACCGAGAAACTTTTGATCGTAGTAGACCTTGACGTATTGACCTGCCCGAAGTGAATCCAGCTGTCCGGTTGTCTTCCCATCTCTGGAAAAGATTTGCTTGAAATGTGGTGGGAGAAGAAAGCTAAGCGATTCGTGCGTTTTCGGATTTATGACTTTGATATTGTTCGCGCTTACGTGAGAAATTTCGCCATCAAAATGCGCAGACCCGACCGCATCCGCATTCGCCGGAATAAAGACCATGCCAAGAAAGATCGTGACTGCTAGCAAAAGAAACGTTCTCATTTCGATGCGCATTCTTTCGTCGGAAGTGCAACAGGCGTACTGGGCCTTCCGTTGCCTGAAAACATTGTCCTGGTCTGGGCCAGTCTGTCCAATCGCACGAATGAATGTAGCGAAGGGCCGCAATCGGATGACAAGGACGGAACGGACAGTGAGAACGTCGCTACATTTCGACCAGAATTGACTTGCCTGATGCAATGAAAAAAAGCCCAGTTTGTGCTGGACTTTTTTGCTGCTTTGACATGTCCACGAAATATGCTCGCGAACATTTCAACCTCAGAAGGTCAGAACGCTAAAACGGCGTTGACTCACGGTGAACGGAAATTTCACAGCAGATAGCACGGACAGACAGAATTTCACATCTTCTCGACGGCGGACGGCCCGGGCAAGCGCTTCAAGAGGGATGACGCAGCCCGTATCGCAGAACGATTCCGCTCCGATGAGAAAGAACGCCAGAGTTTCTAAGACGAAGATGCTTGCCCTCGTCAAGGCTTTGGATTGGAAAGGAGTCGATTCCGCGTTGAGACAGGAGGCGGAGCTCCTGGATTACCGCGGCAAACGAGGCGAAAACTACTTGCACATTTGCTGCGGCATCGATATCAGCAAGCATCGCCTGCGAGCACGGGACAGCATAAGAAGTGTCGATGTGCTTATCCGCGCTGGTCTCGATATCAACCGCGAAGCCTTTCGGGAAGGCCAATGGAAAGCTACCCCGCTCTGGTATGTCATCGCTCGCGGCAAGAATCTTGAACTGGCGAAGCATCTGCTCAAGCGAGGGGCATCTCCAGAGTATTGTTTGTGGGCCGCCGCATACAATGACAGTTCCGCTGCGATCCGCGTCCTCGCCGATGCAGGGGCCACGATTGATCCGGTTCATGGGGAGACGCCGCTACTTTTCGCGGTGCAGTGGAGTCGTTTCGCTGCCGCTAGAACTCTGCTCCAATGTGGCGCAGATCCAAACTACCAAAACAAAGCTGGTAAAACGTCGCTGCATTACATGCTGCACAAGCGGACCGATGCAACTTATGTACGCATGTTTCTTGAGCACGGAGCGCGCTTAGATTTGCCAGATCGAGACGGCATAACTGCACACAGACTACTTGCGCGCTCGCGTGACTCGCGCTACCAGAAACTCCTTGAACGCTATTCGAACAAATAACAACAAAAGACCCGGCCTTTCGACCGGGTCTTCTGATTAGCGCTCAGCGCCGCGCATCAGAAGGGTTCTTTACCGCAATTTTGTCAAGTTTACAAAGTCGCATTGTCATCCACGGAGTCGCTTAAGAGCCGCCCGGGTGTCCTCGAGTAACTTGGGCAAATCGCCCTTGACCGTATCCCAAATGAGTTCCGCGTCGACGCGATGGTAGGCGTGGCGGAGCCAGTTCCCTGTTCCTCGAATTTCGTCCCAAGGCTGACTAGGAATTAAAGTCTCGGCGTCGTCGCCAAGACGAACAGCTGCTTCACAGATTCGTTCGAGGCAACGCTCGACGGCGTCGTACGTACGACTATCGTCTTTGAAGCTCGAACTACTGAGCCCCTGGATGTAGCCCTGAATGCGTTCGATGTTTTCAATGATGTCATTCAGTAACGCGGCCTTGTCAGAAGACACGTAATCGGTCTCTGACAAGATTGGTCAGTAAACGATTGTTTTCGACGGGCTCAGGCATCAATTGAACAGGCCGTCCGAGCAACGTCTTCAAGCGACGCTCAAGTCCAACAAAGCCGAATAGGCCCAGGTGAGCTAGCGGATCGAGATCCACAGCTATGTCAACGTCGCTGTCAGAATGTTCTTGTTCGCGCGCTGCCGATCCGAAGAGAGAGAGAGACCGTATCCCTGCGGATCGCAGTTCCCCCTCATTAGCTCTCAGTGTCGCGATAAGATGCTCCCGAGAATTCACGTGATGGACATTCTTCTTTCAAAAAACCCGGCCTTTCGACCGAGCCTCCAAATATCTACCCTCTTCAGCTGTAGGGCCGGCCGGTTTGCACGTCGGCTGGCGCAGAACAGACCCACCTTTTCGAGTCGCGTCTTCTGACGGCTATCGGTCTCCAAATCAGAATCAGCGCCGCCTCTTTTCCTTGATGTATTTTAACTTTCCAAGATTCATGCCGTGGTTCGCACCTGCGCAAGAGCAACGGCATTCATTATCCTTTGCATTCTTGCAAATGTCTGCGCACTTGACTTCCTCGGCATATTCACCCCGTACGAAACTAATACGGCGAAGATACTTCCTACATTCAGGCACGGGGCACTTAGGATCCTCAACTTCAGAGTCACTTCCTCGGACTGTGATCGTGGACCAACGGTGTCCATTGGCGCACACTGCAGTCCCGCGTCGCGACCCGGTGGCCTGACCACCTGCTCCACCGCGCTTGCCAACGAAAGCGCGCCGAACGATATCGCGACGTTTACGGACCGCGGTCGTTGTCTTTTCGAGGTGCGCCGAACAAGCGCCACAGGCTAGACCCTCCCGATAACTGGCACACAGGTCGCAATCTGGACGCGAAAATGAAGCAGCCATTTAGCTCCGATCATATCTCATGCGCATGCCACGGGTGTGGCACTGTATTCCAAAGCGAAGACCCGGCCTTTCGACCGGGTCTCGTGATTTTCGCTGTACCTCGACTTGCTAGAACGGAATTTCGTCTTCGAGTTCTTCTTCGGAGCCTTCGCCGCGCGGCGAGAATTGTTTCACAGTCTCACCGTTCGCGTGCCCGTTGCCGTTTCCGTTGGAGCCGTTCTCGCCGTACGATTTGTTCGCGCGGTCGAGCATTTGCATCACGTTGACGACGACCTCGGCGGCTTTGCGCTTCTCGCCTTCTTTCGTTTCGTACGAGCGAATCGAAAGACGTCCGTCGCACAGCACGCTCATGCCCTTCTTCAGATACGTGTTGCAGGTTTCAGCGAGCTTATCCCATGCAACGCAATCGATGAAGTCGGTTTCTTCTTGCTGCTTGCTGCGGCGATTGACCGCCAGCGTAAATTTCGTGACCGCGGCTCCGCTGTTGATGTAGCGAATCTCAGGATCGCGGACGAGATTGCCTACGATCGTGATGCGGTTAAAAGATCCAGCCATGCTACGTTCCCTTCTCGTTCTAATTGCAACGATTCAGATGCGCCGCGAGGTGTAGCCCATCTCGGCGACGCGCAGTACTTTATGTGCACAAACTGCTCCCCGGCAATGCCAGGTGTCTGGCACTATACCGGGACGGGAGCTTCTTTTTGCTCTTCCCGGCGGATCAAAAGCGCCCGGATGACGTTCTCGTTCAGGCGAAGCAACCGCTCGAGCTCCTTGGCTTGGGCGGCGTCGCTCTTGAAGCGCATCACGACGTAGAATCCCTCGCGAGCGTCGCCGATCTCGTACGCCAGGCGGCGCTTTCCGAGCCGATCGATCTCGCCGGCGACTTCACCGCCGGTTTGGCGGAGCTGGTCGGCGATGTGCGTGACTTGCGCTTCGGCATCCGCGTCTTCGAGATGCGGACGCAAGATATAGGTGACCTCGTAATCGGTCAGAGTTTTTGCCACAGTACCTTTCCCTCTACGGACACCGCCAGATAGGCGGCGGCCCACAATGCGGGCAGCGGGACCGCGCGTTGTTCGGGTAGCGGGTGCAATGCCCTCCCCAAGGCGAATCAAGCAAGCAAACGGTGGCCATTAAACGGCTCCTTGTCTTCGTGCTCGCCGCTTGGTCGCTGCAAGTCCTCGCCGCAGCGCCCGCGGCTGCATCGACGCTTCAGCTCGATCCGTCGACGCGCATTCGCTTGCTGGGAACGGTCGACACGTACGTCGATCCCACGGAAAAAGCCGGCATCGACCAAATCGCGCAACGCACCACGAGCTGGTCGCGCAACGCGCAGATCCCCAGCGGCAACGACGCGCAACAGACGCCGGTCTGGTATCGATTCCGGCTCGCAAGGACGCTCCCCGGTGGATACCTATGCGATCGTCTGGCCGGGGATCGTCGGACGCGTCGATCTGTATTGCGACGCGGGCCACGGCACGTTCTCGCACCAGAGCGGCGGTTACGATTCACCAGAAAAATCGCTGACCGACCACATCCTGGTCTTACCGGACGGCGCGTACGATCGCACCTGTTATCTGCGCGCGTTCACCGGCTACTACTTGAGCTCGCCTTCGATTCTCTCACTCGCAAAAGCGCTGAAGCTCCAGTGGTCGATGGCGCCGAGCTATGGCGGCTTCTTCCTCGCGATCGCACTCTTCAATCTCTTGATGTTCTTGGTGCTACGTCAGCGGCCACTCTTGATCTACACGTTGGCCGTCACGACGGCGCTCCTCGTGCTCGTCACCGACGACGTCGCCTGGCGTTACATTCCGAGCACCCAATTCTCGCGCGAGCTGATTCACGAATTCTTCGGTTGGTTCTATTTTGCGATGACCGCGTACTTTGCGCGCGTCTTCCTCGATCTGCCCGGATTCGATCCGAAGCTCGATCGAGCCCTGATCGTGCTCGTCGCGCTCAGCGCGCTCGATCTGGTCGCCGGCCTCTTTCCTTCGCGGCCACCTTGGGTCGATATCGTAACGCTTGCGTTTCTGGTCCTGCTGTTGCTCGCGATCGTCCTTGCGGGCTATCGCGCCGCGCGGCGCGGCTATCGCGGCGCTCGTTTCTTCATCGTCGGCAGCGTCGGCGTTTTCATCGGCGTGACAACCAACGTTGTGGTCGAAACGTTCGCATTACCGGTGCCGAATTTCGTCGTCGATCTGTACGCGATCGGCGTTGCGTGGGAAGCACTCTGGCTCACGGTCGCACTCGCCGACCGCATGAACGAGGTCACGCGCGAAAACGAGAATCTCAAACTCAGCCGGGCGGAGCTTCAGGTGCTCGCCGAGCTCGATCCGCTCACCGGGATCCCGAACCGCCGCGCGTTCGACGATCAATTGCAGATCGGCTGGACGCGCTCGCTGCGCGCGGGAACGTCGCTCGGCGTCATCATGATCGACGTCGATCACTTCAAAGAATACAACGATGCGGAAGGGCACGTCGCGGGAGATCTGTGTCTTTCGAAAATCGCGCAAGCGTGTTCGGCCTCGATGAAGCGAACCGACGATTTCCTCGGCACGCTACGGCGGCGAGGAATTCGGCGGGATTCTCGTGACGCACACGGACGACGATATCGCGGTCGTTGCCGAGCGCATGCGCGTCGCGGTCGCCGAGCTTGCGATTCCACATCCGACGAACCCCGACGGCATTGTAACGATCAGCCTCGGCGTCGCGCGCATTCGTCCCAGTATTCGTGAGAATCCGCTCGATCTGGTTTCCGCGGCCGACGATGCGCTCTACGCTGCGAAATCACGCGGCCGAAACCAGGTGGGGACAACGCTACTCGCGACAAACTGAGGTCATGTCGCTAACAATCCGGACGCTCGGACGAGACGAGATCCGCATTTGTTTGAATTTTGCCGCAGCCGAAGGTTGGGATCCCGGCGTGTACGATGCGGCGCCATTCTATGCCGCAGACAACGACGGTTTTTTTGGTGCGGAGCTGGATGGCGAGATCGTCGGCTGCATCTCGGCTGTCCGTTACGAGACCTTCGGTTTCATCGGATTGTTCATCGTGCGCGAGGATCAACGCCGGAACGGATACGGCGCCGCCTTGTGGGACTACGCGATGCAGCATCTGCACGATCTTCCGGTTGGCCTCGATGGCGTTGCGGCGCAAGAAGCGCGTTACGAAAAAGAGGGCTTCAAGCGCAGTTTTCAGAGCGTGCGATACCGCTACGACGCGCGCGAACCGCGCGATCGTTTCGCAAGCAAGCTTGCGCTCGAGCGCGTTCGCGTGCTCGACGATGAGATCGTGCGCTACGACCTGCCGTGCTTCGGAGCGGAGCGCTCCGCTTTTCTGCAGATCGTGGGTCGCGCAACCGGACGTCGTCGCACTCTCGGCGCGTTCGCTCGACAGCGGCAAAATCGTCGGCTACGGCGTCGGACGTGCGTGCCGAGACGGCACGAAAATCGGGCCGCTGTTCGCCTCGCGTCTCGACGCCGCGGCTGTGCTGTTCGATACGATCACCCAACGCACGCGCTCACCCTGGATCCTGACCATCCCCGAGCCGAACGCAACCGCGCTCGGCCTTTCGGACGAACGCGGTATGAAGCGCGAATTCGCATGCGCGCGCATGTGGCGCGGCACGCCTCCTGAGATCGATCTCGCGAAAGTCTACGGGCTTACGAGCTGGGAGTTGGGCTAGGCTCCGGAGGTATCGACGACGATCGTCCCCGCGGCACCCGGCGTGCTCGAGGTGATCGTAATCGTACAGGTCCCCGCCGCAGCGACGCCGGTCGGCGTCACCGTGAACGACCCGGTCGGTCCGTTCGATAGGGTCGGGGCAGTGGAGCCCGCAACCGTCGCGACGGTTGCGCAGCCGTTTGACTGCGCGGCCGTATAAACGGTCGTCCCGGTCGCCGGAGGCTGATTGACGGTCACGGTCTGGGCAGCCGGAGCCCCCAGGGCCGTAAAGGTCAAGGTCACGCTCGGGCTACCGTTTCCGGCGTTGAGCAACGTTGAGCCAGTGGTGTTCAGCTGAATGCCCGTATTGGGGGTGTAGTTTTGAGGGCCACAACCCGCGATGAGGGCCGCGACCACGACGGCAAAAATTTCCTTCCTCATGTCCCTGGGATTCTGTATACCAAGCAATCCCCTCCTCTTGACTTGGCCCTAACCGAGATGCCGCCGGCTTTCCTTACACCCGAGCACCAATCGCGGACTTTCCAGCCAGGAATAGAACCTCGCTGACGTGATCGACGCGCGCCTTCGCGTTCTCTATCTCATCGTTGTCGCCGTCGGCATTTTTTTCGTGCGCTCGCCGATTTTCGTTGCAGCCGCAACGATCGTGCAGCTCGCGCTCTGGCTTGGCGTTGGATTGGGCTGGCGTCAACTCGGCAGACAGATGCTCAAGTTCGCGAGCTTCGCCGCATTCCTCATCGTCTCGTACGCGATCACCGGTTGGACGACTGCGAGTCTTCTCATCGGTGCGACGATGGCGCTGCGCGTTCTCTGTATCGTGCTCGCATCGCAGATCGCGCGGGCCGGCGACAGTCGTGCCATCGCTACCGGTCTCGAACGTTTAGGTGCGCCCAAGCTCATCTCGGCGTGTATCGATGCAGTCCTCACGCTCGTTGCTGAAGGCGGCGGTCGCGGAAGGGGCCGCGGCACCGGCGGCGGTCGCGGTCAAAACGGACAACCGAGCGACGGATTCTGGAATTCCGTCAAGCGGCTTGCACGCGGCGAAGTCGGGCCGATTGCGCAACGCATCGACATGCAAATTGCTCGCGCGCAAGAGTATTTAGAAGCGACGCACGGTGCAGTCGGACGCGATGCAGCCGTGATCGCCGGTATTTCGCTCTCGATGCTCGGCGTTCGCGCGCTGAAGATATTGCCGAACATTCCGTTTGCGCCCGGACACAAGCTCGCGATTCTCACGCCGCTCTATATCATTGCGTCGCTCAAGACGCGCTCGCCGTTCGGTTCGACCCTGACCGGCCTCACCATGGGAACTGCCGCATTCGCGATGGGCGACGGCCGTTTCGGCATCTTCGAGATCGCCAAGCACGTAACGCCGGGCCTGGTTTGCGACCTTTTCGTTCCGATCATTGCGCGCAATCCGCTGCGGACGAGTCCGATCGTCTGGACGTTGCTCGGTGGCCTCGTCGGCGCGGCGCGCTTTACAACAATTTTAATAATGACGTTTTTCGCGATGGCGCCGATCGTCGCGTACGCGATTCTCATTCCCGGCTTTGCCGTGCACACGTTTTTCGGGCTGGTCTCGGGCTACGTGACCTTCCATCTCGTGCGTGCAACACAAGGTCTTCCTCAACCATCAAGCGTAGGGCAAAAATCTATGAACCAGCTCGTTTCAGACGATGGTCGGACGCATATTTCGTCGCCGCTCATGCGCGAATCACTCGTCGACCGCAGCGTCATCGCCAAGACCGACTCCGAGCACGAGTTTGCGATCCTGCCGGACGTCACGCTCGTCGGTATCGGCGGACAATCGATCTTCGATCGCGGACGCACCGCAGTCGTTCCGCTCGTCGACGAGCTCGCCGATCTTCACCAAAAACACAAGATGGTCGTCGGCGTCGGCGGCGGCACGCGCGTTCGTCACACGATCTCGATCGCGCTCGATCTCGGCCTGCCGACCGGCGGCATCGCGCAGCTCGTCGGCGCGATGGAAGAGGCGAACGCGGTCTTCCTCAACGCGTTGCTCGCGCAAGAAGGGCTCGATCGTCATGCAGCGCGAGCACTTTTGGGAGCTGCCGCTCTATCTCGAGAGCGGCATGCTGCCGATCGTGATCTCGACTCCGCCGTATCACTTCTGGGAGCCGCCGTCCGAGGAGGGTCAGGGCCCGCTTCCGACGCACGGCTCGGACTTCGGACTCTTCATCCATCGCCGAAGTGCTCGGCATGCGGCGCATCATCTTCGTGAAAGACGAAGACGGCCTCTACAATAAAGATCCGAAGAAGCACGCCGACGCGCAAGCTCATTCGCCGCATCGACGCTGAACGAGCTGCTCGCAAATATGCCCGACGAGCTCATTCTCGATCGGCAGCTCTTCGACGCGTGGAAAGTCGTCGCGTCACGTCGAGCGCGTGCAGATCATCAACGGCCTGCGGCCCGGCGAGCTAACGCGCGCGATGCAGGCGAAGACGTCGGAACGGTCATCGAGCGCCATGCGACGGCGACGACAGCGACGCCCGTGGAAGCCGAAACGGCGCATGCATAGCCGCACCCGGATCGAGAGCACGCTCGCCGACGCCACCTTGACCGGCGGCGCGCCGCGGCTCAATTACGACGCCGTTGCGATGATGCCGGACGTCAAGGTCATCAAGATCGGCGGCCAGTCGATCATGGATCGCGGACGCAGCGCGGTCTTTCCGATTCTCGACGAGCTTGCGTCGCGGCAAAAGACAAATACAAGCTGCTGTTGTGCTGCGGCGGCGGAACGCGCGCGCGCCACATCTACGCGATGGCCAGCGATCTCGAGCTGCCGACCGGCGTCCTGGCGGCGCTCGGCGGTTACGTGCCGCGACAGAACGCGCGCATGCTGCAGATGCTGCTCGCCAAGCACGGCGGCATCTTCATGCTGCACGACGACTTCGAGAAGCTGCCGCTCTACTTCCGGCTCGGCTGCATCCCGATCATGACGGGCATGCCGCCCTTCGGGTACTGGGAGAAGCCGACCGAGAACGGACGCATCCCGCGGCATCGCACCGACGCCGGCGTGTTTCTCACGGCCGAAGTGCTGGGCGCAAGCGCGCGATCTTCATCAAAGATGAAGACGGCCTCTACGACGACGACCCGAAAAAGAATCCGACTGCGCAAGTTCATCCCACGCATCGGCGCGCGCGAGCTGCTACGCCGCGATCTGACCGACCTCGTGCTTGGAGCGGGTCGTCATCGAATATCTGCCGCGTGCGCGCGCCTGCACACGAGCTTCAGATCATCAACGGCCTCAAGCCGGGGATGATCACGCGCGCGCTCGCGGGCGAAGACGTCGGCACGATCATCTACGCCGACTAACGCGCGCTGCCGCCTCCGGGCGGCAGTTGCCGCGGAACGACGCTGAAGATTCCGATTCCGGGAGCGTAGCCGAGGAAGACGCGGCTGGTCGTTTCGATTCCGCGCGCTTTGGCTTGATCCGCGCCGAGCGTCGTGATGTACGAGCACGCGAAGAGCGAGCGGACGCGGCCCGAGAGGATGCTGCTTTGCAGATTCTCCGGTTCGAGATCGAGCCAATACGCCGGTTTGTTTTGCGATGGAAGCGTGTGCATCGTGATGGTGAAGCCGTTCGTCGACGGAAGCGTCTTGTGTGATTCGTACGCGCCGACGTATGCGCGCAGCATCTGCAGCACCGGACGCGCGATGTCTTGCGCTTGCGCATCGCAATTTGTGTTCGTCGCAAGGCCGAACGGATCGCCGCCCGGCGGCAACACGTTGCGGAATCGGCCGCCGCCGGTTCCCGAACCGGGGCCACCCGGACCGCCGAGCCCCGTTCCCGAGCCCGGTCCGCCTGGACCACCGTTGCTTTGTTCCGTCCCGCCGCTACCGGCAGCACGCGCAGCAGCCTCCGCCTGCCCTTCGAGCGGCGACGCGTTTTCCGCGTTCTTCCCGACTGCGAGCGTGTAGTTGACGTTCCACGTGCGCGGCGTAAGGGATTGAGTCCGGCGAACGAAGCGCTGCCGCCGCCTTGCAAGTGGCAACGGCTGCGCAAATTGCAACGTCGAGAATGTGCCGGATGACGTATTGAAGAGATTGGTGCCGAAGACGGTGAGGCGGCCGGGACCAAGTTTTCGCGAGACGCCCGCCGAGACCGTCGTGTACGGCGTGAGATAACGCGCGTTGTTTGCGCCCGTGTATTGCGCGCTGGCGAGCAGCTCGAATCCGGTATGCGGAATCAAACCGTCGAGCGGTAAGACCGGCGCGATGAATCGGTCGCCCCGGAAGCTGCGAGCCGACGATCATCGGCGAGAGCGGAACCGTTAGGCGCGAGATCGCCCGCAACGAGCATTGCAATATTCAGTGCATATGTCGGCAGTAGCATCACGTATTGTCCTAATTGTACGCGCGCGCTCGCATCGATGCCTTGGTACATCCGCGCGGTTCCGCTGATCGGCTGAATCACGTAGATGCCCATCGGCGAGAAATTTCGCATTACCGCAAACGGTCGGTTGCGCCCATGCTTGCTCGAGCCGATCGATGTAGCCGCCCGGAAGAAAGCCCGGCGGCTCACCGGCAGCATTGATCAGACCACTGATCGTTTGACCAAGCTGCGATTGCCGATACGCATCGACGGTCAGCTGACTGTTGCCCCACGTATGCGTCCAGCCGGCATTGTAGCTCGCAGAGAATTGATGCTGCGGCGGATCGGGCGGACCGTAGACGACCGTCGTCCCCGATGCGCACACAAAACGCGCCGCATCGGGTCGCTTAAGCGTCTGCGGCGCAATCGAGCCGGGCTGCGCGCTTCCATAGGCTGCACCGAACTGCACGGTATCGTTTGTGGTCGGCGTCCACGTCGCACCGCCGCCGCCAAGAAACGACGAACCGATTCCGCTCGTGTTTGCGGATGTAATATTGGCATTGAGCGCAAGCTTGTCACTCGACTTGATCACGTCGGCGAGCTGTAGCTGATGCGCGTTGATCGCGGTGAACGACGGCACGACGAACAGCGTTTCCGTGACGATCGGATTGAAGACCGTTGACGAGGCAAAGGTATTGCCGCTGAGCGAAAGCGTGTGCCGGCCCGTTGGAAGCGACGCCGTGAACGAATATCCGTTCGTGCGTCGCTGCGTCACGCTATCGAACGGATCGAGCGTACCGGCGAGCACGCGATTCTGTTCGTTGAGATCTTCTTGACTTGTCGCCGAGTACGCAGTCGCCGTGACGCCGACGTTCCCGATCAATGACGCGAGCGTCCCGTAACCGAGCGCAAAGCGGTTGTAGAGATTGTTGCCCGGCCCGAAGCCGCATGGCAGTAACGTCGTATCTTGCGTGCAGAGCAGCGAGACTGCGCTGTTCGACGTGAGGAACGCGCCGGTGATCGAGGTGCTGTCGCCAAGACGGTAGCGCATCTTCACCATATCACCGTCGAGCGTCGAGAAACCGCCGTGCGAGTACGTCAGTCCGCTTTCGTCTTCGAAATTGTCGAAGGTCAGTGGATTGTTTGCACCGCGACTGGTGTGCATGACCGCGATTCCGAGCGGCCGACGCTGCCGGTCGATGAGATCTGATAATTCCAGTGATCGTAGGTGCCGTCGCTTCCGGAGACGCGCTGAATTCCAGCTCTGCGTCGGCTCGAGCGTGCGAAAATTCACGCTGCCGCCGAGACCCGCCGAGGTCGGCGCAAAGCTCGTCGTCGCGCTCGTGAACAAATCGGTTGCGATGCCGCGCAGATTCGCGGCAACTCCCGGAGCCGAAAGCGGAATTCCGTCGACGGTCACGGCCGTCTGCGATTCGTCATGACCGTTGAGCGAAATCGTCACGACCGAATCGGGATCGTTCGAGCTTTGATTGACCGAGACGCCGCCGAGCGTATCGAGCGCATCCAGCAAGGAACCGGAGATGCGGCGTGCCGGGCTGTCGTTCGTGATTGCGTTCGTGCTGACTTGCACCGTCGAGCGGACGGTGACGGCGCCGATGACGCGCAGATTGCCCTTTCGCAGCGGCGGCTGAAGCGAGAAGCGTAGAGTTACTGCTTTCCCGCCGAGCACGTCGAATTCGTTGCTGCTCATGACGTCGTAACCGGCGCGCGCCACGCGAACGTGATAGATCCCGGATGGAACGTCGGTGTAGCGTACGATGCCGCCACGGGTCGTCAGCGCACTCGCCATCACGACGCCGCTGAGAAAAATCCGCGCGTTCGAGATCGGAGCGTTGGTCGCCGCATCGACGACCGACACGGTGATCCCGCCGGTGTCGCTCTGCGCTTGCGCCGCAACCGGCACAAGCGCGAGCAACAGCGCTAGTAGACTACGCCGCAAACGACGGCTGTCGTCCCGTTATTGTGGCTCGATGGCGAATAGAGCAGCGTGCTGTCAGGGCCGATGATGAACGCCGTTCGCTCGGAAAGTTGAGATTGCTGTTGCGCATGCGCTATTGGATGCGGTCGCAGGTCCGCTCGTCGTCGCAGCCCATCCCTTCGACCGCGGCGGCGCCGTTGGAGACCGCTGTCCAGAACCACCCGTCGGTTCTTTGCTGTCAGACCCCCTTGCACGGCTCCGGTAAACGTTGATGCCGACGATCGACTGCGCGAATGGCGGAGTTTGCGAATACTCGTAGACCTTGCTCGCGAAGCAATCCGGAACGTAAAAGTTCGTTTGGTCCGTGTAGACGACCGTTCGGACATGTTCCGTGCCCGTCGAACGTACGTACGATTCACGATCGCGCCCAGCGGGCTGCACACGCCCGCCGATGGGGTAGCACTCTCGACGAGACTTGACGAGATGTCCGTGGCCATCCTCGGTCAACCACAGCTCGAATCGAGATTGAGCACGATCGATGATTCGATATCCGGACGTAACCCGCCGTTGAACGGATTTGTGCCGCTCGATCATCGTTATTTCCTGTGCCGCGTTGGTTGGATACGTGGGCGACGTGCCGGGTGCGTACATCGTGCCGAGATTCGGAAAGACGTTTCCCGTCGCATGGATCGATACGCCAAAATCCTCCATGTTCGTCGATCACATAAATGATAATTGCCGAGTAGCGCGATCGATTTGAGTGGTCGTGGTAAGGCGTCATTAGGCAGCAACATGTATTCCGCATATGACGCCCGCGCCTCCGGAGCGATCAGTGCACCGCCGTTCGGGTTGGAGTGGTGGCGCCGTTCCGCACGTAGACGCGACATATTGCGTGTTGAATTGTGGCGTTGTTCTCTGGTAAACCAAATGTTGCCTCTGCGCGTCGATCACGAGGTCGTGCGCACCACCGAGAATCGTCATTCCATTCCCGGTGCCCGCTGAGTGCTGTCGCCGCGGGATTGCCATTTACCGACGCTGAACGGCGACCGGCGAGGGTGTGCCGTAGCCTGTCGAGGGCTATATGGCACGATGTAGAGCGGATTCGACGGGATCCGTATACCGCGACGAACAATTTCTTGCTCGTCGGTTCGTAGACGATTGCGCTCCGATCGGCGTCTTCGCCGCCCGTGAACCTTATCGCTGACCCGATGCCGATCGTCGTCGGCGTGATCGAAACCGTAAGCGACGTGAAGCCGGGTGCGGAGATCATCAGGGCGCCGCCGGCCAAGAACTTCGCGTTATATAAAACAGCGTAACCGTCGTTCGCATTCGTCAGCGTCACCGACGATGTCGATGCAGCGAACGGACACGGCGTCGCCGATGATGCGCCCGCCGCCTCGTAGACGAGGCACGTCGCGCCGGATGTGTCGTTATCCGTAACGGTAAGTGGCGGACTGGACGTACCGTATGTGACTTTACCGGCTGCGGAATAAACGAAGGGTCCGCTGCTGAGACCGTTCGCGAAATTCGCTGACGGAAGTGGCGGCGCAGTCACGGATGCATTCGGCAAGGCGTTCGGAACAATAGCAGCAATGGCGTTCAACGCCGGACCGGCTCGGTTGCGGTGTGGGCGTGGCCGTGTGCGTTCCGCCGCCTCCACCGCCCGGAGTGCTGCTGCCTCCGCCACCGCCCCCACATCCGGTGAACAACGCAACACAAACGACGACCAATGGAAAGAGGGTGTTTAGGGAAGGGCGCACGACCAACTCCGCTTCGCTCGGAGCGTTCATTCGCCTGTCCTACGCGCGGGGCTTACAGAACTCTAATAGACGACCGCGCAGAGCGGAGCAGCGGTCGGCCCCGAGGTTCGCGTCAAGTTCGGTGAAAACAGCAGCGTGCCGTCGGGACCGACGAGAAAACCGTTGGCCCCACGACCGAGCCACTCGCTGCTCGTGCAACTCGCATTGCTGAGGCTTAGCGTCGTAGCTGAAGTCATTCCCTCGATGGCTGCCACGCCGGTGTTCGTCAGCGTCCAGAACCAGCCGTCTTTGGTAAGACCAAGACCGCCTTCCCAGGAGGGGAACACCCCAGTCGAGGACACGATCGTCGAGGGAGGCGTCAGTTTGTAAACGCCTCCGCTGCTATCGTTGAGCACGTAGACGCTCGTGCCGTCGGTCGTCGCTCCGTCTTCCGGTCTCGTGAGCCCCGTAAAGGGGGCGGTAAATGTCGCGATACACGGGCTCGCACCGGCCGGCGAGCAGATACCAGTCCCAGTTGCGCTCGGGTCGAGCGCAAGCAGGTCGACCTGGCTTTGGTTGTAGTTCGGAACATAAATCGACGAACCAAGCACGACCATCGGAGCGAAGATCGCCTCATCGGTGTCGATCTGCGTCGCTCCGGTCGGATCAGTGACCAGATTCGCACCGTTCGTCGCATTGGTTGGCGTCGTACCGGGTCCATAACCGGTCGCAAGATTGGGGCTCACAAGTCCGGTCGCCGGATCGATTCGATACAAGTCGCCGCGCTTATCCATGACCCAGAGGAAGCCACCTAAGCTGACGATCGTCTTGAGCGGAACACTTGCGTATCCGTTGCCACCTGGCTTCGACGCCAACGTGTATTCAGCGAAGACTCCCGCTCCTGGTTGAATCATCCCGCCGCCTGCGGGGTTCACGGCAGCGCTATTTATTACGGCAACAGCGACGTACTGCGGGACGCAACAGGTTCGATTTGGATAGCTATTGTTTTCGAGTATCCAAAGGTTATTGTCGGGGCCAATGACCATGGCGTCCGGGCCGCCACTGACGTTGTAGCTCCCGGCGCCGGTTAGCGCCGACGTGCCGACTCCATTGACGGATGTAACGGCGACGGGTGCCGGCGACGCGTATCCCGTCGACGTGCTGTAATTGCTCTTGTACAGCGGCGTGCTTGCACTACCGATTCCGACGTAAAGGGCGCTTCCAACAGAATCATAGGCGAGCGCTCCGATCGGAATGCCGTTACCGCTGAACGACACGGTGGGCCCGACCGTGAAAACCGTCGGCGTAATCGCAACCGTGATCGGCGTCGGCACCGTCGAGCCGCCGGTGATCGATGCCGTAATCGGGATCGAACCGGCCGGAGCGAATTTACCGTTGAAGAGCACCGCGTAGCCGTCGCCGGAAGTGGAAAGCGTTACGCTCGAAGCCGAGGTCGCAAACGGACACGGCGTCGCGGTCGTCGCGCCGTTCGGAATATACACAAGGCACGTTGCGCCGCTGCTTTCACCGTCCGTGATCGTGATCGATGAAATTGGTGTGCCGGCCGGTATTGGTGTGCCGCTTGGATTTGCGACGGCAACACTACCCGCAGCTGAATAGACGTACGGCGCCGTGTTGGTCGGATAGCTTGGTGCAGCGACGCTCGGTTTCGAGATGCCGTTCGGGACGATCGCGCCGATCGCGCCCAGGGTCGCGGTTCCGACCTGCGTGCCTTTTTGCACCAGTGCAATCGAAATCGGGGCGCTGCCGCCCGGCTGCGTAACCGTGCCATTCGCGTTGACTTGCGCGATGACGACGTTACCAGCCAGTAAGAGGCCGGTCCCGTTTTGACCCGCATACGCGAGGACGTACAGATCGATAACCCCTACCGGCAACTTGAGTGAGATAGTGCACGTGTACGTGCTGTTGCTCGCAAAGCACTCGCCCGCCGGAGGCGGGTTAGTGGTCGTTGCCGTCACGTTCACGGTTGCGGCGGTCGTCACGTTTGCGGGCGGCGTCGCGTTCGGAGCCGGTGTTGCGCTCGGATTGTCGCCGATGTAATCGATCACCAGTGACTGCGTGGTGCTCGGAATAAATTGCGGACTGCGCTTCGTCGATTGCGTTTGCGACGGCGAGCCGATCGTAACGGTAAACGTTACGGGAACTTGTTGGCCGACGCTCTGCTGCGAAGAACCACCCGGCACGAGCGATTTTCCGCCTCCACCACACCCGGCGAAGATTCCAGCCGCGATGATGAGGCTTGCTGCATAGCGGAAATACGGAAATCGCATGTTTTACCCCTAGTAGATGGCTAGTAGACGACGGCGCAGAGCGGAGCAGCGGTTGCACCCGAATTATCCGACAGGTTCGGCGAGAAGAGTAGCGTGCCGTCAGGACCGACGAGCAATCCGTTTGCACCGCGACCAAGCCACTCAGTACTTGGACAACTCGGATTGTTGATGCTGAGCGTCGTTGCTGAGGACATTCCCTCGATGGCCGCCGCGCCTGTGCTGGTCAACGTCCAAAGCCAGCCGTCGCTCGTAATTGCAAGTCCGCCTTCAAACGAGGGGAACACCGCAGTCGACGACACGATCGTAGCTGGAGGCGTAAGTTTATAAACGCCCTTGCTGCTGTCGTTAATAACGTAGATGCTCGTGCCGTCGGTCGTCGCACCGTCTTCCGGACTCGAAAGCCCTGTAAAGACCGCTGTAAACGTCGCGATACACGGGCTTGCACCGGCCGGCGAGCAGAGACCGGTCGTCGGAGTTGCGCTCGTATCGAGCGCAAGCTGATCGACACCGCCGTCGTTGTCATTCGGAACATAGATCGAGGAACCGAGTGCGACCATCGGATCGAAGATCGATGAGCCAGTGGTCTCCGGCGTCGCTCCTGTCGGATCCATCACCGGATTCGCGCCATTCGTTGCATTGCTCGGTGCCGTGCCAGGTCCATAGCCAGTCGCAAGGTTCGGACTAACCAACCCCGTCGTTGGATTAATGCGATAGAAATCGCCGCGCTTGTCCATCACCCAGATGAAGCCACCCGCGCTCGCGATCGACTTCAGCGGAGGACTTGCCCGGCCGCCAGGTCCGAGCGCTGCCGCCAACGTGTACTCGGCGAAGACGCCCGGGCCGGGCTGTATTGCAGCACCGCCGGCGGGATTTACCGCTGCACTATTGATGACAGCGACCGCGACGTAGGGAACGCTTTCCCGACCATCGCTTTCGACGAACCACAGATTGTTGTCAGGACCGATAACCATGGCGTTCGGACCACCGCTGGTCTCTCCACCGGAACCGCTCAGCTCCAGTGCGCTGACTCCATTAACGGTCGAAACGGCAACGGGCGCCGGCGATGCGTACCCAGTGGATGGGCTGTAGGCGCTCTTGTAGAGCGGAACGATCGCGCTACTCACCCCAACGTAAACTGCGCCGCCAACCGAATCATAGGCGAGCGCCCCGACGGGAGCGACCTTCCTGTTGAACCCTGCAGTGGGCCCTACCGTGAAAACCGTCGGCTGAATTGCAACGCTAATCGGTGCCGGCGTCGGCGATGCGCCCGTAAACGACGCACTGATCGTGAGCGTGCCAGCGGGAATATATCTGCCGTTGTAGAGTACGGCATAACTGTCACCCGAGGTCAACAGCGTGACACTCGAGGCCGAGGTCGCAAACGGGCACGGCGTCGCAGTCGTCGCACCATTCGGTATGTAGACAAGGCAGCTTGCGCCGCCGCTTTCACTATCCGTGATCGTCACAGCTTGGATCGGCGTGCCAGCTGGAATTGGTGTATTGCTCGGATTTGCGACCGCGACGCTCCCCGCCGCAGAATAGACGTACGGCGCGGAGGTCGTCGGATAGCTCGGTGCTGCGGCTCCCGGTTTCGGTACGCCGTTGGGGACAATCTGCGAAATTGCACCAAGGGTAACGGCGCCAACAAACACGCCCCTCTGCGAAAGCGCGATAGAAATCGGCGCGCTGCTGCCCGGCTGCGTAACCGTCCCGTTCGCGTTGACTTGAGCGATGACGACGTTGTTGGCAAGTAAAATGCCGGTTCCGTTTTGACCCGAGTACGCAAGGATGTATAGATCGAGAGTCCCAACCGGCAATTTCAGCGAAATCGTGCACGTGTAGTTGCCGCCGCTCGCAAAGCACTCGCCCGCCGGCGGCGGATTGCTCGTAGTCGAGGTCACGTTCACCGTCGCGGCCGTCGTTACGCTCCCAGGCGGCGTTGCATTCGGAGCCGGCGTAGCCGAGGGATTGTCGCCGATGTAATCGACCACAATCGACTGCGTGCTGCTGGGAATATATTTCGGACTGCGCTTCGTCGATTGGATTTGCGACTGCGAGCCAATCGTGACTGTGAGAGTTACAGCAACTTGTTGACCGAGGCTCTGCTGCGAGGGCGCCGGCACAGCCGATTTCCCACCACCGCACCCGGCGAAAATCCCAGCCGCGACAATGAGGCTTGCGGCATAGCGGAGATACGGAAAGCGCATTTTTCCCCTTTAGTAGACGACGGCGCAGAGCACAGCAGCCGAGATTCCGGCGCTATCTTGTTGGGTCGGCGTGAACAGAAATGTGCCGTCCGGCCCAATCATAAATGGTATCGCGCCACGTTTGAGCCCATTTCCGCCACTCTCGCAGACACTCACCGCGGCCGGATCGACCAGAACAGACGAGGTTATCCCTTTGAGGCCCTCGACGCCGTTGTCGTTCAACGTCCAGAGCCAGCCATCGGAACTGATACCAACCCCTCCCAAATAATTCGAGTACGCGCCTGTGGAAGTCGTCGTCACACCCGCGGTCGTGACTTTAACAACATTGCCGGTGTTTCCGTTGATCACGTACATGTTTGTGCCGTCGGTACCACCACCGTATAGCGGTTCACCGAGTTGCCCCAACGCTGTGCGTGTATACGTCGCGATGCAAGGTGGCGGGCCAGACGGCGTACAGAGTCCGGTCGAAGGAGTAGCACTCGGGTCCAGCGTCAGGGTATCGAGGCTGCCAAAGTTATAATTGGCGACGTATAACGAGCTTCCGAACGCGAAGAGCGGCGAAAACGAGACCTGACGGTATTGTCCCCCGCTGATTTGCGTCGCCCCAGTCGGATCGGTAACGTTCGACGCAAGATTCATCGATGCTCCGGGAGTATAGTTAGCAGCGAGATTTGGACTTACTAGACCCGTTGTCGGATTAATTCGCCACAGATCCCCGTCTTTGTCCATCACCCAGATGAAGCCGCCGCTACTCGCAATCGAGTGAAGTGCAGGTGTCGAACCGCCACGGCCCGGACCTGCGGTAGCACCGATCGCGTACTCTGCAAAAACGCCTGTGCCCGCCGAAATTGTGGCGCCATTCGTGGGATTGATAACAGAACTGTTGATCGCGGCGACACCTACGTACTGCGGAGTTTCGTCGCGGCCAGCGTGCTCGATGAACCAGATGTTATTATCCGGACCGATGACCATTGCGTTGATTCCGCCAGGAGTGTCGGTTTCCAACAAGCCTGTCGCCCCTGACCCGTTACTGGACGTGACATTGACGGCCGAAGGCGTTCCATATCCCGTGGTGCTGCTGTACGCAATCTTGTACAGCGGCGCAGTTCCTGAGGCCGTCGCAACGTAGATGTTCTTATTGAGCGAATCGTAGACCATTGAGCCGGAAGGTCCGTAGCCAGGGAAGTTTACCGTACCAGCTGAAAAAATCGTCGGCGTAATCGACACGGTAATCGGCGCCGGTACCGTCGAGCTGCCGGCAACAGATCCGGTAATCGAAATCGAGCCCGCGGGAGCGAATTTACCGTTGTACAGTAACGCATAACTGTCGCCCGACGTCGAGAGTGTCACGCTCGATGCCGACGTGGCGAACGGACACGGTGTGGCCGTGGTTGCGCCGTTCGGAATGTAAACAAGACACGATGCGCCGCTGCTTTCATTATCGGTGACGGTTATGGATGAAATCGGCGTTCCGGCCGGTATTGGTGTGCCGCTTGGATTTGAAACAGCAACAGTTTCGGCAGCCGTGTAGACGTACGGTGCGGTATTCGTCGGATAGCTTGGTGCGGCGACGCTCGGTTTCGCGATACCGCTGGGAACGATCGTTGCGTTCGAACCCAGCGACGCGGTTCCGACTTGCACGCCCTTTTGCACGAGCGCAATCGAAATCGGCGCCGTACCGCCCGGCTGCGTAACTGTCCCATTCGCGTTGACTTGCGCGATAACAACGTTACCGGCAAGTAAGAGACCGGTTCCGTTTTGGCCCGCGTACGCGAGCACGTAAAGGTCGATTACCCCAACCGGCAATTTCAGCGAAATCGTGCACGTGTAGGTGCCGTTGCTCGCAAAGCACTCGCCCGCAGGTGGCGGGTTCGTGGTCGTTGGCGTGACGTTCACCGTCGCGGCCGTCGTCACGTTGGCGGGCGGCGTCGCACCGGGAGCGGGCGTTGCCGAAGGATTGTCGCCGATGTAATCGATGACGATCGACTGCGTGTTACTCGGAATAAATTGCGGACTACGCGTCTTCGATTGCGTTTGCGACTGCGAGCCGATCGTGACCGTAAAGGTTACGGGAACGCTTTGGCCGAGGCTCTGTTGCGAAGAACCACCCGGCACGAGCGATTTCCCGCCGCCACCGCAACCAGCGAAAATCCCAGCCGCAACAATGAGGCTTGCGGCATAGCGGAAATACGGAAATCGCATTTTTCCCCTAGTAGACGACGGCGCAGAGCATGGCGGTCGATGGAGTGTTCTCGTCTTGATTGCTCGGCGAGAACAACCACGTGCCATCCGGCCCGGCGATAAACGAAATTGCTCCGCGACGAATATCGCTCTGACTCTCGCAGGCCGTAACCGCTGCCGGCGAAACCGATGGAGCAGACGAACTGATGCCTTGCATCGCCTGCACACCGTTGTCGTTTAGCGTCCAGATCCAGCCATCGGAAGTGACGCCCAGGCCACCGTAGGCATTCGAGAACGTAGCCGTGGAAGTCACCAATGTAGATGGCGGCGTGATTTTGTAAACTGCGCCGCTAATACCGTTGAGCGCATAGTAACTCGTGCCATCGCTCGTTCCACCGTAAGAATCGTTTGAAAGTTGGCCCGAGAGCGACTGCGTGAACGTCGCAATGCAAGGTGGAGGTCCGGGCGTCGTGCATACGCCGGCCGAAGGTGACGCAGTCGTGTCGACGCTTAACGCATCAAAGCTGGTGTAGAAACTATTCGCGATGTACAACGTACCGTTCAACGGTATCAACGGTGTGAAGAACGTCTCGCCGGGGCCGCCTGGCGTACCCCCGATCAGAGTCGCACCGCTCGGATCCGTCACTCGGTTCACTTGCGTCGAAGATTGTCCCGGCAGATAGCCGGCTGCGAGATTTGGATTGACGAGTCCATTAGTCGGATTGAAGCGCCAGAGATCACCCTCTTTATCGATGACCCAAATGAAGCCGCCCATGCTGGCGATGCCCTTCAACGTCGGACCGTCAGGACTGCAGCAGCCGCTCAAGCTGTTCAGTGTATATTCTGCGAAGACGCCCGCGCCGGGCGAGATCGTCGCGCCGTTCGTCGGATTTACGACGGCGCTATTAATCGCAGCGACGGCGACATATTGGAGATTTCGACGCTGATTTTGCTCGATGATCCAGATGTTGCCGTCCGGTCCAAGGATCATCGCATTGACTCCGCCGATACTGCTCGTTCCGCTCAGTGTTGAGGCGGGTGAACCGTTGACCGCGGTCACCGCCATAGGCACCGGTGCTGCATAGCCAGTCGACGTGCTGTACGAAATCTTGTACAACGGCTTTGTCGGGCTCCCCATGCCGGCGTAGACGTTCTTCCCGGTTGGATCGTAGACGATTGCTCCTGACGAAGCGCAGCAACCACTCAGGGAGACGGTTCCAGTCGAGAAGATCGTCGGTGTGATTGCTACGGTAATCGGCGTCGGTACTGTCGAGCCGCCGGCAATCGATGCCGAAATCGGAATCGAACCACCCGGAGCGAATTTACCGTTGAAGAGCACCGCGTAGCTGTCGCCCGACGTCGAAAGCGTTACGCTCGATGCCGAGGTCGCAAACGGGCACGGTGTTGCCGTCCCCGCACCGTTCGGAATGTAAACGAGGCACGTTGCGCCGCTGCTTTCGCCATCGGTGATCGTGATCGACGAAATCGGCGTGCCAGCCGGAATTGGTGTGCCGCTTGGATTTGAAACGGCAACAGTTCCAGCAGCTGAATAGACATACGGCGCCGTGTTGGTCGGATAGCTTGGTGCAGCGACGCTCGGTTTCGAGATGCCGTTCGGGACGATCGCACCGATCGCACCCAGTGTCGCAGTTCCGACCTGCACGCCCTTTTGCACGAGCGCGATCGAAATCGGCGCAGTACCGCCAGGTTGCGTAACTGTTCCGTTCGCATTGACTTGCGCGATCACAACGTTACCGGCCAGTAAGAGGCCAGTTCCGTTTTGGCCCGCGTACGCGAGCACGTAAAGGTCGATTACCCCAACCGGCAATTTCAGCGAAATCGTGCACGTGTAGGTGCCGTTGCTCGCGAAGCACTCGCCCGCCGGCGGTGGATTCGTCGTCGTTGCCGTCACGTTCACGGTTGCGGCCGTCGTTACGTTGGCAGGCGGCGTCGCACCGGGAGCCGGCGTCGCCGAAGGATTGTCGCCGATGTAATCGATGACGATCGACTGCGTATTGCTCGGAATAAATTGCGGGCTACGCTTCGTCGATTGTGTTTGCGACTGCGAGCCGATCGTAACCGTAAACGTTACCGGAACTTGTTGGCCGACGCTTTGCTGCGAAGGCGCTTGCATAAGCGATTTCCCGCCGCCGCTACACCCAGCGAAAATCCCAGCCGCAACAATGAGGCTTGCGGCGTAGCGGAAATACGGAAAACGCATTCTTTCCCCTAGTAGACGACGGCGCAGAGCGGAGCAACGGTCGGGCCCGAAACTCGCGACAAGTTCGGTGAGAAGAGGAGCGTACCGTCAGGACCGACGAGCAAACCGTTGGCCCCACGACCGAGCCACTCGTTGCTCGGACAGCTCGCGTTGTTGACGCTTAGCGTAGTAGCCGAAGTCATTCCCTCGATCGCCGCCACGCCGGTGCTCGTCAGCGTCCAGAACCAGCCGTCGCTCGTAATTGCAAGTCCGCCTTCAAACGAGGGGAACACCGCAGTCGACGACACCACCGTTGCCGGAGGCGTAAGTTTATAAACGCCGTTGCTGCTGTCGTTAATAACGTAGATGCTCGTGCCATCGGTCGTCGCCCCGTCTTCCGGACTCGTAAGTCCTGTGAAGGGAGCGGTGAACGTCGCGATACACGGGCTTCCGCCGGCCGGCGAACAAATTCCCGTGGACGGCGTTGCGCTCATATCTAGCGCAAGTAAGTTGACGCTTCCAGAGGAGTCGTTTGGAACGTAAAGCGACGAACCCAGAACGACCATCGGAGCGTAGGTCATCGAACCACCGCTGATCTGCGTTGCTCCCGTCGGGTCAGTGACCGGATTCGAGGCGTTCGTCGGCGTGCTGGGAGTCGTACCCGGACCGTAGCCGGTCGCAAGATTGGGACTGACCAGTCCAGTCGTCGGATTGATTCGATAGAAGTCACCGCGCTTGTCCATCACCCAGATGAAGCCGCCGAGGCTCGCGATCGTCTTGAGGGGAGGACTCGCGTTTCCACGGGTTCCGAGCGCGGCTGCCAACGTGTATTCCGCGAAGACGCCGGCACCGGGTTGGATGGCGGCGCCCCCTGCCGGATTTACCGCTGCACTATTGATGACGGCGACAGCGACGTAGGGAACGCTATCTTCACCATTGTTTTCGACGAACCAGAGGTTGTTGTCGGGACCGATGACCATCGCGTTCGGTCCTCCCCCGACTTCTCCGCCGCCCGTACCGCTCAACGGCCGGCTGACTCCGTTGACTGATACAACGGCAACGGGTGCCGGCGAAGCGTAGCCCGTTGACGGACTGTAACTGCTCTTGTAGAGCGGTGTGCTTGCGCTACCAATACCAACGTAGAGCGCGCTGCCAACTGAATCGTACGCGAGCGCTCCGATGGGAACGTTATTGGTGCTGAACGTCACGGTGTGTCCGACCGTGAAAACCGTCGGCGTGATCGCGACCGTAATCGGCGTCGGTACCGTCGAGCTACCGGCAACAGATCCGGTAATCGAGATCGAACCGGCCGGAGCGAATTTACCGTTGTACAGTAACGCATAACTGTCGCCCGACGTCGAGAGCGTTACGCTCGATGCCGACGTCGCAAACGGGCAGGGTGTCGCGGTCGTCGCGCCATTCGGGATATAAACGAGGCACGATGCGCCACCCGTCTCGTTATCCGTGACGGTTATCGATGAAATCGGCGTGCCGGCCGGAATCGGCGTTCCGCTCGGATTTGCAACAGCAACAGTTTCCGCAGCTGAATAGACGTACGGTGCGGTATTCGTCGGATAGCTCGGAGCGGCGACACTCGGTTTCGGAACACCGTTGGGAACGATGGTTGCGTTCGAACCGATCGTGGCCGTTCCCACCTGCACGCCCTTTTGTACGAGTGCGATCGAAATCGGCGCGCTTCCGCCGGGCTGCGTGACCGTTCCGTTCGCGTTGACTTGCGCGATCACGACGTTGCCGGCCAGTAAGAGGCCAGTTCCGTTTTGGCCCGCGTACGCGAGCACGTAAAGGTCGATTACCCCAACCGGCAATTTCAGCGAAATCGTGCACGTGTAGGTGCCGTTGCTCGCAAAGCACTCGCCCGCCGGCGGTGGATTCGTCGTCGTTGCCGTCACGTTCACGGTTGCGGCCGTCGTTACGTTGGCAGGCGGCGTCGCACCGGGAGCGGGCGTGGCCGAAGGATTGTCGCCGATGTAATCGATGACGATCGACTGCGTGTTGCTCGGAATAAATTGCGGGCTACGCTTCGTCGATTGCGTTTGCGACTGTGAGCCGATCGTGACCGTAAACGTTACGGGAACTTGTTGCCCGACGCTCTGTTGTGAGGGCGCTTGGACGAGCGATTTCCCGCCTCCACTGCATCCGGCAAAAACCGCAGTTGCAATGACGAGGCTTAGGGCAAGGCTCCGAAGCTCAGGAACCCGCACCGTGCTCTTTGCTACTAATCGGAATCGATGTCGGCGAGATGAATTGCACGGATGACGTGTTCACGTTGATCGTCGCTGACGGACCCGAAAGCGAAGAAGTAACGGCTATCGTGCAACCTGACGCTGTCGAAAGCGCTACGACGCTAAAGGTCCCGGCCGGACCAAGTGCCGTCGTCGCACTCGCCGAGCCCGTGACCGCAGCGACGCCGTTACACCCGCCCGAAGGCGTTGCCGTGAACACCGTCGTGTTTGTCGACGTCGGCTGACTGACGGTTACCGTCATCGGCGTTCCCAGCTGCGCGAAATTCAACGTAAGACTCGGCTGCGCCGATGTACCGGTCATACCGACGAGCACGTTCGTGTTCGTCATGTAACTTGCCGAACCACCGCAGCCGGCAATTAGGGCCGCGGCAACAAAAATAAGCAGACCCAACCTCATGGTTGCGGTATACAGGAACGAGCACGCCCCTCCTTCTTCTAATGGATAAGGGAACGTTTAGATGACGGCTTTGGAAAGCAGGTCGGCAAGGCGCTCTTCGCTGAGTCCAAGCTCGCCGGCCAGGATCTCATGGGTATGCTCGCCCAGGACCGGGGGCGGAATCCGATAGTCGGGGGGCGTCGCGGAAAGGCGAACCGGATTTGCGATGACCGGGACGTCCTTGCCCGACGCATGGCGCATCTTCTGAACCACGTCGCGCGCCTCGATCTGCGGGTCTTGGAAGACATCGCGCAGCGTATTGATCGGCCCGCCCCCGATCGATTGCTCTTCGAGCTTCTCGACCCACCATGCCGTCGGGTGCGCGCGCATTACCGGCTCGAGCGTCTCTGTGACGAATGCACGATTCTTGACGCGGGCCGCGTTGGTAGCGAAACGCTCGTCCTTTAAAAGATGCTCGATACCGAACGCTTTGCAAAAACGTTCGAAGGTCGGGTCGTTGCCGATCGAAAGCATCACGTAGCCGTCAGCGGTCGGAAAGACTTGGTACGGGACGATGTTGGGGTGCTGATTCCCGAGGCGCGGCGGATTCTCGCCCGTCGCGAGATAGTTCATGGCTTGATTCGCGAGCCACGCGACGCTTGCATCGAGCATGCCGATGTCTACCTGCTGGCCTTCGCCCGTTGCATCACGATGTCGCAATGCAGCGAGAATGCCGATGCAGCCGTACAGCCCGGCAAATAAATCCGCGACCGGAACGCCGACTTTTTGCGGCTCGCCCTCCGGCTCGCCGGTTACGCTCATGACGCCGCCCATGGCTTGAATCAAACTGTCGTAGCCCGGACGTGTCGCGTACGGCCCCGTTTGTCCGAACCCCGTGATCGAACAATAAATCAGCCGCGGAAAGCGGCTCTTTAGTTGATCGTAGCCCAGGCCATAGCGTTCGAGTCCACCGACTTTGAAATTCTCGACCAAGACGTCGCACGTCGCGAGCAGCTGCAGTGCGATCTCTTGCCCTTCGGGTTTTGCGATGTCGAGCGTGAGCGAACGCTTGTTGCGATTGACGCCGACGAAGTACGCGCTTTCTTTCGTCCCCTCGATGTACGGCGGCGCGAAGCCGCGCGTGTCGTCGCCGGATCCGGGTTTTTCGATTTTGATGACATCGGCGCCAAGATCGCCGAGCATCTGCGCACAGGTTGGGCCCGCGAGCACGCGCGTCAAATCAAAGACGCGCAACCGTTTCAGTGGTCCTGACGGTTCAGTCATTGGCGAGGCACGATTACTAGGCGCACGTTCGATTTCCGCCTATCCGACGTGGCACGATCGTGCCCGCGGCCTTTTTCGGTCGTTGCGATCTAGCCGGGACGATCGTGCCGAACGCGTCGTTCGACCTCGCATACGCTGCGCGTTAGCTACGCTCGGGATGACAGCAATGTGCCTTCCCGCTGTGACAGACCTTGAGCAATGCCGCTATTGCAATCGTACGTGCGCCGGGTCTCGGCCCCCTGAATCGTCACGCGAGATGCGAGCGTTCTCCAGGCGCGAACTTGATCCACTTTTGTCGCCATGTACTCGAGAAATCCACCGTGAAGGATGAAATCCTTCCGAAGCGGGTCGAGTTCGAAGCGTGCGATCTCGCGGCCGTCTTTGCGAACGACCTCGTTGTCGACGTCAACTTCGAGCGTCTTCGCTGATAAACACTGTTCGAGTGCTGCCGGATCGGAGAGCACGACCGGGACGACGCCGTTCGAATAGCAATTCTCATGGAAGATGCGCGCGAACGAGGGCGCGATGACCGCGCGGATTCCCCAATCCGCGAGTGCCCAGACCGCGTGCTCGCGCGAGCTTCCGCAACCGACGTTCTCGCCCGTAACGAAGATCGATGCGCCCGGATGTTTTTCGAGCAGTTCGCGTCCGGCCGGGAACGCTTCGAAAAGCACACGTCCGAGTCCATTGCGCGTGATCAGCGAGAGATATTTGCCCGGATACATCTGATCGGTATCCAGATTCGCTTGCGGCAACGCCATGACGGAACCCGAAAGGATCACGCCGGCACCTCTGCGGGCAATTCGTCGGGTGTTGCGATGCGGCCGAGAATCGCACTTGCGGCGACGACGACCGGCGTGGCTAAATGGACGCGACCGCCCGTCCCCATGCGGTTACGGAAATTGCGGTTCGTGCTCGAGATGATGCGCATCCCCGGCGCAACAACGCCCATCGACATGCCGAGGCACGGCCCGCACGACGAGTGCGTCCAAAGGGCGCCCGCATCTTGGAAGACATCGTGCAAACCTTCGCGCTCGGCTTGACGCTTCACGGCTTGCGAGCCGGGCGTCACGATCGTCGGGACGGCAACTTTGCGTCCTTTGAATATCTCGGCAGCCGCGCGCAAATCCGAGATACGCGCGTTCGTGCACGAGCCGATGAAGGCTTGATCGACAGCGATTCCGCGCATCGGCGTTCCCGGCTTAAGATCCATATATTCAAGACTCGCCGCATCGCCGTTCGGGACGACGGCATCGATCGAGACCGATTCGCCGGGATTCGTTCCCCACGAGACAACGGTGCGAATCTGCGAGGCGTCGATATTGATCGTGCGCTCGTAGGCTGCATCGGGATCAGCGCGCAGCGTGCGCCAGATACGCAGCTTTCTTTTCGAAGTCTTCACCTTTTGGCTGCACTTCGCGCCCGCGCAGATATTCGATCGTCGTTTCGTCCGGTTCGATCATCCCTGTCGTCGCGCCGGCTTCGATCGCCATGTTGCAGAGCGTCATCCGCTCTTCCATTGAAAGCGCGCGGATCGCGCTGCCATGATACTCGAGCACGGCACCGGTGCCGCCCTGAAAACCGATCGTCGAGATCACGGTGAGCGCAAGATCCTTAGCGGTCGCGCCCGGGTGCAGCTTGCCATTGACGTTGATGCGGATGACTTTCGGGCGTTTCTGAATGATCGCGCCGGCCAGCATCGCGCCGCACTGGACGCTCGAACCAATGCCGAGCGCGAACGCGCCGAACGCTCCGTGCGTGCACGTATGTGAGTCACCGCAGATCAATGTGATGCCGGGCTCGATCCATCCGCGCTCGGGCATGACGACGTGACAGATACCGTTGTTGCCGACGTCGTAAAACACGACGTCGTGCGCTTTGGCCCACGTGCGCAGCGCTTGCCCTTGAATGGCCGTCTCGGTGTCTTTCGCGGGCGAGATGTGATCGATGATCGCAACGATCGACGACGTGTCGAACAAACGATCGCCGAAGCGTTCCGCGATCTCGGCGGCCGGTTGCGGCGTCGTGATCTCGATTGCAATGATGCGATCGATGGCAAGCAGTGCGTTGTCGCCGGGAAGTTTCTCGACAACGTGCGCATCCCAGACTTTTTCGAAAAGGGTCTTGCCCATTAGGAAACGGTCGCGGGTTGCTTTTCTTTTGGCATCCACGGCATCATCGCGCGCAGACGCCGCCCGATCGATTCGATCGGATGGGCTTGGCCCTTCTTACGGAATTCATCGAAGCGCGGTTTGCCAGCGGCATGTTCGGCGACCCACTCTTGCGCGAATGCACCGCTGCGAATCTCTTCGAGCATTTTGCGCATGGCTTGACGCGATTCGTCGGTGATAATCCGCGTCCCACGCGTGTAGTCACCGTATTTCGCGGTGTTGCTAACCCCGTTGCGCATCCCTTCGATGCCGCGTTCGTAAATGAGATCGACGATCAGCTTCATTTCATGGCAGCACTCGAAGTACGCCATCTCCGGCGCGTAGCCGGCTTCGACGAGCGTCTCGAATCCGGCATGGATCAATTCCGAGATCCCACCGCAAAGGACGGCTTGCTCGCCGAAGAGATCGGTTTCGGTTTCTTCCGAAAACGTCGTTTCGATAATGCCGGCCTTACCGGCGCCGATCGCGACCGCGTACGCAAGCGCAATCTCGCGCGTATTCTTGGCTGGATCTTGGTGGACGGCAATCAGCGACGGCGTTCCGCGGCCGGCTTCGTATTCGGTGCGCACGAGCCGCCCCGGCGCTTTGGGCGCGACCATGAACACGTTCACGTTCGCTTTCGGAACGATCGTTCCGAAGCGGATCGCAAAGCCATGCGAAAACCCGAGGTACACGCCGTCTTTGAGATTCGGGGCGATGTCACGCGCGTAGATCGCGGGCTGCTCTTCATCGGGGATGAGAATCATCACGACGTCCGCGCCGCGGACCGCATCCGGGATGCTCTTCGAGGCGAGACCGTGGCCCCGCACGGTGTCGGCCGAAGACGAACCCTCGCGCAGCCCGACGACGACGTCGAGTCCGGAGTCTGCAAGACAGCGCGCTTGGGCATTGCCTTGGCTGCCATAACCAATGACGGCGATGCGTTTCTTTTCGAGGACGCTCGAATCGGCGTCTTTGTCGTAATAGGCTTGCATGATTCCCCTTAGGTGAAGCTCGTCATGATCGCGTTGCTCGCGAATTCACGACCCGCGTGATGATCGCCGGACGCCGGTACTTCCTCTAAGCGGCCGGGCGGCCGAATGAGCGATGCGCCGGTGGCTTCCTGTGCGAGCCGCACCAATTCGCCGTCGGAAACGACTCTCCGCGTCTGCGCGAGCTTGGCGAACGCTTCCAAGAATTTCTTCTCGGCAGCGCGGTCGAAAACGAACCCAATGTCGCGCACCCGCGCGAGGATGGCGTGCTTGCCGGAGTTGCGCGAGATCGAGAATTTGGTTTGCTCGACCCCGACGGAGCTTGGCTCGATGATTTCGTAGGTGCCTTTGTGTTTCAGGATGCCGTCTTGATGGATCCCGGACTCGTGCGTAAATGCGTGCGCCCCGACGATTGCTTTGTTCTTTTGCACCGGCATCCGCGTCGAGCGCGCGACCTGTTGTGAGATCTTCTGCAAGTTGCTGGTATCAAAGCCCGTGTCGACGTTGTAGATGTCCCGACGGACTCGCATGCCGACGACGACTTCTTCCAGCGAGCAGTTTCCGGCACGCTCGCCGATCCCGTTGATCGTGCACTCGATTTGCCGCGCTCCGGCTTGCACAGCCGAGAGAGCATTTGCGACGGCAAAGCCGAGATCGTCGTGCGTATGAACGCTGATCACGGCGTTCTCGATCCCTTTGACGCGTTCGAGCAGATAGGTCATTAGCGCCGCGTATTCTTGCGGCATCGTGTAGCCAACCGTATCAGGGACGTTGATCGTCGTCGCGCCCGCGTTGATGGCGGCCGTGAAGATGCGAACCAGAAAATCCCAGTCCGAGCGCGTTGCGTCTTCCGCCGAAAACTCGACGTCCGAGCAATACTTTTTGGCACGCCGCACGGCTTCGGTCGTCGCTTCGACGGCTTGATCGTGCGAGATGCGCAGCTTGTGCTCGAGATGCAGGTTCGAGGTCGCAAGGAAGGTATGGATGCGCGGCGATTCAGCGTGCCGGAGCGCTTCCCAAGCCGCATCGACGTCGCCGGCCGTCGTTCGCGCAAGGGCAGCAACGGAAGCACCTTTGACCGCCTTTGCGATTTCCGCGACGCTTTGCACGACGATCGGCGAGGCAGCGGGGAAGCCCGCTTCGATCACGTCGACCTTCGCTTCGGCGAGCATCTGCGCGATCCGAAGTCGAGCAGACGGGGTCATGGTCGCACCCGGCGACTGTTCGCCGTCACGCAGGGTCGTGTCGAATATGATCACGCGGTCCATGGTCGTTCGCAGCTCCCGTATAAACAAAAAACCCCTCGCCGCTGGGCGAAGGGCCTGTGAAGGCAAAACGTCGCTAGCGGCTACGTCGTAGACGAATCCGTAAGGACGAGAATGAGGCCCACTCGACTACGCTTTGCTACGCTCGTGGCAGGCACGCGGTTTCTCATGTACAGCCGACCTTAACTGACATCGGGGGTCGGTGTCAACCTACCCCCGTTGTCATCCCGAGCGAAGTCGAGGGACAGCGACAAGGAGGACAGCCCTGCAGAATCGAGCCCAATTCCTCGCCGGGTGCGCCGGACTCGCCCTTCTTGCGCCGGCTGGTGCTGACGCCGCAGCAAAGGTCGTCATTCAATACGATTGGCTGATGAGCAATGGCCAGATCGGGGACGTGGTCGCGGTGAAGCGCGGGTTTTTCCGCGACGCGGGGCTGGAGGTCGAGCTCGCACCGGGCGGTCCAAACGCAACGGCCGCAGCGCCGGTCATCACCGGACACGCACAGCTCGGCCAGCTCTCTGATTCGGGTCAGGTCATGTTTGCGCGGAACTCCGGGATTCCGATCAAGATCATCGCCGCCGGGATGCGCATTGCACCGTTCGCCTTCTATTCGCTGCCGAAGAATCCGATTCGCAGTCCGCACGACATGATCGGCAAACGCATCGGCATTCAGCCGACGGCGCGGTACGTTCTCGAGGCGATTCTCGCAAAAAATAACATCGATCCCGCCAAGGTCGAGGTTACCGATGTCGGAGGCGACATGACGCCGCTCGCGGCGGGCCGCGTCGATGCGATCACAGGCTGGATCACAAACGCGAAAGAGATGTCGATCTTCTCCGGCCCGCTCGTTTCGCTCTCGATGGAATCGGCGGGGCTGCCGTCGTACGGCGACACGTACTTTGCAACGGACGACGCAATCGAAAAGAACGGCGATCAACTCGCGCGCCTCATTCGAGCGCTCGCACAAGGTTGGGACTGGACGTACCAGCATCCAAGCGAAGCCGTCGATATCGCTGCGACTGAATATCCGCAGCTCGACGCGAGCGTCGAGAAACGCATCATGCCGACGGTTCTGCGTTTGACGTTCGACGGCGACACCTTGCGTGAGGGTTGGGGCACGTTTCGCTCGGAGAGACTCGCGGCGCAAATGCGCGCATACGCCGCCGTCGGACTCCTCAAGAGCTCGCTTCGCGTCGAAGACGTTTATTCGATGAAGATCCTGCGCGAAGCCCCGCGCGCAAAACGCGCTTGAGACAATGGATCTATCCCGCAATCGGCGCGATCACGCTGCTGCTCGTGTGGCAACTCGTCGTCACGGTCTTCGGCGTGCCGCACTACATCGTGCCAACGCCCCTTGCGGTCTTCGACGATCTCGTTCATGAGCGCGCGCTCATCGCGAGCAACACCGTCCCCACCTTGCTCGAGAGCCTGTTCGGATTCGCGCTCGGAAACGGGGCGGCGGTTGCAGTCGCGATACTTTTCGTCGCGAATCGCTATCTGCGCCTCACGTACTTTCCGATCGTGCTCTTCTTCAACACGATTCCGATTCTCGCGCTCGCTCCTATCGTTGTGCTGATCTTCGGCCTCGGCATGTTTCCGAAAGTCGTCGTCGCGGCGATCGTCTGCTTCTTCCCGACGCTCGTCAATATGATTCGCGGTCTCGAATCGGTGACGGCCACCGAGCTCGACATCGTGCACTCACTCTGCGCGACGAGGCTGCAGATCTTTTTGCATCTGCGGTTCCCGCGTTCTGTTCCGTATCTGTTCGCTGCGCTCCGCATCGCCGCGCAAACCAGCGTCATTGGTGCGCTCGTCGGCGAGTGGATCGGAACGAATAAAGGCCTGGGCGCGCTGATCATCGAGTCGACGTTCAACTATCACGCCGAACGACTCTACGCTGCAGTCTTCGTCTCGTCGCTGCTGGCGATCGTCTTCTTTGCCGTCGTCTCGCTCGTCGAACGACGTTTCGCGCGATTTAGCTAGCCGCTGGCGCGTTCGCGTTTCGTCACGCGATAGACGGTGCGTACGCCTTTGACCGTTTCCAGCTTGCGCAAGAGCTTGTGGAGTTGATCGAGATTCTCGATTTGCAGCGTGAGCGAGGTGACGGCGATGTCTTTCTTGACGCGCGCCGTCACGGATGACGCAGAGGCTTTCATCTCGGCACAAACCGCCATGATGTCTTGCAAGAGACCGGCGCGATCGAGCGCTTCGACTTCGACGTCGACGGCATGCGTCGCCGTGATGTTGTCCGACCAGGTTGCTTGCAAGATGCGCTCGGGTTGTGCGTTCATGTACGCAACATTGGGGCAATCGGCGCGGTGCACGGAGACGCCTTTGCCGATCGTCACGAAGCCCATGATCGGATCGCCCGGAACCGGACTGCAGCATTTCGAGAGCCGCACCAGCACGTCGTCGACGCCAGCGATCTTGATTCCCGAGCTGCTGCGCGTGACGCGGCGCGTCGGCGGACGCGGAACGGTCGTGATGTCGACGATGTTCGAATTCTTGAGCTCTTCGCGCATGCGCATTGCGACCGAAACGGCCGATGCATCGCCGAAGCCGATCGCCGCGTAGAGATCGGCCGGCGACGCAAAATTCATCTTGTGCGCGATGCGTTCGAGCGATTCGCCGCGGGCCGCATCGGGGCGCAGATTCTGACGCGCCAGCTCCGCTTCGAGCGCTTCCTGACCCGCAAGCACGTTTTCTTCTTTACGCTCTTTGCGGAACCACTGCTTGATTTTGTGCTTCGCGCTCGACGTGCGAACGATCCCGAGCCAGTCGAGCGACGGGCGCGCGGCTTTCTGCGTGAGAATCTCGCAGATGTCGCCGTTCTTGAGCTGATAGTCGAGCGGGACGATCTTTCCGTTCACCTTCGCACCGATGCAACGATTGCCGACGTCGGTGTGAACGTGATACGCAAAATCGAGCGGCGTTGCGGCGTTGGGCAGCGAGAACACGTCGCCTTTGGGCGAGAACAAGAAAACCTGATTCTCGAACAGATCGAGCTTCAGGTTCTCCATGAACACGCGCGAGTCGCGTGCATCGTTTTGCCACTCGAGCAGCGAGCGCAGCCACGCGAGCTTGTTCTCGAAGGAGTCGGACTTGCCGCCTTCCTTGTATCGCCAGTGCGCCGCGATGCCGTATTCCGCCGTACGGTGCATGTCGCGCGTGCGAATCTGCACTTCGAGCGGATCGCCGCCCGGCCCGACGACGGTCGTATGCAGCGATTGATACATGTTCGGTTTGGGCATCGCGATATAGTCTTTGAAGCGGCCCGGAATCGGCTTCCAGCGCGCGTGCACTTCGCCCAGCGCCCCATAGCAATCTTTGACCGAATCGACGATGATGCGTACCGCCGTCAGATCGAAGATCGTCGAGAAGTCGCGGCCCTTCTTCAATTTCGTATAAATCGAATAGAAATGTTTCGGACGGCCGGTCGTTTCGTTCTTGATGCCGACGCCGTCTAAACTCTCGCGCAAAATCTCCGCCACGCCGGCGACGGCCTCTTCGCGTTCGTTGCGTTTCTTTGCGACGCGTTCAGCGATCTCGCGATACGACTCCGAGTCGAGGTAACGCAAGCACAAGTCCTCGAGCTCCGAGCGAATCTTCCAGATGCCGAGACGATGTGCGATCGGTGCGTAGATCTCGATCGTCTCGCGCGCGATCGCGAGCTGTTTGCTCTCCGGCAAACTCGAGAGCGTACGCATGTTGTCGAGGCGGTCGGCGAGCTTGATGATGATGACGCGGATGTCCTTGGCCATCGCCATGAACATCTTGCGCAGGTTCTCGACCTGCGCATCTTCCTTCGATTGGTACGGGATGCGCGTTAGCTTGGTGACGCCCTCAACGAGCGTCGCGATCTCGTTGCCGAAAGCCGCCGCGACTTGCTCGCTCGTAACGACGGTGTCCTCGACCACGTCGTGCAAGAGCGAGGCCGCGATCGTCGCGCGATCCATTTCGAGCTCTGCCAAGATTTCCGCGGCCGCAAGCGGATGTTCGATGTAGGCGACGCCCGACGCGCGCATCTGCGCGCCGTGCGCTTGATCGGCCATGTCGTAGACGCGCCGAAGCCACGCACCGTCCAGCGACGGGTCGTACTCCTGGACTTTCGTGACGAGAGCATCTATCGACATCGAGCAACCCAAGCAGAGTATTAACGCCTATCTAAGCACAACACACTGGCGGCTGGGAAGGCCGCAGGCCGGCGGCGCGACGCTTAGTAGCTGATGAAGCTCGTGATCTTGTGCTTGCCGAGCGCCTTTCGGCCGCCCAGCGCTTCAAGCTCGATGAGGAACGCGAACTCGACGATCTCGGCCCCGAGGCGCTCGACCAGGCGTCCGGTCGCGGCGGCCGTACCGCCGGTCGCAAGGACATCGTCGACGATCAGGACCCGCTTGCCGCGACCAACGGCGTCGTCGTGGACCTCGAGCGAATTCGTACCGTACTCGAGCGCGTATTCTTCGGTCATCTTCGAGCCGGGAAGCTTGCCTGGTTTTCGAACGGGCACGAAACCGGCGCCCAGCTCGTACGCAAGCGGCGCTGCCAGAATGTAGCCGCGCGCCTCGACGCCAACAACGACGTCAATACGCTCGTCGCGGAAACGCTCGACAAACATGTCGATCATCGCGCGAAAGCCCTCGGAATCTTTGATGAGCGGCGTGATATCGCGGAACTGAATCCCGGGGATCGGGAAATCCGGGATCGTTCTAATCAGTCCCTTGAGTTCGATCAATTGCACGCGCCGCGCTTCGCGGGGAGAACCCTCGGGCCCTCGGCGGCGTTTAAGCTAGCAGAAAGGACCTGCTAATGCATATCAGGACTTTGGCGGCCGGGACGCTGTGTGCGGCGATCGCATTCGGCGCTGCGGCCCCTGCTCTCGCCGACGGCGCAGCGAGCGCGCGTAACATCTTCGTTGCCGGCGTTGCTGCAGCGATCGGTCTGACGAATTGGAATCACAAGAAGCGCATCAAACAGGAAGAACAGCAAGAACAAGGCCGGCGGCAGTCGGCGTATCGCGAGTGGTTTTACAAGAAGTACGGGCACTATCCGACCGATCAAGAATTCCAAGACTGGTATCAAAAGACGTACGGCGTCCCGCCCTCGTAAGAATTTCTTGACGCCGTACCCGAGGCGTCTTCTCCTCGCGGTTGCATGTTCGATCGCCATTCACGAGATCGTCATTGGGGCCGGCGGATTCTTGCGCATGGAGAGCGAGCCCGAGCCGAAGCAGTAGCGTAGCGGCGACTCGTGTCGTCATCGAAGTGCGCACGCCGGCCCCGACGCCCACCCCAGCCCCTAAAGTGACGCCGGCGGCAGTTCGCGAAGCGGCCGCGCCGCGCGCAACGATGATCGCGGTTCATAGCGGCGGCTCAAAGGGCGGGCCGAAACTTCAGGTTCGCACCCAGAAGATCCTGAATCATAAGGAAAGCCTTCCGATCTGGTGGTCGGCGATGCACGGCTCGAAGACCGTTGCGAACACCGGGACCGGAACGCAGCCGGCCCCTGACCCGGGTGCTTCGAGCGGCAGCGGTACCGGCACGGGCAGCGGCGCCGGTTCGGGGTCAGGCCAGGGCGGCGGAACCGGTGGCAACGGAAGCGGCGTCGCGAATACCACCGCTCCGTGCGGAAGCCCGTATTTTTTACCGGGTGCACATCGAGTTCATCGCAAAGATGGTAGCGTCGACGACACGATCCGGGTCCAATTGATCTTGGGCAGCGGCCAGAAACTCGAGGGCGTTTTCCCCTACGCGTGGCACTACACGAGCGAATCCGACGATCCGTTCTCGAAACCGCCTTCCAATAGCGAAGACGAAGACGTTGTCCCCGCCAAATTGCCCCCCGTCGGCTTCGATACGTCAAAGGAGCCGCTCGCCGTGCAGCTCACGCTCGCGAAGACACTTCCGAACGGGCTGACCCTCTTTGACGCTTGCCCGCCGGGTGTCGGCGGCGACTTGTGATTTAGAGCAAGAGCAATTCTGGGCCCCAAATGCCGAAGATAATACTAATATGTTCGGCGACCTTATGGACTGGTTCGGTTCCCGCGCGGACGATCGCCGAGAGCAACCGCGCGCTCGCATGCCTTATAAGGTGATCTGCAGCTCCAACGGACTGACGTGGAGCCCGGTCATGGGCATTGATATCGGCGTCGGCGGGATCTCGATACTCTCGCAGCACGGATTGCACAAGACTGAGCTCGACTTCAAGCTCACGATTGGCTCACGCATGATCCCGTGCCGCATGGCGGTCGTGCGTCACGAGGGCGCGATTCAAGGCGGCAACAAGCTTCACAAATACGCGCTGCGATTCGTTTCGATGAAGCGCGACGATCAAGATGCAATGTTGCGCTGGCTGCGTGGCGCCCCCATGGAAGACAAGAACAAAGCCCAGCAAGAGCTCGCCGCCGCGCGCATCAGTCCCGACGACGTCAACCGGCTCTTTCCAAAAGCCGTTCAAGATCGTCTGCACGCGGAGCTCGTTTCGCGCAAGCGTCTCTCGCCGCCCGACGGAAAGCACTCCCCGCTCGTCGCCTACTACTACAGCGGCGCGGTGATGAAGAACGGCAAGCGTCTGCACCGCCTCACGATCGAGTCGAAAATCTCGCACACTACGCACAGCCACCATCACTCGGAGGCGCGTCATCGCACGCGTTTCACGTTCGATGACGGCGGCGACGAGATTACTGTCTTAGACTAGGTCTGCTGGTCCATCGGGATCGTGATGACCCGTGAGAGCGTATCGTCGAAATATACCTGCGTCACGTAGTTATTGACGTGATGCGGCTTCACGACGCGCGATTCGATGCGCAACACATGCATATCGACGCCTTGGCGAACCGTCTTCCCAAGATAGCGCAGCTTGACGAGCGGCTCGACGGTTGGATGCAGCGGTGCAAGGCGCTTCATCTTCACCAGCTCACCAAGCAGCTGCGCAAGCGCCGTTTTCGGTAACAGGCGCGCAGCATCGTCGGGGCGCGTTTGCAGCGAGTTCAAGTCAAGACGAAGTTTGTCGCTCGGCGACGGTGCGTTGTCGATGAAGCGCGATAGCGTATCCCAATGATCGGCAGTGATCCCGATGAATTTTCCGCCGGTGCGCCAGGCCTCGCCGCCGCGCAGTTTCCCCGGCACCGAACCGGCTTTCGAAACGAGCGCCGTAATCCGACGATCGTCGAGCGTCAACTCGACGAGAAATTCTTTCAGCCCAATGTCTTCATTCGTCAGCAGCCCGAGACCACCGACGCTGATATCGACCGCAAGCGCCGGCATCATGGTCTCACCACGATCGAGTGAGTACTCGACTTTGAACGGCTTCTTGACGCGCTGATGAGCGCGGTCTACATGACCGCGCTTCTTGACCGCACGACTCGATCCGAAAAGCGGCACTAACCCTAATCCTAAAGGCGGGGAGGCCAAGAGTTCGCTTGGACTCACCCCCGCCTCCTGTATTACGGTGCTTCGCTCCAAGCTCCGCACCCCCCATGCTTAGCATGGGGCCCCCGAATTTTAGGGCCCGTTAACATCACGAAAATGCAAACATTCCCCGAGGGGGCCCTTAACAAAATTTAGTTAGTTTGTCGCGAAAGCTTGCTCTAGGTCGGCGATGATATCGCCGATGTTTTCGATTCCGACCGAAAGGCGGATCGTATCATCCGAGACGCCGCTTTCGTGCTGCTCGTGCGCCGTAAGCTGCTGGTGCGTGGTCGAGGCGGGATGTATGACGAGTGACTTTGCGTCGCCCACGTTGGCGAGATTCGAAAACAGCTTGAGACGGTCGATCAGCGCCCGCGCCTCGGCCGCGCCGCCGCTGATTCCGAAGGTTAGAATCGCTCCCTGGCCCTTGGGCAGGTACTTCTTCGCGCGCCCGTATGCGGCATGATCCGGCAACCCCGGATACGACACCCAACGAACTTTCGGATGCTTCGCGAGGTACTCGGCGACGGATTGCGCGTTTTCCGAATGCCGTTCGATGCGCAGCGCCAGCGTTTCGAGGCCTTGGAGGAACAGCCACGAGTTGAATGGGGCCTGCGCCGCGCCGAGATCGCGCAAGAGCTGTACGCGCGCCTTGATGATATACGCGAGCGGACCGAACGTGCTCTGATAGCGGATCCCGTGATATGACGGATCGGGATCGACAAACTCATCGAACTTGCCCGAGGCCGCCCAGTCGAACTTACCGCCGTCGACGATCAAGCCGCCGATCGACGTGCCGTGGCCGCCGATGAACTTGGTCGCCGAGTGCACGACGATGTCGGCGCCCCACTCGATCGGACGCAGCAAGTACGGCGTCGCCAGCGTGTTGTCGACAATCAACGGAATCCCGTGCCGGTGCGCGACCTCCGCGATCGCCTCGACATCCAGAACGTCAATCTTTGGATTGCCGATCGACTCGCCGAAAATTGCTTTCGTATTCGGTAGTATCGCGCGTGAAAAATTTTCAGGCTTCGACGGATCGACGAATGTCACGGTGATGCCGAGCTTCGGCAACGTATGCGTGAACGCGGAGTACGTCCCGCCATACAACGAAGCCGCGCTGACGACGTGGTCGCCGGTTCCGGCTAGATTCAGCAGCGAGTAGATCACCGCAGCTTGGCCGCTGGCAAGTCCGAGCGCGCCGACACCCTTCTCGAGCGTCGCGATCCGCTGCTCGAGGACGTCGGTCGTCGGATTCATGATCCGCGTGTAGATATTGCCGAACTCTTCGAGCGCGAATAGGCGCGCCGCGTGGCTCGTATCGTTGAACAGGTAAGACGTCGTCTGATAGATTGGGACGGCGCGTGCTTTGGTGGTGGGATCACCCGAGTGTCCGCCGTGTATGGCGACGGTCTCGAAGTCGGGTACGCGGTTCTCGAGAGTTGCGCTCATGTTAATTCGTCCTTTTTGCGATAGGGAACGAAGGGAAAATAAAAAAGCCTCCGACCGGCGGAGGCGTCTTGGGTGTTCGCGGCGTGCCGCGGACCAATGACTCCTTACGCCGATCCCTGCGGGGAACAGCACATGGCCATGGTCATCATTCGGGTACAGGCCGACATGCGAGGGACTCTATCACGCTGACGCTCGCGGGGTCAAGCAAACAAGCGTGAAAATCATCCAGATGGACGGAGGAATGGACATCATTGAGTAGCACCGGGCCAGAATGAAAAGCGCCGTCATCGTTCTCCTCGCACTTGTCGCCTGCGGGCCGTGGACCGCTCTAAACGCGCAGAGCGCGCCGCAGTCGGCGTCGGTCTCGGGCACGGCGGACGCCGGCCAAGCTCGGATCGAAGAAGTTTTCACCAAGCCGAAGATCACGTCCGATTATTTTGCGGCTTCGTACTTGGAGCACAACTCGCAAGCTAAAGTCGAAGGGATCGTCAAAGATCTCAAGTCGCAGCTCGGCGACTACAAGAGCGTTAAGAAGTCAACAGAAAAGAACGATCCGCCCTTCGACGATACATGGCAGCGCTACACGGCAGTTTTCGCCAAAGGCGTCGACGACGTGTACATTCACTTCGACAACTCCGGGAAGATCGACGCGCTCACGTTTCGCGCGCCGCGTCCGGGCGGAACTTAAGCCGTCGTACTGAACAGCGGGGGCTGAGAGCCCGTCCCATTCGTCCCGACCGATGAGTACGTTGGTGACAGCAATTGCGCCAGCTTTTGCTGCTGTTGCGGCGTCAGGATGGCTTCGATCTGGGAAAGCACACTCGACGGCTCGGCGTTGCTTTGCTGCGCCGATTGCACGATCGAGGCAATCTGCGATTCTTGATCCGTCGTAAGACCGAGCGCCGAGCTCAGCGTTTGCGATTGCGAGGCGCCGTCCGCATGCTCACCGTGATGCCCGTGATGGGTATGCTGCGTGCCTTGCGTGCCGCCACTGCCCTGCGTGCCGGTGCTCTGAGGGCTCGAAGAAGAAATCGCTGAGATTTCGCTCTGCGCTTGTGCGGCGGTTATCGAGCCGCTGGCGAGCTGTCCCAAAATCGATTGAACTTCGGCATCCTGCGCGGGCGTGAGATCTGAAGGTATGCTGATCGAAGAGGATGCTTCTGATTGCGAGGACGCGAGCGAGGAGGTGATTCCGTTGAGAGCCGACGACACGTGTAACTCCTTTTAAGGGTGATATAACTGACGTCGGAGCCTGGGAGTGCACGATTTAGATTCCTCGGAAAAGCTCAGGAACGCAATCTCAGAAACCGAGCAACGCATTCGCCCGTACATCCGGCGAACGCCGGTAATCGAGATAAATCCGGCCGACTTTGGAATAGCGAGCGGCGCGATTACGCTCAAGCTCGAGCTGATGCAGTACGCGGGCGTATTCAAAACGCGCGGTGCGTTTACGAATCTCTTGTTTCGTGAGATCCCAAAAGCCGGCGTCGTTGCAGCCTCCGGCGGCAATCATGGAGCGGCCGTCGCGTATGCAGCGATGCGTCTCGGGGTTCCGGCCACGATCTTCGTTCCGACAATATCATCGCCGGCAAAGATCGATCGCATCCGCTCGTATGGCGCGCGTCTCGAGATTCGCGGCGATCTCTACGCCGATGCGCTTGCCGCGAGCGAAGAGTTCCAGCGCGAGTCAGGCGCGATGCCGGTTCACGCCTTCGATCAAGCCGAAACGATTCGCGGACAAGGGACGCTCGCACTCGAGCTCGAGCAACAGGCGCCGAATCTCGATACGGTGTTGGTGGGCGTCGGTGGCGGCGGCTTGATTAGTGGAATCGCGGCATGGTACGCCGGGCGAACGCGCGTCATCGGGGTCGAACCGCGCAAGTCGCCGACACTGACGCGTGCATTCGAGGCCGGCAAACCGGTCGATGCGGAAGCCGGCGGCATTGCCGCGGATTCACTTGCGCCGCGTCGCGTCGGCGAGTTGGTCTTTCCGATCGTTCGTCGATACGTGGAGCGTGTCGTGCTCGTCGAAGACGAAATGATCGAGCACGCACAGCAGCGGCTGTGGAACGATCTTCGCATTGTCGCGGAGCCGGGCGGCTCAGCCGCGTTTGCAGCGCTGCTTGCGGGCGTTTACGCTCCCTCGAGCGACGAGCGTGTCGGCGTCGTCGTCAGCGGCGGAAACACCGTCGTCACTTTGCGTGCGGCGCAGCAATAGCCGAAAGCATATCGGCGGTTCCCGGGATTCGCTCGAGATGCGGAAACCTTGGGCCGTCGTGATAGTTGAGACTTAGCACCGCGTACGTATTAGCGCGCTGGACGAGAAGCGCGATAGGCGCCCTCGCGTGCAGCGCGGTTCTGAGCGAATATTCCAGGCGCCCTTTGTCGACGGCGTATCCGTCGATCGCAAGAATCGTTGCCTTGGGAACCAAACCTGCGTCCCAGGCCGGCGAACCTTCGCGCACGTCAAGCACGACGTTTTTCGAATCGGTGTTGAAGCCGAGGCTGAACCAAGCATTCAGTCCATCCCGGTCTGCGAGATCGTCCGGCGTCAGATATGGGTTCGGCATTTGGTTCCACACCAGCTTGTATCCGGCGCGCGCGAGCTCGTCTTGCGGCGGGTTCGCCGTCACCGTATAGACATAACGTTCGAAGAACGCGTGCCAATCGTATGGCTCGACTTCGTTCAAGAGCGCTTCGATCTCGGCGCGCGTATAGGTTTTAACGATCGGACCGGTTACCGTCGGCAGCGTGTACCGGTGCAGAAACGTATCGATCGAGCGCGTGCCATGCGAGCGCTCGCGGATGATCGTATCCACATCCAGCCAGAGCAGATGGCCCTCGGTATAGAAATCGAAAGCCATCCGCCGGATAGAGTCGTAATCGCCGTGCTGGTAGTAGAAATACGGTGCGCCGGTCGTCAGATCGATAATCGGCGTCGTCTTTCGTCCGGATTCTGCCGCCATCGCCGCATAGTCGGCTGCAACAAGATCGGGATAGGTTTTCGGATCCCGTAGGCCGGCGCGAAACGCAATTAAATCGCCGAGATACTGATTCATGCCCTCGTAGACCCACAGCAAGTCGGTCTTTTGTGGGACCTGAAAATTGGGCGTCGTGAGATCGTACGGCCGGCGGTACTTTCCGTTCCACGAGTGCGAGAACTCGTGGGTGACCAAATCCGCAAAAGAGACGTTGGCTTGCGAGTTTGTTAGAAAATCACTGTCCGCTCGATTATCGCTCGATTGGTGGTGTTCGATGCCTTGAAACGGGATCGAATTGCTGAGGGTCAACAGCGCGTGATAATCACCGAAGTGGCGCGACCCGTAAAGCGCAAACGCCTCTGCCGGAACGCGTTGGTAGGCGCTCAGGATGCCCGGCGTAACCTCGAGATCCTTCGGATCGTCGGCGAAGGCATCGAGCTCGACGAAGACGGTGCCTTCTTTCCAAAGTGTCCACTTCTGGGCGTATTGACCCAAGTCCATCGGCGAATCGACGAAATTGACGATCGCCGTCGGGGCAAAGTCGACGCGATCGCCGCTTTGAGACTGCACGCGCAGTGCCGTGCCGAACTGCCACGCGGGCGGGAGCATCACCGAGGCCTTCACCCAATACTGTCCAGAATCGATCCCGTGTTGATACAGCAGCACGCGATTCCAATTGACGATCGCGAGGGCCGCCGTCGACATGATGTCTCCCGGCGCGTTGAGGAGAACATCGAAATCGAGCGAAACGCTCGTGACCCCCTGCGGAACGTCGAGATGGAACGCGTACATGTCGACTTCGTCGCGGTGCCACGCAACCGGCGTCGATCCGGACGAAACGCGTAGACTTGCGAGGTCGTAAAGCGGTCCGCTCGGGCCGTGTTCGCCCGGAACCCACTGCGGATAATCAATCGAGAACGTCCCGGATTGAACCGGCATCGTTTCGTGGACGAAGAGTACGCCGCGCGTAACCTGACGTGCATCGACAACGAGGATCATTGGATTCTGCTCGGTCGCAAGAGACTTTGCCGGCGTAAACGACTGCGCGGACGCAGGCCGCGCGGTCGCGAGCAGCGCGATTGCCAAGAATGTTAGGAAAGCTTTCATCGCTTTTCTGCCTCGAACTGCTTGCGAATGCGCGTCAACGATTTCTCCTCTTCTGCGTTAGGCTTTGGATACTGAAGATCGAGCGACTCGAGCCCCTCAATGAGAATCTCGCCGACTGCGATGCGTGAAAACCATTTATGATCGGAGGGAATGACGTACCACGGCGCATGATCGGTGCTCGTTGCGCTCAGCATCGACTCGTAGGCGGCGATGTATTGATCCCAATACTCGCGCTCGGTCGCATCGCTCTGGGAAAACTTCCAGTTCTTCGAAGGGTCGTCGAGCCGCGCGAGTAGCCGGCGGCGTTGCTCGTCTTTCGAGATGTGCAGGAAGAACTTGAGGACCCGTGTCCCGTTGCGCACGAGGTGACGCTCGAACGCATTGATGTCCTCGAAGCGCTCGCGCCAAAGGTCTTTGCCGTTCGAGTCGATGTGCTCGCTCGCGAGCAGGTCGGTGTGGACGCGCACGACGAGCACTTCCTCGTAGTACGAACGGTTGAAAATGCCGATACGGCCGCGCGCAGGCAACGCCGCCTGGCTGCGCCACAGAAAATCGTGGCTCAGCTCTTCCGCCGTCGGCTGTTTGAACGCGTGCACGTCGACGCCTTGCGGGTTGACGCCGGACATGACGTGCTTGATCACGCCGTCTTTTCCGGATGAATCCATACCCTGCAGCACGATCAGAACTGCATACGAACGCGAAGCGGCAAGCTTTTCTTGGAGCTTTTCGAGCTTGTCGATATTGCGCACGTGCATTTCGCGCGCGTCATCCTTGTCTTTGAAATCGCCGATGTCGTTCGGGTCGATCTCTGCCAATCGGAGTGGCACGCCCGCCTGAACCCGCAGATGCTTTTGCTTCACAGTTTCCGCTCGCTTGCGCTCTTTAAATTGGCCGAACCTTCATGCTGCCTTAAGGTGAATTGGGTACGCTCGCAGCGGCGGGAGCAGTCCGCGTGGGGGACCTGCTTCCGGAGAAACCGCCTTGCGCAACCCCTCGCGCAAGGCGGTTTCGGTTTTTCTCGCCAAGTCGCTTATATGGCGCCGCGATACTCCGAACAGCACAAGCTCGTTCAAGCAAAGTTCTCGCAGCAGGCCGTGCACTGGGGAGCGATGAGCGTCCCCGGCGATCTGCAGGCAATCTTGCAGCGCGTCGAGCTGTCGCCGGATGCCCGCGTGCTCGATGTCGCAGCGGGGAGCGGATTGCTCGGTCGTGCGCTCGCTCCTCGCGCGAAGGAAGTGGTCGCTGTCGACATTACGGCGGAAATGCTTTCCGGCGGACGTGAGGCAGCCGCGCGCGACGGCATTACGAACATCACGTTCATACAAGCTGAGGCCGAATCGCTACCGTTCGAAGACGGCTCGTTCGATCTCGTGGTGACGCGCTTTTCACTGCACCACATCGCCGAACCACAGCGCGTCGTCGACGAGATGGTGCGCGTCGCGCGCGGACGCGGGCGCGTACTTCTGATCGACATGCTCGTCCCCGAAGACCCGAATCTTGCGCAACGCGCGAACGCGATCGAACGCCGCCGGGACCCTTCGCACGCCTGGACGCCGACGTGGCCGCAACTGCAAGGCTGGGCTGCGACTGCCGGCGCGACAGTCGTCGAAGCCTACACGCAAGACCGCACGCGCGATCTCGACGATTGGATCGAAATGTCCGGCGACGAGTTCCGCGACGAGCTGCTCGCGGCTTTCGAAGCCGATCTCGCGGGCGGCGAACCGACGGGGCTCGAGCCGTATCGCGAGGACGGAAAGATTCGTTTCCGGCACCCGCTCGGGATCGTGCTCGCACGGGCCTGACCGTCTTTGCAAAAGGGAATCTCGACGTCCGCGATTCGCTGCATTCGCTCCGTCTAGGCGGAAAAATTGCGTGGAACGGTGTGAACGAAATCGTGCGCGCGCGATTCCCCGAATGCACGCTTCGCATTCGGCACGAGCTTCACACGCGCAGCGATGCGCTCTTGGCAGCGACCGGAGCGGTGCCTGAGGAATTGGAAGGACGCTGCGCGCTGCTGGAACCGTACGCTCCGGAAACGCAGTTCAGTCGCGCACTTTTCGAGACCGAGGCCGACGCGTACGTCCTTTCAATTCAAGCCGATGTCATGACGGCGCTGTGCCGGCATCGCCGCAACGGGTATCTGCTCTATCCGGCCAACCAAGAATCGTGGCCGGCGGCCGACCGCAGCTGGTTGCAAGAAAATTTTTCATTGCTCGGCATGCTCAACGTCGAAAGCGCGATGCGCGCGTTCGAAGGCGTCATCGAGCGAATTCGCGCGGTAAGCGATTCACCGATACTTGTCTACAACGTCTCGAGCGTGGTCCCCGGCGAGAACGTTCGCAACTACGCGGAGTTCCCTGAAAGCCTCTCCGCACGCATCCGGCGTTTCAATCTCGGTTTGATTGAAGTTTCCGAGCGCACCGGCGTCTGGATCGTCGACGTGGACACGATCGTTGCGCGCGCCGGCGCAGATCACACCAAAATCGACACCCTCCACCTCACGTCGGAGGGCTGCCGCCTCGTGGCGAACGAGGTCGTTGAGATGCTCGAGCAGCTCGACTTTTTCACGAGCGCAGCGGTCTGATGCACGCGAGCGTCGTCATTCGCACCAAAGACGAAGCGCGGCGATTACGCTTGACGCTGACGTCGCTGTCGGCGCAAACGGTACCGGCGCAGGTTGTCGTCGTGAACGACGGTTCTTCGGATGATACGCGCGACGTTCTGCACGAAGCCGAGCAATGGGTCGACTTGACTACCGTCGAGCATGCGGCCGCGCGTGGTCGCTCTGCCGCGTCGAATGCCGGCGCGCGTACGGCTCGCGGCGACGTCCTTATTTTTCTGGACGGCGACACGCTCGCTGGACCGCAGCTCGTCGAACGGCACCTCGCCGTGCACGAAACTCCGGATGTGATCGGACGCGGCGAAACCTTTCACGTCCGCTCGACTCGTCTGCTGCGCGATCCCGAGACACTCGAGCCATGGCCGGGTGATGAGCCGACACTCGCGGAGCGTCCCCGTGATGAAATCGAGCGCATGCGTCTGACGCGCGATACGATCTTGCACGATTTTTCCTCGATCGAACGGCGCGCTTCGGCCGGGATTTATCCCGGCTCGGGCGCGCGGCGTGTGTACGAGCTGGAGATGGATGCGCTCCACAATCATCCGGATTCAAGCGTGCTGTGGGCAGCCGCGAGCGGCAGCAATCTTTCCGTCGAACGAACGCAATTTCTCGAGGCCGGCGGTTTTCTCGAAGAGCTCGATCTCAACGAGCATCGTGAGCTTGCACTGCGGCTCTACGCGCGCGGACTTCGTCTCGTGCCGGTTCCCGGAGCGCGGACGTATCATCTCATTCACGGCGTGACGCGCAATCCACTGGAGGAGCACGCATGGGAGGAAATCTTCTATCGCGCTCATCCGGACCCGGTCGTGAAGCTCTTGCCGGTGCTGTGGGCGTCGCTTGCACCCGACTCGGCAATTCCCACCGGTGAACGCATCCTTTCGCTTCCTGAATTGGAAGCTGCTGCGGCGCGGCTCGAATGCTGATCGCCGGCGCCCTCACCGAAAACGAAGCTAGCGCGCTGATGCTCGCGGTCGAGCAAATGCGTCAGCTTTTCGTGCGTGCCGGGCAGACCGAATGGAAGATCGATTGCCGGCTCGATCTCGAAGAGCCGGCGGCAATCTGCATCATCTCGTTGCTCGGCGAGGTCGACGGCGCACGCGACCCGATCGACGACGTCAGGCGTCGTCTTGCGAAGACGATCGCGGGGCTCACTGCGAGCGGTACCGGCGTGTTCCTCTGCACGATCTTTCGCGCGTGCGAGCACGACGCGCCGACAATCGAGCGGATCCGCCGCCTCAACCTGCTCGTCGCGGAACTTTCGCACGACTTGGATGTAGGCGTGATCGACTTCGACCGGATGTTAGCCGACATCGGAGCCCGGCCGCTGCAAACGAGCTATCATCTCGAAGGCGGCGGCGCGCGCGACATCGCCGCGTATACGATCGTCAAGACGCTCCTTGCCGAAGGAGCGTTCGACGATCTCATCCCTGCGGAGACGCTCGAACGAGCGCGCGCCTCGTACGATCGCGCATACGCGTGACGTACGCACTCGTCGTGGGCGGAACGAAGGAAGCCGTCGAGGTGCGTTTGTTAGAGTGGCACGCTGAACCAGGCGATGTTCTCGCGCCCGGCGATTTGATCGTCGAGCTGGAGACGCACAAAGTTATCGTTGAAGTTCGTGCGCAACAGACCGGTATTTTACGGCGCATCGTGTGCAATGCCGGCGAATGGCGCAAGCTCGGAGACGTCCTCGCGATTTTGAGCGATGAGCCTGAGAGCGCGCTGCCGGAATCTGCCTGCGGCCTTCCGATTTGGGAGGCGCGTTTCTACGTCGCCTAGCCGGCGATTCGCTCGTTGACGATTCGAACGATCTGCTCGCGAAGCAGCGCCTGAACGCGACCGCTCTGATGAACGCCGTCGCGGAGGTGATGCAGCGCACCAAGCATCGCGACAAGCGCGTCGGAGTCGACGATGACGACGTCGCGGTCACGGGCAAGATCGTGCAGCATCAGGTTCAGCTCCTTTGCACGTATCGAAGCGATGATGTCGCTCATCGGCACATCGAACGCCGAATAATTGAAGATCGTTTCCGACATTACGGTCGAGAACGAATTGATGACGATGAACTGTGTCGGATGATGCGTTCGCACGCAGTCGATCAACTCGTAGTAGTCTTTCGTGACGTCGGCGACGGAACAGCGAACCAGATCGAAATCCGACTTGATCCAATCTTTTATCCGCGAATCGAGCTCGTTAAGGCGAAAGCCGTGTACGGTAATAGTGTAGCCGAGTCGTCGATGCTGAAAGGCGAAAGCCAACTCTGAATTGAGCGAAAGCACGACGACGTCGGGTAGACCGGTCCGTACGAGCCCTGCGCGCGTTAAGAGGTCGTAGGACTCTTCGAGCGGCGAGCGCCCGAGCGCAGCGAGTATGCCGCCTGCAACGATCCACTCCGCGCCGGACGGTGGGGGCGACGCTGCGGCAAGCGCCGCAGCTGCATCGGCTTCAATCTCGCGCTGCTGCTCGGGCGTGCGGCGAAGCCGTTCGAGAAGTACCCGCGCCGACGGTACCAACGAATCGTCCGAGCTCCAAACCACGTGCGCTGACGGTAAAAGTAACGACGCCATCTCCAAGAACGCATCTTGCTCGCCGCGGAAGATTCCGGTCTGTTCGCAAATTCCAAGACTCAACACCGTCGTAAACGGTCCTGTCGCGTCGCCGCGCCACATACGAGCGCGATCGAACCAGCCGCTCAGCAAGCCGGAGTGTACGTCGGCGTTCTCCGTGACACGGCGCCCCGCCAAGAAGAGCAGCTGCATCAGACCGTCGGATTGCGTTAAGGATTTTTCTCCAGGACGAAGCTCGAGGTCCCCGATCGAAAAATCAGACTGCCAGCGGTTGTAATGCTGGTGCCGGTCCATGAAGCCGCCCTGGGAGACGTCGGCCTTTCGAAGCCGTCCGCTGCCGGACGAAAGAAACGCAACTTGGAGGTCGCCGAATTCACCCGCAAACGGGAGACTTTCTACCCGCTTACGTGCGCCCAACCCGACGTTGCAATATGCGAGCGCCTCTCCCGGTTTGCAGTTTTGCCCTTCATCGCGAAGCCATCGAACGCCGGAGCGGACAACAATGTAGCCCTCGGGATCGAGCGAACCGGCGCGAAGTACCGTCACCACCACTCCGGCTGAAAAAGAATTCCGGCGATGCTCACGCGCGCAGCCCGAGTTGGAGCAGCATCCACATCCTCATCCGGATCGGTGCTCAAATGTGCAAGCGTCGTACCCGGCTTGATTTCATCTCCGGCGCAAACCGTTAAGCGCCGCACCCACGCGCGTTCACGAACTGCCATGCGGAAATACGAGATGGCGGGACAATCATGCTCCACATAGCTGTTCAAATCGACGCTGAGGTCGAGAAATCTGCCGCCGGCGGAAAGTGGCGCGCCTTCTTTCGCGTGCACAGCTTTAATAACCGCGGTTGTCATGAGCGGATTGATCGTGGGCAGCGTCAAGATGAAAACCAAAACTTTGTCTGAATCCGTCTCGTTGCACGTGAATCCTTTGGCGTACCGGAGCGTCGACGAGAGCCGCATCCTCGATCTTCTCTGCATTGCAGGCTGGGCGGAGCAGTATCGCCGTGCGCCGCAAGCCGCGCGGGATGCGGCAACAACCGCGCTCGAACGGTGGATTGCAGCCGGCCTTCCGTTTCGCCAAAGCAACTCTGCTCGCGCGTTCGATCCGGCCGAAGTCATCAATTTTGCGAAAGCGCTCGGCATACGCGGAGAGGATGACTTCTGGGAGCACAACTACGTCGCTACGGCGCGCTCTCTGATCGAAGACTTGCGTGCTCGCGGAGAATCGCCGCGCCGTTTTCACATGCGCCTCGAACGTCTGGTGAATCTCGCCCACTATGACGCCGGTGCGCGCGTTCGCCTCCATCTTCCGCTTCCGCTCGAAAACGCTTGGACGCAGGTTCGCGTCACGCCCGACGTTGACGGAGAAACACGGATCGAACCCGGTCGCATGATCGCAAACGTTGATGTACCGCTCCAGAAAATCGTATCCGTGGGAGCTGATATCGTTTTCTCTTGTCATCCCTCGTCCCTCGGCTTCGCTCGGGATAAACTCAGTCGAGGGACAGCGACAATGCAAGACCTCGCTCTCTATCTTCGCCCATCTGAAGGACTGATAGAAATCACACCCGCGCGTTGTCGAGCTCGCGAAGAAACTCGAATTGAGCGAACGCGATCCCATCGCAACAATGCGACGCATCTGGGATTTCATGTTCGAAGAAATGCCACTCGGCGTCGTGCATTACGATGCGTTGCCGTCCGAGAATCCGCTGGACGCCGTCATCGAATCGGGTTTGTTCGACTGCCGCCTCGCCGCCGCGCTTCTCGTCGCGCTCTGCCGCGCGGTTGGGATACCGGCGCGAATACGCAGCGGCTACGCGCTCTACTCCGTCCCTTACTACCATTACTGGGCCGAGGTCTGGACCGAAGATCACGGCTGGCTGCCGTTCGATCTCATCTGCTGGGATCTCTCGCTGCGCGGTCGCGATGCAACCTGGCGCGACATCTTCTTCGGCAAGCTTGACGCACGCATGACGACGGAAACGTTACCGCACACATTCACGGGATTTCCGTCCGTGCAGTTTCCGAATGCGTGGCACGTCCTCTCACGCCCGATCGAGGGTGGGGCTGCGTTCGGTATCTTTTCAGTCGAGACCGGAGCGCTCGTTTACGAAGACCGGCTCTCGCTCAATGTGAACGCCGCCCCATTGCTCCCCTGAACGAAGACCTCGCCAGCACCAAACTCGAGATCTTTGAGTCCATCTCGAAGCTCACGTTCGCGCCGCAACAGCAATCCTTTCGAGATCGCAAGCGTCCGCGCGAGCATCTCGTGATGTTCGAGCGGATACTTGTTGACGTCGTGCGTTACGTAGACGTAGAGATGCGGTCGTCCGCCTAAGGTCGCAAATCCCGAGGTTCCCTGCAACTCGAGACAAATAATGGAATCCTCGCCGCGCTCGGCGATGTCGCCCTCTTCCGGGTAGCGTGGTTGTGCGGATCGCCGGCACAACAACGTCCCGGGATGCGCACGCACCTCGGTCGCACGCCAGTTGAGCCAATACAAACGGCGCGACGCCGCGATGAACTGCAGCGTATCTTCGAGATATAGACATGCGGCTTGCCGGCGAATCAACTCCGTATACTGCTCTTCGAGACGGCGCGGATGATAGATGTCGTCGTCGTCCCACTGGCAGAATAGGTCGCCAGACGCCCATCGCAACTTCGATTACGCAATGCGCCGAGCGAAAATCGCTCATCTCAGCGCACAAGTCGCGCATCATCGCGTCCGAGCGACTGTACGTGCCCTGCGATCGCATCGACCGCTGCGCGCGGACCGTCGGTGACGACGATCAGTTCTTTGTTCTCGTAGGTCTGCGCGCAATACGCCGCAACGCTGCGCTTGAATAGCGCGAGCCGCTCCGGCATCGTGACAAGAAGACAACTGATCTTCTCGACGGTTAGATCTTCGCGTTCACCGCGCAGCCAGTGCGCGGACGTTGGAAAATCACGGCAACGCCGCAGGCCGAGGTAAACATGCCGTGCGCGTCATGATCGACGCCTGGAACTTCCGCGACGTCTTGGTTCGTACCCGACGGATGCCGCGTGCGAAGATATTGCGTAAACGACAAACCGCGTGCCAGGCGATACGGCCCTTCCGCTTCACCCTTGCAGCTCTTGTCGAGGACCGGATGATTCGGATCGGTATCCAGCATTCCGAGCATGTAGGTGACGCGCCGCTTGACGTATCGCGCTTCGAGCGCTGCGGCATCGAGCGTTACGTACGGCGGAAGATTCTCCATCCCGTATTTCCAGCTGTTGAAGCCGGAACACGTGGCCGCGATGCTCGGAACCGGCCGATATGAATCGAAATACAAATACGACGACGGATTTGCGACGACGAAGCGAATTGCGATGCCGGAGGCCGCAAGATCGTCCGGTGCTTTTCCGACGACCGCGTAACGCTGAATGAGCTGGCCGCCTGCGGAGTGGCCGATGAAGACGATCTCGCGTAGCGCGGGAAACCGCGCGCGATCGGCGAGCCGTTTCGCAATCGCATCGAGAACCGAAAATGCGCTGATCGGCGCGGGCCCGATCGCAGGAAGACCGTCGAGCCACGTTTGGACCTGCCAGCGAATCGTGTTTGCCGGAAGCGAATGCCCGGTGACGTCGATTTGTGCGAGGAACTGCGGCGTGATCAAAACGGTGTCCGCGCCGGCGCCCGCTGCGGCAATCGCTTCCTCGCCGGTCTTCTCGTACTCGTCGCTGTTCCGCAGCAGGCCTGATATGTTGATCAGTGCGCGGACCGCAGTCGGCGAACCATCGAGCGAACCCGTCGCGAAGTAGTGCACGATCCCGGAGCCTTCCGGTGCCTGGACGAGAAACTCGCTCTTGCCAACCGCTTTGACTGGTTTGTAATGCGGATCGTCTTCGCGCTGCGCGAGCGCCGTATTGGCCACGAGCAGTACGGCCAATAACGCGAAGAGTCCCCGTAACACCGTTCGTATCACGGGGACTCTCCTCAGTGGTTCGAGTCTGCGGCTCCTGCCGTTGGGGTCACTAGTGCGCTGCTGTACTCACTTGGAGGTAGACGGTACGCGGCTGGGCCCATTCATAGTTCGTCGGACCGATGCCGCTGGCGCCGAGACCCGGATAGGTGTAACCGCCGAAGTACAAGCCGCCTGCCATGCCGTTATCTTTGTTGAGGACGTTCGTCGCGCCGATGGAGAAGTTGACGCCGTGCACCGGCAGATTGATTGATCCGTCGAAGATCGTGAAGCCGGGTTGACCGTACGCGTTGTTCGCTCCGTAGGTCGTGCTGCCGAAGCGAATGTTCTTGCCATCCTGGAATGTGTACCAGATGTTCGCGCGCATCTTATTGTACGGATAACCGGGAATCTGCACGCCGTTAGCCGGCAACGGTCCGAGAAAGAGGCTGCCGCCCGACGTCACTGGGGCCTGATCGTAAGAGTAGTCGCGCAGCATATCGACCTCAGCCTGGTATCCAAAGCCGAATCTCGGCTGGTGGAGAAGCGTGAGCTCGATGCCGCGGTTGGCCGTTTGCCCCTGTGAGGTGGGAATGACCTCGGAGGTGTACGGATTCCCATTGAACGTGCCGGTACACGCGGCGGTGACGCACTGGTAGAGTGCGTAGCGATTGAAGATCGTCGTCGAGTAGAGATCGGCTGAGACGATGCTGTCGCGGCTGTACTTATAATCGGCGCCGACGTCGTATCCCATCGAAGTCTCCGCCGTGAATTGCGTTGCCGGGTACAGCGTCTCGTGGCTTCCGAGGTATGTGGTGGTGTTGATTACGCCTTGGTAAGGGGTAACGAATGCGCTGCCCGCGGAGGCGCGGAGACTGAAGTTCGAGTTCGGCCGCCACGTCAAACCGCCGCGCGGGTCGAAGCGCGAACCGACGAACGTCGTATTCGAGAGGTAGCCGCCTAAAGCAAGCTGCAAGTTCGGTGCGATCTCGTAGGTGCCGCGCAGATTCTCCGTGGTGCTCCGCACGAGAATTTGCGGCTGGGGATGGTACGCAATCGTGTATGCACACGAATAGATCTGTGCGGCCGTTTGACCGGGGTAGCCGCATCCGCCATACGGATCGGCCATGGTCCCACTCCCATACCAGTACCAACCGCTCGAGTACGCCTCGGTGTAGTTGAAGCTGTCGCTGTGCGAATCGAAACCGAGCGTTATGTTGCCGCGGTCGCCGAGCGGAAGCGAGTATTGTGCGTCGACGCCATGCAGCGTGTCGGTCGTGAGCTCGTAGTACGGCTCGCCCGCGTAGCCGTTATCGTCTGCATAGTTGTTTCCCGCGTCCGTCGAGAGCGCGGGACTGCTTCCGACCCAGGGACAAGCCGCCGAGTAACACGGGCCGATAGCGCTCGGAGCAGTATTCTGCATGATATCGCGTGTGATGCTGCCGCCATAGAAACGGGCGAGGAAAGTCCCGGGACCGATGACGGTGCGGAAAGCCGCGGTGAAGATCGGCTCCTTGTCGATCTCGTATGTGTTCGGGTAGCCGGCGTAGAGATTGATCGGGACGGTTTGGCCGACATATTTCAGATACGGCGTTCGCTGTGTAATTTTCATCATACACGTTGGTCCCAGGCGCGCATGACGGTCCCGCCGGCGCCGAACCATCCGCGAGGCCATTGGTGATGCAAGGAACGATCTTTGCGTAGATGTAGCCGACGTTATTGCCGGTCTCGTCGAGCCACGTCTGCGTCGAGTTACTGCTCAACTCGAGCGACGTGACCGGCGAGAAGTTGTAGGCCAACTTGAAAAGCTGACCGTCGTTCGAGAAGTTCGAGGTAGCAGCGTAGGCGTAGTTCAGAACACCCGTGTAGCTCGTCCCGGACGGATAGACTTGATTGTTGCCCGTGAGTGGGAATGTCGGCGAGGTGTACGGAGAAAAGAAGCTCGCGCGCCCAAAACCGAAGATGTTCTGCGGCGACATATAGCCGGGCGTCGTTTCGCGCGCGACAGCGACAAGCAGGCCGATCTTGCCGATCGTATCGGAGACGCGCACACCATACGTCCAGCCGCCGAACGAGTCGTATTGGGTCATGAGGTCGGTGCTCAGCGTAGGGGTGATCGGTGCGGTCTTGAGGTTGAGCGTGCCGCCAACGGCGTCAACCACCGTATTCGGCATATTGCCGGGGCCTTTGCTGACCTCGATGCCGCTGAGCAGAATCGCGTTCGTAAAAGTGGCGTTGAAACCAAAGGCGCCGTTGCCGATCGTGTCGACCGGATGGCCGTCGATGAGCACCTGCGACTCGTACGGCTGGGCACCGCGAATCGAGATCGCCGTGTTCGCGCCGGGCTCGTTCGAACCGCCGCCGGCGCGCTGGATCTCGACGCCGGGAATCTGGTCGAGAATGTTGACGATCTGATCCTGCCCTTGGCTGCGGATCGTCGCTGCCGTGAGCTGGGTCAATGCGGCCGGAGAGTCGGCGACGGACGTCGCTCCGCCCACCGAAACGGAAGCAATCGTCGTGAGCGTCGCCGGGAGCAGCGTCGTCGTAAGCGTGGCGGTCTCACCGCCCAGGACCGTGACCCCATCCTGCTGCGTCGATCGGAAGCCCGGCGCCGAGATCGTCACGCTGTAGAGGCCCGGCGGGAGCACGACGTTGTATGTGCCGTCGGATCGCGTGAGCGTTTGCGTCGATGTCGGGCCCGAGATGCCGATTCTCGCACTGCTGACGCGGCTTTCCGGCATCGTCGAGCACTTTGCCACTGATGGAACCGGTCGCAGGAGTTTGCGCCCACGCCGGTGCCGAGATCGTTACGCATAGCATCAGACCACACAGCAGAGCCTTGAGGTGAGATCGCACGAGAATCTCCTTGAAATCAGCCAAAAGAGAAAACAAGGGCTGCTGGGGAGCAGCTGCCGACTCTGGTTAGCGTACGAACCGAACGTCACGACATCCTTGCGGCTTAATAATGAATTTAGATGACGACAAACTTCCGAATCGATGCAGGAATGCGACAACTTCTACTTGCGGCATCGCGCAACGAATTACTGAGAACATTTATGGCTGCGAAAGGCTTGCAGCTCGGCGCGCGGCGATTCGTTGCGGGTGAAACGCTCGACGATTTTATCGCCGCCGTTCGCGAACTGAACCAAGCCGGATTTCTGGTCGCGTCCGCAATCCTCGGTGAAGAAATCTCGCAGGAATCCGAGACACGCCGCGTCACGGCCGACTATAAGGAGCTGCTTTCGCGAATCGCCGCGGACAGACTAGAGGCCAACGTCGCGCTGAAGTTGACGCATCTTGGCCTGGGGATCAGCGAATCGCTTGCGTCCGAGAATCTCTCCGATATCGTCACCCACGCCGCACGTTTGAAGAATTCGATCCGTATCGACATGGAAGACTCGCCACGCGTCGATGCTACGCTCCGAATCTATCGCGCGATGCGGAATGCCGGGCACGAGAACGTCGGGGCGGTGCTGCAAGCGTATCTCTACCGCACGCCGGCCGACCTCTTCGGCCTCGCGGACTGTCGGCCGAATCTCCGGCTGGTCAAAGGCGCGTACCTCGAGCCGCCTGCCCTCGCGTATCCCAAAAAGCCGGAGGTCGACGCCGCGTACAAGCGGCTCATCGAGCAAGCGCTCGAGGCGGGCGGCTATACGGCGATCGCGACGCACGACGAGGAGGCGATCCGGCACGCGACTTCCTTTATAGAAGCGCGCGCGATTCCGAAGGATCGCTTCGAGTTCCAGATGTTGTATGGCGTGCGGCCGGCGCTCCAAAGACAGGTCCGCGACCAGGGTTACACCGTGCGCATCGCCGCGCCGTACGGGCGCGAGTGGTATCCGTACTTCATGCGCCGTTTGGCGGAGCGCCCCGCCAACGTCGGTTTCGTGCTACGGAGTTTTCTGAAGGGATAGCTCGCCGAGGGATTCGACTGCGTTGCGCGTCGACGAGTAGGCGTACGCGTAGAGCTGCTCGACACATTCCTCGATCGAATGTTTCGACGTGTCGACGACGAGCTCGGGTGATTCGGGCGCCTCGTACGGTGCGGTAACACCGGTGAATTCCTTGACCTCGCCACTCCGCGCGCGGCGATAGAGTCCTTTTGGATCGCGCGCTTCGCACGTCGCAAGGTCAGCGCTGACGTAGATTTCGTGAAATGCGGAGCCGGCCGCTGCGCGGGCTGCGTCGCGATCCTTGCGGAACGGCGAGATGAACGCCGTGACGACGATTGCCCCGGCGTCGGCGAAAAGTGCGGCCACTTCGGCGACTCGACGAATGTTTTCGGCGCGGTCTTCAGCCGAGAAGCCAAGATCTTTGTTGATCCCGGCCCGTACGTTGTCTCCGTCCAGGACGTAGACGAAGCATCCGCGCGCAAAGAGCCGGCGCTCGACCGCCATCGCGAGCGTCGATTTGCCCGACGCAGAGAGTCCCGTTAGCCAGATCACGGCGCCCGCGTGGCCGTTGCGGACCGCGCGCTCGTGCCGCGAGACCAGATGCTGTTGCGGGATAGAGATTGGTCGCCCGGGTGGCACCCGTGACGCGCGAGACCAGACCGCCCGCAACGACGTGCGATCCTCGCAAAAGCACGAGATGCGCGCTGACGTCCAGCGGCAGCGGCGCCGTGCTGCGCAGTCGCGCTTCAAGGACGGAATATTGCGACACGGTTCCGGTCGTCGACTTGCGCCAGGCTTTCCGTGTTGACGACGCGTTCGATCGCTTCGATCCATACGCGGCCTTCGGTCGGCCCGAATTGGATTCGAAAACGTTCGTCGACCTCCGGGACCGGTCTCATCGAGCCAAAACAGCGTGACATCGAACGCGCCGGCACGTTCTGGGCTTTCGTTTTCATGGCTGATGATGTCGCCGCGTTCGATATACAGCGGCCGATCGACGCAAAATCCAACCGACTCGCCTGCGCGCGCGTTGGATTTCGGCTTCTCGGGCCACGATTCGAAGCTCTCGACTCTGGCCGTGATTCCTGCGGGCGAGACGAGCACGGTGTCACCGACGGCGAACGAACCCGAATCGACGCGTCCGGCAACGATACGGCGCGTCCCCCGGCGATAGACGTCTTGCACGCGCAGACGCAGCGGACCGTCATACGCCGGTACGCGCGGGACGAAACGCGCAAACGCTTCGAGCAGCGTCGGTCCGGTGTACCATGCGAGATCTTCCGAGCGCGCGACGAGATTGGCACCTTGATACGCCGAGATCGGAATGATCGCGGACGCGCTGATCCCGAGCTCCGCGAAGTACGCGGTGCACTCGCGGGCAACTGCACGCAAAGCGCTCCTCCGACCAGCCGGCCGCGTCCATCTTGTTGACCGCGACGACGATCTGCTCGATGCCGAGCAGCCGCAAGAGATATGCGTGACGCCGCGTCTGTTCGCTGACGCCTTCGGTCACGTCGATCATCAAGATTGCCGCGTCGGCTTCGGCTGCGCCGCTGAGCATGTTCGAGATGAACTGCCGGTGTCCGGGCGCATCGATGATTGCATAGCGGCGATCGCCGGCACGCATCCAAACGCGCGTCGTGTCGACCGTAACCGCCTGATCGCGTTCGGCTTGCAGCGCATCCAGGACGAACGACCATTCCATCGGAACGCCGCGCCGCTTGCTTGAGGCTTCGAGCTCGGCCAGCTTGCCATCCGGTAGACTTCCGGTCTCGTGCAGCATGCGGCCGATCAACGTCGATTTTCCGTGATCGACGTGACCGACGATGACGATTGCGGGCGGTACGCTCGCTCATCACATGTATCCCGCGGAGCGGAGGCGCTCGAACGAATCCTCGCTATCGTGATCCATCGTGCGTCCGGCACGCTCCGGCGTTTTCGTCGTCTCGAGCTCGGCGATGATATCGTCGATGCTCGCGGCGTTGCTTTGAATCGGACGCGTTATATTTTTTTCGCCGAGCGAACGATAGCGTTCGCCGTTACGCGCGAGGTAAAGGTCGACGAACGGAATCTCTTCGCGTTGCGTGTAGCGCCAGATGTCGACTTCCGTCCACTGCTAAGAGCGGATGGATGCGGACGTGCATGCCGCGCGAAACGTCGGTTGCATAGCGTCCCCAAAATTCTGCGGGTTGTCCGCGCACGTCCCAATCGCCGCTCGGCGAACGCGGACTGAAGACACGCTCTTTTGCGCGCGTGGCTTGTTCGTCGCGACGAATCCCGACGATTACGCCGGCGTATTGCTCGCGTTGCAAAAGACGCTTGAGCCCTTCCGTCTTACGCGCAGCAGCACGCGAAGCGGGAGCGAGATCCGGATCGGTCTCGGATTCGGGCGGACAAAGCTCATTGCGCACGTCGAGATTCCACTCGCGCGCGATGCGATCGCGAAACGCGTAGACCTCCGGCAGCTCCATCCCGGTGTCGAGCAGGACGACCGGAAAGGGAACGATCCCGAAAAATGCCTTGCGCACCAACCACAGGAGCGCGGTACTGTCTTTCCCCATCGACCACAGCATGCACAGCGGCGCAACGCAACGATAAGCCTCGCGCAAAATATAGATTGAAGTCGATTCGAGCTCGTCGAGATGACGGGCGTCATGCTGCAAGTGCATTAAATGTCGCACTTACCGGGCTTTTGGACGACCTCCTCGGGACTTTCAGAAATTTTTCATTCCTGCGAGCGCGGCGACCACTAGTGGCAGCCTTCGGGTTTGAAAACGCGCTGCATCGAGGGCGGATGCTTGATGAGCTTTGCCGCGGGACGAATCGGGCGCGGCGAAAGATTGCCGCCGCAGTTCGGACAGACGCCCTTGAGTTTCGTTTCCACACACTCGCGGCAGAACGTGCACTCGTACGTGCAGATCATCGCGTCGGTCGCCGATGGCGGGAGATCTTTATCGCAGCATTCGCAACCAGGGCGCAATTCGAGCATCGCTAGTACAACCTCGTACGATAGCCTTCTTCGAAATATTGGTCGTATTCTTCTTTGGTTTGACCGCCGAACTGATCGGCGCAAATCTTGCCGTAGGTCGGGAACGTCGAGCGCTCGATGCGCTTCTCGGGATTCCACAGTTCCGAGCGAATCAGCGCTTTGCCGCAGTGAAAGAACGCCTCGTCGATCGCAATTACCCACACGGCGCGCGCCGGTTTGCCACTCGCGGCGTTGGCCTCACACAAAGCCTCGTCGAACGTAATTGACGCATGGCCGTTCACGCGTAACGACTCGTTGACGCCGGGGACGAAGAAAATCATCCCGACGTGCGAGTTGCTCAGCAGATTGTGCGACGAATCGAGACGATTGTTTCCCGGGTCGATCGGGTAAGTGCAAGGTTTTCTCGTCGACGACGCGCACGAACCCCGGAGCATCGCCCCGCGGTGATGCGTCGATCTTCCCGCCTTCGCCCGACGTGGCGACGATGACGAAGGGCGAGAGCTCGATGAACTCGCGCATGTAGTGGCCGAGGCGCGGCAGGACTTTGTTGGCAACGCGCTCGCTGGGCATCGGATAAACGATCGCGGAGCGTATCGGGATCCTCGACGATATCCATCTACGTCACTTCGCGAACGCGCCCGTGCTCGACCTCGTAAACGAAGCCGCGGACGTTATCACGGTGCGGTAAGTGCGGATGCTCGCGCACGCGCCGCATCGCAGTGCGGACTGCCTCGTCGACGTCGTCGAACTTCATTCCGCAATCGGTATGGTGCATGAGAATGATCTCGCGTGTCTGGAGGAGGCCTTGCGAGAGGACGAGCGAGCGAAGCACGTCCTCGCTGACGATGCCGCCCGCGTTGCGCAAGATATGCGCTTCGCCTGACTCGAGCCCGAAGATCGCGAACGATGTCGATGCGCGAGTCCATACAGGTGACGATCGCGACGTGCCGCGACGGAATGAGCGCACGTGGCCCCTTGAAGTGCCTCTCATGCGCGCGCGCATTGGCAAAAAGCTCGTCGGTTTGTGTAGCCATTCGCCTCGCGCATTCGAAGGCGGCGAGCGCAACCCTAGAGAACGCGCCGCCATGACCACGACGCGTTCAAGATCCTTCTCGTGCAGGGCCCGAACATGTCGTACCTCGGGAAACGCCAGCCCGAGCTCTACGGGACCACGACAGCAGCCGAGCTCGATGCGATGCTTCGCGAACACGCGAAGGCCAACAATTTCTCGCTCGACATCTTCTATACGCACATCGAAGGCGAAGCGATCGGGCGGATCTACCAGGCAGTCGAAGACGGCGTCGACGCGTCTATTGATGAATCCGGCTGCGTTTCTGTTCGCGGGCTATGCGCTCCGCGATTGCCTGCGTGCGATTCCGATCCCGTACGTGGAAGTCCACATGACGAACATCGATAAACGCGGCATCAAGTCACTGACCGCGGAAACGGCGCGAGGAATGATCATCGGATTTGGAACGAACTCGTACGTCCTCGGCCTCGATGCGTTGCTCGCGATCTCTGCGAAGCGCATGACCGAAAGTCCGGGCGTAAAGCGGATCCTCATCATCGACGACGCCAGCACGACCCGCATGCTGCTGCAGAAGCTGCTGAGCAAACAGGGTTATATGTGCATGGAAGCCCCGAACGGCGAAGCGGCGGTCAAGCTCTATCACGCACAGCGCCCCGATCTGGTCACGCTCGACATTCACATGGATCAGCTTTCCGGGATGGGCGTCGTGCAAGTTCTACTCAAGCTCGATCCGAGCGCTCGAATCGTCGTCGTCACGTCCGAAACGGAGAAGCGAATTCTCGACGAGCTCTTGCGAATGGGAGTGAAGGACGTCGTCAACAAGCCCTTTGAGTCCGAACGCCTTTACGAGGCGATCGCTACACGCTCTCGAATAGCTAGCGCGCGCTGCGCAAGCTTCTCGCGGAAATATTCGAGCGTTTGGCGATCGACCGTGCCGTCCGTGCGAATGCGCTCTTCGAGATTCTCGACGCCCATCACGCGCTCGAACGCGGCGAACGCATCGTTGTCGAACCGTCGGATGACCCTTCGCAAGCGCGCCTAGCTCGATGAGAATCGCGACGAGCTCCGCGCCGATCGCCTCGTCGATCTGTGATGATGTCCGCCGGCTTGGGCGGCACGAAGTACAACTTGTGCAGATCGAGCAGATGCGCGAGCTGCTCGATCGGCTCGGTCGCATCGTCGACGCGCAAGTCGATGTAGCGATCGTTGTATCCGCCGTAGCCGCCCTTGGGCTTGACGATGACGAGTGCCGCGCTTTGCTGACCGCGCTTATCGCCGCCGGCCCGTTGCGCGGCGCGAAGCGCCGCAAGCAAACGTTCCGCGAGCGTCCCCTGCGTTTGCAGAAAACCGTCGACGAGCCCGTCGACGACTGCGGCGTCCCGCCAAAATATTTCCCTGCGCGGCAAATCCGTCGCCGCAAATACCGCCTGCCCACTCCGTGCACTCCTCACCGGTGTATGTCGCCGATTTTCCGCGCGCGTCGACGATGCCGATTTGGCGGCGCGAGCGTCCGTCGTCCTCGGCGACCAGTGCATCGATCGCCTCGGCCGGGCTCGCGCCCTCGACGCAACAGCGCGAGACCGCGCGGACCGTAACTCGTGTTTGCCCAGGCTTGTGTCGCCACCGCGCCGACACCGGCTTCGAGCCACGGTACTGCTGCGCCGACGGCCAGAAATTTCGACTGGACGGCAACACCCAGCTCGCCCGCTGCGAGATCGACGGCCACGATTGAAAACGTCGACGGTTTCATCGCTAGATCGACCATTGATACGCATTCCAATTCTCGATGATCCCGTTCGGGCGAAAATTCTTCAGATCGTCGTTGATCGCTTCGATCTGACGCGGCCACCAAAGGTAGATGAACGGCGCGTCTGTCGGCAAGCAGATGCTCGATCTTCGAATAGGCCGCTTTGCGCGTCGCGCGATCGTAGTGTGTAAGTGCGATTCGTTGCAACGCATCCATCTGCGGATTGCAATAGCGCGACCAATTCCAACCGTTGGGCGGCATCTGATCGCACATCAAGCTGAGTTGAATCGTCCGGATCGACGCCGGCGTACCAATCGACCAGCGCAGCCTGAAAATGTCCGCTCGCGAGAATACCGTTTTGAGCCGACGTCGCGTAAAGCATCGACGTATTGTAGCCCTTGAGCTGGGCGTCGATCCCCGCGTCGTGCAGCATCGCGACGATCAGCACGCCGCGATCGCGGTCGGTGACGGTCTCGATGCGAAATGCGATATCGAACGCTAGCGGAACGCCGTTGCGATGCCGTAAACCGTCGCTTCCCAATTTCCATCCGGCTGCGTCGAGCAGCGCGCGCGCTTTCGGCAGATCGCGCGAATCCTCGCCCGCAGTCGGATCAGAGGCCCACATGAACGTGCGGCAGATCTTCTTTAGCGGGAACGGTCGTTCCGAAGGTGACTTTGTCGACCAACACGCGTTTGTCGATCGCGAGCCCGACGGCTTGACGAACGCGCGCATCGTCGAGCGGCGGTTTGGTGACGTTGATTTGAATGTTATCGTTTCCGTTGAAACGACGAGCCGAATGTCGATTCCGGGAAGACCCTTTGATTTGCGGGTACGTACGCGGCGTCGCCTGGATGAACCAATCGATCTCGTGGGAGCGAAGCTCATTTGCGATCGTGTTCTCGTCCGGAACGATATGCAGGATAATGCGTCGCAGCTTCGGCTTGCCCAAGAAGTAGTCGTCGTTTGCGACGTACTCGATGCGATCGCCGCGTAGCCATTGGACGAATCGAAACGGCCCGTCCCGATTGGGATGTGAGTTGAACGCAACACGATCGAGACTCGAATAGTGCTCGAGCAGATGCGCCGGCAAAACCATGATACGGCGTGTCGCTGTCTGCGAAGAACGTATGGACTGCCGGAGCGAACGGCTCGCTTGAGATGAATGATGACGGTGTAAGCGTCCGGAGTCGCGACGCTTGCGATATCGTCGTATCCGTGACGCGAAGAGACGGCCGTAGTTCGGGTTCATGATCGCGCTGATGCTGAAGCGCACGTCGCGACTCGTGAACGGCACGTTGTCATGCCAACGCACGTTGTGCCGCAAGTGATACGTGATCGTCAGCCCGTCTTTTGAGATTCCCCCGTTCTCGATCGTCGGCACGACGGAAGCGAGCACGGGATAATCGTGGCCTTCGGGATCCGTTGCGACGAGCGGATCGAACACGAACGCCTCCGCCATCGCCTCCATCGTTTGTGTCGACAGGATGGGGTTGAGCGTCTTCGGGTTTGAGACCATCGCGAGGCGCAAGGTTTCCGGCATCGTCCACGGATGGCGTCAGTCTGCGCCCGCCCGGAGCGGCGTGCGTGCAGCCCGCCGTAATAAGCAGCAATGAAACGACGCAGCCTCGGAGCATAGCTCGCGGTTCTTCAGCGCCCTCGGGATTCTTTCCACACCTTTCCGGAGTTGCGTCTTGCCACATAAGGACTCTCGCTACATCCTGCTACGAAAGCGAGGTCCCCATGGCAATCGCGCCGGCTGCGCTCGAGTTCGGCATTTACCGCGACGGTGACAATAATCTCGATCACGAGCAGGCGCTCGTCATCAACCAGGCGCTGAACGTCAGCGATCGTAATTCGTCAATCGACTTCGTGGTCGAAGATACAACGTCGCGGCGCGGCCTTCTTCACGAAGGTGCGCTTCGAACCGAAAGCTATCTGATCCGCGACGGTGTCGCGGATGACGTGAAGGTCGAAACGCCGCACGATCCGTCGAGCCGCGAGAATCTTGCCGCATTCGTCGCGCGCACGCTCGACCGTGCGCAAGAAACGCACGCTCAGCAGACCTGGATCGAGCTGGTCGATCACGGCGGCGGCGATGGTGGTGGGCTCGAAAGCGCGACGCACGGCTCGATGATGAGCGAGCGCGATATCGCGGGAGCGATCACCGACGGCGTCGCCATGCACGCGAGCGCGCATCCAGAAGATGCCGATCGTCACGTTGACGGCGTCGTCGCAAATCAGTGTCTGATGGCGACGCTCGGTTTTGCGGATGCCCTCTCCGAGGCGGGCGTCACTCGCCTGGCTGCCAGCAATGAAATCATGATCGCGCCGGGCGTACCGACGACGGTTGCCTCCGCAATCGCGCAGCACCTCGACGATCCACAGGCGATGGCGCAGAGCGTCGTCGCAGCGACGATGGCCGCGCGCTACGCGATCGGAGGTGAGACGTTTGCGCCCGCCGCTTCCTTTTCTGTCTTGGATACGTCGCCGGAAAAGATGGCGCAGATCCGTTCGACGGTGAAGACGCTGGACGACGATCTGGCTGCGGCGATCAAAAAGAACCCCGCATTCGCTCCACACGTCCGTGCCGACGAACGCGGCGTGCAGGGTATGGCGCGCGGCGAGAAAGCATCGCTTCCCTGGCGCGCCGATCGACCCGCCATCGCGCTCTACGACAAGCTCGCGAGCGACGCGCGTCTTCCGCAAAACGTACGTGATGACGCAACTGCGGCTGCCGATTCGGTTCGCAGCTCGGTGCTCGCGCATCGCGAAAGCCGCGAGTTCGCGCCGTACGGCGGCGTCAGCTACTCGGATGCAATCGGGCCGACCGTTCACGCGCCGATTCGCGAAAACCAAATCGATCCGTGGGTTCCCCAGATGACCGAAACCGCAAACGCCTTTTGGAAGAGCGTCGACGCTGATCGTTTGACGAATGCGCTGGTGGCCTGATAGGGTTGTCGTGAGGTCACGATGTTATCGATCGACGCCTGGTTGGACGAGAAACCGTATAAGGAACTATACGACAGCGCGGTTCACGAAAAGGTGAGTCCGCAATACGACCATGGCAAAGTGGTTTTCCAGATTGAGAAACTTCTGGAAGCGTGGTCGCCGGGACGCGGTGACTTCGCTGCCGAGTGGCGCATCTACCCGGCCGAAGGAATCAGCCTTGTTCCGGACGTTGCGTTTATCTCCAATTCGAGGCTCGCGACACTTTCTAAAAAGGAACGCCAAAAGCCACCGCTTGCGCCGGACATCGCTTTCGAGGTGCGCTCGCCAGATGATCGCGAGACTGCCGTCAACCGAAAAACTCAACTCTACCTTGAACTCGGCACGACGCTCGTCGTCAACGTCGACCCCGAACGCCGGGTGGTGCGTCTCACCGATAGCGCGCATGACGTTGAGCTCGACGAATCGGGAACGATCGAACACCCGCGGTTTGAAGGTTTAACAATCTCCGTCGCGGCGATTTTTGCGACGTTGGACTGAACGTTAGCCCGTCGGCTCAGGCAAGACTTGAGTCGAAGGTGTCGCTGTCGGCTCGCTTGGCATCTCACTTGGCAGCTCGGTTGGAACCGGAGAGGGTGTCGGCTTCGGGAAACATCCGTCGGGCGCACTTTGCGGCGGCACCGTCGGTAGAGGGGCGGTTCCGGTCATGCCGATCTCGATCGGATAGTTGGAGCCGCCGTCCGTCATCGTGACGACGGTTGACGCGGCTTGCTGCTGCGGCGGCATCGTGTACGCCATGATTTGATAGCGCTGCGCAACCCGCGCGCAACCAAGCTCCTTGACCTGACCATCGACGATGAATGTGCTTCGGACGGGACCGCCGCCCAGTGGTTTCTCGTAGAGATAAATCGTCTGCGGCGTAATTCCGGGATTGTCGATGTCGAATGTGATGCGATGGATGACACCATAATCGCCGTAGTCGTGTCCCGGAGCGCTGGTATCGATGTTGCGCGGCGTCGTGTCTCGCGTACCGTACTCGTACGTTACGTCCGGACCGCCAACACTATACGCGAGCGATTGAATACCGAACCCGCCGAGATCGAACGTCCCGCTTCGATTGTGCCCGTCGTGTGTGGTAAACCCCGCCATGTACTTGTGCCAATCATCGCCGGCCGGATACGCGATCACACTAACCGTCACGGGTGCACCACCGATGACGCGAATATCGACTGCGCCCGCGATGAGCTCACCGGCGAGCGTCATCGAGCTGCGCAATACAAACGGAGACGTGGCTGTGACGTCCGTAACGATCCCTTCATTGCGCGGCTCCGCCAGCATAAGTATCTTTGAGACCAGATGGCCGACGTTCATCACATCGAGGTCGGGTCCGGCGCCCGAATCGATCAACTGCACTTGACTCTGGCCATCCGAGCCGATGACGATCGCGATATCTTTGGGCAGATTGAGATCGTCGTGATAATAGTAGAGCCGCGTTGGCTTGTCGACCGTGACGGTACCGCGAAAGAGTACGCCGAGTCCGCTGACATATTCCGGATCGTCATCATAGAAGAGCAGCATGGGTGGTTGCGGTGCGAGCGCCATGTTCGTAACAGTGACGTTTGTAACGCCCGTCACCGTGGCCGTGGCCTCGGAACCTGCCACGGTAACCGGAATCGCGAACGTCGTGACGCCTTCGGGTTGCAAGGGCTGCGGGTCGCGCGGCAACGGTCCATACGCAGTCGATGCACCCGGCACGAGCGTGGGTCGAATCGCGCGATCGAGCGCGGCTTGCACCTCACGCATCAGGAATTGTGGGCCCGCGGGCGAGCCCGTTACGGTGAGCGCGAGCGTCGGCGGGATCGTCCCCGCCGGTTGACCGACGCGCACTTGTACGTCGACTGACGCGCCATTTTGATCGGTGACGTGTAAGGTTGCGGCACCGAGCTGCTGTCCGGTGACGTGAATCGTCGTTTGATCGACGGTCACTTGCGCAATCGGCGACGATAGTTGCGCGGTCAGTGCACCAGTTGCGCCGAGGATCTTTACGTCTTGTGCGCCGCCGACGGTAATCGTGAAGCTCACAGGCTGCGCGACCAAGAATGGCGCAGGCGTCGGAGAAACGGAGGGCAGCGGGGTCGCCGGTAACGGAGTTTCCGGCGGTGTCGTTTGCGCCCACGCCGGCAATCCGGCAAGAACGAAGCCTACAATCGCGACGAGTGTTGCGGCCTTACGTACGCCGATACCGGTACACACCTGCTTGCTGAATTTTCTCCACGGTTCCATTTGCGCGAAGGTGCTCGAGATGGGCCAAGGTCTCAACAAGGGCAAAGCTCCGTTCGCTTGCCGGTAGATCGTCGAAGCGGCTCAGATTCCTTCGCCACGTGAGTTGCGACGCCACCTCCGTACCCGTCATCTCTCCGCTCAGAACATTCGAGGACTTGTGTTTCGCGCTCGACGTGGTGCGCGAGCAGCTCCTCGATTCGGCCGGGGAGATCGTCGATGGGTTCGCGGTGCGCAGGCAATGCGCTCTTCGCGCCAAGCGACGCCACCTTGCGCAGCGACTCCAAGAACGTGCCGAGCGGGTCGCCGTCGGTTGCGTTCCAAAAGCCGATGTGCGGCGTAATGCGCGGCAATACGTGATCGCCGCTCAGCAATACTTTGCGCTCGTCGTCATACAAGCAGATGTGTCCCGGTGTGTGACCCGGCGTCCAGACGACGCGAAAACGATGGCTTCCGATGCGAACCTCATCGCCGTCTGCAAGATTACGATCGGGCGCTTTGAGCGTGAAGCGTCGCGCAAAGAGCCTGCTTCGATCTTCCGCAGCATAGCCTTCGAGTGAAAACCCGTTGCTCGAAAGCCACGCGTCGCGACGGTGCAGCTCGGCTTCAATATGCCGGAAGCGCGTGTCGAGAATCGCCCAATCGGCCGGATGCATCATCAGCTTCGCGCCACCGAGCTCGGCGAGCGTCCCGGCCATTCCGTAGTGATCCGTGTGAAAATGTGTCGCGATCACCCACGAGATATGCTCGATGCTCTTGCCAAGCTCGCTCAGCGCATCTTCGAGCGTCTGCAGTACTTCCGGCAGACCCCAGCCGCAATCGACGAGCGTGTAGCCGTCGTCGCCTTCGATCAGATATGCGTTGATGTACTTGAGCGCGTGATCAGTCATCGGCAGACGAATCTGTTCGATGCCGCTGCCGCGCGACGTGTGTGTTTCGTTCACCTACGTTGTTCCGGTTTCTACCTCGGTCGGCTTCTGACTATGGCCATTGCCGTTCGAGAGGCGCGCGCGCAGGGCGCTGAACGGTCGCAATGGGCGATCGTCATCTTTCCGGCTGAAGAGCCGCACGATGAACACGTAGAGGACCGGGATCACGTAGAGGTTGAGGATCGTCGAGAGCACCATCCCGAAGAAGACGACCGTACCGAGCGAATTGCGCGCATGACTTCCGGCACCGGTCGCGACGACGAGCGGGACGACGGAAAGAATGAAGGCGATCGAGGTCATCAAGATCGGTCGCAGACGAATCTCGGCTGCCATCTTGACGGCTTCTTCCGGCGTCTTTCCGAGCGCGCGTTGTTGATTCGCGAACTCGACGATCAAGATCGCGTTCTTACTCGCAAGCCCGATGAGCATAACGTAGCCGACTTGCGCGTAAACGTCGCTCGCGAAACCGCGTGTCCACAATCCGATCAGCGCGCCCAGAATCGCGAGCGGAACCGTGAATAGAATGATCAGTGGTTCGGTGAAGCTCTCGTATTTTGCCGAGAGCACGAGGAACGTGAAGAGAATCCCCAAGAGGAATATCATCAACGACTGGCCGCCGGCGGTCGTCTCTTCGAGCGCGATACCGGTCCATTCGTATTGCACGCCCGCGGGCAAGCTCTTCGCCTCTTGTTCCATCGCAGCGATTGCATCGCCGCTTCCGTGACCGGGCGCAGCTTGTCCCAAAACTTCGATGTTGCGGAACAGATTGTAGTGCGTGATGACCGGCGCCGCCTGGCCCGGATGCACGCTAACGATATCCGAAAGCGGAATCGAGCCGCCGCCCGCGGAGCGGACGAAAATCCGCTGGAAGTTCAGCTGCGAGAGCCGGTACGACGTGTCGGCCTGTGCGTAGACACGGAACGAACGGTTGAGATACGTGAAATCGTTGATGTAGTCGGATCCCATGTATATCGCAAGCGTGCTGAACATGTCCGCGATCGAGACGCCGATCTGTTGGGCCTTGTCACGATCGATGTCGACGACTAATTCCGGGGCGTTCGCGTGGAAAGTCGTGTAGATCGAGCGCAGGTTCGGATCTTGATTTGCCCTGCGAACGAACTGCTTCGCCGCCGCGCTTAGCGCCGAAAGGCCGATGTTGCCCGTATCTTCGAGCTCGAATTGGAATCCGCCGACGTTACCAACGCCCGAGATCGCAGGCGGATTGAACGCCACGATCGATCCCTCGGGAATCTGCGAGAGCTTTGCGTTCAAGCGCTGCAAGATCGCCTTCAGCGTGTGCTGCGCACCAGGCCGTTCTCCCCACGGCTTGAGGTGCGCGAACATCAGTCCGAAGTTCGGACCTTGTCCCACGAAGCTGAAACCTTGAATGCTGAAGACATCCAGCACATCGGGCTCCGCGCGAATGACGTTCTCGGCCTTGAGCGCGACCGACGAGGTATACGGCAGCGACGAACCGTCCGGAGCTTGCAGCAGAACGAAGAAATAACCAACGTCCTCGTCCGGAATGAACGCACTCGGCGTGCGCGTGAAGATGTATCCTGTTACGAGCAAGCCGATCGCGAACAGCGCGCCGACGACTTTGCCGTGCCGCATCGTCGGCCCAAGCGTCCGATCGTATGATGTACGCATCCACTGAATGACGACGTTGACGAGATCGAAGAATCGGCCGTGCGAGCCTTCTTCGGAGCTGATGAGCAAGCGCGAGAGCACGGGCGTGAGCGTCAGTGAACAGAAGAGCGAGATTCCAATCGCACAGGCGATCGTCAATGCGAACTGTTGATACAGCCTTCCGGTCGTACCTGGAAAGAAGCCGACCGGAACGAAGACCGAAAGCAGCACGAGCGAGCTTGCGATGACGGCACCGTAAATCTCTTTGAGCGCTTGCTGCGCGGCCTCCATGCGTTCCATCCCTTTGTCTTGAATGAAACGCGCGATATTCTCGATGACGACGATGGCGTCGTCGACGACGAGCCCGGTTGCGAGCGTCAGACCGAAGAGCGTCAGCGTGTTGATCGTGAACCCGAAGACCTTCATCAAAAAGAACGTTCCGATCAATGAGATCGGGATCGTGATCGCCGGGATCAGCGTCGTGCGCCAATCTTGCAAGAACAAGAAGATCACGATGACGACCAGGGCGATTGCCATCAGGAGCGTGATCAAGACTTCCTTGATCGATTCGCGAACGAACTCGCTCGAATCGAAGGCCAGTCCGTACTTCATACCGGGCGGGAAGTGCTTTGAAAGCTCGGCCATCGTCGTGCGCGCGCGCTGCGAAAGGTCGAGCGCGTTCGCGCTCGGCAGCTGTAAAACCGCAATGCCGACCGACGGACGGCCGTTGAAGCGCAGCTCGGTCGAATAGTCTTGCGCGCCGAGCTCGACGTGCCCGACATCGCGCATGCGCACGAAGCCGCCGTTCGCAGTCGTCTTGACGATGATGTTCCCGAACTGCGTAGGATCCGCCAAGCGTCCGCTGACGTCGATCGGAATCTGGAACGGCGTGTTGTTTGGAATCGGCGGCATGCCGAATGCGCCGGCCGGAACTTGCACGTTCTGGGCCGCGATCGCGTTGGCGACGTCGAGTGCCGTGAGTCCGAGCGCATTCAGTCGCTTCGGATCGATCCAGACGCGCATCGCGTAACGGCGATCGCCGAACGTATGCACGTCGCCTGCGCCCTTGATGCGTTTGAGCGCGTCCACCAAATAGATGTCGGCGTAGTTCGCGATGAAGAGACGGCTGACGCTTGGATCGGTCGCGTAAAGTCCGAACGCGATCACGAACGAGCCGGAGTTCTTCTTGATGACAAGTCCGGTCTGTTGTACGGCCGATGGCAGTACGCCCAGCGTACTGTTCGCGGCATTTTGCACGTCGGTCGCCGCGATATCGAGGTTGGTATCGAGCGAGAACGTGCACGTGATCGTAACCGTGCCGTTGTTCGTGCTCTGCGAGCTGATGTAACGCAGGCCTTCGGTACCGTTGATCGCTTCTTCCAGCGGAATCGTGACCGTTTGCTCGACGGTCTCCGCGCTTGCGCCGACATATGTCGCGGTGACGGTAACGGTCGGCGGCGCGATTTGCGGATACTGTGAGATCGGAAGCGCCGGGATCGTGATCAGCCCGACCAACACGATAAAAAGCGAGCAGACCGATGCAAAAATCGGACGCCGCAGGAAGTAATTCACTTGCCAGGGGGTTGGCTGCAAGCCCCGGGAACTCCGGCTTATGGCTTCCGAAGCAGCCCCTCGGCCGCTCCGCGGTGTGCGCGTCCTCGATTGCGCGACGATGATCGCAGGGCCGCTGTGCGCCGCGCAGCTCGGCGATTACGGTGCAGAAATCGTCAAGCTCGAACATCCGGGGAAAGGCGATCCCGCGCGGCACTTCGGTGCAGAGAAGCACGGCGAAGGAATCTACTGGAAAACACTTTCGCGCAATAAATCGAGCGTTGTACTCGATCTCCACCAACCCGAAGCGCAACAAATTTTTCGACGATGGCTCGGAACGTTTGATATTCTCATCGAGAATTTCCGTCCCGGCACGCTCGAACGTTGGAATCTCGATCCGCGCGAGCTGCTCGCGCAACATCCGCGCTTGATCATCTTGCGCATGACGGCATTCGGACAAGAAGGTCCATATCGCGATCGGGCCGGCTTCGGAACGCTCGCGGAAGCGATGACCGGGATCGCAGCGCTCAGCGGTTGGGAAGATCGGCCACCGCTTCTTCCGCCGTTTGCACTCGCCGACACGATGGCGGCGATGCTCGCGACAAGCGCGATCCTCGCCGCGTACGTTCGGGCGCGTGAGACCGGTGAAGGCGAGATCATCGACTGCGCGATCTATGAAGCCGCAATGAAGCTCACCGAGCTGCACATGATGGACTACGATCAGACGCGGCACGTTCCAATTCGCAAAGGCAATGAGCTCGAGTTCACCGCGCCGCGCGGGGCGTTCGCGTGCAGCGACGGTCTATGGGTCGCGCTATCCGGCAGCTCGCAATCGATTGCCGAGCGCTTCATTCGCGCAATCGGCGGTGAGGAGCTTGCTCAAGATCCTCGCTTCAAGACGAACACCGACCGCATCAAGAACGGCGACGCGCTCAACCGCGCGATCGAGGCCTGGTGCAAAGTTCGCACCCGTCAGGACGTGCTGGACACGCTGATCCCGCTCGGTTGCGCGATCGGGCCGCTCGAAACGATCCAAACCATCTTCGATAATCCGCAAATTCAATTTCGCAATTCGTACGTCACCGTCGAAGATCCGACGTTCGGTGCGCTGCGCATGATGCGCGCGCAACCCGAATTCTTGGGCTCAGAACCGGCTACGCTCGTCCCCGGACCTTCGGAGCTCGGCGCCGACACCGCGCGTTTGCTCAAGAATGACCTTGGATTATCAGATGACGAAGTCGAATCGCTGCGCACCCACGATGTCATCCCGAGCGTAGCGCCGCAGGCGCGTAGTCGAGGGACAGAGTCAGACCCCGTTATCGTCGCTTAAGAACACGATCGACCATCGCTGCCGATAACCCGACGTAGCTGCGCGGATCGAGCAACTTTTCGAGCGCCGCGCGATCGAAGATTTTTGCAATCTCCGAATCCGCCGCAAGAAGATCGATGAGCCGACCCTTACCCTTTGCTACCTCGACGCAGATCGCAGCAATTTTGTCGTGCGCGATTTCGCGACCCATTTTCGGGCCGAGCGCCATCATCACGTTTTCGGTGTTGATCAAGCCGTCGGTGATTTGCAGATTCCGCAGCATGCTCTCGGGATGGACTTCCAGACCGCCGAGCATGAACTTCGCCTGCGCGAGTGCACCTGCGGTGAGGCAAAAGATCTCGGGCAGCACAAGCCATTCGATTTCCCACGGTCCCGTAGCGCGCTCGAGATCCGAGCCCATGGCCGTGAGCAATCCGGCAACGTGTTGGCGCACGACGCCCGCGCACGCCGTGATATAGGCGCACGAGATCGGATTGCGTTTTTGCGGCATCGTGCTCGAACCGCCGCGTTGACCGGCGCCTGCCGGTTCCGCAACCTCGTCGAGCTCCGTCATCATCATCAGCTTGACGTCGAGTGCGATCTTCTCGAGCAACCCGCATAAGAGTCCGAGAAAATTTCCGGCTTCACAGATCGTATCGCGCATCGCGTGCCACGCGATCGGTGGGCGTCCAAGCCCAAGTTCATCCATGACGGCGTCCTGCACCTCGAATCCGCGACCTTCGAGCGACGCGAGCGTTCCGACGGCACCGCCGAGCTCGCCGATCAACACTCGCGGTTTCATTTCACGGAGTCGTTCCAACTGGCGTTGGAACCCCGAAAGCCAGACCGCAACCTTGTAGCCGAACGTCATCGGCACGGCTTGCTGGAGATGGCTGCGTCCGACCATCGGCGTCTCACGATGCGTGCGCGCGAGGCTCGCGAGCGCGTCCATAACAGTATGCATATCGCGCTCGATCAGTTCGAACCCGGCACGCATCTGTAAAACCGTTGCCGTGTCCGTGACGTCTTGCGTCGTTGCGCCCCAGTGGCACCATTGCCCGAGACCGTCCGCGCACGAGGCTGTGAGCTGCTGGACGACCGGCATTATCGGGAAGCCGACGCGTTCGGTCGCAGCTTTCAGCTTTACGAAGTCTATTTCTTCGACCGTGCAATGCTTCGCGATTTCGGCAGCCGCATTCTGCGGGATGATGCCGAGCCGTCCTTGCACGAGCGCAAGCGTCTTTTCGACGTCGAGATAGTACTGGACGCGGCGTTCGTCCGACCATACCGCGCGCATTTCGGGTGTACTGAAGATATCGTCGTAGATCATTCGATGAGCCTCACGTTTTGCGGATAGATCGGACGATTGATGATCCGCTCGAGGGTTTCCGTCGATTCCACGAGCACGAGCGAACAGAAGCGCGCAAAGCTTTCGCGTTCGGCTTCACCTTCTGCAAAACGCGCGTTCTGCGTCAAATCGATTTTTCCGGGGACGTCGAGGATTCGTATGAAACGCCCGTCATCGTCGACGCCGACCTCTGCCAGCCCGGCGTCGGCAAAGATCAGCAGCGCAAAGCCGATCGTCGAGGCTCGGACGTTGCGCAGGTCGAGGGTCGATGCGACCGTCTCGTTGTCGACGCGCGCGATCCCGTCGCGTGCGAAGCCGCGCACGGCCCGGTAGATCTCGCGCAGCGTCTCGAGCCTGGGCGCTTCGCAATCGATCAGAAACTCGTTGAGACCCTTGTCGCTCTCGCCGAAAAGCAAGTGGATATTGGCGTCGGCACCGTCGCGGCCGGCTCGACCCGACTGCTGATTGAACTGCGTGAAGTCAAAGCTGAGGTGAAAGAGAAAAACGTTGCGAACGTCGGGCAGATCGATTCCCTCGCCGAACGCAGAGGTCGCGACGACGACACGCAGGGCGCCGTCGCGAAAGTAGTTTTCGACCATCGCGCGATCGGCTGAGCCCATCCCCGCGTGATAGAAGGCAACGTCGTTGCCGAGTGCGGTTCGAAGTTTCTCGGCCACGTTGGTCGCGCCGCTCCGCGAGTTGCAGTAGACGATCCCTTTCCCGCCCTCGCGCAGCACGTCGATCAAATAGGCTTCCTTTTTTTCGATGTTGCGGGCGTCCACGACGTGCAGGTTCTCACGAATCGTCGCATCGATCACCCAGGCATCGATGCCGAGCTCGCGACGGATGTGCGCGAACGCATTGTCGGTCGCCGTCGCCGTCAAGGCGAGCACTTGCGGCATCCCGAGCTTCGGCAGCATCTCGGCGAGCTTCGCGTACGCCGGCCGGTGGCGTGACTCGTAGAGATGGTGACCTTCGTCGATTACGAGCAGTGACGGGCGGCTTTGCGGCGCGCTAAAGCGCTCGCTGTGATACTCGATGAACTCGGGCGTCGAGCAGACGATGTCCCACTCACCGTTCTCGAGCACCGCCATCAGCTCGGCCCGTTCCGCACCGTCGATCGCGCCGTTTGCCCGAAACATCCGAATGCCGAGGTCGCCGAGTCTGCGCTCGAGCGCCAAGAACTGATCGTTCGCGAGCGCGCGCAGCGGATAGATGACAAGCGTTTTTGCGCCGCGTTCGAGCGCGCGAATTGCAGCCGGATACTGAAAACAAAACGACTTGCCGCGACCCGTGCCCATGACTGCGAGCGTGTTGCGTCCATCTTCGACGCGTTCGACGACCAGCGACTGCGATTCGCGCAGCGGATGCGTTCCGATCAGCGCGCGCACGACGTCATCGTGTCGCGGCGGACCTGAAGCCTTCACGGCCTGCGCGCGCGCGCGAACGATATCGGTGCGCCTCACGCGAATATTCACACCGAACGAACGCCCGTTGCCTCCGCCCGTTACAGCCGTCACCTCGGCGCTATAGCGACGGCCGTCGCCATCGATGAGCGGCGCCAGTTTCTGTGCCAGGTCGCGTTTCAGAAAGCCGAGCTGCAAGGCTCCGTAGAATGCGGCGATTGCGTTTGAATCGTGCGGATTATCGGGTTGGCGGCGCAGCTCGATCGTTGCGCCCGGGCGCACGCCCGCAGCGATGTCCTGACGCCCTTCGAAGCTGACGCCCGCCAGTTTGGTATTGAATTCGCCCGAATCGCCGATATTCGCATAGCGATCGCGATCCAGAAACTGCGCAGACTTGGCGAAGAGCGCGTCGACGAACGCGCTCGATTCGCTTTTTTCCTCATCGAACGTCACGAGGAGCCGCTCGAACGCGGCCTCGGACGGAGTCGCGGGAGGCAAGCCCCGCGAACTAAGAGACTTACTCGGTCTCTTCGAGATTGAGTTTTATCTCCTCATGGCCTTGTTCAAGTGCTTCGTCGTGCAGGCCGGCGCGTTGCGCGTCGAGCGGATCGATCTCCTCAATCTCCGGCTCGATCGTTTCGGTCGCAGCCGTCACCACGCGACGCTTCCGGTAGCGCGTGTGCCGCGCGTCGCCGCTGCTCTCGGACTTTCCCTTTTCCTTGCGCTCTTTGCGCGCAGCCAAAATCGCTTCGCGCTCGATCGCGGAACGCGCGGCTTGCGCCTTGGCTTCGGCGACGGTGCGCGGGCGCGCGACCGGCGTGCTGAGGCCGAGTGCGCGACGGCGTTGGGCGCGTTCCAGCTGCTGCTTACGCAGTCTAACGACGAGCGGCGCCGAGTAGAAGATCGAGTGATAACCGCCCGAACAGATGCCGACGAGCAGCGCGAATGCGAAGTTCTTGAGCGACGCTCCGCCCAGTGCCAAGAGCGCGACCAGGGTGATGATGACGGTCGCGAGCGTGTTCACCGAGCGCGTCATCGTCTGCAGGATCGAAGTATTGACGATCCGCTCGTAGGGTTCGCCGTCCATGACCTTGGTGTTCTCGCGAATCCGGTCCAGAATCACGATCGTATCCATGACCGAGTAGCCGATGACCGTGAGAACCGCGGCAAGAAACGCGTCATCGACGCGCTTGTCGGCGATCGCGTAGATACCGATCATCATCAGCGAGTCGCGTACCAGCGCGATGATCGCAACAAGGCCGAAGATATAATTCCAGCCGAAGCGGAACGCGATATAGATGAATTGGATCGTGATCGCGATGACGAGCGCGTAGAGCGCGTGCAGCAGATACTCGTGCGAAAGCGTCGGCCCGACCGTCGAGATCGATGATTGCCCACGATCGACGGTCGCTAGGTTCCCGAGCGCACCCCACAGTTTGGACGTGTCGTTGCCGAAGTCGGTTTGCGTCTCGATGCTCCAGCGCGAATCCGGCACGTCACCGGTTTTGGTGAGCGTGTTGACCCGCTCGTCGCTAACGCCGATCGACGAGAGAGCCGAAATGATTTGCGCTTGCGTGACGCTTTTGTCGAATTTGAGCGTCACGTCGGTTCCGCCCGTGAACGACAGACCGAGGCGAAGCGGCGTGCCCGTATCGTGCCAATGCACGCCCATCGTAATGAGGCCGGCCGCGATCACGACATACGAGATCGCCGAGACGATTCGGAACCAGCCGACGATGTTCCAATTCAGACGCCGGAAGAACACGCTAGACTCCGGCTTTCGTTAGCTCGGCCCGCACTGCAGCGATATCGCTCGCGCTCGCTCCATACGCGGACGGTGATGTAACGACGTCCGAATCGACGACGACGTCCATGAAGAAGCGCGTGATGTACACCGCCGTGGCAAGCGAGAATACCGTTCCCCAAAAGAGCGTGTACGCAAAGCCTTTGACCGTCCCGGTTCCGAGCATGAACAAAACGCCCGCACCGACGATCGTCGTCACGTGACTATCGAAAACCGTCGTAAACGCGCGCGCGAATCCGGTGCGCACGGCGGCACGCAAGGTCTTCCCCGCCCAAAGCTCTTCTTTGAGTCGCTCGAAGATCAGGACGTTGGCGTCAACCGCCATACCGATCGAGAGCACGAATCCGGCGATGCCGGGAAGCGTGAGCGTGGCTTTATTGACCGCGAGCAGCGCTAAGAGGGCGACGACGTACACGACGAGTGCCAAATCGGCGAGCAATCCCGGCAAGCGATAGACGATGACCATGAAAACCAGGACGAGGCCGAGACCAAGCGCCGCAGCGTACAGCGATTCCGTTAAGTCGAGCTGTCCGAGTACGGGGCCGATCGTATCGTCAGAGATGATCACGACGGGGACGGGCAGCGCACCGGCGTCGAGCTCGTTTGCGATGCGCACGACGTCGTCTTCGGTGAAGTTTCCGGTGATCTCGCCGCTTTCGCCGATCGGCGATTGAATCACGGGCGACGAAACGAAGCTGCCGTCCAAGAAGATGCCGAGATCCTGATGTATATACTTGCGCGTCAGCGAATCGAACTTGCCCGGATTCTTCGTTTGAAAGTCGATCTTCGGGTGGCCGCTTTGATCGTAGGAAGCCTGAGCGCCCTTTAGCTCGGCGCCGCTATAGATCGTCGCTCCACTGGCAAGGTATGCCGGTGACGGCTTTTGGACGCTTCCTTGAATGTAGGCTTGATCTTTGCCCGAGGTTTGCGCCGCATACGCACGAGTCGCAACTTGCTCCGGGACGATCTTGAATTCGAGATGCGCGACGTCTTTGAGCGCGCGAATCGCTTCGTCGGGATTCTTCACTGAAGGCAGCTCGACCAGAATCCGATCGTTGCCGACGCGCGTGATCTGTGGTTCCGTAACTCCTAAGCCGTTGATACGATTGTCGATGACTTGCACGACCTGGCTCTGCACCTGGCTCGTGATGGCCGGGACGTCTTTGGTCGGCTGCAACTGCAAAATGACCTGAACGCCTCCGCGCAGGTCGAGACCCAATCGTATTTTCTGTTGAACGGGGACAATCGCCCAAACGCAAAGGGCGACGAAGACGACCAGCAGTGCCGCCTTCAATGGATTTTTGAATCTAGACCACATTTTCCGCCCGCGGGAAGGGGAGAACCGCAAGATTGTAGCAGGGTCGGCATCCCGGGTCAAACCGCGAATGAGGGCGCTTGAGATGGTGGATGTTAAGGGGGTCGACGCCGGCCTTCTTCAGACGAAATATCGTCTGACGAAGCAGCGCGCCGCGATTCTGCGCGCTCTAGACGGCGCAGCACATCTTTCTGCGGAAACAATTTTAGAACGCGTTCGGGTTGAGCTTCCCGGCGTCAGCCTTGGGACGATCTACCGCACGCTCGATATCCTGCGCGAACTTGGCCTCGTGCAAGTGTTTTCGCACGCGGGTTCAGCGGCACGCTTCGAAGCCGTGCTTGAAAAACATCATCACCTTTTGTGTACAAAGTGCACTCAGCTGGTCAACATCACCGCGCCGGGGCTTGCCGATCTTGCCGTAGCGATTGGCTCGACGCGTGGATTCTCGGAGATCGACTGCGTGCTGACCGTCACGGGACTTTGCCCGTCGTGCTCGACGGCGAGCGTTCCGATCGGTTCGAGCGGCATTTCGCGCGGCAGCTCAGCGTAAGAGAACACTTCGAGCTCGAGTCCCCATCGCACGACAAGCTCGGCAAGTAACGGTCTGGCGCGCGAACCGGTGACGATCGCGCCGGTGTGCGCAGCGAGCGCCGAACGTAGTCCAAGCGCGAAACCGGGATCCGGCGCAACGCCGAGTTCCGGATCGTCGTAGCGCAGCAACGTCTCTTCCAGATCGGGCGCCGCCACGAGTATGTGCGGGACGCGATTACGACGGCGCAACTCGAGTGGAACGATGCGCCGGCGCATCGCTTCCGCCAGCTCGCGCGGTTCGCGACCGGCGCTCGCGTCGATCAGCGCTTCGAGTGCGACGAGCGGATCGCGCGGCCACATCTTCTCTCGCAAGAGCAGCACGAAGGCTCGATGCGCAAGTGCGACGGGCACGGTGTCGCCGATCTCTTTGACGATCGCCGGCGCGACTGCGCGAAGATGCTCGAGCAGCGTCGCAAACTCTTGGCGGCCGAAAAGTTCGGCGGCGTGTCGTCGCGCGACTTCCGCAAGATGCGAACCTAGAATCGAAATCGGGTCGAATACGATGAGTCCCGACTTTTCAGCATCGGATCGTAGGGCGGGATCGATGGCGCGCGCGGTAAGACCGTAGACGGGCTCCCGAACGGTCTCACCGGCGACGTTTGCCAAAAGATCTTCGTTGCCGACAGCGAGCAGCCGGCCAAGCTGCAAGCGGCCGACGACCGCAACGGCATCGTGCACGCGAATTGCGTACGTGTCCTTCTCGCGCGTGAGATCGTCGCGCAGGCGCACGCCTGGAATCGCGATTCCAATCTCGATTGCAAGCGCGCGGCGAATCTCACCTATCCGATCGAGCAGCGCTTCGTCGTACGGCGGCTTGAGCAGGGCGAGCAAGTCCGCACCGACGTCGATTGCTATCGCATCAACGCCGACGAGACCGAGCGCGCTCTCCGGACGACGCAATGCAACGCGGCGCGCATCGGAATATTTTTTCCGCACGGATGCACTCTCGTCGCGAAGCTTACGTTGCGCAAGATGGGATGCCAGGAACGCAAAAGCCGAAAGCGTCGCAAAGAGCGGCCCCGGAAGTCCGGGGACGAACGCGAGAATGCCGATCAACGTTGCGGCGCCGCGCAACGCGTCCGGACGCGCGAGCAGCTGCTGCGCGAGATCGCTGCCGAGCGAACGCTCGACGGCGGCACGCGTGACCATCAGTCCCATCGCGAGCGAGATCAAGAACGCCGGCAGCGTCGTTACGAGCGCGTTTCCGATTGAAAGAATCGCATAACGCGCAAACGCATCGGCCGGTGCGAGACCATGGGTAAGACCTATCGCGATTCCGCCAACCAGATTCAAGAGAACGATCACGAGTGCAGCAACCGCATCGCCCTTGACGAACTTTCCGGCGCCGTCCATCGCGCCGTAGAAATCCGCTTCGGCTTGAATTCGCGCGCGGCGGGCGCGCGCGGCGTCCGGTTCGAGCAGGCCCGCGTGCACCTCGGCATCGATCGCCATTTGCTTTCCCGGCATCGCATCGAGCGTGAACCGCGCCGCCACCTCGGCAACGCGTTGGGCGCCGGTAGCGACGACCACGAATTGAATCGTGATCAAGATTGAAAACACGATCAGCCCAACGATCGGGCTGCCGCCGACGACGAACGCGCCGAACGCCGGAATTACTGCTCCGACACCGCCCGGTTCGTCGCCGTGTGTCAGAATCAGCCGTGTTGCTGAGACGTCAAGCGCGAGACGATAGAGCGTCGCGACCAGAAGTGCCGGCGCGAACGCAGAGAATTGCAACGGCTCTTCGATTCGAATCGCAACCATCAGCACCAGCGCGGCGCACAGGATATCGATCCCTAAGAGCAAGTCGAGCAGCACCGGCGGCAATGGAACCACCAGCACGAACACGATTCCCAGCACGACGCCCGCGAATGCGTAGGTTGAGCGCACTACGATTCTCTCTGCAGCGCTGCGATGATCTGCGCGACGGCGAGATAGAGCTCGGGTGGTATCGGCCCGAGGGCATCGTGCGCGTAGAGCTGACGCGCAAGCGGCGGATTCTCGATGAGCGGTATGCGCGTCTCCGCCGCAAGCTTTCTGACGCGCAATGCGCCTTCGTCTGCGGCCCGAACTAAAATCAATGGAACCGGCATTTCCTCGGCGACGTAGCGGACGGCGATTGCGATGTGCGTCGGATTGACGACGACGAACGTGGCGCGGCGAACGTGACGAAGCGCGCCGCGGACCATCATGCGGTGCAGGCGCCGCCGGCGTGCGCGCGCCTGCGGGTCGCCATCGTGCTCGCGCATCTCGCGTCGCAGTTCGTCGAACGTCATCCGCAGACGCCGGCGCCAACTCTTCCGCACGACGAGCAGGTCGATAACGGCAGCGATGAAGCCAATTGCGGCCGCGCCTTCGATCGACACGCGAGATTGCGCTCGGTACAGGCGCGATCGCGCATGCGATAACAACGAGACCGGCGATCACGGCGAGCGCGCTGCGTGCACACTGCCGCTCCCCAGCGGAGGCGTAAGGCTCAGCCGAAACGCGAGCGGCCGCATCGAAGGGCCACGGGTCTGCGCGAACGTTGCAAGAACGGCTGCGAACACGCCACCGCCGCATGTTCCAACGACGGCAATACACGTTGCCGTCACGATTCGCGCGTCGCTGCCGTGATTCAAGATCGTCCGCAAACCTTCGAAGAGCGCCGATCGAACAAGCGGAAGCGCCGCTAGAAGTCCGAGCAATGCACCGCAGAAACTTGCAACCGCGACGGCGTCTCGCGAAATCGGATGATCACCTTCGCGTCGCGCGCGGTCGAGCCGCGAAGGTGTCGGCTCGAATGACTTCACTGGTACGCGAACAAATCGCCAAAGCTCGCCAGCGAGGCAAACGCGACCAGCAATACGCCGGCATACGCGGCCGGGTATGCGAGAGACAGATGCCCGAAACGCGGGATGACCCGCGCCAGCACCGCGAGACCAGCGTGAACGCAGAGGGTCACGCAGATTGCCGGTGTCGCGAGCGCAAGGCACAATCGAACGAGCTGCGGAGCATATCCGAGGGCGACGTTGCGGAGCGTCCCGATGTCGACGGCGGTGCCTAACGGGACGAGTGAAAACGTCTTCGCGAACGCAACGATCAGCGCATCGATTCCCCCCAGCGCGAAGTAGGCCGCAACGAAAACGAGCAGCCACAAACCACCGAACCCGACCGGCGCCACGCCTATTCCGGGGACGCTCGCACGCAAGCCCACGAGATCGTCGAGCATGCGTCCCGCAGCCGCGACCGCTTCAAAGACGAGCGTCGCGCCAAAGCCGAATACCGCGCCGGTTAGTGCCTCGCTTACGACGATTGCAAGCAGCGCCGTCGCCGAATGCTCGCGAAGACTTCCGGCACTCGGTAACACCGCGATCGCAAGCACGAAGGCGAAGAGCGCGCGAACGCTCGCAGGGACATTCGTCCGCGAAAACCCGGGCGCGCGCACGAAGAATCCGACCGCCCGCGCAAAGACGGCAAATAGCGTCGCGGTCACGCGCCGTGGACGACCGCCGGAAGCGCTTCGATCGCATTCGCGAACAAACCGGCGCAAAGCCGCAATCCGAATGCTCCGAAGACCGCGACGAGCACGCCGATCGCAATCAGTTTCGGCAGCAGCGTCAGCGTCTGTTCGTGAACTTGCGAAGCGGCTTGCAAAACCGCAACCGCGGTTCCCACAATCGTTGCCAGCACAACCGCCGGCAACGCCAACAGTGCACTGACCGTAAGAGCCTCGCGCAGAAGGCCGTCCAACGCCGCCATCTTCGCAGCCTACACGGCCGCTATGACGCCGAGGTTACGTGATTGCTAACCTACGTGGGAAAGGATCAGGACGAGCGAAACCGCGAGCAGCCCGAGACCTGCGATTTGCTGGCCGCTGAGCGGTTCTCCGAGCATGAACCGGGATACGAGCGCGACGCAAACGATTCCCGAACACAAATGCACGGCGCCCATTTGTGCGCCGGTGAACGCTCCCGTGCGGTTCCCGAGCCGTGTTGCCGTGACATTCAGAACGTATTCAGGGATCACGATCGCCCAGCTAATCACAAGAGCCGCAATAAACGTCAGCCCCTTGAATCGCAAGTGTCCCAACCAAGCCACGGCCATGAATGCTCCGGAGGTAGCAATCATCATGGGCACGACAATACGAACGAGCCATAAAGCCATCGTTAGGCTCGAAGCTTCGCTAAACCTGAAGCGTTAGACCTGGCCAGCGATTTGCGGCGCGGAGCGCGGAGCACACAGCGCGACTTGCCGGCGAGCGATTTAGTGTATAGAAGTGGATTCCGGGCGCGCCACGGGCGAGCAGATCCGCGCACTGCAGCGTTGCGAATGCGACGCCCAGATCGACCACTGCTTCAGGCTCGTCGGCGCGGCGCTCGAGCTCCGAGCGCAGTCGGAGCGGAATTTCCGACCCGCACATTTCGGTGAACCGCTTGATCTGGCGGTAGTCCGTAATCGGCATGATGCCGGGAAGGATCGGAACCGTGATCCCCATGCTGCGTGCACGCTCCACGAACGTGAAATAGCGTTCGTTGTCGAAAAAGAGCTGCGTCGTCAAGAAGTGCGCGCCGGCGCGAACTTTTTCTGCCGCGTAGCGCAAATCCGTTTCGGCGTTGAATGCCTCAGGATGCGTTTCGGGATAGCACGCGGCACCGATGCAAAACGCATACTCTTTGGCGAGCATTGCGATAAGCTCGCCGGCGTGGGCGAAGCCGTCCTTCGAAGCGCTAAACGCTTCTTCTCCCTTTGGAGGGTCGCCGCGCAACGCCATGATGTTTTCAATATTGGCTGCAGCCAAATCATCGAAAAGCGTACGCAGCTCATCGCGCGTGGCACCGACGCACGTAACATGCGCCATGACGTCCAGACCCAGGTCGTTGCGGATCCGCTTGGCGAGCTCAACCGTGCGCGCACGGGTCGACCCGCCTGCGCCGTAGGTGATCGAAACGAAGGCCGGCTGCAAAACCCGCAGCTGTGCGATCGCCTCAAAAAGCAAGCGCACGCCGTCATCGTTCTTCGGTGGGAAGAATTCGAAGGAGAAAAACGGCTGCCGCTGCACGAGCGACTCAGTGATGCGCATTTTAAAGGCGCTCCGCCCCAGGCTCCGCGCCCCCCATGCTTCGCATGGGGCCCCCAGCCGTCGAGCCCATCATCATTCCGATGCAAGCTACATTCCCCGAGGGGGCTCGTAACAACATATCCGCTTTTTATCTAAAGCTGGTGGTCACCCCCGCACAAACGAGCGCCCAGCCGTCGACCGTGACGAACAGCAGCAGTTTCAGGGGCAAAGAGACGATCGGCGGGCTTAACATCATCATGCCGAGGCTCATCAAGATCGCCGCGACCGCAAGATCGATCGCGAGAAACGGCAGATACAACGCCACGCCGATCGCGAACGCGCTGCGCAGCTCACCGACGACGAAGGCCGGGACGAGCACGGAAATCTCGCCCGACGATCGATGCGAAACCCGTGCGAAGAGAGCGAGATCCTTTGCACGCGTCTGGCGGATCATGAATTTCCGCAGCGGCTCGACCGCGCGTGCGACGAATGCGCTCTGCGAAAGGCGACCGTGCACGTACGGTTGGAGCGCGTCGTGCTGAATCGCTTGAATCGTCGGCGTCATCACCAGCATCGTGAGAACGATTGCAAGTCCCGTGAGTACCATGCTCGGCGGAATCGTCGGAGAGCCGATTGCCGATCGCACGAGTGAGAGGACGACAACGATTCGAACGAACGACGTCGTCATCACCGCAATGAACGGGACAATTGAAAGGAGCGTCAGTCCCGCGAGCGCGTCGAGCGGCAGCGACGCTCGCGTATGCGCGAAAAGCGCGAAAAGATCGTCCACCACAGCCATGGTGGGCGCGGCGAATTTCGCCGAGATTACCGCGGCGGGTCTAGGGGGTTTCGGGGCGTTCGATCAGTTCGGTAATACGGACGCCGAAATTATCGTCGATCGCGACGACCTCGCCGCGCGCGACGAGTTTGTTGTTCACGAGCAGGTCGACGGGGCCGCCGGCCAGGCGGTCGAGCTCGACGACGGAGCCCGTGCCGAGCTTGAGAATGTCGCGGACATTCATCTTCGCCTTGCCCAATTCAGCAGTGACCTGAAGCGAAACGTTCAGGAGCAGGTCGAGATTCTTGCCGTTCTCCGAGACTCTCATATCAACTCGTATACCTTGAAGGCGGATCGATCGCCGAGTACGCCGCCTTCGCCCAGAGCGATGGGGTCGGGCCCAGCGTTCAGCGTCGCGTACGGGCCCACCTTGGTTTCGAGGGGGACGACATTGCCGGGCGCCAGACCCGCGATTGTAAAGATATTGAAGGCCGCGACGGCGAGCTGCACCGAGCATTCGATGGGGCAATCTTCGAGGACCTCGGCTGCGATCGTCGGCCCAATTTGTGGAGGCTTTTCGTTCATCGCGGCCGCGACACCGATCGCGACATCGAGCGGTGCGGGGATTCGCAGCTCACAATATGCACGACGATCGGCCGGCGAGCGCGTTCGTGCAACCGCATCGTTGCACGAGCCACGAATCGGCTTGAGCCGGTCCGCAAGCTCCACGACGAAGCGTTCCAAGACTCGCATCTCGATTGCGGAAAGCATTTTCTCGTGATGCGAGGAGCTCTCGCCGAACGCACAGCCAACGATTCGTCGCGCAGCTTTCGGCGAAAACACGATGCTCAGATCGCCGGCCTCAACCGTCATCTCGAAGACGAGGTTTCCGTCGCAGAGACGCGCCCACGTCACAGCTTCCAAGTGAACGGGTGGGAAAGCGTCGATAGCAATCGCTTCGCCCAAAAGATCCGAGGCGCACGACTCGGCCGCGCGCGCAAACGCCGCGATCAAACGCAAGTCGAAGGGAACGCGCCGTTCGAAGCACGCGCGCGAATCCGTCGTCCATGCCAGCTCGCGAACGTTCATTTAACGAGGTCGGCTGCTCCGCGCGCAAACGCATTTTGCGAGCGTTCGACGGCACCCAGCGCGCGCATCGCGAGATAGGCATCTTGCAGACGCGAGATGGCAGCATCCGAATCGAGCCGCCCGAGCGCGCGCCGTTGCGTTTCGATCGGCAAGAAGCTTCCGTCGTTCGGCGATCCGACATACGGGACGACGTGCGCGGGAGCGCCCACATGCGTCGCGTTGCTGCGCTCGAGACGCGTGCCCGCGGGAAATCGCGCCAATGCGACGCGTCCAACGACGACACGTTCAACGCTCGACTCGCCGGTTTTCGGATCGAGGACGCTGCGCGCATACCCGAACACACCGTCGGGTTCGACGCGAATATCCTGCGCGCGTCCCAACAACGCGTCGTTCGCTTCGATCTGCAAAGGACGCGGCACGCCCGATGCATCGCCATCAACAAACCCGAGCACCGGCGTCCCATCGCTGCTGATGAGAACGCCATCGCGCACCGCAAGCTCGCCATCGCGGGTATATACCGGCCGCGAAACATCGCCGCCAACCAAGTACGCATCCGCCGGCAACGCCACAGACAACGGATCGTTCGTCAGCTCTGCGCGCTCGGGCCGAAGCGCGTCTTGAAAATTCGGCTGCGCCCCTCCGGTAAAAACCATCCGCAAATCCTCAGCGCGTCGCTCGACGTTCTCCGCCGCATTCGCAACACCAAGATTCATAGCGCGTACCTCACCTGAGCTAACGCCCTCTCCACCACATCGCGCAGCGCAGCCGGACAAAACGCAACGATCTGCACACGCCTCTCGCCGCGCACGACGTAAAGACAAACGCGCCCTTGCGGCACCTCAAAAACAAACCGCGTCGCCCTCGGCTGTGCGCGCAATCGCTCGAGAATGTCGCCAGCTAATGAAGTAAGTCGCGCCCTGCGCTCTTCCAAAGATCTCTTCGTAGGGAGCTCAGTCGCGGTGACATTTCTCGACGGACGCTCCAGCTTTTCCCCTTTCGACTTCGCTGCGCTACGCTCAGGACAGGCTCCGCCAGGATGGCGAGAGGGAAAAGTGGGCGAGCAGACTTTTCCAGGATGGAAAAGTCGAGCGTCCAGGAGAGGAATGTTACCGCGCTGAGAAACCGAGCGTCGCGGTCCCGACGCAGAACGAGAAGCCAGATGCAAAGCGTCATACCACGCTTTAGATAAAGCGCGTCGATCTACACCAGGCGATCGTACAGCGACAAGGTCAAACTTCGCGGCGACTGCGTGCATGATGCGCAGTCTAGCGGCGCGATGTTATCTAGTTATTTTCCCGACTTGTACTGCGTGTATGTGTCGAGAACGTTCTTGACGTACGACTGTGTCTCGGGATACGGCGGGACGCCGTTATGTTGCTCGACGGCTTCCGGACCTGCATTGTACGCTGCGACCGCATTGGTCAGATTGCCGCCGAAACGATCGAGTAGCCCGCGAAGATATTTCGTGCCGCCCGCAACGTTTTGCGACGGATCGTAGCTGTTGGTCACGCCGACTTCCGCGGCGGTCTGCGGCATGAGCTGCATCAGGCCTTGCGCGCCGGCGCTCGAGGTAGCGTTCGGATCGAATGCTGATTCGTTCGCCATGATGGCGCGGATGAGATCCGGGTCGACACCTTGTGCGGCGCTGTTGGACTGAACGAGTTGCTCGATAGCCGGCGTCGCTTGCGGCCCCGCTGCGGCACCATCTTGACCCGCCACTTGCTGCTGCACCATCGACGCGAAGCGCCCACTGGGGACGTTCGAGATGGTAGGCGTCGTCTGTTCGGCTGGGTCGACCCCGAAAATCTGATCGATCCGAGCCTGAATGCGGAAAATGCCCGAGTCAAAATCCATGCTTATATTCTATCGGCAAGGTGATGGAGCGCGCCTAGGGTCCGAACGATAAGCTCTGGTTGAGAATCTTGGCGCACAAAGTCCTCGAGGGCATTTTCCTGGGGATCGGGAGGGGCCAGGCCGAGCGCGCGGGCTTCCCGGGAGTCCTCGAGCCGGGCGAGGGCGGCCCGGATGCGGGCCGCAGCGCCGAGGTGACGAGGTTCGACGACGGCCGGCATCGGGCGGCTGAGACTGGCTGGGACATCGATTGCGGGGAAGGCACCGCGCTCGGCGCGGCTTCTCGAGAGGACGAGGTGGCCGTCGAGGTGTGAGCGGGCAGCTTCGGCGAGCGGGTCGGAGGGGTCGGCGATATCGGAAAGGACGGTCGCGAGCAGCGTCACGGATCCGTTCGCCGTCGCGCCGGCACACTCGCACAGTTCGGCCAGCCGCGCGAAAACCGTCGGAGGGTAGCCGCCCCGTCCGGGCGGCTCACCATATGAAAGCGCGATCTCTCGCAGCGCTTGCGCGTAGCGCGCCAAGCTATCCAGTATGAGAACGACGTCGAGCCCACAGTCGCGCAACCGGCATGCCTGCGCCATCGCGAGCTCCGCCGCGGCCACGCGCTCACCGGCAGTCCGATCGGCGGGCACGCACACGATCGTCATACGCTCGCTGCGGATTGTGAAATACCGCTCGGCTTCCGCGCCGCGCTCACCGATCAAGGCGACGACAACTGCATCTGCCCGTATGTCTCGCGCTATCGTTTGAAGCAGCGATGATTTTCCGGCGCCTGGCGGACCGAAAATGCCGAGCCGCATTCCACGCGCGAGCGTCAGCAACGCGTCGATTGCGCGAACGCCGGTCCACAGCGGCCGCGAAAACGCGCGTCGCTCGAGAGGTAGTGGGGCGCGGAGATAACGCTCGATCGAAAAGCGCGAACCGTTGGGCGCAGCGCAGACCATCGAGCGGGCGTCCTATTCCGTCGACTGCGCGTCCGCACAAACTCGTCCCAAGCACCGTATAATCGCCCGCGTCTTCACGCTCGACAACGTCGCCCAGCGTTACGCGCCGCGCATCGTCGAGCAGCGAGAGCACGGTGCGCGCGCCTTCGGCGGCAACAACGACTGCTGCAACGTCTTCTCCACGCGCACGGATCGAAACGCGATCGCCCAGACGCACGCCGCGCATCTTCGCCTCGACGCGATGGGCTCGGTTCGAGGTAACACGCCCGCGAACGACGATCATGCGAGCGCGCGTTCGATCGCCGAACGAAGACGGCGCCCAAGCGACGCGTCGATTTCCGTGCCGTCCCAAGCAACGGTAATGTCGGCGTCCGAACACGTCACCATCGCATCAGAAAAACCGAAACGTTCCCGCAGACGCATCACGATCGCGTCGATATCGCTCGGAGCGAGAAGCAGCTCGCGTCCGAGGACTTCGGCCGCGATTTCCTCGAGTAATCTGCGCAGCGCACGTTCGAATCGTTCGAGCGTGCGCGCTTGGGGAAGCCGATCGTCGCTGTCTTCATCTTCCACGATCGCTTCGGGCTCTTCTGCGACGGGCAGCGGCTCCGCGATCAACGGCGAGATTACGGGTGACGTTGCCCGCATCTCGCGCAAAATCTCAGCGAGGCTCTTGAACTCCACGCTCATCGCACCAGCACTTCCCCATCGAGCGTCGCGACCAGACGCGTCGGCTTGCGCGCAAGACGCGCGACGATCGCGCGACGTTCGTCAATCGGGTACAGCTCCAGCACAGCAGTTGCAAGCGGCGATGGTAGACGCGCAACGATTGTGGCCACGACATGCGCCGGCTCCCCGCGCAAGCGTTCGAAGATTTCTTGCGGCGATAACGCGCCGGCCGGCGTCTCGCGCTCGAGTTGCATGCGACGCGCGGTATCGTTCAGCAGGGCGAACGCAGGCCGTGCAGCGACGCGCACGATGACAATCACCATCGCGGCGAGCGCCACGCCGGGAATCGCCTCGCCCAGCACGCCAAGGGCGTACGCAAACGGTTGCGGACTGACGCCGTACGGCCGATCGAACGCGACCGCCTCGACCGACAATGTGTCCCCACGACGTGGATCGTAGCCGCCGGCAGCAGCAGCGACTTCGCGAATCTTATCGACGTCGAGCGAGCGCCGCGCATCGACGATGACGGCGATTGAAACGCGCGCAAGGGCGCCGGCTGCAAGCGTGCTGCGTTCCTCGTGCACGTCGCTGCCGTGATCTTCGGTCGTCGCGCTGCGTGAATAGCTCTTCTTCACATCGGTGAACCGCTCGTCCAAATCGTGCCGCGAGATCGAGCCTTGCCGATCGGGGCTGCGCTTGACGTCATGCGATTCGGTCGCCGTCGTATTGTGTTCGACGTGGACGCGCACGATTGTGGCGCCGGTACCAAAGGCGGCATCCAGCGCGCTTTGCAACGCGAGCTCGCGATCCGAACCGTCATCCTGCTCGCGGCCATCATACGCACCGCGATCGTCGACGATGGTAACGTGCGCGGCATCAAGACCTGCAACGCCCGATGCGACGAAAGCACGGACGGCACTCAGTGTCGAGGGCGTCAGTGTCACGCCGGGCTCGGCACTCAAGCGGACGCTCGCGCTCGCCGGCGTCGGAGACTCATCGGCGAACACGCCACTTCGTGCCGAAGCGATGATCACGTGCGCGTCGGAGATACCGCCCAGACCGCGCAAGCCTTTTTCCAAATCCCCTTCGAGTCCGGTGCGCGCCTGCGCGTCGAGAATTGCTTGCGGCGTGAGCGTGCCGACCGTCGAGAGCGCTTCGCTCGTCCCGACGACGTGCGCGTGCGGGACGCCCGTCAGCGCAAGACGCGCCAGCAGCGTGCTGCGCTGCCGTGGATCGACTCGGACGTTGTCGTGACTGGGAACAAAGGCGACATTCCACGCTGAGAGCTGCGTGTCGACTTCGGCGAGCTGATCGGGTTTGAGCGGATTCGCAAAAAGCGCGACTCGCGTGTCGCGCTCGAGCAGCGTGGCTACCGCGACGATGAGGATGAGGGCGAACGCGGCTGCGCCGATTCCGATACGAAATCGCGGTTCGAGCGCATTCCAACGCTCGAACAGTGGCGCGAGGTTCACACCTGCATTCCGAGCAACGTCGAGACTGCCTGTGTCGTGCGCTGCGCAGCCGCAGCGGCAAGCTGCAACATCACGTCGGCGCTGGCGCGCTCGACCATCATCTCGACGAGACCGCCGCGCCGATCGGCAAAGGCGTGTTCGGCACGATCCGCGCGATCCAGCGCAGAACCTGCGCCATCGAGTATCTTCTGAAAGGGCGTTTGTTCGAGCGGTGTGACCGCCGGCGTTTCGTCGTTTGCACCCGGCGCGCTATCCGGCGCAAGATCGGTAACGTTCACGGACGGTCGAGATCGATGGCGCGTTCTGCGATGCGCTTTCCGACATCGAAGATCGATGCATTTGCTTCGTACGAACGCTGAGCATCGAGCATCGAGATCATTTCCGTCAGCGCGTCGACAGGCTCGGCACTCTCGCGAACGTGCGGCTCACCGTCGTCACCGAATGCGTCGCTTTGAGCATCGACATCGTCCTCAAAGTCTGCCACCAAACGGTGATATTCGTGCCCGGGCGTCGAGGCTTGCGCCGCGGCGACGTTCCGCGCCGAAAGCTCGAGCAGCGTGCGCTGCCGCTCCATGCCCGATGCACCCGCGGCGAGAATGTCGAACTCGCTCATCGCGCGACCATCTTCAGCTCGTTGAGATGCGCACGCAACGCGCCGAGCAACGCCTCTTCGAAAAGCGCTGCCGTACCGATCGCCGCCATGTGTCGCTCGTCGCCACCTTGCTGCGCGAGCTCGGTCAGACGATCGCGCGTCTCTAGCGCACGTGATCCCGCGACGGAAAAATCATTTGCTTCCATACGCCGGAGCGTACGTACGTCGCGTTACCGCGACGTGTCGCCGGCGTTATCGCTTACTGAACTGGAAGCGTTTGCGGGCGCGTTTGCGTCCGTATTTCTTCGACTCTTTTTCACGCGGATCGCGCGTGAGGAGTCCGTTGCGGCGTAACACTTCGCGCAGCGATTCGTCCATCGAGACGAGCGCGCGAGCAATACCGTGACGCACGGCGCCGGCTTGACCGGCAATTCCGCCGCCTTCGGTCTTCACGACCACGTCGAAGCGGCTCAGGCTTTGCGTGACCTCGAGCGGCTGACGAACGATCTGCTTGAGGCTGTCGCGCGTGAAATACGCGTCGAGCGCCTTCTTGTTGATCGTGATCTGACCGGAACCCAGCGCGAGTTTGACGCGCGCGACCGAACGCTTTCGGCGCCCGGTGCCTAAGAATGTATCGTCGTTTTCTTGCATCACGGAAGAGGTTGTGGTTTCTGAGCGTCGTGCTCGTGCTCGGCGCCCGCGTACACCTTCAGCCGGTTCAGCTGCGCGGCGCGCATCTTATTTGGCGCAAGCATCCCGCGGACGGCCATCTCAATGAGGCGTTCCGGCTTTTTATCGCGGACTTCTCGTGCCGTCTCGGTCTTCAGGTTGCCCATATATTGGTTGTGGCGACGATAGACTTTTTGGTCCCATTTGCGTCCGCCCAACTCGACCTTGTCCGCGTTCACGACAATGACATGATCGCCGTCGTCGATGTGCGGCGTCCAGGTCGGCTTACGCCGTCCCGAGAGTGCGCGCGCGACGCGAACGGCAAGCACGCCGAGGCGTGTGTTAGCAGCATCGACGATATACCAGTCGTGCTTGGTTTCTGCGGTTTTCTGCTGATAGGTGCGCATGGACAACCCAGGTAGTATACGGTCCGGCACCCCCAGCGTCAAGGGCTTGCTTTACGAGCTAGAGTAAGCGAGCGCTGGGCGGTGATACGAATCGAACGCATTGTAGCGCACGCCGGCCAAGTACAGCCCGTTTGCGGGCGCCGTGTAGCCGGCGCGGCGGCGATCCTTGGAGGCGATGATGGTCGGGATCTCGTCAGGCGGCCGCCGGTGGGTCGCGATCTCGATCGCGGTGCCCATGATGATGCGGACCATTCGGTGCAAAAATCCCTCGGCCGCAATTCGCACGCGTACCAACTCGCCATCGCGCTCGACCTCGAAGGCGTTCACCGTGCGTTCGGTTCCGCCCAGTTCCGGCAGAACGCTACAGAACGCGAGGAAATCGTGCGTCCCGACTAACTCTTGGCCGACGTGCGTCAAGAGTGCATCATCGATCGGGCGATGGACGTGATGCGTCCACCTGCGCAATACGGCTGAGGGCATCGCGCGATTCAGAATGACGTATTCATAGATTCGCTCGTACGCATCGAAGCGCGCCGAAAAGTCGGCTGCCGCATAATCTGCTTCGCGCACGCTGATATCGTGCGGGAGCGTTGCGTTGAGCGCGATCGCCAAACGCTCGTGCGGAAATTGACGGCGCGTTTTAAACGAAACGACCTGGCCGGTCGCGTGAACGCCGGCGTCGGTCCGTCCCGCAGCTGCGACCGAGATCTCGGCATGAAAAAGCGCGCATAATGCGCCTTCCAACACGCCGGCCACGGTTCGCAGCTCGGGCTGAAATTGAAACCCGTGAAAATCGGTACCGTCGTATTCAACGACGAGACGATACGTCGGCACCGCTACGGAATCTCTACGCGTGAACCCGGCGCGCGACCGGGCGCTTTTCGTCGAGGTCGAGCAGATCGGCCCACGCGGTTACGTCGGCGCGATCGGGCGCGACTTGCCCGCGCATTTCGAGAAAATACTTCTCCGAATCGGAGCCCGCCGCAGGACCATAGTCGAGCCATTCACGATTGAACTTTTCGATGTCGGCGGCATTCTTCTTCGCGATCGCAGACTTCAGAAAATCATCCGCCGCTGCGTCGCCCTTTTTGATGGCTCCGAGCAGCGCGTTGCCGTCGATGCTCAAGAATTCGAAGAGATGCTGATCCATCGGGCAATCGTAGCGGTATTCGCCGAGCTTGCCGGCCAGCGATGCTTTGCCTTTGTCGATCGTGCGCGCGACTTGCACCAAACCGAGGTGCTTTTCACGGACGCTGCGTGGAAATGAAGTGGTAAGATCCATGGTCACTCCTGTTAACAAGAGGTAGGGTTGGCGACGCCTACGACCGGCCCCCGGCAGCGACGGTTTCAGGGGCGGCCAGAGCTTGCTCGATACGTGCCGCGATCTCCAAAAGACGCCCATCGGCGCCCGCCGGCGCGACGATTTGCATCGAGAACGGAAGCTTGGTTGCCGCATCGTTGCCGATCGGAACGGCGATCGCCGGCAGCCCGAAGAACGTGACCGGCGCAAGCGGCGTCGGATCACCGGTCGACCCGAACTCAGGCGCCAGATTCGCGCACGGCATGATGACGGCATCGACGGAGCTGAAGATGCCCGCAATCTCTGGACGCTTGGATTCGCGCCAGGCTCGCAACGAACGATACGTCGCGTAATCGATCGCTTTTCCGTCCGCGAGAACTTTCGCGACCCATTGCGGCACGGGCTTGCCCGCGAGCCACGCGCCCGATGACATCCAGGTCTCGACGGCTTGCAATCGCGCTGTGTAGGCTGCCGCTTCTTCGAACGATGCAGGCAGCGCAACGTCGCTGACGCTCAGCCCGCCTTCGCGCAATCGCGTAACGGCGCGCTCGATCGCGCTACGCGTTGCAGGCTCGATAATGTTTGCCATGTATCCGAGCGCGAGACCGAGGCGCGGCGCTGATGACGTCGCGCTCTTCGAGCGCGAAGAGCGCTTCGGCAGCGCGACGCGCGATCGAGACGTCGGCTGCAATGATGCCGATCGTGTCGAGCGATGGTGCGCAAGGCGCCATACCAACCGTCGGAATGCGTCCCCACGTCGGTTTGTAGCCGACGACACCGCAGTACGCCGCGGGACGCTCGACCGAGCCGAGCGTTTGCGTGCCGAGTGCGAACGGGACGTCGCCGGCAGCGACGGCTGCTGCGCTTCCGGCACTCGAGCCACCCGGCGAACGCGACGGATCGCGCGGATTGCGCGTCACTGCGGGATCGCGAAACGCAAGCGCGGTCGTGTGCGTCTTGCCGATCGGAACACCGCCTGCAGCACGCAACGCCGAAACGCACCATGCGTCAACGACCGGATGCTGGGTGAGAAAATCGACGCCGTACGCCGTCGGAAATCCGGCCACATCTATGATGTCTTTGACGCCGAAGTGCATCCCGCCGAGCGGCAAGTGCGCAAACGATTCTGCCGGCGGCGGAACCTCGTCGCGGACGACCCAAGACATATGCAGATCATTGGTCATTGTCCATCTCCCAGCGGGCGTTGCAACGGGAAGAGCAAGACATCCCGAATCGATGTGTTGTCGGTGAGCAGCATGACGAGTCTGTCGATGCCGATCCCGATTCCAGCCGTTGCGGGCATTCCGTATTCGAGCGCGGTTACGAAATCCCAGTCCGGATCCGGGACTTCTTCGTCGCCTCCGGCGCGCTCGACGACTTGCGCCTCGAAGCGTGCGCGCTGATCGTCGGGATCGTTCAGCTCCGAGAACGCATTCGCGATCTCGAAATGATGACAGAACAGCTCGTAGCGATCGGTCAGCTGCGGATCGCCCGGTAGCCGCTTCGCAAGCGGCGAAAGCACGACCGGGTAGTCATAGACGAAGGTCGGATCGAGCAGATGCGGCTCGACGACGCTCTCGAAAATTTTGTCGAGCGAATGCGCGTGGGAAGGCGAGAAACCCAAACCCAGCTCGCCCATGATCGCTTGCGCGCCGTCCGGTGAGAGCAGCCGTTCGCGCGAAAGAGCGCCATATTTTTCCAGCGATTCGAGAAAAGCGATGCGCGCAAAGGGCCGTTTGAACGAAATCTGCCGCCCGCGATAGACGAGTGAATCGGCGCCGTGCACTTGCTCGACGAGATGCGCCATCAGCTCTTCGTTAAACGCCATCATGTCGTCTTTGGACCAATAGGCCGCGTACAATTCGAGCATCGTAAATTCAGGGAAATGTGTCGTGTCGATGCCTTCGTTGCGGAACGTGCGCCCGATCTCGTAGACGCGCTCGAGCCCGCCGACGACGAGACGCTTGAGATTGAGCTCGGTCGCGATCCGCAGATCGACCTCGATGTCGAGTGCGTTCATGTGCGTCTTGAAGCGACGCGCCGCGGCGCCGCCCGCGACGTTGAGCAAGACGGGCGTCTCGACTTCGAGGAAGTCGCGCGCATCGATGAACCGCCGCATCTCCGCGATGATCCGGCTGCGCTTGATGAACGTCTCGCGCACTTCCGGATTCATGATCAAATCGACGTAGCGCTGACGATAGCGTTTCTCGACGTCAACGAGTCCATGCCATTTATCGGGTAACGGCGCGAGCGATTTGCCGAGCACGTCGAAGCTCTTGACGCGTAGCGTCAGCTCGCCCATCTTCGAGCGAAAGACGTGGCCGCGAACACCGATCAAGTCGCCACGGTCAAGTGCTGCGAACGCCGCGAACGGCTCGTCGCCGAGCTCGTCCTTCCGTATATAGATCTGTATCTTGCCGCTGCGATCGACGAGGTCGGCGAAGAACGTTTTGCCGGCGCTGCGAATCGACATCACGCGTCCTGCAAGCGCAAAATCGTCGGTCGGCGGTGGGTCTTCGACGGTCAGCTGAGCGTAGCGAACCAGCAGGTCGCGCGCGTGCGCGCTGACCTCGTAACGGAGGGTCGCAAACGGATCGATCCCGTGCGCCCGCAGCTCCGCTAGATTGGCGCGGCGAGCCTTAACGAGATCGGCTTCGCTCACGAAGCTTTCTTGCCGGCTGCCTTCTTCACGGACTTGTTGACGGCTTCGATCTTATATTGAACTTTGCCGCGCGGCGTTTCGACGTCGATGGTGTCGCCTTTACGTTTGCCAAGAAGCGCCAAACCCAGCGGCGATTCGTTTGAAAGCCGCTTGTTGGGCGGGTCCGATTCTGCCGAGCCGACGATCGAGAACTCGAAGGCGTCGCCGCTGCGTAAATCCTTCACGCGCACGGATGCGCCGAGCTGCACGTCCTCGGAGATCGAGCCGGACGCATCGATGAGCCGCGCGTTGCGAATCATTTGCTCGATGCGGATGATACGGCCCTCGACGAACGCTTGCTCTTGCTTGGCGTCTTCGTACTCGGCATTTTCGGAGATGTCGCCAAATTCTTTGGCTTGCCGAATGCGGTCGTTGACTTCCTTACGATGGACAGTCTTGAGATCGTCAAGCTCAAGTTCGAGCTTCTCTAAGCCCTCTTTTGTAAGGACGATGTCTTTCTCGTTCAACGGAACCCTCCGAATCAGCCCCCGATGTTCCCAGCGGCCGGGCTCTGTCCCTTCCGCATGCGCTCGCGCATCGCGAATCCTAACGTTATCGGCAATCCAAGGCCGAGCGCCACCAGGATACAGCCGCGCGTAGCGGGCGCCGCTTGCACGATTGCGACGCTCAAGATGACGAACAACGCGAGCGCTCCCGCCGCCGCGAAAAGAGGGGTCTCCTCGCGACGCAAGCGCAGCGCTGCGAGACAGCTTATCAAAAACAACAAGCCCAGAAACACCGCCGACCCGTTGAGAACGAGCGCAAGGCGGTCGTTGGCGCTTGGTACCAAGCCGACGATCGCCATGGCAACGAGCGAAGCGACGGTCACGGCGGCGAGCGCGACGTCCGGATCGCGCGTTCGCGCAGCCGAGGGATCCGAGCGAACGCGGCAAGACGCCGTCGCGTCCCATTGCGTAGACGCTGCGCACGAGATACAGCAGCGTCGTCTCGAGCGTTGCCGCAAGCGAAACCAGGACCGTGACGACCAGCAACGTCCGCCAAATGCCGCCGAGCCGTTCGCCGACGAACGCGAGCACGTCGGTCTGATTTGCGGCAAGCCCATGCACGCCGCCCGCGTGCATGTACGCCAGCGTGCAAACGATCAAGAATACTGCGGTCACGAGCAAGCCCACGATTCCGCCGACACCGGCGATCCGCGCGCTAGCGCGCGTCTCTTCCGACGTCGAGGCCGTCACTTCCCAACCGTCGACCATCCAAATTCCAAGCACCATTGCTTCGATGAACCCGATCGTACCGAGCGAATGCGCGGGCGCTGCCGCAAGAGACGGCGCCGGCGCGTGCGCCATTCCCACGAATGCGCTCGCAGCTAAGACGGCCAGCTCCGCGATCAGCAAAACGGCTGCGACGCGCGCCGAGGATCGAATGCCCAGATACAAGACGAGCGCCATCGCAATAATCCACGCACATCCGATCGCCGGCGCTCCAGACCGCAGAGTCGAGATGTGATGGTGCGAAGAGCTCGAGCGTATACGTCCCGGCCGGAATCGCAGTCGCCAGTACAGCGAAGAAGTTCGCGACGATCAGAATCCACGCAGTGTAGGCGCCGATCCCCTCGCCGAACGCGCGTCGTGCCCAACCGTACGACGATCCGGCATCCGGAAAACGCGTGATGAGCTGCATGAACGTGATTGCGACCAGCAGCAACACGATCGTGGTGCCGAGCAACGCGGCGATTGTTAGCGCACCTGCCGCAGCGACCATCACGCCCAGCGTGCTTGCCAGCGAAAATGCGGGGCCCATCGACGCCGACGCCAGAACCGAGAGATCGAAGAGCGAGAGAACTCTACGCAGGGGCTGTTGCGTTCAGCTCGATCAGGCGCGGGCGCAAATTCAACTGCGCGATCGCACGCTTGTAATCATCGGGACCGATGTCGCTCGGGACGTTTGCCGAGGAACGCGACCAGCGCCGCTTCGACGACGTTCGTACCGAAAGAGCGGCCGCCGAAATCGGGCGTGCTCGTCACAAGACGGCTCACGCCGCGTGCGCGCAAATCCTCGATGTCGCGTGCCGTGACGGTGTTCGTCAACACGATTTTTCCGTCGAGGCGATCGGGCATGAACGAACGCATGAAGTGGAAGTCGCCGGCGATGATTGCGGCTTCTTCGTAGTATTGCGGATATTTCGGCTCGGGCGGACGCTCTTGTTTCTTCCCGGTCGGATAGAAGAATTGGAACGGCAGCTTGCACGCATCCGGAAGATACCGGCGGGCGAGCGACTCAAACTCGGCGAGACCTCGGACCGGCTTGTCGAGATCGAGAGCAAAGATAAAATCGCCGAACAGCACGTCCGCGCCCGCATCGACGAGCGCTTGCGCCATACCAAACCGGTCAAGTGCGCTGACCATCAACACCTTTACGCCGCGCAGCTCGAGCCCCAAATCGTCTCGCAGATACGATACCGCTTGCCGCTCGAGCGTGTTCTTCAGACCGCTGCCATCGACGACCGGCGTTTTCGTTGCGGCAGCCAGCAATCGTAATCCATCGCGAAGCGCGTAGCGATCGCTGCCGGCGTACAAGTAGACGTCGATTCCGCCTAGGCCGATTGCGTCGACGTTGCCGTCCAGCTCTTTGATCTTCGCGAGCGCGCGATCGAGCACGCCGTCCATTCCGATCCGTTCGATCGTAAATCGCTCGCCCAAGAGCTCGATCTCCGCGCGATGATCCCGCGACGATGATCCGAGCGACACAGAGACGACGTGTTTCACGATGCCACCGCGCGACGTTGTGCAGCAGCAGCGCGCGTTTTCGCGATTTGCTCGGGTGTAATCGCAACGATCGAACGCGCGCATGTCAGCGAATTCGAACCCGGCACCTTTGGCAAGCTTCTCGATCTCGACGACTTTCTCAACCTTGATGCCGCGTCCGAGCGTGTACGATTCCAAACGATCGCACAACCCGAGCGTCATCGTCTCCGACATGCATGCGAGCGCCGTCCCGCGCGGCAACCCCAAATCGAATTCGAGGTCCGGCTCACGCACGCGCATCCATTTCGGCTCGCCAGGCATGCGCATGTTGCCGCCCTCGATCACCAGCACGTCGGGACGTTCGGTCGCGACGCGGCGTGAAACGTCATGCGGCAGCGAGATCTCGCACACGACCGCACCCGAACGGAGATCTTCCGGCTGAATGATCTCTTGCGTCGATGACGTTGCGGTTAGGATCAGATCACCTGCGCGCACGGCGCGCGACAGATCGGTCGTATACGACGACGCGCACGGCAGCTCGCTCGCAATCGACTCGTGGAATTTGCGCAATCGCGTTTCGTTACGCGCGACGAGAATGATCTCGCGAACGCGCGGTGCGATCAGTCGCACGCAAGCCGAGCCGATCGAGCCCGTCGCGCCGACGACGACCGCCGTCGCTTGCGAAGCGTCGATCTCCATCTCGTCGGCGCCGCGAAAAAGGCTCGCAATGCCCGATGCAATCGTCAGCGAGTTGCCGGTAGTCACAGGAATCGAAACGCGCTCGGCAATCGTCACGCCGCCGTCACCGACGACGCCGGTAAAGGCGCCGAGGCCCGCAACCTGCGCGCCCAGCTCGACGCCGATTTCGATCGCACGCACGATGCGCGCGTACACTTCTTCGCGCGGGAATTCGAGAATCTGAGACGGCAAAAGCGGCGCGGCAACGAACCAGCCCTCGGTCGTACGGCCGTCGGGCGCGCGCACGCCGGTTATGTGCGCGGCCGCGTACGAGGGCATCCATTCGAGGATTTTCGCAATGATCGCCCGGCCTTTGCCCGCGGCACCCGGCTCGTACCGGGCAACGTCCTCAAACGACACCGGATGTATGACGAAGCAGAACTTACCCATGCCGCGCGTCCCCTTCGGGCCTCCGTGCCCCGCCCCCCATCTGAGCCTGCCCTGAGCGTAGCAAGGCTCGGCCTTGCGGAGTCGAATGGGCGCCCATGCAGACATTGAGCGAAATCGAAGAGCTGTACCGCGTCCCTTCGCCGGCCCCGGCGCCGCAAGCCCTCGCCGTCGACGGCACGACGCTGTGGATGGGCTCGCTCGAAACAAAACGGATCTACGGGATCGATTCGCGGCAAGGCCGCGTCTTCGAGGAGAACGAGGCGCCCGGAAGGCCGATCGGCATGTGCGTCGTCGGCGACGAGCTGCGCGTGCTGTGCAGCGAGAACGGCAAAGAAGATAATCGATTCGTTCGCCGCTACGTTCCCGGGACACGGCTTCAAAGATAAAGACAAGTTTGCATGTCCGGAAGATACCGGCTCGTTCGTCGCGTTCGACGGTGATTTTCTGTATCTCAGTCAGCGCTTCCAAAAACGCATCCTCGAGATCGACGATAAGGGGTGCGAGATTCGCGTCGTCGCGGAGATTCCGCGTGAGATCACCGGCATGACGATTTTCGGCGGCTGTTTTTATCTTGCGACGTCAGCCGGCATGGATTCAGGCGACTATCGCATCACGAAAGTCGATGCACGAAAAGGGACGCCGGAGATCACCGATCTCGCGAGCGTCCCCTTCGAAGCGCGTTCGCTTTGTCACGATGGACAGCGCTTCTGGACGAATCAGCGCTGGGAAGCGCAATTCGTCGCGTTCAAACTGCCCGACTAATCTCGACCGTTTTTGCGCTGGTGCAGAATGAAGCTGTTGCCTTCGCTGTCTTCACCAAACGCCATGAGACACACGGGCGAGTCGAAGACGTCTTCGGCGATCTTCACACCGCGTGATTTGTAATAGTCGACGGCCGAACGGACGTCGTCGACATTGAACATGACGGTGCCGCTCGTGTGCCATTCCGGCTCGTCGACGCGCCAAAGTCCAAATGTCGTTCCGTCCGGGAACGTGAACTCGCCGCCCTGCGGCCCGTAATCGCTGGTCATTTTGAGACCAAGCGTGTCGCCGTAGAATTTCTTGGCTCGATCCGTATCCTTGATCAAATACGCGGTGATATCGACACCGCGGATCGTCACGGTTTGAGTTGCTGCCATCTCGAGGCTCCAGTCTTGTCTTGGTGAGGGTAGTGGCTCAAAGGGTACCGAATCATACCTGACATCCGCTGTCATATTTGAAAGCGTAGGCTGAACGGGTGAAATCGGCGCGTCTCCTGCGGATATTGCTGCTCCTTCAAACGAAGAGTCCCCGCTCGGCGCGCGAGCTCGCCGACGAGCTAGAAGTCTGCGAGCGGACGGTCTATCGCGACGTCGAGGCGCTCGGGGCAGGCGGGGTCCCGATCTTTGCTACCCGCGGCGCGCAGGGCGGAATCCACCTCATGGAAGGCTATCGGCGCGCCATCGCAGAGCTCGACGAGGACGAGATTCACGCGCTCTACGTCTCCGGCAGCGACCCGCTGGCTGACCTCGGCTTCGGCTCGCCGCTCCAGCGTGCGCGCGAGAAACTTTCGGGCGCCCTCTCCGAGCGTCAGAAAAACATCGCTGAAAAAGCGCACGCGCGCATCCGCGTCGATCAGCGGCGTTGGGGACAAGGCGAGGCGCCAACCGAAACGCTCGGACTCGTGCGCCGCGCAGTTTGGGACGACCGCCGCATCGAGATCGCGTACCGCGACCGGAACGGAACGCGCTCGACGCGCGAGGTCGATCCGCTCGGACTCGTTTCGAAAACGGGAATCTGGTATGTCGTTGCGCGTTCCGGCAGCGAGCTGCGAAGCTTTCGCGCGGATCGCATCCTGACGGCGACGCTAACCGACGCGCACTTCGAACGCCCGCGCGATTTCGATCTGGATGCATACTGGTCGCAAAGCTCCCGCAGTTACGAGGGAATGCACGAACGCTTGCCGGTGACCGTGCGCGCGGATCGCAGCATGCTCGACACGCTCACGGCCTATTGGAGTCCGAAGAGCGTCGACGAAGACGACGCGCAGTGCGTGGTGCGATTCGAATTCCCGGCGCGCGGCGCCGCAATTCAACAGCTGCTCGCGTGGGGCAAGAGCGTCACGATTCTCGAGCCGCTCGATCTCGTCGACGACCTCGTCTCGATCGCCCGCGAAGTGCTCTTAATGTATCAAGCGAATCCGGAGCGAATTTCTTGACCTGCCCCCTAGGTGGACTTCTTGTGCCGACGTGAGCGCTTCACTGGGCTCCGCAATGTATTGCCGAGTTGATCAGAATCCGGTCCTTTGACGAGATCGGGATCGAGGATGATCTCTGTCCCGGCAGCGTAACGGGCGGCGTAACGACCGCGGCGGCCCTTGCTGAAATCGTACTCAGGAGACATTTCGGAAAGTTTATCGTTTGTTTTCTTCGTACTCATATCGTTCTCGAGCTGTTGGCTTTCTCGCGCTAATTATCTTGATCGCGTCATTCTGGAGCTCGGTATATGCGACCACGACCAGTCTGTTTTGAATCGAGTTGCCGACTATGACGAATCTCGGTTCGTCCTGCGAATGCTCCGGATCATCGATGTCAAGTGCGAGCGGATCGCGAAAGACGGTCCTGGCTTCCTCAAAACCAATGTTGTGCTTGATCAGGTTGCGTCGCGCCTTTCTGATTTCCCACGTGAATCGCAGCACGATTTGGGTTAGTGCCCTTGCCGGACGTCTCTCTGGACATCGAGTCGTTCTCGCCGCTGCCGCCTTGGCGATCTTGTCCGGATGCGAAGGTAGGGCGGTCCCGGCAGACAGCACCGCCGTCAGCTACGGCGGGAACCAACCAGCGATCTCAGCTGAGGTACGCGCGAACGATGCCCCGCCCCAGATTCAAGCCGTCTGGATTTCGGGGAAGACATTCAAAGGAGGCGATCTGGTTCGCATTCGCGTGACTGCGTCGACGAACGTCGCGGTCGTTGAGATGCGTACCTTTTACGGTGGACGGGCACTGATCAAGCACGACTTCGGAAAGTTCGGCTGCGCATATCACGTCCCGGTGCTACCACCGTTCGCGCGCTTTCCGTACACGATCGCGCTTCACTTCATCGCGCGCAACTCGGTGGGCGCGCCAGTCGAGGAAGACGTCGCAATCGATATACGGGGCTAGTGCCCGCGACTAGTGCCCGCGGTTAGCGTTGTTCGCTGTTGGCGATATTGCTTGTCATCCCGAGCTAAGGGTCACGCAACGGTGCCACCTATGTCATCCTGAGCGTAGCGACGCGCAGCGTCGCGAAGTCGAAGGACGCGCGAAATGGTGCCTATAGCGCAACGATCTCGAAAATCTGCGGGCACGATTCTGCCCTCGTCCTTGTCGCATGGTTTCGCGACCCGCATCATCACGGAGCGTCCTTCGACTTCGCGCTCCCGTGGAGCGCTACGCTCAGGATGACAAACGTTGGCCGATCGCGTTCCGCATTTCGTGAACAAGCCGAAGCACCCGATGCTGTGGCGGTTCGGCCCGATCATCGTGTCGCTGAGCTATATGGGCCGAGATGCGCGGCGCGCAAGCGCGCGGCGAGTGCGCGCGTATCGGGATCGGCAGTGTACTCGCTGAGCTCTTCGTCGTCGACTCGGTCGAGATGCTGCATCGCAACGAACGCGTCGAGCTGGAGCCCGGCAAGCGAATACGAGTAAAAGCATCCGGCGATGCAGCCCGCGATCGCAAGCGCGCCGATTCCGAGCGTCTCGACACGCCAGCGGCGCACATCGAGAACCTGCGCCGACAAGCCGACGAGCGCAATCCATCCGAGCGTCGACGGCGTGACGTAACGAAGTGCCAGCCCCGCGTCGACGCCGTTGCCGGCGCGGCCGATTGCTTCGAAGCATGCGGCGGTAAGCGCAAACGCACCGAGCGCGTACCACGCCTGTGCCGGCTCGCGCGTAAGACGCGCGCAATACACGAATGCCGCAATCAGCGCGGCGCCCGCGATTTCAGCAACGAACCGGCCGGCCCACGCTCCGAGCGGATCGCCGAGATAGACGAGGACGAACTGCAGGCCGACGAGCGGCGCAGATAGCGACCCCCAGCCATTTTCAAAACGTGGCGAGTGATATCCGATCGAAAAGACGGCGGCGAACATCACACCGATCGCACACCATGCGACCAGCAGCATGCGGCAGCGAATCAGCATGACGATCCCGGCAATCCACGCTCCGAATCCGAAGACGAGCGAACTCGACGCGGCGATCGCAGCGAGCACGGCGACGACGAAACCGAACGGCTTTCGCGTCCCGAGCAACACGACGACCGCAACGACGAACAGGTTCACGAGAAACCATGACATCTGAAAGCCCCAGAGCCAATTCTCGGCTTGCAGGAGCGAGAACAGCAAGAGACTGCCAAGTCCGAACGCCGTTGCGCGGCGCGCTCCGTCGATGCGCGCGCAGAGCAACGAACAGCAGCACTTGCGTCGCGAGCGCCAGGAGGATGTTCACGAACGCCTCGATGCGGACGTTCCAGCCGTCGAGCTGCGCGAGCGCAAGCATCAGCGCGCTCGGCACGAAGCTGCGATGGGCTTGCTGTTGCGCCCAAAGATCGCTAAGACGCAGCGTGCCGTCGTGCAACGCGAGAACCAGCGGCGCCCACGTCCACTCATCGAACATCGGCACGTTGACGACGAGACCGGCGACGAGCGCAAACACTGCCGGGGCGAGGAGCCACGGCCAGAGTCGCGTCACACGCGCGTCTTAGAGACGAGCGCTTCCGCCTCGCGCTTGAGGCCCGCGAGCATCATCTCGCTGTTCTCTTGAACCTTGCGCTGCAACGTCGGTCCGATCAGCTCGGCAAGCGTCGGCACGCCGAAATCGTATTCGACGCCCAGCACGACACGCGTCGTCCCGTCGCCCACGTCATCGAACGTCCACGACCCTTCGAACTTGTCGAGGTCGCCTTCGGTAAGCTTGTATTCGATCCGCGTGCGCGCGTCGTCGAACCGGTCTTCTTCCGTCCATTCGATCGGCGCTTCTTCGACGAGCGTCTTCCAGCGCGTCACGATCGCATCGTCGCGCCGCTCCAGCACCGTCACCGATTCGACGTCGGGCATGAACTGCGGAAAACGCTCCTGATCCTTCGCAAGCTCGTAGACGTCGCGCGCCGGCGCGGCGACGACGATTTCGACTTCGACGTACGGCATCGTTAGGTGAGATGGCCCAATTTGGCGTGCGCTGTCGCCACCGCGTGGCGGAGCGCGGCAAGCGCGCGCTCGACTTCGACTTGCGTGACGATCAGCGGCGGCTCCAAGCGAATGACGCGCTGTTGGTTGAGCGTCCACGCGGCCGTAACGCCGGCCTTGAGCATCTCGGGGATGATCGTGCCGGCATAGCCTTCGTGCGTGAGTTCGACGCCGACCAGCAAGCCGCGTCCGCGGACCTCGCGGATCACCGTCGGATGCGCCTGCGCGATTTCGCGCGCGCCACGCATGAGCTCTTCGCCCGCGCATGTTTGCGTTCGCGACCAAATCTTCATCGCGCAAAACGTCGAGTGCCGTCAAGGCGGCAACGCACGCAAGCTCACCGCCGCCGAACGTCGAGGTGTGCAGCAGCGGCGCTTTTCCGTATGCCGCATTCCATGCTGCCGGCCTCGCGACGACCGCACCGATCGGAATGACGCCGCCGGAGAGTCCCTTGGCGAGCGTCATCACGTCCGGCACGACGCCGTCGAATTCGCAGGCGAACATCACACCGCAGCGTCCCAGGCCGGTTTGCACTTCATCGGCGACGAGCAGTGCGCCGGCGCGTTCGCACAGTTCGCGCGCGCGCTTCAAATATCCGGACGGCGGAACGTTGATACCGCCTTCGCCCTGAATCGGCTCGACGATAAAACACGCCGCATCGTCGAGAACGTCGCGCAAGTGCATCCGCGTCTCCGAATGGGACGTGCACGACGTCTTCGAGCAGTGGACGAAAACGTTCTTGAAATGTCTCGCGTCCGCTAACCGAGAGTCCGCCCAGCGTCTTGCCGTGAAACGCGTCTTGCGTCGCCACGATCTTCGAGCGACGCGTCGCTGCGCGTGCGAGCTTGAGCGCGCCTTCGACGGCTTCGGTCCCGCTGTTGCAGAGAAACGAGTATTGCAGATCGCCCGGCGTCAGCTCCGCAAGCCGCTTTGCCAAGCGCCCGAGCTGCGCGTTGAACATCGTCTTCCCCGAGAGCGACATCTCATCGAGCTGCCGGCGCACCGCTTCGACGACGCGCGGATGGCTGTGGCCGATCGTAAAGACGCCGTAGCCGCCGGCAAAATCGAGATACGCCTTTCCGTTGTGATCGACGATCGTCGTGCCGTGCGCGCTGACTTCGAGCGGCGAGCCCGAGAGCTTCATGACGCGCGCGAGCGGCGGATTCACATATTCGCGATAGTTCTCGTACGTCTCGTCGTAGAGCGACTGCTTCGCATCCTCGGCAATCACTACGCAGCCTTTTGGCGTTCTGCTTCGAGCCGTTCGACCGTCGCTTCGACGAGCGCCGAGCGTCTCGGCGGCGGTCGGCGTGCGCATGACGCGCTCGCGCAGCTCGCTCGCGCCGCTGAATCCCTTGAGATAATAGCCGAGGTGCTTGCGCATCTGCGGAACCGCGCGCGCTTCGCCCAGCTCATCGACCATGACGCGATAGTGGTGCAACGCAAAACGCAGCCGTTCGACGGCGCTCGGATACGGCTGCGGCTCGCGGCCTTCCATTAGCGCGCGCAAACCTGAGGCGAGCCACGGATTGCCGAGAATCGCGCGACCCAGCATCACCGCATCGACGCCGCTTTCACGCATGCGCCGCATCGCGTCGTGCGGATCGCTCAGATCGCCGTTGCCGATGACGGGGATATCGACCGCCGCTTTGAGGAGGCGAATCTGCTCCCAATCCGCGCTGCCCTTGTAGAATTGCTTCGCCGTGCGCGCGTGCAGCGTCAAGGCCTGCAATGCCGACGCTCTGGGCGCGCTTTGCGACGTCGATGAACACCATCGCGTTCTCGCTCCAGCCGAGACGCATCTTCATCGTCACCGGGCAATCGACGGCCTCGACGACCGCTTTCATGATCGCTTCGCAGCGTTGCGGATCGCGCAGGCACGCGCTGCCGCCTTCGGTCTTCGTGACCTTTGGCGCCGGGCAACCGAAATTGATGTCGACGATGTCGGCGCCGCACTCACGCACGACTTTCGCGGCATACGCCATGACCGCTGGGTCACTGCCCCACAGCTGGGTCGAAACCGGTCGCTCGACGCCGTGCTGATCGATCATCTCCATCGTGCGCTTGCTGCCGAATTGCAGCGCGTTCGAGGAAACGAATTCCGTCACGGTCAGCCCGAATCCGAACGGCTTGTACAGCGCGCGCATCGTCCGGTTGGTCACGCCCGACATCGGCGCAAGAACGATCGGCGGCCATATTTCGTGCGGACCGATCCGAAGCGGCTTCGGGTTCATCGCCGCACCGTGCCGAAGCGACTTCGGCTTCCCAGAACAGTCTTGAGCCCATCGAGCGCGAGCGGCTTGTCGACGATGTCGATGACCGGCGTGTTGTCCGCAACGATGTCGGCGAGACCGCCGGTCGCAATCACGCGCGCGTCGGGGCCGAGCACCTCTTTGAAACGCGCGACCACGCCTTCGGTTTGTCCGACGAATCCGTAAACGAGTCCCGATTGCAGCGATTCGGTCGTTTCGCGTCCGATCGGCGAGCCTGGGCGGCTCGAATGCAACCTGCGGCAGCTTTGCGGCGCGCGCGACCAGCGCGTCGATCGAAATCTGAATTCCCGGCGCGATCGCCGTTCCGAGAAACGCGCCGTCGCGCGAGATCGCCGAGAACGTCGTCGCCGTTCCGTAGCCGATTACGATCGCCGGCACGCCGTATTTTCCGCGCGCGCCGATCGCGGCCGCGAGCATATCGGAACCAAGCTCGTTCGGACGCTCGGTGCGTACTTCCATCAGTTGCTGCGTGCGCGCGCTCAGCACGAGCGGATCCACCTTGAAATACCGTTTGCAGCCGTCGCGCAAATCGCGATTGACTTGTGGGACGACGCTCGACATCGCAATCCCGCGCACGGCGCCGAGCGCAATCCCTTCGGAGCTGAAAAGCGACGTGAACAGCACGCCGTATTCATCCGAGGTTCGCGGACGCAGCGTCGTTACGCGCCACTGCGCGACCATCTCGAGTCCGAGCCCCGACGCCGGAACGCCGAAGAATCCGAGCTTCGTGTCGGTGTTGCCGATGTCGATGCAGAGCAGCATGGCTAGTTGCGATCCGCGCGCAGCGACGCGATCGCGTCCCAAAAACGCGCCGCCAGCTCGCGCTTACGGCCGCGGCCAAGTGGAATGCGGCCTGCATCGCCGTGCAAGAGTATCAGCTCGTTTTCGCCGGTGCCGAATCCGCGCTCGTCCGCGACGTCGTTGACGGCAATCGCATCCAGATGCTTGCGCCGCAGCTTCTCGCGCGCGTTCGTTTCGTGGGCCTGCGTCTCGGCCGCGAAGCCGATCAGGTAGGTGCCATTCTTTTGCCGGCCGATGGCGGCGAGAATATCGGGATTGCGCACCAGCGCGACGCTCTCGTCCGTGTCGCTCGCCTCTTTCTTGATTTTCTGCGCGTGCGTTTGCGCGGGACGCCAATCGGCGACCGCGGCCGCCGCGACGACGATCGTCGCGTCCTTGCCAGCGGAACAGTCGCGTCGTACATCTCTTGCGCGGTCGTCACGCGATGCGTGCGCGCCTCTTCGGGCGGGTCCGCTTCCGTCGGTCCTAAGACGAGATCGACGACGGCGCCGCGCGCCAGCGCTTCGCGCGCGATCTCGATGCCGGTCGTGCCCGTTGAGGCATTCGAAATAAAACGCACCGGATCGATCGGTTCGCGCGTCGGTCCGGCCGTGATGACGACGCGTTCGCCGCGCAGCTCGCTGCCGCGCGCGACGGCGGTCTCGATCGCCGCAACGATCTTCGACTCTTCCGCAAGCCGGCCGATGCCGTGCTCGCGCTCGGCCAGAAAGCCGGATTCGGGCTCGACGAATTCGATGCCGCGCGCACGCAGCGTGCGCATGTTCTCGATCGTGGCCGCATTCATGTACATGGCCGCGTTCATCGCGGGCGCGATCACGATCGGAATCGTCGCGGCCAGCGCTGCGTTCGTCAGCAAGTCGTCGGCGATGCCCTGCGCGAGCTTGGCGATGACGTTCGCCGTCGCCGGAACGATCGCCATCACGTCCGCCTCGCGCACCAAGCGAATGTGCGGAATCTTCTCTTGCTCGTCCCACAGCGAAGTGTGGACGCGGTTGCGCGTCAGCGCCGCGAACGTGAGCGGCGCAATAAAACGCTGCGCGTCGTCGGTCATGACGACGTTGACTTCGGCGCCGCGCTGGACGAGTGTGCTCGTCAGCGCCGCTGCTTTGTACGCGGCTATCCCGCCGCATACACCAAGGAGAATTTTAATCGTGCTCGGCCTCCGACCCCGCGCCGGCTCGCGTAACGCGCAGGAGCGTTCGCCCGATCGTAAACGGTGTGCCGACTTCGAGCGCCGCATCACCGCTCAGCGGCTTGCCGCCGAGACGCGTCCCGTTGCGGCTCGCGAGATCCTCGATGTGCAGATCGCCTTTATCCGAAGCGTACAGCCGCGCGTGCTTGCGCGAAACATAGCGGTCGATCGTGATGCACGCGGTCGCAACGCGCTCATCGCGTCCGATCGTGATCTCGTTCTCGAACTCCCAGGTCTTGCCGTCGAGTGGCCCGCTCATGATCTCGAGGATGTACGACACGAACAAACCTACCGTTGCTCGCCCTTCTGTCCCTTCACAACCGCGTCGGCGGCCGCAATCGCCCCCAGGGCGACGTGCTCGGCGAGCGTCCCGCCTTGCAGATAGACTTGGAACGGCGGCCGCAGGGGGGCATCACAGGAAAGCTCCGCGGTCGACCCCGCGATGAAAGCGCCGCTCGACATGATCACGGGATCAACGTACCCGGGAACCGGCCCCGGCTCCGGCGCGAAACGCGCGTTTACCGGAAGCACCCGCTGCAGACCGCGGGCGAAGGCGATCAAGCGCCTCCGGGCTTCCGAGCGTAATTGCTTGCACGGTGTCGGTGCGCGGCGCTCCGCCGAGTGGTTCGACTTTGAACCCCAGCTCGGAGAACAGCGTGGCTGCGAAATCGAGTCCGCGCAGCGACTCGCCGACCAGCGCCGGCGCCGAGAACAACCCTTGCAAGAGCGCGCGGCCGAAGCCGAGCGTCGAGCCAAGCGCGTCGCGCAAACCCGGTGCGTACAAGCGCGTCGCAGTAAGTTCGACGATCTCTTTGCGTCCGATCACGTAACCGCCGGCGGGCGCGAGGCCGCCGCCGATATTCTTGATCAACGAACCGGCGATAGCATCCGCGCCGACTTCGAGCGGCTCGCGCTCTTCGACGAACTCACCGTAGCAGTTGTCGACGATGATTCGCGCCTGCCGGCGCGAACGATCGTACAACGTTGACGAGCTCTTCGATCTCGGCGATCGACATCGACGGACGCGGACTATAACCGCGCGAGCGTTGCACGAAGATCGTGCGCGCCGGCGTCGTCCCGAGCACTTCGGCAAGCGCGCCGGGTTCGAAACGTCCGCGAGCATCGAGCGCAACTTCCGCGTAACCGATTCCTTGTTCGTGAAACGAGTTCGGTGCGGACGTGAGCGCGTAATGCAGCGTATCGTACGGACGGCCCGCTGCGCACACGATCGTTTCACCGGGAGCCGTACAGGCCGCGAGCGCTGTGAGAATTGCATGTGTCCCGCTTGCGAAATTCAAACGCGCAAGCGCGCGTTCGCCTCGGAAAATGCGAGCAAGCAGCGATTCGTAATGCTGCGCGCGCCGCATCGTCGTAGCCGTAGCCGAGCGTGCCCGCGAGATCCGATTCCGCGATACCTTCTTCGAGAAACGCGCCGACGACACGCATTCGAATGCGCGCGCGCAGCGCCGTATCGCGCGGCGCGAGCATCGATGCGGCAGCTCGGGCAGCATGCGCGACTTCCGGACTGCAGTTCGCATGCTCGAGGATGGCGTCGATTACGCCAGCCTGTGGCTCGCTAGAGTTTTCTGATGACCGCTTCGACTCGGCCGACGATTGTAACATCGTCCGCGTAAATTGGCGTCATAGAGCGGTTCTCCGGTTGGAGCCGGATGCGGCTCGACTCACGGTAGAAGCGCTTGACGGTTGCTTCCCCGTCGAGCATCGCAACCACGATCTCACCGTTCTTGGCGTCCGGCGTTGGTTTCACGACGACGAGGTCGCCGTCGAGAATCGCTGCCTCGACCATCGAGTCCCCGCTGACCTTCAGTATGAAGGCGCCTGGATCGCGCACGAACCCGGCCGGCAATGCGAACGTGTCCTCGACGTTCTCGACCGCCGTGATCGGGACGCCGGCGGCGACCTTACCGACGATCGGAAGATAGCGCGACGGTGCTATGGGCACCGTTGGCGTGCGGCGGCGCGTAATCGGCCGCGACCGAGCGCGCGCGGCTTAGTCGGATCGCGCTTCAGAAGTCCGCGGCGTTCGAGCGTCTTCAAATGAGATTGGACGGTCGACGAGGACGAGAGTCCCACCCGTTCGCCGATCTCGCGGACGGACGGCGGGTACCCGCGCTCGGACGTGAAGGCCCGAATCGCGTCGAGGATCCGCTGTTGTCGGTCCGTTGTAGCTGTTTCCGGCAAGGAGAGCCCCCATTTTGTCACCCCGAGCGAAGTCGAGGGGCAGCGAGCAAGGTGCCAGCCATCTGGCACGACAGCGGCCTACGGTAGGGTCGGACTGGCCGCTCAATTGCTTTCACGATACCAAGAACCGGGTAAAAAGGCAAACATACGTTCGTAGATGCCTTGACGGCAAGCAAGCGGCCGAGGTACAATCTTGGGGACGAACAGACGTTTGCCACTATATATAGCGAGGACGAAGTGATGTTGGCGACCCGAAAGACCCGATTCACCCTGATGCCGCTGATCGCGCTCGGGACCTTGAGTCTGGCAGTCTCGATCCCGACGCTCGCCAGCGGCCATCTCTACGCCGCAAGTCCGCAGCGCTACGAAACGGTCATCGTGAAGGCCGGCGATGATCTCTGGACGCTCGCCGCAGCCCGGACGGCCTCCGGTAACGACGTGCAAGGCACGATCGACCGCGTCATGGCCGACAACCACCTCGACACCGCCACGCTGCAGCCGGGACAACACATCCGCATCCCGATCTAGACTTCGACCCCGCTCAGTCTGACAATAGCCACCGGTGTGTGATAGAAGCGGGCCGCAAACGCGGCTCGTTTTCTTTTCTACGAATCGACTTCGTGAATCGCTGCTTCAACTTCCAGCAGCTTCTCGGAGCGCCGTCGCGATGCGCACGCCTCTTTGACGACCGCCCATGCCGCCTTAAGATCTGTGGCGTACTTATTGATGTCCCAACCAGAGCGCATCAGCTCGCGAAAGTCTTACATTGACCTCATCGAAGCGACGCATCATGCGACCCTCGAGATCTCCGAAGCGCTGGATCATCTCTGAACGCACGCTGTCGATGTCGTAACGGAGTTCCGCATATTTTTCGCCGACGAAGTTTCTTAAGCCATCGAAACGGCTTTCCAAACCGTCGAAGCGTCCGTCGAGCCGCTTCAAGCTGTCGACGATTTCTTCGACCGTCACCCTGTGATGGTGCGCACGGTTGCTGCGCCTACGTTACCGGCGGATGAGCGCCTTGTGCAGAACTACGGGCGGCGCACGATGACGACGCTGTGCCCGCTGTGACGATCGAGGAAATCGAGCCCCTCGACCATCCACGTATCGAGGCCCGACTGCAGATGACGCGAGACTTCTTGTACGATGTGCTGCTTCTGACGCAACCAGGCGAGCTCGGAGCGCGTCGTCGCCGGCCAGATCGCATCTTCACATTCTTCGCAGTGATAACCGTACTTCACGAGATGCGCTTCTCTGCAAAAGAAAAAGGGCCCGGCCGAAGCCGAGCCCTTTGATTCTTGCCGAACGATTCGGCGTTAGTGTTTGCGAATCGTCGTGTTGGTTCGATGGATCGACGTACCGCTCGCTCTGCGAAGGTGCAGCAGCGGCAGGCTCGCGTTGCAATCGGCCGCGGCTATCATCGTGCAGGTTCGTGTCGAGATCGACATATCGGTCGAACCAGCTGCTCCGAGATCGTCGGCGACGATTTTCCGCCGCTGTTCGTGGCTTGTGTGCCGTACTGCATCTCGTAGATGCGGATAATCGATCCAGATCACTTGGGTCACGACTTCGTCGGTTCCCGCCGCAGCGATAGACGGCGTTGCACCAGGTCCGATTGCGTCGGGCAGCGTGCACACGAGTGCAGCGCAGCCAACGCCGTTACCGCCGTTGACGGCCTCCATCGTGTACCAGACCGGCGTTGCGCCGGCAGCCGCCGACACCATAATCGGTGACCTCGACGAACGCTTCCGTCCACGCCGCCGGCCAGCCGGCGGAACGATCGTAACCGTTCCGCCGCCCGGCCGTCCTCGACGATGCCCGGTGCGGCACCGGCCGTACCGAGATCCGTGTCACGGCAGCGAGCGTATATGACGACTGACGTCGTCACCGTTCCGGTATTAGCCGGAACGCTGACGGCCAGTTTATACGTCCCCGCCGCTGATGCCGGAGCCGACATTGGAACACGTCGATGCCCAAGCTGATGCCGGCGGTTCCACCCGGATAGTTGCCGCTGCCGACAACGGAGTCACCGCCGCTGCCGGAAATACGACGCCGGCGGGCCGCCCCATGCTGCGTCCATTTGGTTCGGATCGCAAGTCGGAGCAGTTGCGCAGCCCGCGGCCCGTCGATAAATCGGCACCGGATACGGTGCCACTTGGAACGGCGTTCCCGTCCCGCTGAGGCCGGCGGCGTGCAATCGCCTTGACCCGTCGAGTTGAACGGCTCGATGCCGACGCCGAACACGCCGCCGGATTGACCGAACGTCGTGGCCGCGGTTGAACCCGGCCAGCGTTTGCGACGTCGACGTCATCGCCGTCGTGCCGACTTCGTTGGCCCCAGCGCCGAACGCAGCCGTCGAACAGGCGTCAAACCCTTCGACAGTTGCAGCAGGTGCAGCAGCACCCGCCCCGATCGCTCCGGGCAGCGTGAGCGTCGGTGAGTTGACGAGCGTACCGCTGTCGCCCGGAGCATAACCGCCGGCGGGCTGACGGTACGTTGTGACGACGTTGAGACCCGCGTTTGCGACGCCGTAGATAGTTCGCCGCACCGACTGCAAACTGCAGTACGTTGGTTGAGACCGGCACCTGGTGTTGGGCGACGGGGCGTTAGCCCCGCCGCTTGCACCACAGCCCGTTAGAGCGAACGCTGCGATCGCTCCGTATGTCATGAGTCTATTTATATTGTTCATACCCATTCCAATTTAGAACGATCGTTGAAAGTAGACTTGGAGCGCGAACGGCTGCGTCGGTCCGACCACTGGTGATGCCGTGTAGTTACCGTTCGTGAGCAAGTACGCGGCGTTCGTGAATGCGTTGGCATCAGACGGAATGTTCGCGTAGCATCCGCGGATGCCGACGCCAACTGATTGATGCACGAGTTCACGTTCGTTTGCGGACCAGACACGCCGGTCGCAACCGGTTGATAGTACGGATTGACTGCCGGCACGGCTCCAATGTACCCGTTGCCGAACAGGTTGATCAGCTGAACGCCGACCGTGTTGCGGTCAAACTTGTATTGGAACGTGACGTTGCCTTGAACGTTGAAGTGCGAGAGGTATCCGCCGTTCGCTGCCGTTGCACTGATACCACGCGTCGCTGCGATGTTTGGGCGCATTCGCATTACCCGGATTCGCCGGATCGTAGTAGTTGGTCGAGATCGCCGCTCCCGGGCTTCCGCCGATCAAGCTCGAGTTACCACCGGTGATACCGGGGCCGAAGTCCACTTGCGGAACGTTCGCGAACGTTCCGTTCGCGAGCGTTCCCGCGATGAGGTTGCCGTTCGTGTACGGATAACCGATATCGAAGTGGAGCTGCGGGCTGATGCTAAATCCGTTCTTGAAGTTTTGGATCGCACCAAGATCGATCGAGAACGGTGAGACGTATCCCGCGCGGTACAGATTGTGCAGCGCGAGCGATGCCGAGTTGACGAGCGGAACTTCGTTTTCCGCGGTCGTGAACGGCGGCGTCGTCGTCAGAACGTTCTGATACGTCATCGCCAGGAATCCGGAGAGTCCAACCGGCCGCTGCGGAGTCGTGAAGTCGAACTCAGCACCGGTCGTCTTGTTGTAGCCCTGGTTCGAAACGGCGAAGATGCCGAGAACCGGATTCAACAAGAAGAACGTCGGGAGGTTGGTTCCAACCTTATTGAACCCGGTGACACGCATGCCGTATCCGCTCGAGAACAAATGGTTGTAGCTCAGATCCCAGTTGTTGTACACCGCGGGCAGACCGTTACCGGCGTCCGGCGCTTCTAAATTGTCGCCTTCCCAGTACAGTTGCTGCGCGTAGGATTTGCAGGGGAATACGGTCGTCGCTGTCCAGCCGCAGGTCGAGCCCGCATACCGCCGGCATGTTGAGATACGGTTCGAGACCGTACATGCCGAACGGCGTACCGGCCGTTTGCGCGTCTGCGAAGACCGCCGAACGGCCGTAGCTGAAGCGCATCGAGCTGTTCGAGCCCATCTCGTATGAGACGGACAGACGCGGCTCGAGCTCGGTCGGATTCAGAACGCTGGTTCGTCCAGACGAGTTCGGAGCGTCGAACGGGTTGTTGATCGTGGTCGCCGCGCCCGTAAGCGCGCCGCCGCACGTGCCGTTGCACGCGAAGCCCGTCGATGAAGCAAACGCGTTCGTTGTTCAGCCCGAGCCAGTGCTGATTCTGACCTTCCTCGCGGACGCCGAAGTCGAAGCGCAGCCGATCGGTCGGATTGTATTGGAACCGAATGCCGGCGCCATATTCCTGGAACGTGCGTGCCGTTGTAGTTGATGCCCCAGTCGGGGAATCGCGGCAAGCAGTTCGATGCGAAGCCTACCGGAACCGCGATCGTCGAGCAATCATTTGCCGGAATCGCAACCTTGTTGGCTGCGAAGTACTGTAGACCGCTCCACCGGGCGTCCAGTCGGCCATCGTCGGGATGTTTAGCAAGCCCGAGCAGCAGCCGATTAACGAGAGCCCGGTGTAACCGGGTGCGTTATCGTTCCAGACTGGTTTGACGATGTTGTACTGGCCGTTCAGCGTGACCGTCAGGTTTGAACCGAACTGATGAACGATGTCGAGGTTGACGCCGCGTCGTCGGACCACCGAGCTGGTTGTAGACCTGCGCCGCGCCCGGCGAAGCCGGTTAGCCACGCGACCGAACGAATACGATCCGTCCGTGTATTCAAGCGTCTCCCAGTTGTAATAGCGGAGCGCAAGATACGTGCTCGAGGACAGGTTGTTGTCGTACTCGATCTTCAGGAACCGCGTCTGGTTCGAGAAGTTCTGCTGCGGCGAGCGTGATCGCGGTGTTCGTCGCGGGCGTGCCCGGAGTCAGCGGCGCAAGCTGCGCGTACTGACCCGGTGCCAGACCGAATAACGCCGGAGACCGGATTGATCAGCCTGGCCGTTGATCGCGTCGTCGTACGGGTAGTAAACAGCTGCGCACGGATTCGTGGCCAGATTGTAGACGCCGCCGCATCCAGGGGTTCCAGCGAAGCCTTCGTTGTCGACGTTCTGATACAGCACTTGCAGCTGTTGGCTTTGATCCTTACCGAACTTGTAGAAGAAGTTGTTCAGGATCTGATTGTTCTTCGTAAATTGGTTCGCGAAGTAGTTGCCGTATTGGCTGAGGTTCGTGCTGGTGTAGCCGTAATACGGTGCATAGCGCTGGCCGATGTACGAAACGAATTCCGAGAACCGGTTGTCCGGCGTCGAGAATCCGTACGTGACGCCGAGCTGGTGGTTGAAGTTCGGGCCGCCGACTTCAAGATCGAGGGTTCCCGATCCAGGGCCGCTGCCGCGTTGCGGGATGATGTTGATCACGCCCGCGCCGACGCCGGCTTGCGTTGCATCGCCGGCACCTTCAACGACTTGCACGTTGCCGACGCCGTTCATGAGTCCGAACGAAGCGTTCTGATTAAGGAACGGCTCGCGGAACGGAACGCCGTCGAATTGATAACCAACTTCGTAAGCCGCACCACCGCGGATCGTGACCTGCGTGGTACCGCCGCCCGTCATGCCCTTGTTGTTGGTGAGCGTGACGCCCGGAACGGAGAGCAATGCCTGGTTCTCGTTCGTCGAGTAGGCCTTACCCGTGGCTTCCGTGATTTGCTGTTGGTTGATCGTATATTGGTCGGTCGTCTGCGTCGGTTGATACGCACTCGAGACGCTGCGCGATGTTACGCGCGCAATCGTTGCGAGATGCGGTTCGAGCGAGACGGTACCGATCGAGTTCGTTTGGTCACCGAAAACGGTGACGCCCGGGACATTAACGATATCGTGTCCGGGCGCTGTAACGATGATCGTGTATGTGTCGACACCGACACCGAGAATCGAAAAGTGACCCGATGAGTCGGTCGTCGCCGAGTATGAATTGCTCGGTGACTTTGCCGTTACGCTTGCACCGTTAATCGGTGCGCGCGTTGTCGAGTCAAGGACTGTACCGCTGAGCGTGCCATAAACGCCGCCCGCAGCGAACGCCGATGGCGCCGAGAGTGCCATAATCGCCACAGCTAGTAGTGACGCGATTACGCACTTGACCGACGCACGGCGTATCCGTGTGAGTCGCATGCTGCCTCCAGATTTTTCCAATTGGGAAAGGCAAACTAAACGAGTGGGCGGCCCCGAGGGGCCCCTGCTCGCTCCGCGCCTTTCGTTTCTGTGACCGGCTTAACCCTCTTAATGCGCAGAGCAAGCAGAAGAATACAATCGGTTACTTTTCCTGGATATTTCGGCTCACGCATGGACTAAATTGCCGAGCTTCTCCTTAAGTAACCTTGGGATGTCTGAAGGCCGGTCCGCGACCGGGACTCCCGGCCGCCTGAAACGCCTCAACCTTGCTCTGCGGCGTGCCCGTGTTGCCCGAGATGATGGCGCCGGCGTGCCCAAGCGCTTACCGGGCGGCGCGGAACGTCCGCCGATGAAGGCGACGGCCGGAATGCCGGCCATGTGCTCCTTGATGAAGGCCGCGGCGTCTTCTTCATCTGAACCGCCGATCTCGCCGCAGATCACGAGGGCTTCGGTCTGCGAGTCGTTCTTGAACTCGCGCAGCGCATCGACGAACGTGGTCCCGATGATCGGATCGCCGCCGATGCCGACGCAGGTCGATTGCCCGAGGCCGGCTTTGGTCAGGTTGTCGACGATCTCGTAGGTCAGGGTCCCGGAGCGCGAGACCATCCCGACCTTGCCCGGGGCGAAGATATGGCCCGGCATGATCCCGACCAGCGCCTTGCCCGGCGAGACGAGGCCCGGGCAGTTCGGGCCGAGGATCCGCATGCCGGGGGTCGTCGCGACGACCTTGAGCATGTCGGTCGCCGGGATCCCCTCGGTGATGCAGACGCAGAATCCGATGCCGGCATCGTACGCCTCGTAGAGCGCGTCGGCCGCGAACTGCGGGGGGACGAAGATGATCGAATGGGTCGCCCCGGTCGCCTCGACTGCGGCCTTGACCGTATCGAAGACCGGCTGCCCGGTCTCGATCTTGGTCCCGCCCTTGCCGGGCGTCACCCCACCGACGATGTTCGTTCCGTACGCGATCATGCGGCTGGCATGAAAGCCGCCTTCGCGCCCGGTGATCCCCTGGACGATCACCCGCGAGTTCTTATCGAGCCAGATCGACATCAGGCGGCTCCCTTCGCGGCGGCGACGGCCTTGGCGGCGCCGTCGTCCATCGTCTCAACCGACGCGATTCCGGCTTTGGCCAGGATCTCGCGGCCTTCTTTTTCATTGGTGCCGGTCAACCGCACGACGAGCGGAACCTTGCGCAGCGAGTTGCCCGGAGAGCGCCTCGACGATCCCCGCCGCGACTTGATCGGCGCGCGTGATGCCGCCGAAGATGTTGATGAACATCGCTTTGACTTTCGGATCGCTGACGATCAGCTCGTAGCACTTGCGCACGCGCTCGGCTTGCGCGCCGCCGCCGACGTCGAGAAAGTTCGCAGCCGAGCCGCCGGCGGTGCGAATCGCGTCCATCGTGCCCATGCCGAGGCCGGCGCCGTTCGCCATCACGCCGATGTCGCCGTCGAGCCGCGCGTAGTTCGAACGTCCGAGGCCGATCGCAACGGCTTTGGCTTCGTCCTCGTTGTCGGGCGATTCGTTTTCTTTTTCCCACGCGGCGAGCTCGGGATGTTTGTAGAGCGCGTTGTCGTCGAGCTCGACTTTCGCATCGGAGGCGATGACGCGTCCGTCTTTGGTGAGGACGAGCGGATTGATCTCGATGAGATTGGCGCCGTATTCGAAAAACAGTTTGTAGATCGCGCCTGCGATCGCGGGCCATTCTTTTGCGTATCCGGCCGGAAGTTTCGATGCGAAATACAAACGGCGCGCTTCAAACGGCGAATATCCGATCGCCGGATCAACCCAGTATTTCGAGAGCGCGTGCGGATCTTTTTCCGCGACTTCTTCGATGTCCATTCCGCCTTGCGCGGTGACGATGAAGACCGGACGCTTCGCGCTGCGATCGATCGTAATCGAAACGTACGCCTCGTGCTCGATCGCGACTTTCTCTTCGACGAGCAACGACTTCACGAGCTCGCCTTGCGGATTTTGAATGCCGCGCAGCGTCGTGCCGATCAGTGCGGCGGCGAGTTTCTTGCCTTCGTCGGCGTTGTCGGCGAACTTGATGCCGCCGGCTTTACCGCGGCCGCCCATCTGCACTTGCGCTTTGAGCACCCACGATCCGGGATTCGCCGCGATGAACGACGCGACGTCGTCCGCAGTCTTCGCATGCTCGCCGCGCGGAACGGGAATTCCGACGCGCTTGAACAGCTCTTTGCCCTGATACTCGACCAATTTCATTTCGAAACAACCGCCGTTCCCGATAGCAGCAAGATTGTGCACGCGTTTGAGGCAGGAGAACTCGCCGGACCCTTCCGACGTTAGTATCATTATGAAGCGCTTATGCTCGCTCGTCCTGATTGCAGCGATTCTGTTGATCCCGACGTTCGCGACAGCGGCCGAACCCGACACGATATTGCCGTTCGATGGCGCCACGGGGTGGCTCAACAGCAGCCCGCTCACGCCGGCCGAACTTCGTGGGAAAATCGTGCTCGTCGATTTTTGGGAGTACACGTGCGTCAATTGCCTGCGCACGCTCCCGTATCTACGTGAATGGTACAAGCGTTATGCGAGCATGGGGTTCGTGATCGTCGGCGTGCACACGCCGGAGTTCACGTTTTCTTCCGAATCGAAAAATGTCGACGCGGCCGATAAGCGTCTGGGTGTGACGTGGCCGGTTGCGCTCGACAGCAAGAACGCGATTTGGGATCGCTACGGCACGAACAACTGGCCGCACGAGTTGCTCTTCGATCAAAACGGCAAGCGCATCGAGAGCGTGATCGGCGAAGGCAGCTATCCGCAAACGGAAGCGCACATTCAGGCTTTGCTGCAGCGCCGCGAATCCAAGCGTGAAGCTGCCGCCGATCATGGCGCTCTTACCGCAAGACAGCTACGACAAGCCGGGTGCGGTTTGCTATCCGCAAACCGAAGAGACGTTCCTCGGCGGACCTCGCGCCAAGGTTGCAAATCAGCCGCCGCAATCCGCGAGCGAACATCTTCGGTCAACAGCAGTCGCCGCTCAGCGGCATGAACCAGGCGATGTACTACGACAAGGGCTCGCATCAAGACGGCGCATTCTATTTGCAAGGCGGGTGGCGCAAGAACGAACAGGGCCTGGTTTCCGCCGACGGCACGCGGCCACGTTGCGATGAAATATCATGCGGTGCAGGTCGTCGCGGTGATGCGCCCCGAGAGCGGCCCGGTGAACGTGATCGTCACGCAAGACGACAAACCGCTTGCGAAAGATGATGCCGGCGCCGACATTCAGTACGACGCGCAAGGCCGTTCTTATATCACCGTCAATGAACCGCGCGAATACGACGTCGTCATGAACAAGAAGTGGGGCACGCACGAGCTCGCACTTTCACCGCAAGCCTCGGGCGTCGGCGTGTACAGCTTCGATTTCGAATCCTGCGAAAGCGGCTCCGATAAATAAAAATCAGGACTCTTACGAGCCCTGATTCCGTAGCTTCAGATTTAGAAGCACGTTCCTCACGAAGACGTAGCACAACGATATTACTCGTGGTGCGTTTCGTCAAGTCCCTCCGCGCGGCCATGCTGACCATGGTTCGGCGTCCACGCAACGCCAAGCACGGCCGCGCATCATTGGGCCGCGCCCGGTGGGACTCGAACCCACATCCACGCCTTCGTGAGGGGCGTGCTTTATCCATTAAGCTACGGGCGCTACACGTATAATGCGCGCTCGTTGTGACCGCAATGTTTCCTGAAGCACGCAGATAAGCTCTTCCCGCTTGTCATCCCGAGCGAAGCCTGTGCCCCGGTGGGTATCGAGGGACCGCGACGCAGCTTCAGGTCGCGACGATTTTTCGCCAAGACATCGATGCAGAGCAAGCCGACGCAGCCTATGCTGTGGCGGTTCGGCCCGGTTACTGTGACGCTGAGAAACCATCGCGCTTTGCGACGATCGCGCTTGCAATGGTGATAGTCGCTGTCCCTCGATACCCACCGGGGCACAGGCTTCGCTCGGGATGACAATAGAACGTTAGTCGAGGCGGCCGAGCAGGTCGCGGGCGATGATCATCTGCTGAATCTCTGAGGTACCTTCGTAGATCTCCGTGATCTTCGCGTCGCGGTAGTAGCGTTCGACCGGAAAGTCGCTCATGTATCCGTAGCCGCCATGGATTTGCACGGCTTCCGATGCGTGCTCGCGCGCCTTGGTCGATGCAAACAACTTTGCCATGCTGGCTTCGACCGCGAACGGTTTGCCGGCATCGCAGAGTGCGGCTGCGCGATACGTCGCGAGCTGCGCCGCGTTCAAATCCGTCGCCATGCGCGCGATCTTGAACGAGATCCCTTCGAATGCAGCGATCGGTTTGCCGAACGCTTCGCGATCTTTCGCGAACGCTATCGACGCATCGAGGCACGCGCCAAGAATGCCGCAGGCTTGCGACGCGATGCCGATGCGGCCCGACGTCAACGTACTGAGCGCGCTGCGCAAACCTTCGCCTTCGGCAGCGAGCAGCGCATCGGCCGGAACGTGCACGTCGTCGAATGCGATGTCGCACGTGTTGCTGGTGTGAATGCCGAGCTTGTTCGAGAGATTCTCGATGACCATGCCCTTCGAAGGGTGATCGATCAGAAACGCGGAGATGCCGCGCACACCCTCACCGCCGGTGCGGAACATGCCCATGATGACCGCGGACTGGCCGCCGTTCGAGCACCACTGCTTGCGGCCGTTCAAAACGAAACCGTCGCCTTCGCGCCGCGCGGTCGCACGCAGCGCCACGGCGTCGGAACCCGCTTCGGGTTCGGTCAGCGCAAACGCAGCGATTGCATCGCCCGTCGGCCAGCATCGGCAGATATTTCTTTTTCTGTGCATCCGTTCCGAGCCGCATGATCGCCGAACAAATCATCGCGTGCACCGAGAGCGTCACGGCCGCGCCCGCATCGACTTTCGCGATCTGCTCGACGGCGACCGAGTAGCTCACGTAATCCGCGCCGACGCCGCCGTATTCTTCCGGGATGATGATGCCCATCAACCCGGCTTCCGTCATTTTCGTGAAGAGCGCGCGCGGAAACGTATGCGAACGATCCCACTGCGCAATGTGCGGCGCGATCTCGCGCTTTGCAAACTCCGCAGCAAGCTGCTGGATTGCGCGCTGGTCGTCGGTCAGCTCGAATTGTGCTATGCGGGTACCGCCTCAGCGCTGATCTTGCGGCCATTCTCGTAGGCGTAGAAACCGCGGCCCGTCTTGCGTCCGTACCAGCCGGCGTCGACATATTGCCGCAGCAGCACGCACGGATTGTACTTCTGATCGCCGAGGCCCGCGTATAAGACTTCCATGATCGCCAGGCACGTATCGAGTCCGATCAAATCGGCAAGTTCGAGCGGCCCCATCGGATGATTGAGTCCGAGCTTTGCGACCGTATCGATTGCGTCGGGCGTACCGACGCCCTGGAACAGCGCAAAGACGGCTTCATTGATGAGCGGCATCAGAATGCGGTTGGCGATGAAACCGGGTACGTCGCGCGACTCCGCAGTCGTCTTGCCGAGATCGCGCCGCCAGATCGTGCACGAACTTCGCTGTTGCATCAGTGGTTTGAATTGCGCGAATCACTTCGACGAGCTTCATGACCGGAACCGGATTCATGAAGTGCATCCCGATCACGCGTCCCGGATTGTCGCACACGGCGGCCAGCTTCGTGATCGAGATCGACGACGTATTGCTGGCGAGAATCGTTTCGGGCGCCGTCGATTCGTTGAGCTTGCGGAAAATCTGCAGCTTGAGCTCGAGGTTCTCGGTCGCGGCTTCGATTGCGATCGCGACGTCGAGGTTCGTGAAGTGCAGCCGCGGATCGATGTGCGAGAGAACGCGTCCGCGCTCTTCCGGCGTCATCCGCCCTTTCTCGACCGCACGATCGAGATTCGATTCGATCGAGCGTATGCCGCGCTCGACGAATTTCTCTTCACGATCGTTGAGCAGCACTTCGTGTCCGGCTTGCGCGCAAACTTGCGCGATCCCGGAGCCCATCTGCCCCGCGCCTACGACTAAAATTCGCATGTTATTTTACAAAGCAGCGGCGCGATTGCCGGGCCGAGCCCTCCAAGAACAGCGGCACGCTTTGCGGGCCGGCCCTCCACAGCATCAGCATTTGTTACTTGTTCTCATCGTAGCACGATGCACGATCCTGCCCTCGGGATTTGGCGATTATTGCTCTGCCCGAGTACATTCTGTGCCCTCGACTTCGGCCACTGCGTGGCCCTACGCTCGGGATGCACGCGGGTCAGTCCACTCTCACCAGAATTGCGTCGCCTTGGCCGCCGCCGCTGCAGATCGCGGCGATGCCGAGTCCGCCGCCGCGCCGGCGCAGCTGATGAATCACCGTTGCCGACGATGCGCGCGCCGGACGCGCCGATCGGATGCCCCATCGCAACCGCGCCGCCTTGCAGATTGACTTTGTCTGCGCCGAGGCCCAGGCGTTGCGACGAGCTGAGCACGACCGCCGAAAACGCTTCGTTGATTTCCCAGACCGCGATATCGCTTGCGCGAGAGACCTTGCTGATCGAGCAATTTCTGCACGGCCATCGCGGGCGTGAGCGCGAGATACGGCGGATCCCAGGCAGCCGTCGCGTGATCGACGATCGTTGCGAGCACTTCGGCGCCTTGACTCTTCGCGTACGCCGGATCGGCAAGCACGAGCGCGGCTGCGCCGTCGTTGACGCCGGGCGCGTTGCCGGCCGTAACCGTCCCGCCTTTGTCGATCGGCGGCAGCTTTGCCATCGCGGCCATGTTGGCGTCGGTCCGCACCGCTTCATCGCGATCGACGAGCGTCGACCGGAATGTCGCCGTGCGCGTGCGCATCGAGATACGGCGAATATTTTTGCGGATCGGGGACCATCGTGTCGGGAGGCGTGTGCGACCACACGCTCGAGCTGCCGTTTCCGCCCGCGAGCACCGGAACGCGCGGCGGGACGCGCGTCGGAACCGTCTCGACGACGATCTTGCCCTTCTGTTTTACGGCGACGCGAATCGGCACGATCTCGTCGCGCGAAGAGACCCGCTTCTTGCGCTTGCGTCGCGCGCTGGTGACTCTGGTACGCGAACTCGTCTTGCATCTCGCGCGTCAGGCCGAGCTCGGCGGCGACCTTGCGCGCCTTGCGACGCCATCGTGACGTCGAAGAAAAAATCCCACAGCCCGTCGTGGATCATCAGATCGACGAGCTTGCCGTCGCCGAAGCGATAGCCGCTGCGCGCGCCGGGAAGTACGTAGGGCGCGTTCGACATCGATTCCATCCCGCCGGCGACGATCAGCCGGTAGTCGCCGCTATCGATCAGCCGCGCGGCCGTCGCGACCGCGAGCATTCCGGAGGCGCAGACTTTATTGAGGGTCTCGCTCGTCACGGTCTTGGCAAGCCCCGCTTTATAGGAAGCTTGGCGCGCGGGCGCTTGCCCGGCTCCGCCCTGCAAGACCTGTCCCATGATGACGTGGTCGACGTCGGCGCGATCGACTTTGGCGCGCTCGAGCGCGGTGCGGATCGCTTCGGCGCCGAGCGTCGTCGCGGCAAGCGACGAGAGGGCACCGCCCAGACGGCCGAACGGCGTGCGCGTCGCGGCAAGAACTACGGCTTTTCCATTCATGTTCCCGATGACACCCGAGGGGTTATCTTTGGCTGCAGTTGGGTGCAGACGATCCGCTCGTCGGCCGCGCACGATTCGCACTCGAACTGCACGGTGACGTGAGAGATCGCGAACTCGTCGCGCATCGCACGATCGACGCTTTGCAAGATTTGCGTCGCGTCGCTGATGCTGCGATCGGGCAATAGGATGTGCGCGGAGAGCGCATAGTTTCCGGTCCCCAGCGTCCAGACGTGCAGATCGTGCACGCCGACGATACCCTCGACGCGGCGAATGCGATCTTGGACGCGCTCGACGTTGACGTGCGCGGGGACGCTCTCGAGCAAGCACGTCGCTGGCTTCGAGCACGATGCGCACGACGCCGATCACGATGACCGCTGCGATCACGATCGAGAGCAGCGGATCGATCCACGACCAGCCGTAGCGCCAGATCAGGAGCGCACCGACGATGACGCCGAACGACGACAGCGCGTCACCGAGTACGTGCAGCACCGCGGCACGCATGTTGAGACTTTCGTGCATCTTGCGCGCCAGCAGCACGCTGAGCCCACCATTGACGACGAGCGCGAAGCCGGCGAACGCCGCCATCAGCGAACCCTCGGGCGTCACGGGATGCATGATACGGCGCACCGCCTCGACGACGATGAACACGGTGATCGCGAAGAGCAAACCGCCGTTGAGCAGCGCCGCGAGAATCTCGGTGCGCCCGAAACCGAATGTTTGGCGGCGTGTCGCGGGACGCGCAGCCAGATGAACCGCGGCGAGCGCGATCAAGAGTGCGACTGCATCCAAGAAGACGTGCGCGCTATCGGTCAGCAGCGCGAGCGAATGCGCGAGAAATCCGCCGGCGCATTCGATCGCCGCAACCAGCGTCGTTGCGATGAGCGCGACCCGCAGCGTCAACTTAGAATCGCCTTGAGCCCTAAGATGACGAGCATCACGGCGAACGTGATGAACGTGCGCGTTTCGGCGCGCGCAATGACGCTTGCGTCATAGGAGCCGAGCTGCGGCGTCGATGGTTTCGGCCAACGGGGCCAGACGCGCGCGACGCGCGCAGCGTACTCATCGAAGCTCGCGCCGAACGTTGCCCGAAGAAACTTCTCTTCGTGCGGGACGATCGTTGCATAGATGGCGAGCATGGTAGCCAAGCTAATCCCTATCAACACCCAACGTTCGGTCTCGGGATTCTTCCCGGTGAACGCGATCGCGAAGCCCAGCGCCGTGAGAAAGTTTCCTATGTAGAGCGGATTACGGACGAAGGCGTACGGACCGGCCGTGACGAGCTGCGGTGCCGTCACTTGATCGGCGCGCGTCGTCGTCCCCGAATAGCCCACGGCCCAGCAACGAATCGCTTCGCCCGCGAATGCGAGCGGCAGCCCGGCCAATATCGACGTCACGTTTGGTTTTCCGAAGATTGCAAGAATCAATGCGGGAATCACGAGCAACGCGCCACGATTCTTGAAGACGAAGGCACGAACGCCCATCAGGCGAGGACTTCGGCGCGCGCTTCCTCGTAGACTTCGCGCAGCGAATCCGCAAGGCTGATGCGCGGCGACCATCCAGTCGTGCGCTTGAGTTTGCTGGGATCGCCGACCGAACGCAACACTTCACCGCTCGCGCGCATCAGCTCGGGATCCTCGCGAATCTCGACCGGAACGCCGGCAATATTGACGAGCCGCCGCAACACCTCGCGCATCTTGACGGCCTGCCCGCTGCAGACGTTGTACACTTCGCCCGGAACGCCGCGATCGGCAAGCGCAATGTACGCCGCAACGACGTCGCGCACGTCGAGAAAATCGCGTTCGCTCTCGACGTTGCCGACGTTGAGCACGCGATCTTGGCCGCTTGCGATGCGTGCCAAACGCTGCGCGAACGCAGGGACCGCAAAGCGCGCATCTTGGCCCGCGCCGATGTGATTGAACGCGCGCGAGATGATCGCATCGATGCCGTACGAGTGATACCAGCCGAGCACCAGCGCTTCGCCTGCGGCTTTCGAGGCTGCATACGGATTGGTCGGGCGCGGCGGGAGCGTTTCGCGCAGCGGCATATCCTCTTGCGGACGCCGTCCGTAGACTTCCGCCGAGCTTACAAAGAGTAAACGTGGTTTGAGATCGCGCAACGCCTCGAGCAGATACGCCGTCCCGTCGACGTTGACGCGGTACGTCGTAATCGGATCCTCGATCGAGGCCGGAACGAACGACTGTGCGGCAAGATGAAAGACGACCTCGGGCCGCGCCATCTCGACGACGGCGCGAACGTTGTCGGAATCGGTCAGATCGAGTGGAAGATGTTGATCGTCGCCGTGCGAGGGCGCAGCCGAAACGACGTCGTCGCCGCGTTCGCGCAGAGCAGCAACCAATCGCCTTCCGACAAAACCACTCCCGCCCGTGACAAGTACGCGCACCGTCTCACACCGCTGCGAGCGGGCGCAAACGGTCCACGTCCGCGCGAACCATCATCTCAGCGAGCTGCTCGAACGAAACTTGCGGCTCCCATCCGAGCACGCGCTTGGCTTTGGTGGGATCGCCAAGCAACGAGTCGACCTCTGCTGGTCGATAAAACCGCGGATCGACGACGACGTACTTCTCCCAATCCAAATCGACGCACGAAAACGCCAGCCGCACGAACTCTTTGACGCTGTGAGCACGACCCGTAGCAATGACGAAATCTTCCGGCTTGGGCTGCTGCAACATCATCCACATTGCTCGAACATAATCTCCGGCGAAGCCCCAGTCACGCTTCGCATCGAGGTTGCCAAGCCGTAGTTCTTTTGCAATCCCGAGCTTGATCCGCGCGACGCCATCGCTAATCTTGCGCGTTACGAACTCCTTGCCTCGCCGAGACCCCTCGTGGTTGTAGCATATTCCACTCACAGCAAACATATCGTAGCTCTCGCGATAGTTGACCGTGATGTAGTGTCCGTACACTTTCGCGACGCCGTACGGACTGCGCGGGTAGAATGGCGTGTTCTCGTTTTGCGGAACCTCGCGCACCTTGCCGAACATCTCGGAGCTCGAGGCTTGGTAGAAGCGAATCTTTGTATCGACGGCCCGGATCGCTTCGAGAACGCGCGTGACCCCGAGCGCCGTGAACTCGCCGGTGAGAACCGGCTGCGTCCATGACGTTGGCACGAACGACTGCGCCGCGAGATTGTAGATCTCGTCGGGACGCGTCGCGGCGACGATTGACGTGATCGAGCTTTGATCGAGCAAGTCGCCCGAAACGATCTCGATGCGGTCGACGATGTGCTCGATCCGTTCGTGCACGTCCGTGCTCGAGCGGCGCGTCATGCCGATGACGCGATATCCGCGCTCCAACAAGAATTCGGCCAGGTACGATCCGTCCTGGCCGGTGATTCCGGTGATCAGCGCAGTTTTCATGAATTCAGTTCAGTTCATCATCAAGACGTTTTCGCCGGTCTCGTCAAACAGGAACCGCGTCTCGTACATATCGGTCCCGTCGTCGCGGACGATCTTCGATTGGATCGTCAAGCGGTGCATCGGCTTATTCTGATAGCGCACGAGTCCCGAGTAGAAAAACTGCACGAGCGGCGTCGACTTGCCGTCGAGGCTCGCGAGACGGTTGCGCGAGACGAGCATGTCGAGCAGCTTGCGCTGCAGCACCATCGGAATCAGGCGCTGCGCGTCGTCCTCGGTCATCTTGACCGCGACGAGCTCTTCTTGCGCCTTGTTGCCATCCTCGGCGGGTCTGTCCGTCGAGTAGCGCATCACGGCGTCCCAATCGTCCGCCGGAATTCCGGAATAGCGGACTCCGAAGCGCGTCACGGCTTTACCGGCGTGCGTGACCTTGTCTTTCCAAACCGGCCGAACGCGCATCCGGACGGTGCGTTGATCGAGCGTCGCGCGCACTTCGAATTCCGGGTCCCCGACGTCCGTTTGCGTCAGGAAGCACATTCCGCCGCCGCTGATGTCGATCCCGATCGCGGGATGCATCGTCTGGCCGCCGTCCATCGTATAGGTGGCGCGATAGCCCTTTTTCTTACGCGGAAATTTCCGGCGGTTAACCTCTTTACCGGTAAACCAAGCCAGAAGCTCGGGAAGTGGCATTACCCGGCGATTCTGGACGGGCCGCCACTCAGCCCTGCGCAAGTCAGGCGAGGAATTTGGTGAGCCCTCGTGGTGTGTCGCTGTCAACGCCTGCGGCACGCCCGGTGAAGAGCGCCAGCGCCTGTCCCGTGACCAGCCACGCCAGCGTGTTGAACGCTTCGCCGGTCTGGGGTCCCAAGAGCGGAAGCTCGCCGAGCTTTGCGCCGATCGCGAAGCGCAAAGCGCCGGCGGCTTCGGCTTCACGCATCGGACGCTCGACGATATCGCGCGAAGTCTCATCGAGGATCCCGATCAGCGCGCACGATTTGTCGAGCATCGCCGAGCTGCCGTGACGGAACTCGCCCGCCGGAAAACCCTCGGCATGCACGTAGCTGGCTTCCTTCATCTTCAGGGCAAGCTCGTAGGCGATCGGAACGCTGTAGCCCGCGCCCACGATAGCGACAGCGCGACAGCGCGCCAGTGACTGCGCCGCCACGTCCGCTTCGCGCCAACCGTCGCCCGCACACCAGCGCGCAACGTCGTGCGCGGTTTCACGCAACGTCGTCGCCGTGCGATTGCGATGTCCGGCGATCAGTGCCGCGCTCCACAACAGAATCGCGGCCATTGCGGTCACGCTCTTGCTCGCGGGAACGGCCGTTTCGGGACCGGCGCCGACATCGATCGCAAGCGTCGCGCGCGCCGCCAGCGGCGAATCGGCGACGTTTGTGAGCGCGACGGTCGTCGAGGGCGTCAAGATGTCGAGCGCGGCGAGCAAATCGCTCGAGCGTCCACTTTGCGATAGCGCGATGACGCAGCCGTTGCGATAGGTTTCCCGATCGAAGCGCGCTTCCGTCGCGGCGAGCGCACTTGCCGCAATGCCGCGCCGGCGCAGCGCGAGCGCGCCAAGCTGCGCGACGAAGAGCGAGCTGCCGCTTCCGAGCAAACACACGGAGCCGCTGCCGATCGCACGCGCCAGCTCTTCTGCTTTCGAGGAATCGGCAATGCGCCGCCAGACCTCGGGTTGCTCGCGAATCTCGCGCTCGAATCGTTCGCCCAGCATCTAGCTGGTGATCAAGCGCGAGAGCAGTGTGCCTTCGAAGCGGTCGAGATCGTCGTCGTCGCCGGTCCAATCGTCCACCATGAACGCAAACGTGATCGTGCCGCGGTGCAGCGGCATCACGTAACCGGAGAGCGAGCTTGCAAAAAGACGGTTGCCGTCCTTTGCGTACGTGCGCCCGAGCGCCGGCGTTCCCGCAAACGAATTGCGAATCGTGCCGCGCACGCCCGCGAGCGGCAGCGCGGCGAGAATTGCGTCACGGTTCGGGCTTCGCCAATCGACTTGAAAAACGCGCACGAGCGTGCGCGGCGAAAGACGATCGTAGATCGAGACACCCGAGCCGTCGAAGATCGCGGTGTTGCGCGACGTATTGATGCCGATCGAGCGCAGCCAACGCTCTTCGCGCGCGGCGCCGTTCGCTGCCGTGCCGGGCGTACCGCGCGTTGCGACCCCGATCGACTTGATCAGCATCTCGGCGATGAGATTGTCGCTGGGATACCACATCGACGCCAGGTATTGCGTGAGCGGTTTGGACTGGTGCGTCCAGATGACGTTGATACGTGTTCGCCGGCGGCTTCGCGAACACGTCGCTTGAAATGAAGTCGGGCAGCGAGACGCCGCGCGTGCGCAGATCGGATGCGAGAATCGCAAGCGCGACGTGCTCGGGATCGACGCGCGGTTCGTGATCGACGACGTTGTCTTGATAGCAGAGTGCCGTGAGCGCCGGCGCGTACGCTTCACCGATGTCATCGAGCGTCCAGCCGTAACCGTAGCGCTCCTGATCGAAGTGGCTCGTATCGGCGTCGATTTCGGAAATCGGACCGACGTTTGCGGCCGCGACCGCGGCCGCCGCGTCGTCGAGATCCTTTGCGTTCAGCAGCGGATCGCCGCCGCCGATCAGGACGAGCTTCGTCGTCGTTCCATCAGTGAGCGTCGCAACTTGCGTCGTGAACGCGAAGTTCGCGCCGAGCGTCGCGAGCGCGCTCGAACCCGTGATGACTTTGAGCGTGCTGGCCGGCATGAACGCGTCGTCCGCTTTGTGCTGATAGAGTACGCGGCCGCTGCGCGTGTCGACCGCGAGAAACCCGACGTGCGCACCGCGCAGCGTTTTCGCCGAGCTCAGCATGCGATCGACGTCCACATGGAGTTTGGTGATCTGCGCGGGCGTCCATGGAAGTGCGGCGAGCAGCGCCGCCAAAAGCGAGTGCGATCACGCTGCGCGTTCCACGAGCCGCCGTGCAATGAAGGTCGCGACCTCGCTGGGTAACGTACCGCGACCGAAGCCCGCATCGTAGCCCAGCTCCGCGGCCAAGAGATTGGTGACGCGCGGTCCGCCGCACAAGAGCAGGATGCGATCGCGCAAGCCGGCTTCTTCGAGACGTTCTGCGAGCGCCGTGAAATTGAGGACGTCGCTGCCCTTTTGCGTGACGACTTGCGATGCGAGGATGACGTCGAGATCGCGCTCGCGCGCGATGCGCACCAGATCCTCAACAGCGACTTGTGCGCCCAAGTTGAGCGTCTCGAACATCGCGTAGCGCTCGAGGCCGTAGTCGCCTTTGTAGCCTTTCATGTTCAGGATCGCATCGATCCCGACCGTGTGCGCATCGGTGCCGATGCACGCGCCGGCGACACGAACTTTGCGCCCGAAGCGCTCGCGCAAGAGTCCATCGACTTCTTCCATCGCAAGCGGCCGCTCGCGCGGAATCGCCGCCGCGATGTCGTCGACTTCAACCGAGGCTTTGGTGCGCGCGTAGACGACGAAGAACGAAAAGCCGCGTGCAATCTCGCGGCCTTCTGCTACCGCGACTTCGGTGAAGCCCATCTGCGCAACGAGCCGGCGCGCAGCTTCGTCCGCAGCTTCGCTCCACTCGAGCGGCAACGTAAAGCTGAGCTGGACGACCCCGTCATCCTTTGTGTCACCGTACGGCTTGAACGTTCATGATTGCACGTGGGCGGAAGCAGCGGCACCGTTACCGGGCCGGACCGCCACAGCAGTTACATTTGTGACTTGCTCTCGATCGTATCGCAAGGCTACGTTGACGCCCCTCGTGTCATCCTGAGCGTAGGGCCACGCAGTGGCCCGGAGTCGAAGGACGCGCGAAATATCGCCTGTAGCGCAACGATCTCTAATATCTGCGAGCGCGATTGTGCCCTCGACTTTGTTGCATCGTTTCGCGGCCCGCATCATCGCGGCGCGTCCTTCGACTTCGCAACGCTGCGCGTTGCTACGCTCAGGATGACACCAAGGTGATTCTCGCCCTGAGGTGGCCCTTTGCGCGAAATCGACTGCCCGTTGCAATCGTACGTGCGCCAGGTCATCGCGACGCTGAGACATGCCGTAGCACCTCTTCAAACGGATTCCAATAATCAGCAGCTTTTTCGAAGACGCCGTCGTAGCCGCGGCCACCGGTCGGCGTGCGCGAAACGTCGGCGAAGACGCGCGCCTCGATCGCGGCTTCGAGTCCGATCTCGGCAACGTGACGCAAGCGCGTGCGCGCAAGCGTCGAGCACGTGACGCGCGCGATGCTCGATGATGCCGCCGCGCTTGATCTCGAGCTCGTCGCCGAGATGGCGCGCCGTTCCCATCACGTAGCGCGCGCCTTCGATCGAAAGCGCACGATCGCCGAGCAGCGGCGTGTGAATCGCTTCGGTCAGCATCCCGCACAAATGAATCGTCTGATGCGTCATCACCGAGGTCAGATCGAACATTCCGTCCATGAGGTGACCCTTGAAGATGTCGCCGGTCATGTGCTTGGTGGGCGGCATGTACTTCAGCGGCGCGTCCGGGAAGATCTGACGCGTCAGTTGCGCTTGCGCGAGCTGAAAAAGAAATCCGTCTTCCATGTCCGGATCGATCTCGAAGGCGTCGCCGAGGCCGAGCTGTTTGTCGGGTAAGCCCGCGCGATGCGCAAACTCTTCGTTGATGAACTGCGAAGCCAAGACGGACGGCGCTTGTTCGACCGCATCGGCCGTCGTGAGATAGTTGTCCTCGCCGGTGTTGATGATGATCCCGGCGTGCGCGTTGAGCATGCGCGAGAAATGCTGGTCGACGAACGTGCGCCGCATGTTGATGTCGCGAAAGAGAATGCCGTACATCGAATCGTTGAGCAGCATGTCGAGCCGCTCGAGCGCCGCGAGCGCCGCAATCTCGGGCATGCACAAACCGCTTGCGTAGTTCGTGAGCATGACGTAGCGCCCGAGCCGCTCGCCGGCTTCATCGAGCGCCTCGCGCATGATGCGAAAATTTTCTTGCGTCGCGTAGGTGCCGCCGAAACCTTCGGTCGTCGCGCCTTCCGGAACGAAATCGAGCAGTGACTGGCCGGTCGAGCGAATCACGGCGATGATCTGCGCACCCGCTTCGGCCGCAGCGACCGCCGCGACGCGGTCTTCGTAGATGTTGCCGCTGGCGACGATCACGTAGAGCAGCGGCGGCTCGCCCTGCGGTAGACGCTCGAGGAACGCTTCGCGCTGGCGGCGGCGGGCATCGATCTTGGCGACGCCCGCGCGCGCCCGGCGCTCGACCTCGGCGCGACCCACGTCGGCCGCCATTGCGCTTGCGACACCGTGCGTCAGCGACGGGCCGAGCCCGTCGACGATCGTGTTGGCAGCCGGTACGCCGTCGTCGCCCGCGCCGCTCGCGCCAAGCAAGCGAGCGATTGCTCGTTCTACGGAGACGGTCGAATGGGCCGCGATGAAGGCGCCGACCGGGTCGACGATCCGCCGCGCCAGGTCGCGGCATTCCACGACGACGTCCCAATCGAGCTCGAGCTGCATCGGCGAAACCTTGCTCCCTTCCGGCGGTATCTCCCGGTGAAGCCATGGGACCGCGTGATGAAGCCCTCGTCAAAAACGTCCTCGCAGGCGACCACGAACAATTTGCCGTTCTGGTCGAGCGGTACAAGCGCGGCATCGGAAATTTCATAGGCGCGAGCGTCCGCTCGCCGGCGGACGTCGCCGATCTCTCGCAAGAGACATTCATGCGCGCGTACGCGCATCTCGGCACGTACAATCCGCAGCTCGGTAAGTTCTCGACGTGGCTCTATCACATCGCGCGCAACGTCGTGCGCACGCATCTCGGGAAAGCGCAACGCCGTCCGGCAACGCAAGAGCTCGCCGAAGAACAGACGCTCGAAAACACGCTGCCCGATATATCGATTGAAGCCGATCCGGCCGGCGGCGTGCTGCGCTCGGAAGCCGAGGCCGAAGTTCGCGCCGCGCTCGCGCTGCTGCCCGAGCGCACGCGCGCGGTTCTCGCGCTGCGTTACTACGACAACATGGATTATCAAACGATCGCGCAGACGATGGGGCTTTCGCTCGGCAACGTGAAGACGTTGATTCACCGCGGCAAGCTCGCGCTCGCACACAAGCTCCGTGAAGCGGAGACGGAAGCCAGCAGCTTTCGCGCCTTGAGTATGATGCATGCGTTGCAGCACGTCTGAGCATCTTTTCGACGGTTTGCTCGACGGCACGCTCGGCGTGTTGCAGCGGCACAACGTCGAAGCCCATCTCGAGAAGTGCGCGCGCTGCACGTCGGTGCTCGAAGAGCTGCGCGTCATCGATGCGTTGCTGCTCACGCCGCGTCTGCTCGAGCCGGCCCCGAATTTTACGCAAAAGACGATGGCCGAGATTCGCGCGATGCCCGCGCCCAAGGCGGCTGCGCCGCGTCTGCCGCTCTGGTCGGCATTCGGGTTCTATCTGTTCGCGTCGTGGCTCGGCATCGGAGTGTGGGTTGCGTTCGGACGTCCGGACGCCCGCGGACTGCTTGCGCTCGTACTCGGCTTATTCGATCACAGCTCGCGCGCGTTCCATGACATCGGCAGCGCGGTCGCAGCCGGACTCGGCTCGACGGGAATCGCGAGCATCGTCGTCGTCGTGCTCGGTGTCGACGTGCTGCTGATCGCACTCGCGTTCTTTGCGCCGCGCGTCATCTCGCGTCTCGCGCGAAGTGAGCCGGCCTGATGCGTCGTACCGCGCTCGTCGCGATTGTCGCGATCTTCGCCGTGGCGATGCTCTCGCATCGTGCATGGCCGTCGACGCCGCACCATCATCACTGGTTCCATCACGGCGCCAACTACATGTTCCGCGACGTCACGATCGAGCAGGGCGACGTCGTCGACGGCGATCTGAACGTCTTCTTCGGCAACGCGACGATCGACGGCCGCGTCGACGGCGATCTCAACGTCTTCGGCGGCAGCTGCGATACGACGAACGGCGTGGTCGAAGGCCAAGTGAATTGCTTGCAGACCGCGTCGGTCGGCGGCATCGTTCCGTGGGTCGGCAACGCGTTCGACGATGTTCCGTTTGCAGGCGAATCGAAGCATCTCTCGATGACGCTCTTCGGGAACTTCATCGTCTTCCTGATGTTCTTGCTCTTCCCGATGCGCGTGCGCTTGGCGCTGGCGCGCGTCGAAACGCAGCCGGGACTCGCGGCAATGATCGGACTGCTCGCCTTCGTCGCAGTGATACCGCTTGGGATTCTCTTGATTCTTTCGATCATCGGAATTCCGCTGATCATCATCGAGCTGGCGGCGATCTTCGCAGGTGTGTGGATTGGTCAGGCCGCGATCGCGCTGCTCGTCGGCCGGCGGCTTTCGGAACTCGTGCGACCGAACACGACGCCGTCCCCACTTGCAGCGTTGCTCCTCGGCTTAGTTGTCGTGAGCGCCGCGGAAATCGTTCCCGGCGTCGGTTGGTTCGTGACGGCACTGATGGTTCTCGTCGGCCTCGGCGCCGCAATTCTCGGATTCGTTCCGTTCGGAACGATGGGGGTACGCCGGCCCATCACCGGGCCGCCGATGACGCGCTAAAGGGCGCCTCGGGTACTCAGCGAAGCGAGGCCGACGCGCCGCGTGCTTCGGAGGATGTTCTCTTGGGTTTGACCGTGACCGGTATCTCGCAAACGGCCGACATCAAAGGCTTGGAAAAAGCCCTGCAAGACGCGGGATTCCCGCTCGACCCGATTCAGCTCGTCAGCCCTGACGACAGTGATAAGAACCTCGCCGACACCGAAAGCCAGCAGCGCGTCGACACGCGATTGAGTCTAGGCGGCGGACAGGGCACGGGCGTCCCGGGCCTCACCGGCGGCCACTCCGATTTCGAAATCCCGCACGGCAGCACGTACTTTCGCAACGAAGAGTTGTGGGATCGGCTCGACGATTTCGAGATCCCCGACGACGAGATCGAGAATTATCTCGAAGCACTGGGTTCCGGCCGCAGCGTCGTCGCCTATTTCGCCGGAAAGCTGGACAACGTCCCCAAAATCGAGACACTGTTCCGCTCGTCAGGTCTTTCAAAAGTAAAGACGTTCTAACGCTTAGCCTGCGACGCGAATAAGCTCGACTTCTCCTGGCTCCGGTATGGGAAGTTGCTCGTCGCGAAGTGTTTCGATGTAGTCCGCGATAGCAGCCGCGGCGCCGGCCAATAACTCGTCGCGCGAATCGGCTGCTAGCACGAGCCCCGGCAGGTCAGGGGCCATCGCGCTCCAGCTGCCGTCGTCAACCCGCTCGAGTATGATGGGATAGGAGCTCATCGTGGCCTCCAAGTTCCATCGATTTGTTTCAAGATTGTTGCAACTGTCCCCGCCGCTAGATCTCTTGAACCAGATCCGGTATGGACAAAAGATAAGGATGCTTGGGATGACGATAGATGCGATGAGACGCGCGTGAGCCATACCTCAAGAACGTCCAACCTCTACTCTCCGCATACGCAATAAGGTCCTTGACTTTCACAGAACAGACAGTGCCCGCCCGGCCAGTTGTCATCCCGAGCGTAGCGAAGCCTGTGCCCCGGAGGGTATCGAGGGGCCGCGCTTGTCACGCTACGAGATCGCGTGAATAGAGGCGGGGAGGGTCGGCTTTGGGGAAATTGGTAGCATGAGCGCACAACCGCTGGACGCTCGGATGGCACGCATCGAAGGCGCGTTCGATCAGATCGATAAACGCTTGGATTCGTTCGAGCAGCGCGTGGGCGCGAGCTTCGCCCAGGTGGACGCGCGCTTCGCGCAAATCGATGGCCGATTTGCGCAACTCGAAACCCGATTCGATATGCGCCTCGGCCGTATCGAGCACGTCCTGGAATCCAGGTTCACGTGGCTCATTGGCCTCATGCTCGGAACTTGGGTCAGCTTAATGCTGGCCGTTCTCTTCCGATATCAATCACAAGTAATCTGACGATCGCGCATACCGTCGTCGCGCTCCTGTGGCTCGCGATGCTGTGGTATGCGGCGCCGCTTTTATCGCGAACGCAAGGGCTCACGATTCCCTCGCGTCTGCGCTACATGCTCGCCCTGATGACGGCGATGCCGCTGCTCCTTGCGGTGTTGCATTTGCTTGCGATGTGGCCGCTGCTGATCGCGGCGGCGATCTTGTGCGCGCTGCGCTTTTGTTTCGCACGACGAAGCGTACTCGAATACAATCCGTGGGACGGCCTGGCGGTCGCGATCGTGTTCGTGACCGCGTCTGCATTTATTCCGCGCGCGCCGACCGATGGCGACTCGCTTGCGTACCACTTGCCGAATGCGATTGCGTGGGTGCAAGCCGGTTCGCTCGACCCGACCTGGATGCGCTACTGGTGGTACCCCGGCGGATCGGAGATCTCGATCGCCGGCCTCATCGCAACCGGCGGCCTTTGGATCACGGGCATTCCGTCGCTGCTCGCAGCGATGATGCTGACGTCGCGCATAAGCATGTGGCTGCGATCGCTGGACGTCCCGGCTATGACGGCAACCGCGATGAGCGCGGCTTTCATCACGATCACGACGGTCGCATTCCAGACGTACGACCAGCGCAACGATCTTGTGTTGGCCGCGTGGTTCGTCGAGAGCTTATGGATGTTGCGGAACGATGCGTGGAGCGGCGCGCTGCCCATTGCGATGCTCGCGCTGATCAAGCCGTACGGGTGGGTGTATGCACTGTCGGCGATTGTGTGTACGCGCAAGCCGCGCGCGCTCGTCGGTTTCGTTCCGCTGGCGTTGTGGGTCGTCCACGACGCGCTTCTCGCACCGCGCGCGCTCATCTCGATCGCATCGACGAACGCGATCGGCACGTGGTCGACGACGATTGCCGGAAACGTTCCCGCCTCGTTGATCGTGCTCGCGAAGTCGATAGCCGAGCGTGGCCCGGCCGCGGTCTGCTGTTTCGTTGCGCCGGTGTTCGCCCTGTTCGCACGCGGCAAGGAACGCTCGATTGCGATCGCGGGGACGTGCGCGCTCGTCCTGTTCTTGTTCACGCCCTTCGGGTACGCGAACGACATGCCGCAATTGGCGCTGGGGTGGTCGCTTCGTTACGATCTTCCATCGCTCGCACTTGGCGTGCTGTGTCTTGCATCGCTGGGTCGCCGGTTTCCGATACCGATTGCTGTTCTTGCGGCGTGCAGCGCGCTTGCCGGCATCGCCCGGCTGTTATATATCTTGAACCACGACACTTCGATTCTAATCGCGTTCCTCGTCGCGGTCGTAGCAGGCCTTGCCGCGATCGTCGCGTTTCTCGCGCCGCTTCGCCGCGTCGCCGGCTTCGCGGCGACCGCGATCGCGCTCGTACTCATGCTTTACGGGAGCAGTGTAGCAGCCGCACACGTCGCCGATTTCTACGCGGTATCGACGAACGAAACGGCGTTCTTCCGCTGGTTTGAGTCGCACGGGCACGACGCCGAGAGCGTCAATCTACGCGCCGGCGAATTGCTCATGCTGGCGCCGAGCGCGCGCGTTTACGATGCAGACAGCGTTCTGTGCTCGCGTGCGAGTGCGGAATCCGCGCTGATCGTCGTCGCGAACAACGCCGCCGCTGCGCAAACTGCGAAAGGCTGCGGAGAAGTCCTCTTCGAGGACGCGGACTTTATCGCCGTCATGCCGCGCTAAGGCCTTTCCGTCGAAGGCAACGGCGTGATAGGGTTATGTGTGGAGCAACGACGAGCGATGGCACCGCGAACACCCCTGGTTTACGAGGACCTCGAGTCCTTCCCCGATGACAACCTGCGCCGCGAGATTCTCGGCGGCGAACTTTTCGTGACGCCGTCGCCCTCAAGGCGGCATCAGCGAGGTCTGCCTTCATGATCGCTACGGCGCTCGAAGCCTACGCGCAACAAGCCGGTGGCGAGATGAACATTGCGCCCCTCGATACAGTGCTTAGCGCGCAAAACGTCGTCGAGCCGGATGCAGCAATGGCTACCCAAGCACCGCTGGTGTACGAAGACCTCGAGTCCTTCCCCGAGGACAACCTGCCGCCGCGAGATTCTCGGCGGCGAGTTATACGTGACGCCATCGCCGACGCGACGCCATCAGGAGATAGTGCTGTCCGTCGCCGTCGCGCTCAGAAGCCATGGCAAGCGAGCGGGTGGCCACGTTTACATCGCTCCCCTCGACACCGTGTTGAGCGCGCAGAATGTCGTCGAGCCGGATGTCGTCTTCATTGCACCGGATCGTCAGGACACGCTCGGAGACAAAGCCATCATCGGCGTACCGAGCCTTCTCGTTGAAGTACTATCGCCCGGCACTGCCGCCACCGATCGAGGTCGCAAGCGCGATCTCTATGCGCGTTTCAACGTCGCGGAATACTGGATCGTCGACCCGGATGCGAACGCGATTGAACGGTGCAGCCATCCTGTCGAAGGCGTCTATCGCGATATCGTCACGTTCGAAAACGACATGCCGGCCGCGACACTAGATCTCGTTCTGTCGTTCGAGAAAATTTTCCGCTAGCGCTTCCACTCGGCGGGCGCGACGAATGGCGGTGGCTCGCCTTCGCCGGTTTGGGCGCGGTGCAAGCCTTCGTGCGCCTCGGTGCTCCCGGGATCGACTGCAATCGCGCGCTGGAAAAACTGTAGCGACGAATCACGGTCGCCGTTCAGCAGCGCTTGATTTCCGGCCGCGAGCAGCATTGTCTCGGAGAGCGGCTCGAGCTGCAGCGCGCGCTCGTAATCTTTCAGCGCGTCCTGCCACTGCGCGCGACGCTTCGCGCGCTCGACGTAGCCTACTTCAGCGTCGAGTTGACCCAGACGCCAAAGTGCATCGGCGAGCGCGACCTGATCCATTCGATCGTGCTCGAGCCGGGCAACGAGCGAGCGATCGAGCGCGAGCGCGCCGTTGTAGTCATGCGCCTTATCCAGAGCATCGACTTGCGCGCGAACCGTCAAGACGTCGGCGGCCGAATTTGGTGGAAAGAGGCCAAGCGCATGCGCCGGTCGATCGCCGATCATCTTCGCCACCACTCGCGGAACGGAGAATCGCCCTCCGGCTTGGCCGGTCGCGCCATCGGCGATCACTTGCATCGCAGCGGCAGCGAGGACGACGAGCGCAAAGCCGACCGCCGCGACCGTTTTCATGTCGCGCCGACGGCAAATCGCTCGGTGATATAGCGTTTCAATCCATCTTGCCACGACGGCATCGTGATACCGATTCGCGCGAGCGCGTCGTGTGCGAGCGCGCTGTACGTGGGTCGTTTTACACTCGACTCGAAATCTCGGTACGATGCGGGCGTGATCTCGGTCGACAATGCAGCCAGACGCAACGCTTCGGTCGCGTATTCGAACCAGCTGCAATGTCCCGCGTTGGTGACGTGATACAGCCCGTAGGCTTCGCGCTCGATCACCTCACGCATGGCGCGCGCAACGTCGATTGCGTATGACGGCGAGTACACGACATCGGTGACGACACGCGGCGTCTCTCCATCCTGCGCTTGTTTGAGAATGCGATCCACGAACATGTGGCCTTTTTGCGTCGACGCCTGCCGCCCGTACATTCCGCTCGTGCGGAACACGAAGCTGTGCTTGCGGCCGAGCGCGTTCAACTCGCCCGCGCGTTTTGAGGCGCCGTAGACATTCAGCGGTGCCGGCGCATCGCGTTCGGTGTACGGTCTGCCGAGGTCGCCGGAAAAGACATAGTCGGAGCTCATCGTCGCCAACGCCGCGCCGATCCTCACGCATGCGGCCGACAGCCGATCGACGGCCTTCGCATTTACCGCAAATGCCCGGTCCGGATTTTGCTCGCATTGGTCGACGTTATGGTAGGCAGCCGTATTGATGACGACGCTCGGGCGCACTCGGGCGAGGGCCGTTTCGATCGAAACAGTGTTCTCGATCTCGATCTCCGAGTGATCCAAACCGGCCACGTCGCAGTCCGCGAACGTACGCATAAGCTCGCTTCCGAGTTGCCCGGAAGCGCCGATCACTAGGGGACGCTCCAAAAGGTTTGTCAAACGGCCTCCCGTCGGTGAATTCGCTTCTCGGTCGCTTTGCCGTGACTCTCTCAAATGTCCCTGTTTTCCGCAAGAGTCTTGCAACGCTGCGCAAGCTGGCGCGGCGGCGACACGCGCGAGCGCTAAGCAGATTTTCGGATCCGCAGGCGTTCGAGAAGAAAGTGCTTTCGCAAAATGCGGAGGACGGGATCATCCATGAGATTCTCTTCCGCATCGGGCTCGATCGTTATTTCGTCGAATTCGGTGTCGGCGATGGCAGCGAATGCAACAGCGCACTCCTCGCGCAAAAATACGGCTGGCGCGGACTTGTCATCGAAGGCGACCCGCGACTCGCCGCTGCGCTCCGCGAGCGCTATCGGAGCTCGCCGATCGAGGTGCGCACGGCGTACGTGACCCGAGCGAGCATCGTTGAAATCTTTCGAAGCGCAAGCGTTCCCGAGGAATTCGACCTTCTCTCCATCGACATCGACGGCAACGATTTCTGGGTTTGGGAGGCGCTCGATGCATACCGGCCGCGGCTCGTCGTCATCGAGTACAACGCCAGCATCCCGCCCGACCGCTTCTGGGTGATGCGCTACGACGCGGCTTATATATGGAAGAAAACCCTCTACTACGGAGCGAGCCTCCGCGCACTCGTACATCTCGGCGAGAAAAAGGGCTATGCCCTGATCGGGACCGATTCCGCAGGTGTGAATGCCTTTTTCGTCCGGCGCGATCTGCTGAGCGCTGCGGGTTTTCCCGAGCGTTCGCCCGAGGACGTTTACCGCAAGCCCGGAGGAATCTGGCGGCTTTTTCCTGCGCAAGACGGTCCATGCGTCGACGATCCGGCGCAGCTCGACGACGCGACGGTGTGTGGCCGATGAGGGCCACGCATTTTCGATCGTCATCCCTGCTCAAAACGAGGCCGCCCGAATCGGGGGCGCGCTTCATGATTTTGCCCAAATCTTTGGAGATTCTGAAATCATCGTCGTGCTTAACGGCTGTACGGATTCGACACGCGCACATCGTCCGGAGCTTCACCCTGCGCTATCCGAATCTCGCCGTAATCGAAATCGACGATCCGGTCGGCAAAGGCGGCGCAGTTCGTGCGGGAATGCTTGTCGCCAAAGCACCGGTCGTTGGATTCGTCGACGCCGACCATGCGACGACAGCCGCGGAGATGCGCCGTCTCTGCGAAGCACTTGACTCGAGCGATGCAATCGTTGCATCGCGGTGGTGCAGTGGCGCAGTCGTCGAGGTGACGCAACCGTTCTCTCGACGTCTTGCGAGCCGCGTCTTCAACGTGCTCGTGCGCATCTTGTTCGGACTGCCATTCACCGACACGCAGTGCGGCGCGAAGGTTTTCCGCAGCGAATCGATGCGCCAAATTCTTCCGTACGTCGAAACTTCGAACTTTGCGTTCGATGTCGATCTACTCTTCGCGATGAAGAACGCCGGGATGAAGGTCAGCGAAGTCCCGACGGTTTGGCGCAACGTCGGAGGTTCGCGCATCGATCTGGCGTCTGCATCTGCGCGCATGTTCGCATCGATCGTTCGCCTTCGTATTCGAAACTCGTTTTTACGTTACGTCGTCCCTGCGTTCGACAGCATGTTTCCGACATCGCCGATGCGCTCGCATTCGGGCTTGAACGTTCTCATTCTGAACTGGCGCGATCCGCAGCATCCACAAGCAGGCGGCGCAGAAAAATACCTGCACGAAATGGCGTGTCGATGGGTCGCATGGGGGCATTCGGTTGAATGGCTGACTGCGGGATTCCCTGGCGCGGCGCGAACGACGATCATCGACGGCGTGCGTGTCACGCGCGTCGGCGGACGCATGTCGGTGTACGCGCTGCTTCCACTGGCGTATCTGCGGAAGTTTCGCGATCGCTTCGACGTGATCGTCGACGCCGAGAACGGGATACCGTTCTTCAGCCCGTTTTTCTCGATGAAACCGAAGATCTGTTTGATCTTTCACGTTCATCAGGACGTGCTGAAGAAATATCTGCCGCCGATCATCGGCCCGATGTTCATGTGGGCCGAGTCATGTCTGATGCCGCGCGTCTATAGCAAGAGCAAGTTCGTTGCGATTTCCGACGACACGCGCGAGGCAATGCACGAGCTCGGCATTCCTCGCCAGTCCATCGATATCGTGCACAGTGGCGTCGACGACGGGTTTCAGCCGGGCAAAAAGGCGGACGTCCCGACGATCGTGTATCTCGGCACGTCTCAAAGCGTACAAGCGCGTCGATCGCATCATCGAGGCCTTTGCGAAAGTTCGCTCTGCTATCCCGGACGCAATCTTACGTATCGCAGGTGATGGCGACGATCTTGCGCGACTCGAAGACTGTGCGCGACGGCTCGGCGTTCCCGGCAGCGTTGTCTTCGAGGGCTTCGTTTCGCAGCAACGCAAGATCGAACTTCTGCAGTCGGCTTGGTTGTACGTCTCCGCGTCTGAAATCGAAGGCTGGGGCATCGGCGTTATCGAGGCGAACGCTTGCGGCACGCCGGCCGTCGTCTACGCCGTTCCGGGATTACGGGAAGCAGTTGTCGACGGTACAAGCGGATTGATCGTCCCCGAAGGATCCGATCTGTCGATCCCGATCCTTACGGTGATTCGCGATGCGTCACTGCGCAAGCGGCTTGAGGCTGGGGCCGAAGAGCGTGCGTCAAGTTTTTCGTGGGATGCTGCCGCCCAGGCGATGATCGAAATCGCGATGCACGCCGTTATCGGCGACTACTACGGACTGGCGCAGCTTTCAGGAGAATGGAGTCTCCTCAAACGGGTACGCACCGATGGCGACTCGATATCTTTGGCGAAGATTCCGTTCGTGAGCGAGCGAAAGACGCCAGGTTGATGATCCGCCGCAATAACCCTTCGATCGACGTTGAGGCACTCGGAGCGGTAGTTCGCTCGCGAGCAAGATCGCTGCGCGAACAGCCCGAGCTTGCAACGCGCGAATCATTCGCGCACTTCCGCGCCGCGGAAGCTTTCCTGGAACGAGCCGAAGAGCTCAATCAGCCTCGAACGCGCATCCCGCACCGCCTCGCGAAGTTCGGATCGCTCGGACGCCTCTTTACTAGCACCTACAACCTCGCCTTGCGCCCGCTTCGCGAAGCAAACGCACTCCAGATCGAGGCGCTGCGCGAGCTCATGGCCGCGGGAATCGACGCGATGAAACGCATCGAACAGCTCGAGCGCGAGATCGAACGACTCCGAAACAAGGAATAGTGAAGCGCCGGATCGCGATCGTCACGCCGTGGTACGGTGAGGAATGCACGGGGGGCGCGGAATCGCTCGCGCGCGAGCTTGCGGCGCGCCTGGCAGTAGACGATGACGTAACGATTCTGACGACGACGTCGCGTTCGTTTCTTCACGAATGGGACGTCAACTTCCATGAGGCGGGCAAAACTCGCGAGAACGGCTACACTGTCTTGCGGTTTCGAGTAGTCACGCGCAACGCCGGAATCTTCGGCGAATTGAATCAGCAACTGCTTGCACTATCGAGCGACCGATGGCCCGATGTCGCTCGACGTCGAGCGCTGACGGAGCCCTTCATCGACGAATCCATCAACTCAACAGAGCTCGAAGGACATCTTGAAGAAAAGGCGTCGCTCTATGACGCCGTGATCGCGTTGCCTTATCTTTATGGCGTCGTGGTGCGCGCCGTTGAAGTGTCGCGCACCCCGATTCATCTGATACCGTGTTTGCACGACGAGGCTTACGCACGCATCCCGCGCATCGAGGATGCGTTCCATCGCGCCCAAACATTGCTGTTCAACAGTGCCGGCGAGGCTGAACTAGCACTGCGCCTGTTCGGTCCGGGCATTCTGTCGAAATCCCACGTCGTCGGGACGGGCATTCCACCGCCCTCTGAAGTGGGAGCGTCACCCGTTGCGGGTGCGTACTACTTGTACCTCGGCCGGCGCGAACCTGAGAAAGGCATCGAATCTCTGCTCGAGGCGTTTCAGCATTATCGCAGCAACGGCTCACAGCGCGACGTCTCCCTAGTCCTCGCAGGACCCGGTCAACACTCCTATGAGGACGACGCTGCGGGTGTACGAGATCTGGGCTTTGTGGACGAAGCGACGAAACGCGCGCTTTTGCAGAATGCGATCGCGCTCGTAAATCCAAGTAAGAACGAAAGCTACTCGCGCGTTCTGATGGAAGCGTGGCGTGAAGAGACACCGGTCATTGCTCACGCACAATGTCTCGCAACCGCAACGGCAGTCCGCGAATCAAAAGGCGGCCTGGTCGCTGGAACGTCACAGGAGTGGGTCGCCGCGTTCGTCGCGCTCGGATCAATGGGAATCGAAGAACGTCGTCAGATGGGGGAATATGGTGCGAATTATGCCGGCGAGAATGCCGACTGGGACAAAGCGATTGATAGGCTACGTACGGCCATTCGAATCGATTCGGCTTTCGAAGCCGCTCCGAAACGCAACAAACGAATCGACCAAGTGCTCGAAGCAATCGATGCCGGCGACGCGATTTCCGATCATGCGAAGCGCATCAGGGCCCGACTGCGGCGCACCGGTTACGAGTCGGACATCTATGCCGCCAACATCGCTCCTGGATTTAACGACGCACGAGCCCTGCACGGGAATTCGCTGAATCGCGAGGATGCCATCATCTTTCACCACTCGATTGGTTCCACTGCCGCAGATGCAGTTGGGGCCGTCGATTGCCGCAAAGCGATGATCTACCACAACATTACACCCGGCAGCTTCTTCGCGGAATACGCACCGGACGTCGCAAATCAGCTTGAGCGCGGGCGCGAACAGCTCCCTGAAATGATCGCGCGTTTCGACCTCTTCGTTGGGGATTCGGACTACAATGCGCGCGAGCTCTCGCAGCTTGGCGCGCAAAACGTGCGGACGCTGCCGGTGATCCCGGAGCTGCGGCGTTTTGATTGCTCGCCGGCCGAGGGATCTCTGCGAACAGGTCGAGGAACGATCTGGCTTTTCGTAGGGCGCGTGGCCCCCAACAAAGGCCTTACCGCGCTGGTCGAGGCGTTTGCCGAATATCTGCGCCTCGACGACGCTGCAGGCCTGATCATCGTTGGCAAATTCGATCCGTCCGACGCCTACTACAACGAGTTGCGCCGTTGATCGTCGATCGCGGTATCGATCCTTTTATTACGTTTACCGGATACGTCGACGATGCCAAGATGGTTGGGAGATACCGAAGCGCCGACGTCTTCGTCTGCATGAGCGAACACGAAGGCTTTTGCGTTCCACTCGTCGAGGCGATGTTCTTCGATATACCAATCGTTGCCAAGGCTTTGACGGCCGTTCCAGAGACGCTCGGCAACGCGGGGCTATTGCTCGATCCTGAAGCAGATGCGTTCGATACCGCGGCACTCGTCTATGAGGTGTGTACGAACGTCGAGCTGCGTACTGCGATTCTAGATGCCCAACGCGACCGTCGGCGCGCCTTCCTTCCGGATCGCGTCGATCCGCTCATCGACGCCTTGGCCGCCGATCTCGTTCACCACTAGCGTGCCGACCAGCCGCGCACGTTCGTTGCTCCCCTATTTCGTAACGGGAGTGCTTTCGTTCATCGCGTTTTTCTTCGCGTTTGATCTCTGGAAAGCCAATCTCGCTGTTCCGTTTCAGTACGCGAATTATGGCGACGTCATCAACACCAAGATGGATGAGATGCTGAACGGAGGGTGGCTGTTTTGGGATCCGCGGCTGGCCGCGCCATTCGGGCAGGCGACGCAAGGCCTCCCCGAGCTTTATACACTGAATTGGGCGATTCGCTGGGTACTCGTCGAGCTTACGCGCAGCGCTTTCATCGCGGAAAATCTCTTCAACATTCTCTCGCCGATTCTCAATGCGCTCGCGTTTCTTTACGCCGCGCGCCGTCTCGGCCTCGCGTTCCAAGCAGCGATCCCCTGCGCGGTTCTATACGGCAATCTGTATCTCGTCTTCTGGCGAATCATTGCCGGACACGAGTTCATTGCCGCATATTGGGTGGTACCACTCATCTGTCTGGCTCTGGTCCAGATTGCAGACGGCACGCCTCTGCAACGAACGCGCGACGGCGCAGTTTTCGTCGCTACGGCCATCCTTGCCGGTCTCGAGAGCCACTACGAAGCATTCTTCGCGTGTTATCTCGCCGTCGTTGCGATTCTGATCGGTTGCCTCCGGACGCGCTCGTTCCGTCCGCTGCAAACCGGCCGCGCTTTTATCCTCATCACGACTGCTAGCTTCGCGCTCAACGACGCGCCGACGATTCTCTGGACCCTCACGCGCCATCACGCCTCCTCGTATGCGCGAGTGCCGATCGAAGCTTACTTATACTCGCTTTCGCTGTCGCAGATGATTTTGCCGATTCCGAGCCATCGCATCCCGTTGCTTGCTACAGTGCGGCTTCGCTTCGACAATATCTTCCCATCGTTAACAACGGAAAATGCTTCAGCCACGCTCGGGCTCATCGCGACGTTCGGTCTTGCCGTCTTGGTGATAACGCTCGTCGTCCGGGGAGCCCGCAACGTTCCACACGCTCTCGAAGACGGCGCATTGTTCACTTTGGCGGCGTTTGCGCTCGCGACGACCGGCGGCCTCGGTGCGATTTTCAATCGATTCGTCATGCCCGAGATTCGTGCGTACAACCGCATCAGCCCATTCATCGCATTCTTTTGCCTGCTTGCGGCTGCATACGTGCTTGACCACATCTGGCGCAACATGAAAGCGGGGAAACGTTCCTCCGCATACGCGACGCTCGCAGTTGTCGTGATGGCGGTGGGCGTTTTCGACCAATCCCCCGCCGCATGGGCGCCGTTCGAGCAAAGCAAGGCGCGTGTGGCAATCGATCGCGCTTGGTCGGGACGGATCGTGGCGTCGCTGCCTGCCCACGCGGCGGTTCTCGAATTACCATACGTATCGTATCCCGAGCTTCCGATCGTGCAGAGCCTGTACGCACAACAGGAGCAGATTCCGTCGCTGTACTCGAGTGAATTGCGGTGGTCGGTTGGAGCGGTCGAAGGGACACGCGACGCCGGCTTCGAGAAGTGGCTTGCGAGCCTGCCTCCCAAAGCGCTCCTCTCCGTCACGCTCCTCACCGGATTCGATGGCATACTCGTCTATCGGCAGGGACTCGCCGACCGTGGCAAAGGAATCGAATCGGAGTTGCAATCGCTTTCGAACGCGAAACCGATCGTTAACGACGACGCGACGGAGGCGCTGTATCCTTTAGGCGACCTGCAGCAAGTAGCGCGTACAGCCGATCCCGAGGCCGGGACCGCTGCCGGTCTCGCGGATGCAGTCACCCTTTTCGAAGCCGGATCCCCACCCGAATCCAATCCGCACGTTTTCCGAATAGAGAGCGCGATTGCGAAGCCTTCGTGAATTCGCTCGCCACGGCGCGATAGTTTTCGCGGGACTCACCGCCGGCAATCTCTTTCTCTACCTTTATTATGTCATCGTTGGTCGCATCGTCGGATTGACGGGTTACGGTGTCGTCACCGCTCTCATGTCGGCGATCTTGCTGTTTTCTTTACCTTCTACTGTCGCCGGCGCGGTCATCGCAAAGATCGCAGCCGACCTGCACGCGACAGGCGAGGGCGCCCGTCTGAGATGGCTAGCCAACGTCGTCGACCGCACCGCGTGGGGAGCGGGCGTTATCGTCTTCGCTCTGGTCGTAATCTTCTCAGGACCGATCAGCGAGTTCTTTCATCTAACTTCCATCGCGCCGATCATCGCCGCAGGCGCCGCGCTCGGTCTCTCCCTGGTGGTCACGGCACAACGCGCTTATTTACAGGGGCGGCATCGCTTCGGAGCTTTTGCCGTTTCGTACGTCATCGATGCCCTAACACGAGCCTTGCTCGGCGGCATCGGCGCACATTTCTACGGCGTTGCAGGCGCCCTCGCGGGTGTCACGATCGATCTTTTCATCACCGCGATCTTTGATTCGATCGTGATGCGGCACGATATCCCAAAAGAGACCGCCCGACTCGACTTTTCGTTTGGAACGTTTGCCGGTTCCGCGCTCGGGATCGGGTTGACGCTGCTCGCCATCAACGCGATGTTGTCGTACGACACGATACTCGTTCGGCATTATTTCAGCGCCGAGACGGCTGGGCTCTACAGTGCTGCCGCACTGGTCGCGCGCGGCGTGTACGCGCTTGTCGCTTTCATCCCGATCGTTTTGCTCCCGAACGCAGCACAGCGTACCGCTCGAGGCGAGCGCTCGACGCCGCTCCTCGTTCTCGCCGGGACGGTCGTGTGCGTTGTCGGCGTCGTCGCGATAGCGGCAAGTATCATTGCGCCGAATCTCGTCGTGCGCTCGATAGCCGGCCCCACCTTCGCCGGAGCGGGGCCGTACGTTCTACCCTATGTCGTTGCGCTCGTCGCCCTTGCAGGCGCGAATGCCGTGGCAAACTACAAAATTGGGCTCGGGCGCTTCGAGCAAGCCATACCATTGACGGTGATTGCGTTTGCGCAGATCGCCTTTGTCGTCGTGCGTCACAACTCGGTGCACACCGTCCTCATGACGCTTCTCACGGGCGACATCTGCGCGCTGATTGTAACGCTCTACGGTATCGTGCCCGTTCCGGCAGGACTCCGACCCCGCCCGCTAGAGACTCGTTAACGTGGCCGCAGCGATCTTTCCGGCAACGAGCAACGCGAGCGTGCGAAGGTACGTCGAGCTCGTCACCACCATTGCAGAACGTAACATCAAGGCCCGCTATCGCGGGTCGGTTCTTGGCGTCTTCTGGTCCCTTTCGAATCCGCTTGATCATGACGGGCGTCTATACGCTCATTTTCGGGACGACTTTTGCCTCGTACTACGGCAACTCTATCTCGAATTATGTTTTGGCGGTTTTCATGGGCCTCGTCGTCGTCACGTTCTTTTCGCAGACGTCGAGCCAAGCCCTAACCTCGGTTGTCGCCAATGGATCGCTCGTCAATAAGATCCGCATTCCGCTGAGCGTCTTTCCCATCTCGATCGTCGTCGCGAACCTGTTTCAGTTCATGGTCGGCGTCTTGCCTGTTATCGTGATCGTGACGCTGCTTGCAAGCCATCATCCAGAACGCGTGCTGTTTCTGATCGTCCCCGCGCTCTCGCTCCTCCTTGTAACCGTCGGAGCATCGCTCGCCACATCTGCACTCTTCGTTTTCTTCCGCGATCTGCCGTACGTCTACGAGCTTATCGTGTTCGTCACGTGGATGACGAGTCCGATCTTTTATCCCGAGGAGATCGTCCCGCTGAAACTTCGTTTCTGGGTGCACATCAACCCGATCGCCGCGATCGCAAACGACATTCGGCAAATCGCGTTTAGCCCGACGGCTCCCGCATTTCAGTCGCTGGCACTCACGCTGCTCAACGCCATCGTTGCGCTTTTCATAGGCGTAGCCGTATTCTATTCGCTACGGCGCCACGCGATGGATCTACTCTAATGCCGCGTCAAGTCATCGGCATGCAAGGCGTCGACCTATGGCGCCGCACGCAAGAAGAGTTTCATTACGACCTCAAACGCTTCGTTTTTGGCCTCTTACGCGGGCGGCATCGGAAACCAAGTCGCCGGCAGGTCCTCGCGAATGTCAACTTGAGTATTAAGGCCGGAGAAAAGATAGGGATCATCGGTCCGAACGGATCCGGGAAAACGACGCTCTTGAAAGTCATTTGCGGAATCCTGTCACCGACCCGAGGTAAGGCCGTTAGCAATGGAACGATCGCGCCCCTTATCGAGCTAGGCGCGGGATTCGATCCCGAACTTTCACTCGTCGACAACATCGTGTATTATGGCCTCTTGCTGGGCATCGACCGGCGTCGCATGATCGAGCATCTCGACTCGATCTTGTACTTTGCTGAACTGCAAGAGTACCGCAACGAACCAGTCAAAACGCTTTCCTCCGGGATGACTGCGCGACTCGGTTTCTCGATCGCTACCGAGTTTCGATCGGACATCCTTATCCTCGATGAAGTCTTGTCCGTCGGCGACGAAGCGTTCCAGCGGAAATGCCGCGAGCGTATCGATCAACTGTGGGATGAGCATGTTACGATTCTTGTCGTCTCCCATAATCTTGAGTTTATTTTGAAAGCGTGCGATCGCGCGCTATGGCTCGATAAGGGTTCCATCGCGTATGACGGCGCGCCGCAAGAAGCTGTTCTGCAGTACAAGCTTCGCGTCGAGCAACAGCGTTTGGCGGGCACCGAAAGGACAGCGATGTTGCTACTCGGCCCCGAGCACGCAGACTCGAAATATGCAGGGAAACTCTTCGCCTTCTTCGAGGGAAGCCGGCATCTCGTGCCCGACAATAATTGGATGACGTCCAACGAACTCGATGACACGGCAGCGCTGCGCTTTTCCGACGAGACTATCGACCGCATACCGGAGGGCGAACCCGTAGGGAACCTGGCGACCGCCTCCCGCTAATGATCTCGCTTGTCTTGTATGGCCGCAACGACAGTTACGGCTACAATCTACACAAACGCGCAGCCATTAGCCTTAACTGCATGGCTGAAGTGTTGACCGATCCGTCTGATGAGATCATCTTCGTCGATTACAATTCTCCTGACGACTTCCCAACGTTTCCCGAAGCGATTCAAGATACGCTTACCCCCAAAGCGCAATCCCTCTTAAGAATACTGCGTGTGCGGCCGTCTCAACATGCGAGGTTTCGCGACAAGACCCATCTCGTCGCTCTGGAACCAATCGCGCGTAACGTCGCGATCCGTCGTTCGAACCCTCAAAATCGTTGGATACTTTCCACGAACACCGATATGGTTTTTGTTCCGAGGACCGGGAAATCGCTCTCGCAGATCGTGGAATCGCTTCCCGATGCCTACTATCACTTGCCTCGATTTGAAGTGCCGGAGACGCTTTGGGAAAGCGTCGACCGTCTGGATCCGGTCTCGATTATCCAGTCTTTCAGGGCTTGGGGCCGCGAATTACACTTGAACGAGATAGTGTACGCGTATCACGAGTCTGTGCGGTATGACGGCCCGGGTGATTTTCAGCTGGTGCTTCGCAAAGATTTATGGCGACTGAACGGTTTTCACGAGGAGATGCTGCTCGGCTGGCACGTCGACTCGAACATTGCGAGACGTCTTTCGCTCTTGCCCCGCACGATCGGCGACATCGTCGAGGATCTCTACGGCTATCACTGCGATCACACACGACAGGTTACCCCGGCTCATAAGGCGCGAGCGGCGCAAAACGATCAAAAAGTTTTCTTTGAGAACGTTGAACGCGCCGATATTCCCGAGCAGTCGCGGGGGTGGGGACTGGCGGACGAAACGATCGAGGAGATCAGACTCGGAACGACAAGTGCTGCGTACCTGACCGCGCTCCACGCAGCCGTAGGTCCTCCGCTAAAAGACGCGTTAAGGATCGGTTATTCGGCGGACAGCTATAATCGTCTAGACTATACGAGCGAGCATGTCGTCCCATTTCTTGCGGACAGCCTGAGCAGCTATCCTCGCAACACCATTGTCGCGTGGCTGGGAGGAAAACGACGAACACTTGAATGTTTTGCTTCGATATGGCAAGACATGGGGTTTTCGGAGCCGATCTTGGTTTTTTCGGACGGCGACTGGCTGGGCCAACCTCTTCCAATAGGTTGCACGTTCGCGCCTTGGGAACGTGCTTGCGAGCTGGCTAATGTCTTTGTCTTTGATTGGGGCCGTCCCGAAGGTAACGATCCGCAATGGGTCTTCGATAAAGATCCGATCATACAGAAGGTTACGCGAGGTTTTCGGCGAGCTGCACGCTCCGAACGCGCAACCCGTAACAAAGACGATAAGCCTGCCCGACGCTTCATCGGCGTCAACACGATCAATAACGCGGTCGAAGCAATTTTCAACAACCACATAAGTGCAGCATTGACACCCCTAGCCACGCACATTCGGCAAGGATTCCTCGCTAAAGCAGATGATGAGGAAGGCGATCTTCTTCCGGCGTTCCACGCTGGTGGCGCAGGTCAAAAGCTCGCCAAGGGCATTGTATCGTTGCCAGGTGTCTCGGGATACGTTTTTTTCGGTCCATTTCTAGACCTGGATCCAGCAGCCTATAGTCTTCGCTTAGAGTTCACTGATGTTAACGCTAAGACCAAGAACGCAATACTCGTCTTAGAGGTGGTCTCTGACGGCCGGATCCTCGCATATCGCGAGGTTGGGCGGGACGAGCTGAGCGGCGGTACAGCCATCATCGAATTTTCGATGCCGCTCGAATTAACAACGAACCTGAATGGCCACGAGTTGAGTTTCGGCTTAGAACCTCAGGGGCGATGGAGTTCACAGTGAGCAAAGCGACGCTCAAAGAGATTGGACCCGCATCCGCTCTCGGAAACGTAAATCAGATAGACTACGATAACCTTGATCTTGACCTGCTGCGATTGCTCTTCACCGGTAAGACAAGCGAGTGGGCACAACCAACGAAATCCGAGGTCGCAGCGATCCGCAGTCCTCTAGGACGAAGAGGTTTTGTTGCATTCGGACCTTACATCCGGCTTGAGCCGGGGAATTACGGAGTAACGTTCGAGTTTAGCATCGGCCGAGCACTTCCGAATGCGTCCGTCACAGTCGATATCGTCACAGATTTCGGAACACGGGTGGTTGCCACGGACACCTTTGACCCGAGTAATTCCAAGGCTGTGCAGCGGATGCTCGACCTGGGGCGAGAGCGGGCTCAGAGATATCTCGCATTTACGGTTGCGCGAGGCGGTGCGCCAGATTCGCTCTTCGAGTTTCGCGTTCTCGCATCAAGAAGAGTGGATCTGTTTCTTACTGCGGTTCGGCTTCAAAAGCTACCGACAGCGGTTCAAGCCGTTGAAGTTATGGCAGCGGCGTCTCCGTAACCGAGCCACACGATCTCAACGGAGGTGCTGCCTTTACGGGGCACGATTCGCCAACAATCTATAACGATCGCTTTTTGAGGTAGCACGACGTCGGTGAGTCTCTTGTACTCCGCCCATGGCGTCGTTATAACGGTGATATCGGCGTTGCCTACGGCCTCACCCGGCGTGTCGACATAGCGAAAATCATCTCCTAATACGCGACGAGCAGCTTCGAGAGCCATCGGATCGTGGATAATAACCGTGTAACCCTTTTCGTGAAGCTTGCGGGCGAGCATTATGCCTTGGCTCTCTTCGACGACGGATGTGTCAGGTTTGTACGACATTCCAAGGACCGCGACGCGCGCGCCGTGTGATGCGTGGTTCGAGATCGCGAGCAATAGGCGATCGACTTGATATGAGTTGATTGCGTCGGTTGCGCGCGCAATATCCGGACGTGCTCCAAGGGCGGTCGCAAGCGACGCGAACGCCACATTGTCTCTTGGGAAACACGGACCGCCGTAGCCAATCGCGCCGCGAAGATACTTTCGGCCGATTCGCGTGTCGGTCCCAACTGCTTCCGCGACGACGTCAACATCCGCTCCAGGAAGACGATCGCAAATGTCGGCGAGCATGTTCGCATACGAGATCTTTGTCGTTACGAACGTGTTGACGGAGATCTTTGTCAATTCTGCATTGACGAAGTTCATGCGTCGAGCCGGCGGATCGTTATCGCAAACCGTTTTGTAAACAGACTCGACCAAGTCGCCGGCGCGCGGGTCGCTTTCACCAATCAACAAGAAGTCGGGCTTTAGCATGTTGTTGATCACGGTCCCGAGCGCGATGAATTCAGGATTATAACAAAGCCCGATCTCGGAGCCGACACGACGTCCTGAAACTCGTTCGAGTGTTTCGCGAATGACGCCACCGGTTGCACCAGGCATAACGGTCGATGTGATTGCGACCACGTGATAACTGCTTTTATCCCGAAGCGCAGCGCCGAGCTTCTCGATGACTGCCAAGACGTATTCGTTTGAGAACGCTCCGTCTGAACCACTTGGCGTCGGCACGATGATGAACGAAACGTCACTCTTTCAACGAGTTGTCGATAGTCCGACGTTACGCGCAAGCGCGCTTTGCCGGCATCGAGCATCTCTTGCAAACGCGGCTCCTCGACCGGAGCGCGCCCCGCTTCGAGCGCCGCTAGAAACGTAATATTTGCGTCAAGGCCGACGACGCTGTGACCCTTTGCTGCGAAAACGGCCGCCATCGGCGCCCCAAGCTTACCCAAGCCGATTACGGAAACGTTCATGTGCGCGCTTGTTTCGAAGGAGAGGAACCTCGAACCTCGGAACTGCGCTTGGCTATGTCAAGACGTGGGCCGATTCTTATTGCCGGCGGCGGCGGATTCATCGGGGGGTGGATGGCACGCGAAGCGCTGGCCCGCGGCCACTCGCACGTGCGCAGCGCCGACATCAAGCCCTTCGAAGAGTGGTATCAGGTTCATTCGGATGTCGACAACCTGATCTTGGATCTTCGGAATCCCGACGATTGCCGCAGAGCCGTTCGCGGCGCAGAATACGTCATCAATTTAGCAGCCGACATGGGCGGGATGGGCTATATTGAGAATCATCGCGCCAATTGCATGGTCTCGGTGCTCATCAATACGAATCTGTTGTGCGCCGCTCGCGATCTCGGAGTGAAGCGCTACTTCTTCTCATCGTCAGCATGTGTGTACAACGTCGATAAGCAACGCGAGGCCGATGTAACGCCGCTGAAGGAAGCTGACGCGTACCCCGCCATGCCCGAAGACGGCTACGGTTGGGAGAAGTTGTTTTCAGAACGCATGTGCCGTCACTTCCTTGAAGATTTTGGCGTCCAAACTCGAGTTGCTCGGTACCATAACGTCTACGGACCAAATGGGACGTGGGACGGCGGCCGTGAAAAAGCGCCGGCGGCGATCTGCCGAAAAGTTGCTGCTGCAAAGATTTCCGGGAATCACGAGATCGAGATTTGGGGCGACGGCGAGCAGACGCGAACGTTCATGTATATCGATGATTGCGTTCGCGGCTCGTATATGCTAACTGATGGCGATTTCGCTGAACCTCTCAATGTGGGTTCGAGCGAGCTCGTTACGATCAATCAAATGGTTGACATCGCCGAACGTATCGCCGGCATCAAGCTGAAGCGGTCGTACAAGCTCGACGCCCCGAAGGGCGTTCGCGGTCGTAGCTCCGACAACACGCTTATTAAGAAAGCGTTCAACTGGGAGCCGACGATCTCGCTCGAAGAAGGCCTAGGCAAGACGTACAAATGGATCTACGACCAGATCGTCGCCGCCAGTCGTCTTCCGCAAATCGCAAAAACCTGACGGGTCACGCGGACGACTTTGTCTCGCTGACGATGCGCACTGAGTCGATCGTCGCTTGCGATCTCTCGCTCAGTCCCGCCGTGTTACGCAGAACAAGCCACTGTGGCGCGGGATCAGTCAAGGGCAAGAACAGTTCGACACGCTTGCCCACCTCCGGAAACCGCTCGACTATGAGCTCCTCGTCGCGCAGCAAGCCGATTCCAATCTCGCCAATGCTAACCGCAATAGTGACCGCGAGCCAATAATAGCGCCCACGATCTGACGTAAGAGCGGGATCGATTCGGAACATGCACGCATATGCCCATTGACGGGTCGACGTCGTGACCTCAACTGCGCCGTTGACAACGTCGACAACGCTATCCCAATCAGGCTGGGTGGGCTGGATCTCGCTGAGGATGTTCGTTTCAGTGACGTCTGCGCCCTGAGGCGAGATAGGCTGGCGGGTTGTTCCCTTTAGTGACCTCTGGCGGTTCCACGTGGATGTTCCTTGCACGCGAATCAAATCGAACCAATTGTAATCCGAGTTGTGCATCTCGAAGTAAAGAACAACTTCGAACCTGGCCGGCTGAAGCAGCCACATGACTTTGTCGAGATCGAACCACTCTATCCAAGGGGCGCCGCCGTCCGTTACTCTCCCCCACTCAGATTCCGGAAGAAACCCCTCGCGCTCCCACCGCGCCCTCGGGTAGCCCAGCATTATCAGACGCCCACCAACAGGAAGATGCTCGAGCAGCGCGGCGAGCTCTCTTTGCGTCGCGACGAGCGGGGCATTGATCAGCGAACCCTCTGCATAAATGGCATCAAAATCTTTCGGAAGACGATCGAGAGACTCAAATCCTCCAAGTGGCAAAATGCAACGTTCTGCAATTGCTTGATCTTGCAGATACGTTCAACGACGCGAAGATTCGATTCGGCGATGTCAAGGAACGTAACGTTCGCGCCGTGCTCGGCGAAATGGATTGAGTCGAACCCTAGTCCGCTGCCAACGTCGAGGACTTTCTTGCCTCGAAAGACGTCGCGATAAAGAAGGTGGGCCCAGCCGCTTTCCGACAACGGAGCGCGTCCAAGGAATCCCTCGTTCCACGTATTCAGTAGATCGCGGTCATCAAGATTTCCGAGTTCCACCGTCTTAGCGCGATCGCGAACGTTGAAAGGAACTTGATTCCACTTTCGACGCAATATATCGAACGTTCGACGAAGCAACGGATCTTCTGCCACATCGATGGGCCACGTGGACCCCGCGTGCCACTCTGGAGGAGGCGAATGCGTCGCCGAAATATCTTTCACGCCGCGTCATTCGTCGTTCGGCGAAGAAAAAACCTAGTGCCGGGGCGCATCTGCTGAGGACCTCGCAATTTGACAAACTTTTTCGATCGGATCGTTCTCGCCGAAGAACGGACGATCGAGACCACGACGGCGCTAGGCCCGCCCATCCTGGAACCCGGAGCTCGACTTTTGAGCGAAACGCCATATAGCGTGGCGCTCGTTGCGCAGGACTGGCATTTCGGGGTGCTGATACCGATAAAATTCATCGCCCGTGACGCGGCGACCGACTTGCTTGTCGCACGATTTCGCGTAACTGTTACGGACGGCGACGTGCGCGTCGGTTGCGTCGACAGCACACTTGGTTCTTTCTTACGGGACGAGATAGAGATCTATCCTCAGACATCGGCGCAAGAAATCGATGTTGAGCTCCCCGACGCGCAAGGCTATGTGGTGTTCCGCACAAGCCTGACCAAGGATGGTCGCTCACCGGTCCTTGAGATACATGATACGCGGGTCGTCGCCGGCAAACGAGCGGTCACCGGCGAAATAATCGACGTGCTGCCAATGGGGACGCCCCCACTTTCTCGACGGCAAGGTGAACCGGTACCGCCGGACCTCAACCGCTTGGATTTGATCGTTAGTCATTCGACGCGGCGATTCGATTTTGCACGAGCGTCGGCCGCATTTCTCCGCGAAAGGTATGCTAATCGCGAACGGCTACTCGCCTTGCCGGACTTCGAATCCCTTCCCTCAGCAAGCACCGCACATGCGCTGCACGGCGCACTGACTCACTTTCGGCTTCGGCTGGCGGAGCGCCACGTCGAACTCGAGACCGTACGGTGCATCGACTCTCGGGAGCTCGTAGAACAGGCGGCCGTCGTCGGTGGGCGGCTCGTCATTTGCGCGAACAGTTTTTTATGCGTGCTGCCAAGTCTGGAGCATCGCCTCACCGGTCGCGAGTTCGACGAGGGCTCGCCGTATAGAATTGACGATCCTTGGTTTGCTGGATTGCACACCGTCGTCGCGGTCGGTGAAGACGAGTGTCTGGTGTCTGCGGCGGGTCCGGATGCCGCTCTACGGGTTGATTTGATTCGCGGTATGGTCACGCAACGGTATCGGCTTCCGGCATCCATATATGGCGCGAACTACGAACTCACGCCGGGAACGTCGGTTCACGATCACTACATTCCGAACGATTACCAGCCCGGTCACCTCAATTCAGCGTATCCCGACGAGCGAGGTGGTTGTTACGTAACCACTCTCGGACAAGGCGACGTGGGACACTTCGATCGCGAAGGGACTTACAAACTTATTGCCTCCGGATACGTCGGTCTTCATGGGCTTCGCAGGTCCATCGACGAGCGATTCTTATATTTTACGGAAAGCCCAACGGGCAGGTTATGGAAGATAGATGATGACGGTTCCGTCCAGCTCATAGCAGAAGTGAACACTTCCTGGCTGCATGATGCGCAACAAATTTCGCAAGATGTCTTCGCGTGTTTGCCAGTCGACCGAAATGAACTCGTCTTCGTCGACGTGCGGCGTAAGACGGAGATTGCCGCCTTTGATCTTGCTTCGCGTGGTTTAAATCCGCAGTTTATTTCGGTAGTGAAGAGAGCAGCTTCGGCTGACTGACGATCTGCGCCGATTCGATCGTACCTAACGATTTCAGACCGTTCTCCGCGACGTTGCGCAAGACGACCCATTGGCCGCTACGTCGTCCACAGGCAGATATATCTCCGACGTCTTTTCCCCGGCAGTCGCAAAGCGTTCGTGAACGAGTTCATCGCCGCGCAACAAACCCACACCGAACGCGCCGCTTTTGACCGCAAGCCGAAGCGCGACCCAGTGGTGCTTCCCCGGATCCAGCGACAGATTGGCATCTAATCGCAGCGTGCATGCGTATGCCCATGTGGAACCCGGTCTCGACGTTGATCGCGCTTTCCGTCGATTCGACGGAACTGCCCCAATCCGCGAAGACTGGCGTGACGTTCGATATCAAACTGACTTCTATCGTCGTCGGAATAGTCGGCCGATCCGGCTGCATATTGGCGCGAATGCCGGCAATCTGCACGGCACCGCGCTCGCCCCGCGCGTGAACCGCCCGCGAAGCAGCGTCGGGAACTCCTCTACGACGCCAAAGGCTCGGCACGTCGACACCATAAAGGCGTTCGCCCATTCGCCGCCATCGAAAAGAGGCGAGGCCCCACGTCTCCTGATTCACGTACGGCAGATTGGCGGCATGATCGTAGACGCGTCCTGGCGTGAGCTGCTGTCCGCTTCCGTGAGACGACACGTGGCTAACGTGGAAAATGCGCCCAAGCAACTCGCAATCGTCGACCACGCTCATGGCCGTGAGGCCAAAGCGTGCGTCGATGTGGAGACGCGCGTAGGTAATGCTCTCGTCATACCCGCGGATCCCAAACATTGTCCCGCTATCGACCATTGAGAAGTCGCCCGCCGCATTCGTGTAAGGCGGTTTGTCGTACGGTGGCTCCGAGCAAGAGTCGACGCCGACGACGTTGGCGGGGTCTTCGATTATATCGGAAGTCGCCTCCGCGAATTCGATGTCGTTCCGGTACGCTGACGCGCTCCGCTCGGTAGAGGCAACGTTCACGCAGTCTCCCGTCAGCAATCTCACGCACGACTTGCCTGCTAAGAAAGATGTCGCCACAGGTGCCTAGGCAAAAGTCAGCGCCCGTCGTTTGAAACCCGCATTGAACGCATATGTCAGAAGCAAGTTCAAGCTTGGATTGGTACATAGCTTCGCGTGGATCTCAGGAGCGACTACAATCCCTCGCACAAACGGAAACGCGGCGGACAATCGCGGGGCCAGAAGAGCTCGATCGCGTAAAGGGTTCCATTCGACGAAAGCCACGCGATAATCGATGTGCGACCCGTCGAAGAGTCGGCGATTATAGGCGATCGCAGAAAAGAGATTTTCTTCCCAGTTCGGTTCGTATTGATCGTTGCGACCGACGATGACCGCCTCGATGGAAACGCGCTCTCGATACATTGATCGTTTGATTCGCGTACCGGGTCCCAAGTCTTGCGCGAGGCGGGAAGTCGCGTATTGACTGCAACATCTCCAGAACATGCAAGGCGCAGCGAGAATGGGAGACGCGGCTGAGTCATCGTGCGTGGCGTGTGGCGGGGCGCTGCGGGCGCGCCCCTATTTCTCGGGCACCGCGTTCGTGTTATATCAATGCGCGGCGTGCGGAAGTCTGACTGCGTTACCTCGCGCGACGTCGTCACAACAGCGAACTCGTCATGACACCGATGACTATTTCGCTCATCCTTATTTCGAGGACAGGCGCGAGATGAGTACGGTGCTCGAAAACCGATGTCGCCTGACTTTCAATGCAATCGGCCGTGCATTAGATGTTAGCTCTCTTAAGGGTGAAACCCACCTCGACGTCGGCTGCGACACCGGTACATTTCTTCGCGCCGCTGCTCGATTGTATGGAACGATTCCGTGTGGCGTCGACGTCGCTCAACGTTCAGTTGCCGAGGCAAAGGGCGCCGGCACTCCCGCATTTTGCGGTACGATTCATGAATTGCCGAGCCACGTCTCGAATCTGGCATTAGTAACAGCCATAGACGTCATCGAACATGTGACGGACCCAGTTGGCCTATTGGCTGAAATCAGGGAACGGCTGCGGCCCGGGGGCATCTGCTTCATAGAGACGCCTAATGCCGCCTCGCTCCTGTACCGCTCCGGACACTTTGCCGCTCGACTTACGGGAAACCGTCCCGTCCGAATCTTCGATTGTCTTTTCCCAATCGAACATGTCCAGTATTTTTCGCTGGACGGAATCCGCCTGGCTGCGATGAGAGCCGGCTTGGAAGTTGTCGAAGGCTCGAGTAGAAGGTTGCCTGGAAGTGAACATCCGCGGCGTCCGTCGCCGTCCGCCTCGCGGCTTCAATGATCCAATCGTTTGCGGCAAACTCACACTATAAGTTGCTGCTTTACATCGTAGCGCAGCGGCCCGTGGAGGGGTAATATTCAGGAACGCAAACCGGAAATTCTCTGTGACCCGTTATAGCGACGTCTGCATTCTATTGCCCGTCCTGGATGAGGTAGCACACATCGAGCGGCTCCTCACCGGGATAAGTGCAGTTCTCGAGGGACGTATTACATCGTTTGCTTTGTCGACGATGGGAGCAAAGATGGAACTGTCGAGTGCATCCGGTCCGCCATGGAGCGCCAAAACTCTCGAATACATTTGATTCAGCGTCGTAAACAGCGGCTAGGATCCGAGCGCGGCAGCGCACTTTACGCAGCCATGATGTGGGCGCTGCACGAAACGGATTGCAAAATCCTAGTCGAGATGGACGGTGATCTTTCACATCGGCCGGAAGAGCTTGCTATTGGTTTAGAAGCTATCGAATCGGGAACTGCGGATGTCGCCATCGCATCGAAGTACCTGCCCGGGAGCCTCGTGACGCATCGTACGTTCGCCCGCAACCTGATTAGCCTGACGTGCAGCGGCGCCGTTCGGCTTCTCATGTCGACTAAGATACGCGATTACTCCAACGGCTACAGATTCTATACGCGAGCAGCAGCGCAGTGCATTGCGGAAACGCGAATCGTCTACGCTAATCCAATTTACCTGAGCGAAGTGCTTGGCATCTGGCTAAGTCGCAACCTTAGGATCGTCGAGTTTCCTAGCCACTATGTGGGACGAAACGAAGGCGTTTCAAAACTTCGTCTCATCGATCTACTGAAAGCTTCAATAGCGATATTTGAAATAGCCCTTCGCCTTCGCTTGAAGGGTTTCGAGCCTGCGCTTCCTTCATCCGATAACGCGCCAGCCGAAACAACATAATGAACGTCCCTCAGCGCTCTACGACAGCATGGTTTGTGCCCGTTGCGTTGGTCGCTCTTGCGCCCGTCGCGATAGGCGTGGCGAATCCGGGCGTCGTCTTTGACCCGATGGGTTCCATCGACCCATTCGTATTTCTCGGGTTGGGTTTGGACTACGACATACCGTCGGTGTGGTCGTGGTATTACAAGATTTCGCGCGTGCCCTGGATAGCGATACAATATTGCTTTCGCCACGCGCTACCACCGGTTGCCGCTCAATACAGTATTGAGCTTTTCACGCATCTGGTACTCGGCTTGGCACTCTTTTTTGCGATTAGACGGCTTCTTGGTACTGCGCCTGCGTTTCTCACTGCCTGTTTCTTGTCTCGTACACGGAGTTGTATGCTGCTAACCCGGCGGACTACATGAGCACCTTTGCAGCGGCGATGTACGCGGTCACCATGTGGATGCTCACTATCGCCGCGCAGAGGCGGTTCTCATATGCTCTCTACGGCGGCGCAGGTGCGGTTTTCGCGTTTTGCATCCACACAAACTTTCTCTTCCTTATGTTCGTTCCGGCCATGATCGCGCACGTGATCCTTCTCGTCCGTCAAACTGGCGAAAAGCAAGACTTTCGCGTAGCTGCGGTTTCCGTTGTCGGCGGGACGCTGGCGGCAACGATCGCTCTCGGTTTGTTCGCGTTAACGCACGGCCACGATTTCAACTTTATGTGGCCCCAGATTCATTACGTCCTTGATTATCTCCATCCAGAGAAGCAGACGTGGTATAGGTCCTGGGCCAGTGGGTGGTGGTATGGAAGTAACAGCGGAGGTTGGGGTAGCAACACGGACCCATACTTCGCGTCGTTCCTTATCGCCGCGATCGGTTCGGTATTCGTTCTGATTGCTGCTTCAAAGACGACATCCGCGGAAGATTCTCGAAACGTGGCAAGGATCAGCATAGCGATCCACTATCTCTACGCTTTTTCTGCTCTTCGTCGTTCTTCAAACGGCAGGACAGGCGCTCTTACAACCCTCTATAATGACGATTCCGCTCGTGGTGCCGTTTGCAATGGCGCTCGCGGCGGTTCTGTCCTATGCGACACCGCGGGACCAATCGCCGAAACCGGTATATCTCGCCATGATGTGGGTGATAATCGTAGCGCCCTTGTGTTGGCATTCAATGTTTCAGACCCTAAATCTGAGCGCTGAAGGTGCGGCACGATTTCTGCTTGCGGCAGCTGCCCTTACGATTTGTTTTGGTATCGTCTGGCACGCACACTGGGCAAGATACAATGTAACCGGGGCGCTTCTTGCGTGCGCAATCGCCCTGAGTTTCCTCAACCTCGAGAGCACATCGTATGCTCTAGATCCTGAAAACGGGAACAGATCGTCCGCCAGTTCCTTCATTCCGACATGCAACTTCGATCGGGTCGGTTACCTGGCGCTGCTGGACCTCAACGGCGTACTACGAGCCGCACACCGGACACCACTGAATACGTATATTTGGACAAGCGGCCAGGAGCCCTTAGCAATGGGTGGGTGCACCATTGCGAATCTCGCGTCGTTTGACGGATCCTTTGCGGCGATAGGGCTCGCCTCCGTGATAAGCGAGTCAAGTTTAACCCAACAGTGGTTCGGGCGCCTGACGCAGTACGAAGCGGCTCCCTATATCATCGTCGGGACCGAGCACCCCGGTGTGGTTGAGAAACTGACGGCAGAGCTCGCTGAGAATGGAATTCCGGTTGAGGCACGCCCAATCAACATCAATGAGGGCGGTCTGACGCTTCGGCTCACGGCCCTCGATGCTTCACGCGAATGGAAACGCGCAAGGTGACGCTGTCGACGTCAGCGATTCGTTTGCTCCTTGTCGCCTTGCCGTTGGCAGCAGTCGGAATCATCCTCGTACTCTGGTTTCCGTCCGTGGCGATCGCAAACAATATTGGAGATCAGTGGGCGAACGTCGGATTGTTCTTCAACTATCCGCAAGCTTTGCACTCGTTCCCCGACATTCGCTATGTTAGTCGAGTTCCCGTAGTATTGTCCGGCTACATTCTCACGAGCGTCCTCGGCACCGGACTTCTGACGGCGTCTTACATCCTGTTCTTTGGCTACTACCTGGCGACACTTCTCTTCTTCTACTTTGCTTCAAGCCGGCTCATGTCGAAAACCGTCGCATTTTTTTCGACCATCTTCCTCGCGACGAACGCCCTGATCATCGGGAACTTCTCCACGACTCTGGCGGATGTGCCGGCTACGGTCTACACCGTAGCTTCATTGTACTTTGTCGCGCTCGCGATTACCGCTAAAAAACAGGCGCTCGCGAACTCGGCCATGCTTGCTTCAGGCCTCGCATTCGGACTTGCCATCAATTGCCATTTGGTTATACTGGCGTCCGCCGGCGCAAACTATCTAATCTACATTGTTTACGAGCTTCAACGCACGGCGGATCCACTTCGCAAAAGGATATCCCGCGTTGCCATTGGCGCGGTCTTGGCGCTATTGGGCGCTGCGCTCGCTACCGCAATGCTCGGCGCGATCATTGTTCTCGCGTTCCACGGCAGTTTTTGGCAAATTCTGAACGATTTTCTCTATGTGCCGAGAGTACTTAGTACCACGATCGAATACTTCATGCCGGATTGGCCCTTGCATGTCGTTGCAAGCGGTATGCTTCTTGGGATCTGTCTCGTTGCACTGCTGAACATCGCGGTGGTTCTGCGCCGGCGAAATACGATCGACGACGATGTCCCCCGTCGTCTCGTCGCCGTGTCAGTCGCGGGCCTGGCGCTATCAGTCATCTTGGTGGCTTACGAGGAGTTGAACGGCGGCATCTTCTTGCAGTTCTCATCGTATTATTTCTGCTTCGTTCCGTACTTCGCGCTCGTCGTGTTCTCGCCGTTCTTGACTGCAGCGCGCCGTTCTATCGGCCTTATGTGGTCCGCCCCGGCTTTCTACGTGTGCTCCGTCATCGTCGTCCTGCTTCGCGAGCAGTTAACTCCGTGGCTCTACCACGCACCCGCGCAAGCGGAAGCGGCCGTCGCGTGCGCGCTACTTTTGGCGATCCTTTACGCGTCATTTGTCGTCCTGACGCGTAGTGTCATGAACGCACGCGAGGCCGCGTCCTATTGCTTGGCCGTGCTTGCGATGGCATTTATCATGCGGCCGGACGAACAAGTCGGGAGCAACATCTGGATCTACCCATATCAGCACACAGCTTTGCAGCGCGGTCTGTACATACGCATCGGAGAGGGTCTGCGTTTTCTGAACAGCCTCAACCTTGAACCATATCCCAAGTTTTGGGTCGATCTCAGGGATCCCAAATTTTTGGTCGATATCGGCGCTTCCGACGAGCCGGCTATTCTTTCACGCGCGTATCTGCAGTACAGGTACCAACCCTTTCCTAATATCGATCGAACGTTATGGAATCGCTTGAGCTTTTGCCGGTTTGATTCAGGAGACAATGTAGTGATCGTCTCGGAGGCACCCGCTGTGGAAGAGGAAGCCGCGCACGCCTTTCGCACACTGCATCTAACGGCGGAGGAAATCGCGACGCACCTCGTCGCTTACAATGGCGTGAGGTATAGAATTCTCGTCGAGCGCGTCAGCCAGCGTGTCGACGAGAGGCGCTGACGCGTGATTGACAGGATCTCGTTGTCTAATGCGGTGGTTCGTTTGCTCTACGTCGCCTTGCCGCTGATAGGAATTGGAGTCGTCGTCGTCCTCTGGTTCCCGTCGGTGGCGGTCGTGAATAACGTTGAGGATCTGTGGGCGAACTTAGGTATGTTCTTTACGTATCCGCAAGCGCTTCACTGGTTGCCCGCCGTCCGATGGGTTAGCCGAGAACCCGTCGTGTTGCCCGGCTACATCCTAACGAGCACGCTGGGACTTGGAGTTCTGACGGTTTCGTTCGTGCTGTTCTTTGGTTACTACCTGACGACGCTTCTCTTCTTTTACTTTGCGCTTAGGCGACTCATGTCGAAAACAGTCGCAGTGTTCTCGACAATTTTTCTCGCAACCAACGCCTTAATCATTGGGAACTTCTCCACCACTCTAGCCGAGGTTCCGGCGACGGTCTATACAGTGGCATCCTTGTACTTCGTCGCGCTGGCGATTACGTCCAAGAAGCAGCTGCACGCAAATCTCGCGATGCTCGCTTCCGGCGTGGCCTTCGGATTCGCGGTGAATTGTCACCTAGTCGTTCTAATGTCGGCCGGCGCAAACTACTTGGTCTACATCGTCTACGAGCTTCTTCGACCAACGGGTCCGATTCTAAAAAAAATCTCGCGGATCGCTATTGGTGGAATCCTGGCCCTTCTGGGCGCTGTGACCGCAACCGCGATACTCGGGACGATCATTGTTGTCGCGTTTCACGGCAGCTTTTGGCAAATTCTAAACGACTTCGTCTATGTACCGATTGTATATGGGAACACCAGGGAGCACTTCATCATGGATTGGCCTTGGTATGGCGCCATAGCCGGCATCGCTCTTGGAACCTGCCTCATCGCCGTACTGAACATCGCCGTGGCCGTGCGCAGGCTCGGCTCGATCGAGGATGACACCTCGCGTCGCATTATCGCGGTGTCGGTCGCGGTTCTCGCGCTCTTCGCCATTTTGATAGCTTACGAGTACGGTTCGGGCGGCATTTTCTTACAGTTCTCGTCGTATTATTTCTGCTTCGTTCCCTACTTTGCGCTCGTGATTTTCTCGCTGCTTCTGATTTCAGTGCGGCCGTTCACTGGTCTCATGCCATACGCCGCGGGATTCTACTTATGTTCGATCGTCGTCGTCTTGCTTCGCGAGAACTCCGCTCCGTGGCTCTACCGTCACCCAGAGCAGGCCGAAGCGGCTCTCGCCTGCGCGCTGTTATTGGCGCTTCTTTACGGACTATTTGCCATCTTTTCTCACGGTGGCATGAACGCACGCAAGATCTCACTGTACTGCTTGGCGGTGCTGGCGATGGCGTTTATCGTGCGTCCTGACGAGGAGGTCGCTAGCCCGATTTGGATCTACTCCTATCGAGAGGCGTCTCTGCAGCGCGGTTTGTACGTACGCGTCGGAGATGGCCTGCGATTCCTACAACATCTCAACCTCGATCCCTATCCGAAGTTTTGGGTCGACCTGAGGGATCCCAAATTCGTCGTTGACATCGGTTCTTCTCAAGAGCCTTCGATTGTTCCAAACGGATATCTGCAGTTCAGGTACCAACCCTTCCCGCGCTTCGATACGAAGGTTTCGGATGCATGGCTTGCCATTGATCCGCAGGTCAGATATCGCGCAGTACCTCTTGACTTTGTTCGGTTTGTGCCAGGAGACAACGTCGTTATCATCTCGAGCGCGCTCGATGCGAAGAAGGAAGCCGTGCAAGCCTTTCGGGCTTTACACCTGAGCGCAGTCGAGACTGCAACGCACCTCGTCGCTTACGATGGCGTCGCATATCAAATCCTCGTCGAGCACGTGTCACATGAGTAGAGCGCTGCGTTTCGTAAGCGATCCATTTGACTTTCCGATTGTCGTGATTCTGGTCGGCCTGATTGCAGTGGTACTCGTCCTATGGTTTCCGTCTGTCGCGATTGCCGATAACCAAATCGATCTATGGTACAACTTCGGGTTGTTCTTCAACTATCCGGAGGCGATACATTGGTTTACGGACTCCCGACAAATCAGTCGGGTTCCCGTCGTGATCCCCGGATACGTCTTGACCCACCTGTTCGGAATACTCGCTTCGTCTTACATTTTGTTCTTTGGATATTATTTCGCAACACTTGGTTTCTTTTACGGCGCTATCCGAAGGCTGATTTCGCGCGAGGTCGCGGCTTTCGCTACCATTTTTCTCGCGACAAATTCCTATCTTATAGGAGCGTACTCCACAACTCTCGCTAACACACCGTCCGTCGTATACGACGTTGCCGCGCTCTATTTCATTGCCTTCGCCGTGACATCTGCAAACCAGACGAAAGGAAGGTTGGCGCTTCTAGCTTCAGGACTCATGGCCGGTCTTGCAATTCATTGCCATCTCGTGATCGTGCCCTATTTGGCAGCGAATCTTGTGATCTATAGCGTCTGGCAACTCTTCTTCGTGCCAGGTGCAATCGTAAAACGCTCAACCGATCTCGCCATCGGCGTCCTTCTCACGTTTCTTGGAATTCTGGTTGCAACCGTGATCCTTGGAGCAATCATTGCTCTATTTTTTCACGCGAGCTTTCTTCAGATCCTCAATGATTTCGCCTACGTGCCGGCGGCTGCGCAGGGTCTTGCCAAGTACCACACCGATGATTGGTACAAGAGCGGTGCGGAAGCGGGCATGCTCCTTACGGCGTTCTTCATCGCAATACTCAACCTTGTTGGTATTAAACTCGGCGCCGGCCCAACTAATCCTGAACTCGCTAACCGACTCTTGGCAGTTTCCGCCGGGATCCTGGCTCTCTGCGCAGCGTTGCTCGCGTACAACACGCTAGGCGGCGTGTTCTTACAATACTCTTCATATTTTACTTGCTTTATACCCTATCTCGCGCTCGTCGCATTTTCACCGTTAGCCATGAAGACCGGCCTCGAGCGTGGCCCGCTTGCGGCGCTTCTCGCGTTTTTTTGTGTTGCATCAGTGGCTATTGTAATGATCCGCGAAGGCGTGGCACCCGGACTCTACGATTTTAACTTCCAGGCCCGTGCTGCACTCGTTTGCGGACTATGCATCACAGTTCTCTTTGTCTTGCTCCTCGTTCATTCGAAACAGTTAGGGCGAATGCGCCCACCTCTCTTGGCGTACATTGTTGCGATCGTCGCTCTTTCGCTCATTTCACGTCCCGAAGAAAAGGTCGGAGCCTACATCTGGATCGACAGCCGCGAAACGGCGATGGCCCAACGTAGCGAATACGTTCGACTGGAACGCGGGCTGAAGTTCCTCACGGCGCAACATTTTGCTGACTATCCGAAGTTTTGGGTCGACATGGGAAGAATCCCTGAGACCGGTATCTATCCGCGAACTTTCATGATCTACAGATATCAGCCGTATTTCCCTAGCGTCAACGACGACTTCTGCTATGCAGTCGCTCTCTGTCGATACGAGGTAGGCGACAATGTTGTTGTAATTTCCGATCCTCGCGATCTCGCACCCAGGGCCAGGGCCGCGTTTTCCGGTCGCGGGTTGCGCGTCAAAGAATCGGCGAGTGAAATAATCTCCTACGAGGGCTTGAGTTACGAGCTTCTCGTCGAACACGTCATCGGAAGGACTGACAAGCACTGAACAAATCGCTTGGCGTCCTCTTGTGCATCGCCATCACGGGCGTTCTGCTCGTGCTTTGGTTCCCATCGATCCCGGTCGCGAACAGCAACATTGATCTACAGCTTTGGTACGACTTCGGGATGTTCTACAACTACCCGAAAGAGCTGCACTGGTTGCTCGGCTATCGTCAGGTTAGCCGTCTGCCGGCAATCCTGCCTGGCTTGGTCCTTACCAATATCTTCAACAGCGTCACGGTCGCCTATGTTCTTTTCTTTGGCTACTATCTAACGACACTCGGTTTCTTCTATCATGCGGTGCGTAGGCTGATCACAGCGAGGGTTGCTCTTTTCGCTACCGCGTTCTTGGCGACAAGTGCCTTCATCGTAGGGAACTTCTCGACAACATTGTCCGAAGTGCCGGGAATTTCTTTTAATGCTGTATCGCTATATCTCGTTGCGTATGGAATAGCCACCACGCGTCGAGAGCGTGCGTATTTGGCGCTATTTGCCTCGGGGCTCTTCGCCGGACTCGCAATTCATTGTCATCTCGTATTCATTCCCTACGTGTGCGCTAACTATTTGATCTACGTCGTTCTGGAATTGTCGTCTACACGCGAGTTGAAGCGGCGCTTGTTGCAGGTACTAATCGGCAGTTCACTTGCGTTGACGGGAATCTTGCTGATCACCGCGGTGTTGGGGGCGATCATAGTTGTCGCTTTCCACGGAAGTTTTCTTCAACTCTTTAACGATTTCGTGTACATCCCGGCAGCTGAGAAGAGTCTGGACAGATCGGCCACCATAGGTTGGCTCTTGAACGGCGCGGAGCTGGGGCTGCTCGTTGTGGCGTGTCTTAATTCACTGATCAACATCGTCTTGGTACGTCGCCATAGTACGATCGATCCCGAACCTTGGGAGGCGGCTCGTCGCCGTCTCAGTTGCCGTCTTGGCGCTGGCTGTAGTGCTTTTGACGCATAGCGCGCTCGGCGGGCCTTTCGTGGCTTATTCCTCGTACTTCGTCTGCTTCTTTCCGTATCTTGGTCTCGTGTTGTTTCAGCCGCTCGTCCTCGAAGAGTTTGCCGGCACTGGGTTACTGCGGTACTTCTTGACGTTTTATATCTTTTCGGTCGCCGTCGTCTCGGTGCGTGAGTACTGGATACCTTGGCTTTATAAGAAGCCAACGCAGGCGATCGTGTCGGTTGCGTGCGCAGTTGTTCTCGCCATTCTTTACGCGCTGCAAAGCGTCGACTCGCCTCGATTTGCAAGGAAACTCGCATCGCCGATTTATCTCGCCGTCATCCTCGTCATGGCTCTTGTAGCGCGACCAAAGAAGATTTGGGATCCCGCCTTATATGGACGCAGGGCCGTCAGGAAGCGAGCCAGCAGCGTGACTTGTACGCTCGACTCGACCAAGGGCTAAGATTTCTAAACGATCTTCCGCTCAGCGAATATCCGAAATTCTGGGTCGATGAGAACGCTATACCGGAAACGGGCATCTACCCCCGGGCTTACATGCAGCACAAGAATCAAGTCTTTCCGACGATTGACGACTATTTGTGGATATCTTGGTATTTTTGCCGCTTCGCTCCCGGCGACGACGTTGTCGTCATTGGTAATCCGCGGACTCTTTCGACGAGAGCCGATTACGCGTTCTCTTCCATCCATTTACGCGCGACCAAGCTCGCGAGCCGGATTGTCGCGCGTGACGGCCTTCAATATGAGATTCTGGCTGAGCACATAGTGGGTCGAGTCGACCACAAGCTCGCGCCTGCGTCGACGATGCCCGATGCGTTCTTCCGTCCCACGGGCACGAGCGTGAAAGAGGGGCAAGTTAAACCCCCGATCACATTTGCTCTACCCGCGCAAGCGTGGGCTTACGGTGCGGTCTTTCAACTCAGAGACAACGCACTTGAAGGCCCCTTTGTGGTTCGGATCTCAGCTAACGTGACGGACGCTCCTGTGGCAATCGGGGTGCTTAACGTAGACGGATCCTCTTTTTCTCGATCGCGCTATCGTCCCGCCGTCGGCACATCCGGTGACTGTCACGCTGCGCGTAGCGGACGGAAAGGAGCCGGGAGGGGTTGTCTTTGAGACGGCCGCCGGTGGCACGAGGCGTCCAGTAATTCAGGTCACGAGCATTGTGGTTTCGAATAAGTGACAGCGTCATGAAATGGTTAGCGCGTCTCGGAACACCAGCGATCAGCGACACCTTGAAGGACTCGTGTCTCGTGCACGTCCACGTGCCGCGAACGGGCGGCACAACGCTTAGGGATGCGCTCTTCAATCAGATCGTCCAACGCCTTTCGCCTGACCAAGTGTTTTTATTTCACCTTGAATCTGAGAGATATCGCACAGGCTCTCTGGACGATTTCAAGGCGCTAAGCAAGCGGGAAAAACGACGTTTGCGTTTCATTACAGGGCACGCCCCTCCCGAAGTTCTCGATCATTTGCAGCGTTCGTTCAGCTTTACGACTCTCCGAGAACCGATCGATCGCGTTCTTTCGGTATATTGGTATTGCTTTCACAACAAACATCATCCAGCATACGAGAAAGCCCATTCGCTTTCGCCGGTCGATTTTATTACGGGAGGGTGGGGTGAAGCGCGCGACGGGCAGACGCGCTACCTCTCGGGCCACCCGTTTCATTCCGGACCTTCAAGCGACGAGAAACTCTTCGAAGCGGCGACGAGCACGCTCAGCCGCCTGTCCTACGTTGGATTTTTTGATCAGCTCGACGTGATGGTTAGCGACATCTGCTCTGTCGCTAAGATATCCGCTCCTCCTGATCTACCCCGAACGAATGCAGCCGAGCGCTCGAGCGTCTCTACGGAAGAGCTATCAGCGATTGCGCAATGTAACAAATTGGACCTAGCCCTCTATGAATATGCGATGCAACACGCGAGAAAGAACGCTTTCGGCCTGCAGCCCTTGACGGGATCGGCGTAACGTGGAACCTTGGAGTGTCACCATCGCATGCCCGTCATGTCACACTTCTCTGCCGCTGAACGGAGAGCGTTATGCGACGTGTGCTCAGTGCGGCTTTCAACCTGCGGCACTTGACGGCACGCATAGTTTCGTGCCCAACTCCGGTGTTAATGTGTGGCAGGAGATGTTCGAAACAAAGTCGGCCAGTACCGTGGACGACTCGACCGTAGTCGCATATCGTTTTGGTGCGCACTTCAATCTCGTAGTCGACGCGTTTGGTCGGGCCTTTGGCCCGCTGAAGAGCGACGCACGAGTGCTCGACGTTGGATGTGGAAGCGGCCTTTTTTGGCAGAGTCTTGGTCGACATCCACATACGGTTGGAGTTGATTATTCAATCGGGATGTGTTCGCGTGCTCGGGCGCGCGGTCTTCAGGCATTGCATGCCGACGCTTATTCCTTGCCCTTTGCGGATAATCAATTCGATTTGGTTTACAGTGCTGAGGTCTTGCAATATGTAACAGATCTGAGCGGCCTATTCTTGGAGTTGACTCGCGTTTGCCGTCCCGGCGGCCGAATAGTCGTAAGCACGCCGAATAGCAGATCGATCGTGCGGCGGATAAATCGCTTCATTCATCCACCCAGCTCCGATTGGGAGAATCCCAATATCTTACGGACTGCCACCGACGTGATTTCAATTGCTGAGAGCGCGCATTTGTCGCTCGACAGTGCCATTTGGATTCATACTCCGCTTATGCTCCTGCATCGCTCCCGGAGCGCTAACTACATTGGCGATTCTCTCGCCTCGAACATAGTTCTCGCGTTCATCAATCGTCCTGGAATCCCAAACGTCGCAGCGTGATTGTTCGTATACGGTCTGCACTTCGCGTTTCCGAGCTCGTCACAGCGCTCGCGCATCGTCAGCCTGAGGCGATTTCGTCGCTCGAAAATGCGTACGCGCGCCAGTTCGGATTCGCGCACGCTGTTTTCTTTACGTACGCAAGAAGCGCCCTTTACGTGCTTCTCAAAGCGCTCGGGCGGCGTGAACAAGAAGTCCTCTGCCCAGCTTATATTTGCGCCGTCGTCCCGTACGCAATTAGCGCTTCTGAAAATACAGTTCGGTTTGTAGACAGCGCGCAGGACCACTTTCTTCCCGACGCGGCTGCGTGGGAGGCCGCCTCAACCGGGAAGGCAACGATGGCCGTCGTTGCGCCTCTTTTTCGGATACCCGGTCGATCGCGAAGCCGAAGGCATGTTGCGACGGAATAATCCGAATATTTTCATCCTTTATGACGAGGCTCAGTCTTTCGGTGCATCCGACAACGACGGTCTCCAGTGTCGTGAGGCGGACGGCGTCCTAATTAGCCTTGGTCTGGGAAAAGTTGCGACATCTCTTTCCGGTGGAATCTTGCTCCTTCGCGATCCGGATATCGCGAATCGCGTGCGTAAAATTCGCGATACGGAGTTTCGTCGCTCGTCGCCGACGCGCAAGTTGAAGCTGGTCGTAAGCAGCCTCGTTGCAATAGCGGCTTACACAGAGCCGCTTGCGTCCGTTATCGACCAGGTTGCGCGGCGTTCACAAGCCGTATCCCAATCGATACATCGTCAGGAACTCACCGAGAATACCGAGTTACCGTCCGACGCGCTTGACATGCCGTCGGACCTTGAGGCGACCATAGGGCTTCGTCAATTGAAGCGGCTAGAGGCGCTCTTGCAAGACCGGCGCCGAATCGGCCTTACGTACGAGAAGTCGTTGTCGGCTCAAGGCCTGTCGACGTTTGCTTATCGTTCTCTTCCATCATGGCCCCGCTACCCATATGCCGTACTCGCGCGCGAGGACGCAATAGCGAAGTTGCGAGAGCAGGGCGTCCAAGTCGGACTCTTCCTGAACTACGAATGCTCCGGTCTACCTCTGTACCAGGGTTCGCCTCGCTGCGTAAACGCAGCTTTCTGGGCTCAAACGATGATCAATTTACCCAACTGGCACGGTCTATCGCTCGCACAAGCGGAACGCATCGTGCGTGAGATCGTGCGCCTTCGATTACGACCCGCGCTCCCTCGACTAGATCAACGGTAGCTCTCGGCGCACTAGCGGGCCGACCGCATTACAAAGGGGCAGCGGTAAACGCGACCACACCTTCTGCCGAAAGACTTTTCGCGCTCTTACACTCTTGGAGTCCCATGTCGACGCTTCGACGGCCCGGGGTGGGATCGACGTGGTAGATTACGTCGAGGTCGTTACCGCCCCATTTGCGTTTGAAAAGGTGGATGTTACTTCCGGGCGTGCTGCGCCCAAGATCCAAGGTTTCCACGCCGAGTATTGAGGCGTCTCGAATCACGTGCCAATGCGGAGATAATTGGCAAACTCGATCTCTCTTGATTTCCGCATGACCGCGTACCAATCAGTCCACGAATTACCGTGCTTTATACGAAGCCCACCACGATGAGCTCACCCTTGTAGTTTGCCGTATAGAGGCGCAATCTGTTCGAACCAAGATGTTGGCTGATCGACGGGAACGTTCGCCCGGCTAAAGACGAGCATGCCGAGATCGCGCATATGAGCCGCGTAAACCCGGTAGAATTCCCCCAATGCCTTTAGCTCCGGGTCGCTCTCGATTGTCAGGTATTCTTCTCGGCCTGACGTATGCCCCAGCGAGTCTTGCTCTTAACGCTCGACCACAATTCATCGGCGTTTCATCAGGGTCTGGATCACCGTATGGACCGTCTTGACCTCGATCTGTTGCCGATCTGGCAGCCCCACCACGGAGTTGAAGGTAGCCGGCGCTTAGCTCGTCGCGTAATCTCAGAGCTTCCTGAACGAGCACGCGGATTGCCTCGGCAGGTTCCGCAAGGATACCGCCTTCAAGCGACGAGATGTGGCTGCCGGTGAGCGGACTGCGACTGTGATACAGGGGGAGGACGCCCTTAGAATGCGCTGTTTTCCGTCTTTCACGTACAGGAAGTACGGGCGCGCCCAAAACGCCTCGCGTAGCACGTGATACCACCCAGCGTGGTGTAGGGGACCAGCACCTGGTGACGAGTCGACGTAAGCTTGCCACGCGGCCAAATCCGCTGAATTGGCGACACGAACCGTTAACGCGTGCTCTGCGAGCATTGCGGGTCGGCTTTTCGCACGCCGGTACGCAGAGCCTACTTCTGCGTAGGAAATCAATAGGTGAGCGTCGATCTGCAAACGCAATGACCGGAATTGCGCCTGCGCTTGGCGTGGGCTGTGACGGTCAGCGCCCTCTGGATGCCGGTGGTTGCTGAAGCGATGGATGAACCGGCACCAGCTCGGCGTTAGCCCGGTCAATTTGATCTTGATCTGTTCGTAGGCCTCGATCATAACGAGAGCGAGCTAAATGTACCTGGAGAGCCGGCACGCACATTGTAAGAATGCGCGCTTCCGCCTGTGCGACATTCGTGACCTCGCGGCGTTGCTGCGCGAGACACGTAAGATCGACGTCATCTTTCATTCTGCGGCTTCCCGACATCTGTTATCTGTGTGAGCGCTCACCCCTCGAAGCGGTCCACACCAACATCCTCGGCGTGCAAAACGTTATACAGTGCGCAGTAGACAATGAAGTGTCCCGTCTGGTATTCACCAGCTCAGACAAGGCGGTCAATCCCACGAATGTCATGGGGACGTCGAAGTTGATCGGGCGAGCGTCTCGTTACGGCAGCAGCAATGGACTCGCCTCGGCCGGATGCAATATTTCTCTCGACTCGCTTCGGCAACGTCCTCGAATAGAGCCGTTCTGTCATACCGATCTTTCGGGAGCAGATCCGGCGAGGTGGCCCGGTGACGTTGTCCGATCCGAGCATGACGCGCTTTGTGATGACACTCGACCAAGCCGCATGGCTGGTCATCGAGTCAACAGTGCTCGCCAATCCCGGCGATGTCCTTATCACGAAAATGCCCGCAATACGCATCAGCGACCTTGCAGAGATCATCATTCGAGAGCAGGCACCGCGATACGGCCGTGACCCGGCGAAGATCGAGATCCAGAATGTCGGTGCAAAGCCTGGTGAAAAGCTTTATGAAGAACTCATGAATGACGAGGAAACGCGCCGCTCAATCGAGCTCGAGCAATATTTTGTCGTGCGCCCGGCGATGGCACGGGGCTCGTCGCCGCGGTACGAAGGCCTTGTCGATCAGAAAGTACCACGGCCCTACAACTCCGCCGACGAACCACCGCTTTCCAAAGAACAACTGAGTACTTTCCTCGACGAAAACGGACTCATACGAGCCGGCATAGGTCATGCGCATTCTGATACTTGGCGGAGACGGCTACCTCGGCTGGCCGACGGCTATGGCATTCAAAGCGGCGGGCCACGATGTTTATCTCGTCGACAGCTATCTGCGTCGTCAGATTGCCGCGGCGACGCAATCCGACGCACTCATCGAGAACCCGCGTCTCCCGGAACGGACGTCGATCTTTCGGGCCGCTAGTGGTTTCGACATCGAATTTTCGGAAGGGGATTGCTGCGATTTCGATTTTCTTTTAGACGTTGTGACACGGTTTGCGCCCGACGCGGTCGTTCACTATGCCGAGCAGCCGTCCGCACCTTACTCGATGATCGGCTATTCGGAAGCGCACAAGACGCTTGTAAACAACTTGGAAGCCACGTTCAACATCGTCTGGGCGGTGATAACGGCAGCGCCGCAATGTCACATCATCAAACTCGGAACGATGGGTGAATACGGCACACCCAAAATCGATATCGAGGAAGGCTGGATCGAGATCGATCACAAGGGGCGCCGCGACCGGTTCTTATATCCACGCCAGGCCGGCAGCCTTTACCACACGACGAAGGTTCTCGATACGGACCTCCTGTGGTTTTACGTCCGTCTCTATGGATTGCCGGTCACCGATACAATGCAAGGACCGGTTTACGGACTCTCGACGCCGAAGCAGACGTCGATAGGCGATTGATGCCGCAATTTTCATTACGACGACATCTTCGGCACGGTGGTTAATCGCTTTATCGTTCAGGCGGTCGCAGGCATCCCACTCACCGTCTACGGGAAAGGGGGCCAAACCCGAGGATACCTCAACCTGCGCGATACGCTGCAATGTGTCGATCTTGCGGCCGCCAATCCACCGATAGCCGGCGAGCTGCGGATCCTCAACCAATTCACCGAGACCTTTAGTGTCAATGAGCTAGCAGAGCGCGTTCAACGCGTCGGCAATGCACTCGGGCTCGCGGTGCAAGTGAAGAGCATCGAGAATCCACGTCGAGAGCTCGAAGATCATTATTATAATCCCGTACATTCGGGGCTACTCGAGCTCGGGCTTAAGCCGCACTTCATGACTGATGACGTTCTGGCCAAAATGATCGAGACGATCTTCCCGAGCGCGGGCACATCGTCGCTGACCGCATACTCCCTCGCGTCCGCTGGCGATAGCGTAATGCGACACTCCGTTATCCGCCGATCGCTTGGGCTCGTCGCAATTGTCCTTCTCGGCCACTGCTTCAACTATTTGTTCGTGCTCCTCGCGAACCGATCGGGCGACGCCGCGACGTTTGGACGTTTCTATGCAGCATGGGCAACGATCAATGTCCTAGGGACACCAAGTGCCGTCTTTGCCTTGTTGCTCACGCGGTACTACGCCGAAGCGGCTCTTTCCAATAGCGAACTATCGGTTTGGAATGCCCTTAAGCATGCCGGCAGGGTATTGACTCCGTGGGTTATCGGTGCAGCAGTCGTTGTCGAGATCGGCCTATTGCTCGCGGGCGCATCTGTGTCCGACTCTATTGACCTCATTGCCGTCTTGCCGCTGATTGCGGCTGTCGGCTTCGGGATCGAAGCCGTGCGAGCCGCGTATGCCGCAACGCATCATCCGTATCTGTTCGCCGGCTTCTTTTCGTTCGTTGCATACTGGAATGCGCTCTCGGGTTGACGGGCTTGCTACTCCTCAAGAGCGTGTGGGGCGCCTACCTTGGAGTCTTGATCGGCTCGACTATTATCTTCTTGAGTCAGCTCGGATTGACGAGAGCTATAATGGGCGGTTCTCGCGCACAATTGCAGACTGCCGAGCCGCCGGCCCGACTTCAATTGTCGGATGCTCTACCGTTTTGCACGGCTTACGTGGGATCGTTATCCTCAACAACGCCGACGTCTTGGTAGCCTATTTCGTCCTGAAGGCTTCGCAGCTTGGTGTGTACTCTGCAGCGGCGGTCTTGCCGAAGGCAATCGTTACGGCGACTCAACCGATCGCGCAGATCCTCTTGCCAATTCTGATAGCTGTTAAGGGTCAAACACTTCTGACGCGAAACGCGGTTTATAAGGCGATAGCTGTGACGGCCGTGATGGGCATCGCTGGCTTCGCAGCTCTCTGGCTAGGCTCCGGCGTCGTCTGCGGATCGCGCGTTGGAATCAGGTTCTGCGAACCGAATCTTATGCTTATCTTGGCAACGGCGGCCGTCATGCTTGCAGTCGTTCGTACCGCAATGACCATCGATCTCGGATATCGCCTCTATTATTTGGCGCATCTTCCGTTCTTGGGATTCGTCGCTTTCGTGATTTTCGAATTGATCGTGCGACCCATGCCGTACGCCTTGGCGGGATCGTACGCCCTCGCGTCGGCCTGCATTCTTGGCATATTCGGACTACTGAGCATCATACGCTCACAATTTCGCGGCGCAGTTCCAGCGCCTCAATCGACGACGTAACCGTGGCGTATTTGATCGTTAACGCCGATGATCTCGGAGCCGATCGGAATGTCGATAAAGGCATCCTGGAAGCCTTCAGAAACGGCATCGTAACGTCCGCGACGATGTTAGTTACGTTCTCGTCGCATTGGAAGAGTCGGCAAGAGAAGCGCAAACCGCCGGTCTTCCGACGGGTCTGCATTTGTCCTTGACGCATGGATTCGCGATAAGCCCCCGCGAGAAGATCCCAGATCTTGTCGATGATCGAGGCCGTTTCAAACTTTCTGCCCGACGCCTAATCTCCATGGCATTCAGGCCGAAACCGGGTGACGAGGAGATTTACGAACAAATCAAAGTTGAGCTCGCCGCGCAACTTGACGTGGTTTTAAGTCGAGGGTTGAGCTTGAGTCACGTGGACTCACATCAGCACGTTCATATGAATCCGCGAATCTTCGCCCTGGTCGAGAGCGCCGCGGAAAATCGCGGCATAACGAAAATGCGCTTCGTTCGAGAGCCGTTCTTTCGATTTCAACTGACGCATGGTTGCTTGAGAATATACGGCGCAAGAACGTCTCAAGGCTTTGCTCGTGAAACGCTTGGCGAACCGAATCAAACCGCGGCTGAAGACAAACGATCGATTCTTTGGACTTATGCAGTCCGACACCATCGACCAATGGAGTTTCGAACAATTCCTTCGATCGATATCCAGGACGGAGTTGGTCTGGGAAGCAGGCATACATCCAGGTCACGCGGGGGAGACACAACCCTCGAACCTCGCCATCGAAGCTCAGCGCTGGTTCCGTTCGTCCACGCGTGAACGCGAGCTGGACGTCATCATGAACCCGCGCGTTCGACGGCTCATCCAGGAGGAGCGAATCCAGCTAGTCTCTTATGCTAGCATCGCATGAGCGTCGTCGAGCTATCGGTTGTCGTTCCGGCCTACAATGAAGTCAACGATCTGGCGAATATGGCCGATGGACTCGCGCTATGCCTTGACCGCGTTGTTGGTAGCGGCAAATGGCAATTCGTGATCGTCGATAACGGAAGCACTGACGGCACGCAAGAACGAGCGCGGCTCATCGCCGACCAATGGAGCACTTCTAAGGTCCTGTTGCTGCCGCGTCCCAACTACGGCGAGGCCATGTTCCGCGGTCTCGAAGCCTCTGATGGCGAGTGGGCGTACATCATCAATGTCGACTTTTGGGATGAGGCGATGCTTGCCTGGTGTTGGCAGCACCGCGGCTTGTACGAGCTGGTTTTGGGATCAAAGCGAGCCGACATGTCACTGAATCAACAGTTCAAGTATCGCCGAGCACTGAGCTGGGGCTTGAACTCCATTCTGCAATTCTTCTTTGGGTTCGTCGGGTCAGACACGCACGGACAAAAGTTTTTGCACTTGCCCGCGCTGCACTCGATCATACAAAGTTGCAAGATGCGACGGGGTCAATTTGACACTGAGATGACGCTGCGTGCCTCCCGAGCCGGATTGTGGCTTGCCGAAGTGCCGGTTCCCCTCGCCGAATTGCGACCGCCCCGCAATCTCATGTTGGCAAAGATTTATCGTAACCTCGTCGACATACTTCGGCTGCGACAAATTGTTAAGCAACTTCCACAAGCCGCTCCCCTGCGCTACCACCGATGGGCGCGGGAAGACCTCTTGGACGGCGAGTCGCACCAAGCTCGAGCCTTTCTTGAAGCGGCAACTCGGCAGAGGCAGCTGCGCGAAACCGTCCCATGAGCGGCAAGGCAGCCTTTGAAAGTCGGATTTCGGACGCGCACTACGGCGCAAAATCCGAATACGAGCGATCGAGCAAGAGAATGATGCGAACGCTGGTGCCTGCGGCCGCACCGATGCGGATATTGGACGTTGGGTGCGGCACCGGCCTAAACGCTTCTTTTCTCTCCAAATCGGGGCATACCGTGACAGGCGTCGACATATCCGGGGTTGCTGTCGAACAGTTTCGCAAGAATGGTTTCGAGGGTTTCGTTTGCGATATTGAAACTCAGTCGCTTCCCGCTCCGGACGGATCGTACGATCTCATTTACGCGTCGGAAGTCATCGAACACTGCGCTGACACTAGCTCGTTTCTGCGCGAGCTGTTTCGGCTACTGAAGCCGGGTGGAACGCTTTTGATTTCGACACCAAATTCGGCATTTTGGCCGTTTCGAATTTTTGGGGCCTTTGGCCGGACTCCGACTGAGTACCAACATCCAGGTCACGTGCGATTCTTTTCGAAGCGCAGTTTCACGAAATCGATCGCGTCGGCCGGTTTCACCGTTGAGTTCGTTGCGGGCCGGCACATGTACGCGTTATTGGGCAGTGCGTTCGACCGCATCGAGCCGCTCTTGCGTGCAACCGGCTTCGAGAAAGAAAACCGCTTTGCGACCGGCGGAACGTTCTGGCAATTCAGCAAGTTCTCGAAACACGCCAGTTCCTTTTGGACGGATACGCTCTTTATCCGAGCGACGAAGCCGAACTTGAGTGCCTGATTTCTCGCGAGTCCTCATCACCGGCGGCTGCGGTTTCATCGGCAGCAATTTAATCAACCTTCTCCGGAAGCGCGTCGACTGCGAGATACGCGTCCTCGACAACTGCACGAGTGGTTCCGAACGCGACATTGCCGAGTTTAACGTAGAGCTTATCGTCGGCGATATCAATGACGCCGACGCCGTGGCAAAGGCTGTCAAAAATGTGGACTTGGTCGTCCATCTGGCTGCCGACACGCGGGTCGTTGAGTCCATATCGGCACCGGAGCGGAATTTTCAGACCAACGTCGTCGGGACATTCAATTTACTCTGTAGCATGCGAACCGCCGGCGTTTCGCGCATCGTAAATGCCTCGACCGGCGGTGCGATCCTCGGCGAAATCGATCCGCCCGCGCACGAGAATATCGCAGCTTCACCAGTTTCACCATACGGCGCGAGTAAGCTAGCCGCGGAAGGCTACTGCTCGGCATTCGCGGGCGTCTACGGCTTCTCGGCGACGAGTCTGCGCTTCGCAAACGTGTACGGCCCGAGGTCTTATCATAAAGGTAGCGTTGTTGCGCATTTTTTTAAGCAACTCTTGGCGCGCCAGACGTTGGTCGTCTTCGGGGACGGTGCGCAAACGCGCGACTATGTCTTTGTCGAGGATATTTGCGATGGCATCATGCGCGCGATGGAGTCAGCCGAGAGCGGAGTATTTCAACTAGGAACCGGAACGCCGACAAGCGTTAATGAGCTGATCGCATTGATGACGAATGTCGTTGGAGACGAGTTTCCCGTTCAGGTTCGCTACGAGCCGTTCCGCAGCGGAGAGCTTCGCCGGAGCTGGTGCGATATTGCGAAGGCACGACGCGTTTTGAAATACGATCCGAGGACCTCGCTCGCAGGCGGTCTTGCACGAACCTGGGAGTGGTTCCAACAGTCAATGTGACTTGCGTCGCCGTTACAACCTGAAGCCGAATTCTGAATACTCTCCGGCCAGTGCCTTTCGGTACTTACCCCGTTCTTCCGCGACAATTCGAGATCGCAAATCGGCGTCCGTGGCGGTGACGTAAAGGAGAGCAGCTGCTTCGTTCGGACTCGTGCGATCGCAAACGACGCTGCAATTTTCTATAAGCTCTCGCTGCGCGACATCGTCGAAAGCGACGATTGGGATCTCGAACCACAAGGCTTGGTGAACGGCTGCCGCAACAGCTTGCGGTTTTCCAAAAGCGCAAGCAACATGCGCGTCTCGAAAAGCGGCTATCTGGGTTGAAACGTCCTCGCCAAGAAGCGTTACGGTCATCAGTTGGCTCAGAGCGTCACGTACTTCATTCGAACACGCCTGCTCGAAAGCGAACAGACGTATCGGACCGGCCCGTTTTTGAAGAGCGCCCAGGATTTCAATGAAACCGTTAATTGAGTCCGAATCGATCGGCGCTAACGATAAGACGTTGATTTTGCCGTCGTCAAAACGAGGAGTCTTAGCCCGTGGCGCGGCCCAGCGTTCCAGGCTCACGATCCGATCGATGCGCGTGATCTCTTGAGCCATTCTTGCTTCGATCGCACCAAGAGTACGCTTCGCGACGTCGTCCCAGCTGCCCGATTGCAGCGCGACCGCACGCCCACGCATCCCTATTCCATCAATCTCAGCGTCGCTCGATTCGTCGATAATCGCGAAGACGCGCGCCCATTCGTCGACGGTGCGCGCTATCCAACCGCCACCCGATCGATCGACGATCTCGGCCGTTGCCGCGCTGTCCGAATGAACGACAACCGGACGTCGAAGGTGCCACGCCTCGAAAACGGTTCGCGAAAAACTCTCGTTCGTCGACGGTTGCAGCAACGCTCGCGCGTGCCCGAGCAAAGCCGATTTCGCTTCTTCCGTCACTGCACCAAGATCGACGATGCCTTCACCCCCAACCGCCTGCGCGTGAGGTCCGGCAACGATCAGTTGCAGAGACGTTGTTCGCCGTGCATTCGCGAAACTGCGAAAACGCCTCGAGGGCGAGATCAATGTTCTTCGTCTTGTCGCCGCGCCCCAGAAAAAGCAGATAACGCGAGCGCCGGGGACGAACCCTTTGATCTCGATGAACTCGCTTGGAGGCGTCGCGACGTCCACCGCATGACCGATTACGCTCGACCGTCCGTGGATCCACGGCCCGTAAAGCCGAGCCGCGACGTTGAGCTCGCCTGCACTGTTGAATAGCAAACCCCGTGCACGGCGAAACACCTCGCGGATGGGTCGAGATATGCGTATGCTTCGTCGTGCAGGCATGGAATCAAAAACGCGCGGTCGGCAACGAGCGGTAAGCCTTCGACCGTCGTTGTGTAGAGGTATGGCAGAAACAGAAACGCATCAATATTCGTGCGCACGCTCCCGGAGCTCGCGCATTAGCGCGGATGAACGAATGCCTTGCGAGATAAATGCGTCGGTCGCAGCCGGCGGCAACGGCGCAAGATCGCGTCGAAACTGATCGCGACGCAGCGCCAGCAGCGCAGAGTTTGCCCGAGAAAACGCGACACGATCGCGCGGATCTACGCGAAATCGCGCAACCTTGACGCCATCGACCTTCTGAGTACCCGGCCGATAATAATTCGCCGACCAGTCGTCGTGGAACGACCGGCAACACGTCGTGAGCACCTCGACGTCGACTCCTTCGCGCAAGAGCGCACGCGAGAGGTCCAACGCAAGACGCTCCGCGCCACCGATCAAGTCGGCGCCGAACCACGGGGTCACAATAGCAAGTCGCACCGATGCTACTCCGGATCGTCCTCGCGCAGCTGAGTGAGCAGCGTCCGAACGAGCGCAAGCGTCTCGCGCTGCGAACGAATCAAGCGCCGCGTTCACTTCTTGCTGGTCGCGCATGGCGAGGCCAAGAACGCGCAGCGCAAACTCGCGCAGCCTGCGACTCACCGAGAACGGAAACATCTGCAGATTCTCGGGCCACGTCGTGCGCGGCACCGAACGTTCCTCAGCCGCCGCGAGGGCCTGCTCTACCGCCTGAAGATGCAGCTCGAGGGCCAACTTCGAAACGCGCGGGCTGCCCGCGGGTTCGCTCATACGCCCTTCCTCTTCGGCGACGCGCGCCCGCAGCGCTTCAATATCGATCCGGGGATTGTTCGAGCGAATCACGATTGTGGGAGAACTCCAACATCGTCGCGCGATGCCAATAGCTCGACAATCGCGATGCCGAAGAGCAAGCACCACATCCCGCCAACCTTCGGATAGAACCACATATAATCGAAGATCTGATGGAGCGCGAATGCGATATTCGCCGCTCCGACGCCAATGACAAGTGCGCGCCGCGAGTACCGCTGGACGAATGGGACGATCGATTCCCAGATGAGAAACAGCACTGCCGCTAGACCGAGAATCCCCGTTTCTGCCAGCGATTGCAGATACAAGCTGTTCGCATGCGTGTGCACATCGGGATATCCCACCAGGCCAAGTTCGAGCTCGTAGTTCCCCGCGCCGATGCCGATCAGTGGCGAGCGCTGCCACAACTCGACGCAGCCGACCAGAGAATCGAGCGTGTTCCAAGATGATTCGGCGACGCCACCTCCGCGAACGAAAAGAACCGCGCTTCAAGCCCGGCCATCAAGCCGATGCCGACGAGAATGACCGCAAGGAGCACGAGCCCGCCGCCAAGCCTAACTCCGATGCGCTTCGGCGGACGCAGAAGGACGAGCACCACAACGGCACCGACGAAGCCCGCGACGATTCCGGAGCGCGATAGCGTTAGCACCATCGCAATTGCCGAGAGCACGGTGGCCGAAACGAGCCATACGTCGCGATGCAGCAGCGTCCGCGCAAAGAGCACCGGGAAAATCAAGTTCAACCAACCCGCAAATTGGTTCGGTCCTTCCAGCGAGCCGGCGACGCGCGGCCAAACATGATTGCGCACGATCGACGCCCGAAGGCGCACCGATAAAGAGCTGCGCGATCGCGTACAAAGATTCGAAGATCGCGATGCCGATCAGCGCACGCCAAATTGGCCGGTCATCGGGATCGTTGTCGAACGCGATCGCAGCCGCGACGAACGTGATCCCGTACTCGATCCACTTCGCGAGCTCGCGCGCGACCTGACCGTGATGCTGCGCAGAGATCGCCGAGAGCGCAATCGTCACCAGTACGAATCCGAAGGCCGCGAGCACGACGCGCACGACACGATCGCTCAAGATGCGCAGCGAAGGTCGATGCAGCAAGAGCGCGATCACGAATCCGATGAAAGCGGCCTTCGGAATCGTAACCGACGTTCCGAAGATGTAACGCGCTTCGGCAAAAGGCAGACACACGATCATTGCCGCCGACGCCGAGCGCGGGGCGGCGATGTGTTAGATAGCCGACAGCAATCGCAATTGCAAGAAAAAACAGCGCATGGAGCGGCCCCAGGTGATAGTGCGGTGGATTGAAGACCGGCGGATAGACGTAGCCGGGTTGCCACTGAAGAGCCGGTAAGGGCTCAGCCAAGCGGGACGTCTCGATTCTCGGGAGCGCTCGGCAAATGCCGTTCGAACTTCTGCAAGATCAGGCGAACGACAAGATCGAGTTCTTCGACGTGTAACAGCCGCGCCGCCGCGACGAAAACGAGCGCGCCAATCGCGATCTGCCAGAACAAGAATGCTGCTTGTTGCGCGAACGCGCCGGGCGGTGCCGAGACGAACTGCGCGACAAACCATATCTGCCCAGCCATGATGATCGCGGCAAGCAGCGTCCCGCCGAATGACCGCAGCACGGCCGCGGCATCGAAGCCGTTCAGCAATCGCCATACGACTACCGCGAGCATCAGCGTTCCGAGGATTTCACTCACGGTATTGGCCAGGAGAAGTCCACGCGCGCCAAGCGTCGGCAGCCACAGGATTGAAAGCGCAACGTTGGCCGCGACCGAGAAGATTGAGATTGCGACGGCCGACTTCGCTTGTTTGCATGCAAAGCAGCAGCGCGTCAGCACGATGTTCGCCGCAATGGCGATAACGCCGAATGCCGCCCACTTTATCAAGCCGGCAACGAGCTGCGTCGAGGCCACTTCAAACTGGCCGCGTTGAAACAGCACCTGCGTGATCGGATACGCAAGCATGACAAGCCCGAACATCGCGGGGATCATAATGAAGTTGACGAGGCGCAAGCCGGTGACGACCGATTGCCGCATGCCGGGCCGATTTGAACCGGCGAACTGTGATGCGAGCAGCGGAAACAACACGGTCGCGATCGCAGCCGCGAAAATCTGTTGCGGAAACGAAACGAGCTTCACCGCATAGTTCATTCCGGACATGTAGCCGTGCGGGAGCGTCGAGGCGAAAAAGCGATCGAAAAACAGCGAGAGCTGGCCGGCGGCGGAACCGATGACGATCGGACCGAGCATCGAAAGCATCCGCGTCAGTCCGGGATGCTTGAGATCGAGAATGAACCGGTAGCAACGCAGGCGCAAGAACGACGGAACCTGGACTGCCAGCTGCGCACCAAGTCCGAGCGCCGTTCCGAGCACGAGCGCGTAGATTCCGATATTGTGAAAGAGTACGATTGTCGTCGTCATCGTCACGACGTTGATCGCAATACCTTGCAGCGCGGGTCCGAGGAAGCGTTGATGCGCATTCAGCATCGCAGCAAGTACGCCGGCAAGTGAGGTCGCAATGATGCTCGGCATCAACCAGCGCGCCATCCGCACGGCGATGCCCATCTGGTCGGGCTGGAAAGCCGTGCGCGATCACGGGGACGATATACGGAGCCAAGAACCAGCCGACAATTGCCGCGACGATTAGCAATATTGCCAATCCGTTGAAGATCGTGCTGGCTAGACGCCCGGCTTCTTCATCCTCGCCGTGGGCGATGTAATCGGAGAACGTCGGAACGAGCGCGCTTACGAGCGCACCGTTGAAGAGCCCGAAAATGATCGTCGGGATCGTCGCCGTCGCAAGGAACGTGTCCAGCTCCCACTGGGTCCCGAAATAGTGCGCGTTGACGACTTCGCGGCAAAACCCGAGAAGCGCCGAGCCGAGGGTCGCCGCCATCACCAGGAGCGTCGAGCGGGCCAACGCATGACGCGTCGGCGCGGCGCCCGGAATGACGCGAAGGCGGGGCTTCATTTCCCCTCCGACTTCGCTCGGGATGACAAAGGCGCCTAGTGTGCCCCGATACCCCTTACGACGGCCGGGATGGTACGGGCGATGATCCCGATGTCACCCATCGGCGTCCAACTATCGATGTATTCGTTGTCGAGTCGCATCCAGTGCTCGAAGCTCACGCTGGAACGCCCATTTATCTGCCAAAGGCATGTCACGCCCGGCTTCACCGTAAGACGACGCATCGCGCGCTCATCGTAGTGTTCGACTTCGCACGGAAGCGGCGGGCGCGGACCGACCACGCTCATTTCGCCACGCAGGACGTTGATGAAGTTGGGTAATTCGTCGATGCTCGTTCGTCGCAAGATCGACCCGAGCGCATGCAATCGCGGATCGTTACGGATCTTTAGGACGGGCCCGTCAACCTCGCTCAACGGCCGCATCTCGTCATGCAACAGATGCGCCCCGACTTCCATCGTACGGAACTTGAAGAGCCGGAACGTTTGTCCATTCTTGCCGACGCGGGTTTGCAAGAACATTGGCGGACCGGGAGAGACGATGCTGATAGCGACCGCCGCCAACAAGAACAGCGGCGAGGTTATCAACATTCCGGCAAGCGCCACTGTGACATCGGTCACGCGCTTCGCCGCCCACCACCATTGGGGAACAGGGCGGCTTATCGATAGATCATGTTCGAGCGGAGTAGCTTGAATAGTTTCGATCACGGCCCTACCTCGGCGTTACCTTCTCACGCTATCGGCGACCTTCTTGGGCAGCAAGACCGAGCTTAATCGCTTCCCAATCTGGTCTAGGCCCTCGAGGGTACCGAGCGCGCCGCCCGGCGCGGTACCGAGCTCGATATAGGGGACGAATTCGCGCGTATGGTCGCTTCCGGGCGCCGTCGGATCGCAGCCGTGATCGGCGGTGATGATGAGACCGTCGCCCGAACGCAGTTGCGGAATCAATTCCGCCAAGCGAACGTCCAGCCGCTCGAGTGCACGCGCATATCCCCGGACATCGCGGCGATGGCCGTATTTGCTGTCGAAATCATTGAGATTCGTGAATACGAGGCCGTGCTCGAGATTCTCGAGCAATGCGGCAGTCTGATTCATCGCATCATCATTGTCCACGACACGCACCGATGTCGTAATGCCGTGCCCAGTATAAATATCGCAAATTTTACCGACGGCGTGGACGGGGACGTTCGCGGCCGCAAGCGTATCGAGGACGCTCGGGGGCGGCTCGATCGCGTAGTCACGGCGATTCGGCGTGCGCGAATAGTTACCGCAAGTGCCGACGAAACGGCCGCGCGATTACGCGATTGACGTTATTCGGCGGGACGAGCATTGTGCGAGCGCGCTCGCACCAATCGTAGAGTGTCGACAGTGGTATGACTTCTTCGTGCGCCGCAACCTGAAAGACCGAATCCGCGGATGTGTACAAGATCGGACGTCCGCTGCGTACGTGCTCGTCACCGAGCTCCGCGATAATTTCCGTGCCCGACGCAGGCTTGTTCCCAAGTGGCGTCTTTCCGGTGATCGCGGTAAATCGCTCGATAACGTCTTCGCGGAAATCCTTGCGGATATGTCGGAAACGGAACGTCGGTGATGATCCCGACCATCTCCCAGTGTCCCGTGATCGTATCTTTACCGCGCGACCGTTCGCGTAAGCGCGCAACGGCTGCTTCGGGGCTCCGAACTTCTGTCGACGCCCGCGATCTTCGTGAGATCGCCGAGACCGAGTCGCTCGAATGTCGGAAGATGCAAGCCGCCGACACTGCGCCGCAACATTTCCGATCGTATTCACATTTGCGCTGTCGCCGTACGCGTCGGCATCCGGAAGCGCGCCGACGCCACCTGAGTCGATAACCAACACGACCATCCGCGGCATAGCGCGGCGTTTTCCCGTCGCTACGAAGGCGATGCCTGTAATGCCTCGGAAGACGGAAGCAGCGTGCGCGTCCTTAGTCTCGCCCTCATCGTTATAATGACTGTATGCGCCGCCGCGATTCCGCGTGCGGCCTCGGCACAGATCGATTCGATCGTGCTGCATGCCGATCGCGTCGCGTTCTACAGCGGCAAGTACGTCGTCACCGGCGACGACAACGTAACCGTTCAGTCTAACGGACGGCACGGCGATCACCGGACGCAGCTTCGCGATGGATTTGAAGTCGAATCGGTTCATGGTCGCTGGCGGCGTGCATGTCGTGCACGGCACCTACAGCTACGACGGTGCCGCCTTCTCGGAATACATCGACTACAAGCGTGCGTATTTCTTGCCGATCACGACGGAGCCCGATCGCTGGACGTTCCTGGATGAGGACTATTCGAAGCCGGTTCCCGGACGCGTGATGCCCGGTGACGCGTTCGCCTTTCCGGACACCGCCGGAGAGCATGCGTTTGTCCTTGCGAAACAAGCGCAGAATCATTCCGAAGACGGGCGTCGCTTTCAAACCGGCGCGCATCTACACGTTCGGCGCGTATACGCCGACGCCGGAATACTACGCGAACTTTTCGCCCAATCCGTACTTCGCCGAGAACTCTCTGGCCGGCGCGACCGGGCGCCGTCGGCTATCCGTTCATGGGCTCGAAGAATTCGACTTCGACGCTGTACGGACGTTACGACTCGGCGAACGGCATCTATCTTGCGGCCGAAGAGAATCTTGCGTCGCCCAATGCGTACGCGGTCTTCTCGATCAATCCGCTGACGACGGCCGGATAAGCAATACAATTTTCTCGGTTCCTACAAGACGCCGAACCAGCGATTCCAACTCACGACCTTCGATCAGATCTTTGCTTTCCAATCCGGCTTCTCGCAACCACTGAACTCAAGCGCGCTTGGAGAACGAGCAGCTCACGTACGGCTTGCGGAACTCGTTCTTGCAGCTGAGCGCGAACGAGTATCAGGATAGCCTGCTCGCACAGCCGGCTCCCGATTCGAACGGAAACTACTGGTACGGGACGCCGCAACACTCATGGGTGCCGAACCATCCAACGAATCTCACGCTCTCGTGGATCGGCTCGCGGCAGGCCGTCAGCAAATACATTCCGATCAATTTCAATTTTCGAGGCGGCATTTTCGTCGGCACACGACGCCTACGGACTCGGCACGTTCAACGACGTCACCTACGATACGTACTGGCAGCACTTTCTTGGCTTTACGGTTTGGTCGAATCCGTATCGCCTTACGCCGCATGCGCCGTTCGATCAGTCGGCGTACTGGAGCGAGACATACGATCGCCAGCGCACGTTCGTCGACTCGATGCCGCGTTATCAAGATGCCGGCACGCTGACGAGCACGCTGAGTAAACTGCAAGGCCACAAAGGCGCGATGTATCTTTCCTACATCGTCTCGAACTACGGCGACTATCTTGGGGCCGCTGCAGCCGATCGTCTATCCGCCGACGATCATCGACAATCCGTACAATAATCAAATCTATCCGGGATACGCGGCGTTTGACGGATTTTCGACGACGCGCGACCTGCAGTTCGCGTACACGTACACGCCGACGGCGTACTTCTCGTTCACGATGCAGGCCGACAAGCGGAACGATTTCCCCGCGCCGATTCCCTACTACTACGGCAATCCGCCATACTCGATCGCCTTCCGCACCCAGATTCGGATCAATTCGATCCTGAGCGTGCAAATCGCGCAGATCGTACTCGTTCAACTTTGGCAACGAGGGGTGGAGCTCATGGACGTTACAGTTCGGACCATGAGACGAACGCTTGCTGGTCGCCGCTGCCTTCGTGTTGCTGCTTGGTGCGCGTCGACGCCGGCGCCGCTGTACACCGCGCCTCCGACGGCGGCTCCTGCGACGGCGACGCCGAGCGGCGCGCTGCTGAACTTCTCCGGCGAGCTGCTCGACGTGCAGCACGATTTCGTCTTCTTCACGAGCGGCGATGCGTTCAAGCTCGCGCCGGACGCGCAGATCATCAACTTCGATACGAAGCAACCGACGACACTCGCGGTCGACGACGAAGATGTATGCGCAAGCGACCTTCGACGAGTACCGGGAAGATCGTCACGCTCGCGCTTGCCAAGCATCCGCTTCCGCCCGCCGCATCGTACGCCGATGCACACAAATTTGCCGTCGCTCTGAGCCCACCGCTTCCGAATCCCGATCTCGACCCGAACCGCCCGCACGGTCCAGGCGCCGCGAACAGTCACTACGCGCTGACAGGTAAGATCGTTCAAGTCCGCTTCGTCGTCCAAGTTCCACCGACGACGCCGATGACCGACGCCGTCTATCTCGCGACCGACGTCAGCGGCTGGAACGCGCAAGCAATCCGCATGGAACGCTTCGATGCACTGCACTACGCTGTGACGCTTCCGCTGCGCACCGGCACCGAGTTCTATTACAAGTACACACGCGGTTCGTGGCAATCGTCAGAGCGCGGACGCAACGGCATCGAGCAGGCACCGCATCGCTTCTTCCTTGGCGCAACCGCGCTCGGCGAGCCCGATACGCAAGTCCGCGACGACGAAGTCTACAACTGGTCGGATTACAATCCGGCAACCGGTGGACGAGCGATCGTGCCGGGCGCGACGCCGACGCCGTTCAATCCGAATCCGTTCGGATTTCCGACGCCGTTCCCGATTCGTACGGCCCCGGGACACCGTAGCGCCGCTCTAAGCGACCGTGTTGTCGTAGCCGGTGGTGGTGGCGGATTTGGTGGGGGCGCTGGCGCCGATGTGCAGGCTCCGGGTCAAGGCGGCGGACTGACCGGCGGGAGTGCGACCAGCGGTGGCGGCGGCGGAAGCCAGTCGTCGGGCGGCAGCGGCGGCCCGGCCTGCGGCATCGCGAGCGTGGGCGGGTCCGGATCTTCCGCCTTGGGGGGCGCCGGCGGTGCGGGCGTCGTCCAAGGTGCCGGCGGCGGGGGCGGCTGGTACAGTGGGGGTGGGGGCGGCGGCGGTGACGCGGGTGAGAATTCGGACCCGGCGTGCAGCCTCCAAGGTGGCGGAAGCGGCGGCGGTGGCTCATCTTACGCGGCAACATCGGCAACAAACGTGACGCTAGCGCAGGGTACGCAAGCAAACGGAAACGGCTACGTGACGATTATTTGGTGAGGCTACTCTAAACTAATCGGAATGTCGCGCTCGGTCGTCGCACCGTTCCCAACGCGTGCGATCACCTGCAGCGTGTATTTGCCCTTCAGAAAAAACGGCAGATCCGGAATAACGCCTGATGCACGAAACAGTCCCGCGTGCGATTTCGGTATCGGCATCGACCACGCGCTGATGTGAATGTCGACCGCCGAGACGTTGTCGCTGGTCGTAACGTAACCGCTCACCGTTTCACCGGATTTGATCTCGAGTGTCGAGATATGGATTGCAAGTATGCGCGGCTCGTTGTCGACGATGTTCTCTGTCCCTCGACTACGAGGCTTCGCCTCTACGCTCGGGATGACAGGGGGGCGAGGTGCGCTCGCTATCACGTGGTAGGGTGACACGCTTGGCAACGGTATCGGAGTCTCGGGCGACCAGTTTAGCGGGCGCTGAGCTTCGTATAACGTACACAGGCGCCGTCGAAATCGAGGCGGCCGACGCTCGCGGAGATGCCACGGCTTCATGCGTCGGCGCGACAGCCGTGCCGGGCGCCGGCGAGGATTGCGGTCCGGAGACGGTTGCCGCGTGCGGGAAGCATCCGCCAAGCGATAAGAGGGCGCTTGCGGCGAGCGCGCGTAGGCAGCGAACAGATGTCATCCGAGCTGATCTCCGTCGTTGTCCCGCTTTACAACGAAGAAGGCAACGTCGACGAACTGGTCCGGCGCATTCGCGCGGTGATGGCCGCATTGCCGGGCGAGCCCCGCTACGAGCTGGTCTTGATCAATGACGGCTCGCGGGACGCAACGCTCCGCCGGCTTCGCGATCTTGCGCTGACGCACCATGAGATCGTTGTCGTCAATTTGTCGCGAAATTTTGGTCATCAGATTGCGGCAACGGCCGGCATCGACACGGCGCGCGGCACGGCGATCATTTTGATGGACGGTGATCTCCAGGATCCTCCCGAGCTGATCGGCGCGTTTTTGGAACGCTGGCGCGAGGGCTACGACGTCGTTTACGCGGTGCGCCGCTCGCGCAAAGGCGAGGGAGCGTTCAAGCTCGTAACCGCGCGCGCATTCTATCGCATCGTTCGGCGATTGACGAAGGTGGCAATCCCCGTTGATGCCGGCGATTTTCGTTTGATGAGCCGGCGCGTTGTGGACGCGCTCAAGTTGACGCGCGAGCGCCATCGTTTCTTGCGCGGCCTCGTGAGCTGGGTCGGCTATCCCCAAATCGGCGTCGAGTACGATCGCGACGAGCGTTTTTCCGGAACGACCAAATACCCGGTCACCAAGATGCTGGGCTTTGCGATGGACGGCATTACGAGCTTCAGCGAAATCCCGCTGCGATTTTCGTCTTATTTGGGGTTCACCGTTTCGATCGTTGCGTTCATCGTCGCGATCGCCGAAATCCTCATCAAGCTCTTCACCGGATACAACCTCCCCGGTTACACCTCGACGATTTTCGCAATCCTCTTTCTGGGCGGCGTCCAGCTGATCGCCATAGGGACGCTCGGCGAATATATCGGCCGTATCTACGAACAAGTAAAAGGTCGTCCGCTCTATCTGATCGCGGACGTCATTCGCGAAGGCGAGCTCGAAGTAATCGATCCGATCGTCAGCGTACGCGAAACGGGCTGAGCCGGACCGATCGTAATCGCGGCGTGCGCGCGCCGCTCGGCATCTTCGTCACCACCAAAAAGCTCCGCGACGATCTCGCCCGCGGAAACGGCTTCGCCTAAACGCACGGCAAGACGTATACCCGCAAACGCACCTTCTGCACGTACGAGGTCGTGGCCAAGCTCGCCGAGCGCGACGACGTCGAACTCTTGCACGAAGCCAGTCTCGGCCGCGACGACCGCGCGCGCCGGGAGCGGACGCATCTCCTCGAGATGATGACGCGACCCGCCCTGCGCCTCGATCATCGCAACGAATTTTTCGTATGCGCTTCCGTCATCGAGCGCCGCTTGCAATCGCGACCGAGCATTCTCGATGCCGGCAAGCTCGAGCATCGCTTCGCCGACGTGTGACACGCCTGCCGCCAAACGCGAGTCGCGTCGCGTACCGCGAAGAAAATCGCGCGCTTCAATCGCTTCAACGCCCGATCCGATCGCGGGACCAAGCGGTTCTTCCATATCGGTGACGTGCGCAATGGCGCTGCGTCCGAGATCCGCCGTAAGCCGAACCATCGTTTCCGCCAGCTCGAACGCTTCCGGTTCGGTGCGCAGAAACGAACCGCGTCCGCACTTGACGTCGTACACGATCCAGCGCGCACCGCTCGCAATCTTCTTCGATACGATCGACGCCGCAATCAATCCGTTGCTGCGGACAGTTCCGGTGCGATCGCGCAAATCGTAGAGCTTCTTGTCGGCAGGGACGAGCTTCGCGCTTTGCGCGGAGATGGCGCATCCGACGGTTTTCACGATCTCGCGAAAACGCGGGATCGGAAGCTCCGTCTGCACGCCGGGAATTGCTTCGAGCTTGTCGAGCGTGCCGCCGGTGTGTGCAAGTGCGTGTCCGGAAAGTTTTGCAACGCGCACGCCGCATGCCGCAACGAGCGGAACGACGGCAAGCGAGACCGTATCGCCGACGCCGCCCGTTGAATGCTTGTCGACGGCGTCGAAGCCGAGATCGATCGTCTCGCCCGACGCGATCATCGCACGCGTCAAGGCGAATGTTTCGCTGCGATCGAGTCCGCGAAAGACGCATGCCATCAAAAGCGCGGCAACGGGTGCGTCGTCCAGCTCACCGCCGACGTATGCCGCGATGATTGCTTCCCACGTCGACGCGTCGAGCGGTTCGCCGTCGCGTTTTTGCTCGATCGCGCGGCGCAGTTGGACTTCGTCCATCGCCGCGGAGTGTTCGCAGCGCGTGCCGCGAAGCCCGCCGAATGCCCGTTTTCCCCCCGGTCGACCTTTTGTCGCTCACCGTCTTTGCGGCGTTGGCTGCTGTCGTCGCTTTGGCAACGCTCCGCCGGCCGTCGACCGCCTTTGTCGCGCTGATCGCGACCGCGCCGTTTGATTTCAGTCATGCGATCGGCGCAACGACGATCACGTTCGATAAGGTCGCGTTGCTCGGGGCAATCATCGGCCTGGGTCTGCGCCGCCCACGCATAACGATTCCGCGTGCAATTGGAATCGGGATTTTCTTCGTCATCGTTGCGACGCTGCTCACGCTCGCCGTCGCGGAATACAAAGGCCCCGCAGTTCGCGAGACGTTGAAGTGGATTCAGTATCTGCTGATCTTCACTGTCGCGGCGGCGGCATGGCAGCTCGATCCGGATCGGCGCCGCCTCGAGCTTAGCGTGACGCTAACCGTAACCGCAGTTGCGCTCCTTGCGCTTGCGCAAGAATTCACCGGCTCGCCGAGCGGCATTTGGTTCGAAGGCCACCCGTATCCACGCATCGCGGGACCGCTCGAAGGACCGAATCAGCTTGCGGGTTATCTCGGCATCGCGTTACCGTTTCTGGTCGTCTGGTCGCTCGAGCGCGGTTCCTGGATCAGACTCGTTCCGAGCGCGCTCGCAGCCGTCGCATTGGTTTTGACCTTGTCGCGCAGCGGCATCGGCTGCGCGATCATCGCCGTTGCGATCGTCTTCGTCGTGCAGCGTCGCACGAGCGCACGCGTGCCGCTCTTCATCGCACTCGCGGCGAGTCTCGCAATCGCGATCAAGGTTCTCATCGGTTGGCACGAAGGCGGCGTCTTCGAACGCTTCTTCTCGTTTGATGAAGTCCAGCGCTCGGGCGGTGTTGGAATGCGCAGCACGTTATGGCGCGCGGCGTACACGCTCTGGACGCAGCATCCTATCCTTGGCGTGGGCGCCGGGAATTTCGAGCTGCTCTTACCGACCGTGGGCGCGACCGGTCTTCGCACGCACGCGAACTCGTGGTATCTGCAATCGCTTGTCGAAGGCGGACTTCCGCTCCTCTTTGCGACCTGCGGACTCGTATGGATGTCGATCGGCACGTTCTTGCGCTCGCTTCGCAATCCGCTCTGCCTGGCGGCCTTCGCCGCCAGCATTGCGTTCGCGCTGCACGGGTTCGTCGACTATCTCGTCTTCTATCCAAAAGTCGCGATCATGTGGTTTGCGCTGCTTGGCGTCGCCGCTCAGGAGTCGCAAACATAACCGCTGTCCCTCGACTTCGCTCGGGATGACAACGGTGTGGTTCGTACCGCTCGTTATTGCTATTGGCGCGATCGTGTCGCACCTCGTGTTCCCCGCGCTGGCAAAACCGCATGCCGTTCTTTCGCAACCGATAGCCGTTGTTACCGGATGGGGATGGTCCGGAGTTGAGGCGTGGGCGATCTATGCTGCGACGATGCTCGTTGCCGGCATCGGGTATTGGTTCGCGATCGTTCGAAGCCGGCAGACGCCGCTCGCCGCAATTCTTTGCGCGAGTGCGCTCGCATGTTGCGCAGCCTTCGGATTCCGGTTCATCTTTTCAAGCGACGTCTACGCGTATGCTGCCTACGGAGCACTCGCAGCGACGCATCAGGATCCGTACCTCTACTACACCTTTCCGTCGCTGCAGCTCGTGAATACGCAATGGGCGCACACGATCGGTTTTGAATGGCCGTCCCTGCCCGCGTGCGTTTATGGCCCGGCCTTCATCGCGCTTGCACGCACAATCGTCGTCGCAATGCATAACGATCTCCCGCGGACGCTGCTCGCACTGCGCGTCATCGAGATCGTCGCGTTCATTGCAGCCATCGCCCTCGCAGCTCACGTCGTTCCAAGTCGCGGCCGGTTGCTCGCGGCGATCATCGGTCTCAACCCGGTCGTCATCTCAACCGTCGCTGACGGCCACAACGATGCGCTCGTTCTACTCGTCATCGCGCTCGGTGCATTCGTCGCGATTCGCAAACCGGAGCTTGGTGCAGTGCTCGCGGGCGCCGCGACGCTCATCAAAGCGACGGGCGCAGTCGTCACGCTCGCGCTCGCTTATGCAGTGGGCAACCGGCGATTCACAACTTGGGCATGCGCTGCCATCGTCGCCGGCATTCTCGTGCAGTTGCTCGCGACGCAGCTCGCCGGCGGTTTTCGAACCGCCGCCGCGACTGATTTCGTCGGCTCCGCCGGAGCCGCGATTGCGATCGGGATACGCGGACTGATTGCGCTCGTGCTCGTCGCACGCGCACTTTACAAAGCGGCGAAGGGCGATCGAGCAGCGGCGCTCGCAGCTGCTACGCTCGTAATCTGGGCACTCTATCCGCAGGACTACCCGTGGTACGGCGTGTGGCTGCTCCCCTTGGCAGCGTTCACGCTCGAGCAACGGGAAGGCCCAGTCCTCGTGCTGCTGACGTTTAGCAGCACCTTGCGTTACCTCTCAGACGCCTATGGATTCGCGCCGGCGGCTCCGTGGCTCGAGCTCATCGCCCTCGCGATCCCGCTGGCCGGCTATTTGAGGGAACCACTGCCCACGTGATCTTTCGCTTGATCGTTTTCACAATCGGATTCGCGCTAGGCGCCGCTGCTCAAGCAGTTGCGCAGCTGTCGACCCCCGCGCCTGAACCGCAACCGGAAATGAGTGCGAGCGCTGCACCGACCCCGCGCCGCGACGCCGACCGAGACACCGAGCGCCACGCCCTCGCCGGCAGCATCACCGTCGCCGACGGCGACGCCGCAAAATCCATACAAATATATCGTGGAGCCGACGCCGGATCCGAGTGCATCAGCCGGTGCGCCGCAAATCGTGCGCATCGAGATCATCGACAAGACGATTCACATCGGCGGTCAGTTCGCGTGCCGCATCACGACGTCGCCGAACGTCGCGAATCTCGTGCTCTCGGTTGAGGGGCACGACATTTCGATTCCCAAAGCGCAAGACGGAGTTTTTGCCGGCATCCAAACGATTCCGTCGTTCATTCCGCCGTGGTTCTTGAAGACGTATCAGGTCACGTTCAATGCGCTGACGGCGGACGGGAAAAAAGCGAGCATGACTATCCCGATTACTCTCGCGTATTGAGCGTCTCTCGGCGCTTTACGCTGCGATGCACGCGAAGCCGCCGTGCGACTTGGCGAATCTCAGTATCCGCTCATCCCGAGTCACGAGCGGAATTCCGAGATGGGCTGCGGTGGCAACGATGATTCGATCGGCCGGATCACCATGGAGCACGTCGGATAATTCGCCGGCAATTTGCGCAACCTCACGGGTTACCGGAACTTCGCGAACGCCGGGAAGATGGAATAGGCGCCCGATGTATTCTGCTGTCGGCATCGTGACGTGCAACCGACCCAGCCGAATCAGCGTCGCGACTTCCCATGCGGAAATCGCGGATAGGCGGAGCATTCCGCGTTCGGAGGCGCGCTCGATATCTCGCCTAGCCTGCGCCTCGATCTGAAGATCGAGGCGCAGCCATATCGCGACGTGAGTGTCGAGAATCAACGCTCAGCCTCCCACTCGACGTCGATTGGAGAAATGATGTCGCCCATGTACAGCACTTCGCCTTTTCCCCCGCCGAAAAGCTGTCGCTTTTCACCGGCAACCGGAACGATCTGCGCCACCGGCTTCCCTCGCTTGGTGATGGTCAATGGCGTCCGCGTGCGCTCGACATTATCGAGCACCTCAAGGCAATGCGCTTTGAACTCTGTGGCGCCCATAGTTTCGGGGACCACTGCGTCGGGGTTACGCTTTTTCCGACTGGTCACTTTCATGTGACCATATTAGTACCCGGACCCCATCGTCGCAAGACCCCAAATATACTGAGCATCCGCCTGTCTGGGACAGGAGGTCTGACAAGCAGGTCCCAATTTCTGAGAGGCTGTGCGACGCTGGCACTCAGTGCCTCTCTTGCTCGCCTTCTTGACCGCGTGCGGAGGCGGCGGCCAGGGTACGCCCTCGCGAGCCCTGCCGGCCGCGATTCAGACCGTCTCCGTTCGGTTGACGGTCCCGCCGCTCGACGTCTCAGTCCAAGACCCGCAACCCCAAGGCGTTATCGGCCTCGACGCAATCGGTTGCGATCTCCGTCAACGGCGGCACGCCGCAGATCACCAACGTGACGTCGGGATCGAACGGCTGTACGACTACGAACGGCGCCGTATCGTGCGTTCTGAGCGTGCAGGCTCCGATGGGAGCGGATACGTTCGAAGTGCAAACGTTCAGCGGAACGAACGCCTCCGGGACGCTGCTCGATCAGGGAACGGTCTCGCAAACCATCACGTCGGGAGCGAACACCGTCCCAATCACGCTCTCGCCGCTCTTCTACGCCGGGACGATCACCGAGTTCACTATTCCGACGTCCGCTTCGTCTCCGTACGGAATCCTGACGGGACCCGACCACAACCTCTGGTTTGCCGAGAGCGCCGACGCTGCGAACAAGATTGGCCGCCTGACGACCGGCGGCACGTTTACGGAATTCACGATCACGTCGTCACCGGCTGAAGCGTTTTGGCTCGTGACCGGCTCTGATGGCAATCTCTGGTTCACTGAGTACAACACCAACAAGATCGGCCGCATCACGCCAAGCGGGACCGTCACCGAATTTACCGTTCCGACTTCGGCCGCCGGTCCGTGCGAGGCTTCGCTCGGCCCGGATGGCAACGTGTGGTTCACCGAGCAAAACGTCGGTCAGATCGGCAAGATCACGCCGAGCGGTACGATCACGGAGTACCCCGTGCCAAGCGGCGGCGGCTCCGAGCCGGGTGCGATCATCGCAGGTCCCGACGGAAACCTCTGGTTTGCGGAGTTCGGTACGAACATTATTGCAAGGAGCACGACCAGCGGAACGATTACCGAATACACGGTCCCGACCGGCGCCTCCGCGCCATGCGAAATGGCGGTCGGCCCGGACGGCAACATTTGGTTCACCGAGCAGTACGGCAACAAAATCGGAAAGATTACAACGAGCGGAACCTTCACCGAATATACGATTCCGACGTCGTCCTCATATCCGATCGGCATCGTCGCAGGACCCGACGGCAACATGTGGTTCGCCGAAGAAGTCGGAAACAATATTGCGAGCGTTACGACGAGCGGAACGTTCGCCGAGTACCCGGTCCCGACGTCAGGTTCGTATCCGGCCGGCGTCACCGTCGGCTCTGACCAGAACATCTGGTTCACCGAGATGGACGGGAACAAAATCGGCCGCTTGCAGTAACTGGCCCGGGATCAGGTAGCCTCGGACGTAGTCGGCGATTCCGTCCTCGAGCGAGGTGATCGGCCGGTCGTAGCCGGCGCCCGGAGCTTGTCGATCGTGGCCTGCGTTGCGTACTGATAGCGCCCGCGCAGGGCCTCAGGCATCTCGATAAAGCGGATATCCGGCTTGCGCCCCATTGCCGTAAAAACTGCGCCGACGAGATCGAGCCACGTCCGCGCCGCGCCCGAGCCTACATTGAAGAGGCCGCTTGCGCTCGGCGTGTTCGCGAGATGCACCGTCATCGCGACCGCGTCTTTGACGTAGATGAAGTCGCGCGTTTGTTCGCCGTCCGCAATTTCCGGACGGTAACTCTTGAAGAGCCCGACCCATCCGTCGCGCGTGATGCTCTCGTACGCTTTGTGGACGACCGAGCGCATGTCGCCTTTGTGATCTTCGTTCGGACCGTAGACGTTGAAATATTTCAGACCGACGATTCGATCGAGCATGCCGCTGCGCGCCGCGTATACGTCGAAGATATGCTTTGAAAATCCGTATTTGTTGAGCGGCCGCAGCTCCGAAGATTCGAGATCTTCGCGCAGGCCGTGCTCGCGCGCGCCGTATGTTGCGCCGGAGCTCGCATACACGAAGCGGCGGCCTTTGGCGACCGCCCACTCGGCAAGCATCTTCGTGTAGCCGAAGTTGTTGCGAATCAGATAACTCGCGTCGCTTTCCGTCGTCGACGAACATGCGCCGAGATGAAAGATGGTCGAGACTTCGTCAAGCTTACCGGGCGTTTCGCTTACGATGCTGCGCGAGATCGTCAGCTTCAAGATAGTCGCGAAAACGCAGCGGAACGAGATGACGCCATTTCTCGCCGGTACCCAAGCCGATCGACGACGAGAATATCGTCGAACCCGCGCCGATTCAGCTCCCATATAAGCGCGCTTCCGATAAAGCCCGGCGCCGCCGGTCACAAGGATCCGCATACCCCGTCTTTCGCGATGTGCTAGCATAGAAACTCCGTGTCCCTAGCCACCCCCGTCCTGTATCGTTCGTTTGCGGCTCTGCTCGACCGATTGCGGTCATCGAGCGGTGCCGCTGCATTCTCTTTGCACGAAACGGGCGCCGCGGCACGACCGTATTTGCTCTCCGGCATCTTCAAAGCGCTCGGGCGACCAGATGCTGGTCGTCGTGCCGACCGCCGACGTCGCAGAACGCACGTTCGCCGATCTGCTCTACTATCCTCGGCTCGAGGGCTGAAAACGGCACCGGTGCGCTGGTGCGACCGCGCGACGAAAGTATCGGCGCGCTCGAAAGCCCCTCGGAACGCAGCGCGCGCATGACGCTGCTCGCCGATCTGTGCGCGCGCCGCTCGATGATCGTCGTCGCGCCGGTTGCAGCACTGCGCCAATACTTGATGCCGCGCGAGATCTTCGAACGTCTCGTCTTTCATCTCGAACGCGGCGCGAGCGCCGGCTTCGAAGAGACGCAGCAGCGTCTCTTCACGCTCGGCTATCATCGCGTCGACGTCGTTGGCGCCGCCGGCGAATACGCGGTGCGCGGCGGACTCATCGACGTCTTTGCGGCGACCGCCGAGAAACCGGTGCGCATCGAATTCTTCGGCGACGACGTCGACAGCATTCGACCGTTCGATCTGCAATCGCAGCGCAGCGACGCGGGCGAACCGCTCGCGCAGCTCACGATTGCGCCGTGGGGCGAGATTCCGCGCGAGCCCGTTTATCGCGAGCGCGTCAGCGAACGCGTCGAAGGCGAACCGGGCGTCGTCTCGGCCGTGCGCGCATATCTTGCCTCGGGCGCGGAAGTTCCCGAAGCGTGGCTTTCGCTCGCCTACGACCGGCATGCGACGATCTTCGATTATCTTTCCAAGCGCGCGCTCGTCGTGTCTGCAAGAGCCGCACATGCTCGCAACGATCGATGAGAGCCTGAGCCAAGAGCGCTCGCGCGAACAAGAAGTCTTGCTTGCCGGCGTCGAGTCGGGCGAGCTGGACGTGCGCACGGACGAAGTCGGCGAAGCCTTGCTCGCAGACGTGAGCGCGCCGTATCCGAATTTGCCCGCACTGCGCGATGAGCTCGCGCAAGCGACGACGCTCGTCGTTGCCGGCGCAATCGAAGGCGACGCGGCCGAATCGTGGATGCCGCGCGTCCTCGAGCGTTTTGCGCTCGAGACGCGTCCGGTCGAACACTTCCAGCGCCGCATCGATGCGTTCATGACCGTCGGTCCGCGAATGGATGGAAGCAGGCGACACCGTTTGGTTGACGGTCACCGGCGCCTCGCGCTTGCACGAGATGCTGCAAGGCGCCGGCATCGATGCGCAGCGCGGCATGCCGCGCGCGCTGCTCGGCAACGCCGCCGTCTACGTCGACCAAGGCTCGATCGATGCGGGCTTCTCGATTCCGGCATTGCGTTTGCACGTGCTCGGCGATCGCGAGATCTACGGCCAGCAAGCACGCCGCGTCAAGCTGCGCGCCGTCAAAGAAGGCGTTCCGGTCACGCTTTCCGATCTTTCGGTCGGCGATTTCGTCGTGCACGCCGTGCACGGCATCGGACAGTATCTCGGTTTGCGGACCGAGACGATCCTCGGCACGACCGGCGACTATCTCGATCTGCAATACGCGGGCAACGACCGCATGCTCGTCCCCGTGCACCAGATGCATCATGGTGACGAAATACAACGCCGGCGAAGGCGTCGCGCCGCGTCTTTCACGCATGGGCGGCGCCGACTGGGCGCGCGCCAAGAGCCGCGTCAGCGAGCAGCTCGCAAAGATCGCCGACGACCTCGTCGCGCTCTACGCCGAGCGTGAATCGGCGCCGGGCTATTCGTTCGGTCCCGATGCGCCGTGGCAATCCGAGCTCGAAGAAGCCTTTCCGTATACGGAGACGCCCGATCAGCTCAAAGCGATCGTCGAAGTCAAAGGCGACATGGCGGCCTCGCGGCCGATGGATCGGCTCGTGTGCGGCGACGTCGGCTACGGCAAAACGGAAGTCGCGATTCGCGCCGCGTTCAAAGCCGTGCTCGCAAAGAAACAAGTCGCGATTCTCGTTCCGACGACGCTGCTCGCCGCGCAACACTATCCGCAACTTCAGCGCGCGCTTCGCGAGCTTCCCCGTGCAAGTTGCCGAGCTTTCACGCTTCCGGACGAAAAAAGAACAGCAAGCGATTTTGCGCGACGTCGCCGACGGCAAAGTCGACATCGTCATCGGCACGCACCGGCTCTTGCAGAAAGACGTCGTCTTCAAAGATCTCGGCCTGCTCGTGATCGATGAAGAACAGCGCTTCGGCGTCATGCACAAAGAGCGGCTCAAACAGCTGCGCGCCAGCGTCGACGTGCTCACGCTCTCGGCGACGCCGATTCCGCGCACGCTGCACATGTCGCTGCTCGGCGTGCGCGATCTCTCGCTGATTCAAACCGCGCCGGCCAACCGGCTCTCGACGAAGACGGTCGTCGTGCCGTCGAGTGACTCGGTCGTGCAGCGCGCCATCATGGCCGAGCTGGATCGCGGCGGACAAGTCTATTTCGTCCACAACCGGATCGAGACGATCTATGCCGTCGCGAAAGCGCTCGAACAGCTCGTCCCCAAAGCGCGCATCGGGATCGGACACGGACAGATGGGCGAGAACGAGCTGGAGCCCGGTCATGCAGCGCTTCATCGACGGCGAGATCGACGTCTTCGTCTCGACGACGATCATCGAGAACGGCCTCGACATCCCCAACGTCAACACGATCATCATCAGCGACGCCGACAAATTCGGACTCGCGCGATCTGTATCAGCTGCGCGGACGCGTCGGACGCTCGAATCAACAGGCCTACGCGTATCTGCTCTATCAAGCGCACAAAGCGCTCACCGAAGAAGCCAAAGCGCGGCTCGAGGCGATCCGCGAGTTCACGCATCTCGGCAGCGGCATGCAAATCGCGATGCGCGATCTCGAAATCCGCGGCGCCGGCAACCTGCTCGGGCAAAGCGCAGAGCGGGTTCATCGGCTGCGGTCGGTTTCGAAACGTACTGCTCGCTGCTCGCGGATGCGATCGCCGAGCGGCGCGGCCGCGCGAAAGACACGCTCGAGCAGCGCCGCGAAGCCGTTATCGACATCAAGATCGACGCGTTCATTCCGGCCGACTACATTCCGCAAGTCTCGCAGAAGATCGCCGTCTATCAGCAGCTCGCCGCCGCGCGCAGCGAAGAGAAGTCGAAGAAATCGCGGCCGGCGTGCGCGACCGGTTCGGCGCGTTCCCCGATGAGTTCCACGATCTCGTCGAGATCACGAAGCTGCGCACGATCGCGCTGCGCAAGAACATCACGCGCGTCGTGATCGACGAGCGCCGCTTGACCTTCGGCGTCGGCAGCGGGTTCGCGCTCGAACCGACGGCGATTCCGCGCCTGCAATCGCTCACTAAGAATCGCTTCCGATTCGGCGACGGAAAGATCACGGTCGACCTGCCCACGCGCATGGAGACTCCCAGAGCGGCGCTTCCCTTGGTTCGCCAGCTCGTCGAAGCGATATAGCCTTGTCACCCCGAGCGAAGTGAGGGGCACGGCACCTCCACCGCCCTCGTCCCTCGACTCGCTCGGGATGACAAAAGAGGAACCCCTATGCGAACCCACGCGTGTTTTGCGAAATATACGAATAATTGCCGTGGGATTCGGCTTATTGCTCACCGCCTGCAACAGCAATCGGCGGTGGCGGCGCATCGCGACCGTCAACGGTCAAGCGATCAGCCGCAGCACCTATCGACACCAAGCTCGAAGCGAGCCAGGCCGGCACGCGGCGTCCTCAACCAGTTGATTCAGAGCGATTTGATCGATCAGTACGCGACGGAGAATCATATCGATCCGACCTCCGCGCAAATCAACGACGAGCTCAACAAACTGAAGGCGCGCTATCCGAACGGACAGTTCGATGCGATCGTCAAGCAGAAGGACTGACCGACGCCGACGTGCGCAACATCTTGCGCCAGCAGCTCGTTCTCCAGCAAGCCGTCGCAAAGCGCATCCCGCCGATCACGAGCGCGCAAGTCGCAGCGTTTTTCAAGCAAAACCACGCGATGCTCGATAAGCCCGAGCAAGTGCGCGCGCGCCACATTCTCGTTCCGGATCTCAAGACTGCGCAGACGGTCGAAGCCAAGCTGAAAGCGGGCGGCGATTTCGCTGCGCTCGCCAAGCAATATTCGGCCGATCCGGCCAGCAAAGACAAGGGCGGCGAGCTCGGTTTCTTCGGACACGGACAAATGGTGCAGCCTTTCGATGCGGCTGCGTTCAGCATGCCGGTCGGAAAGATCAGCGCATCCGGTGAAGAGTCCGTTCGGCTATCACATCATTCAAGTCGAAGAAAAGAAGCCGGCCATCAAAGCGACGATCGGCGGCAGCGAAGCGCAAATTCGTCAGACGCTGCTCCAGCAAGCCGAACAGCAACAGATTCAGCCGTTCTTGCAAGAGCTGCGTAGCAAAGCCACGATCAGCGTGAGCGATCCGCGCTTCTCCGACCTTGCCAGCACGCCGCTGCCGCCTGCACCGTCGTCGGCTGCGCTGCCGCACGGCTGCATCAGCCGCGGCATCTCCCGCCGCCACGAAGTAAACCGCGTCGCGCCGGTTGAACGAACCGGCGTGATCCGCATCGTCGGGCTCGGTCCGGGCGACCCGGACTTGCTCACGCTCGGAAGTCTTGAAGCGTTGCGCGCGATTGGGCGTGCAGCGACTGTTCTGGCGCCGCCCGAGCTCGTGCTCTTCCTCGAAAGCGAAGGCGTCGAGCTGCTCAAGCTGGTCGAACGGCCCGGACTCTTCATGCGCGGCAGCCGCGAAGAGATCGATGCGTTCGTCATGCGCGTCGACGCCAGCTCGCGACATCGGGCTTGGCGTGCTCGGAAACCCACTCTCCGATTTCGCCGGACTTCCGGTGCTCTTGCGCGCGCTCGAAGCGCGCGGCATCGCCGCCGAGATCGTGCCCGGCGTTCCGAAAGCGACGCTCTCGGCCGCGATCACGATGCCGCTCGTCCCGCTGCCGCCGGGCTCCGAGCATCATTCGTGGGAAGATCTCGTCGAGATCATGGCGCGCTTGCGACGTTCGTGCCCGTGGGATCGCGAACAAACGCATCGCTCGCTCGTCCCGTATCTGATCGAAGAAACCTTCGAAGTCGCCGAAGCGATCGAACACGATCGCGACGATGCGCTGTGCGAAGAGCTCGGCGATTTGCTGCTGCAAATCGTCTTTCATTCGCAGGTCGCGACCGAGCGCGGAAAATTCTCGATCGCCGACGTGATCGACGCGCTCTCCAATAAGATGGTGCGCCGGCATCCGCACGTGTTCGGCGATCAAGCCGTCTCGGGTGTCGCCGAAGTCTGGAAAAATTGGGAGCAAATCAAGGCCGCAGAAGGCGCTGCGCTCGGACGCAACAGCCGGCTCGACGGAATTCCCAAGGCCCTGGGCGCGTTGCAGCGCGCGCAAAAGATGCAAGAAAAAGCTTCGCGCGTCGGTTTCGATTGGCCGGACGCACGCGCCGTGACGCACAAGCTGAGCGAAGAGATCTCGGAGCTTGCGGAAGCGCAACGCAGCGGCGATCCAAGTCACATCCGCGAAGAGATCGGCGACGTTCTCTTCACGCTGGTCAACGTCACGCGGCAGCTCGGCTTCGATGCCGAAGGCGCACTGCGCGAAGCCAACGACAAATTCTATCGTCGCTTCGCCTTCATGGAGCAGCGCGCGTCCTCTGAAGGACGCAATCTCGGCGATCTGAGCATCGATGAGCTCGAAGACTTATGGCAGCTGGCGAAAACGGCGGCGTAACGCTGCGCGTGCGCATGAGCGCGCACGACGCGCATTACGGCGGCAATCTCGTCGACGGTGCACGGATTCTCGCGCTCTTCGGCGACGTCGCAACGCAGCTGTTGATCGAACACGACGGCGACGAAGGGCTCTTCGCCGCGTACGAGAGCGTCGAGTTTCTCGCTCCGGTGTACGCCGGCGATTTCATCGAAGCCTACGGCGAGATCACGAAGGTCGGCGCGACCTCGCGCGCGATGAGCTTTGAAGCGCGCAAGATCATCGCTGCGCGCCCGGATCTCTCCGCGAGCGCGGCCGACGTCCTCGATGAGCCGGTCGTCGTCGTGCGCGCGCGCGGAACGTGCGTCGTGCCCAAAGCCAATCAGCGCAAACGTTGCGCCTCGATAAGTTCCTCAAGGTCGCACGGCTCGCAAAGCGCCGCACCGAGGCCAAAGAAGCGCTCGATGCGGGTCGCATCTTCGATGAGCGCGGACGCGCGCTCAAACCGGGCTACGATGTGAAAGCCGGCGACGTGCTCGAGATTCATTACGCGCGCAAAATTCTGACGGTGCGCGTCGAGTCGGTTCCCTTGCGCGTCACGCCCGGCGTCAAACCCGTCGAACTCTACACGATCCTCGGCGAACGCAAAGAAGCAGAGCAATGGCTCTAAAGCCTGTCCTGAGCGTAGCGAAGCGGAGTCGCAGGATTTCGTTTTCAGCCGACGTGAAGGACGCGCTGGCGCGCGACGTCCCCGCGGGCGCGACTGCACGCGCGGCGTTGCGCGACAGCCTTGCACGTTACGGCGCGCGCGATGGCATCTTTCGCACGCAGCGCCCGGCCGTCGCGCGTCTTGCACGCGTGCTCTCCGGCGATTCGCCATCGATTTCGAAACTGGCCGGAACGCGACTCTATCGCACCGCGACGTACGCTCTTGCGATTTCCGCTGCCCGGAACGCGCATGCCGCGCTCGCAGCCCGAACGCCGCATGGAAGCGCGCGGCGCATTTCTCGCGTGCGGTTCGCTCGCGACGCCGGCGCACGGCTATCATCTCGAGTTCGTTCTCCCGGCGAGCACGAGGCGGCGCGATTGACCTCGATCCTCACGCAGCTCGGCATCCCGCCCAAGCGCACCGTTCGTAAGAATCGCGCGCTGCTCTACTACAAAGATCTCGATGCGATCGTCGCGGTGCTCGAGCCAAATCGGCGCGTACGGCGCCGTGCTGCAGCTCGAAGACGTGCGCGCGATCAAGGAAACGAAGAATCGCATTCGCCGTCTCGTCAACACCGAAGCCGCGAACCTCGATCGTGCCACCAGCGCCTCGGCCGCGCAGCGCGAAGCGATCGCGCTCGTCGCCGATCGCTACGGCTTGCGCAAGCTCTCGCCTGCGGTGCGCGAGATCGCGCAATTGCGGATGCAGCACCCCGACGAATCGCTCTCACAGCTGGGCCGCCGTTGCCGCCCGGCGGTCCCCAAGGCAACCGTCAACGGCCGCCTTGCCGCCATCCTGCGCCTGGCGCGGCGTCTTCGCGAGGGCGCGGCACGGGTATAGGCGGAAGGCCAGCCCCGCACTAACCGACGAGGAGTTTGCATGCGGATTGGGATCAACGGGTTCGGCCGGATCGGCCGCAATTTCACGAAGGCGCTCTTGGAACGGTATCCGCAGGTTTCGATCGCGGCCGTGAACGATCTGACCAGCGCCGCCGAGCTCGCGCATCTCTTCAAGTACGACTCGAACTACGGCATCTACGACGGCGAGGTCGGAGCCGACGGCGATCAGCTGAAGCTTCGGCTCGCAAAAGATCAAAGGTCGTTGCCGAGCGCGATCCCGGCAAGATTCCGTGGAAAGATCTGGGCGTCGACGTCGTGATCGAATCGACCGGCCTGTTCACGAGCGCCGAGAAAGCCGGCTTGCACATCAGCGGCGGCGGCGCGAAGAAAGTCATCATCTCCGCGCCTGCGAGCGGCGAAGACATCACGCTCGTCCTCGGCGTCAACGACGACAAATACGATCCCGAGAAACACAAGATCATCTCGAACGCGTCGTGCACGACGAACTGTTTGGCGACTGCGGTCAAGCCGATCGTCGACACGCTCGGCTGGCAACGCGGCTTCATGACGACGATCCACTCGTACACCAACGATCAGCACATTCTCGACGCGCCGCACAAAGATTGGCGCCGCGGGCGCAACGCCGCAACGAATATCGTGCCGACCTCGACCGGCGCTGCGAAAGCGCTGTACCTCACGATTCCGGAAGTCCAAGGAACGTTCGACGGGTTCGCGCTGCGCGTTCCGACGCCGACCGTCTCGATGATCTATCTCGTCGCGCAAACGAAAAAACCGACGACGAAAGACGAGCTCAACGCGCTGCTCAAGCGCGCAACGGAAAACGGCCGGCTCAACGGCATCATGCAGTACACGGACGAGCTGCTCGTCTCGAGCGACTTCAAACGTTCGCAATACAGCTCGATCATCGACTCCGGATTGACGAACGCCAACGGCGATCTGGTTCAGATCGCCGCGTGGTATGACAACGAATGGGGTTATTCGTGCCGCCTCGCCGACGTCGCGAACATGATCCTCAGCAAAATGCCGGCAAAGGTCTGATGAGCGTTTGCGCTTTCTGACCCTGAGCGACTTCGACTATCGCGGCCGCCGCGTGCTCGTGCGCGAAGACCTCAACGTCCCGATGAAGGCGGTCCCTCGACTTCGCTCGGGATGACAGTGGCCGATGACACGCGCTTGGTCGCGGCGCTTCCGACGCTGCGCAAGCTGCATGAGGGCGGCGCGCGGACGATCATCTGTTCGCATTTGGGACGGCCGGACGGCAAGCCCGATCCGAAATATTCGCTCGAGCCTGTCGGCAAGAGGCTTTCCGAGCTGCTCGAGCTCCCCATAACATTTGTCGGTGATTGTATTGGTCCCGAGGCCAAAGCCGCAGCCGAGAAGCTGCGCGACGGCGAGTTTCTGCTGCTCGAAAACGTGCGCTTCCATCCCGAAGAAGAAAAGAACGATAAGCACTTCGCCGAGGAACTTGCGGCGCTCGCCGAGCGTTACGTCAACGACGCCTTCGGCACAGCACATCGCGCCCACGCCTCGACCGAAGGCGTCGCTCATTTTCTCCCGTGCGCAGCCGGTTTGCTGATGGAAGCCGAGCTTTCCGCGCTCTCGAAGCTGACCGAAGATCCGAAGCAGCCCTACGTCTGCGCGATCGGCGGCGCGAAGATCGCCGACAAGATCGGCGTCTTCACGAATCTGATCGGCAAGGTCAACGCGTTCTGCGTCGGCGGCGGGATGGGCAACACGTTTCTGGCGGCATCGGGCGTCGACGTCGGCAAATCGCTGCGCGATCCCGATCTCGAGCCGGCCAAGAAGATCCTCGCGCTCGCACGCGAGCGCGGCGTCGAATTCCATCTGCCGACCGATGCGATCGTGGCCGAACAGTTTGGACGATCGGTACGCTCTCCGCAGAAGTGCTGCTGCTCGAGCCGCTCGGCGATCGCATGATCCTCGACATCGGCCCCGCGACCTCCGGCGTGTATGCGGAGGTGATTCGCCAGGCAAATACGGTCGTTTTCAACGGACCGATGGGCGTGTACGAAAAGGCGCCGTATCAACAGGGCACGCGCGTCATCGGCCGCGCCCTCGTCGAAGCGACGGCGATGGGAGCGACGACCGTCGTCGGCGGCGGCGACGCCGCCGCAGCCGCACACATGCTCGGATTCGACAAAGGCGTTACGCACGTGAGCACCGGCGGCGGCGCAACGCTCGAATTTCTCGAAGGCAAAACATTGCCCGGAGTCGCCGCACTCGAAGCATGCAGCGCCGCACGCTAATCGTCGGCAACTGGAAGATGCACAAGACGATCGTGCAAGCACGCGAGCTCGTGCGTGCATTGCTCGACGATAAATCATGGCAACATCACGAATATCGACGTCGTGATCGCGCCGCCGTTCACCGCATTGGCCGCCGTGTCGATTGAGCTTGGCTCTGCAACAAAGCCGCGGCTCGGCGCGCAGACGATGCACTGGGGCGAACAAGGAGCGTACACCGGCGAGATTTCACCGCTCATGCTGCTCGAAGTCGGATGTAAGTTCGTCATCCTCGGACACTCGGAACGGCGCGCCGACGAAGGCGAGACCGACCTCCGCGTCAACCTGAAAGTCAAGTCGGCGCTCAAGCACGGCATCCAATTCGCGGCAACCGAATAAATGCTGACAAGCTGTCGGCGGCGCAGAGTGGCCGCGCCATGGAGCTCATGCACCAACCGCTCTTGTGGCTGGCCGGCGATCTGCGCGCTCCCATGGTCAGGATGGCCTGCCGCCGTTGATGCCGTACACGGCGGCGTGTGTCCGACGCCATGGACCGCCACGGCCACCGGCACTGCTGCTCTGGCACGCCGCCCCGCTCAGCCGCCTGCGCGTCCTGCGCCGGGGCCGTTGGTTCAGCCCGACGCCGCGCAGCCGCCGCCGATGGAACTGTCCAACGCCACCAAGATCGGCCGGGACGGCGGCAACCTGTCGCAGCGCAGCGCGGTCGCGGCGCTCGCGTCTTCGTATGACGTTGAAGACCAGACCGCCGAGATCGCCGCGATCGGTGCCGACCAGCAGGCTGCGGCCGAGCGCGATGCCGCCGCCGCCGCCAAGGTGGCCGTCAGCTGGTGCAACTGCGTGAAGGCCGGGCCGCCAATCTGCCCGCGATTGAGGAGCACGTCCGCACGCAGATCGCCGGGTACAAGGTGCCGCGCTGCATCTGGCTGGTGGACGCCATCAGCCGCGGCCCCGCGGGCAAGCCCGACTACGGCTGGGCGCACCGCTACGCCGCCAATCACCCGGCGGACGCTCCATGAGAACGCCGCTGTGCCCCAGCTTCTTGGCATCGAGTACCCGATCGTCGGGTTCAGCCCCTCCGAGCACGTGGCCGCGGCGATCAGCCGCGCCTGCGGTCTCGGCGTCGAAGTCATGACCACCTCCGCGGACGGCTAGGAAGAACCCAGAAGCCGTGTCGTCATGGCGGTTCCGGTTAAGGGAGCGACGGGGGTGTGAGCGTCCGCAAAATCCGCAAGGGTTTTCCCAAGACGAGATCAGCCAAGACGAGATCAGTTGACCAGATGCAACCGTTGCTTATGTCACGCAGTTGTAAAAGTTTGTCACTAGTTGTGCAGGGGCAGATTATCCGGCAGCCTACACACCACGAGACCTCGTGTTGACGGCTTTTCTCTGCGTGAGATACAATGTATCTCAGAGGTTCAACATGGCGGCCACCGAAATGGTTCATGTTCGCATCGACAAGCGTATCAAAGCTCAGGCCGCGAAGACGCTTGGCCGCGATGGGCTTGTCTGTTTCCGACGCGGTGCGCGTCTTGCTGACTCGAGTGGCGGCGGAAAAGTCCCTGCCCTTCGAAGTGAAAATTCCGAACGCCGCGACCGCCGCAGCCATGCGGGAAGCGCGCAAGGGCGGCCTTCGCGTCCGTTCAACAGCGTCTCCGATTTGATGGCCGATCTGAATGCGGAGGATTGAGCGACACCAACGCGTTTCGCCGCGACTTCAAGCGCGAGAAACGCGGGCAGCACCGACGCGATATTGGATGCTCTCGTTTCGATCTCGTCTCGCTGCTTGGCTGAAGACAGAGCCTCTGCCTGAAAAAACCACGATCATGCCCTTGGCAGGCGAGTGGCGCGACAACCGCGAATGCCACCTCAAGCCCGATCTGTTGCTGATCTATCGCAAGCCGGATGCAGAGGTTCTGCAGCTTGTTCGCATGGGTTCGCACAGCGAGCTCTTTCGGCTGATCACGCGTTTCGACGGTTACACTCAAAAAGCCGTCTCCTTTCGCGTGTTAAAATGAAGATTCCAATGGCTGATATTCAGCGTAGAAAAACTGTTACCGCCATCGTCGGGGGGTCCGCGTCGGCAGCGATGCACCGGTTGTGGTGCAGTCCATGACCAACACCGATACCGCGGATATTCCCTCGGCACGGTCAAGCAGGTCGCCGAATTGGCGCGGGCCGGGTCGGAACTGGTGCGGGTCACGGTCAACAACGAAGAGGCAGCGGCGGCGGTGCACCGCATCGTCGACCAACTGGAGAAGCAAGGTATCCGTGTCCCCATCATTGGCGATTTTCATTACAACGGACATTTGCTGCTGAAGAAATATCCCGAGTGCGCGCGGGCGCTGGCGAAGTATCGGATCAATCCCGGCAACGCCGGCATCGGACGCAAGGACGACGCGAACTTCCGCACCATGATTGAAGTTGCGGTGAAGAATCAGAAGCCGGTGCGCATCGGCGTGAATTGGGGATCGCTCGACCAGGCGCTGCTGACGCGGATGATGGACGAAAATTCGCGGCTCGCCGAACCGAAAGAAGCGCGCGAAGTGACCATGGAAGCGATGGTGGTGAGCGCGCTGAATTCCGCCGAGCTGGCGGAGAAATTCGGCCTGCGGCCCGACCAGATTATTCTCAGCGCGAAAGTCAGCGGCGTGCAAGATTTGATCGATGTGTATCGCTCACTGGCGGCGCGCTGCGATTATCCGCTGCATCTCGGCCTGACCGAAGCGGGCATGGGCGCGAAAGGCGTTGTCGCATCGAGCGCGGCGATGGGCGTGCTGCTGCAGGAAGGCATCGGCGATACGATTCGGGTTTCGCTGACGCCGGCGCCGGGCGGCGACCGCAGCGAAGAAGTGCGCGTGGCGCAGCAGATTCTGCAGTCATTGGGCATCCGCAGCTTCACTCCGCAGGTCACCGCTTGCCCCGGATGCGGACGCACCACCAGCACATTTTTCCAGGAAATGGCCGAGCAGATTCAGACTTACCTTCGCGAGCAGATGCCGGTATGGAAAGACACGCTACACGGGCGTGGAAGAGATGAAGGTCGCGGTGATGGGTTGCGTGGTCAACGGCCCCGGCGAATCGAAGCACGCCAGCCTGGGCATTTCACTGCCTGGAACATTTGAAGAACCGAAAGCACCGGTTTACGTGGATGGACGCCTGTTCACCACGCTGAAGGGCGACCACATTGTCGCGGAGTTCATCAAGATTCTGGATGACTATGTGGACTCGCACTACGCGGCGCGCGAGCCGCAAAAAGAAGAAGTCAGCGCCCGCAGCTAGACTGCGCAGATAGGCCGGCGCAGATATCCCACCCAAGAAGGACGACAGCAGGTTCGTCCTGTTGCAGCTTCCGTCCTACTGACCAGTCAGCAAAATATTGGGTTCTGGTTCGCCGGTTCGCCGTTCGCTTGTGCAGGACCGTTGCCGAAAGGCGCGGGCAGATCGGTGACCAGCGCATCGGCGGGGATGCCGCTTCCGTTGGCACTGTTGTTGGTGGTGTTGATGACAGCGATAACGCCGGCATCGCACATGCTCACGTAGACAGCGCTGCTATCTGCCGCGGCCGTGGTGAAAACGCGGAAGCGCGTGCTGGTGGGCGTATACAAAGTGGACGGAACTCCGGGAGCCACCGGCCCGCAGGCCGCCAGCGGAGACACAGCAAATTGATCCACGGCAAAAGGCCCGGTCGGACACGGGCTGCTGGTACAGGGCGGAGCCCACACCAGCAATGAAAGAGTAGGTGACGGCGTGGTGGGGTACTGCAAGTTCGGGAAGCCCTGCGGGTAAGCAACCGTCATACTCGTCGCGTCGAATACGGTAAGGGCGGGAATCACGCAGGGGAGGGATCCGATCACCGGATCGGGACAAGACGCAGCCATCTGATAGCTGGCCACAAAAAACTGGCTGCCATTGGGCAGGGCCGACACCGACGTGGGAGTGCATCCGGCCGGGCAAGGCACCGAACCGGGGCCGAACGAAATCGCCCTCAGCAGGCTGGGCGTGTCGTTCACTCCGCCGGTATCGGAAAAGATATACAGCATGCTGGTCGTGGGATTGGTCACATAAAGCCGGTTTAAGTTCGGATCGAACAAAATAGAGTTGGCACCGGCGCCCACACAAAGTGTCGGAGTCGAAGAACAATCGGGGTGGTCGCCGAGTCCGTGGCGGTGTCGATGGTGACCAGCTTTCCATCGCCTTGCGTGAGCACGTAAATCTTCTGGCTATCGCCGCGCGCCACCGCCCACACAGGATTGACGCCGGTAAAGCCGGTTACGGTATTCGGGGTCAGATCGGTGACATTCAAGCTGCTCACGGAGCCGCTTACCGTGGCGTTTCCCTGGTTGGCCACATAAAGCTTCTGCGCGCCATTCGCGGTAAGGCCTGGAGTTTCCGCTAAACTGACGGGGTTCACCCCACCGTCGCCGTATTGCTGACAAAATTGTTGACGGTATTGATGGCTGAAACTGAGTTGGAGTTGTAATTCGCCGCGTACATGGCGGTGTTCTGAGTGACCGTTAAGGAAAACCGGTTGCGGCGGCACCGAGACAGTCCCACCAGAAGTCCGCCGCAGACCGGTCACGGGATTGATATAGGTGATCGTGGTGGTGCTGCCGCTATTGCTAATGGAGGAAATGGCAAAGGTACCGTTGTATCCGCCGTTGAGGCCGAGTCCTACGCCGGCGATCACGATCGTTCCCCCAGCCACCACGTTCAGCGATGAGTCGGCCGTGACCGTCACAACATTGCCGGCTTCACTGATGGCGGTGATGCCGGCGGTCTCGATGGGAAGGGCAATCGTGTTGACCGTGCCAAAACCGCCGCCGGCGAACTGAAACGTTTCGTTAAAGGACGCAATCACGTCGAGCCCGCCCGCGAACACACTACTGGCGCTCGCGACATAGACGGTGATTTCGGCCGGAGTGAGCGCGGCATGAGTAAGATTGAGTCCGCTGTTGGGCGCGCCCGTGCCGGTCACGGAGCTTTCCGCAATGATGGAGGCGCCCGACACATCGATCTGCATCGCCGAGCCGGGATAGCCAAACCCGCCGAGGCTGATTGCGCCGGGTGCGTTGGCGCTAAGCCCAAAGACGGCGTGGAAATTCGCCGGAGTCGCCGGCGATTCCACCGGGCAGCCGGGAACTCCGGACGCCGCCGTGCAGGGAATGACCACCGGACGGTAAACCTGGCCACACGCCAGACATATCATCATTGCCGCCATCATGACCGCCAGCCGGCCCCAACGTCGAAAGCTCATCGGCACCCCAATAGAGAATTCTAATTCGATCTGCGGGAATCGATAATTCTAGCTGCTGGCCGGATTCTTCGCCAGTGGGCGGGCCAGCTTTCAGACTTCGGGCTTCGTGGTTCGGTCCCTGGCTGCCGCGAACGCTGAATCTGGGATGCTCGAAAAGCAGGTCAAGTTGGATTGGCACGCCGTGGATTGGCACAGATTGGATTAGCAAAACGGGGATTGGCACAACAGAGAAAGCCCAGTGGCCCAGAAGAAGCCGCCGCAGGCGCCGATGGCCTATGCCAAAAAGTCGAGCGGGTTCTTACCTTCCCCGCCGCGACTTGCCGCCAACCGCCGCAGGTGACTCCTCGGACTTGGCGGCGACAGCGGGTTTTTTCTTGCCTTCCATCTCCGCCAGGCTCTGCTTTAGCGCCGACATCAGATCGACCACCGGGGCCAGTTTCTTCGGCTTCTCGACTTCCGCGATCTTGCCGCCTTCAAGCTTGGTCTCAATCAACTTCTTCAGATTTTCCTGAAAGCTGTCGTGATATTTTTCCGGGTCCCACTCATCGGCAAGTGCTTCGATCAACTGATGCGCAACTTTCACTTCCGCATCTTTCAGTTCCACGTCGGGCGCGCCAAACCCTTCGACCTTTCGCACTTCTTCAGCGTAGTACATGGTGTGCAGCATCATTCCGCCTTCATGCGGGCGCAGAAACACCGTGTACTCGCGATTGTGCATCGTGAGCTTGGCAATGGCGACGTATTCGCTTTCTTCCAGCGCCTTGGTCAGCAACGCATAAGGCCGGCGCCCGGCTTCTTCCGGCAGCATGTAATACGACGACTCGAAGTAAACCGGATCGACTTCACTGGCTTTGACGAATTCCAGAATCTCCATGGTCTTGGCAGTCTGCGGCTCGATCTTCTTGATCTCTTCCGGCTCGATGACCACGTATTCGTCCTTGCGAAACTCGTAGCCCTTCACGATGTCGCTGCGATCGACGACTTTGCCATCCGCCAGCAGACATATTGCTGCTTCAGCCGGGAAAAGTCCGTCGCGATGCAGCATGTTGAAGGAAATCCCCGAGACTGCGCGCGCCGGAAAAAAGCGCACCGGCATGGAGATCAACCCGAACGTTAAATATCCAGACCAAACCGAGGCCGCCATAGTTCCCTCTACGTTCACGTCGTCACTTTGTCATCCCGAGGAAGCGGAGTCTCTCGCGAAGCGGGTGACTCCCGACGAAGGACCTCTGCACTTCTGCCGGAACCACCTGCGCCGCCGCACCTCGAGGATGATACGGCAAACCGCCTAACCCACCCAGAACCCGCAGTTTAGCCCATAAACGGATGTTAGATGCACAAATCTGAGGGTGCGGGGAACCGAAGTGCGAAGCCGGAGGGGATGGGGCCGAGCGCGGGGACGCCCTAGGGGTAGTAGTTAACCGAACGGATTCGCCTCGCAGCGTCGACAAACGGAGGGCTCATTTGAATTCTGTTGCAAAGCCTCGAGTCCCGCCTAAACCTACCCGAAACCCGACTTTCCATCTAACATAGAGCGATGCCCCAAGCTGCGGAGCCCGTCAAGCTGGCAGAAGCCGAACCTCCCGCCCCGGAGTTGCGCCTTCTGATTGCGAGCGAGCCCTGGCCGCGGAATTTTCTGCGAAATCTTGGCGATCTTTTCCGCCGGCCCGAACCGGGCCCGCAACTTGAGTCCGCTCCTGCCGCCTTCTGGCCCGACGTTTTTGTCAGCCGCAAGCTTCCGTGGCATCGCTTCCTGCAGTCCACTGTGTTTCACATTCTCGCGCTGATCGCGATCTGGGAAGGAACGCAGTTCCTCGCCCTGCATCCTGGGGCCACGGTGCGGCGGACCGAACGCGCCGAAGTCGTTTCCTACACCCCCTCGGAATATCTGCCGCCGCTCGATACCAGGCGGGCCGATCCCGCTCCCGCACGCAAGGCTGATCCCGAATATTCGGCGCAGCCCATCATTTCCCTGCCGCCGGAGCCGGACAACCGCTCGCAGACCATCGTCACTGCGCCCGATATTCACCTTGATCATGACGTGCCCTTGCCCAACATGGTCGCCATGTCGGACAACCCGCGGATGCCGATCGGGCCCGCTCCGGAGGTTCCAGCTTCACAGCTATCGCGTCTGGCTCCGCGAATGGAGCGCTCCGTCATCGCGCCCCCGCCGGACTTGCAGGCCAGTTCGGAGAAATCGCTGCAGGCTCCGCTTACCGCGGTGATTGCGCCACCACCTTCGGTGGAAGCCAGCTCTGCACGCCGGCTGGGCGACCTCAACATCGGCCACAGCGCGGTAATCGCCCCGGCCCCACAGTTGGCGCTGAACGAACAACGCGCAGTCACGGGACGAACTGCAGCCGCACTACGATCGGGGCAATCCCCCGCCGTGGTCGCACCTCCGCCTTCGCTCGCCGGAACCGGGCGCTCGCGCTCGGGCGGAACAATGGTTGCTCTCAGCCTCCATCCCGCAGTCGGCGCGCCTCCGACGCCGCCGGCCGGCAATCGCCGCGGAAGCTTTGCCTCCACTCCTGAGGGCCATCATGGAGCGTCAGGCGCGGCGGGAGCAAGTGGAACTGCCAAGGGAAACGGATCCGGATCGACGGGTAAGAATGGCGGCGATCTGCCTTCGGGACTCTACGTCGGGAAAACAGCGAACGCCACTTCGGCCGTGGCGGGCGATCCCGCGCCCAAAAGCTTGAGCGCATCGGTAAATCCGAACTTGATGGCGGGCGCGCGCCCTCCGCGCACACCCGCTCGCAGTTTGCAGCCGGCAAGCGACAGCAAGATTTCCGAGGAAGAGCGCGAGGTTTTCGGCGCCCGCAAGTTCTACTCGCTCAGCCTGAACATGCCAAATCTGAATTCCGCCGGAGGCAGTTGGATCATCCGCTTTGCCGCGCTCAAGCCGGACTCAGGTTCCGCCAACCCGGCATCCGCCGCCGATCCCCCGGCTGATCTCACCGCGCCTTCGGCCACGCGCAAGGTTGATCCGGCCTATCCTCTGGAGCTGATGCGGCAGAATGTGGGCGGCACGGTGATTCTTTATGCTGTAATCCATGCCGATGGCACGGTGGGCAACGTCCGGGTGTTGCGCAGCGTTGACGAGCGGCTCGATCACTTTGCCAGCGAAGCCATCGTCAAGTCGCACTTCGAGCCGGCCACAAAAGAGGGCACGGCCGTGGACGTGGAAGCCACCTTCTCGATTCCCTTCCGGCCAGCAAGAACGACTTCAAGCTTCTGAGATGCGGCTAAGGATGTTCGTGCAGGAATGGATACCGATCTTTGCGCCTACGCCTTGGCGGCTTTTTTCTTTTCCAGCGCAGCATAGATGGCGGGATCGGTGCAGACTTCGTAGTAGCTGCGTTCGGTCCAGCCCAGCACCGAAAAGTCTTCCATGTTGATGCGCGGCACGCGGCTGGCGCGAACAACGATGTTCCGGAAAATATCGCGATCTACCGGGACGGTAGCGCTGAACAGCCGGTACTCCCCTTTTTCGGACGATGCGGCCGAAGCCGGCCGTTTCACCGTGAGGGGCACGAGTGAAATCTCCTGCTCCAGTTTTCGAAATGCGGCTTCGTTCATGCGAATGCCGCCCAGATTGTAGCTGAGGACGGAGTCTTCGTCCCGCTCTCTACGGCATCGCCCGCCTGAAATACATAGACGTGGAAAGGTCCGGCTTGCGGTTCCATGACTTTGCGGATGCGCTTGTTGCATGAGGAAAGACGATCGCTCTCGTTCAGCGCCTCCGAAATCATGATCTGGTGCTCGCCATCCATCAGGTAAAGCGGCGCCGATTCCTGCAACGTGATGCCCACCCCCAACTCAAGTTCGGGCATGCCCGAGCGCTGCATGAGTTCGTTGTAGCCGCGCACGATTTCGATGATCTCCCGGGCCAGCACGCAGGCCCGGCTCACCGCCAGTTCAGGCTCGCCGGCGCGCTCAAGAATGGCCAGGATGATGGCATCGCCCTCGAGAAACACCTTTTGCGCTCCGTACTTGCCCAGCAATTTGTTTACCGGATCATAGAAATTCAGGCTGAAGTAGGATGCCGGATTCAGCCCTTTCTCCATCAAGGTGCGGGTGAGGCGCGTGGAATCGCGAACATCGGCCTTGAGCACCACGTGGCGGTAACGCGGTCCTGCTTCCGGCTCCTGCTGCTCCTCGGGCAGAAGGAATTGATAGAGCGTGCCGTTCATCCGGGAAAGCTCGCGCAGTTTTTCGGTACCCACGACGTTCACTGAGTCAAGGGCCGCGCCCAAAGCTTCCAGACGCCGCAGATCACGGTGATAGCTCGAAAAATCCTGCAGAAAGCGCGCCGCCACTTTGGCCCGCTCCGCGCCCCGGCAGCCCGCAACTTTGCCTACGGCCGCATACAGACTGTTGGGAGAAAGCTTGCCGTGCTCTTGAATCATGCGCTCCACCCGGTCGCATTCGGGACGGGAAATCAGAGCATTTTTCAATTGTTGCGGATTGATGCGCGGAGCGTACTCGTTGAGCAAGGGCACGGCGTGGTATGAGGCGATCACGCACTCCATCACCTGCTCGTCTTCGAGCAGGCGCACCCACCTGGAAAGCCGCTCCTGTTGCGCGACGCCTTCCTCAGTGGAATCATCGGGCGTCCCGGTGCCAACCAGGGCGCGGGAATTTTCCGGGGCACACAGCCATGTGTCGATGGTCTCGCGCCGTCGTTTCTTCGCCGATAGAGCGAGCGCATAAAACCCCAAACGATATCCTGCATGCGGCGGTAGCGGTCGGGATCGCGATCCCAATTGCCCAGCATCACGTAATGTTCGGCACACAAGTAGTCGTCACGGCCATCCTCGGAAAACATCAAACGGTTCAGGAACAGGCTATAGCTGTCTAACACAGAAGTGCCAGGCTTGCCCGGCGCGCGCTTCTTCTCCAACAACGACCGGCGCATGCGCGCCAGCGTCTTTTTCTCATCTCGCGCTGGATTTCGAACAGCTCCTGTCCGGTCTTGCGCAGAATGATCTTCTTGCGCACCTGGAAGGCGGCCACGTGTTCGCGATATTCCACGCCCTTACCCTGCCGTGAGCCTTCGTAATTCTTGAGCAGAACGCGGCATCGCTCCAGCACCTGCGCGAACTGCTGATTCATTTCGGTGCGGAGGAACTTGGTCACGGCCAGCCGCGCCAGCAAGTCGACGGAGATTTTTTCTTCTTTCTTGGCGCGATTCAGCGCGGCGATTTGCAATTCGGCAGCAGAGGCTTGAAATCTGTTTTTTCCGGCGCGGGCTTGCGAGTTGTGCCGACCGCAGCGTTTCTCGAGCCACGATGGCGCAGCCATTTGCTGGGGCGCCTCAGCCGCCAGCAGTCCTTCGAGTTCGCCGTGGCGGATGATGGAGCGCATGAGTTGCGCTCGCGCAACTTCCACGAAGCGTGGGCTCAGGTCCACATCATGGCGAAGATTGTCGACGCCAACCGCGATGCCTTCGAGCGCGATTGACGGCGCAGCCGCAATAAGCTCCGGCATCGCCTGGCTGGCGCTCCACCCAGCCGAAAAATTGGAAGTCGAGGCATTCGTATATCGCTTCAGATTCACGGAAACTGCTGATTACACATATATATATCGAGGCTAGCATGCGCGTCTCAGTGGCTAAAGTTACCTAGGTTATGGGCGCGCTGGGGCGAACGAACCGGGGGCACACCGACCCGGGGAACCGGCGGGAGTTATCAGCTATGAGTTGTTGATTTTAGGGACTTTCCCGCAGACCGCGGGATCAATTCTTCGAGCCTCAACCAGCGCGGAAATCGCGCACTTCTTCGCCAGGGCTGAATACCGTGGCCGGCGGAATGTTTCGTGCCTGCGCCATTTTTCGGCTTACTTGTTCGAAATCCGCCTTTACCCACCCCACGCTGGAAACCTCAATCTCGCCATCCTGCGCGATCCAGAAAATGGTCGGGACGTTGGTTAGGCCGTATGCGTTCGACACGGGATAGGTTTCGGTATTGTCGAGAAGGACGGGGAAGGTGACGCCAAACTCTTTGTTGAAAGCAGCTGTCTGACTGGGATCATTTTGTGAAACGCCGATGATCCTGACGCCCGCGTGGCCATAAGCCCGCTCCAGACGTTCTAAAAATGGAAACGTATATTGGCACGTCGGACATGACACCTTGAAAAATGCCAGCACAACCGGCCCGCGTGCTAACTCCTCGCGCAGCACGAAGCGTCTGCCATCGATGGCTCTCAGTTCAAACTCCGGCGCCTTGGTGCCCACGGTTAATGCCGCCATTCGATCGTCCTCCGGTTCTTTGATAAAGATGTTCCGCAGCCAGCGCATGTGACCTCGGGCCCTGACTACTTTCATTTTAGACGATCGGATATCGGAAGAAAGAGTTACGAGTGGCCAATCTGAAGGTGATCGCCGCCTCGGCCGGGAGATTCACGCCCTAGCGGGAGGGTTCAGCTTGAATCCACACCGGATCCACAAGAATCATGACGTGGTCAAGCGTTTGGCCGACCGCCGGCTTACGCGCAGGCAAACCAAAGCACTTCGCGGGGCGGCGACCTGTGGAACCGCCGCAGTCAGGATCCTCCGAGTCGACCCGCGTTCCGAATGTATACGTCACCGTAAACAAGGTGACCGCACCTTTGCACTCCCGGCACAGGAATGTCGATTTCTGAGCGCTTTCCAACGCGGCCTGCTTCAACATGGGATGTCCGCTGACCACTTCGGTTGACGCGACGCTTCCATCCTGCCGAACTCCGACCAGTATTTTTACGTCGCCCATAATGCGCGCCTGCCGGGCTAGTGGAGGGTAGACCGGCAGATACACATTATTCAGGACGACATCGAACCGCGGGGCCTCGAACGACGCGGCGGCCTGGGCAGCATCGGTTTGTGCGTGGGCCACACACAACGTGCCAGAAGCGATCAACAGAAGCAATGCAAATTGACGGGGCTGCCTCATAACGCCTCCGCTTTCCTCAGGATTTTTAGCGCCAGTCCGGTCAGTGCCACACGCCCCAGGCGCTGTACCGGAAACCATTTTCCGACAATACGCGACGGGACGCGGGTTCGCCACACACATACTGTGTAATCTGTGACTGTGATCGAATGTTGCAGCGTCAGAATAGCGCCGGTTGCACGGTTCAGGGCTGTCAACTCGGGCAACTCCCACATTCCTGCCATCAGCGACGCATCCCGCGACCGCTGCACGAGAAACACCTCGCCCTTGCGACTGTCGAGCGAGTAATGAATTTCGCGCTTTTTGCGGGGCGCAGGCCTGGTCGCGGCTGCCAGTTCCCCACGCGTGGCACAGAGCTCAATCACGGGGCAGGCCAAACATGCCGGATTCCTTGGCGTGCACACGACGGCGCCCAACTCCATCATCGCCTGATTGAAGTCGCCGGGACGCCTGGTATCGAGGAGAGCGTTGGCGGCATTCCACAGCTGCTCTCCAACCAACCGCTTTCCTGACAATCGCTGCAGCACGCGCTCAACATTGCCATCGACCACAGCGACGGGCTCATCGAATGCGATGCTGGCAATTGCCGCCGCTGTGTAGCGGCCAATGCCCGGCAGCGCCCGCAGTTCTTCGGCAGTCCGGGGAAGCTTCCCCTTATGCTCGCGGACGAGCACCTTTGCTGCAGCATGCAACATGCGCGCCCGCCGGTAATAACCCAGGCCGCTCCACGCCGCAAGCACGCTGGCTTCGCGTGCCTCCGCCAACTTCCTCGGAGTCGGAAAGCGCTTTAGAAATTCGCGATAGTGCTCAATCACCGCCGCGACCCGCGTTTGCTGCAGCATGATCTCGGAAAGCCATACGCGATATGGATCGCGGCTCGCGCGCCAAGGCAGATCGCGGCGATGTGCGTCGTACCAGGCGAGAATGTTTTTTCGAAACTGCCGTCGTTGCGGAACAGAAAAGAAACTCGAAGTGGACGGCCGCGTCTTCACGCTTCCCAGACTACCCGAGACCAGCCAAGAATGGATTTCTTACGCGCACACTCCCGTATTTGCGCCCATGCTCGAAATCTTCGGAGAGAAGTTCGGGCAGTCCGTAATGCTCGGCATAGGCCCAGAGGTGGGCGTCGTACCAGGAAAACTTATACACCGCCATTCCCAGCATGGCTGTTCGAAACAGTTTTTCATTCGGATAGAGCACCGGGAATTCGTTGAGCAAGTCTTCGGCCTGCCGCCACGTCTCTTCCGGGCTGAGGAGCGAGCGCCCTCCTGCCCTGGGTTTGGTCACAGCATTAACGAATTCGATCAACGCTTGGTGGGGAAGGTAGAATTCCTTGGTCGCCACCCCTTCGCGCAACAGGTCGCTAGCCTTGGCACTCTTCTGGGGATCGATGGGATCGCACCGGTATACGAGGATATTCGTATCAACGAGGGAAGCCACGAGGCAGACCCCGGTCGTCGTTGTAAAGTTCCTCACGCGTCCAGCCCCGAGTCTCGCGAGTGACCCTATTCCCCTGGTTCCTTTTCAATTCTTCCGCGTGCAGCTCGTGCAGCCGTTTTGTCCCGGCATCAAACAGTGCCAACTTCTCCTCGGCCGTCAACTCGTTCCCAGCCTTGGCCTTGCGTCGCACCAACTCCACCCGAATGCTCTCTCCCGCGGGAATCCATTCCAGCTCGTCGCCGGGACGGATGCCGTACTGGTCGGCAATCTTCTTGGGCACGGTCAACTGCAGCTTGGAAGTCACCTTGGGCATAATCCTTACTTTATCAAGGATGGAATCCTTGATGCAACCTGACGTTGAAAAATGGATTCCTCAGCGCCCTCTGCGGCAGTTCTCAGCGGCCTCAGCGGTTCAAGCTTTTGACCTCCGCCGAAATCTAATCAAAGCGCAGAGAACGCGGAGAGCACCCACAGGGATCGCAGGAGCGAAATCCCCACACGAAACCTTCCCGCCATTGACCACGCCCTCCAACCGCGAAATAATAGCCCTGCCCGGCATCCGCAATACACGCGTGAGTTCGTTCACGCCCAGCAGCACCGAGGAGAACCATGGACGACTTCAACCGCAAGGTGGAAGACGCGTCGGCGCGCGTCAGCAAAACTGTCGCCGAAGCCGCCGAACGCATCGAGAAAGAGATTCCGGAGTTCATCAAGTACCTGAATGACGAGGTCGTGCCCGCCGTGCGCCAGCACTCGACCCAGGCCCTGCGCACCGCGAGCGTGAAACTCATCGAACTGGCGGACTATATGGAGCAGCACAACGCTTCGCGCAAATGAATACGCGCCGCGCGGCCCTTATCCCCGGCAGCGTGATGCCGCTTGTGCTGCTTATGATGTGGCTGGTTTCAGCTGCAGGCTGCGGCCATCCCAAACAGGCGCGCGTGGAAGTGCCGCCGCCTCCCGCCGCGCAGCCTTCCGCCGCCGAAGCGACAGAAGGCACCACCCCAAATCGGTCTCGAAAACAGTCCAGCGGCGCCGAGAGCAACTCTGACTTAGCCGAGCCAACGATTGCGAGCGGCGCCAGGCCTCTGGCCACGGAAACCGGCAAAGCAAGCTGGTACGGGCCTCCCTATCACAACCGGCGCGGTTCCAATGGCGAAGTCTATAACATGCATGCCATGACGGCAGCGCACCGCACGCTTCCGCTGGGATCGATTGTGCGCGTCACCAATCTTAAGACCGGTCACACGGCGCTGGTGCGGATCACCGACCGCGGCCCGTTCATCCCCGGACGCGTTCTCGATCTGTCGCTGGCCGCCGCGCGCAAACTCGATGTCTATGGGCCCGGAGTTGCAGAAGTGAGAGTGGACGTAATGCAGACCCCGGCGCCGCTTGAAGCCGGCGGAAAATGGGCAGTACAGATTGGTGGCTTTCCCGATGAAGACGAAGCGGCGAAACTGGTCAGCCACCTTCAGCGTCGCTACCACACGGCCAAAGTGCAGCGGTTCGCCAGTCCCGCGGGCGACTGGTGGGTGCGGGTGCGCGTTCTCGGGGACGATCACGACCGTGCTCAACAGGTCGTTGCCGAAACGGCGACTCCCGAGGGCGCCGTGTTTCTGGTGAGGCTGGATTAACGACCAGAATGACGATCTTATGAGCGACCCTACCACCGACTGCCTTTTCTGCCGCATTGTCGCGGGTGAGATTCCTGCGAAGAAAGTCTACGAAGACGCGTATGTTTTTGCCTTCGAAGACATCAGCCCGAAAGCTCCGACGCACGTGCTGGTAATTCCGAAGAAACATTTTGCCGGGTTAAAGGAAGCGCAGACCGAAGACGCCGAACTGATCGGGCGCTGTCACCTGGCGGCGGCACAGATCGCGCGCGAACGCAACATCGAGAACGGATATCGCACGGTGCTCAACGTAGGACCGGGCGCGGGCCAGTCTGTGTTTCATCTCCACGTTCACCTGCTGGGAGGACGTTCGCTGGGCTGGCCTCCAGGATAAGTGATGCTAGACGGCGACAGGCGAAGACAGGCGACGATTAGCCGACCGTTTTGCGAGTAGCCTTGATTTGCCCCGAGTGACTGGTCCGCCGCCGTCCACCGCAATTCTGTCGCGCACGTTATAATTGCGCCCACCGATGGCCTTGTCTGCCGGCACCAAACTTGGTCCTTACGAAATTCTCTCGCCGCTCGGCGCAGGCGGCATGGGCGAAGTGTATCGTGCGCGTGACACGCGGCTCGAACGCACCGTGGCCATTAAGGTATTGCCCGAGCAACTCTCCCAGAAAGCCGATCTCCGTCAGCGTCTTGACCGCGAAGCGCGCACCATCTCCAAGCTTTCCCATCCCAATATCTGCACCCTGCACGACATCGGGCACCAGGACGGCATGGATTTCCTTGTCTTTGAGTTCGTCGAGGGAACCACGCTGCGCCAGCTCCTTGCGGCCCGCGTTCTCCCCATGCGGAAGCTGATTCCGATTGCAGTGCAGATTGCCGACGGGCTGGCACGGGCCCATGAACTGGGCATCGTCCACAGAGATTTGAAGCCCGAGAACCTGATGGTCTCGAACGACATGGCCAAGATTCTCGATTTCGGTCTCGCCAAACTCGTACTTAGCGGCGAAGAACTGTCTGACGCCTGCACCGCAGGTCCCCTGCAAACCGAGACGGGTGTGATCCTGGGCACGGTTGGATACATGTCCCCAGAGCAGGCACACGGGCACGAGCTCGACTTCCGCTCAGACCAGTTCTCTTTCGGAGTAGTTCTGTACGAAATGGCAACGGGCAAGAACCCCTTCCAAAGGAAGTCGCACGCGCAGACTCTCCTGGCCATTCTCCAGGAGGACCCCGAGCCGATGAACTCGTTGAACCCCGAGGTTCCCCCTCCGCTTGGCTGGGTGGTGGAACGCTGCCTGGCCAAAGACCCCGAGAAACGCTATTTTTCAACCCGCGACCTCGCGCGCGACCTCGTGGCCATTCGCGACCGCGTGCTGGATCTTCAGCATAAGCGGCCGGATGTGCGCCCCAGCAATCTGCCGATACCGGGGAGCGCATTTATCGGCCGCGATCTGGAACTGGCTGCGGCCAGGGAACTGTTGCTGCGGCCCGATGTGCGGCTGGTAACCGTGACGGGGCCGGGTGGAATCGGCAAGTCACGTCTGGCGCTGGAGGTGGCGCGGGACGCGATGGAACAATTCCCGGCCGGTGTTTATTTCGTGCCGCTCGCGGGTGTCAGCGATCCCAACTCGATCATTATCGTAATCGCGCAGACGCTGGGGGTTAAGGAAACTGGAGGCCGGCCGCAGCTCGAGACGTTGAAGGACTATCTGCAGAATTCGCTGAGCGTACCCATGCTTCTGCTGATAGACAACTTCGAGCACATTCTTGCGGCGGCGCCATTGCTGGCTGAACTGATGGCCGTGGCCCCGTGTCTGAAGTTTCTGGTGACCAGCCGCGCCTCTCTGCACATCTACGATGAACGTGAGTTCCCGGTGCCGCCGCTGTCGCTGCCGGAGGGCAAGGCTTTACCTCCTCTGGAGGCGCTGGCGCGGTATTCGGCGATCTCCCTGTTCGTACAACGGGCGGCAGCGGCGAAGCCGGATTTCAAACTCAACGAAGACAACGCGGCCGCCGTGGCGGAAATCTGCTCTCGTCTGGATGGGCTGCCACTCGCTATTGAACTTGCGGCCGCCCGCACCAAGCTTCTTTCGCCTTCCGCCATGCGGACTCGGCTCGCGAGCAGTCTGCAGTTGTTGACCGGCGGGGCGCGAGACCTGCCGACCCGGCAACAGACGTTGCGGCAAACCATCGATTGGAGCTTTGGCCTGCTCAGCGCTCCGGAACAGAAGCTGTTCCGCAGGCTTTCCATTTTCATCGGCGGATGCACTTTGGAAGCCGTGGAATCGGTGTGCGACACCAAACAAGACCTCGGACTGGATGTTCTCGATGGCATGGCATCCATGGTGGATAAGAGCCTCGTCCGGCAGATCGAACAAGAGGATGGAGAACCGCGCTTTGTGATGCTGGAAACGATTCGCGAGTATGGCCTGGAAAAACTGGCAGAGAGCGCAGAGGTGGCGATGTGTAGGCGCGCCCATGCCGCCTACTGCCTGGTACTGGCCGAAGAGGGAGCTGCCGAGGATTCCGCCGCGGGCCCGAAGGGATGGGCGGATCGATTCGAACTCGAGCACAACAACTTTCGCGCTGCCCTCGACTGGCTTACGGAGACGCGCAACGCGGAATGGGGTTTGCGCCTGGGCATGGCACTTTTTCGCTTCTGGGAGCGGCGGGAGTACCTCGCGGAAGGCCGCGAGCGGTTGGGAAAACTGTTGAAGCTCGAGACATCGGCCGATGCGCGGATGAGGGTTCTTTTCTTAGCCGGAGTTCTGGGCTCCGAGCAGGGGGACTACGCTGTCTCGGACGCGCTCCTTGGGGAGAGCCTGGAGATCGCGCGGCGGTTAGATGATAAGCGAAGCATCGCGGTATCGTTGAACGCGATGGCGGTCAATGCCCGTGACCGGGGTGATCTGGCGGTTGCGCGCGCGCTCTTCGATGAAAGTTTATCGCTCTGGAGAGAACTCCACGACGGGCTGGCGGTCGGGCGCGCACTCAGCAACCTTGCAACTGTCGTCAACCTGCAGGGAGACTCTGCACACGCGCGCGCTCTCTACGAGGAATGTCTAGCGATCTTCCGGGAACTGGGGGATAGAACCGGGGTGGCATGGGCCCTCAACCACCAGGGAGATGTGGCGCGCGAACAAAGCGACTCGGAAGCGGCGCGATCCCTCTATGAACGGAGTTTAGCGACTTTTCGCGAGCTCAATGACCAGTGGGGCATTGCCGGTTCGCTGGCCGATTTGGGGAACTTGGCGCGTGAGCAGGGAAATTATGCGGCGGCGGATTCGCTCTACCGGGAAAGCATCGGTCTTTTCCAGTCACTGAAACACAAGCGCGGGATCGCGCGCCTGCTGGAAGCCTTCGCCTGCTCGGCAGCGGCGCAATCAGAACCCGAGCACTCGTTGCGGCTGGCTGGTGCATCGGCCGCGTTGCGCCAGAGCATTGGCGCCCCGCTCACCCCGGCGGAACAGGCGAAACTCGAAAAAGGTCTCGAGCCGGCACGAACTGGGCTGCCTACCGCAACCGGTCGAACCGCATGGCTGGAGGGATGGGTGATGCCGGTCGAAAAAGCGATTGAGGACGTGCTGAGGCCTGCCTCCAGCTCTGGCCAGACTTACAGCTCGAAGTCAGCGGAGTAAGTCCAACGGAGTGAGCCGGGCGACGCGGCAAGCGACCCGGATCAGGGTCATTCCGCCGTGGTTGGGTCGATGAGCCGACGCACCGCCGAGATGCGATTCGCCGGGAACCCTCCCCGTTTGGCGTGCTCCCGGATCATTGCTTCATTGGGAGCGAGGTAGACGCAGTACACTTTGTCGCCCGTGACATAGCTTTGCAGCCACTGAATCTCAGGGCCAATGCTTTTCAGGGCAGCCATGGATCTTTTTGAGATCTCTTGCAGTTCGGCGTCGGACAGATTTCCGGCCCCGGGTATCTCTCGCTCGATTACAAACTTAGGCATGTGCTAACCTCGCTAAACGTATGCTAGCAAGCGGGCGGACTTGGTACAAGAGCGCGGCCGCCGCAGCGGGAACTTGTCATATACATTATTCCGGTTCGGAGGGCAATTATGGATCTTAAATCGGTGCAAAAACCGCTGAAAGAACAATACCGCAGTGACCCGGCCAGTTCGCGAATCACGCTGAAAGCAAAAGGAGGGCAGACCGAGACTCCAATTGCATGCTCGGTTGCCATCGGACGGGCCATCTATCAGGCTCAGGCGCACGCTGGCGTGGGAGGCGCTGGCACCGCAGCTTGTTCCGGCGATATGCTCCTGGGGGCGCTATCGGCCTGCGCGCAACTCACCTGCCAGATGGTCGCCACAGCCATGGGAGTACCGGTCGAACGGATTGAGGTAACGGTCGAAGGGGATTTGGATCTTCGGGGCACGCTCGGTATATCGAAGGAAGTTCCCGTCGGCTTTGAGAGTATTCGTACCCGATTTGAAATTGTGGCCCCGCTGGCGACACCCGAGCAACTGCGTGCCTTGCGCGAGAAGACAGAACAGTATTGTGTGGTGATGCAGACGTTGACCCAACCGCCCAAACTGCAAACTGAGTGGGTTCCGAACTGAATACATCGGTCAGCGATAATTTGCTGGCATGAGCCCTGAGCCAGTTTCGGTGCAACCAGCCAGCTTTAGTGCACTGAGGGATTTTCGTCTTCCGGCGCCCCATGACGCCGCAACAACTGCGGCAAATTCTGTGAGAAAGCCGAACGCGGCAGCACCATGTCGCAGCCCACTTCGTGAGCTTTCTGCTTCAGGTCGCCCTGCACGTGCGAGAGGAAACCGATGATCGAGGTTCCCTTCTTCAGCTTCGCCTTCAGCTTGGGAATCAGCGTCAGCGGCTTGGCGTTCACGTTATTGAGGTCAAAGATGATGAGCGAAGGCTTCTCTTCGCCGTTTTGCTCCATGCGCTCGGCCAGGTCTTTATCGTTCTTGGCGAACTCTACCTTGACGTTGAGCTTGCGCGCGGTTTCCTGAATCTTCGCCTGAAAAAACAAGTCGTCGACGAAGGCGAAAATGCGCGAGTTGGAATCTTCGCGCAGCGCGGGCAGAGGCTCGGGATCGACCGGCGCAAAAGGCGCCGCGAAGCCGGGACGCTGGTGCCTGGCTCCCTGGCCATTTCCGTTGCCGGCCAAGGCCGCGCGGTAGCTGTGATCCATGGGCGCAGTGTAGATGCCATCCTGGTTGTGGCGCGCCTGGCTGGGGCCAGCTGCACGCGGGCCGCGTTGATTGCTGGGGCGCCGTCCGCGACGCCGTCGTCTTCCGCCTCCTCCACTACCGCCTGAGGGTCTTCCTGGTCCTGCGTTCATAGTCCTCTCAAACCTGCTGGGCCGGGCCTTCGATCTGGTCCATGATGGTCCAGCGAAGCGCGGTGCAGGGCTGCAAATTCTAATTTCCTGGTTCCCCGTTGGTTGCGGCAGGCTCTCACGGCGTTGGCAGACAGCCACGTTTTAGCGGGGCCTAACCACTGACTTACCTACATCCACTGATCATTACAGTCTCGATCATTACAGTCTGTGATCATTACAGTCTCGATCATTCAGTTTCGCAGTCTCGGCGAACGCGTTCGGGGGATGCAGCTCACCTGTTCCTCGGGTTGCGGGAATTGCGCCGGGCGCAATCGTAATCGCTATCGCGGTCGACCGGTATCTGGTGATACAAATTCACACTGGCGTAAATACTTTTAACCTTTTGCCTATCGGTTTATCCGTTATCGGAATCCGTCGCGCCGCCCGGAATGGCCTGGGGCGCGGAAGGCCTGCGCGGGAACGAGGCCAATGAGAACAATTTCATGTTACTCGCCCCAGCGCCTGAGCGCAAGGGGCAAACCGGGGCCTTTTGCACAGGAAGACATCACAGGAGGACATGGCTTCCCGAGTTTGTGGCGGCACCACCCGGCGCTTCCAGCAACTGGCGCCGAGAAGAAACCCAGTAGTTTCTGCTTCCCGCCAGGCTCTCGATACCAGGTTCTCGATTATTGTCCAACCGCCAGAGTAATCGACATGGAGGACGTCAGCGCAACCGGACCCAGAGTGGTGGCGTTGATGGTCACGGGATAGATTCCAGGGGGCGTCCCTGAGTTCGGCTGGCTGTTACCGTTGCTACTGCTACTGCCACCGCAGGAACCGAGCCACAGCGTGGAACATCCGAGAACCACAATCAAGCCGAGTACGCGCACGCCGCGAGTTCGCGATCCTGCCGTCAGTACGACTCCGAACAAAGCGGGCAGGAGGAATGCATAGAAAATGCTTCCGCCGCCGGGAGGATTCATCTGCCCGGTTACGCCCTGGGTCACGAGGTTGAGGGTTAACGTGGTCGGGCTGATGCTCTGCCCCAGGCCGGGGCTGAAAGTGCAGGTGATTTCCGCAGTCGTCGGTATTCCAGAACAGGTGTAGGTAATCGGCAGCACCGTCGTGGAGTTGCTGTTGTTGATGAAGCCGTTCGTCCCTGTGACACTAATGTCGACCTGCGCGGTTCCGCCAACCGAGACAGGGAACGTGGAACCATTGGTGGATGCGATGGTGAAGGTTTGATTCGTCGCAGTCACGGTGAGGTCGACGTTGGTGGAGTGGGAAGTGCTGCCGGCGCCGCTGGCAGTTGCGGTAACCGTTATGGTTTGCGGTTCTGGCGGTGCCGACGGCAGGGCCATGTTGGCCGCCGTAGTGATGGTCAACGTGACGGGGACCGAAACGCCGCCGCTGAGCGAGACGCTGTTGGGACTGAAGCTGCAGACTGCACCCGAGGGCAGCCCCGCCGAGCAACTGCTGGGAGTGAAATTGATGGTTTGCGTGGAGCCATTCAACGGAGTGATGGTCAGAGTGGCGGAAGCGGATTGTCCCGCAGGAATGGAAGCCGGCGCCAGGTCGCTGGTGGTCTGAATGGTAAAGTCAGGAGCCGTCTGGGGCAAGGCCCACGCGTCCGGCTGAGCCGCAAAGCACAAACTCGAGACCAAACTCGAGACAAGGATCGGCAATAGGAATTTCCACGATTGCATCAATAAGACTCCGTCTGGGTCGCTGACCTGGGTTTTAGCTCGCTCCTAGCTTATACGGCCTTACCGCACTCTGATCAAATTATTGGAGAGAAGGTTGTATTATCGCAAAACCTCACAAGCCTTGCAGCCGAACCCTGCAGCCCAGCCCCGGAAGATGCCCCAGCCGGCCAGGCATGGCTCGCGGACGGCGCGGAAAACCTCCATTGCCGCGCAATCCAACTGCACCGCCCCTGCATCAATTACTTGCAAGCAACCGTTGCCGATCCTCTTCATTGGGATCTTCATTGTTGTTAGTATCTGGAAGGGACTTATGCGTTCATTATTCAATCTCTACTGCCTGCTTGCGGCGGCAATCTTGCTGCCGGTAGCGTCGCTCAGCGCGGCCGATATGGACACCAGATTCCATGGGGCGCCGGAATCGGCGCGGAAAGCGAAGAATCCGCTTCAGGGCCAGGACGCAGCGGCAAGAGCCGGCCAACAGCTGTACTCTCGCAACTGCCTGTCGTGCCACGGAAGGCAGGGAAAAGGCACGGGCAGCGTGCCATCTTTGGTGAGCGAGAAGCTCGCCTCGGCCACGCCCGGCGAAGTCTTCTGGTTCATCACGCGAGGTGACAAAAATGGCGGGATGCCGGCGTGGGCATCCCTCCCGGCCAAACAGCGATGGGAAATCGTGAGCTATGTAACGTCGGCCTTGCCCGCACTGAGCACGCAGGGTGCCGCGTCGGCTACATCGCCCGACAGGGCAGCGGACGATAAGACCGCCTCGAAGTTCAAGGCGCCTCCGCCCACGCCTCCCTTCACCGACTTCCGCTACGAAAAGCCCGGCACGGTGCGCAAGATCACCGCGAACGACTTGCCGCAACCCTATGCGACCGACTCAATCCGCGAATAACGGCCCGGAACTTGTGGCGCGGCCGGAAAATGTCTGGCCGGTGGCGCTGCCCGGCTTCAAGGTCGAACTGTATGCCGCGGGGCTCGACAATCCCCGCACCCTGCGCACCGCTCCGAACGGCGACATTTTTCTTGCCGAAAGCGATCCCGGGCGCATCCGCGTTTTCCGCGGCCTGACCGGCGATGGCAAAGCCGGAACAGATCAGCCGTTTTCGCCAGCGGCCTGAAACATCCCTACGGCCTGGCGTTCTATCCGCCGGGACCCGATCCGCAATGGCTATACGTCGGCAACACCAACGAAGTGGTTCGGTTTCCCTATCACAACGGCGATCTGAAGGCGAGCGGCCCTGCGGAACATATCGCCGATCTTCCGAGCCGAGGCGGGCACTGGACCGCGCGCGGTGACTTTCTCGCAGGACGGCAAGAAAATGTTCGTCGCCGTGGGTTCGGCATCGAACGTCGACGATCCCGACACGCATCGCCGGAGAAAAAGACCGCGCCGACATTCTGGTCTGCGATCCCGCGAACTGCAAGCTGAGCGTCTATGCCTACGGCATTCGCAATGCCGGCGGCGGAATCTGCCATGAATCCGCAGACCGGCGAATTGTGGTGCTCGGTGAACGAGCGCGACGCGCTCGGCGATAACCTCGTCCCCGACTACATCACGCACGTGCAGGAAGGCGGCTTCTACGGCTGGCCGTGGTGGTATATCGGCGGCGCATCAGGATCCGCGGCATCAAGGGCAAGCATCCGGAATTGAAAGACAAAGCGATCGTGCCCGATGTGCTGCTGCAGCCGCACAACGCGTCGCTGGAATTTACTTTCTACGAGGGCCAGCAGTTCCCTGCCGAATACAAGGGAGACATTTTTGCCTCCGAGCACGGCTCCTGGAACAAGGCGGTGCGCGTGGGCTACGAAGTGATCCGCGTGCCCCTGCACCAGACCGGCCACGCCAGCGGCGAGTATGAAGACTTCCTCACCGGCTTCGTGCTTCCCGATGGCAATGTCTGGGGACGTCCCGTAGGCGTCACCGTGGCTCCAGACGGTTCGCTGCTGGTGAGCGACGACGGGTCGAACTCGATCTGGAGGGTCAGTTACACCGGAAAGTGAAGCGGCCAGTCCCGGCTATGAAGCGAATGCTCAGGCAGCGCGGGCGAGAGGCAGTGCGGGCTCCTCCTCGCGGAATCGTTTTACTGCGAAGATGGTAAGCACGATGAATAGTGCGAGCAGAACAAGTTGCGCAATCACGAACGGAGGCTCTGACTGGGTTGGAGCCAACGCCTTCAGGGCCGGCACCTTCTGGAAAGATTGCGCCACCAAAACGAAGGTATTGAAGTAGAGGGCTATGCAGGCGGTGATTGCATAAGTTTTACGCCAGCCGCCGGCGAGGTGTTTCGCGTAGCGAGCCACGATCGCAATCACCAACGCCACCAATGAAAGCATCCCGATTATGTGCGACGGGAGAATATGCGTCGCGGGAAATCCGAATCCGGTCAGGCTCGTAGCGACAGTCGTGATTAGAAACAGCGCAGTCCAGCCGTTCACCCTTTTCCCGCCGAGCATTCCGAACAGTACGATGAATCCCGATCCAATTCCCAGCAGGCTGATCAGTACGTGTACGAGGGTGTAAGTCGCAGTGGACATGCCCAGGATCATAGGCCTCCTCTTGGAGTCAACATCTTACTCCCCTTTCAATGGATTCCCGGACTTCCCCTACCATATTTCAGCCCGCGAAATCACAACCCGCTTACCGCACAACCAGGTGGGTAAAGGGAAACACGTACGCCTGTAGCGTTACCAGAATTCCCACCAGAGCCGCCAGCGCGATGCTATGGAAGAACACGTAACGCAGAATCTCGCCTTCGTGCCCGTACCACTCGGTCGCCGTGCTGGCCACAACGATGCTCTGCGCGTCGATCATTTTGCCCATCACGCCGCCGCAACTGTTGGCTGCCGCCATCAAGACGGCGACACGCCGATCTGTTGCGCGGTGATTTTCTGCAGGCCGCCGAACAGCACGTTGGAAGCAGTGTCCGAACCGGTGAGCGCCACGCCCAGCCATCCCAGCAGCGTGCCGAAGAATCGGATACAACACTCCCGTCCGCGCGAAAGCCAGGCCCATCGTGGCATCCGCCCCGGAGTAGCGCGTGAGATATCCCAGCGCGAGCATGGCGGCGATCGTCAGCAGCGAGAAACGCACCCGCACGATGGTTTTCCAGTATGTGCGCGCGATTTTCCAGGGTGTGAAGCCCATGACCAGGCCGGAGACCAGGGAGGCCAGCAAAATGCCCGAACCCGTCGCCGAGAGCCAGTTGAGCGAGTAGACCGCCGCTTCCGCCGTCGGCTTGCGCACGACGGGCGGAACGCGCAGCACCATTTGGTGCAGCCCCGCGACCGGAAGCTTTGGAGCCGAGACCTTGTCGAGCCTGGCTTTGACACTGGGCAATCCCCACAGGAAAACCAGAATGCTCAGGATGAGCCAGGGAACCCAGGCCTTGGCCACCAGCGACGAACTGTGACCGTGTGAGCCGCGAGCCTCGCGTACGCCTTCATGCTCAAATCCCCAGATGCGCTTCGGTCGCCACTTCAACAGGAACAGGATCAATGCCAGCATGGAGACGAGTGAGGCCACTATGTCCACCAGCCAGGGCCCGTGAAAGTTCGACATGAGGAACTGGGGGATGGCGAAGAATACGCCAGCCACCGCCACTGCCGGCCATATCTCGATCATCCCTGAAAAACCTGCGAACGCCCATATCAGCCAGAACGGCACAAGAATCGAAAAGAAGGGCAGAATGCGGCCGGCCTGCGCACTGAGAGAAAGAAGGTCCAATCCCGTGACTCCCTGCAAAGCGATCAGCGGAGTACCCAATGCGCCGTAGGCCACCGGCGCGGTATTGGCAATGAGTGAAAGGCCGGAAGCTTCCAGAGGCTTGAAGCCCAAACCAATCAGCACGGCCGCCGTCACCGCGACCGGCGTGCCAAATCCGGCCGCACCCTCGAAGAAAGCCCCAAAGCAAAAGGCAATCAGCAGAAGCTGCAGGCGGCGATCCTGAGTAATGCCGGTCAGGCTCTCTTGCAGCACCTTGAACAGTCCCGCCTCGCAGGTGAGTTGGTAGAGAAAAATCACATTGAGGATGATCCAGCCGATCGGCAGCAACCCATAAGCCGCGCCCAGCACTGCGGTCTTGCCCGCAATACTGGCGGGCATTCCGAAAACCCAGATCGAGATAATCAGCGAAGTGGCCAGCCCCAGTAACGCGGAATAATGCGCCTTCATGTGCAGCAGGGCCAGAGTGCCCAGCAGCACCACGACCGGCAGCGCGGCGATCAACGTCGAGAGCCACCAGTTCCCGACGGGTCGTAGTTCTGCGGCCAGGGATGGCTTAGAGGAGCAATCTTCAAGATAAGGATGGCGGCAACAACAGCGGCTACGAGTGCGATTCCCCACGCCAGTGGATTGGCCGCTTGGGATGTGTTTTTGGCCGTCGCAGTTGGAGAAGTCATGGCTTCCTCCTGGGCACTGCCAGCGTTTGCGCAAGGCGTGGCAGTCTCCGGAAACAGTCTGCGGAAACCCCGGTCTGCCAGTCGCGGGCAAGTATATATCCAGCAGGCCGGTTGCAAGAACTTTCTCAGCCGGGCTGCCAGGATAACCGCAAGACTGCCTTGAAGTTAAGGAGGAGATGGTGGGCGCTATAGGATTCGAACCTATGACTTCCACCGTGTGAAGGTGACACTCTACCGCTGAGTTAAGCGCCCGCAAAACTTGAGCAGAGGTTCCTTACATTTTTATCAGATGCGGGCAGTTGGGGCAAACCTGGGAAGTTGATTTGGAGATGGCGGCCCGAAAGCGCACAAGAGATGATCTGCACGATTGCGGAACAGCGGCAGACAGTCGCAAGCCCGTCTGCGGTGAGAGTCGATCCCCCATCAAACACCGACGGGCTTCTTCATCGTGGCATTCGAGTCCGCTTCGACGATGACATCGACTTCCGCTCCAGGTTTCAGAACGGCTTTTTCACCGTGTTCGTCCGTGACTTCGTTTTCAATGCGGACTTCCCGATAAAGGTGTTGGGCTTCCCTGATGTCGATTTGCGCCGTCTCCGGTTGGTTGGGCAACATAGGCTTGATTATTTTTGTCACTCTGCCGTGCATGCGCTTCCGCTTCATGGTCATTTGATCTCCTGAGACATCGGCACTCGAAGGGAATCTCTAACGGAAAGCTGTTACTTATATCTACTCGTCAATCCCCCAATAATTCCGGGAGTCCGACAGAACCTGTTGCAGCGTTGCCCAGGCTCACTGCTGCCGGTGATGTAAGATGCCAAAAATCCAGCGGCGGTGGAACATTTTTTATCCGGAGGGACATTGTGAGGTTGATTGCGCGCCGAATTCTCCTGGCGGCTATTGCCGTCACCGTAGTTCTCGCTTTGTATATGCATCGCGGCCAAGCCACAGCTGAGGCGCAGGGGCTTGCGCCGGTAACGGCCACGCGCATTTACACCGGCGCTGACGGGTTGACTCACGTCGAAGACGTCGAACATAAAATTCGCGGCAGTCGCTGGAGCGCCGGCCGGCCTGGCACAGTCCGCTGCGGTCAAAGTCACGAGCGCTCATGTGACGCGGGCCGCCCCCGGCTTCGTTGAAGGCTGGCATAATGCGGACCACCGCCGCTACGCGATTACGATCAACGGCCGGGCGGAACTCGAGATCGGAGGCGGGCAAAAGATTTTGGCGGAGCCGGGTCGAATCGTTATCGCCGAAGATCTGACCGGCAAGGGACACCCCTTCCGCGTGCTCGGCGACAGCGATTGGGTTGCGATGTTTGTGGAGTTTGCCGAGTAGGCGAAGAATCAAAGTAGGCGAAGGATCTCGGGGAAGATCGCGGGGCAAGGATCTCGGGGAAGATCGCGGGGCAAGACCGCGGCACCCGACCCTGGCAGGCTCCCATTTCTCGCGTTGGAAAACGCGCTACGAAATGGGAGCCCGCCGGCGGTTGCTATGCCCGTGGCCGGTTCACTTCACGGGGTTGCCGTCGGCGTCGATCTTGTGGACCTCGCCGAGGTTCAGTTCGCGGATGCCGGCTTCCACCTTGCTCATATCTCCCACCACCACCCACACGAGATGATCCGGCAGGATGTATTTCTTGGCGATCTCGTTGGCGGCTTCCGGCGTGACGTGCCAGCAGCCTTCTGGGTGAAGGTGTTGTAGTAATCCTCCGGCAATCCGTATTGCGAGGATGTTGGCTGTAGGCGCCGCTGACCTGCTGAACGGTTTCAAAGCGAGCCGGGCAATCCGAGCGTGGCGTTGGTCTGTTCGTCCTTAAGCTCTTCCGGCGTGATGGGTTTGGCGCCCGCGATGTTGTTGTATTCCTTGACCATCTCGTCCAGGGACTCTTTGGTCTTGTCGGTCTGCACCGGCGAGATGCTGATGTAAGGGCGCTGGCCCACGCGCCGGAGCCAGGATGCTGCGAACACGCCGTAAGACCAGTGCTTGTCCTCGCGCAGATTCATATTGATGCGCGAACTGAAAGTTCCCGCCGAAGACGTTGTTCACCAGCTTCGATGCGATGGCGTCGGGATTGTTTTGCGGGGGCGCCAGCTGCGCTCCGAAAATGACGCTCTGGCCGGAACCGGGGCGGTCAATCAGATAGACCACCGTCTTTGGCGGCTCGGCGACCTGCGGGATCGTTCTTTTTGGGAACGTCGCCCGGCCTTCCAGGAAGCCAGAAGCTTTTCCAGTCGGGGCGTGATCTCGCGCGAGCGTGGTGTCGCCGACCATGAGCAACGTGGAGTTGTTGGGTTTGAACCAGGTTTCGTGGAATTTGGCCAGATCTTCGCGGGTCATCTTGCTGACGCGGCCTCGGTGCCGGTGCCGGTGAAAGGCACGGCGTAGGGATGTCCCTTGCCGTAAAGCAGCGCGGGCACCACGCGCAAGGCCATCGGCTGAGGCGTGACTTTCTCGCGCTGGATGCCGGCGAGGCGCTCTTTCTGCAGGCGCGTGAAATTCCTTCTCCGGAAACGCGGGATGCAGAATCAGGTCGGCATAAATGTCGAGCGACTTGTCCATCGTGCTCTTGAGCGTGTTGAGGCTGACCACTCGACCAGTCCAGATTGGACGCTAGCGTTGAAATTGGCGCTGAGCGATTCGCAGCTTCTTCGCCAATCTTCAGCGAATCGCGGGTCGGGGTGCCTTCTTCCAGCATGCGCTGCTCGAAGCTGGCGGTTCCGGGCGCGACCGAGCGGATCGGCGGAGTAGCCGCTATCGATCATCAGCGAAAAATTCACCACCGGAGCCGATGCCGCTCGGCCAGCACGATCTTCAAACCATTCGAGAGCGTGGCTTTTTGCAGCGGCGGAAGATTCAGTGACATGCGGCCCGCCCAGCGCTGGCTCTTTGGAGCGGTCGAGCTTCCGGCATCGGTCTTGAAGTCGGTGGGATAAGGATGCACTTCGAGAACGTAGTCGCCATCGCTGAGCCACTCATCCGCAGCTTTCCTCACAGATGCTGGCGTGGCAGCTCTTGACCCGCTGCAGGTAATCCTTGTAGCACTCGGGATTGCCGGTATAGGTCTGGCAGCGCGCCAGCAGGTCGCTCTTGCCGCCGAAGCCGCCGATGCGCTCCACGATGCGCGCGTAGTTGCCGAGGATTTGCGTCTTGGCCAGTTGCAACTCCGCTTCGGTGGGACCGTTCTTCAGGAAATTCTGCAATTCTTCGTCGGCTTCTTTTTCCACTTTGCTCAGGTCTCCGCCGGGAATGGCGGTGAGAGTGAAATCGAACTGCCCAGCGATCTCGTTGGTGTCATTCGTGGCGCTCGCACTGGTCGCGATCTGGTCTTTGTAAACGAGGCGCTTGTAGAGGCGGGAGGTTTTGCCGCGGCCCAGCACTTGAGCGGCGAGGTCCAGCAAGGCATCTTCCGGCGATCCGTATTCCGGCACATTCCATACGCGATAGAGGCGCGCCTGCGGGACCCGGTCCTGTACCCATCCCCGGTGCGTGCCGCTGCGCTTGGCGACCCATACTTCCTGTTTATCGATAGGCGGGCCGGGAGGAATTTCGCCGTAATACTTCTCCACCTTCTCGCGAGCGATCGCCGGCGTAATGTCGCCGGCTAGGACCACGGTGACGTTGTTCGGACCGTAGTAGGTCTTGAACCATTCCTGAACGTCGCTCAAAGAGGCAGCGTCCAGGTCTTTCATGGAGCCGATCACTGTCCACGAGTAAGGATGTCCGACAGGATACGTGTTCTCGGTGAGCAACTGTTCGGTTACGCCGTAAGGCTGGTTTTCACCCTGGCGTTTTTCGTTTTGCACGACTCCGCGCTGCAGGTCGAGTTTCTTCTGGTCGAGTACGCCGAGCAGATGGCCCATGCGGTCGCTTTCGGCGAACAGGACGTAGTCCAGCATGGAAGTGGGAACGTTTTCGAAATAATTGGTGCGATCGTTGTTGGTGGTGCCGTTCAGGTTCGTTGCGCCAATCTTTTCCATGGCGTTGATGTAGGTGTGATCGAAATCGTCACTGCCGCTGAACATCAGGTGCTCGAAGAGATGAGCAAACCCGGTCTTGCCCGGCTTCTCGTTCTTCGAACCCACGTGGTACCAGGTGTTCACGGCCACGATCGGGGCCTTGTGGTCCTCGTGCACCAGCACGGTCAGGCCGTTCTTGAGGACAAATTTTGTGTAAGGAATGTCTGGAATCGGAATGTCCAGGCCCGCCGAGGCAGCCGGGGCTTTGTGGGCCGGGGCTGGGGGCGGATAAGACTGCGCCGAGGAGATCTGGCTGGCCAGCATGAGGATGAGTGTGAACAAAATGAATGTGGTGGATGTCAGCTTGCTTCGCAAAATTGCCTCCATTGATTCAAGAACATAGGTCTGTGCGTAGGAAAAGAGTGTAACCCAAAGAAGGAGGTTTGTTTGTCAAACGGCAGCGCCGGGTAGGGGTCAGTTTGAATTTGCTTTGAAAGGGCGCGACTTCAGTCGCGCCATAAATGCCGCAAAATCAGGGCGGCTTCAGCCGCTGATTTTTCAAATTGACCCACTACCGCGCCGCCTGTCACAGCGCTCCCGACGGGCCCAGGCGGGCTCCCGGGCCGGCCCTGCTGGTTTGGATCCCGCCACGGGGCGTGGTAGCCTAACGGCGGCAGGATAAAAGGCGGAAACGATCCGCCAGCATCTGCGCCAAAGTAACCTCCATGCCGGACCAATCCAGGCCCCTTCGACCCACTGCATCCCCTTCACCTGAGGGGACTTCCGAGGGACGAGCTGCGGAGGAAAAGGAACAACTTTCTCCCCGCGACCGGGTTCCATCTAGTGTGAGCACTGCCGCCATCGACGGGAGCGTCCTGATGGCCACGCTGGGATCTCGCCCGGCTGGCACTCTGCAGCCGGCCATGGCTGGCGCGGAAACCTTCACCGATGCCGAAGTGATGCTGCGGGTGAAGAGCGGAGACAATTCCGCATTCGACTACCTGGTGCAGAAATACCGGCGGCCGCTGGTGAGTTTCATGTATCGCATGGCGCGTAACACGGCGGCGGCGGAAGATCTGGCGCAGGAAGTTTTTCTGCGCGTCTACCGCTCCCGCGCCAGTTATGAAGCCAGCGCCAAGTTTACGACCTGGCTCTATCGCATTGCGACCAATCTGGCCGTGAACCACGCGCGCGACACCCGCAAGGATCGGCCGGAGGTGACGGTAAGCCTGGATGAGCCCGATGACGAAACGGGAACCACGCTGGATGTGGCCGACAGCACAATTTCCGCCGAAGAAGCGCTGGTGCGGCGCGAAAGGATGCTGGCCATCCGAAGCAAAGTGGAGGCCTTGCCGGAGCGCCAGAAGATGGCGGTGATCATGCACAAGTACCAGCAGATGGATTACAAGCAGATTTCCGAGGTATTGAAGTTGAGCGAGTCGGCGACGAAGTCGCTGTTGTTCCGGGCGTATGAGACTTTGCGGGAACAGTTGAAAGAGTTCTGTTTGAAGGCGAAGTTGCAGACTGAAGTTGGAGAGGCGCTGCAGAGGCGAAGAAGTTGAGGGGAGCAGGGTTATGAAGTGCGAAGAGATTCACGAAATGATGCCGGACCTGGCCTCCGGCTCTATGGGAATGACGCCGCAGATCGGCACGCATCTGGCGGGTTGTGGAGCGTGCTCCGGAAAGCTGGAGGAGTTCCGCCAGACCATGGCGTTGCTCGACGAGTGGCAGGTGCCGGAGCCGTCGCCGTATTTCGACGTGCGCCTGCAGGCGCGGCTGCGGGAAGAAATCGCCAAGCCTCAGGCAGGATGGTTGGGTTGGTTCCGGCGCCCCATGCTGGCGGCGGCGCTGACGGTGCTGATGGCAGTCGGGATTGGGCTGTTCTTCCGCAGTGACAGTGGGGTCTACGAGCCGGCGAATAACGTGGTCGCGGTCAACGATGCCGAGCCGGGCACGGCAGTGAGCGATCTGCAGGCTCTCGAGAAAAATCACGAATTGTATTCCGATTTCGATTTGATGGATGACCTGGAAGTGCAGCAGGATGTGGTGGCGAATCCGTAAGTAAGAGGCTTAGGAAGCGGGGAGAATGCGCCGGGGAAATTTCATGAGGGGCATGACGGGATGGATCGGTACGGCCGTGCTGGCCGTAGCCACCGTCGTGGTGTGTTCCTGCCCGTCGCTGGCACTACGCAACAACTTCTGGCGGGGGCAGGGACGGTCGGCAGGCCAGAGTCACCAGTCGGCGCCTCACTCTTCCGCGCCTCATCCTTCCGCGCCTTATTTTTCTGCGCCGTATCATCAGGCTCATCCGGGGCAGCGGCATGCCGGCGACTGGCTGCGGCAGCATAAGGATCTGTCTCCCGCCGAGCGGGAGCGGGCGCTTCAGAACGATCCCGGGTTCCGGCATTTGCCGCCAGCGTCGCAGCAACAGCTACGGCAGAGATTACAGCATTTTTCCAGCCTGCCTCCGCAGCAGCAACAGCGCATGTTAGACAACATGGAACGCTGGGAACACCTGACGCCTGGACAGAAGCAACAGGCTCGGGAGGTATTCGGCCGCATGCAACAGCTTCCGCCCGAGCGGCGGCGCATGGTGACGACCGCAGTGCGAGACCTGCGCGCCATGCCCCCGGGAGAGCGTGAGCAGATTATCGATTCCGGCCGGTTCAGGGGCATGTTCTCGCCCGAAGAGCGCGACATCATGCGCGGGGCCACCCGCCTGCCGCTCGCGCCTCCGGAAAATAGCAGGCCCGAGGGGCCGCCAACACCCGAACAGTAAATCACAGTCCGTGGCAGCCGTGGGCATTTGCCAACGACCAACGACGACCTGCCTCAGTGAAAATCGTGCGAAATGGTTTCCGCTTTCGTGACGAACAATGCCTGCACCCGTTCCGCTTTCACTGAGATCACGTTGTCCTGATTCTGCAGGATGCCTTCAATCGCCAGAAACCGCTCTGAGGCCAGCAACAGGCGGTTGCGGTGAAACAGGTCGGGAGCGATGATGGCATTGGCCACTCCGGTTTCATCTTCAATACTCAAAAACACAAAACCTTTTGCCGTGCCCGGACGCTGGCGCACGATCACACAGCCTCCGATGCGCAGCCGCTTGCCATTGGGAAGGTCGCGCAGTTCGACGGCGCGGCGAATGCCCATGGCATTGAGCCATTCGCGCCGGTAAGCCATAGGGTGCGGGCCCACAGTCATGCCGGTGCCGTGGAAATCGGCCACCAGGCGTTCTTCGTGGTTCATGGCCTGAAGCGGCGAAGGCGAATCCGGTTCGGGTGACTTTTCCAGCAACGAACCGGAGGCGCGGATGGCGCGTTCCACCTGCCAGAGAGCGTCGCGGCGATGCAGCGAACTTCCACCACGGAGACCCGGAGGCACGGAGGAAATTGTAGATTTGTGATTTGTGATTGTTGATTGGGCTGTTTGGTGCAAGCGGTCATCGACGGCCGGAATTTTTAAATACTGCGGCGTGACTAATTCTTTATCGCTGTTCCTGGTTTTCTCAGTGTCTCCGTGTCTCCGTGGTGGATTTCCAACTGCATTCAGCGCGCCGATTTCCGCGAGAGTAGTGAGTTCATCTTTTCGCAGTTCGGGAACGCGGCGAGTCAGATCGTGAATGGAAGCAAACGGAGAGCGGGCACGCTCACGCACCAGAGCTTGCGCCGCTTCTTCGTGCAAGCCGCGAACGTAGCGCAATCCCAGGCGCAGCGCCGGAGCGAGTTGTGAGCACCCAGTACCTGGTACCGAGTCGCGAGATTCCTCCGCCCCTCGCGTTCGCTCGGGGGTCGGAATAACAAGGGTTTTACTGGGTACTGGGTACTCGGTACTCGGTACTGCTTCCAGCGTGCACATCCACTCCGAACACGTCACATCCACGGGCAGCAATTTCGATCCATGACGCTGCGCGTCTTTGACGATGGTCGCGGGAGAATAAAATCCCATGGGCTGGTTGTTGAGCAGCGCGGCGGTGAACGCGGCCAGATAGTGGCATTTCAAATATGCGCTGGCATAAGCGATGAGCGCGAAGCTGGCGGCGTGGGACTCGGGGAATCCGTAGAGGGCGAAAGACGTGATCGAAAGAATAATTTCTTCCTGCGCTTTGGGCGCGATTTTATTTTGCGTCATGCCAGAACGCAGTTTGGCCTCGATTTCTTTCATGCGGGCCTGCGAACGCTTGAAGCCCATGGCGCGGCGCAGTTCTTCGGCTTCGCCACCGGTGAAGTTGGCCGCGATCATGGCAAGACGAAGCAGTTGCTCCTGAAACAGCGGCACGCCCAGTGTGCGCTTGAGCACCGGTTCGAGCGAAGGATGTGGATACGTGACTTCTTCGCGTCCCTGGCGCCGCTGCAAAAATGGATTGACCATCTGGCCGACGATCGGCCCCGGCCGGATGATCGCGACCTGCACCACGATGTCATAAAAGCATTTCGGGCGCAGGCGCGGCAGGCACGACATTTGCGCCCGGCTTTCCACCTGAAACAAGCCTATGGTGTCGGCCTGCTGCAGCGCGCCATACACTTGCGGATCGTCCTGCGGAAGGTGCGCCAGATCGACCTCTTCGTGATAATGCTCGCGAATCAGTTCGATCGAATCCTTGAGCACCGCCATCATCCCCAGGCCGAGCAAATCGACTTTGATGATGCCCATGTCGGCGCAATCTTCTTTGTCCCACTGCACGACAACGCGGCCCGGCATGGATGCAGGTTCGAGCGGAACAATCGAATCGAGCTGGCCCTGGCAAATCACCATCCCGCCGGAGTGCTGGCCGAGATGGCGCGGCATGTCCTGCACCGCAAGACACAACTCGTAATATTTGCGCAGGCGCGGATGCTTGAGGTCGAGCCCGGCGTCGCGGAAGCGGCGGTCGAGCGCGTCATTTTCGTCGCGGAATTCCCAGGTGGCGACCGCCGCGGAAATTTTGGCGAGCGTTTCCGGATCGAAACCCAGCGCCTTGCCCATTTCGCGCGCCGCGCTGCGATTGCGGTAAGTAATGACATTGGCGGTCATGGCCGCGCCACGCTCGCCGTAGCGGCGGTAGACATACTGAATCACTTTTTCGCGCTCGTCGCCGCTGGGCAGGTCAAGATCAATGTCGGGCCATTCGCCGCGCTCTTCCGATAGAAAACGTTCAAACAGAAGCTCCATGCCGACGGGATCGACGGCCGTGATGCCGAGCGAATAGCAAACGGCGCTGTTGGCGGCCGATCCCCGACCCTGCAGCAGAATGTTTTGTTCGCGGCAGAAGCGGACCAGGTCCCAGACGATAAGAAAGTAGCCGGCGAGTTTGAGTTTTTCGATCAGTGCCAGCTCTTTTTCAATCTGGCGGCGGGCGCGGATTTGCATATCTTCCGAGTTCGCCATACGAAGGTCGGCCATACGAGGTCCGGCCATAGCGCTGCCGAAAACCTTCCCAGGTGCGCTCTCGCAAAAAAGAGTTCATGGTTTCGCCTTCGGGAACGGGATAGAGCGGAAACTGGTAGCCGAGATCGTTCAAAGTAAATTCAAGGCGGGAAGAGAGTTCGAGCGTGTTGGCGATGGCCTCGGGAATGTCGGCGAAAAGGCCCTGCATCTCTTGTGGCGATTTCACATGACGCTCGGAATTGCGCGCCAGCAACCGCCCCGCGGTCGATAGCGTGCGGTGATGGCGGATGGCGGTGAATGCATCGCAGAGTTCGCGATTTTTTGCGGCGGCATAACAGACGCCGTTGGTCGCGAGCAGCGGGAGATTCAGCGAGCGGGCAATGGCGATGGCGGCCCGGTTGCGAGCTTCTTCTTCGCGATGGAAATGGCGCTGCAACTCGATATACACATTCCCGCGGCCAAACAATCCAATCAGATTTTCAACTTGTTTGCGAGCTTCGTCGATGCCGCCGTGGCGCAAAGCTGTGGCCAGCGGCCCATCTGCGCCGCCGGTGAGACAGATGAGTCCGTCCGCATGTTCTTCCAGTTCTTCTTCGCAAACCGCACCTTCGCCTTTTTTCGCGCGCAACTTCATTTTTGTGATCAGGCGGCAGAGATTTTGATAACCCGCGCGGGAGGAAACAAGAAGAGAAAGACGAAATCCACCACGGAGACACGGAGGCACGGAGGTCTTCAATGGTTGAGTTTTGATTGCTGAGTTTTGATTGTTTTTCTCCGTGACTCCGTGGCTCCGTGGTGAAGAACAATTCGCCGTAACTTCCGCCCCAATGTGCGCCTTGATACCAAGCTTTTTCGCGGCCAGATGAAAGCGCGGCGCACCGTAAACACCATCGGTATCGAGCAATGCCATGGCCGGCATATTGAGCCGGGCGCAGATTCCCGCCAGATCCTCAGGCAAGGAAGATCCTTCGAGGAAGCTGAAAGCAGAGCGGGCGTGAAGCTCGATATACATCAGGGGTCAGTGATCAGGGGTCAGCGGTCAGTAATTCTGCAGAAAATACCAGCCACTGATCACTGGCAACTGGCCACTGTCTTTCAGTCATACGTGCCTTCCACAAACCAGCCGCCGCCGAGCAGATCGCGCACCAACCGGTAGAGAGCCACATGGTTTGCGTTTTGCAGGGCGATATCCCATTCGTCGCGGGCCCAGGCTTCGCGCTCCCACCAGTCGCCCGAACTGCGCCAGGGACCGGCTTTCCAGAGCACGACGCCTTGTACTTCTTTTTTCTTAGCACAGAGCACGCGCGCCAGTTCGCCGTTTTCAAAAGTCACGGCGGCGCGCAGCGGCGGACGAAACATACGAAGGGCGGCAACGGCAGATTTCTCTTCCGCCGAAACCTTGGGGCGATTCTTTTCCGTAGCGGCCTTCACTACAAAACGTTTCATGCGGAAGCCCTCGGCGCGGTGCGTGTCCAGCAACTCCAGCGCGCCGACGCGAGCTTCGCCGACCAGGCCGGCAATGCGGGCCAGAGTGAGTTCCAGTTTTTCCGGCGCGGGCGATGGAGGCAAAAACAGGCCGCCCTGCGCCGATCTTGGCCGCACCGGTTCCGCCGCTAAATGAATCTTCACGATGGGCGCGCCCGGCGGATGCGCGTTCAAGTCCAGTTGCAGCAGCTTGAGAAAAAGCCTGGGGTCGAGCATCGGAAGAGGAAGACGCAGTGTGCGCTGAAAACGCTGCGGGGAAAATTGTTGATCGTTGATTGTCGATTGCCGATGTGACGCCGGGAAATTTTCGAGTTCCAGGGTAAGCCTTATTTCCTGCGTATTCAGCGCGCGCGAAGCCAGGCGCGCACAAATTTGTTCGAGCAGTCGATTTAACAGAAAGGCCAGCGGCTCCAGCAGCACGATAGGATGCTCCACCTCAATGGCTTCTTCAAATACTGCGGGAGTTTCCACCGGAACCAGTGTGCGAAAAGCCACACCCCGCGCCAACTGCTGCAGGCGCAAGCCTTCCTGACCCAGGCGCTCGCTCAGAGCAACTTCGGGCAGCGCGGCCAGGGCGCGCAGGTTGCGAATGCCCCAGCGATCCAAAGTTTGCGATAGGCGGTCCGCTTCCTTCTTTTTCTTCGCTCGGCGCACTGCCCGGCAAATAAAACTTCAATGGGCAGAGGGCCGAGTTGCTCCGCTTCTTTGCCAGACGGAATCACGGTCACGCCGGAAAAACCGCGGGCGGCGATCAAGGCGGCATCGAGATTCTGCGCCACGGCCACGTTCGCATCGAGACCAAGACCAGCAGCGCGGCGGGAGATGTCGCCGGCAATCTGCGGCAGCGTACCGAAAAGAGATTCCATGCCGGCCAAGTCGAGAATGGCGGTGTCGGCGGCGGCATCTTCCATGCAGGGTGAGAATGATTGCGCACAATCAAGCAACGCGGCATGCGCCATGGATTCCTGCAACGGCGAACGCGGATGCAGCGTCAATCCCGAACACAGCTCGGCTTGGGCTTTGGTCATGCCCGGAGCGATGCCCATGCGAGCCGAGCTTTCGTTCACGGCAAAAATTTTTTCCAGTGGGGGCTTGCCTGCGAAAATGGCTACGGCCTGTGCGCGCAACTCCGGTTGGGCGCGAAACACCGCGGCCACGGGAAAATTCGGCACGAAGATGCAAGCAAACATGAAGCAGTACCCAGTACCTGGTTATCAGTACCCAGAAAAAACAGGTTTTCAAAGTTTCAGAGTTTCAAAAAGTTTCAAAGTTGAGCAGTTATTTTTTAAACCTTGAAACTCTGAAACTTTGAAAACCTGTTTTTTCTGGGTACTGGCGACTGTTTTTACGCCCACGCGGTTCTGCTGGCGAAGGTGATTTCGGCGGACCGAGACGGTTTGCGATCCATGCGGGACCGCACTAATTCCGCGGTGATTTCCAATCCGGTCAGCGATTGCGCGTGCGATGGAAGGGTGAATTGAAAATCCATTCGCTGAGCGCTTACTCGATTTCCGGCCGGTCCCAGCTTTACTAATAAAGAAGAGCAGCTTCCGGCGATGGACTGGCGCTCGATTGCGAGCAACACCGTGGGCGCATGCTCCACGGCGCGGCGAAAGCGGAACCATGTGGTCAGCGGAATGCGACGTGCCGAGTGCGGCGGCAGATCGCCGAGATCGAGGGCGATCAGGCCGAAGCCTCCGCTTTCGAGCAGCAGGTCAGCCGCGCGTAGAAGTTTTTCCAGGCAATGCTCAGCTTGGGAATTTTCCCCACAGCGCACCCACAGCAGGCGATCCAACTCGACCCCGGCGGCGGCGAGAGATTGCGGATCGAGAGCGTCGCTGGCATCCACGACGGCGCAGAATTCCCCGCGCCCGGTAGCGGCAGCCAGGGCGGACAATAATAAGGTAGTGCGGCCCGAAGAAGGCGGTCCGCAAATTTCCGTCAGGCAGCCGCGGGGCAGGCCTCCGGTAAACGCGTCCATCGCGGCAATGCCACTGGAGACCATTTCCGGCGCGGGCCGCACTTCCAGCCGCGAGGCTGAAGTAATGTTGAGCCGCGCATCTCCCATGACCCGGGCAAGATTTGCCGGGACAACCCGCTGGGGCGGGCGGCCCTCACCGAAAAGCTCCGTGCCGGAAGGCTGCGGGCAAGATGGGGCCACATCATCCCCATCAAAGACAAAAGGGCGGCCCGGGGCCGCCGAAGTGGAAATCACTGCGGAAGACATAGAATCCTCAAGAAATTTTCAGGGAGCGCCGGGGATGAAGAGATCCCCGGTAGGCGTATTCGCTTTTTGTTCGCCTTCTAGATTCTGCATCCGGCGGCAGCGTTTGTCAAGAAAAATTGGTGGTCGGTCAGTTTGAATTTGCTGTGAAAGGGCGTGACTTCAGTCACGCCGTAAGTATCGCAAAGTCATCGCGGCTTCAGCCGCTGGTCTTGCAAACTGACCCATTGCCGAAAACTTTTATTTCCATCCCGCTACTTTGGCGATTCGAAGCGGTAGCCGATGCCGCGCAGAGTTTTCAGATATTGGGGATGGCGGGGATCCGGTTCTATTTTTTCGCGCAGCCGGCGCACGTAAACGTCGATCGAACGCGGCGTGACGAAAGGTGTCTCTTTCCACACGGCGTCAAGCAACTGATCGCGCGTGAGCACGCGGCCGCGGTGGGTCGCGAGATACTCCAGCAGCCGAAATTCGCGCACGGTCACAAGCACGGTCCTTCCCTGCACCGTCACCGTCATCGAAGATGCGTCAATTTCAAGGTCGCCCAGGCGCAGCACTTCCGGCGTCACCGGCGGCTGGCGCACGCCTCGCAGCACGCTGCGCACCCTCGCGACCAATTCGCGCGGGCTGAAGGGCTTGGTGATGTAATCGTCCCCGCCCAACTCCAGCCCCTTCACGCGATCCGCTTCGCCAGTCTTGGCGGTCAAAAAGATAATCGGCGTCGAGGAAAGAGATGGAGTCTGGCGAATCTGGCGGCAAATCTCGAAGCCATCGGCACCGGGCAGCATGATGTCGAGCAGAAAAACGGAAGGCATCTCGCGCGCGGCTTCGGAAACCACCGATGCTCCGCTCACAAAGCTTTGCACGTCGAAACCGGCCGCCTGCAGATTGTGGGAGATCAGCCGCGCGATGTCTTCCTCGTCTTCCACCACGAAAACGAGCCGGCGCGACACCGCCGCGACACCCGCATCGCTGAGCGCTTCGTAAGATCCCATGGAAGGATGCATGGTCACTGGCGGCAAATCGAGACTTAAACTCCGAATTCTGCTAACTCTATGTTGGAAATGTTGCGAGAATGTTTCCCGAGTGTTAATGCATGATGAATTTCGGGCAGAGTTCAGGCAGAGTTCGGGGCTAGAATTAAGGCTGGAGTGGAGGCATACCGTGGCAAGAACCCAGGTTTTCGCGGCTTTTGCACTTTTGCTCTCAGCCGCTTGCGTCGCTTACGGACAGGAGAGCGGCGGCTCTGTATTTCTGGCGCATCAGCAGGTACGCGTCGCCGATCTGCCGCCACTCGCCGCGCCTTCGAAAAACAGGTCCGATGTGCTGGCAACGGCGCTTGCGATCGTGGTTCACGATAAGACCGTGTGCTGTGGCAAAGACTCTGCCCTTGCGGACGCTGTGCTCTACGCCGAGCTTTCCAATCCGCCGTCCCTGGAGGACCTCCGCACCAGGCTGCAGGGCAGACATCGTGGGAGCGATGGCCCGCCCGTGGTAGTGGACGCGCAATACATCCCGGAAAGTGCAATCACCGGTGACGCCATTGTTAGATCTCTGCTGATGCAGCACGCACAGATCATCGAATGGAAGGCCAAGATTTACGTGCTGTATGGGGCCCTCTACAACGAAGTCCGCGACTACAGTGGCACACGGTCGTTTTCCGTCGAGAAACTGTTCCTGCTGGACCCGCGATTTACGGATGCGCGAAGAGAAGTAGTGTTCAACCGCGAAACCGACGATTTGAAAACCGTTCAGGGCATGCTTGCCGTGACGTTCACCGTGCCACCCTCGCCGTGGAAGTGAGAAGCAGTTGGCGCCGACCTGTGGCCTGCAGTTGAAAACCCTACGTCGCTGCCCGCTTCTTGGGCGCGTGCCGCAGGCTGCGGCCTTCGATCAGGCTATAAAGATCTTCCGCGAGATTGGTGGTATGGTCGCCGGCGCGCTCCAGAGCCTGCGCCATCAGGAGCACGTCAAAACCGGAAGGATTATCCGACTCGGCAAGGTGCTTTTGGAACAGGGCGTGGCAGACGCGGTCGATGTCTTTATCCATTTGCAGGACCTTGCGGGCACACTCCAGATCGAGATCGACGAAGCCACGGTATACCAGATCAAGCATCTCGCGCAGGATGGACGACATCTCGACCAGTTGGCGCACATCGGAGGCCGCCATTTTCGCTGTGCGCGATTGCACCCGCATGGCGACGCTCATCATCAGATCGCCGATGCGTTCCAGATCGGTGGTGCACTTCAGGCTGGTCAGCAACTGGCGCGCGCGCGCCTCGTCTACGCGCGTGATGGCCGCCGGCAGGCGCTCATCGATGTAGCGCTCGATGATATCGAGTTCCTGCTCGCACTCCTTGATCGCGAGAAACGCCATGCGCGAGGAATGGGTGAGTAGATCGCGGACGTTGAAAACCGCGTCGCGCGCGATGAGGCAGGCCTTGAGCGCGGTGCGCGCCAGATCGTCGAGAGATCCCGATCCCTTGCGCGCGGATTTCTTACCGGCTTCCTGGTTCTTACCCGGCGTCGCCTCGGTATCGGCGGCGCCGGACTCTCCCATCTCAGTCCGCGAGGTTGTAGTCTTGCGAGGCATGCCAAGCCAGTGTACCGCCGGATTGTGAACGGATGGTTAATGATAAACTCCGCGGAGAACATGCTGGGAGAACACGGTCATGGACCTGCTTGAACATCTGCGCCGCCAGTTTGCCTATGATGACTGGGCCAACCGCGAAGTCCTTTCCGGGTTGAAGGCCAGCGTAGGGGCGACCGCGCGGCCGCTGCAACTTCTGGCGCACATTCTCTCGGCGGAACAGTTGTGGCTCGAGCGCCTGCTCCAGCAGCCGCAAACTCTTCCGGTCTGGCCGGAGTTCAACCTCGAACAGTGCGAAAAACAAATCCGCCATCTCTCTCAACGATGGCAGGAATTTTTCGAAAAGCTCGCGCCGGCAGAGATCGCCCGGAAGGTGATTTACAAAAACAGCAAAGGTGAGCCGTGGACGAGCACCGCGGAAGATATTCTGACCCATGTGCTGCTGCACTCGGCCTATCACCGCGGCCAGATCGCCAGCCAGGTGCGCGCCGTCGGAGACACGCCCGCTTATACGGATTTCATCCACGCGGTGCGTCAGGGATTGGTTGAGTAACTCTGAGTCAGCCGATGGGTCTTTCCCTACCCTACCCCTTCGCGTACTTCAGCCATTTCATGATTTCGGGCAGCGTCGGCCGCTTGCCGTACATCAGGATGCCGATGCGATAGATGCGGGCGCAGAGAACGAGCATACCCGCAATCGTACCCACCAGCAGCGCCAGGGAAAGAGCGATTTGCCAGGCCGGCGGCGGGTGCACCGCAATTCTCATATACATCAGCACCGGCGCGAAGAACGGCACCATCGAAGTCCAAACCGCAATCGGCGCATCCGGAGCGCGCATCACCGGTCCCATCATGAAAACCGAAATAATGAGCGGAAGGATGATGATGAACTGCATCTGCTGTCCTTCCTGCTCGCTGGTGATGACGGCGCCGATCGCAGCATAAACACTGCTGAACAGCAGATACCCGAGCAGAAAGAATATGGCGAAGAATATCAGGGTGAGCGGCGCAATGTTGATCTCTCCCATGCTGGCGCTGGCCGCCAGCGCCGGGACCGCGTAAACGCCCGCCATCAGGATCCAGATCCCGATCTGCGTCAGACCCACCGCGCCCACGCCGATCAGCTTCCCCGCCATCAACTGGGTCGAAGTGGCGGAGGAAAGCAGGACCTCCATCACTCGCGAATTTTTTTCCTCAAGAACGGCGCGCATCACGGAAACGCCATAAAAAATGACGGCTGTGTACAACAGCATCACCATGGCAAAAACCGCAAAGAACATGCCCTTGTCGTTGGCTTTGGTTTCCTTGCCGGCTTCGAGGCGCACGGTCTCAAGCTTCAGCGGCTTGAGCAGGCTTTCGGCCTGAGTGGCGTTGACGCCGCGCTGGGCGAGTTCCTGCAGCAGGATGGCGTGGTCCAATTGCTCGCCCAGCCAGGATTTTTCCATGAAGCCGCCCGTGTCCCGGCCGTAGTAGTTCACTTTGCGCGCGGCAATCGCGTCATCACTCAGCCACAGGTAACCGTCAATCTCGCCGGAGGTCACACGGTTCCGCAAAGCCGCCCGCTCGCTGTCGCTGGTATTGGCGTCAACCTCAATCGAGTAATTGCGGCTGGGCTTGTCTTCATCAAGATCGTCTTTGCCGCTCTCCTTCTCTTTGTCGTTGCCGGCACTGGCGCCTTCATCCTCGGGTTTGGAACCAGCCAAAATCTGCTGGCGCACAATCTCGCCAAACTGCGGCGTCGAAGTCACCACCACCAGGCGCTGCGTTTTGGAATCCTTCATCTTGGAGAGCTTCGCGGGGATCACAAAAGCGCCGGCCATGATCGCCGGCAGCAGCAGGGTGAGCACGATGAACGACCGCTGCCGCACCCGCTCCAGATACTCGCGTTTGATGATGAGCCAGGTCATTACGCATTGGCTTTCCCCACCGCCTCAATGAAGATTTCTTCCAGCGAAGGTTCCATCAATTCGAACCGGGTGAGGCGGACGCACGAAGCCGCCGCTTGCAGCAAGTCCTGAGGATCCGCCCCGGTGGCCAGTTTCACTTCCACATAGTTGCCGTAATCATTGAACGACTGCACCAGTTTCGCATCCTGCAGGAAGCGCGAATCGCCCTCATATTTCATTTGCACGCTGCGCATGCCATAGCCTGCTCGGATTCTAGCCAGATCACCTTCGAGAACGGCCTTGCCGTGATTGATCAGGCAGATGGAATCGCACAGGCGCTCGGCGGTGTCCATTCGATGGGTGGAAAACAGCAGAGTCTTGCCCGCCTTCTTCAGGTCGAGAAACGCATCCTTGAGCACCAACGCGCTTGAGGGATCAAGGCCTGAGAACGGCTCGTCCATGACCACGAATTGCGGATCGTGCACCACCGCGCCAATGAACTGCGCTTTCTGCTGCATGCCTTTCGAAAGCTCCTCGACCTTCTTGCCGGTCCACTCCTTCAATCCCAGGCGGTCGCACCAGTCGAGTGATCGAACCGTCGCATCGTGCGCGGACATCCCTTTCAGTTGCCCCAGAAACACAAGGTGGTCGAGGACCTTCATCTTCTTATACAAACCGCGTTCCTCGGGCAGATAGCCGAGCCGGTCGGAATGCGCGCGCCGCAGCGGCTCGCCAAACATCGATACCACTCCGGAATCGGGCACCGTGATGCCGATCATCATGCGCAGCGTGGTCGTCTTTCCCGCGCCATTCGGTCCCAGCAAGCCATAGACTTCGCCGGGCCGGATGATCAGCGACAAGCTGTCCACGGCCACGAAGTCGTCGTAGCTCTTGCGGATTTTGTTCAGTTCTACGGTATTTACGGGCACATGCACACATCCATGCAGAAGACATTCCTGGCGCGTTGAGCCAGCGCGGAAATCGATCCAGTAGAACACAAGCCGTCACCCGATTCAAACGCCGAGTCTGCAAATCAGGCGACCATACGCCGCATCACGGCCGATGGGTAACGCAAGATGGGCAACGCAACATGCGTCACGCAAAGCGATGCTATGATTCCGTGGTCGCAGAGAAAAACTTGTCGCGAGCACTCCTCATCTTTACTGTCGTGCAGATCATCGCCGTCGCCCTGGTTCTGGGGCTGCTCTTCACCCGGCCCGGGCCCTGGGATTGGCAACGCGAACTGGGCTCGGCACTGGTGCTCTGGGGCTCGCCGGCATCGCCATAGCACGCTACCAACTGGGCGCGTCTTTCTCCCTCACGCCACAAGCACGGCAATTGATCACCCACGGCGTCTATTCGAAAATCCGCAATCCGATCTATGTCTTCGGCTCGGTGGCGATTGCCGGAATTATTGTTGCCATGCACCAGCCCAGGTGGTGGGCGGTACTTCTGGTTGCCGTTATCGTGCAAACGCTGCGCGCCCACCGCGAAGCGCAGGTGCTCGAAGCCACGTTCGGCGACGCTTATCGCGAGTACCGCCGCAAAACCTGGTTCTGATAAACCTGGTTCTGACAAAACCTGGTTCTGACAAACCTGGTTCTGACAAACCTGGTTCTGACAACTCGGCAGCGTCCTGGTTTGACCTCCTCTCACCACAGAGACACAGAGACACCCAACTGCCTGGCAAATCCGTCCCCCTGTGGTTTTAGAGGTCCGAGGTTTTCTCCGTGACTCCGTGCCTCTGTGGTGAAAAAAGGACAACTAGGACACGACTGACGGTAGTGGGCTACTTTGAAATCCCTTTCAACATCCAGAGCGGGACAGCAATCCAAACAACGCCTGCCATCCTTATGAAGAATGGCCTGGGGTTGAATCGCGACCCGTAAATCGCCCTATAGAACCTGATGACGCTATTTGGAAACGAGAGCCACCATAGGCCGCACGCCACAGAAATGCCAAACAAGATGTACTCTCTCATAGCCATAAGAGCCTGCTAGTCCTTATGCCGCTCTTTCCGCCCTCCGCTGTTCGTAGGCTTCCCAGAGGGCCACTAAATCCTCCACGCTCCACAGCCGATCTGTGACGCCAGCGGCCATGGCTGGGGACGTGCGAAGTGTACGATGAATCTTGATGAAATTGTAGGCGAAATAATTGAGGGCTGTGGCAGCGGCGTGATTCTCTAATTTGCGAGAGAAGCCATTCGACACATGAAAGTAGCCCACTACCCGACTGACAACTCACAACTGCAAACCGAGAACTGGGTTAAACTCTCTGCGATGAGGAAACCCCTGGTTGCAATTGCCTTTCTGCTCTGTGCCGCGGCCGTGCTGGGTACGGACCAGCCCAAGAACATTCCTGCGATGCCAGCGGCCGTCTCCAGCAACGCCGTCGCCAGCATCAAGAGCGGCCTGGAAATTTATTCGATGATGGGAGTCGGTCCCCGCAAGACCTGGGACGACGTAACCAACCAGGTCTACGTGATGAATCTGGTGCACGCGAAATGGTCGCAGGGCCGTCCCGTACCCGGAGTGGTAGGCCGACTCGGCGCCGCTGCGGCCGGGGCCAAAGATCTGGTCTTCCTCATGGGCGGGTTTGTCGTGGATGGTCAAGGAGTTGAGAGCACGATCGCTGATGTCAACGTTTATGATCCGGCAAACCACCAGTGGTCCCGCGGCAAAGATATACCCGTGGCCGTGGACAACGCGGCATCGGGCGTGACCCACGGCCGCTACATCTATCTCATCGGCGGCCGCTCGCCCAATGGCCCCGTGAACAACGTGCAGGTCTACGACGTGCAGAAGGATTCCTGGTCGCAGGCCACGCCATTCCCCGGCACTCCCGTATTCGGACTGGCCGGCGGCGTGGCCAACGAAGAGATCGTAGTGGTGGATGGAGCCAAAGCAGCACCCGCGGGCGGCCCGCGCTACGTTGCTTCCGACGAGTGCTGGCTGGGCAAGATCGAAAAGAAAGATCCTTACAAGATTGAATGGAGCAAGCTGCCCGCACATCCCGGCGCGGCGCGGTTTGCCATCGCCGGCGGCGGGTCCGACCACGACCACAAGATTCTCTTTACCGGCGGCACCACCACTCCTCACGACTTCAGGGGCGTTGCCTATGATGGCCAGCCCGCGGAGGCCTCGCCGGTCACGTTCGCCTACGATCTGCATCATCACCAGTGGGAGACTCTCAACGACGACACCTTCGATCCCCGCGCCGACGGCCGCGGCATCGTATTCACCCCGATCGGTCCCATGGTGATGGGAGGGATGGCGAAAAATCTGGCCGTGACCGCACGAGTCACGCTGTTGTTAAAGAAGTAATCTTCCTTCGCGCGGCAGCTCATCGAAACATGTGGGGCTTATCGAACCATGTGGGGACAGCCAGGGTATGCGCGAACAGCTAGGGCATGTGGGGTCAGCCGCCCTCGGCTGTCCGGCGGGCAAAGCCCGCCGGCGGAGAGCGCGCCGCGATAACGGCCGCCATTTTGAACGCGGCTTCAGAGGGTGCTTGGGAACTAGGTCTTGGCTGAAGGCGGAACCTAGCTACTGTATCCCAGCCCGTTCAGGGCGGCATTCATTAGCCCCGGACGTAAGTCCGGGGTGAGAGTGGGATAAATAACGAGTCCCGACAGGGACGGCACCAGCTCTCACGCATCCTTTCAGCCGCCGAGGCTGCGCCCGCCCATGCTGCAAAATCCTTCATCTTGACGCCCCCCCCCGGCCTGTGCAATGCTCATTGGCCTCGCTTAAACATGCGGGACGTGTGCACAAGCGCTCTACGCGAAGGAGGAATCACCGATGCGAAGAAAAAGTTTCTCAAGCGGATTAACCGCCGTCGCGCTCGTGGCCCTCGCCGCGTTCGGAACAGCCACGCGTGCTGACGCCCAGCAAGAAAAAGTGCTGCATAACTTCGGCTATAACAGCCGCCCCTTTGCTGGCTTGATCTTCGATGCCTTCGGCAACCTCTACGGCACGACCGCCGACGGCGGAATTCACGGTAATGGGACGGTGTACGAGCTGTCGCCCCTTGCGGGTGGAGGCTGGACGCAGAAAATTCTGCACAACTTCAAACACAACGGAACGGATGGGTACCAGCCATACGCAAGTCTGGCTGTAGATGCCGCCGGTAATCTCTATGGCACAACGCGCTCCGGCGGAGCCTACGGCTACGGGACGATATTCGAGTTGACTCCCGAGACCGGCGGAAGCTGGACCGAAAAGCTGCTTCATAGCTTCGGCGGCAACGGCACCGACGGTGTCTTTCCCTTTTCCAGCCTGGTCCTCGACGCCGCTGGCAATCTATACGGAACAACGTTCGAAGGTGGCGCTTACGGAGTCGGTACTGCGCTCGAGCTGATGCCGGCGGCGGAGGGAGGCTGGACCGAGAAAGTGCTGTACACTTTCGACCCCAGCGTCGGAGATGGGAACAATCCCTACGCTGGCCTGACCTTCGACACGGCGGGAAATCTTTACGGCACGACAGTCAGCGAAAGAGGGTATAGCAATAACGGCACTGTGTTCCAGTTGACTCCTACAGCGGGCGGAGGCTGGACGGAAAAGATTCTGCATTACTTCTACTTTAGCGGGGACGACGGATACAGCCCTTATGCTCGCCTGACTTTCGATGCCGCGGGCAACCTTTACGGCGCAACCAGCTTAGGCGGCACCGAGAATGGTGGCGCGGTGTTCGAGCTGACACCCACGACGGGCGGGAGTTGGACGGAAAAGGTGCTTCACAACTTCGCCTTCAACAACATCACCGACGGGAACGGCCCCTACGGCCAGCTGATCGTCGACTCCTCTGGCAACCTCTACGGCACAACCAGCGGCGGCGGCTCTTATGGCGGCGGTACGGTGTTCGAGCTAACGCCCGGAGCGGGTGGAACCTGGGCCGAAGCGATTCTGCATAACTTCGGCGGCAACAGCGCCGACGGGACAGACCCCTTTGCCGGCCTCACCCGCGACTCCGCCGGCAACCTCTACGGCGCGGCGGTCGAAAGCGGCGCCCATGGCGGTGGCGTGGTCTTCGAGATCAAACCCTAGCCCATTTCCACAACGGATTACCCCCCACGTTCACTTAAACCTTGACTAACTCCCTGCTATACTCGATAATTTCTGAATAGCTCAAGGCTGGAACCAGCCAGCAAGAGTGCCCCATCCGCACCGCTAAGTCATTTGGGGTCAAGATTTTACCCGCAAGCGCTTGATTCCAATAGATTATTTCTCAATTTCTGGCTAACATCCTGATTCCAATAGATCGGGGGGGGAGGGGGGTACCCCGGCAAACGCCAATTTTCTCAAACCGGGAAGCCCGCTGAGAAAAGTCAGCAGCCAATCCAGCCCTGCCAATACCGCAAGGGCCAACCGCTAATTGCCAACGGCTAATTGCTTCACAAGCTCGCAGGTCTTATGGAACCCACAGCGGCCACGGAAACCGAGCAGAAGCACACACTCTGGGCATCGCTGGTCGAAGCCGTTCGCGGCTCGCATCAGGACTACACCAAAGGCAGCCTGAACCGCGCCATCTTGCTGCTAGCCGTCCCCATGGTGCTGGAGATGGTGCTGGAATCGCTGTTCGCGGTAGTCGATATCTTCTGGGTCGGACGGCTGGGCGCGAACGCCATAGCCACCGTGGGGCTCACGGAGTCGATGCTGAGCCTGGTGTTCGCCGTCGGCGATGGGGCTGAGCCTGTCGACCACCGCCATGGTGGCGCGGCGCATCGGAGAGAAAGATCCCGAAGGCGCGGCGGTCGCGGGCGTGCAGGCCATCGTTCTCGGACTGGTGATTTCGCTGGTGATCGGCATCCCGTGCGGCATCTTTGCGCCGAACCTGCTGCGCTGATGGGCGCATCGCCGGAGATTGTCGCCACCGGCACCGGCTACACCAGAATTTGCCTGGGCGGAAGTTTCGCCGTGCTCCTGCTGTTTCTCAACAATGCAATCTTCCGCGGCGCGGGCGATGCGGCCATCGCCATGCGGCTGCTCTGGGTGTCGAACATCATCAACCTCGTTCTCGATCCCTGCCTGATTTTTGGCTGGGGGCCGTTCCCGCGCATGGGCGTGACTGGCGCGGCTTGGCCACGCTCACGGGACGCAGCATCGGCGTGCTCTACCAGTTCTACCGGCTGATGCGCGGGACCGAGCGCCTGCGCATCCTGAAAGCCAGGTGCGGTGCAATTGGATGTGCTGATGCGGCTGATGCGCGTTTCCCTCACCGGCATTCTGCAGTTCGCCATCGCCCACACCAGTTGGATCGGCCTGGTGCGCATCGTCAGCATCTTCGGCGCGGCCGCGCTCGCGGGATACACCATTGGGATTCGCATCGTGATCTTCGTGATCCTGCCGTCGTGGGGATTGAGCAATGCGGCGGCCACTCTGGTCGGGCAGAATCTAGGCGCGGGCCAGCCGGAGCGCGCCGAGAAAGCGGTGTGGCGCACGGGACTTTACAACGTGATATTTCTCGGGCTCGATCGGAGTCGTTTTCATCTTCTTTTCCGAGCCGATTGTGCGCCTGTTCACGCATGATCCTGAGGTGGTGCCGCTGGGAGCAGCCTGCCTGCGCATCATCAGCTACGGCAACCTGGGATACGCCTATTTCATGGTGATGATGCAGGCCTTCAACGGCGCGGGCGACACGATCACGCCGACCATCGTGAATTTTTTCGGCTTCTGGCTGTTCGAGATCCCGCTGGCATATTGGCTGGCGATCCCGCTGCACATGCGATCGAACGGAGTTTTCTTCTCGATCGCGATCGCTGAAAGTGCGATGGCCGTAGCCAGCGCGATCCTGTTCAAGCAGGGGAAATGGAAAAAGCAGAAGATCTGCAGATTACGCCATCTCGAGACGAAATCAGGCAGCAATCCCTGACCACTGACCACTGACCACTGACCACTGACCACTGACCACTGACGACTGATCACTGACCACGACCACTGACCCCTGACTGCTTTACCGCGCCCGCGCCAGCACCAGCGTGATGTCATCGGGCTGCTCGTTGTCGCCAATCCAGTCATCGACTGCCGACGTGACCGCCTGCGCTGATCTGGGCCAGCGGAAAACGCCGATTCTCACTCACCAGGTCGATCAGCCGCTCCTCGCCAAATTCGCCGAATTCGTTTTCCGGCTCGGTGACGCCGTCGCTGTACGCCAGAAAAATTTCTCCGGGATGCATTTCGACCGAGCCTTCGTCGTATGTCATATTGTCGAACAGTCCAACCACCGTCCCGCCGGTTTCGAGCCGCCGCACCGCGCCGTCCTCGCCGATCAGGATCGGCGGCAGATGCCCGCCGTTGCTGTAGGTCAGGCTGTGCGTTCGGCCGTCATAGATTGCCAAGAAAGAGCGTGGCATATTTTTCCGGTGGAGTGCTCTCGTAGAGTTGGTGGTTGAGCAAGGCCAGCAACGCCCCGGGAGAAACTTAATGCCCTCGGGCCACGCCGCCATGATTCTACCCGCGCCCGCTACCGCGCCCACGGCCACGGGCTCGCGACATTGTTTCGCGCATCTGGGGCAGGCTCTCCACGCTGTAGGCGCGCACCGCCGAGTGGATGGTCGCCATCAGCAGCGCGGCGGAAATTCCCTTCCCGCTGATATCGCCCACCGCCAGAATCAATTTGTGCGAGCTGGCGGTCAGGAAGTCATAGTAATCGCCGCTGACGGTGCGCGCGGGGCGGCAGAAGCCGTGCACTTCGAGCGACTCCAGTTCCGTAACCTGGCGCGGAAACAATTGCGCCTGCACTTCCTGCGCGATGGCAAGTTCGCCTTCCATCCGCTGCTTTTCTTTCTGTTCCAGAATCAGCTTCTCGATGGACTCCGTCATCGAGTTGAACGACAAAGACAGTTGCGCCAACTGATCGTCGGACTTTACGGGAATGCGATGGCTGAAGTCGCCGCGATCCACATGCTTGGTGGCGTCATAAAGCTGCGCCACAGCGCCGGTAACCGTGCGCGTCATGCGCGTGCCGATGATCAGAGCGACCAATTCAATGATTGCGAAGAAAATGAGGATGCCCAGCAGAATGTATTCCACGCCCTCGACAAATTCTCCCAGCGCCGCAAACAAGTGTGCGTAGAGCACCGAAGGCCGGGTACGCACCTGCACCAGCGCCGCCTCATGCTTTCCCGGTCTTCCAGTCCACAACCGGCAGTGGCGTACCAAACGTGATTTCACGGTCCATGCTGTCGGCCGGCGGCGGCAGCGTGCCCACGGTGAACGTACGGTCTGCAATTCCTGCGGGCTTGCCGCCGGCTCCGGTCCGTGAGCTGTTCTGATTCCTTTGTTCGTCAGATTGACGGTGAAATTCGGTTGGGCAGGGTCGAATTCTTGCGGCTTCGGGCTCGCCTATTTCCGCTGGCGAGTCGCGCGCATCCGGAGCACAGCGTGATTTCGCCCATGTCCGCCGCAATCTTACCCACCAGTTCCTTGTCCAACGGCTCGCCGGTGACGATGTCAGATTTTCCGATCCCACGGAGACACGGAGGCCACGCGCAAATACAACCTCGTTCGCGCATCGCGAACGATGTCGCGAACATTCGCCCCTTCTGTTAAAGAATCGGGGGGTCCGTGAGCGCAGGACCGGAATTCGTCGCCCAGAGTCAGAACGGCTTATCCCGTGCCAGGCGCAAACGCGCCGGCGCTTCCCAGGCCGGTCGCGCTTCCTGAGCCCAGCCAGCGATTCCGCCGTGGGCTGTCTCCGCGTTCTAGACGCGCCGCGAGTTCGTTGCTCACCGCCGCGTTCACCGCCTGCAGGCTGCGCAACTGCGAGTTGATCTCCGAGGTCACCACGAAACCGGCGAACTGTCCGGCCGAACAGGTAGAGGGTGATGAACGCCATCGCCACCAGCAGCACGGCGGGAATCACGCCGATGAAAACGTAGGTGACGATGAGGCGGTTGCGCAGCCGCCACAGAACTTTTCGCCTCAGCCCGCAAAAGCCGAGAATAAAGAACAGCACAGCCGCGATCGAAGACAAGAAACTTGACCCAACCCCCGATGTCTGGCTGGCAAGCGGGCGAACAGCTTCAACAGCATCTCAATAATCAAGAGGCAGAATGGCGAAGCCCAGGGAATAGCAAGCTCCGCGCGCGACCCATCCCTGCGGCCACAGACCGGCGGCCACCATTCTCGCCCGCAATTTTGAATACAACACTTTCATGATTGCAATTTCGAGGCTGAAATCCCTGCCGAAGAAGTCTCGGTCCAGGTCTTATGAGTCCAGGCCTTAGATGTTGGGCACAACCTGCGACCAGGACCCACGCTATATCTCCGGATACAGATCGAAGAACGCTTCCAGGCTGGTGCGCAACTGCTTCTCGATCTCTTCCTTGCTGCCTTCGAGCACGTGCATGGTCACGTGCGCCTCGCGTCCATTGGTGAGCTTCACCGGGGCCTGGCCCACTTCGGCCACGTCTTCGGAAGGCAGCAGCCGCATGCCATAAACCAGTGTCAGATTCGCCATAAGCCGATTCTAACCGCCTTCGCATCTTCGGAGAAAGTCCTTTGCGCTTCGCCTCTCCGCGTCTCTGTGCCCCTGTGGTGAAAGCGCTTTATCATTTAGAATTCTGCCGTGCGCTCAAAACTCATTCTGCCCCTCGCGGGCCTTCTGCTGAACCTCGCAGCGATTGCCGCAGCAAGCTCCCACCACTGCCTCGACCGCAGCCGCAAGTCAAGGTCAACATGCTCAATGTCTGCACGCCGTCCGCCGAGGAGCAGAAGGAAATTGCTGCCGCTCTGGCGCGCGTTCCCAAACAGCCTCTGTTCGCCGCCGATTTCGAAATCTCGCACGGCCGCTCGACCCTGGCCGACGTTCCCAACTTCCTGCCCGCGGGGCAAAACGCCCACATCGACGATGGGCCATCGGTGGCCAGCTATGTGCGCATTCGCCGCGAATTCTCGGTGCAGGCTTTGTTCGCCAGCGTGCAGTATTCCTTCAGCAATGATGGACAAAGCATGGTCGAAACTCTGGTGCTGCACGTGCGCGATCCCAAAGACTTGATGCAGGTTTCGCTGGAAGACAGCGCTTCGGCGATCAGCAGCCCCGAAAGCATGGTTGCCGCCAACACGCCAGCCAGCCGCATTCGGCTCGAGCGTTTTGGAAAATCGTCGATTGCGCTGGCCCGCTGTCCCGGCACAGAAAATGGCCCTCCGCCCGATCAAAGCGCCTACGAACCGCTGTTTCGCAGCGCCTCAGAAGTGCTGGCCAACTATCGCAACCTGCTGGGTGTGAAACGCACCGTACCTGCGGAACTGGCCCAGATCCCGGGCGCGACGCCGAAAGCGGAAGCCAAGCCAAAATCCGCCAAGCCGGCGACCAAACCGACTGAAGAAAAGAAAGAAATGAATGCGGATTCTGTGTATCCAGTGTCCTCTGGGTTGAAGATTCTGATTCTTGAGCGTCATGCATCGAAATTTGAAATCCGCAATCTAACGGCTAGTCCAATCATGAGCGAAACTCGCAATGTCGTCATCATCGGCTCCGGCTGCTCCGGACACACCGCCGCGCTTTACACCGCGCGCGCCAATCTGAAACCCCTGGTCATCGAAGGCCACGAGCCCGGCGGCCAGCTCTCCCTCACCACGCTGGTGGAAAATTTTCCCGGCTTTCCCGAAGGCATCATGGGCCCGCAACTGGTCGAGAACATGCGCAAGCAGGCGGAGCGTTTTGGCGCCGAATACCGCATGGCGCACCTCACCAGCGTTGACCTGAGCCAGCGTCCGTTCCTGCTTCATCTCGGCAAGCACCAGGTACATACGCAGGCGCTCATCATCGCCAGCGGCGCTTCGGCCCGCTGGCTGGGCCTGCCCAACGAGCAGAAGCTGATCGGCCATGGCGTTTCTTCCTGCGCCACCTGCGACGGCTTCTTTTTCTCGGGAAAGGAAATCGTGGTGATCGGCGGCGGCGATTCCGCCATGGAGGAGGCGATCTTCCTCACGCGCTTCGCCACCAAGGTCACGCTCATTCATCGCCGCGACAGCTTCCGCGCTTCCAAAATCATGCTGGAACGCGCCCAGAAAAACGAGAAAATCGAGTTCCTGCACCAACACCGTCGTCGAGGATGTCTACGACCATGCCAAAAACGAAGTCACCGGCCTCAAGCTGCGCAACCTGAAGACCGGCGAAGTCCGGGACTTCCCCACCAGCGCGCTGTTTCTCGGCATCGGCCACGATCCCAACGCGAAGATGTTCGCGGGCCAGCTCGATACCGACGCCGACGGCTATCTCAAGACGCACAACTATGTTCATACAAAAGTGCACGGGCGTTTACGCCTGCGGCGATGTGCAGGACCGCCGTTACCGCCAGGCCATCACCGCCGCCGGCACCGGATGCATGGCCGCTCTCGAAGTCGAAAAGTTTTTGGAAGAGCACGGTTCCTGACGCCCGGCCTCATCTTTACACCTCAAAGAGACGCCTCAAGACCACGCCTTCAAAACCGTGCCTTTAAAAACATGGTGATTTGCCGGATGCATTTGGCCAAAAAAGCTGCATGGCGAGGTTACCGACGTAATCTTCGTCCCGCATTACATTCCTCTTATTCTCTCTGCTACGGGTCCATATGAAGAACCGCATCGCACTCGTAGTTCTTCTGTCATTTGTCACATTCGCGCCGCGCCACGCCGCTGCTCAAGAGGCTTCCGCAGGATTGCGAAAAGTTGTGGTCAATGTGCAGCCGCAATATCCCAGCCTGGCCCGCCCCATGAGAATTGAGGGAAGCGTAAGGGTGGAAGTGGTGGTTGCGCCCAATGGCACCGTGAAGTCAGCCGAGGTCAAGGGAGGCCATCCCTTGCTGGCGCAAGCCGCCCAGAATGCAGTGCGACAGTGGAAGTGGGAGCCCGCCGCCCACGAAACCCACGAGAGCGTCGAGTTCAAATTCATTCCCTAGCGTTGACGACAACTTTGTCAAACTGAAATTCCCTTCATTTTTTGTCTCTGATTTCGCGGGCGAATTCTTGCCGCAACCCTGTGGTCTCCGTCCCAACTGAAGGATGCCCGCGTTGTGATACAACTTTCTTTGGTCTTCGCGGGCCGATTTCTGTGCCTTATACAAATTTTCAGGTGAGGAATGTTAAGAACTTTCTTCGTCCGCCTTTCTGAGAACCCATCTTTGCGCAGTTTTGCCGAGCGCTCCTCTCTGGGGCGCCGGGTCTCGGGCCGCTTCGTCGCCGGCACCGAAATTGCCGACGCGGTCCGCGCCACTCAGGCGATCAATAAAGCCGGCATGAGCGTCAGCATCGACAACCTCGGCGAGAACGTCACCAATCCAGACGAAGCCCGCCACAGCGCCCAACTCTATGACCAGATTCTCGACGCCATCGCGGCCAACCACCTCAACGCCAACATCAGCCTGAAGCTCACCCACATGGGCCTCGATGTCGACGAAAAACTGGCCCGCGACATCGTCAGCGGACTGGTGAAAAAGGCCGCAACCATGAATCCGCCCGGCTTTGTCCGCGTCGACATGGAAGGCTCGCCCTACACCCAGCGCACGCTCGATTTCGTCCACGAACTGCATCGCATGCCGGGGAACGCCAACTCGCGTCGGCACCGTGATTCAGTCCTACCTGAGGCGCTCGGAGAGCGACGTTGAAAAACTTCTGGCCGAGCGGATTCGCATTCGCCTGTGCAAAGGCGCCTACAAAGAGCCCGCGGAGATCGCCTTCCCCGCCAAGGCCGACGTCGACGCCAATTACGTCAAGCTGATGAAGATCCTGCATGAAGAGCGGCATCTATCACGGCCTGGCCACCCACGATGAGAACATCATTCATCAGGCCGAAGCCTTTGCCACCAGCGAAAAAATCCCCCCGCGATGCGTTCGAGTTCCAGATGCTCTACGGCATCCGCCGCGACTTGCAGCAAGCCTGGTAAAAAAAGGCTGGCGGGTGCGCGTCTATATACCGTTTGGCAGCGAATGGTATCCCTACTTCATGCGGCGGCTGGGCGAGCGGCCCGCCAATGTGTTGTTCATCGCAAGGAATTTATTGCGGGCGTGAAGCAGTGGTCGGTGATGAGTGATCAGTGTCCCGTGGCAAGTAGCACTTGAGGCCCGCGCAAGGACTGGCCACTAGTCACTGATCACTAGCCACTGCTCCGGTCTACGAAGATTTTCGTTGACACTACGAACACCTTCGTAGTACAGTCCTGTCCATGAAGCAGTCCCCGCAGAAACCGACCGCATCGGAGCTGGAAATCCTCCGCGTGCTTTGGACCCGCGGCCCTTCCACCGTCCGCGAAGTATACGAGATCCCTGCAGGAAAAGAAGGCCGTGGGCTATACCAGCGTGCTGAAATTTCTGCAAATAATGACCGCAAAAGGCACGGTGCGGCGAAACGAAACCCAGAGGGCGCACGTCTATGAAGCATGCCTGCCGGCCGAGCAAACCAAGCGCCAGATTGCCGGGGACATGTTGCAGCGCGTCTTCGAAGGTTCCGCCAGCCAGCTCATGATGCATGCCCTGGCCGGACGCAAGGCATCACGCGAAGAAATTGACGAATTACGCCGTCTGCTGAACCAATACGAGTCGGACGAACATGAAAGGACCCGGCGATGACCGCACTTACGAGTTGGCTTCCTCCGAGCGCAATGCACTCCCTGGGATGGGCCTTGCTGCACTTTTTGTGGCAAGGCACGGCTCTGGCGGCCCTGGCCGCGGTTTTCATGGCGCTTTGCCGCCGCTCCTCTACGCGCTACGCGCTGGCCGTGGGGACGCTGATCTTGATGCTCTCGGCCCCCGTCGCCACATTTTTCTTATTGACGCCTTCCGGCGTGGCGACGCCGGCCGTCCATTCCGCCGCCCTCCACACGCAGCCGGTCGCCTCGCGCCGAGTTTTGCCAGCAACCTCATCGGGAGTCGCCCGCTACTCGCCTTCCTTCGAGACATTACCGTTGCCGTGGCTGGTGGAAGCGTGGCTGCTGGGCGTGGCCTTCTTGAGTCTTCGTTCCGCCGGCGGATTTCTGCTTCTTGAACGTGAGCGCCGCAAGCGGTCCACCACCGCGAGCGAGCGCGTGCTCGCGATGTGCCGCACCTTGCAGAGCCAGCTTGGCCTGGACCGGACCATTCGCTACCTTGAGTGCCAATGGCTACAGGCTCCCGCGGTGGTAGGGTGGTTTCGTCCCATCGTGTTTTTGCCCTTGACCGCTCTCACCGGGCTATCGGAGGATCAACTGCGATCGGTAATCGCGCACGAACTGGCGCACATCCAGAGGCTCGATTCTTTTGTAAATGTTTTCCAGGTTGCGGTTGAGACTCTGCTCTTCTATCACCCCGCGGTGTGGTGGCTGAACCAGCGCATTCGCGCCGAACGTGAGCACTGTTGCGACGATGTGGCCATCAACCTTTGCGGGAATCCTGTCGAGTACGCGCGCGCCCTCACTCTCATGGAAGAGTGGAGAAGCGTGCCTGCGCTCGCCATGGCTGCAAATCGCGGACCGCTCTCCCATCGCATTTTCCGCGTGCTGGGCCTGAAGCCGGCCGGCGCGGAAACGCGTGGCATTGGCCTCACCGGGGGCCTGCTGTGCCTGGTCGCCGCGCTGGTCGCGGGCAATGCCCTGCTCGGCATCGCTTACCCAAAACCAATCGTTCATGCCGGCGCACCCTTCAACTGGACGGCGCCTACTTGGCAGGCAGCATCTGCACCCGCCGCTCCAACCGCTCCCGTTCCGGCTCCAGCTCCGGCTCCGAAGCCTTCAGCGGCTCGTCCCCAAGCCGCACCTGCTCCTGGCGGCTCCTACATCGACAACATGAAGGCTGCGGGTCTTGGCGAGTTAACGATCGATCAACTCATCGAGATGAAGACTCAAGGTATTACGCCCGAATACGTTCGCGAAATACACGAACTGGGGCTCCATCCCGATGTCGACGAGATTGTCGGCATGAAGATTCAAGGCGTCACGCCCGATTACATTCGCGAAGTACGCAGCCTCGGGTTAAATCCCGATAATGACCAGATCGTCGGCATGAAAATCCAGGGCGTCGACCCCGCTTACGTCCGCGGCCTGAAGGACGTTGGCATGCAGCCCGGCGTCGATCAGCTCATCGGTATGAAGATTCAAGGCGTCACGCCCGAATACGTGCGGAGCCTGCACGACGAGGGATTGAAGCCCGATGATGACGAGGTAGTGGGCATGCGAATTCAGGGTGTCACCGTTGAATTCGTGCGCGAGATTCATGCTCTCGGCTTCAAGCCGACCGTGGATGATCTTATTTCCATGAAAATTCAGGGCGTGACTACCGAGTACATCAAAGAGATGCAAACCGCTGGCCTCAAGTTCACGATTGAAGAGCTGGTGGATGCCAGAATTCAGGGCGTCAACCGGGAATTTATTGAGCGCGCGGTCAAGCACGGGTTCCAGAACCTGAGCCTGGAAAAGCTGATCCAGCTCAAGGAAGTCGGAATCCTCGACCAACCTGCCGACCTGTAAACGTCACGAGAAGAAAATGTCCATGAGATACGCTCGAACTCTTGCCTTTCTGCTATTCGGCATGTGCATGATTTTCGCGGCCGTCAAGAATCGCGCAGCCATTCGCGGTTACGCCAGCACGAATACTCGCAGCGGCGATTGGACCCTCAGCCGCTCCGACGACGCGGGCAAAGTCGAGTTTTCGCTGATCGAGCATCACCACGGCGGAAATTCCAATCATGAATCCGACTGGCCCATGAGTTCCTTCGCCGGCGTCGACTTCTCGAAATCCGGTCGCCAGGATGTGCACTTCACCATCACACGCGATGCCGGCAAGTTCGAATGCGAAGGCTTTCTCAACGACGGCGAGGGCGCAGGCATTTTTCACTTCCAGCCCGACCCGAACTATGCAGGGGAAATGCGCAAGTTCGAGTTTGTCATTGACCCGGACCAGCAGTACGAGATGGCGGCGCAGGATGTCAGCCTGGAATTTGCCCGCCAGATGCGGAACGAACACCTTGAGGACCTGGACGCCGACAAGTTAATTGCGTTCCGCACCTTCCGCGTGGATTCCGCCTTCATCGAAGAATTGCGGGCGGTTGGCCTCAAGATTTCCGACAGCGACAAGCTCGTGGCTTTCCGCATCCACGGCGTTACGCCGCAGATGATCCGCGATCTCCATCAAGCCGGCTACTCGCCCGACGAAGATACCCTCATCGCCATGAGAATTCATGGCGCCACGCCGGAGTGGATGGAGGAACTGGAAAAGCGCGGCTATCATCATGTGGATCTTGAAGAACTCATCGCCTTCAGGATCCACGGCGTGTCCCCGGAGTTCATCGACAAACTGGAAGGGCTGGGCTACAAGCATCCCGACCCGGACGAACTGGTTGCCATGCGCATCCATGGCGTCACGCCGGAATATATCGCCGCCATGCGCTCGCGCGGCCTGCATGACCTGAGCATCGATCAGCTCGTGAACATGCGCATCCACGGCCTCGACTGAAGCGGCCCGGCGGCTCGTAGACTTTTGCAAGCGTGCAAACACGAGCCGTCACTAGCCAGACTTACTGCTTCTTCAGCCCCGCCGTAAAATTCGTCACCACCGTAATGGATTGGCTGACCTGCTGCGAAATCTGGTCCATCAGGATTTTCTTCCCGTCGGCGGTGACATCGTAGATCAGATTCGGCGAGGCCCAACTGGCAACGATCGTCTGATTGGCGCCGAATTGCAGCGTGCCTCCGGCGTCTTTGACCGGGACCACGGCAAGATTATTGGACTCGTCAAAATAGTAGAGTAGCTTGCCGTCCTTGCTCCACTGCGGACTCCTTCCCCCCTTGGCGGAGACCTGCCACTTGCCCTGCCCGCCGCGGAACGGCACCACGTACACCTCCGGCGCGCCGGACTCGATCGACGTATAGACAAGCCACCGGCCGTCGGGCGAAAGGCGGGGATCGACGCCCCGCGCCAAAACCTGCCACGGTTTGTGCTCCCCTTCCAGAGGCAGCGCCCACACCCCCGTGTCGCCAGTCGTCATGCCCCTCGCATAGATCAGATATTTGCCGTCCTGCGACCAGTCCATGGGGAACGAGAGCTGGTTTTCGGTAAGCAACAGTTCATCCGCGCCGCTGCCATCGGAGGGCTTGCGGACGATACTCGAACTGCCATTTCGATCGGAGACATAGGCGATCCACTTGCCGTCGGGTGACCACACCGGATATGCATTCATAGCCGGACCGAAGGTCAGCCGGGTCTTGATCCCGCGCGCGACATCGAGCACCCAGATGTCGTCCACACCAGCGTCCATCTCCAGGGCGATGCGGTCGCCCTGTGGGGAGAGCCGGACATTTCGCAGGCCGCCAAGCTTGTCGGCAACAGTGCCGATCTGCCTTCCGTTGTGATCCACCCAAAGCAACTGCCAATCGCCGGTTCCCCCGCTAGCCAGGACCAGCAAACCGTCACCGGAAGCCGAGGCGTCCACGTGCCAGGTGCTGATGTCGTTCTCCACGCCTTTGGCCACGTTCTGGGGTTCTCCGCTCAGGGTTCCCGTGTCGGGATCGAATGGTTGTCCCATCAACTGGTCGCCGCGCGCGAACAGAAGGTAGCCATCGGCGTAAACGGCGTTGGACTGACAGCGCAGCACTTCGCGATTTTCGCGGCCGTCGAGCGAAGCGTAGTACACGGCATCATTGGCCGCCTTGGAAGGATCGTGATTAATCGCCAAATAAAGAAAGTGTTTGCCACCGGGAAGAAAAAATGGCCAGCGATGCGATGTGTGCAAAGCCGTATCGACCTTCGTGAGCGGAACCGGAGTTCCCCCGGTGGCGCTGATCCGCATCAGCCCTGATTGCGTCAGCGGAGAAAACACGATCACTCCACCCGGCCCCCACGCGCCTCCGCGTCCGAATGGAGCGTCAGCCACCGCCTGGGCTGCGCCGCCGTTCAGGTCAATCGTTTTCACCTTGCCGTCGGCAAAGAACCCGAGCGAGCGGCCGTCGGGAGACCAGAAGGGAAAAATGGCGCCCTCCGTGCCCGGCAACATGTGTGCTTCCGCCAGGTTCATGGGACGAACCCAGAGCATGGTCTTACCTTCCGCGCTAGTGGCTGTAAAAGCCAGGGACGTACCATCGGGCGAGAGCACCGGTGGCCCGGCGCTATCGTTGACCAGATTGAGCTTAGTCTTCTCCGGGGGATCGACGATCGTTCGGATGCTCTGGGCAGATGGAGGGGCGTGGCGAAAGAAGACACCAGCGGCCAGCCCCAGTGCGACGGCAACGAGCAAAGCCGCAGCCCAGGCAAGCTTCTGTCGCAACGATGCTGCTTTCGCCGTCTCTTTCGGCTGTTCCACGGAGGCGCGCCGGTCTGCCGCAATCCACTGCAGTTCGAGCCTGATGTCATGCGCCGACTGGAATCGATCGTCGGGATTTTTCTGCAGGCAGGTCGTCAGCACATGCTCAAACGCCGGCGGCACATTCGGATTCGCCGCGCCGACTGGGTCCGGATCTTTTTCCAGAATCGACGACGCCAGCGATATCTGGCTCTTGCCTGAAAACGGCCGCTTGCCTGTCACCATTTCATAGAGCACGGCGCCAAAGGCAAAAATGTCGGAGCGCGCATCCGCTTCTTTTCCCTCGATCTGCTCCGGTGACATGTATTGAATGGTGCCGATGATGCTGCCCGCTGTGGTGAGCGGACTTAACGGTGTAGCCCCGCTTAACGTGGCCGCGGCGGTGAAGGAGGGCGCCGACGCCGATCCCGAGGCCGCGGGCTGCGTTCCGAGCGGCTTCGCCAGCCCGAAATCCATCAGCTTTGCGCCAGCATGGGTCAGCATGATGTTTCCCGGCTTCAAGTCGCGATGCACAATGCCGCTGCGGTGCGCCACCCCCAGAGCTTCGGCCACCGCGATTCCAATCTTGTAAATCTCGCCCAGCGGCAGCGGGCCTTTGCGCAGTCGCTCCGCCAGAGTTTCGCCTTCCAGAAACTCCATCACCAGATAGTCGGTGCCGTCCTGCGAACCAATGTCATACAACTGGCAGATGTGGGGATGGTTCAGCGAAGAAATGGCCCTGCCTTCGCGCTCCATGCGCTGCTTCAGTTCTGGAGAAGAAGAAAGGTGGGAAGCCAGCACCTTGATCGCCACGGCGCGGTCGAGGCGGGTATCGCGGGCGCGGTAAACTTCTCCCATGCCGCCGGCGCCGAGCGGCGACTGGATTTCATACGGCCCGAGTTTCGTGCCAGAGGCGAGAGGCATCCGTGTCGCAAATTATAGCCTGTATCGGTGCTTGCCAGATGCTCCTGATGTTCTGTATTCATTGTCTTGGCCCCACTTGCGGCATGACAAAGGATCCTTCACGATATGTCCAGATTATTTTACAAACGAAAACCCAAGCAAATCGCTGCGTGCCTGGTCCTCTGGTCCTTGTTTATCGCTGCGCCCATATTCAACTCCGCGCAGTCTTCCGCTCAGAATTCGAAACTCCTCGCAGATGCAGGCCGCTCAGCCGCAGCAACTCCGAGTCACGGCTTACACCTTGCCTCCCGATAAGCTGGCGAAAGCCGAGGCGCTCTATGCCATTCGCACCGGGCTTTATCTATTCGGCATGATCTTCGGGATTGTGGTTTTGTGGTTTCTGCTGAAGTTACGCGTCGGCCCCGCATTCCGCGATCTCGCCGAGATCGCCAGCAAGAACAGTTTTGCTCAAGCGCTCATCTTTGTGCCGCTGCTCACGCTTCTGATCGCGGTGATCTCCCTTCCGATCGACCTGTACCACCACCACATCTCGCTCGCCTATGGACTCTCTGTGCAGGGATGGGCATCCTGGATCGCCGACTGGTGCAAAGCCCAGGCGGTCATGCTCGTCATCACCGTACCCACCGTATTCGCGCTGTTCCGGATCATTCGGAAAAGCCCGCGGCGCTGGTGGTTCTACTTCTGGCTGCTCACGCTGCCGTTTATCGTTCTGTTGGTCTTTGTCGCGCCGGTCATTCTCGACCCGATGTTCAACACTTTCGAGCCGCTCGAGAACACGCAGCCACAACTGGTCACCGAGATCGAAAAAGTGATTCAGCGCGCCGGGCTCGCCATTCCCCGCGACCGCATGTTTGAGATGAAGGCCAGCGAAAAGGTCACCACCTACAACGCCTACGTCACCGGCATTGGCGCCACCAAGCGCGTGGTTGTGTGGGACAACACGTCGCGCGACATGACCATCCCCGAAACCCTGTTCGTCTTCGGCCACGAGATGGGACACTACGTGCTCGACCACGTGTACAAAGGATTGGCGTTTTTTGCCGCGACTTCTTTGGTTGGCTTCTGGCTGGGACGCCGCCTTGTTCTTTTTCTGCTGGCGCGATGGGGCGGCCAGTGGCGAATCCGCAGTGTCGATGACATGGCTGCGCTCCCCGTGCTGATGCTGGCGCTCTCACTGCTCACGCTCGTGGGCGAACCCGTCGCCAACACCTTCAGCCGCCACATCGAACATCAGGCCGATATCTACGGACTCGAAGTCACACACGGGCTGTTCCCTAACAACAACCAGGTCGCGGCCTCGTCTTTTCAGAAGCTGGGAGAGAAAAGTTACGACTATCCCACGCCGAATCCATTGCTCGTGTTCTGGTCCTATAGCCATCCGCCGATCGCCGAGAGAGTCCGGTTCGCGCTGCATTACGATCCGTGGGACACGCCCGCCGGACCGAAATACGTAAAGTAAGCGATGGACGGATTCCATGCAGTGGTTGCATGGCGGCATAATTTGCGATATTACATTCCGGCGAGGCGCTACGACGCCGCGCTGACTGCGCCCTATGAGCAGTATGACCAGTCCGCTGCACTCAATAGCTATTCCATCGTCGGCAGGACGCTTTGCGGAGTCGAGCAACCCGCGCGCTCGTTCTCACGGCGCGTAACGGGTGAAGACAAAGTCGCGAGCTTTGATTGGATCGTGGCAAGGGAAGCAAGTCTTAAGCTTCGCCTCGGTGGTAGGGTTGCCGTTCGGATCGAACTGGGCGAATCCCCAGCCCCCCGTTGCGGCGTACTTTTTCGAATCCTTGACCATGAACTGCAGGTACCACTCCGGGGCCGGCCCGGGAACAAACGATTGGGCGCGACCAAAGACTTTGTCGTTTTCCTCCGACGGCACGTAACTCCAGGCGACGCGCGCAATCACTGCGCCATCAGGGAACGGAAGTTTCCCATCGCGGTATGCCTTGATCGCCACGTCGTTGCCCAGGATGGCGCGAATATCGTTAAGGTCGCCAGCTTCGTGGGCGACTGAGATCAGACTCCAGTCCCGGTATCCGGGATAAATCTTGATCCCAAACATCCGGGAGGCCTTGCCCTCATCGCGTCCAGGCGCAGAGGAAGTGAAGGCAACCAGGCCAGCCGCTGTAATAACTGCAAGCAGAACGACAACGATTCGTTTCATAAGTTTCTTCCTCCAAAAGCGAATCATCCGTAGAGTATGCCTCAGGCTTAGAATCGCGCGACTCCTTCTTCGGCCTATGCGATCGGTCGGCAGCCTGACACTCCCGCCATCACGAAATCTCACCGCTTCTTTTCAGCGTCGGTGTTCGTCTGCTTCCCGCCCGCATCATTTTTTTCATCCTTATGGCCAAAGTCCAGCCCAAAATGTGGCTCCGATTCCGTCCCCGTGATTCTGATCGGGATTTCCGTACCAGCCCCGTTCTTCTGGAAAAAAGGATCGACCGGTTTCAATAGAATCGATTTCCAGCCCGTGGTCATTTGTGAGACCTTCGCGTCCAGACGCACTGTCCCGTGAAAATCGAAGGTTTTTCCGTCCAGGCTGTAGTCCCCGGTCATGTCGACATGCGTCCCGGGAATCAGAAAATGAATCGCCGGAAAGGAGAGCATCCCATCTTTCAGGGAGAAGACGCCCTGCAGATCGACAGGCACATCCGGCTGGTCGTGGGCTTTCGCCTCTTTGGGCCTGCCCTGGCTGCGCAGGCTCAACGAATCAAGCCTGCCCTGCACTTTTTCGTTTGCAAAATGCGCGCGCTGCACGTGAAAATCGCCCGCCAGCTTTATTCTGTCGCTGATGCTCTCACTGCCGGGAGTGATACTGAGCCGGGTTTTCATCTGCACCGGGCCGCTCATGATCGGTGGATCGGTGCGCACCCCCAGCTTGAGCAAATCTTCAATCTGCGCGTGCTCAATCACGACGTCCAGCTCGATGTCGTGGCCCTTGGGACTCTTCAGCTTGATCACGGAGCCGCTTGCGGAAAACGACGAATGAAGAAACGTCGCATTCACTGGCTGAAGATATGTATCCCCGCTTGTGCCATCAACCACGGCGTGGAACTCCGTGTGCAAAGGCACCGCCTGCCCGCTTGAGTTGATCTGGAAGTCCGGCGTGTCGGTCTTTCCATCCACAACGATGTTGCCCAGAGTTCCAGCATATTTACCGGTCGAGGAAAGCGTTCCTCCAATTCCCTTGATCGTGCCCAGATCGGCATTGCGGAACGAATAATCCCCTTGCACTGGCGTATCCCGCGGATTGTCCTGCCGCCACGGCCCGAACAGGCCACTTGACTGAATATCTCCCACCGGCTTGGGATTCACCAGCGTGGCATCGAAGTGCATGGGTTGGCCGGGCCCAACATCTTTCATCCGCAAGCTCCCGATGGCAAACTCCAGAGGCGGCTTTCCCGGCTTGGAAGTATTAATCAGCAGCTCGGTGTCTTCGCAAACGAATTTGTCGACCACGATGGAGATTTTCCGCCCTCCTTTATCCATCTTCGCAATTTCGCCGCGATCTTCTTTGGGTGGGATGTTTAGTTCGAGGCCTTTCACATACACGGTGTCGACATGCATGGGTGAGCGAAACAGATTCCGGAGCGTGGATTGAAAGCGAAATTCCTCGATCGCGATCACGGCCTGGACGCCCGGCTCGTAAGGATTGGGATCGTGCGGGCCAAAAACTCTCAGGCCGCCACCGGAAACTTCAATTCCGTTCATCACGGAAACGTGAAAACTTGCCAGATCGACTTTGCCCTCGAACCGGTTCGACAAACTCTCAATCACCCGGGCCTTCACAATGGGTTCGGCGCGGCTGATCGCCCAGCGCACACCCACTGCCGCGGCGGCCAAAACGATAAGCGTGGCGAGGCCGGCCCACCTCCACCACTGCGATCGACTGGCCTTCACCGGTCCTGGCCCGGGAGGGCCATTCATAGTTGCCGGTCCACCTTAGCGAAGGTTGTTGGCACACCCTTCAAAATTTGCGTGACCTTTCCATAAGCCTTTTCCGCAACCTTAGCATGCTCCGCACAATTGTAATGGCCGCGCCCAAATGCCGCGTCTCCCTTGACAGCACAAATTTGCGGCAGTATAGTTCACCCCCCCCTCGCGTGAGGACTGTTCTCACGTTTGAAAGCCGCTGGCGTCGACTGTCGCGGCTGTATATTCCCGGGAAAGAACGCATACCACTCCTCACTGTTGAGACTGAAAAGGAGCACTCCGTGAAAATCAAAAAATCTTCCTCAACCCTGGCCGTACTATCGACGCTTTTGGTTTTGTGCATTTTAATGGCGGCTACTGGCGCGGCGGCTCAGACAGAAACCGTTCTCTATAGTTTTAGCCCCAACGGCACAGACGGAATCACCCCAACCGGCAGCATTGTCTTCGACGCGCACGGGAATCTTTACGGCACTACCGAGGGAGGCGGAGCCTACAATGCTGGCATCGTCTACAAACTGTCGCCGCAACCCGGCGGAGGCTGGACCGAGTCGATTCTGCACAGCTTCGGAAATGGTACGGATGCGCAAACGGCGTCGGCTGGGCTGGTGATTGATTCCGCAGGCAACCTCTGGGGATCATCCGTCTACGGTGGCGTTTATGGATTTGGGACGGTATTTGAGCTCTCCCCGCATGCCGGCGGGTGGGTTGAGAGGGTTCTCCATAGCTTTAGCGGCACTGGCGGGGATGGAAAGTACCCCTCCGAGGTGAATCTGGATTCATCCGGCAATATTTACCTTACTACCTCTCAGGGCGGGGCTAACGGCGTTGGAGCCGCGTTTGAGTTCGTCAAGTCTGGGTCGGCCTATCGCCAAAAGACTCTGTATAGCTTCAACGACATCGGTCACGATGGCGATTATCCCACCGGCGGTCTGGCGTTCACTCCTTCTGGCAAAATTTACGCCACCACCAGTCAAGGCGGGTTGTTCCAGGAGGGAACCTTCTTCGGAATGGCCTTTGGAGCCAACGGCACCGCGAAAGTGAGCTACTTATATAGTTTTGGCAGTTACAACGGAGATGTGGGCGCGCCCAACGTCCTCGTATACCATGACTCAAATTTCTACGGCGCCGGCATTAACGGCTATGGCGCGATTTATGAATTGCAGCCAGCGGCAGGCGGACGATGGACCGAAAGCATCGTTCACGACTTCAGCGTTCTCGTCGACGGCGAATCCCCTTCCGGCCCCACCTTCGATGCATCCGGCAACATGTACGGTACAACCTGCTGCGGCCTCACCCACAACGCGGGCACGGTTTGGGAACTAATCCCATCCGGCGGCGTTTGGACCGAGACGATATTGTACATATTCACAGGAGGCACAGATGGAGACCAGCCTTATGGCGGAGTCACTCTCGACAGCGCGGGCAATATCTATGGCACGACCTTTGTTGGCGGAGCCAATGACGGGGGCGTCGTCTTCGAGGTAACACCGTAAATGCGCCACACACCCACGGGGTAACAGTGGATCCCCGCCCACTCATTGAGGGTCAATGAGTGTAATCGCCTGATTTCGACAGTTGCAGGCTACAAATAGTATCCAAGGCCCGAATAGATCGTCCTGAACGACCCGTCCTTCATGCCAACAACTTCGATCCAGTGATCTTCATAAGCGTCCCCTTCCAAAATGACCTCGATTTGCCCGTCAGCGTTGACATCAGCTAAATCAATTGGAGACCATGTCGTCACTGTGTTCTTATCTGCGTCAGTCTTTTGGAATGGCACCTTTCGCAGCACGGACACATGAGAATTCTGGTCGATGATCGCAATCACCTGACACAACGTCACATCCGACCCTTCGATGTGATCGTAGTAGGCTTCCACCAGCGACCAATCCGACCCAGTCGGCTGCCAAACAGTGAAGTAAGTCTGTCCCTTTGCCTTTGCTGGTATACCAAGCCTCCGCAGTTCGCCGACGAGAACACCGCGCAATTCAAGAGACGGCTCTCCCAACTGTTTGCAATTTCGCACGCCATCAACCCATTTGCAGTTGTAGTTCGCAGTCACTTTGACATTCAAGCGCTTCTTCGGCTCCCGAATCTCACAGCTATCATCGGGGCCATTTCCTTCTGGAGCGCCACAGTAGTGGGTTTTTACAAAGGATTTCACCTTGCGGCACTGAGCACTAGTGCAGGGTGGACGGTGCGGGTCTTTCTCCGGCTGGCCACCTTCCTGCGCGAGAGCAACAATATTGAATGCAATTGCTACGAAGAAGAGCCAGCGCAAAGCGGACATGATTGAAATGGTACGGCTGCGTCGCTTACCGCGCAAGATTACTGGGCAAAGAGTTTGTCATTTGACGTAACATCCCCATTACACTCGCCGCAGGCCGGGACAACCACACGCACCAGGCCCCAGGACGACCAGAAGCCAAGACCGGAAGCAAGGTCAGGCATCGCAAACCATTCGCGTTTGTGACCGCAAGCCCTTCGCCCAGGAATGCTAAAATTCGATCCGCTGATGAGAACCGATAATCAGAAGTCCGTAACTAGAACCAACGTTGTCTACGGCTTCGGGAGTGGCAGCAGACCATTTGCCCAATAAATTTGCGAAAATGGGTCCTGTTCAGCTACTAGCGGCCCCATTTTCCCAGATTTTCGGTGATACTAGTGGTCTAGCTTTCTTGAGAACCTCTATGACATCGTCCATTCAAGTGATTCCTGCCCCCTCTGAGCAGCAATTCGCCTACGATCCGCTTCTCGATGACGTTGGATACATGACCTGCATGACGCTGGTGCTGCTCGGAAATTACGCGCAGACCGGACATCTCGGCGGCCCGCTCGCATACACGCCGTACAATGTCGCGGCGCATTTGGTGGGTCCTGAAAACGGCGGGCTCCGTTACGACTACCGCCGGCCAAAGCATCCTTACTCCGACAAATTCATGCTGGCGGCGGGCCACTCGATCCCCACGAACTACGCGCTATGGATGATCATGGGCCAAGCGCTGTATCGCAAGTATCAGCAGACCGGCGATCCGCGTTATCGCGTCGACCCGCACGCCGCGATGCTGCCGATCGACGCGTTAGGATTCCGGCGTGGGGCGGGCGCGCTGAAGACTCTACTGCACGATACGGGTCTGGAAGACCATCCCCTGTTCTCGCAAGCGAAGGGCCGTGGCATTCGTGCGCTCTCGGGCCATGCCGAAAGCATCGACGTCACTAATGACGTGAACGGCGGCCCCTCGGGCATCGGCATCGCGACGGCCGCAGGCAAAGCCGCCTTCTGGGATGTGGTGGGCGCTCCGGCGTCGCCGAAGGTCATCGCGCTGGAGGGTGAATTCGCGCTCACCGAAGGTCACGCGCAGGAGTTCAAGACCCAGGCACTCGCCCTGCAAGTGGGCAAGCGTTTGCGCGTGATGATCTCCGACAACAACGCCGGCATCGACGATTGCCTGATTGGCGGCAAGATTGGCGGCGTGATCGACGCGAGCTTCGAGGGTTACGATCTTGTCAGTCAATGGACTTCCTATGGGTGGAACGTCTTCACCTTGAGGAACGGCAACGATTACGGCCAGGTAACCGCGGTGCTGAAAGCAATGGACGAAGTGGATGCACACGACCGCCGCCCTGTCGCCGCGATCGGCAAGACGATCAAAGGCTACTGGCCGGCAGCCGTCGACGGAAAAATCCCCGGCTATGGCGGCGATCAATTGGTGAGTTACCCCAGTCATCCCTACGCCCTGAAGATGAACTCGGAGTACTTTCTCGCGCTGGCGCAGACCTTCGAGAAGCGTTACGGGGTTGAGTTCGAAGGAATCCGCAAGGGCCCAGTCACCGACAATCGCGAGCGCTTGATCCAGTTCAAGACCAACATCGACGTTGTCATGTCGCTGCTCGACAGCAACGACCTGGGAGATCGCCTCGCCGACCGCCTGGTGGAAATCGGCAATACCGTGCGCGACGACGTGAAGTTGCGCATTTCGGCCACGAGCGATCCGTTCCTCGACGATCGCCTGCGCGTCCGAGCGCTGCCCGAAGAACCGCAGAAGGTCTCGATTCGCAATGCGATTTCCGGTGCAGAGAAGCAGGTCAGCATTTCCCTGTTCAAAAAACCCGGCGAGCCCGCCGGAGCGCGCCGCGCGATTTCGGAAATCATCAAGTGGATGAATTACGTCACCGAAGGACGATTCTTCACCGTGGCTGCCGACCTTTCCGAGTCGATCAACGTGGAGCACGGCAGTTTGTGGGGACATTACAGCCCCAAAGACAATCCGCTGGGCACGCGCTTGAAAGCGCCCATTCAGGAAGCCGGCAATGTTTCGACCGCCATCGGGCTGGTGAGTCAAAGCGCCTCAGTCGATCCCGAAAAATTTGCGGGCGTTTGGGCTTTGAGTGGCACCTACGGAGCGTTCACGCCCCTGATGTACACTCCTGCGCGTGTCTGGAGTCAACAAAATCAGGACAGCAAGTTCCGCGTCGGCGTGCTGCATATTCTGGCTGCGCACTCCGGTCCTGAAACCGCGGCCGACGCCCGCACCCACTTCGGCATTTTTGCGCCGCAAGTATGGAAGCTGTTCCCACGCGGCCAAGTGATCAATTTGAGCTTTTGGGATTACAACGATGTCGCGCCCGGCTATTTTGCGGCGGCGGAAATCGCCGCGCGCGATCCGCACGTGGGCATCATCACGCTGGAAGTCGCGCGTCCTGACTTCCCGGTGGCAGACCGCAGCCTGTTCGCCGACACCGATCTGCGCGCTGCGGCAAAAGGCCTGTACGTGATCCGTGACTTCGCGCCCGGAAAGCCGCATCACGGTTACGTGATCGCGCAAGGGTCGAGTTCGACGGTGAACCTCATGAAAGTGCTGCCGAAGCTCGAATCCGCCGGTGTAAACGTGAAGGTGATCGCCGTTATCAGCGAGGAGCTGTTCGATCGCCAGCCACAGGCATATCGCGATTCCGTGCTGCCACCCCAGGCTCGGTACGACTTAATGGTGGTGTCAACGGGGACGCGGCGCATTTGGCCACTGCGCAACCTCGGTCCGTTGACGGATGAGTATTCGCTCACCTCCGATTTCGACAATTCCTGGAGAAGCGGCGGCCTCGAAGCGGAGGTGATCGCGGAAGCGCATCTCGATCCCGATTCGATTTTCAAAGGCGTGGAGCGATTCGCAAACGAACGCGAGCGCCGCATTGGCGATCAACGCAAAATGATCGGCTAAGCGAGTGGGCCGTCGGGGAGTCCGTTTTTCTCATCGAACGAGGCGGGATAGCCCCAGCTTCCGTGCGATTATGCTAACCTTTGTCGCCTGGAGAACCTTCAATGCTACATCTCGACACCGGTAATACCGGTTTCATGATCCTGTGTACGAGCCTGGTCATGCTGATGACACCGGGTCTCGCATTTTTTTATGGTGGGCTGGTCGGGCGCAAGAACGTTCTCGCCATCATGATTCAGAGCTTTGTCTCGATGGGATGGACGACGGTGATCTGGTATTCATACGGTTATTCATTGTGTTTCAGCGGCGACTGGCACGGGATCATCGGGAATTTCGACCATGCATTTCTGCGCGGGATCGATTTGACTACCGCCTCGCCGAATGACACGATCCCGGCATTTGTGTTCATTGCGTATCAGATGATGTTCGCCATCATCACTCCCGCGCTCATCTCGGGCGCGTTCACCAATCGGGTCACATTCAAGGCGTACATGCTTTTCCTGACCGGCTGGCTGACTTTCGTCTATTTTCCCTTTGTTCATATGGTTTGGGGTGGGGGCCTGCTGCAGAAATGGGGAGTGTTGGACTTTGCCGGAGGCATTGTGGTGCACAACATCGCGGGCATCGCTGCCTTGGCTTCAGTGTTGTACGTGGGAAGGCGGCGCACGGCGGATCGTGGCCCGCATAGCATTCCACTGGTCGCGCTGGGAACCGGCCTATTGTGGTTCGGGTGGTATGGATTTAACGCCGGGAGCGAAATGCGTGTGGATTCGGTGACCGCCACTGCATTTCTCAACACCGATCTGGCCGCCTCGTTTGCGGCTGTCGCCTGGATGCTGGTGGCATGGTTCAACGAAAAAAAGCCCAAATTCCTCGGCTTGCTGACCGGAGCCGTTGCCGGACTGGCCACCGTCACTCCTGCGGCGGGCTACGTTTCTCCGTCCACGGCGGTCATCATCGGCTTAGTTGCTGGAGTCGTTTGCTACTATGCCGTCGAGCTGAAAAACAGAATGCAATGGGATGATGCGCTGGATGTCTGGGGAGTTCACGGCGTCGGGGGCGCCCTCGGCATCGTCATGCTGGGAATCTTCGCCAACCGGCAGTTTAATCCCACGGGCGCGAACGGACTGCTCTACGGCGATCCGATGTTCCTCGTGAAGCAGGTCGTGGCGATTATCTTCTCGTCGGTATGGGCCTTCGCATTCACCTATGCGATGTTACGAATCATCGATATGTTCACGACCGTGAAAGTCGACGAAATGAGCGAAGAGATAGGTCTCGATGAATCCATCCACGGAGAACATGCCTACGAGGAGTTTCCAGGTACGACACTTTAATTCACGCCCGAGCAGAGCCATCCAGCAGAGGACGAGCCGGCCAGGCGTCGCTAACTTTGCGTGCTGAGGTCATCCGGAACTTCTCCTCACGTTCCAAGCAGGTTGATTTGCAGTTTCTCATACCCGTGTTCGCGCGCCCATAGATCCAGCGGGATGGTCGCCAGCTCATCGACGACAGCAACTGCCAGCCCTGTTTTCGTCAAGTCGACACTCTTCAGATAAGTGTGGCACGTATCGCAGACGTCCACTCGCACGTGAGCGATCTCGGGCGCCGAATAAAATGCCATCTGCGGTTCTCTCTCTTCTCCGCATGCCGGACAATAGATTCTTCGGAAAAGCCATTCGTGCGCGCAAAGCATGCAAATCAGCGACTTTTTTGCACCATCGCCTTCGCTCCGCAATACGCCGACGGCAGGCTTGCCGCCGCAAAGCGGGCACGTCGATGGAGTTCCATCGAAAACGGTAATTTCGCGGTGATCCGCAAGATATTCCGCGTACGGTTGAAGAAAAAACCAGGCGAGCACTCGATCGGAGCGGGACACAACACTCTGATCAGAGGACTCGATTTCTTCCGCGTCATCCCCGCCAGCGGCTAAATCTGGATCTCTGTACCAGAAGTCTTCAATCGCGTGCTGCCATGCCGCCGACCCCTTCAGCGCCAAAGTAGCGGCGGCCTGGGCAAGCAGCGCTGGCGCAATCTTCTGAATTACTGATAGAAATCCCGGAAACTTCGGGAGCAGGAGAAAAAAATCCAATTCATCCCGCAGAGGGCGATCGGAGGAAATCTTCGGCGAATCCGCAAGAGCTTTCTCGATTTCGCCGTAAACACTCTTCTGAAATGTTGCAAGGCGGGCGTAGTAGCGCAGCCCTTCGGCGGAGAACGGGTAAGTCGAAGCTAGTTCGTTGGCGCGGCGAATGCGGCGATCCCACTTCGCATCGTTCATGGTTAAGGCGATCGTCAAGGCGATCGTTAAGGCCGGGGCTTGCCGATGACGTCGTAGTACCAGGTGCGGTGGAACGTCCAGGCCCAGGCTCGTGTGACGTAGCCGTGAATCATGGATCCAAAGCTGCCCTCTTCGAGGACGGCGCTCATGTATACATGAATCAGGAATAATCCAATCGTGATGAGCGCCACGCTGGCGTGAATCAGAACCGCGGCGTAGCGAACGAATCGGAGACTCCATGGCAGCGCTTCTGTGTACCACAAGGCGACGCCGGAAATGCAGCAGGAGAATCACGCCGTAGAAAATTCCCCAGAAGAAAAGCTTTTGTCCGAAGTTAAAACGGCCGACGGGCGGGAGTTTCTCGTCTTCGTTCTCGATGTAATCCGGGATCGCCTTTCCCCAGGCGCGATCGGCGTCGTCGATTTTCATGTCGCCGCGCCACTTTTGAACGTCCAAAACAGCGATCGCGGTAAAAATCAATCCAAACCAGGGATGCCAGAATCTCGCAGTCGGACCGCCTCCCACAACCGCAGCCAGCCAGTACAGATAGGGCGACCAGAAGGCGAGGCCGGTCATCAGCAGATAGATGTAGGAGAGCGCGCCGATCCAGTGATTTACGCGCTCGCCAAACGTGTAGCGGACGATCGTTTCCTCGTCTTCGGCTGGCGGCACTTGAGCGCGAAACCGCGTCAGTCGTCATACCGCGCCTCTCGTCTCGCCGCTCATCATTCGAGAGACATTCGGCGAAGCATCCGGCGGAATCGGTTCCACTTTCTTCGGTCCAAATCGCATGTAATGCAACGCCATGCCGACTATGCCACCAACCATGGCGAGATTCCCCAGCCACTTCAGCGGGCCTCTTCCACAGCCGCACCGACCAGGGGATCTGCGGATCCTTCGGCAACCCGCCGTACAACTCGGGATTCTTCGCGTCGTGCAGCACGTAGATGACGTGCGTTCCGCCAACGCCGGCCGGATCGTAAACTCCCGCATCCGGGAATCCGGAGTTGTCGCGAAGTTGCGCGGCGCGCGTCTCCGCCAGTTCCTTCATTTCCGACTTCGTCCCAAAATGCAGGCAGCCCGTGGGGCACGCCTTGATGCAAGCTGGTTCGAGGCCCACCGACACGCGGTCGTTGCACAGCGTGCATTTGAAAACTTTGCGCGACGGCGGATCTGAATTTCGGAATGTTGAACGGGCAGCCGGTCATGCAATATCCGCAGCCGATGCAATTCGCCTCCTGGAAATCGACGATGCCGTTGGCATACTGAACGATGGCGGCGTCCGCCGGACAAGCCGCGAGGCAGCCCGGATCGGCGCAGTGCATGCACTGGTCTTTGCGCATCAGCAGCATCATGCTGCCGTCGGCGCGCTCGTGTTCGTTGAACTTGATCAGGTTCCAGTAATTCCATGCCGTCTCCGGCATCGTCTGGTAGGTGTTGTCAAACGTGGTTTCGGTGAACGTGTAACCGTTCCATTCCAGGCAGGCCACTTCGCAGGCTTTGCAGCCGATGCAGGTGGTGGTGTCCACCAGCTTGCAGACCTGGAATTCGCGGTTCAGACCTGGCGCCGGGAACGACCCCGGCGTGGCCGGAAATTCGGATTATCTCTGTTGCCGCCTGGCTCATGGTCCGTTCCCTATGCCTTCTCGACTTTCACTAGGAAGCCCTTGGATTCAGGGGTGTGGGCATTCGGATCGGTCACCGCCGGCGTCAGCAAATTCGCCGGCGTCCGCGCATTTCTTCCTTCATCCTCGTCGATGCCGCGGAATCCCTGGTGAATCGGCAACCCGATCTGATAGACCTTCTTGCCGTCGATCATCATCGGCTTCAGCCGGCGAGTGACAAAGGCTTTCGCGATGTAGGTTCCGCGCGCGCTGATCACCTTGATCTTGTCCGTTCCGCGAATTCCTTTTTCGTCCGCCAACTCCACCGGAATTTCCACGAACGGTTCCGGGATCAACTGGACGTTCATCGGATTATTCTTCGTCCAGTAGTGATATTGCTCGGTCAGCCGGTAAGTGGTGCAGACGATGCTGTACTCCTCCGGCGATCCAAACTTGTCGTAGGGCGTCTTGAACTTCTTCACCAGCGGATTATTCGACTGCTCGGGATGCAGCGGATTCTTGATCGGGCTTTCGATCGGTTCGTAGTGCTCAGGGAACGGTCCGTCCGCGAGCACACCGATCGGAGCGAACAATCGCCCGATGCCTTCCGGATTCATGATGAACGGCCCCATGTGATCTTTGGGATGGGAGTCGGGCTTGAAGTCCGGCACGTCGTTGCCCACCCACTTCCCCGCCGCTTCGTTCCACCAGACCTGCTTGCGATCCGGGATCCCACGGCTTCCCATCCGGATTGCAGGAAGCGCGATTGTAAAGCACGCGCCGGTTGGCCGGCCACGACCACGACCAGTTGGGATAAACGCCCATTCCGGAGGGATCCTCCGTGCCTCGCCGCTGGATCTGCGCTCCGGCTTCGGTCCACATGCCGGAATAAATCCAATTGCCGCACGTCGTAGTGCCGTCGTCTTTCAACCATGCAAATCCGGGCAACTGCTGGCCGGCTTTGATCACCTGTCCGGTTGCGTCGTCTTTCAGGTCGGCGAGAGCTTTGCCGTTAATTTCCATGGCCACTTGGGAAAGTGGAGGATGCGCCGCGTCCGCATACGCCCAACTCAGATTCAGAATGGGGTCGGGGAATTTTCCACCATCCTTCTTATAGAGGTCGCGAACCCGCAGGAAAATCTGCGCGATGATGTCCTGGTCGAGCCGCGCTTGGCCCGGAGGCGGAACCGCGGCATATTTCCATGTGACCCAGCGCGCGGAGTTGGTCATGCTGCCGTCTTTTTCCGCAAAGCCCGCGCAGGGCAACCGGTAAACCGTAGTCTTGATGTTCTTCTGTTCTTCGGTCGTAATTCCCGGCGCTCTCCAGAACTCGCTGGTTTCATCCGGATAAATCTCGCCCACCACCAGCCAGTCGGCCTTCTTTAGCGCATTGATGTTTTTATTTGTGTCCGGACCGATCATTACTCCGTTCATTCCAAAGGCCATCATGCCCTTGATCTTGTCGTTGTACATGTCGTCCCAGATATGCGTCCACGAGCAATCCTGGCCGGGCTTGGGCAAATAATCGAAGCCAAATCCGTTTTCTTTTGTAGCCGCGTCTCCATAGAACGACTTGAGCAACGACACCATGAATTTCGGAGTGTTCGCGTAGTAGTTCATCGAATCCCACGGCGCCGGCTTGGACGACGTCGGCGTGGTGCGCTTCAGATACGTGGCCAAATCCGTGTCGTCGGGAACCGGCCCTTTCAGGTATCCCGGCAGTGACTCGTACAGGCCGGCCATATCTGTCGCGCCCTGAATATTGGAATGGCCGCGAAGCGCATTCACGCCACCGCCCGCTCTTCCGACGTTGCCGAGCAAGAGTTGAATCATGGCGGCAGTACGGATGATCTGCGTTCCGAAAGTATGCTGTGTCCAGCCCACCGCATAGATGATGGTCGCGACCTTCTTCATGTCGCCATCTTTGCGGACTGAAGTAAATAGATCGACGGCCTTCAGATACTGGTCCTTGGGGATGCCTGTGATCCGCTCGACAGTTTCCGGCGTGTAACGGGAATACTGCTGCTTCATCAATTGGAAGACGCAGCGCGGATGCTGAAGCGTGAGGTCATAAGCGACATTCGGCGGCAGCGTCGGCGGCGGCGCGGGCGGCGCCGGATGGCTTGCGTCGCCGGGCGCAACGGATGCTGGCGGTGCCGCGGCGGCCTGCGCAGGAGTCGCGGCGTCGCTCTTGCCGCTGAAGTCTCCGCCCTCTTCATAATTCCAGGTGGTCTTATCGTAGGTGCCCGACGCGGCATTAAATCCGGAGTACAGACCGTCCTCAGGAAGTTTGAAGCCTTCCTTCACGATGAAGGCGGCGTTGGTGTAGTTGACGAGATATTCTTTGGCGATCCGGTTGTTCTCGATGGCATAGCGGATCAGGCCGCCGAGGAATGCAATGTCGGTGCCGGCGCGAATTTGGACGAAGAGGTCGGCGGTAGAGGATGTGCGGGTGAATCGAGGGTCAACGGAAATCAGCTTGGCGTTGCGGTTGCGCTTGGCCTCCATCGCCCACTTGAATCCGCAGGGATGGTTCTCGGCGGGATTTCCGCCCATGATCAACATCATGTCGGTGTTCTTGATGTCGATCCAGCCATTCGTCATGGCCCCGCGTCCGAATGTTGGTCCCAAACTTGAGACCGTGGGGCCGTGTCAAACACGGGCTTGGTTTTCTAAATAAACCAAGCCCAACCCCCTCATGGCCTTGACGACCAGAAAATTGAATTCATTTGTATCCGTGCAGCCGCCGATGAACGAAATGCCTTCGCACCGGTTCACGGTGCGGCCCTGTGCGTCTTTCTCGACAAAGGAGTTATCGCGCGTCTTCTTGGTCCATTGCGCAATCTCATTCAGAGCGTCGTCCCAGGAAATATCCTGCCAATCCGTCGCGCCCGGGCGCCGGACTTGCGGCTTCGTGAGCCGCCGCGGGTTGAGCATGTCCTGTTCGAGCGAAGAGCCCTTCGGGCACAACGTTCCGCGGTTGGTGGGATGATCGGGATCACCTTCGACGTGGATCACTTGCGGCGTGACATTCTTTGCCCGATCGCCGATCGTATAAATGAGGACGCCGCAACCTACCGCGCAATAAGGACAGGTCGAGCGCGTTTCGGCAGCGCGTGCAATCTTTAATTCTTTGAGTTGGGCGTAAGCGGGTTTGAGGTCGAACCCAAATACCGTGGCGCCGATTGCGCCCACAGTTGCTGCCTTGAAGAAGTCTCTGCGCGTTGTTGCCATCAAAGAATCTCCGTGCCGTCAAGGAACCCTGGGACTCTTATGGTTCAGAATTCTAGCTCATCTTCTTCGTCGAATCCGGAAATTATTTCATCTGTCGGCAGCTTGGAGGGGAATTGTGCGACCACTCAATTTTGAGCGATAGAATCGCCAGGGATTCGCCTTCGAACTCCTTCGAAAACCTCGGCGGTTAGCGACTATTCCGCAGCTAGCAGGAAGCGCGGGAAAATTTTGAAGCTCCTGATTCCACGTAATTTACGCGAACTTCGCCTCTTGCAGGTTTCAGACCTGTACCGAGGGTTCGAAAATGGCTTGGCTGTCCGGGTCACGGCCAATCCGAAAGCAATGCCTCCGGATTGGCTAGGACGAGATCACTTTCCATCAATGACGGCGATGCGGTCGACCAGCCTGAATTTGCAAGAGGGCAGCAACCAAGGCATCAATCTCTTCGCAGGTGTTATAGAAGGCCAATGAGGGCCGGACAGTGCTCTCGACTCCATCCGGCGCAGGATCGGTTGCGCGCAGTGGTGGCCGGAACGCACCGCGATGCCTTCCCGGTTGAGTGCGACTCCTACATCTTCGGTGCGAACGCCATCGAGAACGAAGGACATCACGCCCGCTTTCTTGCGCGCCGTCCCGATCAGCCGCAAGCCGGGTACGGTAAGCAGCTTCGCGGTGCCGTAATTCAGCAGCTCATGTTCGTA
>CAVVBA010000002.1:0-11077 GCA_963746455.1 Vulcanimicrobiota bacterium | reverse complement strand
TATCAGAGAGCGAGTAACGGCAGAGCAGCGCGGCCGAGAGAATCGCGGAGGTCGGATTCGCGATGCCTTTGCCGGCAATGTCGGGCGCCGTTCCGCTGATCGGCTCGTACATGCCGAACTTGCCGAACTCGGTCGTCCCGGTACCGATGCTCGCGCTCGGCAGATTTCCGAGCGAACCTGCGAGCATCGCGGCTTCGTCGGAAAGAATGTCGCCGAACATGTTCTCGGTGACGATCACGTCGAAGCGCTTGGGCTCGCGCACCAGATGCATCGCCGTCGCATCGACCAGCATGTGCTCGAGCGTGACGTCCGGGAACTCTTTTGCGACTTCGTCGACGATCTCGCGCCACAGGCGCGACGTCGCGATCACGTTGAGCTTGTCGACCGAGGTCAGCTTCTTGCGGCGTCCGCGTGCAAGCTCGAAGCCGAAGCGCGCGATGCGCCGGACTTCGTCCTCGTCGTACTTCAGCTCATCGAAGGCGCGGCGTTTGGGCGTGCGCTCGAAGCGGTGCTCGCCGTAGTAGACGCCGCCGGTCAGCTCGCGCAACACGATCAGATCGAGTCCGCGCACGAGCTCGGGCTTGAGACTCGATGCATCTTCGAGACCCGGGAAAAACTTGCACGGGACGGACGTTTGCGTACAGTTCGAAGTGCTTGCGCAGACGCAGCAGCGCCCATTCCGGACGCTCTTCGAGCGGCTTGCCGTCGAATTGGAATCCGCCGACCGCGCCGAACATGATCGCCGAAGCACGCTCGCAGATCGCGAGCGTCTCGTCGGGCAGCGCGCCTTTGCCGGCGAGCAGCGGACCCGCGCCGACCTCGCACGGCACGTATTCGCAATCCGGACGCACCGCACGCAAAACGTCGACCGCTTCACGCGTGACTTCCGGGCCGATGCCGTCGCCCGGAAAAACGGCGATATCGGAGGCATTACGCTGTCCCTCGACTTCGCTCGGGATGACAGATTAGATGAAGTTAAATGCGGGGCGAGGTCCTTCGAGATAGTACGTCAGGCCGAGCTCTTTGGCTTGCGGGTGCAGTTTCTCGAGTGTCTCGCGAAATTCGTCGCGGCGCGTTTGCGTCACGAGGAACGTGCCGCAGAACAACTGATGCGGATCGGCCAGCGCTTCGATGCGGCGCGCGGCCGTCGAAAGCGCCGAGCATGCCTTCCAGACTTGCATGACGTGATCGCTGTGCGGGCGCAGCGATCTTGCGATTCGTTTCTTCGCGCGGGCGCGCCATTGTCGTGCGCAACAGATACGGGGTCAGCTCCGGCAAGCGGTGCGGGCCGCGATAGACGTGGACGGCCCATTCGGCCTTGCCCGCGATGCGGGTCAAGCTGCGGCGGAAGCGCGTGTAGTGCGCACGCGTCGCCATATCGAGCGACGTAGAGTCGGCGTAAACCGTAAAGGCTGAACCGGGACGACGGTGCCCTGCACCATGGCGCGCGAAACGATCGCTTCGTGCAGGCGCGCTTCGCGCTCGAGCCAGTTCGAGTCGTTCTTCTTCAGCTCGAGCGTCTGAGGCGTCCAGATATCGGCCTCGACGGTGCGCAGCAGCAGCGAAATCTTCTCGTAGCGCGAGAACGTGATCCGCTCGCCTTCAACGCGCAGGCGACGTCCCGCAAATTCTTCGTCCGCAACCCCGATGAGATGATAGGCGCGATCGACCGCTGCGAGAGGCGCCTGTGCACGACTCATTGGACGAGCGTATGTTGATCGGGCAGTTCGGCGACGCCGTTGAGTGTTAGCGGGCTCGGAGCGACTCGTTCCAACAGTGAAAGGTGGGTCATCAACAGACTCCTCAGTTCGCTCCGTGCCTTCTCGGCGTTATCAAGAGATCGCTGATATTCGCGCTTCGCTTCGTCGGTGCGTTCGACCAAAGAGCCGATCTCCTTTTCCGCTTCCATCTTCGCTTGCGCTTTGATGACGTCGGCTTCTTTGTGGGCGGTCGCCTTGACCTCATCGGCCGTGCGCTGCGCGAGGATCAGCGTGTTCTGAAGCGATTCTTCCATCGCCTTGAAATGGCTGATGCGCTCGCGAAGGTCCGCGATTTCCGCTTCGAGCGCGGCCTTTTCCTGCGCGTCGTCCTCGAGCGATTCGATCAGATCATCGAGGAACTGATCGACCTCTGCGCGGTCATAGCCTTGCAGCGATTTCTTGAAGGTCTTGTGCTGAATGTCGACTGGCGTGATCCGTTGCATCGTACCTTAACCCTGCCGCGCGCCGAATGTCGCTACGCGGCTTGAGGTCGATTAGTGTGTCGTTTTGAATTGCTTCGCGAACGCCGGCAGAATTTACCGCAACGCCGGCGGGCACGACGAGATAAATTGAATCAGCGAGCTTCTGAATCTTTCCGTCGATCGTGTAGGCGACGCCTGACGTGAAGTCGACAACGCGCTGGAGAAGCGAGCGGTCGGCGCCTTGTAAGTTGACGATTGCAACGTGGCGCGAACGCAACGCGTCGGCGATGTCGGTGACGTCGGCGAATGCGGCGGGTGCGAAGATCGCGACCTCGACGCCACCGGCGCGAATGCGATTGGTCGAGGTGATCGGGACGACGTTACCGTGTTCGTCGAAATCGTCGTCATCGTCATCGCGTAACGAGAAGAATGAACCGATGCGCTCCAAGACGCTCATGCGGGAGTGCCTCCTTTTTTCGGGCGTGGGCCGAAGATCGCCGTGCCGACGCGGATCATGCGTCGATCCGCATGCGACTGCGATTGGCCAGTCGGCGCTCATTCCCAGGGAAAGGATCTGTCCGCCCACGCGCTGGTGCGCCTCAGCCGCGCGCAGAAAAGCATCACGAATAGTGGTGCGGTCGTCCGTTAGCGGTCCGATTGCCATCGTGCCGGCAACCTCGAGCCCCTCGGCACGCAAACGATCGGCGATCGCCGGTGCCTGCTCGGGTTGGAGCCCGAAGCGTTCCGTCTGCGAAATGTTGAGCTGCAGCAGCACGCGCATCGGCGTTTCACGGTCGCGTCGCGGCTTTGGCAAGCGCCAAGCCCGCGTCGAGCCGATCGATGCTCTGCACGAGATCGAATTCGGCGACCATGCGGTTCGCTTTGTTCGTCTGGACGTGCCCGATGAAGTGCCGCTCGGCCGAATGTGAGAGGCCGGCGAACTTCGGGACCGCTTCCTGGACGCGATTTTCACCGAAGGCACGAATGCCCGCGGCGTATGCCTCGAAGACGAACTCGCGAGGTTGGAGCTTCGAGACGGCAACGATCGCAATCTCGGCTGGGTTTCTGTTCGCAGAGCGAGCGACTTCCGCGACTTCTTCACGAAGACGTTGCACGCGCTCAGCGATCGTCGTCGAAGCGTTCATCGGCGCTCCGAGGGCGAGCTCCATGGACTGTTCTCTTCCACAGGCACCGCACCGCTCCCCCATTTGAAAGGCGAAGGATGCAAGAGATTCGCGAGATTAGCCGTCGAGCTGCGCCGTTTCCAAAACCGCAGTCCGTTGCGTTCGATGGTTCGTCGTTGTGGATAGGCTCGGTCGCGACGAGCAAAATCTATCGCCTCAATCCGGATACGCTGGCGATTGGATTTGAAGCCGCGGCGCCTGGCAAACCGTGGGGCATGGCCGTCATGAACGGCGAGCTGCGCGTCATCTGCGGCGAGACCGAGGAAGACAGCCGCTTCGTTCGCCGCTTCGTTCCCGGTGTCGGCTTCACGCGCGACGGCGATTTTCAGTGCCCCGACGACACAGGCTCACAGCTTTCATTTGACGGTACGCGACTCTACGTCAGCCAGTGGTACAAAAAGCGCTTGCTCGCGGTCGACGACACGGGCAACGTTCAGGAGACGATCGACATCCCGCACGGCGTATGCGGACAGACGTTCGCGAACGGCGCGTTCTACGTGCTCACGACCGACGACGAAGCCTCGGGCGACTACTGGGTCACGCGGGTGCAGCGCAGCAACGGTTCGCACAAGGCCGAGGACATCGCGCACCTCTCGTTCGCTGCGCGCGCGCTCGCGTACGACGGCAAGCATTTCTGGACGAACCATCGCGAGGCCGACCAGATCGTCTCGTTCGAGCTCTAGCCGGCTTTTAGCGTCTCGTCGGTGTGCGTGCCGCCGCGGAGGGCGCGCGCAGATCAGGTAGATGCCAAGAACGATCATCGGGATTGAAATGAGCTGCGCGGCAGTGAATGCTCCGAGCGTTGCGTCCGGCTGTCGCCAAATCTCGCCGAGCGAGCGGCAGATTCCGTAGCACGTAAACCACGTCCACGCGACGACACCGTCGGGCGGACGCCGGCGGTAGACGATAAAGAGCACGGGCAGCACGAGAATATCGAGAATCGCTTCGAAGATCTGCGATGGGTATCGATAGCCATAGTAGTTCGGAAATTTGATGCACCACGGGCGATCCGGATTGCAGACGTCACCCGGAAGCTCGTCGTTGATAAAGTTGACGAGCCGCGTGAGCATGAGTGCAATCGGTAGCATCATCACGATCTCGTCGCCGAGCACCTGAAACCTCAGATGCGGGCGTTTGCGCAGGAAGAGCCAGATTGCGAGCATCACGCCCATCAAGCCGCCGAAGAATCCCATCCCGCCGTTCCAGACGGCGATGATGTTGAGCGGATTCGTAATGTAGTCGGCCAGCGTGTGCCGCGTGACGATATCGGCTAGGACGAAAAAGATCCGTCCGCCGACCAGTACGCCGATCAGCGCGTACACCAGAAAATCCTGAATCTCTTCGGTCGACAACCCAAGCCGGCGTCGCCCAGCCGGCCGGTTCAACCAGAGAAATACCAGAATGAATCCGGCCAAGTACGAAAGGCCGTACCAGTGAATGCCGACCGGCCCGATCTGAATGGCGATCGGGTTGATATTGGGATAGGTAAACCAATGCTGCACGTTAACGCGCGTTAGCCGAAGGCGACGGCTCCATCCTGCTCGAAACGCGGCGGGTCGATGCAGCCGAATCTCAACGTCATAACCGCGCTCGGCGCAGGCCTGCTTGTCTTTCATCTCACCGTGCGTGCTGCCGCTCGTCCCCGCATATCTTTCGTTCTTGACGGGTTCGAGCGTCGAAGAATTGCGCGACGGAACACACGAGCTGCACCGCATGAAGGTCTTCTTGCACGCCGTCGCGTTCACGCTCGGCTTCTCGTTCATCTTCATCACGGTCTTCGGCCTGGGCTCAGCGGCACTCGGCGCAGCCTTCGCCGCGAACAAAGATTTGATCGCCAAGATCGGCGGCGTCGTCATCGTGATCTTGGGCCTGAACATGATGGGCGTCTTCCGCATTCCGTTCCTGATGATGACCAAGCGCGTGCAGGTCCACAGCCCGAACCGTTCGCTGCTCGCGTCGTTCTTCGTGGGTGTCGGATTTGCGGCGGGTTGGTCACCGTGCGTCGGGCCGTTCTTAGCCAGCGTCATTCTGCTCGCGTCCCAGCAGACGAATATCGCTGAACGCCATCTTCTTGCTTGCCGTCTATTCGCTCGGTCTTGCGATCCCGTTCTTGATTGCCGCGGCGGCGATTAGCTTCTCGCTCGCCGCAATGAACCGGATCAAGCGCTTTCTCGGACCGATCGAATTCGTTGCGGGCGGACTGCTCGTCGCGACGGGATGCATCGCATTCTTCGGGCTCTTTTCGAAAGTCGCGAGTTTCTTCTCGCAGTTCATTCCGACGCCCAGCCTGTGAACGCGCTCTGGCTTTCGGCCCTGATCGTGCTCGTTGCCGATCAGCTTTCGAAGCGCTTCGTCATGCACACGTTCCTTCCAAACGAAAGCCGCACGGCGATCCCGCACGTGTTGTGGTGGGATTACGTGCAGAATACGCATGGTGCGTTCGGCCTGTTCGGCGACTCGGCGGTGCTTCTGGTCGTGATGGCGCTCGTCGTGCTTGCGATCTTTTGGTTCGCATTCCGCGACGCCGCGCGCCATTCGCTGATCGTGCGGATCGCATTCGGCGCGATCGTCGGCGGTGCGATCGGCAACATCGTCGATCGCATCCACTATCATTTTGTCGTCGATTTCATCGACCTGCGCTGGTGGCCCGTCTTCAATATTGCGGACTCGTGCATCAGCGTCGGCGTCGTTACGCTCGTACTCGTGAGCTTACGCACTGAATCGGTACGTCGCCAAGCCGGAGGATAACGGTCACCGCACCGACGCGGTGATCGCGCGCATCAGCGGCTTGCCGCGTTCGCGCGTCGCGGCCGCGCACAAGGCTGCGCTGATTCGCGTCAACGGCGAACCGGCCAAGCCGAGCTTGCTGTTGCGCGAAGGCGACATCGTCGACTACGAGGTGACGGCGCGCCCGGAGCTCGTCGTTGAACCCGAGGAGCTACCGCTCGAGATCGTCTTCGAAGATGACGATCTGCTCGTCGTCAACAAACCCGCCGGAATGGTGACGCATCCGGCGCACGGTGCAAGCGATGGAACGCTCGTTAATGCGCTGCTTGCGCATCGCGCCGTCGCTTCCGGGTGAACGCGTGCGCGCCGGCCTGATCCATCGTCTCGATCGCGACACGAGCGGTTTGATCGCGATTGCCAAGACGCCCGAAGCACTGACGACGCTCGGCCGCGCGATGCAGAAGCGCTACATTCAGCGCGAGTATCTTGCGCTCGTCCGCGGTATCCCGAGCGCGCCCGAAGGGACGATCGACGGACCGATCGGACGCGATCCCGCCAATCGCCTGCGTTTTGCGATTCGCACGGACGGCCGCGCCGCGGTAACGCACTACACGCTGCGCGAGAAGCTCAAGGCTGCAGCGGAGCTGCTCGTACGCTTGGAGACGGGACGCACGCATCAGATTCGCGTGCACCTTGCAACGATCGGACATCCGGTCATCAACGATCCGATTTATGGACGCGCGGATCATCGTCTTGCGCATTGCCGGGCCAGGCGCTGCACGCATGGCACTTGGATCTCAAGCATCCGCGAACGAAAGAGCGGTTGCATTTTGAAGTCGAGCCTCCGCCGGAATATCTCGCAGCGCGCGAATCCTTGCGCGCGTGAGCTTCCGTCTCGAAGCAACGGACGGCCCGGCGCGCGCGGGAACGCTGACGCTCGCGCACGGCAGTCGTGCAAACCCCGGCGTTCATGCCGGTTGGGACGGCCGCGACGGTCAAGGCACTTGCGCCGCGCGATCTCATCGAGATCGGCGCGCAGATCATTCTCGCGAACACGTATCATTTGTGGCTGCGGCCGGGACTCGAAACGATCGTCGCTGCCGGCGGCCTGCACAAATTCATGGCGTGGGAGCGTCCGATTCTTACGGACAGCGGTGGCTTTCAGGTATTCAGTCTCGAGTCGCGCCGTGAACTCGACGACGACGGTGTGACGTTTCGCTCGCATCTCGACGGAAGCACGCATCGCTTCACGCCGGAGAACGTCGTCGCGTTTCAGGAAGCGCTCGGCGTTGATATCGCGATGGCGCTGGACGTTTGCGTGCGTCTTCCCGCTGACGAGGCGACGCTACGCGAATCGGTTCGGCGCACGACGTGAGTGGGCGAAACGCAGCGCGGCCGCATGGAAAGCGCGCGACAAGACGTTGCTCTTCGGAATCACGCAAGGCGGCCTCGATCAGCGGCTGCGCGCGCAAAGCGCGAACGAGCTCATTCCGCTCGATTTTCCCGGCTATGCGATCGGCGGACTGTCGGTCGGCGAAAGCCGCGAGGCGACGGAGCGCATGATGCGCTTCGCGGCTGCGACGCTGCCGGCGGACAAGCCGCGCTATCTGATGGGCGTCGGAACTGTGCGCGACGTGCTCGTCGCGATCGATTCCGGCGTCGACATGTTCGATTGCGTTTATCCAACGCGCTGCGGCCGCAACGGCCGCGCGATGACACGCAAAGGCGAACTGCACATCAAGAACGCCGCCTTTACGCGCGATTTCTCGCCGCTCGATCCTGACTGCGACTGTCAGGTTTGCAAGACGTACACTCGCGCGTATCTTATCGCATCTCTTCCGTGCAGGCGAAATGCTAGGCCGCGCAAGCTGCTTTCGTATCATAATGTTTATTTGCTCGTTGCGCTCATGCGCGATGCGAGGAACGCGATAATCGGCTGGATCCTGGGAGACCTTCAGAAGCGCCCTCGCTACGCTTTGATAGTTTCGTCTTGTTCGTCGCTCAGCAGTCCAGCGCGCCTTGCTGAGCGACCGCTTCACCGCGACTATGCGCTTGAAGTTTACTCAAGATTGCCGCTACGTGATTATCAATTGTCTTCACGGATTTACCAGTGAACGCCGCGATTTCTTTGCTGGAACGGCCGAGTGCCAACGATTCAAGTACCTGTCGCTCCGTAGGCGTCAACGGCGCTTGTTCAACCTGCGCGATCGCTCGCCGAATGAGCTCAACGATGCCTTTTGCGTGTTCGATCGCGGCATCCGATGGCTTAGCATTTCGATCACTCAAAGCGGCAATCGTCCAAACCGCGAGATCGCGTCGATATTGCTCATTCGCGTTTCTCGCCAAGTCGTCTAGAGTGGATTCAGCTTGAGGCATGATGCCATTTGCGCCGAGGATTGCCGCCGCCATGATGCGTGAAATCTCGATCTCGGGAGTCGCCGCGATCGCGATACCTTCCAGTCGCAGCCGAGTGCAGATTTCTAAGACGTTCCTCGCCTCGCGGATCGCAGCTTGATTGTCTCCCGTAAGCTGTTGCAACAACGCCGAATGCGCTTTGAAAATGACCTCACGCACTGACAACAAGACACCGTCGACTGGCGCTTCGCCGAATCCCTGGACGTCGGCGAGAAACGTCGAGGCCTTCCAATAGTTGCCTTCGAGCATCTCTAGCAGGGCGGCGTTCGTCAGTACCAGCGAGCTAACCCGGGACTTACGATTCCTCGAAATGGCAAGTAGTCGCGCGCGAACTCTCGTGCTTCTTCGACTCTTCCGGCGCGGCACGCGAACACCATCAGCGAGGTCTCAGCGGAATAAAGCGCGGCCTTGCTTAGGATGCGTGCAGCATTTCGCGAGGCCTCGCGAGCGTACTCGACTGCGTTACTTTCACGATCGGGCGCTACCGCATTTAGGCGTAGCTGAAAAGCCCAAAACAGAGTTTCGAAAAGACGATGCCGCTCTCCAATCGCGATCGCACGGATGGCAAACGATTCCGCTTCGTCGAAGCAACCGCAAACAAGGGCCACGCGGCCCGCGCGCAGGTATGTGCGTGCCTCGATCATCGCGTCGGATAACCGCGGCAACAGGTCGAGGGCCGATCGAATGGCATCTTGAGCAGGACGGAATTTGCCCAGAATCGTGAACGCCTGCGCCAGATAACCGAGGACTTCGCATGCTTCTTCGGCTTCGATAGGTCGAGGTGCGTTCGTCAATTCCGTTGCAACCGCGGATGCCTCTTCCGCGTATCCCTCGCAGTTGAAAAGACCTTGAAGCAGCCGCGCGAGAGCATAGGTCTTGAATGATCCCTGACTTATCTCTACTGCGCGCTTCAGGAAACCAACAGCCATCTGGGACTCGCCGCGGAGCATCTCCTCGAGGCCTCGAAGGAGCGCGAGCTGCGGACTTTGCTGAACCATGCGATGCGAGAATAGTACAAGTGCTGAGCGGAGCAACTGAGGGTCTCCGGCATCAATGAAATAGCGCACATTGCGTTCGAGCAATCCTCGCACGGTGTCGGGTGATCCAGCGGACAACGAAACTCTGAGTGCGCGGTCGAGATTTTCGCGGCGTTCCAGCGCAAGTGCCATTTTATCAGCCGCGGCGACGCGCTTTTCCGGGTCACGAACCAACAAATGCTCGCGCAAGACGTCGTGAACGCGCCATCGGCGATCGCCACCTTGGATAATTGGAAGGCCGGCGACAGCGAGGCTACTCACGCGCTGCGCATCTCCCCTGTTGCCCATCTCTAACTCTTCTGGTAGCGCACCATCCTGGATCGCCACCGCGAGGAGCGTGCCGATCTCCTAGTATTCAATCGCGCGAGAAGGTGATGGTCATTGTCACGCCTCGACCGCGATTGTCTCAACGAGCTGAGCGAAGCCCGACCCTCTCTCAGCAGCCGTAGAGCATATATGGAAAGCAGCGGCCACCCTTGTTATCGCATTTATTCGCGACGCATCATCTGAGGAAAGAGTGACGCCAATGGATGCTGCAACATACTGCGCATCAGGATCGGCCGACATCGCGAGATCGCGCTCGTCGATCGGAACGCCTTCTTCACCCCTTGCTGTCCATTGAACGGTCGGTACCTTCTGCTAAGTTCTCGATGCCAATATCCATTGCGATCCGTCCTTGATTGAGAACTCAACGAGATCAGAAAGCATCGCCCAAGCAGTGTCGTCGTTACCCAAATGATGCAGGTCGTCGACGGCGATTCTGTACCCTCGACCTCGCAAAGACTGCGCAAACCACGTAAAGCCGAGCTCCGATTTGTTACTTTCGGATGCGTTCTCGAACGCATCGGGGAGCGCCAGCAGCAAATCGGGCAACTCGGGCGAGACTGCTTGACACAGCGCCCGCATTAAGGGCAACACGGCATCCTCGTCTGATCGTATCGACGCAATGCGGAAATCGCGTTTGCGCGCCATCTCAAGCAACACCGTCGACTTGCCGAAACCAGCGGGGGCAACGATTTCGGTAATGCGATACAAGCGCTCTGTCTAGTATCGCCGACAGACGCGAACTAATATCCATGCGACCGATGCCCCTTCGTAGCGCCGATTAGGCGGTTACGTGGCAGTAAGTACGCGACGGTACTCGCTTACCTAGCTTAGGCCCTTGCTAATAAACTGTGGATAAACGGCGAACAGACCGCGCGACAACGCCATCCGGCTGGGAAACATTGAGACTGTAGCTTCCGCTCATTTTCGGATACGGCAGATATTTTATGCTTAGCGGTGTCGGAGGGCTGCATGTCACAACAGCAGGGAACCGACGGCACTTTTGAGGTGACAATGGCGAGAAATCTTTCGGACATCGAATTAGCGATAGTGCGGGCACTCGCACGGGGCTTGCAAAGCAAGGAAATTGCGAGCGCGCTTGATCGAAGCCGCCCAACAATCGAGTTCCACATTCGGATGCTGTTCGCAAAGATGGAAGCCCGATCAAGAGCTCAGATAGTGGCTCGCGGCTATGAACTGGGAATTAT
>CAVVBA010000001.1:0-988769 GCA_963746455.1 Vulcanimicrobiota bacterium | reverse complement strand
TCGCCATCGCAGAGCGCGCGTTCGAGATGGACGCCGAGCGTGGGCGAGGACGCGCGCTGATCGAAGCGATTGGTTCCGTCGATCTCGAGCGATTGGTACGGCGCGGCCAAGCCGGACAACGCGCTGAAGGTACGATCGTCCTGCGCTCCGTCGAGGGCGAGCGCAGTCTCGTCGTTACCGTCCAGCCGCTCGAAAAGCGCGGCGAGATCCTTGTCTTTGCGGAGGACCGTTCGAAATCGCCGACAGCGAGCGCGTACGACGCGACTTTCTCGCGGACGTGTCGCACGAGCTGCGCACGCCGATTTCCTCGATTCGCTTGATGGTCGAAACAATTCAGCTTTCCGGTGACGATCCGGAAGCTATTCGCCTGTTTCTGCCCAAAATGGTTGGCGAGCTCGAGCGAATGACGCGTCTCATCGAAGATCTGCTCGAGCTTGCGCGGGGCGAGGCGGGGCAAGTGCCGCTGCATCCGAGCAAGGTCGATCTTTCACGCCTCGTCGAGGATACGGTCGATGCGTTTCAAGCGCGCGCACAGGAGCAGGACATCGATCTGCGCTTCAATGCCTCGCGAGTCGTCGAGGCTGAAGTTGATTCGAAGCGATTGACACAGGTTGTCGTCAATCTCGTCGACAACGCGTTGCGTCACACCGCAGCCAGGGGACACGTCAGCGTCGGTGTGAGCGCCGAAAACGGAGAAGCATTTCTGAGCGTCGAGGACAACGGCGTGGGAATTCCGTTTAAGGACCTTCCGCACATATTCGAAAGATTCTATGTCGTAGATCGCTCACGCGCTCGGGAGTCGAGTGGAACTGGACTTGGCCTCGCAATCGTTAAACAGATCGTCGAGGCGCACGGTGGATCCATTCGAGCAGAGTCGGAGCTTGGGGTCGGCGCAAAGTTCGTGTGTTCGCTGCCCCTTAAGCCTGTGATAACGCTGCGATAACGGCCTTCCGTTTTACTTATCGCACAAACGCACGGCTCGCAGATTAAGACATCTTAATGCTGAGTTAAAGAAGCCTTGACGTTCGGTTGCAACCATGGGAGCGATTCAGAATCGTTCGATCGAAAGGTGACGAAAGTTTATATGAACCGCGAGACTATCTCACGGAAAGACTTACTAGTAGTAGCATCCGGTGTCGTAGTTGCGGCTGTAAGTCGCGGCGGCATTCTGCCCGCATTCGCGGCGACGCAGATAACCGGTGCAGGCGCCACGTTCCCCTACCCGTTCTTTTCTAAAGCATTTTACGAGTATTCTCAAAAGCACCCCGATGTGACCGTAAATTACCAGTCGATCGGGAGTGGCGGCGGCATCCAGCAGTTCACCGCTAAGACGGTCGACTTTGGCGCGTCTGACGTCCCGATGAACGCGGACGAAGTGGCGCGCGCGCAACAAGGCGGGGCCGTCGTGATACAGTTTCCGACGACGCTCGGCGGTGAAGCAATCACCTACAATTTGCCGAACCTCAAGGGCGAATTACGATTGACGCGCGAGAATATCGCGGACATCTATCTTGGGAAACTCACCAAATGGAACGATCCGCAACTCGTCAAGCTCAATCCGAGCGCCGGCCTGCCGGACACGGCCATCGTTCCGGTCAATCGCTCCGATGGCTCCGGCACGACGTATCATTTCACCGATTTCCTCAGCCGCGTGTCACCCGAATGGAAAACGAAAGTCGGCACGGGCAAGAGCGTGCAGTGGCCGTCTCCGAACAGTGTCGGCGGTAAGGGAAACGAAGGCGTAGCCGGCAATGTGCGCCAGACGCCTGGGTCGATCGGTTACGTCGAGCTGGCGTACCAGATCGAAAACCACATGACGCAAGCGTCGGTGCAAAACAAAGCCGGAAAGTGGATGGTCTGCACTCCGGCAGAAGTCAAGGCTGCGGCCGCCACCAAGTCGACCATCACGCCGACGGACTTCGCAATCGTCGACGCGGCGGGCGCGGAGTCGTGGCCGATTTCCGGATTCTCATGGGGCATGATTTACCAGACTCCTTCGGACAAGGCGCGGGCGAAGCTGGTCAAGGACGTTCTCGTCTGGCTGGTGACGGAGGGACAGCCGATCGCCGCATCGGTTGGAAACGTCCCGCTTCCTGCGAACGTGGCATCCTTCTCGAAATCACAAATCGAGAAGATGCAGGCCTAGCAAAACCTACAGTAGGAAATCGGAGCCGAGGTGTGGCCCAGTCGCCACACCTCGGTTGACGTTTTCGAGGAAGATAGCTAAGACGATGACGGCAAACGCGGAAAACCAGGCCGAAAGAGATTTTCGGTCCGCCTTGGAGCGTGCGCGGCGGGCCGATATCCTGTTCAAAGGAGCGGTCTACGGCTGCAGCCTTCTGTTTCTGTTTATAGTCGTTGGCATCTTCATCGAACTCGTCATGGGTTCGCGCCAGGCTCTTGGAACTTTCGGTCTGTCGTTTTTATGGACGAGCAGTTGGAATCCGGTTACGAGCCAATTCGGAGCACTTCCGCTCATCTACGGTACGGTCGTCTCATCCGGGATAGGAATCGTTCTGGCGGCTGGGATCGGCATTTTTGCCTCCGCCTATCTCGCCGAGTTTGCGCCTGGTTGGCTGGCGCGTCCGCTGTCGTTCACGATCGAGCTGTTGGCGGCGGTCCCGAGCGTTGTGTTTGGTTTGTGGGGTTTGTTCGTTCTCGCGCCGCTGATGCGCAATTTCGTCGACCCGTTCTTGCAATCGACACTGGGTTTTCTTCCAATTTTCCGAGGATCGATTTTTGGCACGTCGTTGCTCACCGCCGGGATCATTCTTGCAATCATGATTATCCCTACGGTGACGGCAATATCGCGTGACGTCATCCAAGCCATTCCAACCGATTTACGCGAAGGCTCTGCATCGCTCGGCGCGACAAGGTGGGAGACGGTCGCGAAAGTCGTGCTGCCCGCAGCCAAAACGGGAATCTTCGGCGCCTGCATCTTGGCACTCGGTCGCGCTCTCGGCGAAACGATCGCGGCGACGATGGTCATTGGCAACAAACCGGCACTCGTGGCCTCGCTTTTCTCGCCCGCATATTCTCTTCCGAGCGTCATCGCCAATGAGTTCACCGAAGCAACGACCGATATCTATCTAAGCTCACTGATCGAACTCGGGCTTGTTCTCTTCATCGTAAGCATGATCGTCAACGGCGTCGCGCGATTTCTGACGCTGACAGTAATGCGCCCGGCACGTGGCGGGCGTTGATGGTATCTGCGGACGCGCCCTCGAATAGCCAGCGCATGGAGCGGCAAACGTCATTTAACTGGCAACTCCGTCGCATTCGCAGCGCGATAGGAGTCGGCGGTTCTGCTCTCTGCGCGGCGCTCGCTGGAGCGACGCTAATCTTGATCTTCGGGTATGTGATTGCCAAGGGTTTCTCCGCGGTCAATTGGAGTTTCTTCGTAGAGCTGCCGCGACCGGTCGGTATGACGGGGGGCGGCGTCAGTAACGGAATTGTCGGCAGCGCGATTATGGTCAGTATCGCCGCAATTTTGGCGGCGCCGGTCGGAGTTCTGGTCGGTGTCTACCTGGCGATGTTTGCGCGTGGGGCCCTTGCAGAGGGCCTTCGATTCTTAGCCGATGTTTTGTCAGGCGTCCCCAGCATTGTTATCGGGCTATTCGCGTATACGGTGCTCGTAGCGCCGTTGAAGCACTTTTCCGCACTCTCGGCCTCAGTCGCATTCGCGATTTTGATGCTCCCGATCATCGTTCGAACTTCTGAAGAATCGATTCGCAGTGTGCCGACGGTCGTGCGCGAAGGTGCGCTTGCGCTCGGAATGTCCGTCTACACTGCGACTGTGCACGTTGTGCTGCCGGCCGCACGCAGTGCGATTGCGACGGGTTTGCTGCTTGGCGTGGCGCGCGTTACCGGTGAGACGGCGCCGCTGTTGTTTACGGCTTTCGGCAGTCAATTTTGGGAAGTCAACCCCACCAATCCGATGGCGGAGTTGTCATTGCAAGTCTTCACCTACGCTATCTCGCCATACGAGGATTGGCATCGCCAAGCGTGGGCGGGAGCACTCGTACTCATCGTCGTCGTCTTCATCATCAATTTGGGCGCCCGCGTCGCGCTCCGTACGCGGATTGCGAGATAGGTCGATAGGATGGTGTCGATGGAGGCAGAGAGAGCACGTGTCGCTTCCGCGCCGCTCGTAGTAGAGAATCTCTCCGCGCTGTACGGCGGGCGGGTTGCAATCGAAGGCGTGAACATTTCGTTTCCGGCAAAAGCGACGACGGCGCTTATCGGGCCATCGGGCTGCGGGAAGACGACGCTGCTACGTTGCCTGAATCGAATACACGAGTCGACATCCGGCGCGACGGCGACCGGACGCGTATTGCTTGACGGTCAGGATATCTACGGTCAGGCTTCAAATTCGGTCGCCGTCCGTCGGAGAATCGGGATGGTGTTTCAACGCGCCAATCCTTTCCCAACAATGTCGATCCTCGACGATGTCGTCTCGGGGCTTCGATTCGCCGCAGGTGTGCGCGCGAAGAAGAGGTTGATCGAGGCTGCCGAGCGTGCGTTGCGGCAAGCTATCCTTTGGGACGAAGTAAAAGACAAGCTGAAGCAGCCAGGACGTTCGCTGTCGGGCGGCCAGCAGCAGCGTTTATGTATCGCGCGCGCTTTGGCGGTCGAGCCCGAAATTCTCTTGATGGACGAAGCGACCGCGGCGCTCGATCCGATTTCGACGGCGCAGATTGAGGATCTCATCGGAGAACTCGTGAAGAACTACACGATCGTCGCCGTAACGCACAACATGCAGCAGGCCGCCCGCATTTCCGGATACACGGCGTTCATGTATGCGGGCGAGGACAGGATTGGCCGTTTAATCGAGTTCGGTGAGACGAGTCAAGTTTTCACTCGGCCAAAAGAGAGACGTACCGAGGACTATATTACGGGGCGCTTTGGATGACGGTCGAAGCGCAGGCGGTCGCGACGGAGAAGCTCGGAGTTCGCGATCTCAACGTCTACTATCGCTCTTTTCAGGCACTCAAGAATGCCTCTCTCAGCGTGGAAGAGCATCGCGTCACGGCTCTCATCGGGCCTTCGGGCTGCGGCAAGTCGACGTTTCTGCGAGCGCTGAATCGCATGCACGATCTTACTCCCGGCGCGAGAGTTACTGGCTCCGTCATTCTCGACGGAACGGACATCTACGATGCGTCGATTGACCCGGTAAAAATCCGTCACCGCATCGGCATGGTTTTCCAGCGACCGAATCCGTTTCCGCAGAGCATCTTCGAAAATATCGTCTACGGTCCGAAGATCGAAGGCGTGCGCGATCAAAGACGGCTGAATGAAATTTGCGAGCAAAGTCTTCGCGGAGCAGCACTCTGGGACGAGGTCAAGGATCGCCTCAATCGGTCCGCGTTGGGTCTATCCGGAGGCCAGCAGCAGCGTCTTTGCATCGCTCGCGTGTTAGCAGTGCAACCTGAGGTAATTCTCATGGATGAACCGGCATCGGCATTGGATCCTATCGCTACGGCGAAAGTCGAGGATCTGATCAACGAATTGAAGCGGGACTACACCGTCGTCATCGTTACGCACTCGATGCAGCAGGCGGCCCGTATCTCGGATTTCACGGCGTTCTTCCTCATGGGTGAGATCATCGAGGTCGGAACTACGACCGACATGTTCACGCATCCAAAGGACAAGCGGGCCGAAGACTACATCACGGGACGGTTCGGCTGATGCTGCGTGTCGCATACCACGAGGCGATGGATTCGGCCGAGACCGATCTTGGAATGCTCGGCGCGCTCAGATGGTCGATGCGTTGCACCACGCTGTCCGAGCGGTCGAGACGTCCGATGCTGCGCTCTCGGCACGCATCATCGCGGGCGGAGATCAAACTGCTGAGCTCGGGCACCGCATCGAAGCCGCGTGCATCGAGCTGATTTGGCGACAGCAGCCGCTTGCCGACGAACTGAGGCGAGTCACGGCGATGTTCGAGATCAGCACCGATCTCCAGCGAATCAACTATTACATCGTCGACATTGCAAAGCACGCGGTACGCTTAGCCGACAAAACTCGCAAGCGTCCCGCGAGACGCCTTGCGCGAAGTTGCTGCATCTTACCGAGAACGATCTCAAATTGGCGGTCGCGAGCTACGCCAAGCGCGACTTGGAGGCCGCACAGACTGTTCTTGGCCGACGACGAACGTTACGAGAAGCTCTACGGCAGGGAATTCGCATCCTCCAAAACGCGATTCGCGCAAATACGGATGTCCTTCCGGCTGCGACCGAGCTGCTGTTCGTGCTGACGTCATTGCAACGCGTCGGAGAGCACGCGTCGAGCATCGCCTGGCACACGGCAGAAATGCTCGAGCCTGAACCTCAAGCGTAAAGCAGCCGGACGTCTTTTCGAACGAGCTCGCGTGGACGCGTGATCGAGATGTCATCGGTCATGAGAGCTCGATCACCGCTGCGCCACACGACTTTATACTTCGCCGGAAGAAGACCGCTGAGCACGTAGCAGCCGTGACGATCGGTGCGGACGGTATAGCTCAAGCCTTCCGCCGCGGCTTGCACGATGATGTTCATGATCGGATGACCGAGCCGATCCAGACACACGCCGCCGATTGCACCGGCCGGTTTTTCTTCGACGCGGTCGCTACCGGGTGTGAGTCCGCGAATGAGCTCGACGCGTTGACCATCGAGAACGCCGACGCCGCGTAAGAGTGTCGAGGTATATCCGCCCGCCATGATCATGATGTCGTACGCACCCTCGGGCAAATCGATTGAAACGCGGCCGCGCACGTTTGTGTGCTCCGTAATCAAGTGCGTCGCATCTCGGACAATGTTGATCACAACCGATGATATAGGAACGGCGGATCTGCGATCGACGACTTGGAGATCGAGCCCCGTCGTCGTTTCCGAGGTTCGCATTCACCCCTCTCATTGGCGATACGAGGTAGCGCCTCCTTAAGGAGGGCCGGGTTGGTGTGTCGCATCACCCCCGGGTGAACACGCAGTTACGATTCCAGGCTGGCAGCGGACCTTGATGCGCTCCGAGCCGCCGGCACCTACAAACGTCTTCGACACCTCACGACGCCGATGGCGCCGCACGTGCGGATGGAAGAGGCCGGAGACGTCCTCGTCCTGTCCAGCAACAACTACTTGGGCCTCTCCGATCTTCCCGAGTCATCGATGCCGGGATCGAAGGATTGCGCCGTTACGGAGCCGGGACCGCGTCGGTGAGGTTCATATGCGGAACGTTTGACGTGCACCGCGAGCTTGAAGCACGGATCGCAAAATTTCTTTCCACGGATGCGTCGCTGAGCTACGTCTCGTGCTGGAGTGCAAACGAAGGTTTGTTGCCGACGATCGGGACCGCGGGGACGACGATCCTATCCGACGAGCTCAATCATGCCTCGATCATCGATGGTTGCCGTCTCGCGGCGGGCAAACGCCTTCGTTATAAGCACGACGACATGGGCGATCTCGAGCGGCAGCTTGCCGCCGAACGCGAGCTTGGCGACCATCCGGTCTTCATCGTGACGGACGGCGTCTTTTCTATGGAAGGTAGTCTCGCCGATCTGCCCGCGATCGTTCGTCTAGCCAAGCGCTATGACGCGGTGAGCATTGTCGACGATTCGCACGGCACGGGCGTGATGGGCGAGACCGGACGCGGAACGATCGAGCATTTTGGGCTCGAAGGTCAGATCGACATCATCACGGGGACGCTCGGCAAGGCGCTGGGCGGCGCGGCTGGCGGTTTCGTTGCGGGAACGCATGCGCTCGTCGATACGCTCGTACAACGCTCGCGCACGCAGCTGTTCTCAAACGCGCTCCCGCCAACCGTCGCGTGCAGCGCTCTTGCGGCGATCGAGTATCTCGACGCGCACCCCGAGCTCGTGAAGAAGCTTCGTGCGAACGTCGCGTACTTCCGCGCCGGTTTGGAAGCGCGCGGTTTTCAACCGCTGGCCGGGCCGAGCGCGATCATCCCGATCATCGTCGGGCCAACCGCAGCAGCGATTGCAATGAGCGATCGTCTCTTGCGCGAGGGAATCTTTGTGACCGGCTTCGGTTTTCCGGTCGTCCCGGAAGGGACGGCGCGCATTCGCGTGCAGATGAGCGCCGCGCTCGAGCGCGATGATCTCGATCGTGCGCTCGCCGCGATGGAACGCGCACGTGAAGTCTAGCGGGCAATCGGGGGGCCGGTAAAGCTGTCCCCTGGATGAAAGCAAGGTGAGAAATCGCTTGGGGGCAGCACAGGATCGTTTCCACGTCCTCTAACCTTATTCCAAAACTAGTCCCAGGGGAAAAGCGGTTACTATAAATAGCGGAAGAAGGCCGCCACCACATGAACGCAATTATAAAAGAAATATTTTAAACCGGTCGCGAGCGCAGCGCTCGCTGCCGCGTTCGCCCTCACGGCGTTGCCGTTAGCGGCGTCAGCTCAGGCTGAAGATCAGCAAATCCAGGGAACGGTTCAGTCGATCAACTCGACCTTCAACATTACCGTGCTCGACAGCAACGGCAACCTGGATAACGTTGAGCTTCATCAGGGCACGGTCATCAATCCAACCGGCCTCACGCTCGCCCCTGGGATGAACGTGACGGTCGACGGCTACGACGACGGCGGTCAATTCGACGCGAACGTCATCCAGACGCCGTATCAATACTCTGGCCCGGCACCGGTGCCGGTGTACTACGGCGCTGGCTGGTGGTATCCGGGATTCGCATACGGCTACGGCCCTTCGTTTAGTCTCTTCATCGGCACCGGCGGCGGCCCGTGGGTCTCTCGTCAGCCGTGGGGCGGGCACTGGTGGGTCAACACGCCAGTCCACACCTTCGTCGGCGTTCGCGGCGGCGGCGGATATGGCGGCGGACGTACGCTACCCGGCAGCTTCGCGCTACGTCGCTCCGGCTCGCGCTATCAAGGCAACTATGGCTGCAGCGGCATTCCTCTGAGGCGTCACGCAGCTCTACGTCTGCACCGCGCAGCACGTACTCTGCACCGCGCAGCCATACTCTGCACCGCGCAGCACTACTCGGCACCGCGCAGCTACTCAGCTCCGCGCGGCACGCTACGGCGGCGGCGGATACTCGGAGCGCGCGCAGTGCACCGGCCGCGCACTATAGCGCACCCAGCTCGCTCATCGGGCGGCGGCGGATATCGCGGCGGCGGTGGCTCGGGCGGACGGCACCGCTAAGAACAATTAGGTCCATCAAAGGAAGTCTCGGCTCAGCGCCGGGGCTTCTTTTTTCGTTTTCTTGCGCCGCATGGAACGACCGACGCGCGCGTTCGATGTCGCCGTACGACCGCCGACATAATAGCTGTCACGCAAATGCGCCGAGCTTGACGTCATTGCGCAAGACCGTGCCGTCGCCACGATAGACGATAACGCTCTTGAAGAGCATCACGTAGGCTGCCAAACGAACCGTCTTCCAATCGGAGACTTTCCATGTGTTCGGCGCCATGACCGGATAGTTGTAATCCGGAATCGCGACTTTTGAATTATCGAGACGCTCGAACGTTACTTTGAAGCCTTCGCGTTCGAATATCTGATCTTGCAGCGAACTGATCGTGGCCATGAAAAAGCCTCGCCTTTATTTGAGCGAGGCTCCTTCTTTGCGGCCGGTCGGATTGGTCTGCTGTCCTGCCGTTCATGGTGTTGTTGTAGTTACTGGGCGCTCGGCGCCACTGGTGATCCCAGTTGCTGTAGTTGTCCGTTGTTCCAATCTTGACGATGTGTCGCGAAAGTATTGCGGATCGCGTTGCTGATACCAGACCTGTGCCTGGTTGACGCTCATGTAATGCCGGTGATGACCGGCATCCCAGTAATAAGGACGGTTATTGGTATCCCAATAGAGTTGGACCGAGACTTGGGCCAGAGCCGGGCCACACCCATGGTGAGGAGCGCAACGAGGGCCACGAGCCGTGCGGCTGTCTTTTTCATGTGCATCTCGTACCCGCGCCCAGAATTCGCAAACGGTCTAGTCCGTGCGAGCGGCCGCTCGCGAGGCCGGATTGGGCGCCAGCACGGCGGCCGCCGCGACGATTGAGCCAGCAGCCATGACCGCCAGAGCGATGGCCCACGCCGCGGGGCTGGTGTTTCCGCCCGCGAGGTTCAGCGCTAACCCGACCGCAATCGGTCCGAGTGCGCCTCCGGCGAACCCGATAAGTGAGTGGAGTGCAAGCGTCGAGCCTTGCGAACCCGGCGTCGCAGCCTCGACCAGTCCCGTCGTAATAGCACCCGAATCGCCCAAAATCGCCGCACTGTAGAGAACGAGTACAACGGCAGCGATCGTGAACGAGCGACCCGCGAACCATGCTGTCGTCATCGCTATGGCGACGCTCGCGAATGCTACGCTCGAGATCAATCGTTTGCGTCCGATTCGAAGTGCGAATTCCGCGCCGATGATGCTTGCCGGTACGCCGGCGAGCGAGATTATTGAACTCCAATACGTTATCGCGGGGCCGGCGCTGCCCGCGCTTGTTCGGTTCCAGGCAAACAGAAGTAATGCCACGAGCCATGCACGCAAAGCGAACAGCTCCCAGCAGTGACCGCCGTATGCCGCGATGTAGCGCAAGGCCATCGCGTTTCTCAACACCGTTCGAACACTAAATGTTCCGGAACCCGTTCGTTGCACGACGTTCGACGATGTCCGCACCGTCGCCAGCCTTAGGAACAGAAGGGCACCGAGACATCCGGCCGCTCCCAACATAAATGCCGTGCGCCAGCCGCTAAGCTGCCATGCCCACCCGGATATTAGAAACGATGCGCTTACTCCGATGCCGAAACTCGCGGTGTAGTAAGGTACGGCACGCAGTCGCATTTTGGAATCGAGTCGCTCTGTTATCACACGAAGTCCCGGCATGTAGACCCCAGCCAAAGAGACGCCGGCGAGCATCCAAAACACTGTCGCGGTCGCTAGATCGCGGGAAAACATGGCGAAGCCGACATTGGCGGCGACGCCGATCGTGCATCCCGCGAAAAAAACGATTCGTGGGTCGAGCCGGTCCGTCAAGCTCACCAACACGGGAACTGCTGCTGCGTATCCGACAAAATACGCGCCGCCCAACCATCCGGCCTCGACCGCGCTGAGCTGCCACTGTGCGATGAGTGCCGGCAGCGTCGCCGGCACGGCGGAACTGCCGGCCATCGCGAAAATCTCAGCGGCGATCATCAAGGAGATAACGCGAAAGGCGATCATGTCAAATCGCTGCGTGTTAAGACGCCTTTAAGACGCGACGACCTATATTTACAAGCATCCACGACCTTTGTTAGGCTGTTGGTCGTGAAAGAGCGCTGTTTTCCGCGGACCGAGGTCTGCACCGACGATCTCGAAGACGAAGCGAACCTGCTTAAGGTGCTCGCTGACCCCAATCGCTTAAGGATCTTCGTGACACTCCTGCGATCGCGAAGCGAAGTTTGCGTTTGCGATTTCGTCGACGGCATGGATCTCTTACAGCCGACCGTTTCGCATCATCTCAAGGTGCTCAAAGATGCCGGCCTCATCGAGTCGACGCGGCGCGCGACTTGGGTCTATTACAGGCTCTCGCGTGACACGCGCGCGCGGCTGCGAGGGACCTTCAATCTGCTGCTGACGCGAAAGCTCGCCGCCTAAAAACTGCATCGACGTATATAAATATTGACACCGGTTTATTTGGCCTGTTAGCATCGACGCACATCGATGAAACGGCGTCCGGTAAGCAGCGAGCACCGCGATCTCCTCGAGCCGGCGGGACTCTTCAAAGCACTTTCGGATCCACATCGCCTCGCGATTTTGCTGGCGATTGCCCATGCGAAAGGACCGATGTGTGTTTGCGATTTTGCCGGGGTCGTTCCGTTAAATCAGCCGACCGTTTCGCATCATCTTAAGCTCCTTCGCGAAGCCGGCCTCGTGGCCGCGAAGCGGCATGGAACCTGGGCGCATTACAGTTTGACGGCAGGGCTACGAGAGAAACTCCATACCCTGCTCGATTTGGTGCTCTCACCGCAGAAGTGTGCGTAACGTGAGCCTTGCCCGTCGCGCTGTGTGCGAGGCGGTGGGCACCGCCATGTTGCTGGCCGGTGTCGTCGGATCGGGGATTATGGCCGAGCGGCTCGCGGGCGGAAACGTTGCCATCGCGCTTCTTGCGAACACGCTGGCAACAGGCGGTGTTTTGTTGGCGATCATCGCCGCCTTCGGGCCTTATTCCGGGGCGCATTTCAATCCGGTTGTTACGCTGGCTGATGCGTGGCAGGGTGGATTGCCGTGGAGCGCCGCGCCGGTATATATAGGAGCTCAAATCGCCGGCGCACTTATCGGCGTCGTAGCCGCCAACGTCATGTTCGGGGACCCGATGATCTTCGCGTCGCATCACGTGCGCGCCGGTCCTGCACAAGGATTGGCTGAAGCGATCGCGACGTTCGGTCTGCTTGCAACGATTTGGGGTTGTGCGCGTCGGTCGCCGCAACTCGTTACGTTTGCGGTACCGGCCTACATCGCGGGCGCCTATTGGTTTACAGCATCGACGTCGTTTGCGAATCCGGCCGTGACGATCGCACGTTCGTTATCGGATACGTTCGCCGGCATTCGTCCCGCCGATGTCCCCGTCTTCATTCTTGCACAACTGGTGGGTGGCTTTGCGGCGACACTGCTGTTCCATTGGATCGACCCGGTTCGAATTTCCGCGACGGACCCGCTGACGGTTCCGCACGAACGCTTACCGAGAACCCGAACCGGCTAGTCCCCGGCCCGCTCCGAGCCTATATTGATAGCTATCGATATGAGATAGGTTCGCGCAAAGGCGTTACTGAAGCCGCGGCCATTCGCGCACAACATCGTTAGGGGGATTTCGCATGTCCGTATCCCGAGGACGGTTTCTTCGCTTAACGTCGACGACGGCGGTCGCAGCCGCGACGGCGGCCGCGGCGACCGAAGCCGAAAGCGCTCCGGCGGTAAGCCAGCACACTCCGGTTGGGAAAGCTGCGTCGTTCGAAGTCGGCAAGCCGGTCTCGTTCAATTATCCGGACGATCGTTCACCTGCGATCGCGGTGCGCATGTCGCATCCGGTCGAAGGCGGCGTCGGTCCGCATCACGACATCATCGCGTACAGCAAGATCTGCGTTCACCGGGGTTGTCCGGTCAACTACGACTCGACGCGTGAAATATTCGTATGTCCATGCCACTACAGCGTTTACGATGCGAGCAAAGAGGGCGAGGTTATCGTCGGACACGCGACGACCAGCTTGCCGCGCATCCTTTTGAACCATGACGGAGCGACGGATGAGATCGTCGCGACGGGCGTCGACGGCCTGCTGTACGGTCGTTTCAACGATGCGAAGCTGAGCTAGGAGACGGACAATGGCAAAGACACCAGTTTCGATTCCGATTCCGCCAGCCGATGCGCAAAAGTTTCAGACCGGCTGCAAGTACTGCATCGTCGCCTGCGGATATCACGTCTACAAATGGCCGGTCGGGAAAAACGGCGGGAAGCTTCCCGCGCAGAACGCCTTCAAGGCCGATCTGAGACAAGGTAACTATTCAAATTGGATCTCACCGACGCAGTATGCGGTGATCCGAGACAAAGACGGATCTCGCTATAATATCGCGATCGTGCCGGATAACGATTGCGTCGTTAACAGCGGCTTACATTCGGTGCGCGGAGGGACGCTCGGAATGTCCGTGTACAGCGAAGAGCTGCTGACGCGCGATCGTCTCAAACACCCGCTCGTCGTCCAGCATGGCCAGCAAGAGGCGCCATGGGACGACGCGATCGCGCTCGTTGCCGGCGTGACGAAGGCGTTGCTCGACCAGGACGGTCCCGACGCCATCGGCGTGAAGTTTGCCGATCACGGCGGTGAAGGCGGCGGCTACGAGTTCACGTGGGCGACCGGTAAGTTTTTCTACCAGAGCATCAAGACGACGATGGCAACCGTGCACAATCGGCCGACCGTCTTCGGCGAGCCGATGGCCTCGCGTGATATGGGAATCCCCGAGCTCAACATCGCGTACGAAGACGGCGAGGTCGCGGACACGATCGTAATCTTCGGAGCCAATCCCTATTCGGATCAAACGAACTACTACTTCAATCACATGATCCCGAATCTCTCGGGAGCGACGACGGATAAGAAGAAGAAGGCATATCCCGGAAAGAGCGTCGGCGCGGGACGCATGATCGTCATCGATCCGCGTGAGACGATCACCGTCGTTTCTGCGCGCGCCGCGGGCGGCGATGCGAACGTTCTGCATCTGCAGGTGAACCCGGGAACCGACGTCACGCTCAACAATGCCATCGCGCGCGTCATCCTCGAGCACGGCTGGCAGAACGACGACTTCATCAGTAAACACGTCGAAACCAGCACATATGCGCCATACAAGGCCGGCGTTGGAATGAGCAAATCCGCCGAGTCGGTCTTAGCCGACGCGGAACGCGTCACCGGTGTGCCGGCGGCGCAGATTCGAAAAGCTGCCTCGTGGATCGCAGAGCCCGCCGGTGGTCATAAACCAGCGACGCTGTTTCACTACGAGAAAGGCGCGATTTGGAGCATTAAAAACTATCCGGTCATCGCGTCATACGCCGATCTCGCGGTGCTGACCGGGAACCTCGGTAAGCCGGGAACCGGCTGCGCGCGTCTCGGCGGTCATCAAGAAGGTTATGTTCGTCCGGATTATCCGGGTAAGCGTCCGGGCGTCTACGTCGAGAAGTTATTGGCCGAGGGCAAGGGTCCGAAGCTGTGGTGGACGATCGCCTGCAATCCGGTGCAAACGGCGCCGAATTCCGCCAGCGTGCTGAAGTACATGATCGAGCGCGGTGCAAAGGTTACGGCAGCGCTGGATCAGGGTGGAACGATCGACGAGCGCGTGAAGCGTGTCGTCGATGCGGTCAACAACGGCGGACTCTTCATCGTGTCGGCGGATATTTTCCCGACCGAAACGACGAAGCATGCTCACGTCGTGTTCCCCGCAGCGACGCAGTTTGAGCTGAACATGACGTCGATCAATGGAGAACGCCGGCTTCGCCTCTACCAGAAATTCATGGATCCGCCCGGCGAAGCGAAACCGGACTGGCAGATCATGGCGTTGATGGCACAAAAACTGCAGTCGCTCTACCAAGCCGAAAACAAGACCGACATGGCGGCGCGATTCGACGGATACGATTGGAAGACAGATTCGGACGTCTTCAACGACGCGTCTGTCTCGAGTGCCAAAGGGCGTGGCGGCACCGGTACCACGGCGTTACCCGCGAGCTCGAAGCAAACATTCGATCCCGAAGACATCTCGTTCGTCGATCACGCGTACATCCTGGCTCTGGGCAACAATGGGATTCAAGTGCCGGTCAACGTCGCCAACGGCAAGCGAAGCGGAACGACGCGGCTCTTCGCCGACGGGAAATTTGCTCGGCCCAACGGTAAGACGATGTTCATCGTCGCACAGCAGCCGGCTCTACCCGCCGAAATCGCGTCGCAAAAAGCCAAGTACAAGTACTTGATCAACAACGGTCGCTTCAACGACATGTGGCAGACGGGCTACGAAACGTGGCGGGCCGCTTCTGTAGCCGAGCGATGGGGAGACCGTAATGGTTCCTTCATCCAGATGAACGCGCACGACGCTGCGCAGCTCGGTGTTTCAAGCGGCGATATCGTTCGCGTCCACAACGACTACGGAAGCATCACGAGCGTCGCGTACATCTCAAAGTCCGTCAAACCGGGTCAGACGTTTCTGATGTTCGCCCAGGCGAATCGGAGCCAAGCCGGCTTCATCGTGACTCCGAGCATCGATCCCGAAACGAACATCCCAAGCTACAAGCTAACGTACGCCAACATCGAGCGCGTTGCCGGCCGGCCGGCATCGCTCTCGGAGACCACATTCAAAGATCTGGAAGTGGCGTTTAACTCGTAGCCCCTTTTAGGAAATTGCCACTTCTGCGACGGCGTCCGCGCAACACGAGCGGGCGCCGTCGTCGTTTGTGCAACACTCGCTTTCATCGTCACGTGCTTCTGTGTCTTCGTGGACGACGTATGTCTCCCAGCGGCGACCATCGGGATCGCTGGACCAAACCTTGGTTTGCCGCGCATAGCAGCACGTTTCATCGTTTTCTATGTCGGTGACGAATCCGCCGGCTGATAAACGCTGCGTCGCGGCTTCGACTGCGTCTGAGGAATCGACGACTATGCCGTAGTGATTGGAGCGTCCGACATCCGGCGTGTCGCTAGCATCAAGCGCCAGTTCGAGGCCGGGGTCATCGGTGATGAAGAGCGCGTAGTCGTTGTAGCGCTTGACGGGCTCGGCGCCCAAAAGCGTCTGGTAAAAGGCGACGCTTTGCGTGAGGTCGCGCGTCCCGAGATTGAGGTGCATTTTCACGGATTTGGTTCCCTAGCAATGGTTGAGAAGAGGTTCCACCCCATTAGATACAGTTAATCGACGAATGTCAATACAATTGACAAAAATCGATGAATTGAATACCCTTGAGCCATGCCGACCCCCCGTTCATGTCCCTGCGCGACGGTGTACGACCGTGATTTCTCGGCCGAAGCGGACCTGCTCAAGGCGCTCGCCGATCCGCATCGTCTCACGATCGTGGCAACGCTCGCTCGCTCGCCCGAGCCGGTTTGCGTGTGCGATTTTACGCAAGCGCTGCCGATGAACCAATCGTCCGTATCGCACCATCTGGGAATCTTGCGCGACGCCGGGATCGTGACGAGCGAGCGTCGCGGGACGTGGGCTTATTATTCCCTCGCGCCGGGAATCAAAGAGCGCATCACACTTGCGCTCGACGCTGCGTTGCCGCCGAGTCGTAAATTGGGAACAAAGGCATCGTGAACGTTCTGTTCGTGTGCATCCACAACAGCGCACGAAGCCAAATGGCGGAAGCCTTCGTCAACGCGAGGGGGCTGCCGGACCTTCATGCATTCAGCGCTGGACTCGAGCGGGGCCGGTTGAATCCGGTCGTGGTCAGAGCGATGAGCGAGATCGGGATCGACATTTCTGCCAATCAGACCACGAGCGTCGACGATCCGAATGTCCGTTCGCGAAGCTATGATTTCGTCGTCACCGTCTGCGACGAAGCCAGTGCGGAAGCATGCCCCGTGTATCCCTCGCAGGGCGCGCGCGAACATTGGAGCTTCGCCGACCCATCGGCATTCATCGGAACGGAAGCGTCGCGGCTCGAGCAGACTCGTGCGGTGCGCGACGCAATTCGCCGGCGCGTCGACGAATGGCTGAACAACGTTCCGTCAATCAATTAGATCGGAGCAATACGGTATGAGAGAGAAAGTCCTTTTCGTTTGCGTGCACAACACGGCGCGAAGCCCAATGGCCGAGGCGCTGCTCAACTCGATGTGTGGCGAGAAGCTTGAGGCCCACAGCGCGGGCGTCACCGCGGGCGAACTCAATCCCGTAGCCGTGCAGGCGATGCAAGAAATCGGCATCGACATTTCGCATCACAAGCCCGAAGCCGTCTTCGATCTCTACAAGAACGGAACGACGTTTCAATACGTGATCAGTCTTTGCAATGAGGCCTCGGGTGAAAGATGCCCAACGGTGCCCGGCTTTGCCAAGCGAGTCGATTGGAGCTTTGAAGATCCGGCAATTTCCGACTCGCTGCCGCCTGACGAACGTCTTGCGCGTATGCGCTCCGTGCGGGATCAGATCAAGAACGCGCTTTCCAACTGGTGCTCGGAGATCTGCCACTAAGTTCGATGAAGCTCTTGGTCATCGGCAGTTTACCTGACGATGTTCGTGCGGGCGGCGCCTTTCGGAATGACGTAGGTGACGGCGAGATGGGCGATTTCGGTGCCGTTGTTTTCGGCGGAATGCCGATAGCCGATCGTCTCCGTCGTGCTTTGCCCGCCTTTGAGCACGCGCGTCCCTGAAGCGTCCGTAATCGTCAATTCACCGGAGATTACCATGACGATGACTGGGCCCGGATGTTGGTGCTCTCGTATATAGCCGCCCGGCATAAGATCTAGGAGCTGATTCACGACGTCGTAATCGCCGGCCGCAAGCGTGACGGGCATATCTGCCATTGCCACGCTGACGGGTGCCTTGAGCTGCATCTGACCGTACGCGCGTAAGCCTGCGACTGCAACAACGGCGCACACACAGACGACAAGAGCGGTCGCGATAATCCTCATATTCAATTCTACCTCATCGCCCAACGGAGCTGTAAGGGCACCCGCCGAAGCAGGCTTTGTTGTCGTTTCGCGAAGGAGATTTCATGAAGCGGTCGCTCATACTCGGCCTTGCCTTTGTCGTTCTCTTGAGTTCCGCGGGTGCGTCTTCAGCAAACCAAGGGTCTTTGCGAGCTCAGCTCATCGGAACGTGGCGGTATGTCTCGGTGACGGACACGCACAAGGATGGTACTCGCGTCCAGTCATTCGGTCCGAATCCCAGCGGAATCGCGATTTTTATGCCAAATGGTTGGTACGCTATCGTCGTGGGACGCCCCGATCTCCCGAAGTTTGCGGCGAATAGCCGACTGCACGGAACGCCTGCGGAAAATACCGTGGCGGAACGCGGTTCGCTCGGCCACTTCGGCACGTATACGGTCAACGAGGCGGATCGGACGTTCACAACGCACGCAATCGGTGCGACGTTTCCGAATATGATCGGCGTCGATCGCAAATACATCGTCGCCTCGATCACGAACGACCGGATCACGTGGATTCCTTTCGAAGCGACCGGCGGAGGACGAGGCCGCGGCGTGCTCAGGCGTGTTAAGTAGACGGACCGTTCTTCGTTGCCTGACGTCGGCAGCGGCTGTCTTTCCGTCGTTGCTCCCGCGACAAGTACTTGCGTCGGTGGGTCCGGGGATGACCGCGCTCAGCACGTACATGGGTGCGGCCGGCGCGGCTCCGCTTCCGCCGAGCGTCGTCGAGAACGCGAAGCATCACATCATCGACACGGTCGCGTCTATGATCTCCGGAACGCAACTGGGTCCCGGTCAGGCGGCGCAACGTTTTATCCGCGCGTACGGCGGAAAGGGCTCGTGCACGATCGCGGGGACGCGCTTGACCGCGGCGCCGGTCGACGCCGCGCTTGCCAACGCCGAGCTGGCGCAAGCCGATGAAACGGATGATTCACACAACGAATCCCATTCGCATCCCGGCTGTTCGATCGTCCCCTCGGCGCTCGCAGCCGGCGAAGAATTCGGCGTGGACGGCACACGCCTTCTGCGCGCGGTGACGCTCGGTTATGACGTCGGCACACGCGTGACGATCGCACTCTTCGGCACGCTTGGCACCTTCAATCCGAAAAGCAGTTTGAGCACCCACGCAATCGCCGGAACGTTCGGGTCAGCTGCTGCTGCCGCGTGTGTTGCGGGGCTCGACGCGCATCACATGACGTGGGTGCTCGACTACGCGGCCCAACAGTCCTCAGGGATTCATGCTTGGCAGCGCGACAGCGAGCACATCGAGAAATCATTCGTCTTCGCCGGAATGCCGGCGCGCAACGGCGTCACCGCCGCGCTCGTCGTGCAATCCGGCTGGACGGGCGTCGACGATATCTTTTCGGGCGAAGACAATTTCTTCCAAGCGTATGGCCCCGTAGCGCAACCGGAGCGGCTCACCGATCACTTGGGCGAGCGCTACGAAATCGTTGAAACCGACATCAAGAAGTGGACGGTCGGGTCACCGATTCAAGGAGCGCTCGACGCGATTGTTGCGATCCGCGCCCGCCGGCCGTTTGACGCGAGCGATGTTCGGACCGTGACGGTGCGTCTCGCTCCTGAGATTGCAAGAACAGTAGACAACCGCAATATCCCCGACATCTGTCTTCAGTACATGGTCGCGGTGATGCTCCTCGATAAGACGGCCTCGTTTCGTGCGGCGCACGACATGGCACGCATGAAGGATCCTCGCGTGCTCGAGCAACGTGGCAAAGTAACGCTCGTTCACGATGAAGATCTTCAAAAGCTCATGCCGGTCCGAGTCGCCGTCGTCGAGGTTGCCTTTAACGACGGTGCTGTTCTTTCTGAGCGTGTCACCTCGGTGCGCGGGACGCCCCGTAACCCGATGTCACGCAGCGAGGTGATCGCGAAAGCCCACGATCTCATGGACGACGTTATCGGGCGCGAGCAATCAGAGCGGTTGATCGAGACCGTGTACGCAATCGAATCCGTGAAGGACGTTCGGAACTTGCGACCGCTGCTTCAATCACGAACGGCGTAGGTCAAAGAAAAAGGCCCAACAACACTGCTGTTGTTGGACCTGAATTGAGCGCTGGGGCTGCCCTAGTGAGGGTTGTGCGCCATCTGTTGCTGTTGACGCTGGCGAATCGGGTAGCCGGCGTTGCGTTGTACCGGATACTCGTTTTCCGGAACCCAGGCTTGACGCGCGACCACGCGATGGTGACTCCGGTAGTACGAGGCTTCGTTTTGGGTTACATAATACCGGCGGTTGTTGCTGACGTAGTAGGGCCGGTTGTTCGAGTCCATCAAGAGCGCTCCGACGATGGCTGCGGCGCCTGCGGCGATAAGGACCGTCGACGTCGTGTTGGCTTGAACCGGTCGAGGAATGAAGACGATCGTTGCCGCGACGAGTACGAGGCCCGCAACGAGATTTCGAAAGATATTTTGCTTTTGCATTTCTGTGCTTTCTCTTTTATTAAGACGAGTTGGTTGTAAGCTGTCCCGCACGGACGAGCATGTCGCTGTTTATCGCTTCGCGCTTCCTACCGACCGCTGCGAGGAAGGTCTCGTATTTAAGGCCCTCGAGTGCGACGATATGAGCGTTACGGACGATGTCGATGATCTCGGGAGATGTCTCCACGACGATGTAGTCGTCGCAGGCATACATAAGCATGCCCGAAAGCTTCTTTGCCGCAGTCACAACCGAGATATTCGATCCGACGTACGACTTTAGCAGATGCTGCATTCGCTACTCTGTGCGCTTCACGAAGTTATTCTGAGCGAGCAGTAGAATGCGGTCAGCGTGACGGGCACCGAGCATTTTTTGATCGTAATATACTTTTACGTACTGCCCGGCCTTGATCGCGCTCATTTGATATGTCGTTTTGCCGTCGGCCGAGAAGATCTGATCGAACTTCGGTAATATCAAGAAGCTCATCGTTTGATGAGTGCGGTCGTCCGTGATTTTGATATTGTTCGTAGAGACGTGGTTCACGGTCCCCGAGAAGCTCGCGGACCCGACCTTCGCCTGCGTTACGGTCGGCATGAACGCGACAGAAGCGAGTGCGACTACAAGTAGCACCAGCGAGAATCTTTTCATATAAACTGCCTTAAGGCTGACGGTAAAATCCCGTTCAGCCGAGTTGCGCAGCCGGCGAGTTCGCCTTATCTCGTGTGTGCTGCACCGGTGCTCGCTGTAGCATAGCGAGCGATGTCGTTACGTAAGGCTCTTTGAGAAGGCCTTGCTCGCAACGAGACGTTCTAACCTAAGCGATACCCAACAAATGTTACTTTGAAACGATCCGAAGCGGCGGCGTGACGGTGTGCGAGATATATGTTTTTGAGATGAAAGCGATCAAGACGCCGTTTTCGTTGCGGAATTCGTGCAGACGGTAGGGATCGCTCAGTCCGCGCTTATCGAATCGGGCTAGTTGTGAAACCAGCGCCTCTCTGTCTACAAACTCCAAATCGAGCGACATAGTTAACGTCGTTCGTACGGCGAGGATCCAGGAGGCAGGCATTATGCGGCTTTCTGATCTGTCGAGGTCTTGTGATCGTGCCCAGATAGGCGGGGAGTCAACCATTTAGAGGAAGCGCGCGACCATAATAGCCGTGTCGTCCTCGTAATCGGCGCGCGAGAAAGCTTCGGCGGCTCCAAGCAACGACGCGAGGACTTCCTGTACGTCCAGCTCTCGATTCTCGTCGATTAGCCCCAGAAAGCGGTCCATACCGAAGAACTCGCCGTTAGGCGCCCGGCATTCGATGAGCCCGTCGGTCGCAGCGACGAGGAGCGTCCGGCTCTTCACCTTCAAGCTGGACCCACGAAAGAGATTCTTCGGATCGTCGAAAACGGCCAGCATCGGTGCGGTCATGTTGAGACCGTACGTCGGCATTCCGGGCTCGCTCACGGCTACGGGTTCATGGCCGGCTGACGCATATCGGAGCGTCCCGGTTTCCGGGTCGAACGAAGCCACAAACGCGGTCACGAACGATTCCTCGCCGTCGTTGAGGTTTTTCTCGTTGTAGAGCCGGTTGAGAGATCGAAGAATGTGTTCGGGCGGGAAACCTTCGGATGCGTACGCGCGCATCGAGTATTTGATGAGCGCCGCATCGACCGCTGCTTTGACGCCTTTTCCGGAGATGTCGGCGATCGATAGGACCGTATTCTTGTTGAGGAGGCGATAGACATCGATGATGTCGCCGCCGACGTGTTCGCGGTTTCCGGCTTGGCGGTATGCAAGCGCGATCTCCAAGCCCGGTAAGCGTCGAACTTGAGGTGGAAACAAATGCTCTACCAACGTCATCGCGGCCAGACTTTCGTCCGCCTCAGTGACCGAACTGAGAGTGTGTCTCAATAGATACAGACGCCTTCTGGTAACGCATTTACAATTATCATGTGAAACGGCAAAAACGCGAGCTGAGCTTCGCGATCTAAGCGATGTGGCTGCTCGGCTCGGGAATAATCATCGGCATTCTCTTTGTGCTATGGATCCTCGGCTTTTTCGACAGACAGGGTAGACGGCCGGATCGATATCGTTCTGGTGGCTTTCGCGGCGAACGCCGCGGTGCCCATGTCGATATCGTCGTGCGGCGCGGAAACAGGCGCTGACTTTATGCCTGAAGCTAGCAAAGTGCTCGCGGCGGGTCTGTATCGTATTGCTCACCCTGCCGGGTTAGTCGGGTCGACTCGGGGACAGTCATTACGTATTACGTGCGATGTTACTGTCCGGCGAGATTGGCGAACGCGACTGTCTCAATAGAAACAGACGCATCGCCACAAGCTCGCTACGATTACTACATGCTTTGGACAATCATCGTCATCTTATTCGTCTTATGGCTTCTCGGCTTCTCGTTCCACGTCGCCGGGAGCGTGATCCATCTTTTGCTCATTGTCGCCGTGGTCCTGATTGTCGTGAATCTGCTTACGGGACGCCGTGCCTGAAACGGTTCGTCGGCGCCTACGCTTTAGGTTCACACCCTAGACATGCACGTGCTTCACACCCTAGACAGTTGGAGGAACGACACAACGACGACAAGCACCTAGACTGCAATAATGATCGACAATCAGACGATCGTGGGCCTCGTCGGTGGCCGTCGTAAGGTTCATCTGTTCAAAAAGAAGCGCACCGTCTTTTCGCAAGGTGACGCAGCAGAATCGGTTTTCTATCTGCAAGGGGGTAGGATCCAGCTCAGCATCCTGTCCGCGCGAGGAAAGGAAGCGATCGTCGCGGTTCTCGATGAAGGCAATTTCTTCGGTGAAGAATGCCTAGCCGGTCAGCCAATTCGGATGGCGCGAGCAACGACGATGGCGAACAGCACTGTCCTCGAAATCAAGAGGAAGACGATGATCGCTCTCGTTCGCAACAAACCTGAATTTTCAGAGAAGTTCATGGCGCACTTACTCTCGCGCAATATTCGCATACAGGAAGATCTCGTCGATCAGCTTTTCAACTCCAGCGAAAAACGCTTGGCCAGAATATTACTGCTCCTTGCCAATTTTGGCAAAGATGGGCGGCCGGAAGCGGTGATTCCGTCAATCAGTCAAGAGACGCTAGCTGATATGATCGGGACGACGCGCTCGCGAGTCAGCGCGTTCATGAACAAGTTTCGCAAGCTTGGGTTCATCGAGTACAATGGCGCGCTTAACGTGCATTCTTCGTTGCTCAACGTAATTTTGCACGACTAGCGCAGGCTGTGGGTCACTGACCTCCGGGGTTTGTGACGAGTGTGGCCGCGGAGATCGTGACCGACCCATTCCTCGCGAGCGCGCGGCCGGCGAACGATGCGGACGACGTAAGCGTGATCGATGACAAGGCGAAGACATCTCCGTAGAAGCTTGCACCGCCGAGCGTTGCTGAGCTTCCGACCTGCCAATAGATGTTGCAGGCGCTGGCACCGTTGGTCAAGATTACGTTGCCGCTGGCGCCGCCGTTGAGCGTCGTCGTGAGGCTGCTTCCCATTTGGAAGACGAACGTGCTCTGCGGATTGCCCAAGCCGTTAAGCGTGAGATTCCCCGCCATGATCGACATCGTAGAAGGCGACGCATACACGCCGGGCGGCAGTGTGCCCGTCGGGTATCCGATGACGTTGGCCTAAGAGAGATCTTGCCCGCCGAGGAATGTTTGCGTCGCCGGCACTCCAGCGGCAGCATTATATGCCGTCATCAAGGCATTTTCGGCCGCCAACGGTACCGCGGCGTTGGTGTTGTATCCGGCGGCGTAAATTGCGTTTGTCCCGCCGGTATCGGTTCCCGGCGGATAAAATCCGGTCACCGCGGTTCCCGGCGACACGCCGATGAGATCGTCGCTGACGCTGCCGGTAACGGCGCCGGGAGCGTTCGTGACGACGGTAAGGCCGGTGTTCGTGATCGTTGAGCCGGCCAGAAGTGCGAACGGTGCGAGTGCCGCGCCGAGCGCGATTGCCGATCCGCCCTGGCTGCACGACAACGTCGAGGGTGGAGGCGTCGCGACACCTGGAGGCACAACGCGCCTCCCGCTCCGGTTCCTGTTGCGCTGAAAGGCGGCACCGTACAATTTCCGCAGAATCCGCCGCCGTTGCACGCAACGAGAGCCGCGAGAGCCGTCAATGTGGCGAGCCGGCGAATCATAGCTTCACTCCGAGTCCGACGTATGCGCCGTCGTGAATCTGGCCGATCGGCGCAGTCATGCTCCGCGTAATACCGGTCGCCGCCGTATCCGGCATACAGATAGACCGGCACGTGCCGCGCTGCGAGCGCCACGCCGATATCGTATTTGAGAATCCCGTATCGCTGGTTATAGACCGTACCGAAATTCGAGCTCAGCCGGATTGCTGACGGTGTAGTTTCCGCTTGCGGACGGATAGTAGAACGCGGAACCGTAGAAACTCAGCCCCGCCCGCAGCTCCGGTAACTTTTCGATGCCCGCACCGAAACCGCTCAGATGCGGATAACCATAATTGTTGGAAGCGTAGAGGTAACCCGCTCCGACGTAGATCCGCGGCGACGCGACCTGAAACTCTGCGCGCGCATCCAACGTGCTTTGTTCTGCAAGGAAAACGGGCGTGTATGCCGCGCCGCCGTCGATGGTCGCGAAATGCGTGTATTGGTTGCCGAGAGCGTCGGTGAGATTGCTGCTCGTGACATACGTGTCGTGGCGATAGTCGACTTTCAGGGCGAACGTTGAGCCGCTCGAGCCACCGAATGCATACGCTCCGTTCACAACGTACGAATAGCAGAACTGGCCGGCCGAGAACTCGTTGAAATTCTGTGCGCCCACGGTAATCGCGGCTTGGATGAAACCTGGAGCCGATCGTTCCGTCGGCGCAGCAGTGGGCGCGAGTATGGGCGCGGGGAGCAGCGGAGGCGCGAGCGTCGGTGCGGCGGTCGGCGACGTCGTAGGCGGTGACGTTGGTAGTGCGGTCGGCGGCGGCGGCGGAATATAACGCACGACGACAACCTCCTTGGATCCAACCCACTGCACGTAAGCACCGAGTGCTTCGGAGAGCACGCGCACCGGGACCAGCACGATGCCGTCGTAGAGCATCGGCGGCACGTCGAGTGGCCGCGTCTCGCCGTTGACGACGACCTCCGGCTTATCGAGCGTTACCGAAACGCTGACGCCGCTCTTTACGGCGGTGACCGTTTTGCCGTCCGCTGATACCGAAACGGTGGCGCCCATCTCCTCGAACATGCTGCGCAACGGTACATAGATGTGACCGTTTTTGACGAGCGCGGCGAGCACGCGATTTTCTTTCAGAACATCGGGTTTGGCGTAGACCGTATGATCGTTGAAGATGATTGGATATTCGCCGGAAGGCGGGCTGCCGAACTCTTCGGCCAACGCGAGCGACGCACTCGACCCACAGAGGGTAAGCGCGAGAAGCGCGGTCATCGCCAAGCGTGAAACGGTGAGAAAGCTTACTTGATTCGTCAATGCTAGCCCCGTTTCAGAAGCTACCAGCCGGGCGCCTAAGTGTCTGTCTAAAATTGCTCACTTTTAAGCTGATATGGGCCGCCACTACAGAAGCTCGCGAGTGATCAGATTTCGGTTCATGGAGGAACGCGAATGAAATCCGTTCGGGCACGCTTACTCGGCACAGCATGTATAGCGGCGATCCTTCCCGCATGCGGTGGCGGCAGCAGCCCGCGCTCGAACGTTCCGGCTACAGTTGCTACATCGTCAGCGAGCGCGCTGCCGGCCACACAAGTGCAGGTCATCGCAACGAATCTTGCCTGCCAACAGCGTTCCGACGGCGGGATCCTCTACACGAGCGCGCAGATCAACCCGTATTTCGCGAACATTGCAGCGATCGGAGCCGTGCATGGTGGCGTCGATCTTATCAACGTCCAGCAGTGGATGCAGTGGTACGTCGCCCACAGCAGCGCGCCCAATCCTTGGTCGCTTCCGGGCGCGATTACCGACTACAACGTCGCATCGAATGGCGCATTAAGCTCGACGGGAAGCGCCGATTCGGTCGATTCGTATGCCGCAACGTTTATTTCGCTCGCGGCGGCAGCCTCGCGCGAAGGAACCCCGCAGCTGCGCGCATATGTCGCGGGGTTGCACACCAACATCGAGCTCATCGCGTCGGTCATCGACGCAGTCACCGACAGCGATGGCCTTACATGGGCGCTACCCAACAATCAGGTGAAGTATCTCATGGATGCCAGCGAGGTTTATCATGGGCTCGTCGATCTCGCGTACTTGCGCTCGCAAGTGTACGGCGACGTGACCGGATCAATGCGAGCCTCCGCGCATGCGCTGCAAGTGCAAGCTTCGATTGAAACGGAGCTGTGGAGTCCGACCCTTAACGAGTTTTCCGTCTCCCTCGACCACGCAGGCAACTTGACGTGGCCGCAGGCCGGCAATTGGCAGGACGGAGCATCGCAACTCTTTCCAATCTTGCACGGCGTCATCACTCCCACGTCGGCGCAAGCACAGAGCGCTTACGCTCGCTTCTCGGCTGCGTTCCCCGGCTGGCCGTTACTGCAGAAGCCGGATCAGTATCCGTGGGTTGACGTTGCCTTCGTGGCTTTGCAAATGAACGACGTCAGCCGCGCAACCACGTATGCGAGCTCGGTTCAGCAGCAATATTCCCCTGGTTTCGCCTATCCGTGGTACTGCTCCGAGTCGGGATGGTACATTCGTCTACTCGACGGCCTGATCGCTCCGAATACCGTCGCCAACCCCTAGGTCAGGGTCCAACCTCACGGAAGACGCCGACGTTGAGCGCGCGGCGGATATAAATCATGTTGCCGCTCGCGCTGTCCGTCAACCGCTCCATCTCGATGCCAACATCATATCCGCCCTTGCGGTTGAGCCAATGTTTGAAGTCGAGGCTGCCCAAGATTGCGCGTTGACCGATCTGATTTGGGATCGCAACGGCGACGATGCCGTTCGGTGGCTGATTTCCCGCGAGTAGCGTTAGCGTTGTTATCGAGACTCCCTCGGCGCCGTTGGCTATCGTCAGGAGTCCTGTCGATGTGCCCGTGCGCCCGGTCGTGAACGACGGGAGCCAGCGCAGCGTCACGTTCATATTGTTGTGATACCACGAGGGTCCGAAATTGAGATAGTTCTGCACGACGCCGTTGGGATTAACGACCGTACCGGCGCCGAATCCCATGACGGTCGCGCCGAGCCTGCCGAATTTCGCGTCGCCCTCGAGGTATGCGCTGCGGGTTGGAAGTAGGTTCCCGCTCGAAACCCCGACCGCGGCGTACGTGAAGAATTTCGGGGACCAGTCGTGGTAGTCGTCGAGCACCGTCTCGAGGCTGTGGGTTGGCCCTCGGGAATCTCCATCTGATTGTTGTACGATCGCTATTCCCGGCTTATCGTTGCCGATTTTCTCGCGGTCGCTGAGCGTCACATTGTTCCACGGGCCGTACAGATTGCCGGGACTCGTAAAGCCTGAGGCGCTGTCGATAATCTCCCATTCGCCGGCACGGACGGCGGCCGGCGGTATGAGCATCGCGAGCATTACAACGGAAACGACGAACTTGCGAACGGTCATGATGAAGCTCCAACTAACGTGACGTCGACGTCGCGGGCGTCGCCGTTCACGGCAAAGATCGTGTAATTGCGCTCGGTCGACGTTTGACGAATGCCGTCCGGGAGCGGCGCATTTGTCCGGAGCCACGCTGACGGGACGGCAAAAGCAATAGAACGCAGCCCATCCGCGTTGTGCAATTTCACCTTTACGCCGCCGGGCGTCTTGACGAACGACGAAGTCGTTGCAACGAAGCGATCCATAAATGTTGCGGCCGACGGCATGTCCGTCATGCGCAACTTGTCTTGCTGCTGCAGCAATTCCAGACGATCCAAGAAGTGTTCGAGCGCGTCTGCATACGCGGGCGCTAAGAAATCATACGAGTGACTGTAGATCAGATAAATTCCGTGGCGATCAGCGGCATACGACGCGGTTCGTTCGAACCAGCGTTCGACGACCGAAGCCGGGACGTGCGCGTGCCGCATTTCGCCGACCGACGCAACCTCACCAAAGGGCACGATTGGAAACGCCCAGCTGTACGCCGACACGAGCTTGCCGTTAAAGAAGGCTCGCTCCACGGGCGCACCCGTGTCGCCCGTGTAGTAGTAACCTTTGATGCCAAGGCTGTCGAGAACGTTCGTCATCATCGGCTGCGGATGCTCGCCGACCGGTGCCGCGTATGACCGAACCCGCACGCCGGTGACCGACTCGAGACAGCGATCGTTGCGATCGACCAGTTCGCGCACTTGCGCGACAGAATAGCGATTTTCTTCCAAGTTCTTGGCGAACAGATTGTGCGCCCAGCCACCGTGCGAGCCGATCTTCCCATATGGCAAGAGCATCGCGAGATACTTGCGGCCCTTACCGCAGGCCTCGAACCCTAGGCCGTCGCCGATGCGTTCGAGATCCGGCCCCGCAGTAACGTCGAATTCCATGTGGACCGTACGCCGGAGCAATCCGCGCTGCAGCAGGTTCGGAATCCCGACGAACTCGTTGTTGGAGTCGATGTGAACGTCGAAGATCAATTCGCCGACGCCGTCGGGCGCGGCGATGAGATGCGGCAGCTCGCTGTCGTTGGTAAGCAGCGAACTCAAGAGCGTCATGGGGAATCCGTCGCTGCGACCGCGCAAGTAGCCGATTGGAAGCGCGAGGTACGCCACTGTTCCAAGGTGGACGTGCCTTCGCGTGATCAGGGGCGTAGTTCCATTACCTGCATCGACCACGACGTCGTTACTCAGAATCTCGGCGCGCGGAAACTGATACGTCAGAGGTCCATATTGGTAGCTGGATAGCTTCCCGTTCATGGTCTTACCGAACGGGACGTCCCATTGCGTTGCGTCTGCGGAATTCGTAAAATGCATCGGACCGCTATCGAACGCTTTGGCACGAAGCGTTTGGTAGAGAAAGTCGTCGACACCACTGACTTCGGCAAAGAGCGATCCCGGACGATACGCTCCGTTCGATGCATGCGTCCCCGCATCGGCGACGATGACGACCAATCCGCCGAGCGTACGCATAGCGGGTCAATTCCAGAATCGCTTCCTCGGGTAGGCGCGTATTGACGCCATCGGGGAAGATGATCGCCGCGTACATTTTATGCAGCGCGTCGGCGCGGAACAATGAGATGTCCGTCGAGGCGATCCATCCGAACGGTATGCCGGTCTCACGGAAACTCTCTTCGTAGACCGCGCGGATCGTGTTGCTCGGCCGGACGTCCTGTCGAGTATAAACGAGCGCGACGCGGACGCCGGGCTCGTGCGCGATCACGTTGAGCTGTGACGTTCGGAACAGGACGAGAATCAATGCGATCAGCGCCGCGAGTGTTGCCACTTGACGCCGACTCATAAGGTGTTCCCACCCGCATCGGCGACCAGCCAGCCCTCGACTTCAACGTCGTGCGCAAGCAGGATGCGCCGTCCAGCGTAGACCGTCTTCACGCCGCCGCTGCGACCGACACGCGAATGCGGCCCGAGCCAAACGTCGCCTTCGGCAAAAACGTGCCCGCTAACAATGACGTCTGAGGCTAACGTCACATCGCCGCGTACGATGACGTTTCCACCAATTCGTACGCCCGCCTCGATCTCGAGCGGTCCGTGGACCTTGATGTGCGAGGGGATGTGCGTGTCGCGTGCGATTCGCACCGGGCCGTAGTGGATCATCGAGGTGCCGGCGTCGACCTCGGCCTGTCCGATTCGAACGACTTTCCGGTGATCGTTCTTGCGCTTGACAAACTCAAACGGTTCTGCGGCCGCCGTCAGCGTCGCCACGGGCGCACCCCATACGCGTTCGAATTCAACGCGATCGCCGAGCGTAAGCCGGCTTCCGCCGCTTGCGGAAACGCCGAGATTCGAGTCGGCGCCGACCGTGATCTCACCGTTGGCATCGATCCAACGTAGGATTTGCACGGATTCGCCGATGTGCATCGGGCCGTCGCTTGTCAATGTTCGCGCCACAACCTGTCGCTCGACGTCGAGCGATTCGAGGGCATAGGCATCACGAATGCCGGCGCCTTGACCAACGCGCACGCGCTCACCGACCGAGATTCCTCGCATGCGCTTTTCCGCTTCGATCGTGAGGTCGGGGGCCCAGGAGACTTCCTCATCGGTGCGGAGCTTGACGTCCTCGCGAAACGACGCGTCGCCGTGCGCGGCGGCAACAAACGGCGCAAGCATTGTGCGCAGCGCGGTACCGAACCAGCGCGGGTCGCGCACGTAATGTTCGGAGATATGGAGCCGGACGTCGTCTTTAGGGCGGTAGATTTCCAACAAGGTCGGTATGGCTGGGATCAGCAGCATCAACGCAAAGGCTGAGATGCTAAGCAGGAGCAGCATTTTTTGCTTTCGCCTTCGCATGCCGCGTTACGTCCCATTGCGCGCGCCGCGTCTTTACGAAGTCGCCGAACGCATCGATCGCCCCGCACGTGACCGCCCAGCTGTTGAACAAGAATAGATAGAATAGGGACGGCAGGAGGTACAGCCGTTCGCGTCCACCATCGAGCACCTCAGCCGCACCGACTTCAAAGACCGGCGCGAAGTTCCCCATGGCGTTGTAGCTCACGACGAAGAACGCAAACAGGATCCCCGGAAAGAACGGAATCGCACCCACGAAAAACAGCAGCGCGTTCGTCGCGATGCCGCTGAGCAAGATCGGTGGCACGCAATAGATGAAGAGCAGGAGTGCGGCGTCGAGTTTCTGCGCAGCCGTAAGCTTGCGCGAACGCAGCACCGGAACGATGTTCACCGCGAAGGCACGAATGTGGCCGTGCGCCCAGCGCCGCAGCTGCGTGAAACGCGCGTCCCACGATTCGGGGACTTCTTCGTAACATTCAGCGCGATTGGCATACATGATGCGCCAACCATGGAGGAAGAGGCGCGCTGAGAGATCCGTATCTTCCGCGAGCGTCTCAACGGAGAAGCCGCCGAGATCGCGGACGACCGAGCGCCGAAAACCACCAACCGTTCCGCCGTATTGAGGAAAGAGATCGAGATTGTAGCGGGCTTGCTGGTCGACCTGATAGCCGCCCGAGCGTTCTAACGCCAGCAATCGCGTCAGTAAGCTCGTCGAGCTATTACGAGGGACGACCCTGCCCATGACGGCGCCGACTTCCGGATCGATAAAGGCCATGACAAGCTCGCGTACGAGATCCTTGCCCGGGGTGTAGTCGGCGTCGAACACGAGAACGATCTCGTTTGTCGCGTGGTTCATTGCGCGGTTGAGGGCGTTTGATTTGCCGCGCTCGCCTTGTAGATTGTAGATCGGTTTGATGAACGGGTAACGCTGAGAATATGTGTACGCGATGGTCGTGGTATTGTCGCGAGATTGGTCGTCGACGGGGATGATCTCGAGCAGCTCCTTCGGATAGTTTGAAGCGATAAGCGCATCTAACACCGCCGCCGCAACCGTATCTTCGTTCCGCATCGGGACGATGATCGATATCGGCGGGAGGTCGCTGTCGAGCAGGTCTTGATAGTACGGACGTTGCCATCCCGTCAGCCGGTTCAACGTGAAAACCCAGTGACGGATCGCATAGACGAGCATGATTGCGACCACAACCCAAGTCCAGACCTGAAGAACGACTATTCCAGGCCCCATACGACCTTCCGCGACTCCAGCGCGCGCGTGACACGAACCAGCAGGATGCTCAAGAAGCAAATGACTGGAACCACGTCGAGCAGCGGACCAAAGACAAAGTAGAGGTCGGTCATTGCGATTGGGCCCGTCTTCCCCAAGATCGCGATGAAGGCCGTATAGCGTACGATGGAAAGTGGGATGTCCCACGCGACCGTAAGCAAAATGAATCCGATACGTTCGATGACTCGGAACGGAAACAACACGGCGAAAAACCCGACGAATACCGGAATCACGAGCCAGGTCAGGAGCGCGCTCCGCAACATCAGCTGCGAGAATGCTGCGCTGTCGTAGCCCAGGTGGCCGGCTAGGAACAAGAAGATCGCGGCGGCGCCGATCAACAAGGCGTTGAGGTTGATGAAGAAGCGGACCGGCGCAGCAATCCCTCTCCAAACGGAGAGCACCACGATTAGCACCGCGCAAACAAGCATGACGATGAGCAATTCCAGCCAATCGCTATGACGGATATCGAACGTCATCGGATGGAGCGTCACGAACAGAAAAGGGTCGGCGAAGGGACGCGCGGGTACGCCTTCGTACCGCGAAGCAAAGAACGCGACGCTCGACATTGCATCGAGGCACCGTTGCGCGAAAATGACGACGAGCAGCTCGGCGATCACCACGGCTGGGATCGTCGTGAAGATCGCCTTCGCGCTTATGGGAAGGTTGCGATAGGAGCGGTGCGGGGGGATATTGTGGTGGATCCCGCGGTTATGCAGCAAAGGTCACGTTCCCAACGCTACCCGGCGAGTGCTCCGAAGTCTGGTCTAAAGTGCTCAGCGCCGTCGTGCAGCAAGGGGGCGCCCGCGAGATTCAAGCGTCGCGAGTGTCGCTAATTATACAGACGCACCTTTGGAACAGCGCCATACTGCGTACACATGGCAATAGTTTCGCATTCGATCGCATCCCTTATCGGGGCTCGTCGCAAGGCTCACCTTTATAAGAAGAAGCAAGCGATTTATCCCCAAGGGAACGCAGCCGATTCGGTCTTCTATCTCCAAGAAGGCAAGGTCCAGTTGAGCATTCTTTCGACACGCGGGAAAGAAGCGATCATCGCGGTTCTCGAGGCGGGCAGTTTTTTCGGAGAGGAATGCCTCGCCGGGCAGCCATTTCGAATGGCGCGCGCAACGGCGATGACGTCGTGTTCGACGCTCGAAGTCAAGAAGAAGGCGATGGTATCGCTCGTTCGCGGCAAGGCCGAATTTTCTGAGAAGTTCATGGCGCACTTGCTCTCGCGGAATATCCGCATCCAGGAAGATCTCGTCGATCAGCTTTTCAATTCCAGCGAGAAGCGCTTGGCCCGCATCCTGCTGCTGTTAGCGAATTTTGGGAAACCGGGACGGCCCGAGACCGTAATTCCCGCAATCAGTCAAGAAACGCTCGCCGAAATGATCGGAACGACCCGTTCGCGGGTAAGTGGGTTCATGAACAAGTTTCGCAAGCTTGGGTTCATCGAATACAACGGTCACTTGAACGTTCACTCTTCGCTGTTGAACGTTATTCTGCACGACTAATGGAGATCTGAAATGAAAAATCTTCGCTTAATCTCTGCCTCGCTTACTGCTACAATGCTCGCGGGCGGATTACTGGGTATCGCTGCTCAACCCGCCAAGGCGGACAGTGCATCGACCGCTGCGATCGTAGCGGGAGCCGCGGCTATCGTTGGTGCTTTGCTCATCGACAGCAATAACCGGCCGTACTACGTCAACGGCGGTAGACGGTACTACGTTACGCAGTCTGAAGCTGGTTACTGGCGGCAGCACCATCATGTCGTTCAACGGAGAGCGTACGTCCCAGAGCAAGAATATCCGGTCGCACGCAACCCGTATCAGGGCAACCACCGCTGATCTAAATTAGGAGGCGCAGTATGTTGAGAATCCTTACGAAACTGCTCGGTACAGGCGGTGCGGCGGTCAGTTGCCTCCTAATGCTCGGTGCGCCGGCATCGGCTCAAAGCGAACCCGGCGTTGTCTATGTGAGTACACTCCAGGGCGATCCGACGGTTATGCGCGGTGATTCAAACGAGGTCGTTGCGGCCGGGATAAACGCTCCGATGATGGTCGGCGACTATCTGTCGACTGATTCCGGCTCGCGCGCTGAAGTGCAGATCGACTGGGGCCACGTCGTTCGCATCGCGCCCGGTTCGCAAATCCGATTCGAACAGCTGAGCCCGTATGGCAATACCGTTCAGCTTGCCTCAGGAAGTGTCGGCGTCGGAGTACTGCACAATACGACCGACTACACGGTAGTGCAGACGCCGTCCGTGACAGTCGAACCGGACTCGGTCGGATTCACGCGCGTTTATGTAAACGCCGACAACTCGACGGCCATCAGCGTCCGTTCGGGGCACGCCGCGATTCTTTTCCCACAGGGCACGGAATATCTCGAAGCCGGCAGCACGATGCTGGTTTGGGGAGATCCGAACAACCCGTCTCACCGTTTTGTCGGCCCTTACGGGCAAGACTCGTTCGATCAATGGAACAACCAGCGAAACAATCAGTTCCAACAGTCGAATGCTTATCAGCAAACCCCAACCTGGATTCCCGGAATGTACGGTCTAACCGGCTACGGGCAATGGGGCACGTATGCGCAATATGGGAACGTCTGGATGCCGAACGTTGCAGCCGGATGGAGCCCATACAGCAGCGGGCAATGGACGTACGAACCGTACTACGGCTGGACGTGGGTCGACAGCTCGCCGTGGGGCTACGCGCCTTCACATTACGGCCGCTGGTTTTGGAATCAGAACCGCAACCGCTGGGCGTGGTCGCCCGGAGCGCGTAACCAAGCTGCGCAAAGCTGGTCGCCCGGTGTCGTTGCCTTCATTGGTTTCGGAGGCGCGAGCGTCGGTGTGTTTGCGAATGTCGGTTGGATTCCGCTCGCTCCCGGTGAGCCGATGCATCGCTGGTGGGGTTCGGGAAACTCGAACAACGCAACGTATAATGTCACGAATGTAACCAACACATATGCGAACGCACGTAGGCCGGGCTCGGTCCGCTATACAGATGCGAGCTCACTCGCAAGCGGCCGCGGCGGAAGCTACAGCTCTGTTCCGCCGGCAAGTTTGCGCAGTGCCGCGGTAGCGCACAGCACGCTTCCCGTCGTCCCGAGAGATCAAGCGCTTCGCTATACATCGCACGTGGTTGCGCCATCGGCGATCGCGCACCAGCCAAATCCGAAAAGCTTCAATACGTTCAAGACGACTCCACAAACTCCGCAACATTTCGCACAAGCTGTGAGGTCCGTTCCAACCGTGAGTCATCCCGTGGAGGTCGCTGGGCCGCAAGGCCAGATGGCTGCGCCGAAGCAACAGCACATGGCAACTGCGCCGAAGCCGGCACCACAGCAACAGCGCGCCGTCGCCCCCGCACCGCAGCAACAACATGCTGTTGCTCCTGTGCCGCAGCAACGCGCCGCTGCGCCGCAACGCCAGATGGCCGCGCCGCAGCAGCAACGCGCTGTCGCTCCCGTACCGCCGCAGCGCGTCGCTGCGCCGCAACGGCAGATGGCTGCACCGCCTACTCTTCGCTCCCGTGCCGCAGCAACGCGCCGCCGTTCCGCCACGCCCGGCACCGCAACAGCGCGCTGTCGCTCCTGCGCCGCAGCAACGCGCAGCTGCCCCGAAAGCGCAAGTCGCGCCGCCCCAACGTCCTGCAGTTGCGCCGAAACAACAAGCTGCACCGAAGCCGAAACCAAGTCCAGCACCCTAGAGGACGACGGGATGCGAAGGCTTTATCGGACGGCGACAAATCCGAGTGGGTTTTCCGGATTGCCTGATTACGAGATCCGACGCACGAAGGTTTATCGCACGACTACGCATCCCAGTGGTCCGTCTAGCGTCGCACAGTACGACTTTCTCGAAAACAAATTCGTACGAACGATCGCGCATCCGTCCGGTTCTCCGGGATTACCGGAGTATGTAAGGCGGGGAAGCCACATCTTCCGAACGACGAACCATCCGCTCGGACCGTCGACGCTTCCGGACTACGAGATTCGTAGCTAAGGTAACTCAGGTAGTCGACTGGCGGCCGTGTTTGTTGCTCACTCGAATGCGATACGCGATTCCGTCTCCGCCTTCGCGCGCGACAAATGTCTTGAACGCCTGCGTTGGCGCGCCTTCGACGGCCGCGACGGTGCGCATGCGCTCCGAGATGCGCTGAACCGCGTCGACGCCGGCGTCGCCGTGCAACGGTTCGAACGTTCCGCGCGCGACAACCGAGCACCAGTTGGCAGCATCTGTAATGCGATCGACCTCGACACAGACTTCGGGGTGAACGCCCATATGCTCGATTTTCGATCCGAGCATGCTGTAGCCGTAAAACGAATCGCCGTCATACGCGTACGCGATCGGAGCGATGTACGGAACGCCTCGCCGATCGACGTAAGCGATGCGGGCGATCAGCTCCTCGTGAAGCAAAGCCTCAATCGCGTCCGCCGTCATATCGCTCACCATGGTCGCGGATTGCCCTTCGCGTCGTGAATTAGGCGGCCTTCAGGCGCTCAAATACCCGCAGAAAATGAAGAGTCCCGACCAGATTGATCGGGGCTCTCCGGAATGGTTGCGGGGGCCAGATTTGAACTGGCGACCTTCGGGTTATGAGCCCGACGAGCTACCGGACTGCTCCACCCCGCGACGGACAGGACGTCCTAGTGCCGCGAAGCACACGGATGTGCGAGAGCGGCCGACGCGAACGACAGTATAGGGGCACGCTCCAGGCGGCGTCAAGGGCCCCGATGAAGCGCGCGGCGTGGTCGCACCGCAATCCGACTTTCTTCGCACGCTGCCCAAGGTTCAGCTCCATTGCCACCTCGAGGGCACGGTTCGGCCGGCCACCCTTCGGGAGCTTGGAAAGCTCGTAGGCCTCGACGTCCCGCCGGACTTGTACGAGTTTGCGGACTTCCCCGAGTTCTTGCTCGCCTTCCAAGCCGTGTGCAAGGCGCTCAACGGGCCCGAGCCTTTTGCGCGGATCGCGCGCGAGTACGTCTATGACGCGGTCGCGCAGGGCGTTCGCTATGCCGAGATTTTCATCTCGCCGTCGGTGTGGTCGTTCTTTCATCCGTCGATCGATGAAGAAGCGTGCGTGCGCGCAATTCGCGGCGCGCTTGAGCACGATGCAATCGACGTCGCGCTGATCTGCGACGTCACGCGTAACTTTGGCCCCGAAGCAGCCATGAAAACCGTCGAGCGCGTTGCCCGATGGAAAGAGCACGGCGTCATCGGCATCGGTCTCGGCGGTGATGAAGCGCGTTTCCCCGCGCCGCTCTTTCCCGGAAGCCTTTGAGCTGCGCGCGTGGCGCAGGTTTGCACACCGTCGCGCACGCCGGTGAAGTCGCCGGTGCACAATCAGTTCGCGATGCCGTCGAGATTCTTGGCGCCGAGCGCATCGGCCACGGGATCCGCGCGCTCGAAGACGACGCAGTTGTCGCGATGCTCGTCGAGCGCCGCATTCCACTCGAAGTCTGCCCGACCTCGAACCGGCGTACCGGCGCGTGTCCCGAAGATCAGGTGCATCCGCTTGCGCAGCTCGACGCTGCAGGCGTCGTCGTCACGATTGACTCTGACGATCCGGCCATGTTTCGCTGCACGCTGCTCGATGAGTACGCGCTCGTCGAACAGACGATGGGCAGTGACGCGGTCGTGCGCATCGCCCGCAACGGCATCGAGGCGTCGTTCGCGTCGCCGGAACGGAAAGCCGAGCTGTTCCACGCCCTGGAAAGCGCCGCAGTCCCCGCGCGGCGAAGCTAGCGGCATGCCGGGCCAGCACACGCATTTCGACGAGTCGAACGAGGAGTATCTCGAGGCGATCTACCGGCTCGAGCGTGAGGGGCCGGGCGTTTCCAATTCCGCGCTGGCGTCGGAGCTCGGCGTCGCGCCCGCGTCCGTCTCCGGTATGCTCAAGAAGCTCGCGGTCGAGGGATTCATCGAGCATCAAGCGCGCGGCGGCATCGCGCTGACGCGCAAGGGTCTCGAAACCGCCGTGCGCGTCGTGCGCCGCAATCGCCTGGCTGAAGTTTTTCTTACGCAGATCCTCGGTCTGCCGTGGGATGAAGTCTATGAAGAAGCGTGCCGGCTCGAGCACGCGATCTCATCACGCGTCGAAGAACGGCTCGTCGCGATTCTCGGCGATCCGAAATTCTGTCCGCACGGCCATCCGATTCCGTCCGACGGATCTCTCCGAACCCGACATCGTCGGTCAGCCGATCGCGCAGCTCGAAGTCGGCGGCAAAGCGAAGCTGCATAGCGTCACGGAGCAGATGACCGAATTACTGAAATATCTCTCGGACATCGGCTTGCAGCGCGGCACGGCAATCGAAGTCGTCGAGAAAGCGCCGCTCGGCGGCCCGATCACGATCGCGTACGATGGACGCCGCCAAGCGATCTCGCTCGATCTCGCAAAACAGCTCACGGTCACCGAACTCTAAATCGTGCTGACACGGATACTCATCGTCGCGAACATCCTCGTGTTCGTGTGGACGTACACGCATAACGCCACGGCGAGCTCGAGCAGTCTCGTACAGTACGGCGCGTTTTACGGGCCGAACGTCCAGAACGGCGAATGGTGGCGCGCATTCACGGCAGCGTTCGTGCACGACGGCTTTTTGCACATCGCCTTCAACATGTTCGCGCTCTGGCAAATCGGGACGATCGTCGAACAGCTTTTCGGCACGCCGAAGATGGCGCTGATCTACGTTGTCGTCGATTATCGGCTCCGGGATGGGCGATCTATCGAATTCAACTACAGCGAGATCACGATTGGCGCGAGCGGTGCGATCTTCGGATTGTTCGGGGCGCTCGTCGCAGCGGGACTGCGTCTCGGCAAACCCGGACGTCAGCTGGTGCAGCAACATGCTTGGTCTGGTGCTCATCAACGTGCTGCTCGGCTTTATGATCCCGAACATCTCGCAAGCCGGGCATCTCGGCGGTCTCGTCGCGGGCTTCTTGCTCGGCATGATCCTCTATCGCGTCCCGCTGCATTTGCGGCGGCCAATGACCGTGCAAGTGCAATCGCAAGGCGCTCCCGTCGAAGCCGAGCTGCTCCCGCCGCAACAACCGCCGCATCAATGACGATCGACGAGGTCTTCGATCAAGGCGGCGCGCTCGCGCAAACACTGCCGGCGTTCGAAGCGCGTCCCGGACAGCTGCAGATGGCGCAGCTGATCGAACGCGGCTTTCTCGAGAACGCGCACACGATCGTCGAAGCCGGCACCGGCGTCGGCAAGTCGATGGCGTACTTGATCCCTGCGCTTCGCAGCAAACGCAAAGTCGTCATTTCAACCGGAACGATCGCGCTGCAAGAGCAGCTGATGCGCAAAGACATTCCGATGGCGATCGCCGCGACCGGGATTCCCGCGCGTGCCGAACTGCTGAAGGGACGCAATCATTATCTGTGCCGCTCGAAATACGAGCGCGCCGTCGGCGAACGGCTCGTCGCGCCGACTGCGGGTCTCGAACGTCTCTGGCGTTGGGCCGAGCAAACGCCGGACCGGCGATCGCGCCGAGCTCGAGTTCGTGCCGCGCGCCGACGAGTGGGAATCGCTCGATGCCGATGCCGACGATTGCGTCGGCGAATTTTGCGAACGCTTCAGCAATTGCTGGTTCTTCATGCGGCGGGATGCTGCGCGCTACGCCGATCTCGTCGTCGTCAATCACGCGCTGTTCTTCATGGATCTCGCGATGGGCGGCGGACTCTTGCCGCCCTACGACTTCGCGATTCTCGATGAAGCGCATCAATGCGAACGCTACGCTACCGCCGCGATGACCGCGACGCTCTCGCAGCCGCTGCTCGCGCGCATGATGCGCAAGCTGCATGGTGCCTATCATCTGCCCGGCCATCACGACGCCGAAATCACCGAAGGGATTCGCCGCCTCACGAGCATCCTCGCGCGGCTCCCCGACGAGCGCGTGCTCTTGCGCGAAGACGAGGAGCTCGATGGCAGTCTCGATGAGCTGCACGATTCGCTGTTGCGGCTCGAAGACTGGGTGCACGCCAATTGGGAATCCGGTTTGCGGCGCACGACGCGCAAACGAAGCCGAGCGCGAACGCCGTCGCGAGCTGGCCTTGCGCGCGATCACCGCGCAGCAAACGACCGTGCAGCGGATTCGCCGCAGCCTGCAGTCGACCGACATCGAACCCGACACGATCGCGTGGGTCGAGCGCGTCGAATCGGAATCGCGCTACGAGATCAACGCAGCGCCGTACGAGGTCGCCGACTTCTTGCGCGAGACGCTCTTCAAGCGCACGCAAAGCGTCGTCTTGACGAGCGCGACGCTTGGCAGAAGGGACGTCGTTTGCGTTCTTGCGTTCGCAACTGGGCGTCGACGAAGCGCAAGAGCTGGTCGCGCCCTCGCCGTTCGATTACCCCAAGCAGGCGCGGCTCTACGTTGCGCCGGCGCGCTTCAATCCGAAGAGCCGCGATTTTGCGGAGCTAGCGACGCCCGATCATCGAGGAGTGTCTCGAACGCACGCGCGGGCGCGCATTCGTGCTGTTCACCTCGTACGCGCGGCTGCACGAAATCTACGAGCTGCTGCGCGAGCGGCTTCCGTATCCGCTGCGGCTGCAAGGTGAGTTGCCGCGTACGCAGCTCCTCGATTGGTTCCGCACGACGAAGAACGCGGTGCTCTTCGCGACCGCGACATTCTGGGAAGGGATCGACGTCGTTGGCGAAGCGCTCTCGTGCGTAATCGTCGACCGGCTTGCCGTTTCCGTCGCCGAGCGATCCGCTCGTTGCGGCGCGCATCGCCGCGCTCGAACGCCGCGGCCGCAGCGGTTTTGAGGGATACATGATTCCCGTTGCAACGATGCGCTTGAAACAAGGTTTCGGCCGGCTCATTCGCTCGCAAACCGATACAGGACTCTTGGCGTTGCTCGATGGAAGGGCGCTCGGAATGCGCTACGGTGCGACAATTCTTTCCGCGTTGCCGCCCGCGACGCGCATCGATGATCTTGCTGCCTTAGACAGTTTGTTCGCGCGCTGAGAGGCGAATAGCCGGCCGTACGAGAGCGGCGAGATCGTCGGAATCGGCGAGAAACGCGTCGTGCCCGTGATCCGAGACGAGCTCGAGATAGTTACAGGCGAATCCACGTTCGCGCCAGCGATTTGCGGCAGCGCGCACATACTGCGGTAAGAAGAGAATGTCCGAGGAGATTCCGACGAACGTGATCTTCGGACGCGTGTCCAGATTCGTGCGGTCGCGCGTCTCGAAGAGATCCATCGCGCGCGAAAGTGCGATGTAGGTGTTCGCATCGAACCGCGACGTGAGCCGATCGCCCTGTTCGTCGAGATACCCTTCGATATCGAAACGTTCTGCAAGCGAGCGATATGGGTCTTCACCTTTACGGTTCGGCTTGCGTTCGAAGCGCTGCGTAAAGAGCTCGTCGCTCTTATAGGTGATCATCGCGATCTTGCGCGCAAGGCGCAGACCCAAGAGCGGCGGCTCGCCGTCGTAGAAATCACCGCCGTGAAAATTCGGATCGAGACGAATTGCTTCGAGCGCGACGCGGTTGTACGCGATGCCGAGCGCCGAGAAATGATCGTACGCACCGACGGGGACGGCGTGTCCAACCATATCCGGATGATCGAACGCCCACTGGAGCGTTTGCATGCCGCCGAGCGAGCCGCCCATCACGACGGCGAGACGTTCGATGCCGAGCGCTCGCAACGCGCGATACTGCGCTTCGACCATGTCTTTGACGGTGACCAGCGGCCAACGCGAGCCGTACGGTTTGCCGTCGGGCGCGAGCGACGAGGGGCCCGTCGAACCATAGCAGCCGCCGAGCACGTTGATTCCGATCACGCACGTCTCGGCCGGATCGAACAGTTTGCCGCCACCGACGATGCCCTCCCACCAATCGCGCACGTTTGCGCTTCCAGTCAGCGCGTGCGGAATGAGAACGGCGTTGCTACCGTCTTTGCGGAGCTCGCCGTCCATTGCGACGAACTGCTCGACGCGTTCGAGTCGTCCGCCGCACGCAAGATCGAGCGAGCCGACGTCGATGGTGCGTTCGATCAGTCTTCTTTGCTCGCTTCCGTCGTGGCGCGTTTGCGCAGCTCGTCGACGACGCCCGAATCGGCGAGCGTCGTCGTGTCACCGAGCATTCGCCCTTCGGCGATATCGCGGAGTAGGCGGCGCATGATCTTGCCGCTGCGCGTTTTGGGAAGCTCCGGCGTGAACGTCAGATACTTCGGTCGCGTGAACTTGCCGAGCTTCGTTGCAACGTGCTCGCGCAGTTCGTCTGCGAGCTCTTTGGAGCCGGGAGCGCCGCCGCGCAACGAGACGAACGCGACGATCGCCTGTCCCGTAATCTCGTCGAGTTTCCCGCATACGGCCGCTTCTGCGACGGCAGGATGATCGACGAGCGCGCTCTCGACTTCCGCCGTCGAGATGCGATGGCCGCTGATGTTCATTACGTCGTCGATGCGGCCCATGAACCAGAAGTCGCCGTCCTTGATCGCGATTGACACCGTCGCCGGCGAGATACAAGTGAGGAAATTTCGACCAGTACGTTTCTTTGTAGCGCTCGGGATCGCCCCAAATGCCGCGCAACATCGACGGCCACGGGCGCTTGAGCACGCAATAACCACCGCCGCCGAGCGGAACGCTTTCGCCCGCGTCGTTGACGACGTCCGCAAGAACGCCGGGAAAGGCTTTCGTAGCTGAACCGGGTTTTAGCGTCGTGATGCCGGGCAGCGGCGTAATCATGATCGCGCCCGTTTCCGTTTGCCACCACGTGTCGACGACCGGACAACGGCTTCCGCCGATGTGTTCGTAGTACCAAATCCAGGCTTCGGGATTGATCGGTTCACCGACCGAGCCCAAGAGACGCAGCGATTTCATGTTGTGCTTTGCGGGAAGATCGTCGCCCCACTTCATGAACGTGCGAATCGCCGTCGGAGCCGTGTAGAGGATCGAGACTTTATAGCGTTCGATGATCTCCCACAGCCGGTCGCGTTCGGGATAGTCGGGCGTGCCTTCGTAGATCACGCTCGTCGCCGCGTTGCAGAGCGGACCGTAAACGATGTAGGAGTGTCCAGTCACCCAGCCGATGTCGGCCGCGCACCAATAGACGTCTTCCTCTTTATAGTCGAAGACGAGCTTGTGCGTCGTCATTACGCCGGTGAGATAGCCGCCGGTCGTGTGCATGATGCCTTTCGGTTTCGCAGTCGTACCGCTCGTGTAGAGCAGATAGAGCAGATCTTCGGCGTTCATCCGCTCGGGCTCGCACGTCGCCGGCTGATCCTTGACGAGATCGTCCCACCAATGATCGCGTCCACTCTGCATCTCGACGGACTCGCCGGTGCGCTTCGCGACGATCATGTGCTTGAGCGACGGCATGCCTTTCGCGACCGCTGCGTCGCAATTCGCCTTGAGCGCGACTTTGTTGCCGCGACGCCATGCGCCGTCGGCCGTGATGATCGCAACGCACGACGAGTCGTTGACGCGATCGACGATCGCATCCGGCGAGAACCCGCCGAAGATCACCGAATGTGGCGCGCCGATGCGCGCGCATGCAAGCATGGCGACGGGAAGCTGCGGAATCATCCCCATGTAGATCGCGACGCGATCGCCCTTTTTGATTCCGAGTTTGCGCAGCCCGTTCGCGAATTTGCACACGTCGTCGAGCAGCTGCTGATAGGTGATCGTCCAACGGTCGCCGGGCTCGCCCTCGTAGTAGTAGGCGATGCGTGTGCCCTTGCCGGCTTTGACGTGGCGATCCAAACAATTGACCGACGCGTTGAGCTCGCCGTCCGCGAACCACTTCGCAAAGGGCTCGTTCCATTCGAGGGTTTGCGTGAACGGCTTCATCCACTCGAGCTTGCGCGCCCAGCTAGTCCACCAGGCGACGGGGTCCTTGTCAGCCTCTTCATAGATGCCGGGTTGCGCGTTTGCAGCCTTCGCAAAAGCGGGCGGCGGCGGAAAACGCCGGCTCTCGACCAGGAGGGTGTCGATCGCATCCTTCGTCTGCATGCGCATGGGTTTCGGTCCGGTCCCAGCGAATACTGCCACTATGGTCGTCGTTCGAATCGATCCCCGCTTGACACTGTCCGACGGCTTTTACGGCGGTTTGATCGGTGGGGCGGTTCTCTCTGTGTTCTTTGCGATCATCGACTTCTTTTTGCACGAACCGCTCGATTCGATCTATTTGTTCATGGCGTCTTCGGTATTAGGGAAGGTCGCCTTGAACGGCGGCTGGATGCCGCTCGTATTAGGCCTTGCATTGATGTTTCTGATGGCGGCGCTCGGCGGAATTTTTTACGCCGGGTTCGCGCGAAAGTTTACGTTTCTCGCGAAGACGCCGATCTCGTCGATGGCCGGCTTGGTCTATGGCTTCATCGTTTGGTTCATTTTCGTCGACGTGATCATTCCGATGACGGGGATGCAGCAAACCGTCGATCATCCGCTCTGGATATCTGCGATCGGAATCGGCATCTTTTACGGGTCGGCATTGTGCGAATTCTTAGCCAGCGTTTCCCGGAACCGGTTGGCGCGCGCCGAACGTTCAAACGACGCGTCGGGAGCTGCAGCCGTCTAGCAGCCGACCGGCCTTCATAAGGAAGATCGGGACCTCGCTTGCTGGGTTGGCCCGTCCTTGACCCCCTGCCCCGACGATGGTACCCTGAAGTTGGCAGTCGTGGCGATTGACTGCTAAGAATCAGTAAGGAAGCGTGACGACGACGGCACTCGACAAGCGTAAGGCGTTCATCCTCCAGACGGTGGTCTACGAATATATCAACACCGCCGAGCCCGTCGGCTCCATGACGCTTACTCAAAAGTATAATCTCGGCGTTTCATCCGCGACGATTCGCAACGAGATGGCGGAGCTCGAAGCGAGCGGCTATCTCGTGCAGCCCCACACCTCGAGCGGACGTGTTCCCTCGGATGCCGGCTACCGCACGTACGTCGACGAGTTGATGTCGCCCGAAACGTTGCGCCCCGAAGACACGCAGCGCATTCGCGAAGAGTTTCGCGCGGCCAGCCGCGATCTCGATGGCGTCATCGAGCAAACGACGCGACTGCTCGGGCAACTCTCGCGCAGCCTTGCTTTCGTAATCGCGCCGGCGCGCTCGACGCAGACGTTCCGTCACATTCAACTGATCTGGTTCTCGGAACGCACGGGACTGGCGGTCGTCGTGACATCGCTAGGCACGCCGACGCAAACGCTGTTCGAGCTGAAATCGGACGTGAGCGCCGACAGTCTCACGCGTCTTTCGAATTTGCTGAATGCGCGTTTGGGAGGGCGTTTGCTCGCGGAGATTGCCGGTGCCGAGATCTCGAGTGCCGTCAAAGAACTTGGACTCGGCTCGGACATGACCGAGGCGGTTCAGCATGCGTTTTCAGAATCGGCCGATCCGTCCGATCCGCTGATCGCCGCGAGCGGCGCTCAGAATCTGCTCGATCAGCCCGAGTTCCACGATTTGCGCAAGCTACGTTCGATTCTGCGCATCGTCGAAGAACAGAAGCGTCTCTACGAGCTGCTCGCGGAAGGCGTTACGCAAGAAGGCGCGCACGTGCGAATCGGGCACGAGTTGGGTACGGATGAAATCTCGGAGTGCAGCTTGGTGACCGTCCCGTATCGCATCGGAGAACACGCCGTTGGATTGCTTGCAATCCTCGGACCAACGCCGGATGCCGTACGGACGCTTGATGGCGCTCGCAGGAAGCACCGCAGACTCGCTCGGTGCACATCTACTCGACGTCGAGCTCAGATAAAATATAATGCCGGTCGACTACTATGACGTCTTGGGCGTCAAACGCGGCGCGTCCGAGACGGATATAAAACGCGCGTACCGCTCACTCGCGCGCAAGTATCATCCCGATGTCGCAACCGACAAAACCGCGGCCGAATCGCACTTCAAGGAAATCAACGAAGCCTATTCGGTACTGAGCGATCCGCAGAAGCGGCAGATGTACGATCAGTACGGTCACGCCGGCCTCAACGGCGGCGCCTCCCAACGGACCGTTCTCCGGATTCGCGGGTGAAGGCTTCGGCGACATCTTCGACATGTTTTTCGGTGCGGCGCGTACGCAAACGCAAACACAGCGCCGTCAAGGTCCCGTGCGCGGTCAAGACCTACGCTACGATCTTCAGATTACTCTTGAAGAAGCGTTCGAAGGAACGCAGCGCGAGATTTCCTTCAAGCACATGGCGCAATGCGTCACGTGCAAGGGTACGGGCGCCGCTCCTGGGACGCCGATTCTCACCTGCGAGCGGTGCGGCGGAACCGGCGCACAGCGTACCGTTCGTCAAACGCCGCTTGGACAGTTCGTCACGCAAAGCACGTGCGCGATGTGCAACGGCTCCGGACAAACGATTCCGAATCCGTGCGAAACGTGTTTCGGGCGCGGACAAACCGAAGCTGAGAAGACGCTCAATGTCAAGATCCCGGCGGGCGTCGATGACGGAAGCCGCATCCGTATCTCCGGGTAACGGCGAATCCGGACTGCGCGGCGGGCCGGCCGGCGATCTCTACGTGTTTCTGGCGGTCACGCGTCATTCGACATTCCGGCGCGATGGCGTCGATCTGTATCTCGATATCCCGATCAGTTTCCCGCAAGCTGCACTTGGCGCCGCGGTCTCAATTCATACGCTCGAGGGTCCGCTCGAGCTGCAGGTTGCAGCCGGAACGCAAACCGGGTCGCTCTACCGTATGCGCGGACACGGCATGCCGTCGGTGCGCGGAACATCGCGCGGTGATTTGATCGTCACCGTCCACGTCATCGTTCCCACCAAGCTCTCCAAACAAGAGCGCGACATTCTCGAGGAATACGCGGCCGCCGGTGGCGATCGCATCGAAGACGCGAAGACGTTCTTCGAGCGCGTCAAAGACGCGTTCCGACCCGACTGAGCGAACCGCGCTTTTTCGTCGAAGGCCGCCATGCGGCCGGCGACGTCCTGACGCTTTCGAAAGAAGATGCGCACAAGATTGCCGACGTCTTGCGAAGGCGTACGGGTGACGGCATCGTCGTCGTCGATTCTGCGGCCCAGGAGTTTCGCGCGACGCTTACCGTTGCGCCGGGTAACGTCGAAGCGCGTCTCGATGAGCTGGTGCACGCGCACAACCGTGAAAGCGCGCGTGCGATCACGCTCGCCCAAATGATTCCGAAGGGACAAAAGCTGGATTACGTCGTCGAGAAGGCGACGGAGCTCGGCCTGTACGCGTTGATCCCGGTGCAGTCGTCGCGCTCGGTCGGCGAGGCCTCGGCGAACAAGCTGGCGCGTTGGCGCAATCTCGCGCGCAGCGCGGCGCAGCAGTCGGGACGTACGCGCGTACCGGAGGTTGAAAACCCAATCGACTTCCCCGCGCTTGTCGCTCGCATCCGCGAATTTTGATGCGGCGATCTTTGCGTGGGAGCTTGCGGAACAGCCGCTTCGCGCCACGCTCGCGTCGATTGGAAGTGCTCGCTCGATCTTGGTGATCGTTGGTCCCGAGGGCGGTTTCTCGCACGAGGAGGCCGACGCCGCCATCGCAGCCGGCGCCCACGCGGTCTCACTTGGATCGCGAATCCTTCGCGCCGAGACGGCTCCACTTGTGATATTGACGGCCATCCTCTACGAAGGCGGAGAACTGTAGAGAAATGAAACAACGCGCGTGGCGATAGCAGTACGTGAGCGAACCGGCGGCGCGATTCTGATCGACGCGCTCAGAGCCAACGGCGCCGAGCAGATCTATTGTGTCCCGGGCGAAAGCTATCTGGAAGCGCTCGACGCGTTTTACGATGCGCGCGAAACGCTGCGCTTGATTGTATGCCGTCAAGAAGGCGGCGCAGCGTACATGGCCGAGACGTACGGCAAGCTGACGGGCAAGCCCGGAATCTGTTTCGTGACGCGCGGCCCTGGCGCAACCAACGGCTCGATCGGGATTCATACCGCGCGTCAAGACTCGACGCCGATGATCATGTTCATGGGTCAAGTCGATTCGTCGATGCGCGATCGCGAAGCGTTTCAGGAAATCTCCGTACCGGCGATGTTCGGATCGCTCGCGAAATGGGCGGCGCAAATCGATGATGCAGCGCGCATTCCCGAATATGTCGCGCGCGCGTTTCACACCGCCGTCTCCGGACGTCCGGGGCCGGTCGTCCTCGGTCTTCCCGAAGACGTGCTTGCCGCGCGATACGAATGCGGCCGACGTTGCCGCCGTTGCGGCGACGCGTCCGACGCCCTCAGCCGATTCAATCGCGGCGCTGCGCGAGATGATCGCGCAAGCAGAACGTCCGCTTGCAATTCTGGGCGGAAGCGGCTGGACGGAAAAAGCGCGCACCGACGTCACGAAGTTTCTCGAAGCTTGGGCGATTCCGTCGACGTGCGGTTTTCGCCGGCAAGATCGCATCGACAATCGTTCGTCGGTCTATGCGGGATACGCCGGGATCGGGATCATGCCGCAACTTGCGGCGCGCATTCGCGAGGCCGACCTCATCATCGCCATTGGCTCGCGTCTCTCCGAAGCGGTGACGCAAGGCTACACGCTGCTCGAAGTTCCGCGTCCCAAGCAGCGCCTGATTCACGTCCATCCCGATCCCGACGAGCTGGGCCGCGTGTATCAGGCCGATCTGGTGGTCAACGCCGGAATGCCCGAGCTGGGGCTTGCCTTGCGCAGCCTCGCGCCGCCGTCGATTCCGTGGCGCAAATGGACGGAGCAGATGCGCGGCGAGTACGAGCATTCGCGCAACATCGCGAACCGCGAAGCCGTCGCGCGCGAAGGTTACGTCGATATGGCGACCGTCGTCGCGTATCTCGATGCGAATCTTCCCGACGATGCCATCATCACGACCGGCGCGGGAAATTTTGCCGGATGGGTCCATCGCTTCTATCGGTATCGCGGTTTCGGCACGCAGCTTGGGCGCGGTAAACGGCTCCATGGGTTACGGCTTGCCGTCCGCGGTCGCCGCGAAGATCACGTATCCCGAGCGCATTTGCGTCGCGTTTTGCGGCGACGGCGATTTCTTGATGACGGGACAAGAGCTCGCAACGGCGATGAAAGAGCGCGCAGCCGTGATTGCGATCGTTGCAAACAACGCGATGTACGGCACGATCCGCATGCACCAAGAGCGCGAGCATCCCGACCGCGTCATCGGGACCGATCTCGAGAATCCGAATTTCGCGAAATTCGCCGAAGCCTTCGGCGCATACGGCGAGCGCGTTTCGCGCCCGGACGATTTTCCTGCCGCATTCGAACGCGCCGTAAGCTCGAGGCAAGCCGGCCGTCCTCGAAATCATGACCGATCCCGAACTGATCAGCTCGCGCGCCACGGTGACGTCGATGCGCGATCATGCAAAGCGGCGGAATGGCACGTAGACTCGAAACGTCTGGAGCCCGGAACACCGGTGTTCTGCGGCGAGACGCGCGTCGGCACCGTCGACGGCATTTATGCCGAAGGCAACGCCGAAGTCGCGGAATACATGGTCGTGCTGTGGGAGTACGCGCGACAATACGCCGGTGTTGATTGCAACCAAGGACGTCGAAACGCTCGAAGGTCGCGGCGTTACGTTGATGGGCGACGATCCGCAGCAGTACGTCACAGCGCCGAAGTACGAAGACAAACTCTATCCGTCCCTGCGGCGCATTCACTAGAGGCCGCGTTGCGCTTTTCCATCGTCATCCCGACGTATAACGAAGCCGGGGGCATCGAACGATTGATCGAGGCCGTCGATGCCGTCTTCAAGCAGAATGCGCTTGACGGCGAGATGGTCGTCGTCGACGACAATTCGCCGGACGGAACGGGCGCGATCGTCGATCGTCTTTCGGAGCGCTATCCGGTGCGCTGCTTGCACCGTCCGGGCAAGCTTGGGCTTGTCGTCGGGTGTAATCGACGGCTGGAAATTCGCGCGTCCGGAATCCGAAGCGGTCGGCGCAATGGATGCAGATTTCAGTCACGATCCGCGCGTCATCACGCAAATGGTGCGTGCGCTCGAGAACGGTTACGATCTAGCGATCGGAAGCCGCTACGTTCCAGGCGGGGGGATCGAAAATTGGCCGTGGCGACGCAAAGTGACCTCGCTCGTCGCGATTGCACTCGCAAAACCGCTCACGCCGATCCGCGATATCACGAGCGGTTTCTTTATGGTTCGGCGTTCGGCGCTCGAGGGCGTCGAGCTCGATCCGATCGGCTTCAAGATCGGCCTCGAAGTGATTGCGAAGGCCCGTTACCGTAAGGCAATCGAAGTACCGTACGTGTTCACCGACCGGGTTGCCGGAAGCTCCAAGCTGAACCAAGGCGAGATACTCAACTATTTGCGGCAGCTCGGCCGCATTTATCGCGCCAAACTCACGGGAGGCTTACGCCGCTAGTGCCGATGCCGGATTGGCTGCGCATGCGAAAGAATGCGCAAGCCCAGGACGCAGCGCAGTGGACGAAATGCTCCGGTTGCGGCGAGCTCGTCTACAAGCCTGATCTCAAAACGAATCACGAGATCTGTCCGAAGTGCGGGCACTACTTCCGCATGCACGCCGGCGACCGGCTTTCGATGATGCTCGACGGCGACTTCATCGAAGTCGGCGGTGAGATCGAGCCGGGCGATCCGTTGCGATGGGTCGACAAGCGGCCGTATCCCGAGAAGTTAGCAAGCGACCGAGCCAAGAGCGGGCTTTCAGAAGCAGTCGTGGCCGGCTTTGGCTCGATTGGCGGCTTCGCCGTCGGCATCGCCGTTATGGATTTTCATTTTCGCGGTGGAACGATGGGAACCGTCGTCGGCGATCGCGTCGCGCTGTTGTTCGAGCTTGCGCGCGAGCGCAAAGTTCCGGCAATCGTTTTTTCAGCGAGTGGCGGCGCGCGAATGGAAGAAGGCGTGCTCGCGTTGATGCAGCTCGCAAAGACGACGAACGCCGTCGAGCGGTTTCGTCGCGAAGGTCTTTCCTATATCTCGGTTTTGACCGATCCGACCACGGGCGGCGTTTCCGCCAGCTTTGCGTTTCAAGCCGACATCATTGTCGCTGAAGCGCGGTGCGGCGATCGGTTTCGCCGGACGCAGGGTCATCGAACAAACGATCCGGCAGAAGCTGCCCGAGAATTTTCAACGCGCCGAGTTCTTGCTCGAGCACGGCGCGATCGACATGGTCGTCGATCGTCCGAAGCTGCGCGAAACGCTCGTTCGTCTGCTCGACTACGGCATCGCTCCTCAGCGCAGCGCGAGCCGCAACGGCGCACTGCAGGGCGGCGCGTCGTGAATCCGATCGTCGATCGCGAGAAAGGTTTGCTCGAGCTGGAGCGGCGGATCACCGAGCTCAAAGGGCTCAGCAGCTCGCAAAACGTCGATCTTTCGAGCCAAATCACGGCGCTCGAGGCCGAGTATGCCAAGATTCAGCGCGACATCTTCGGCGCGCTCTCGCCGTGGGAGCGCGTCAACATGGCGCGGCACCCCAAGCGTCCGACGGCAGCGGAATATATCGCGAAGCTCGATCAATTCGACGAGCTGCACGGGGATCGTCATTTTCGCGACGATCCGGCAGTCATCGCCGGTTTTGCGAAGCTGCGCACGCGGCGCGTCATGGTCATCGGTCAGCAACGTGGACGCGACACGAAAGAGAATCTTCGGGTCAACTTTGGGATGGTGAAGCCCGAGGGCTACCGCAAGATCAAGCGGCTCTTCGGGCTCGCATCGCGCTTGGGATTGCCGATCGTCGCGTTCGTCGATACGAAGGGTGCCGATCCGGGAATTGATTCGGAAGAACGAGCGCAATCGGAAGCTATTGCCTCTTGTCTGTATGCGCTCGCCGAATCCGTCGTTCCGTCGATCTCAGTCGTGATCGGCGAAGGCGGTAGCGGTGGCGCGCTCGCCCTCGGGATGACCGATCGTATTTTGATGCTCGAACACAGCATTTACTCGGTTGCCGGGCCGGAAGCGGCCGCCGCGATTCTCTTTTCCGACGCGACGAAAGCGCCTGATGCCGCAGCGAGCTTGCGGCTCACGAGCGAAGATCTGCACCGCTTTGGAATTGCCGACGAAGTCATCAGCGAACCGCTTGGGGGCGCGCACCGCGATCGCGACGTGACGATCGAACGCGTGCTCTCAGCCGTCGACCGGCATCTCAGCGAGCTCGCGGCGCGAACGCCGGACCAGCTGCAAGAAGACCGCTACAGCAAGTATCGCCGCATAGGCGCGTTGAATACGAACAGGATGGCCAGCGGAGAATTGCCGCGGTGAGCACGCAATCGATCCTAAGAGGGGTCGGTCGCGGCGTGTTTGTCGTCGTCATTCTCGGCGTGTTTTCGATGGTCGCGATCCAATACGCGCGCATCGTGCATCGCAACGTCGTGCTCGCGCACGCGCTCTGGGTCGTACAAACCGATATCACACGCTTGCAATCCGAAAAGGACCATCGTAACGCGACGATTAGCCGTCTATCGGATCCGCGAGGTGCGATCCCCGAGATTCACGATCGTCTTCACCTGACGATGCCGAACGAATCGATCATCTATCTGAAGGGAAATAAACCGCAAAGCGCACCCCAATGACGCTGCTCGGAACGGTCATCAATCTTCACCGTTTCGGTGCAGCCGTGCGCCTCGCAGACGGCCGCCTTGCATCCGTCCCCGCGAGCGAGGTCGATGCGCATCGCGCCACCTACGAGGAATCGTACGCGGCGCAGCGGTCGCTGCGATTGGCCATTCGTGACGTCGAGAAAGGCCTCTGCGTCGTGTTGGCGGATTTCGTCGGCGCAGAACCGGACGCGCCGAATCTGAACGACGAAGTGTTCGAAGAGCGTTTGGCCGATTATTTGCGCGAGACCGAAGAGTGGGCACCGCCCGATCAGCCGCAACCTTTCGAGCGTCACCTCACGCGGAAACGCCGGCGCGCCGCGCAGTTTGAGTCATCTTCAATCCGATCGCGAGCGGAATCGTAAACAACACCAGCGCTGCTACGGCGGCCATCAGGGCTGGAATACCGCGCGCATCGCTCAGCGCACCCGCAAGCACCGGTGAGATCGAACTTGAACCGATGCCGACCGTGTAGAATATACTGAACGCGTGCTGCCGCTGCCGCGGAGAAACCAGCTCGGGTACCGTTCCGTAGAGAACCGACGACGTTCCGTTGAGTGCAATGCCGATAAGCGGAAGTATTGCGAGCGTTGCGCCGAGCTTCAGCGGTAACAGTGCAAGTATTCCGAGCGCCGTCAGGCCTTCAGTGATGCATACGGTTGCCAGTATGCCGATGCTTTCGCCGAGAAAACCGCAGACGAATTTTCCCGCGGCTCCACCGGCAAAGATCAGCGTTAGCGCGAAGCCGACGGTTTGCACCGGCAAGCCTTTGCCGGTGATGACGAATGGCAGAAACGTCAGGAATCCCGTTCGCGTCGCGCTATCGATGGCGCCGATCGCGAGCAAGAGCGCGAAGCCGGTCGTGAATGTTCTTCCGGCCGCAGCACCGTGCTGATTGCACATCGTCGCGCTCGACAACGACGCGTGCGCGTGGACCGAAAATTAAAATCGCGGCTGCAACGCACAATCCGATGCATGCGACGATGAGCAACGCCGGGCGCCACGGCATGACGATCAAGAGCGCTGCAACGAGCGACGGGAATCGCCATCTTGCCGACGTCGCCCGCGAAGTTGTAGGTTCCGAGCGCTGCGCGCGAACGAGCTCCTTCAAATGCCTGCGCGATCAAATTCGAAGAGATTGGGTGCTGTACGCTTGCACCCAATCCCCCGACGAAGAGCGCGGCCGCGATCGCAACGTACGTCGAACGTGTGCTCACGACGGCGTAACAGAGCGCGGCAAGCGCCGTTCCCGTCACGAGCATTGTCCGTGCGCCGACTCGTTCGGCGACGATCGAGGACGGCAACTGAAAGGCTGCCATGGCACCGCTGTACAGCGAACGCAGCAGACCGACCGCAGCCAGCGAAAGTCCGAATTCGCGCTGCCAAATCGGGAGCATGACGTACAACAAGTCGGTCAATCCGTCGTGCATGACGTGAGCCGCGCAGGCCACGATCAGAGTGCGTAATTTCAAGGCGGGTTCTTTCTGCGCGGAGCGCGCGCGGAAGTGAACCTCCAGCCTTTTATGCCTTAAGTTGTACGACGGAATCCGTCGCTGGCGCCGCTCGGTCACGGTCCCCGTGGGACGGGCGGAACCCTAGGCGCTGCGAGGACATTCTAGAACCGGCGTAATTCCAAGTCAAGCATTCTACAAATGTATCGAGGCGGGTCTGAAACAAGCGGCGAACGCCGAGGTCGTGAGCACTGTAATCGACGCTCCTAAACGCACTGCACAAACCGTAAAAGTGCCTGGTTGCTTTGTCCGTATCCAGGGAAGCTACGTCTCGCTGCGCGCTGCCGAACAGCGCGTTGCGGACTTCATTCTCAAGAATGCCGAAGAGCTGATCTACCTGACGGTGACTGAGCTGGCCGAACGCACGCAAACGAGCGAATCGACGGTTGTGCGGCTTTGTCAAAAAATTGGCTACAAAGGTTATCAAGAGTTTAAGATCGTGTTGGCACGCGATCTCGTCGAGCCGACTGACGCGATCTACGAGCGCATCGAAGAGAGCGACGCACTCAACGCGATTAAGACAAAGGTTTTCGCAGCCAACGCGCAAGCGCTGCAAGATACGCTCGAAGTCCTCGACGACGCTGAGCTGCAGCGCGCGATCGATGCGGTGACGCAGCGCCAAACGTGTCGAGATCTACGGCGTCGGCGGCAGCGGATCGATCGCGCTCGACGCGTACCATAAACTACTCAAGCTCGGCATCGCCGCAATCGCCATCTCCGATTCGGATCTGATGGGGATGTCGGCGGCGCTCCTGCGCCCGGGAATGGTCGCGCTCGGGATCAGCCACACCGGCGCGAGCCGCGACGTCTGCGAGGCGCTCGATCACGCCAAGACAGGCGGCGCGACAACGATCTGCATCACGCACCGCGCGACCTCGCCGATCACGAAGGTAGCCGACATCAAGCTCTTCACGGCGGCGAAAGAGACGGCGTTCCGCAGCGATGCCATGTCGAGCCGCATCGCACAGCTTTCGATCATCGACACGATTTACGTCGGTGTCGCGCTCAAGGACTACCCGCACTCCACGCAAACCATCGCGCAAACGCGCGAAGCGACAGCCAAGAAAAGGTACTAGTATGGCAGCAAACGGTAAGCCGGTCATCGGCTTCATTGGTCTCGGCATCATGGGGAAGCCGATGGCTCGCAATTTAATGAAGGCGGGATACTCGCTCGTCGTGCACAGCCGCGGACGCGGCGCCGTCGACGAGCTTGCGAAAGAAGGCGCGAAAGCCGGCGTCGTCCTCCAAAGACGTCGCCGCAGCAGAGCGACATCGTCATCACGATGCTGCCGGATTCGCCCGACGTTGAAGATGTCGTGCTCGGCAAAGATGGCGTTCTCGAAGGTCTGCGGCCTGGCTCAACGCTCGTCGACATGAGCACGATCACGCCGGCGGTCGCGCGGCGCGTCGCCGATGAAGTGCGCAAGAAGGGCGGCAAGGCGCTCGATGCACCCGTCAGCGGCGGCGAAAAAGGTGCGACCGACGCGACGCTCTCGATCATGGTCGGCGGACCGCAAGACGTGTTCGATGCGGTGCTGCCGATCTTTCAAACGCTTGGAAAAAATATCGTTCTCGTCGGCGAGAGCGGCGCGGGCCAAATTGCGAAGGCCGCAAATCAGCTGGTCGTTGGCGTAACGATCGAAGCCGTCGCCGAAGCGCTTGCGCTTGCGGAAGCGGCCGGCGTCGATCCGGCTAAAGTGCGCGCCGTCCTACTCGGCGGCTTTGCGCAAAGCAAGATCCTCGACAGTGCACGGACAGCGCATGTTGGACGGCAATTTCGTCCCGGGCTTTAAGGCAAAGCTGCATCAGAAAGACATGCGTATCGTCACGCAGACGGCGCAAGAATCAGGTCTCGATGCGCCCGCCGCACAGCTCGGCCTCGACCGCTTCACGAAGCTCGTCGACGCGGGCGGAGGCGAAAAGGATCACAGCGCGCTGCGCACGCTCTTGAAAACGAAAAGCGCGGCTACGCGCTAATTCGTTTCGCGGCACGAGCGAGTTTTGCGCGCTCGTACTGCTTGGGCCACGGCAAATCGAAATCGAGCTCATTGGCGGCGTACATGGGAAAGTACGGGTCGCGTAAGAATTCGCGTGCCATCACGATCAAATCAGCCTGGCCGTGATTCAGGATGCGCTCGCCCTCTTCAGGCGTCGTGATCAATCCAACGGCCGCCGTCGGGACTTTGGCGTCGCGACGGATTTGTTCCGCAAACGGAACCTGATACAGCGGGGCAAGCGGAATTTTTGCGTCAGCCACGTTGCCGCCCGACGAGCAGTCGATGACGTCGACGCCGCGTGCGTGCAGCTGCTTCGCGAACTCGACGGAGTTGCGTGATGTTCCATCCGCCCTCGACCCAGTCCGACGACGAGATGCGTGCAAAGAGCGGCAACCGTTCGGGCCACACTTTGCGCACCGCTTCCGTCGTTTCGAGCGCGAAGCGAATCCGATTCTCGAGCGACCCGCCGTACTTGTCGGTGCGCGTGTTGCTCATCGGCGAATAAAATTCGTGAGCGAGATAGCCGTGTGCGAAGTGTAGCTCGATCAGCTCGAAACCGGCTGCGAGCGCGCGTTTCGCCGCCGCGACGAATGCCTTGACGATCTGTGCGATCCCGGCTTCGTCGAGCGCAACCGGCACCGGATAGTTCGGCGCAAATGCCGCGGTCGTTGGCCCGACGGCCGTCCATCCGCCGTCTTCGGGTTTGATGACACCCGCGGGTTGCTCCCACGGACGCCGCGTTGAAGCTTTGCGCCCGGCGTGCGCGATCTGCACCGCGGGGATCGCGCCCTGACTCTTCACGAACTTTGTGATGCGCGAGAGCATCTCGACGTGCTCGTCTTTGTAGATGCCGAGATCTTGCGGCGAGATGCGCCCACGCGCTTCGACGGCAGCCGCTTCAGTGAACACAACGGCGGCGCCACCGACGGCGCGGCTTCCGAGATGAACGAGATGCCAATCGTTTGCGAACCCGTCTTCGGAAGAATATTGACACATCGGCGAGACGATCAGCCGATTGCGCAGGGTCAGGTCGCGGAGCTTATACGGTTCGAATAACATCCTATTCCGTTTCGCGTGCGTTGAGATCGACGAGCTCGCCGTTGATACCGTCGGAGGCCGGACTCGCTAGAAACGCCAGAACCCGCGCAACTTCGTCGGGGGATGCAGCCTTCTCGAAATCTGCGGCATCCAAGTACGAACGTGCGGCTTCTGTCGCAACGCCGCCCAGGACGACGGCGTTTGCGACAATTCCGTCACCTTTGTGTTCTTGCGCGACCGCCCGCATCAGCGTATTCACGGCGGCTTTTGCCGCTCCGAAGAGTCCGAAGCGCGGTTGTGGGTCCTTCGAGCTGCCGGCCGTGACGGTGACGAGGTGTCCGCGCGAGCGCCGTCCGGGCCGGAAATCTTGCTGGAGCATCGCGCGCAGCCCGGCGGTCATGAGATTGTAGGCCGTAACGACGAACCCGTCCAGATTGGTGCGCAGATCGTCGAGCGTCGAGTCGACGAGCGGAACGAATTTGCCGCGGCCGGCCATGTTCACGATCGCATCGAGGCGGCCGAATTGCTTGACCAAGCTCGCGACGAGCTGCTGGGTCGAGGCTTCGCCCGAGAGATCGGCGACGAATGGGGTCGCCCGCTCGAAACCGGCGCAGATCTTCGCGGCGCCTTCGCGCGTCCGCGACAGCAACGGCGATGCGGGCGCCTTCTTCGTGGAGGATGCGCAGCGTTGCGCCTCCGACTCGGCCCGTCCCGCCGGCTAAGATGATGATGTCGTTTTCAAAAAGCACGCGGCGAAACTCCGGGGAGCATTTCACAAGTCCTGCGAAACGATGAAAGACGGACCATATTTCGAGGATTTGCCGGTCGGCACGGTTTGCGAGACCGGAACGTTCGCGATGACACGCGAGGCGATCGTCGAGTTCGCGAAAGAGTACGATCCGCAGCCGTTCCATTTGACCGACGAGGGAGCGGCGAATTCATTTTTCGGCAGACTCGTCGCAAGCGGTTGGCACAGCGCGTCGGTGACGATGAAATTGCTGATCGAATCCCGGTTCTTCGGAACGACGGGGCTGATTGGCCTCGGAGTTGACGAGCTGCGTTGGCCAAAGCCCGTTTTGCCGGGCGACGTCGTTCACGCGCGCGCCGAAGTCGTTGAGAATACGCCGACGAAAAGCGGTGGCCGCGCGCGACTGCGCTGGGCGACGGCGTTGCTCAACGAGCGCGACGAAGTCGTCTTTTCGTTCGTGTCGCTGACGCTGTTCCCAGGACGTCCGCGCTAAGCCACGAAGTATATCTGTCCATGAGAACATCAACCTCATGGGCTAGTCTGATCACCGCCTTCGCACTCGTTTTGTGTAGCTTCTCGGCGGTTCGAGCGGACGTTCCAGCTGGGACAAACATTTTCGCGACCTTGCAGCAAACACTTGATACGCGAAGTGCGAGAATTGGCGATGCCGTCGTCATGACGGTCACCGGAATACTGCCGCCGGACGCGCCGGACGCAGCCGCGCTACAGGGCGCGACGATTCGGGGCCACGTGCAACAAGCGTATGCGGCGACGCCGACCAAAAAGGCCTACATCGGCATCGCATTCGACACGATCACGTTTGCGGACGGTCGCACCTTCCCGTATCCGGCCAAGATCATCGCACTGCAAAAGAAGAAGAGTGTGAATGCGGCTCAAGCTGCCGGCGAAGTGCTGGTGGGCATGGTCGTTGGGAACATGCTCTTCAAGAGCGTCGGCTCACCCGCCGGTGGCGCGATAGGCGCGATGGGCGGCGTCGTCTACGCGTCGCAGATGTCGCAGAATTTCAAGATCCCGTCTAACTCGACGGTGAAGATGCAAATGACCGACGTTCTCGCGACGGTCCCGCATCCGCAAGCCCCGGCGAATGGAATGCAGCCGCCCCCGATGGCGCCTCCGCCACCGTCCGGCGCCAGCGTCAACGCACTAAGTCAGCCCAAACCTCGAACAGCGCGCAGCGCCCTGGGTCGAAAGCCCGAGGGCCGCTTTCTCTTCCCTTGACCCTCATTAAGATTGTCGACAAAATACTTGTCAACAAAATAGAGCTTGTGTTACGCTCCGCCCGACCCCCGTAAGGGTGGAGTCCCGATTTCCTCACGTCTTCGGAGGTAAGATGAGCACCATTGTCCGCGAGCCGGCTACGGAGTCGGTCGCCTTATCGGTCCGCAACCCCGTTGCGGAATCCGTCGTGAACGCCGTCAAACCGGCAGCCCGCGTCCCCAATCTTGATGGAAAGCGCATCGGCCTATATTGGAACGTAAAGGCCGGCGGCGATTTGGCGCTCGAGCGCACGGAAGTGTTGCTCAAGAAGCGCTACCCGAAGGCGACGTTCTCGTACCATCGCGGTACGGTCGGCATGGTGATGCGGCACGTCACGCCCGCAGAGGCCGATCGCATCTCCAAAGAAGTTGACGTAATTGTAGGCACCTCGAGCGATTGAGGGAGCTGCACGTCGTGGCTGGTTCTCGACATGATGGAGTTCGAGAAGCGCGGCGTGCCGACGGTGAGTCTCACCGCCGAAACCTTCGTTCGCGATGCGCACCGCAGTGCGGAAAGCTTTGGCTTCCCCGAGCTGCCGATTTGCGTCGTTCCGCTACCTTTCACGAATCAACCTCAGGCGACGATCGACAAGATGATGGATGGCAGCATCGATCAAGTCATCGACGGCCTAACTAAGGACATCGTTCGAAAGAACATCAAGAGCGAGATCATTACCGTCTCCGAAGATTGGCTCACGATCAACGCAAAGAACGGAGCTCGAAGCTCTCTATGAGATGAACCGTCTGTTCCGCGAATATGATTGGAGCGACGGATTCCCACTCTTTGCGCCCACGCGTGAAGCCGTTGAGCGAATGCTCAAGGGCACCAAACGCAGTCCCAATGACGTCGTTGCCATTCTGGAGCCCGGCTTCGGCAAAGCAACGGTCGAGAAGATCGCGTTGCATGCGTCATGGCCGGATGTCAACCGGAACATTTACCGGTCGTCATTGCCGCCGTCGAATGCCTCGCCGATCCGCACATCAATCTGCGGAACAAGGCGATGTCCACGGGTGCCGCTGCGGCACTTATGTGGGTCAACGGTCCAATCGCCAAAAAAATCGGAATGAATTCCGGAATTTGCGCGCTTGGTCCAGGCTCGCCGTCTTACGTCAATGCCGTCTGCGGACGTGCGCTCCACATGTGTCTCATGAACATCGGCCAGGTGTATCCCGGCATCTCCGATATGGACACGATTGGAACGCCCGCGAAGTTCAGCATGTGCGTAACCGGAAAACGTCGAGGCAAATCCGTGGGATCCATATCATGTCGAACATGGTTACGACCCAAACACGAGCACCGCTACCGTGCACTTCGTGTACGGCATCTGCGAGCTCTTCGATCTCACCAGTACGACCTCGGAGAGCTTAACAGACGTCTTTGCGACGGTCGCTAAGAACGCCGCGCAAGTCTCGACGGGCCTTTGGCTCATCGGACGGCGTGCGGATCCTCGTTTCGGTACGGATGAAAAAGAAGAACACACGATGTTCATCTGTCCCGAGCACGTCGACATCTTCAAGGCAGATGGTTGGTCGAAAGACGACATCCGCCGCAAAATGCACGCAAAATCGCGCTTGCCGTTCAGCCTGCTGATGCAAAGTAAGGAACGCAAAGCGTTCGATCAGGTGCATCCGGATCTCGAGTGGCTCTGGGATAGTCCGCAAACGCTACTGCCCGTTGTCGAGGACAAGGATTGCTACAATATCGTTGTCGTCGGCGGAACAGTGGGTCGCGGCTCCTTCATGTGGGGCAGCGGCGCACCGGTTACCAAGGTCATCAAGGACTAGGAGGACCGGCTATGGCCGATGCGTTAGTTGAGTTCGTTATCAATCAGGCAAAGGGAATCGTGAGCACGGACGGCGGTGAGGTTTGGCTTACCGACGTCCGTGACTCAACGGCATACATCCGTTACAAGAAGGGTCACAATCCCGACTGCGAGACGTGCGTCATCAATCCCGATGACTTCAAGCACTTTCTGACTGAGATGTTCAGTCAGAGAGCGCCGCACATCACAAACGTTGAGCTCGAAGTAGTCGAATCCTGAGCGCAACGTGAGTGCTTCACCGCTCTCGCGTGTGGTCCGCAAAAATCTTGCGGACCACGCGTACGAGCAATTGCATAGTGCTATTACCGAAGGGCGCCTTCAACCCGGAGAGCGTCTCAGCGACGCTGCGCTTGCGGCACAGCTCAGTATTAGTCGCGCTCCGGTGCGTGAAGCCATCACGCGCTTGGAGACCGTCGGTCTGGTCGTCAGCCGCGGCCGAGGTTGGTCGGTCGTTGATCTGCAGGACCGCGATCTCGATGAGATCTATACGTTTCGCGCTTCGCTCGAAGCGTTTGCGGCCGAGCGCGCTGCCCAAGCCGCGACCGCTGAAGATATCGCATTTCTCAAGTCGCTCGTCACGGGTTCGGCTGCTGTGTTTCCACGCGAGCTGGGCGTTCAGCCGCCGGTCGATATGAGTTTTCACGAAGCTGTCTTGCATGTCGCCCGACACGAGCGGCTTGCGCGTGCTTGGCGTCAGTCGCTGGATCAAGTGACGCTCGTTGCGCGCATGACGATGCGGCTGCTCTCGCGCTTCCCGAGGGCGAGGTCTTACATCGGCCGATTCTCGATGCGATTAGCGAACACGATGCCGTCACGGCTGCATCCGAAGCGCGACGGCACGTCTTGGAAGTCTACGAGCTGCTGCGCGAACATCGGCGCTCCGTCCCCGAGCCTCAGCCGTGAAGGCTGCGCTCGATGGCGTCGTCGTTCTCGACGCATCTCAGCTGATCGCCGGGCCGCTCGCCGCATTATATCTTGCCGATCTTGGCGCAGACGTCATCAAGATCGAGCCTCCCGAAGGTGACAAGGGGAGAATCCTCGGCCCGGTTCCCGTCGACGACGGACGCACGACGACGTTCATCGCCGTGAACCGGAACAAACGCAGCGTCGTGCTCGATCTCAAATCGGCGCAAGGACAAGCTTCACTACAAGTCGTTGCTGCGTCGAGCCGATGTCGTTATCACGAGCGCGCGAGCCGATTCCGCAAAGCGTCTCGGGCTTTCACCCGAAGCGATTCGAACGGTCAATCCGAACATCATTACTTGCGCGATCACCGGCTTCGGCGATACGGGGCCGCTCTCGAAGGAACCGGCTCTCGATTACGCAGTCCAAGCGCGCAGCGGCATCATGGCGATAAGCGGTCACGAAGAGCAACCCATTCGCCTGGCCGTGACCGTCATCGATATTTCAAGCGCGCACGTCGCCACTCAAGGCATTCTCGCCGCGCTGTTCCATCGTGAACGGACAGGCGAAGGACAACACATCGACGTCGCGCTCTACGACGCCGCGCTCTCGTTGCAAGTCACGCCGTTCAGCGCGTACTTGCGAACGGGCAAGCAACCGCCACGAACCGGGAACGCGACGCTCCTGGGTGCTCCGGCCGATTTGTTCGCGACGCGCGACGGGTTCATCGTCGTGAATGCTTACTTTCCCGAGCAGTGGCTGCTCGCTGTGTGCGATTCTCGCAGCGGACGAGATTTGTTGGAAGATCACGCGATTCAAAGACAACGATGCGCGTCTGCGTCATCGGAAAGAATTATTTACCATCCTCTCCGAGACGTTCGGGAAACGCACGACCGACGAGTGGACGCAGATTCTCTGCTGCTGGCGATATCGTCGCCAGCCCGATCTGTACGTACGCGGACGTCGAGAGCTCCGAACAAACCAGCCGTCAACCGCATGATCGTCGCTTGGAACGATCCACATGCGGGTCCGATGCGCGGCCTTGGCTATCCGCTGAAAATGTCGCAGACCCCGCCGCAACAACGACGTTCGGCTCCGAAACTCGGCGAGCACACCGATGAAGTGTTGCGCGAGTTCGGCTGCCGCAGCACACAACGCACTACCCCAGGAGGTACGGTGAACCAGCAGTCTCCCATCCTATACGACGTGCGCGATCAGATCGCGTATATTACGCTCAATCGTCCGGAAAAGCGCAACGCCATGAGCGCGCAGCTCTTGCAAGAACTCGATGAGGCGCTTGCAAAAGCGGAATCCGACAGCGGCGTACGTGTCATCGTCATTCAGGGCGCCGGTCCGTCGTTCTGCGCCGGCTACGACCTGACGCCTACAAAGTCCAACGGCGCTTCGAATCTGATGAACGAGCGCAATGGGGAGATGCGCAACGTTCGCCGTTGGCTTCGCATGTTGGATATGGCGAAGCCGACGATTGCCAAAGTGCACGGCTACGCGGTTGCCGGTGGTGTCGAGCTTGCGATGATGTGCGATCTCGTCGTCGCGACGGACGACGCCAAGTTCGGTTACCCGATCGTGCGCGGAACGGGCACACCACCGATGTTCGTCTTTCCATGGCTCATCGGATTGCGTATGACAAACGAGTTGCTCTTCACCGGGCGACTCGTGAGTGGACCGGAGGCAGTTGAGATGCGCCTCATCAATCGTGCCGTGCCGGCCGACAAGCTCGACGAGGAGCTCAAGTCGATCACCGATGCGATTCTCGCAGCTCCGGCGGATCTTATCGAGCTCATCAAGTTCGGCATCCAGCAGCAATACGAAGTCCAGGGTATGCGAGCCGGATTACGCGCCGGGTTCGAAGTGCACATGGTCGGGCACCGCACGCAATCGGTCTTGGATTTTCACAAGATCCGGCAAGAAAATGGTTTGCGCGCGGCCTTGAGTTGGCGCGATGACCGTTAGCGAGCGCGTCCGGTCCGATTCGGGCCTTTCGTTCGCGCTTACCGAGGAGCAACGTCTCTTGCAGGCGTCGGTGCGCGATTTCGCTGCGCGCGAGATTGCGCCGAATATCGATCGTTGGGAAGACAACGCTGAGTTTCCCGAAGGCTTGTGGCGCGGCGCTGGTGAGTCTAGGACTTGCCGGCATGTCCGCGCCCGTCGAGTTCGGCGGTTCCGGTCTCGATCACGTCACGACCGCAATCGTCGCGGAAGAATGCGGTTACGCATATCGTCCGAGCGGCAGCATCATCTTCGTGCACAACATGGTCCTGAGCTTGATCAATCGTTTCGGGACCGACGAGCAGCGCCATAAATGGATTCCGCGGCTGGCCTCAGGTGAGCTGTTTGCCGCATTCGCTCTCACGGAACCGAGCGCGGGCTCCGATGCAGCGGCAATCGCAACGACTGCCGTACGTTCCGGCGCCGGCTACGTCGTCAACGGAACGAAGCGCTTCATTTCCAACGCCGACAGCGCCGACGTGCTTGCCGTCGTTGTGAAAACCGATCCGGCGGCCGGACGTAAAGGCGTCAGCGTGTTCTTGGTCGAGCGCGGCAACTACGCCATCGGAACGATCGAAAAGAAGATGGGCTTCCACGGCAATCATACCTGTGAAGTCATCTTCGACGATTCGATCCGTGCCGGAGACGCAATCGTATCGGTCCGGAAGGCGCCGGCTTACGCCGAGATCAAGTCAACGCTCGATCGCGGTCGCGTGAACGTTGCGGCGCTCTCCGTCGGGCATGCACGCTCGGCTCTCGATGCCGCTGCAAAGTATTCGACCGAGCGCGTCGCCTTCGGTCAACGCGTGGCGTCGTTTCAGGCGATTCAGCACATGCTCGCCGACATGGCGATCGGCGTCGAGTCGGCGCGTTGGCTGACATATCGTGCGGCGGCCGCACTCGATGAAGGCATCGATGCGCGCATGCTGTGCTCGATGGCCAAGACGCTTGCGACCGACGTCGACATGAAAACGTGCACCGATGCCGTTCAGATTTTCGGCGGCTACGGTTATATCCGCGAGTACAAGGTTGAGCGTTTGCTACGCGAGGCCAAACTTCCACAAATCAGCTGAGGGCAGCAACCAGATCCAACGTAACATCATCGCGCGAGAACTGCTCAAGTCGTTCATTGACAGCGTAGCGGCTCAACGGAGCCGGAGGGGGAGCAAAACATGGCGATAGTCTCGGCACCCGGCAGACGGCGTTTCTTAATTCCGTTCCTGCTTTTGGCAATGGTAACCATCAACTATATCGATCGCGCGAATCTAGCGATTGCCGGACCGATGATGGCCAAGGAATTCGGTTGGTCATTGACGGTTCTCGGCTTCGCGCTATCGTCGATATTCTGGGTGTACACTCCTGGGCTGATGTTTTGGGGCGCGATTCTCGACGTCATCGGGATTCGAGTCGCGTACGCGATCGGACTCGTTATATGGGCAGTTGCGTCCGTGTGTACGGGATTCGTGAATTCATTCAATACGCTCATCATGGCTCGGTGGGCGGTCGGCTTCGGTGAGGCAATCAGTCCGCCCGCGTCATCGAAAACCGTTCGAATCTGGATGCCCGCTCGCGATCGCGGATTCGCGACCGGTACGTTTACCGCCGGGTATTATCTTGGGCCGGCGATCGGCTTCCCGTTGATCGCGACTCTTGTCGGAGCATACGGATGGCGAATGATGTTCGTGATCCTCGGCATCGCGACGCTCGTGTTCTTAGGTTTGTGGCTGCTCTTGTTCTCGAAGCCCGAAGAGTCGAAGTGGCTCATCGCCCGAGGAACGCGATTTCATCGTTCACGAGCGTGACAGTAGTGGGCAACGCGAAGTCGGCGGCGAACGTTTCGCACATGACACGCGCGGACATTTTTCGTAGTCCGACGAGCTGGGGACTCGTGCTTGCCTCGGGCAGCGCAGCCTATACGATTTACGTCTACTTAACGTGGCTGCCGAGCTATTTTCTCAACGTGCAGCACTTCAATCTCGCGAAATCAGGATGGTATAGCGCGATTCCTTACGTCGTCGCGACCATTGCGTGTTTCGTCGTCGGGCGCTACACGGATCGCTCGCTCGATGCCGGACGCATGGAACGCGGGGGCGCCGGCGTTACCTCATCGCTAGCATGGCCTGCGTCATGCGCGATTCTTCTCGTTCCCGTCGTCCACAATCTCTGGGTCATCCTCGCTGTTGCTTGCGATCACCTTATCCGGTTCCAGCTGCACGTTGACGACCAACATCGCGCTTGCAAACGACGTCATGCCCAATCCGAAGTACGCCGGACTTCTTTTCGGGCTGACCGGCGTGTGCTCGAATGCGCTTGCGCTCTTGGCACCGATCTTCACGGGGATCATCGCGCAGGCTACCGGGCGGTTTCGAAGGTGCGTTTCTGCTGAACGGCGGCGATTTGCGTCGTCGCGATCGTCGGTGTTCTGATCCTCGTGCGCGGACCGATCGTCCCGTCTGCACAGGACGATGGTTAGCCTGATGCCCGCCGTTTCATAAGAAGCTTGTGCACGGAGAGGACGTGCTCGCGCGCAATCGTCGGTCGCCGATTTCGCGTCGTTCGTCCGAAGTGCTTCCAGCAAGGGTTCGTGGTGACGGCGGGCGTCGCGCAGATCGCGGTAGAGTAGCTGCGCGGTTAAGCCGGCGACGAGAATGATCTGGTCCCTCAGGCGCTGCCACGAATACAATAGCCGTACGTGGTCTGCCGCGCGTACCATCTCTTCATGGAATTGCATGTCGATCTTCAACACGTTGCGCCATGCGTCCGTTAGCCGATTCTTCATCCATTTTGCCGATGAGATCGTCGAGCGTCTCGAGCTTCTCGGGAGAAATCCGCTGGCCGCACGTTCCGCGGCAAATGCTTCGTATGATGCCCGCAGCGAGTAGATTTCTTCGATGTCTGCGTCACTGAACTCGATGACCGACCATCCGTAGCCGGCCTTGCTCGACACCAGCCCGGCGCTTTCCAGACGCGAAATCGCCTCGCGCACCGGCGCGCGGCTCATACCAAGTTGTCCCGCGAGCGTCGCATCGGAGAGACGTTGCCCCGGCGTGAGCGCTCCGTCGATCACGGCGAGGTGAAGTTTATCGTATGCGAGATCGGCCAAGCTCCGCCGAACGACGGGCTCAACGAGCGGCGCTTGCGCGTCCATCTAAAGTTAGTATGTCAACGCACTAAATTTTGATGCTGAACGGGTCGCCGGCGACCGGGTCGGTTTCGATCCACACCGACTTCGTCTGCGTCCAGTCGTAGATCGCATCGACGCCGTTCTCGCGTCCCATACCGCTATTTTTGTAGCCGCCGAACGGCATCTGATACGACATGGCGCGATACGTGTTGACCCACACGGTGCCGGCTTTGATGCCGCGCGCCATACGGATGGCGCGACCGATATTCGTCGTCCAGACGCCTGAACCGAGGCCGTACATCGTGTCGTTGGCGATGCTGAGCGCTTCCTCTTCGTCTTTGAACGGAATCAGCGAGAGGATCGGGCCGAAGACTTCCTCGCGAGCGATCCGCATCTGGTTATTGACGTCCGCAAAGATCGTCGGCTCGTAGTAGAAACCGCGTTGGAGTGCGGCGTCGGTCGGACGCTTTCCGCCGGCGACGAGTTTTGCACCGTCGCTTTTGCCGACCTCGACGTACTGTTGTACCTTCGCGTACTGCGGCTCGTTCGAGATCGGCCCCATTTCGGTTTCGGGAAGGAGCGGATCACCGATCTTAACCGTCTTGGCGCGCGCCATTAGCCGTTGTTGGACCTCATCGTAGATCTCGCGTTGCACGAGCGCGCGCGAGCCCGCGATGCACGTTTGTCCAGCCGCCGCGAAGATCCCCGAGAGCAAGCCGGAGACGGCTGCATCGAGCGGCGCATCAGCGAAGACGATGTTCGGCGATTTTCCGCCGAGCTCGAGTCCGACCGTCGCGTAATGTCCAACCGCAGCCTGCGCAACGCGCGCGCCCGTCGCGGCGCTCCCCGTGAAAGCGATGCGTGCGACCGACGGATGTTTCGTGAGCGCATCACCGGAAATCGCACCGCTGCCGGTAACGACGTTGAACACGCCTTTCGGAAAACCAGCGGCTTCGATGCACTTTGCGAACTCGAGCGATGAGACCGAAGCGTATTCGCTCGGTTTGAGGACGACCGTATTTCCCGCTGCAAGTGCGGGCGCGAGCGTGAACGCGAGGATCAGCAGCGGCGAATTCCACGGCGTGATGAATCCGACGACCCCGAGCGGCTCGCGCAGCGTAAAATTGAAGAGCGTCGGACGTTCCATCGGAATCGTCTCGCCTTCGATCTTGTCGGAGAGGCCGGCGTAGTAGCGGTACCAGCCGGGGATGGCGCGCAATTGCGCACCCATCTCGCGAAGCAGTTTGCCATTGTCTCTGACTTCGATCTCAGCGAGCTCAGCCGCGCGTGCTTCGACGGCGTCCGCGAGCTTGTGCAGCAGCCGTCCGCGCGTGGCCGGCGTCGTTTTCGCCCATTCGCCTTCGAATGCGCGCTTGGCGGCACGGACCGCCGCATCGACGTCCTCGGGGCTCGCGTCGACGATCGTCGCCCACGTCTCGCCGTTCGCCGGGTTGATCACGGGGAGCGTTTTCGCGCTACTCGGCCTTCCGTATTCACCGTCGATGTAGAGACCGTATTCGGTGACCTTTGCGTCGCGAATCTCAACTGCCATGAGCGTGCTCCTATCTGCGGGGCGCCGAGCCTTCGCGAAACCAGGCGGAGGAATCCCCCGTGGCCTGCCCTATCTCGCGAGCATGAGATCGATGTTGTTCACGCCCGGAAATCATGCGCGCCGGATGGAGAAGACGCTCGAAGTCGATTGCGACGGCGTCATTCTGGATCTGGAAGATGCGGTTGCGACGGCTGAAAAGCCACAAGCGCGTGCGACGATTTGCGCGTGGCTCGAACGGCCGCGCGGTCGCCGGCTTGCATACGTGCGCGTGAATGCGCTCGGTACGCCCTTTGCGTTCGAGGATCTCGCGGCCATCGTCGGGCCGAAACTCGACGGCATCATTCTTCCGAAAGTCGAAACCGCAAGCGATCTGCAGATTGCTGACTATATCATCGCTTCCCACGAACGCGCGCGCGGCATCGAGATCGGAAGAATCGATCTCATGCCGATCATCGAGACCGCCAAAGGCGCGCAGAATATGTTCGAAATCGCAACCGCGGTCAAGCGCGTGAAACGGCTCTGTTTCGGCAGCGGCGACTACACCAACGACACCGGGACGGCGTGGACGCTCGATAATCCGCTCACGACGCTATACCGGGCGCAGCTCGTCAATGCCAGTCGCGCGGCCGGGATCGAGCCGCCGATGGACACGGTCTGGCCGCACCTTGAAGACGAAGCCGGCTTGCTGGCGGAGGCCAAGCAAGGCCGCGCGATGGGCTTCCAGGGGAAGATGTCGATCCACCCCAAGCAGCTCGCGATCATCAACCGGACCTACTCGCCGACGCCGGAAGAGCTCGCATTTGCACGCAAAGTCAGCGACGCGTTCGAGGCGGCCGAGCGGGCCGGCTCCTCGGCACTGGTCGTCGACGGCGTCTTCGTCGACTACCCCGTCGTCTATCGCGCCCGAACGCTGCTTCGGAATGCGGAGCAAGCAGCCGCCGCGCCCTAATGCCCCCGCTCCCAGGGGCCGATTCTGATACTAAGGTGCCAATAGGTCCAATCGCCGGCGTCATTCAGATTCCGCCTGCCATGGTGGCAGCCGCGGAGGCTGCCGCACAAGAGTCAATGTCGACCGCGTTACAGCAAGCAGTGCTGCAGCAAGACGCTGCTGCACGCACCGGTGGCGGCGGCGGTGGTGGTGGCGGCGGTGGCAAAGGCGGCCACAATAAAGATGCGCTCGATGCAATCACGCGTCTTGCGGCCAGCATCGATGCAAAGCCAACCGAACGCGTCAAGACGATTGCGGAACGGCAAGCCGAGATCGAAAAGATGAAGCGCGAAGCGCAACAGAATCCGCAACAGCGTGACCTAGCCGAAGACCAGCGGCAAGATCAACAAAAACAAGCGCGCGAGAAGAATCCGCTCTTAGCGTTTTTCTAGAGTTTACGCGCCGTCACGAAAATATAGCCGCCGTCATTCTCGAGCGTGCACTGTTCCTCGTCACGAAGCAGTTTTTGTGACAGCGTACGTCGCGCCCAAGACTGATACGCGGCGCTCCTCGATGCGAGCGCTCCCGTGCCGAAGATGAAACCCATATCCAGAAAATTGTACGCGAGTCGCAGCAGCTCTAGATTGTGATAATAGTGGGCTCGCACATCGACGAACCCAATTGACTCCACATAGCGCCGATATTCGCCGAGCGATAGCGAGTCGTTCGGATTAACCGATCGCCCTTCGAGGTAGAGCGCGTTACGTTTGCGCATGAAATCACGCGAGAAGTTTTTCCCGCCCGAGGCCTTCAGAAACGCCACAAACGGACGACTCGATTCAGCGAAGAACGAGGGAGCTATATCGTCGAAATAGACGCGCCCGCCGGACTGTAAGCATCGAAGGACTTCTTCGAGCGATTTTTCCCGGTTCGCCACGTGATAAAGCACATTGTTCATGACGATACTGCGCACGCTGTCATCGGGAAGCGGGATCGCATCGGCTGAGCCGACTCGGTATTCCCCGTGCATACCGCTTTCTCGAACAGACTCGGCCCAGTCAGGCGTGATGTCAATACCGTAACGAAACGGCTCCTCGAAAAGAAGCCGCGTCGTGAGCCCATTTTCGCACCCAAGCTCGAGCGCCGGCTGCTCAACGGGCGGCGCATCGAGATAGTTGAGGAAGGAAAGGCCACGCGTGATCAGCATGTGCGGATGCGTTTGATCTGTGGTTTGGAAGAGCTTAGCTAGAAAGTTGTCGAGTTTCGACGTGCGCGCGTCGGGTTCGAGCGCTCTGGGACCCGGCTCGTCATTTTGCCAAATCAGTAGGCAAAAGAGCTGAAAGATCATCGCAGCCGGCGCGAGCGTATTTGGCATCTCGCGCTGCCATCCGAACATGTCGCGCGCGTAGCGGTCGAATCCGCCTTTCAAGTCGAGATCCATCGCGGGACCCCCTTTGCCACGCTGCGAAGGCGGCCTGCATGCGATTTGCGATTCTTGGAGCGGGCGGTATCGGCGCGTATTTGGGCGCACGGCTTGCAACGGCCGGAGAAGACGTTGTCCTGGTCGCTCGCGGCGATCATCAGCGCGCGATGGCGACGCGCGGCGTGCAAGTGCACGACGCGGATGGAACGCGCACGATCAAAGTTCCGGCGCTGCCTCCAAACGAATCGTTCGCACCGGCCGACGTCGTCGTAATAACCGCAAAAGCGCACGACATTGCCGCCATGCTTCCGCAAATCCGTGCCGCCGGAAAGCCAAACGCGCTGATCGTTGCAGCACAAAACGGAATCCCGTGGTGGTATTTTCAATGTCACGGCGGCAAGCTCGAAGACACGGTGCTGGAATCGGTCGATCCGGGTGGCGTTCTTTCGAAAGCGATCGATCCGGATCGCGTCGTTGGCTGCGTTATCTACTGTCCGATCACGCTCATGGGTCCCGGAATCGTCGAGCATCAAGGGCCGAAGCGTCTCGAGATCGGACGCCCCGACGGAAAAATCACGCCCGAGCTCAACGCGCTCGCGGAAGCGTTCGAGCGCGCCGGCTTTGCGGCGCCGCGGAGCGAGAACGTGCGCAAGGAGATTTGGGTCAAACTGCTCGCCAATGCGCCGCTCAATCCGATCGGCGCGCTCGTTCGCAAGACCTCCGGAGAGATCGCCGAGCACCCGGCCGGGAAGCAGATCGTCGGCGAGATCATGCACGAATGTCTCGCGGTGGCCGCCGCGACCGGGCTGCGGCTCGATATCAGCGTCGAAGCGCGTCTGGCGCAGATCCCGGGCCAGGTCGGAAGGCACAAGTCGTCGATGCTGCAAGACGTTGAACGGGGCCGGCGCGTCGAAATCGACGGACTCGTCGGCGCCGTCGTCGAGCTCGGCGACCGCCTCGGCGTCGACGTGATAGCCTTACGCTACGTTTACATGCTCGCGCAGCTGCTCTAGAAGGGGAAGAACGATGCCGCACATCACGATCGAATGCTCGAAGAACGTCCAAGACCACATCGACGTGGACAAAATGCTGCGCTGCGTTCACGATGCGGTCGATCGAGACCGGCGTCTTTCCGCCTGATGGAATACGCTCGCGCGTTCACATCCTCAATCACTATCGCGTCTCCGAAGCCGGAAAGAGAACGCGTTCGTTCACGTCGTGCTGCGCATTGCGCGCCCGGTCGCGATCAGGAGACGAAACGGCGCGTCGTCGATCACGTTTTTGGCGAGCTAACCGCGTTTTTGCAGAAGATGTACGACACGCGGCCGCTTGCGATCTCGCTCGAGCTGCAAGAGCTCGATGCAGATTTGCGCCGCAACAAGAACAATCTCAAAGTAGGCGTAGCCGCCGCGCGATGAACCCTCCGGATTGGCTGCGCGGCTCGATGCCGCCGCTGGTCACGCCGTTCGTTGATGGCAACGTCGATGCTGATGCCTACGCGCGGCTAGTCGAGCTGCAGATCGCAGGCGGTTCGCACGGCGTCGTCGTCAACGGCACGACCTCCGAGCCATCGACGCTGACCGTCGACGAACGCAATGCGCTGATCGACGTCGCGGTGCGCGCCGCAAACAAACGCATTCCGATCGTGGCTGCTACCGGCTCGCAATCGCTTGCCGAAACCGCCGCGCTCACGCAGCACGCCGTGCATGCCGGAGTCGACGCACTTCTGATCGTGACGCCGTACTACATCCGTCCGCCGCAACGTGGGCTGATCGAATACTATCTGAGCGTAACGCGCGGTTTGCGGATCCCGTGGATGATCTATCACATTCCCGGCCGCACGGCGGTGAGCGTCGAGGTCGAGACGGTTCGAAAGATCGCGGAACAGTCGCCCACGTTCGTGGGAATGAAGCACGCCTCGACCGATCTTGCGATACGTCTCCGAACTGCTTGCCGTCTTGCCGGAGCTGCGCATCTTCGTTGGCTTGGAAGAGCTGAGTTTTCCGATGATGGCACTTGGCGCGGTCGGCTTGATGAATGCCGTCGGGAATCTGAATCCGCGCGTGCTCGCGGAGATGTGCGACGCCGTGTGGAGCGGCGATCTCGGACGCGGACGCGAGATGCACGAGCGTTTGCTCGAAGTCAATAAAGCGGTGTTCTACGATACGAACCCGATTCCGATCAAGTACATGATGAAGCGTCTTGGAATTCTGTCGCGCAACGAGCATCGTTTGCCGATGGTGCCCGCAACGCCGGAGCTCGAGCGCAAGCTCGATCTGCGTTCTGGAGCGGGCCGGACTGCTCGCCCAGACCGCCAAGACGGCGTGAGGCTCGCGGAGTTCGAGGGACAACGCTTCGCGCCACCGGTTGCGCTGCACGGCAAGATATTTTGCATCGGCGTCAACTACGGCGATCGCAACGCGGAGTATAAGGACGGCTCCGACCAACCGAAATATCCGAGCGTCTTCATGCGCACGCCCGGATCGCTGGTCGGCGACGGCGAGAAGATTCTGCGTCCACCGGAATCGGAGCAGCTCGACTACGAGGGCGAGATCGTGCTCGTGATCGGAAAACGCGGACGGCGTATTCCGCGCGAATCCGCGCATGCGCACATCGGCGGGCTTGACGTGCGGGAACGAAGGCAGCGTTCGCGACTGGATGCGCCACGGCAAGTTCAATGTCACGCAGGGCAAGAATTTCGAACGCTCGGGCGCGATCGGGCCGATACTCGTGACGGCCGATGAGTTCAAGCGCTTCGACTGACCTGCGCGTTACGACGCGCGTCAACGGCGAAGTGCGCCAAGACGACACGACCGCCAATTTGATCTTTCCGTTTGACTATCTGATTGCGTACATTTCGACGTTCGCCGAGCTCGCGCCGGGCGACGTCATCTTCACGGGGACGCCGGTTGGAGCCGGCGCGCGTTTCGACCCGCCGCGTTACCTGCGGGCGGGAGACGTGGTCGAAGTCGAAGTAGGCGGTATCGGCGTGCTGCGCAACACGGTCGCCGACGAGCAGGCGTAAGGAGCAAGCACATGTCGTACCTCACGAACGTCAACGTCATCCCCTCGCACATCCCGGGCGAGGATCTGAAAACGTTCGGGACGCTGGAATCCTACGAAGAGTACATTCAGAATCAGGCTCGCGACACCGAGCAGCTGCTTCAAAAATATCGCGCCGCAAAAGTGCACGATCCCGAGCTCTCCAAGGAATACCGCGAAGCGATGCGCCCGATCATGGTGACGACGTGTTGGGGCGAGGCGCAAACGGCAAGCCAAGTCGCGCAGATCATCACCAAGACCAATAAGCCGAGCGTCCAGTATTTCTATACGACGCACGCTATCGACGAGACGCGGCACACGCAAATCGAATGGCGGCGCATCGAAGATCTGCAGCTGGCGGATTCACTCGACGTGCCGTACGAGCAAACGGAGCTCTTCCGGTTCGTGAACGGTCTGCCGACGTTTCTCGAGATCGTCTACGGTCAGGTCTGCACGCTCGAAGCATATTCGGCGCACGTGCTCTTCAATTCGATCATCGAGCTTGCCAAGAACGCGGGCGATCTTGCGACCGCGGTCACGTACGAGCACGTCATGCACGACGAAGTGCGGCATATCGGCGTCGGCTTGCGGCTCGTGCGCGAAGCGATCGAATCGGCGCCCGATCCCGAAGAAGCAAAATTCCGCATCCTCGATCTCGAAGAGAAGCTCTTGCCGATCACGATTCGCAAGCTCGGCCGCGAGTCGCAGATTGCGGAGTCGCTCTACGAGTACGGCCTCATCAAGAGCAAAGCAAAATTCGAAGAGGACGGCTGGCGGCAGTTCCTGACATTCCGCTCGAAGATCGGCGTCTTGCCGCCGATGCGTTTCCAAGGTCCGTTGCCCGAACCCAGCCTCGCGTAGATCGCGTGCTCGTCGCAGGGCTCTTTTCGACGCACGTGCCGCGCCTAATGATCCTCGATCCTGAGGCGCGCCGTGCGTACATGGGCAAGAACGTCACGACGTTTTACGACGCGCTCGAAGAGATTCGCGCCAAGCGCATCGCGCTCGCTCGATTTCGAGACCTTCGTCATCATCGACACGCACTGGCACACGACGCTCGATTTTGTCGTGAACGCGAGCGAACGGTTGCGCGGCGTCTACACGTCGGATGAGATTCCCGACATGTTGCACGAGTACGAGTACGACTATCCGGGAGATCCCGAGCTGGCGGACGCAATCGTCGCGGAAGCGCAAGCGAGCTGGCGTTCCGGCCGTAACCTCGCGGCATCGCGGCTTGCCGGTTCACTACGGGACGCTCAACCCGATGCACTACTACAATCCGCCGCCGAACAAGAAGCGTGTTCTTTCGATCAGCGTCTGTGATACGGCGGAAGTCGAGCCGAATCTCGCGCTCGGCGAAGCGATCGCGCGCGCAGCAAGGCGGATCGGCCGCCGCGCGCTGTTGATTGCGAGCGGCGGCATGTCGCACCGCTTTTGGCCGCTTGCCACGATCCGCGCACGCGCCAGCGCCGATCCCTCCGACATCTCGTCGCCGAAGCTGCGCGAGTGGGACGAGCGGATCATGGCGTGGTGGAAGAGCGGCGATCACAAGAGCGTGCTCGCTGCAGCCGAAGAATTCCGGCGCGAATGTTCACCGGAGGGACGCTTTGCGCACTACCTCGTGCTCGCTGGCGCATTCGGACGCGAAGCGTTCACGACGCGCGGCGAGCAGTTCGGCCGCTACGAAGCCGCGATCGGCACCGGCCAAAGTCAATTTCTGGTTTGCCGTTAACGGCTCAGAGCGTTAAGCGAAGGCCTGCGAAAAAGGACGAGGGACGGTTGCTGCCGACATAGAGCCGCGCCTTCGACTGCGAGATGCGGCGCGATCGATTGCGCGATGATGCCGTCGTACAAGAAAGCGCGACTGACCGAGTGTCGACTGGCCGATATTGCCTGCGCCGACGCCCGCACCCAGCGTCGTTCCGCCGAGCTTGAAGCGCGCATCCGCCGTCGCCGCAAATCCGTGTCCGTCAAATGGTGCGGCCGCGGTCGCTTCGACGCTCAGCGGAATAACCGGCGTCTTGAAGAGCTGCAACGAAACGGCTGCGCCAACCGATCCCGTGCCGCCGGTTTCAAAGTAACCGCCGTCAACGGAGACTTGTGCGCGCGCAGCTTGCGAAGACGCCGCGACCAGCGCTGCGGCAAGCGTTGCGACAAATGAGAATTGTATGAAGAAACGCATGACGTATTACTTCGATGAACGTTGGGCGAATGCTGCTTCCACGGCGGAGCGAAGCGTCGAATCGTTCGGCGTTCCAAGCATCCAAGAAATGCTTGAGAATTCTTCCCGTCAGACCCCAAATATGGCGACCTTCGAAATCAAACGCGTAGGATACGCGGCCGCGCACTTTGGTCATCTCGACATCTTCGTAGATTCCGTCGCTGGCAAGAAGCTTGGCGAGCGGAACCGTGAATACGCCGGCGATCTCATCTTGATCGATCGTCAGCTGCGTTTCCGGATTCGACGACTCCGACGACGGGCGTCACGAGAAAACGATTCGAAACTTGCTGCACTTCGGACAATTGTCCGACGACGCGAACCCGATCCGACTCCACGCCCAGCTCTTCGTAGAGCTCGCGCAATGCGGTCGTCGCAGGCTCGTCGCCGTCGATCGGATCGACGCTGCCGCCCGGGCAGCCCGATTTGCCCCGCGTGCTTGCGAAGATGCGGAGAGCGCTCGATGAAGATGACGTCGTGCGGCGGCGATGCGAAGATCGCCAAGATCACCGCGGCTTTGGTCCAGACCTCAGGTGTTGAGCTCGACACGCGGAATCTGCGGCGCCTGACCGCGCTTGTACACCATGATCGTGCGGTTGAAGCTGATAACGACGGTTCCGTCTTGGTTGAAGCCGTGCGTCCGCACGGTGACGATGCCGACGTTCTTGCGCGATTTGGACTCGCGCTTCTCCAAGACTTCGCTCTGCGAATAGATCGTATCGCCTTCGAACACCGGTGCCGGAAGCCGGATCTCGTCCCAGCCGAGATTTGCCATCACGTTCATAGAGACATCGATGACGCTTTGTCCGGTTACGAGTGCCAGCGTAAACGTCGAATCGACAAGCGGCTTGCCGAATTCGGTCTGCGCGGCGTAGTGATGGTCGAAGTGGACCGGAGCGACGTTTTGCGTCAACAGCGTAAACCACATGTTGTCCGTGGTGATCACGGTGCGTCCGAACGGATGTCGATAAATGTCGCCGACTTCGAAATCTTCGTAGAATCTGCCGCGACCAACCAGGTTTTTCAGCCATAGCGCTTGACTAATGTTCGCACGTGCTTCATTTCCTCGTTCCGCTCGCCATTGGTGCCGGTGCGGGTCTGATGGGGGGAGTATTCGGCGTCAGCGGGGGGACGGTCGCAATCTCCGCGATGGCGCTGCTCGGATTCAAGCAGCAGCTCGCGCAGGGGACGAGCATGGTGATGCAGCTGCCGAACCTCGCGCTCGGAGCGTATCAGTACACGCGCCGCGGGAGCGTCAACGTTCCGGCTGCGCTGACGATGTCGGCGGTGGCGCTGCCCTTTACATTCGCAGGCGCGTTCATCGCGACGCACATTCCGAGCCACGATCTGCGGATCGCGTTCAGCGTGCTTTTTCTACTTCATCGCGTCGTTCTCGATGTGGAATGCGCTTCGCAAGAAGAAGCAGCTCTTGAACCTTCCGCTGCGCTGGTATTATCTCAGTGTGCTCGGCGCGATCGGCGGAATCGCAACGGGAATGTTCGGCATCGGAGGTCCGGCACTCGCCGCGCCGTCGCTGGTCGTGTTCTTCGGGCTTACGCAAACGGCCGCGCAGGGCATGTCGATCTATCTTTCGCTTCCCTCGACGATCATCAGCATTTCGACGTACGCGCGAACGCCACGACGTCGATTGGCCTGCCGGAATTCTGCTCGCAATCGGCGGCGCGCTGCTCGTCAACGCCGGCGTCACGATCGCGCACAAATTGTCCGAAAAAGACGCTGCGCGTCGCGTTCTCGTGTTTTATCTATTCGATGGCGACGCTGCTACTGATCGTCGGCCACTAGCTGCCGCGGACCAGCACGAAGATGCTGGGCAGGACGAGCGCGAGCGTCGCGATGACGACGCATGCAAACGTGGCGATCGCGGCCTTTGAGGTCTGCTGATCGAAGAATTCGAGGATCCACAAGCGCGTGCCGTTGAGCGCGTGATAGATGACGGCGCAGACGAGCGCGATCTCCATCGGCATCAGAAACGGATTTGCATAGCTCGCAACCGTTGCGTCGTAGAGATTCGGCGCAAGCGGCAGCAGCGCCAGATCGAGCACGTGAACGAGCAGAAAGAAGAAGATCCCGATACCGGTCGCGCGGTGCAGCGCCCAAGCCCATTGACCGTGGAACTGCCACCAGCCGATCGGCAATTTGAAGCATCATACGAAGGACGAACGCGACGACGATCGCGGCGAAGGCGAGATACGTAACGACCGCGAGCGCTCCGAGCAGTGCGTCGAGTGTGGGCACGATCCAGGACGCGTCGGAAAGAATACCGCGCGTCTTGCAAGCCGCGTGCGACGTTGACGATCGATATCGTTCCGATCGCGAGAAATGCCGCGGCGAGGATCGCGAGAATCGCCTTCGCTCGCGCGGCGACCGATGCGGCTGGGAACGGCATCGGCGATGACGTTACGCATCCCGACGAGTCCGTGCGTTAACGCAAGCAGTAAGAGTGCCCAGTCGAAGTCGCGCCAAAAGCCGTCGGACCAGCGCACGAGTACGAACGCACTCGTCGTCGAGGACGGCGCGTTCGCATAGTGCATGACGAACAGATGACCGAGCACGAGCGCGATGACGAGCAACCCCGAGATGCGCAGATACCACCACGCGATCCCGGTCGCGTTAGGTCGCACCCGCAGTCTTTCCGCGCCGCAAGAGTTGAATTGCGGCCAGCGGCGCGACGCCGGCCGGACAAACGGAGACGCAATTGCCGACCGAGCGGCAACTGTACGCGCCTTCGGGGCCGCATGACGAGCGCGAAGCGATCGACTTTCGCGATCGCGTTCGTCCGCAGCCAGCGCAAATGCGCGATTGAGCGCCGCCGGGCCCGAGATACGCGGGATTGCTCGCGACGGTCGGGCAGGCGGAATAGCATGCGCCGCATGAGATGCAGTCGATCGCACGGTTCGCGCTCTGCCGCAAGGCTTGCGCGGGATCGACGCGCAGCGGCTCGGATGTCTCCTGGGCAAACGACGGAGAGTCGCCGACGAAGAACGGATCGACTTTGCGGTACTTATCGAAGAACGGCGTCATGTCGGTCGTGAGATCTTTGATGATCGGAAGCGAGCGCAGCGGCTCGACGCTGATCGTCGAACCGAGATGTCTCCAGCCGGATGCGGCACGCGAGACCTTCGCGTCCGTCGATCCGCATCGCGCACGAACCACACATTCCGGCGCGGCACGAATAGCGAAATCCGAGCGTGCCGTCCTGGTTTTCGAGAATCGCGAAGAGACCATCGAGGACGCTGAATTTCGGTTTCGCCTCGATCGTGTACGTCGCCCAATAGGGGCGCGCATCGCTGCTCGGATCGAAGCGGCGGATCTTGAACGTTTTGTGCGCGTTCATGCCGGGACGCCGCGTCGGGTTTGACGCGTGACATCGCGACCGGAACCTCGAAGATGCGATCGTTTTGCAAGTGGATGTTGACGAGCCAGCGTCCGTCATCACGTTTCGTAAAATCGCTGCGTGCATGCGAGCCGCGCGTTTCGGTCCGGTGCTCGGCGGAACGCGCGGTGAGCGATGCGACCGTGACGAGATTTCGCACGTCGAGGACTTGCTGCCAGGCGAGATTCCAGCGCCGCTCGTTCGGCGCAGCGCAATGTTCGACGCGATCGGCGAGCTCGTCGAGCGTCGCGCGTGCGCGCGCAATTTGCGGGCCGCTGCGCACGAGGCCGACGTCTTCCCACATCACCGTCTGCACGCGATCGCGGATCGCGAACGGATTCTCGCCTTCGGTTCGCGTCAGCGGTGCGAGCGCCGCGTCGAGTGCCGCATTGACCGCCGATGCGTCGACAGCGTGCAGCTCGCGCTCCGCGCACAGCTTGCGCGGCCGTGACGCCGGCGCGCGCGCCGAAGACGCACGACTCTGCAACGCCGTTGCCGCCGAGTCGATTCGCACCATGGACGCCGCCGGAATCTTCGCCGGCGACGAGCAATCCGGGCATCGCCGTGCGGCAGCGATCGTCGATTGCAACGCCGCCCATGTGAAAGTGCGCCGTCGGCGTGACTTCGACCGGTCCGCGCGTGAGATCGTAGCCGACCTCAGCGCAGCGGCGGACCATTCCCGGAAATGTTTTCGCGACGAAGTCTGCGCCGAGATGCGACGCATCGATGTAGACGCCGCCCGACGGCGTACCGCGGCCTTCCATGATCTCGAGATATGCCGAACGCGAGACGACGTCGCGCGTCGCGCGCTCCATGCGCTCGGGATCGTAGCGTTGCATGAATCGCTCGCCGTTCGCGTTGAGCAGATAAGCACCGGCGCCGCGCAAGCCTTCCTCGAGGACCATTCCGGAAAGGCGTGATGCGCCCGCCAGAATTCCCGTCGGATGAAATTGCATCATCTCCATGTCGACGAGATCGCAGCCGGCCCGATACGCCATCGCGTAGCCGTCGCCGACTTTCTCGATCGAGGGCGCCGAGAATTTATACATGCGCGGTCCGCCGCCGGTCGCGAGCAGCGTCGTTCGGGCACGTGCGAGTGTAAACGCGCCGGTCCGTTGATGAAGAAGCAGCGCGCCCGCGATCCCGTTGCCGTCGTTTGCCGGGATCAATTCGAGCGCGCGCGTCTCGTCGATGAGCGTGATCTTGCGCGCGAAGAGCTGATCGTGCAGACGGCTGACGATCTCGATTCCGGTCAGATCGCCGCGATGGACGGTGCGATCGAAGGATTGTCCGGCAAATGCTTTCTGATGAATCGTTCCGTCGGGGCGGCGGTCGAAGAAGACGCCGACTTTCGTTTCCAATTTGCGGATGATTTCGGGCGCATCGGAGACGAGCGCCCACGCCAAATCCTGATTGTTGAGAAATCCGCCGCCTTTGATCGTATCGAGGAAATGTTTTTCGACCGAGTCCTTCGGATCGAGCGCGGCGTTGAAGCCGCCTTGAACGAGTCGCGTGCATCCGCTCTTTCCGACCAGACCCTTGGCGACGACGACGATCTTGAGCTGCGGATTCAGGTCGTAGGCGTGCAGCGCCGCCATCAAGCCCGCGCCGCCGCTTCCGATGATCAGAAAATCACAGGTGAGCTCGTCGTATCCCGGATTCACGTGATGCCGAGTTTGGCGTAGATCGATGCGAGGCGCTCTTGCGCGGTGTCGGCGACGTCGCGGTAGATGCTTTTACCGTGCGCGTCCATCGCGACCGTGAGCGGGCCGAAATCGCGGACGCGAAATTCCCACAGACACTCGGGCATCAGATCTTCGAAATAGACGTTCTCGATCGCTTCGACTTGTTCGGTCTCAACCGATGCGGCGCCGCCGACGATCGCGAGATAGACGCCGCCAAGCGATGTGAGCGCCGGCTGGACGCATCGGAAAGGCCGCCTTTACCGATAACGGCGCGCACGCCGCATTCGCTGTAACGACGGCTCCGTGAACCGATCCATGCGCATGCTGGTCGTCGTCCCGACCGTCATCGGCTCGTATTTGCCGCTGGGGAGCTTGCGCACGTTCGGCGCGACGTGCAAGAGCACCGCGCCGCTGCAGATCGACCGGCGGCGGAACCTTGCTGTCGAAAATGCGAATGTACGTCGCGTCGCGGATTCCCCAGATCGTTCCGGTGAAGTAGACCGAATCGCCGGCGTGCATCGCGCGAACGTCGTCTTCCGAAATCGGCGGCGTAAGGCGATATTCGGCCACTAGTAGCCGATCTCGTAGTCGCCGTCGGCATAGATCTTTGCGCGACGGCGTTCGCCGCGCCAGCATTGGAAATTGATCGCGACGGGATTGCACGTGATGTGCGTCCAGGCGGCTTCAATGTGGACGTCGAGTGCGGTCGTGTCGCCGCCGAGGCCCATCGGACCGATTCCGGTTGCGTTGATCGCTTCCAGCAGCTCGAGCTCGAGCGCTGCGATTTGCGGATCCGGATTGCGATCACCGACCGGACGAATCGAGGCTTTCTTTGCAAGCAGCGTGCACAGATCGGACGTCCCGCCTATCCCGATGCCGATGATCGTGGGCGGACAAGGTTTGCCGCCTGCGCCGACTGCCATTTCCATCACGAACTTCTTGACGCCGTTGATTCCGTCGGAGGGCGAGAGCATTTTCAAAAACGACATGTTCTCGGAGCCCGAGCCCTTCGGGATCATCAAGAGATCGATGTAATCGATTTCTTTTGAGAACTCGACGTGCACGACGGGAATGCCGTCGCCGGTGCTTGTTTGCCGGTTCTCACGCGTAATCGGAGACACGATGCTGCTGCGTAGCGGATGATCGGCCGTTGCGCGTTCGATGCCGCGCGTCAACGCGTCGATCATGCGCGCACCGTCGATCAAAAATCCGCGCCCGATCGTGACGAAGAAGATCGGGAATCCCGTGTCCTGACAAACGAGCGTGTGTTTCTTGTCCGAGATGTCCATAGCGCGCAGCATCGTGTTCACGATGCCTCGTGCAATCTGGCTGCTCTCGCGTTCCATCGCCGCGTTTATGCCGCTTCGCACATCCGGCGGAATGTCGATCTGCGCTTCGACGTACAGGCGCTTTCCGAGCTCCTCGAGCTGTTCGTAAAACGCGTCGGTGTTGATCGCGGCGCCCCTCATGTTTGGGAGATAGTACGCCGCGCGCAGCCTTCCCTATGTGGTTACGCTTGCGCAGGACTTTCATGGAAGCATCCGTAGGCTGTCACGTGGACAATCGCTTCGAGCGAGCGTTTTCTTTAGAAGAGCTTCGCTCCGATCTCAATGCGTTGTGCGACTTCGGAGGCCGATTCGCCGGAACGGAAAGCGAGCTCCGCGCGCGTCGATTCGTCGAAGCGCGGCTGAGCGAAATTGGTGCCGGCCGGTCGTGCAGCATCGATTATCCATATTCGGGCTGGGAGCGGCGCGCGAGCCGCGTCGACCTTGGCGACGGAACCACGCTCGACAGCACGAGTCTCGTCCTGTCCCCGTCGACGGCGACCGAGGGGCAGGAGCTCGAGCTCATCGATCTTGGGCGCGGGACATCGGACGACTTCGTTCGCGAGCGCGAGCGGCTGCGCGGACGCGCGGTGCTCGTGCGCCACGAGTTTCCGTTCACTGTCCGCCACGTACACCGGCGGCGGAAGTACGATTGGGCGAAGCGTGGCGGCGCGGCTGCGTTCTGCATCGCCAATTACCTCCCCGAGGTCGGCGTCGTCAGTGGTTCGTCCGGTCGCGGCGAACCCGACGATATTCCGGCTGTCGGGCTTTCTTACGAAGCTGGCGTGAAGATCGTCGCGTCCGGATCGGACGGCGTGACGAAGATACGTTTATCTGTCGACGCGCGTCGCGTCCCAATGGAAGGCCGGCACATCATCTACGAGATCCCTGGGCGAACCGATGAGTGGGTCGTCGTTTGTGCGCATCTCGATGGACACCATCTTGCGGAAAGCGCGCTCGACAACGCTAGCGGCGCGGCTTCCGTACTCGAGATCGGACGCCGCCTTGCCCCTCTTGCCGGTTCGTTGCGCCGTGGTTTGCGGCTGATGCTCTTTACGTTCGAGGAGTGGGGCCTCTACGGCTCGAGCCGGTATGTTAACGAGCTCCCACAGGCCGAGCGCGAGAAGATCGCGCTCGTCGTCAACCTGGACACGATCGTCGGCAGTGACCGTCTCTCGGCGCTGATCAGCGAGATGGACGACGTCGGCCGTTTCGTCGAACGACACACACAGAACGCGCCGATACCGGTCGATCTCATTCGTCCGGTCATGGGCAATTCGGATCACTACAATTTCTTCTTGGGCGGGATTCCATCTTTTCGGCTGATTGCGGGCTACGAGGATCCCGACGCGCAGACGCGCTTCCTTCTAACACCCGCCGACACGCGCGCACGCATCGACGTGGAGCGGCTGCTGGTGGCCGCGCAGATGGCGGGGCGGATTGCGTACGAGGCATGCGCCTCGGAACAGCCGATCGCCAAACATCTCGACGCGCAAGCCGTGCGCGCGCGGCTCGACACCGAAGATCCCTGGGTTAAGGACCGAATCGAATGCGCATCGCAGCCGTCTGCACGCTAGCGCTCGCGCTCCTGGCGCCGCTGAGTGCGGCGCAGGGGCAAGCACCCGCTCACGGGGGGACTTTCGTTTTTGCGATCGGCTCCGATCCCGAGAGCCTCAATCCCGCAATCACGACCGGCGTCGAAGCGCTGTCGACCGATTGCAAGATGTTCAACGGGCTAACGTATCGCGATCGTGCGGGGAAATCGCACCCCGAGCTTGCGACGGATTGGTTCATCCCGCCCGACGGGATGAAATACACGTTCAAGCTGCGCCGCGATGTGCGCTGGCATGATGGCCAGCCGTTCACTTCGGCCGACGTGAAATACACCTTCGACAACGTGCTCGCGAAATTTCATCCGCGCGCCAAGGTCGCGTTTGCGAACGTCGCCAGTGTCGAGACGCCCGATGCCTACACCGTCATCGTGAAGATGAAGAAGCCGTATGGACCGTTCCTCGAACAGATGACGTGTCAGGACGGCGCGATTCTGCCGCGGCACATCTACGAGGGGACCGACGTTCTTCGCAATCCACATAACAGCGACAATCCGATCGGAACGGGGCCGTTCAAGTTTTCCAGCTACGCTCGTGGCGACCGTGTCGTGATGGTGCGCAATCCCGACTACTTCCGCAAGGGTCTGCCGTATTTCGACACGGTCATCGCAAAAGTGGTGCCGGACGCATCCTCACGCGTGCAAGGGCTCGACACCGGCGAGATCGATTACGTGCAGAGCTTCTTTCTCCCTAAGGAACAAGTCGGCGCACTACGCACTAATCGCAAGATCCAGCTCAAGTACGACACCGACGTTCCGGGAAACTATCTCCTTTTTCTGAACGACACCAAGCCGCCGCTCAACGACGCGCGCGTGCGCGTGGCCCTGCTGCGAGCGATCAATCGCCGGCAAATTCTCGATCAAGGGTACTTTGGGATCGGTTACGTTTCTAAGAGCGCGTTTCATCAAAAGCTCTGGGCGTACGATCCGCAGGTCGATCTGACGAAAATGTACCCGTACGATCCCAAGGCGGCGAATGAGGAGCTCGACAAATTGGGTTTGACGCGTAAGGCAGGCACGCGTTTCACGTTCCGGTTGGTGTACAACGTTGCGCAAGCCGGTTTTCCGGCGACCGCGCAGATCATTCGAGACAACCTGCAGGCCATCGGCGTCGCCGTGACGCTTCAACCGTTCGAGCGTAACGTCCTCAACGACGTCGAGTTCACAAAGCACGACTTCGAGGGAGCGATCGAAGCGTACACAACCGGCGGTGATCCCGCTATTGGCATCGCGCGGGACTACATCACGACACCGCCTGGGATTCCGTTCTCTAATCCGACCGGCTATGCCAACCCCAAAGTTGACGAGCTCTTTCGCGAGGGGGCGCTGACGGTTCGGACGGTTGAGCGGAAAAAATACTACGATGAGCTGCAGGTTTTGCTTTCACGCGAGCTTCCGCTGATTCCGCTGATCGACCGAACCGAAGTCGATGCCGCGCAAGCCAACCTGCATGGCCTGTGGCAGAGCGGCCAGCCGTACGACGAATGGGATCAAGCCTGGCGCGGATAGCGCTGGTCGTTCCGCAACTTTTTGGCGTGATCGCCATCGTCTTCGGGATCACGCATCTGCTCCCGGGAGATCCGATCACCGCCCTCGTCGGTGATTATCCGGCGCCGCCAGATTACGTTGCGCAGCTACGGCACGATCTCGGCCTCGATCAATCCGTATGGGTGCAGTTCTTCGATTACGCCGTGCGATTGCTGCACGGTGACTTGGGCTTTTCGTTCGCGTACAACGCGCCGGTCGTCAGCGTAATCGGCGAGCGCATCGGTCCGACATTTACCTTAGCAGCCTCAGCGTTCGTCCTCGGAACCTTCGGCGGCCTCGTCCTCGGGACGCTCGCTGCGGTGCGTCATCTCCGAGCGACTGACCGCCTCGTCACGGTTCTGGCGCTGGTAGGGTTCTCAATTCCGGCGTTTTGGCTCAGCCAGCTGCTCATTTTGGCATTTGCGGTGAAGCTCGCCTGGTTGCCCTCGCTCGGCATGCACGCACTGCACACGGAGCCCAACGCTTTCGGCAAGCTCGCGGACACCGCGCGGCATCTTGTGCTTCCGGTGCTCGCGCTCTCGACCGGTCACTTGGCGTTGATGACGCGACTGGTCCGTACCAGCATGATCGAGACCTTACAGTTCGATTTCGTGCGCACCGCGCGGGCGAAAGGGTTGAGCACGCAGGTGGTCGTCTTCAAGCACGCGCTGCGTAACGCGCTCATTCCCGTGATCGCGGCGGGCGGCTACAGCGTCGGCTTGCTTTTGTCTAGCTCGGCGTTGGTGGAGACAGTGTTCAGTTGGCCGGGCATGGGCCGCTTGCTGTACGACTCGCTTTTCAAACGTGACTATCCCGTGCTGATCGGGATATTCATCGTGACGAGCCTCGTCGCTATTTTGGCGAATCTTGCCGCCGACATGCTTCAAGCGCGGGTCGATCCGCGCTCGCGCGCATGAAGTTCGGCGGCCTTCTCGTCGCGCTCGTGGCGCTCGCGGCGATTGCGGCGCCGCTGATCGCGCATCGCGATCCACTTGCGACGAGCGCACTTGCGTTTGCGCCTCCGCTAACGAACGGACTATTCGGTACGGACAATCTGGGACGCGACGTCTGGTCCGAGGTTGTGTACGGCGGTCGCGTCTCGTTGATCGTCGGCGTCGGCGCGTCGTTGCTGCAAACGGTCATCGGCGTCGTCATCGGCGGCATCGCGGGTTATCGCGGCGGCGTCGTCGACCTCGTCTTAATGCGTGTCTCCGAGTTCTTTCAGATAATCCCGCAGTTCTTCTTGGCCTTGGTGTTGGTCGCAATCGCCGGACGCGGACTTGACAAAGTCATCATTGTGCTCGGCATCGTGGCGTGGCCGCTGACCGCGCGCGTCGTTCGCGCGCAATTCATAGCGCTGCGGTCATCGGAGTTCGTAGAAGCCGCGCGTGCACTTGGCGCCGGAAATTGGTACATCGGCTATCGCGTGATGCTTCCAAATGCGCTCGCGCCGGTAATCGTGACCGCGACCCAGGGTATCGCGCATGCCATACTACTCGAAGCTGGTATCAGCTTCTTCGGTCTTGGTGATCCAGCGCTCATCAGTTGGGGTCAGATGCTGAACAATGCGCAACCGTTTTTGGGGCAGAGCTGGTGGATCAGCGTGTTCCCGGGCGCTGCGATCTTGGCGAGCGTTCTCGGGTTCAGCCTTCTCGGTGATGGGCTCAACGATCTGCTCAATCCGCGCTTGCGAGGCGCGCTTCGCAATTAGCTCTTAGCTCCGTTGATCGCCGGTTCGCTCACGGCGCCGTTCCCGACGCCGTATCCGTCGAGTATCTTCTTATATGTACCGTCCGCGATCACGGCGCGCAGCGCCTTTTGGAGCTCGTCGCGCAGCGCGACGTTCGATTTCATAACGCCGATGCCGAGCGGGACAGGCTGGTACTCTTTGCCCATGACGACGTCGAAGATCGTCCCGCCGCCGGCCGTCTTCGCGAGATAGATCATGACGGGCGAGTTGCCGAGAAACGCGGCGACGCGTCCGTTTTGCAATTGCAAGCCGCGCGTCGGCGGGCTGCGTGTATTCGAGATTCTCGACGGCCGGTTTGTGATCGGCTGCGCAGCGCGCGTTCTGTTCGTCGATGAGCGCGATCTGCGTCGAGCCGCGCACCGTCGAGACGGTCTTCCCGCAAAAGCTTTCGAGACCGGTGATCTTCTGCGGATTACCTTTCTGAATCAGCAGCATCGTGCTCAAGCGGAAGAAATCGACGAAGTCGAGGACTTTCTCGCGTTCGAGCGTGTCGTTCATCAGGGTGAACGCAGCGTCGATGCGACCGGCCTGCAGTGCCGGGGATCAAGCCTTCGAACGTCGTCGGCGTAAACGTGATTGGATGCGGAAGATGCTTGCTCATAGCGGCTGCGAGGTCGACGATTACGCCTTGCAGCGTCGTCCCGTCCGAAGCGTAACTCACGAGCGGCGGACTGTTCGTAATCGTTCCGGCGGTGATCGTATCTGCCGCACGTGCGGGTGCGGTCAGGGCGAGAGCGAGCAGGAGCGCTGCGAAAAGACGCATGTAAGAGGCTTTCGTATGCGCTATCTGTGGACCTGGATTGCGAGCGCGGTCGTTCTGGCCGTCATAATCGCCGTCGGGCTCTCGATCGCCCAAAATCCGAATATCGATCACGCGGCGATCGCGCAGTATCAATTTGCGCCTGCGATTTTGGCAGGTTTGCGCACGACGCTCGAGCTGGCGATCATCTCCGGCGCCATCGGGCTTGGGCTGGGGCTCGGGCTTGCGCTCATGCGTCTTTCGCATAATCCCGTCCTGCGGTGGGCGAGCGGCGCCTACACATGGGCGTTCCGCGGTACGCCGCTGCTTGGTTCAAATTTTGTTTTGGGGAAATCTCGCACTGCTCTTCAAACGCGTCGGCATTTTCATTCCGTTCACCGACATCGCACTCGTTTCGGCCGGGACGAACTCGATCGTCACGCCGTTCGTTGCCTCGATCCTCGCGCTCGGTCTCAACGAAGGTGCCTACATGTCCGAGATCATTCGCGCTGGAATTCTCGCGGTGCCGAGAGGTCAAGTCGATGCGGCTCGTGCGCTCGGTATGTCAAGTGGTCTGACGATGCGCAAGAGTGGTGTTGCCGCAAGCGTTCGCGGTGATCGTTCCACCGACGGTCAATCAATTTACGAATCTTCTCAAAGCCACGTCGCTCGTTTCCGTGATTGCGGGCGGCGACTTGTTGACGGCGGCCGAGAACATCGCTTCGTCCAATCTGCACACGATCGAGCTGCTGCTCGTTGCGACGTTCTGGTTCTTGGTGATCACGTCGCTTTCGAGCCTCGCACAGCACGCAGTCGAAACTCGATTGGCGCCGGCCTAGTGGCGACGCGTATCGTGCTCTTGGGGACGGCGGGCGGACCGTCTCCGAAACGTTCGCGTGCAGCACCGGCGAACGCCGTCGTCGTCGACGATGCGCTGTACGTCGTCGATTGCGGGAACGGCGTCGCGCGCCAGATCGCGCTCGCGGGCATTGATATTCGCGGACTGCGCGCCATGTTCATTACGCATCACCACTCGGATCACAATGTCGACGCCGGGACGTTGATTCAGCTGGCGTGGAGTGCAGGCTTCGATCGTGGCGTCGACGTTCTGGGTCCGCCGCCGCTGCGGGCCATGATGGGAGCGTTCCGGCGTTTTGCCGACGCCGACATCCGGACGCGCCTCGAAGACGAAGGCCGTCCCGACATCGACGCGCTCGTTCGCATTCACGAGATCACGCAGCCGGGTCTCGTCTACCGCGATGCGCGCGTGATCGTAAACGCGGCGCTGGTCGAGCATCCGCCGATGGTTCCGTCGTTCGCGTTTCGCTTTGATACCGCGGATCGCTCGGTCGTGTTCTCTGGGGATACGGCGCCGTGCAAAACGCTGATCGATCTTGCAAGCGGCGCGGACGTCCTCGTTCACGAAGTACTGCATGAAGGCGGCACCGCTGAGATATTAGGACGTCTTAAGAATGCGACCAGACTTCGTGAACATTTGACGGCGAGCCACACGCGGCTCGAGGATGTCGGTATCGTGGCGACCCGAGCCGGAGTGCGTACGCTGGTGCTGAATCACTTTGTCCCATCCGAGGGAATCGACGACGAGGTATGGCGTAGCGGAGCAGCCCAGGGCTTCGCAGGGGAGATAATCGTCGGCAGCGACTTGATGGAATTGTAAGAAGGAGAACGAGACGTGGCGACTGTCGTGGATGCATCGCTTAGAGAGTCCGCTTGGAACGCGTTATCGACGCACTAGTGAAAAGATACGCGGACAACACATGCGCGATTTGTTCGCGCAAGATCCGAAGCGCGCTGAAAAATTCAGCGTCGATGGCGTCGGCGTCTTCATCGACTATTCCAAGAATCGCGTAACCGCCGAGACGATGGACCTGCTGGTCAGCCTCGCCAATGCTTCGGGCTTGCGCGAGAAGATCGACGCGATGTTCAGCGGCGAGAAGATCAACATCTCGGAGAAACGCGCGGTCCTGCACGTTGCGCTGCGCGCACCCAAGAACGCCTCGATCATGGTCGACGGCGTCAACGTCGTGCCCGAAGTGCACAAAGTACTCGACAAGATGAGCGCATTCTCGGACCGCATTCGGAGCGGCGCGTGGAAGGGCCACACCGGCAAACGGATCGTCAACGTCGTCAACATCGGCATCGGCGGCTCGGATCTCGGGCCGGTGATGGCGTACGAAGCGATGCGTCACTACAGCGATCGCAATATGACGTTCCGTTTCGTTTCGAACGTCGACGGCACCGACTTCTGGGAAGCTGTTCGCGATCTAAAGGCCGAGGAAACGCTGTTCATCATCTCGTCGAAGACGTTTACGACGCTCGAAACGATGACGAACGCGAGAGCCGCGCGCACGTGGGCGCTCGAGGGACTCGGCGGCGACGAAACGGCCGTCGCCAAGCACTTCGTCGCCGTTTCGACCAACGCGACGGAAGTCGCGAAATTCGGCATCGATACCGCCAACATGTTCGAGTTCTGGGATTGGGTCGGCGGACGCTACTCGATGGATTCCGCGATCGGTCTCTCGACGATGATCGCGGTCGGTCCGGACAATTTCCGCGAGATGCTCGCGGGATTCCACGAGATGGACGAGCACTTCCGCACGACGCCGTTCGAGAAGAATTTGCCGGTGCTGATGGGCTTGCTCTCGCTCTGGTACAACGATTTCTTCGGCGCGCAGACGGTCGCGGTGCTTCCGTACGAACAATATCTCAAGCGCTTCCCCGCGTATCTGCAGCAGCTCACGATGGAAAGCAACGGCAAACACGTCACCGTCGACGGCAAACCGGTCGCGCACGACACCGGCCCGATCTATTGGGGCGAGCCGGGAACGAACGGCCAGCATTCGTTCTATCAGCTGATCCATCAAGGCACGCGCTTGATTCCGTGCGATTTCATCGCGTTCATCGAGACGCTCAATCCGCTCGGGATGCAGCACGACATTCTGATGGCGAACGTTTTCGCGCAAGGCGAAGCGCTCGCGTTCGGCAAGACGCCCGAGGAAGTCAAAGCCGAAGGCTCGCCCGACTGGCTCGTACCGCACCGTACGTTCGAAGGCAACCGTCCCTCGAATACGATCTTGCTGCAGAAGCTCACGCCGGCCGCACTCGGTAAGCTCGATCGCGCTCTACGAGCACAGCGTTTTCACGCAAGGGATCATCTGGAATATCGATTCCTTCGATCAGTGGGGCGTCGAGCTCGGTAAGGTCCTCGCGCAGCGGATCATTCCGGAGCTGGACGCGTCTAAAGACGTGCCGCTCAAGCACGACAGCTCGACGAATCAGCTGATCACGCGCTATCGCAAATTGAAAAAGGGGACCTGACGGCGCGACAAACGGCAGCCGCGCTTCTCGCGCTCGCTCTCTTCTCTTGCGCCGTGCGTCGCCGGCGCCGACTCGGCATCGACTCTCGCGCAGTTTTTTCAATCGGCATTTGCGCTCGCAGCAACCGATTTCGATAGCGTGCGCGGCGCCGCGCTTCGGAGACCGTCCCGGCGTCTACGCATCGTCGATCAGCGCCGATCCGTCGGTTGTGACGAACTGTCAGGTCACGGTCGGCCGAATCGGGCGGCTGACGTGCATCTTGACCGGCTACTGCGCCGATTCGCCCGACACCGCGATCAAAGCGATCAGCGCCGCGTTGCCGAGCGATTTCACGATGGTTGCCGCGCCCGCGCCATTCTTGCCGACGTGGGTGCGCCAGCGCGACTACATGACGGTGCTCGCTGGCCGCGACGCGCTCGGGTCTTGCGATCTCGATCGAGCAAAGCGTCAAGGCGCCGACCGCATCGTTCGTTCTGGATGGCAGCGTCACGCCCGTACCGATCATCACGCGAGCAGCACGAGTCGCAAGCGGTGTCGTCGTCGCCGCCGATGCGACGCACTCGTACGTCGTCGAGCGTGATCCCGGCAGCTGCGCTCGGCGCGATCCGCGTCGGCAATCCGTATGCGATAGCGCCGCGGCAGATCTGGCGCTTGGAAAAAGCCGACGGTCGTCGCGCGCGACGATCAAACGAATCTCACGCTGCTCTCCGTCGACAAGCTGCGCGTTACGCCGGCGACGTTCTCGCACCGCACTGCGCGAGCTCGAAGAAGTTCGCGTCTACTATTTCGACGGCACGACCGGCGATGAGTGCACCCTCGCTCGATTTGGATTGGGCACGCGACGTCTCGAGCGACGACGGGATCATTCGCGTCGTCCATCTGGCGCCGCGGGGTTCGACTTCACCGACGATCGCGGCGGGAGCTCAAACGGCTCGCTGGTCGTCGACAAAGCCACGCATCTCATTCTCGGCATCACGAATAGCGCCGGCCGCACGACGACGAACATGCGGTTCGGCGCGACCGCCGGGCCGATCGCCGCGCTCGCGGCGAAAGCGCATGTTACGCTCGCATTTGCATCGGAAGAACAGACGACCGGCGATGACGCTCTCGAACGTTCCGATCGCCGGCCATGATCTTGATGCGGCGCACGTTGCCGTCGATCGCGCGCGTCGTCGTTGACGATAGCATCGGAAGCGGCGTTGTGGTTGCGCGGGCCGGCGCACGCGGCCTACATCGTTACTTCCGGCGCAAGTGCTCAAGAAGAAGACGTCCGCGATGGTTTATTTCGCGAATGCGACCAAAGGTACGCGCGCAACGGTCGTGCGGACGCGACCCAAAGTCGGATCTCGCGCTCTTGCGTGTCGATGGTCTCAACGTGCACATCGGTAATCTGGCGCGCACGGTGCTTCCGGGGCTCGACATCGGCATCGTCGTTTTCAGCGCGACCGACATTCAGTTTACCGGGACACCGCATCTCGCAGAGGGCGTCGTCAGCAGCGTCGACGATGCGCACGGAACGTTCGAGCACGATGCTCCGGTCGACGACGGAAATTTCGGCGGTCCGATTTTCGAGCTGGCATCGGGATCGCTGGTTGGATTGGTCGAGGGACAACCCGCGATTTCGATCGCTGGCGCCGATTCGTCGCCTACTGAGCGGGCTCGGGGGCTAGTCGGGTAAGTCGACGATCGTCTTGAGCGTCGAGCTTGCGACTTCGACGCTCTTCGCATTTGCGTCGAAGGCGGTTTTCGCCGCGATCATCTTGACGAATTCGCCGGCGAGATCGACGTTCGAACTCTCAGCATTCCCGAGGCGAGTGTTCCGAAGCCCGCCGTACCGGCGCGACCGACTTGCGCGGCGCCGCTTGCAGCAGTGGCTTGATATCCGCCGCTGACGCGCCGCAGACCGCCGACATTGTGGAATGTCGCGAGCGCGACGGTTCCGAGTGACGTCGTTTGTCCGTCTGCATAGACGCCGTAAACGGCACCGTTGACTCCGATCGTGATGCTTTGGACGCCCGGAGGAATCTGGAGCGGCGCGGCGCGCGCCGGCTGAATTGATCACCATGACGTCGAGACCGCTCGACGGATCGACGAGCGTTCCGTTCGCATCGAGCGAGAAATTGCCGTCGCGCGTGTAAATGGGCTCACCGTTGCCGCCTTGCAGCACGAAGAATCCAGGACCCGAGATCGCGAGGTTCGTGCCCTGATCGCTCGGCTACGAGACTTCCTTGCGCCGAATTGCTCGTGATCGTGGCGACGGTGACACCGCCGGTTGGTTGATTTTGGAAATTGACGCTCTGGGTTTGAAAGCCCGTGCTGCCAACATTTGCGATGTTGTTGGCGGTTACGTCGACTGCCTCGCGTAAGCGGCGAGCCCCGAAGCTCCAATATTGAGTGGATCGACCGACACAACGTCCTCCTCGCCGTGACGACTGAACGCGACGTTACTTAGACTGTTTCGCGTTCCTGCCTTCTTAAACGCTTAGGGAGCCGGCAACGTTGCGAAGATATTCAAGGAAGTTAGCAAGCAGACGCCTGTCGTTCGTCGAACCTTAGAGGTTATTATCCATTTACTGATGGGGGGATTCCATATGTCCGCACGGATCAATCACATCGCGGTTTGGGTAGCGGCGATCGTCTATTTTCTTCTCGGGTGGATTTGGTATACAGTCTTCGGCGCGGCGTGGGTAGCCGCAATGGGCAAGACTTCAATGGGTGGCGGCTCGGCGATGACCTACGTCTGGTCGTTTCTGCTGGGACTAATCCTCGCATATGCGACGGCGATTGCTCTGTCGCGTCGCGACGATCAAAGCATGCAGATGGGTGTGAGCTTTGCATTGTTCATGGGGATCGCGCTGTTCGCAACGCAGACGCTCAACCAAGTGCTGTATGCGGGAACGCCGTTTGTGCTGTGGCTCATCAACACGGGTTACGTTGTCGTGGGATTTGCGATCATCGGCGCGATCGTCGGCGGCTGGAAGAAGAAGGTCGCAGCCTAAGCCACGTCGCGATTTCATCGTACGCGCGGATTTGATCCTCGCGCGTGAAATGCGCGTTCGCGCCGCTCGGATTCGGCGCGAGGTAGATGCGCGTGTCGCCGAGCTGCAGCGGTTGAAAGCCGTGTTTTGCGACGGTCGATTTGTCGCCGAGAATTTCGTGGACGTGGCGATAGCCGGTGATGCCGTGAAAGCACGCGACGCGCGGTTTGAATTTCTTGAGCTTGGCGAGCAGTGCGTCGACGCCGGCGGCGAGCTCTTTCAGCGAAAGATCGCTGGCTTTGACGCTCGGACGTTTTGCGAGATCGGTGAAGCCGATGCCGAATTTCTGCAGAGCGCGATCGTGTTGCGGCGTCCGAGAATTTCCGCGTGTAGCGCTTCGCGTGCGTGCTCGCTGAGTTTCGAGAGTGACAGACACGGCCAGAATCGATTGCCCGGACGCGCGAAATAATGTCCACGCTCAACGGAATAGATCGACGGATTGATCCCGACGAAGACCACGTCGAGATTGCGCTTCAAAAGATCGTCGAGTGTTTTCAAATCGAAAGACCCTTATTGCTAAGGGTCTTTCTTTCTTGGTAGCCCCAGCGGAATTCGAATCCGCGTTGCCGCCGTGAGAGGGCGGATGCCTAGGCCGCTAGCAGATGGGGCCGTGGCTCCCGGGCAGAGACTCGAACTCCAATAACGGCCTCCAGAGGACCGCGTCCTACCATTAGACGACCCGGGAATAAACTGTACTTGCCCCTATTTCTGCTTGCGAATGTTTCCGTTTGGCTATGACAATTCGGGCAAAGCATTCGAAGATTTTCAAGTCGATTGTCATCTCGAATGCCATTTACGTGATCGATTTGAATCGATAGGCGCTTTCCTCTCCATTCCGTTAGACCGCATTCCTCGCATCTATTTTGCAGGATGCCTGCTTCGAGAAGGCGGTTCTTTAGATTTGTCCGGCTTTTCGCTTCGGCAGGTACGCGGTCTATTGGGCGTTTCAGTGGACGTGAACGGATATCACCGCGCACAAACGCTTTGTGCCAGGAACCTGCGGAGAAGCCGAAGCGGATTCGGCACTCTCGGTAGGTGTGCCCTTCGTCGTAATACTGCTGAACGGCGCGCCAGTCATAACGACCCACGCGGTTAGCCCACGCGCCGTCTTCCGGCAACACGATATCGCCTCGCCGCACAGCCTTTCGCCACGATGCGTAACAGAAGCCGAATTGCCGTTGGCACTCCGTTATCGATTTGCCAGAGTCAAAGACGTTTTGGATTGCGGCCCAGTTGAAGCGTTTGATTCCCATATCGAACACATGTTCGCATGCTTGAGTGCCAACAGTCTTGCACGTGTGAAAAGGCGCGGCGTGTTGCGCCGGGTATAGTCCCGTCCCTGCGCTGAGTTAAGAGGAGGCGTTTACGCAAGCTATTGTCCTGGTCGGCGGCGAGGGGACGCGTCTGCGGCCGCTGACGTACGGGACACCGAAGCCGATGATCCCCATCATGGGCGTTCCGTTCCTCGAATTGATGCTGCGCCGAATCAAGGACGCCGGCATCGACCACGCGATCTTAGCGTCGGGCTATCTTCCCGAGGCGATCAGCTCGTATTTCGGCGACGGCTCACGGCTTGGTTTGCGCCTCACCTACGTCGTCGAAGAAACGCCGATGGGCACGGCCGGCGCGATCAAAAACGTCGAGGAACACATCGTCGGTCCGTTCTTCGTCTTCAACGGCGACGTCCTTACGAGTCTCGACTTGCGCGCGATGATGGCGTTTCACGAAAAGCACGGCGGAATCGGCGCGCTGCATTTGATCACCGTCGAAGATCCGTCCGCGTTCGGCGCAGTCGTTCACGACAAAGACGGGCGCATCGCAAAATTCGTCGAGAAGCCCCCGCAAAGGCACATCACCCTCGAACGACGTCAACGCCGGCACGTATCTGCTCGAGCGCGAGATTCTCGACTACATTCCGGCCGGCCGCGCGGTCTCGATCGAGCGCGAAACATTCCCGGCCGTCATCGACGGCGGCAACGCGCTCTACGCGTACGTCACCGCGACTACTGGATCGATCTCGGACGCCCGGAGCACTATCTCGACGCGCATCACCACATCTTCGACGGTACGATGCCGCTCTCGATCGCGATCGCAAAAGGCGCGATCTCCGGACCCGGCAAGGCGCAACCGGCCGGCACCATTACGCCACCCGCCTTTATCGGTGCCAACGTCATCATCGAACCGGGCGCGCACGTCGGCCCGTTCGTCGTCCTCGGCGACGGCTGCCGCGTTGCACGCGGTGCGCGCGTCGAAGACTCGCTTCTCTGGGACGGCGTCTCGATCGGACCGGATGCCGTCGTCGAACAATCGATCCTCGCAAGCGGGACGCGTGTGGGCGCGCGCGCGCGAATCGCTCCCGGCTCGGTCATCGGGCACAATGTCGTCATCGAGGACGATACCAACCTACCGGAAGGTTCGCGGCTCGCCGCCGAGGGTGTGACAACCGCCTAATTTCGGTCGCTTGCTTCGTCGTTTGCAACCGAAAGCCCAGGGGTACGACTCAAACGATCACCGGGGCAGAAGCCCCAAGGAGTCCGTTTCCTTGGACGATTTACACCGAGCGGCTTCGCTGGTTGAAGCTCCGCGAACGCTATTCATGGGGAGTTATCCTCCACGTGAGTGCGGCATCGCGACTTTCACACGCGATACGGTCGACAGCTTCGATGCGCGCTTCGATACGAAGAGCGAGATCGTTGCTATCGACGAGCCCGGTGGCGAGATGCGAATCTACCCTCCGGAAGTCGTTGCGCGTCTCATCGAAGAGGATCGAAGCTCCTACACCGATGTCGCAGCGATCGTCAACGCGCATCCGTGCGAACTTTTCAACGTCCAGCACGAGTACGGCCTCTTTGGCGGTGAAGACGGCGAGTGGTTCCTTGACGTCCTGGCCGGCATCACGAAGCCCGTCGTCGTCACGCTCCATACCGTCCTCCCCGAACCGAACGATCATCATCGGTACGTTGCGCAATCGATCTGCGAGAAAGCGACCGCGATCATCGCCTTGTCGCAAACCGGCAAAGATATTCTCATCGAACGCTACGGCGTCAAGCCGGACAAGGTGCGCGTGATTCATCACGGCGTCCCCGATGTTCCGTTCCGCTCGACCGATGCCGCCAAAGCCGGTTTCGGCATCGGCCAACGTATGGTGATCTCGACCTTTGGGCTGATCAGCCGCGGCAAGGGTCTCGAGTTCGCAATCGAAGCGATGCGCCGCGTCGTGAAGACGCATCCGGAAGCGTTGTATCTCGTCCTCGGTCAAACGCATCCGGTCGTACGCCGTCAAGAAGGCGAATCGTACCGCAAATCGCTCGTGGAGATGGTCGAACGGTTCGGCTTGCGCAACAACGTGCAGTTCGTCGATCGCTATCTCGACTTTCCGGAGCTGGTCGAGTACCTGCAAGCGACGGACATCTATCTCACGCCGTATCTCAACCCGGTGCAGATCGTGAGCGGCACGCTCGCCTACGCGATCGGGATGGGGAAAGCGATCGTCTCAACTCCGTATCTCTACGCCGAAGAATTGCTCTCGCACAATCGCGGTGCGGTCGTTCCGTTCCGCGATGCCGATGCGATCGGCTATGCGGTGACCGCCTTGCTCGATGATCCGGCGTGGCGCCGCGCAATTGAACGGCGCGCGTATCGGTTTGGACGTCAAATGACGTGGCCGAACGTTTCATTCGCCTACGGACGTCTCTTTGCTGAATTGACGCCGGCCCATGATGCACGCGCGGAGCTCGCGACGTCCGCTTAGGCGGACACCCATGCGCTATCCCTCGCTCGAACATCTCGAAACGCTGACGGACGACGTCGGCGTGATTCAGCACGCCATCTATGACGTGCCGAATCGCTCGACGGGCTATTGCACCGATGACGTTTCGCGCGCGCTCATGGTCGCGATTGCGGCAAGCCGCGATCGACTGCTGCACGACAGCGCAATGCGCCTCACGGAGACCTATCTCGCATTTCTTTATGATGCGCAGCTGCGCGACGGCCGCTTCCATAATTTCATGGGGTACGACCGGCGCTGGCTCGACATCGTCGGGACGCAAGACTCGATCGGCCGGGCCCTGTGGTCGATCGGCTTCGGGATGCGCTTCGCGCCGCTTGAATCGTGGCGCCGGGTCTGCACGCTGATTTTCGAACGGGCGTTTCAGGTCGTCTCGACGCTCGAAGCCCCGCGTTCTCGCGCATATGCGCTCATCGGAATGGCACACGCGTATGACTCGCGGAATCGCGAAGACGCGACCCTCGAACATGCAATCCGGTGCGAAGCCGAAGCCCTGGTGCAGGCTTTCGAACAGAATTCGGGCCCCGATTGGCGTTGGTTCGAGGGGATTCTGACGTACGACAATGCGCGACTGCCGGAGGCGATACTACGCGCGGGCGCGCTCTTAGAGGAAGAGCGATTCGTCGAAATCGGTCTCGATGCGCTGGCATTCTACGAAAAAATCACCATCGAGGAACGCATCTTCGTGCCTATTGGAAACCAGGGCTGGTACCGGCGCGGGGGTGAGCGGGCGCGTTACGGACAGCAGCCGCTCGAGGCCGCCGCGATGGTCGATGCGGCACTTGTAGCAGGCGACATAAGTCGCGATCCGCGCTACGAAGGGCTCGCCGACATAGCACACGGGTGGTACTTCGGTCGCAACTCGTTGGGTGCAATTATGGTCGATGGAGGGGGATGCCGTGACGGAATCGACGACCACGGCGTGAGCACGAACATGGGTGCAGAATCGACGCTCGCCTACCTATCGAGTGCGATTTCCCTCGCGGAACCCCGTGCAGAACGGCTACGAGTGGCTCGTTAATCGAGGCAACGGGCCCTGGCGCGTCGAATTATTAGGGTGAAATGATCGTAAAAACTGAAGAATTGAACAGCGTCCAAACGGCCGCTGTCGAGCATACTGATGGCCCCTGCTTGATTTTTGCGGGAGCCGGCAGCGGGAAAACGCGCGTGCTTACGCACCGTATCGCGTACCTGCTGGAAAAGAAGAAAGTCATCCCGGACCGCATCCTTGCGGTGACGTTCACCAATAGGGCAGCCGGCGAAATCAAGAAGCGGCTGCTGGAGATGGTCGGCGACGTTGCGCACGATATTTGGACCGGCACTTTTCATTCGGTGTGCGTCCGCATGCTGCGCCGCGACGGCAAGAAGGCCGGCATTTCGTCCAACTTCGTCATCATGGACGATACCGATCAGCGTCAGATCATCAAAGACGTCCTGCACGACCTGAACTACGACGAGCGCCAGATGACGATGGGTCAAGCGCTCTCCGAGATCAGCAAGGCCAAGAACCAGCTGCTCGATCCCGATCAGTACGAGACGAAGAACGCCTCGTTCGCGGGCGAGCGCTATGCCGCCGTCTACCGCGAGTACGAGCGCCGTCTCGTCGAGAGCAACGGACTCGATTTCGACGATCTGATCATCCGTACGATTCGTTTGCTCGAGGCGGACGAAGACGTTCGCACGCGCTATCAGAACAAGTTCCGCTACATCCTCGTCGACGAGTATCAGGACATCAACTACGCGCAGTACAAGCTGTGCGCGATCCTGGCCGACGAGCACCGCAATATCACGGTCGTCGGCGACGACGATCAGTCGATCTATTCATGGCGCGGCAGCGACTACAAGATGATCTTGAACTTCGAACGCGACTTCAAGGGCGCGAAGGTCTTCAAGCTCGAGGAAAACTACCGCAGCACGCAATCGATCCTCGATGCGGCCAACGATCTCATCGAGAAGAACGTCACGCGTCATCCCAAGAAGCTCTTCACGCGCGGCGCAGAAGGCGACAGAGTCACCGTCTACGGCGCCGAGAGCGAACGCGCCGAAGCTCGCTACATCATCGAGAAGGTGAAGGAGCTCGTGCACGACGGTGCTTCTTACCGCGACGTGCTCGTTCTGTATCGCACGAACGCGCAATCGCGCGTCTTCGAAGAAGCGATGCTTGCGGAAGGCATCCCTTACCGGGTTGTCGGCGGCGTCGGCTTCTATGCACGCGCCGAGATCAAAGACATGCTCGCGTACCTGCGGTACGTGGTCAATCCGTCGGATGCGGTTGCGTTCCGCCGGATCGTCAACGTTCCGCGCCGCAGCATCGGACAGCAGACGCTGGCATCGCTCGTCGAAGCCGCGAACGCCGCCGGAATCTCCGTCGGTCAAGCGATCTTCGATCGCGACCTGCTGCGTCGCGTCGTTCCGAAGAAGCAGCGTGAACTCGAGCGCTTCGCGGAGCTCATCGAGAGCCTGCGCAGCCGTCGCGAGAGCTTCTCGATCTCCGATCTGCTCGTCGCCGTGATGGAAGAATCGGGCTACGTTCGCGAGCTGCGTGCCGATGATTCGGCCGAAGCGCGCGGGCGTCTCGAAAATCTCCAAGAGCTCATCGGCGTCGCGCGCGAGTACGAAAGCGGCGAGAACGCCGGTTCCCTCGAGGATTTCCTTGCCAACGTTGCGCTGATCAGCGATCTCGATACGCTCGATGCCGACACGTCGTACATCACGCTGATGACGATGCACTCGGCCAAGGGTCTCGAGTTCCCGATCGTCTTCATGACCGGCCTGGAAGAAGGCGTCTTCCCGCACACGCGTGCGCTGACCGACAACGACGAGCTCGAAGAAGAGCGCCGTCTTGCCTACGTCGGCGTGACGCGCGCGATGGATCGTCTCTTCCTCTCGTATGCGATGCGGCGTTCGCTCTTCGGCAACACGTTCTCGCATCCGAAGTCGCGCTTCATCGAAGAAATGCCGACCGTCGAGCACATCGGCGTCGTTCCCGGCGGGTCCACGCCCGCAGGGCGGCCGTTGGCGCGAGGTCGCGATCCACGAGAGCGCGGGCGCAGGCATCAGCATGAATCTGAAAGCCGGCGACAAGGTCCGTCATCCCAAATGGGGTGAGGGCACGGTCGTCGACGCCGTCGGCGCGGGCGGAGATGGTCTGCTGACCATCAACTTCCCGAACGTCGGTCAGAAAATGCTGATGCTCAAATACGCACCGTTGGAGAAAGTCTGACGCAATGACGCCCCTGCGCGTCGGCGTCGCCGGCGCGCTTGGCCGTATGGGCCGCGTCGCCTGCGCGGCCGTCGAGTCCGCCGAAGACATGCAGCTCGTTGCCGGATTCTCACGCGGTGACGATCTAGCAGCAGTTTCTCGCGCAGAAGCCTGGACGTCGTCGTCGACTTCACCGTCTATCCGATCTCTCGCCAGGTGGCCGGCGAAGCGATCCGAGCGGGGGCACGGGTGGTGGTCGGCGCAACCGGATGGCCGGAAGCAGACGTTATTTCTTTTCGAGACGCGGTGGAGAACGCGAAGCTGGGCGCGCTGATCGTTCCGAACTTTGCGATCGGCGCAGTCCTGCTGATGCGGCTGGCCGAAATCGCCGCTCCGCATTTCCGCGGCGTCGAGATCATCGAGATGCATCACGATCAAAAGAAAGACAAGCCCAGCGGAACCGCGCGCCTTACGGCGGAGCGGATTGAATCCGTTGTGCCGGCGCTCGGCAAAGTCCCGATTCATAGCGTTCGGCTTCCGGGATTGGTCGCGCATCAGAGCGTGCTCTTCGGTGCGCCGGGACAAACGCTCGAGCTTCGTCACGACTCGCTCGCGCGCGAATCGTTTGCCGACGGCATTCTGCTCGCGATCCGCGACGTCATGAAGCGCCGCGGCCTGACGATTGGTCTCGACGCAGTTCTCTTCCCTGAGGCATCTCCGTGAAACTAGGACTTATCGGCGCGACCGGCGTCGTCGGCGCAACGTTCTTGCGCGTGCTCGAGGAGCGGCGCGTTCCCGATCGACGAGCTGCGCGCGTATGCATCGCGCGACCGCGACGTGACCGTGCGTTTCGGCGGCCGCGACGTCCCCGTCTTCGGCGCAACGTTCGAGCGGCTCATGGCCGATGCAAACGACGTCGTCATCTTTGCGAGCAGCGACGATGCCAGCGCCGAGCTGGCGCACGGGCTGGTGCGACGCCGGCACGATCGTCGTCGACAACTCGTCGACGTTCCGGATGGATCCGAGCTGCCCGCTCGTGATTCCGGAAGTCAACCCGGATGCGATCGAGCCCGAGCACGCATCTTCCCGGTCGGCAATTGCACGGCCATCATTCTTTGTGTCGCACTCGCGCCGGTCGCACAAAGCCGCGGGACTGCGCAGCGTCCGCGTCGCGACGTATCAGGCCGTCAGCGGCGCCGGACGCGCCGGGACTCGAGACGCTCGAAGCCGAGGAAGCCGGCGGCAAGCCGAACGGTACGTTCGCCGCGCCGATCTTCCGCAACGTCGTTCCGCAAGTCGGCTCGTTCGACGCCTTCGGCGATTCGGGCGAGGAAAACAAAGTCGCTGCAGGAGACGCGCAAGGTGCTCGGCCTTCCGAACCTGCACATCGCGGCGACGACCGTACGCGTTCCGGTGCGCCGCGCGCACAGCGAAGCCGTCTTCTTCGAAACGGAACGCGCGGTCACGCGCGAAGAGCTGGCGCGCGCATTCGATCTGCGCCGACGGCGTCGTTTATCACGCCGACGGCATCGTGACGCCGCTCGACATCGAAGACACCGACGACGTCCACGTTGCGCGCCTGCGTCCCGAAGCCGACTCGCTGCGCGAAGAAGGCTTGCCGTCGACGCACTTCCAGATGTGGATCGTCGGCGATCAGCTGCGCAAGGGCGCGGCCACGAACGGCGTGCAGATCATCGAGTTGCTGCTCGAGAAGGGCATCTTGCGCGCGCGGGCTCAGGCCTCATGAACGACTCCGCGCGTCATCGTTCTGAAATTCGGCGGCTCGTCGCTCTCGACGCCGGAGCTGCGCGAGATCGCAGCCTCGCGCGTTCTCGAAGCGCGCACGCGCGGCTTTTCGCCGGTCGTCATTTGCTCGGCGCTCGGACGCTCACCCGATCCGTACGCGACCGACACGCTGCTTTCGCTGCTCGGCCCGGCGCGCAGCAGCCCGAATCGCGACCTGATGCTCGCCGTCGGCGAGTTGATCTCGTGCGCGATCTTCGCCGAGCTGCTGACGTCGTGGGGCGCCGAAGCGCAAGCGATGACGGGCGAACAAGCCGGGATTCTCACCGACAATACCTGGTGCGACGCGAACATCAAGCGCGTCGACCCGCGCAATCTCGTCCGCGCGATCGTCAACAACGTCATCCCCGTCGTGGCCGGATTCCAAGGCGCCGATGAGGACAATGCGATCACGACGCTCGGCCGCGGCGGCAGCGATCTTTCCGCGATTGCAGTCGGCGATGCGCTCGGCGCCGATAGCGTCGAGATCTACACCGATGTCTCGGGCGTGATGTCCGGCGATCCGCGGCGCATCGCGGGCGCGCATACGGTCGATCGCGTGAATTGGTCGGAGATGGTCGAGCTCGCCGGCAACGGCGCAAAAGTCATGCACGCGAAAGCTGCGACGCTCGCGCAGCGCGGGAACACGCCGTACGTCATCAAGGGATTGCGCTCGAATTTCGGAACGGCGATCGACGAAGGAATCGCCGATCGACCGCGATCGTCCGGTTACCGGCGTGACGGCGCTGCGCGACATCGCGTTCGTGCGCATCATCGCGGGTGAAGAAGACGTCGCAAAACGCGCCGAGCTCGACAAGCAGCTGCTGCACCGCATCGCCGAACGCAGCATCTCGATCGACATGATCAACGTCAATGCGGCCGGCGTGTTCTTCGTCTGCGATCACGAAAATGTTGAGAACGTGCGCGAAGAGCTGCGCGATTTGAACTTAGCGGTGCGCATTCGGCCGCATTGCGCGAAGATCTCGATCGTCGGTGCCGGGATGCGCGGTACGCCGGGCGTCATGTACCGGGTCGTGCGCTCCGTCTCGCGACGCGGGCGTCGAAATCATTCACTCGACCGACTCGAATATCACCATTTCGGTGCTCGTGCCGGAGGAGGACGCCCAGCGGGCGGAACAGGCTCTTCACGATGCCTTCCATCTCGGCCGGAGAAGTGCCGAAGAACCCATTCGGAGCTAGGAGAAAGACGATGCTTGGACGGCTCCTGACTGCAATGCTCACGCCCTTCCGCCCCGGCGGAGAGGTCGACTACGGCGAGGCCGTCGCGTCTCGCGGAGCATCTGATCGAAATCGGGAACGACGGCGTCGTCGTTTGCGGGACGACCGGCGAATCGCCGGCGCTCGAGAACGACGAAAAGCTGCGGCTGTTCGAAGTCGTGAAAAAGACGCTCGGAAACCGCGCGACGGTGATCGCGGGTACGGGCACGTACAACACGCATCATTCCGTCGAGCTGACGCGCGAAGCCGCGAAGTGCGGCGTCGATGGGATCCTCGCCGTCGTCCCCTACTACAACAAGCCGACGCAAGACGGCATGCTGCGCCATTTCGGTGCGATCGCCGAATCGACCGAGCTGCCGATCGATCGTGTACAACATCCCCGGGCCGCACGAACGCAAACATGCTTCCCGCGACGTTGCGCACGCTGCAGGACCGCTATCCGAACATCGCGGGCGTCAAAGATTCGACGTCCGACATGGCGCAGATGACCGCGATTCTGCGCGATCGCCGCGAGGACTTCATGTTCTACAGCGGTGACGACCACATGTTCTTGCCGACGCTCTCGATCGGCGGCAACGGCCTGGTCGGCGTTGCGTCGCATTTGTGCGCGCCGCAGTTCAAGCAGATGATCGAAGCCTACGATGCCGGCGATGTCGCGCGGGCGGCGCGCATCCATCGCGAGCTCGCACCGCTGTTCTCGGCGCTGTTTGCGACGACGAGCCCGATTCCGGTGAAGTGGGCGATGGGCGAGCTGGGATGGCATGTCGGAACGTGCCGCTCGCCGCTCGGCATGATGCCCGACGATCTCAAGCCGCGCTTGGGCGGATTGCTCGAAGCATACCGTCCGGCAAAAGCCGCCGCCGTTTGAGTTCGATCGAAATCCTCGGCTGTCGCGTCGACGCTGTCGGACGCGAGGCCGCGGTTGAGCGCGTCGTCGCGCTCGCGCACGGTGCAACTCCCGTCGACTCGTCGTGACGCTCGGGACGGAGATGGTCATGGAGGCGCAACGCAATCCGCGCTTTCGCGCCGTCATCGACGGCGCTGCGTTGGTCGTGTGCGACACGATCGGACTGCTGCTTGCATCGCGCTTACGCGGTGGGCCGCTGCGCGAACGCGTGACCGGCGTAGATCTCGTGACAATCGCTTGCGCCACGTTCGCAGCGCGAAGGTCTGCGTATCTTCTTACTTGGCGGACGCGCGGAAACGGCGGAGCGTGCAGCGACGGTGCTGGCCGCAAGCGGCGCGACGCTCGCAGGCTCGCATCATGGTTATTTTACGAGCGACGATGATGCCGCGATTGCCGCTCAGATTCGCGCCAGCGGAGCGAACGTGCTGTTCGTCGGTCTCGGCTCACCAAAGCAAGAGCTGTGGCTTGCGCAAAATTTGGCTGCGACTGGATGCAATGTCGGCATCGGCATCGGTGGGACGCTCGACGTCCTTGCCGGTAACTGTCCAGCGGGCACCCGAATTCTGGCAAAAGCTGGGGCTCGAGTGGTTTTATCGCCTGGTTCGCGAACCGTGGCGCTGGCGCCGACAGCTCGCGCTGCCTGCATTTCTCAATACTCGCGCTGACGGGAGAACCGCGCAACTCTGTGATTATCGAGGGGTAAGACGAACCGGGTGAAGGCGATGCTGCTGGCGGGCGGGATGAGCACGCGGCTCTATCCGCTGACGCGATCGGTTCCAAAGCCGCTCGTGCCGATTGCCGGCGAGCCGGTCTCTGCGCAGATTTTGCGCTATCTGAATTCCTTCGGAATCAACGACGTCGCGATCAACGTTCACTATCACGCCGATCAAATCAAAGAAGCATTCGGCGACGGCTCGCAATACGGCGTGCGGCTGCACTATCTCTTCGAGCCCGAGCTGATGGGCAGCGCCGGCGCCGTCAAGCAAATGGAAGATTTCTTCCGCGACGATACCTTCATCGTGATCGGATGCGATATTCTCACCGATGCGAATCTCCACGATCTCGTCGCATTCCACCGCACGCATGGAGCGATCGCGACGATCGCGCTCACGCACAGGGAGCGCGTCGAGCAGTACGGCGTCGTCATCACCGATTCAAACGGACTCATCGTCGACTTCCAAGAGAAGCCCGCCCCGGGAACCGAGCGCGCGAAAGACGTCAACACCGGCATCTATTGCTTCGATCCCGCAATCTTCGAACACATCGCCGCCCAACGTGTTCATCGATTTCGGTAAGAATGTTTTCCCGGCGTTGCAGAAAGAACGCGCGCCGTTTTACGGCATGCCGGTTCCGAACGCGTACTGGTGCGATATCGGAACGCCCGAAGAATATCGTCGCGGTACCGACGACGTGCTATCGGGCCGCCTCGGCATCCTCGATGGCCGCGTCGGGATTCCGGCCGGCACGGCGATCGGCAAGAGCGTGCAGATCGACGAGAACGTCCACATCGGTGCCGGCGTGACAATCGGCGATCGCGTGCGTGTCATCGGGCCGTCGGTCATCGGCGATCGCGCGCGGATCGATGCCGATGCGTTCATCGAGCGTTCGATCCTCTGGGAGGACGTCGTCGTCGGTGAAGGCGCGCATCTCGACTACGCGATCATCGGCAACAGCTATCAAAATCGCGCGCGGCGCGCAAGATCAACGGCGTCATCGTCGCGAACGGCGAACGCGTCGCAGGCTAGCCTCTAGCCGGCGCGTCCCGGCGCGACAACGAGGAGCATGGTTCGACGTGCTGCTCGGTTTGGTGTTTCCGCGTGCCTGTATCGGCTGCGATCGCGACGACGTGCTCTTATGTCCGAGCTGCGCGTCAGATGGCGGAGGCGCCGATACGAGCATGCTCGGAGGTTTGCGGATTCGTTCGTGTGTTCCGTATGCCGGCGCGCGTGCGCGCAGCCATCAATGAGTTCAAGCACGGACGCCGTGCATACGCGCGCGATCTCGCGGCGATTCTGATTCCGTTCGTCGATGCGAGCATGACGCTTGATTCCGGTTCCGACGACGCGCCGGCGGCGCGCCGAACGCGGCTTCGATCAGACCGTCGTTCTGGCGCGGTTTTTGCAGCGGGAATGCGGCGTTGGGGTTGCCGAGCTGCTCGGACGGCGGGGATGCCGGAGCGCAGCAAGGCCGCTCGCGCGCGGAGCGTCTTGCGGCGACCGGCCGCTTTTGCGTGCGCCGAAAACCGGCTGCATCCCAGGCCGGATTTGTTCTGTTCGATGATGTGCGCACGACGGGTGCAACGCTCGTCGATGCGGCAGGGACACTCGAGCGCAGCGGTGTGCACGTCTCCGAAGCACTGACGCTCGCGTGGGCACCAAAGGAGCAACAATGAAAGCGATCTGGAACGGCAAGGTCGTCGCCGAGAGTAACGACACGGTCGAAGTCGAGGGGAATCAGTATTTCCCGCGCGCGTCCGTGAAGAACGATTATCTCAAAGCATCGTCGACGCACACGACCTGTCCGTGGAAGGGCGTCGCGAGCTACTACACGCTCGACGTCGACGGAAAACAGAACGAAGATGCGGTGTGGTATTATCCGCAGCCGAAAGACGAAGCCAAGATGGTTACCGATCGCGTCGCGTTTTGGCGCGGCGTCGAGGTCGTGCCGTAGCCTTCAGTCCATATCTCGCGCGGGCGTGCGAGCTCGCGCAGCGCGGCCTCGGCAGCACGTCGCCGAATCCGCCCGTCGGCGCCGTGATCGAGCGCGACGGTGTGACGCTCGGTGAGGGCTATCATCACGTTCGCGGCGCGCCGCACGCTGAGGTCGAGGCGTTAGCGGATGCGCGCGCGCGCCGGTCACGACGTACGCGGAGCGACGCTCTACGTTTCGCTCGAGCCGTGCAATCATCACGGAGCGACGCCACCGTGTACGGATGCAATCGTCGCCGCCGGCATCGCGCGAGTCGTCATCGGTAGTGCGGATCCGAATCCGAAAACGAATGGCGCCGGAATCGAGCGGCTTGCGCGCAAGCGGCATCGACGTAACGCTCGTTGACGATGTATGGTCGCGCGAATTGATCGAACAATTCGCGCATCGCGATTCGTTCGCAGCGTCCCTATGTCACGCTCAAGATGGCAGCGTCGATGGACGGTTACGTTGCGCCGAAACCTGGTTCGCATTGGTTGACGGGACCCGAGTCGCGCGAACGCGTGCGTGAGTTGCGTTTCTGGCATGATGCCGTCATGGTCGGCGCCGGCACCGTGCGCATCGACGATCCGCAGCTCACCGTGCGGCCACCGCATGCCCGGCGCCGCGACTACACGCGCGTCATTGCGTGCGAGATGGTGCCCGTTCCAAAAAATTCGCACGTGTTTGAATCGCTCGATGACATACGCGCGCACGATCGTGCTCGCGCCGGCTGGTTCGCGCGAGCTCTTTCGTGAGCTCGAAGACGTCGCCGAGTGTCTCTTCGTCGGCGACGCCGGCTCGAAGCACCTCGATGTGCACGCCGCGCTGCGGGCGCTCAAGGAAGCCGGTATCTCGCAGCGTCCTGTGTGAGGGTGGCCCGACCATCGCGGCGGCAGTGCTGGATGCCCACGTCGTCGACCGGCTCGTCTGGTTCGTTGCCAACGTCCGGTTGGAGAGTCCCGAAGCGGTACCAGCGCTAGGCGGCGGCCTCTACCAGAATGTCCGAGCCTGGGATTTCCAAACCGTCGAGCGCAGTGGAGACGATTTGCTATTGACGGCGAAGCTAGGCCCGGATGTTTAGCGGATTAATTGGATTTCGCGGTACCGTCGTTGCAAACGAGGATCGTCACGGAGGCCGCCATCTCGTCATTTCGGCTCCGGATGCGATCGCCGAAGGGATCGAGCCCAAAGACTCGATCGCCGTTAACGGCGTCTGCCTTACGGCGACGTCGGTCGGCAAACAGCGGATCGCGTTCGACGTCGTCCCGGAAACCATCGGGCGCACGACACTCAGCGCCCTGCACGAGGGCGACAAAGCCAACATCGAGCTCGCGCTCAAAATGGGCGACCGTTTTGGCGGCCATTTCGTGTACGGTCACGTCGATGCAACGGCGATTATCCTCGAACGCCGCCCCGAAGGCGAGGGCGAGCGGATCGTGATCGCGACGCCGCCGTCTCTAGCACGCTACATCATCGAGAAGGGCTATATTGCGATTGACGGCGTCTCGCTGACGATCGCCGCGGTCGAGCAGAACCGCTTCGAGATCGCCCTGATCCCCGAGACGGCCGCCCGCACGACGCTTGGCGACCCGGCCCGGAAGCACGTCAACGTCGAGGTCGACCCGATCGCCCGCTACGCCCTGGGCGAAGCGCCCATGCCGACTCTTACGGCTTAACACCCCGCGTCATCCCGGGCAAAGCCTGTGCCATGCATGGTATCGAGGGACCGCGACCGCGCTCAGGACGCCGCGCTCGAGGGTGCAGCGTAAGAAAAGTCGACGCCGGAGACCTTGACGATGGCCTTCCACGCGGCTTCCTGGTTGGCGCGATCGTGAAAGTGTGGGTGGCGCATCGCCTCGATTGGGCCGGTGAGCTTCTTGGGCGCCGAGGCGAAAAATTGCCCCGAGACGTCGGTTCCGAACTCCGATGCCTGGAGGTAGCGACGAGCCGCGGTCTCCGGCGTCTGAGTCATGCCGGGGATGAGCTTTATCAGTGGAATCATCAGCCACTTCATGACCGGGCCAGCGTTTCGTGTCGCCTTGGTGTCGGGCGCGCTACCAGGGGAGACGGCGTATACGGCCATGCCGGGGGGTAGCCGGCGCGCAAGCGCCGCCGCCCACCAAGCGACGACGAGCTTCGCGTCGGCGTACGCCCGGTTGGGCGCGTACTTCACGTTCAGCCCGTTGCGCAGCAAGGCTTCCACCGCGGCGCTTCGGTCACCGTGGTAATTCCTGGCCGCGAACGCTGCCACGTCGGTGTAGCTGAAAAGGGGCACGTCCCCTCGGGCCGCTTCCGAGCCGGTGATAACAATCCGCGCCTTGGGACTCAGCAGGTTGGCGCTAAGCAACCCGACAGTCAGTTGATGATGGCCGATCAGCGGGGCCTGAGCCGCCTCAATGCCCGACGCGGTGTGCACGCGCTTTTTACCACCAACCATTCCAGCATTTAGCAGTAGGAAATCGACCGGCCGGCCTCTCTTAATAAGCTCGGCCAGGGCGGACTGAACGCTAGACGGCGAGTCCAGATCGAGCTCTAGCAGTGTGAAAACCTTCGTCTTGGTCTCAGCTGCGAGCTCGGCAGACGTTTCCTGTACGCGGCCCAGGCTGCGCCCGGTGACAATGACCTCGCGGTAGCCGTCGGCGGCAAGCAAGCGGGCTGCCGCATGCCCAAGCCCGGAGGTGGTGCCGGTGACGAGAGCGATCGAATGTTCCATGGGCGCCTCCATAGTGAAGGGGAAGGCTGAGCCGTGAGGCCTCGCGAGGCCAGCACCTTTGCCAATTTCGAACCCTTCAGTACAATAATGGATCAGAAGGCCAAGGGCAAGGAGTTTCGAACTAAATGATTCAAAATGCGGCGAGGCCGCGTGGACGCCCGCGCAGCTTCGACGAGAGCGCCGCGCTGGAAAAAGCGATCCAGGTGTTCTGGTTCAAAGGCTACGACGGGGTGACGATCGACGATCTCGTCACCGGGATGGGAGTCGGGCGGCCGAGCCTGTATTCAGTTTTTGGGTCCAAGCAGAGGATATTTTTGCGTGTCCTCCATGCGTACGCCGAAAGAAAGGGCGCTCTCGCCGCTGAGGCACTCCTCTCGCCGCCGGCTCTACGCGACTCGCTCGCAAGCTTTCTGAGGTACGCCGTCGCAAGTGCGACCGAAGAAGGAAGCGCCCCGGGGTGTCTTCTCATGTGCGTCGCGCCGCTTGTGAACGACACTGAGGTCCGGCAGTTTCTACAGAACGCGGACGCCGAGGTCGTGGCCCTAGTAGAACGTCGTTTCCAATGCGGGATCAGCGCAGGAGAAATCCCATCTGACTTTCCGGTCGCCGCACGCGCGAGCCAGGTCCTTGACCTTGCCCGCGGTCTGACGATGCGCGCACAATGGGCACGTCGCGTAAGACGCTCCTCAATGACGCCGAGGAAGCGGCCGACTTGGTGCTCCTTTCGCGGCGTGGAAATGCGGCGCCGGATTTGTGAAGCCGGTTGGGAGGCCAGCGCCCCAAGTTTTTGCGCTTGACAGTTGTTAAGTCCGGGCATAGCCTGGGCTTGTGGGACAACGTTTCTCAGACGATCTGAACGAGGCCATGAAGGCGGACGGGCTAACGGCCGCCGAGCTGGCAGAGCGAAGCGGCCTGACAGAGGCCGCCATCTCGCTCTTGCGCGCGGGCCGCCGTTCGCCGACGCTCGATTCGGCGCGACGCCTTTCATCCGTGTTGCCGGCGCTCGCCGAGCGGCTGCGCTCCGACATGGATGCGGCAAGCCCGTTCGACTCGATCGAATCCGCGATCGCGGACATCCGTAGCGGCAAGATGATCGTCGTCCTCGACGACGAGGACCGCGAAAACGAAGGCGACCTCGTGATGGCTGCGCAGCTCGTCAGCGCCGAAGCGATCAACTTCATGCGCAAAGAAGGCGGCGGACTGATTTGCGTTCCGATGCTCGGCGAGCGTCTCGACGAGCTGCACATTCCGCCGATGGTGCGCGAAAATTCGTCGCTGCACGAAACGGCGTTTTCGGTTTCGGTCGAAGCGCGCGGACGCACGACGACCGGAATCTCTGCGCAAGATCGCGCCGCGACGATCCAAGCGCTGCTCGATCCAAGCTCTCGCGCTCGACAGATTTCTTGCGCCCCGGTCATACCTTTCCGTTGCGCGCCCGCGACGGCGGCGTGCTCGTGCGGGTCGGACAAACCGAAGCCGCGGTCGATCTTGCGCGACTTGCGAATCTCTATCCGGCCGGCGTCATCTGCGAGATCATGGACGACGACGGAACGATGATGCGACTTCCGCGCTTGCAAGAGTTTGCGAAGAAGCACGAGCTCAAGCTGATCACCGTCAAAGATCTCATCGCGTATCGTATGCGCACCGAAAAACTCGTCGAGCGCATCGCCGAGTTCGATTTGCCGACCGCCTTTGGTGTCTTTCGCGGACATGCGTACGAAAGCAAGATCGACGGAATTGCGCACGTCGCGCTGGTTATGGGCGAGATCGGTGATGGAAAAGATATTCTGGTACGCGTGCATTCCGAATGCTTGACCGGTGACGCGCTGCACTCTATCCGGTGCGATTGCGGCGCCCAACGCGACGCGGCGCTCGAGAAGATCGCCGAAGCGGGACGCGGCGTTTTCCTCTATCTGCACCAAGAAGGCCGCGGTATCGGCCTTGCCAACAAACTGCGCGCATACGCGCTCCAGGATGGCGGCGCGGATACGGTCGAGGCGAATATCGCCCTCGGGCTGCCCGTCGATAAGCGCGATTATGGCATCGGCTCGCAGATCCTCAACGATCTCGGCGTCCGTGAAATGAAGCTGCTCACGAACAATCCGAAGAAGATTGCGGGTCTCGAAGGCTACGGCTTGCGGATCATCGAGTGGATCCCGCTCCAGACGGAGCCGACCAAATTCAACGCGCGGTATCTGGACACGAAGCGCGAGAAGATGGGGCACGTCTTCAGCGCGTGAAACTCGAAGAGCGCGGCGAGAAAACGCTGCCGCAAATCAGCGGAAAACGAATCGCGCTGCTTGTCGCGCGCTTCTACGACGATCTTGCAGCGCAGCTCGAAGGCGGCGCGCAACGTGCGCTGGCTGCGTGCGGCGTTTCGGCGAGCGACGTCGTGACGTACGATCTTCCCGGGCTGTTTTGAGATTCCGCTCGCGGCAAAGCTCGCATTCGAACGCGGCTTCGACGCGTGCGTTGCGCTCGGCGTCGTGATTCGCGGCGAGACGCCGCATTTCGACTATGTCGCCGGAGAATGCGCGCGCGGCATCATGGACGTGCAGCTTGCGGCGGGAAAGCCGATCGGCTTCGGAATTCTCACCACCAATACGCGCGCGCAGGCCGAAGAGCGCGCGGACCCCGAGCGCGGCGACAAGGGCTTTGAGGCGGCCGTAGCCGCTGTGACGCTTCTGGCCCTGCCCGCCGCCTAGCGGCAAGGAAAAAGGCCTGCTTGCCTGGGGAGCTTTCTTGCCAATCCCCTGGGCCCTCGCTTATACTGCTTGCCTACGGTATGAAACCGGGGGTCCTATCGTTTGCCCGGAGAGGGGCAAAGCGGCGGCAACTCGGCGGTCCGGGAGGTTCTGGTGGAAGACAAAAGCATCGCGTGCAAGGACTGTGGAGTCAACTTCACGTTCACGGTTCGGGAACAGCAATTCTACGTCGAAAAGGGATTCGAGAACGAACCCCAGCGCTGCAGGGATTGCCGAAACGCCAGGAAGGCACAACGATCGCAGGGCGGCGCCGGCGGCGGCGGCGGTGGTGCCCGCGAAATGTTCGAGGCAGTGTGCGCCTCGTGCGGAATCAATACGACCGTACCATTCAAACCACGGGGTGATCGTCCGGTCTATTGCCGCACCTGCTACACGGCGAACGCGCCGCAGCCCGTAAGGGCCTAACATCCGACGTTCCCGTCGCTTGGGACGGGGACGGAATCGAATTCATCGATCAACGCGCGCTTCCGCGTGAGTTTGTCGTGCTCAAAGCGCGCAGCGTCGACGACGTCGTCGATGCAATTGCGACGCTTGCCGTCCGCGGCGCGCCGGCGATCGGCGTCTTCGGCGCATACGGTTGCGCGCTCGCAGCGCAGCAGCTCAGCGGAACCGAGCTCGAGCGCGCCTTCGCGCGCATTCGCGAGGCGCGTCCAACCGCGGTGAATCTGGCCTGGGCGGTCGATCGCGTTCGGGCGCGCGCCGACGGCGAGTATCTTACCGAAGCGCGCGCGATCCACGACGAGCAGATCGAGATCGACCGCCTCATCGGCGAATCGGCGATCGAGCTGTTCCCGAGCAGCGGAAACGTCCTCACGCACTGCAACACCGGGCCGCTCGCGACCGCCGGTGCCGGGACGGCACTCGGCGCGATCGTCGCGGCCTATCGCGGCGGGAAATCGATCGCGGTCTTCGCGTGCGAGACGCGGCCGTTGCTGCAGGGTGCGCGTTTGACGATGTACGAGCTGGGCCAAGCCGGCGTCCCCGCAACATTGATCGTCGACAGCGCGGCCGCGATTACGATGCGGCAAAAAGATATCCAGCTCGTCATCGTCGGTGCGGATCGCATTGCGCGCAATGGCGACGTCGCGAACAAAATCGGAACGTACGCGCACGCGATCGCTGCCGCGCATCACGGGATTCCATTCTACGTTGCGGCGCCGCGTTCGACGTTCGATTTCTCGCTTGAGTCCGGCGACGCGATCCCGATCGAAGAGCGCCGTCCTGACGAAGTGCGAATCGCGGAAGGCGACGCTGTCTACAATCCGGCCTTCGACGTGACGCCCGGCCGATTGGTCACCGCGTTCATCACCGAGTACGGCATCATCCGGCCGCCGTATTTCGAGAGCGTTCCCGATTTGGAAACGCGTCCGAACTTCTTGGCGGCGAAGCGCCATTAAGTACTACGAGTTCGTCGACCGCTCGCCGAAAGTCGGGACGCTGGTCGTCGTCGACGGAAACGAACGTCTTCTCGCCGAGCGCGCGATCAACGCCATTGTCGACAAACTACTCCCGGGCCCCGAACGCGATCTCAATCTCGAAACGTTTACGCCTGAGACGTTCGATTCCGGACGCCTCGAAGGTGCCGTTCAGGGAATGCCGTTTCTTGCCGAACGCCGCGTCGTCGTCGCGCGCGATCTGGGTGCTCTCCGCGTCGCCGACCGTCGCACGGTTTGGGACATCGCGCAGAACGTCCCCGAAGGCAACACGCTCGTGCTCGAAGATCTCGACGTCGTGCGGCGCGGGGCAAAGCCGGAAAGTTTTGCGACGCTGGCCGGGCGCAGCGCGCTGCGCATCGATACGACGCCGAACGCCGACGCGCGCGTGCGTTTCATCGAGGAAACGCTCGCAGGAGCTGAAAGTGACTGCCGAGCCGCGGGTCGTTGCGACGCTTGCAGCCAGCGAAGTCCGATTTGGGTTCAGTGCGAACCGATCTCGAAAAGCTCGCGCTGCTCGGTTCGAAAGTTACGTTCGCGCAGCTCGAAGCCGAAACGCTGACGACCGTCGAGCCGAAAGCATGGCAATACGCGGCCGCACTGGTCGAAGGACGCGCCGGCGAAGCGCTCGCGATTGCAGTCGAGCTTTTCGAACGCGATTCGCGCAGCGCAGCAATTCCGCTGCTGGGTGCACTAGCGGCCGAGTACGATCTGATTTGGCAGGTCGTGCGCGGCGCAGAATTGGAACCGCGCGTGCGCTGGCGAGCCGGAAAGCTGGCGCCGCTGGCGCGGCGTTTGGGCGAACGGCGCGCGCGCCGCGGATTCGATCTTGCCGTTCGCGGATTCGAAATGATCGTCACGGGCCAGGCCGACGACCCGCGCACGGTCGTCGAGTTGGTTACCGCGGAAGCCGCAAAACTATGAATCACGAATCGTACACCTCACCATTCGCGTGGCGGTACGGACGCGAAGAACTGCGCAAGCTTTTCGGCGAGCGCGAACGGCGCCGGCTCTGGCGCGCCGTCTGGGTTGCGCTGGCCGAATCGCAGGCGCGTAGCGGGCTCGTTTCCGAAGCAGAGCTCGCGGATATTCGCGCGCACGCTGACGAGATCGACATCGAGGCGGCGCTCGCGATCGAGCGCGAGATCGGCCACGATCTCATGGCAGAAATCCGCGTCTTTTCATCACAGGCGACCGTCGGCGGCGGGAAGATTCATTTGGGCGCGACCTCGATGGACATCGAGGACACGGTCGAGATGTTCCGCGTGCGCAAGGCGCTCGACGTCATCTTCCCGGCAATCGATCAGCTCTTGCTCGTCTTCGCCGAGCAGATCGCGCGTTGGTCGCGGCTCGTCTGCATGGGCTACACGCACTTGCAGCCCGCCGAACCGACGACCGTCGGGTATCGATTGGCGCTCTACGCGCAAGACCTGCTGCTCGATCGCGCGCACTTGCTCTTCGTGCGCGACAACCTCACGGCCAAAGGGATCCGTGGCGCTGTCGGAACGTCGGCCACCTATTCGGACCTTCTTGCCGGCGGCACGCGCACGTCGCGACAACAAGAAGAGGAAGTCCTCAGCGCGTTCGATCTGCGCGCGAGCGAAGTCAGCTCGCAAACGTATCCGCGCAAGCTCGACTATCTGCTGCTCTCGGCACTGGCCGGCCTTGGCGCGTCGCTCTCGAAATTTGCGCTGGACGTCCGCATACTCTCGTCACCGGCGATCGGCGAGATGTTCGAGCCGTTCGGCGAACGCCAAGTCGGCAGCTCGACGATGCCGTTCAAACGCAATCCGGTTCTTTCCGAGCGCATCGGCTCGCTGGCGCGGCTCTTGCCGGCCTACGCCGATGTCGCGTTCGCAAATGCGGCGACGAATATGCTCGAACGAACGCTCGACGACAGCGCCAACCGCCGCACGATTCTTCCGGAAGCGCTGCTGTGCACGGACGAAATCGTTGGCCTCGCGCTTCGCGTCGTGCGCGGGTTGCGAATCGATGAGGGACGCATCTCGCAAAACTTGCGGACGTTCGGTCCCTTCGCCGGGACCGAAACGGTGATGACGATGGCCGCCAAGGCCGGCGCGAATCGTCAAGAGATGCACGAATTGATCCGGCGTGCGTCGATGCAGGCGTGGGAGGCAATCGCACGCGGCGAAGTCAACCCGCTCGCGCGCAACCTGGCCGACGACGAATCCATTTCGCAGTATGTCGACCCCGCCGAGATCCGTTCGCGGCTCGACCCGAGCACGCACATCGGAGATGCTGCCGAGCGTGCCGAAAACCTCGCACAACAAATTCTTGAATGGTGATAGAAAAGTAAATGTTGTTAAGAGCCCCCTCGGGGAGTGTGGATTTTTTCGTAATGACGATGGGCTCTGAGACATGGGGGCCCCATGCGAAGCATGGGGGGTGCGGAGCCTGGGGCGGAGCACCTTTAGAATGAACAAAGGGCTGGAGATAACCCGCGGCAAGACCAAGGCGCTGTTCGAGTCGCCTGACCAGCTCGACGTCGCCGTCATGAAGAGCATGGACAGCATCACGGCCGGCGACGGCGCGCGGCGGAACGTGATCGAGGGCAAAGGCCGCCTGGCTGCGCAGACGACGGCGCGTGTCTTCCGCCTGCTGAATCTGTGCGGTTTCCCGACGCACTACATCTCCGGCGGAGAGGATGACGACGAAAACGAGATCCTCGTGCGCCGTTGTCAGATGATTCCGCTCGAGGTCGTCGTGCGCGGGGTTGCGGCCGGATCGTACGTGAAGCGCAAAGGAATGGCACGCGGGACGTTGCTCTTACCGCGCGTGCTCGAATTCTTCATCAAAGACGATGCCAACCACGATCCGCTGATCGAGCCCGAAGAGATCGTCGCGCGCGGCGTCGCGAATCCGGGCGAGCTTGCGGCGATGGGCGAGATCGCGCGCATGGTGTTCGAAGTGCTGGCGCATGCCTGGCGCCGCCGCGACGTGCTCCTAATCGATCTGAAGATCGAGTTTGGACGATTGCTGAGCGGCGAAGGAAAAGGCTCGCTCGTAATCGCGGACGTCGTCGATAACGATGCGTGGCGTATTTGGCCGCAGGGTCGCGAAGAGATGATGCTCGACAAGCAGATGTACCGCAATCTGCAAGATGTCACGCCGGAAGCGCTGGACCAGGTACGCACCAACTACGAAAAAGTCGCCGATCTCGTCGGTTCGTTTCCGCAAATGCGCACCGGGATGGTCGCGCTCTTCGCCGAGGATCAGCGGAATCTCGATGCGGCCGGTGATGTCATGCGTCACGTTCAAGGCTACGGACTTCCGCTCGGGCGTCACGTCGCATCGAGCGGAATGACGCCGCAATACGTCGTTCAGCTCGTGCAACAGCTGGATGCGACCTTTGCGCGGCTCGTCTACGTGAGCTACGGACCGCCGGGACTGCACGCGATGATGAACGGCGCAACGACAAATCTCGTCATCGACGCGCCGGGAGAATCACCCGAAGTCGTCGCGCAAAGCGTCGCCAAGGCGTTTGCACTTGACGATACGGTGCTCTACGGGCGCGTCATGCTCACGCAAGCGAATGTGCGGTCGTCGCTGCTGCAGCTGGATGCGCAGCTCAATCGCACCGCAAGCAGCGCCTCCCGGGGCAGCGATTGCTTGACGTAAACGAGCAGTCATTAGCGCTGGCGCTCTCGCCGGACGAACGCGAGCGCGTCAAACGCGGCCTGGGCCGCGAACCCAGCGTCGTCGAGTGGTTCGCATTCGATGCGCAATGGAGCGAGCATTGTTCGTATAAATCGAGCCGCCCGTTCTTGCGCCGTCTGCCGACGAAAGGCGAGGCGGTCATTATCGGTCCCGGCGAGGACGCGGGTGTCGTTCGTCTGGGCGATCACGACGGAAAAACGTACGCAGTCGTCGTCGCGCACGAATCGCACAATCATCCCTCGCAAGTGGTGCCGTTCGAGGGTGCGGCAACCGGGATCGGCGGGATCGTCCGTGACGTGCTGTGCATGGGAGCCCAGCTGATCGGCGTCGCCGATCCGTTACGTTTCGGGACCAGCAAAGAATCACGCGCAATCGCGCAAGGCGTCGTCGACGGCGTCGCATCGTACGGTAACGCGATCGGGATTCCGAATGTCGGAGGCGACGTCTATTTCGACCCTCGCTTCGACGACAACGTTCTCGTCAACGTCGTTGCGCTCGGAATTGTCGAAGAAGACGCCATCATTCATTCGCGCGCGCCACAAAACAGCGTAGGCTGGGACATCATTTTGGTCGGAAAGGCGACCGATCGGAGCGGATTCGGTGGCGCATCGTTCAGCTCGTTGCAGCTCGACGCCGCTGACGCCGAGGCCAACAAGGGCGCCGTGCAAGTTCCGGACGCGTTTCTCAAAAGCGTCTTGATGCGCGCGAGCTATCGCGTTTTCGAAGTGCTGCGCGAAGAAGGCCTCGAGGTTGCGTTCAAGGATCTCGGCGCCGGCGGCGTCATGGGCTGTACCGCGGAGATCGTTGCATCCGGCCAGCTTGGCGCGCGCATCGATCTCAACAAAGTCCCGCTGGCTGAGCCGAATCTGCCGCCGGCGGTGATTACAGTTGGTGAGACGCAAGAGCGCATGTGCTGGGTCGTTCCGCAGTCGTTTACGCCGCGCTTGCTCGCGATCTATAACGAAGAGTTCGACTTGCCGGGCGTTGCGCGTGGTGCGCAAGCCGCGCGCATAGGAATCGTCACGAAAGAGAAGCGCTACGTCGCGACCTATGGCGGCCAAACCGTCATGGACGTCGACATCGATTTTCTGACGGGCGGCATCTTACACGAGCGTCCCTTTGAATTGCCGCAACCGCCCAAGGGCAAGGTGGTCGCGCGCGACGTCGATCTCGAGAGCGCATTGCCACGCATCCTCGCCGATCACGATGTCTGCTCGCGTTCGCCGATCTTCGAGCGCTACGACGGGGTCGTGCGCGGCACGACCGCGATTCCGCGCGGTTACGCCGACGCGGGCGTTGTTGTTCCGGTTCCCGGCGCCCCGCTTGGCGTCGCGCTGGGTTTGGGCGGGAATCCGCGTTACGGCGCTCTCGATCCGCAACGTGCGGCCGCGCAGGCCGTCGTCGAAAGCGCGCGCAACGTCGCAGCGGTTGGCGCACGTCCGGTTGCGCTCACGGATTGCCTGAATTTCGGCGACGCCGACGATCCGCGGCAGTTCGGCGAGTTCGTTGCCGCGATCGACGGGCTTTCCGAGGCGGCAACGGGACTCGATCTGCCGTTCGTTTCCGGCAACGTTAGCCTCTACAACACGAGCGCAAACGGAAAAGCAGTCCCCGCCTCGCCGATCGTCGCGTGTATCGGCGCAATCGCGGACATCTCGAAGGTCGCCGCGCCGGCACTGAAGGCGAAAGGGTCGGCACTGTACCTGCTCGGCGCGCGTCAGGACGCTCTGGGCGCATCGGTCGTGTCGCGAATCGTCGGCGGCGATCTCGAACCAATGCCGGAGATCGACTTCGACGCGGCGCGTCGCGAGATCGCTCTGTTGCAAGACGCGTATGCGAAGCACGTCGCGCTCGCAGCGCACGACATCTCAGATGGCGGCCTTGCGATTACCGTCTGCGAGATGACCTTCGGTGCGCGCAGGCGCGGGCTCGGCGTACGTATTGATTCGTCTACGACGTGGGCCAACGATATCGGAACCGCGGGCGCGTGGTTCGGCGAGGCCGGCGGGTTCGTTGTCGAGGTTGCCGACATAAACGCGTGGGAAACGCTCTCGCGCGCGCACGGCGTTACGCCGATTCGGATCGGCGAGGTGACTGATAGCGCGCAGATCGTGTTCGGCGACGCGTCGTTCAACGCGATGACGCTCTACGAAATCTGGGCGGCGCCCCTGCGCGGTTTCTACGAGTGAAGCCGAAGGTCGTCGTCTATGTCTTCCCGGGGACGAATTCTGAAGACGAAACCAAGCGCGCACTCGAAGCGAGCGGCGTCGATGTGGCGCTCGTCCGTTCCGACGATCGTAGCGACGCCGCCAGGAAGGCGGACGGCTACGTGCTTCCGGGTGGATTTGCGCACGAGGATCGGATCCGCGCCGGGGCCGTCGCCGCGCACGATCGCGCAATGGATGTCGTCATCGAGGCGGCCGAAAAAGGCAAGCCCGTACTGGGCATTTGCAACGGCGCGCAAGTGTTGCTCGAGTCCGGTCTCGTTCCCGGAACCTCGAACGTGCGCCGTCCGAGCGCAGCCTTCGCACCGAATATTCCAGGTGGGCGCTTCCGCTGCGTGCACACCTACGTGCGGCTGATGATTTCGCCGTCGCGCAGTCCACTTTTGGCCGCGCTGCCGAAGGATGCCGTTATTCCCGCGTGGGTCGCGCACGGCGAAGGCCGCCTCGCTGCGTCCTTCGATGAGCTTGCGCGAATCGAACGCGATCATCTCGCGTTCGTGTACAGCGACGGCGATGATGTCCCAAATGGTTCGGCGCTTGGCGCCGCGGGCCTGATCAACAAAGCCGGCAACGTGCTTGCGATCATGCCGCATCCGGAGCGTGACGCGTGGGCATTCATGCACCGATACGATCTCATTCCGGCGAAAACAGCGCAGGAAGCGTTGCGCCCATCGGGTGGGATTACGCTCTTCCAAAGTTTCGCGAAGGCCTTCGCATGATCGAACACGCCTTCGAGATTCGCCTCGCGATCCCGGACAACGAAGCCTACACGGCTCTTGCGACGCTCCAACGTCTCGGCGTGGCGTGCGCGGGGATTGCGCGAACCAATATCCACGTCTTCGGTCTCGACGACGCTGCCGATTCCGGTGATCTCGAAGCACAGCTCAAGACGATCGCGACGATCTTCAATCCCAACAAGCACCGTTTGCACGCGCGAGAAGAGCCGCGGCCGCGCGCGGGCGAGGTGTGGATATCTTCTGCGGAGGTCCCGGCAGTGCACGAGCGCGTCACGATAGGCGGCGTCGAGCTGCGAGGCGTCCGCACGGCTTGGCGGGCGACGTCTTGGCGGCTGTTGGACAGCGCGGGGAAGGACGTTGCAGAACCGATCCTGGACCAAGCGGTTGAAACGCTTCTCTGCAATTCCGCGTTCCAACGAGCAATAAAATCATGATAATGACGCCTGAGCTCAGCCCGCTTAATGCCGACCCCATCATTGGACGGCCGTATACAATCGCGACATTGGGGTCTCACTCCGCGCTGCAGATTCTCAAAGGCGCGCACGACGAAGGCTTTCGCACGCTTGCGGTTGCGAATCGCGAGACCCACAGGCTCTACCGCTCGTTCGCATTCGTCGATGAAGTCATCGAAATCGAAGAGTATTCGGACTTCATGCGGATCGTGCCCGAGCTGGAACGCCGCAAGGTCATCATCGTCCCGCACGGGTCGTTCGTGGCGTATCTCTCACTCGAAGAACACAAGCGGATGCGCGTGCCGTATTTCGGTAACAAAGCCGTGCTCGATTGGGAAGCGAGCCGCGAGCTGCAGCGCGATTGGCTCTCGCGTGCAGGTCTCAATCTTCCGCGGCAATTTCGCACGGGCGCCGAGATCGATCGGCCCGTTATCGTCAAGCTGTACGGCGCGCAAGGTGGACGCGGTTACATGTTCCTGCGCGACGCGCAAGATTTCGAAGAGCGCGCGAGCGTTCTCGCGAAACGCAACTATATTCTGCAAGAATACATCATCGGCGTCCCGTTTTACATTCACTATTTCTTTTCGCCATTGAGCGGGAAGCTCGAGATCATGTCGATGGATCGACGCTACGAAACGAACGTCGACTCGATCGGACGTATTCCGTCTCAGGCACAAGAAAGCATGGATATTCAGCCGTCATACGTCGTGGTTGGAAATTCGCCGCTCTCGCTGCGCGAATCGATGCTTGCCGAAGCCTATCGGATGGGTGAGGATGTCGTGCGTGTGTCGCGCGAGATCTGTCCGCCGAAAGGTCTTTTCGGCGCGTTCTGCATCGAGACGATCATCACGCCGGAAGCGCAGTTCTACGTCATGGAAATCTCGGCGCGCATCGTCGCCGGTACGAATCTCTTCATCGACGGATCGCCGTACTCGTACTTGAACTACAGCGAACCGATGTCGACTGGCCGTCGCATTGCACGCGAGATCAAGAACGCGCTCTTGGGGAATGCGCTAGAAGTCGTCTTAGACGACACCGTTGCATAGCTTCGATCCTCAAAAAATAACGCTGTGCGCGATCGGCAGCCACTCCGCGCTGGAAGTGGCCTCCGGTGCCCGCGCGCAGGGGCTGCGCAATCTCGTCGTGGTTGCAAAGGATCGCGACCAAACGTATACGCGTCACTTCAAGCGTGTCGAGGGCGCGCATCCGCGCGGCTGCGTCGACGAAACGCTTGCGGTCGACACGTTCCCGCAAATTCTGGAAGCGCGCGTGCAGAATGCGATGCTCCAGCGCAACGTGATCTTCGTTCCGAATCGTTCGTTCGAGGTCTATCTTCGCCAGAAATATTCGTACGATCAGATCGAGGCGGGGATGCGGGTGCCGTTCTTCGGCAACCGGCGTCTGTTGCGCGCCGAAGAGCGCGACGAGCCGAAGAACCAGTACGCGATCATGGACGACGGCGGGATTCGCTATCCGCGCCGCTTCAAATCAGCGCGCGAGATCGACCGTCTTGTCATGGTCAAGGCGCCCCACAAAAAGGTCAGCTTCGAGCGCGCGTTCTTTTTGGTGCGCTCGCCCCAAGAATACGAGCGCGAAGTCGAGCGGCTAGCTGTGGCCGAGATCCTCGACCCGGCCGCGCTCTCGAATGCGGTGATCGAGGAATATCTACTCGGCCCAACCGTCAATCTGAATTTCTTCTATTCGCCGGTCCTTGGCGAGCTCGAGCTGATGGGAACCGACACACGCCGCCAGACCAATGTCGATGGGCTACGCAACTTGCCGTTTACGCAAGCGCAAGCGCTCGCGGATATTCCACTCTCAATGGAAGAAGCCGGCCACATCGCCGCGACGTTGACGGAATCGATGCTCGAGCAAGCGTTCGATCTCGGTGAGCGGCTCGCCCGAGCAGCTGCGAAGCTCGCGCCGCCGGGGATCATCGGACCGTTCGCACTGCAATGCGCGATTGTCGCCGGTCCGCCCAAAAGCTTCGTCGTCTACGATGTCTCGCTGCGTATCCCGGGATCACCCGGGACGCGCTATACGCCGTATTCGTCGTACCGCTGGGGCCGCGACGTCTCCGTCGGCGAGCGCATCGCGATGGAGATCGTGATGGCGCGTGACGCCGGTTCGCTCGAGAGTGTCCTTACCTAGCGGGTTACGTCGTGATCGAGCCAGATCGCGACGCGCCGTGCGCATGCCGCGCCGCGTTCGGTCTGGATCTTCGCATAGACGCTGCGCAAGGCGTGCAGCGATTTCGTGATCCACGGATCGCGCGGATAGTGGCGCTGCCAATCGCGGATCGCGTCTTCCGTAAAGGCGAGACCGTCGATGACGGCCATCGAGTCAGCGCCTTGATCCAGATGAAGGCCGGCATCTTTGATCGTGTTGGAGATGCCGAGAATGCTCATCTTCATGCGGCCGAAATACTCGTCGGCCGGAGCAAGATCTGAAAAACGCTGCTGGGCGGCGACCGGCGTGCTTGCAAGAAGCACGAACAATACGCCAAGAAAACCGATGCGTGTATGCACGGGCGCCAACTCCCTTTAAACCAGAGACTAGTCGATTATGACCTCAGTCCGAGCGTCCCGTAATGAGAATAGCCTAAGAATTCCCGGCGCAAGTGTTTAGTTGTCGTAAGGATCGCAGCGGACCGGCGCGAGGATGACGCAGACGAACCCCTAACTCGTCCTCGTGGCCGTGGGAACTCTCACGCGGCCGGCGACGGTCGTCATCATCGACTTCGGCGCGCAGTATGCGCAGCTGATCGCGCGCCGTGTCCGTGAAGCAAGCGTTTATTCTGAAATCGTCCCGTACGATACGCCGTGGGAAGAGATCCAGCGCCGCGACCCGGCTGCGATCATTCTGACCGGCGGCCCTGAGAGCACGCTTGGCGCCGACGCCCTCGGCATCGACAAGAAGATTTGGGCGAGCGGTCTGCCGATTCTCGGCATCTGCTACGGCCTTCAACTGATGGCGCGCGATCTGGGCGGCAAGCTCGAGCCGCTTGCGCATCGCGAGTACGGCCCGGCGATGCTCGTCGTCGATGCGCGCGAATCACCGCTGTTGGGCGCCGTCCCGAGCGAGTCGCGCGTATGGATGTCGCACGGGGACAGCGTCACCGAAGTTCCGCCCGGCTTTCGTCCACTCGCGCACACCGCAGCGCTGCGCTGTGGCGGCGATGGGCGACGAGCAACGGCGGATGTTCGCCGTGCAATTTCATCCGGAAGTCTTTCACACGGATGCCGGCAAGACGGTCTTCGAGAATTTCCTGCACGAGATTGCGCGGCATTCCGCCCGATTGGAAGATGGAATCGTTCGTCGAGCGTTCCATCGCGGAGATCCGCGAGCGCGTCGGCAACGCGCAGGTCCTGTGCGCGCTTTCCGGCGGCGTCGATTCGGCCGTCGCTGCGACGCTGGTCGCGAAGGCGATCGGCAAGCAGCTGACATGCGTGTTCGTCGATCACGGTTTGCTGCGCAAGAACGAAGCGCGCGATGTCGTTGCGGCATTTCGCGATCTCTTGCACCTCAACGTCGTCCATGTCGACGCTTCGAAGCGTTTTCTCGCGCGTCTGCGCGACATTGTGGACCCCGAAGAAAAGCGTATTCGCATCGGTCACGAGTTCATCGCCGTTTTCGAAGAAGAAGCCAAGAAGATTCCCGGTGTCAAGTACCTCGTGCAAGGCACGCTCTATCCCGACGTAATCGAATCGAAGACGCCGCTATCAAAGGCCGGTCACAAGATCAAGTCCCATCATAACGTGGGCGGTTTGCCCGAGCGCATGGAGCTCGAACTAATCGAGCCGTTGCGATTGCTCTTCAAAGACGAAGTCCGCGCGGTTGGGCGCGTGTTGGGTTTGCCGGCCGCAATCGTCGAGCGGCAGCCCTTCCCAGGTCCCGGACTCGCGGTTCGCGTCCTGGGTGCGATCGACAACGAGCGTCTCGATGTCGTGCGCGAAGCCGATTTCATCGTGACGACCGAAATCGAAAACGCAACGCTCAATCCGAAACCCTGGCAATATTTCGCAGTGCTCACCCCATTGCGCAGCGTGGGCGTCATGGGTGACGGCCGGACGTACGCAAATCTCGTCGCGGTGCGCGCGATCGTCAGCGAGGATGGGATGACCGCGGATTGGGCGCGCTTGCCGCACGAGCTGTTGGAACGAATCAGCTCGCGCATCGTCAACGAGGTTCCAGGCGTGAACCGCGTCGCGTACGATATCACTTCGAAACCACCCGCAACCGTCGAATGGGAATAAGGACGCTGGTCGTTGGCGGGGGCGGACGCGAAGATGCGCTTTCGTGGGCGCTCGCGCGCTCGCCGTCGATCGAAACCGTCTTTGCTGCGCCGGGAAATGCCGGCACGGCAACGCGCGGCGAAAATTGGGATATCGTCGCCACGGATGGAAAAGCGCTCGCAACCCGCGCACGCGCCGAACGCATCGAGCTTGCGGTGCTCGGACCCGAAAGCGCGATTGCTGCCGGCGTCGGCGATCGTTTGCGCGAAGCCGGCATCGCGGTGTTCGGTCCGAGCCGTTCGGCCGGGAGGCTCGAATCGAGCAAGATTTTCGCGAAGCGGTTTTTAGAGCGCCACAAGATCCCGACCGCACGCGCGCGCGTCGCGCATTCGTTGCCGCAAGCCTTGACCATCATCGACGAGTGGCCGGAAGTCGAGATCGTCATCAAAGCCGACGGACTTGCATCGGGCAAAGGTGTCGTCGTGGCGCCTGACGTCAAAGATGCGAGCGCGGTCGTTGCGGATTGGTTCGCGAATGCCGGCGTTCCCGGTGGCGGAACGGACATTCTGCTCGAGGAGCGCCTCGAAGGCCGCGAGATTTCGGTCTTCGCGATTTGTGACGGTCGCGCGATGCTGCCGTTTGCCGCAGCCTGCGATTACAAGCGCGTCGGCGACGATGACTTGCGGCCCGAATACCGGAGGCATGGGCGCATATTCACCGCCTGCTGGATTCCCCGGCGACTACATCGACATCGCCCGGCGCGAAATCATCGGTCCCGTGCTCGACGGTTTGCGCAAAGACGGCGAAGAGTACGTCGGCGTCCTCTACTTCGGTTTGATGTGGACGCCGGAGGGCCCGAAAGTGCTGGAGTTCAACGCGCGTTTCGGCGATCCGGAAACGCAAGCATTGATTCCGCGATTGCAAGGTGATTTCGCGCGTCTACTGCACAGCGCCGCGACCGGGGCTCTCGAAGCCGACGCCGCACGCATCGCCGGCGATCCTTGTGTGTGCGTAACGCTCGTGACCGAAGACTATCCGCTCGTCAGCAAACCCGCAAGCGGTCTTCCGGTGAACCTCGATCTCCCGTCGAGCGCGCTGGCATTTTGGGGGACGTCGCAACAGGTAAACGGTTTCGTCAACGTTGGCGGTGGCCGCGTGTTGACGGTTGCGGAAACCGGTCAGAGTATCCACGATGCGCGCAAGCGCGCTTACGAAGCGGCAGAGCGCGTCCAAAAGCAGCTCGCGCCGGTCGTGCGCCTCAGCTATCGTACCGATATCGCGAAGAGTTTGTAGTCTACTCGCCTTCGCGCAGGATCTTTGCGGCGCGCCCTGCCGCGATACGAATTTGCGGCCAGCGTGAATCTCGCAAGATCGCTTCGTCGCTTTCGCCGGACGGATGATCTTCGAGCAGCTTGTCGATGATCGTTACGGCGCTCTGCAGCGCGTGGTGCTCTTTGCTCGTCAAGCCGGAATCTCTGGGCGGAAGCGTCAGCAGGCTGCGCACGTCGCCTGTGTCATAGAGGTCTGCGATCAAATCGTTGAAGCTCTGTGCGACTTGCGAGGGGATGTGGCGGACCCACGTATCGTATTGAAATCGAACGTCGGCGAGGAGTTCGAGTGCATTGATGATTTCGGAACGCCGCTCGCAACGCTTAAGTGTCACCCGTGACCAATACGCCCAAGGTTTAAGCCGTGGGAAAAAATGAGGAAGGTACCTGGCTTTGCCGGGTAAATATAGTAATATCACAATAATGCGATATTCCTTCCAGGCGGAGTTTTTCAAAGCTCTTTCTCACCCGCTCCGCATACGCGTCCTGGAAGCGCTCCGGCAAGGGCCGGTGAGCGTGAATGAGCTGCGCGAGCGCTTGGGAGTCGAGCAGTCAACGCTCTCGCAACAATTAGCGGTACTACGCTCGCGGCGGTTGGTGGTTACCGAACGGAGCGGAACGACGATCCGCTACCAAATTAGCGATCCCGCGATTTGGCGATTACTCGACTCTGCACGTGAGATTTTCGAGAATCAACTGGTCACGGTGCAAACCGAAATCGAAGAAGCCTCGCGTCAAGCGGGCTGATCTCCGAGCGTCGCGATCAAGTGATCGTGCGCCGTTAAACCGATTGGCCCGGGCGCGTCGCGATGCGGTTTGCCGTCGCTGTTGAAGACGAGCGTGATTGCGCCTTGCGCATCGAGCGGCTGCGGCGTGTGCACGTCGAGCTTTGCAGATCCGCCGGCATCGGCCGTGAATGTGCTTGTCCGTCCCGTACCGTCGAGCGGAACGAGTGCCAAGCCCGACGCGCCCAGGACGTGTTTGAAAAGCGAGTACGCGCCGAACACTACGAGATTGTCGAACGAAAGCACGATGCGTTGCGCGCCGCCTCCAAGATCGATGATCGAGCCCGTCCCGCTCGCGCCGATCCAGCGCTTGCTCGCCAAGCCCATCCGCACGCCCTCGGCGGTGTAGAGCGGCGAGTCCGGATCCTCGAGCTTGAGGGCGCGCAAGCCGGCGATGTGCTCGATATTTTGCAGCCCGATGCCGCCAACAAGGACGCTTGCGTCCGAGACGAAGACTTGCGGGTCGACGGCTGGGACGATCTGCAGCCGGCTCGAGTAGTAGCTCGCATAGAGTTCGAAGTGGAGCGGCACTCCCGCCGGCCCCGGTGCGGCCGCAGCAGCGGCTAATCCGGCCAGAAACTCCCCCCGATTCATCCGTTCGACTCCGCGCCTTCGGTGCTACGCTCAGGATCGTAACCCCCGAGGAAGCGGCTGGGTACAAAGGAGCGAGATGTATCTACAGCAGCAACAGCGTCCGTCATATCAGCCGCCGGGTTACGCAGTCTCGACCGCAGGCCTTCTTGGCCAGGTCCTCGGGATCACCGGAGTCGGCTTCATCTTCACGGCGATCGCCGCGTTTATGTTCCGCGACGTCTCGCCAACCGCCGGCTTTATTGCCATGATTGCCGGCTTCGTGTTGCTCTTCGTCATGTCAGCGGTACGCAAGAATCAAGGGACTGCACTGATCCTGTTCTACGTTTTCACGTTCTTGTGGGGCATCGGCATCGCGCCGACGCTCACGCGGTACGTGACGACAATTGGGCCGGACGTCGTATTCGACGCCGCCGCGACGACGGCGCTGGGCATGCTCTGCCTAGGTCTGGTTGCGTACACGTTCAGCTTCGACTGGCGTCGTCTCTCGTCGTTTGCGTTCGGCGCGCTGATCGCGCTCGTGCTCGTCGGGCTCATTTCCATTTTCTTCCACTTCATCCAGCCGGCCACGTACGATTGGATGGTGCTCGGCGTCTTCACGCTGCTCACGCTCGTCGACTTCGCACGAATTCGTGCCGGCGGAAGCGGTGCGACGGCGGTCGATCTCGCGATCTCGATCTATCTCGATGCGATCAACATCTTCTTGGCGCTGCTCGAGCTCATGGGGATGCGCCGGAGCCGCGACTAGCGAAGGCTAGACCTCATGTGTGGCGTGGTAGGCGTCTTCGCACCCGGGCGGGACGCAGCGCGGCTCGCCTACTTTGCTTTATACGCCTTGCAGCACCGCGGTCAGGAATCCGCGGGAATCGCCGTCTCCGACGGCGGCAAGATGCTCTCGCACAATTCGATGGGCCTGGTCGGCGCGATCTTCGATGAAAGCATTCTCGCCAAGCTGACCGGGTATTTGGCCGTTGGGCACACACGCTACTCGACCAGCGGCGGATCGATCGTCGTCAATGCGCAACCGCTGCTCGAGCAAAGCACGATCGGCGAATTCGTATTTGCGCACAACGGAAATCTCACGAATGACGACGAGCTGCGCGCACAGCTATCGCCGGAATTGACGCTCGTCGCAACCAGTGACTCCGAAGTCTTCGCAAAGTCGATCGTCGACGGCGACAAAGAGTCGATGGTAGACCGTATCGCGGACGTCATGTCGCGCGCCGACGGCGCGTATTCGTGCGTCATCGGCACCGAACGCGAGCTCTTCGGTTTCCGCGATGCCTGGGGAATTCGTCCGCTCTGCCTTGGCAAATTCGAGGAAGGCGGTTATGTCATCGCTTCGGAAACGTGCGCGCTGGCTACGGTCGGCGCGACGTTCATGCGCGAGATCGAGCCGGGTGAGATCGTCCACATCGATGCGGACGGCGGATTGCACTCGCACCAGACGACGAGAAACGAGCCACCGGCGCTCTGCGTCTTCGAATATATTTACTTCGCACGTCCCGACTCGAGGCTGGAAGACCGCTCGATCTACAAAGCGCGTCACGAGCTCGGCCGCCAGCTCGCGCGCGAGCATCCCGCCGATGCCGACGTCGTCATGGCCGTTCCGGACAGCGCGATTCCGGGTGGAATCGGATATGCGACCGAGGCCAAGCTGCCGTACGTCGAGGGTTTGATCAAGAATCGCTATATCGGTCGCACGTTCATTGCGCCGGATCAGGGGATGCGCAGTCAAGGCGTTGCGCTCAAATTCAATCCGATCTTGGAGAACTTGAAAGGCCAGCGTGTCGTCGTGGTCGACGATTCGATCGTACGCGCGACGACGACGCCGCGGATCGTGAAGTTGCTGCGCGATGCGGGTGCAACTGAAGTGCACGTGCGCGTAACGTCGCCGCCGATCATCAATCCGTGTTATCTCGGCGTCGACATGGCGACGCACGAGGAGTTGATCGCAGCGAATCTGACCGTCGAGCAGATCCGCGAGAAGATCGGCGCGGACTCATTGTGCTACCTTAGCATCGAAGGACTCATCGCCGCGACGGGCCGCGGCGCCGATGAATTGTGTCTCGGTTGCCTGAACGGGAAGTATCCGCGGATTCCTGAACTGACCGCGGTATGAAGATTGCGGTCACGGGCGCGGCGGGTACCATCGGCACCCGTCTGTGCGAGGATTTGTCGCGCGATAACGATGTCGTGCGCGTCGATATTACAGGCCCCTCGCCGGTCGACGTGCTGAAGCTCGACGCGCTGGAACGGGCAGTCAAAGGTTGCGAGACGCTAATTCACTTGGCCGGCGTCGTTAAGGTGAAAGCGTCGTGGGACGAGACGCGCGAGAACTTGGAAGGCACATACAATGCCTTCGAAGCAGCGCGACGCGTGGGCTGCAAACGCGTCATCTTTGCGAGCTCGAATCACGCCGTCGGCATGTACGAAGTCGACGCTGCGCCCGGTATCTATGAGGTTGCAAGCGGAACGCTGCTTACGAACACGGTGCCGTTTCGTCCCGACGGGCTCTATGGCGTGTGGAAGTGCTTTGGCGAAAACCTCGGCCGCTATTATTCCGACGAGTACGGAATGCAAGTTGCGTGTCTGCGTATCGGTGGGATTCGCACCGAAGACACTCCGACACCCGGTGACGTGAAGAACGAAGCCACGTGGCTGAACATCAGCGATGAAGACAAACGCCGCCGGATGCGTGCGATTTGGATGTCGCATCGGGATTTAGCGCGACTCGTGCGCGCGATCATCGTGAACGACGTCCCCTTCGGGGTCGTCTACGGCGTCAGCGACAACGCCACGCGCTTTTGGGATCTCGAAGCGGGGCGGACGCTGTACGGATTTTGGCCGGTTGACGGCGTGAAATGAATCTAACCGGCGAGAGCGTTCTTTTCATCGGGGCCGGGAACATGGGCGGCCCGATGGCAACGCATCTGCTCAATGCCGGTGTACAGCTTGCGGTTGCGGATCTCTCCGAACGCGCGCTCCAGCCGTTTATCGAACGCGGCGTACCGACGGCGACGAGCGCCGCCGACCTCCCCGGCGACGTCGTCATCACGATCTTACCTACCGACAAAAACGTCCGCGAAGCGCTGCTCGGAAGCGGTGGCGCGATCGGCAAACGCAAGCGTTCGATTATCATCGAGATGACGAGCGCCGCGCCGACGGCGACGAAGCGCCTTGCCGCCGAGCTCCACGAGCTTGGCATTCCGCTGATCGATGCGCCCGTTAGCGGCGGCGTACGCGGCGCCAAAGGCGCGAAGCTGACGACGATGGTCGGCGGCGACGAGAAATTGTTCGAGCGCTATCGTCCGCTCTTGGCGTTGATGTGCAACAACATCCGGCACGTCGGCGCCGTCGGCAGCGGTCACACGCTCAAGGCGCTTAACAATTTCCTCTCGGGCGTATCGCTGTGGGCGACGTGCGAAGCGCTCTTGATCGGCGCAAAGTCGGGGCTCGATCTGCAGACGATGGTCGACGTCATCAAGACCAGCTCCGGACAAACCAATGCGCTCGATACGAAAATCGTCATGAGCGTCTTGCCGCGAACGTTTGATTACGGGTTCAGCATGCGCTTGATATCGAAGGACATCTCGATCGCGGCAAGGCTTGCACGCGAGCTCGATGTCCCGGCTCCGGTCCTCGCACAAGCTGAGGAGAATTGGATGCTTGCGAAGTCTCAGCTTGGCGAGGACGCGGATTTCTCTGCGGTCATGCGGCTCCTCGAAACCTGGGCCGATTACGAGCTGCCGAAGACCTAGCTAGCTATGCTTCGGCGCAGGTGCTGCACGCTGCGCAGGTGCTGCACGCTGCGCAGGCGCTGCACGCTGCACCGGAGCCGCACGCTGCACCGGAGCCGCGTAGTGCTGAACCGGAGCTGGAGCTACGTGTTGAACTGTGGTGCTGCGTGTTGTACGGGTGCCGCATAATGCGGGGCTACCGGAGCGGCGTGCTGCACGGGTGCTGCATGCTGGACCGGGGCCGCATAATGCTGCGCCGGTGCTACGTGCTGCACTTGAGGTGCAGCGTGTTGCACGGGCGCCGTGAAGTGCTGCGCTTGTGGTGCACGTTGCGCCGGAGCGGCGTGCTGGACTTGTCGCTGCGGAGCTGTGAAGTGCTGCGCTTGCGGTGCACGTTGCGCCGGAGCGGCGTGTTGGACTTGTCGCTGCGGAGCCGTGAAGTGCTGCGCTTGCGGAGCGCGTTGCGCCGGAGCCGGCATGCTGGACTTGTCGCTGCGGAGCCGTGAAGTGCTGCGCTTGCGGAGCGCGTTGCGCCGGAGCGGCGTGCTGGACTTGTCGCTGCGGAGCCGTGAAGTGCTGCGCTTGCGGTGCACGTTGCGCCGGAGCTGCGTGCTGGACTTGTCGCTGCGGAGCGGTGAAGTGCTGCGCCGGAGCTGCGATCGGACGCGGTGCCGTATGGGTCGCGACGATGTGGACGCGAGACTTGATAGCTCACGACCTGTTGCCGCTGCTGAGCGAACGTCGCGGGTGCGTGCGGCGTCGTGCGGAACGAACGGAACGTTTGCGCTTGAGCCGGACGGACCGTGGCTACGCGCGCCGAGTAACGCATCGCTGACGGATCCGGTGCGACCGGAAGTGCGCTGCGAACGATCGCTGCGTGCGCGTAGTAGCGCGACGGGACCGATTGGAAGCTGGCTGTAGCGACCGCTCGCGAAGTTCGCGCGTCCGACCCAGCGGAGTGCGCGTCCACCGCCGTAGCGGGCATTACGATAGTACGTTGGTGAGTACGCGTTATAGGCGACGTTGTAGTTGCCGTACGCGGAGGCTCCCCACCACGGATAGATCGGTTCAGCCGGTGCGAGCGGAACCCAACCGACATTGTCGACCAAGTTCAAACCGAAGCTGAAGCCGCCGGAATTGAAACCGATGAAGGCGACGAGTGCCGGCGACCACGCTTGCACGGCAACCGATCCAGGATCCCATGCCCACGCGTTTGCGTAGTTGTCATAGAACCAGCGGCCGTAGTGGAACGGCGCATAACCCCATGGATCGTTGTCGACCCAGGTCCAGCCGTAGTACGGTTCCCAAACCCAACGACCGTCTGAATACGGCGTCCAGCTTGCGGCTACGTCGTTCGGAATCCAGACATTGCCGTATCCCGGATACTGCTGCCATGAGCCATAACCGTTGAGGTCGTATCCGCCGGGCATCCACGACGGAACGTCTTGATATGCCGGCGACTGCTGGAATGAATCATCGCGTGCGACGTTCCACTGATCGAACGAATTCGACGCAACTGGACCGACGAAGCGATATTGCGGATTGCTCGGATCGCCCCAGACTTGCATCGTGCTGCCGGGGGTGAGCTGTTGTGCGCCTTGCGGCAGCAGAATCGCTGCGTCGCCCGAGCGAACCGTGATTGACGTTATGCCCTGCGAGTTGACGTCGACGCGATAGAATCCCATCTCGCGCGGACGAACCGTAACGGACGGCGTTTCAACTTGCTCGTAGGTTCCCTCCGGTCGAACGATACCGACCCCGACGGTTCCCGACGCAAGCTGTACGGAATCACCGTTTCCGTCTAACTCGTCGATCCGGACCTGTGTATTCGGCGCCACGCGCATGACATGACCGGAGTCGAATTGGACTTCGGAGCGTGCGCTCGAATCGGTTGAGAGATAATCGCCGACCATCAGCGGCGCGTTGACGGCTGCCGCTTCGGCGTTGCCGGAATCGCCGCGCGTAATCGCGACATTTCCGGACATGTTGCTGATGTAAGCCACATCGGGCGCTTGTTGCGCGACGACGGCAGTCGGCAGCGCAAGTAATGCGCCGGAGACGAGCGCTGTCGCTGTCCCGAGGCTGAGAAGTCTAGTAAGTAACCGCATTGTTATCCCCTTCCCCTCGCTGCTGATATGAAGAAACGTGACCCGCGGCGCAAAGGGCGGCGGGTCACGTTAGAGGGGGTTAAAATTCCATGGTCGGCCGCCTGGGGCCAACCCGGCTCTTACCCTAGGCGAGCGACCGGCTAAACGGAAATGGGGATCTGTTCGAACGCCGGCTCTTTCGGCGCGCTTTCGGTTGCGGCGGCTTCGACATATGCGACGAGCGCGCGAACGGGTACGCCCGTCGGGCCCTTCGCTTGATACGATTGCTCTTTGTCGGTGTAAGCCGTGCCGGCAATATCGAGATGAATCCACGGCTTGCCGTCAACGAACTCGCGTAAGAAAGCCGCGGCAGTCAGGCTTCCGGCTGGACGCCCGCCGGTGTTCTTCAGATCGGCGATCTCGCTCTTCGTTGCCGTGAGATAGTCGTCGTAAAGCGGAAGACGCCAGTAACGTTCGCCCGTTTTGTTCGCTACGGCGAGGAACGAATCGACGAACGCGTCGTCGTTGCTGATCGCGCCGGCAGCGGTATGACCCAGCGAGATCACCATCGCGCCCGTAAGCGTCGCGCAGTCGATCAGTCGCGTGGCTCCAAGCTTCATCGTTGCGTACGCAAGCGCGTCTGCGAGAATCAAACGCCCTTCCGCATCGGTGTTGATGATCTCGATCGTCTTGCCGTTCATCGCGCGATGGATGTCGCCCGGTTTCGTTGCGTCCGGTCCCGGAAGATTTTCACTCGCCGGGACGATCCCGATGACGTTGATCTTCGGACGCAATTTTCCGATCGCGCGCATCGCGCCGATCACAGCCGCGCCGCCGCTCATGTCGTACTTCATCTCGTGCATGTTCTCGGGCGGCTTGAGCGAGATGCCGCCGCTGTCGAATGTGATGCCCTTGCCGACGAGCGCGATCCGCTCTTTGGAGCCCGGATCGCCGTCGTACGTCATCACGATCAAGCGCGCGGGCTGCGAGCTTCCTTGCGAAACGCCGAGGAGCGCGCCCATGCCGAGATCTTTCATCCGGTCTTCGTCGAGTGCATCGAAACCCAGATCGTTCTTCTTGGCGATCTCTTCGGCGCGGTCGGCGAGCACGCGCGGCGTCATGTCGTTGCCCGGAGTCAGCGCTAAGCGGCGCGTGAAGTTCACCGACTTGCCGAGAATCTGTCCGTGCTTCGCACCGGCCGTAAGCGCGTTGCGATCGAGCGCTCCTGCGACGATCGTGAGGTTGCGAATATCGATCGGGCGTTCGTGTTCCTTGCGGTAGATCGTCGTATCGGCCGTCGCGACGAACGCACCCTCGACGAGGAAGGATGCAGCAGCCGCCGCGTCCTTCACTTCGTACGGAAGCGTGATGGCGATGTCGTGGACGTTGCGCTTACCTAAATATCGAACGGCGGTGCCCGCGTATTGCGCGAGCTGCCAGGGTTCGAATTTGCTGCGATCGCCCAGACCGATGATGAGGACGCGACGCACGCCGAGATCAGTCGTCCCGGCGGTATGGAAGAGCGCGACTTCGTTGTTCTTGCCCTGATGCTCGCCGTCGGCGAGCGCCGCGGCGATGACGCCGCCGAGCTTCGGATCAACGTCGGCAGCCGCGCCTTCGAGTTTTTTGTCGGAGAAGACTGGGACCACAAGGGCGCCGGAGGAAACGCTCCGCGCCAGGTCACCCGAAACCGTTACTTGCATGCGGCAGTCGTTTCTGCCGGTCGAAGCGAAGCCCTGGCTGATGGATCGCGCGACCGATGCGTACGCTGCGGCGGGCGTCGATATTTCCGCCGGGAACGCCGCGGTTTCGCTCTACAAACAGCTGACGGGTGGCTGGAAGCATCCCGATCAGATCGGGGAGCTGGGCGCGTTCAACGGCCTTTTTCGCCTCCCCGGCGACCCGGAGCAGGCGCTCGTTGCGTCGACGGACGGAGTCGGAACGAAGATCCTCATCGCTGCATTACTGCGGCGCTACGATTCCGTCGGCGCCGATTTGGTCAATCATTGCGTCAACGACATCTTGGTCGCGAACGCGAAGCCGTTGTTCTTTCTCGACTATGTTGCAGTTGGAAAGCTCGTTCCAGAGATGGCAGCCGAGATCGTGGCCGGTATCCATAAAGCGTGCCGCGAGAATCAGACCGCGTTACTCGGCGGTGAGACGGCCGAAATGCCCGGCCTCTACAAACCCGGTGAATTCGATCTCGCCGGGACGATCGTCGGCATCGTGCGCATAGCAGATCTACCAAAGACCGAGCGCGTAGCGCCCGGCGACGCGATCATCGCGCTCCCCGCGATCGGGTTGCACACAAACGGATACTCCTTAGCGCGTACGCTGGTCCCGGAAGACGAATGGGGTGCTCCGCTTCCGGACGGCGGCGGGGTTACGTTCGCCGATGCGCTGCTCGCGCCGCATCCTTCCTATCTGCAAGAAGTTACGGCGATTCGCGAGGTCGCGGACGTCAAAGCCATGTCGCACATCACGGGCGGCGGCTTGCTCGAGAACGTCCCGCGGACGTTGCCGGCGTCGTGCAAGGCGATCTTTGAACAAACGCGCTGGCAAGTTCCGGCTTTGATGCGCGAACTCGTGCGGCGCGGAAATCTGAGTCATGAAGACCGCTATCGCACGTTCAACATGGGAATCGGATACACGCTGACCGTCGCGCTGAGCGAAGCACCAAAAGCGCTTGCGGCTGCTCCCGGCGCGTTCGTCGCCGGCTGGATCGAAGCGCGAGGGGACGGGGATCCGGCAGTCGTGGTGCATCCCGCGCGTGAGCGCTAAGGCATCTTCGCGCGAATTCGTTAACCTCTTAGTCGAACTCGACGAGCGCTTCTCCGTACACGCAACTCAAAACGCACTTGCGCGCGTTCGTGAGAGTGGCTACAACATCATCGACGCGCCGCAGGTTGGCGAGCGATACCTCTCGTGGATCGATTTGGTATTCGACGGGTCATGGTCCAGTGAGACGGCTGCCGGCTCCGCGATCATCCTGACGAGCGATGCCGACGACAAGCCGGCCGGGTTTGCAGCCTATGGCGCACGCGGATTGCGATTCTACTGGCTGCGTAAATGGGAGCAGCGCACCGACGTCGGGCTCTTCGGTCCGGTTGGCCTGATGCAATTGCATCAGCGCGAAAAACTGCAGCCGGATCTGATCGCGCTTGCGCTCGGCAAAATGCGCGAGCAAGGTTATCGTCATGCGCTGATCGGTGCAGTTACCGAACCTCTTTACGATTTGTTCGTTTCGGCGACCGGCGGCAAGGTCGTTGAACGACTTTCGATGGACCGCAATCTGCGCAGTCTTCGAACGACGGTCATGGCGTCTGGTAACGGTACGAATTTTCAATCCGTCATCGATGCGCTTCCCGAAGGTCTTGGGATCGATCTGCAAGCGCTGGTCGTCAACCGCGCGGATGCATTCGCGATCGAGCGCGCGAAACGCGCCGGCATTCCCGTGCACGTTCACGTATGGGATCGCAAAACGAAATCCCGCGAGCGCTATGACGCCGAATTGATCGACGTCATCGAGCGGACGCAGCCCGAGCTGATCTTGATGCTTGGTTGGATGCACTTGGTCTCGCCGGAGTTCTTCACGCGCTTACCGCAAGCGCTGAACATTCACCCCGCCTTTCTGCCGCACGATCCGAGTGCGGATGAGATTACGATGCCCGATGGTCAGAGTATCCCGGCGTTTCGAGGCGCGCACGCCATCCGCGACGCACTGCAAATGAAGTCATCGTGGTATGGAGCTACGGCGCATTACGTCACGCACGACGTCGATCGCGGCGCGGTGTTGCATGCGCACGCCGTTGCCGCTCGTTGAAGAAGACGAAGCGAGTGCGCTTGCGGCGCTGCACCCGTTCGAGCACAAGATAATCGTCGGTGCTATTCGGCGGATATTCGCGGAAAGATAAACGGCAGATTCGGATCGGCACCGAGCGTTTCGGGGTCGCTCCGCACTGCCGCACCTTGACGATCCGCCGCGGCGGCAATCATCGCGGCGTTATCCGTGCAGTAGCGCAGCGGCGGAACGATGGTCGGGATGCCGCTGCGTTCGCCCCAAGCGCGAAACGCCCGTTGCAAGGCTGAGTTTGCGGCAACGCCGCCGGAAAGAACTACCAGCTCGAAACGTTCCAGCGCGACGGCGCGCTCCAAGCGATCGATCAGGATGTCGACGACCGCGGCTTGAAACGACGCGGCTACGTCGGCCGGTCGCGCGCTCTTTCCCTGATCCGACTCGAGAAAATATCGCACGGACGTTTTCAGTCCCGAGAACGAAAGATCGAGCGTTCCGGGATCGGGACGATGGCGGGGAAAGCGAATCGCGCTCGGATCCCCGTCGCGCGCGAGCGCATCGAGCTGCGGACCGCCGGGATAGGGAAGTCCGAGCAGCCGTGCGGTTTTGTCGAACGCCTCGCCGGCTGCATCATCGCGCGTCTTGCCTAATATCCGCATCTCGAGCGGACTGTCGACCGCGACGAGCTGTGAATGTCCGCCGGAGACAAGGAGTGCGAGAAACGGATAGCGCGGCGTTTGCGCATCATCCAAAAACGCTGCAAAGATGTGGCCGTGCAAATGATTGACGGCGTACAGCGGCTTATCGATGCTGAAGGCGAGTGCTTTGGCCGCAGCAACGCCGACGACCAAGCTGCCGATCAAGCCGGGGCCGGAGGTTACCGCAATGCCGTCGAGATCGTCGAGCGAGGTTTTCGCGCGATCGAGCGCGTCTTCGATTGCGGCTGAGAGCAACGCCGTGTGACGCCGGCTCGCGATTTCCGGAACGATCCCGCCGTAACGCGCGTGAAACTCATCCTGGTTCGTCGAGACGTTGGAGAGAACAGTCGTTGCGTCGCGGACGACGGCCGTCGCCGTGTCGTCGCACGACGTTTCAATCCCGAGCAGCAGCAAGAATCTAGCGCGAGAGAACGCGCGGTGGAATCAGCCAGACGAGCTCGGCTGCGGGAGCGGCTGGCGTCGATCAGCTCGACGCAGGCAAGCGCGCCTTTTTTGAAATCGATACGCGCACCGCCGATCAGCTGACCGATCGCGCGGCTCATGCTGGGATCGTGTCCGACCAGCATGATTGCGCCGGCTTTGGGATAGTGCTCCAACACTTGCAAGAGTCGCTGGATGTTGAATTCGAGGCCAAGATTCTCGTCTTCAACGAGACTCTTACGCAGCTTCAGACGCTTGGCTACGATCTCGGCGGTGTGCCGGGCGCGAACGAGGGGGCTCGTGATGATCGCTTCGACCTCGAGATCGAGCTCGGCCATCGTGTCCGCTTCACGTTCCATTCGCTTGATGCCGTCGGTCGTGAGCGGCCGATCGAAATCGTCTCCGTGCCAATCCTCCCGCTCGCCGGCTTGACCGTGCCGCAGGAAGTAAAGTCTCATGCTAAGCGGTCGATCTTCGCGGCCATAATGAAATCGTTCTCATGCAATCCTTTGATCTTGTGCGTGTACAACGATACGGTCGCATAGCCCCAGCCGAAGGTTATATCGGGATGATGGCCCTCGCCTTCCGCGAGGGCGCCGATCTTGTTGACGAACGCGAGAGATTGGACGAAGTTTTCGAAACGAAAGGTACGTTCGATCCGATGACTGTCGTCGAGGAGCGCCCAGTCCGCCGCTTGCGTGCGCAATAGTTCTGCTTCGTCGTGACCGAGTGGTTGCACGCCGCCCCGGCAAGGGGTGCACGTTTTCTGGGCGAGAGCCGCTTCCATAGTTCCTCTTAAAGTCGTAGTGCTCTGGCGGGGCGTCCCATCCCTTGGCGGAGGACAGGGCACCCGCATACGGTATGCTGGCCAACATGATTGAGACCGGGACTCGCATGGTTCCCATGTTGATTGGCGGCGAGTGGGTCGAGAGCGCGGCATCGGAGTCGATCGAGATCGAAAATCCGGCAAAGAAAGAACCGATCGCACGCGTCCCACGGGGGCGGGCCGAGGATATCGACCGCGCCGTCCGCGCTGCTCGCGCCGCCTTCCCGGGATGGAAGAAGACCGCCGCACGCGAGCGCGGCCGGCTGATGCTCACGATCGCCGAGAAGTTCGATGCGCGCGCCGAAGAGATCGGGCGCCTCATCGCGCTCGAGACCGGCAACGCGTTGCGCACGCAATCGCGCCCGGAAGCAAAAAACTCGGCCGATCTCTTCCGTTATTTCGGTGGACTCTGCGGGGAGCTCAAGGGCGAAACGATTCCGCTCACCGAGGACATGCTCTGCTACACGCGCCGCGAACCGTACGGCGTCGTCGGGGCGATCATCCCGTGGAACTCACCTGTGATTCTTGGCTCGATGAAACTCGCGATGGCGATCGGCGCGGGCAACACGATCGTGCTCAAAGCCGCCGAAGACGCGCCGCTTGCGATGCTCGAAGTCGCTAAAATCTGCAATGAGGTCTTACCGAAGGGCGTCGTTAACGTCGTCACGGGCATCGGCGAAGAAGCGGGCGCGCCGCTCGCGCAGCACCCCGGCGTCGATAAACTGTCGTTCACGGGCTCGACCGAAGTCGGCAAATCCATCATGCGCAGCGCGAGCGAGCGAATCGTTCCCGTTTCGCTCGAGCTTGGCGGCAAGAGTCCGAACATCGTTTTTGCGGATGCCGATGAAGCCGCTGTCGTCGAGGGCGTCATTACCGCGATGCGCTTTACGCGGCAAGGTCAGTCGTGCACGGCTGGTTCGCGCCTCTTTCTGCACGAGTCGATCTTCGATTCGTTCTTGGAGAAGCTGACGGCGAAAGTGCGCACGCTCAAAGTCGGCGATCCGCTCGCGGAAGAGACCGACATGGGCTCGATCATCAATCGCAAGCAGTTCGATAAAGTCTGCTCGTACATTCAAGACGGCCTGAATCAGAAGGAAGCAACGCTGCTCACCGGCGGCAAGCCGCCCTCGGACGGTCCGCTCTCGAAAGGCTATTTCGTCGAGCCGACGATCTTCGGACACGCGCAAAACGACTGGCGGATCGCACGCGAGGAAATCTTCGGACCGGTGCTCGTCGCGATTCCGTGGCGCACCGAAGACGAGGTCATTCGGATGGCCAACGACAGCCACTATGGATCTGGCGGGCTTCGTCTGGACCCACGACGTCGGCAAAGGCCTGCGGACCGTGCCATGAAATCGACTCCGGCTTCGTCCAGCTCAACCAGGGCTTCGGCCAGTTCGCGGGTCAGCCGTATGGGGGCTTTAAGGAAAGCGGAATCGGTAAGGAATTCGCTCTGGATGGGATGCTGCACAGCTTCACCCGGTCGAAAACGGTCACCGTAAGTTTGAAACTCTAGGTGCTCCTGGGAACTCTCTCTTCAGACAGAGAGGAGCATTAATGCGTAAAATCCTATCCGCTGTCGCCCTTGCGCTTGCCGTCGCTTCGCCGGCAATTGCCAAAGATGACAGTACATTCTACGGGCGCATCGTGCACGTTTCCAGCAACAACCTCAAGGTTCAAAGCAAGTCCGGACAGATCCTGAGCTTCTTGATTCTGCCGAAGTGGAAGAACATTTGGTCGGATGACGGCAAGACGACGTATCAGATGTCGTTCTTGCACAATCGGGACGCCGGTCGAAGTTCTCTACGACCAAAGCTTCATCGGCGCACGTCACGCGGACAAAATTATCGTTCTACGTCATCTTCCGATGTAGACCTGGGTTAGTTCTTCTGGTCGACGCGAGCAGTTAGCTCGTCGGCGAAAGCCGCGACCGTTATAGGCGCGCGCTTTTCGCCGTCGGGCGCTCCGCGTTCGTTCACGCTGACGGTTCTGTCCGCCAGCTCGCTCTTTCCGACGACGAGGATGTACGGCAGCTTCTGCGTCTTCCAGTGGCGGATCTTGTAGCCGAGCTTTTCGTTTGACGTCATCGGCCTCGACGCGGAATCCGCGTTCGCGCAATTGATCGCGCACTTCGTAGGCGTAGTCGAGCTGATGCTCGCTGATCGGCACGACCATCGCTTGGACCGGCGCGAGCCAGGCCGGAAACGCGCCGCCGAAATGCTCGATCAAGCACGCCGAAGAAGCGCTCCATCGAGCCGGCCAGCGCGCGATGGATCATGACGGGGCGATGATCTGCGCCGTCGCTGCCGCGATACTTCAGATCGAAGCGCTCGGGCAGCACGAAATCGACTTGCACGGTGCCGAGCTGCCACTTGCGGCCGATCGCGTCGTGCAGGTTGATGTCGAGCTTCGGCCCGTAGAACGCGCCGCCGCCTTCGTCGACTTGATACGGCAGATTGTATTTCTCGAGTGCGGCGCGGATCGCGGCTTCGGCGATCTCGTCGGTCGGACCGCGCTGCTCGCGCGTCGAGAGAAAATACTCGAAATCATCGAAGTTGAACGCGCGCATCAAGCGCAGCGCCTCTTCGACCGTCTGTTCGAATTCGTATTGCAGCTGCTCGGGCGTGCAGAAAAGATGCGCGTCGTCTTGCGTGAAGCCGCGCACGCGCGTGAGGCCGTGCAGCGTTCCGCTCCGCTCGAAGCGATAGACGGTCCCGAATTCGGAGAAGCGCAGCGGCAGATCGCGGTACGAGTGCAGCTCGCTGCGATAGATCAGAATGTGGCCGGGACAGTTCATCGGCTTGAGCCGAAAGCGTTGTCCCTCGACCTCGATCGGCCCGAACATCGATGCGGAGAAGTTTTCGAGATGGCCTGAGATCTCGTAGAGCTTCTCGTGCACGATGTGCGGCGTGACGACCGGCTTGTAGCCGCGCTCGCGCAGGCCTTCGCGAATGAAATTCTCGACGATGCCGCGGACGATCGTGCCGTTCGGATGCCAGAAGACGAGGCCGCCGCCGGCGTCCTCTTCGATCGAGAAGAGTCCGAGCTCGCGGCCGAGCTTGCGATGATCGCGGCGTTCGGCTTCCTCGAGAAACTCGAGGTACGCGTCGAGCTCGGCTTGCTCGGGAAACGCCGTGCCGTAGATGCGCTGCAGCTGCGGATTGTGCTCGTCGCCGCGCCAGTACGCGCCGGCGACGCTCAGCAGCTTGAGCGCGCGAATCTCGCCCGTGCGATGCGCGTGACCGCCGCGGCAGAAATCGGTAAACTCGCCGATCGTGTAGAGCGTGATCGGTTCGCCTTCGGGGATGTCGCTCGCGAGCTCGACCTTGTACGGGTTGTCTTTGAATTGCTCGATCGCGCCCGCGCGCGAGACCTCACGGCCCGTCATCTCGTAGTTGGCGGCGACGATCTCGCGCATGCGCGTTTCGAGCCGTTCGAGATCGGCCGGCGTGAACGGCTCCTTACGATCGAAGTCGTAGTAGAAGCCGTTCTCGATCGCGGGACCGATCGTCGGCTTTGCTTCGGGAAAGAGATCTTGCACGGCATACGCGAGCACGTGCGCCGCCGTGTGCCGCAGTTTTTGGAGCTCTTCTACGCGTTCCGATGCTATCATGATGCCTTAAGTAGATACGACGCCCGGCGGGCGTCGTATCGGATATGGTGGGCACGATAGGTTTCGAACCTATGACCTCTACAGTGTCAATGTAGCGCTCTCCCCCTGAGCTACGCGCCCCTAAGGGGTGATTATACTACGGCCCGTCTATGGCGGGGTCCCCTCGGCACCGCATAAGGCTCGACTCAACGAAACTTTAGCTAGGTAGCGCCGTAAGGGAACAGACGCCTAGTAGCAGGGAGATTTCAGATGCTGAGCATCACGAAGTTTGTCTTTTCTCTTATAAGCATTGCCATGCTTACGGCCGGCCTCGCCGTCGCGGCCACCGACACGCCGACAGCCCAGAACGCGCTTGCGGCGGACGACCGTATCTCACGCGCGTTGCTTGCGAACGACACGACGACACTGCGTCACCTTCTCGCGAGCGACTGGATCGTCGTTAGCGCCAATGGTAGCTGGGTCGGTCGTGATGACATTCTCGAAGCAATTAAAGCAGGCATCTGGACGCATACGATGTTGACGACCTCGAAACCGCGCGTGCGTATCTACGGCACGACCGCCCTAGTGACGGAGCGCGCAGTAGTCAGTGGCATGTCGAGGCACAAGCCCTACGTCAACGTTCGGGAGTGCCAAACCGACGTGCTTGTGTGGAAGGACAGCCGTTGGGTTTCGGAGCTGCTGCACGAGTCGTTCAGCAAATCCGCGTCATCGAATTGCTAAGTGACCGGTAGTGCCCAATAGCGGATTCGTCCATTAGCCGTAAGCGACGCCCGGATTGCTCTGACCAATCTCAATGATATAGCCGTCGGGATCGCGGATGTAGCAGCGAGTTTCGCCGTACTTGGGGATTGGTTCCGTGATGAACTCGGCGCCGCGACTCTTCCAGAGCTTGTAGCACGCTTGGATGTCGGCAACGCGAATGTTCATGAAGCTGCTGATCTCATTTGGGTCGGGAGGTCGAAGCGTCACGGTCGGTTTGTCCGGCGTGGGACCACCTCCGACGTTGATAATGAGCCAGATGTTGGCGATTTTGAGGTACGGCGGCGCGTTTCCATCGCCCATGCTCACAATCTCTGCGCCGAAGACCGTTTTATAGAATTCGGCGGATCGTTTGAGGTCAGCCACGGTAAGAAAATGTGCGATGGTAAACCCTTCGCGCGGTGGCATCTCGTACGTCTTACCTTCGACTTGTACGTTGCTCATTAATGACTCCAATCGGAGAACTGCGTGAGGTTGAACGCTTCAGGCGACCGGGAAGCCGGGTCATGCTAGCACAGGAGTCGGCACGACGAAAGACCGCGGAGGGCCGAAGCGAAGGGCGCTTTTTGACGATACTAATTGTGGACCGAGCCGCCGATTTGGTCTTTTGCTGGAGTTGAGGTGCTGCGTTGTCTTACATCCCGGTCTCGATAGGCTATCTTGCGTCCGCGCTCGTCTTCGCCACATTCTGGATGCGCACGCCGGTTCGGTTGCGCCAGGTGGCGATCGTAAGCAATGTTGCCTTTTTCACCTACGGGATCCTGATGGCAGCGTGGCCGATTGCAATACTCCATGCAATTCTGCTGCCGTTGAATCTCTTGCGCTTGCGCGAGCTGCGGGACCTGATCCAAAAAGTTCAGGCCGCGCTAACCGGCGACTTGAACATGGATTGGCTTCGGCCGTTCATGCAGTCTCGCAAATTCGCAATGGGCGAGTACATCTTCCACAAAGGCGACTCGCAGATCGACGTGCTGTACATCGTGAGCGGCACGGTGCGCCTGCCCGAGATTGAGGTCGCCGTCAGCACCGGCGAGCTAATCGGCGAGATGGCGGTCTTTTCGCAGGAGAAGGAGCGCAGTCTCTCCGCGCTGTGCGTCACCGATGTCGAAGTCCTTCACATGCCGGCCGACGCCTTTCTGAAACTTTATTTTCAGAACCACGAGTTTGGGCTGTTTCTGGTGCGGCTGATCACGCGCCGCTTGCTCCAGGACACCCAACTGCTCGGGAGCATGATCAGCGTACGCAACATGCAGCTGGAGAGACTGAGATTCCTCACCGACTACGACGAGGCGACGGGAATCGCGAACCGGCGCGCGTGCGAAGCTCGCTTGCACATGGAATGGTCGCGCGCGCTCCGGACGCCGGCTCCGCTCTCGCTAATTGTCGCGCGGATCGAAGATCGTCATGGTCGCGCCTGGAGTGACGAGGTGTTGGCCGCAGTCGCGCTGGCGCTGGGTTCATGCGCCTCGCGCGCGTCCGACCTGTTGGCTCGGCACGACAGCGAGTTCGTTGCGATTCTCCCTAACACCGCGGAGGGTGCGCCAATTGCTGATGAAATGGCGCGTGCGATCGCCGACCTCGAGGTGCCGACTGCGGGCGTTTCGGCGGGCGATCTATGCCTGAGCAGCGGCGTCGCGACGCGCACGCCTCAAAAGGATATCCCGTCCAAAGTGTTGCTCGAAGAAGCATATCGTGATCTCGCCGGCACCAGCGACGTGCTCGCATCGGCCTGACCTGTTCAACACCTCAGGGATCGTCGCTGGGTTGCCAATGCGGATCGAGGCTCTTGCCGTGCCCGGCCGGGCAGACCCCATAGCCGCTTGACGAGATCGACCAATGCGTTGGACAATAAAAAACACCACAGGCCGCGCAAAAGCCGGCATTATCATAGAGTCCGGCGTCGCGGATGGCGGCGATGTTCGTGCTCGTGCAGGCCGCGATGATCCGTTGCGCCTCTTCGGGGCTGATCGCATCCCCTACCCAGCCGTTGCTGCCGCCCGGCCCCTCGTATAAAAATACGAACTCCGCGGGCTTGCGATATTGGTTGAAGGTTCGTCGCCGCTCTTCCGACCACGCGAGCCATTCGGCCGGCTCCGCCTCCGGAGCGATGATTTCGATGCTTGCCGCCACCTGTTCGCAGCGAGAACATTTCGGCCGAAACAGCATAAGCGATTGAATTTAGATCTCGGTGTTGCCGTGAGTGATGAGAATTCCGCCGAAAACGATCGTCACCGACGTGTGATGGTCGCTGCTCAGCCATTGCGGCTCGCCCATGAGATTACGTCCGCGCTTGAACTGCGGTAACGCGGCGGTCAGGTCTTGGGTTAACGTTCCCTCGGCAGTGGCCGGTCCGACGGCTTGCCCACCGTAGTCCGCAACCTGGCAGCGCAGATGCCAGGCAGTGTTTTCTAATGCACCGGTCTGAAAAATCTGACAACTACTGACAAGCCCTGAATCCAGCGGGCCTTTCACGCTGTAATCACCCGAATTGACATCGTGCACCGCTCGTATCGACACGAAATTTCCCTTGGCCGCTGGAATCGCGCGCTGGAAGAACAGTCGCCATGCAGTCGCTTTGTTCGCAGCTGAAACGCTCGTGTTAGACAACGTCGCGAGCGCAATCGTAATGAATGTTGCAATGAATGTTGCGACGAAACGCGACATAACTAACGGTTTCTCGCGGAGACGAGCCAAATCCCTGAAGGATCGATAGATGCGCCCAGGATTTCCGGGGTCGCCCGAAAACGGTCGGCGTATGACGGTGCACTCAGCTGGACGCGCGTTGGTTCTTATACTCGCGATTGCTTCAGGCGTTGCAGTGCGGCCGGCACTGGGAGCGCAAACGGATATCACCGTCGGCGTGCGACACAACATGCACGCTACACTCATAACTCCCGACGGACCGGGACCGTTCCCCGGCGTCTTGATCCTGCACACCAGCGGTGGTTTGGAAGACGCCGATCTCGCGTATGCGAAGCTACTCGCCAACGAAGGCTACGTTTGCCTCGTTCCGGCGTTCATGGCTGCTTACGGACTGTCTGCGCAAACACGACAAGAAACCTTCACGGGCGATGCAGCTGCTATCTACGCCGATCTCGTTAGCGCCCTCGACACTCTGCAAAGCAATCCAAAAGTACAGGGCTCTAAGCTCGCAGCAATCGGCTTTTCGAATGGCGGCTACTTCGCGGTCTGGCTTGCCCTTACGAACAAAGTTCAAGCCGGCGTCGGATATTATGGCGCGTATTCGGGAGCCGGAACCGATATTAAGGAAACGCGTTTCGCGCAACTCGCGACTGCCTCGAGTGCTCCCATACTCATTCTCCACGGAGCGAATGATTCGACGGTCCCCGTTGAAGCGGCGCGACGGCTCGCAGGCATCCTGGAAAACGTGCACGCGCCGTACGAGATCCAGGTCTATCCCAATACCGGCCACCTTTTCGATCGGGGCGGTTTCAACCCGAAGGCCGGGAAAAGTTCTCGTCTCGCAGTGCCCAACGCTGCAGACACCGGAGATTTGGCAGCGGATGGAGACGCATGGACTCGGACGCTCCATTTTCTGCAAATGCATCTCAAACCGCAATAAGCTTAGCTACTTGTGACGGTTTTCAGGGAGGCTTGAGGTGTTCCATGCCAGCCGCCACGACTGGGGTCGTCCGTCTGCAGGATAGGAACCCGGCCTAAGCCAACGGTCGCATCCCTTTAACGATGCGCTTTTTTCTCGCTCTCATTATTGCGTGCGCCATAGTATCCGCGTCCGGCGGACCGTATGGTGCATTGGCTCAAACGGCGGAAACGAAAGCGACAGTCGGCCAGTCGCCGGCGCCTCCGGATACGCTCACCTTTCGGCAACCGGTTCTGTTCGTCGTCGTGCTTGGCAGTGATGCCGTTTTGAGGGCTCGTGTCTCGGTTGCGATGGCGAGGGTCCTGGGCGAAGAACTGTCGTTGAGCGTGGTCCCGCAAGGCGACTGGGCGATCAAGGATTACATCGACCAGTGCAAGGCCGATCCGAGTACCGTCGGGGCTTTTATTGTGCAGCCACCGAGCTACGGGTCCGGTGAACAAGATCGGCTCATCACGCTACGGCAGCTCGCGACGGTGCAATTCAACGCAATGATCTCGACATGTCCGCAGTTTTACGAGCTTCATGACGTATCCCCGAGACCGACGCCCGGTCCGCCGCAAATCACCTGGGTAGCGCAAACCTCTACGGGCGACTACGGCCGCACGTACGTACAATTTCTGCCATTCGCAGTTTTGACGTCAGTTTATCTCGCATTCGCGCCGCAAAAGATATATCAGGTTACGACAACTCACGTGAATCACGTACCAAGCCCCGTTCCGTCGGCCGGATATAACAGCACCGTCGCCACGCAATATTCGAACACCATCAATGCGAGCGGCACTTCCGCTTTGCAAAACAGTATCGTGACATCGGTCGGAGCTGCAGCGCTCGACTTCGGACAAAAGGCTGATGCCAACAATCTGTCAGCGCACGCCGCCGAAGCAGCGGCTTGGCAGTTTCTACAGCAGTTTCACAGCTATTGTGAACCGCCGAAGGACAAGCCCCTGACGCATTCCGAGTTAGACGAGACATTTTGCGGGTGGTTTCAGCCCTTTATCGGCGGAAAGATTACGTACAACGAAGGCAATACGAAAAGCATCCCGGCACACAACGTCACCGTGACATTGACGGAGTCAACGCCAACGACGGGATCAAAGCCGGACGTGAGAACTGCGCTGACTGATTGCTTGGGTACGTTCCATTTCATGAAAGTCAAACCGGGATCCACGTACAGCGTCGCGGTAAACGAAACACTTAATCCAGAGCCAAAAGCGTCCCAACAGGTAACCGTGCAGAAAACGGGAGATGGGTCGCGACAGATCGTTTACTTTTCCGTCGCCACTCCGACCCCGACGTGTCCACCGGCAACGCCATTGAAGTGATTACGAAGTACGCAAGCTATCGCGAGCGTGTCGAAGCGCCTGGTCCTAAACGGATGCTTTCGCTCGACGGTGGCGGCATACGCGGACTGATCACCATCGAGATTTTAGCGCGCCTCGAACACCAGCTGCGCGAAGCCTACGGCGATCCGCATCTCGTGCTTGCGGACTACTTCGATTACGTCGCAGGAACGAGCACCGGGGCGATCATTGCAACCGGCATCTCGCTCGGAATGACGATGCTCGAGATTCGCGAGTTTTATCTTCGCGGTGCCCGGCACATGCTCAAATCAGCACCGTTCTTTAAGAAATTGTGGTACAGCCTCAGAGTAACGGGACTCACCCAAGAATTGCAACGAAGGCTCGGCGATACGCGCCTCGGCGATCCTGATCTCACCGATCATTCTTTCAGCGAAGCGCGAAAAGCATATCCGCTAAAGACCTTGTTGCTGCTCGTTATGTATCGCTGCGACACCGATTCGCCGTGGCCGCTTTCCAATAATCCGAAAGCAAAATACAACGTCGGTACGCTCGAGGACGGTAACAACGCCTATCTTCCTCTATGGCAGCTCGTGCGAGCCAGCACTGCCGCTCCGACGTATTTCCCGCCTCAGGAAATCGTGATCGGTGACCAAAAGTGCATCTTCGTTGACGGAGCCGTTACGGCGTACAACAACCCGGCGTACGCGCTCTACATGTTCGCGACACTCGAACCGTACAATCTGCGCTGGGAACGCGGGGAAGACAAGATGCTTCTGGTCTCGATCGGGACGGGTGCGATCCCGAACACCGCAAAGAGTTTGAGGCCGAAGCAAATGACATTGCTCTATAATGCGCGACGCGTTCCCTCGGCGTTGATTTATGCATCGACCGTCGAGGCCGATAAAATGTGCCGCGTCACCGGCCGCTGCACGTTCGGGGGGAAGATCGATAGCGAGATCGGCGACCTCGTCGAGCCGCTTCCGACGCCATCCGTTCGCCCCAAAGAGTTCACGTATGTTCGTTACGACGCGGATCTCTCGGAGAAGGGCCTTACGGAGCTCGGTGTGTTTCCGAGAATCAAACCCGAGCAGGTTTTGCCGTTGATTAGCGGCGCGCACGTTCAAGAGTTGACGGAAGTCGGCGGCGAATACGCGCGTAACAACGTTAGCTTGTCGCATTTCGGCGGGTTTGTTGAAAAGCCGGTGCTGACCTGATAGCCGCGCTCGCGGGACGCCGCATCGACGCGCCGCATCGGGAGATCTCGCGATTTCCAGCCGACCGTATCGAGCATGTGAGGCGCACGCTTCGCGAACGCTTCACGGTGGACGGAGTTACTGCGCTTGTGTGCGCGGCTGCCTGCGGCGCTGATCTCGTTGCGCTTAAGACGGCGGGCGAATTGGGAGTTCGACGCCGCATCGTTCTGCCGTTTTCGGTGGAGATATTCAAGAAGAGCTCAGTGATCGACCGGCCGGGAGCCGATCCGTGGGACTGGGGAGAGTTATACGATCGCTTTGTTCGCGAGGCCGAGGACGCAGGCGATCTACGATTACTCGGTTATAGCCCTGAAGACCCGGAGGTTTACGAAAAAACCAATGAGGCGATTCTCGAGGATGCGCTAACGATCGCTGCGCCGGATGAAGCTGAAGTGGAAGCGCTTGTAGTCTGGGACAAACGCCTGACGACCGGCCACGACTACACTGCGCACTTTCTGCATCAGGCTGAGCGTCGCGACATGCTGGTTAAGTCGATTCCCATCCTCGACGCGTGATGTAAGTGGCTGGCCCCCTACGCATTTTCGTCTCGTCGCCGGGCGACGTCACGCGGGAACGACAGGCTGCCGTTCTCGTGGTGCAGGCTTTGGCAAAAGAGTACGCACGTTTCTTTGATATCACCGCGGAATCGTGGGACACAGAACCGATGCTCGCGTCGGGGCACTTCCAAGACAACATCATCCCGCCGAGCAAGACGGACATCGTCCTCCTCATTCTCTGGTCGCGACTTGGCACGCCGCTTCCCGAACGCACCGACGTGCGAGAGTACCGCGGTATCGACGGACGCGTCCCCGTTACGGGCACGGAATGGGAATTCGAGAACGCGCTCGCTGCGCACAAGGCGAATACCAATGGTCTTCCGGATCTGCTCGTTTACCGGAAGAGGGCGCCCGAGATAAAATTCAGCACGACCGACGATCTCGATAAAATTACGCACCAGTATCGAATGCTCGAAACGTTTTGGTCGCGCTATTTCGTCGGTGACGGAGAATTCCGAGCGGCGTTTACCCAATTCGACGCGCCCGAAGATTTTTCGCGCAGGCTCGAGAGTGACTTACGTAAGCTCATCGAACGACGCATACAAGGTTCGACTGAAGCGCCACGCACTTGGCTGAATGAGCCATTTCGTGGCCTTTCGTCCTATGCGTTCGAGCAGGCCCCGATTTTTTTTGGCCGCGCGGAGGCAACGAAATCTGGTGTCGAGCGGCTGACACAGGGCAGCGAGGCCGGCCGTGCATTTCTGCTGGTTCTCGGCGCGAGCGGTTCGGGAAAATCATCGCTTGCGCAAGCCGGCATCTTACCTGCGCTGTTCGAGCGCGGGGTCATCCCCGGAGCGGGACTATGGCGGCGCGCGATAATGCGTCCGAGCGGCGACGCGCAGGGGCCATTTGCGGCGCTTGCCCGGGCGCTCATAAGCGAGACTGCGCTGCCTGAGTTGCTCGAGAGCGGTCAAGACGCGAGCGCGCTCGCGCGACATCTCGAAACGGCAGCCGACGACCCGATGTTCCCGATCGTCACAGCCTTGCATCAGATCGAGCGTTTCGCGCAACAACAGGGCCGTTTGCTGCTCTTTGAGCGCGCAAGTCTTGCGCTCGTAGTCGACCAGTTGGAAGAGCTGTACACGGCCGGACAGACAACCACGTCGCAGCGCGAAGCGTTCATGCGTTGCCTTGACGCTCTGGCGCGGTCAGGGATATTCGTGATCGCCACGATGCGGAACGATTACTGGCATCGAGCCGCAGAGACGCCACTCCTCGTCGATATGGCGGACGGTTTGCGGCAACTCAATCTCCTTGCGCCGAGCGCGTCCGAGATTGGCGAGATGGTTCGCCGTCCCGCGCGAGCAGCAGGCATAACGTTCGGATTGAATCCTCGTACCGATATCACGTTTGACGCGGATCTGGCCGACGAAGCTGCGCACGAACCGGGGAGCTTACCGCTGCTGTCGTTTCTGCTCGAATCACTATATGCGAAAGATATCCGTTGGCCGGATCATTCAACTCTTACATACGAATCGTTGATCTCGCTCGGCGGACTCAAGGGCGCCATCGCAAAGCGTGCGGAGGGGCTTTTCGTCCGGCTGCCCGGCGAGGTTCGGGCAGCGCTTCCGAACGTTTTGCACGCGCTGGTCGCAATCGGGCGTCAGGGACAAGTCTCGGCAAAGTCTGCTCCTCTTAGCCGCTTTCCCGAAGGCAGTTCAGCGCGCTCCCTTATCGACGTTTTCAGTGCGCCAGACGCGCGCTTGCTCATCCTTTCTTCCGATGACGCACGGGCTACGCCCCAAGTCCGTGTCGCACACGAAGCGCTGCTCTCGAATTGGGCGGAAGCCAAGAAATGCATCGAGACGGATCGCAACGATCTCGTGCTCGAGGGTCGATTGGCGGAGGACGCCGTCTTATGGAAAGCTGCCGGAGGCACCGATCGCGCCAGCCGGCTGCTGCCGCCAGGTTTACCTTTGGATGAAGCCGTCGATCTTCTCGCACGCCGCGCAGAAGCGCTCGATCCAGACGTCAAGGCGTTCGTACAGGCTTCCAAGGACGACGCCGAACGCAAAAAGCGTACGCGGACGCTCCAGCGGACGGGTACGGTCGCCGGCGCCGTTCTGCTGCTCGTCGCACTTGCAATTCTAATGGGTGGCGGGCGTTGGGGTTTGGACCAGATCAAGAAGAACAACGCCGAGCATATCGCGCGGGAGTCTAATATCTACGGCGCTGTCAACGCCGCAGCGCTCGATGCAACCGCGTACAGCGACTTCGCGAGCCCCTTGACGACGTCGGCGCTCCTCTCCGGACTCGAACGCTTCAGCGGCACGCGAAACGCAAATGTCCCACAGTGGCGGCGCGGTGCCTTTTCTGGTGGCGGGAACTATCTCGCATTGCTGACGGGATCGCCAGACAGAGCTTCGTTGTCGCGTGAATCGAGCCTGATCGTACTGAAGACCTTAGATCTCACGTTTTGGACGCAAGTGACGAACGTCCAAGCTCGATATATTTGCGGCTTTTCTTGGGTTCCGACGGCAGCCGAAGCCTCGAAAGTAACAGACGAAAAACGTCCGGTTTGGTTTGCGTACGCGGACGACAAGAAAGTAACCGTCATCGATGTTCTCGATCGCACGCACGGGAGCGCGCTCGTTGGGAGCCTGAGTCTTCCTGGAGTGACCGCGATTGGTTGTCTTGCGCAAAGCGAGCGTGTCGCGATCGCGTATACGGGCGGAAAAGTTCTGATGTTCGACCCAAAGACGGGGAAGTCGACGGCGATTTCGCGGCCTTCGATCGAACCAATCGTCGGAATTACGACCTCGAAGTTTGTCCCAAGCGATCAGGTCACGTCTCCGAGCTCGTCGCAAGACGCAATGGCGCTGATTAGGGAAGATGGTTCGGTAGAGGTCTTTCTCGGTGAACGCTATCTCGGCGTGATTCGAAACGCGCGAAAGACAACGTCGGACTGCGTCGTCGTCGACTGTGCCGCAAACGTAAGCTTTGACCCCGTTCACGAGCGCATCGCATGGCAAGGAGAAGGCGCGATGCTGGTCTCGTCGCTGGCTACGATTCGTAACGGGACGAACGTTGCGGAGCGGCACCCATGTGACGTGTGCGGCGGAGAAGAGAACGTCGTCGCGGCCTTTCCTTACCCGAAGAAGCCGGAGTTCTCTTATCCGCCGGACATCATCACGACACGCCGCGTCGAGAAAGTCTATATCAACGAGTACGCAACGTTGTACCACTTAGACTACGATCCAAATTCACCGCTCCCCCTGTACAACCGCGAGCTCAATATTTTCGCGTCTTGGGCAAAGAACGGTGTCGCGTTGCACTCGCTCACGGATCTCAACACGCCATTGATAGTCGGCATCAACGTGCCTTTCGGTAGTGCCGACTCGTCGCTCGTCGCGCCGCATTGGTTCATGCGTATCGTCACAAACGCATCAGTGCCACAGGCTTTCGATCTCGAGCATCTCCGTGAGGCAATCTTTCGGATCAATACGAGTCCCAGCATTCAGCTCTATGACGCCGGAGGCGGGACCGACCTCGCATCTTTTGACTTCACGCGTTGTGAGGTGCGTCTCTATTCCGAGAGCGCCACGACGGGGGGCGCGTCTCCGACGTTCGCCGAGGCGCAGGTGTTGAGGCCCGTGTCGTGTCCGGTCAGGAACGCGACATCCGACTCCGTGCAAGTTGCCTTTGACCACGCAAGCGGAACGATTACGATTCTCTCGATGAATGGCGCCGAGACTCCGCACGTTCAGATAACCGTTTGGAAGAATGGTCGCCTCCTGAATCGCCAATCTGGCGATGTGTGGCACGGCGCGCCGCAGCTAAGCTCACGCGGGAACTACGTAACGTTTGTTGACGATCGCGCAAGCACGCAGGTGCTATTGGCTCGAACGATGGACGCGGCCTCAGGCAAAGTAACATGGCAGCCGGTGACGCTCGACGGTTCCGGCGTCTGGATCTCCGGCGATGAACGCTACCTTTTTGCAACGCAAAAAGATGCGGACGATCTCGATACGTCGATTCACGCCTACGAGTTGCCTCTCGGCACCGGCCTTCACCTCATCCCATTTCCGGAACTCGATGTTGGCGGCGGAACCGGGCCCGTTGCGCTCTCGAGTGACGGACGCAGGTTGGCGTACGTCGTGAGCGGCGCGGACGGGGCTCGGCGCATTCAGCTTCTGGATGTGGAGGCGCGCGAACTTGTCGGACCACCGTTGCCCGAGATTCCAAGCTTAGAAGAGATTCGCGGTCTCAGATTTAGCCCGGATGGACTTTTCGTGATGGCTTTGATACGTCAGCAGGCGCGGGAGCAGACACGAGACTGGCTCTTCCTATATGCCACATCGCCCCAACAATGGATGCAGCAGCTCTGCCTGATCGCGGGCGCGGAGGGTGCCGCGACACCCGCCTGCAGGGCGTTGTCGGGCGAAATCGTGCCGCTTGGTCCCAGGAGCTTGTAAGCTCGTCCGGGTAATATACGTTTAGGCTCGGGTGCCGAGAAAGGAGTGGCAGTGAAAAAGATATTCGCAGTTATAGTTATCGCGACGTTCGGCTATCTGTTCTTTGCGACTGTCGTCTCGCCAACCGTGACGCACTCGCCGGCGGCAGCGGCCGACCCTTACGACAGCCCGAACCCGTAAGCTAACCCAGTCGTTACCGTAAAGAGGCACGACCGTAATAGTCTGCTTCTTTTCTTTTTGGCCTCGGGCGTAGCGCTTGTAGCCTTCTGGTATTGTCTTCCGCCAGGCGTACTTTGGTTTGACGAAGCCGAAGCGCAGACCGTGCCGTACGTGGGAGGGATCTTTCATCCCACCGGATTTCCCGCATACGCCCTCACCGCTGGCATCTTTACGCATGCTCTTGCCATCGGGGACATTGCGTGGCGCGCGACAATGTTCAGCGCATGCGCGGTCGCACTCGCAACTGGATTGCTTGCAGTAACGGCAAAGCGACTCGGGGCTTCCTTTGCGCCGTCGCTCTTGACTGCTCTGGTATTTGCTGCCGCAGCGGGCGTATGGCGGCACGCAACGATACCGGGTGTCGCAAGTCTTACGCTCCTCGTTTCGGCAGCTACTTTTACGCTGATCGTTCACGACCGGCTGGTCGAGGCCGCAGCAGGCGCGGGAGTCGCGTTGGCAACGCATCCGATAACGATCTGGCTTCTCCCAGGGGGCGTCATAACTGCGCTGGGAAACTTTCCGCGCGAGCGCCGCGCGATCGTGCTTGCAGGTTGCGCGTTTGCGTTCGCCGGAGGGCTTGCGTTGTACGCCTACCTTCCGATCCGCGGCGCTCTCAACACGGCGCGCAATGACGATCCAACTGCTGCACTTCCGATCGCTACGCACGCAATATGGGATTACGATCATCCGGAATCGCTGAGCGGCTTCATTCGGCTCGTAAGCGGTTCCGATTTCCCGGTCACGACTCGATTGAAGGAAGCGGTCGAGTACAAGAACTACGGCGCTGCTCTACGTGTCTTTTCCGCGATGCTTCGAAACCAATACGGATTGCTCGGTATGTTCTTGATGTTTGCGGGAATCGTCTTTCTATGGAGGAGACGGTGGATCATCGCTGTGGGGTTGCTCGTTGCAGCATTTGGCGTCTTCCCGTTCTCGATCGTGTACGCAGCCGCGGACGTCGGTAAGTATTACCTTCCTGCGCTCTGGATCTGCGCGGTCCTCATCGCGCTTGGAGCGACGGCGATCGAGAACATCTTTGCCGAACTGGCGAATTGGCTTCGCTTCGCTCCGGTACTCGCGCTGGCTCTCCTGATCGCGGTGAATCTTCGCGCGGGAGCGGGTACCTTCGTCGAACAGCGTTCGGATCACAGTGCTGCCTCGTTCATATCGAATGTACGTCTGCACACGCCAGACGAAGCGATCATTGCGGCGCCCTGGGGCTCGGCGACGCCGCTGTTCTACGCCGCCTATGTCACGCGAACATTAGGGCATCGTCTGATCGTAACGAACGTCGATAATGCGCAAATCGGAAAGCTTGCGCACTTTTCATCGTTCTACGCAATTTGGGACCCTAGGCTCGATTTCGGCGCAGCGGGAGTCAAGGCGATGCGTGTCCCCGGCGTAGAGCCTGAATTATTTCGGGTCGAACTTGTCCCTCGAGGGCGTTGATCCGAAACAGGAAGTCTAATCGACGCGTAAGCCACCTCCGCCAGGGCCGGCTACAATTGTCGCGGAACTTTTCCGGAGCCGGCGTAGCCTTAGAGGCTGGCCGTCGCTTTGTCGTTCAGGACGTTTGATATGCCCGACATTTTCATCAGCTACGCACACAAAGATGACGGGTTTCCGCGGTACGAGACTCGCGGCTGGGTTGAGTGGTTTTACGAAAAACTGCGCGACCGGATGAACACGATACGTCCCGGGACGACTTCGATTTTTCTGGACAGATCGGAAGGTGGGATAACGGGAAGCAGCGTCCTCACCCAGTCGATCAGCAAGGCGCTGCAAGAGACGCGCGTTCTACTCATCATCGTGTCGCCGGCGTATCTCGGATCGAAGTGGTGCGGGGACGAATTAAAGTTTTTCTGCGAAGCGGCGCGCGCAGTCGGGGGATTGTGCGTCGACGCGATGTGCCGAGTAGTGAAAGTCTACAAGCAACCCGTGCCGGATCACGCGTTTCACATCCCGGAGCTCGACGACTCCGTTGGGCATAGCTTCTTTCGTAAGGGGCTAGGCGGCGACACGATGGAGCTCGCGCCCCCGCACAGTACGCAGTCGGGGAACGAGTTCGCGCAGGCGCTCAACAGCTTGGCGTTCGACCTGCGCAATGTGCTGCAAAAAACCGAGGGATGCTTTGCAGCGACGGCTTCCGCTCCGAGCGTGTACCTTGCGGCGACGAGCCCGGATCTGGCGGCGCAGCGCGAGCGCGTGCGGACTGAATTCGCGCAGTTCGGATACACGCTCCAATCGGATTTGCAAGCCTGTCGCCTCTCCGTGCACCTTATCGGGACGACGTACGAGCCAATCGTCGAGGACCAGTATCGATTGGCGGGTGAAGAAGCCGCGCGGAATTCGAATTTCGAGCGTTTGATCTGGATGCCACCGGGATTGGACGCCACGGAGACGCGACAAAAGGAATTCCTCAAACAACTCAACGACGAAGCGGATCCGGGACTGACGATCTCGACGATCGAGGTTTTCAAAAGCCTGGTTCACGAGAAGCTCAAAGCCCGCGAGGTCGCGCACGGCGATGCTGCCGAGAAGATTGATGACGGGGCCGGGACGCAGAGCGTCTATTTGATATTCGATGCGCCCGACAACGAAGCGACGAAGCCCATCGAGGATTGGCTCGCATCGCAACCCCAAGGGTTCCGAGTTTGGGCAGCGCTCTCGCGGAAGGATCATCGCCGCGCGCTCGAGCTGAGCGAAGGCGTTCTGATTTATTGGGGCCGCGCCGATAAACAGTGGCTGAGCAGCAAGTTGATCGATCTGGAAAAATTCAAGCGGACTGCACGCACGATGGCCGTCCCGCTGCGTGGGGTAATGGCAGCCGATCCCGCCGAGCCCGATCGAGAACGCAAAGAACGCGACGCCAAGAACGCCGCCGGGCGTGATTTCATTATCGTCCCCGGTTTCGGAGAATTTCGAGCAGAGATGCTCGAGGCATTTGTGCGGAAGCTGAAAGCTTCCGGCGGTTCATGACCCACAATCCTTTCCCCGGTCTGCGGCCATTCGACGACGACCGGGAAGACGTGCTGTACTTTTTCGGTCGCGACGATCAGATCGACGATTTGTTGGCGCGTCTGCAACTGCGGCGTTTCGTTGCGGTCGTGGGAACCTCGGGGAGCGGGAAATCCTCGCTTGTGAAGGCCGGTTTGTTGCCGGCATTGCAGGGCGGATTCATGGCGGGCGCCGGCTCGCGGTGGCGGATCGCAAAAACGCACCCGGGAGACGCGCCAATCGGTAATTTAGCGCGCGCGCTGGAAGCGTGCGGCCTTCCTTCAACAAAACCGATTCTCGAGCGGGGCGAGTTCGGTCTCGTCGAGGCGATCAAAGAATCCAGTGTTCGATCCGACGAAAACGTGCTTATCCTCGTCGACCAATTTGAGGAAATCTTTCGCGTCGGTGCGCGAAGCCGCGACGGAGCAGATGAAGCGGCTGCGTTCGTCAAACTGCTTCTCACTGCAGCCGAGGATCCCAGCGTCTCGATTTACGTGCTGCTCACGATGCGCTCGGAATCTTTGGGTGAATGTGCGCGTTTTCGGCGCTTGCCGGAGACGGTCAACGATTCGATGTTCCTGGTACCGAGATTGACTCGCGAACAACTTTCAGAAGTCATCACGGGCCCAATCGCTGTTGCCGAAGCAGAGATCTCTCCACGTCTTGTCAACCGGCTGCTGAACGATCTCAACCAGCTGCTGAACGATCTCGGTGACGATCAGGATCAGCTGCCGATACTTCAGCACGCGCTCATGCGCACGTGGGATATTTGGACCTCGGACGGGAGGCTCGGCGAGATTGATATCCCCCACTACAAGCGAACGGGCGGACTCGCGCGTGCCCTCTCGATTCACGGTGACGAGATCGTCGCCAAGCTGCGAGCGGCCGGTCACGATACGATCGTGGAGACGATCTTCAAGGCGCTGACCGATACGACGGATACGCGCAATCCGACGGCGTTCGGCCGGCTGTGCACGCTTTCGAATGGCTCTCCCGAAGAGGTTCGATCGGTCGTGGACGCGTTCCGCGCGCGCGACGTCTCGTTCTTGAAAGCCGACGAACCGCTGGACTCGGATACGCCCGTCGATCTGACGCATGAAAGCTTGATGCGCGTTTGGGATACACTCAAGACGTGGATCGATCAAGAAGCAGAATCCGCGCGCAGCTACGGTAAGCTTTCCGAAGCAGCCGAGGGGAACGAGAAGAAGCGCGAAGGGTTTTTGATAGACCCAGCGCTGTCGCTTGCGGTCGAGTGGCGCACCCAGGACCATCCGAGCCGCGAGTGGGCCGAGCGATACACCAGAGATGAGGGAAAATCGTTCGCGCGTGCCATGCGTTTTCTCGATGCGAGCATCAGAGATGCCGCTCGCAAGCGAAAGCTGGGTGTGCGTCTCCGTCTGTTCATGGTGGGTACGCTCGTTGCTGCGTTGGTCGTTTGCTTGGGGTTCCTGTACGTGACGCAGAGAGCGCTACACGTAACGGCACGATATGCGGCGGAGCGTGAAGCCGATCTCGGACTGCAGCAAGCCTCAGGACAAGTGGGGGCCGTGCTCGTCGAGGCCGCGTATAACGCCGCGCAAACACCGACGACGAAGTCGGCGCTCTTCTCGGAGCTCTTGAATCTCGACGAATACCAGCACAGTCAAATACTGCCGTGGAGCATGGGCGCATTTGGCGACGGCGGTAACCTGTTTGCCGCGATTACGGGATCTGCCAACGAGTCGGGTACGTCGACCGGCGCCGTCAACAACGCTCTCACGGTCATACACGTCAATACCACTCCCGGCGACCCACCCACCAACCTTCCTCTCGATTTCCGGCCGGCGTTTGTTTGCGGGATCGGCCACGCGCCTCAAATTGCCGTCGCGGAATCGGAGCGGGTTCGGCTCTATAACGCATCGGCCAGTCTGCGTCTCGTCGGAACCTGGCCGACGAGCGCGAGAATCGTTGCGCTGGGCTGCCTTCCGCAGCCGAACACCGTGGCGATTGCCACATCAAATGGCGACGTGTCGATCGTCGATCTGTTCGGGCGACGGTCGAGGACGCTTGCGACCTTACCCGACGAGAACGTCGCGGGTATTGTCGCATCTGGTAGCGGGAAATACATCGCGGTCGTTGGTCCCGCGATGCGGTACTTTATCGTGTACGCAACGGCGGGGAGATCGGACTCAGGCGTCACTATCCATTTGGATTACCCGTCGTGCCGCGTGTGTACCGGCGAAGTTGCTTTCAACCATAAGGACAAGCAAGTTGCATGGATTGATGGCCAGAGCGTTAAGGTCGCGAGCCTCGGCGCGCTCGGCAAGCCGACGTCGTATCCGTGTCCCGATTGCGTGCGTGATTTGCAGATCGTTTGGACCGACGGTAAGACTCCTGATGTGTTGATGTCGGGACGTCACGTGCAATATGATGCGCTCGCTAACCAATACGTGGGGCATCCGGAGTATCACGTCAACTCGGAGTTCGATCCGCTGCCGGTCTTCGATACGCAGTCACAACCTAACGATCCGCACTTCGCAACCGAAGAAGTCGACGGAGTCGCATTCCGTTCGCTCGCGGACAGCAACGTGCCGATGATCAACGCGACGGACAGTCTACCCGGTACATTGATCGTAGGCGGTAAATCCTTGACGAACACCGCATGCGGGAGCCTCGCCTCTGCCGTTATGAGCGATCCGGGGGACGGCCGGCACGTGGTCTGTCTCGATAAGAGCAGCGGGACGATCAGCATCCTGCGGATCGCCGACGGTGAGTCTGCAAGCGCGACGCTAAGCGTTACGCATGCGTTCACGTTGCCGAAAGATCTGCGAGGTGCCGGTCCGTACGGTCTCGCTTACGATCCCACGAGCGACGTCGTCACCGTGACCTCGCAGTGGGGCGTCAATCAATTCTCCTCGGATGGGCGCCAGATTGGAGCCGTTGCTCGCAGCGTGCTCGAGGAGCGGGCCGGGCGCGGACACTCGGGCTGCCCGCTCGACCTGAGCCCGCGCGGAACGTATGTACGCGTCCCCGCCGGAAAATCTACAGATCGCATCCTGCCTTCTGCGCTATGTCCGCCGATCGAAAGCACCATCCGCCCACTGCCATCCGGGACGTTGATGACAACGGCTGGGCAGAGCGTTCTGGGTCGCTTCGTCGAGTTGTGGACGATATCGAGCGATGAACGATTCGCCTTTGGAATCAGCACCTCGCAGCAATCCATCGCGTATCGGCTTCCGAAGATGACCGGCGTCAGCATGGACAGCGCTTTTGTAACGGATGGCGTCGTCAACATAGCATCGGACGGGCATACTCTGGCGTATGAAACGCGCGATCGCCAAATTCAACTGTTCGATGTCGACCAACAACTGGCCATCGGGTCCGGATTGCCGACGCCGCCACATATGGAACGAGTCACGCGCGTCGATTTCAGCCCGGATGCTCGATACCTCGAGGAGTCGTATCTCTCGTCGAGCGGAATCCGCGTCGCCACGTACAACATCGCACCCGAATATTGGCAGAAGGAGCTCTGTACGAAACTCAGCGGATTTACCGACATTGAGCTGGAGCAGATCGGCGAGGTAGCGCTGCAGAGTACCGGCGGCTCCGATCTCAGCGACACCCGCAAGCTTGCCTCCGGCAAAGACGTCTACAAGAACATGTGCCGGTAGCGATCGAACATACCCGCGCAACGCGAGGATTTCAGCCGCCGCCGCGAACCATGCCCGGCATGAAGATTCGTTTTTACGCCGGTGGCATCGCCTGGATGGTTACCTTGCTGGCGAGTGCAGCGCTCGTGCCGATGTCGGCGCACGCGGCGAGTATGCACGCACACGGCGATGCAACCTCCGGAGCAAAGCTCGTGCAATCGTCGGGTTGCGAAGGCTGTCACGGTGCCGCGCTGCATGGAAGCTCGATGGCTCCGAACCTCGTCGGGATCGAAAAACGGATGAGCGTCGCGCAGATCACGAAAGCAATCGAGGACCCCAAATCACCGATGCCGCGCTTTGGCTTTAGTGAGAAGCAAGTCGCAGACGTCGTGGCTTACATTTCCGGACTCGACGGCGGCTCCGGCAAACCGATCGTGCGGTTGAACCCCGCGAATCCGGCGCAAGAAGCTACGGTCAACGTCACGTTCCCCGACAGTCCGCCACGTGACGCGCAAGTCGAGGCGACGATGCAAATGGGCTCGATGAGCCACGGAACCGGATGGCTTCCGCTGCGCAAAACCTCCGATCCGCACACGCTCGCAACGAAGGTCCATTTTTCGATGGGTGGTCCTTGGATGATTCACGTGAAGTACGCGGGCAAGGTGATGGCAGTACCGATTTCAGTTGGCGGCTGAATGACACGAATCTCCCGAGGCGCGTTCTTAGGCGCCTCGGCGTCGGCTCTTATGTCTGTGCGCGTGCTCGCTCCGTTCTCGGCGGACGCCGCGGAACGGGAAACGATCGACTACACGCTAACCGCCGGGCCGTTCACGTTTCGGCCGTTCCCCGGCATCGTCTACAATGGGCTTGCGTATAATGGAAGGATCCCCGGTCCGCTGATTCGCGTGCGCCACGGACAGCGTCTACGCACGCGCTTCCTCAATAAAACGGGGGCGCTCAGCACCGTCCACTGGCATGGGATGATCCTGCCGAATAACATGGATGGCGTTCCGTACGTGACGCAAGAGCCCGTCCCGAACGGCGGTGAGTACGTCTACGAATTCGTTCCCGGCCCGCCGGGCTCGCGCTGGTATCACAGCCACGTCGGCGAGCAGTTGTTCCATGGCCTCTTCGGAATGATCGTCATCGACGATGCGCGCGACGAGCCTGCGGATCTCGACGTCGCGTTGGTTTTTCACGATGTTCCAAAAGCCTTAACGATTTCGGCCGCAATGCGCGGCATCAGCACGGCACCAATGGTCGATCCGCCCGGTTCGCCGGAGCTGCTCGCGATGTCGCCTGACGACAAGATGGGCGACGAGGCAGCGTACATCGCTCATTGCATCAACGGTGCAAGCTATCCCAGGACGCGTCCGATCGTCGTACGCGTCGGACAAAAGATTCGCTTGCGCATCCTCAACGCCAATCCCACGCAAACGCGCTACATTCGTTTGGGCGGTCACACGCTGCGCGTCACGCACAGTGACGGCAATTCGCTCCCGCAACCAGTCGACGTCGAAGCCTTGCGCGTCGGAGTCGCCGAACGCTATGACGCTTGGTTCGAAGTGACGAAGCCCGGAGCGTGGTTGCTTCAGGGCCTTTCTGCGGATCCGATGGCGTTCGAGCAGGCCGTAGTGATCCACACGCCGGGCATGGAACACGCGTCCCCGCTAGGTTCTCCCTCGACGCTCGAAGGTGTTCGCTTCTTCACGTACGAGCTGGCGGGGGCAGCCGAGGCGGTCGGCACCAAACCGGCGGCGATGCGGATCGACGTACGCGCCGCGTACGTGCTCGGCGGTGGCGCCTGGGGCTCCTCGCGCTGGACGATGAACGGCAAGGTCTGGCCGCACACACGGAAGATCATCGTTCGCCGCGATGACAATGTCGAAGTCCACTTCAAGAACAAGACCGACATGCATCACCCGATGCATCTTCATGGCCACGTCTTCAACCTCGTTGCCGTGAACGGCCGCACACTCCGCTATCCGTTGCCTAAGGATGTGACGCTCGTCGATCCGAACGGCGGGACGATGACCTGGCGATTCGCAGCCACCTCACCGCCCGGCCGATGGGTCCTTCACTGCCACAACGACGTGCACATGATGGACGGAATGATGACCGAGGTCGACTACCGGTAACGCACCGCGCCGGAAACAGGTCGCTGCTCATAGAAGTTCCGGGCTATGTGCCGAGCCATCAAAACCCTTCACAACTTTGCACCGCCTGCGACCAACGAAGAGATCCAGGCGTCGTCACTACAGTTCGTGCGAAAGCTCAGCGGATTCACGCATCCATCGAAAGCGAACGAAGCCGCATTTAATCGTGCCGTGGAAGACGTCAGCCATGCAGCTCACCATTTGCTTGCATCGCTCGTGAGCAACGCGCCGCCGCGCGACCGAGTGGTCGAGGCGCAGAAAGCGCGAGCCCGAGCACAGAAGCGATACGCTCAGACTGGCTTATCGCGCGGATCTCGGGGCAGTGAACGTTCTAGCGAAGTGGGCTTATCAGTTCGTGATCGCGGGTCAGCTGGTCCATAAATGTCAGGCTTGATTTCATCGAGTGCAACAGCCACCTGAACCTGCTTCTTTCGTTTCTCGGCTTTATATTGCACGGCTAGGACGTCGAGCCGGCGCCGGAATACAAGCGGCCGCACGAGACTTCATGCTGCAGAGCCTTGCCGGAAGTGCCGGCGTGCACGATCACAACGTAGTTGTCTGAGAGCAACTTTGCGCCCGACGCGTTCACCATCGTCCGACTGTGTCCGTTGACGACGTCGCTGAGGGTATATGCCGAAAGGCGATTGGCTTGCAACGCCTCGCAGCTCTTGCCGCGAAAAATTCGTGCAGCCTCACGTTGCGATGAGGTCGATTTGACATTGAGAACGACTTCCGTTGTAGAACCGTGACGGAACAGCGTCACCGTTCCGACTTGTCCCGAATTGTTCATCTCTTGCGTCCCGCGTTCGGTACCGGCACCCTTGTCGCTTGGAGCCATCTGGGCGAAGGTCGGCGCCGCAGTCGCGAAGAGAGCGGCGGCGATCGCCGCGGTCATTTTCATGCTCTTTTTCATAGTCGGAAGCTAGCAGACAAGTGCTCGGATGTCTGTTCAAAATCGACCAGGTTTGTGATAATAGCGTCATGCCAATTGTTGTGCTAATCGACCACCACCGTGCGCGCTTCTTCGAGACGGCGACAGGCCAGGCCCGACCCGAAGAGCATGGACACCTCGAGCCAAAAGATCCGCATGGATTTGAGCGCCATCTCGAGCACCGCAAGGAAGCAGATTATAAGGGGGAACGGGTTCCCGAACCAACGGAGTTTTACGAACGCATCGCGGAACGCCTCAAGCCTGCGCAGTCGATCGTTCTCGTCGGCGGCGGAACAGGCAAGAGCAGCGCATTGCTTCATCTCATGGAGTACCTCGAGAAGAAGCACAAAGACATTGCCAAGCGCGTCCTGCGGACGGTGGAAGCCGATTTGTCGAGCATAACGTTGCCGCAGATCGAACAAGCTGGAGAAGGATTGTTACCATGAGTGATTCTCAACGACGCTGGTCACATGAAGTAACCGAACATGACCATCACGACTTACCTGAGGGAATCTTTGCGAGCGGTTCAGCCGAAGAGATCGCCGATGCCGTGATCGACGCTGCGGAGGGAGAAGGTTCCGAAGACACCGTCGAGCGACGCGCGATGTCGAAACTCACGTTCTACGAAAACCGCGCTGGACGAAATCTTTCTGACGGGCGTCGGGCGGTTATCGAGGAGGCAAAGTCAATCGTGCGCGACCGCCTCGGCGTCTGAACCGCTACTAACCGAACGTTACGGCGAGCATGGCGATGTCGTCGTGCGGTGGTGCGACGAGCGATTGCTCGACGATCCGCGCTAGCAGATCCTTTGCGTGCTGCGCGTCAGGATCTGCAAGCGTGTTTCGAAGACGCTCGAGTCCTTGAACGATGTCACGACCCGCTTCTACGATGCCGTCACTATAGAGAATGAGGCCCCAGGCTCCCGTGAGATCGACGACGTGGTCGCGCCTGAGGTGACCGCTTCCCCAACCCAGTGGCGTCTCGCCCGATTCGAGCCAGGCCGTTTCGCCCGACGCCTTCGCGAGAAGAGGCGGCGGATGTCCCGCACTTGCGTAGTGCATATGCTTGCGGTCCGGTGAGATGATCCCCAAGAACGCGGTTGCGCTCGCATCGGGATGCTCGCTGCGAAGACCGTCTTCGACGGTTTGCATAATCGACGCCGCGCTCCCCGATTCAAGCGCGTGCGCTCGGATGGTGACGACGCGCATGCTGTAGCGGAGTTTCCCCATCAACACGGCGGCTTCTACACCGTGACCGGTCACATCCCCAAGCGCTACGGCCACCGAACCGTCAGGCAACGCGAGCGCGTCGTACCAATCGCCGCCGATCATGTTGCCGGCGCACGACAAATAGAGAGCCTCGAATTGAAGTCCTTCGACGTCCGGCAGCGCTGGTGGAAACGATGCGCGCAGAAATGACGAGACGAACATCTGCATCTCGTCGTCGGGAGCCGCATGATCGTCGTGCAAAATCGTGGTCGTGCGAACTGCACCGTTTCGGCGGATCCCGATCGAAGAAGGCCCATTCGAAGCGTGCCTATCGAAGTCAACGCCAGAAGAGGAAATGTCCATGAGGACCTCCGTTTTCTGATCTTGACGCTAGCAGCCGCTGGGGCACGTGTCTGTCCTGAATTGCTCAGCCTTTTCGAGGCGTCCCTGGGATACTCAGACTGCGCGGTCGCGCGCGATAAGGCGCCATATGCAGTTCACGACAACCCCTCCGGCCCCGACAAACGGCGCGCCCACCGTTCTTCCGAAGGCTGAAGCCCAAAAACGCGATAGCCGCCAGCTGTTGATAGGCGCTATATTTGTTGTCCTTCTGGCGGTCGTTGCATTCATTCTTTTCCGCACGCTTTCGCGAGCTCCGATTACGCTCGTCACCACCAGCGTCCAGCAAGGGACTCTGGTCCGTACGGTGACGTCGTCGGGTACGGTCAACCCGCAAGACACGATCAGTATCGGCTCGCAAATCTCGGGGACGATCTCCGAGATCGACGTCGACTACAACAGCGTCGTGAAGATCCGGCAAGTGCTCGCAAGAATCGATCCGACGCTTTTTCAGGCGGCATTAGCTCAGGCACAATCACAGCTCACCCAAACCGAAGCGAATGCGCGTGTTGCTGCATCGAGTTCGGTCGGCGCGAATGCCGGTGTCACCGTGCAACGTGACACGGCAACCGCCGCCGCCGAGAACATCAGCGTCGCCCGCGCGAACGCCGCCGCTCAGGCAGATGCAATTGCCACCGCGCAGTCAAACGTCGACAAAACGCAGAGCGCGCTCGTTCTGCGCACAGTCGATCATGACGAGTGATTCGAGTCTCCTGGCTCAAGGGTACGTCGCACAGAGCCTCGTGAATACCGATCGATCGAACCTTGCGGCCGCCGAGTCCGGACTCAAGGCTGCGCAGGCAGCGCTGACGCAGGCACGTTCGCAGTCGGTTGCGAGTACCGAGCAGGCAAATCAAGCCGTGGCGCAGAGCCAATCGCAGAACGCGCAGAACACGGTCGCCGGCGCGAACGCTCAGGCCTCGGTCGGAACCGCCGCCGCGCAAACGGCTGCAATCGGAATCCAAGCCGCGCAAGTGCGGACAGCCGAGTACAATCTCGCGCACACGACCATCACCTCACCAGTAAACGGCACGGTGATCGCACGCAACGTCGCACTTGGCGAAACCGTTGCCGCCAGCTTTAGCACGCCCGTGTTATTCACGATTGCGACTGATCTCACGAAGATGGAAGTCGACCTCGCGGTCGGAGAACCAGACATCGGTTCGGTAGCCGTAGGCGATCACGTGACGTTCACCGTGCTTGCGTACCCGAATACTTTTGCGGGGACGGTGTCGCAGGTCCGCCAGAACCCTACGGTCGTGAGCAACGTCGTCACCTACGACACGGTTGTCATTGTCGATAACAAGAACGGCCTCTTGCGGCCCGGAATGACCGCGAACGCGCTCGTCCAAACGCAAAGCATCAATGGTGCACTGATCGTACCGCTACAAGCGCTGGAATGGCAGCCTTCAGCTGCGATCGCAGCCCGCGATCATCTGCCCGCAATCACATCGCAAAAAAGCGCGGCCCATTCGCAAGTTCGGCGCGACGATGGGCGCGGGCGCAGCGGCGCTACCTGCGGGGTCGAGCGGACGCGTGTTCGTCTTGCGCTCAGGTAAGTTGGTCGCGGTGCCCGTGCAAATCGTGTTGACGGCTGCGACGCAGGCCGCCGTGACACCACTCTCCGGAACGCTGCAAGTAGACGATGCCGTCGTTACGGGCGACAGCTCGGGCGCGTCGCCGCAGCCGCATCCCGCCGTCAGCACGCAGAAAGCACCCGCGTTTGGCTCGGGAGCGCAGGGTGGCGGGGCCGCGCGAGCCGTGCACTGACATGAGCGTTCCGGTTGTCCGCACAATCGATCTGCACAAGTACTACACGATGGGCGATCAGATCGTACACGCGGTTGACGGCGTTTCACTGACGCTGGAGCAGGGCGAGTTCGTGGCCCTAATGGGGCCGTCGGGCTCGGGTAAGTCGACATTCATGCACATCGTTGGATTGCTTGATGCGCCCACCTCGGGTAGCTATGAACTCGACGGTGTCGAAGTGGGAACGTTGAGCAAGGACGAGCTCGCAGCTTTGCGCAGAAAAAAACTCGGCTTCGTCTTCCAATCGTATAACTTACTTGCGCGCACGTCAGCCGTCGAGAACGTCGAGCTCCCGCTCCTGTACGCCGGCGTCTCGAGCGCCGAGCGACGGACGCGCGCTGCAGCGGCACTCGACACCGTCGCTCTTTCCGACCGGCTCGAGAACCAACCGAACCAACTGTCGGGCGGACAGCAGCAACGGGTCGCAATCGCACGAGCAATCGTAAACGATCCCAGCCTGATCCTCGCCGATGAACCAACTGGAGCGCTCGATACGGCCTCATCGTTAGAGATCATGGCGCTCTTTCGGCGCCTAAACGTAGAAAAGAAAATCACGATCTTGCTCGTGACGCACGAACCGGACATCGCCGCCCACGCAGATCGCTTGATCTCGTTCCGCGACGGAAAAGTCGTCGCGGACGAGCCCACAGGGAAACCGGTCGCCGCATGAACTTGCGATCGACATTGAAGACGGCACTCGGCGCGCTGTTGCGCAATCGCGCGCGCTCACTGCTTGACGATGCTGGGCGTCGTGATCGGTGTGGGTGCCGTGATCGTGACAGTCGCAATCGGCGCGGGCGCGCGATTGTCGGTGCAACAGCAGATCAATAGCCTCGGCAGCAACCTGATCATCGTGCTGCCGGGCAGCGTAACGCAGAGCGGTGCCCGCACCGGGAGCGGCGGCGCGTCGACGCTGACGCCCCAAGATGCAATCGCCGTCGCAGGGTTGCCGCACGTTTCAGCGGTGACGCCGGTCGTCACGGTCCGCACGCAAGTAGTCGGTGGCGGAAACAACTGGCAGACCTCGATCAGCGGCGTCGCACCAACGTACACGTACGTGCGGCAATGGACGCTCGCTGCGGGAGCTTTCTTTTCCGATGCCGACGTGGCGTCAGCAGCCAAGGTTTGCGTGCTCGGCCAGACCGTCGTCGCCAATCTGTTCGCCACCACGCAACCCAATCGGGCAAGTCGTGCTGATCAAGAACGTGCCGTTCACCGTCATCGGGACGCTCGTGGCACGCGGTCAGAGCTCCGTCGGCCAAGATCAAGACGACACCGTGATCGTTCCATACACCTCAGCGCTACAGCGTTTGACTGGCGGCACGTTCGTCAACGAGTTGATGATCTCGGGCGACGACCCAACGGACACGAGCACCGTGCAAACCGAGATCACGGCTTTGCTCGAGGAACGGCATGGCGTCAGCGGCGGTCAGGACGACTTCCAGGTTCGCAACTTGGCGGATATCGCCGGCGCCGCATCGGCGAGCGCGACGGTCATGGAATATCTGCTTGCCAGCGTCGCTGCAGTCTCGCTTGTCGTCGGCGGAATCGGGATCATGAACATCATGCTCGTGTCGGTCACCGAGCGGACGCGAGAAATCGGCATTCGCATGGCAGTCGGCGCGCCCGGCTCCGCAATCCTGTCGCAATTTCTTATCGAGGCGGTTGGGCTGTCGCTCGCCGGTGGCGCCATTGGGATCGTCGTGGGTTTCGTCGGGACGTATCTCATTGCGATCCTTGCGAAGTGGCCGACGGTCGTTGCGCCCGAGTCTGTCGCACTCGCTGTCCTTTTCTCTGCTATCGTCGGCGCATTCTTCGGTTACTATCCCGCGCTAAAGGCTTCGCAGCTCAATCCGATCGACGCACTCCGCTTTGAATGAGCGGTCTTGCTCAGAATACCGCCAGGGGACGTGCTAGGGTGTGCGCATGAAACTATCACGACTTCAGCAAGCCTCAGCGCTCGCGGGCGCCGTTCTTATAGCGACTGCCGGCCTTGTACCGGCACTGGCGGACGGTCCCGTTTCGGTGACCGTAAACGGTTCAGCCGTTAATCTCAGCCCTCCACCTACGGAGCGCGCGGGACGCGTCTTCGTACCGCTTCGTGGCGTCTTTGAGAACCTTGGCGCAACCGTCGTTTATGACAATGGGAACATCAATGCGACTGGCCGCGGCCACATGATCTCGCTGCACGTCGGCTCGCAGCAGGCCACAGTCGACGGCCAACAACAGATGATCGATGTAGCACCCTTTATTATTGGTGCCTCAACCTATGTTCCGTTGCGCTTTATTTCGCAAGCACTTGGCGCGCACGTGAATTACGACGGCAACAACAACCTCGTTGCCATCATGGTGAACGGCCCCGGATCCGATAATCATGTTAGCAATATGTCTCAACAAACGATCACCCCAGTCGCTCGCGAAAGCAATGAACTTGCCTTGCAGAGAGTGACACCCGAGCGCGGCGCAACCGTAAATTCTCGTCGCCCGGCCATTTCAGCATCTTTTGGAGAACGCAGAGCTGACCCGAATTCGCTCAGAGTGTACGTTGACCGCGTCGACGTGACGCGAGATGCGACACGCTCACCCGACGGAATTGAATACGCTCCGCAATACGCGTTCGAAACCGGCCGTCACACGATTCGAGTCACCGGTGTGGATGCTTCAGGCCAGTCCTTCGATCGTTCGTGGGAATTCTCGTCCCAGTAAGCTGAGGACGCAGCGCTCAGACGAGCGCTGCGTCCGATTCCGCCGCATTGAAGCGCGGTTCGACGACCGATAACCGCTCGCCATCGTGGAATTGACGAAGGTCTTTGAGGCGGTCGAGCAGTGCTTTCGTCAAAATCACCGGCGCGGCAACGAGCAACATCTCGGGATTTCCGATGTGAATGTCTTGCGTGAGGATCGAGTTTTCTCTCACCTGACCGAGTGCAATTTCTTTCACCTGATCTAGCGCGTGCGACGGCGGTGCCGGCAACGTCGTAGGAGTCGGGCCATAGGATTCGACGGATTGAATGGGAACGGTCCGCTCGAGAACACGAATGACCCGATCGACCAGCTGCTCACGACCGACCGGTTTGACAACGAAAGCGTCCGCGTCGAGCGCCAGAGCTTCTGCAACGTGTTCGGCCTCGGCGTGCGCCGTCAACACGAGAACCGGCATGTTTCGCTTGAGGCCGCGCGCGCCGGTGCGAATCGCCCTCAGCAGCTCGAGTCCATTCATCTGTCGCATCTTGATGTCGGTTATGACCGCGTCGAAGGCCATGTCGGATTTGCCGATTGCCTCGATCGCTTGCATCCCGTCGCCCGCCTCTACGACTCCAGCGGCGCCCGCTTGTTTCAAGAATCGAACGATGAGGGTCCGGATAAACTCTTCGTCGTCGACGACGAGGAAGTGGCGATTCGCCAACTGATCTTCAATGCTCATCTCTATCTGATTTCCGTTCCATTGGCTGACGCCAATCCAACTACTGTTTCGAGTTCGCGAAACCGCGCGTCGAGTTCGTCCATGATGCGTGCTGCGACACTTAGGTCTTGTCCCACGGCGGCGAGTTCCAATTGTTTCCACGCATCTGCTATCCGGCCGGCGCAGACATTCAGGGCCGAGCCCTTGCCGGCATGAGCGGCTTCCGCCAATTCGGTTGTGTCTTTGCGCTCGAGCGCTTCCCGCGCGTTTGCGAATGTGGCGCCGGCGGTCGTCAGATACTCGACGACGATCGATCGCAATTCCGACTCTTCGTCTTCGCCGATTAGATCGGCGAGTGCGAGAAAGTCGACTGATTGGGCCTCCGCCGATTCCGTGCGCGTCTCTGTAGACTTCTGTGAGCCGGCTACGAGAAGGCCACCGATTTTTTGCGAGAGTTGCGAAAGGCTGGCCGGCTTGAGAACATACGTGTCCATGCCGGCCGCAAAGCAAAACTCCGCTTCACCCTGAAGCGCGTTCGCGGTAAGGGCCAAAATGGGGAGATGGACGGAACGACCCAGTTCGTGTCGTCGGATCATTCGGGTCAATTCGAAACCGTTGACGTTCGGCATGTGACAGTCGGTAATCAGCAAATCGAACGGCTCGGACATATATGCGGTATAGGCTTCCTGCCCGTCATTTACAATCATCGGTTTGATATTCAGCTTTGAGAGCTGACGACGGATCACGTTTCGCCCGGCCGGCTGATCTTCGGCGACGAGAACGCGGACGTTCGGGAAACTCATGAGGGTCGGCGCCATGGACGTACCTGTCGAAGCTCCCGTTCCCTCGCGTGCAACCTTGGCAACGTCCAAGGTGAGCTCCACGAGAAACGTTGCTCCACGGCCTGGCGTGGACTCGATGCTAATCCGGCCGCCCATCGCTTCCGCGAGACGCTGACAAATGGATAGCCCAAGACCAGTTCCACCAAAGCGTCGACTTGTCGACTCATCGCCTTGCGCGAAAGGAGTGAAGAGCTTTTCTTGCACTTCGAGCGGAATACCGATTCCCGTATCCGTGACGGCAAGCTGCAGTGCGATCCGCTTATCCGCAAGGGCGGCGTGACTCAACCGAACGGTGACCTCGCCGCGCTCGGTAAACTTTAGTGCGTTTCCGATCAGGTTGAAGAGAATCTGCCGGAAGCGATACGGATCGCCATAACACCAGGGGATGGGCCCTTTGATCGTCGCTTCGAGCTTGAGGCCTTTATTGGTCGCCAGCAGCTTGAGAGTTTGAACGACGGTCTCGACGACGACAGCGGGTGCATACGGCGTGCGCTCCATGTGCAGCATCCCGGCTTCGATCTTGGAAAAGTCCAGAATGTCATCGATCACGCGCAACAAACCGCTCGCCGACTCCCGGATGAGCGCGAGCATTTCGTGTTGCTCCCGATCGAGCTGCGTGAGTTCAAGCAGCTCGGTCATGCCGGCAATCGCATTCATCGGCGTGCGGATCTCGTGACTCATTGCCGCAAGAAACGCCGATTTTGCGCGGCCGGATTCTTCGGCTGCGACCTGCGCCATATTTGTTCGCACAAGCTCTGTTTGAGCTTCGGCATTTGTGCGAGCCAGCTCGGTAATCGCTTCGTCTCGCGCAACGTCGTCGCGTTCGATGGTGCGCTCGGCGAGTCGCTGTTTCAGCTCCGCATTCGTGCGGGCCAGTTCGGTAAGAGCCTCGTCACGCGCGACGTCGTCACGTTCGATGGTGCGCTCGGCGAGGCGCCGTTTCAGCTCCGCATTGGTGCGCGCGAGTCGCTGTTCGAGCTCCGCATTGGTGCTGGTAAGTTCGATGAAAGCTTGGCGCAGCTCATCGCCGTCGAGCCTCGTCGTCACACGTGACACGAATTAAACAACGCGAACTCCGTCTCGAGAACGGTCTTCAGCCCTTCAAGCAACGCGCGAGCAATAGCTTGCGCGGCGCTTTCGTCGAATACGGAACGAAACATGGCCTCGAGAGCTAGAAATGGAGGATCATACTTACCTTTGAGAGTGAGTTCCGTTGCAACGCCTAGCGGCCGGATCGTAAGGCGGCCTGAGAAGCTAAGACGCAAGTCGTGCGCAGAGTGCCACCGGATATCGAGCCGGTCATCATAACGCGCGAGGAACGATTTATTCGGGTGCGCCTTGACGGTGGCGGTAATATTCCGTACAAACGCCAGCGCTTCGGGGTTTGCCCCGTCTTTGCCAGAGGTGATCAGCTCGAGAAAATTCCCGTGAGCTTGAAAGTATCGCTCGAGACTCGGGAGCACGATCGACGATGGACACGAGATTTCGATGTGCTGGTCAACCCGGTCTCGCGGGTTCTCTTTTTGGGAGATGACCTGCCGATGGTGCTGGACTTGCATTTTAAGCTCCGACAATTCGTTCGGCATCGCTAATGCTTTCGAAAATCGTGAACCCGCCATCCAAACCGGCCATAGCGAGCGTCCGGCGAGCGTCTTCCGTTTGCACGACGAGGCGCACTTCACCATATCGCATCCACATGTGGTTCCGCAGTTTGGTCAGGTGCAAAAGAAAATTGAAGTCTAGGTGCTCGCCATCCGAGCAATCTACTATTGCAACATTCGCATCGGGTAGACGAGCAAATGCCCTTCGAAGTTCTTCCGGAGTGCAGAAGTCGCGCCGGGCAAGATAGACGGCGGGAGGTACCTCGAGTTGTCTAATGTTCGTAACCGCGCGGCGATCCAAGTTTGAGACGTTGGATCATTGCCTGCGTGGGCAGTCGGACGTCGCTCGCAATCTTCATCCACGCGAGCACCCGCACCGTCAACCAGGTAGCGTCGAACTCGAACCATCGCAACCCGTGACGCGCGGAGAATGGGAAAGCGTGGTGGTTGTTGTGCCAGCCCTCACCCCAGCCGAGGAGCGCGACCCACCAGTTGTTTGTGGACTCATCGCCGGTGTTGAAGGTTCGGTAACCGCTGTAGTGTGCGGCGCTATTGACCAGCCACGTGACGTGATACGTGAGTACGATTCGGACGAAGATTCCCCAAATAACCCACGACCATCCGCCGATCGCAAATAGCAGGATCGTAAGAGCGATCGTCCAGAGCACGTACGTTCTCTCGAGGAATCGATAGAACGGATCTCCCGCGAGGTCGGGCGTGATGCGTGCCTGCTCGTCTGGCGAGAGTCGCGCGTCATTGGGACGGTAGAGCCACTCAAAGTGACTCCACAGTAACCCGCGATGAATGTCGTGCGGGTCCCCAGGTTTGTCAGTATGCGCGTGATGCGCGCGATGCGTTGAGACCCATTCGATCGGGCCGCCCTGTAAAGCCAGTACGCCGAGCAAGGAGGTTGCGTATTCCAACGGCTTCCTGAGCTTCAAGCTGCGGTGCGTTAACAGCCGGTGGAATCCGAGCGATATGCCCCATGCGCCCGTCGTATAGTAGAGCGCGATCATGACGAATAGCGCGCTCCAATGAAACGTGCCTGGGATGAAGGCGCACAGGGCGCCGAGATGTACGACGGCCAGGCCGCTGAAGGTGATCCAGCCAGGCACGCGGCCGGTCGTGGATTTCAACATTGCCACGCTGGTTCTCCCTCCAGGTTTCCCGCACGGTACGGCTTTAAGCATACGTAGGTTCCGGCTGGAAAATCTGTATAAAAAGGGACTGTTTACCCAACGGCTGCTCTCGCGGCGTCAGTGATCGTCGCTGGGCTGCCAATGCGGATCGAGGCTCTTGCCGTGCCCGGCTGGGCAGACTCCATATCCGCTCGACGAGATCGACCAATGCGTAGGACAATAAAAAACACCACAGGCCGCGCAAAGGCCGGCATTATCATGAAGCCCGGCGTCGCGGATGGCGGCGGTATTCGTACTCGTGAAGGCCGCGATGATACGCTGCGCCTCTTCGGGGCTGATCGCATCCCCTACCCAGCCGTTGCTGCCGCCCGGTCCCTCGTACAAGAATAGAAATTCCTCGGGCTTGCGATATTGGCGGAAGGTTCGCCGTCGCTCTTCCGACCATGCAAACCATTCGGCCGGCTCAGCCTCCGGAGCGATGATTTCGATGCTTGCCGCAGCCTGTTCGCAGCGAGAACATTTCGGCCGAAACAGCATAAGCGGATTGTTTAGATCTCGGTGTTGCCGTGAGTGATGAGGATTCCGCCGAAAACGATCGTCACTGACGTGTGATGGTCGCGGCTCAGCCATTGCGGCTCGCCCATCAGATTACGTCCGCGTTTGAACTGCGGTAACGCGGCGGTCAGGTCATGGGTTAACTACGATCGGGCAGCGCGGCCGCTGACCCGTCCTAGCGCGCGCCGTATAAAGCGGCGGCGTTGTCCCACGAGATGCGCTTTGCAACGTCCGGCGGCAATTGACCGGCGAGGGAGCGATAGCTGGAAATAGGGAGGCTGTAACTTTTCCAGTTGGCGTTCTGATGCACGTAATAGTCCGTACCGAACAGAAGACGGTCGCTGTGCTTGATGAGAACCGCGCGCCAATCCGGTCGCAGCATCCCGCACTCATCTAACATCGCCGGACCGAGTTTTGCTGCTTTTGCCGGGTCCACGAACTGGTAACGTCCATCGACAAGCCGTGAAATTATTCCCCACACGTTAGGATGCGCGGAGAGGATCGCTTCCGTCGAGTCCGGAGATCCATAAGCTAAGCTGGGCAGTAAAAAGCGCTGCTGAGGCCACGCGTTATAGAGTTTGTCAAATCGTGGTCTGTCGCGGTCCCAAGCCCACACCTCCCAGTGCGTCATGACAGGGACGTCGTAGCTGCGCAGTTGCGTAAGCAACTGCTGCGTGCCTGACGCGAGTGGATCGACATAGATTTCGCCGTTGCGTTGAGGCTTATGATCCGGTTTGTCGCCGTGCGTGTAAAGAATCTCACCCACGAATCGATACGTGCCGCTTCGGATGTCAGCGACGGTGTCGGATACAAACGCGCGCGGAAGATCTCCGCCGTAGATGAAACCGATTTTCGGTGCGCCCAGGACGATCAGGTCGGGATGCGCCTGCGCGAGCGAGAGAACGGCTTGAGCGGTTTCCGGCCCGCCCGCATGACTGTTCGCGAAAAGCGCGATCTTTCCAACGCCGCTCTCTTGCATCGCCTCGACTAGACCGTCGACGTTGGGATTCCACACTTGCACGTTGGCATCGAAGATCGGGCCTGCATACGGGGGCGGCAACGCCGGACAGTCGGCGGCGCGCGCTGCCGTCGCAAACCATCCCGGCACGATCGTACCGCAGAGCGCAACGATGCCGAGCATCGCGCGAAGGCCGCTAAGTCCGCTCATGGCATGCCGAACGCTTTGCTGAAGAACTCAACGCCGAATGCGCGTGATTTCTCAGCGGTCTCGGGTGACGGAACGACATGTACTTGCCCGCCCTTTCCGCCGAAAGCATCAGGATCGTAAAATGTTTCCGGTTTGCCCTCCTGGCCGTCCCATTGATGTGTGGCGCCTGGATAGACAGTTAAACCCGCACCGATTTTCTCTGCCAGCATCCGGCAGTCTGGTGCGTTGGGATCTTGGTCACCGATAAGAATGTAGATCGGCGCTCCCGTGAGCTTTCCCAAATCGATCTTGTTGAGGAAGGTGGAGCAAGGCGGATAAAACGCAAGATGCGCCGCGAATTTGACCGTTCCGTCGGTGTGCGAGCGTAATGCACGCATGCTCGTGGACGCCAGCGTCACTCCGCCGCCCATAGACTCTCCTTCGATCCCGATGCGGGCCGGATCGATCGCCGGCTGTCCCTCGAGAAACAGCAGCGCGCCATAGACGAACGACATCCGATCGCCGAGTTGTTCGCGATTGGCTGAGCCAGGCTTGACACCCGCCGCCGCCCACATGTCGATTTCCAAGGTTGCAATTCCGGCTTCGTTCAACGACCAGGCGTTAAACGGACCGCGGCCATCGGGACCGGGCGTACCGTGTACGTACACGACCGCGGGCACCTTTGACGTCGCGCCTATCGGCATGTTGAAACGAGCAGGAACGGTAAGCGTTCTTTTGCCGCCGGCCGTGGGAAACGTTACGAGTGTGCTCTTCACCTTCGGCGAGATCGGCCAGCTAGCACTCAGGCCGAGCTTAGCGCCCGAATTGGCGGCGCCGTTTTGCGCCACCGGGTCTGCGGACTGCGCGTTCGTGATCAGAGCCAAAAAAAGCCCTGCTACGATAAAGAGACGAAATGCCATCCGTTTATCCTCGGTTGTCGAGCATTGTAGCAAAATCGGGTCATCGGTGCTGATCGGGAGTAAGCGCTGAGGTAAGTGGGCCAAGGAATTCGAGATAGGGTTTCGATCGACCGATCGAACGATCGTAGAGCCGCTGGCGAACCTGCACGGAGCTTGCGGTGCGAACGGGGCGCTTCGCCGACCAAAACTCCAGACATCGGTCATCCCATTCCAAACCGCAATACGCGATGAGTCGCCGTGCATTTGTCTCGAAATCTGTAACGAAGTCTTCGTATCGCACTTCGAGCATCGCGTCTGGCGGTAACGCGCTGCGCCAAAAATCCATGAGCTCCTGATAAGCTCGGTAGTAGCGACCTAGCTCTGCGAGGTCGTGCGTGTACGGCAAGTCCCCGCTGAACAACGCAGTAAAGCACGAAAAACATGTGTCGAGCGGGTCCCGCTCAACGTGAATCAATCGAGCGTTCGGTAATGCCAGATGCGCGATTCCGACGAATTTGAAGTTGAAGGGCCATTTATCCGTCACACGCGCTGCAGCTGGTGCGAGTGACTCGATGTATCGCGCGTAACGAACTGCGATTTTTCTCAACGTCTCGGGCATGCTCAAAGGGATGCCGGGCACGTCGTCTTTGCCCTCGATCCATTTTTGGCTGCGCACCGCCAACTCGAAAATGCCAACTTCCTTCGGCGTGTACGCGGAGAGCTCTCCGCCCGCGTGCACGTCGGGATGCGCAGCGAGGACCTGTTCGACCAGCGTTGTCCCCGAACGTGGCATTCCAAAAATCAGAACCGGTACAGTCGATGGATCGCCGCCACTCTCGCGGTGCATGAATCATATCTGCTTGAAAAGATTTCCGAAGTGATTCAAACTCGCGAAGCGTCTGGGTCTCGTCGTACGTCGTCTTCGAACGCGCCAGCGCATTGCCGTCGCAGTAATGTTGAAAAGAGGCCTTGTAGTCGGCACGCTCACCATACGCTTTTCCCAACGCAAAGTGGAACGCTATTTGATCCTTGATCTGCTAATGCGTCAGGCCGTTGCGCAATCGCTTCCATTTGTAGAAGATGACGCTCCTCGACCGGAGCGCCCGCGTCGATGAGCATCCGGTGGAAGTGGCCGATGTGTGGTGCTAAATCGACGGCGTCGTTGATACGACGCACGTGCCCCGCTAATGTCACCCATTTCGCGAAGCGCGTTTCCGAGACTGTAATGGGCGTCTGCAAAATCGGGCGCGACGGAAAGCGCCTTTCGATACGAGGCGAATGGCATCGTCGAGCGATGCCCATTTCGTGCTGCGCACGCCCCAGATAATGGAGAGCTGCGGGAAGATCCGGATGCAGCTCGAGGGCGCACCGTAATTGGGGCGATCGCCTCATGCGGCAGATGTGACTGAATCAGCGAATTGGCCAGATTGAGCTGCGCATGCAGCGAGCTCGGGTCGAGAGCGACGGCCTGCTTGTGACACGTGACGGCTTCTGCGAGCGCTCCTTGGCGCTGCAGTGCCAAGCCGCGATTATCGTAGACGGACGCGAGCCTGGGAGACAGTTCGATCGCGCGATCGTAGTGCGCGAGGGCTCGTTCCAATTCTCCTAGGCCGGCAAGTGCGAGTCCAAGATTGTTGTGCACTTCGGCAATATTGTCGTCGAGCTGGAGTAAGACGTTCGTAGAGCGCGACTGCTTCGGCCAGGCGTCCGCCCTTTTGATGGTCCATCGCGCGCCGAAAACAGCTCTGGACGCTCATCTTTGGCCGGCTCCATGCCCGGCGAGCCTTCGAGGTTTGCCTGCGCGCTAGGCTACTGCGCACTCGAGGATGCAACCTTAGGGTCGGCTCATGATGTCGTGGGTTTGGGTCGCTTACCTAGGCGGCCACGATCGAACTTCGCTCTCAGAAAAGACCGTTTCATACAACCGCAACGTAATGCCGAGGAAATCCTCGCTCGTGTCGATCGTAACGCGCAAAGCGTCGCTATCGTCCACGAGTTGATCCGCCCAGACGAAGCGTTCACCCTAACCGACGATCAAGCGCGGGCAGTCGAAAAGATTGCTCGGGGTCTTGAAAGCGGCGTGTTCGAGCATCTGCTCCACGCTCCGACCGGCTCCGGCAAGACCGAAGTCCTCATGCGTGTCGCGCTGCGAACGGTTTTGGAAGGCGGTTATGCCGTCATCATCGCGCCGACGCGCGATCTGGTTCGCCAACACGTCGCCTACTTTTCCGAGCGCCTGGATGGCACTGGGTTGCGCATTGCGGAAATTCACGGCGGCGTCTCGCCGGCAGAGCGTCGCGCATCGGAAGCCGCAGTGCGCGCAGGCGAAGCGCAGATCGTCATCGGCAGCGCGATGCTGCTCTCGATCAAACATCTTTGGGATCTTGTCGATCGCGCCGCGCTCGCGATCATCGACGACGTAAACGCCTTTGATGAGCGCGAACACTCTGCGCTTGCTCGAGAAGCTCGATTGTCCGCTCCTCTTTGCGTCTGCGACGCCTGACGAATTGAGACCGTTCTTGACGCGCATCGGCGCGATGGCGAACGTCGCGCGCATGCGCGAGATGCCGTTCGACGTGCTACCGACAAAGGTGCATAAGATTGAGGGCGTGTGGGGCGAGCCGCCGGCTGAACAGCTTGCGCGCGCCGAAACGCTACATTCGCGAACATCTGGCGCGCGGCTCGCGCATCTTCGTAATCGGACGCACGCGCGGCGACGTCCCGCGGCTCGCCGAACGCCTTGCGCAGACATACGAGATTGACGTGCAGCAGTTGCGCGGCGACATGGCCGACACGGCCGAACATCGCAAACGCCATCGGCGCAGAGGCGTCACTGTGGACCGGACCTCGACGCGCGTCGAGATGATGCAGCAATTTCGCGATGGCGCGCCGTCGATTCTCGCAGCGACGAACCTCGTTGGCAGCGGCCTCGACGTTCCGGCCGCCGATCTGATCGTGATCACCGATGCCGATGCGTTTGGCGAATCGGAAGTCGAACAGCTCATCGGCCGCGTCGGTCGCCGCGATCTTCCCTCGGACGCCGTGATGATCACCGGAACGACGCTGGAGCGAAACCCTTCGAAGAGTATGCCCACCGGCCGCGCCCGGACATTCATGCCGCGCGGAATGCACAGCAAGAGCCTACGATTTAGGCGTTAATAACCGCGCAAGTCAAGTAGAAAATGAACCGACTGCCACCGTGAACCTGCATGGATTAGCCGTCGAGGCGTTCACGGTTTCCGTATAGCTAACGTTATACTTTGTTGCCGACGCAAGAGTCGGGAGCGTAATGAAAAAGTATGAGCTATTCAGCGGTAGCGGTGGCAACGGGGTCGGCAATGGCGACGGCGCAGGCGCCGGTATTTGACTCGCAACGATCGTGCCCGACGAATTTGCTACCGTAAGGGTCTCGCTACTTGCTTCTTCGCTGACGATCACTTCTCCGATGCTGGGAGAGACGTTGGCGCTTCCACTAGGCGGGTAGGCGAGGACAACGCCTGGGCCAGCCGCCTCCGCTACCCCCTCTGCCGCAGCGCAGGCGGCCGCGGCACTCACTGCAGCGCCGGCCGAAGAATTCGAGGGGCTTCCGCCCCCACCGCAAGCCGAAAGCGCGGGAATTACGCTAAGTACGCAGAGAGATAACAGCGCTCTTCGCATGTTGCGCGTATCCTACCACCGCGGAAGGCGGGATTCAACGCGCTCAATCACACCACGGAGGGTGTCGACAGTTTATCTAGATCGGTGCTCTAGAACTGATTCCAGAGGTACTGGTTGTAGACTTCGTGGTGATACTGCACTTCTTGCGGTTTCACGAACGTCCCGAGAAGCCGCGGACACCGGTCCGCGCTGGCCTGCTTGAGATCTGCGTAGCGTCCCTTCACATCGTCGCCGAGCAGTGTCGACACCCATTTGGATTCGCGGTAATCCGCGAGCGCTGTGTAGATGTTGTCCGGTAGGTAGCGCTCGGCTTGCCGCAGATTCTTGATCTTCGCGATTTGACCGTCGATGCCGGTGCGGAAGACCGACAGCATCACCATATATGGATTCGCATCCGGCGCGACCGAGCGAACCTCGACGCGCGAGCTGCGTTCGTTTCCGAACGGAACGCGAATCATCGATCCGCGATCGACCGCTGATGCTTTGATCTGATTGGGTGCTTCGAAATGCGGATCGAGGCGCCGATACGCGTTGACGCTCGAGTTCAAGAGCAAGCAGATATCGTTGCCGGCCGAGAGGATGCGATCGACGAATCCCCAGGCAAAGGTGCTGAGGCGTTCCTCGCCCTTCGGATCCCAGAACAGATTCTTGCCGCCTTTTGCAATTGAGACGTTGGTGTGCATGCCGCTGCCGTTGACGCCGACGACGGGCTTCGGGAGGAAGCTCGCGGACATCCCGAGTTTCGTTGCAACCTGCCGGCAGATCAGCTTATAGAGCTGGATCGTGTCGGCGGCCGCGACGACTTCGCCGTACGAGATAGTTGATTTCGAACTGCGAAGGCGCGACTTCCGGATGATCCTTCTCGTTCTCGAAGCCCATCGCGCGTTGCACTTCGGCAGTCATGTCGATGAACATGCGCAGCGGATCGCCGGGGAGCGAATGATAGTAGCCGCCGGTGTTGACGTAATCGAACTTGCCGGTCTCGTGGAAGTGACGCTCGGCATCGAGTCCCTTGAAAAGGAAGCCTTCGATCTCGTTGGCGGCGTTGAGCGTATAGCCGTTTTTCTTGTGCTGCTCGAGCGGCGAATTTCTTGAGCAGACCGCGAATATCGGCCGGGTACACCTGGCCTTCGCGCGACATCACGTCGCCGAAGACGAGAACCTTTCCGGGACCGAAGATATCCGCCGGTCCCCAATAAAAGGCGCTCCAATCGAGGAAGAGCCGCAGATCGCTCTCGCGCTGCTCCGTGAATCCGCGGATCGACGAGCCGTCGAACGTCAGATTGTCGTACGACTTGAGAAGAAATTTCTTGTCGTAGTCGAGCATGTGCAGGCGACCCTCGAGGTCGCTGAACAGCACCGTGACCGCTTTGATGCGCGGCTCGTCAGTGAGGTATCGCAGGCGTTCCTCTTGCAGATCCTCCATCTTCACGCGGGCGTGCCGCTGGCGTTTGGCCTGGAGATTGAGCTCTTCCAGCTCGGGATAGGAGAGCGTCAGAAAATCGCGCAGTTCAGTCGTCATAGCGCGGCGCTTTGCACTACGTCGTCAGAATCCTGGCGCCATTTGGATAGAGGCTTCCGGTCCCCTAAAAGCTTGAGTGCGGGGTGCGGAAAACAAGCGCGTCGATTTTCCCGGCATCGTTGAGGTGGATCAGCACGTCGTCCGAACCTTCCTTGAAGATCACGATGTAGCGAACCCAAGGTGGAGGCGGATCATCGGCTAGCCTTACGTTTGGCCGCGCGACACTCTTGATAGGTCCGATACCAAAATTCAGCTGCGCCGCTATGTCTTCAATCTTCGATGCCGGGACATGCGTCAAGAAATCTTCAGTGAACCAATCCGGCGATACGTGCTTCATCGTGAAGATTTGTAAGATGCGCTGTGCTGCGAGATCGGCGGTCGGGGTAGGGGCAGGCGACGCGACCGCGGCGGGAGTTGCCGGTACGGCTGTCTGGGCGCCGGCGGCGCTTGCCACGAGCAAGATGGCGGCGGCACAAAACAATGCGCGGATCATGAGGTCGTTGCTTCAACCCGCAAGAGTTCTGACCATGCGGCTGGGTTTACTGATTCGGAGCTGCTGTTGCCATGACGGGGCGCGGCATCGTGCTTCCGCGACGGACTGCGACGTTGAGCTGGCCTTCCGGTGAGCTTGCGATCAGCTGACGCGCTTGTTCAGCATCCGTAATCCGCTGACCGTTGATCGACGTGATGATATCGCCCGGCTGCAGTCCGGCTTTTTGCGCGAGACTGTTCGGTGCAACCTGTCGGACGAGAACACCGCGCGGCGTTTGCATGAGCACGAACCCGTACGCGTCGCCGGCGCCAACCGGCGCGGATTGTGGAGGAGCAGGCGCTGCGGGTGCGGCCGCGAGCCACTGAACGTTGCGTCCGGCATCTGCAGTCAGCTGCGCGCCTTGCGGAACGACGAAGTTTGCAGTGATTGCCATTGATTCGCCGGCGGAGATGGAGAGTGGCTTTTTCGGCCCGTAGACTTCCCCGGCTCCGGCAGTTAGGGCTCGTGCGCTGATCGTTTGCATTCCGCCGTTCGGCGAGGGAACGCTGATCTGAAAATCACCCGCTTGCGCGACCGTGTCGTGCGACGGATGCAGATTGAGACGAACGTGGAGCACGTTCGCGCCGAGATCCGGACGCTGCGTTATCCACGAGGTCTGCACGGTGAAATCGCCCTGCTGCAACGGCAACTGACGGAAGATCTGCTGCTGGGGAAATGATTGTTGCGGCCGTTGTTCTTGCGGTTGTGGCTCTGCAGGTTCCTCATCGGCTTGCGCTTGCGGTTCCGCCGCTACGAACGCTAGACGACGGGAATGCGGCGGGCGGGCCTTGCGCAACAACGCGAGCTGGTTGCTGCTGCACGACCGGAACGGGAGGCGGAGGCGCAGGCGCTTGCGGAACGGGCGCTGCCGGCTCTGCCGCCGGAGCTGCCGGTGCCACTACCGAGTGCGTGCTGTTTTCATACGCGACGCGAACTTTTTGATCTTCGAAGAACGGGCTGAGTACGAGTGGCCCCGAGATCGCGTAGCCACCGCGCTCTTGCCGGTTCGTATCGCGCGTATCGATCATGCCGATGACTTCTCCGGTGCGCGGCTCGAAAACGGGCGATCCGCTCAAACCTTCCTCGATGTTGAGGTTCGCGAGATCGATGAAGCGTCCGTTGCTCGGAAGCGAGCTTATCGTGCCGGGATAGAGCACGCGCGGGACCAGCCCCGCGATTTCGATCGACTCGTCGTTCTTGAGGAAGCCGGCGACGGCAACGTAGCTGCCTTCGCGCAGCGCGTGATCTTGCGAAACGAAGCGCACGGGCGTCAAATTGGGTTCGTTGATCTTGAGCATCGCGGTGTCAACCGGGCCGACAGATTGCAAATGCGCGTCGATGTCGCGCGATTGTCCCGGAATATTGATGATGATCTTGGCGGCCTTCAACACCGTGTGCGCCGATGTCAGGATGAGCGAGCCACCTTTATCCGACGCGACGACGAAGCCGGTGCCGGATTGAATTGGCTTTCCGTTACCGTCCAGGGACCAGATCTTCACGAGTGACGGCTTGATCTTTGCGTAGCCGATCGATGCATCGTCGGCTGCGAACGCGGCGCGGCAGACGAGAGCCATTGCGATGACAAGCGATGAGAAGAAGAGACGCATGGAAGATGGACCTCTAGACAGCATGGAGATAAATTCCGGCGGCATCGCAGACTCCTGAAGTCTGACGGCTGACGCCAAGCGGTGGCCAATCCAAATACATTCCGGGGACGGCGGCGGACCAAGTTTCGGGTAATGCCCAGGCTTCGTAGCGCGGCATAATCGCCGGCGGTGTGACGTGACCGATTTCGCAGCTCTTGAAAACGATGCGTGGTTTCCGATCGGTTGGACTCTTGATTCCGAAGTAGCTTCCGTCGACGAATCGATTGCGATGCCGGGCATTGTGATGCCAGCTATACGGTTGTGCGATGGCGACGATACGCTTGAGAATTATTCCGTCGCTCTTCGAACCGCCCGACGGCGTCCACCCATCTTGCGGAAGCGTCTTTTGCACGATTGTCGTCGTGACGCGCTTACCGTCCGCATTCACGCCTGTAGCCGTGAAGACGAGCAACGACCGCGTAACCGGATAGAGTTCGAGTGTAACGTCCGGGCCACCGCAGGGGAAACGCATATCAGACGTGATCGGCTTGTTGGTCGCGTACTTCCAATAAAAAGCGTAGTCGTCGACACCTGCTTGTGCCGAGCTCTTCTGCAACCCGGCATCGACGGAGACGCCATTCGGCCCGGCGCCCCATCCGCCAATATAGATGTAGCCCGTCTCCTCGTCGACGTCGAAGCCGGCGCCCTTCGTGAAATGACCACGCCGCACGGAATCGAGACGGTCACGCGCTCGGCGCTCCATCCGTTTAATGTGCGTACGCCGTGAAAAGCTCCTGAGTCGATGTCGAATGGCGAAGCTACTTCGGAGCGCGCGGGAGTGCCGGGAACACGATCGTCGTCGAGCGCCGGCTTTACAAAGCGATGCTCGAACATCCAAGCGAGATCGTGCTTCTCGACGCGTGGCGTCGGAAGCGCATTCGGCTTCGCGTATGCGGTTGTGGGAACGTACGCGAATTGCGGTTGTGCGAATTTACCAGCGACGGCGATGCGGAAATCGCCGCTGTACGCGATCGCACGCGGATGGCCGTGGCGGTCCGCGATAATAACGTACGTCCGCTGGTCCGGTCGCAGCCGTTTCATCACCGACGCCGAATCGTCGGGCAAGGCAACCGAGGCCGCCGACGAAACAACGATGGCGAGCACGAAAAACGCAAGGCGAGCGCGGTGCTTATCCACGACAGCTTGAATGTTCGGCGGTATGGCAGGCCGTCCGTCAGACGTCGCCCGGTTCCCATGTGCCCTTAATCTACGGAGAATTTAGTTATCGATACGGCTGATGTTCACATCCGACGCGCGACGGATACCGACATCGATCGCATTCTCGACCTGCTCGAGTCGGTCGCAGCCGAGGACCGTTGGATCGCGACCCAGGTGCCCGTCGATCGCGGACGCCGAGCTGCGTCGATGTTGGCGACATTGCGCCGCGAGGATGCGGCCCTGTTCGTTGCGACGCGTGGTGAAGTTGTGGTCGGAGAACTGGGACTATATCCCGGATGGCCGGGAGTTTTCGATCTCGCAATGCTCGTCGAAGACTCGCACCGCGGTACGGGTGTTGGTAGCGCGTTGATGAGAGCGGGGATCGAATGGGCGAATTCGATGCACGCACACAAGATCGCGCTCGAAGTGTTTCCCGTGGAATAACGGCGCGATTGCGCTCTACGCCAAGTTCGGTTTTGTCCATGAAGGTCACCGTCGCAGGCATCTGCGGCGCAAGAACGGCGAGCTATGGGACATCCTCGCAATGGCTTTGCTGCTTGGCAGCTACGATCCACCGAGCTGGAACATTACTGAAGGCCCGCCGGTATGAGGGTCGTGTGGTCGAGGGCGCGGATCGTCGTGTCGTGCTTGCTGCTGCTGGGTAGTGCGGCACCGGCATCACGCGCGGCTGAGGGTCAGGAGCAAACGCTCCACATCGGGCTCACGCAAGAACCGGCGACGCTCAATCCCGTCGTCGCAACGCTCGCGCTTGAGAGCGACGTCGCGCAATTCATTTTCAGTGGCCTGACCCGCTACGACGATCAAGGCAATCGCATTCCCGATCTCGCGCAAGAGGTGCCGACGCGCGCGAACGGTGGGATCTCAGCCGACAACCGTACGATCATCTATCATCTCGTGCACAACGCGTTCTGGCATGACGGTGTTCCCGTCACATCGGAGGACGTCAAGTTCACGTTCGATGCGCAAATGAATCCGAAGAACAACGTTGCGACGCGCACGCCGTACGATGAGATCGCGCGCGTCGAGACGCCCGACAAATATACCGTCCGCATCGTTCTCAAACGCCCGTGGGCACCGGCACTAGACGCCTTCAGCGACCGCAACGCCGGCGCAATCGTCCCGGCGCACCTGCTCGCGAAATACGACGACATCAATCATGTTGATTTTGGTGGCGCGCCGGTTGGAAGCGGGCCGTATCGGCTCGTCAGCTGGCAGCGTGGAAGCCAGATGATTCTCGAGGCCGATCCGCGATTCTATCGCGGCCCGGCGAAAATCAAGCGCGTCGTGCTGCGCTTCCTGACCGCGGATAACACGATGATGATCGCGCTGCGCACGCACGAGATCGATATGGCGGATACGCTCAATCTCTCCACATATATCAATCTCGGCAACGTCCCGGGCATGCTTCCCGCCATCAACGCGAAATCGTTTTGGGAGCACTTGACCTTCAATACCGCACGCGCCCCCCTCGACGATCGCCGCGTGCGGCTCGCGCTCTGCTACGGTTTCGATGTGCACGAAATCTTCGCGAAGGTCGCGCATGGCTTGGGCCTGCTCGGACCCACGTCCGAGAACCCCGCGACGCCGTGGTTCAATCGAAAGCTGGACTATTATCCGTACGATCCCGCGCATGCCGCGCGCTTGTTGGATGAAGCGGGATGGAAAATCGGCTCCGACGGTATCCGCATCAAAGACGGTAAGCGATTGGACTTGACGCTCGTTTCAACTGCAGGCAATCAATCGCGCGAACAAACGGAGATTATCTTGCAGCAACGCTGGAAAGCAATCGGTGTTGACGTTACCATCAAGAATGGGCCGGCATCGATGGTGTTCGCATTGGCAGCAAACGGCGGACCGCTGTACTCGGGGAACTACGATGTCGCGCTGTCGGCGTTCGTTGTGGCGACTGCCGGATCCGGAGCAAATCAACGTTAATGAAGAAGACCGCGTCCCGCCAAACGGCAACAACTTTGCGTTTTATCGGAATCACGAGATCAGCGACCTAGAAGAGCGGGCAGCATCGACGTTCGACGTTCCGACGCGAAAGCGACTCTACGATCGGATTCAGGAGATCGAGCTGCGCGACGTTCCGTACTATGTAATTCGTTGGGCGGCGATCACGGATATGCGCAGCACGAATCTCGAGGGCGTCCGTCCGACGATCGTTGGATCAACGTTCTGGAACGTGGCGGACTGGCAGTTTAAGTAGTGCGACGCGGTATTCTCACGATCGTCCTCGCGCTGGTGTTGGGAGGCGTTGCACTTGCGGCGCTCGCCGCGCTCGACGTGCCGAAAATCGATACGCCGCCCTCGCTCGATCCGCGTGCGCCGGCATCCGGATGGACGCAGCCCGCACCGGCGGCGTTGACGTGGGACGTCGTGCACGCGCGTCCCGCCTCGGAACTAACGGAAATGCGCACCGCGACCGACGGCAAGTTTCTCTACGTGCGCTTCGATGCGAAGCAACAAGGCTCGGTCGTCATTTCGCAGCACGGCGATGACGCGATCACCGGCGGCAGCAACGGCAGCAACGGCACGTTATCCTGGAGCAACGACGATGCCGTCTGGGTCGATTTGTGGCCGAACGGCGCCGGCGGATTCGAGTATCAGTTCGAAGCCAACCCCGGCGGCTCGCACAACGAGTATTCGACCGAAAATACGGCGTTCGCGCCGCATTGGGAATCGCGCGGCGCGACGGTCGCCGGGCGGATACGTCGTCACGATGGCGATCCCGCTGAGCGTGATTCACGGCGCGCACGCGGGCGCGTGGCGTGCGCAATTCATCCGATACGTCCGCGCGACCGGTGCGGAGTATGTCTGGTCGTTCGATGCCGTGCAGACGAATGCCGATGACTGTCTCACGCGCCGGAACGATCACGATCCCGGTCGTGACGGTGCATGCAGCGCGGCCGGAACCGCGCTTCGCGCCGTATGCGCTCGGCGCAATCGCCGCACCGTCGGCCGGCGGCTCGACCTCGCGTGTCGGCGCCGATCTTTCGGTGCCGGTACGGCGACCTCGGCATTCTTTGCGACGTTCCATCCCGATTTCTCGAACGTCGAGCTCGATCAGCAGACGATCGCGCCGAGCGTGTATCAACGCGTCATCAATGAAGTGCGTCCGTTCTTCACGCAAGCCGCGCCGTTTTATAACACGTTCAACTGTAACGTCTGCAACGGATTCCGCACGACGCTCTATACGCCCGCGATTCCGACGCCGTCGCAAGGCTATGCGTTCGAAGGACGGCAAGGCGATTTCGGTTTCGCGAGTTTCGATGCGATCGGAGTCAATCGCGACGACTCCGCCGCAGCGCTCGACTACACGTCGCCCGACGCGCACTGGCAAGCTTCGGCGCAGCACGTCACGGCCGACATCCCGGGCGTCGTCGACGATGCAGACGAGGTCGGCGTCAACTATTCGAGCCTCAAGTATCTCAGCGGCTACGTCAACTTCTCGACCGACCGCGGAACCAACGTGCTCGATCCGGGCGGGCGGACGCAATCGACGGCGGCGGCGGATGGGCGCAATCAGAATTTTGCGTTCTTCGCATCCGCACGCAAAGTGGGCGCGTACTTCAATCCGGTCGATGGCTTCGATTCGCATCCGGATATCGCCGGCTATGGCACGTATATGGTGCGCATCTGGACGTTGGCGCCGCAGAGCGTCCTGCAATCCATCGGGATCAGCGGCTTCATGGATCGCTATCAAGGCACGACGATGGGTGCGAACCAAAGCGACAACGCGATGACACTCGACATTCTGACGAAGAGCGCGTGGGATCTGCAGCTCGACTACCGGCTCCGACTACTGGCGCTTCGGCAACATCCTCACGCCGATCTCGCAGAACGCCGGCTTCAGCTTGACGTACCACAGCGGACTGCAAAATAACGTCGGCAATTTTCCCGCGCACGGCACATCCGCGACGCCGACGCAGCTTCAATACTATACCGGCCGTTACGGCCTCGGCCGGCTCGACACGTGGCTGCGAACGTCGACGATTCGCATCGGGGATCGCGGCTTTCTTACGCTTGTCGACGACAACACGTCGCAGTGGATGCCGCGCGGTATCGCCGACAACGTTCAGTGGTTCGAAGACGTCTCGTACGCGTACCAGATCGCGCCGAATTCATCGCTCGCGATTGGGATTCGCCGCGTGACGGGCAACCCGCCGCAACCCAACGGCGGCGGCGATTGCATCGGCCAATGCTCGAACATCTCGGTCGCCTATCACTTGCGACTGAAGAACGAAGAATTCTACGTTGCGTACGGCGATCCGAATACGCTCGTATCCGTCCCGCAAGCGATCTTCAAAATGATCTTCTACGTCGGCGGCCAGAAGGGGACGTAGCTTACTTGACCGCGAGCGGCTCGTATTCCGCGACGATCTTACGCCACTCGTCGGGAATGGGGATCGATTTCTTGGCCGTGTAGTCGTAGGCGACGCACTTCATGAACAGCGTGGCCGCAAGAATGCCGCGCGTCTCGCTCCAGATCTCGTATTCGGTATCGAACGACTTGTTGCCGAACCGGGAGATGCGGCAACCAACGGCGACTGATTCCATCCATTCGAGCGGCGCGCGATAGTCGACCTCGAGCCGCGCAGCGATGCAGCCGCGGCTTCCCGTGATGTCCTCGCCGAGCACTTCGGCAAAATAGGCGCAACGCGCGGTTTCGGTCCAACGAATGTAGGCGATGTGGTTGGTGTGCCGGAGCATGTCGATCTCGAAAAACTGCACGCGGAAACGATCGATATAACGGTAACCTTCGAGCACGCATCCTCCCTAGAAGTCCTGGACAGGCTGAGCCGTGGTCATGTAGAATCCCTGGGTTCGCCAGGGGCGCGTAGCTTAGCGGGAGAGCGCCCGCTTCACACGCGGGAGGTCGTTGGTTCGATCCCAACCGTGCCCACCACTTGGCGCTGTAGCTCAGTTGGTTTAGAGCGCCGCCCTGTCACGGCGGAGGTCGTGGGTTCGAGCCCCATCAGCGTCGCCACTTTTAAGAACCCGCTCGACGCACGTCGGGCGGGTTTTTCGTTAGTTCGCTATGGCGAAGCTCGTCACGGCCTTCGATACGACGGTCGCGTTGATCGTAAGGCTGCTCGCCGTCGAAGTCGGACTGATGCTGGTCCACTGATTTTGGGTGTTCAGCATCGATGCGGTTTTGCTCGACCAGTTAGTCGCGGCGCCACTTACGGTTGTGAAAGTTATGGTTGCGCTCCAAGTGGTGCCCGCCGCCCCACCGCCACAACTTGGTGCGGTAAGCGAAACGTACATGATTGCGCCACTTAGAGCTGGCAATCCCAAATCTCCATTCGTATTCGTAAGCTCCACCGAGAACGAGCACCCGAGCGTCGATCCGGTACCGATCGTGGTGCTCGGCTGAATCTGAATTTGCGTGCCACTTTGCGTCGCGGTGCAGCCGCCGTCGCAGCTGATCTGCCCCGTTACCCACGCGTTTGAGTTGGAGCCGGAACCGCTTCCGCCTGGAAAGCCGATGTTTCCGCCCCCACCGCATGCGCTCAACGCCAGGCAGCCAAAAACCACAAAGCAGAACGTCTTCAACATGCGATAGACTTCGGCACCACGCTCACTGACACTTTGAAAGCAATATCATGGTCGGCCTCAACTGTCGACAGTTGAGGAATGCAAAGTAATTCAGAGGTCCAATCACGGGTCGGCGGCGCATCTCAACATGGCGTAACTACCGCCGGAGGTGGATCTTGTTTATTAGAGCCGTAGCTCTTTTTGCGTTTTGTCTACTGATATTGGTTACGACGATATGGGCGCACGCGCAAACTAGCGCAGACGCGCAGAGTTCGACTTCCGGATCACAGTCGGCTGTAACGAGCGTCTCAATACAACGCCACACCATCATTCCCATCATCGTCAAGAAAGATATTCGCGTTGGCGGTGCCGGCAATGACCAAGGTCAGACGAAAACGCTAAAAGACTTGGAGGTCGCGCAAGACATCATCGCTGGCGGCTTTATCATCGCGAAGAAGGGTGACCTCGTCGAAGGCCACCTTACAACGTCAAAGAATGTCACAAAACGCGTTTTCTCAGCCGATGTATCCCAAGAAGCAGCTCTCGATGTTGACGACGTCGTAAACTTTTGTGGCGACACAATTCATATGGTGTTCGAGCGGACGTATGTAGGCGGCGTTCGCGGAGGAGTTATGAGTTTTGGTCCCCATGCGCACGACGCCGTTTTCGGCAAGGGACTAGTCTTGAAAGCGCAAACGGATCGCTTCGAAAAGTCTGTGTGCGCCGAAAGGACAACCGTCGAACCGTTGCCACTACCCACCGGCATGGTAGTTTCCGACGAGGAAGCGGACACGACTAAATAGCGTTCGACGGTGGCGACCGCTTTGACAAATAGAAGACCCGTCAGCAGAGCGGACGGGTCTTTGTAAGATAAGTTCGGGTGGCTACTTCTTTTTCTTTTTCGCCGCTTTTTTCTTGGCTTTTTTCTTAGCTGCCATGATGTTTAGACACCCCCTTCCCGCTCTTGATTTGAGGTTGATGTTTAGTTTGCCACGTTCGGGCTTTGCTCCGCTATCGCGGCGGTGAGGGCGGAGCCGGAGGCGCGGGAGCTTGCGGTCCCTCGATGCGCGCGGGCGCGACCGTCGAGACGCTTTCATTCGAGGTCGGGACAGCAGTTGGAGTGTCGGTTGACTCTGGTATGAGCGTTTGCGGTCCTGAAGGGATAGGCGTCAGCGGAGCGAGGCTTTTCTCCGGCGACGGGATCGTCGTTGCAAACGAGGGCGATGCGATCGGTATGAGCGTCGCGCTCGATGGCAAACCTTTCGGTGTGGGAACAGCCGTAGCCGACGGCGTTCCGGCTGGAATCGGTTTGCTGAGCATCACGCCGAAAAACGCGCCGGCGATCAACACGGCGACCATCGCGGCGATGATGACGCCGCGACGAATCATGTCACGGTCGATACGCCGTCTCCGCGATTACCTCGAGCGGAATGACCTCGACGCCGCCACCGGATACGCGATCGATCGTCGCCGTGTAGCGATTGAAGAAATCGGCATGCCCGAGCGCTTCGACCGCCGCCTGATCGATAGCCGTCGCGAGATGATAGTAATCGTCGCTCGCCGTTTTCATCGCGCGGTAAGAGATCTTTCCGGAAAGTTCCGGATCGTTTTCGAGTGCGGTGATGAAGCAGCGGATGTCCTCGTGCCAATCTTCTTTAGAACCCGCCGTGAAGTGATACTTGATCAAGAAGCGCTTCATTGTCAGTACCTCGATACGAGGCGAACCTCGTTGAGCGGTGCCTTATAGGCAAGGATCCCCTCAGCCATGAACTCGCGTTGGACGTCTTGGATCGTGGCAAGATCGATGCGCAGGTCGGGGAAGAAGTCGTATCGTGCGGACGAGCGGATGATGTCGATGGGTTGCTTCGTGTATTTTGCGTACGCGGCGAGCGCGTCGGGCGCAAAATAAGCGGGACCTTGGAGCTCGGCTGCGGCCTTTCGGCATGCGGCGATTGCGGCGTGCGCGAGATCGATCTTATCAGTAAGGCTTGGGCCGAAGAAGATCCCCGAGCCGGAGATGCCGGCGGGCGGATAACCAATCGTGCGTGCCAGATTGTCGCGCGCAAACGCTTCGGTGAACGGCGATGACGTGAAGACGGCATCGATCGCCTTGCGCTGCAGCGCGACGGCCTGATCCGGATTCGCGATATTGACGCTCTCGACGTCGTTCAGCGTCAAACCCGCGGGGCGCAAGATGCGCGCGACATAGTACGCGGAGACCGCGCCCGCGCCGCCGATCCAGCCGATCTTCTTGCCGCGCAGCGCTTGCAGCGTGCGCGTTCCGGATTCCCATAAGTCTTCGCGCACCATGAGGGCGCTGGGATGTCCGTGTTTGGGTTGGTATGCAGTCGACGCAACGAAGCGTACGTCCAGATCGCGCGCGACGGCATTATAGAAGGCTGCGGAAAGTGCGGCTGCGACGAGATCGAGGCGCCCCGTTGCGGCAAGCGCCATCGCGTCTTGTCCGGCGACGATCGGCGTGAGGTCGACGTCGAAGCCCTCTTCCTTGAAATAGCCGCGTTCCGCAGCGACGAAAACCGGCGCGAACAGCGTCGAGGGCACATAACCGATCTCGAGCTTTGTGATGGCGGCGCGCGCCGGGCGCGGATGTGGCGACAACGGCCGTCGCGGCGCCGTAGCCGTAAAGGAAGCGTCGGCGTGAGCTCATGCACGATTGTCCACGCCAGGGGACGAAGACGTTCTCGAGTGCGTTTCCGATGAGCGTGAGGACGTAGCCGAGCACTGAGACCGTCACGAGCGCGACGTACATGCGCTCGACTTGCAAGGTCTGCCACGCGTTCCAGATCTGAAATCCGAGCCCACTCTTCGCGGCCGTGAATTCCGCTGCGACGGCGAGTACGATCGCGATCCCGATCGAAAGCTTGATCCCGGCGAAGATGTTCGTCAGTGCACCGGGCAGCAGCACGTTCATGTAAAGCGAGCGGCGTCGAATCTCGAACGATCGCGCCACGTCGAGATAGATCGGCTCGATCTGGCGGACGCCGGCGGCCGTATTGATCAACATGATGAAGAAGACGCCGATCAGCGACGATCGCGTATTTCGAGCTTTCGCCGATCCCGAAGATGAGAAGAATCAGCGGAAGAATCGCGATCTTTGGAATCGGATAGAGCAGTGCCACGATCGGTTCGAGGATCGCCCGCGCGATGCGGTTGACGCCGATGAGCAATCCGATTGCGACACCTGGAATGCCGCCGATCAGAAAACCGACCACGACACGCTGCAGCGTCGTCCATGTGTTGGAGATAAGCTCGCCACTCCGCAAGAAATCGCCAGAAGTCGCCGGCGATCGAGCTGGGCGCCGGGAAAAAGCGCGCATCGAGCAGATGCACGCGTACGACGAATTCCCAGAGCGCGAGCAGCGCCAGCGGCGAGACAACGCGGAAGACGCGCTCGATCACGCGACGCGTTCCTGACGCAGCAGATGCCAGATGTGAACGGAGAGCCGGCCGAACTCGGGATCGGCGCGCATCTCGATGGGATCACGCGGACGTGCGAACGGGACCGTCACGATCTCGCGAATGCGTCCGGGCTGCGCCGTCATTACGACGATGCGATCCGAAAGGGCCAGTGCTTCTTCAATGCTATGCGTGATGAACAGAACGGTCTTGCGATCGCGTTCCCATAGTGCGAGAAGTTCGCCGCCGAGCTGCACGCGTGTCTGCTCGTCGAGCGCGCCGAACGGCTCGTCCATGAAGAGCACTTGCGGATCGACCGCAAATGCGCGCGCAACGGCCCCGCGCTGCTTCATGCCGCCGGAGAGCTGGTTTGGGTATGCATCTTCGAAACCGTGTCAGATTGACGAGATCGAGTTGTGCAGTAACGCGCAGACTGCGTTCGCCTGAGTCGATCGTGAGACCGTCGAATGCGAAATCGACGTTTTCGCGCAGCGTCATCCACGGAAAGAGTGAGTACTCTTGGAAGACGGTCGCGCACGGAAGCGCATCGGGACGGTTGTGCGTCGCGTTGACGTCGACGCTTCCGGCCGTTGCATTCTCGAGACCGGCAGCGATGCGCAAGAGCGTCGTCTTTCCGCAACCGCTCGGTCCGACGATCGACACGAACTCGCCGTCAGCGACGTCGAAATCGATGCCCTCGAGCGCTACGGTGCCCGACGCAAAGACTTTGCGCAATCCCTGAATTGCGATACGTGGAAGTGCGGCCACGTTCGCGCGTTCGGCGGGCTTGTTAGTCAGGCCTCGCGAGCGCGTCGAAGGTAGTCTGCTGCGCGACGGCAGTTATCGATGCTGTCGTACAGTTTGCCGATTGCGGTATTGCAGTCTCCGCAAAGCAGACCTCTCACGTGGCCCGTTTTGTGGTCGTGGTCAACCTCGAGGTGCTGTAGAAACGTTCCGTCGCTATGACGGCCGTGAGACTTCTTGCATTTCTGCCACGGAACCCGACAGATTGCGCAAACATAACTCTGGAGCTCGAGCAGATCGCGAAGCGATTCTAACGTTGCACCGTAGGTTCTCTGGATGTACGAGCGTCTTTGCTTAAGACGGCGCTCTGGGTTGCAGTGATAATACTGCCGGACCCATTCACTTTGGCAAGGGGCGCAGCGAAGTTGGCCATCGGTGGCTCGAATCTTCATCGCGCCGCATTTGCCACAGTCGTCTCGTCGTCTCAACTATCGGCTGGCCTCGAGATAAGCTGCCGCAGCGTCTGCACGATCCGGATCGTCATTGAAAAAAGCGATAGCACCATTGCAACCGTGGCATAGCAGCCCACGAATGTTGCCCGTTTTATGGTCGTGGTCGACATACAGATGTTGGAGAAAGCCATCCTCATAGCGTGACGGACGCGGCGCGGGACACCCCGTCCAATGCCGAAGACAGATTGCACAACGCTCTTCTTGCGAGCGCAAAATCTCCTCCAATTCCTCGAGAGTCTTGCCATACTCACGACGCACATGGTGTCGTCGCTTTTGTTCGCGAGCTAGCGAATTCTGATCGTACTCGCGATTGCTCCATCGATTCGCGCAAGCACGGCAGCGCTGTGCACCGCTACGCATTACGATTTTAACTGCGCCACATTTCAGACAATTGGGAGAACGCTTTCTCGGCATATTCGAACCATATGCATCGCGTGTGCCAGCAGTATGGCCGCGTTATGACGGTTTATTTGCGATACTCTTACGAGAATGAAAAAAGGCTCGAAGCAAATCTATGCTTCGAGCCTTTACATGGTGCCGAGGCCGGGTAACGATCCCGGTGCCTCTCACTTTTCAGGCGAGCGCTCTACCATTTGAGCTACCTCGGCGGAGGCCGATTTCGGTTCAACACCAGCGCCTTTAAACTCCTGTTAGCGTAAAGACTCTGTTCGCATTGGGCATTGTCCTCACAGCGCCCAAAAGGGCGGCCAGAAGGCGGCAAGGAACCCTGCCCACCCTCCGTATGCGAAGCTTTCTCGTCGGCGCTATTTGCGTGGGATTCCTGCTCAATCTCACCACACCAAGCAAGGCGCAAGCACCGCGAAATTCAGTGGCGCAACAATACGGCGTCGTATTGCGCTCGTTCAACGCGACGCTAACGCCGCCGGTTGCGACCGACATGGCGCAGCACGTGTTGCTGCTGGCTTCCTATTATAGTCTCGATCCGCGATTGCTCGTTGCAATCGTCGGCGTCGAATCCGGGTGGCATACGCGCGCCGTCTCACCGTCGGGTGCACTAGGGCTCGGTCAGCTCATGCCCGCGACGGCAGACGGTCTCTCCGTACAAGCGCTCGAAAAATACGAGAACCTCGACGGCACAGCGCGTTACATTCGCCGGTTGCTCAACGAGTACGCGAAGCTTCCTGTAGAACGTCGCTATTCGCTCGCGATCGCAGGCTACAACGCAGGGCCCGATGCCGTGCGCCGCTTCGGAGGCGTTCCGCCTTACGCCGAAACGCAAGCGTACGTGCAACACGTCCTCGGTTTGTGGCATGAGCTGCGCGCGCGATTACCCGCGTTTGCCCCGGCGATCCCGGTGTTCGCAAAAGCACACGCGCCCGCCATCGCCGTCAAACACGCCGTGCCGCCGGTGACGACTGCGACCATGAGCGTCGCCGCATTCACGCCCCTCGACGCGCAAATACTCGGCGCGCAAGAGCGTCACGAGCTCGAAGGCGATGCGGTGTTGCCAGCACCGAAAAAGACAATTGGGCGCTGGCTCGCGAGGGCATTAGGAGTCCACTAACCCGGCGCGAATGCCGCCTGGGATGAGACCACTCGAAGGCATCCGCGTCATCGAATGCGGGACGATCATCGCGGCACCGTATCTCGCGATGATTCTCGGCGACTACGGCGCCGACGTCATTAAAGTCGAGCACCCGAAAGGCGACAACATGCGGGGCAACGGCCCGCGCCGTAACGGTGTCGGGCTCAACTACAAATTCTACGGCCGAGACAAGCGCAACATCGTGCTCGATCTCTCAAAACCCGAAGGACAAGAGATTCTGCGCGGTCTCGTGCTAAAGAGCGACGTCCTCATCGAAAACTTCCGACCGGGCGTCATGGAGCGATGGGGAATCGGGTGGAACGACTTTACACGCGCTCAATCCGCGTCTCGTGATGGCGCGCATTACCGGATTCGGCCAGTATGGACCGTACGCGTCGCGCGCGGGGTTCGGGACGCTCGCGGAAGCGATGAGTGGATTCGCGCACATCAACGGCGACCCGGAGGGACCGCCGATGTTGCCCGCATTCGGCATGGCCGATTCGATCGCCGCGCTCTCCGGAGCATACGCCGTGATGCTCGCGCTCTATCATCGCGACACGCGCAACGCCGGCGGTCAAATGATCGACATCTCGCTCATCGAGCCGATCTTTCACATCCTCGGCGCGCAAACGACGATCTTCGAAGAAACCGGCGAGATTCAATTTCGATCGGGCAATCGCACCAAGAACAACGCGCCGCGCAACATCTATCGCACGCGTGATGGACGCTGGGTTGCGATCTCGACGAGCGCCGATGTGATCGCACGCCGGGTCATGCAGCTCGTCGGGCATCCGGAAGTCATCGATGAACCGTGGTTCGCGAGCGGACGCACGCGTGCCGAGCACACCGAAGAGCTCGACGAAATGGTCGGCGGATGGATCGCCGAACGCGACGCGGCCGACGTCATCGCTGCGTTCGAACAAGCCGGTACCGCGATCGCGCCGATCTACGACGTCGCGCAAGTTCTAGCCGACCCGCAGTATCAAGCGCTCGAGAGCGTCGTAACGGTGCCGGATGATGATCTTGGCAGAGTGAAGATGCAGAATCTACTCTTTCGCATGAGCGAAACGCCCGGCGAAGTCCGCAGCGCGGGACGCCGAATCGGCCAAGACACCGACGTGGTTTTAAGGGAGCTTTTAGGTTTGAGCGACGAGCGTCTTCGCAAACTATACGAATCCGGCGTCACCGCGCCGGCAGAGGAGGTGGCATGAACCCGTTTTTTCACCAGCTTGGCGCGATGCTCGTCGAAGAGGCGAACGCGCGTGGCGCAGGCATCGACGCTCCCACGATGGACGACGACTCCTCAAAAGAGCTGCTCGACCTTGCGCGCGTGGTCGCGCACTCGCGCGAACGGCGTTTTGCACCGCTGGCATGCTATCTCATCGGTATCGCGATTGCGAAGATGCAGATGAAGCAACCTCAGCTCGATGTTGCCAATTACGTCAAAGCTCTTCGCGTCGCGCTCGAACCACAAGAGGACTCAGGTAGCAATCCCGTGTAGGACGCGCGGTGGAGACGGCTCATCAACCGCGTTATGCGAAGGTCATCGATCATACAAGGTGCATCGGATGTCACGCCTGCACGACGGCCTGCAAATCGGAAAATGACGTTCCGCTCTCCGTCACGCGTACGTACGTCAAATCGGTCGACGTCGGCACGTTTCCGACGGCGCGTCGTGCGTTTCAGGTAACCCGCTGCAATCAATGCGATGACGCACCTTGCGTCGCCGCTTGTCCTACGACGGCTATGTTTCGCCGTCCCGATGGGATCGTCGATTTCAATAAGTCGATCTGCATCGGGTGCAAGGCTTGTATCGCGGCATGCCCCTACGATGCGATCTTCATCAATCCGCGCGATCATTCAGCCGAGAAGTGCAATTTCTGCGCACACCGTCTCGACATGAATCTCGAGCCGGCCTGTGTCGTGGTCTGCCCGACCGAAGCGATCATCATCGGCGATATGGACGATCCGTCAACAAAGGTCGCGCAGATCATCAATCGTCAACCCGTCTCGGTACGCCGGCCCGAAAAAGAAACCCATCCGAAATTGTTTTATCGCGGCGCGACACAAGCGACGCTCGATCCGATTGCGGCGAGGCGTCCAGAGGGCAACCTCTATGCATGGGCGACGCAACCGCAAGGCCCGAATGAAATCGGCTCGGGCCATCCGGGGCCGCACGGAAATTCCTCTGCGGCCGCGCTGCTCTCGTACGATGTTTCGCACAAGATGCCGTGGGACTGGCGCGTCAGTCTCTATACATGGACGAAGAGTCTCGCCGCCGGGATCTATCTCGCTGCAGTGCTCGTTGCAATCTTCGGCGGTATCGCGTGGACGAGTGCGTTGATGCGCTGGGTCGTCCCGATCGGCTCGGGCGTCTTTCTCGGAATAACCGGGCTGATCTTGATTGCGGATCTCGAGCATCCAGAGCGCTTCCTACTCATCTTCACCAAACATCAGTGGCGAAGCTGGCTCGTGCGTGGGGCATTCATCATCGGTGCCTACTCGGTCGTCCTGCTCGTCCATTTTCTCGCGAGCTTGAGCGGCAATGTCATCGTTCAGCAGCGTGCCGCAATCGCGGGCGTACCGCTGTCGCTCATGACTGCCGTCTATACCGGCTATCTGTTCGCGCAAGCGAAGGCGCGCGATCTCTGGCAGAATCCGCTTTTGCCGCCGCATCTATTCGTACAGGCGATGTTGGCCGGCTCGTGCATTCTCTCGGCCTTTGCGATTGCGCTCGATCTGCCGTCACGCGATGCGCTCTTGTGGTTGGTCTCGATCTCGGCGCTGGTGCAGCTGCTCTTCGTGCTTGCGGAGTTCACGCTCGGTCATCCGACCGCGCACGCGCGCCTTGCGGCGCATAACATGATCGCGGGCAAATACGCCCGCTGGTTCTGGCCCTCGATAATCTGCGTCGGCGTTGCGGTCTTTGCGCCGTGGGTGTGGTGGATTGCGATCTTCGTTGCTCTGATCGGACTGCTTATGTACGAGCACGCGTACGTGCAAGCCGGACAGTCGGTGCCGTTGGCATGAGCGACGAAACGTTTTATCAGGGACCAAGCGGAATTCATCTGGCGTCGTTTCCACCCAAAGAGCGTTGGAACGATTGGACCGAAATCGAATCCAAAGCTTGGCCTGAACGTGAAGAGCATCGCTATTCGCTCGTTCCAACGACGTGCTTCAATTGCGAGTCCGCCTGCGGACTGTTGGCGTACGTCGACAAAGAGACCGGCGAGATCCGCAAGTTCGAAGGCAATCCCGAACATCCGGGTTCGCGCGGACGAAATTGCGCGAAGGGCCCGGCGACGATCAATCAAGTCAAAGACGTCGATCGCATCGCGTTTCCGCTCAAACGTGCCGGCGAGCGCGGCGAAGGGAAATGGGTGCAGGTCGGGTGGGACGAGGCACTCGACGACATTGCCGCGCGCATCCGGCGTGCGATTGTCGAAGAGCGCGAGAACGAGATCATGTATCACGTCGGCCGTCCGGGTGAGGACGGCTATACCGAACGTGTGATGGGCGCGTGGGGCGTCGACGGACACAATTCCCACACGAATATCTGCAGTTCGGCGGCGCGCGCCGGCTATGCGTTCTGGATGGGCATCGACCGTCCGAGCCCCGACCACGCAAACGCGGACGTCATCTTCCTTATAAGCTCGCATCTCGAGGCCGGGCATTATTTCAATCCGCACGCGCAGCGGATCATCGAGGCCAAGGCCGCCGGTGCGAAGATTATCGTGTTCGACATTCGCCTATCGAACACGGCGACGCACGCCGACTATTGGGTCGCGCCGGTGCCCGGGAGCGAGGCTGCGATTCTACTCGCGATCGCGCGCAATCTCGTCGAAACGGGGCGTTACAATCGCGAGTTCGTCCGCCGCTGGTGGAATTGGGACGAATATCTTGCGACCGAACGGCCGGAGCTGCCGCGCTACGTTCGAAAGCTTCGAGAAGGCATTTCTCGAGCTGTATGCCGGCTTCACGTTCGAGTATGCGGCGGAAGAAGCGAACGTCCCGATCGATCAGCTGCGCACGATTGCCGATGTCATCGCGGGCGCCGGTACGCGGCTCTCGAGCCACAACTGGCGCTCTGCCGCAGCCGGGCATCTCGGCGGTTGGCAAGTGTCGCGCACGCTCTTCCTTTTAAATGCGCTGCATGGGTGCAGTCGCGACCGAAGGCGGCGTCTATCCGAATGCCTGGAACAAGTTCGTCCCCAAGCCGATTCACGCGACGCCGCATCCGAAGCGCTGGAACAACGTAACCTGGCCCGAGCAATATCCGCTCGCATATCACGAGATGTCGTTCTTGCTGCCGCACCTCTTGCGCGAGCAAAACGCCAAGCTCGACGTCTATTTCACACGCGTCTACAATCCCGTGTGGACGAATCCCGATGGCATGTCGTGGATCGAGATGTTCAAGGAACCCGGACGAATCGGCTTGCACGTCTCGTTGACGCCGACGTGGAGCGAAACGGCCTATTTTGCGGACTACGTCTTGCCGATGGGTCACGGGCCGGAACGTCACGACATCCATTCGTACGAAACGCACGACGCGCAGTGGCTCGGATTTCGTCAACCCGTGCTGCGAACCGCACGCGAACGCGACGGGGAGAAATTCACCGACACCCGCGACGCCAATCCCGGGCAAGTGTGGGAAGAGAACGAGTTTTGGATCGAGATGTCGTGGCGCATCGATCCGGACGGTAAGCTCGGCATCCGCAAGTACTTCGAATCGAAGAAGAAGCCGGGCGAAAAACTGAGGCTCGATGAGTACTACGGATTCATTTTCGAGAATTCGGTTCCGGGACTTCCCGACCGCGCCGCGGCCGAGGGTTTGACGCCGCTCGCATTCATGCGAAAGTACGGCGCCTTCGAAGTTACGCGCAATGTCGGTGCCCAGCACGAGATCCCCGTTCCGCAGAGCGAGCTTGACGACGTCGCAGTTTCGGAACACGGGCGTGTATACACACGCGCGGCCAAACCTGCACTGGAAAATATCGTTCCGCTGCCCGCACCTGATGACGACCCGGATGGACGCCGCCCCGTGGGAGTGCAGATCGACGGCCAAATTTTGCGCGGATGGCCGACGCCGAGCGGGAAGCTCGAGTTTTACTCTTCGACGCTTGCGACGTGGGGTTGGCGCGAATATGCGACGCCGCAATACATCAAGAGCCACGTGCATCCCGAAAATTTGAAGCCGGGGCAGATGGTGCTCAATCCGATCTTCCGGCTGCCGACGCAAATTCACACGCGCAGTGCAAATGCGAAATGGCTCGACGAGCTCGCGCACGTCAATCCGCTGTGGATCAACCCGATCGATGCGGAGAAGCTCGGGGACCTGCGGACCGGTGATCTCGTGCGTATCACGACCGAGATCGGTTACTTCGTGCTCAAGGCGTGGGTGACGGAGGGGATTCGTCCCGGAGTCGTAGCTTGCAGTCATCACATGGGTCGTTGGAAACTTGGTGAAACAGGTCAACGACAGATGGCCGCAACGGTTGGCCTGAGCCAAGATGATTCGCGCTGGAATATGCGGCGTAAGTCGGGCGTCTCACCCTTTAAGTCGGACGATCCGGATACGCAGCGTATTTGGTGGACCGACGTCGGCGTGCATCAGAATCTGACGTTCGGCGTGCAGCCCGATCCGATTTCAGGAATGCACTGCTGGCATCAGGCCGTTACCGTCGAGCGCGCGCAGTCCGGCGATGCATACGGCAACGTGTTCGTCGACACCGAAAAGAGTCGCGCCGTGTTCGCGAAATGGCAAGCAATGACGCGTCCGGCGAGCCGCTATTCACCCAACGCAACGCGACGACCATGGTGGTTCTTGCGTCCGCTTCGCCCAAGCCGCGACGAGTACAAACTGCCCGTTTGAAAATCCCGGATGTTCTGGGATTCCTGCTCGCCGGTTTCGTGCTGGGCGACGCAGGTCTGCACGTCGTTCACATTCCTCTCGGCTCGCAAGCAACGGGGATCGTCATCGCACTGGCCGCCTCCGTCATCTTGTACGAGTGCGGACACGATCTCGATCGCGAGCATCTCGGCTTCGGCATGGCGCAGTTTGCTGTTGCTCGTCACCGCCGGCGTCGCCATTACGGCCGGGCTCGCCGCGTTCGCGTCGCATGTTGCATTTGGGTGGGATTGGCCGACAGCTGTCCTCTTCGGCACCATTATCGCCGCAACCGATCCGGCGGCCGTAATTCCGGTGATGCGGCAATCCGGGGTATCGCAACGCATCAGCAACGTCGCGCAAGCGGAGTCAGCGCTGAATGACGTGATCGGTGCAGTGCTCACGATCTTTGCGCTCGCGATCGTGCAAGGCGGGCATCTGAGTCCGCCCGCGGCGGTGTCGACCGTGGCAGTGACGCTTCTCTACGGTGCTGCCTTCGTCGCGGGGCTTGCACATCGGGGCGAAAAACAGCCGGTCTTTTCCGCGCTCACGTTCGTTGCGCGGTTTGTCGTGTTCTTCATCTTGGGAGCTGCGCTGCACCCTGGAGTCATGGCGTTTCCGCTCGTTGCCACGGTGCTCTTCGCCGCAACCTTCATGTTGGTGATTCGCCCGGCGGCAGTGTTCATGTCATTGTGGGCAGATCGCGTGCATCGATGGAATCTGCGCGAACTGCTGGTGCTCTCGTGGGTGCGTGAAACGGGCGTCATCTCGGCCGCGCTTGCTGCCAATCTTGCCGCGCTTGCAATACCGAATGCAGATGCGATCGTCGCGAAGACGACCGCGGTCATCGTTGCTACGGTCGTCATTCAAGGTCTTACGACGGGAGCGCTGGCGCGGGCACTCCGTGTGGCTAACGCGCCGCCCGCATCTGGAACGTAAAACGATCCGAGCGATAAAGACTATGGCCGCACAGAATCGGCCGCTCGCCGTTCGTGAAGAAGGTAACCTTACGGCTTAGCAGCGCATGTCCGCGCGCGACGCCGAGAACTTTCGCGACGCTTGCATCGGCGTTGATCGCGCCGACTTCTTGCTCGACCGCGACGGCCTCGACGCCGCTTTCGCGCGCAATCGTTGCGAACAGTGATTGACGGCGCGCGTCTTCGCGCGTGATTCCGCGGCTGCACCAGCCGGCGACGTAACGCACGTCATACGCACTCGGCTCGCCGTCCGAAACGCGAATGCGCCGGACGAGCACGACTTCACTGCCTTGCGCAACTTGCAGGGCGGCCGCGACATCCGGCTCTGCGGCGACGCGACGGAACGTCAAAATCTTCGCGAGCGGGTCGAGGTGCGGAAGATTCCAATCTTGCATGAAGCGCTCGACGCCGTCGAGATGCAGTGCGAAACGGGCTTGGCGAACGAGGAACGTTCCGCGACCGGGGACGCGCTTGACGACGCCGCGCCGCACCAGCTCGGCAATCGCATTGCGCGCCGTCATCCGGCTCACGCCGAAGCGTTCCATCAATGCCGCATCGGAAAGCAAGCGCTGCTCGCCTTCGGGAAGCGTTTGCAGATCCTCCAAGAGGCGCAACTTGATCTGCTCGTACAGCGGCATCGGGCCGGTACGGTCGATGGGTTTGAGCCTACTCGAAGATCGGGCCATATGGGAATCGCCTATTGTACAAATGTACGGACAGGTCTAGACTAGGGCCTAGCGCCGCCAACGTCAAGAGGGGTAGAGGCTCCAGCGTAAACCATGGCATTAGCAGTCGAACATCGTAGCTCTGCCGCAACGATCGTTGCCGCACTCGTAGCCCGCGCGCGTGAAGCTCAGCTCGCGATCCGCGATTACACGCAAGAACAAACGAATCAGCTCGTGACTGCGGTCGCGTGGGCTTGCTACAAGCCGGAGAATGCGCAGCGCTTGGCGCGCCTGGCGATCGAAGACACCGGCATCGGTCGCTACGAAGACAAGGTCGCGAAGAATCAACGCAAGACGTTTGGAACGTTGCGCGATTTGCTCGATCCGAGCGCAATCTCGGTCGGCGTCATGCGCGAGGATCGCGAGCTGGGGCTGACGCTGATCGCAAAACCGGTCGGCGTCGTCGCGGCGGTCTGCCCGTCGACGAATCCCTCCGCGACGCCCATCAACAAGACGATGATGATCATCAAGGGACGCAACGCAACAATTCTTGCGCCGTCGCCGAAAGGCGCGACAACCTGCGAGCTGGTCGTCGAGCTCGTCCACGAGCAGCTGCGCAAACTCGGCGCGCCCCTCGATCTCGTGCAAATGCTGCCGCAGCCGATCTCCAAAGAGCTCACGCACGAGCTGATGCGGCAGGTCGACGTCGTCGTCGCGACCGGTTCGCAAAACAACGTGAAAGCGGCGTATTCTTCCGGAACGCCCGCCCTCGGTGTGGGCGCCGGCAACACGCCCGCGATCATCGACGAGACGGCCGATCTCGATGATGCGGCCGCAAAGATCAAGCTGAGTAAGTGCTTCGATTATGCGACGAGCTGCTCGTCGGAGAATTCGGTCTTGATCCCGGACGCTCGCTATGCGCAAACGATCGATGCCTTGCGCCGCCAAGGCGGCTACATGCTCGACGCAAAGCAGAAGGCGCAGCTCGAGAAGGTGATGTTCCCCGGCGGCAAGCTCAGCGCGAAGATCATCGCGCAATCCCCGAAGATGATCGCGGAAGTCGCGGGCTTCGAAGATCCTGCGGCACACACCGCCGAGTTTTTCATGGTTGAAGAGACCGGCGTCGGCGACGACTTTCCGTTCTCAGGCGAAAAGCTTTCGGTTGTGCTCGCCGTCTATCGTTACGATTCGTTCGACGATGCAGCCGACCTGACAAAGCGCATTCTGCGCTATAGCGGAATGGGGCATTCCGTCGCGATTCACACCAAAACGTTCGACCGCGCCGAACGGCTCGCGCACGAGCTCGACGTCGTGCGGGTACTCGTCAATCAACCGCACAGCTTCAACAACGGCGGCGGGTTCGACAATGGGTTGAACTTTACGCTGACGATGGGTTGCGGCTCGTGGGCGAAGAACAGCATCAGCGAAAATCTATCGTACAAGCACTTCATCAACACGACGCATCTCGTGCGGCAGATCCCAGAACGTAAACCGACCGAAGAAGCGCTGTTTCGGCTCGTACTGGAACAAATTCGGCAAGTGAACATACCCGAGTACATTGCGAAGTCGTTGCTTCGCGACGGCGGTATCGTCACGCCGGACGGCGAGGTAGCGCGCGATGCACGCGCTGCAGCAGAACATGCGCGCACGCTCGGCGGGTGCGTCGCAATCAAGGCGCAAATCCCAGCCGGTAAACGCGGAAAATCCGGCGGTATTGCCTTTGCGGCGACGCCCGAGGAAGCGGAAGCGAAAGCAGCTGCGCTGATCGGCAGTCAGGTGGCGGGACATCGCGTCGATGCGGTGTTGGTGGAATCGGCTGCCGACATCGAACGCGAGCTGTACGTTGCGATTCTCAACGACGGATCGAGTCGCGGACCGCTGCTGCTCTTTTCGCGCGAGGGTGGCGTCGAGATCGAAGACCAGGGCGAGTCGATTCTTCGCCTGCCGCTCGACATTCGAACCGGCTTGGATGCAGCGACCGCGCGAGAGATCGCCGGCGACGATGCGCTTGCAGCTCTCATGCAAAAGATGTACGAGCGTTTCGTCGCGCTCGATTGCGAACTGCTCGAGATCAATCCGCTCGCGCGCGAGCGCTCCGGGCGCTACATCGCGCTGGATTGCAAGATGACGGTCGACGATTCGTCGCGGCCGCGCCAAAAAGAGCTGTTCGCGCGCGTCGAGAGCGCGACCGGTCCGCTCGGAACGTCGCTCGAGCAGCGCGCGCGCGACGCGGGCTTGTACTTCATCGAGCTGGACGGCGAGGTCGGCGTGCTCGCGAACGGCGCGGGCTTGACGATGACGACGCTCGACGCCGTGCATCTTCACGGCGGGAAGCCCGCGAATTTTCTCGAGATCGGCGGTGAAGCGTATACGAAGGCGACAATCGCGCTCGAGCTAGTTCTCTCGAATCCCCGCGTTCGTAGCGTCCTGGTCAATTTCTGCGGTGCGTTTGCGCGAACTGACGTCATGGCCGAAGGCGTGGCGCAAGCCTATGAAACGTTGCGGCCGCGCGTGCCGTTCTTCTTTTCGATTCACGGCACCGGAGAGGAGCGCGCGATCGAGATCGTGCGCGAACGTTTGGGCATTGAACCCTTTGCGCTAATGGACGATGCGGTCAAAGCCGCAATCGCGGCCGCGCGTGAACCGGCCGGGGCGCACGCATGATCCTGCGTCGCGATCAAACGGTGCTCGTGCAAGGTATCACGGGCAAACAAGCCTCGTTTTGGACAGAGAAGATGCTTGCGTGCGGGACAAAGATCGTCGCCGGTTCGAGTCCGGGCAAAGGCGGCAACAGCGTTTTCGGAATCCCCGTCTATGATTCGGCGGTCGCGGCCGCTGCTGCGCATTCGATCGACTGCAGCGTGCTCTTCACGCCGCCCATGGCGACAAAACTTGCGGTGTTCGACGCTCTCGAAGCCGGTATTCGCAATCTCGTTGTTCTCGCCGAGCATGTGCCGGTGCACGATGTAATGGAGTTCGTCGCTGCAGCCAAAGGCGCGGGCGCGCAACTAGTCGGTCCGAATACTGCCGGTGTCGTCACGCCGGGTGAGTGCGCGGTCGGAATCATGCCAGGCTTCGCCGAGAATATTTTCCAGCCCGGCTCGGTGGGTGTGATCTCGCGCAGCGGCAGTCTCGGCACCCTCGTGTGTCTCGATATCGTGCGCGCGGGCTTTGGGGAATCGGCGTTTCTCGGGATCGGTGGTGATCCGGTGCTCGGAACGACGACCGCCGATGCGTTGCGCATCTTCGACGGCGACGCGAAAACGAAAGCGGTCGTCATTGTCGGCGAGCTTGGCGGTACGATGGAAGAAGAGGCAGCTGAATATGCTGCCCAAACAAAGATGTCGTCACGCAAACCGATCGTCGCGTTCATTGCGGGGCGCAGTGCGCCGCCCGGACGCCGAATGGGACATGCTGGCGCAATTGTTATAGGTTCGCGTGGCAGCGGTGAATCAAAAGTTCAGACGCTGCGCGACGCAGGTGCAACGGTCCTTGATACACCATCCGACATAGGGTCGGTCCTTCGCAACGTTCTCTCGTGAGAGGTAAATAGAATGGCCATCGAAACTCGTCCAAAACCAGAAGTGAAAGCCGCGCAATACTCGCGGCCGCTCTCACGCATGACGCCTAGTGAAGCCTTCGTCGAGACGTTGCGCGCTGAAGGCGTAACGCTTGCGCCGGGGATCGTCGGATCCGCATACATGGATGCGCTCGATCTCTTTCCTGCAGCGGGAATTCGCTTCTTACCGGTCGCGCACGAGCAAAACGCCGTACACATGGCAGACGGTTGGGGACGCATGACCGGACGGCCGACAATCGCGATCGCGCAAAACGGCCCCGGCATCACGAATTTCGTTACGGGAGTTGCTGCTGCGTATTGGGCTCACACGCCGATGGTCATCGTCACGCCTTCGGTTGGATCGATGAGCACCGGTCTTGGCGGATTTCAAGAGACCGAGCAGCTTCCGATTTTCTCGAAGATGACGAAGTGGCAAGTACAGGTGAACCGGCCTGACCGGATGGCCGAGCTGCTGCGCCGCGCGTTCTACATCGCGAAGGCTGAGAACGGTCCCGTGCAGATCGACATTCCGCGCGACTATTTCTACGGTGAACTCGAGACCGAGATCTTTCCGTCGCTCACGCTCGAGCGCGGCCAAGGGCCAGACGATTTGCTCGAGCAGGCTGCGCGTCTGCTCGTCGAGGCGAAGAACCCTCTGATCGTGTGCGGCGGCGGCGTCGTGCAAGCCGGCGGCGGTGATGAAGCACGCGCACTGGCCGAATTTTTGTGCATCCCGGTCGCAAACTCGTATCTGCACAACGATTCATTCCCGGCCAGTCATGAGCTGGCGGTGGGTCCGCTCGGCTATTGCGGATCGAAAGCTGCAATGCAGCTGATTTCAGAAGCCGACGTCGTGCTTGCGCTCGGATGCCGTTTGAATCCGTTCGGAACGACGCCGCAATACGGTTTCGACTACTGGCCGAAGAATGCGAAGATCATTCAAATCGACGCGGATGCGCGCACGCTCGGACTGACCAAGAAGATTGCAATCGGCATCTGCGCCGATGCAAAAGCCGCCGCGAGCCGTTTGCTCGACCACGCGCGAGGCCTCGACGGCGGCCGGCGGCGCAATGAAGCGACGGTTCGTAAGATCGCGGATGCGAAGAAAGCGTGGACCGACGAGCTCGACCGGCTCTCATCGAAGACCGGTGAGCCGATCAGTCCACGTCACGCACTCAAGCTCGTCACCGAAGCACTTCCGAATGATTGCGTCGTCACGACTGACATCGGGAATATCTCGTCGGTTTCGAACAGTTATCTGCGCTTTGAGAATCCGCGCCGGTTCCTGGCCGCGATGAGCTTCGGTAACTGCGGTTACTCGTATCCAACCGCGCTTGGTGCGAAGCTCGCACGTCCGGATCTGCCGGTCGTCGCGTTCGTCGGAGACGGCGCGTGGGGGATGAGCCTCCCCGAAGTGATGACGGCGGTTCGCGAGAACATCGGCGTTGTCGCCATCGTTTGGAACAACGCGCAGTGGGGCGCCGAGAAGAAGAATCAAGTCGACTACTATGGTGACCGTTTCGTCGGCACCAATTTGAAGAATCCCGACTTCGCCGAGGTTGCGCGTGCGATGGGTGCGCAGGGCATCAAGGTCGAGAAGGCGTCGGAGATCGGAAACGCGGTGAAGACGGCGGTTGCCAGCGGAAAGCCGACCGTTATCAATCTCGTCGTCGACTCCGTCGAGCTAGCCGAACCATTCCGGCGCGATGCGCTCAAGAAACCCGTGCGTATGCTCGATGTCTATAAACACCTTACCGGCTGAATTCAGACACCTCGAAACCATGATGGCAGCCGTGCGTGGACGTAAACGTCCGCGCGCGGTTGCAGTCGTTCAGCCTGTCAGCAGCTACTCACTTCGTGCAGCGCTGCAGGCGGCGCAAGAAGGCTTCGTTCGCGCCTTGCTCGTCGGCGACGAGAAGCGGATTCGCGCGCTCGCATCGAGCGAAGGCTTGAGTCTTGACGATGCGCAGATCGTTGATGCCTATACTGATGCGGAAGCTGCCGAACGCGGAGTCGCACTCGTTCGAAGCGGCGATGCTGAGATGTTGATGAAGGGGCACATTCACACTGACGATTTCTTGCGACCGGCGCTCGACCGCGACAACGGCTTGCGGACGGGACGCACGATGAGCCACATCTTCGTATGCTATCTACCGCAGCATATTTATCCGAAGGCGCTCCTGGTGACGGACGCCGCGTTCAACATCGCGCCGGCACTGGAAGCGAAACGTGCGATCCTCGAGAACGCGATCGCGCTCGCGCACGCGCTCGGCGTCGCAATGCCGAAGGTCGCGATCTTGGCGGCGACCGAGGACGTGAACGCGGCAATGCCGGCGACCCTCGACGCGCAAACGTTGCGCAACCTGAATCGCAGTGGAGAAATCACGGGGGCGATTGTCGACGGCCCCTTTGCATTCGACAACGCGCTTTCTGCGGAAGCGGCGCGGATTAAGGGAATCGATTCGCCGGTTTGCGGCGATCCGGATATTCTGCTAGTCCCGACGATCGAAGCGGGCAACATGCTGTATAAGGAAATGGTGCACTTCTGCGGTGCGATCACGCCCGGGATCGTGCTGGGCGCATCGGCGCCGATTCTCTTGACGTCGCGGGCCGATCCGCCGGAAGCGAGGCTTGCATCCTGCGCTCTAGCCGTGGCGTACTTGGACGCCGCGTGATTTCGCAGAGCGACGAAGCCCTCGCCTTTGGCTCGATAGCGAGCTTGCGCAAGTCGTTGCGCGAACATGCGATTTCGCCCACGGAGTTGATCGAGCTCGTCCTAGCGCGCATCGAACGCGACGAACCGCGTCTTGTGGCGTGGGTCGAGGTTGAGCGTCGTGCCGCGCTCGACGCGGCACGCAACGCCGACGTGAACGCCCCGCTCGGCGGAATTCCGTTCGGTGTCAAGGACGTCATCGACGTTCGCGATATGCCGACGCGCTTTGGTGCGAATATCGAATTGCCGCCTCCGCAGCTCGACGCGTGGTGTGTCGCGGCAGTGCGGCGCGCCGGTGCGATTCCGCTTGGGAAGCTGCACACGACGCCCTTTGCTTACGCCGACCCAGCACCAACGAAGAACGCGATTGATTCCGCACGTTCGCCCGGTGGATCGAGTTCCGGCAGCGGCGCCTCGGTGGGTGCGCATCAGATTCCGTTTGCGTTCGGAACGCAAACCGGCGGTTCGACGCTGCGCCCCGCAGCATACAATGGCGTGGTCGGGTTCAAGCCGAGTTTTGGAGCGATTCCGACAGCCGGCGTCGCGATGCTCGCGCCTACCTTTGATACGGTCGGGATCATCGCGCGCACGGCGAGCGACGCCTCTGAAGTGTTCGAGATCTTTGCGCCCGGTGCGCTGGATGTGGCCTCGCCTCGCGGGCCGCGCATCATCGATGCCCTCGGCTATCGCACGGATCTCTCCGGTCCCCAGGTCTGTGCGGCGATCGATCGAGCATTGGGCGTCCTTGTCGCGGCAGGGGCGACGCGTATAGAACGTTCGCTGCCCTCGCTTGTCGAGAGCGTCGAAGAAAATTGGCACGCGATCGCCGCGTACGAAGCTTCAGCCGTCTTGCCGCCGCTCGTCCAGCGCGTCTCCGGATATGCGCGCGCCGAGAAGCTGCTCGCAGACGGACGTCTGCAGGATGCTGTCTGCTACCGAAAGGCGCGCGAGCTGCGTTCTCAGATCGTGGGCGAGCTGGGAGCGCTTCTTGCAGAGTGTGATGCTGTCGTATTACCGTCCGCGGGCGAGGTTCCGAATTTTGGGTCGATGGGCGACGCGCATTTTTTGCGTCCGTGGTCGCTTGGAGGCTTCCCGTCGATATCGATTCCGGTCGGCTTTGATGATGCAAGAATGCCGATCGGTATGCAGATCGTCGCAAAGCACGGCAACGACTTCGCGCTTCTGGCGTTGGCGCGCTGGGCCGAAGCGAAGCTCGCATGAGCCTGATTCAAGTCGAAGGCATCGAGAAGCGCTTCGACACCAACCTCGTGTTGCGCGAGGTGACCCTGAACGTCGAGCGCGGCGAGGTTCTCGTCGTCATTGGCCCGAGCGGCGGCGGCAAGAGCACGCTCTTGCGTTGCATCAATCTCCTCGAGCCAATTCAGCGCGGCCGCATCATCGTCGACGGACAAGTCATCACCGATCCGGGGGTCAACGTCAATACCGTCCGGCGTCAAGTCGGAATGGTGTTCCAACACTTCAATCTCTTTCCGCATCTGCGCGTTATCGATAATCTCACGCTCGCGCCGACGCAAGCACTGCGCCAGCCGAAGTCGGAGGCCGGCGAACGCGCGCGCGCGTTGCTCGAGCGTGTCGGCTTGCGCGACAAAGCCGACAGCTATCCGCACCAACTTTCCGGAGGTCAGCAACAGCGTGTTGCCATTGCGCGAGCGCTGATGATGGATCCGCGCGTGATGCTTTTCGATGAGGTTACTTCGGCGCTGGATCCGGAGCTCGTCGGCGACGTCCTCGAAGTCATGCGCGATCTCGCGGAATCCGGTATGACGATGATCGTTGTGACGCATGAGATGCAATTTGCACGCGAAGTCGGCGACCGGCTCGTGCTGATGGCCGAAGGCATCGTTGTCGAAGAAGGCAAGCCGCGCGAGATGCTCGATCGACCGCAGCACGAGCGAACGCGCCAATTTCTCCGGCGTTTGCTGCGTTTTCACGATGCGGAGGGCGCTCCGATCAGCCAAGGAGGCACATGAGAAAGCTATTCTGGTTACTGGCAATTCCACTGTTGCTCGTGTCGGTCTCGGCCGGCTCGAGCGCCGCGCCGGCGAAAATTTCGGTTGCGGTTCCGGCCGAGCTTCGAGCCAAAGGGGTGCTGACGGTCGGCGTCAAGTGCGACTACCCGCCGTTCGGCTACGTCGACGCCAGCGGAAATACGGTCGGCTATGACGTTGACTTTGCGCGTCAACTCGCGATGCTCGCGCTCGGCAATCCGAACGCCGTCCAGACGCAGTGCGTGTCGAGTGCGGACAGAATCCCGTATCTTACCACGCATCGTGTCGACATCGTGATCGCGACGCTCGGCTATAACGCCGACCGCGCGCGCGTGATCGCGTTCTCGAAGCCGTACTTCTCGCAAACGGGACGCGTGATCGTCACCAAAGCGTCCGGCATCAACAACGTGAAAGACTTCGGCGGCAAGACCGTCCTCACACTGAAGGGGACGCCGTACGGCAAATGGTTCAATGATTGTCTTCCGAGCGCAAAGGTCACGGAGTACGATACGACCAGCCAAGCGCTGATCGCGCTCAAGGAAGGCCGTGGAGTCGGCTACGCGGACGACGACACGCTGCTTATTGGGCTGGCCGGAAAAGATCCAACGTTGAACGTCGTTGGCGCGCTCTACTCGAGTAAGTACGGCGTCGGCATGCGCCTCGACGACGATGCAATGATCCGATGGGTTAATGCCGCGATCACGCAATTGCAGTCTCAAGACTTCTTTTTCAATCAGTTCAAGAAATGGGTCCCCGACAAACATCTTCAGGATCTGTTTTCTGAGTCGATGCCTCGCCCCGGGCACGATCTCACCTATCCGGCGGGCCCAGTCGTTCACTGTTGAGCGGCTACACCTTCGATCCGGCGATCATTTGGCAGAATCTGCCCTTTCTTTTGGGCGGACTGCTGTTGACGCTGGAGGTGAGTCTGATCGGTATAGCCGGCGCGCTCGTGATCGGGATCGCGGGCGGCGCCGTTCGAAGCTTCCAGCTGCCGGTGCTCAACGGCATCGTACGGACGTACGTCGAGTTCATCCGCAACACGCCGTTTCTCGTGCAGCTGTTCTTTCTCTATTTTGCTTTGCCCGAACTTGGCTTACGACTGAGCGGCTTCGCCGTGGCATGGCTGACGCTGATGATTCATGGCGGGTCGTACAACGTCGAGAATTTTCGCGCCGGTTTTTCGTCGACCGCAGCCGGTTTTCGCGAAGGCGCACGCGCACTCGGGCTTTCGGGCTGGCAGGCGTTTCGCTACGTGACCTTTCCGATCGGCTTTCGTACCGCGATGCCGTCCGTGTCGAACACGTGCATCTCCGTGCTCAAAGGCTCGTCGCTAATGGTCGCGATCGGATTTCCGGAGCTGACGGATCGAGCGGTCTCGATTGTCGGACAAACGTTTCGCGTCTACGAGATGTTCTTCACGATCGCCGTCATTTATTTGCTCGTGGTGTGGGCGTTCTCGATGCTGATGCGCTGGGCTGAACGCCGCCTGGCAATTCCGGGATTCGGCATTTGAGCAACGACTGGGCCGGCCCCGTCGCTGCGTACATGCTTGGCGGCCTGCGGACCACGATCGCGCTGTGCGCGATCACCGTGGTTGCGAGCACGCTCGTCGGCATCGTCCTCGGTACGCTCAGCGTGATTCACTGGCGTCCGCTCGAAATCGTGCTGCGCGCGCACGTCGAGTTTTGGCGCGGACTGCCCACCGTCGTCTCGCTGTTCTTTATTTTCTTCGCGCTGCCGACCGTGCACGTCTACGTGAACGCGTTCTTCGCCGCAGCGATCGGTCTCACGTTGTGGGCAAGCGCGAACATCTCGGAGATCGTCCGCGGTGCGATCGTTTCGATCCCGCGCGATCAATTTACGGCCGGCGCAGCGCTCGGGCTCGGATGGGTGAGCGTGATGCGGCTCATCATCTTGCCGCAGGCGCTGCGGCGCATGATTCCGCCGCTGGTCGGTACGCTCGTCAATCTCATCCAAACGACGACGCTCGCAGCCGTGATCGGCGTGCTCGATGTTCTCGAGGCCGGCAAACAATCCGTCGAGCGCTTGACGCTGCAGACCGGAAATCCGCACGCGATCGAAGTCTTTGCCGCGATCCTCGTCGTCTTTTTCGCAATTTGTTTTCCACTCTCGCAATACGCAAATTTCCTCGAGAAACGCCTCGTCGTCTAATAAGGGATTCATACATGTTGACCGACAGCCCCACGAAGACTCTGCCCGAAGCCGAGCTACGCGAGCTCGCGCAAAAATACTCGCTGGCACACCGTCCGGACCGCTCACCGAAAGAAGCCCCGATCCTCAACAAGGCAAAAGGCTCGGTCGTAACCGACATCAACGGGAAAGAATATCTCGACTTTAATTCGGGTGAGATGTGCGCGGCGCTCGGACACAATCATCCGCGCATCGCGGCTGCGATTGCCGAAGCCGCGCAGACGATCAGCAACTCGAGCAACACGTTCTACAGCGTGTACGAGATCATGCTGGCGGCGAAGATCGGAGAGATGTCGCCCGAGCCGCTGAAGAAGAGTGTCTTTCACGGCTCAGGGTGCGAGTCGATCGAAGCAGCGATGACGATGGCGAAGAAAGCGACGGACGGCTACGAGATCATGAGTCCGCACGCGAGTTATCACGGTCTCTCAGAAGTTCCGCGTTCGGTGACGCACGCCGGCTGGCGCAACAAAATCGGTCCGTTCGCGCCGGGTTCATACGCGATGTTCGCGCCGTATTGCTATCGGTGTCCGATCAACAAAACGTTTCCCGATTGCAAGCTCGCGTGCGTCGATGCCAGCTTCGAGCTCTTCGATGCAGAATCAACGGGGCATCAGGCTGCCGTGATCACCGAACCGCTGTTCAGCGCGGGCGGTGTCATCTCGCCGCCGGCTGGTTGGCTGAAGCGCGTGGAAGAGAAGTGCGACGAACGCGGCATGTTGCTCGTCATGGACGAGGCGCAGACGGGTCTCGGCAAGCTCGGCTCCACGTACGCGTTCCAGCAAGAGGAAGGCAACGTCACGCCGGACATCGTCGCGATCTCGAAGCACTTCGGTGGTGGGATCACGATCAGTGCCGTCATTACTTCCGAAGACATCGAGCAGCGTCTTCGCAAGAGCGGCTATCAGATCAATCACTCGCACGACTCCGACCCGCTGGCATGCCGGGCCGGCATCGAGAGCCTGCAAATCATCGAAGACGAGAAACTTGGCGAGCGTGCCAAGGAGATCGAGCGTTACTTCCAAGCGCATCTTCGCAAGCTGCAGGATGAGTTCGAATCGATCGGCGACGTCCGAGGGAAGGGCCTGATTCACGGCATTGAGTTCGTGACGGACCGCGGGACGAAAGAACCGTGGTTTGCGGTCGGCGACAAGCTCCGCCGGACGTGCTTGACGAACGGTCTGTATTTCACGCTGCGGCGCAACGGCTCGGTTTTACGCTTCGTCCCCCCGTTTTCGACGACGAATGCCCAGCTAGACCAGGCAGCGGAAATCTTGCGGGACGCAATCAAGGCGCTCTAGAAACCACGGCGCCGAAGCAGGCTTTGCGGGCGCGAAGTTTTTTGGCCGGCCGATGTGCCGGCCTAGGAGGTGTTTGTGGGGGGAACCAAGTCACGTCGAGAGTTCGTCAAGACGGCCGCCATTGCGGGCGGAGTCGTTCTCGGCGCTCCCGTCTTTATTCCGAAACGTTCCGCAGCGGCGGAGACGCTGAACATCGGCGTCAACGAAGAACTGACGGGCGTGTACGCGTACCCTGCGAAGAACGAAGTTCGCGGGATGACGATGGCCGTCGACGATTGGAACAAGAAAGGCGGCGTTCTCGGTCAGCAGATCAAGCTGCTTGTCGAAGACAACGCGAACAATCCCGGAACGGCCGTCGAAAAGGCGCGTAAGCAGTTCGAAGTCGACAAGGTTCCTGTCCTGATCGGAACGTTGAACAGCGCTGTTTCACAAGCCGTCAGCAACGTGGCGTATCAGGCCGGAAAGCCATTCCTCGTTTCCGGCGGACATACCGATACCGTGACGGGATCGCAATGCCACTGGACGACGTTCCGCACATGCCACAGTACGTGGGCGGAAACGCACGCCACCGGACTTTCAATCTCCAAGAAGTTCGGCAAGAAGTGGTATTACATCACGCCGGACTACGCGTTCGGGCATTCCTTGCTCGACGGCTACAGTGCCATGGAGAAACAGCTCGGCATCCAGGTCGTGGGCAGCGATCTTACGCCGCTCGGTACGACCGATTTCAGCGCGTACCTGACGAAGGTTCTGGCTGCAAAACCGGACTGTCTCATCATCATGGTGCAAGGCGACGATCAGATCAACTGTCTCAAACAGGCCAACTCGTTCGGAATTCTCAAACGCATTCCGGTTGCCGGGCCGCAAGGCGAGCTCGAGCCGTTGTGGGGCGTGCCGAAGGAGGCGCAAGTTGGCTATTGGGGCGTCGAGTGGTACTACAAGAACGTCGGAAATAACAAGGAAGCACAATCGTTCGTGTCGCGCTACATGGCCGAGTATCAAGAACCGCCGACTGCGCGCAGCGCCTTCGGCTACATCACGGCGGACCGCATGCTCACCGCGATAACGGAAGCCAAGGGTACGGACCCCGTCAAAGTGTGCAAAGCACTTTCCGGAATGACGTTTCATCCGCTCCAGCAAGGAATGGGAACCTATCGAGCCGTCGACCATGAGCTAACGTGGCCGATGTTGTTCTGTGAGACGATCGCCGGTGGTCAAGACGGCAATGCGAAAGACATCTTTAAGATGGTCGACGTTCAGCCGGGAGAGGCGATCGAACACCCGGTTTTGGATCAGGAGAAGATCTGCAAGCTCGCCTGGCCATCATAAAAGTCCGGTAGATCCACCCTTACCGTCATCCCGAGCGTCCGCCAAGCGGCGCTCGGGGTGACGCATTCATATAAAGGGACGTTATGGAACGACTCATCCCCGAAATCGTCAATGGCATCGTGCTGGGCGCGTTTTATGCGATCATCGCAATCGGCTTGTCGCTGATCATGAACCTCACCGGTACGGTCAACCTCGCGCACGGCTCGTTCCTGACGCTCGCCGGTTATTTGGCGTTCACGCTCCTCCAACGCGGCACGAACTTTTGGTTGGCCCTTGGAATTTCCGCGATTCTGACCGTCATCATAGGCTTGATCGTCGAGCGAACCTTGATCCAGCCACTCTATAAGCGCATCCCGCTTTACAGTTTGCTGTTGACGTTCGGGCTGGCGCTGATCGCCGAAGAAGTCTTCCGGCTCATTTGGGGGCCGCAATCGGTTCCGTTTTCCACGCCGGCCTCGCTGCAAGGCGCGACGATCATCGGCGACACCGTGCTGCCGACGTACCGTTTGGCCATTATGGCCGTGCTTGCGCTCGTCATGCTGCTTCTGTTGTTCTTCATGTATCGCACCCGTCAAGGTTTGCGGCTGCGAGGCGCCGTGCTCAACCGCGAGATGATGGCGGCGCTCGGCATCAACACGCAAGCGCTCTACATGATGAATTTCGGCTTGGGAATCTTCTTGGCGGCGGTCGCCGGAGTATTGGCTTCCGGGTTGATCGGGCTCTCGCCCACGATGGGGAACGGTTTGCTGATGCCGGCGTTCATCACCGTCGTGATCGGTGGGATGGGCAGTCTTGCGGGGTGCTTGGTCGGAGGATTGCTGCTCGGAGTCGGTCAGAGCGTCACGACGCTCTATGCGCCGGCAGCTTCCGAGATTGTCACGTACGTTCTCATGGCGGTGGTGCTGCTGATTCGACCGCGAGGACTCTTCGGTGAGGAGGGCCTGTTCGGATGAAACGGACGCTCGATACCGTCGGCCTCTCGCTTCTTGCGATCGTGCTCTTAGGAATGCCGCTGTGGATGAATATCATCAAGCTGAACGTTTCGCTCGGGACGTCGCTGCTGCTATTTGGTCTTGCCGCGGCGAGCGTCAACATTTTGGTCGGCTATACCGGGTTTATGGCGTTCGGTAACGCCGCGTTTTTTGGCGTCGGTGCCTACGGTTCGGCGCTCTTCAGTCACTACATCATGCCCGACAATATGATCGTTGCGACGATCGTCGGTGCGCTGACCGGAACGCTTTCGGCGTTCGTTCTCGCACCGTTTCTGATCCGCCGGCGCGGCATTTATTTTGCGCTGTTGACGGTCGCGTTCGGGCAAGTATATTATTTTATTGCCTATCGCTGGAGCAACGTGACGGGCGGCGAAGACGGATTCTCGATTTCGCGCCCGCATCTCTTCGGGCCGCAGTCGAACCGCGATGGACGGTGCGGCGTACTACTATTACGTGCTCGTCATCTTCGTCGCGGTGATGGCGTTTTTGTGGCTCCTGGTTCGTTCGCCGTTCGGTTTATCGCTTCGGGCGATCAGCCAGAACGAAGTACGCGTGCGATACCTTGCGATCAACAGCGATCGCCTGATCTTCAAGGCGCTGGTCATCTCCGGCATGGTCGCCGGAATCGCAGGTTCGCTGTATTCGATGTCGATCAACTTCGCCTATCCGCTCTTGATGGACTGGCACCAGTCCGGTGACTTCGTCATGATGACGATTCTCGGCGGGGCCGGTACGCTCTGGGGGCCGTTCATCGGCGCCATCATCTACACGCTTGCCGCCAACGTCCTGAGCAGCAGGACCGAGACGTGGCAGATCATGATTGGCGGCGCTTTTCGTTGTGTGCGTCTTGTTCTTCCCGAAAGGTATTCTCGGATTTCTCTCGCGTCCGAGCACGACGAGTGAAGACGTCGATGCGTCGCCGGAGCGCCTGCGCTCCGAACAAGCGGTGGCGCAAGGGGAGCTCGGATGACCGCATCCCCAAACGGCACGACGATGCTGCATGCCGAGAAAGTCTCACTCTCGTTCGGCGGCGTTCACGCGGTCGTCGAGGTCGACATCGACGTGCACGAACGCGAGATCTATGCGATCATCGGTCCGAACGGCGCGGGTAAAACGAGTTTTTTCAACGCGCTGACCGGGTACTTTTTCCCGGAAGCGGGACACGTCAGCTTTCTCGGTGAGGATATAACGCGCGCGCCGAACTACGCGCGCATCGCACGCGGGATGAGCCGCACGTTTCAAACGCCAAGCATTTTCCCGGATCTGACGGTGTACCAGAACGTCGTGCTGGGCGTACACAGCAAGATGGGAATTGCCGGCAGCTTGCGCGGACTTGGCGCGCGCAAAAGAGAAACCGACGTTCGTGTCGATGAGTTACTGGGCTTCGTCAATCTGCAGCGCTGGAAAGATACGCAAGTAGCCTCGCTCTCGCACGGGAGCCAGCGTCTCGTCGAGATCGCCGCATGCCTTTCCGTCGATCCGAAGCTCGTGCTTCTCGATGAACCGACTGCCGGTTTAGCGGAAGCGGACACCGCTCGCGTGATGGAAGTCGTGCGCGATCTGCGCGACCGTCTCGGTCTCACGGTCGTGTTCGTGGAGCACAACATGCGATTCGTCTCCTCGCTTGCCGACACGGTGATGGTCATGGATCGCGGACGCGCGCTCTTGCGCGGCGGCCCACAAGAAGTGCTCAACGATACGCGCGTGCGTGAGGCCTACCTCGGCCCGGAAGAGGAAACCGCCGATGTCTGAGGGTGCCGCGCTGCTCGAAGTCGACGATATCCACACCTATTACGGGAAGAGTCACATCTTACGCGGCGTGTCATTGAACGTTCAGAAGGGCGAGATCGTCACGCTTCTCGGTCTCAACGGCGCGGGCAAATCGACGACGATTCGCAGCATTCTCGGGCTCACGCCGCCGCGCTCCGGTTCGGTCAAATTCAAGGGCACTGAAGTGAGTGGTTTGCCGACGTACCGGATTGCGAAGATGGGAATCGGCTATGTCCCGGAGGGCCGGTTGATGTTCGGCGCGCTCACGACGCTCGAGACATTGCAGTTGGCCGAACGCGGCGGAAACAAAGACGGTTGGACGATCGAGCGAACCTTCGAGCGCTTTCCAAAGCTTGTCGAGCTGCGTTCGCGAAAATCGGGGCGCCTTTCCGGCGGGGAGCAAGAGATGCTCGCGATCGGACGGGCCCTCGTCGGGAATCCGGACTTATTGCTGGTCGACGAGCCGTCGCAGGGTCTGGCTCCGATCATCGTGCGCGAAGTCTATCAAATCATCGAGGATCTGCGGAACCACGGTGTGTCGATTCTGCTCGTCGAGCAGAATGCGCTGATGGCCCTCAAAGCCGCGCAACGCGCGTACGTGATCGACGACGGACGGATCGTGTATGAAGGTGCCGCGGTAGATCTGCGCGCCGATCGCGCCCGCGTCCGCGAACTGATGGGTCTCGCAACCGCATAATGCCAAAAACGAAAAATCCCGGCGCGACGAAGGGCGGCAAGGGCAAATTCTATTTCGCGATGCAACGCCTGAAGAAGATCGACGCTGGTGGCGGTTATTCGACGTCGCACGGCGGCGTGGTCGAAGGCGACCGGATGCTGGTTGCGCTCATCAATAAACCGAAGGGGACCGGTTCGCGCGTGCACACGCACAAGAACGAGCAGTTCAACTACGTTTTGCGCGGGACGCTTCGCTGCGAGGTCGACGGCGTCAAGCAGATTGCCGGACCAGGAACCCTGATCTACATTCCGGCCAATACGCCGCACGCCACGATCGCGACGCCGGACGAAGACGTCGTTTTTCTGGCAATTAAAGATCAGTCCGCAAACATCATCGGGACGCCCGTCGACAAAACCGTCCGTGGCGCACACTACGATCCGGGCTTCGCGCCGAAACGGAAACGAAAGACTACCAGTAAGTTAGCGCGTTAGCGTAGAGATCGCGCAATTGCTCGCGTGAGGTCTCGCGCGGCGCATTGTTGATCAGGCCCTTCTGCGGGAACGAGCCGTCGGTGAGCGCTTCGAGGTCGGCAGTGCCGTAGCCGACCGCGGCTAGTCCGTTCGGGATCCCGGTCTGCTTTCATCAGCGCGATGATCTGCTCGCTGAGTACTTGCCCCGCATCATCGGGGCCGGCGCTGCGAACATCCGCGCCGAGCTTTTCGGCGGCTTCCAAATGACGTTCGGGACACGCGGGCGCCGTGAACCGGAAGACCGACGGCGCGTTGAGTATCACGGACATTCCGTGCGGAACCATCGCTTCTTTGGGATCGTAACCCGGAGCGCGGAAGCTCTTCACCAGTCCCGAGACCGCGTACGACATCCCGTGCGGAAGATGACACCCGGCATTACCGAACGCGATGCCTGCCAGCATCGCCGCGAACATCATGCGCTCGCGCGCTTCGTCGTCGTCAGCGTCGTGCACGGCGCGCGCAATGTGCTCGCCGAGAATCGAGAGCGCGCTGATGCAGCCGACGTCACTGTACGGATTTGCGCCCTGCGAAAGCGGACGCGCAACGCCTTTGGCGACACGCGCACGATGCGTATACGGCATCGCCGTATATGATTCGAGCGCGTGGCTGAGGACGTCGAAGCCGCTGCAGGCAACGACCATCGGCGGCAGCGAGCGCGTGACGTCGGGGTCGATGATTCCGAGCGCCGGACGCAGCTCGCGCGCGCGAATTCCCGTTTTTGCGCTCATTTCGAGATAATCGAAGATCGCAATGCCCGTGCACTCGCTCCCGGTCCCGCGACGTCGTTGGGCACGCGATATGCGGACGCAGTGGACCGGGCACCGGTTTCCCTGCACCGATCGGTGCGTTGACGTACTCCATGAATTCCGCGGGATACGTTGCGTAAAGATCGGCCGCTTTGGTCGTATCGATCGTTGAGCCGCCGCCGATCGAGATATAGCCGTCGAATTTTCCGTTGACTGCGAACGCCGCGGCTTTCTTGAACGAAACGTCGGTCGGTTCGACCGTGATGTCCGTATACGTCTCGGAATCGACCTTTGCTTCGCGCAGCGACGCAAGCGCTTTCTCGACGAATTCCTGGCGGCGCAGATACGGATCGATGAAAACGGCGGCGCGAGTTATCCCGAGCGCCTTGGCGGCTTCGCCGACTTCGGAGAGGATGCCGCGTCCGTATTTGATCCGCGCTCCGTCGACTTCAAAACCGTAGTCGCCCGTCGCGGTCGGCGCGTAGTGCTCGTGTTGACAACAGATCATCTTCGTAGGATATCCGCCAGGCGATCGACGTCCTGCAGGGTGTTGAACATGGCAAAGGAGACGCGGATGCCGTCGCGGACCTGCGACACACGCACGTTATTTTGCGCGAGATACGCAAGCCACGGTCCGGGCTCGAGTGCCAGGACGTAGATATGCGAACGATAGTGACGTTCGCGTGGTCCAACGAGCTCGATGCCCAGCTCGTCGAGGTGCGCAATCAATCGATCGCCGAGATTCAAAACGTGCTCGGCGATGGCCGGCACACCCGCGCTGCGGATGAGGTCAATCGACGCATCGAGTGCGTGCACGCCGGCGTGATTGTAATTGCCAAGCTCGAAACGGCGAGCGCCATCTGCGAATTCGAATGGATCTGGACCGATGACGAGATCCGCCGGCGGATTCGCAAGCGCAGAGAGCGCGTAGTATTCGGGCTCGAGCTTGCTCGCGAGTTCCTTGTCGCAATAAAGAACGCCGATGCCTTGCGGAGCGAGAAGACCTTTGTGTGCGCCCGCGGCGAACATCGCGATGCCGAGCTTCTTGACGTCGACGGGAAGTACTCCGATGGATTGCATTCCATCGACGATGAGTTTGATGTCACGTTCGCTGCACAACGCCGCGATTCGTTCGACGTCGTTGCGCTGTCCGCTGTGAAACATAACGTGCGAGACCGCGATTGCTCGCGTGCGGGCGTCGACGAATGGTTTGAACGTTTCGTCATCGACCCAATTGCGCGCCTCCGGAATGAGCCGCACTTCGAGACCGGCCTTGCGGCGGCCGAGCCAGGCGCACGTATTGTTCGGATGCTCGCCTTCGACGAGGAGAACGTTATCGCCGGGAGTCCATTGCAGCGCGTGAGCGGCGATGTTCAGGCCCTCCGACGTATTTTTTGTGAATGCGATTTCGGAAGGCTCCGCACCGAGGAGGCCTGCGATTTTCGCGCGCACGCGGCCCAGGCGCTCGAGCCACACCGACTTTGGCCCTGCGTTATAATGCGCTTCGTCGTAAAAGGTCATCAGCCGTTCGCGCACACTTTTTGCAAGCGGCGTCTGAAACGCTGAGTCCAGGTACAACATGTTCCCGGTGACGGGGAACTCGCGTCGGATGCCCTCGACGTCGTAGGCAGTCATCATGAGATTGCCGAGAACCGGCGCATGAAGCGTTGCAGGCGTTCGTCACGTGGGCGATCGATGAGATCGCGAGGAACGCCTTCCTCGACAATCGTTCCGTCAGCGAAGAACACCATGCGATCGGCGACGTCGCGCGCGAAGTGCATCTCATGCGTCACGACGAGCATCGTCATACCCTCTTCGGCGAGACGTCGCATCACTTGTAGAACCTCGCCAACCAGCTCGGGATCAAGTGCCGACGTCACCTCATCGAAGAGCATGAGGCTGGGGCTCATCGCGAGGGCACGCGCGATGGCAACGCGCTGCTGCTGTCCGCCCGAGAGGTTGGCAACGTGTTCTTGTTCCTTTTGCTCCAAACCGACTTTCGCAAGCAGCTCGCGTCCACGCGCGGTTGCGTCGGCCCGCGACTCGCCTTTGACGTGAACTGGTCCGAGCGTTACGTTTTCGATGGCCCGCAGGTGCGGAAAAAGATTGTAGGATTGAAAGACCATGCCGACCCGCGTTCGCAGCCGCTCGTTCTCATGCTCGGTCCGTTTTTGGCGGGCTCCGGATCCATCGATCGTATAGCCGACCGACTCATCGTCAACCTCGATCAGTCCGCGGTCGTAATCTTCTAGCAAATTGATGCAGCGCAACATCGTGCTCTTGCCTGAGCCGCTCGCGCCGATGATCGCAAGGACCTCGCCGCTCTCGACGTCCAGATCCACGCCGCGCAGGACTTCGAGGGAACCGAACGACTTGTAAAGGCCGCGAATCCGCAATTTCGGCATCAGTGCGCAAACCCCAATCGCCGCTCGGCGACACGCGCAAGACTCGTCAGGGCAAAGCAGATGACGAAATAGAGAAAGAGGGCAAAGCCGTACACTTGAAACGGCGCGATTGTGCGCTGCGCGACCTCAGTGCTTGCCGTCGTGAGCTCCCACGCGCTGATCACCGAAGCGTACGACGTTCCTTTGATGAGGATGATCGCAACATTAATCAGCGGTGGGATAGCCGTACGTGAGGCGATCGGCAAGATGACCAGTCGGACGCGCGCCCAAAATGAAAGACCGATGCTCTTCCCGGCGTCGATCTGCCCTCGCGGAATTGCGATGACTGCGCCGCGCACGACCTCACTTATGAAGAACGTGAAATAGAGGCTGAGGCCTATGACGGCCGTGGAGTACGGGTCGATGTCGATGTGAATCAGCGGCAGCGAGAAGTAGATGAAGTACAGGACGACGAGCAACGGAATTCCGCGTACCGAGTAGACGCCGATTTGATTCAGAATGACGATGGGCCAGAAACGAAACGCCGCGAGAACGCCGATTGCGGTTCCGAACACGAGGCTAATGCCGAGGCTGACTGCGGATAACCAAAGGGTGTTTCCGGCTGCCCTGATCAGATATGGCGCATTGTCGATTATAATGTTCATCGTGTCTTACTCCGCGAACCGGAGTCGCTGCTCGAGAGCGCGCATACCAATGGTGATGACGCCCGTGATCACCAAGTAGTAAATTGCAACGGCAACAAACGCGAGCGACGTCGCCGCGGTTTGCTCTGCCAGCGTTCGAGCTTGCAATGTCAGCTCCATGACCGCAATCGTAGAAGCAACCGACGTGTCTTTGACGATCTGGACCAGCTCGTTGCTAATCGCCGGAAGCGTTCGCACGACCGCGAGCGGCAGCGTCACGAGCCTGAGCGTTTTCCAATAGCCCATGCCGAGCGCTTTGGCTGCTTCTTTGTGCCTGCGGCTGACCGATTGAAACCCACCGCGATAAACTTCAGCGAAGAATGCCGCATGTTGCGTCGCAAGCGACAGCGCGGCCGCCTGGAACGGAGATAACTGCACACCGACCAGCGGCAGCCCGAAGAAAAAGAAGAACATCTGGACGAGTAAGGGCGTATCGCGAAGCACTTCGACGTAGGCCGCAACGAGCCACCGAATCCATACCCAGCGTGAGTTCCTCAGCAATGCAAGCCCGAGCCCGGCGACCGCTGCGACCACGATCGCAATGATCGCAAGCTCCAGTGCAATCCACAGTCCCGGCAGCAAGCGTGGAAACAGGTACGCTAGCTGCCGGGAAAAGGCGTTCAACTTATCTCTCGGGTGGAGCGTGCACGCCGAACCACTTCACGTAGATCTTGTCGTAATCGGTGTACAGCGAGCCGTAGCGCATCTCATGAACGAGCGTGTTGAGATACAGCCACCACTGGAAATCGCCTTGCTTCATGAAGATGGCGTTGTTGTAGGTTCCCTGGGTGTTGCCGGGGAGCATCCGTAGCTCATTTTGGTGTTGGCTGACGATCCATGCCAAGAACGGACGGTCGGTGCACGCAGCTTGCGCTTGACCGCTGAGGACGGCGGCATATTGCGCGGCCTGTTGCGTAAGATAGATCGCTTTGGATTTCGGATAGAGCAGCTCGTGTCGTTTGTGGTCCGGATCGACATTGAGGAAAGCGATCGTGACCTTGGGGCTGTCCAGGTCTGAAAAAGTATGGAGCGGCGAGTTCTTGCGAACGAGGCAGCCGTTGCCCGAATCGATGTATCCTTCCGTGAAGGCCGCCTGGAGAAGGCGCGCCGGATAGACCGTCGTCACCATGATGCCGAAATCGGCGCGGCCGCTGTTGACGGTTTCGAATCTTCCATCAAACGTCGTCCGAACGAATTCAACTTTATTTTCATCGTTGAACAGCGATTTTGCGATCAGCTTGGCAATGTCGATGTCGAAGCCCGCGAGCTGACCGTCTTTGTCGACGAACGCAAAGGGCGGCGAGCCGGTCGTCGTTGCGACACGGACGGTTCCGCGTTGCTGAACTTCGGCGAGAAGGGAAGTTGCTTGCGCATTGGCCGGTCGGGCCTGCATCGCAAATGGAGCGACGGCGAGCAACGAACAAGCTAGGAGCATTCGAACTATTCTAGACATGCGGCGCCTCCTTCGGCGGAAAGTGCGTGGGGGGGAGTCGATCAACCGAAATAGAGTGAGCTCAACGCTTGCGGCTTTGCGAGCATGCCCGCGAGCGCGTCGAGCGATTTGTCGACCGCGTCGACATAGGCTGGTATTCCGCCGAAGCGCGAGAGCGTCTCGGGTGGAATGAACTTGACGAGTAGATCGCCCGTTCCCGGCGGTACTCCGACGAAGTGTACGGTGAGCACGCCGTAGTTTTCCAAAAGCAGCATGCAGAGTGCGGCCGTCGCTTCAAACGGAACGATCGGCGGCGCCGTGACGCCGGCTCGTTGCATCGCGGCTTGCAAAATGTCTTCGCCGAGAAGCGCTCCGATAACGGGTGTTTCGGAAACCGTGTCGCCAAGGCGTGAACGCAATGCCGCAGTGAGCTCCTTCGTGCATGCAACCAGCTCGCGAACGCGTTCGGGCGTATATGACTCGAGCGTGTGAACGATCGCGGGATAGAGCAACGGACGCACTTCCATCGCAAGCTCCCAGCTGCGTGCGCGTGCTTTCCCGACCAAATCTGCGCGCCCGGCGAGCAGCCCGAGGCGCGGACCGCGCGTTCCATACTTGTCGAGACCTGTGGCTACGGCATCGACGCCGAGATCCAAGAGCCTCGGTTGATCGAAGATCGCCGGGCCAACCCGCGCTCCGCCGGCGTCGTCTGCATACACCGTGATGCCGCGCGCACGAGCCGCTGCGATGACGCGTTTGATCTGATCGAGCTCGAGCATTTCGTACGTGACCGCAAGGCGCGTCATGATGACAAGCGCAACGCGCGGTTGGCGCGCTAGCTCCTCTTCGAATTGCTGTGCGCCCACGGTATCGATGAACGTTCCACCGGCAAGGCTGACCGCGCGCGGGACCGAGGGATGGCTATGGCTCGCCGAAACGCCGATGACGACGTCGCCGGGCTTGACCGTTACCTGAGCAACGGCAATCGTCGCGCCGGTCAGGCGATTAAAGGCTGCGACATCGTGCTCGGGCGCTTTTCCGCCCAAGTGCTTGAACGTTGCATCGCGCAGCCGATCCGCGTACAGCGACGGCGCCAGCTCGTCGGTAACGAACGCGAGCTCATCCGGTTCCATGGGCAGGCCGTGCTCGAGTCCCGTAAAGTTGTAAACCTCATCCAGACCGCGCGAACGGATAACGCGCCACGCGCGCTCGAGCTTCTTGAAATCGGTCTCCGTGCTGGTCAAGATGCGGCCGCGCGCGTACGGAAGTCCCGCCGCAAGCGCGTTCCCAAATCGATCGGTTTGTTGGCTCGGAAGGTCCTTGATCACTTGATTTTCCCTTTGTGAGTCGATGCGGAAAGTAAAGGATAATGGTCGTAGTGTTTGGTGACCGCCGCAACGGCGGCGGAAAGATCTTTCCGGCGGATAGCGTCTGCGATCGCCGCGTGCATGCGTAACGATATCTGAGCCGTGTGCGGTGTGTAGCGTTCGTGGAGCAGCCACTGATCGTTGCGATGGCGCTCGATCAACTCGGAAACGGCGCTCTGCAAGAATGGGTTGTGCGCGGCCGCCGCTACCTCCAGATGAAAATCAAGCGTGGCGAGGAGATAGTCTTTGAGTTCACCCTTTGCGACCAGTGTCGCGAGCCCGCGCATCTTGCGATTCAGTCTGGCGATATCGGCGCGCGTCGCCTTGCGCACTGCGAGACGTACACACGCGACCTCGAGCGCTTCGCGCGCCTCGAGTGTTTCCGTGATACCGATTCCGGCGAGTATAGTGCGCCGGTCGCGTTCGAAATCGGGCTTGGGAGCGCTTGCGACATAACTCCCGTCGCCGACGCGCGTATCGATGTAGCCGGCGAGCTGCAATGCAGCGAGCGCCTCGCGAACGGCCGCACGGCTCACGCGATGGCTGGAAGCCAAGGTTCGCTCCGGCGGCAGACGCATGCCGATCGTCCATTCCCCCGAGCTGATGTATTGCAAGAGGCGATCGACCAGCTTATGAGTTTTCTTTGGGAGCGCGAGCGCGCGAGCTTCCAATGGCCCAACCTGTCCACCGGTATGACCGGTCAGACCAATTTAGCCCGCGATGCCGGCACTGTCAAGGCGCCCTTGGGAAGGGCTGCGGAATCTTTTGCGGGCATGGCACGCATTCGATGGCAGATCTGAACTACGACGACGTTCGAAGAATCCTCGCCATCCTCGACGCGTCGAGCCTCGAAGAAGTACACATCGAAATCGGCGATTTCAAGCTCGAAGTCCGTCGCCGAACCGCCGGCACTCGGATGCCCGCGAAGGCATCGCCGAGCGTCGCGCTTCCGCCGGGGCAATTCGCGCTGAACGCACCAATGCCCGGCACATTTTATCGAGCGCCCGCTCCGAATGCGCCGCCATTCATACAAGTTGGAAGCGTTGTCTCGGCGGATGATGCGCTTTGCATCATCGAAGTCATGAAGCTGATGAACACGATTAAAGCTGGGAAAGCTGGACGGGTCGCCGCGATCGCCGCCGAGGACGGAACGCTCGTCGAGTTCGGTCGGACGCTCATCGTTTTCGATCCGCTGTGACCAAGCCCGTTCGGTTTCTCGACACGACCCTGCGCGACGCGCATCAGTGTTTGTGGTCGACACGCATGACGACCGCGATGATGTTGCCCGTCGCCGAGTATCTGGATCGCGCCGGCTTCGAAGCAATCGATTTAGAGGGCGGCGCCGTCTTCGACGTTTGCGTGCGCTTCTTGCGCGAAGATCCGTGGGAGCGGATGCGCATCATGAGCGAGGCGATCACTCGCACGCCGCTGATCATCATGACGCGCGGGCAAAGTCTGTACACGTTCGAGCTCTTTTCGGACGACGTTGTTGAGCTCAACGCGCAACGCATCGCTGCCAACGGAATTCGATATCACACACCGTACGATGCACTCAACGACATACGCAACCTCGTCGTCTCAGTGCGCGCGGCCAAGGAGGCCGGACTTTATGTCGCGGCCGGCGTCGTCTACACGATCAGTCCCGTGCACACCGATGAATATTACGTCCGCAAGGCGCTCGAGATCATCGCGCTTGGCGTCGATGCGTTGTACTTGAAAGACCCAAGCGGGCTTCTGACGCCAGAGCGCGTTCGTACGCTGATTCCCGCGCTGCGTTTGGCGATCGGGGCACTGCCGTTGCAACTGCACACGCATTGCTTGACGGGCCTCGGGCCCCTCGCCGCGCTCGAAGCAATTACGTGTGGCGTCGACGTCGTGCACACGGCGACGTCAGTCCTCGCCAACGGCGCCTCGCAGCCGTCGACGGAATGGGTTGCGAACAACGCACGGCGCATGGGCTTCGCCGTCGATCTCAACCTGGACATGCTCGAGCCGGTGCGCGAGCATTTCAAGTACGTCGCGGAGCGTGAAGGCAAGCCGCTCGGCCAGGTTCTGGAATACGATCCATTTCACTACGAGCATCACGTCGCGGGCGGCATGATCTCAAATCTGCGCAGTCAGTTACGCGACATGGGGATAGAGAATAAGCTGGATGCGATTCTCGCAGAAATGGCGCATGTTCGCAAAGATCTCGGTTATCCGATCATCGTGAGTCCCTTTGCGCAGTTCGTCGCAACGCAAGCGACGCTGAACGTTGTGGGTGGCGAGCGCTACAAGACGATCCCCGACGAAGTGCGGCGTTACGTGCTCGGTTATTACGGCGAGCTGGCTGCACCGGTCGAGCCGAACTTGTACGACCGCATTACCACCGGCGAACGAATCGTGACGGAACGTCCGGGCGATCTGATACCGCCGACTCTCGAGCGAATCCGTCGCGAGCGCGGTCCGTTCGAGTCTGACGACGATCTGCTTTTGGCAGTGTTCTACGGCGCGGATCAGTACGATGCGCTCAAGGCCGCCGGCCCGATCCAGCGCGCGTACGCGGTTGATCGAACTCCGTTACTCACACTCCTGCGCGAGCTTGCAGGGCGCAACGACATTGCTTCATTCCGTTTGGTGAAATCGTGATTGAGATGCTGGGCGGCGTGCGAACGCCGATTGGAAAGTTTGACGGCGCACTGCAGAAACTGAGGGCGCGCGATATCGGGTCGCACGCGGTGCGTGAATCGCTGAGCGCAGCCGGCGATCGGCATGTCGGGGTTCGCGTCTTGCTGAACGCGGTCCATCAGCTCGAGACCCCGGGCGGACGCTACGCGGTGACTGCGATCTGCGGCAACGGGGGGCAAGGCGCGAGCATCGCCCTCGAGCGCGTGTAGACGAGGATAATCAGGGCCGGGCGGAAATGTCCGTACCGGTATAGCCGGGAGGGGACACCATGGCAGTACGTTCGTCCACTACAGGAACGAGTAATATTCGGCTCGTCGCATTGGCGAGCACGGTCGGCACCACGGTTGAGTGGTACGACTTCTTCCTGTACAACACGATGGCGGCGCTTGTGTTCAGCAAGCTCTTCTTTCCACAGTTCGATCCGGTCGTCGGAACGCTACTCGCATTCACCGCTTCGTTCGTAGGATTCGTCGCTCGACCGATCGGCGCAGTATTCTTCGGACACTTCGGCGATCGCATCGGCCGTAAGAGCATGCTGATTCTTACGTTGCTGATCATGGGCGTCGGGACGTTCTTGATCGCGTTTCTGCCGACGTATAGTGCGATCGGGACCTCGGCTGCGATCCTACTGCTCGTCTTGCGAATGGTGCAAGGCTTCGGTTTAGGCGGCGAATGGGGCGGTGCAGTCCTGATGTCCGCTGAGCACGCCTCGGATCGCGATCGCGGATTCTACGCGAGCTGGCCGCAAATCGGCGTTCCCGCCGGTCTCGCGCTAGGGACGATCGTCACAGCACTCCTTACACACGGTATGTCGTCGGATGATTTCCTGAACTACGGCTGGCGCATCGGCTTCGCGCTCAGCGCCCTGCTCGTTATCATCGGCATCTACATTCGTTTGCGGATCTTCGAGACGCCGCTGTTCCAACAAGTTCAGGAGCGCAAGCAGATTGCAACGGTCCCGTTCGCCGAGCTGTGGCGCGGCTATGCCTGGAACGTGATCCTCGGGATGGGCATCCGCTATATCGAAGGCGTCGGCTTCAACATCTACGCGGTGTTCGTCATCGCATACATGGCCGGGACCCTGAAGTATCCGCGCACCGACGTTCTCAATGCAGTGACGATTGCGGCGATCGTGATGATTTTCTTCATCCCGTTCTGGTCGCGACTTTCCGATCGCATCGGGCGGCGCAAAGTCTTCGGCGGCGGCGTTATCGCGACGGCCATCCTCGCATATCCGGCGTTTTGGCTGATGGGTCAAGGCGTTGGCTGGGCATGGCTCGCGATTACGATTCCGTTCGGTATCGCATATGCGGCCATCTATGGACCGGAAGCGGCTCTCTTCAGCGAGCTGTTCGATACGCGCGTGCGCTACACGGGCATTTCGTTCGTTTATCAGTTCTCCGGGATTTTCGCCAGCGGCTTGACGCCGATCATCGCAACGGCCCTCTTGAAAACGAGCGGAACACCCTGGCTCGTCGCGGGCTACATGGTGATCGTGGCTGCGGTCAGCTTGGCATCGCTGCTCGCCATGCGCAAGTTCTACATGCCGATTCCTTCGAACGGTGACTCGGCGGTCGCGGCGGCAGCCGGCGCCGGCTAGGCCGTCAGCAAGCCTCCGTCGATTACCACGATCGAGCCGTTGACGTACGCGGCGAGATCGGAGACCAGAAACAGCGTTAGGCTCGCAATCTCGGAAGGTTCGGCGATTCTTCCGGCCGGTATGCTGTGCTCGACACGCGTGCGCAGCTCCGCATTCGAAAAGCTGTCCTGCGTCATCGGCGTTTGCGTCACCGCGGGCGCGATGGCGTTGACGTTGATTCCAAGCGGTGCGTACTCTCGCGCGAAACCTTTGGTCAACGCAGCGACTGCGGCTTTGCTCGCTCCGTAGAGCACGTTCCCGACCGATCCTCCACCTTTGAACGCAGAGATCGACGAGAGGTTCACGATCTTTCCGTAGCGCTGCTCGCTCATCGCGTCGACGGCAGCTTTACTGCACAGATACACGCCGCCGACGTTGATGCGCGAGAGCAGTTCCCAGTCGGCGGGCGTCGACTCGTGCAGCGTACTCGTTCGCAAGACGCCGGCGCTATTAACGAGGATGTCGAGACGGTTTTCCCGGCTGCGAACGCGTCCGAACGTTTCTTCCACAGAGTCCGGGTCGCCGACGTCGATGCCGATCCCCTCAGCCGCAGCTCCGCCCGAGCCCAGCTCCTCGGCCGCTTCAGCGGCCCCGGCCGCATCCAAATCCGCAAGATAGACGCGGGCGCCTTCGCGCGCGAGCGCCTGTGCGATGGCGCGCCCGATTCCGTTCGCCGCGCCCGTGACCAGGGCGATCTTGCCGCCCAGCCCGAGATCCATGTTCGCGCTGTTCGTTGATTAAGCTGGAGCAAACCTCGGGTCTGTTAGAAGGAAGGAAACGGCGGCATCCAGGAGCAGCCGTCGATGCGGTCTACAGCGGCGGTTCTCTTTGTATCTGTCGTGATGCTCGCGGGAGCTCTCCCCGGTGGAACCTCGAGCGACATGACCTTGCAGCGCTTGGCCGGGTATCGTCGGATATCAGAACAGCGCGTCCGCGCCGGTGACGCATGGTTGCGATCTCGCGCACGTTCGAGAACGACGCCTACGCATCGACGCAGGCACAGTCCGTTGCGGTTCTCGATTTTCCCGACGATTCTCATGTGACGCTGGGCGGAAACAGCGTCATTCAAGTTCACGCGCTGTTCTCGAAGCGCAAGCACGTGCGCCGGCATCAGGATCCGATCCTGTGGGAAGGCTCGGCGATTCGGCTCCCATCGGACGGCTCCGTTTTGCGATTCGATATTCATCAGCCGTACGACGGCAATGAGACGTACGTCGTCTCGACGCGCTTCGCGCGGATCGCGATTCGCGGAACGATCGCCCTGCTCGCGGACAGCTTGAGCGGCGACATTTTGACGTGTCTTGATTGCGGCGCGGGCGACATCGTCGCCGACGTCGGCGGAAATGATTTCGCGCTCATCAACGACGAGACGCTGCGCATCCGCTCGAATGGTCGCGTTACGCTCGAAGAAACGAATCCGGTAACGCTGCAAGGCTTCGTCGACGCGGGACTCTCGACGTACGTCCCGCCCCGCAACCGATGGTCCAAGACCCCGCCCGCGCTGGAAGATCAAACTCTAGGCGGCGCGGATGGCCTCAATTCCGCTCGAGGCACCGCTGGCGCGGCTCCTTGCCGTAACGCGCGATATTCTCGAAGCTGAAGATCTCGACCGCGGGCTCGATTCGATTGCTGCCGCGGTCCGTGATCTGTTCCAGTTTCAAATACGTCACGATCGTTGCCGCAGAAGATGCTTCCGCGCCGATGCAACGGCGCGTCATGCAGGGCTGGCCGGAAAATCTTGACGGCCGCAGCGCATCGGCGAACGTGTTGGGCGCGATGAGATTCGCGCGATTCTCAAACGCGAATTCGAAGTCTTTGAATCGTGCTATTTCATCCCCGCAGAAACCGACACGCAATGGTCGCGCTCGATCTATTCGGGCGATCTGCCGGTGGATGCGCCGCGTCAGGCACCGGAACAGTGGCACGAGCGCGACTCGCTGACGTTCGTGTTGCGTGACCGGCTCGGCGGGATGCTCGGCTACATGGGCGTCGACGGCCCGGAAGACGGCGCGATTCCCTCGCGCGAGACGCTGCGCTCGATGCAGCTCTTCGTCAACTTGGTCGGGCTCGCGCTCGCAAACGCGCGCGCGCACGCAGCGGAAGTCGAGCGGCGGCGTTTGCTCGAGGCAAGTCACGCGCAGCTGCGCTATGAAGCAACGCACGACGGATTGACGCGTCTTCCCAACCGGCAGCTTTTTGCCGAAGAGCTCGAAGCGACGCTGCGCGCCGGCACGGTCGCACGGCCGCACGAACGCGGTCGCATTCGTCGACCTGGATGAGTTCAAAACGATCAACGATACGCTCGGGCATCTGGCGGGAGATCTTGGTCTTGCTCCGCGTCGCCGAGCGATTGCGGGCTACGACGTCAGCGCAGCGACGTCGTGGCACGCTTGGGCGGCGATGAGTTTGCGGTGCTGCTGCGCGATCGCACCGGGATCGAAGAAGTTCAAGACCACGTCGATGCGATGATCAACGAGATCATCCAACCGATCGAGCACGAGAACGGTAAAGTCTTTGCCTCCGCGAGCGTCGGTATCGCGATCCTCGAAGCCGCGTCATGCCACGATCTCGGACGTTCTGCGCGAGGCCGACGTCGCGATGTATGCTGCGAAGACGAGCGGCCGGTCGCGCAAAGCGCTCTTCGATGCCGAAATGCACTCGCAATCGGCACGCCGTTTGGGTTTGATCAGCGGTTTGCGCGATGCCGTCGACGGCAGCCAGTTCACGGTCGAATATCAACCGATCGTTACGCTTGGACGACGGAACGATGGTCGGCGTCGAAGCCTTAATCCGATGGATCCATCCACGCTCGGCAAAGTCTCGCCCAGTGAATTCATTCCGCTTGCAGAAGAAGTCGGGACGATCGTTCCGATCGGGCGCTTCGTCTTGGCGGAATCGTGCCGGCGTTACGCGGAGTGGATGCCGCATTCGCAGACGGGCGCCCGTTCTCGTTGCACGTGAACCTCAGCGTGCAAGAGATTCTGCAGCCGGACGTCGTGCCGTTCGTCGAGCATTTGCTGCGCGAACACTCGATTTCGGCCTGCAGGAGCTGACGATCGAGATCACCGAGCACGCGATCTTGCGCAGCAGCAACTACGCGAACGCGGCGCTGGTCGGCTTACGCGGCCTCGGCGTCAAGCTCTGCATCGACGACTTTGGAACGGGATATTCGTCGCTGCGCTATCTTCAAGAATTTCCGATCGACTCGCTCAAAATCGACCGCTCGTTCATTCATGGACGAAGCGGCGGCCTCGGAAGCGAGCCGATCGTCAAGCTGCTGACGCAACTAGCTGCGTCGTACGAAGTCGACGTGATCGCCGAGGGTGTCGAACATCAACGGCAAGCCGACGCGCTCATGCGGCTCGGGTGTCGTCACGCGCAAGGTTTCCTGTTCGCCGCCTCGCAGACACCCGAGCTGATTTCGCAGAAGCTAGCCGCTACGCGGCCCGCGCCGCAACAAGCTCGAGTTCGAGCGGGTCGTCGTTCCTCGTAACACTTCGCTCAGGGATGCCTCAAGTAAACACAATTCGCAACGAACGAAGAGTCCGAGCACCGGTTCCGTCCCTCTTCGTGTACCCCCAAACAGTCCGGACACTGGTAAATCGCCATCGGGAACCTCCGTAGGTGCCATGCTGAGCGCAGAGCTGCCAACTGGCTGACACAATGGGTAGGAAGCGGCGAGAGCGAATCTCTTGGACCGCGGCGACGGCCTTCCGCGCCGGCGACCTTACGCGCGGCCAAACGTTTCTGCGACGAGATTCTGGCGAGGGATGGCGGCGACTCGGAAGCGCTCAATATTTCGGGCGCGATCGCGTTCTCGCAGCGTGACTATGCCGAGGCCGAGCGGTTGTTCGTGCTTGCATCGGCGTCATCGAAAGACAATCTGGCGGCGCTTTTCAACCTCGGCAAAGTGCTCGAGGTGCAAAAACGCTTCGAAGAAGCTGCGAACGCGTATCGTAAGATCTTGCGCGAGCAGCCCGAGAACATCGAGACGCGGCTGCGCCTTGGGATCGCGCGCTATCAGCAGAACGCCTTCGACGAAGCGATTGACGTCTTCCAAGACGTCTTGCGCCGCGAGCCTGAAAACGCAACTGCGGCACTGAGCCTCGGCGTCGCATTCAACACGACGGGACGTTACGACGAATCGGTGCTCGTCTTACGGCGTCTCTTGGCGCGCGAACCGGATCAGATCGAGGCCAACCATGCGCTCGGCGATTCGTTGATCGCGCTGCACCGTCCGGATGAAGCCGTCCGCGCGTGTGAATCGGTTCTCTCGCGCAATCCGAACGACGTGCTCGCGACGATCCTCATGGGACAAGCGGAGTGCGAGCGTGGCGACTACCCCGCCGCCGAACGCTATTTCCGGCGCGCGACGTTGCTCGATACGCAGCGCCACGAGGCGAATATGAATCTCGGAGTGCTTTACCAGCGCCTCGGACGCATCGATGATGCGCTCGACTGCGGGAAGAAGGCCGTCGAGCTGGCGCCGCGCGAGCCGCTCGCGCATCTCAATTACGGAATGGGACTCTTGCTTGCGGGCGAGCTTGCGAAAGGTTGGCCGGAAGCCGAGTGGCGACAGCACGATCCGCACATGCGCGCTCACTTTCCGTATCGTGACCGTCTTCCGATTTGGACGGGGGAACGGCTCGACGGGAAATTATTGATCGCACGCGAGCAAGGTCTCGGCGATTTTGTGCTGACGTCGCGATTTTTCCAGGAGGTTGCGGCTCGAACTGGCGACGTCGTGGTCGAGGTTCCGCCCGAGCTGCTGCCGCTGTTCAAGGAACGGACCGACGTTCGCGTCGTCGCGGATCGCTGCGACCCGGCGATTCTGGAGACGTTTACGGCGTACTTACCGCTGTGCAGTCTACCCTTCGTCTTAGGCATCGACGAGACGAACATCCCGGGCACGGTCCCGTATCTTTCGGCATCGAGCGAGTTGACTACACGCTTTCAGAAAACGCTTCGCCGAGTTGGGAGAAGATCTGAAGATCGGTCTCGTCTGGGCCGGAAGTCCGGGCCATTTGCTCGATCGCTATCGTTCCGCGCCCGTGAGCGAGTTTGCGCGGCTTGTCGATATCGAGGGCGTTAGCTGGATCAGCTTGCAAAAGGGGGCGCACGAACCGATGCAAGCGCTTGCCGGTCATCGATCTCGCGCCCGAGCTGACCGATTTCGGCGTTACCGCCGCGGCGATTTCTGCGCTCGACCTGATCATCTCCGTTGACACGGCCGTGGCGCATCTCGCGGGCGCGCTTGGAAAACCGGTCTGGCTTCTCAACGGCTTCGGTAGCTATTGGTTATGGCAGCTGCGGCGTCCGGATTCTCCCTGGTATCCGACGATGCGGCTCTTTCGTCAGCACGCTCCGAACGATTGGAAGGGCTTATTCCGCGACGTATACGCCGAGCTCGAAGCTACTCTACGAATTCGAGCATAACGTTCAGGGCGGCAGCGGCGGGGACGAGGATGCGTTCGTTGCCGATCTGCATGGTCGGAATCGACCCGGCCGAAAGCGCGGCGGCCGCGGTGGCGAGACTTGCCGTGCGAATCGTCAGTCCGGCCATTGCTTCGTCGCGGCCTCCGAGATCGGGTGCTGCGTCGCGAAACGCATGTACGATCTCGGAACGCGGCATGATCTCGATGCGTGCACCTTTCGTCTGCACGATGCAGCGATCGCCCTCGAGCGAAGTAGCTGCTTCGCCGAACATCGTCGCGAAAAGCGTCCCGAGCCGATGCGGTTGCGAGGCTTGTATGATGACGCGCACGATATCGAGCGCCCCGTTTTCGTGGTGTTGCCACTCGGGACACCAGACGAGCTCGGGCGTGAAGTGTTCGCAGAAGTAGAGGCGCGTCGATCCAAACGTTCCCGCTTCGAATCGAACCGTGCGAAATCGCGCGTCCATCTGCGCGCCGTTTGGGAGACGAACCGGCCGCGAAAACGAGAGGGGCGGGTGCGCCGGCAAACCTGCGTTGTTGAGCGAAGCTGCGAGCGTGTCCGCATCGTCCGCCCAGAAAACGATGCCGTTCAAGCCGATGGGATAGCGCGAAAGCTCCGGACGCGCGTTCGACCCGGCGCCTTCCCAGCCGAGCAACTCCATGTAATTCGTTTGGAAGACGGCGAGATGATTGACCGAGCCGAGCGTATGGTAGCCGCGCGCAGTAAGCGAAAAACCGAGCCGCCGAAAAAGCGTCACCGCTTCATCGACGCCGTCGCGAGCGTCGACGACGGCATGATCGAGAATCGGCTCAAAACCAGGCATCGTCGAGAGGATATTGCTCCGAGCCATCTGTAGGAGCCTTTGAGAGATGAGTTTCGGTACCTCATTCGCCGTAACCACGCGGCCGACGATCATGGGAAGAAATGCGGCGGTCGTTGCAGGTCATCAGCTCGCCGCGCAAGCTGGAATGCGCATGCTGCAGGCCGGCGGCAATGCAATCGATGCGGCAATCGCGATCGCAGCCGCTGCAGCCGTGCTCAAGCCCGATGCATGCGGCCTCGGCAGCGATCTGTTTTTGCTCTTCGCAAAAGCCGGAACGAACGATGTCTTTGCGCTCAATGCAAGCGGACCGGCACCGCGACTTGCGACGCGCGATGCATTTCCGAACGGTACGATCGAGCCTCTCGGGCTTCGCGCCGCGTCGGTCCCCGGAGCGGTCGACGGTTGGTATCGCGCGATCACGCGCTTCGGTCGCTTGACGTTACGCGAGGTGCTGGCGCCCGCAATCGAACTTGCGCGCGGCGCGCCGGTCTCGGCGCTCTTTGCTTCGACGCTCGCAAAAAATGAAGAGACGCTACGCCGCTTCCCGGAAACCTATCGCGTCTACTATCCAAAGGGACGGGCGCCGCGAGGCGGTGAGATTCTCGTACAGTCCGATTTGGCGCGTACGCTCGAGGCGATTGCGGCGCACGGGCCACAGAGTTTTTATCGCGGCGAGTTTGCGCAAGCGTTGGACAGGTATTCAGAAGCGACCGGAGCGTTGCTGCGCGCGAGCGATTTGGCCGGCTACGAGTCCGAATGGCGCGAGCCGCTGCGTTCCAGTTATCGCGGCTATGAGCTGATCGGACAGCCGCCCGTTTCGGTCGGCATCGCGGTGCTCGAAGCGATGCAAATTCTGGAACACCTCCCGATCGGCGATCTCTTGGATTCGAGTGCCGAGCGAATTCATCTGCAAGTAGAGGCAATGAAAATCGCAATGAGCGACGTACGCGGACATCTCGGCGATCCGGCGTTCGTCTCGGAGCGCGCCATCCCCGAGCTGCTCGATCGTAAGCGTGCGGCAGCACGCGCGCAAGAGATCGATCCGGCACGCGCGCGCACCTACGAGGCCGGAGATCTGTTCGCGAAAGCCGGGAGCGATACGAGCTACGCTGCCGTGGTCGATGCGGATGGCAACGCGGTCTCGCTCTTGCAAAGCGTCTATCATGTGTTCGGCTGCGGCGAGGTGATACCGGGGACGGGGACGCTCCTGAACAATCGGATGACGGGGTTTTCGCTCGATCCGTCATCACCCAATGTGCTCGAGCCCGGCAAACGCACGATGCACACGCTCAATCCGCTGCTCGTTCGCAAAGAAGGACGCGCTGCGATTTGCCTTGGGACGCCGGGTGGTCCGAGTCAGACCTACACCAACATGGAGCTTTTGACGCGCCTCATCGACGACCACCTCGAACCGCAGCGCGCAATCGACGCGCCACGCTGGTTCCTGACGCCCTCGGGCGAGCTGAACGTCGAACGCAGCGTTTCTTCGGAAGTACGTGCTGCTCTGGCAGCACGCGGGCATCGCGTCGTCGATTTTCCGGCTCACAGCGCAGCGTTCGGTGGAGCCGGGATTATCATGCTGAACGCAGCAAGCGTCCGTGAAGCTGCCGCCGATCCACGCCGCGAAACGTACGCGCTCGCATGCTAGCGAGCCCACCGCTGCAAGATCTCAAGGCCAAAGTTGCGTCGATCATCGATGTGCATGCGCAATCGCTGACGCATTTTGGAAACGACGTGTTCGCGCATCCCGAGATCGGATTTCGCGAGGAACGTACCTCGACGCGCATTGCGGAGGCACTGCGGCGGCTGGATCTGCAGGTCGAAGAAGGTTTGGCCCTGACCGGCGTGCGCGCGCGCTTGCGTTTGGGAAAGCCCGGTCCGACGGTTTGCGTGATGGGCGAGCTCGACGGGCTTCCCGTACCCGGACATCCCAATGCCGACCCGGCGACGGGAGTCGCGCACGCCTGCGGACACAACGCTCAGCTCACGCATCTTCTCGGCGTCGCAACCGCGTTGATCGAAAGCGAGGCTGCAGCGCACCTGGCCGGCGAAATCGTGTTTCTCGCAGTACCGGCTGAAGAATACGTTGATCTAGAATGGCGCACGGATCTCGCGCGCCGCGGCAAGGTCGAGTTTCTGGGTGGGAAGCCTGAGCTGCTCAAAGACGGCGTCTTCGACGACATCGACCTTGCGATGATGGTGCACGCATCCGGAACACCGAACGGCAATTTGCTGTCGATGACATGGCACTATAACGGATTCATCGCGAAGCAAGCGAGATTCACGGGACGCGCCGCGCACGCCGGCAACGCTCCGTATCGCGGCATCAACGCACTCAATGCCGCGACGCTTGCAATTCAGGCGATGCACATGCAACGCGAAACATTCCGCGACGAAGACCACATTCGCGTTCATCCGATCATCACGCGCGGCGGCGATGCGATCAACGTCGTGCCTGCCGACGTGCGTTTGGAGACGTTCGTGCGCGGGGCGTCACTCGAAGCAATCGATGAAGCGGCCGCAAAGATCGATCGTTCTCTGCAGGCCGGCGCGCTCGCGATCGGAGCCGCTCTCGAGATACGAACGCTTGCGGGATATCTCCCACTTACGGTCAACCGCGAGCTCGGCAACCTATTCCGCGAAAACGCCGTCGAGCTGGTTGGCTCTGCACGCTACGGGGAGTCGCCTTCCAATTCAGCCTCGACCGACGCGGGCGATCTCTGTCACGTGATGCCGGTGCTGCACCCCAATCACGGCGGTTGCACGGGCGCGAATCATACCGTTGATTTCCGGATCACGGGTCCCATCGATGCCTACATCACGCCGGCCAAAGCGATGGCGCACACGCTCATCGATTTGCTCGGCGGCGAAGCGGAGCGGGCGAGGAGCGTCGTCGCCGCGTTTACACCAAAGCTGACGCGCGACGCGTATCTCGCAAAGATGCGCGCGCTCAATCGTACGGCGCGGTTTCCCTAGCGCTCCTTCCCGTTACGCAGATAGGCGTACAGTGAGGACCAATCTTCGCGTCCGTGGCCGTCTTTGCGCGCGCGGTCGTAGACCGGCCGCGCCGCAGCTGCGGTCGGAACGTCGACGCCGACCTCGCGCGCGAGATCGAGCGCTAAGCCGAGGTCTTTGTAGGCGAGATCGATCGCGAATCCGGGCGTGTGATCGCCGCGCAAGACTTTCGCGGGATACGTCGTCGACATGTGCCCCATTCCGGCGACCGTTCCCAGCATCACGGTACGCGCGATTTCCGGATCGAGTCCGCTGCGTTCGGCGAGCGTGAGCGCTTCGGCAGTCGTCACATTGATCGTAACCGACATGAAATTGTTGACGACTTTCATGCGCGAACCCATTCCGGGCGGTCCGCAGTGAATGATCGTATCGCCCATTTTCTCCAGGATGGGGCGCACGCGTTCGAGCGCCTTCGACGTCGCGCCCACCATTATCAGCAGTTTCCCGTCGACTGCGTGTTGCGGTGAGCGGCCAACGGGCGCGTCGACCATATCGATCCCGCGTTTCTCGAGTGCGGCGATGAAGCGATCGGTGGCCGAGGGCGCGATCGTGCTCATATCGATGTAGACGGCGGCTTGGGGCAATGTACTCGCGATTCCATTCGGACCGAGAAGCGCATCCTCGACCTGCGGCGAGTCCGGAACCATCGTGATTGCAACGTCGGCATCCCGCGCGGCTTCGGCTGGTGTCGCGGCAGCCGTCGCACCATCTCGAGCGAGCTTTGCTACAGCTTCGGGATTTGTATCGTACGCGCGCACCGCGTACCCGGCGCGCATGAGATTGCGCGCCATCGGTCCGCCCATCGTTCCGAGTCCGACGAATGCGATTTTCTGCATGAGACGGAGTTTTGGCCGGGGTTATTGTGCCGCCTGCGGCGAGGGCAAGAAGCTCACGCCAAGACCGCAAACACCGGCCCATACCAGCGCTCCGCCGAGTAGCGGGGGACTGAACCAAACGCCTCCCGTCGCGAGCGTGACCGCAAAGTACGCGGCGTAGTATACGACCGGAACGACGAAACCAAAGACGTGCAGCGAGCGTCCCGTAAGCGGAGCGGTTGGCGAAGGCGAGCGCGCGATGATCGCATCCGCTGCAATTCCGGCCGCCAGCGACATCACGACGTATGTGACCAGCATCGGCGTGTCGTTCGTCATCGCGGCCGCGATGATGCAGTTCCCAAATATGAAGAAGAGCGTCATCGCGCCGGGGCGCAATCGAAATCGTGTCGCGAGCCAAACCGCAAAGAGCATGACGATCAGCGTCTGCAAGATGATCACGGCGACGCCCGTGCCTGTTTTGTACAAGAACAGCGTCGTGTTCGTGAAGTAATCCGGGGAATAAAGGATGGGGTCCGGCGGCGCATACATCCTTGCCGCCGACGGATCGAACGCGTATGCCATGCCCAGGTGTACGAACTCGATCCAGGTTGCGAGCGAGAAAATCAGCGGCAGCTGGGACCACAGGGTCCGAAGATCAGAGCGCGCTTCGAGCGCAGAAAGAATCGGCGCGCTCGTTACAGTGAGGACACCGATGCCGATGATGAGGTGGGTCGGACTGGTCACCGCATCGACGCGGTCCTCGATCCCGAAAATCGTATGCCAGATCAGATCGCCGATGCCCCCGATGAAGAATATCGGAACGCCGACAAGAGCGGCTTGGTATGCCTTTGGAACGAGGTTCCAACCGCGATAGCCCCGTGCGCGATTTCTGAGTGCCGTCACGATCATGATGCCTGCGCCCACGACCATCGCGGCATAGAAGATTCCATGATACGGCGTGAAGAAGGTCTCGACCGGAACGTGCAAATGCGCCCAGGAATCCCAAAGAAAACCAGTGGCCAGCCAGAGTCCGACGACGCTGATCGCGAGATCCAGCGTCGCGTTGCGCGGCGGCGCAATCGACATGCCACCAGCTACCGGCCCAGCTACTGGTTCTCCTGGCTCATCATTGCGTGCATCGCAGCGAGCGGATGCGCATCGGTACCGCCACGCGTCCCATCCAACGTCGTCATCGCGCAGCGCACGCCGGCGGATTGGCCGGCGCCGATCATTGCTGCGCCGGATGCGCCGCCGCAGATTCAAGCGGTACGTTTTTCGAGTCTCGACGTTGCGCTTGGGAACGAATGGAGCGGTGAGATCATCGCGTCATCCAATACCGCGAGCATCGAGATCTTTACGAATCTCTTCGATTTCAGTGTGCCTAGGCCGAGGGTTGGGCACTTTGCATTTTCGTTTCACATGATCGACGTACCGCCATTTTTCGTCCGAGCCTATCCGCTCCGCATCATCGCGCGCAACACCGCAGGCGTGAAAGTCGAGGAAGTCGCGCCGTTTCGCATTCGAGGCCGTTACAGCTCGCTTTAAACCGCCTCCGCGATCGCCTTCCCGACCTCTTCGGTATTGGCCGTGCCGCCGATGTCGCGCGTGCGCGGACCGCTCTGCAGCACGTTTTCGATTGCGCGGACGATGGCGCTCGCTGCATCGGGGTAACCGAGATGTTCGAGCATCATCGCGCCCGACCAAATCTGACCGATCGGATTCGCAATGCGCTTTCCGGCGATGTCGGGAGCCGATCCGTGCACCGGTTCGAACATCGAGGGGAATTCGCGCTCCGGATTGAGATTAGCAGAGGGCGCAATGCCGATCGTCCCGGTGACGGCAGGTCCAAGGTCCGAAAGAATGTCGCCGAAGAGATTCGAGCCGACGACGACATCGAACCAATCCGGATGCTGGACGAAGTGCGCGGTGAGAATATCAATGTGATACTGATCGGTTTTTACGTCGGGATAGCTCGCCGCCATCGCGCGTACGCGTTCGTCCCAGTAGGGCATCGTGATCGTGATGCCGTTTGATTTTGTTGCCGAGGTTAGATGTTTTTTGGGACGGCTGCGCGCTAGCTCGTATGAGAAACGCAGAATCCGATCGACGCCGCGCCGTGTGAATACCGATTCTTGCACGACCAGCTCATCGTCGGTGCCGTCGTTGAGACGGCCGCCGATCGACGAGTATTCGCCTTCGTTATTCTCGCGTACGATCCAGAAATCGATGTCGCCGGTCTTGCGGTTGGCGAGCGGTGATTCGATCCCGGGCATGAGCCGGACCGGACGCAGATTGGCGTACTGACGAAACGTACGCCGGATCGGTATGAGCAAACCCCAGAGCGAAACATGATCGGGGACGCTCGGCCAGCCGACCGCGCCTAAGAAGATCGCGTCATGGTGCGCGATGCGCGCGAGCCCGTCGTCGGGCATCATCTTGCCGGTTGCCGCGAAGACCTCGCAACTCCAGGGCAGGGCGTCCCATTCGAACCTGATTCCGGCCTTTTTTGCGGCCGCGTCGACGACGCGGATTCCCTCGGGGACGACTTCCTTGCCGATGCCGTCACCGGCGATCGTGGCGATACGGTATGATTTCACGCTACGCTTGTCTGCCTAGGTACTTGGTGTTCCCTCTTGCCTGATGTTGTCTTGGAATGTAATATGACGTTTGTCTTGGCCGAGAGGGGTTTCGCGCACGCCAAGTTCGACGGCCCAGAGGCGCTCTACGTGCAGCTGGCCGAGGACTTGGCGCGCCGAATTAATAGCGGCGAATATGGTCCACGCCGCCGTCTTCCAGGGGAGTTCGAGCTCGTCGATCGCTACGGGCTCAGCCGCGTCACCGTGCGCCAAGCGATGTCGGTCCTCGAACGGCGCGGACTCGTCATACGACGCCGTGGCGTCGGTACATTCGTTGCGTCGCCGAAGGTGCACCAAGATCTGGCCGAACCGCTGCGCGGATTCTACGACGGACTGATCGCGCGCGGACTCAAACCCGAATTTTCGCTGGTCGAGTTTCGCAAGGTGACGCCGAACGCGCCGATCGCTGCCAAACTCGGGACCGACAGCGCGATGCTCGTCACGCGTTTGTACAAGCTCGACAATTCACCGTTTGCAGTGACGAGCATTCACATGCATCCGATCACGGAGGACGTTACGCGCGAAGAAGTGTCGACGACACCGATCTATCGCATTTTGGAACGCCTAGACCGAAGGATCGCGCGCGCCGAGCTTACGATCCGCGCGCAGACGGCGGGTCATGTACCGGGGCGACTGCTCGAGATCGCCGCAGCCGAGCCGGTCTTGATCTTAGATCGTACCAGCTACGGTGAAAACGGCGCAGCGCTTGAAAACAGCGTCTGCTACCTGCGTTCGGATGCGTACGAATTCGGGCTGACGATCGGTTGAAGAGAAGGTCGTTTGTCGCGAGCGCTGCAACCGGCGCAATGGTTGCGGCGTCGCTTGGAGACGCGCAGTCGGCCTCATTTATGATCGAACCGCATAGTGCGATTACCGACGTCGCGGGGATCAAGGTCGGTCACTTCACTTCGACCGCGCGGCCGACGGGATGTACCGTCGTGCTTGCGCCGCCCGGCGGAGCCGTCGGCGGTGTCGACGTGCGCGGCTCGGCGCCCGGAACGCGCGAAACCGATCTGCTCAATCCTGAAAATCTCGTCGATCGCGTCAACGCGATCACGCTTGCGGGCGGAAGCGCGTTCGGGCTCGATGCCGCGACCGGCGTCGTGCGATGGCTCGACGAACACGGCATCGGCTACGACGTCCGAATCGCGAAAGTTCCGATCGTGCCGGCTGCTATTCTCTTCGATCTTGCGGTGGGCGATCCGAAGGTTCGTCCAGATGCGGCCGCCGGTTACACGGCGTGCGGCGCTGCGACGTCGGAACGTCCGGGAGAAGGCAACGTCGGCGCGGGTGCGGGCGCGACCGTCGGCAAGCTGTTCGGATTCGATCGTGCGATGAAAAGCGGAATCGGCACCGCATCGGTTACGCTCGACGGTCTCGTCGTCGGCGCAATCGTCGCGGTGAACGCAATCGGCGACGTTGTCGATCCGGCAACGGGCCGCGTCGTCGCGGGCGCGCGCAGCAAAGACGGTAAGAAGACGATCAACGCGGTGCAGACGATCCTGGGCGGCGAGATTCCCGCGATACTTGCCGCGGGGACGGCGACGACAATCGGCGTCGTCGCAACGAACGCCGATCTCACGAAAGCGCAAGCGCAGAAGATCGCGCAGATGGCGCACGACGGCATCGCGCGCGCGATTGCGCCCTCGCACACGATGTTTGATGGCGATACGATCTTCACGATGGCGACCGGCAGCGCCAAGAAAACGGGAAACCCGACGTTGCTTGGACTCATGGCAGCCGAAGTCGTCGCGGCATCGATCCTGCGCGCGGTCTATGCGGCGCAGGGCTTACCGGGCCTCCCCGCAGCGAGAGACTTGCGCTAGTCGTTGCTGTCGAGGAAGCGCGCGATCTCCGGATTGCGGCGCAGCTCGCGCAGCTCGTCGTCGCTGGGAAGTTGCGGACGATCGCGTTCGCTCGACACAAGACACAGGAACCCCATCGGTTCGTCATCGCCCGCGCGAAATTGATGCCACGTCATCGGCGGCACGCGGAAGAGATCGAATTGGTGAATCGGATGGATTTCCGTTCCGACTAGCGCCTCGCCGCCGCCGCGCAAGATCATGACCGCGTGGACGTGTTCGTGCCGTTCGAACGTCGTGTGTCCGCCGGCGCCGACTTCGAAATAGCGCCATTGATAGCCGAGCTCGGCTTCTTCGAAGAGCACTGAGCGCGTCACGTCTTTGAACGGCGCGCTTCCGTCTTCTTTATATTGCAGTACGTCGACGCTCTGCCACCGGTAGCTCGCGCCATCCGCCTGGAACGTCCGCGCGTGGCGTGCCGCGCTCGTCTCCCTCATACCCCAGCCACAACCGCCTCGACAAAGGTTCGGCTTCGCTCCGCGAGTCGATCGCCGGCCGAAAGCAGGCTCCCGCCGATCAGCAGCATGACGTCCGTGCCGTAAAACGCGATCATTTCGCCCACGCGCTCGACCGGCATCCCGCCGGCCGGGACCGGCATCGCCGGCCGAATCGAATCCCAGGGTTCGCGAGCCGCATTTGCGAGCGCTCGACAGACGTCCGCGCTGTAGGCGAAGCGACCGCCGTAGTTGGGGTAAATAATCGCGTCCGCTCCGAGCAGGCGGAAGAACGTGCCGAAGAGCCAGACCGGCGAGATACGCGAAGCGCCGCCGAACGCTGGATGCGCGAGGATTACGAACTCTGGGAACGCCGCGACGAACTCAGCGAACGTCCCGAGGCCGATCAGCATCGGTGCGAGCAGGACGGCGCGAACGCCGCATTCCCGCGCGCGCTCGGCCTGCTCGAAGATACGTCGCGGCGAGCCGACGAGGCTCGGGGCGTAGACGACAGGCTTCCCGATCGCATCCGAAGCGCGCTCGGCTGCCGCCTGGCAGGCCCGGACGCGCTCGGCAAACGGCGCGTAGACCTGATCGGCAATGCCGTGATCGTCCTTGATGACGTCGATTCCGGCTCGTCCGAACGTTTCGCACAGCTCGGCCAGCGTTTGCGGCGACGATCCCTGCGGCTTGAGCGCCGTGCACGTCAACGGACGCTCCGGCGCATCGACGAGCGCGCGCAATCCGGCGATGCCATAACGCGGTCCGGCGAAACGTTTGAGAAACTCAGCCGGGAATGCGACATCCTCCAGCTCGACGTCGTCTTGCAAGGAGCAATTTCCAAACAGCATATTCGTAAGCTGCGTCACATCTTCGCCCGTCGTTGCCGTTGCGAGCTGCAACGTGACGCGATGTCGTTGCGCATCGATCGGTTCGATCGACGCCACGCGCGCCACGATTGATTCGCGGATCTTCGGATCGGCAACGGCTTCGAGCGGCATCTCGACGCTTTGCTCCAGCGCTAGCGCCGCCGCGCGCTTCTTGACCTCATCTGCGCGCGATTCGAGCACGTACGTAGCGGAAATCCAAGCCATATCGCGAGGAGCCTTCGCACGGTGAGGAGTAGAGCCTCTCCATGGCCGAGGCAGAGAAGCAACGTCAGGCGTTTCGCCTCGAAGTCAATGAAGATATCGTCATAACGCTTGAAGGCGCGGGCCGCTCGATGGGCGCAACGCTCGTCGATCTTTCCGAAGGCGGCTGCGGCGTGCGCACCCGGCTGCCCATTCCAAAGTCGCCGCTCGAGTTCAAATGGAAAGGACCAAAAAGCGAGATCAAGCTTTGGGGCGAGATGGTCGGCATCCGCATCACCGAGCACAAAGAGACGGAATTCGGTGTGCGTTTCGAGATGCCGCAGAACGAGAAAGATATTCTCGTTCAAGAGCTGCACGAAATTCAACGCCGCATGGCCTTCAAAACCGAACCGACGAGCGTCGGCGACAGCGGCGTCGGGCGCGCGAAACGCAAAGCATATCGCGCGCCGATCCGATTCCCCATCTCGTACAAGGTCAAGGGCGGCATGCACGAGGTCGTCGCGATTGCGGCCGATCTCTCGATCGGCGGCGTGATGGTCATTACCAACGAAACGATTGCAGAAGGCGCGGAACTCGAGCTCGATTTCGTTATGCCCGTCGAGGCTGTGGATCTCGGCGGCGAGCAACGCGAAGTCGTCGAGAATACGCCGTTCGGCCAGCGCAGAGTGAAGAAGCTTGTGCCCGTTCGGCCGTTCGAGCCGATTCACGCCAAGGCAAAAGTGGTAAAACGGGTCGGCGCTTCGCCCGAGGGTACGGCGTACGGAACGTCGTTTATCGAAATGCCGGCATTCACGACCGAGGAGGTCGCACGGTTCGTCCACGCTTTCCAGTTAACGCAGCTGCGTAAGGCTGCTGCGGCCGCGGACGCCTAATACGGCAACGATGAGCGAAGTCCGGCGTCAGGCCTTTCGGCTCGACGTCAACGCTGAGATCACCGTTCGTTTGGCTGATCTCGGCCGCGACCTCAAGCTAACACTCGTCGACATCTCCGACGGTGGCGGTCGCTTACGTTCGACCGTCAAGCTTCCGCCGCACACGCGCGTCGCGTTCGCGTGGATGGGACCGTCGCGCGAACCGATTGCCGTCAACGGACACATCGTAGCCGTTCGCATGAGCGATCCGAAGACGGCCGAGTACGGCATTCAGTTCGACATGCCGGAAGCCGCGAAGGATAAGTTGGCGCACGAGCTCGCGGAAGTCCAGCGCCGCAAAGCCTACAAGCCCTCCGAGATGCCGACCCACGTAATCGACGACGGCGACACCGGCGGACGCGCGAAACGACAGGGCTACCGCGCTGCCGTCAACTTCAATGTTACTGCAAAAGTCCCCAACAAAGATGGGCGCATCATCCCCGTGCGCGCGGAGGCGCTCGATCTTTCGATCGGCGGCATGATGCTCGCGATGCCGGGCGAGTACGAGGAAGGCATCGAGATCGAGATTTCGTTCGTCATGCCGGTCGGCGCGGTCGACATGGGTGGCGAAGAAAAAGAAGTCATGGAGCAAACGCCGTTCGGTGAGCGGCGAGTCAAGAAGCTCATTCCGGTGCGGCCATTCGATCCAATCTCGTGCAAAGCGAAGCTCGTGAAGAAAACGGGCAGCGCGCGGAACGGCATACCAACGTTCGGCGTCGGCTTTGCGGATCTGTCGGCGTTTCTCAAAGAAGAGATCGCGCGGTTCGTCCACGCGCATCAACTCTCACAGCTGCGCAAGGCCGCCGCAACTCAAGGCTAGATGCGCCCAAAGACGTTCTTCATTACGGGTGCCAGCCGCGGCATCGGGCTTGCGATTGCGCTGCGCGCGGCGCGCGACGGCGCCAATGTTGCGATCGTCGCGAAGACTACCGAGCCGCACCCGAAGCTGCCAGGGACCATTTTCACGGCTGCCGACGAGATCGAGCGCGCCGGCGGCAAAGCGCTGCCCCTCGCATGTGATATCCGGTTCGAAGAGCAGGTACGCGACGCCGTCGAGAAAACGGTCGCGCGCTTCGGCGGTATCGACGTGTGCATTAACAATGCCAGCGCGATCGCCTTGACGCGCACGGTCGATACTGACATGAAGCGCTACGACCTGATGAACGGGATCAATGCGCGCGGAACATTTCTCTGCTCGAAAACGACGATTCCGCATTTGGCGAAAGCCGAGAATCCGCACATCTTGAATATCGCGCCGCCCCTTGACATGCAGTCGCGATGGTTCAGCGGTCGCGTCGCTTACACGATGGCGAAGTTCGGGATGTCGATGTGCACGCTCGGAATGGCAGAGGAGCTGCGCGCCGAGGGGATCGCGGTCAATTCATTGTGGCCGCTGACGACGATCGATACGGCGGCCGTGCGCAATCTGCTTGGTGGCGAGGGGGCCGCGCGACTTGCGCGCAAACCGGAGATCGTCGCCGACGCTGCGATCGAGATCGTGCAGCGTCCCGCGCGGACGTGCACCGGCAATTTCTTCATCGACGAGGAAGTGTTGCGCGAAGCGGGAGTGCGCGACTTCTCCGTCTATTCGAACGACCCGGCCTCGCCGCCCCAGGTCGACATTTTCGTCCCGGACGCGATTGTGGCGCGAATCCCAACCAAGCTTAGTCCGAATAATCGATGATCACGGGGGCGTGATCGGAAAAGCGCTCCTCTTTGTAGATGCGGGCGGAGCGAACGCGTTCGCGCAGCTCCGGCGTGATGAGCTGATAGTCGATGCGCCAGCCGAGATTCTTTTCGAAGGCGTTGCGCCATCCCGACCACCAGGTGAATTGCTTGCGTTCTTGATTAACGACGCGAAACGCGTCCACCCAGCCGAGCTCATTCGTAACGCGATCGAACCAAGCGCGCTCCGGCGGCAGAAAACCGGTCGTTGCCGCGCAGGCGCGAACGTTGAAGACGTCGATGTCGAGGTGCGCGATGTTGTAGTCGCCGCAGATAACGATCGGTCGCCCTTCATCGCGCATCCGTTTCAATTCGACGAAGAAACGATCGAGGAAACCGTACTTGACCTCCTGGCGCGCCGGCCCGCTCGTCCCCGATGGGACGTAGAGCGAACAGATCGTGAAATCGGCGTAGTCGAAACGCAGAAAACGCGCCTCATCGTCGAGAGATCCGAACCTAAGCCCCGCACCACGTTGCGCGGCGCCGTTCCCGCGCGCGCGTAGATCGCGACGCCGCTATAGCCTTTCTTGACCGCGTCGAGATAGACGGCGGAGTATCCGGCCAGCACCGCTTCGCCCGGAAGCTGGTGCTCTTGCGCTTTGGTTTCTTGCACGCAGACGAAATCGGGTGATTCGGCTAACATCCATGCAAAGAATCCTTTGCGGGCTGCGCTGCGTATGCCGTTCGCGTTGAAGGAGATGATGCGCACGGAAGCCGAGTCCACGCTCGTTGACTAAGATTCCTACCGGCGAGGACGATCTCACCTTCGCGGTCGGCAAGAGGCGCGTCGGGCTGACGAATCTCGGCAAAATCTTTTGGCCGCAGGACGGCTACACGAAGCGCGACCTCTTGCAGTACTATCTCGACGTTTCGAGCGTGCTGTTGCCGCATCTGCGCGAGCGCGCGATGGTGATGAAGCGGTATCCGAACGGAATCGACGGCGATTTCTTTTTTATGAAGCGCACGCCGCCGAAGCGTCCGGAGTGGATTACGACTTGCCGGATTACGCACGGCTCGGGAAACGTGATCGACTTCCCGATCATCGACGAAGCCGCGGCGCTCTTATGGGTGATCAACCTCGGCTGTATCGATCTTAATCCATGGTATGCGCGCTGCGACGACTACGATCGTCCCGACTATCTCCACTTCGATCTCGATCCCGTCGAAGGGACGCCGTTTGCAACGGTGCGCGAGGTTGCGCTGGCCGTGCACGACGCGCTCGACGGACTGAAAATGCCGAACTACGCGAAGACTACCGGGTCAAAAGGGATCCACATCTACGTTCCCATCGTTCGCGGCCCGACCCAAAAGGACGTCTGGACGTTTGCGAAAGCGCTCGCGCAAGCCATCGAAAAATCGTATCCGAAGATTGCAACGACGACCTACAACGTCTCGAAACGTCCGCGTGGGACCGTGCTCGTCGATTACAACCAGAATCGCTGGGGAAGCACGCTGGCCTCGATCTATTCAGTGCGCCCGCGTCCGCACGCGACCGTTTCGATGCCGGTCGAGTGGGGCGAGGTTGAAGACGGTGTCGAGATCGGGGACTTCACGCTCGCGAATGCGCGCGAGCGCATCGCAAAACGCGGCGACTTGTGGGCGCCGCTGCGTCCGCTGGCGCGCGGGCGATTCGAATTGCGAAGCCTGACCGGTTAACGGACGATCGAAATGACCGCCGCGGGTTTTGCGAGCCCGGGTGCGGTCAGGACAGCGTCAACGAGCCCTTCGTGTAAGGCTTCGTCTGCGTCCAGGTACCAATCCGTTTTGTAGAGTTTCTTGCGATAGTATTCGATTGACTTGCCGGTCCGGTTTGCGTAGATCTCGTACAAACGGTCTTGCAAACGTTCTTGGAAGGCGCGTTCCTCGCCGTGATCGCTCACCCGCCCGCTGCTGCGGTACCAGACCTCGTGAAGCAAGAAGAACGAAGAAGCTTCCATTGTCCGGTAGTTTGCAACCTGGGCGATGACGCTAGCCATGCTCATCGCGACGCCCTCGATGTGCACGTTTACTTGCCGGCCGAGCCGGCGCAGCGAGGTGATCGTCGAAACCAGCGCGAGGCCGGCGAAGACGTTGCCGCCGACGCTGGAAAGGAAGAGCGTTACGGGCTTATCAGGCGCCAGGTTGAGATGGGTACGCAGCAATTGTTGCTGCAGTGGAACGACGTGCTGTTCTTCGATCTCACTGTGAAAAAACAGCATTCCCTCATCGGACGGCTCGACGGAATCGAATGCGCGGCGGGGGACGATGTCGATGAGGTCGTTGACGAGCGTTTCACGCGCGGTCGTATCGTCAATGTGCACGCGCGCCAGCAGCTGGTCGAATTGCAAGCGGAGATCTGCCCGAGTGGAAGAGACGGACACGCTAGTGCCTCCAGCAGACATGCTATTGCGCCATGGGTAATACCCACGGCTGATTCAACCAATTTACCCGCACTCGCGCCGCCGCGCAAGTGAGGGTGACAAAGGGCCTGCTCGGCTATCTAACGAGGAAGCCGACCAACAGCAGCGCGATGATATTGAGGACTTTGATCATCGGATTGATCGCGGGTCCGGCCGTGTCTTTATACGGATCGCCAACCGTGTCGCCCGTAACCGCAGCCTGGTGCGCGATCGACCCTTTGCCTCCGAAGTTACCGTCCTCGATGTATTTCTTGGCATTATCCCACGCGCCGCCGCCGCTCGTCATCGCAATTGCGAGGAAGAGTCCGGTGACGATCGAGCCCATCAGGACGCCGCCGAGCATTTGCGCTCCGGTTGGCCCGGGAAGTACGCCGACCGCCGCGAGCAGCACGATCAGGATCGGAATTCCGACCGGAATGAGCGCGGGAACGATCATTTCCTTGAGCGCCGCGCCGGTGACGATCGAAACGGTCGTGCCGTAATCCGGTCGCGACGTTCCTTGCATGATGCCGGGATTTTCGCGGAACTGTCTACGGACTTCTTCGACGACGGAACCGGCTGCGCGTCCGACCGCTTCCATCGCGAGCGATGCGAAGAGATACGTGCAGATGCCCCCGAGGAAAAGACCGGTAAGCACGTACGGATCGCCGATTGAAAACGAGATCGGCGTCGTCGCGCAGGCTGCACTGGGCGTTGCTTTGCACTTGTTGGAGAGCTCTTGCAAGAACGACGCAAAGAGCACGACCGCGGCGAGTCCCGCCGAACCGATCGCGTAGCCTTTTGTCACGGCTTTCGTCGTGTTGCCGACGGCGTCGAGCGGATCGGTGACTTCGCGAACTGATTGCGGAAGGTCCGCCATCTCGGCGATGCCGCCGGCATTGTCGGTGACGGGTCCGAACGAGTCGATCGCGACGATGATGCCGGCCATCGAAAGCTGCGCCATGACCGCAATAGCGATGCCGTACGTTCCGGCCAGCGAATATGAAACGAGAATACCGAAGATGATCACGATGGCGGGAAGTGCAGTGGCTTGCATCGAGATTCCGAGACCCGCGATAATGTTCGTTGCGTGTCCGGTCGTCGAGGCTTTGGCGATGCCTTTCACCGGTCCGAATTGCGTGCCGGTGTAGTACTCGGTGATGTACGTGATCAGCCCGGTGACGACCAAACCGACGAGCGAGCAAACGAACACCGCCATGCCGGTGGGCGTCGCGCCCGCGAACTCCGCGTTCGAGACGAAATAAAACGCGATTGCGGAAAGAACGCCGGCTACGATGAGGCCCAGGTACAGCGCGCCCATGATGCGCGTGCCTTTGCCCGCATTCTTCGGCAATCGAACGAACATCGTCCCGATGATCGACGCGACGATCGAGACCGCGCCGAGGACGAGCGGAAACGTGACCGCAGAAGGCAACGTGCTTCCGAGCACGAGGTGACCGAGCAGCATCGCCGCGGTCGTCGTGACGACGTAGGTCTCGAAGAGATCGGCTGCCATGCCGGCGCAATCGCCGACATTGTCGCCCACGTTGTCCGCGATAACGGCCGGATTGCGCGGATCATCTTCCGGGATGCCGGCTTCGACTTTTCCGACCAGGTCGGCGCCGACGTCGGCGGCCTTCGTATATATGCCGCCGCCGAGACGCGCGAAGACCGAGATCAACGAGCAGCCGAATGCGAGGCCGACCAGCGCCCCGAGCGAGTTTGTGACCGGATCGCTCGAGGCCGGCATTGACGCCGAGCATGATCCAGTAGTAGCCGCTGACCGCCAGCAGACCGAGTCCCACGACGAGCAGTCCGGTGACCGCGCCCGAGCGGAATGCGACTGCAAGTGCCGGCGCGAGTCCGCCGCGCGCCGCTTCCGCAGTGCGTACGTTCGCACGGACGGAGACGAGCATGCCGATGAATCCGGCTGCACCCGAGAGCGTTGCGCCGATCAAGAAACCGACTGCGGGCTGCCAGCCGAGCGGGGCCGGGAGTAGCGCGATGACGATCGCAAGGAAGACCGCGACGATCGCGACGGTGACGTACTGCAAGCGCAAGAAGGCCATCGCGCCCTCTTGGATCGCACGTGCAATCTCGATCATCCGTGGATTTCCCTCGGGTTGCCGAAGGACCCAGGCCGTCAAAGCCAAGCCATAGACGATGGCGAGTAACCCGGCCGCGATGCCGAGCCCGATCGCGAATGTGGGACTCACGCTCTTGCTTTCTCCCTCAACTGTGCAGCGGACGCACAAAAACCGCCCGCGGACGCGAGCGACCTGCCGGGTTTGTCCCCCCCTCTGCGCGACTCCTGCGCTGGAGTTGTTCGGGGCCCCCTCGGGGAATCGAGCCCAAGCATGGCTCGATTCGCCCTGGAGCGGACGATTCGACTGCTCGTGGTTTTGGTCGCGATTACTGTCGTCAGCTTCCTATTCCTTAACCTGATCCCCGGAGATCCGGCGACGGTGCGGCTGGGAGAGCACGCTACGCCCGAGCAAGTCGCTGCGTTGCGCGCTTCGTTCGGTCTCGACAAACCGTGGTACACGCAGCTTGCGATCTACCTCGACCACGTCGCGCACGGCGATCTTGGTATTTCGATCGACGATCAGGAGTCGGTTGCCGGAAAGCTCGTGCAATATTTTCCGGCGACGCTCGAGCTGACGTTCGGCGCGATTTGCTTCGCAATCATCGTCGGCGTGCCGGCGGGGATTGCAGCTGCGGTGTGGCACGGGAGCGTGCTCGATGCGCTCACGATGGTCGCGGTACTGCTCGGCGTTTCGATTCCGGTCTTTTGGCTCGGCTGGATTCTCGTTTATATCTTTGCTGTGTTGCCGACAGGCGCCGGGTTGAATCTGTTTCCGATCTCGGGACGGATCGACGCGCAATATTTCATTACGCCGCACACGCATCTCATGGTGCTCGACGCGTTGCTCAGCGGAAATGGCGCGGCTGCGCTCGATGCGCTCTGGCATTTGATTCTTCCCTCGATCACGCTCGGGACGATTCCGCTCGCGATCGTTGCAAAGATCACGCGTAGCGGAATGCTCGAAGTGCTCCAAAGCGACTATGTACGCACAGCGCGCGCCAAAGGACTCTCCGCTTCGCGCGTCATCATCAAGCATGCGCTGCGCAATGCGCTGATCCCGATCATCACGGTTATCGGTTTGCAAACGGGCTTGCTGCTTGGCGGTGCCGTCCTGACCGAATCGATTTTTGCATGGCCGGGCGTCGGGCGTCTCGCCTTCGAAGCAATCTCGAACCGTGACATGCCCGTAATCAACGGATGCGTGCTGCTCTTTGCTACCGTCTTCGTCGTCGTGAACACGCTCGTCGATCTGCTTTACGCGGTTGCCAATCCGCGAATACGGTACGGGTGACGATCGAAGCTCCGATTCGCGTCGTCATCGTCGACGACTCAGCCTTTATGCGGCATGTGCTGCGGCGCATGCTGGAACGTAATCCTGCAGTCGAGATCGTCGGCGCCGCCAAGAACGGTGAAGAAGGCGTGGCGCTCGTCCAGGAGCTGGTGCCCGACGTCGTCACCATGGACGTCGAAATGCGCGGCATCGGTGGTTTGGAAGCGTTGCGCCGGATCGTCGCGAGCGGACCGCAAAGCCCGCCCGTAATCATGGTGAGTGCGCTGACGACGCGAGGCGCGCAGATTACGCTCGAAGCACTGCACATTGGTGCGGTCGATTTCATTGCCAAACCGCCGCCCGGCGCGAGCGTGATCGAGATCGCGGCGCTCGGCGACGAGCTGCTCGAAAAGGTGCGCACGTTTGGTACGCGTCGCGCGAAACACAGTTTCAAAGCGCCGCCCGAGGCGAAGCCTGGTCCGCATGGGCGTTCCGAATGCGTTGCAATCGGAACCTCGACCGGCGGGCCGGTCGCGTTGTCGCGCATCGTACCGCGCTTGCCGAAGAATTTCCCATCGCCGCTCGTCATTGCGCAGCACATGCCGCCCGGCTTTACCGCGACGCTGGCGGAGCGATTGAACGCGTCCAGCGAGATCGAGGTGAGCGAAGGTACGAACGGCATGACGTTACGCGCTGGGACCGCCGTCATCGCGCCCGCCGGTTACCGTTCGCGCGTACGCCGCATCGGTAAACAGTTCACGCTCGAGCTCGAAGAAGCAGAACGCGGAACGTTGACGCCCAGCGTCGACGCACTGTTCGCATCCGTCGGAGCACTGTGCAAGCAAGGAGCGTTGGCCGTTTTGCTCACCGGGATGGGCCGGGACGGTGTCGAGGGATTGCGGGTCGTCCGCGCGTCCGGTGGGTACGCGGTCGGGCAAGATGAAGCAAGCTGCGTCGTCTACGGTATGCCGCGCGCCGCGGTAGAGGCTGGATTGATCGATCGCGTTTGTACACTCGCCGATTTGCCCCAAGTTTTATGCAGTTTGACCGGCTTAGAGGTACCTTTACAGAGGGGGGAGGGGAGCCGGCCTCAGCGGCCGGGAACGTGAGCGCCACCTAAATCGACACCAGGATTGGGCGTTTGACAGAGAGTCGGAATCCGCCGCAGTACGTGATCGCTGGCGTTTCGTACTCCAGGGAAGAGGCTGTAACCAAGTATCTTCACCTGGTCCGCTACGTCGCTGGTCGCATTTCAATCAATCTTCCGCCTAACGTCGAGATCAACGATCTAATCAACGACGGTATTTTGGGGTTGATTGACGCGATCGAAAAGTACGATGACGAACGCGGCGTCAAGTTCGAAACGTACGCGATCACGCGCATCAACGGCGCGATCCTCGATGCACTGCGTGCCTTGGATTGGGTCCCGCGCGCCGTCCGTCAGCGTGCGCGTGAAGTCGAGCGCACCTATCAGGAGCTGGAAGCCGAGTTCGGACGGGCGGCGAGCGAAGAAGAGGTTGCGAATCGGCTCGGACTTACGCCCAAAGAGTTCGATCAAACGATGCAGCGCATTCGCGGCACCGCGATCCTCTCGCTCGAAGAGTTCTTGCCGAACGAGAAGGGCTACGAGATTCCGCTGGTCGACACGCTCAAAGATCCGATCGACGAGATCAGCAAAGCGATCGAGTCACGCGAGGTTCGAGAGGCGCTCGTAAAGGCGGTCGACTCGCTCCCGCATCAAGAGCGCACGGTCATCTCGCTGTACTACTTCGAAGGCTTGACCCTCAAGGAAATCAAGGGGGTGCTCGGCGTCTCGGAGTCCCGAGTCTCGCAAATCCACGCCCAGGCGGTCATCCATCTACGTACCACGCTACGCCAGCTGCGCGCCGATTTCGGCTACCGTGAGGGCGATCCGAACGTGAAGCAGAAGTATCTCCGCCGCGATCCGCCGCCCAGCGACGGTCGCCGGCGATGAAGAAGGGGCTTGACGCGGACGATACCTTTAAGGAAGAGGAGATTTCCTTAGCCCATGGCCATTCGGCCGGTTGACCTTCAAGCGAACATCTTAAATGCCGCGAACATCTGCAGGTGTGCAGCGGCAGGCTGAGGTCGCGGCCCAAACTTCAAATACGCTCGGCAGCCGCGGCGTTCGCCGCGAAGACGGAAGAGCGTAGCGAAACCGTTCAGGAAACTCGAACGGCTCTCAGCACAATCGTGTCGAGGAACGAAAAGAGCCGGGGGACCAGGACCCAGGCCGTCGCGGTAAAGCGCGCACGCCTGGCCAACCATTTGCGGGCATTGAGGAAGGCGTTCTCGATGAGGGTGCAGCCGGAGTCGACGGCGACCACCTGATCGACTTTACCGCCTGAGCTCCCCTAGCATGTCCGGCGTAAATTCTGCCTCAGCCGCGACTGCCGCTGCGGCAGCGAATGCTGTTGAAGCCGCAGTTGCGATGGAATTGGCAAGCGCTGGCCGCCGATGCCAAAGCGCTGCAAGCAATGCTAATGACCGGCGATATCGTGCAAGCCACCGTGCAGCCGTTCAACGGCCTCACCGACACGCTGCAGATTTTCGGTTTGCGTGTCGCCGCATCGCTTCCACCCAATGTCTATCCCGGCGATACGCTGACCGTTTCGGTGCAAGGCTTTGCAGAACGATCAAATGTCAGGTGCAAGTGATGAGCCGAACGCCGTCACCGAATGCGCCTCCGACGCCGCCACCCGTAGCGGCCGTGCCGCAAGAGCCGGATTCAGTTGAGCTGACGCGCATGCCGATTCCGATCCGGTCCCCGAGGAGCCGGAGTTTCCGCCGCTTCCGCCACCACCGGCCGCGCCAGTCGCCGCGAAAGTGTCGTCGCCGCAAATGCGGCCGCTGCTGCCGCTGCATGCCGCCGACGAAGAAGCCGCCGCGCAAAACACGGTCGTTCAAACGCCCGCGCCGGCGATGCAGCAAACAGACTACGCGCAAGCGCGTCCCGAGACGCTCAGTGTCGAAGCGCGACTTGCATTCGCACGCACGACGCCGATTCCACCGCGTGCGCCCGCGCCGGCAGCAAGTGCAGTTCCGCCGCCGCGTCCTGCAGCAGCATTGCCGCCGCAACACGCGGCCGGAACGGCAGCCGCGCGCATAGCAGCACAGCGCGCGACCGCCCCGCCTGCAGCAGCGCGCGCAACCGCTGCGCCGCCACCGACAACGCCACGCGTGCCGTTTGTGCCTATCACACCGCGCGCGACTCTTGCGCCGATCATTACACCGCGTCCCGATATTGCAGCAAAGACGCCGCAGCCGATTCCGGGCGCGCCGGGGATGCGCTCGACGACGATGATTCCCGCATCGCAAACGCGTCCGCCGGTTCCGCCGACGGCCGCAAGAATTGCTGCGACGATCCCGTTGCGTTATTGCGTGCGTTGCGCATTCCGCAAACGCCGACGACGTTGACGTTCGCAAAGCTCGTCACGCAGCAGCCCGAACAAGTCGCGACGGCATTGCGTGCGCTCGAAAGCGCGTTGCCGGACAGCGATGATCCGCGCATTCACACGCTGCGCACGCTGGCGGCGTTCGTCGGCAATCTCGATCCGGAATCGCCGACGTTTGCGGCGCAAGTGACGTCGTATATCTCGCACGTGATCGAAGGGCCGGAGCAAAAGCTTGCGATGCTGCGTTGCGCAAGAGCCAGCTTGCGCAAGCGGCAGCGCCGCAAGCAGCAGCAGTTCCTGAAGAACCAGCCGCGCCCGCACCACAAAGACAGACGCCTCCGCCGGTCCCGGTTACGCCGGCGGTGACGGCGCGACCGAAGACGCGACGGTCGTGGCCGCGCATTCCGCCGAACGTCTTGCAGCAGTGATCGCCGATCTCAAGACGCAGCTCGTTTCGTTGCTCGCATCGGCGCAGCCGGAGAATGTGCTCGGCGAAACCGGTGTCGTGCTGGCGCGCAACGCGCTAACCGGTATGGTCGCATCGCAGTTGAGCGCGATTACCGCGCAACAAAGCCAACCGGGAACATGGTCGTTCACGGTTCCGATCATGCTCGGTCAAGCAAATGTATCCGGCGCGCATCGCCGTTTCGCGCGACAAACCCGAAGGACAGCCGGAAAAGATCAGCGGCGACGATTTTCACATCGCGTTCATTCTCGATACGAAACGCCTGGGAACGATTGCGATCGACCTGCACGCGGTGCAACGTTCCGTCAGCGTTTCGGTGCGCACCGAACGTCCGAGCGCCGCGACGACATTCAAATCCGCACTCGCGAAGCTCGGCAAACGATTGGAAGACATGCGCTACAACGTGAAGGCGCTCGAAGCCGGAACGACGCGCGTCAAGACTCCGGTAGAAGCAGAAGCACCTCCGCCGAGCGATTCGCTCAGCACGACGGATAAGAAAGCATGAATCGCGACCGCTTTTTCGACATGCGCAAGCCGCGCGAAACCGCGTCACGCCGCGGCGGCGCTCCAATACGATCCCGTCAAAACGAACGCCCCCGAAGTCGTCGCGGTCGGCCGTGGCGTGATCGCCGACGAGATCATGAAGATCGCGAAACAAAACAAGATCCCGATCCACGCGGACAAAGGGCTCGTCGAGGCGCTCACGCAGCTCGAGGTCGGAGCCATCATCCCGCGCGAGCTCTACGTTGTCGTCGCGGAAGTCCTCTCGTGGGTCTATATGCTCGACGCCAGCCATGGCGCCAAGGACGTAACCCCGCCGCACTGACGGTGATGGACCGAGCGCTGCAGCATCGTGCATGCGATAATGTTGTAGCGAGGTCGGACCGGGGGCCCCACGCATAGCGTGGGGGGCGCGCAGCCTGGGGCGGAGCGCCTTTAGATCGAACAGGAGTTCGATTCGAGCTTGGGGAACGTTTGTCTCCCGTGGGATGGATTGGGCGGCTCAAAGACGCTCTGAGGCGGACGCGGGATGGCCTTGCCGGTGTCGATGCGCTCGCGGCGCGAGCGCGGCCGCTGGATGCTGCATTTTGGGACGAGCTCGAAGAGATTCTGATTTCGGCGGATTTCGGCGTGGCGACGACCGAGAAGATTCTGGGCGGGCTCAAAGATGTCGCGCACAAAGAGATGTGGGCGACGAGCGATCTCGTGATCGCGCGCTTCAAACGCGACGTCGCGAATTTTCTCACGCTTTCCGAGTGAGTTGCGTCTCGACGCGAAGCCGGCCGTCATGTTGATCGTCGGCGTCAACGGCAGCGGCAAGACGACGACGATCGGGAAGCTTGCAACGCGCTTTCGCAAAGACGGAAAACGCGTGCTTGCTCGTCGCGGCCGACACGTTTCGCGCGGCGGCAGCCGATCAGCTCGAGATTTGGGCGCAGCGCAGCGGTTCGGATATCGTGCGCGGACGCGAAGGCGCCGATCCGAGCTCCGTCGTGTTCGACGGTATCGCCGCGGCCAAAGCTCGCGGCGCCGACATCGTGATCGTCGACACCGCCGGGCGTTTGCAAACCAAAGTCAATCTCATGGAAGAGCTTAAGAAGATGCGGCGCATCATCGAACGCGAGCTGCCCGGCCAGCCTGCCGCGACGTTGCTGGTGCTCGACGGCACGACGGGACAAAACGCGATCTCGCAAGCCAAGCTCTTCAATGAAGCGACGAAGCTCACGGGCGTCGTCGTCACCAAACTCGACTCGACGGCGAAGGGCGGCGTGATCGTTGCGATCGTCGACGCGCTCGAGATCCCGATCGCGTTCATCGGTCTCGGCGAGAGCGCGGATGCGCTGCAACCGTTCGAGCCCGCGAGCTTCATCGAGGCTCTTTTCGATACGGTACCGGCGTAGAACCAGAGTGTCGAACAGTTGGCACTCTTGTCAACCAACATATTTGCGACATAGAGCAGTAAGACACAAGACATAGGAGCAGAAAACATGCCGCAAGACGAGCGCGCCGTCGCCCTCAACAATGCCCTTGTACAGATCGAGCGCCAATTCGGAAAAGGCGCGATCATGCGCATGGGCGAGATCACCGAAAGAATGGCGTTCGAGACGATCTCGACGGGCTCGATCGCCCTCGATCTCGCGCTCGGCATCGGCGGTCTGCCGCGTGGACGCATCGTCGAAATCTACGGTCCCGAATCCAGCGGTAAGACGACGCTTGCACTGCACGTGATTGCAGAAGCGCAACGCGAGGGCGGTAACGCGGCATTCGTCGACGTCGAGCACGCGCTCGATCCCGCATACGCGAAAGCACTGGGCATCGATCTCGACAATTTGCTCGTCTCGCAACCGGATACGGGCGAACAAGCGCTCGACATTGCGGAGATGCTCGTCCGTTCGAATGCCGTCGACGTCATCGTCGTCGATTCGGTCGCCGCGCTCGTCACCAAAGCCGAGCTCGAAGGCGACATGGGCGATACGCACGTCGGCCTGCAGGCGCGGCTGATGTCGCAAGCATTGCGCAAGCTCACCTCGGCGATCTCGCGCAGCAAATGCGTGATGATCTTCATCAATCAGCTGCGCGAAAAAGTCGGCGTCATGTTCGGAAGCCCGGAAACGACGTCAGGTGGCCGCGCGCTCAAGTTTTATGCATCGATTCGCCTCGACGTCCGAAAGCTGGAGCAGATCAAGATCGGTCAGGACGTCGTCGGGACGCGGACGCGCGTCAAAGTCGTCAAGAACAAAGTCGCGCCGCCGTTCCGGCAGGCCGAATTCGACATCACGTACGGACACGGCATCTCGAAGATGGGTTCGATCATCGACGTTGCGCTCGAACGGAACATCGTCGGCAAGAGCGGTTCGTGGTACACCTACGGCGATCAGCGCATCGGGCAAGGCCGCGAGAACTCAAAGGCGTTCCTCGAAGAGCACACCGATATCGCGGACGAGATCACGACGAAGATCCGCGAAGCGCTCAAAGCGACCGTCTCGACAAACGGCACGAATGGCGTCGCCGTCGCAGCATCTGCACGAGCCAGACTAAGCGCGCTTCGGCGTACGTGAGCGCGCTGCGTTCGCTAGCGCAGCGCCGTCTCACGGAGGCACAGCTCTGGTCGCGCCTCGAGCGCAAAAGCTTTGAGGACGACGAGATCGCGGATGCGGTTGCGAGATGCAAATGTGATGGCTATCTCGACGACAAGCTCTACGCTGAGCTGTATGTGACCGGCGCGCGCAAAGCAGTCGGCGACGCGCGCATGATTGCGGCGCTCGCTGCAAAGGGCGTCGACCGAGACGTCGCGTCGCGATTCGGTCCAACGCGGACCGCTCGACGAACGCGCGCGTTGCAACGCAGCGCTCGATACACTGCAGCGGCGCCGTCCGGAGATCAGCTATCCTTCGGCGGCGCGCTCGCTCGAACGCCTCGGATTTCCGGCCTCATTGATCTACGCGATACTTCGCGAACGAATCGGGTCCGGCGGCGTGTGATGCCGGGCACTCCCATTCATATGGGAGCCATCCGAATTCTCATCGCTGAAGACGACGACGCAATTCGCGCGCTGCTCGATCATCATCTGAGCAGTGAAGGTTTCCGGTGCGCGCATGCAAGCGATGGGATCAGCGCACTCGGGACGGCGCGTGACGGCGTCGATCTCGCAATTCTTGACATCGGTCTTCCGCGGCTCGATGGACTCGAAGTCGCGCGGATGTTGCGGCGTGAAGGGCGTCGTGTTCCAATTCTCATGCTGACCGGCCGCAGCGACGAAGTCGATCGTATCGTTGGGTTCGAGATCGGTGCCGACGACTACGTGACCAAACCGTTCTTGCCGCGCGAGATCGTGGCGCGCGTGCGCGCGATCTTGCGGCGAACCGGGATCGCATTCGAAGATTGTCCGCGCACCCTGCGTTTTGGGCGGCTCGTCATCGACGAGGGCGCGCGCGAGGCGCGCGTCGATGGCGCGGACGTCGGGCTCAAACCGCGCGAGTTCGCGTTGCTCTTGGAGCTGGCGTCGAACGCGGGCGTCGCGCTCTCGCGCTCGATGCTGCTCGAGCGCGTCTGGGGTTTCGACTACGATGGCGATGAGCGCACCGTTGACGTTCACGTCCGACGCTTGCGCGCGAAGATCGAGGAACAGCACAGGATCGAAGCCCCGATCGCAACCGTCCACGGCTTCGGCTACAAATTCGCGCGAGCGTGATGCCGTCACGCCGGATTCTCACCAAAGCCGGCTTTGCACGCTGCCTCGCGCCGATGCTCGCGCGAGCGGCACGTTCCGCTGCTCGTCATTCGACTGCGAGAAGTGGAACGTGTCGCATGGCTGCAGGGACGTGCCTCGGCGCGCCGGCTCGAACGGCGTGCGTGCGCGGTTCTTGCCGATGTCGCGCATCAACGGCTGCGCACGAGCGACTTGCTGGTTCACGAACGCAACAGCGAGATTTTTTCCATCGCTCTGCGTGGCGCGGAGCGATGAGGAGAGCGTCTCGCCGGAAGATTGCCGCGCCGCGCTCGAACGCACGACGGCAGCCTTTGCGCGCGCGTTGCCGGTCGCCGTTGAAACCGGCTGGACGCTTTTGAACCCGGGTGCGCAGAGTCTGGAGGTTGCAACAGCATCCGCGCTCGAGCGAGGAGCGCACGAACGCCAGCGATTCGATTTCTTCTCGACGGTCGCGCACGAGATGCGAACGCCGCTGGGGGCGATTCGGGGTTATCTGCAGACGGTGCTCGATGAGCCACTCGACCCGTCGACCTCGCCGTCGTTTTCTCGAAATCGCGCGCAACGAAGCCCTGCGCTTAGGGCGTATGGTCGACGGGATGTTTGCGGTCTCGCTCCTCGATCTCGAATACGAAGCCGCCGCGGGCCTTGCCCGAGCGCGGAACGCTCGCCGCAGGACGCTCTCGATGCGGCTTTGGCTGCGCTTGCGCCGCGTGTACGCGAGCGCAGCAGCAATGTCCGGCACGCGCGCATGCCGGCTTGCGCGGTTGCAATTGCGTTCGATCATCTCGTGCAGATTTTCATCAATGTGATCGGAAATGCGCTCGAACACGCAGGCGAGCATCGACACGTGACGATCTGGGGAGCTCGCCGCGATGGTGAAGTCGAGATCGGCGTCGATGACGACGGTCCCGGCATCCCGCTCGACGAGCGCGAATCGATCTTCACGTTTGGTTACCGAGCGCGTAGCGCGGGAGCGGGCCTGGGGCTTGCGGTGGTACGTCGTCTGCTCGAACGTATCGGCGGCAATGCATGCGCAACCGAGTCTCCGCTTGGTGGCGCTCGCATTGTGATTCGCATTCCAACGGGATAATGGGCGCGCTCCGCGGAAACACTGTATCCCGATGCGGAACGGTATTATCCGCGTCGCGTCGCTCGTGTGCGTCGCGGCTCTGCTGATAGCTCCACTTGCTGTCCGGGCGCTCGAGCAAGATACGCTGGCTCGCGCTGCGGTTGATTATCGCAACCCTTCGAATCCGAAGCTCGAAGCGATGTTCCGCGCAGCGCTTACTCAATACGTCCCATCAGATCACGATGGCACCGGACGGCACCGCGTACATCAAGACCGGCGACATTCCGGCTGAATGGCTGCGAGACGCAAGCGCCGAGTCGCGGCCGTTTCTGTTTTTCGCCAAGGATGATCCCTCGACGCAGCGCTTGCTGCGCGCCGTCATCGCGCGCATGGGCAAGTACCTGCAGGTCGATCCGTATGCGAATGCTTTCACGCTCGACTACCGCGTGTGGGAAGAAAAATTCGAGCTGGATTCGCTCGCGTATCCGATCATCTTGGCGTGGACGTATTGGAAGGTTACCGGCGACGCAACGATCTTCACCGACGATTTCTCGAAGGGGCTCGATCGCGCGCTCGACACGATGGAGCGCGAGCAAGACCATCCGCGCAACTCGCACTACACGCATCGCGAGCTCAAAGACGGCAAAGGCAATCCCGTCAAGTACACGGGCATGATTTGGACCGGCTTCCGTCCTTCGGACGATGCGTGCGTCTACAATTATTTGATTCCGTCCGAAATGATGGCGGTCGTCGCGCTCGGCGAGATCGAAGAGATCGAGCGCGTCGTCTATCGTAACTTGATCAAAGCCCAGCGCGCCAAAGCGCTGCGCACGGAAGTCAATAACGGGATCCAGGAATACGGCCTCGTCTTCATGCCGAACTACGGCTACGTTTACGCGTACGAAGTCGACGGACTCGGTCACGCCGTCCTGATGGATGACGCCAACATCCCGAGCTTGCTGTCCGCGCCGTACATCGGCTACACAAAGCCGACCGGCACCGTCTATGAGAACACGCGGCGCTATTTGCTCTCGAAAGACAACCCGTACTACTACACGGGGTCGGTCGCGCACGGAATCGGCAGCGCGCACACCAGCGACGGATGGGTGTGGCCGCTCGCGCTCGTGATGCAGGGGCTCACGTCGACGAACGATGCGGAGAAGCGCGACGTTCTCAACGAGCTGCTCGCCTCCGATACCGGCGATCACGTTCTGCATGAATCGTTCAATCCGAACGATCCGACGAAATTCACGCGCGCCGATTTCGGTTGGCCGAACGCCCTCTTCAGCGAATTCGTCATGACGTCGTTCGACGGCGTCAAACCGCTGCCGACCGCTCCGACCGGCGATCTCGAAATCCTCGGCGAATAGACGTCGGCAAGTGATGAATTGGGGGCCCACGCGCTTTGCGTGTGGGGGCGCGGAGCTCTTGAGCGGAGCGCCTGTTAAACTGAATACACGGTCTGTGACCGTTGTTGTCGGCATGCAATGGGGCGATGAAGGCAAGGGCCGCGTCGTCGACATGATGGCGCGGGACGCGAACATCGTGGCGCGCTTCGGCGGCGGCGACAACGCCGGCCACACCTTGGTCGTCGAGGGCCGCAAGCTCGCCCTGCGGATCGTTCCTTCGGGCGTCCTCGTGCCGGGCGTCGAGATGTTCATCGGCAGCGGGACCGTCGTCTCGCTTCCTTCATTGATCGAAGAGCTCGACAAGCTGCAGGGCCTCGGCGTCGACCTCTCGCGGATCAAGATCTCCGACCGGGCGCACATCGTCTTTCCTTATCACATCCTTGCAGACCGCGCGGGCGAGCAGGCTCGTGGGAGCGGCGCGATCGGGACGACCGGCCGCGGCATCGGACCGGCCTACGTCGACAAGGTCGGCCGCCAAGGGATCACGTTCGGTGATTTGCGCGCAGCCGACGGCGCTTGCCGACAAACTGCGCTTCAATGTAATGTCGCGCGCCAGGCTCGCCTCGCGGGACCTTGCCGAGCGCAGAGGATCTCATCGCGCAGACGCTCGCGTTTGCGGAGCGCCTCGGCCCGCACATCGTCGACGGCGTCGCCTACGTTCACGACGCGCTCGCACAAGGGAAACGCATCCTCGCCGAGGGCGCGCAAGCGACGATGCTCGACGTCGGCTTCGGAACGTATCCGTTCGTGACGAGCTCGCACACGATCGCCGGCGCAGCGACGATCGGACTAGGAATCGGTCCCAAAGCGATCGGGCGTGTGATCGGAATCGCAAAAGCGTATTGCTCGCGCGTCGGCGCAGGACCGTTTCCCGTCGGAGTTGCACGATGAAGTCGGGGAACAGTTGCGGCGCGACGGCGCCGAGTATGGCACGGTGACCGGGAGACCACGCCGCTGCGGATGGTTCGACGCAGTCGTCGGACGCTACGCAGTTCAGGTGAATGGTCTCGATTCAGTCATCCTAACCAAACTCGACGTGCTGAGCGGACTCGATCGGATCGGCGTTGTGACGGAATACCGGCGAGGCGAACGTGAAGCCGGCATCTCGGCGCTCGGCGATCCCAGCCTGGAGGTCAAGATCGAATGGTTCGAAGGCTGGAAGACCGACATCAGCGGCGCGCGTTCGCTTGCGGACCTTCCGCCGGCGGCCCGTCGCTACGTCGAAGCCCTCGAAAAGATGCTCGGCGTCCCATTCGACGGAGCTTCCGTCGGGGCGGAACGCGCGCAGTACGCAGCGGCCTCCTCCTAGGAGGTCCTTGCAGGCCTGGCCGACCCGTCCGACCGAGCAGAAACTTGACCGTAGAGCCACTAGGTATGGGCGACGGACGGCGAAGCCGATACCACAAGCATTAGGTCGTGCACGGACGCTCGACCGATTTTTGCCACGGCGGGCTGCTCCGCGGGTTCTCTTTACAGAGGCCCGTTCATAGGTGTCATTTGGATCGGTTGACGACCTCGTGGCAAGACATCTCAGCCCGCGCACGTGATTTTTTCGGAAATCTCAGCTCGGGACAGCGTCTCGCCGCCGGATTAATCGGTATCGCGCTCGTCATCGGAATTGGTGCATGGGCGATTTTTTATGGACCGCTGCACAAGGAACCGTACGCGGTTCTGTTTTCGAATTTAGCTCCTGACGATTCTGCGTCGATTATTGGAAAACTCAAGGACGATAAAGTTCCGTATCAACTCACTGATGGCGGAGCGACGGTCAAAGTACCGCAAGCCAGCGTGTACGACGAGCGCGTGCAAATTGCAGGTTCCAATCTGCTCAAAGGCGGCGGAACCGGTTACGAGCTGTTCGATAAAACGAACCTCGGCATGACCGACTTTCAAGAGAAAGTTGCGCTGACGCGCGCGGTCGAAGGCGAATTGCAACGTACGATCGACGGACTTTCAGTCCGTCCAATCGTCGCGCGTGCACATCGCGAAGCCGGATGAAACGCTGTATAGCTCGGTCCAAGCACCGACGACCGCATCCGTCGCCGTAAAACTGAAGCCGGGTCTGAATCTCGACTCGGAACAAGTCTTGGGCATTACGGATCTCGTTGCGTACGCGGTTCCCGAGCCTCAAGCCGGAAAACGTTACGATCGTCAACCAAGACGGCAACATTCTTGTTCCGCACGCGACGGCGGGATCCGACGTTGCAGCGCAGCAAGCCTCGGCATTGCAGCTGACGCAAGAGCAGTTGATCGCGAAGGAACGCTACGAAGCGAACCTTCAGGAAAGCATTCAAGGGATGCTCGATCAAACGCTCGGCCCGCATCGCGCGGCAGCACGTGTTGCAGTCGACATGAATTTCGACACGACGACGTCGGATAGCCAAACGTACGCGCCAACCGGAACGGTTCGTTCCGAGCAAACGGAGCGCGAATCGTATAACGGTCAAGTTCCGAATCGTTCGCCGGCAGTCGGCGTCCCGGGTACGACGACCAACGTCATCGGGACGTATCAAGGTTTGCAGACGGCGCAAAGTGGCCGTTACAACCGCAACAAGACGACGCGTAATTACGAAATAACGCAAACGAACACCAAGCACATCCTCGCACCGGGCAAAGTAACGCGCCTGAGCGTGGCGGTGCTCGTCAACGTTCCGAACGCAGCGCCGGTCGCAGTAGGCGCGAACGTGCCGTACGCGGTCGCAGCCACGGACGTTGCGAAAATCCGCAACGTCGTCTCCGCCGCGGCGGGCATCGACCCAACGCGCGGCGACATCGTTTCCGTGGAAGCGGTTCCGTTCAATCCCGCCGTCGTTGCAGAAGCGCCGCGGCCTGGCTTGATCCAGATCAGACCGACGGTCTTCGGAATCCCGGCACAAGCGCTCATCATCATCGGGTTCCTCGCACTGCTCGTAGCAGTTGGCGCGGGCGCGCTCGCCGTACGGCGCCGCCGTCCGGCCTTCCATCCGCCTGAGGAGCTCCCGACGTTCGACTCGACGCTGGCGGAAGAGCTGCCGCCGTTCCAAGAGCACCCGATGCTCGATCAGCCACCGGGACTCGCCGCACCGATTCGATCCGCTGCCGACCTCACACGCGAGCAGATGATCGAGTACGTCACGACGGTCGCTCAAGAAAATCCCGAAAGTATCGCTAAATTGCTCAAGCTGTGGATGGCGGAATAATGGAGCTCACGGAAGGTCCTATTATCAAAGTAGGCGCGCCGGCGGTGCAGGCGGCCGGGTCCGCCGGCGGGCTCGAGCTCGACCACGGTCTCACCTCTCTTGCGCTCGAGATTCCAGGACCCGAAAAAGCGGCGATCTTGATGATCACGCTGGGTCTCGAGCTCTCCTCGACGATCTTCAAGTTCTTACGACAAGACGAAGTCGAGCGCGTCGTTCTCGAGATCGCGAAAATCTCGACGGTTCCGATCGAGAAACGCGACGCCGTCATTCAAGAGGCGTACCAACGCGCAATCGCGCTGAAGTACATCAACGAAGGCGGCATCGAGTACGCCAAGGAGATCCTCGAGCGTTCGTTCGGCACCGGTCAAGCCGACGACATGACCAACAAGCTGTTCGCGGCGCTCAAGCACGGCAATCCGCTCGAGCTCATCAAGAACGCCGAACCCGGCCAGCTGCTCGAGTTCATCCAAGACGAACATCCGCAAACGATCGCGCTCATTCTGGTCTACATGGCTCCGGAACAAGCCGGCGCGGTGCTCTCGCAGCTCGTGCCGGAACTGCAATCCGAAGTCGCGATGCGTATTGCAATCCTGCAGAAGACCGCACCGGAAGTGCTCGAACAGCTCGACGAGCTGCTCGGCCGGCGTCTCACGCTCACCGGTGGCGACTTCACCAAAGCCGGCGGCGTTCAGTCGCTGGCGCAGGTCATGCAGTACGTCGACCGCGAGACGGAGCGCAACATTCTCGAGGGACTCTCGAAACGCGATCCCGAGATCGCGACCGAAGTCAAGAACCTGCTGTTCGTCTTCGAAGACATCATCAATCTGGACGACCGTTCGATCCAGCGTGTTCTCAAAGAAGTCGACGGCAAAGATCTGGCGCTTGCGCTCAAAACCGCAAACGACGATCTGCGTGCCCTTGTCTTCAAAAACATGTCGTCGCGCTCGTCACAAACGCTGCGCGAAGAGATCGAGCTGCTCGGACCGACGCGCATGCGCGACGTCGGCAAGGCGCAGCAAACGATCGTCGACGTGATCCGCACGCTGGAGGAGCAAGGGACTATCGTCATTGCTCGCGGCGGCAAGGAAGATCAGCTGGTTTAAGCGATGGGTCGCGTCGTCAAGAATCCACTAGCCAGCGAGGAGCGATATGTCGTCGCTCCTCCGCACTGCAAGCGGCCTCGGGAACGGCAACACAGCGGAAGACGTACTGTTCGCAGATACCGTCGACACGCACGTCGAGCCCGAACCCGTATTCCCGCCCCCGGTTGAGGAGGAGCCGATTGATTGGCCGGCATTGCACCAGCAAGCCGGCGACCTGTTGCAGAGCGCGACGGCTGACGCCGAAGCGATTCTGTCCGAAGCGCATACGAATTTGCGCACCATTGTCGAAAGTGCGCAAACGGGTGCCGCCGAGATATCCCAACAAGCGCGCACCGAAGGTCATGACTCGGGCTATCATGACGGCGTCACAAAAGCCGAGAGCGAGATGGAAGAGATGCTCGCGACGATGCGCGGGCTGATCGACATGGCTCGCGTCGAGCGTCACAAGATCGTCGAAGGCGCCGAGAGCGAGATCGTCAAGCTCGCGATGGGAATCGCCGAAAAGGTCATAAACAAAGCGGTCGAGGTTGACCGCGACGTCGTCGTCGCGATCACCAAAGCCGCGATCGGGGAGCTCGTGGCTCGCGAGGCGATCACGGTACGCGTCAATCCGATCGATCTCGAACGGATGAAACAACATCGCGACAGTATGCTCGCGCTCGGTGAAACGAAGCACATGCGCGTCATCGAAGATCAGCGCGTCGATCCGGGCGGCGTCGTCGTCGAAACCGATGCCGGCACGCTCGATGCGAAAATTGGAACGCAGGTCGAAGAAGCCAAGCGCGTTCTGAAAGTCGAAAGCGAGTTCTTGGTCGAGCATTCGCCCGAGACGCTGCACGGTAATGGCTCGGGAGCGGTAACCGCCCCACCCGAATCGTAACGTGGCTACGACCCTCGAACACGTCGCGGATGAGATCAACGTCGCTCCGTTTTCCGCGGAGCGCTATCTCGCCGACATTCACTCGAACCAGCTGATCCGTCACAACGGAAAAGTCAACCAAGTCATCGGCGTCGTGATCGAAAGTCACGGGCCTGCGATGTCGGTTGGTGAAACGTGCGAGATCCGCCATAAACGGATAGAGCCGGTGATCGCTGAGGTCGTCGGATTCCGCGACAACAAAGTGCTCTTGATGCCGCTGGGCGAGCTCGGCGGAATCGGTGCCGGCGCCGAGGTGAAAGCGCTCAACCGCCCGCTCAGCGTCGCGCTCTCGCCGCAACTGCTCGGCCGCGTCCTCGACGGTCTCGGCCGTCCGATCGACGACGGCGAAGAGATCATTGCGGAACGCCGCGTACCGATCTTCGCCCAACCACCGGATCCGTTGACGCGTCCTCGCGTCCAAGAAGCGTTGACGCTCGGGATTCGCGCGATCGACGGTTTGCTCACCTGCGGAAAAGGCCAACGTGTCGGCGTCTTCTCGGGGAGCGGCGTCGGAAAATCGACGGTGCTCGGGATGATCGCACGCAACACGGCGGCCGACGTCAACGTCATCGCGCTCGTTGGCGAGCGCGGCAAAGAAGTTCGCGATTTTATCGATCGCGATCTCGGCGAAGAGGGCTTGCGGCGCAGCGTCGTCGTCGTTGCAACGAGCGATCAGCCCGCGCTCATCCGCATCAAGGCCGCGATGGTCGCCACCACGATTGCCGAGTATTTCCGCGATCAGGGCCTCGACGTCATGTTCATGATGGACTCCGTCACGCGCTTCGCAATGGCGCAGCGCGAGGTGGGCTTGGCGATTGGTGAGCCGACCACAACCCGCGGCTATACGCCCTCGGTCTTCGCACAGCTTGCCGAAGCTGCTCGAGCGCGCCGGCACGTCGTCGACCGGAACGATCACCGGACTCTATGCGGTGCTCGTCGACGGCGACGATATGAACGAACCGGTCGCCGATGCCGTCCGCGCGATTCTTGGACGGACACATCGTGCTCTCGCGTGCGCTGGCGGCCGCCAATCATTATCCTGCGATCGACGTGCTCCAAAGCATCTCGCGCGTCATGCCCGATGTCACCGATGCTCGCGCACCAATCCGCAGCTTCGGCCGTCCGCGACATCCTCGCAACGTACAAGGAAGCCGAAGATCTGATCAACATCGGCGCGTACGTTTCGGGATCGAATCCACGGATCGATCTGGCAATCGGAAAGATCGAATCGATCCGTCATTTTCTGCGTCAAGGAATTCGCGAAGCGTCTGGATACCAGGAGGCGCTTCGGAGTCTCTATGCGGTGGCGTAGCAGATGGCACGCTTCGTTTTTCGTCTGGCTCCGGTGCTGCGGCAGCGTGAACGCATCGAAGAACAGAAAAAGCTGCTCTTTGCACGCGAACAACGCGTCCTCGCCGACGCCGAGGCGCGTCGCGAGATGCTGCGCGAGAAGCCGGGAGTCGCTTGCACGAGAGCTCATCGTCGAGCATCGCAAGCTCGATTTTGAAGGCTTGCGTCTCGCATACGCGCATCTTGGATTTCCTCGCACGCGAGATCACTGCAGCCGACTGGCACGTCGCCGCTTGCGAGCAAGCCGTCGAACGAGCGCGCGAAGTGCTCGTGCGCGCGACCAAGGATCGCAAGATCCTCGATCGCTTGCAAGAACGCCAGCGCGAGACATTTCAAGCGCGAAGAGCTTCGTCGTCGAGCAGCGCGAGCTCGATGACGACAATGCGCGCCGGTATATCCGCTCAGCGCAGTCTGCCCAACACCAGGGAGTTTAGGTCATGATCGTCACTCGACAGCGCCCCAAGAAGAAGTTCAACCCTCGCAAGCTGATTTTGCCGATGGTTGCGCTCCTCGCACTCGGATTCGCGCTGTGGTGGCCGCCTTCGCAAAAACGGATCACCGGCTTCGTTACGAACGGACCGCTCAACCCGATCGTGGCGCGCATCGGCGCATTCTTCACGCCCTATCTCGCGCCGCTCCACTTTGCGTCGCAAGAGCAAGTCATTGCCGACCGCAATCGCCAGATCGAAGCGCTAGGCGGCGAGATCGAGAGCCAGCGTAAGGACGCGGCCTCCAAAGACGCCCAGATCGCGGCGCTTCAGTACCAGATCAAGCAGATGCAGTCGGCCGCCGCCAAAGCCGCGGAGGCGACGCCGAGCCCGGGCGTCCGCGCGGCAGGTGCTGCCGGGGCCAACGGCGAGGCTCCAGCCCCGGCCGAGACGACCTCGACGACCGACGATCCGAAGCACGCGGCCGCCGTCTGGGCGACGATGGACCCGGAACAGGCCGCCGCCGTAGCGCAGAAGCTTCCCGCCGACTACACGGCCAAAGTTTTGGCACTCATGAGCAACGACGCCGCCGGACAGCTGCTCGGCGCGCTTCCGCCCGACTACGCGGCGAAGGTCTCGCAAGTCTCGAGCGCCGTCCCGCAATAGGGGCCTACCCAGCAACCTGCTAAGGCCGGCCGGCCTGCCGGCCGATGAGACAAGTTAGGCGGAGTAGATCCGCCTAGGTTTGCTTTGGCATACCCAATCTCGCAAGGAGAGGGGGTGAAATATTGAACTCAAGTCTCCAAAATTTATTCTCATTAACACCAGCACAAACGCAGTCCGTCGGCAGCACGCTGACTGGATCACCGTTGTTCGGCCAAAAATCAAGCGGCGCGAACGTCGGCGATCTCATGTTCGGTCAATTGTTGGCGGCGCAATTGCAAGGTTCGAAGACATCATCGCTCGGTAGCAACGCGCTCGGTAACGGTCAGCTTTCGACGCTTACGTCGCAGCTGCAATCGTCTATTCAGCAGATGCTCAAGAACGGTATGTCGATCGAGCAAATTGCAAAACAACTCGGAGCGTCGCTCAGCTCGAACATTTTGGCTCAGCTGCAGTTGCAGGGAGTCGATGCGTCGAGTTTGCGCTCGTCTCTGACACAAATGATCGCTCAAGCATTAGGGCCTCCGTCTAATGGGCCGCCGGATCAAACGGCGGCGCAGATGGCGTCTTCCTTAGTGCAGAGGTTCACGCAAATAGCCAACGCACTGACGACGACGGTCAGCGCATACGCAACGGGGCAGCAGCACGACAGCCTGGGAACATCCTCGGACGCAAACGCGGGAGGAAGCTCAGCCCCAAATCAAACCGCGGGAATCGTACAAGCCGCACTCGTTGCGTTACAGCAATCCGCCGCAAATGGCTCGACGTCAAATGCCGCATCGGCAGCAAACGCGCAGTCATCGCAAAGCGGAGCGCAAGCGCTCGTACCGCCGCCGGCACCATGGGTGCCGCCGCGGGTACGAACGGTGCCAACGGAACAACGAATGGTCTGGCCACGCAGAACAACATGCAAGCAGCGTCTGCGGTCCAGCCACCACAAAGCACCGGCGGACCAACCGTCGCGGCCAATCCTTCCTTAGTAATGCTCGGGAATGGTGCGGATACCGTGATCGGGCGGATTCTCGCACGGGCTGCAAACGTTGCAGCCGATCAGGCCAACGCCGTGAACGCGCTAATCCACCCGCTTCCATCAGACTCGCCAAGCTCGACCGCGACGCTGCAGCCGCAGATCGCAGTCACGGCAGCTCGGCGTCAGGTGGCGCTATGAGCGATTCGCTCACGGCGTCGCTGATGCAAGCGATGCAGAACGCGATCAACTCGATCCCGCAACAAAAGAACGACTCGTCCACTCCGGCGGATTGTCGGCTCAGGCAACGGGAGTTGGTGGCGCTCAGACGTCGACATTGCTGGCAAACGCTCAGTTTGGCGGATTGACGCCGATCGTCACGACGGCGGCCAGCAATCTCCGGTGACGATTCCACAACAACAATCGCAGCCGACGGCACAACAACAGCCGCCGGTCGATCCGAATGACGGTCGTCGATCAAGTACTCCAAGGTATCAGCATGCGCACGCTTTCTGACGGTTCGCAAACCGTTCGGATGCGCTTGGTGCCCGAATCGCTCGGCAGCGTAACGGTCAATCTCCAAGTGCAAGGCAACTCAGTGAATGCAACGATGACCGCACAAAACACGGACGTGCGCGATGCGTTGCTCGCCAATCAGCAGATGCTGACGCGATCGCTGGCCGATGCCGGTATGAAGCTCTCGAGCTTCACCGTCAATCTTGCAAACCAAGGCCAATACCAACAGCAGCAAAACGCGTATCAATCGCGCTTCGGAACGACCCGGCGATTCGTCGGCGTTACGACCAGCTCGGATGACGACGCGATTGCCTCAGTACCCAGTTACGGTCCATCGTCATCGCAGATCGCTGCGATGCAGTGGCTTAACGCACTCGCTTAGGAGCAGCAACAATGGCAGGAGTCGGAACAACGACTCAAAGCCCGCTCGTAACCCAAACAAACACCAACACGCCGGCGCAAACCGGTACGGGTCAAACGTTGGGTGCGACGGCTTTTCTCTCGCTGCTGACGACTGAGCTTCAGAATCAAGATCCACTCAATCCGATGGACTCGACGCAGTCCGTTACCCAGCTCGCACAGTTCCAGGCACTGCAATCGCAAGTTACGCTGGCAGACTCGTTCCAGAGTTTCCAGGGTCAGTTTGCGATCTCGCAGGCGGCCAGCCTGATCGGGCTCACGGTGGCAGTCAACACGACCGACGGATCCGGCAACACGAGCACGCAGACGGGAATCGTCTCGGGCATTCAGATTGTCAACGGTACTCCGCGAATTCGCATTGACGGGCAGCAACGGACAAGTGATCACCGGCTCAGACGGAAGCCCACAACTCTTCCAGATGAACCAGATCACGGCGATCGTTCCAACCGGAAGCTCGAATTCGAGTTCTGGCGGCTAAGATGGATCCTAAGATCCCTGAATCTATCAGTATCATTCCACCGAGTACTGCGCCGATACGCCCGCAGGGCATACCGGTTCAGATTCCGCCTACCTCGACGACCGGGCCATCATTTCGTGACGTCCTCACGCAACAAGGCGTCACGTCCGGGACCGGTCTCAAGTTTTCCGCGCACGCACTCCAACGCTTGCAGTCGCGGAACATCGCGTTATCTCCGGACGACGTCCAAAAGATGAACACGATGGCGGACAAAGCAGCCGCGAAGGGCGCACAACAGTCGCTCTTCATGGTGCACGACGTCGGAATGATCGTGTCGATCAAAAATCGCACCGTCATTACGGCGGTCGATCCCGACTCGATGCGAGAGAACGTATTCACCAACATCGACTCAGCGGCGGTGATCAAATGACGCCGTCGCAATCAACACAATTCAAGGGCGGACCGCATGTCGGATGCCCTTGCCGGAGCGGGGATGGATTGAACCGCGCCGGAGTTTATTAACGAAAGGGCAAGATGCCAACCGATTCGCTATTTACAGCAGTATCGGGTCTGAACGCGTATCAAAACGCTATCGACGTCATCTCGAATAACATCGCGAACGTCGGTACGACTGGATTCAAAGATCAGAACATCACGTTCCAGGATCTTCTGTACCAGACCGCAAGCGTTCGCAACCGCCCCATCCCAAACACTGGGCGGTACTGACCCGCAAAACGAAGGTCTCGGCGTAAAGACCGCGACCATCGACAACAACTTCTCGCAAGGTGGCTTTGACACCACCGGAATCAACACCGATCTCGCGATCAATGGTGCGGGATTCTTCATCCTTCGCGACGTCAACGGCGGCGGTACGCCGGTGTACACGCGCGACGGACATTTCGGAATCAACTCCAACGGCATTCTCTACGATCCGTCCAACGGCTTAGCCGTCGACGGCTACACGGCGAATGCCCAGGGCGTCGTCAACGCGAACGGCGCGCCTTCGACGATTCAGATTCCGCTCGGCCTCAAATCGCAGGCCGTCGGAACCGGTTTCGGAACGAAGACGGGCCCGACCGGCGACACCGAGTTCGATACGATATTCGGCGGAAATCTCGACTCGACGTTGTATCTGCAAGCCAACAGCGGTGCGGCAACGTCGGTCACGATCTCGACGACGATCTACGACTCACTCGGCAACTCGCATCTCATCAACATCACGTTCACGCCAGTCACGTCGTCCGTCGCCGGCGGCCAGGGCGCAGACCCGACGACGGTCCAGGTCGACAATACCGCAGGGCTCGCGACCTCGATCGGTACGGAATGGTCATACTCAGATCACCGGCGGCGATCCGACCGATCCGCTGACCGCTGCACTCGCAGCGGAGCCCGCGGCATCGACGTCCGGATTCACGTTCTTCGATCAGAACGGTCAGTTCATCAACACCTCGTCGGTCGAAGACGGAACCAGCGCACAATACACAGTCGGTAGCGGCAACGTGCACACCGCCGCGACACAAGGCGGATCGCAGCAAGGCAACTCTGCTGACGATCGCCAACTGGGGCTCGCCGGCGAACAACTCCTCGCCGACGACCGCCGCAAATCCGGCGGCTATCGCGCTGTCCTTCGCCGACATGAGCTCGCTCGCGGGGTCATCGACGGCGACGACCGTTTCACAGAACGGTTACGGGCAAGGAACGCTGTCGAACATCGTGATCGGCCAGGACGGCTCGATCACAGGCTCGTTCAGTAACGGTCAGCAGTCAACGCTCGCGCAGCTCGTGCTCGCGACGTTCCAGAATCCGCAAGGTCTGAACAACGTCGGAAGCAGCCAGTTCACGAACAAACCGCAAACTCGGGCTTGGCTCAGATCAATACCGCCGGGCAGCGGCCAACTCGGAACCATCGTCTCGGGTTCGCTTGAAGAGTCGAACGTCGACCTCTCGAACGAATTCGTGAAGATGATCGAAGCTCAAAGCGCATTCACTGCAAACTCGAAGAGTATCAGTGTCGCGCAGCAGAACGATCAAACGGTTCTGAACCTGATCCCGGGCGGCTAGTAAGCTAGCTTCCTAGGAAAAGTGACGAGCGGCCGAGCCAAAATGGCTCGGCCGCTTGTTTTTAGAAGCGATTACGTCGATGTTCGAGCAGCTCCCGAAGCCTCCCAAAGGGTGGCCGCAACGCCAGGCCGGCGTAAGCCTTTGCATGATCGTTCGCGACGAGGAGCGTTATCTCGCGGACGCGCTCGAGAGCGTCCGGGGAGTCGTCGACGAGATCTGCATCGTCGATACCGGCTCGAAAGACAGAACGCTCGAGATCGCGCGCAAAGTGCCGGCGCGCGGATCCGAAGAGATCGCGTGGGAAGGCGACTTTTCGAAAGCTCGTAACGTCGCGCTTGCGATGGCGACGCGGCGCTGGATTCTCGTCCTCGACGCCGACGAGCGACTCTCACCGCGTTCGCGGGAGATCATCGGCGCGCTCGGCTCTCAGCTCGCCCATCTCACCGGGCTCTGGGTGCGCTGTCTACAACTTTACTGAAGACTACAAAGGAACGGGCGCGATGTCGAATGCGCTCGTTCGCGTCTTTCCGAATGACGAGCGCATTCGCTATCGAAATTCGATTCACGAGTTCGCTGCGCTCGACGGCAACGAGACGGGCATGCCGGCAATCGTTTCGCCAATCGAGATCATCCATCTCGGATATCGCGACGACGTCATGCTCGAGCGCAAGAAATACGAGCGCAACATGGAGATTGCCGAAGCCGGCGCTGCGTGCCGAGCCCGACGAAGCGTTCAGTTGGTACAACTACGCCACGTCGGCGATGCTGGCGAGATCGTACGCCGGATGCAATATCGGCGCTCGAACGCATGCATGAGCTGGCGCTTGCAGCGTCAACGCGAGCGCGGGGAACGAGCGCGCTCCAGAGCTTCGTTCCGAACGGCTTGTGTCTGCTTGCCGGCCTTTATCTCAAAGATCCCGAGGCCGTAGGAAGAGCCGAGAGTCTCGCACGCGAGGTTTTGGCGCATGCGCCAAGCTTCGCCGACGCGCACTTCATTCTTGGGAAGTGTTTCGTTGCGCAGCGGCGATTCGTCGAGGCGCGCGAGGCCTATGTCGCGGCCATCGAAGACGGCAAAGAGGCTCACCGTCAGCCGCTCGTCGACAACGAGGTCTTCTTATGGAAGGCGCACTCCGAGATCGGCGCGACCCTCATGGAAGAAGGCGGTTACGAGCTTGCCATCAAGTGGTTCGATTTCGCGCTCACCGCGCGCCCGAAGGTGCAGCCCGTCCGCTTGAACCGGGCGCGTTCGCTCGAAGCGCTTTCGCGATTCGACGAAGCCGAGAACGCGTTCTTGGAGGTCTGGAACGACGATGCGGATCCGCAGTCGGCCAACGAGTATCATGAACTATCTGTTGCGCCGCGGCAAGCGCCGGCAAGCTCTCGACTTCATCGACGCCAACGCCGAGCGACTGCCGCCCGAATTCCGGCTCATCATGTACGGCTCGGCAGCGGCAATCGCGTCCCAAGGCGGGCTTCGACGGAATGGAACGCTATCTCGACTTGGCCGAGCACATCGAGGGGATCGACGAATCACCGGGCCCGGCTGCGCGGCCTGCTCAAACACTTCGGAGAGGCGCCGGCCCTCGAGCTTTTGGAAAGGAAGATGGAAGCGTGATCCCGCTGCGGCGGCTGAACAACCAGCCGATCATCGTCAACTGCGATCTGATCGAGTCCATCGAGTCGACCCCAGACTCGGTCGTGACCCTCGTCTCCGGAAACAAGCTCATCGTGCGCGATAGCCTCGACGAGATCCGCACGAAAGTCGTGCAGTTCAAGCGCGAGATTTACGGCCCCGGTGATGGCCGCCGGTTTAACGGCGCTCCGCCCCAGGCTCCGCGCCCCCCAAGCTGACGCTTGGGGCCCCCGGTCCGGCCTCGCAACCACCTTGTGAAATAGGTCACGATGCGGCTACGCTCGGCCCGTCACCGTGATCAATTAAGCCTGCGTCAAGGCCGAGGGTTCCCAAGCCGATACTGAGGAAGAGGGCCCATCGAGCCCCCCGACTTTCCTTTCGAAAGGTCGCTGCTTTGGATCTCGCGACGATTCTCGGTCTTGTACTTGCTTTTGGGTGCGTAATGCTGTCGGCGTTTATCGGCGGCATCGATATGCGCATTCTCTACGAGCGCTACGAGGCATTCATCCTGGTGTTTGGTGGTACGCTCGGCGCGTCCATCATTTCATTCCCGTTGCGAACGTTCCTGAACGGCATTGTAACCGGATTCCGTACGGCGTTTTTCGAGCCCGATCACCACGAGCGGCAGACGATCCAAACGCTCGTGACGTTCGCCGAAAAAGCGCGGCGCGAAGGTCTTCTGGCACTCGAAACCGAGGCTGCCGAAGTCCAAGACGATTTCATGCGCAAGGGGATTCAGCTCGTCATCGACGGTCGCGACACCGAGATCATCCGCAAGATCCTCGAGACCGAAGTCTCGCTGATGCAAGAGAAAGGCGCGAAAGCCGAAGCCGTCTTCATGACGATGGGCGGCTACTCGCCGACGCTCGGTATCATCGGTACCGTTCTCGGGTTGATCGGCATGCTCAAAGGTTTGGCCGCGGCAAGCAGCGGCGGCAACGTGACCGGTTCGATCGGTAACGCGACCGCGCAAGCATTCGTCGCGACGTTCTTCGGTATTTTGCTCGCGAACCTCGCATGGCTTCCGATCTCGGCGAAGATCAAAGAGCGCAACACGCAATCGCTGTTGCTGCGCGAAATTCAGATTGAAGGCATCCTCTCGATTCAGGCCGGCGACAATCCGCGTCTGCTCGAAGAGAAACTGCACGCGTACCTGCCGGCGGATGCGCACGAACCCGAAGAGCAGCCAGCCGCCGAAGGCGCCGAACCGGCCGGATCGCAGGCCTAATTGCCCGCAATTAAATCTGCGGCTCGCGCCCACGAGTCGCGTCTAAAGAAACGGGCGACGGAAGAGAAGCTCGAGACCGCAGGTATGATGCGGTGGCTTCTGACGTACGCCGACATGATCACGCTGCTCTTGGCCCTGTTCATCATCTTGTTCTCGATCTCGACGATCAACAAGGTCAAGCTGCAGCGATTGGTCCACGACATCTCGGGCGGCTTCAACTCCGTCGACGCGATCAACAATCCGCCCGAAGGCGGCGGACTCGAGCACGCGCAGCCGTCCAAAGAGCTGAAGCAAGAAGAGCAGCTCATCCAGACGTACATTCAGCAAAAGCATCTGCAGAATCAGGTTACCGTCCGTCGAGACGAGCGAAGGGCTCGTCATCTCGCTGTTGACGGACAAAGCGCTTATACGACAGCGGCAGCGCCGTGTTGCGTCCCGAGACCGTCGGCTTGCTCGAGCAAGTCGGCGCCGTCTTACGCCGTACGCAACCAACCGTGCGCGTGGAAGGCTATACGGATAACACGCCGATCCATACGTCGCTGTACCCGACGAACTGGGAGCTTTCTGCCGCGCGCGCCGCCGGTGTAACGCGTTTTCTCGTCGAGAAGGGCTATATCGATCCGCACAAGATCTCGCTTGCCGGTTACGGGGAATTCCATCCGACCCATCCGAATGGCGACTTCAACGGCCAGCAGCTCAATAGGCGCGTTGACATCGTTGTCATCAACGCCACGGCCGCACTCGGAAAGAAATTGATCGCACCGGGTCAGGCTACGCCGGTGCCGGTCGCCGTTAAGAAACCCATCAACACTAAGACAAAGGGGCAATAACCGCTGTGTCGATGCTCTCGCAAGAAGAGATAGACGCCCTTGTAAAGCAGCTTGCCGCGCCCGAAACCGAGCACGGCGCCGTTGACGGGCGGAAGATCAAATCATTTGACTTCCGTTACAACAAACGGCTTGAGAAATTCTCGACCAATCAGCTGCAGACGCTTCGGACTCTTCACGACAATTTCACCCGGCTTCTGAACAACTCGCTGTCCGTTTATTTGCGCACGCGCGTTGAAGCCACGGTTACATCGATCGAGCAGATCAGCTACGGCGATTTCATCGCCGGCATATCGCTGCCGTCGATTCTCGCGATCTTCTCGATGGATCCGCTTCCCGGAAGCGGCATCGTGCAAGTCGACCTGAATCTCGTTTTCTCGATCATCGATCGCCTGCTCGGCGGTCCCGGCTGGTTTCCGCAAAAGCTACGCGATCTAACCGACATCGAGCGCACGCTGATGCAGCGCTTCATGGCGCGCATGCTCAACAGCTATCGCGAGTCGTGGAATTATCTCTTGACGCTCTCGCTCAAGATCGAGGCGCTCGACTCGAATCCGCAGTTTATCCCGCGCATCATCCCGCTGGATCAAATCGTCGCCTACGTCTCGTGCGAGCTCAAGGTCGGCGACATGACGGGCGTCATGAACTTCTGCCTGCCGTACCTCGTGCTGCAGTCGATTGGGCCGCAACTCAGCGACTTCCAGTGGTCGCCGTCGGTCGTCGCCGGCCGCGGAATGACGGAAGAAGACATCCATCAGCTGGCTCGCAACGTCGAGCGCGCCGAGGTCGAATGCACGGTCGAGCTCGGTCATACGATCGTCTCGCTGCGCGACCTCATGTCGCTCTCCCCGGGCGATCTGATCCTGTTCGACAAGGAAACCAACACGCCGTTGGTCGCAAAAGTCAACGGGATGGAAAAATTCGAGGTTTTTGCCGGCACCCATAAGGACCGGCTGACCGTACAGGTCGCGAGCATTAAAGAGGACGAGAATGAGTAGTATGCCCGAAGGGCAGCTCGACGCGATCGCGGCGCCAAATGATGTCGTCGGCCGCGCAGGTGCTTTCTGCGTTGGTCGATCGGGATGTCACCGCCGGCGCAACGTCGTCGTCGGTGAGCGAATCGTCCTTGCGCGTCGAGGAAGATTGGGTCGCCACCAAGACCGATATGCCCGGCGCTCAGCGCCGGGTTCATCTGCCGTTATCCGAAGGCCGATCTGGCCAAGATCGTCGCGCTCATGGTCGGGGCCGAACCCGGCGGTGAGATGGACGCGATGCAGCTTTCGATCGTCGCGGAGACTGTCGCGCAGATCTCGAGTGCGATGGGCGAGCATCTGGCCCAAGCACTCGGCGCATCGACCGAAGGCATCGCTTCGGGCGTCGTCGGCGAGACCGGGAGCTTCCCGCCCCCGCCGTTCACGACGTACGAGGCCGAGCTCGAGATTGCCGGCGAGTTCCCGGTCGCGGTTCAGGTCGATTTCGACGGAGTCGCGCTCTCGAAGCTGGGAGCCGCAGAGAAGCCGGCTGCCGCACCGCAGCCGACCGCTGCCGCGCCGCCTCCGCAGGCCGCCCGCGCCGCTGCCGCACCCGGCTGCGGCTGCCGCCGAGCCGCCCGCGCCGCCAGGCCGCCGACCGCATCCCGCCAAGCCTGCGCAATTCGCGACCATGCAGCCGACCGGCGTTACGACCGCCGCCCCGGGACACTCGAACCTCGATCTCGTCCATGACATCCCGCTGCAAATCAGCGCAGTCTTGGGTCAAACCTCGCTCGCGTTGCGCGACGTCGTCGCCATGCAAGCGGGAAGCGTGTTCGAGCTCGACAAGCTCTCGGCCGATCCGATCGATCTGTTCGTTAACAATATCTTGATTGCTCGCGGCGAGGTTGTCGTCGTCGATGACAAGTACGCTGTAAAGATCAGCGAACTCAACCCGTTACAGCACGAACGCGCTTAGCTTTGGCTAAGCCGCCTCGGGCGGAGCGCCTCTCGTATGGAACTAACCGTTTGGATTCGGGCGATTACAGCGCTCGCACTCGTTGCGTTGCTGCTTTACGGTATGTTTTGGCTGCTGCGCTTGCTTTCGCAGGGCCGTCTCTTGGCGCTCGGGCGTTCGCGCCTTGCCGTCGTCGTCGAGTCAACGTTTCTTTCACAGAACACTGCCGTCCACGTCGTGAAGGTCGCGCGCCGTTACTATCTCGTCGGCGCCAGCAACGGACACGTCGCGTTGATCACGGAGCTCCCGGCCGAAGAGATCGATCCGTATCATCGAAGCGCAACGGCAAGCGGTCGTCGGTCCAATCCGAGCGCATCGGCGCGCTTTTCAAGCGGCGTAAATGAAACGTCTGCTCTACGTTTTGTGGCCGTCGCTCGCGCTGATTCTCGTCGCGCTGGCGGCGCATCCGGCGGCTGCGCAAAACGTCCCGGGCCCGAGCAATCCGGTCGTTCCGATTCCGCAAATCAACATCGGCGTTACGCCGGCGACCAAGCCGCAGCAAGTCGCTCAGTCGCTGCAGATACTGCTGCTGCTGACGATTCTCACGCTTGCGCCGTCGATGCTCGTGCTCGTGACGTCGTTTACGCGCATCATCATCGTGCTTTCGTTCGTCCGAACGGCTATGGGTACGACGACAGTCCCGCCGACGCAGGTCCTCGTCGGTCTCGCGCTGCTGCTGACGTTCTTCATCATGCGGCCGGTTTTCAACGATATCAACAAGAACGCGCTGCAGCCGTATCTTTCCAACAAGATCAGTCAGGGCGTCGCGCTCGACCGCGCCCAAACGCCGCTGCGCGCGTTCATGTTCAAGCAGACGCGCGAAAAAGACATCGCGCTGTTCTACACGCTCTCCAAAGATCCGCGACCCGCGAAGCAAGCGGACGTTCCGACCTACCTGCTGGTGCCGGCCTTCGTGATCAGCGAGCTGAAGACGGCCTTTGAGATCGGCTTTGCGATCTATATTCCGTTCATCGTGATCGACATGGCGGTCGCCTCGATCTTGCTCTCGATGGGCATGATGATGATCCCGCCGATCACGATCTCGCTGCCCTTTAAGATTTTGGTGTTCTTGCTGGTCGACGGCTGGAACCTAACGATTCAGGCGCTGTTCGCGAGCTTCCACACGTGAATTTTGCAGACGCGATGACCCTGGGGCGCGACGCGCTCCTGGTCACGATGATCATCTGCGCGCCGGCCCTCGTTCTGGGCCTGGTTACGGGTCTCGTGATCTCGCTGATGCAGGCGGTCACGCAGGTCCAGGAGCCGACCCTGGCCTTCATCCCCAAGATCCTGGTGGTCGGCCTGACCCTGCTCTTTTTCGGGCCGTTCATGCTCGCGGTCGTCACCGATTTCATGCGCCGGGTAATTCTGATGATCCCCACGTTTGTAAGGTGATGCGGGTCACGGGCCAGGGGCCGGAGCGCCTTTAAACCTGCTTGCCTAAATTTAACGCTCGGCAGGGTGCTTGGACGAGGCAGGGGCGAGGCGAATAGCCTAATTTAGGGGTGATGCCACCCGCGAGGATTAGCGCGGCTTGATTAATATTTTCGGCCTGCACACCGCTGAACTCGAGACGTTCTTTCTCGTCTGGGTGCGGTGCTCCACCATCGTGATGATCATACCGGTGTTCGGAACTGCTTCGATCCCGGCGCTTATTCGCGTTGCGCTGGGATTTTTCATCAGCATCGCGGTGGTCGGAACGGTGCATCCGCTTCGGGCTCCGCTCGACTTGGACGGATTGGCGGTTGGGCTCTTGTGCCAGGTCGTGATCGGTGTGCTGTTCGGATTCGTCACGCAGATGGTTTTCATGGGCGTCCAGTTCGCCGGAGAAATTCTCGACATACAAATCGGTTTTGCCGTTGCCAACATCCTCAATCCGACGACGCAGCAGCAAGTCACGATCGTCGGCGAGCTTCAGTTGGCGCTCGCTACACTCTTGTTTCTCATAACGAACGCGCATCTGCTTTACTTCGCGGGCGTTGGAGGCTCGTTCAATCTCTTGCCGCTGCCTTGGGTATCGATCTCACAGGGAACGCAAGATTCAATCATCCTGTTCTTCACGCAAGCGCTGTTCCTCATCTTCAAGACGGCAGCACCGGCCGCGGTTACGCTCTTTCTCGTCAACGTGATGCTGGCGTTCTTAGCGCGCGTCGCACCGCAGATGAACATCTTCGTCATCGGTTTCCCGATGCAGATCAGCGTCGGCTTGGTGATGTTGATCATTTGCATGCCGCTCTTGGGTTATGCACTGCCAGAGCTCTTCAGCCAGGTTCCGCGTCAGCTGGACACGCTGATGCGCAGCTTGGCGCCGGCTTAGGCTCGTAGATGGCAAAACCGGAACAAACCGAAAAACCTACCGCTAAACGCCTGGGCGAGGCGCGTTCGAAGGGACGCGTCGCAAAATCCGCTGAGATCGCGCCGGCGCTGGTCTTCGTTGCGGCTGTCGTCATCCTGCACTTCGGATTTGTGTTCTGGCTCCAGCACATCGAAAGTTTGATGCTGACGAGCTTTAACCACATCGCGACGCATCAAGAGATCAATGCGTTCTCGACGTGGAATTATTTCCGGGTCGGCTTCGCCCCGATGGCCCCGATGCTGACGATGATCTTCGGCTTTGCCCTCGTGATCGGGTATCTCGGAAACGTCTTGCAGTTCGGGTTTGTCTTCGCGATCGGCAGCATCAAGCCGAGTTTCGCAAAGCTGAACCCGATTGCAGGCATGAAGAGCATCCTGTTCTCGAAGTCAACGGCCGTCCAATTTGCGAAACAAATTCTCAAGCTGTTTGCAGTTGCGGTCATTATCTTCTCGGCAATTCACGGGCAGTTAGGGATGATCTTCAACACGGCGCGCAACTCGCCGTACGACTGGGTGATCGTGATCGAGAACTTGATCTACACGGTCGCCTTGCGTTTCTCGTTGTTCTTGGTCGGGATGGCGCTCTTGGACCTCGTCTATCAGAAGTGGAATTTCCAAGATTCCATGAAGATGAGCAAAGCCGAAGTCAAAGACGAGGTGCGTTCGTCCGAAGGCAATCCGGAAGCGAAGCAGGCCATGAAGGGTCGTCAGCGCGCTGCGGCACGCAAGCGCATGATGTCGGCCGTTCCGAAAGCGACCGTGGTCGTCACGAACCCGACGCACTTCGCGTGCGCTCTCGAGTGGGACGAGATCAGCATGGAAGCACCTGTTCTCACGGCCAAGGGCGCCGATCTCGTCGCACGCCGGATTCGCGAGATGGCGAAAGAATTCAACATCCCGATCGTCGAGAACGCGCCGTTAGCGCGCACCCTTTATTACAAGGTCGAGCTCGATCACCCGGTGCCCTCGGAGCTGTACGCTGCGACGGCACAAGTGATCGCGTTCGTCTACCGGCTCAAACGGAAGACCATCGCATAATGCGGAAGGAACGATTCTAAATGGCGGCTTCTCGAGCACCGGCTCCAATGGCAAAAAAGACGAGCATCATGGAGCGGATCGGGCAGACCTCCAGCGTGTGGGTGGCTGCGGGCACGGTCTTGATCATCGGCCTGATGATCGTTCCGATCCCGCCCGAGCTGTTGGACCTGCTGTTGACACTCAACATCACGGCAGCAGTATTGATCTTGCTCACGACGCTCTACACCGAGAACGCATTGAGCTTCAGCGTCTTCCCGACGCTGCTCTTGATAATCACGCTGTTCCGTTTGTCGCTGAACATAACCGGAACGCGTTTGATCTTGCTGCACGCCTACGCCGGCCGCGTTATCGAGGCGTTTGGTAACGTCGTCGTCGGCGGCAACTATGCCGTTGGTATCATCATCTTTGCGATCCTGATCATCATCCAGTTCGTCGTCATCACGAACGGTGCCGGTCGCGTCGCCGAAGTTGCGGCTCGCTTTACCTTGGACGCAATGCCCGGTAAACAGCTGGCCATCGATGCCGACTTAAACGCCGGTTTGATCACCGAATCGGATGCGCGCCAACGCCGCCGCGACATTCAGCGCTCGTCCGACTTTTACGGCGCAATGGACGGTGCGTCGAAGTTCGTGCGCGGTGACGCAGTCGCCGCCGTCATCATTGTCTTCGTCAACATCATCGGCGGATTCTTCATCGGAATCTTGCAGCAAGGCTTGACGCTCGTTCAAGCGCTGCAACGCTTCACGATCCTGACCGTCGGCGAAGGTATCGTCACCCAGATCCCGGCGCTGCTCATGTCGACCGCGACCGGTATCATCGTCACGCGCGCCGCCTCCGAGATGAACTTCGGCAGCGAGCTGACGCGCCAAATCATTCAAGAGCCGCGTGCAATCGCGATCACGGCTGTGCTCTTGGTCGTCTTCGGATTTGCCGGATTGCCGCCGGTCTGGATGTTCCTGATGGCCGGCGTCATGTGCGTGATTTTCTTCCGGCAACGCGACCTCCAGAAAAAAGGCTTGTTGCCGCGCCCGGATGGGACCATTCCGGCGCTCACCGGCGGCCCGAGCGCGCCCGGCGTTCAGCCCGGCGTGACGGCACAACCCGCGGTCAAACCGGCCGAGTCGGTCGTCCCGCTGCTTTCGTACGATCCGATGGAGCTGGAAATCGGCTTCGGTTTGATCCCGCTCGTCGACGTCGCACAAGGCGGCGACTTACTGGAACGGATCACGATGATTCGCCGGCACGCCGCACGCGAGCTCGGAATCGTCGTACCGCCGATTCGCGTTCGCGACAATCTGCAATTGAAGCCGTCGACCTACGTGATCAAGATCTACGGTCTGGAAGTCGCGCGCGCGGAAGTCATGGTCAGCCGCCTGCTCGCGATGAACCCCGGCACGGCGACGCAGCCGATCGAAGGCATCCCGACGACGGAACCCGCGTTCAATTTGCCGGCGCTTTGGATTCCGGAAAGTGGACGCGGCGACGCCGAAATGGCGGGCTATACCGTCATCGATCCGACCAGCGTCATCGCGACGCATCTCACCGAAATCATCAAGTCGCATGCGCCCGATCTGCTCGGACGTCAAGAGACGAGCTCGTTGCTCGACAACGTCAAGCAGCACTATCCGGTCGTCATCGAAGAGCTCATCCCCAACTTGCTGACCGTCGGCGAAGTCCAGCGCGTTCTGCAGAATCTCTTACGGGAACGAATTCCGATTCGCAACCTGCTCTTGATTCTGGAATCGCTTGCGGACGGCGCGCGCCAGAGCAAAGATATCGACTACCTCACGGAGCGTGTCCGTGTAGCGCTCGCGCGGCATATTTGCGCCGAGTACTCCGAAGACGGACTGCTCTCGGTCATCACCGTCGATCCGCGTCTCGAGACGCTGCTCGGTGAGGCCGTGCGGCGCGGCGAAGACGCATACGCGTTGCTCGATCCACAAACCGTCGCGAAGATCTACACCTCGCTCACAAGGCAAATTCAGGCAGCCCAGGCGGCCGGTTTGCACCCGATCGTGTTGTGCTCGCCGACGATTCGCCTCGCGCTCAAGCGTCTCACCGAACGTGCGGCGCCCTCGCTCGTCGTGCTCTCGTACTCTGAGATCGCTCCGGGTCTGCGCGTCGAATCGATCGGACAAATCTCGACGGCCGACGAGCCCGAGCCGGTTGCAACGTGAGCAAGAAACGCGTTCTGGTCGTCGACGATGCCGTCGTCATGCGAATGATGATCAAAGACATTCTTTCCAAGAATGGATACGAGGTCGTCGGGGAGGCACAGAACGGAGCGGACGCCATCGAGAAATACAAGGCGCTGCGTCCGGACGTCGTCACGATGGACATGGTGATGCCGGGCATCGACGGAATCGGTGCGGTGAGGCAAATTATCGCCGAGGATCCCAACGCGAAGATCGTCATGTGCACGTCGATGGGGCAAGAAGCGTTGCTCAAAGAGGCGCTTGACGCCGGGGCGAGCACGCGGCTTACTAAGCCGTTCCGCCCGGCCGAGATCCTCGAAGTAATCGGTAGGTTGGTGGACGGCGCCGACGCATGAGCGATTTGCTGCGACTGACCGACCTGCAGATTGATGCGCTCAAAGAAGTAGCGAACATCGGAGCCGGTCATGCAGCAACGGCCCTCTCGCAGCTCCTCAACACGACGATCAAGATGGAGGCACCGCGAGCCGAGGTAATTCGGTTCGGCGAACTCTACTCGCGCGTCACCGACAAGCGCGTGTTTGCGGTGCTCCACGTGTACGTCCGCGGCGGCGTACCGGGACATTTGGTCGTCATGTTCGATCATCAAGATGCGCTCGATTTCGTCGGGATGTTCCTCAAGCGCGTCGGCGGCGATCTGCAGCTCTACGACGCAGTCGTCGAAACCACGCTCAAAGAGCTCGCCAATATCGTGGCATCGTCGTACCTGAGCGCTGTCGTCCAGTTGACCAACACGAACATGATTCCATCAGTACCGGTGATCTCGTACGGCTCGCTGGAAGCGACGTTCGAGGCTCTCATGCCGAACTCGACGCAACGCGACGTGCTTTTCGTCGAGTCGACCTTCCTCGATCGCGGTGCAAAGATTTGCGGTCATCTCGTCTTCGTTCCGGAAGCCGGTTCGCTCGAGCCGCTCCTGGCTGCGTTCGGCGTCGGGTGAACGAAGAGCCGTTCGATAGGGCCGAGCTCCTCCGATACTTTAAAGACGAATCGGATGAGCTGCTGCAGCAGATCGATGCCGATCTGCTCAAGTTGGAACCGCTCGCGGCAACTTCTCGCAGCGATCCCGAGACGATCAATTCACTATTCCGCGCGCTGCACACGATCAAAGGCAGCGGGGGGATGCTCGAGCTTCACGATGTCTCGACGTTTGCGCATAAGCTCGAGAACGCTTGCGATCTCGTCCGCAACGGACGCCTTCCGATCTCGAGCGTTCTCATCGAGATATTGTTCGAAGGCCGCGATCTGCTTACGTCGCTCATTCGAGCCGGAATCGAAGGCACGCCTCCGCCGAACAGCGCGGGCTTTGCGGAACGTCTCGAAACGGTCGTACTGCGTCACTCGCGCTCGGAAGGCGAAGAAGCGCAGCTTGCGGCCGAATCCGGGACCGGTACTGCCGGCAAGGCGCGTCCCCGTACGATTCGCGTCGATATCGCGCGTCTCGACGTGCTGCTCGACTTGGTCGGCGAGCTGGTCATCACGAAGAATCGCATCGCTCAGATAAGCGCGATGCTCACCCGCGGCGAAGCGCCGGACCCGGCTAAGCTCGTTGCCGAGCTCAACACGGCGGCCGCGCTCCTGGCACGCACCAGCACCGATCTTCAGGAAGCCGTGATGCACTCGCGCATGGTGCGCATCGCAGGTGTATTCGAGCGTTTCCCGCGTGTCGTACGCGATCTCGCGAAGTCGCGCGGAAAAGAGATCGAGTTGACGATGGAAGGCGCCGAGACGGATCTCGACAAGACGATCGTCGATGAGATCGGCGAGCCGCTGATGCACCTTGTACGCAATTGCGTCGATCACGGAATCGAATCGCCGAAGCGCCGGCGTGAGTGCGGGAAAGACCCCGTCGGAAAAATCGAGCTGCGTGCCGCGCATGAGGGAAACAGCGTTGTCGTGCAGATTCGCGATGACGGTGGCGGTGTCGATTTGGAGCGCGTCAAAGAGCGCGGCCTTGCACTCGGCCTGATCTCGGCGGACGTGCAACAGACCGAGCGTGAGCTTTTGGAGTTATTGTTCGTCCCCGGCTTCTCGACTGCGCGCAGCGTAAGCGAGATCTCCGGACGCGGCGTCGGCATGGACGTCGTGCGCCGCGCGATCGGGCGTCTTTCGGGGACGCTGGAGGTTGCGTCGCGTCCCGGTGAGGGAACGACCTTTACGATTCGGTTGCCCTTGACGCTCGCGATTCTCGGTGCGCTGCTCGTGCGCATCGCAGGCGAGCTGTACGCGATTCCGATCGATGCCGTCAGCGAGTCACTGCGTCTCGACGCACGCGAGATCGCTCGCAGCGAAAGCGGCGAGTCAATCGTGCATCGCGACCGCTTCTTGCCCGTGATTCGCGGCGCCGAATTCTTCGAAGTCGGCGGCGGACGCCGCGAAAGCCAAAGCGCGCTGATCGTCGTGCTACGCGCGGCCAACCGCGAAGTCGGTCTCGTCGTTGAAGAATTCGTAGGCGATCAGGAGATCGTCGTGAAGCCACTCTCCGAACTAGTGGGTCCGATCGCGGGAATCGCGGGCGGTACGATCCTCGGCGACGGTTCGATCGCACTCATTCTGGATCCGAGTGTCCTGATCAGCGAAGTTCATCGCGGACCCGGATCGATCGTCGTTTCGGGAACGATGCACCAAAGATGACAACGACCGCCTCGACGTTGCAAATCGTCGTGTTCGCGTTGCAGAGCAACGAATTCGGCATCGACATCGCGCAGGTTCGCGAGATCGACCGCTTGGTCCCGATTACACGCGTCCCGCGCGTCCCAGCGCACGTCGAGGGGATCATCAATTTGCGCGGTCAGCTCGTGCCGATCGTCGACTTGCGCACGCGCCTCGGCATGCCCCACGCGGTTCCAACGAAGTTTGCGCGGATTATCGTGGCCGAAATCGGCATCCGCAGCATCGGCATGATCGTCGACGAAGTCCGCGAGGTCGTCCGTATACCCGTCGACCAGATCGCAAAGAGCGAAGGGGTGCTCGAAGGGCTCGCAAACGAGTTCATCGGTGCTCTCGGTAAAGTCGATGAGCGCTTGATCATTCTGTTGGACATCGAAAAGGTGCTCGGCCCGGAGGCGCCTACCGTTCTCACGGATAAAAGAAGCGTGTGATGCAGACGCCGACCGAACACGTGAAGGGGAATGGCGTTCCGCCCGAGTCCAATGCGGCGCGGGATGCAACGCTGCGCCGTACGCTTTTCTGGCTTGGCGTTGCCGGTGTTTCGGCAGCATTGACGTACGTCGTCATCCGTTCCGCACTACGGCGTCCGCCCGCCGATCCGACCACGCAACGGATCGAGGCGTTGATCGACGAGGCGAATCGGCTCCTACGGGCCCTCGAAGAACAGAAATAGAAATCGGTAGCGAACACGACGTTCGCTTCACCGACTTGCTTGCAAACGGTCAGGGTGTCGGTAGGATAGATTCGCAAGTTGTTTTCGTTTGGGGGCCGCTCCCGGACGAACGCGCGAGAATTCGTATCGTCGAGTTGAAGAAGTCGTACGCAGTCGGTGAATTGATCGAGATCATCGAGCATTCGCCGGAGCGCGCGACGCCGTTTTGTCCGGTATTCGGAACGTGCGGCGGATGCCAGGTGCAACATCTTTCGTATCCGGCACAGCTTGCGTGGAAATCGCGTTTGGTTCGCGATGCGCTCGAACGCATCGGCGGTTTTGCGGGCGTGCAGGTTGCACCGACCATCGGCATGGACGAGCCGCGCGGCTACCGCAACAAGATGGCGCTTGTGGTCGAGCGGCCGAACGATCGCGTTGCCTTCGGATTCTATCAGATGCGCAGTCATGCGTTCGTACCGATCGATGCGTGTCCGGTCGTCTTGCCGCAGCTCGATGCAGAGATTGCTGGACTGCGGCAGGCTGCCCAAGATCCAAAACTTCAGAGTGCATTCGCGCATGTCAAACACGTGATCGCGCGTGCCGGCGCCTCGACGGGCGAGAGCGTTACGGCGTTGACGACCGACGAGCCCTCGCCGGAGATTGCAATGGCCGCGAGCGAGCTGGCAAAACGTTTGCCGGGCACGAAGGGAATAAGCAACTCGTTTTCGCCGCCGAGTGCGAACGCAATCCTCGGCCGCAAACAGCGGCAGCTGTGGGGAGAGAGCGAGATGGAAGAACGCATCGCACTGCCCGGTGGCTCGCACGTTCGCTATCGCGTCTCTGCAGCGTCGTTCTTTCAAATCAACAGCGCGATGGTCGGGCGACTCTTCGAGAAGCTCGCGCAGCTTCCGCAGCCGCGCAGCGTTCTCGATCTCTATTGCGGTGCGGGAACATTCGCGATCTGGTTTGCGCTGGCCGGCGCGACCGTCACCGGAATCGAAGAGAACCCCGCGGCGATTCGTGAAGCGCAAGCCAACGCAAAGCTGAACGGCGTCGACGGAAATGACGCAATTCCTGTGCGGCCGCGTCGAGAAGCTCGTCGGAAAACCGGAGGGCAAGGCCCGGCATGCCGAAGTTGCGTTTCTCGATCCGCCGCGAAAAGGCAGCGACGTCCAGACCCTCGATGCGCTTGCGGCGGCGCGGGTCCCGGCGATCTGGTACCTGTCCTGCAATCCCGCAACGCTGGCACGCGACCTCGCTCATCTGCGCGCGGCCGGCTATGTCCTCGAAGAGACGACCCCGTTCGACTTCTTTCCGCAGACGGGCCACGTCGAGACGCTTGCTCGCGTGCGAAGGCAGGATGCTGCGTAGGGAGAATTCGCCTTAGCTTATGGCCAGCCCCGATCTTGACGTCCGCTACGTCGCAAAGCTTGCTCGCATTGCCCTGACCGACGATGAAGCGCGCACCTATGGTGCGCAGCTCGCGGATATTTTGGGTCATGTGGCCGCACTCAACGAGCTCGATACCTCGGATGTCGCGGCAACCGCGCAAGTGATCGAGTCGCGCAATGTCGAGCGTGACGACGCGCTGACGCCGTGTCTGCCACGGAATGAAGTCTTGGCCGGTGCGCCGCGCGAGCAGGGCGGCTATTTTCGCGTGCCGCGCATCATCGGTGAACCGTAGTGGCTGAAGCGATCATCGAGATGACGGCTGCCGAGACGGCGCGCAAGGTCAATGCGCGCGAACGGTCGGCGCGCGAGATCGTCGACGCCACGTTTGAGTACGTTCGCCGAACCGACGGCGAGGTCGGCGCTTTCCTCACGCTGACCGAAGAGCTTGCGCGCGCACAGGCGGAGCGCGTCGATGCACGCATCGCTGCGGGCGAACGCCTTCCTCTCGCCGGCGTCGCGCTCGCCGTCAAAGACAATATGTGCCTACGCGGAACGCGGACGACCGCCGGTTCGAAGATATTGGAAGGCTGGAACGCGCCGTATACCGCCACCGCCGTACAGCGCATCATCGATGCGGGCGCGATCCCGATCGGCAAGACGAATCTGGATGAGTTTGCGATGGGCAGCTCGTGTGAGAACTCCGCGCTTGGCGTGACGCGCAATCCGTACGACGCGCAGCGTGTCCCCGGCGGAAGCTCGGGCGGCAGCGCCGCAGCCGTCGCTAGCTACGAGAGCACGATCGGTCTCGGCAGCGACACCGGTGGCTCGATTCGCGAGCCCGCGGCCTTTTGCAATATCGTTGGATTCAAGCCGACCTACGGACGCGTTTCGCGCTACGGCTTGATTGCGTTCGCCTCGAGCCTCGATCAGATCGGACCGCTCGCGCGTACGGTCGAGGACGCGGCGCTTGCATATGATGCAATCGCCGGACACGATCCGATGGACGCAACGAGCGTCGACGTTCCGCACGAGAGCACGGCAACGAGCTTGCGCGGGGATCTCAAAGGGCTGCGTGTCGGCGTCGTCAAGGAGTACCGCGCCAAGTCGCTCGGGACGGCGATCGACGACATTTACGCCAAAGCCTACGCGGATTTGGAAAAGCTCGGCGCCGAGATCGTCGAGATCGGGTTGCCGACGGCTGATTACGGGATCGCGACGTACTACTTGATTGCGCCCGCAGAATGCTCGTCGAACCTCGCGCGTTTCGACGGCGTGCGTTACGGCTTGCGCGTCGAAGGTGACGACATGGCTGAGACGTACGAGCGCACGCGTGCGGCCGGTTTCGGTCCTGAAGTCAAACGCCGCATTCTCATCGGTACGCACGCGCTTTCGAGCGGCTACTATGATGCGTATTATTTGAAGGCGCAAAAAGCGCGCACGAAGATCGCTGCCGATTTCGAGAATGCCTTTGGCGCGTGCGACGTGATCGCGTCGCCGGCTGCGGCCGCTCCCGCGTTCCGATTGGGCGCGAAGAGCGATCCGTACAGCATGTATCTGATGGACTACTACACGATTCCGGTTTCGTTGGCGGGCTTGCCCTCGATATCGGTGCCGTGCGGTTGGGCGCGTCCCGACGACGGCGAGGGAGAAATGCCGCTCGGCCTACAGCTCACTGCCCCGCTTTTTGGTGAACGTCTGTTGCTGGGCGCAGCCCACGCATATGAAATCGCGACGGCGCATGCGAAGAAACACGCACCGCGCATCGGCGTGAAGGCATAGCTATGGCGATTGCATCCGAAAGCGTCCGCACAAAATACCAGGCCATCATCGGCCTTGAGTGCCACGTTGAGCTCAAGACCCAGAGCAAGATGTTCTGCGGCTGCAAGAACGAGTTCGGTGGCGAGCCGAACACGAAAACGTGCCCGGTCTGTCTCGGATTTCCCGGAGCGTTGCCGGTTCCGAACAAGTCGGCGATCGAGCTGACGATCAAGGCCGGCCTTGCGTTTGGTTCGGAGATTCCGCGCTTCTCGAAATTCGACCGCAAGAATTACTTTTATCCGGACATGCCCAAGGATTACCAGATCTCGCAGTATGACATGCCGCTGTGCAAAGGCGGCGTCGTCGAATTCTGGCTCGAGGATGGGACGCGCGGACAATGCCGTCTGACGCGCATCCATCTCGAGGAAGACACCGGTAAATCGACGCACGCCGGATCCAGCGATGGACGCCTTGCGGGCAGCACGTATTCGCTCGTAGACTTCAATCGCGCGGGCGTTCCGCTGATGGAGTGCGTCTCGGAACCGGATTTGCGGACGGCTGAAGAAGCGGTCGCATATCTCGAGACGCTCAAGCGGACGTTCGTGCAGCTCGGCGTCTCCGACGTCAAGATGGAAGAAGGCTCGCTGCGTTGCGATGCCAACGTCTCGATTCGTCCTACCGGCAGCACGACGCTCGGCACGAAGACCGAGATCAAGAACATGAACTCGTTCAAATCGGTGCGGCTTGCAATCGAATCGGAGATCGCGCGGCAGATCGAGCTCTTGGAATCCGGCGGCCGAATCGTGCAGGAAACGCGCGGCTGGGACGAAGGCGCAGGCGTAACGCACTCGCAGCGTTCGAAAGAAGAAGCGCACGACTACCGCTACTTTCCGGATCCGGATCTCGTCCCGCTCGAATTCGAGGCGGCTTGGATCGATGAGCTGCGTTCGAAGCTTCCGCTGCCGCCGTTCAAACGCTACATCCGCTACGTCGATGAATACGAGCTTCCGACCAAGAACGCTGCGCAGCTTGGTCGATAACCCCGCCTGGGAAGTCTTGCTCGACGGCGCCGTACGCCGCGGCGTCAAGCCGAAAAGCTATGCGAACCTGCTTCTCGGCGACGTCGCGAAAAAACAGAATGAGGAAGGGCTCAGCGAACCGGTCGCGACCTTTACGATTCCGGCTTCGTCCGAATTCGTCAAATTGATCGAGAACGGAACGATTACGTCGAAGGCGGCCAAAGAGATGTTCCCGCGTGTTTGGAGCGGCGAGATCACCGATCCGGCGGAATTCGTCAAACGCGAAGGGCTCGCGCAGTCGAGCGATCGCGACGAGATCAAGAAGTTCGTCGATGAGGCCATCGCCGCCAACGCCGACGCGGTCGCAGAAATTCGCAAGGGCAAAGACCGTGCGCTGCAATTCTTGCTCGGAGCAAGTCATGAAAGCGAGCCGTGGAAAAGCCAATCCCGCGCTCGTCAACGAGCTCTTACGGGAGGCGATTGGCAGCGGCTAGCGCTCTGTGCGACGCACGCACGTGCGAGGTCTTGGATTGGGCCGCGATTTGCGAGCGTCTCGCCACGCACACGCACAGCGACCGCGCAACCCTCTGGGCGCGCAGCCTTTCACCACAGGCAGATTTTGATGCGGCGCGGGTAGCGCTCGAGGAAACGACCGAGATGCGGGCGCTGATCGGCGAGGGCTTTTCGCTGGCGCGCGTCATCGAGTCGCAGGAAGCCGTCGCGACAGCGAAGCGCGGGGCGGCGATCGCTGCCGCTCGATTTGCGCGCGATCGGCAACGGCATTGCGGCGGGGAATGCCGCGGTTCGCCGGGTACGCGAAAGCGGCGGCGAGCGGCTTGTCGCGCTGTGTGCGGGTTTCGTCCCGTTGCCGGACATCGCGAAGCGCATCGACAACGCAATCGGCGAGCGCGGCGAAGTTCTGGATCGCGCTTCGCCCGAGCTGACGCGACTTCGGCGCGGCATTGCGTCGGCGGGCGCAGAGGCGCGCGAACGTACGACGGCCATTGCCCGCTCGCAACGTTATCGCTCCATGCTCCAAGACGACGTCGTGACCGTGCGCGACGGGCGATTCGTCGTGCCGGTCAAAGCAGAGTTCGCGAGCACATTCAAGGGCATCGTCCACGATTCGAGCTCGAGCGGACAGACGTACTTCGTCGAGCCGCTCGAAGCGCTCGACGCAAACAATCGTTTGCGCGCACTGCGCACCCAAGAGGAACACGAGGTCGCGCGCATCCTCGCGGAGCTTTCGTCGCTCGTCGGGGCGCATGCCGATCAAATCGAGCGCGATGCCGAAATCTACGCGTCCCTCGATCTCGTGCACGCAAAAGCGCGGCTCGCGCAGACGCAGCACGCCGAACCGCCGGAATTCGAGGATGCACGCATCGTCGCGATCGAGAGCGGCAGACATCCGCTGCTCGGCGAGCGTGCCGTACCGCAATCGTTGCGACTCGATGACCAGACGCGGATGCTGCTGATCAGCGGCCCGAACATGGGTGGCAAGACCGTAACGCTCAAGATGAGCGGCCTGTTCGTTCTGATGGCGTACTGCGGAATGCATCTTCCCGCAGCGCCGGGGAGCACGATCGGACGATTCGAGCGCATTTTCGCCGATATCGGCGACGAGCAATCGATTGCGCAGAACGCATCGACGTTTTCGGAGCACCTGCGGCGTTATGCGGAGATTCTGAGCGGCGCAGGACCGAACGCGCTCGTGCTCGTCGACGAGATCGGCGGCGGTACGGAGCCAAGCGCAGGCGCGGCGCTCGCGGTTGCGATTCTTGGAACGCTTGCTTGCGCTGGGTGCGCTGATCGTTGCGACGACGCATGCCGGCGAGCTCAAGCTCTTCGCGCACGATACGCCATACGTGCGCAATGCGAGCGTGCGCTTCGATCCGCAAACCTATGCGCCGACCTACCAGCTGGAGCTCGGCGCACCCGGTCAGTCGCTCGCCTTCCCGCTGGCTCGCGCGATGCACGTCGATCCGACGGTCGTCGATCGCGCCGAAACGATTCTCAGCTCGAACGAGCGCGACTACGATCGAGCGCTCGCAGAGCTTGCGCAAATCAATGCTGCAGCGGCCGCCGAGCGGGACGCAGCCGCCCGTGAGCGCGCGCGCCTCGAAGCGCTCGAAGCCGAGGCCAGGCGCCGCAGTGACCAGCTTGAAAGCGATCGGCGCAGTTTCGCGCGCGATGCCGACCAGCGTTTGACGTCGGCGTTGCGCGAGTTCGTTCGCGATCTCGAACGGCGCTCGGACGAACGGAAACGCGCGAAGGTTACACCGTCGCAGAGCGCGGCTCTCGGACGCGCGATCGATCAGCTGCATCGCGATCTCGGCATCGATGCGCGCACGAACGAACGCGAACGTGCCGAAAACGTCCAGGTCGGCGATCGTGTTACGATCGGCAGTCTGGAGCAAGAAGGCACGATCGTCGCGCTCGACGACGATAACGGCGACGCGGTCGTGCAGATCGGCCCGATGCGCACGACCGTTCCGAAGGACGATCTGCTGCCGGCAGCCGCCGTGCGCAGCAAGCCGACGCAGACGAGCAGCACGCCGAGCCTGGAGATCGTATCGCGCGCCATGCCCGAGATCGACGTCCGCGGCAAACGCTTCTTGGAAGCGCAGCCGCTGGTCGAAGCAATGGCTCGACGAGGCGCAGCTGCTCGGACATTCACCCCTGCGGCTGATCCACGGCAAGGGGACGGGGCTGCTCGGACGAGGATTACAAGAATTCTTGCGAACCTATCCGAACGTGCGGAGCTTTCGCTACGGCAATGAGAATGAGGGTGGAAGCGGCGTGACGATCGTCGAGCTGAAGGCATGAGGCCGCAGGAAGCAACGGAGCTTCTCGTCGACGGCTGCGAACATGTCGTTTCACGCGAGGAGCTGCAAAAGCGGCTCGAGCGCGGCGACCGGCTTCACGTCAAATTCGGGATCGATCCGACCGGCAGCGAGCTGCATCTCGGGCATGCGGTCGTGCTGCACAAGATGCAGCAGTTCGTCGAGCTCGGGCATCGCGTGACGCTCTTGATCGGCGACTACACGGCGCGCATCGGCGATCCGTCGGGCCGCGCGGACTCGCGCCCGGCGATGAGCGGCGACCAAATCGATGCCAACATGAAGACGTACCGCGAGCAGGCCGGACGCGTTCTCGATCTCGAGCGCACCGAGCTGATGTACAACTCGACGTGGCTTGCGCCGCTGACGACGGTCGACTGGATTCGTTTGCTCTCGAAGTCGACGGTTGCGCAGATTCTCGAGCGTGAAGATTTCAAGAATCGATATGCGAATCGCACGCCGATCTCGCTGCACGAGTTGCTCTATCCCGTCGCACAGGCCTACGATAGCGTCGCGATGGAAGCCGATGTCGAGCTTGGCGGCGACGATCAGCTCTTCAATTTTCTGCTTGCGCGCGACTATCAGGCCGACGCGAAGCAGACGCCGCAGGTCTGCATGACGATGCCGATCCTCGAAGGGACCGACGGCGTGCGGCGGATGGGCAAGTCGCTGAATAATTTCATCTCGCTGATCGAGCCGCCCGAGGAGCAATTCGGGAAGATGATGCGCTTGCCGGACGATCTCGTGCCGCGTTACGCGCGCCTTGCCGCGTTCTGGTCCGCACGGCAGGTCGCCGAGCTGCAGGCGGATATCGGGGCGGGCCGGCTCGCGCCGATCGAGGCGAAAAAGCGCATCGCTGAAGCGATCGTTGCGAAGTATCATGGTGCCGAGGCTGCGCGCAGCGCGCGCGAGCGCTTCGAGCAGACCGTGCAACGCCGCGAGCTGCCGGCGGAAATGCCGATACTTGCGGCCGGCAAGGACCGTAAGCTGGTCGATCTCATCGTGGAGGCCGGGTTTGCCGAGAGCAAGCGTGCTGCCGAACGGCTCATCGCTCAAGGCGGAGTGCGGATCGACGGGGACGCCGTCAGCGACGCCGCGATTGGCCTCGATTCGAAGGACAGTTTCGTCTTATCGGTTGGAGCGCGCCGCTTCGTGCGCGTCGAGCGTACTTAGCGGATCCGCGCCGCCAAGTCTGCTGACCTCGCTCGCCGAGAGCTTCCAGACGCGCTTGCAGAACTCGCAGGTGGCTTCGGTCGTCGGCTGCTCCTGAGCGATCTTCACGAGCTCGTCGTGACCGAGACCCAGCAGCGCCGTCTCGACCTTTTCGCGCGTGCAACGGCACGCGAAGATCACGTCGTACTCGCGCGAACGCTTCGTCGTCATCCCGGCGGCGATGCGCTCGATCATTCCTTCGGGCTCGACGCCTGTCGAGGATCTGCGACGTGATTGCATCCATGGCGTTGGCATTGTCTCTCGAGAATTCCGATCGTTTCGTCGCTCGCGCCGGGGAGGACGTGCGCGATGACGCCGCCCGCGGCGCGCACGCCGGACTGATCGAGGTGCACGCCGATCGCAACGACGCTCGGGCACCTGTTCCGAATATGCAAAGTATGCCGCGACGTCGGAGGCAATTTCGCCTGTGACGAGGTTCACAATGCCGGTGTACGGCTGACCGACTTCGTATGATTTAGTTACAAGCAGCTTGCCGCGTCCAACGAGCTCGGCGACGTTGAATCGTCCGTCGCTGGTCGGCGGAACGTCGGCTTCCGGATGATGCGCGTACGCGCGCGCACCAACCGTATGGTCAGGAAGCATCATTACTTCGGCGATGATACCGCCGATTGTGCCGCTTCCGGACACTTGTAAAGAAAGCCGCTCGCGGCCCTTGAGATTGGCGCCCACGAGCGCGGCTGCGGTGACGAGTCGACCGATTGCGACAGACGCTGTCGGTGATGTACCGTGACGCTCGCGCGTCTCAGCCACGAGGTTCGTTGTGATCCCAGCCACCAGGGCAACGGTTCCGTCCGCTGCGCTTGCCGTAACGAGTCGGTCGCGCATCTTTTGTTGTTTCTAAGAAGATGTCAAAAAGCCCGCAGGGCAGGAGCGCCCACGCACGCTTCGTATACGACCCAGGCGGAGCGTGGGGTACGTCGCGACGCGTTCATCGTCACGGCGTTAGGAGTTGCTCAGTTGACGAAAGCCGATCTCATCGATTCACTTTCCGGCGAGTTCGAAGTTTCCAAACGCAAAGTCGGCGACATGATTGACAAGATGCTCGAAGAGATTACGAGCGCGCTCAAAGCCGGCGACAAAGTACAATTGATTCCGTTCGGAAGTTTTGTCATTCGCGAACGTCGTCGTCGCGAAGGACGCAATCCAAAAACGGGCGAGGCGATCGTTATTCCCGCACGCAAAGTGCCCGCGTTTCAGCCGGGCAAATCGCTTCGCGAAGCGGTCGGCGGCGTTCGCCGCAAAGCCGTTGCCGCCAACGGCAAGGCAAAATAAGGGAAGTCAGCCGCCCATCGCGTAGGCTGACGTACGCGGGCGGTAGCGCAGCTTGGTAGCGCACCAGTCTGGGGGACTGGGGGCCGCAGGTTCAAATCCTGTCCGCCCGACCATGACAGAGGCCCGCGAATTCCGCGGGCCTCGTGTAATTCATGGGCGAGCCCGTCCACGATGTAGACTCGCGACGTCGAGCTTGCCTGACGACGCGGCCCCTCGGCTTCGCTCGGGATGACAGCAGGGAAGTGCTTTCGCTTCGCTCGGGATAACAAAAGGGGAAGGGCCTGATGCCACGCGCATATGCTTAACCGATGAGGCCGAATGCCATGAGTCCTGAACAGATCCGAGACGGCTTTCTCAAACAGCGCTACATCGCGAGTGACGAGTTCACGACGTCATTTCAGCTGATGCTCGCGCTCGAGAAGCCGCTCTTGATCGAAGGGCCGGCCGGCGTCGGTAAGACCGAGAGTGCGAAAGTACTCGCGGACGTGCTTGGTACGAAACTGATCCGGCTACAGTGCTACGAAGGGCTCGATGCGGCCAGCACGCTGTATGAGTGGAATTATCCCAAGCAGCTCTTACGCATTCGCCTGACCGAGAACGAAGACGTGCCCGTCGATGCGCGCGAGGCACAGATCTTCAGCGAAGAGTTCATGCTGCGCCGTCCGCTGCTCGAAGCGATCCTGCAAGATCGCGCGCCGGTTCTCTTGATCGACGAGATCGATCGGGCCGACGAGGCCTTCGAAGCATTCTTGCTCGAGGTGCTCGGGGAGTTTCAGGTCACGATCCCGGAACTTGGCACGGTTCGCGCAAAAGAGCGCCCGGCCGTCATCATCACGTCGAACCGGATGCGCGAGCTTTCGGATGCGTTGCGTCGCCGGTGTTTGTATCTGTGGCTCGACTATCCCGATTTCGAGCGCGAGATTCAGATTCTTACGACGCGCATTCCGGAGATTGATGCACATCTCGCTGCGCAGATCGCAACGTTCATGCGCTTCCTGCGCGAACAACCGCTGCAAAAGGTGCCGGGCGTGGCGGAAGCACTCGATTGGGGAATGGCCCTCGTCAAGCTGCACCGCAATGCACTCGACGAAGCGACACTCGAGCTCACGCGCGGCTGCGTCGTCAAAGTGCACGAGGATTGGGAATTCTTGCGTTCGCAGCGCGACCGGTATCTGTCGGCGCTTGGAGCTTAGGAGCGGGACGCTAAGCGGACGCGTTGCTGCGTTCTGCCGCTATCTGCGCGAACACGGATTTCGCATTGGGATCGGCGAGACGCAAGATGCCTTGCGAGCGATCGAGATTGCCGGCGTCGAGGATCGCGCGCGATTTCGAGCGGCCTTGCGCGCCGTCGTCTGCGGCAAGCATGACGAGCTTCGCATCTTCGATCAGGTATTCGACGCGTTCTTCGGCGATCGCGAATTACTGGAGCGCGAATACCTGCGCCCGAAGCTGGACATTGAAGCGACGCCCCTGCGCGACGATCGCAATCAAGGGAGCAATCCCGATTGGGAGACGCTTGTTGCAAAATACAGCGCCGCCGCCGGGCGCTCAGAGCCTCCCGCGATCTCGCGCGAGCGAAGCGGTGATTTGCTGCGTTCGGTTGACGCCCTTGTCCGAGCGGTCGCGCTCGGACGCTCGCGCAGATGGATGCCGCAAGAACGTGGCGAGCGCTTTAACTTGCGCGGAACGTTGCGTGCCAGCTTGCACTCGGGCGGTGACCCCGTGCGGCTGCGCCGCCTAGGGCATCCGCGCCGCAATCCGCGTTTCGTGCTGCTGATCGACGGAAGCCGCTCGATGACCGAGCACGCACTCGATATTCTGCAATTTGCGCACGCACTCGTGCGCCGCAGCCCCCGTGCGCGTGTCTTTGTCTTCAGCACCGAGCTGCGCGAGATTACGCGGGAGCTGCGCCGCTGCGAGCTGCCGGATCTCGGCGAAGCCTGGGGTGGCGGCACGCGTATCGGCGCAACCTTGCAGCAGTTTCTCCGAAGATTTGGCAGATCGTTAAACGAGGATACGGTGACGTTCGTATTCAGCGACGGCTTGGATTTCGGTTCACCGAGCGTGCTCGCTGATGCCGCGGCTGAATTGCGCCGGCGCTCGGCAGCACTTATTTGGGTGAATCCGGACGCAGGCGCTCCTGGCTACGTCCCGGCGACGCGCGGGATGCGTGCAGTCTTGCCGCACACGAGCGCGCTCGTTAGCACGACCGAGCTGTCGAAGCTCGCCACAGTCGCGCGACGCAGCCTCCGAGGGTCGAGCGCGTGACTTGAGAACAAACGCTCGGTGAAGGCGACGCTTTATGCCGACGGCGGGTCTCGCGGAAATCCCGGGCCGGCGGCCTACGGAGCCGTGCTTTTCGATCAGAGCGGTGAGACGCTTCGTGAGATCTCGGAATTCTTGGGAATCGCGACGAATAACGTGGCGGAATGGTCCGGGCTGATCGCCGGCTTAGAGGCTGCGCTTGACCTGGGTGTCGAGGACCTCGAAGTTCGCCTGGATAGCGAGCTCGTGGTGCGGCAGCTCTCAGGCGCCTACCGTGTGAAGCAGCCGCATTTGATTCCGTTGCACGCGAAAGCGAAATCGCTCTTGCGCCGCTTCCCACACGCACACGTTGCACACGTCCGTCGAGAGCTCAACAAAGAGGCTGATAAGCTCGTCAATCAGGCTCTCGACGCTCACGCGGGCAAGTAACGCGCATGAATCGCTCGCCAGTCATCCCCTTGGTGATCGCGGCACTCGCAATTGCGGCCGTCGTCATCGGTTGGATGATTTACTGGCCGATCGAGTCGACCCGCTATGCTGCCACGCGCACGGTTGAGCGCTCCACGTCGGTCATTCGCATGACGTATACCGTGACGCACCAACGCGGACCGATAGCGCGCGAAAGCTTGACGTTCTCGAACGTCGACGGCAAAGCCGAAGTTGCCTACGAAGGGACGAATCGTCCGGGGACCGCGATCGCGCGATTCAAGCAGCCTGTCGCGGGATTCAGCGTCGCGACGCTCTTCGGTGAAACAGTGCACGATGGCGTTTGGGATTTGCAAACGAAGCCGCCGCGCGGTGACACAACCACGTCGTATACGATTGAAATCTACCAAGCGACCGACAATCAAAGCGGCGATCATTCGTTTACATTCACGGATCCGCATTATTGGGCGACGACCGGCGGGCAGCAGTACCGGATTCATCTCGATCGGGACAAACCGATACCGGATTTACTGACGCTGAAAAGTACGTCGATCGCAGAGCCGCGGTACGGCAAGATCGTCCAGGACTTTGACGGCTTCGATGCGCCCGGATTCCGCGCGACGTTAGCCGCCGCGCGAGCAAAGCTACGCGCCGCTTAGCGCTCGCAGCCGGCGCCGGTCTTGCACTCGGAGCCGCATATGTAGGTTATAAGGCGGTGCAAGATCCGCGCAGCCAATTCTTCGGGAAAACGTTCATCGGTATCAAGCCGGGCCGGCACGTCGTCGCGCTGACCTTCGATGACGGCCCCAACGGCGATGATACGGCCGCGATTCTGGATGTGTTGCGTGAGGAAAACGTGCGCGCGACATTTTTTGTCGTTGGCAAGGCCGCGGCACAGCAACCCGGGCTTTTGCAGTGCATGCTCCGCGACGGCCATGCACTCGGAAATCATACGTGGGATCACGCCCATCTGAACGTTCGCACGCGTGCGGGTATCGCGCGTCAGATGCAGCGGACCGACGACGCAATCCATGCAGCAACCGGGACGCGGACACGAGTTGCGCGTCCGCCGTTCGGTGCGCGAAGTTTTCTTGTCCTTGACGAGCTGCGACGCCTCGGCTACACGTGTGTTCTGTGGTCGACGCCGCTGGCCCGCGAGTGGGAATACCCGGGCGCTGCAACGATCGCTCGCCGCATCTTGGAACGAAGCGGCGACGGATCGATTCTCGCGCTTCATGATGGGAACCGAGGCGGGCGAGCGGACCGAAGGGCCGTGGCGCAAGCTGTCCGGTTGATCGTGCGGGGCATGCGAGAGCGCGGTCTGGGATTCGTAACGATTCCTCAAATGCTTGCGTGGGAAACGTCGCCATAGCGGGAGCTTTTTTGGGTACCGCAAAGACGCGAAATGTCAATGCGTAGGCTCCTAACCGCACGACTCGATCTGATCCCGGTCGATGACGGCAGCGCCCGGAATCTCTGGCGCGTCCTCCAGCAGCCTAATCTGCGGGAGTTCCAAGATATACCGCGCATCTCGGTCGAGGAATTCGAGCGGCAGGTTCGGACGCGTCCAACCCGGTTTGCTCCCGGCGTAATCGGGCGCTTTGAATGGCTGATCCGCGAACGGCAAACGGGCGCGGACATCGGCTGGGTCTCGGTCCGCATCAACGACCGTACGCGGGACCACGCGGAGCTCGGCTATAGCCTGATCATGCCCGCGCGCCGCAAGGGCTACGCGCGCGAAGCGTTGCGCGCGCTTGTCGACGAGATCTTCGCGGCGACGGAGCTGGCCGAGCTGCACGCGTGCGCCGTGCCGGAGAATCTGTCCTCGCGTCAGGTTCTGGAAAGCTTAGGGTTCGCCGAGACGCGGCTGCTGCACGGTGGCGCGCTCGTCCGGAACCGTCGCGTCGACATCATTCTCTATATCTTTACGCGCGCACAGCAGCTCGAGGCGATCAAGTTACGGCAACGGGTCGTCGGTTAAGGAAGTAACCAACCGGGGAAAAAGGCAGGCATGGTCCTCAGACTTGCCGCCGCGGTTGCGCTCGCTTCCATCCTGTCGTCGTGCGGCGTCGCTCACACGCCGGAGCGGCTCGCGGATCAAACGACCCGCGCTTTATACGAAGACAATCACGACGCGGCCATCGCGAATTTCGACGAGCATCTCAAATTGCACGTCACGCGCGAACAGGTCGGCGCAATCTCCGATGAAATGCACTCACTCGGACGTTATAAAGGTCTCAGTGCGCCGCACGTCAACACAAACGCCGGCCGCTTCAAGTACACCGCGAATTTCGATCGCGGAACGATGATCGTGATGGTGATGGTCGACCCGGCCGGCCGGATCGCCGCGTATCACGTTAGACCAGCCGGCCGATCTCAACCCGAGTAACGTTCGGTATCGGAAAATCACTGCGACCCGCACCGTAGCCGCTCGCTTCAATCTGTAGCTCCGGGCGGAATCCGGGCTGCTCGACCAGCGTCGAAAGAATCGCGGCGGCAGTCGCCGTTACCATCTGTTCGCCGGGCAACGTCGCTCCGGTAGGAAACGCGGAGCAGAAGGACCGCTCGATGCCGAGCAGATCGAGTGCGATGCACGTCGCCGCGATATCAATGATTGCATCGATTTGGCCAACCGGATGAAAGCGCAAATCTGCGTCGGCGCGGGCTAGGCGCTCGGCAATAGTTGTTGCCAGAAGAACCTGCGCTTTTGAAAGCCGTGAGCGTTCGAAGATTTCGATAACTTGCGGGAGCGTGCGGCGTCCCGGCGGATGCCGATGTGCCTCGGCACGGTCGTGGTGATCGTCCTCACCCGGAATGACGATGTCGACGTACGTCGCTGCAACCCCGCGGCGTTCCGTGCGCTCGCGCACAATTGACCAGCCCTCGACCGGAATCGTCGTCAAAAGCTTGACGATTTCGTAAAGATCAGCGCCGGCATCGACAAACGCACCAAAAAGCATGTTGCCGCTGGCGCCGCCGATCAGGTCAAAAAACGCAGCGCGCACCTTAGAAATCCCTGAGGCAAACTCTCATCCTGCTCTTAAACCGTTTGAGGCCATTCTGAGAGCCTGGGCAGTTGATAGAGTCAGGTAAGCAATGATGAAAATACTTGAACGTCCTCATACCAATGGTCACGCGAAAATCGGCTCTTCGCCAATTCCGCCCAAACGGCATTGGCACCGCTCTTATACGATAATCCTTGCAGTTGTCGCGCTGGTCGCACTCGTCGCCGGCTCGTGGGCAGTTTTCCGTCCGCGCGCTGCCGCCGCCGTCGTCACGCAGCCGGTAACGCAGGGAACTCTGACGCAGAGCGTTACGGCAACAGGCACCGTCAATCCACAAGACACGGTAAACGTCGGTACGCAAGTCTCTGGAACACTCTCGCAGCTCTTCGTCGATTACAACTCGAAGGTGAAGAAGGGCCAGGTGCTCGCAAAGCTCGATCCGACGAGCCTTCTGGCAGCTCTTCAGTCGGCGCGCGCATCGCTCGCGCAATCGCAAGCACAGGCTGTAGCCGGAGTGGATAACGCCACCGGTTCACAATCCTCGGTCGCGGCTGCACAAGCCAACGTCGCCGCCGATCAGCAAGCCATAGCCTCCGCGAAGGCGCAGATCGCAAAGGCGCAAAGTGCCAACTCGCTCGCGCTGCAGACGGTCTCGCGCGATAAGCAGCTCCTCGGTCAGGGCTTCATATCACAGAGTCAATACGATACGGACAGCTCGAATGCGGTCGCCGCGCAGTCGGCGCTGCAAGCCGCGCAAATCGCGGTAACGCAGTCACAGGCACAAGAGAGTGCCCAGGTCGCCACGACGGCAGCAGATGCCGCGCAGGCGCAGGGTGCACAATCGACGGCAGCTGCGAGCCAGGCCGGTATCGGGATTCAAGAAGCGCAGGTCGCGCAAGCCCAGTACAACCTCAACAATAGCGTGATCACCTCGCCGGTCGACGGTACGGTCATCGCGCGCGACGTCTCGGTGGGTCAAACCGTAGCCGCCGGACTTCAAACGCCAACCCTATTCTCGATCGCCAAAGATCTCACGAAAATGGAAGCCGATCTACAAGTCGGCGAGCCCGATATCGGAAACGTGAAAACGGGCGATACGGTCTCCTTTACGGTACTCGCGTATCCGACGCGTACGTTCACCGGCACGGTAACGCAGGTTCGCAAGAATCCGACAACCGTTCAGAACGTCGTCACCTATACGACCGTCGTCGACGTCAGCAACCAAGACGGCGCGTTGCTCCCGGGCATGACCGCAAACGCAACGATCGACATCGCCGCCGTGAAGAATGCCACGATCGTGCCTCTCGCAGCGCTGCAATGGCATCCAGCCGGCGGCCAGTTCAAAGGACGTAAAACGTCTTCGAACACGACGTCGCAGACCGGCAACTAATCCGTGGGGTGCGACCGCAGGTAGCGGCAGCGTCGCGGTCATCGCCGGAACGACCGGACACGTGTTCGTCAGTCAAGGCAACGCCGTGCACGCTGTCCCGGTCAACATCCAAATGATCAGCGGGACGAATGCGGCAGTCACGCCGGTTCGCGGAACGCTCGCGGCGGGAACGCCGGTCGTCATCGCGGGTGGCGCAACGGCCACACGCACGCAGCGCGCTGCAAATCGAATAGCTCACCGCTCAATGCACGGCCGACCACCGGCGTGCGGATGGGCGGCGGAGGATACGGAAAATGACGCCGGTCGTAGCAGTCAGCGATCTGGTCAAGGACTATCCGATGGTGGACCACACGGTCCGTGCCCTCGACGGCGTCGATCTCGCGATCAACCCAGGTGAGTTCGTCGCCGTCATGGGGCCATCGGGATCCGGCAAATCGACCTTCATGCACATCGTCGGGATGCTCGATCGCCCGACGGGCGGCATCTACCACTTCGAAGGCCGCGAAGTCTCGGCGCTGTCGACGGACGACTTGCCGACACGCGCAGCCACCGGCTCGGGTTCGTGTTTCAGGCCTACAACTTGCTGCCGCGAACGACAGCAGTCGAAAACGTCGAGCTTCCGATGGTGTACGCGGGCGTCGATCCGCAGCTTCGGCGCGCCGCAGCACTCGAGGCGCTCGGCCTCGTCGGCCTCGCGCACGTCGCAAACCATCAACCCAATCAGCTCTCGGGCGGACAACAGCAGCGCGTTGCAATCGCGCGTTCGCTCGTGAACAATCCTGGCTCTGATCCTCGCCGACGAGCCGACCGGCGCACTCGATACCAAATCTTCGCAAGACGTCATGGCGCTCTTCCGCAGGCTCAACGAAGAGCGCGGCATCACGATCCTGCTCGTCACGCACGAGCCGGACGTGGCCGCGCACGCAAAACGCATCGTGACGTTCCGCGATGGCAAGATTCTCTCCGACCGTCCGGTCGAATCACAGGAAGCAGCACTACGATGACATTCCTTGCAACACTCCGTCTTGCGGCGCAAGCGCTCTTGCGCAATCGCGTTCGCTCGATACTCACCATGCTCGGGATCATCATCGGCGTCGCGGCCGTCATCGTCACGGTCGGAATCGGCGTTGGCGCGCGCAACTCGGTGCAGCACAGATCAACTCGCTCGGCAGCAACATGCTGATCGTGATGCCCGGCAGCCTCAATCAAGGCGGCGTGCGGACCGGTAACGGCGGCGCATCGACGCTGACGCCCGCCGACGGCATGGCGATCGCGCAGTTGCCGGGCGTAGCGGCGGTCTCGCCGGAAGTCAACTCGCGCACGCAGGTCGTCGCCAACGGCAACAACTGGCAAACGACGGTCACCGGCGTCGCACCGACCTTCCAGTTCATTCGCTCGTGGCCGGTCGCTTCCGGATCGTTCTTCACGCAGTCGGACGTTGACTCGGCCGCAAAAGTCGCGGTGCTCGGACAGACCGTCGTGCAGAATCTCTTTCCGACAACGTCACCAGTTGGCCAAACGGTACTGATCGGCAACGTTCCGTACACCGTCGATGGCGTGCTCAGCTCCAAAGGACAGAGCGGCGTCGGACAAGATCAAGACGACACGGTCCTGATTCCGTATACCGCGTCAATGGAACGGATGACGGGTCAAACCAACGTCGGCATGCTGCTCGTGTCGGCGGCGGATCCATCGAAAACGGATGCGGTCCAGACCGAGATCACGGGACTGCTCGAACAGAGGCACCGCATCGTCGCGGGCCGTCCGGACGACTTTCAAATCCGTAACCTGCAAGACATCGCGGCGACGGCTTCGCAAACCGGGAACATTCTCGCGGTGCTGCTAGCCGGAATCGCATCGGTGTCGCTGCTCGTCGGCGGCATCGGGATCATGAACATCATGCTCGTCTCCGTCACGGAACGGACGCGTGAAATCGGCTTGCGCATGGCCGTCGGAGCGCGCAACTCGGTAATCTTGCGTCAGTTCCTGATCGAGGCGACGGTCCTCGCGACGGCCGGCGGCGCAATCGGCGCAGTGCTCGGCGGCGTCGCGACCGTCCTGGTCTCGATGACCGCCGGTTGGGCGACGTCGATTCCGCCCGCAAGCGTCGCGCTTGCGATCGGATTCTCAGCGCTGGTCGGTATCTTTTTCGGATACGCACCTGCGCGTCGCGCCTCGCAGCTCAATCCTATCGAAGCGCTCCGCTTCGAGTAGTCATACTCGAGGGACAGCGGCAATGCTTACCGTCTGACAAGAGCCGCTGTCCTTCGACTATGAACGAATCAGCTTCTCGAGCGCGGCCGGAATGCGCGGAACGTATTTGTGCTTGTAAGGATACAGCTCAATCGGATCGGAGAGATGGACAATCATCGCCGGGTCGATCTCGAAAATGAGGACGCGGCCGTCTTCGAGGACGCTGCAGTCGATGCCGAAGTAATCGAGCCCGACGCGACGCGCAATCTCAGCGAGAACGCGAGCACGCGGACCGTCGAACACATTTCCGACGTCTGCTAAGAATTGTTCCTCCTCGTCACGTATCCACTGCTCGTTCGCGTTGAGCGCGTTGTAGTAGTGGACCATCCAGTTCTGCGAGATGGCGAGATGGTGCGCGTAGGGGACGCCACCGACGAAGATGATCCGGTACTTTCTGAAATATCCGTCTTTGCGCCGATAGTCGACGAACGGCATGAGATAAAACTCATCGCCGCGCGTCGCGGCGAGATATGCACGCAGCTCATCGGGCGTCTCGATCTTCGAGAAATGCGCGCCGGCCTGCGATCCGACCGGACGGATGACGTACGAGTGATCCAGGACGATGTTCGAGCGTTTTACGCGACGCGTTACGGGGACGAGCACGCCTTCGAGATCCGAAAAATCGCGCGCGACGCCATCCCGGCTGAGCCGTTCTACGCGCGCCGGATCGTTGAGAAACCGGCAGCGGAGCGACGGGAGCCATCCTTCGAGCACTTTTAGCGTTGGACCGGATTGCTCCGAATGGGCGATGACATTGAAGATCACGTCGAACTTCGGAAGAATCGCCCGCGGCGGCAACGGATCGATATCATCGACGTACATCTTGATTATTCCGACGTTCAGCGAACCGTACAGGAACTCGAGCGGAACGTTGGCTTGCCAGTCGCCAGGGATTGCGAGGAGCAAGACGGTCGGCGCACCGGGCGGTGCCGGTTTCTCGAGAAAAAGCCGCCGTCTTGCGAGCGCGCGCGTTTGATGCGCGAGCGCGCGTTCCCGGTCCCCTTTGACCTGGAAAGCTTCGTATAGACCGAGATGGGCGGCAACATTTTCGGGGTCGATTGCGATTGCACGCGTGAAGGCGGCGATCGCCTCATCGGTGCGCATTGCGCGCAGGGCGCCTTGGCCCGCGGCGACGTCAGTTTCGGAGGACATAGGCGCCTAAGTGCTGCGAGTTGCCGTGCTCGTATGCCTGCTCTGCGCGAGCGCCTCCGCAAATCCGGCTGCTGCGCGGCTGTTAAGGCGCGCGATCGTCGCGCGAATTGCGGGCGGCGTTTCGATCCGAAAACGCGCCCCCGGAGCGCACGCGTATCCGGCGCCGCGCAAGAGGGCAAGCGTCGCCGACTCGTCGGCGACGGGTATCCAGCAATTGAGCCCACTCGGAATCGAGACCTCGATTCCGACATGCGTGAGCGCTGCAATCAACATCCCGCGGCGTGCGGCGTAGGCTGCGCGCGCGCGATCGATTGCGCGCAACACCGCCGGGTCGCTCCACAGCGCGAGCGCCGTCGATTGCAGAATATTGGAAACCCATCCGACGCCGAGCTGCTGCGTACCCTTGATGCGCGCGATTGTCGCGGGATCGCCGGCTGCAATTGCAATCCGAAGATCGGGGCCGAACGGTTTTGAAAACGAGCGGACGACGAACCAGCGTTCACGCTCGGTCGTCAGCGTTCGATACGGCGCGCCTGCGACGAGCCACGCGTGATCGTCTTCGATGATGAAAAGATCGTCCGCGCGCGCAATCGTCTCGCGGAGTTCCGCTTGCCGCTTGGCATCGATGGCGGCACCCGTTGGGTTTTGCGCGCGAGGGGACACCAATAGCGCGCGCGCGCCACGGCGTATTGCGACAGCCAAACGTTCGGGGAGCATCCCGTGTTCGTCGACTGGGACGGGAACCGGCGTCAAGCCGAGTGCACCGAGCAGATCGAGGTGCGCGGGATAAATCGGATCTTCGACGGCGACTTCGTCGCCCGCGCGCAGGTTTGCGGTAAGCGCGCGCTCGATGCCGTCGAGCGCGCCGCCGAGCACGGCAATCGCGGTGTAGCCGACGTTGTCGCTCTTGAATGCGCGCGCGGCACGTTCCATCAAGCGCGCGTCGTGCGCCGGTCCGCCGTAGAGCACCGGTTCTTTCGGAACGGCGCGCAAAGCGTTCGTCAAACGGGGAAGAAGCGCGGGATCGGGATTTCCGTCCGCGAGATTCTCGAGCTCGGCTGCGATCTCGAGTTTTCCGATGCTGCGAAAGACCGGCGGAGCCGGACGCACGATCGTTCCACGGCGTCCGTCCGATACGATCACACCGCGCGTTTGCAAGATACGATACGCGGCCGCAATCGTGCCGTGACTGCGCTGCAGTTGTTTTGCCAAGGCGCGGACGGTCGGAAGCTTTGCACCCGGCCCGAGGCGGCCGTCGCGAATCTCGCGCTCGATGCTGGCAGCGATCGCGTTTGACCCCTCGCCGTTGATTTGATATCGTGATGGTACGTTCACTAGTTTGTACTATAACAAAAGGAACTCAATCATGCAAACTCGGCTGCGCGTGCGCCGTCACCCCGAACGCGGCGTGTACGATCCGGAGCCGATCCACGCGATTTTGGACGAAGGCCTGATCGCGCACGTTGGGTTCCTCGATGCTGACTCGCCGATCGTCATCCCGACGGCGTACGGCCGCGACGGTGCCTGCATTTACTTGCATGGCAGCGCCGTGGCGCTGTGGTGCAAACAAATGGCGGAAGGCGTCCCCGTGTGCGTCACGGTGACGTTGATGGACGGCTTAGTTCTCGCGCGCAGCACGTTCAAGCATTCGATGAACTATCGTTCGGTCGATGATCTTCGGGAACGCGACGCTCGTGACCGAACGTCGAGGAGAAGCTTCATGGCCTTGAATGTATCGTCGAACATCTGGTGCCCGGACGTTCGCGCGAAGCGCGTTCCCCGAACGAGAACGAGCTGATGGCGACGTCCGTCTTGAAGCTTTCGCTCGAAGAAGCGAGCGCAAAAGTACGCACCGGCGGCCCAATCGACGATCCGGACGACTTCGAGCGCCGGGTTTGGGCCGGCGTGCTGCCGTTCCGGACGTCCTTTGGTTCTCCGATCCCCGATTCGGCTCGTGCCGCCTATCGTCGGCGTTCCGGACTATGTGCTAACCTATAAACGCTAATGTATATTCCAAAGCATTTCATCGTCGACGATCCAGAATGGATTCAGTTCGTTCATGCAAACGAATGCGTTTGCGACGCTGGTGACGACGTTGCGCGGCGAGCTGTTTGCCACGCATCTGCCGTTTCTCTACGAACCCGAGCCGGCACCATTCGGGACGCTACGCGCGCACATGGCACGCGCCAATCCGCATTGGGAATCATTCGGCGAGTCGCAGCAACTTGCGATCTTCACCGGTCCGCACGCGTACGTTTCGCCGACCTGGTATAAAACTGACGGTCCGGCGGTTCCGACCTGGAACTACACCGCGGTTCACGCCTACGGCAAAGCGAAGATCATCGACGACCCTTCCGATGTCCGCGAGCTGCTCCGCGATCTCACGGATCGCGAAGAATCCGGGAGCAACCCGCGCTACACCGTCGAGAGCGTCGAGAGAGAATATTTCGATCACATGGCGCGGCAGATCGTCGGCTTCGAAATCCCGCTCGTGCGCATCGAGGCTAAAGCAAAACTGAGCCAAAACCGCACGCCCGACGAACGGCGTCGCGTCGCCGATACGCTCGGCGGCGAGCTCAAAGCGCTGATGGAAGAGATTAGCCTCTAGCTTTCTTCGCTGTGTAGAGATCTTTGTAGCGCTCGCGCAGCTCGCGCTTGAGGAATTTTCCGACGCCCGTTCGCGGAATCGTGTCGACAAAGACGACCTTGATCGGGCAGCTGCCACTTTGCGATTCGCTCCGAAAGCCACGAGCGCACGTCGTCCTCGGAGAGCGTGACGTTCTCGCGCATGACGACCGCGGCAACGGGGCGCTCGTCCCATTTCGGATGCGCAACACCGAACACGCAAGCTTCTTTGATGTGCGGATGACCCATCAGCGTATTCTCGAGGTCGACCGAGCTAATCCACTCGCCACCCGATTTGATCAAGTCTTTGGAGCGATCGACGATCTCGATATAGCCTTCCTTGTCGATTGTGACGATGTCGCCGGTGCGAAACCAGCCATCCGCAAACGCGTTCGATGCGGGCGTCTTATAGTAGGCTGAAACGACGGACGGCCCGCGCACCCACAGCTCGCCGCGCGCCGTCCCGTCTTGCGGAACCTCGTTGCCGAGATCGTCGAGTACGCGCCACGAAACGATCGGCGAAAACTTTCCTTGCTTGCGTTTGCGTTGCTTGAGCACTTCGGGAGGTCCGTCGTCGGGGCCGAGGAGTGGAACCGACGTGCCGAGCGGACTCATCTCGGTCATTCCCCAGGCGTGCGTCACGCGAATTCCGAGAGATTCCAAATCATCCAAAAGCTGTGGCGGAACCGCTGAGCCACCGATGATGACGCGCTCGAGTGAGGGCAAGCGTTTTCCCGCGGCGCGAAGCGCGTCGCGAATGGCGAGCCAGACTGTTGGAACGCCGCCGCTGAACGTCACCTTTTCGGACTCGAAGAGCTCGATCAGTCCGGCCGGATCGAGACGGCTTCCCGGCATGACGACCTTGCTGCCTGAAAGCATGGCAGCAAACGGAATGCCCCAGGCGTTGACGTGGAACATTGGAACGATCGGAAGGACGACGTCGCGGCGCGCAAGGCCGAAGACGTCCGCGCTATTGATCGCGAGAGCGTGGATGAACGTCGAACGATGGCTGAAGACGGCTGCCTTCGGGTCGCCGGTCGTCGCCGAGGTATAGCAGATCATTGCGGCGTCGCGCTCGTCGAGGACCGGCCATTCGTAAGACGTTGATTCCGCGGCCAGTAATTTCTCGTAGTCGTACGCGTTGGGCAACGTTTCCGCGCCTTGACCCATGATGACGTAGATGCGCTGCGCGAGCTGCGGACGTGCTTCGATCGCTTTCTTCAAGGCCGGGACGAGCGAGGCGTCGACGAAGATCGCTTTGTCGTCGGCATGTTCGATCACATATGCGATTTGATCAGCGAACAGCCGGATGTTCGCGGTGTGCAGGACCGCGCCGGACGCCGGAGCGCCGTAGTAGAGCTCGAGATGCCGGTGCGAATTCCACGCAAAACTTGCGACGCAATCGCCGGGGCGAATTCCCAAACGCGCGAGGGCGTTGGCGAGCTGCGCGCAGCGGCGCCCGAAGTCGGAGTAGGTGTAGCGAAAGATTTCGTCGCCGTCACGCGAGACGATCTCGCGGTCGCCGTGGTTGCGCGTTGCATGCGCGAGTATCCCACCGATTCCGAGCGGGATATCCATGATCAAGCCTGGCCATGTAACGAGCACGCTGCAGAACTCTCCGCCTCGATGAGGCCGGTTTCCCTCTAGGCGCCGCGAAGTTCGTTATATGCCGGCAAGACTCTACGTCGGAACGTGCGGATACTCGTACGTCGACTGGAAGGGCACGTTCTACCCCGAAAAGATCAAGGCAACCGAAATGCTGCCGTTCTACGCGCGGCATTTTAGCGCAGTCGAGATCGATGCGACCTATTACCGCGTTCTCGGTGCAAAAACGTTTGCGTCGATGGCAGCTCGGACGCCCGAGGGCTTCAGATTCGCGGTGAAAGTCCCGGGGACGGTTACGCATGCGGCCGGCGCCGAGGAAGTACACCCGGACGCGGCAGCGTGGCTCGAGGGCGTGCAACCGTTGGTTGAAAGCCGCAAGTTCGCGTGCGGACTCTTGCAATTTCCAAACGGCTTCAAGCCCGAGCCGCGCAACGAAGTCTATTTGCGCAAAGTTTGCGAGGCTCTCGGCGCGGTTCCGCTCGTCGTCGAGTTTCGCAACCGCAAGTGGCAGACGAATGAAACGCTCACGCTGCTCAGCGAGCTCGGCGTGTCGTGGACCAACGTCGACGAGCCGCAGTTTGGGACGCTGTTGCGCCCCGGCGCCGACGTGACGTCTCCGATCGCCTACGTCCGTTTTCACGGACGAAACTACGAGCAGTGGTGGAGCGGTGATGCCGCGACGCGCTACGAGTACTTATATTCCGAAGAAGAGCTCGCCCCGTGGACCGATCGGATCGTCGATCTTGCGGCGCAACCGCAGGTGCGCGAGGTTTACGCATACTTCAACAATCACCGGCGCGGCAATGCGGCGCGCAACGCCGAGATGTTCGAGGAGCTTTTGCGTGAGAAGCTGGGCTAGTCGTTGAACTCGATCGTGATGTCGGCTTCGCGAAATCCGTAATATCCGCGGCGATCGCCGCCCAGATATTTGAGAAGCGGCAAACGTACGACGTCGGCACTCAAACGTTCTTGGATCGACGCGATGGGCACCCACGCGAAATCGACGGCGTGCAGATCGCCTTCGCGCATCTTCGGCTCGCCGTTCGAGCGAACGACGAAAGCAACGTTGGTGAACTGCGTCTCGGTCGAGCGATCGAACGATTCGGCGACGTAGGCAACGTTAACGATCTCGACCGGCAGCGAAACTTCTTCATCGAATTCACGCTTCAGCGCAGACTCGAGAAGCTCGTACGGCTCTTGGCGTCCGCCCGGAAGATTCCAGAGCGGGCCGGGATGATTGCGGTACCGGCTCGCGACGAGAAGAAGGCTACCCGCGCGTTCGAGGATGCCCGTGCAAAGATGGATCCGCTTCATGCCAGGCCTGTTCGGCCTGAGCGTCCACTCTGGCTGCAAGCGCTCCGGACAGTTCGGTGCCCCATTCGAGACCAATTCCGGTTTCGCCCCCTGTGACGGTAGCGTTCGCTGAGCCGACCCACGCGCGACCTCCGACGCACGCGAACTTGTGATTGGCGTTTGATTCTTCGATTCGAACGCCGGCATCGCGAAGCGCCGCCAACGTACCGTCGCGCCCCCGCGTCGGTTCGGCTGCGTTGAAGATGAGACGCACACTGTCGCCAGCTTGAGCCCGCTCGAGGAGAGCCGTTGCGATCGGCCCCGGACCGAAGGATTCAGTCGCGACGAGAATTTCGTGGCCTTCGCCGGAACGGATCAGTGCGGCTTCATCCGCGATAACGTCGGCTTTGCTGCGAAGCGGGAGCGCATCGTCGATATCGGTCGCAACGATCGTATCGCAGCCGCCGCTACTTCGCCAATTGCGGTCGTCGTAAAAGACGCGATCGTTGATGATGGCAACCTTAGCGTGCGTGGACCCCGAACCGACTCCCGGATCGGTGACGACACGGACTCCGTGGTTGCGAAGATCCCGCGCCATTTTAGCGCTCCAGTTGGTGCCGTCGGTCTTGCCGCCGGGATTATCGCAAAGATCGACGCTGACATCTGCACCGCGATCGCCCGCCCGCTCCAGAGCATGAAAAACGGCGCCGCGTCCGAGCACGTAGGCGTCGAGCTTAACCGTCTTGGCGCGATCGATCGCCGCGACGACATCCGATAAGACAACGAGTTGCACGCGTCTCGTTCACGACAAGTCCCCCGTTGGAAAGCGGCGAAGGCGGATTCGCGTTTCTTCGATCGTGCCGCGGATGGCGTTCTCGATCCGGTCGCGCAGTGTTTGTTCCGCCCGTGAACATCCGGTCGATTTCCGCGAATGCATCAGCCCACTCGCGTGCGAGACGCGCGAGCAACGGTCGACCCGCGAGCGGATGCTCGCCGCGGAAACGTCGCGCCGACTTGCCTTTAAGGCCGTAGACGTTTGCGAGCGTCGCGCGTTCGGGTGAAGGCGGGTCATAGTCGACGACGTTCCCTAGGGCCAGATAGCGTTGATCTTTGATGGCATAGAGCGCCGGTGGCAAGACGTTGCCGTAGTGGGCGTAGCGATACGGAAGAATCAACGTCTTCCCGCGTAAGCCGTCGATCTTTTCGTGAACGGCGTTCTTCCAGCGGAGCGCCGGATCGAAGCGGTACGCGCAGAATCGCCGCGCGACGTCGCTGATCCATGAAAACGATCCGAGAAAGTGATCCGTATAGGCATCGACCGATCCGTAATCCGAGCCCAGTTGCGGCAAGAGACCTCGCGCAAGCGCAACGATCTTCTCGCCGTGCACTTCATCGGCGTCGAGCCACAACACCCAGTCCGGCGTCGCATTGGCGAGCGCTGCAAACGCGTCGTTGCGCATCGTCGCAAAATCGACGAACGTCGTTTGAATCACGCGCAGGCGGCCGGTCTTTGCGATCTCGCTGGCAGTTATAGTCGCCGTGTTGGGATTGACCGCATCGCCTGCGTTATCGTTGACGACAAGCAAGTCGACGACGCCCGCGATCGACGCGAGCGTCGCCTCCAAGTATGGTTCCGGTGAAGACCCGATGCAGAGCGCACAGGCGATCATCCCGGAATCTTTGCCCTACGCTTCTCTGTCCCTCGACTTCGCTCGGGATGACAATGCGGTTACGGAATGGCTGCCATGAGCTGCAAGAGGACCTGCGCGCCCGGGGACCATTGGGTCGTGTTGAAGCCGTTCGCGACCTTGATCACGTACTTGTAGTTCGTGAAGTTGAGCGCGCTCAGACTCCAGCCGAGACCGCCTTTTTGCGGCGCCCTTCCGATCGCCGCATCGAAGGTCAGATGCGGCATCAACCGGCCGCTGCCGTTTTGGAATTCGACCGGATACCCGGTTCCATAGTCGCTTCCGAGGCTCGCATAGAGTGCGTGCATCGTCCCCGAAATGCTTGATGTACTCGTCCTTGATCGCAACCGTCTGATCGTGATCTTCAGGTTGGAGCGAGTTATCCGATATGACCGAGGGCGGAAAGAGAAATGTTCCGCCCGAGATTCCGCCTGCGTTCGATTGTGAATCGCTCGCCGAGATGAACCACGAATCGGTCAAGCCGCGTTGCTCGAGTCGCAGCTCGAGGCCTTTCGCAAGTCCCAGCGAGTTGTTGTATACGGCAAATATCGGGGTCGGAAAGATTTGCGTCGTATCGAGCACGTTCCAGGCGTTGCGTTCCCACGCGTTGACGTAACCGTAAAGTCCGTTGCGAAACGTTTGACCGATGCCCATCTCATAGTACGAGTCGTGTTCGGGCTTGAGATCGTAAACGGGGAGCGCGCTGGGCGAGCCGCCGCCGATGATCACGGCGTCGCGGCGCGTGTCCTCGAGCGTCGGCGCCGCGTATACCCTTCCGTAGAACGTGTGAAAGACTGTGTCGGGACCGAGCTTGTAGTTCAATCCGACACGCGGCTGCAACTCGTTGCCTTCGACGTAGCCGTTCGAGAAGTCGTAGCGCAGGCCGAACTGCATCGAGAGCAGGTCGGAGGGCGTCCATTTGTCTTCGACGTACGCGCCGAGATTGCGGCCGTATTGCCTGCCGTTGTCGGTGAATGGCGCGGAGCCCGCGAGCAATATCTCCTCGGCGGAGTTGAAGCTCTCTCCCGATAGATCGACGCCGGCCTTGAACTGTTGATACGCGCTTGATTGAGAGTAGACCATGCTTAGTCCGTAGTACGTCGCCTCGCGGTCTTGCGAAAGGCCGGCGAGCGGACAAGGCGGCGGGCGCCGGCGCGCAATCGTCGGCGCTCGTGTCGACTGCCTGCACGTCGGCACCGAGGTCGCCGGCGTAGACCGTACGCGCGTAACGCCACCACGGGATCACTTGGAAGTAGCTGCTTCCGCTGCTGAAGACGTGCGTGAAGTTCGCGTTCATAAAGCTGCTGTATTCGCGCTGAACGTCGTCCTGCGTCGGGAGATTGATGACGGAGTCATAGGCATAGGCTGCCGTGTTGATCGGGATCTGGAACGCATTGTACTGATTGCCGAAATCAAACGCCAAAGTATTTCCCGATCCTAGGTTCGTGATCGTACGGAAGAATTGATTCAGACTGTTGGCGTCGTCGTGAATCGAGTTTTCGGTTGGCGAATCGAGGCCGCGGTTCGTGCGGCTCATGTCGGTGCTGAGGAATGCGTGCGTCTGCCCGAGGTCGACGCCGTAGAGCAGGCTGCCCATCGCCGTCCGTACGTCCCGATTCCCGCCCGTGATCAGCCCACCCGTCGGCAAGTCGGACGCCGTTCTTCGTGATGATGTTGACGACTGCGCCTTGACGCTGACCGCCGAATTCAGCCGGGAACCCGCCGGTGAAAACTTCGAGCGAGTCGATGATCCGCGGATCGAGGACTTGCGCGAAATTGGTATCCGTTGCGAGCGGAAGCGGGGCGCCGTCGATCTCGTACGTGATGCCGTGGAAGCCGTGCGCGACCGGCTCGTCGTACGAGAATTGCACGATCCCCGGCATCGTCTCGATGAGGCGATTGAGATTCTGATTTTGTGGTAGCGCCTGGATTTGTGATTGCTGAGAGGACGTTTTCGGAGACCGGCGTCGCGCTCACGCTGCGTGAGGTCTGGCTGACGACGGTCTGGCGATCGTCTTGAGGGGACTGATCGCGAGCGCGACCGTCGAGACGGAATCGCTGGCGACGTCGATCTCTTGCGTCGCGTCGGGATGGCCGTCGTAGTGTGCCGTGAGCGTGTAATGACCGAACGGCACGAGCGGGAATACGTAATTGCCGTTTGCGTCCGTGGTTGTGGTCATGGTCGTTTGCGCGTTGCGCAGCGTGACCGTGATGCCGGACGTCGCCGTTCCGTGGACGGTGACGTTGCCGCGAACGACGCCGGTAACGGCCGCGTTTGCGGGTGTAAAACATGCAAGATAGAGTGCGATAAACGCGATCGCCGCGCGAGCGCGCGTCGAAAGAGAATGCACCAAAACCTCCGATCGAGTGTGAAAATACGGCGCTGCGGGCGCCAATCGATCAGAGGAAGAGAGGCGGTGCGCGGCTCGCGCGGCGTCGCGCGAGCGGATCGAGACGATGAACGTGGACGGTCGCGAGCCGGAGATCGCGTAAGACGGGTGTGCGTCCGCGGGGCGCCGCGAGACGTGCAATTGCTTCACCGATGCGCGCCAGGATCGGTTCGAGCAGCCGGCGCGCAATTGCAATGAGCGCCGCGCATGCGATGCCTAGAATCAACCCGACCGCGCCGCTGACCCAGCAGTGGCAGCCGTCGATCTCGGGCAGGCCCGCAAGCGCGCGATCCGCGCACAAATCATACGCGTACAGCATGCCGGTCACGCCGGCGGCCACGACGAGGCCGAACACCCATGGCGAGCACGTCCGGACCCAACGGCGAAGCATGATTAGGGGATTACGGCGAAAGCCCATCCGTGGCCTACGACGCCCTATTCCTCGGCGCGTTTTTCGGTGTGCTCATTGCCGTGGGTTTGTACCACGTTTTGATGTACGTCTTGTTGCGCAATCGAGAACTGCTCGCGTACGCGGTGTACGTCGCGGCGCTGCTTGCCGAGGAAATTGTCCGCACCGGCTTTGCGGCGGATTTTCTGCTGACGGGGACGACGCCGCCGCATCATCTCGTCCATCACGTTCGCATTTCTGGCCATCGCCTCGTTCTGGTTCTTCACATCGTTCCTTCAAATGCACGAACGTGCGCCGCGCAGCTATCGCGCGATTCGCATTCTGACGACCATCGTCGTGGTACTCAGCCTGGCGCTCGGTCCTTTTGGCGGCGCGCGCGTCTTGACGCTGATCCAGCTGCTCTCGCTCTTGACGCTCTTCGCGGTATTCGTCGTCGCAGTCGATCAAATACGGCGCGGCGATCGCACTGCGCGCTATTTCATCATCGCGTTTTGCGGCGTGCTGTTCGGAGCGGCGCTCTTCGTGCTCGGCAAGATCTTTTGGCCGGAGACGATTCTCGTTAAGGTCGGCTTCGAGCTCGGCACGGCATTCGAAGCCATCGCGCTCGCGCTTGGTCTTGCCGATCGCATTCGTCTTGCAAACGAAGAGCGCGACTTGGCGCAACGCCGGATATTGGAAGAAACGCGCAGCCTCAACGTCGCTTACGCGCGCTTTGTCCCGCGCGAGTTTCTCGAGCTGCTGGGTAAAGACGACGTCCGCGAGGTTCGTCTGGGTGAAGCCGTGCAGCGCGAGATGACCGTGCTCTTCAGCGATATTCGGTCGTTCACCACGATCTCCGAGAAGATGACGCCGCGCGAGAATTTCGATTTCCTCAATGGATACTTGGAACGCGTCGGGCCGATCGTGCGCCAATATCGCGGCGTGATCGACAAGTACATTGGTGACGCGATCATGGGGCTCTTCGCGGGCCGGAGGCCGACGATGCGCTGCGCTGCGCGATCGGATTGCAGCGCGAAGTCGCGGCGATCGACGTCGAGCGTGTCGCCGCCGGCTTGGCGCCCGATCGCGGTCGGCGTCGGATTGCACACCGGCACGCTGATGCTCGGGACGATCGGCGAGAGCGAGCGGATGGACGGGACCGTGATCGCGGATGCCGTCAACCTGGCGTCACGCGTCGAGGGGCTTACGAAAAACTATGGCGCGGCCGTTCTGCTAACCGAGCAGACTCGCGATCGCCTCGCCGATCCCTCGCGATATGCCCTGCGCCATCTCGGTCGCGTCGCCGTCAAGGGCAAGGCGCACGGCGTCGGACTCTATGAGGCCTGCGACGCTGACGCGCCGCGGGCGCGCGAGGCCAAAGTCGCGACCCTGGCCGCGTTCGATGCGGCCGTCGAAGCGCTCGGGGCCGGACGGTTCGAGGAAGCGCACGGCATGTTCGGTCGCGTCCTCGAGGCTCACGCGGCGGACGGCGCCGCGGCCTACCTGCAAAACCGCTGCCAGGCTCTGTTGAGTGCGGGCGAGCCCTGGGACGGAGTCGACCACGTCACCACCAAGTGATGGTCTTGACCCCTCTGGAGGCCCGTGATACGATACCGGCCTATGCCGCTCGGCTAGCGCCAAGCGCCGATGAAGCGAGGTCCTCTATACGAGGTGGGGAGACCTTGCCTTTTTGCGTTGTGATGCAGCCAAGCGATGCGGCGGCAACCGCGGCTTAGCGGTCCGGTCTTTATAACGAAGAGTAGATGGCGACAAAGGCGACGACGAGCACACCAAAGAGTAAGACTGCCAGCCCCAAGACCCGGAGCAAGAAATCCAAGGCCGACGGAGCGACGGGGAACGGTTCAACCGCAACTCTCCCGATCGCAACGTTTCAGGTTAACGCTGAAGCGTTCACCGTTCCGACTGCTCCGGATCCGGGACCGAAGCGTGACCGTCACGTTTTCGCGAAGATTCCGAACGTTCTCGACCTTCCCGATTTGATCGAACTGCAAAAGGCTTCGTTCAAATGGTTTATTGGCGATGGTCTGCGCGAAGCGTTCGATTCGATTTCACCGATCAAAGATTTCACCGGTAACTTGGTGCTCGAATTCGGCGAGCACAGTCTTGGTGAACCGAAGTATTCGGTCGAGGAATGCCGCGAGCGCGACATGACGTACAGCGCACCCTTGCGCGTGCGCGTCCGCTTGATCACGGCAGAGTCGGGCGAAATCAAAGGTATCCCGGACCAAGAGATCTTCATGGGCGATTTCCCGCTCATGACCGACAAGGGCACGTTCATGATCAACGGCGCGGAGCGCGTGATCGTGAGCCAGCTCGTGCGCTCCCCCGGCGTGTACTTCTCGCAAGACGTCGACACGAACAATCGTCCGGTGTTCAACGGAACGATCATTCCGAACCGCGGCGCGTGGATCGAATTCGAAACCGACAACGGCACGAAGAACGACGAGACCGAAGGCACGATCGGCGTCCGGATCGACAAAAATCGCAAGATCTACGTCTCGACCTTCATTCGCGCGCTCTCGAAGCCCGAGTTGGGCTACAACTGGGAGACCGACGAAGCGATCCTCGAGCTGTTCAACAACTCGCCGGTCGTCCGCAACTCGATCGACAAAGACAGCGACGTCAAGACGCACGAAGACGCGCTCAAGGAAATCTACAAGAAGCTGCGTCCCGGCGAGCCCGAGAACGCGGAGAACGCCGAGAAGCTGATCGAGTCGCTCTTCTTCGATGAGAAGCGCTACGATTTGGCTGGCGTCGGCCGCTACAAGCTTTCGGGCAAGCTCGAGCGCGACTATAACGAAGCGCATCTTGCAATCCCGCCCATCGATAAGAAGTGTTTGACGCGCGAAGACATGGTCGCCGTCGTTCGCCGCCTGATCAAAGTCGTCGAACGCCGCGCAAAAGTCGACGACATCGATCATCTCGGCAACCGCCGCATCCGTTCGGTCGGCGAGCTGCTGCAGAATCAATTCCGCGTCGGCCTGCTGCGTCTCGAGCGCGTCGTGCGCGAGCGCATGACCGTTCAAGACATCGAAACGGTCACGCCGCAAGCGCTGATCAACATTCGACCGGTCGTTGCGGCGATCAAAGAGTTCTTCGGTTCCAGCCAGCTCTCGCAGTTCATGGACCAGACGAACTCACTCGCCGAGCTGACGCACAAGCGGCGCCTCTCGGCGCTTGGACCGGGTGGTCTTTCGCGTGAGCGCGCCGGCTTCGAAGTTCGCGACGTTCACCACAGTCACTATGGCCGCATCTGCCCGATCGAGACGCCGGAAGGTCCGAACATTGGCCTGATCGGTTCGCTCGCGACGTATGCGCGCGTCAACCGCTACGGCTTCATCGAGACGCCGTATCGCGTCGTGCACAACGGCATCGTCACCGACGAGATTCGTTATCTCACGGCGGATCGCGAAGACGAGTTCATCGTCGCGCAAGCCAACACGCCGGTCGACGAGAAGGGCAAAATCACGGCTGACTCGGTCGTCTGCCGCTACGCGGAAGAATACGTCGAAGAGCCGCCCCAAAAAGTGCAGCTCATGGACGTCTCGCCGAAGCAGATCGTCTCGGTTGCGACCGCGCTCATTCCGTTCCTCGAGCACGACGACGCCAATCGCGCGCTCATGGGCGCGAACATGCAGCGTCAAGCCGTGCCGCTGCTGCGTCCGCAGGCTCCGGTCGTCGGAACCGGCATCGAGTATCGTGCCGCAAAAGACTCAGGCGGTTGCGTGCTCGCGAATGCCGACGGCGAAGTCATTGCCGTCGACGCCAAGCAAATCACGATCAAGCACGACGACGATGGGCTCGAGCATCCCTACGATCTGCTCAAGTTCACGCGCAGCAATGCGGGAACGTGCATCAATCAAGCGCCGATCGTTGAAATCGGCGAGCACGTCGTCAAGGGCCAGATTCTCGCGGACGGACCGTCGAGCGAACAGGGCGAGCTCGCGCTCGGCCAAAACGTGCTCGTCGCGTTCATGCCGTGGGAAGGCTATAACTACGAAGACGCGATCCTGATCTCGGAGCGGATGGTCAAAGACGACCGCTTCACCTCGATTCATATCGAAGAGTACGAGTGCGAAGCCCGCGATACGAAGCTCGGACCCGAAGAGATCACGCGCGACATCCCCAACGTCGGCGAAGATTCGCTCAAGGATCTCGATGAGAACGGCATCGTTCGCATCGGCGCCGAGGTTCGTCCGGAAGACATCCTCGTCGGCAAGGTTACGCCCAAAGGCGAGACCGAGCTGACCGCAGAGGAGCGGTTGCTGCGCGCCATCTTCGGTGAGAAGTCACGCGAAGTGCGCGACACGAGCCTCAAAGTTCCGCACGGCGAAAAAGGCAAGATCATCGACGTCAAGATGTTCTCGCGAGAGAACGGCGACGAGCTCTCGCCCGGCGTCAATCATCTCGTGCGCGTCTACGTCGCGCAGAAGCGTAAGATTCTGCAAGGCGACAAGATGGCCGGCCGTCACGGCAACAAGGGCGTCATCGCCAAAGTTCTTCCGGAAGAAGACATGCCGTATCTCGAAGACGGCACGCCGGTCGACATCGTGCTCAATCCGCTCGGCGTACCATCGCGTATGAACCTCGGGCAAATCATGGAGACCCATCTCGGATGGGCCGCCAAGATGCTCGGGATGCGCATCGCGACGCCGGTGTTCGACGGCGCGCATGCGGAAGATATTCGCGAGTGGCTGCAAGATGCGGGTCTTCCCGCCGACGGCAAAGCCTGGCTGCGCGATGGGCGCACGGGCGATCGCTTCAATCGTCCGATTACCGTCGGCTTCATCTACATGATGAAGCTCGCGCATCTTGTCGACGACAAGATCCATGCGCGTTCGACGGGCCCATACTCGATGATCACGCAGCAACCGCTGGGCGGGAAGGCCCAATTCGGTGGGCAGCGTTTCGGCGAAATGGAAGTCTGGGCGCTCGAAGCCTACGGCGCAGCGTACACGCTGCAAGAGCTGCTCACGGTCAAGTCCGACGACGTCGTTGGTCGCGTGAAGACGTACGAAGCGATCGTCAAGGGCGAGAACGTGATGGAGCCTGGTGTTCCCGAATCGTTCAAGGTCCTCATCAAAGAGATGCAGTCTCTTGGCGCTCGACGTCAAAGTCCTCACGGAAAACCGTGAAGAGATCGAGATCAAGATCTCCGACGACGACGTTGGAGAACGTGCGCAAGAAATCGGCTTGCTGATGGGCGACGAGGATCCGCGTTTGACGCAGACCGCTGCAGCGCAGCGTGAAGCCGAGCAAACACGCGGCGTTGCCGAAGTCGAAGCCGGTTCCGAAGAGGAAGAAGAGGAAGAGGAAGAGCCGGACGACACGGTTGCGCTCGTGGCCCCGCCTACGGCGCGTGCTGCTGAACCCGACGAGGAGCTTGCCGCGAGTGCCAACGGTCTGCGCGCGCCGGTATCCGAAGACGCCGAACTATTAACCGACGTCGAGGAAGAGCCGGTCGAGGTTGTAGACGAGGAACTCGAAGAAGGCTACACGCTCGAAGAAGAGGACGAAGAACTCGCCGAGGAAGAGGAAGAGGAAGAGTCCCCGCTCGGTACCATCGACCGACGAAGACTACTAGTGTAGCGCTCGCCGCCAATAACTCTCGTCGATGTACTTCATCGGATCTTTGAGAGTCTTCTTCGGCAAACCGTACTTACTCCGCAGATCGAGGATCGTTCGAACGCCAGCGATATCGATCGCGCCGTTCGGAACGATCCCGTTTGTACGGTCGATGACCTCCTCGTAAACAAGCGACGCAATTTCCGGCGGAACGGCTCCTTGCTTGGTGAGGATCGCGATCGTTTCGTTCTTGTTCCGCCGGTCGTAGAGCCAGCGTAATGCGGCGAGATAACCGCGGATGTAACGCACCAGCACGTCGCCATTTTGCGCCATCCACGAACGGCGGGCGACGCCGGTGTAGGCTTGATAGTGTCCGACGATGTCGAGGGCGGTAGCGAGCTTGTGGCATCCCTTGGCATCGGCTTCGAGATCGAAGGGCGCGGTAAGAATAGCTGCACTATACTCTGCGCTTGTCGTGAGCGCCGCAAAACGTTTCGGCGTTCCGCCGGCAGCCCCAAGCTGATAGTCGCCTTCGTTCAAGCCGACGACTTCGAGTATCCGGCGCAAGAGGAATGTGAATCCGGTTTGCACCGCGTCAACTGCGAGCGTCGTGCCTTTGAGATCCGAATAGCCGCGAATATCGGGCCGCGACCATAGCGTGAGCATCCCGCTGTCACCGCCCATGAACGCGACGAAATCGGACGGGCTCTTGACCTCGGGCGCGCCTTGACCCTCGTCGTACGCGACGACGTTGTCCATCGCGGTGATCGCGATGTCGAAGTCGCCGGCGCTCAAGTGTTCGAACATATAGACGGAGCTCGGCGTGATCTCGGTCGTGACGTTGAGGTTCTGTTTGGCGAAAAAGCCCTTGGTGATTGCGCACCATACCGGCAGATTCGAGGCGACGCCGAAGAAGATGACGCGTACGTTCGTCGGCGCGGATTGCGCGAACGCGGCGGTGGGCGATAGCGCCAGGCTCCCGAGAGCGGCGGTGGATTCGATAAAGCGTCGGCGTGATGTCATGCTGCGACTTTCCGGTTTTCCAGGAGCGCGCCCTTGCGTGGCAGTAGGGGGACAGATGAGGTCAGACGCTCCGATAGCTGCGCCCGGCACGATGGCCGTCGATTTCGAGGAGCGCGTCGACTTCGATCGCCTGCGCACGTATCGCTTGGCCAGGGCCCGCGAGGCGCTCAACAACTCCGATCTCGGTGCGCTGCTGCTTTTCGATCTGAACAATATCCGCTACGTCACCAGCACGGCGATCGGTGAGTGGACGAGGGACAAGATGACGCGCTACGCGCTCTTGACCCGAACGGGCGAACCGATGGTTTGGGATTTCGGTTCGGCCGCGAAACATCACCGGCTGTATTGCAATTGGCTCGAGGACGCGAACATTCGCGCCGGGCTAAACGGACTACGCGGCGCGATTCAACCCGAAGCCGGGCTGTTCGAGCGTTGCGCAAAAGAGATCGCGTCGCTCCTGCGAGACGCCGGCGTAGCCAACATGCCGCTCGGCATCGACATCATCGAGCCGCCGCTGTGGTTCGAGCTCGAGAAGCAGAAGATCAAAATACGCGACGGCCAGCAAGTCATGCACGACGCGCGCGAGATCAAATCGTACGACGAGATCCTGCTGCTGAGCACGTCGGCCGCGCTCGTCGACGCAACCTATCAAGATATCGCGGAAGCGCTCAAGCCCGGAATACGCGAAAATCAGATCGTCGCACTTGCAACCAAGAAGCTCTACGATCTCGGCGCCGACGACGTAGAATCGATCAACGCCGTCTCGGGCGAACGCTGCAATCCGCACCCGCACAACTTTACGGATCGCCTCATTCGTCCGGGCGATCAAGCCTTTTTCGACATCATGAGTGCGTTCAATGGCTATCGCACGTGCTACTATCGCACGTTCAACGTCGGTCGCGCGACGCAGAGCCAACGTGACGCGTACAAACGCGCGCGCGAATGGATCGACGCGTCGATCGGCATGATTCGTCCGGGTGTCACGACCGACCAAGTCGCCAAAGTGTGGCCGAAAGCGCAAGATTTTGGTTTCCCTGAGCGAGATGGAAGCCTTCGGTCTGCAGTTCGGACATGGCGTCGGAATGGCGCTCCACGAGCGACCCGTCATCAGTCGCCTGAACTCACTCGACTTCCGATGGAGATTCGTGAAGGTATGGTGTTTGCGCTCGAAACATATTGCCCGGCATCGGATGGTTTTTCAGCCGCACGAATCGAGGAAGAAGTAGTCGTGACCGCAACGGGACACAGCGTGATCACGCGCTTCCCGGCCGAAGAACTCTTCATCGCCAATGAGTATTAGCGCGCTATGACTATTGGCATCATCGGGCTCGGCGAGATGGGCGGCGGCATGATGAAGCGGCTGCTGCTCGCCGGCTCAAAACCTGCCGGCTATAACCGGACCCAATCGAAGGCGACAGCCGTTTATCGACGAAGGGATGACGTTCGTCGATTCACCGCACGCGCTCGTCGAGATGTGTGACGTCGTGATCAGCATCGTCACGAATAACGAAGCGCTCGTTTCAATCGCAAGCGGCCCCAAAGGTATTCTCACGGCGCTTGCGCCGGGCAAAATCTGGATTGAGATGAGCACGGTGGCGCCGCACATCATCCAGGCGCTCGGCGAGCGAGCCGCAAAAACCGGCGGGACATTGCTCGATGGCGCCGTTCTTGGTAGCCCGCTCACGATCGAACAGGGCAAGCTCGTCATATTGCTTGCGGGCAACGAAGCCGCGTGCGAGAAAGTCAAACCGGAGCTGCTGAAGATCGGGCCTATGGTGCGGCGGATCGGCGAGATCGGTCATGCCAAAGTCATGAAGGTAGCGGTCAATCTCAACTTGCCGGTTCAAATCCTTGCTCTCAGCGAAGGTCTGCTCTTAGCGGAGAAGAGCGGTATTCCGCGCGAAGTCGCGCTCGAGGTGATGCTCGGCGGCGTCATCGCATCGCCGATGCTTGCGTATCGCGCGCCGTTCATCTTGAACATGCCCGAGAAGGCATGGTTCGACGTCGGAATGATGCAAAAAGATTTGAATCTCGCGCTCGAGCTGGCGGAAGAAGTCAACGTCCCGCTGCCGACGACGTCGGTTGCGAGTCAAATGCTGACGAGTGCACGGGCGCTCGGCTTAGCTGAATACGATTTTGCGGTGTTGTTTTTCGCCTTAGCTCACGCCGCCGGAATCGCCGCGTCACCCTGAGCGCTTAGCGCGCTCGGCTTATCGCTTCTTCGAGCGCCCGAATCGAGCTGCTCGGACCCGCGACGACGATCTCGTCGCCAGCACGTAGGGCCGTATCGTGGGGCGGACGGAACTGCATTGCGTCATCGCGCTTGAGCGCAAGAATGATCGTTTCGCTGACTGCAAAGAGCGCCTTGATCGGCTGCCCGACCAGCCGGGAACCGTCGCGGATGACGAAATCTTCGAGTGAAAGCGCCGTGCTTTCAGCGTCCAGCACGGTATCCAAGAACTCGATCGCGGTCGGTCGCATGGCGAGCTGCGCCATGCGTTTACCGCCGATGCCGTACGGCGAGATGATGCTGTTGGCGCCGGCAAGCTTGAGCTTCGCGAGCGGAATCCGGGGCGTTTGCGCGTGCGATGATGAAGACGTCCGGCCGCAATACGCGTGCCGAGAGCGTGACATAGACATTTTCGGCGTCCTTATCCGTCGCGATCACCAGTCCGCGGGCGCGGTCGATGCCGGCTGCTTTGAGCGTTTCAACGTCGGCGGGATCACCGTGTACGATCGCATACCCTACTTTGACGGCATTCTCTAAAGAGGCTGGATTGGTGTCGAGGATGACGACGGTGCGCTGCGCTGCAAGGAGATCGCGCGCAATCGATTGCCCGACTCGGCCGAAACCGCACAGAATATAATGATCGTTCATCGCACGGACTCGCGCACGGATGCGCTGCTCACCGACTGCAGCAAAAAGATGTCCCTCGAGCAAGTAACCGGCGGCCGACAAGAACACGTATCCCGTGACGCCGACGCCGAACACGATTACACCTAAGCGTCCACCAACGTCCCGCAACCGAGAGCTGATGCGAGGAGTCGCCGACGGTCGAGATCGTCGCGATCGTCATGTACAGCGAGTCGAACGGTGAGAACCCTTCGATGACGATGTAGCCGAGACAAGCTGACGCCGATGACGACGGTGAATAGTGCGACCGAGATCAGGAGCCGACGTGCGGATGCCGATGGAGCGTTCATCCATGCATCAAGTCGCGAACCACTCCTCGCGCAGCGCCTTGCGCCGCAGCGCTTGCCAATCGCGGCGCGCGCGTTCACCGTCGACGGCTTCGAGCGCAAGAAGTTCGCCGATCAACACGTTCGCGCGGTCGTGCACGACCAAACCGCGCAGCCGCTCTTCAATAAGCGTGCCGTCGCTGATCGCGCCGAGCGCTTCCTGTAGCCGCTCCATGCGGCGCGCCATGCGCCGCGCCGGCTTTCCGAGAACGTACGCGCAGGCTTCTGCGACGTACCGTCCGTTGCGAACCGCGATTCGCGCGTGGTGCAGCTCGCTGGGCGTGCTGGCTTTGTCGGCGCCGCAAACGGCTTTACGTACGCGTTGTGCGGCTTTGTGTAAGCTGGCTGAGCCAAGCGTCTCGGCGTTTGAGATCGTACGAAGCGAGCGCCGGCGTGGTGGCTGCTGTTTCGAGCGCGTCGAGCAGACGCCCGGTAACGTGAATCATCGAGCGTCGCCAGCAACCGGGTGCGTGCGGCTTGACCTGCGGATTCGAGCGGCTCGAGCACGGCTTCGACGTACAGGCGTTCCGCTGCGGGAATCGATTCGACGCGCGAACGCAAAGCGTGAATTGTAACGTCAATATCGCGGACGGTGGCAAGCTCGCCCGCATACCAGCGCAGCTCCTCGCGCAGCGTGTCGACCCACGAGCGGTCGAGGAACGGGCGAAAACCGCGCAGCATGGCGCGTAGCCGGCGCACCGTCGAGCGCGCGTGATGAACGTCTTCAGGGTCCGAACGAAGCCGAATCAGGACCTCGTAGTGCAGCAGATCGAGCACGCGGCGCGCCAGCGCTGAGCCTACAAGCGTAACGCCGGGCGCATCGGTTGGGACGCCCTGCGTCTCGTCAGGCGTCGTGAGCGCAAGGGCGCGCTCGTATCTCCCGGCTGTAACGACTGCGGGAGAGCCATTCGTGAGCGACGGACCCGTACCCAGAAGGCTCGCCATCTAGCTCAGCTTTTGTTCTGGCCTGCTCGCTCGTCCTTGTGGAAAACTATGCCGGGACCGCCTCTGCCGCGTAGAGACTGTTTTGCTCGCGCCGCAGTTTCCAGACGAGCGCGCTTTCGTCGAACTCGACATCGCCTTCGCTGATCGGATGGTCGATCGAAACGTCGTGCTTCAACTTGAGTCCGGTCGCCAGGCCCATCGGAACGAGGCGTTCCGCTTGGGCGCGCTGCGCGGTCGTGAGGAGGCCATAGGCTGCGTATCCGCCCTCGCCATCGATGATCTCGCCGGCGCGCATAGCTTTGCGTGTCGCGCAGACTGTCTCGCCGATCGGTCCGTGCACCGGGGCGCCTGTCGGTTCGCCGCGTAAAACGACGTTTGCAATCGAGATGCCGATCTCGAGCCCGATCAGGTGGTACGGACGCCATAACGCCGTGTACTTTCCGGTCGGATCCGTATACATACCGTACTCGGTGAAGCAACGCTGCGAATACGTCGAGTCGGACGTGAAGCACACGAAGACGCCGAAGCGGATGTGATCGGGGACGACCTTGCCTTCGTCGTAGAGGTAGGTGACGACGTCGAGTATGCCGTCGCGCTCGAGGACGCCGCCTTCACTTATCGGCCGCATCTTCGCGGCGAGCTCGCTCGTACCGATCGGCGCAAATGTGAGCCCGTCGACCGGGACTCCGATCCCCGTCGCGTTCGCGATCGAATTCATTTCGATTGCGGATTTCGTCCCGTCCAGGAACGAGTTGAACATTTTCGGATTGAAGCCGCCGAGCCGAATCTGTTCTTCGGTAAAGCCGAAGTGCTGCAGCGCAGTATCCGGCGTGCTGTAACGCCACTTTGGAAGATATTGCGTCCCTTTACCGGCCGCGGTCACGGTGAAACCGCAGGTTCGAGCCCAGTCGATCATCTCGCAGACGATCGCGGGTTGATCGCCGTACGCGAGCGAGTAAATGACGCCACGCTTTTGGGCGTGACGGTACAACATCGGACCGACGACGACATCGGCTTCGACCGTGACATTGACGACATGGTGACCGGCATCCATCGCAACGATGCAATGGTGTGTTGCCGCCTCGACGTGGCCCGTCACTTCGAGGACGACGTCGACGTCGCACTGCGCCGCGATATCGCCGGCCGGAACGATTGCCGTCTTTCCGCTGCGCGCGACGTCGTTTGCGGCTCCGACGGAACCGGCTGCGACGAAACGGTCAGTCTCCCAGTTCGCGCGCGCCGCCGCGGCGAGTGCGCGGTCGATATCGAGATCAGCGAGAGCACAGAGCTGAACGCCCGGCATGAGGCGCAGCTGCGCGAGAATCATCGTTCCGAATTTGCCGGCACCGATTTGAGCGACGCGAATCGGGCGACCCTGTTCTGCTCGGGCGGCAAGCATACGTGAGAGGCTCATCGCAGGTTCTACAGAAGCGCGAGAGCGTGACCCTGCTTCTGGGCGCGATTGCCGATGATTTCACCGGCGCGACGGACCTTGCAAACACGCTCGTACGCGGCGGCATGCGAACCATACAAACGATCGGCGTGCCCGATCCCGGCACGGACCTCGACGAGGCCGATGCAATCGTCGTTGCGCTGAAAAGCCGTTCGATTCCGGCAGACGAAGCGGTACGGCTTTCGCTTGAAGCGCTCGATGCGTTGCAAGCGCGCGGCGCGATCAAATTCATCTTCAAGTATTGCTCGACGTTCGATTCGACGGATCACGGCAATATCGGCCCCGTCGCCGATGCGCTGCTCGACCGGCTTGGATCGGATATGACGATTTTTTGTCCGGCGTTTCCGGAGAACGGCCGCCGCTTGTTTAACGGATATCTGTTCGTCAACGACGTCTTGCTCTCAGAATCAGGGATGGAAAAGCATCCCATCACGCCGATGACGGATCCGAATTTGGTGCGCGTCTTAGGACGTCAGACGAAACATAAGGTCGGCAAAATCGATTTGGCCCGCGTGCGCCGCGGTGAAGCTGCGGTTCGCACCGCGATCATGGAAGCACGCGCAGCCGGCGTGCGCCATCTCGTCGTCGATGCGGTCGGCGACGAAGACTTGCACGCCATTGGCCTCGGAACGGAAGAGCTGCCGCTGATTACGGGCGGTTCGGGCATCGCGATCGGTTTGCCGACGATGTTCGTACGCTTGGGGATGCTCGAGCGTAGGCCCGGCGTTGACGCCCTGCCGCATGTCGACGGACCGGCCGTCGTGCTGTCCGGCTCGTGTTCGCGCGCGACGCTCGCGCAGGTCGAGTACATGCGCGCCCGGCGTCCGACCTTTTCGATCGACACTTCGGCGCTCGATCGCGCGGAGAGTTTGGTCGAAACTGCGCTGAACTGGGCGGCCGAGCATTTACATGAAGCGCCGATTTTAATCAGCGCAAGTGCACCACCCGAGCGTGTCGCCGAGACGCAGGCGCGTTTCGGAAAAGAGAGTGCCGGCGAACGAATCGAGCACGTCCTCGGCACGATCGCGCATCAGTTGCGCGCGCGAGGCGTTCGGCGATTCGTCGTGGCCGGCGGTGAGACGGCGGGTGCGGTCGTTCGCGAGCTGGGCGTGAGCGCGCTTCGGATCGGACGGCAAATCGATCCGGGCGTTCCGTGGACCGAAACGGTCGGAACGCCTGCCGATCGCGCTCGCGCTCAAGTCCGGGAAACTTCGGAAGCGAGGATTTCTTCTTACGGGCAATCGAGCTAGCACCATGACGTATAGCTCGGAGCGTGAGGCACTCTGCCAGGCCGGCGCGCATCTCTCGGCGCGTGGTCTTTCACCGGGAACGTCCGGAAACATCAGCGTGCGTGTCGATGACGGCTGGATCGTCAGTCCGACGAACGCCGCGCTTGGAAGTCTAGAGCCCGAGGCGCTCGCGTTCATCGATGCAAACGGCGCGCACGCCGGCGGTGCGGCGCCGACGAAAGAGAAGTTCCTTCATGCTGCCGTCTATGCGGCGCGCAGCGACTTCGGTGCGATCGTGCACTTGCATTCGACACACGCGGTCGCGTATGCGTGCCTTGCGCGATCTTGATGCGAGCGACGCGTTTCCGCCGATTACGCCGTATACGGTGATGCGGCTCGGACGCGTCGCCGTCGTACCGTACGTGCGTCCGGGCGATCCGCGCTTAGGCGAGCTGGTTGGCGAGGCGGCGCACCGGCATCACGCGATCCTGCTTGCGAATCACGGACCGGTTGTGGCTGCGACGTCGCTCGACGCGGCGGTCGCTGCCATCGAAGAGCTCGAGGAGAGTGCTAAGTTGTATTTCTTGCTGCACGGACACAAGACGCAATTTCTGAGCGACGAACAGGTTGACGAGCTTCGGAGCGTGTTTGCGTCGTGATCAAGCTCGCCGCCAATCTCTCCATGATGTTCAACGAGGTGCCGTTTCTCGAGCGGTTTTCGGCTGCGGCTGCGTGCGGATTCAAAGGCGTTGAATTTCTGTTCCCGTACGAATACACGTCGCGCGAAGTCGCGGCCGCGCTAGATGATGTAAAACTCACGCAGGCGCTGTTCAATCTATCGCCGGGAAACTGGGCAGCCGGCGAGCGCGGCATGGCGGCAATTCCCGGACGCGAGCGCGAGTTTGCGGAGTCGATCGACGTAGCGCTCGAATATGCCGGGGCGCTGCGGTGTCCGCGACTGCACGTCATGGCTGGTTTGTTGCCCGCGGACGCGTCGGTCGAAGATTGCGAGCGCGTCTATGAATCGAATCTGCGTTTGGCGGCGTCACGATTCGCGCAACGCCGCGTTGAGGCGGTCATCGAGCCGATCAATCATCGCGACATTCCGAGCTATTTCTTGAACACGACGCGGCAAGCGCTAGCCGTAATCGAGCGCGTGGGCGCACCGAATCTCAAGCTGCAGCTCGATCTCTATCACTGCTCAGATTACGGAAGGCGATCTCGTCCATCACGTGCGCGATCTTGCCGGACGGTACACGCACGTTCAGATTGCGGGAAATCCGGATCGGAACGAGCCGGATTTCGGCGAGGTCAATTACGCGTACGTTCTCGAGCAGCTCGACGCGTCCGGCTACGACGGCTGGGTGGGCTGCGAGTATCGCCCGAAGAACGGGACGCGCGAAGGGCTTGGATGGGCCCGGCCGTATGGAATCACCGTATGAAAACACGCGTTGCGATTCTCAGCGATTTTCAACGGCCTCGGCCCTACGCGAAGAGCCGGCCGCTTTCGATCGAGGAGATCGAGCTCGAGGAGCCGTCGTACGGCGAAGCGCTCGTTCGCATCGAGAGCGCGGGCGTTTGCCACTCGGATCTCTCGACGATCGATGGGATTCTCACCAAGCCGCTGCCGATCGTGCTGGGTCACGAAGCCGCGGGTATTGTCGAGAAGATTGGTCCGGGCGTTACGACGGTGCAGCCCGGCGACAAAGTCGTGTTCTCATTCGTGCCGACGTGCGGAAAGTGCACGCCGTGCTCGATCGGCCGGCCGGCGCTTTGCGAACCCGGCAACAAAGCCAATGCGGCGGCGGATCTGCTGCGCGGCACGCGTCGCTACAAACGAAACGGCGAGATGATCGGGCATCATCTCGGCGTGAGCGGATTTGCAGAATATACGGTTGCGGCGGAAGAGTCGCTCGTCAAGATTCCAAACGACGTGCCCGGCGAGATCGCCGCGGTGTTCGGTTGCGCTGCTTTGACGGGGCTCGGTGCGGTGATTCACACGGCACACGTCGTTCCGGGCAGCAGCGTTGCAATTTTCGGCGGCGGCGGCGTCGGATTGATGACGCTTTTGGGCGCGTTGCTCGTGACCGCGCATCCGGTTATTGTCGTGGATCCGGTCGAGAAGAAGCGCAAGAAAGCGCTCGAGATGGGCGCGGATGCGGTTGTCGATCCGGCGGAGGGCGACGTCGCGAAGCAGATTCAGAAAATCACCGGAAGCGACGGCGCGCAATTCGTCTTCGAAGTCTCGGGAACGACGAAGGGCTTCGAGCAAGCAGTGCAATCGACGTCGCGCGGCGGAATGATGGTCGCGATCGGCATTCCGCGCGGCTCGGAACAAGCCGCCGATCTCGCCGGCGCAGCTCGTCTACGGTGACCGCACGCTGCGCGGCGCGTTCATGAGCTCAGCGGTGCCGCGTCGCGATATTCCACGCTACGTTGCACTTTGGAAAGCCGGAAAATTACCGGTGGACAAGCTGGTCAGCGGCACGATCGGCCTCGACGGTCTCAACGAAGCAATGGACGCGCTCGCAAGCGGCGATGCACTGCGCACGATGGTTTGCCCGCACGTCATGGCAGGTGCGAAAGCTTAGTCTTTCGAGCCGGTTCCGTTGAAGACGATGCCGGCTTTCTGTACTTCTTCGTAGGGCAGCAACCAGACGATCGATTCGTCGTGCAGGTCGACGACTTGCACGCGGTTACCGAACGGGTCGACGAAGTCGCATCGGAACGGCGGGATCAGCTTGATGCCGTACTTCCCGACGAGCTTCTGACGGATTTCCCCAAGCTGCTCTTCATCGCGAACCATGAAGCCGAAATGACGCATGCGTGAGGGCGTGACCTTCTCGACTTCAAACATCGCCAAGAACTGGTGCTCGCCGAGCTTGAAGAACGCGTCGCCTTCGCCGCCTTCGAGTTTCTCGAGATTGAAGACGTCTTGATAGAAATCGACGCCCTTCTCGATATCGTCGACCTCGATCGCGATGTGGTTGCAGCCGTAAACTTTGACAGCCATATCTGCCGGGACACTTACCCTTCCCGGCCGGATGCAGCTGGCTCGCTTACCTACATCTCCGAGTCATCGTCGAGGTCGTCGTCGTCCAGCTCGTCTTCGTCGTCCAAATCGTCGTCGTCAAGGTCTTCGTCTAGTATTGTCGTCGTTTTCCATCGCGACCTCATTATTCTCACGGGTACAAGCGATCTAAACGGGTATTGGAGCCGACGGCAGGAGTCGAACCCGCGGTATCGTGTTTACAAAACAGTGCTTTAACCAACTAAGCTACGTCGGCAAGGCAAAGAACAAGCTGTTTTGACTGTCCTGGTGCGGGCGCGTTCTTCTTGGGCGGCGCTTTTCGCCCTTCTGCGCGTTGCGCCGTTCCCCGCGTTGGATTCGATCGTCCACCTAGACGCGTCTGCCGACCGCGTCCCCAGTTTAACGCGCGATAAGTCGGCGTTAATGAATGGCAGCTCGGACAGAGAAGCGTGAGATTTGTGGGGTGATTGTTCCGCCAATCGCCGTCGATGTGCTCGACTTCAACGGGGATCCGCCCCGTCACCGAATGCCGTTCCGCCCAACCACAATTCGAACACGCTTCGAATCCGAGGTAACGAATGATTGCCCAACGCAGAAATGACTTGACCTGCGGGTTGGGACGCTCGTTGCCATTGAGGAACTCGGCGTAACGAGAGTATCGACGCTCGTGCTGAAAGCAATCACGCGAACAGAAGAAGGCTTCAGGTTCGTTGCAGAGACGTCCGCAACCGGCTGCGCAAATGCGTCTTGGTTTTATTGGTTTCCCCATACAATTATTATTGCGTTCACAAGTGTCAACTGTGTGGCACATTTGAAAACAAAATTCAAAATGGCAGGCAAGAAAATGCGTAAGATCCGATCAAAAATATCGAGCCTCAACGTTTCGCTCTTGCAGCGATTTCTTTTGCGCGGAATTTTGCAATGCGCTCGATCAATTTGATCGGCAACGGCTCATCTAGCGGAAAGCGAATCGTGCCTTTACTGATGACATAAGTTGCAAGTTCTTTCTTGAACGCTGCGACGACGGCGGTTGTCCCCGTTGGGTACAGCGCTACATGATTCGTCCAGCCGGCAAAGTGGATAACCGTTCGGCCATGCAGCTTATACGTCGGAATCTTGTACGAGATCGTCTCTTCGGCACCGGGGAGCGCCTTGCGAATCGTGGCCCGAATCCGTCGCAACGCGGTTTGCGTAGCCTTCGGATGCTCGGCAATATATTCGGTCACTTCTTTGGGGCCAGCTGCCATGAGGTGGTTATTTCATCAAAGGGTTCGATTGCCCGGCTTCGTGAAGCACGGGCAAGATGAAGCAATCAATCGAGGAGCGCGCCGACGCGCTCGAGCGTCAGATGAGCGACGAGCTGGACGCGATTGTCACCAAATCAGCGCTGTTCAATATGGCTGATGGGGAGCTGGGGCCGACCGGATTCGGCGAGTATCCGACCAAGCCGGGCCAGTATTTTCTCATGGGCGACGACCCGCGTCTGCCCAGGATGCCGGCCAAGCCGACGATTCTCGATTTCTTCAAGTATCGCGCCAAGGGCGCAAACCATCTCCTCCAAAGCGCGACGCACGCGCTCAAAGCAGGGTTGCCGGAGAAAACGATCGCCGCGAGCCTTTTGCACGACATCGCGAACGCGATCTTCATTAAGAGCGACCACGGTTACTGGGGCGCGCAGCTCGTCGAGCCGTATGTTGACGAAGAGATCTGTTGGGCGATCAAGACGCATCAAGCGTTGCGTTTCTTTCCGGATGAATCCGTCGGCTACGCCTATCCGGAACAATACGTGAAACTATTCGGGCCCGATTATCAGCCCGACGATTACATCAAAGCGGAGTACGAAACTGCGCGAAACCACAAGTGGTACATGACCGCGCGCATGATCACCGTTCACGACATCTATGCGTTCGATCCGAACGCCCTGGTCAGTTGGGAGCCGTTCGTCGATATTCTCGGTCGCAATTTCCGCCAACCCGAAGAGGGTCTCGGGAACGATAACAGTCCGTCTGCGCACATGTGGCGGACAATCCGGCGCCCGACAAAGTTTATCTAGGCGGACGTCTCCGTAGTCTTACGCATCACCGGCAGAACGGCGGTGACGCAGTCGCCCTTTCCGTCGGCGTCGGGCAAGACGTCGAGTGCGCCGTTGAGTGCGCTTGCCAACATCAGTCGCCAGCCTTCGGTTGGCGCGACGCCGACCGGGTCGATCGTCGGCACCATGTCGATGACTTCGATCAGCGCAGCGCCGTCTTTACGCCACGTGATCTCGAGCGTCGCTTTGCTGGGCGCACAACGCGAGATGTTGCCGAGCAGCTCGTCGAGATACGCTTCAACGAGAATCATGTCGGCAGCTTCGCTTTCGCGCTCCAGGTACTCCATGATCTTACGCTTGGCGGCGCTTGCGCCAAAGCTAAGGCCTTCCCATTCAACGACCAGCATAGCGGCCTCTTACCCCGTGAGGAAAGCAAGTAAACATAAGAAATTCGACTGTAAAGCAAATGTTAGGCAGTGATGAGAGGCTTCAATAGTCCAACTGACATTTTGCTTTGTCGGAAACATACGCGACGCTGACCTTCACCGACGGTCTCGACATCTCGAGATATCCCGAGATCGTTCAGACCTTCAGAAACTGCCCGGACGAAGGTTCGTGCGTCATCATCGATTTGAGCAACGCCACGTGGATCGATTCGGTCTTCATGACGGAGCTGCTCGTGTTCTATCGCAAGGTCCTGAAAAACAACCGCACGATGGTTCTCGTGGCGACCGGAAACGTCGAGAAAATGCTAACGATTGCCGGCATCAATCGGCGGATTCGCGTGGTCGCGAGTCTTGACGATGCGCGAAAATCACCGGCGCGTGTCGCATGGGAAAAGCTACATCCAGAAGTCGCGCCTCAGCCGAGGCGATGGGGCGGAGTGCTAGCTAGCTCGCGATAACGTCGAGTAGCGCGCGGACGACGTCGGGATCGAATTGCGACCCGGCGTGCCGTTGCAATTCGGCGGCGGCGTGCGCCGGCGAGAACGGCGTACGGTACGGACGGCGGCCGATCATGGCGTTGAACGAATCGGCGACGCTGACGATGCGAACGGCGACCGGAATGTTCGTGCGTTCGACGCCGTCCGGATAGCCGGTGCCGTCATAGCGCTCGTGATGCAAGCGCACCATTCCGCCGAAATTGGCGAGCTTCGGTTGGGCCTGGATGATCTCGTGTCCCGTGATGACGTGCTGACGCACGACCGACGTCTCCGCATCCGTGAGCGGACGCGGTGCGCGCAGCAGCTCGGTCGGACATTTCGATTTGCCGATGTCGTGAATCAAACCGCCGCGCGCAACGAACGTTCCTTCGGAACGCGTGAACGACATGCGGTTGGCAATGCGTGCGCACCAGGCCGATACGGCGCGGCAGTGTTCGGCGGTTTTCTCATCGGCGTTTGCAATGCGGCCGAGCATGTCGGCGAGCAATACGTCGAGCTCATCGACCGTATCGTGGCGGAAGCCGGCGTCGACTTGGCGTGGCTTGTTCGCGACTTGCGTGAGCGCAGTTTCGAGATCGTCGAACTCGCTCAAGCCAAGCGACGTGCGAAGCGCCGGAACTGCGGATGCAAAGAGGCGGCGAATCGCGGGCGCTTGGGGCCTCTCAGAACACGCTACGTCCGCCCACGACAGTAGCGGCGTCCACGTCGCGTCGGTCAGCGCTTCGGCGACGCGATCGACGAGCATATCGGCGATGACATCGAGCGCGACCGTCTGCTCTTCGCTCGGAGCCGCGCGTAGAAGGATCGCCTCGCGCAGGCCATTTCTCTCCCGAAGGACCCGCTGCGCGAGACCCCTATTGGAAGCAAAATGATGCCGCGATTGTAAGGCTTGCATGACAATCACTACGGTCGTCCGGGCTCCCAAGCTAGCATAGGTACTTCACCCCGGCAAGGGACCTTGCATCACTTTCCGGACCCGGCGTCCGGGACCTACATGGCAAGCGGAGGAATCCGGGCGGGCGGCTGGGCGGGCAGGGCCTCGAGCATGGCTGCGACGCCGCCCATTTCGTGGCGGCGGAGGTCCTCGAGGGCGGCCAAGACCCCGGCGTGGTCCCGTTTCTGGGCCCAATGGACGTGGAGCAGCTCGGCGCAGTGCACGAGCGCCCGGATCGCCAGGCCGAGACCTCCCAAGCGAGGGTCACGTCGTACTTCTTCCCAGGCAACGTCGTCTCCGAACATCGAGAGGACGACCAAAATGTAGGCCAGGGCCTGGGCGGCATATTTGCCCGGGGCGGCGCCTGCGATCTCGCGGCGAGCCTCAGCTAGAGCCGCCTGCGATTCGTCGACCATCCCCGCCGCCGCGCTATAGAGCGCGATCTCGGCCCAGCGCAGGGCGCGGCGATCCGGCGAGTCCTGATCGGGCGCCGTATTGTGCGAGCAATCGTCCCGCGTGCGCGAAATCGCCCGTCCATGTCGAGCGCAAGGCTTGTCCCGGCAACAACGCCTTCGTCGCTTCGTCGGTCATCTGCAAGACGTTGGCGGTGTTCAACGACCGTTCGATCGTCGACATCATGGCGCCGGCGCCGCGTTCGGCTTCGATATAGTATGCGGCGATCAGTGCCCATTCACGAATGTGCGCATCGCCGCATTTGAGCGCAAACGAGGCTACGTTCTCGACATACTCGAGCGCTTTGCGCGGATTTGCTTCGTGCACGTGCGCGATCTCGTACAGGATGCTGTAGGCGCGAGCCGCGACGTCGTACAATCCCGCCGGTCCCGCGATCTCGACGACGGCCGATGCAAACGTATGCGCATCCTTGATGTCGCCGATGCGCAGCGCAACGAACGCGGCTTGATGGTACGCGCGCGCGCGTTGCGAATCGGTGAGCGATGGCGCCAGTTTCGGCAGCGCTGAAATGACCAGCGTGCGCGCTTCGTCGTTCCGGCCGACTTGCACGTACGCCGTCGCAAGCGTGCAGCAGAGGAGCGGATGCGAATCGTGGCCGCTCGCGAGCGCCGAGACAATCGCAGGCTCAAGTAGATCGATGCAATCCATGCGGCCACGCCGCAAGCAGGTCGAGACTGTAGCGGTAAACGAGCCGCAAACGCAAACGTTCGTCATCGAGATTGTGCAACGCGAGGCGATACCAGGCTTCGGCCGTATCGTAGCGCGCGCTTTGCGAATCGATGACGGCGCGCAAGCCGAGAATTGCCGGGCTTGCGTGCTGTTCGTCCTCCGGCAGCATGTGAATCACCGACTCGACCGCATCCGTTTCGCCCGTTTCGATCAGACCGAGTCCGTACTTCGATAGCAGGCGTGTCAGCGCGCTGCTCGTTGCTGCGCGACCGTGATATTCCATCGCTTCGGGGATGCGCTCGAGGCGTTCGTATGCGACCGCGGCGCGAATGAGCGCATCGCGCTGCACATCCTCACCCTGCTCCGCGAGCACGCGCAAGAGAAAATCACGAAAGAGACTGTCGTAGCGGTAAATGCCGTCAGCTAGCTCCTCGACGTACGGCCCATCCCAGCCGGGCGCGTCTTCGAGTCCTTGAAAGTGCCAATCGGATGCACGCAACACGTTGCGTTCGAGAATTCTGATAGACCGAGGTTTCGAGCAAGAAGCGTTGCGCCGATTCGTTTTGCGATTCGAAAACGAGCCGTGCGAGTGCGTCGTAGACTTCCGCCTTTGCTCGCGGAGATCTCGAGCGCCGGCAGCGTCTCCGCTTGCATGAGCGCGAGCGCCGCGGCTGAGGGCCATCCGTCCGACGTGCGCAACGCCGCATCGAATCCGCGCGGCGAGAACGTCATGCCGACGGATTGCGCAAGCTGCGCGACTTCGCCGGACGTGAAACGCAGCTCCGATTCATCGATCGGCCAATCCATTTCGCGCTGCGCGAGCCAGGTCGAAGGCGAGAACGCTTTCGACGAGCGCGTCGCGATGATCCATTTGATCGCGCGCGGCGACGCGTCGATCGCATGCGAAAGGAAATCGCCGACATCGTCCGAGGCTGCGTGGTGCAGATCGTCGATTGCGATGCGGATCGTTGGTGTTGCGCAGATGTTCTCCGAGCCACGTCGCGAGCTCGCCGAACGGCGTTTGGTCGATTGCATCGAACGTTCGTACGCCATCGTGAACGAGAGATGCGCGCCCGGGACGAAGGGCTCGAGCGCCGTCGTGAGTCCGCGCAGAAATCCGAGCAGCGTCGTCGTGTCGGGCGCGACGCGATAGAAGGCGCACGGCTCCTGTTCGCCGTCGAGAAACTGCTTGAGCGCGACGCTCTTCCCGTACCCTGCGTCGGCGAGCAAGAGCAATACGCGATTCGTCTTAGAGCGACGAATACGTTCGACGACGCGCTCGCGATAGATGCGCCAGCGGTGCATGCTCCCAGAATTCGCAGTTCGGCAGCGACTCACCCGGCGTGGTTCGAAGAGACCATGAAATGACGAGAACCCCGGGATGACCGCCCGCCAGGCCGCGTGCCTCGATCTTGAACGGTTCCTCGAGGCTCCCCGCGAGCTGCTTGCGCCACGGCATCAACGCGCGTGTCTTCTGAGCCTGCTCGGACGGCGTGAGGAAGCTCAAGCAGCGTTCATGGAGCTGCTCGCCGAGAATCCGACGCATTTCGGCGTGCTCAACGACTTCGGGATGTTCCTGTTCTCGGGCAGGCTTGCGCAGGCCGGCGATGCGTTGCGCTCACTCGAAGCCGTGAAATGGCATCCCGAAGATGCGGTCGGGCACACCAATCTTGCAAGTCTCTATTTAACGGAAGGCGACGTGGCGCAGGCGCGCGTGCATTTCGAGCGGGCCCTTGCGATCGATGCCGAACCCGAAAGCGCATGAAGGCTTGAGTCTCGTCCTCGAGCGGCTCGGCGATGTCGACGGAGCGCGCGCAAGCATCGTCCAACGGTCGTACGCGAGCCGAGCTTGATCGGCGCCTTTCCGCACAGCGGCGATCCGGTCAAAGTCTTGCTCGTCGAATCGGTCATCGGCGGGAATCTCTTCGCGCACGATCTGCTGCGGTCGCCCGCGTTTGACGTGCGGCAAGTGTTCATCGAATATCTCGAACCAAACGTACCGCTTCCGGAACACGACATCGTGTGGAATGCGATCGGCGATGCGGAGCGGTGTGCGGCGCTGCTCGACGTTGCACCGAGTGTTTTCGCGCGCACCGATCGCGCGGTTCTGAATCGGCCGGACAAGGTTCGCTCTGACGAGCCGCGACGACAACGCAGAGCGTCTTGCATCGCTGCTTGACGTCGTGACGCCGCACGCTTTCTTGATTCCGCGTGCACGTTTGGTGGCTTCGGGTGCGGATATCGTGCGCGAGCTGGGGTTGAATTATCCGCTCTTACTGCGCTCTCCGGGATTTCACACCGGTGAATATTTCGTGCGTGTCGAGGCGGAGACTGATTTAGCCGCCGCAGTCGCGGAGCTGCCGGGCAGAGATCTGCTGTTGATCGAGTTTCTCGACGTTCGAAACGACGATGGCAAGGTGCGCAAGTATCGTGTCGTGATCGTCGATGGGAAACTGTATCCGTTGCATGCGGCCGTTGCGGAGCAGTGGAAGGTTCACTACTTCACGGCGGACATGGCGGAGAACGCCGCGCATCGTGAGGAGGACGCGGCGTTTCTTGCGGATTTTGGAAGGTGATCGGCGTTCGCGCGGTTAGCGCGCTCGAATGCGTGCGCGAAACCCTTGGGCTTGACTATGGCGGCATTGATTTTGGACTCGACGCCGATGGCCGCGTGGTTGTTTTCGAAGCTAACGCAACGATGATCGTCCCGGAGCCGGAAAAAGAAGAGCGCTGGCGTTATCGCTTGCCGGCCGTTCAACGCATCTATGATGCGGTGCGCAGCATGCTTATATCAGGCAAGCAGACGCCGACTCCATGAAGCCACAAGCAAGGTAGCGCCGTTCAGCGCTCCCCGTTTTTTTAAAGACCAGGTCGGGAAATGATGCCTAACGCCTACTAGGCACAGGAGAATCCCGAAATGGCATTTCATTCCTCGCGAGCCGCAGCAGGCGCGCTCGCACTCGGATTTATCTTTTCAACAACGCTTCTCGCGGGTGCGAAAGGCGGCGGTCTCGTCGCCGGCATCGGCGGCACCGTTAGCGGCACGCTTGGCGGAAGCGCTTCGGGCGCGGGGCTGAGCATGGCGTCGCTCGGCGCGTCGCTAAGCTCCGGCGCGCAGACTTCCGGTTCGCTTGGAGCGGGCGGAGGTATGCAGAACGTCTCTTCGACCAACAGCGCTAATCTGTCGGGCGCGAGCAGCATCGCGCTTTCGGGCCCGAGCGGCACGGTCGCTTCCGGCGCTTCAACCGACCTGCAGTCGACAACATCGACGACTGCGCACACGATCAACACGAACACGGACGGCTCGATCAAATCTATGGCGGATCTCGAGGCGCAACAGCGCGCGGAGGGAACCGTAAAATCGGTTAGTGCCTCGAGCATCACGATGGCATTCGCGAACGGCACTACACGGACGTATCAGTTTACCAGCGGCGCGATGGCATCAGCATTCAATGGCCTCGTCGGGCGCGCGGTCATGCTTCGCAGTGCGGACGGAGTGCATGTGACCTCGCTTGTCGGAAAGAGTGATGTCGTGCGCGGCACGATCACTGCGATCTCCGGCGACACCGTCGCGTATGCTAGCGCGAACGGCGAGATGCATCTCTTGGCGCTCGGAAAGGGCGGCGTCGATCGCCTCAAGGCTCGCCTCGGCTCGATCGTCGTTTCGGAATCTGACGACTTTGGACGCACGGCTCAGCTAGCCGTTCTCGCGCTGAAACCGCACTCGATTCTCGGCCAGGTCACGATCGGTAAGGTCGATGCGGTCGGCAACGGCGAGGTCGCGATGCAAGTCGGCAACGCGATGCAAACGTTCGCCGTTAGCGGCGCAACGACGGCGAAGTTGCTTGCGAGCCTAAAAGGAACGGACGTCGCACTGGACGTGCCAGATGGTTATCACGTCAAGTCGCTCATCACATCGAAGACGCTTGACGGTTTGCTGCACGCAACGGGTGGAGCGACTGCCAGCGGTGCGATAGCCGACGTGATCAAGACATCGAAGAACAGCGCGACCGTGCAGCTGCGTAACGGCGATGTTGTGACGTACACGGGTAACGTTGCTCCGCTGCATTTGCGGCCGGGCGCTTCCGTGACCCTCACGTCGTCTGGCGCGGCGAACGCGCAGCTGAAGAGCGGAACGCGCATCGCACAGGTTACGACCAGCGCAAGCGCAACGGGCGTGATCGTGGCCCAGACGCCGACGATGCTCTCCGTGCAGTTCCCCAATGGAGACGTGCGCAGCTTCGTCGGAGACGCGAAGTCAATACAGTCCGCCGTGGGAGCTCAAGCCGCGGTTGGGCCGGTTGACTCAGTGCACGTTGGCGTGACCGCGAACGGACATAAAGCGGTTCTCGTGGACGCAAAGGCGTGCGCGACGATCAATGCCGGTTGCGCTGCAGAGGCCGGCATCGTCACGTCGGTTAGCGCAGATCATGCCTCAATCACGCTCGCGAGCGGTGAGACGCTGACGCTCGGCCGCGCTCAAGGTGCTGCGAAACTGCAGGTCGACGGCCAAGTAATCGTGCAGCCGCTGAACGCGACGAACGTGGCGGTCTCGTCGGAGGGCAACGCAGTAGCGATGGTCTCCGAGCCCTAAGCCGGCTTCCCAATTCCGCGTACCGTCAGATCGCGCGCCGTATTATTGCGGCGCGCGATTTCTATGTGGCCCGAGATCGCGGCGGCGTTCGAGCCTTAACCGAAAGCGCACATTCACGGTGTGCTTGCTCACTGTCCGAGCTAGCAATAGTTCCTGGGAGACTTTTCGTGCTAAGGTCCCGCCGTTATGGATATTGGCAGCCGCTATCTCGCGGTTTTCTTTTCGTGCATCTTGCTCGCCGGCTGCGGTGGGGGTGGCTCGTCGTTGCCTGCCAGTACGCAAAACGTAGTCGCAACGCGTACCGCGAAATCCAACGATGGCCCGGTTCCGCCAGTTCTTCACACGTTTGATCCGGCGCTCGCAGATACAAGTATCACGGCGTTTCGTAGCCCGACGTACGCGTATACACCGATCTCGCCCACGAACGGTTCGCTACTCGTTTTCTTGCCCGGTCAGCAAGCCGTACCGGGCGTGTACACGACGTTCGGTCAGTTTGCTGCCGCAACCGCGGGTTACCACGTTTTGAATCTTGATTATCCCAACCAGACGGCCCCTAGTGAGATCTGCAATAACGATCCAACATGCGACGGCAACGTACTTTTGCAGAAATGGAACGGCACGCCCGGAAACGATCATGTGACGCCGGGAAACTCGATCGAGAACCGCATTACAAAAGAGCTTGAGTATCTTGATGCAACGTATCCGACTGAAGGCTGGAATCAATTCCTCGTCAGCGGCGAGGTGCAGTGGTGGAATGTCACGTTCGCCGGTCACTCACTCGGCTCGTGGGAGGTCGGCTATATCGCAACCATCCTGCAAGTAAAACGCGCGATCATGTTCGCCGGACCGGAAGACGCGGATGTTGCCAACGGCGCCCCGATCGCTTCGGACTGGCTGTCGACGTACAGCAGAACGCCCGCTTATAAGAAGTTCATTTTCGTGCACGTACAAGACCCGAACTATCCTGTGGTGCAGATCGACGTTACAGCTATGGGGCTGGACACACTTGGACCTTGGACGAGCGTCGACGGGGCAAGCATTCCATTCGGTGGTTCGCATGAGCTTACGACCGATGTGCCGAGCTCAGATCCGCATCATGCGGTCGTATTTGACGGCGCAATCCCGCTGGACGCGAACGGGAACCCGGTCTTCGCCAACGCGTGGAAGGATATCCTAACGCCGCAGCCAGGGCAGCAGTAGCGAGCGTCTCGATTCCAGCCGCAAGGATGGGAGGGCGCCTGTAACGTAAGGCGCTTACCGCCGCAAAACACGGGTAGGTGGTCGAGTGGTTAAAGGCACCAGACTGTAAATCTGGCACGCGAAAGCGTTACGCTGGTTCAAATCCAGCCCTGCCCACCAGTTTTCGCGGGTGTTGCATAGTGGTAATGCCCTTGCCTTCCAAGCAAGAGATGCGAGTTCGATTCTCGCCACCCGCTCCAAGGATTCGCGAATGCACGTCGTCCAGCTGTTAGTCAACGGGATACTGCTGGGTGGCGTGTTCGCACTTTCAGCGCTCGGCTTCAACATTATTTTCGGCGTGATGCGCGTCGTGAATCTCGCGCATGGCGACTTCGTGGTGCTAGCGGCAATGCTGTGCGCGTTCGTCTTTGGTGCCATCGGTATTAATCCACTGATCGTGCTTCCGGCCACGATCGTGATCGGATTTCTCGCCGGCGCCGCGATCCATCGGTTTCTGCTACGCAAGCTCCCGGGTGAGATTGCATCCGCAGAAGCATCGTCGCTCACGCTGACGTTCGGGCTCTCATTCTTTCTCGCCGGCGGCGGACTCGCCGTGTTCGGTGGCTCGTTTCGTTCCGTTCCGTATTTGACGGGCGCTTTTCAGATCGCGGGGATCTCGGTTCCACAAGCCAAGCTGCTCGCGTTCGTTTCTGCGCTCGTGCTTGCGGTGCTGCTCGGCGCGTTCTTGCGCTTTACGCGCATCGGTTGCGCGATACGCGCGACGAGCCAGCACGTCGAGGGCGCGCTTGCATGTGGCGTCGATATCGATCGTGTCCGTACGCTCAGCTTCGCGCTCGGCACCGCCGTCGCGGCCGCGGCCGGGACGCTGATGAGCATGATCTACAACTTGAATCCGCAGATGGGCGTTGAGTTCACGGTCAATGCGTTCGCCGTCGTCGTGATCGGCGGACTCGGCAACTATGCCGGATGCATTCTTGGCGCGATCATTCTCGGTCTCGCGAACGAGTTCACGAGCTATTACATCGGCGCGAGCTTAGCTGAAGCGGCACCGTACGTGCTGTTCATTCTCGTTCTGCTCTTGCGGCCATCGGGTCTTTTGGGGCGACGCACGGCATGAGAAGAGTGGCCTGGCCGCTCGCGATCCTCGCAGTGATCGCGCTTGTCGTCGCGCCACTTCGCTTGAACGGCTACTACGTGAACCTCATCTATATAACGATGGTGTACGTCGGTCTGGCGTACGGCTGGAATATCATTTCCGGCTACGCGGGCTATTTCTCGTTCGGACAGATCACGTTTTTCGGCCTCGGCGCGTACACGACTGGATTCTTGATCAACTATTTGCACTGGTACTGGATGCTTGCGGCGCTCGGCGGCGGCGTGGTCGCGCTTGCGATTGCATTTCCGATCGGTTACGTGATGCTGCGCTTGCGAGGTCCGTTCTTTGCGATGGGGATGTTCGGCATGGCTCAAACGGTGCGCGTGCTGATTACGGCATTTCCTGCGACGGGAGCCGGCGCGGGCTTGTTCTTGCCGCCCGGAAGCGATGTCACCGCCGTTTACTACTGGACGTTTGCGGTCGCGCTCGGCGCGATCGCGCTCACGATCTGGATCGACCGCAGCGCCTTTGGGCTGCGCTTGCAGGCTCTACGCGAAGACGAACAAGTCGCCGGCACGCTCGCCGTGAACGTTACGCGCGAGAAAATCTACGCGTTTGCGATGAGCGCGGTGATCCCGGGACTGCTCGGCGGCGGCTTCATCTATTACTTGACATATATCGAGCCGGACGCGGCGTTTTCATCGCGTCTTGATCTGCAGTCGATCGTCATGACGATTCTCGGCGGCGTCGGGACGGTGTGGGGACCGCTGATCGGTGGTGTCGTGATGACGCAGATCGCCGAGCAGCTGTGGGCAAAATTCCCGCAAGCCTACCTCATGATTTTTGGCGGACTCTTGGTCGCGCTGCTCTTGCTCTTGCCACGTGGCATCGTTCCTGCGCTGCGCGCCCGCTTTGGCAGTGCGGATGAGTGACGCGCTGCTGGTTGTCGACAACGTTTCGGTCGCGTTCGGCGGCGTCGAAGCATTGAGCGGCGTTTCGCTCGAGATTCGCGCGGGCGAAGTGTTTTGTTTGATCGGTCCTAACGGCGCGGGGAAGACGACGCTGTTCAATGTGATCAGTGGAATCTTGCGCCCGTCGTCCGGCGATGTGCGGTTTCTCGGCGAGTCGATCTTGGGTTGGCCCTCGCACAAGATTGCGTCGGCTGGAATCGCGCGAACGTATCAGATCGTCCGTCCGTTCGGCGCGCTGAGCGTCGTCGATAATGTTGCGGTCGGCGCGCTTTCGCATACGGGCTCCAAGCGCTCGGCGCGGAGCGTCGCGCGCGAGATCGTCGAATTCGTCGGCCTCGGCCCTCTGGCGCGGCGGCGCGCATCGACGCTGACGCTCACGCAACGCAAACGGCTCGAAGTTGCGCGAGCGCTCGCGCTGCAGCCCAAACTACTCTTGCTCGACGAAGTCATGGCCGGATTGACGCCGACCGAAATGGATGCCATGGCCGAGTTCATCGTCGAGCTTGGCAAGCGCGGGATCGGGACGGTGTGTGGGATCGAGCACGTCATGCGGCTCGTCATGCGCATCTCGCATCGTATCGTCGTGCTCGACGCTGGGAAGAACATCGCCGAAGGTAATCCGAAAGCGATCGTTTCGGATCCGCGCGTCATTGAAGCGTATCTCGGCGCGCCGATCAGTGAGGCTCCGTAGTGGCGCTGCTTGAAGCATCGGGTCTTGAAGTAGCGTACGGCGACTTTAAGGCCTTGCACGGCGTTTCGTTCAGGATCGAGCGCGGTGAGATCGTCAGCATTGTCGGCGGGAACGGCGCCGGAAAAACAACGACGCTCAAATCGTTGCTTGGGATCCTGCGCCCGTCGGCCGGCACGATTACGTTCGACGGCGCGCGCATCGACGGGTGCCGGCCGGCCGACATCGTCGAGCGTGGAATGGCACTCGTCCCGGAAGGGCGCAATCTCTTTCGCGAGATGTCGATTGAGGAAAACATTGCGATGGGCGCGCACGTGCCGCGCGCGCATAAAGCGATGCGCGAACGAATGCAGCAGATGTTCGAGCAGTTTCCAATGCTGGCAGAGCGCCGCCGTCAGGCGGCCGGGACGCTCTCGGGCGGACAGCAGCAGATCGTCGCAATCGCCCGTGCGCTCATGTCCGATCCGAGCGTCTTGCTGATGGATGAGCCGTCACTTGGGCTCGCTCCGAAAGTAACGCTCGAAGTCTTCGGTCTTATCCGCCGGATCAACGAGCGCGGCATCGCGGTTGTGCTGGTCGAGCAAAACGTCGTCCAGGCGCTGGAGCTTGCGTCGCGCGCCTACGTCATTAGTGAAGGGCGGACCGTGATGGAAGGCGCCGCGGCTGACATTCGTGCGAATGAAGACGTGAAGCGGCGGTTCCTAGGAGAGGTTTAAGGACTGCGCCAATCGGGGCGCATGAAGAGAGAAGGCTTTCTTGGGGGGATTGCTGCCGGAACCGCGGCGGCAAGTTTGGGAATCTGGCCGGCGTCCGCGCAGAGCAATCCGATTACGTTCGGCGCTGCGGTCTCGCTGAGCGGTATCTTTTCGGACGGTGGCCACTACTCGCTCGAAGGCTATCAACTTGGCGTTTCGCACGTCAACGCGCAAGGCGGCGTGCTCGGGCGACAGCTCGCGCTCAAGTATTACGACGATCAAAGTGCGCCGGCGACCGGCGTGCGGTTGTACGAACGCCTGATCAACGAAGACAAAGTCGACATCGTGACGGGGCCGTACGGGACGGCGATCTCGGCACCGGCTGCGAACGTCGCGGCGCGCTACAAGATGCCGATGCTCATGCCCGAGACGGCGGACGTTGCGATGTTCAGCCGCGGTAACCGGTACATTTTTCAGGGTCTTGGCCCCGTGCAAACCTACCTGTACGGACTGCTCTCGATCGCGCGCGATCACGGTTTCAAAAAACTGGCGGTGATAGGCGGCGACACGGCGTTCCCGCACTCGCTTGCAAACGCGACGCCGGAAGTGATGCGCGGTTTCGGACAGGGGATCGTCTATCAAGAGTTTTATCCCGGCAACGCGAGCGATTTCTCGTCGGTCGTCGAGAAGGTGCGCTCCTCCGGCGCGGAGGTCGTGCTGGCGATGGCTTTCCCGACTGATTCGCTCGGCTTGATTCGTCAGCTCAAGCAGTCCAACTACGCGCCGAAGATGTTCTACGAAGCGGTTGGCGCGTCGGATCCGCTCTTCGTCAAGAGCGTCGGCCGCGATTGCGACGGAACGTTCTCCGCCGTGGCGTGGAACTTCGCCGCGAAAACGCCGGAGAACGAGCGGTTCGTGCGCGACTACCGTGAGATGCATCATCGCGATCCGGACTATCACGCCGCATCGAACTATTCGGCAATCATGCTCTATACCGAAGCGATCAAGCGAGCGGGGTCACTCGATCAAGAGAAGATCCGCGATGCGTTCTCGACGATGCGCGTGCACACGCTGCTCGGTAACTATCGCGTCAACGAGCAAGGCATCCAGCTTGGGTATACGTCCTTCATCGTGCAGTGGCAGAAGGGTCAGCAAGTGATCGTGTATCCTGGCAACGCTCCGGGCGCCGGAAAGCCGATCGTGCCGTTTCCGTCATGGTCTGATTCGAATCGTTGAGCCTAGAAGTCATCCATCACGAAGGGTACGATCCGGCGATCAACTCGCTCTTCGTTCCCGCGATCAAAGTAGCCAGCGGAAAGCTCGTGTTTATATCCGGCGTCCACGCGGCGCCGGTGTATCACGATCACCCGCATATTCCCGAACAGTTCGATAAGATTCCATCGGATGCGGGCGAGCAAGCGAAACTTGCGTTCTTGCATCTTGCGCTCGCGCTGAAAGCCGCGGGTTGCACGCCGCGGAACGTCGTAATGCTCACGCGCTTCTTGACGAACATCGGCGAGGATCAGGATGCGGTCAATCGGGTGCAGGGTGAGTTCTTTGGCGGACATCTTCCGACGAGCACGACCGTGGAAGTCAAGCGCATGGCGACCGACCCGCGCCTCAAGCTCGAAATTACCGCTATTGCCGTAGCGCCCGAGTAAATTAACCGATAGAATTGCAGGGTAGGCTGGTCGCAGGTAGTAGACTAGGCCGCGCAGATCGCCGCCGTAGCTTAGCGGTAAAGCATCACATTGGTAATGTGAAGACCATGGGTTCAATCCCCATCGGCGGCTCCATTCTTTCCATCTTTATTCCTCGCGAACGGCAGCAGTAAGTAATTTTTCTGGGTCAGTTTCGTCGAATTTATAGTCGTTCGCCCATTTGATCTTCTTGCGCATGTTATTTGCCGGCGACGCGATGCGCAAAGAACCGTGACTAGACGTAACGGCGTTAGCGTCGATTGGTACGACGTAGAAGTCACCATTGTCCGGGCAATAAACCGCAAATGCTTCAATCCTGCCAGTATACTGCGTCGGAGGCGCGTTGCGGTGCGCATGGTTCGAGCAGCAGCTGAACAGAACGACCCCTTTGCGAAGACGCCCCGTTTTCACCTGAACTCTAAAGACGCGACCCCGGCGATTATCAAGTATTAGGTCGTACGGCGCACAATCTCCGAACGGCACGCACATCAGGAAACCCGCTGCGGCAAAGCGTTCCATGGCCACGAGTTCGCTTACAATGCCAACGTGTTTCGTATTTCGCGTGCGTCTTGGTTCAGGAACTTCTTGTTTCGCATTGTAGCGTACGGTCGCCGTGGAAAATAGCGCAACACAGTTGTCGATTCGCATCATGTAACAATTGTGCGCGATCACGATGCCAACAGGTTGGCCTTACCAAATTATTGCGAAATTGTTACCAGTATTAGCGCAACAGATCTTCCGTATGCTTGCGGAGGACGTCCGGATCCAGATGCGGTGCATCATGCACACCACTCAACTGATGCATCCAGAAATCGGGGTGAGGCGGAAGCGCGTTATCCCACGTAACACCGCGGCGGTAAAGCAAATAAACATCCCATGCAACGTCGGGCGTTCTCAAAACCTTGCCGTACGCCGTATCAAGCCAGTTGTCTCCATCCCAATACTGCTTCGCGCGGGGATCGGTGATGATCGCAGCACCTGAGGCTACGTGCTTGCGTTGCGCTCCCAGCTGCGGAACCCAGACGACAAACGCCGCAAGATTAGGGTTTGAGACCTTTGCCAGCACGTCTTGTTGAACTTCGAGCGACCCTCGAAGGCAAAACGCTCAAGTTGGGCTGACGAGCAGAACCAGACGAACGCGGTCAGCATCACTGTTGAAACTTGCGCGCAGCGGGTTGCCTCCGCTCGTGATGTCTTCAAAACTCGTTTCGGCGGCCCCGGGCGCGCAAATGCAAAGCGAAGCGGCTGCAATGGTGCTCATAAAGGTTCGTCGCTGCATACGTGATCCTTACTCCATGATGAGGCCGTAGATTGCGTAAGCGGTCGACGCGACCCATCCGACGGCCGCGATCCAGACGATGACGCGCGCGACACGCAAACCCGTCGTTGCGCACTCGCGGCGCCGATAGAGTTGCCAAAAACTAAAGCCGAGCATGAGGCCGGATCCGAGCAACATCCACGGCGTGAACGGCCGCAGGCTGGCAACCGCGATTAAGCCGCCGGCGCCGAGCACGGTGAGAAAAATCGGTGCCAGTGCCGGCCCGATGCAGCACGCGCTCGCAATTCCAGCCGTAATCGCTGCACCCGTACCAAGCGTTGCAGCACCAATCGCGCCCGCTTCGTCGAGATGTCTCATCGTTCGGCCTACTATATCACCAATCTAATCGGCCGCGAGCGCAAGCATCGACTCGACCGCGTCAATGGCGCGGTGAATCGCGCCGCGGCGGTAGTCCCACATCTTTTCGACCGGCTCCGGCGGGATCGTCATCGTCGCGTTGGCTTCAAACAGCAAGAGATTGCCGTTGCGATCGAGTCCGAAATCGACGCCTGCATAATCGAGACCAAGCGCGCCGCCGATCGCATCAAGCGCGGCGGTTGCCACGGGTCCGATCGCTTCCGGCATGTATTCAAGGAAGGCCGCCTCTTCGTAACGGTACCTAGCTTCGCGCGCGTTGTCGGCGGCAAAGTAATGGACCAGCCAGCCGGGCGCGATCGCGAGGTGCAGCGGATAGACGTGTCCGCCGATGAGCATGGCGCGGTATTTGCGAATCTTCCCGTCCACTTTGCGAGCATCGAGAAATTCGATTGCAAGGACGTCGGTTCCCGGAATGCGATCGAGTGCAGCGCGCACGCCGTCGCGATCCTCGACGCGAAAGAAGTGCTCGCCGGTGTGGTGTCCGGGCGCACGCAACAGGAACGGATACGCGAAGCCTGGGTGTTCGCCGAGAGCATCGCGCGAAAACAACTGTATTCTCGGAGCAACGACGCCGGGCAGCGCGCCGAGTCGGCGCGCGTTCTCGATGCGCGTCGTTTGCAGCACGCGGTCGGGCGCGTTGAGAACGGGCTTATCAGTCTTGCGAGTGAGAATGTTCGCGGTTTCGAGCGCAACGTGCGCGCGATCCGCGTCGCCGATCGCGTTGAAGACGAGATCGTGTTCGGGCAGCGCCGCTCCCGCGTCGCACGCCTCTACGAATAGTTTCGTAACCGCATACCGATGATCGTCGAGAATATGCCGCAGATCGACGTTGCCGCCGGCGGTGGAAAGAAGGAGAAGAACATCGGCGAGGGGCCTGCCGTCGCCGCGAAACGCAACGCGCTCGATGCCGCGATTGCGGAAACCGAGCTTGCGATGATGATCTGCTTTCGCCTGATCGCCGAGTCGAACGAAGATCGCGCTGAGGCCTTGATGCGCTTCCGCGCAGTCGCCGTCGAGCGCGAGCGCAGATTCGAATTCATTCCGGGCGGTCGCGAGATTGTCGCCTTCCAGCAACGCCACGCCGAGATTGACGTGCGCCGCCGGTTTGTCGGCGTGCCATTTGAGTGCCTCGCGATACGTCGCGAGAGCCGCGGCGGCGTGCCCGGCGCGCGCGAACAGATTCCCCAGATTGTTGAGCGCCCCGAAATGGTGCGGCTCGACGTCCAAGACCGCGAAGTACGCGTCGCGCGCGTCATAATCTTGGCCGACGGCCTCGAGCTCTTTGGCTTGCTGAAAGAGAGTGTCGGCGTCGTGGGGCACAGGTGGCCCTTCGCCGGCATGACACTGAGGTCGTTGCGCGGAAGGGGGTTGTTAGGGTAACCTAAAGGCCCGCGTCGCCGTACCTACGAGGTCCAGTGGCAACCAGAACCACCCCGACGATAGCCGCCCCGCCGGCAGCGAGCGCCCCAGACGCCCGCCCGCCAGGCGCTGGCCGCGGTCGCGCCTGGGGGACCGTTCTGAAGTACCTGGCCGTTTGCGGACCGGGCTTGGTCGTCGCCTTCGCCGACACGGAAGCCGGCAGCATCACGACTGCCGCGACGTCGGGCGCGCAATTCGGCATGAAGCTGATTCTCTTGCAGCTTCTTCTGATCGTGCCGCTCTTCGTCGTTCAAGAGATGACCGTAAGGCTCGGAATCATCAGCGGACGCGGGCATGCTGCGTTGATTCGCGAGCGCTACGGGACTGGGTTGGGCGAGCCTCTCGCTCACGACGATGCTTGTCACGAACGTCGCGGGTCTGGTCACCGAATTCATCGGTATCGCCGGCGTTGCGCTGATCTTTGGACTTCCCGTTGCGCCGCTCGTCAGTTGCAGCTGCACTCTTGCTGCTCGGCGTGGTCTTCACCGGAAGCTACAAGCGCGCCGAATACGTCGCGCTCGCGCTGTGTTTCCTCGAGCTGCTGTTTATTCCGGCGGCGTTCGCGGCGCATCCGCAAATCAGCTCGATCCTTCACGATGGCATTGCTCGGCTCGCAGCCGCTCGGTAATCGCGATTATCTCTTGCTCGTCGCCGGCAACATCGGCGCGGTTATCATGCCGTGGATGATCTTCTATCAACAAAGTGCGACGGTCGATAAGAAGCTGCGTCTTCCCGATCTCAATTTCTCGCGCTTCGACACCGCGCTCGGCGCCATCTCCACGCAAGCGATCATGATTGCGATCATCGTGACGACCGCGGCAACGCTGTTCGTCACGCACACGCAGGTGAGCGATGCTGCGCACGCGGCGCTCGCGCTCGTACCGCTGATCGGCCGTTATGCGGGGATCATCTTTGGCGCAGGATTACTGGGCGCATCGTTACTTGGTGCGTTCGTCATCTCGCTCGCAACCGCGTGGGCATTCGGGGAAGCGTTCCGTTGGCCGTGCTCGCTCAACATGAAGTGCCTGGAGGCGAAGCGCTTCTACGGCCTCTACAGCTGCTGCGTTTTGCTGGCGGCCGGAGATCGTTCTGATTCCGAATCTGCCGCTCGTTTCGATCACCGTCGACGTCGAGGCGTTCAACGCGTTCGTCCTGCCGATCGTTCTTGCGATTCTTGCTGATCATGGCGAACGACCGCAAAATACTCGGCGATCGCGTGAACTCGCTAGTTGGGAACGTGCTCGCAATCGGCGTGACGGTCGTGTGCGTGTGTCTCGGCGGCTGGATGGCGATCCTCACGTTCTTCCCGAATATCGGTTAGCGCGCTCGCGCGAGCAACTCGCGCACTTCCTCATCGGTTGTTTGCGAAAAATCGAGATACCAGGCACTAACCGCGCGCATGTTTGCAGGTAAGCGCGCGACCACGATGCCGTCGGCGACATTGCGAAGCGCGTCGGCAACCGCCGGCGCCGCGACCGGAACCGCGACGATAATGCGTCTTCGGACGACCCTCACGTATCGCAGCAACGGCGACTCGCATGCTGGCGCCGGTCGCGAGGCCGTCGTCGACGCAGATGACCGTCATGTCGCGAACATCGGGCGGCGGACGATCGCCGCGGTATTCACGCTCGCGCCGTTCCAGCTCGGCGCGCTCGCGCGCGACGACGTCATCGATCTGCTCGCGCGTAATCGACAATCGGTCGACCATCCATTGATCGATGAAAGAGACCCCAGAGGTCGCAACCGCGCCCATCGCAAGCTCCTCGCGACCGGGTACGCCCAGTTTGCGAACGAGGACGACGTCCATCGGAATATTAAGCCGGCGTGCGATTTCATAACCTACGGGTACACCACCACGTGGGAGCGCGAGCACGATCGCATCGCGATTGCGCGCATCATCGGCAAGCCGCGAAGCGAGCTCGCGCCCGGCGGCTGCACGATTGCGGAAAGGCGTCATCCGGGCTCTGCCGTAGTCGTGGGCATTCACACAGCAGTGTAGAGGAAAGGCGACATGACGGAAACCGAAATCCGGCCCTGGCTGCAGCGCTACGCGCGCGTCACCCTCGCCGACGGCCGCATCTTCGCGGGCCAGCTTACCAAGTCGGAACAGCACTATAAGGTAACGACGCCGGCGCCCGACAAGCGCGAGCACGAGACGGTTGAGACGATTCATTCCGCCGATCAGATCGTCACTATCGAAGAAGCACCGGAGTTCGGACGATAGAAGCGCTGATCGACCGCGCCGTCGACAACGCGGCGCTGCTTTCGCCGGCGCAGCCCTCGATCGACGACGTGCTGCGGCAAGACGCGGAAGCCCGAAGCGGCGCAGATGGCCGAACGCTCGGCCACTTCGTCGTCCCGTCCTCGCGTCTCGCCGAGCTTATAAAGAGCGGGGCGGAGCTGCCGCCGTCAATTAGCGTCATCCTCGATCGCCATCTCGGACGGGCGCTGGAAGCCGTCGATGATTTCGGTCTCGTGCCGATTGCTTCCGTCGACTCGCCGGGCGGCGTGAATGTCGAACGCGGCGACATCCTCGAAACCTTGATTGGATGGTCGACGGGTTACGGCGACAACTGCGATGTGTATTGCGAGGTCTTCGGGCCGCAAACGCGCCCGGATCAAATCGACGAGACTGTTCACCATCATAGCCTCGATCCGCCGCACGCAGAAAAATTTCGGCGCCAAGATTCCGATCCGCAACGCGCCGACGTCGATGGTGGCGCATGCGCTTTCGGAATGTTCGCGGCTTCGCGTTCCGCTCAAACTCGGCGCCGACGAAACGCGCGCAGTCGGCGCACACGGGATCCTCAACGTCTTAACGGCGGCAGCGATTGCGTTTCGTGATTCCGATGCGCGCGATGCGATCGTCTCAGCGCTCGAGGACCAAGATCCAAGCGCGTTTACAATCGACGACGATTCGCTGGTCTGGCGCGACCGGCGCTTCGGCGCAGCCACAATCGCTTCGGTTCGAGCCGAGCTGTTCATCGCATTTGCCGCGTTCAATCCGACCCAACCGGCGGCGCAGCTACGCGAGGTCGGCGCCTGGGTGTGAAGGGCGACTTTCCGCTCGAGAATCTACCGTTCGGAATCTTCTCGCGTGACGGCGAACGCCGCAGCGTCGGCGTCGCGTATCACGACGACATCGTCGATGTCGCGAAGATTGCTCGCGCGCGTTTGCTTGACGATGTGGTCAAGAACGCCGTCGAGATATTTGAATCGCCGACGCTCAACGCGTTCTTAGCAACCGGTCACGGCGCGTGGCGCGAAACGCGCGTGCGCCTTCAAACGATTCTCGAAGACAAAGCGAAATCCAAAGAGTTTCTCGTGGCTCGGCCGTTGACGAAGATGTACATGCCGGTCCAGATCGGTGATTACGTCGATTTTTATTCGTCGATCGAGCATGCGACGAACGTCGGCCGGCTCTTCCGTCCGGGCGGCGACCCGCTCTTGCCAAACTATCGCTACATTCCGATCGGCTATCACGGCCGCACCGCCACCATTTCAATCGGTGAGAAAGTCCGACGCCCCAGCGGACAAACCAAAGCCGCGGACGCACCGGCCCCGACCTTTGGTCCGTCGCGTCAGCTCGACTTCGAGCTCGAGCTTGGGTTCATCGTCGGCCTTTCCAATGGCGAAGGGCAACCGATACCAACCGACGATGCCGCCGATTATCTTTTCGGCGTCGTGCTGCTCAGCGATTGGAGCGCGCGCGATCTGCAGTCGTGGGAAGGCCAACCGCTTGGACCCTTCCTTTCGAAGTCGTTTGCGACGACGATCTCGCCGTGGGTCGTCACGCTCGACGCGCTCTTGCCGTACCGCGTCGCGAATCGGCCGCAAGACCCGGAACCGCTCGAGTATCTGCGCGTCGATGCGCCGTGGGCCTTCGACATCGACTTATCCGTGAGCTTGGAGTCGCGCGCCATGCTAAAAAGGCGCGAAAACCCGAAAGAGATCGCTCGCGTCAACTTCCGTAACATGTACTGGAATGTGGCGCAACAGCTCGCACATCTGACCAGCAATGGAAGCATCGTACGGACCGGCGATCTGCTCGGGTCGGGAACGATCTCCGGAACCGATGAGGGCTCCTACGGCAGTTTGCTCGAGACGACGTTACGGGGAGCGCGGCCGCTCGCGCTAACGAACGGCGAGACGCGGACGTTCTTGGAGGACGGAGACACCGTGCGTGATGCATGGCGTCGCCGCTCAACCGGGCTTGCCGAGGATCGGCTTCGGCGAGCTACGCGCCACCATCGCTCCGTTTGCTTAAAGGAAGAGTGGCTTCGCCACCCGTACGGGCCTACAAAATTTGCCCGGTCATGAATCGGAGGGGTCTATGCAACGTCGGGTTCTGACGTTCTTACTCGCAATTGTATTTCTTGGCGGAGCATCGCTTGGTGCCGTTCGGCTTGCAACGGCGCAATCAAACGATGTTCTGACGATCTCACAAGGCGCCGACACGGATACTCTGAGTCCGATCACGACTGCGGTCACGCCGTCGTCGAACGTATTCAATCAGATTTTCGACGGATCTGGCCGCCCACGATCCGAACGGCAAGCTGGTGCCGGCTCTGGCGACGTCGTGGAAGCAGATTTCGGCGACGAAATGGCAATTCAACTTGCGCCACGGCGTGAAGTTCTCGAACGGCGATCCGTTTACGAGCGCCGACGTCAAGTTCACGGTCGAGAAAGTTCAAGACCCCGCATTTAAATCGCAGAAGGCCGATCGCGTCACCATGATCGCGTCGAAGTGCAAACGCCCGATCCATACACCGTCGTCTACGTGACGAAGAAACCGTCGGCGCTCATGCCCGGCCGTCCGTACGACCTGCGCATCGTCGATGCCAAGTATTGGAAAGCGCATGGCGACGCGTACGAAGTCGACCATCCGATGGGCACCGGCCCGTACATGCTCAAGGAATGGAAGAAGGACGACCATCTAACGATGGTTGCCAATCCGACTGTATTGGGGCGGCAAGGTTGCGATTCAAGACGATCGTCTGGAAGCCGATTCCGGAGGCTGCATCGCGCGTCGCAGCGTTGCAAACCGGCGAGACCGATATCATCACGAACCTTCCACCGCAAAACGCCGATCAGATCGCGTCCGGTAAAGTAACGAAGCTCGGCACGGCAAAGAGCGATCGCGTGCTGTTCATCGCGTTCAACACGCAAAAGCCGGGGCTTCAGGACAATGCGGCGTTCCGCCAAGCGATCAACTACGCGGTGAACGTGCCGGCGATCGTCAAGACCGTCCTCGGTGGCCACGGCTTTCCGTTGCGCAACGGTCCGCTGCCGCCGAATTTCGTAGGTTACGATCCTAAGTTGCCGCTCGTATCACTACGATCCGGAGAAGGCTAAGGATCTGCTCAAGCAAGCCGGCGTCACCGGTCCAATCAACATGGTGTTGAACTCGCCGTCGGGCCGCTACAACATGGACAAGCAAGTCGCGGAAGCAGTTGCCGGACAGCTGCAAGTCGTCGGAATCAACGCGACGGTGCAGACACAAGAGTGGACCAATTACGTCGGTCAGGTCAGTCACAAAGCGCTCTTGCCGATGTACGAGCTGGGTTGGGGCAACGACACGTTCGACGCCGATGGAACGTTGACGCCGCTGTTCACGACCGACTATCCGATCTCGACGTGGGGGACGCCGGAGACCGACAAAGAGATCGCGGATGCGCGCTACGAGCTGGATCCCAAGAAGCGCGACGCAGACTATGCGAAGATACAGGAAACGATCTTCCAACAAGCGCCGTGGCTGTTTCTCTTCGAGTACGAGGATCTGTACGGCATCAACAAACGCGTCGCATGGCAGCCGCGTTCGGACGAGCTCATTGTGTGCCGCGACATCTCGTGGGCTAAGTAGCGCATTCAGGCAACGGCGATGGTCGCGTATTTGGTGAGAAGGCTCTTCGGAGCTGTTCTGGTTCTCGCCGGCGTGACCGTCGCCGTTTTCCTTATCCTGCACCTGACCGGCGACCCGGCACTGATCATGCTGGCGCCGGACTCCTCGCCGCAAGACGTCATCAACTTCCGGCACGAGTATGGTTTCGACCGGCCGGTGCTCGTACAGTTCGGTGATTTCGCTTGGCACGCGGTTCGCGGCGATTTCGGGAACTCGATACGGCACGGCGATCCGGCCATGGGCCTCGCGCTCGAACGGCTTCCCGCGACCGCAGAGCTTGCGTTCTCAGCGCTCTTGCTCGCGGTCGTGATCGCAATTCCGGCCGGCATCGTCGCCGCGACCCGGCGTGAAACACCGATCGATTACGCCGTTCGCGGAATCTCGCTCATCGGTCAGGCAGCGCCGGTCTACTGGCTTGGCATCATGTTCATTCTGGTATTTGGCGTAGCGCTGGGATGGTTGCCGATCTCCGGAATGGGCGGAATAAAACACCTGCTCTTGCCGATGGTGACGCTCGGCGCGTTCACGACGGCGAAATTGATGCGCATAACGCGTTCTGGGATGCTCGACGTTATGCGCTCCGACTACGTGCGCACCGCCCTCGCGAAAGGACTCTCTTCGCTGAACGTTACGGTTCGGCACGCGCTGCGCAATGCGATTCTTCCTATTGTTACGGTGATCGGTCTCGAGCTCGGAACGTTGCTCTCCGGTGCAGTCATCACCGAGACGATTTTTTCGTGGCCCGGTATCGGCCGTCTCGCCGTTCAAGCCATTTACGATCGTGACTATCCGGTCGTTGAAGCCATCGTCGTCCTGACGGCCGCAATTTTCGTCGGGCTCAACCTGCTCGTCGATCTGACCTACGCAGTCTTCGATCCGCGAATAACGTATAAATGACGACGCTCGACGTGACCGCGAAAGGCATCGAGCCGGAAGAAGAAGCGGTATTCGTACCGCGCCGCTATCAGGCATTACGGTATTTCATGCGTAGCCGCGCCGCGATGTTCGGCGGCGCTATCGTGACGGTGCTCGTGATCTGCGCGATCTTTGCGCCCTGGCTCGCGCCGCACGATCCGAGCGTTCAGAATCTGAACATGGCGACGCTGCCGCCGTTTTGGTTGCACGGCGCACAGCCGGGTTACTGGCTCGGCACCGACGAGCTGGGACGCGACATTCTCGCGCGCATCATTTATGGCGCGCGCCTCTCGTCGATCGTTGCCTTCAGCGTCGTCGTGATCGGCAGTCTCATCGGCGTGTCGCTGGGATTGGTCGCCGGGTACGTCGGCGGATTCGTCGACGACGTCATCATGCGAATCGCCGACATCCAGCTCGCGTTTCCATACGTGCTGCTCGCGATCGCGGTCATCGGCGTGATCGGCGCAAGCCTTTATACGATCATCGCGGTCATCGGCATCACGTCATGGGTGCAATACGTCCGGATCGTGCGTGCGGAAGTGATCTCGCTGCGCGAGCGCGAGTTCGTGCAGGCGGCGCGCGCCGTCGGCGACTCGGTTACGCGGATCATTTTCCGGCACGTGCTGCCCAACGTGATGTCGTCGGTGACGGTCATCGCGACGTTCGAGCTTGCGCGCGCGATTATTTTCGAAGCGGCGCTCTCGTTTTTGGGCCTGGGCGTTCCGCCCTCGATCCCCTCGTGGGGGAACATGCTGGCGGAAGGCCGCCAATATCTCGACACCTCGTGGTGGATGGGGACGTTCCCGGGCCTTGCCATCATGATCACCGTCATGGGCGTCAACGTCTTGGGTGACGGCCTCCGCGACGCGTTCGATCCCAGCCTGAGAAGTCAATAAACCGTCAATAACCGGCGGTCCGAGGACCCGCGCAAGGCGGCCCTCCTCTATATCTTGAATGAGGCGAGCGGGCGGCCGGGGGTCAGCCCGAGCGTCAGATGGAGGATGTTTTGGGACGAGCGGCTTGCGTCGTTTATGCACTGTTCTTGGCGGCAGGTCTGGGTGTGACGGCCGGCGCGGTGAGCGCACAACCGGCACCCGATTTTGGATCACCGCCATCGGGACAATATCCGATTTTATTCAACGACCATCACGTTTACGCCAAGCCTGACGTCGACAAGCAGAATCGCGTCCTCGCGGCGCTTGTCCGCGGAAAGACGATTCTCGTTCCGCTCCGCTCGATGTTCGAGCAAATGGGCGCGACGGTCGAGTACGATTCCGGCAACGCGAACGGCAATCGTCGCGAAGCCGGGTTCGGAAGTTCGCGTCACGGTCGGGAAACCGGAAGTCGTCATCAACGGCGAGAGCCGTCCGCTCGACGTTCCGCCGGAAATTCATGACGGCTCGATCCTCGTTCCGCTGCGCGTCATCTCCGAAGGCATGGGCGCATACGTAATGTGGGTGCCCGAGAAGCGCGCGGTCGTCGTGCGCTACATCCCGGCCCCGCCGCCGACTCCTGCACCACCGCCTCCGCCGCCGGCAACGCCGAACGCCGACGCAGGCACCGATTGCGCCGGCGACGTTCTCAACGCCGGCCCCAGTCGTTACGCCCTACTACGGTCCGTTACGTCGTCGGCGATTTCGTCTTGTGGCCGCGCACATACAACGAGTTTGATGCGGGCCATACAACCACATATTCGAACGACGTTCGCGCGGCGGCGGAGCTGCCTATGTCCGGCATTCACCTGATGCTTGAAGGTGAATACTCGATCTGGCGTTGGCAGCACGCAGCCGGTACGGTAACTCAACTCGGTGGCACGACCGCGGCGTTCGCTACGCGGCGTTCGGCGGTACGGACCAGAATCTCACCGGCGATTTCGGTATCCGCATTGCCGGTAACATTCTCCCGCGCGTGTACTTTATCGAAGGCTACATGAGCCAGTGGAACAACTACGGCTACCCGCGGATCGGCGGGATAGGATACGGTCTCGAGAAGCTTCCGGATCTCAATCAAAAATTGACGTGGTACGGACGCGAGTGGTACGGCTCAGCCATCCACGGACACTACAACGCCTATCCCGGTCGGCGCAACGCTGCTCCCGGCTGGAACGCTCAGCTATCGCGTCAACAAGTACGACCTCGGCGTGAATTGGAATCTCGGCAGCGGGAACGGACCACTCTATCTCGACGCCGGTTTCGGAGGCGAACGTTGGAGCGCCGGCGGCAATGCACCCGCGGGCCGCAACAATTACGGGCCGTACGTCGGTCTCGGAGTTCGCTTCTAGTACCTAGATCGGGTCGACGAAGCCTTGCGTGATCATCTCTTCGGCTTGAACGCGGGCTTCTTTGAAGAGGTCCGCGTCGGCCGGCTTTTCGGCGAGTAGTTTCGCGAGCTCTTCATCGAAAAAGCGCGTCACGTCGGCCGCGGTGTGCATGCCGTGGCGTACGCGCTGCGCGATCATCAGGCGATAAATGCGGTCGGTCGCGAGATCTTCCATGTAGCCGTCGAGCAAGCTCGCGCCGAGCCCGGTCAGATATCCGTGCCGGTAACGAATGACGGTCGCACGCCGGCGCGCGTCCCGGTTTCCGTTCGCGTTCCGACGCCTTTCGGCGCCGGACGCAAGTCGGGGTGCTTGTCGGCCTTTGCATCCCAGCGCTGAAATTTGATTCGGGAACGGAAATTGCGCGACCGCGATCTCGTTTTGATCGGGATGCCCGGTCCACGCGCCGTCCATACCGGCCGAGGCTTCGTTTTTCTTGTCTTGCGCGAGCGCCGCGAGCGCGCGCGTATTCAGCTCGGGATTCGATCGATCCGGAAACAGCGCGGTCATGCCGCCGATCGCGAGAAGATTGTGCCGGTGGCAGATCTCGGGAATCAAGCAGCGCAGATTTTGAAAGAACGGCACGTCGTGCGGGATCGTGTTGCGGTCCGGCAATATCCAGTCCGGATCGTTGAAGACAAAATCGATCAGGCTCGCCATATAATCCCAGCGCCCGAGATTGAGTCCGACGATATTGTCGCGCAGGTTGTACGCGAACTCTTCCATCTGATAGGCCATCGGATGCGCTTCGACCAGCGCCATGCACTTGATATAGTCGCGCTTCACGCCTTTCGCGTCCGCAAGCGCAGCGAAAACGTCACGCCACCAGAACGCTTCCTCGGCGGATTCTGATTTCGGAATGTAGATCGCCAGCGGATGGCGCAGCCGCGAGAAATCCAGCCTGTAGACGAGCAGCGCCAAATCGAAGAGCGACGCCGACGTCAAAGCATCGGGAATGACGCCGGCTTGCGAGAGATGCAAACCGCGCGGGCGGATCCAAACGACGGTCGAGCTGGGCTCGATGCCGACACGCCGGCCGCGTTTTGCATCGTCGTAGGCAAGCTCGCCGTAGAGCGTTGCGACGCAGTTGTCGATTCCGGTCATCGTGGCGTTCCAAATGTTGGCCATCGAATCTTCGAGATCGAGCATTACGCCCGGCGAGCCCGAGTTCATCAACTTCACCGAAAGCTCGGCGTCGTCGGCCGGCCCGGTCATTTGATTGCGCTGGTCCGCAACCCACGCCGGAAGATCGATACGCCATTCGCTGGTCGTTGCTTCCGAAGCCGGCAAATATGACGGATGCGTTCCCGCGTGCGATGCGTCGAGAACGCTGCGCCGTTTTGCCGCGAGGGTTTGTTGCCGCGGGGTGAAGCTATCGTGCAGCTTACGATAAAACGCGGCAAAGCCGGATGGCGCATCATTTTCGATCGACCAGCCCTTCGGGGCCGTATTCATCGGCGGGATGTGAACGCCAATTTGCATAATTCGCACCATAGCACGACGGGCGGCCGTAGCTCAATTGGATAGAGCGAGGGACTCCTAAGCCCTAGGTTGGCGGTTCGATTCCGCCCGGCCGCACCATAACTCCAAGACGTTGCGCGTCTTTGAGAAGTTCGTTCCACGTTTCCGTTGCGATGCGTATCGCCGTCGCGCGCGGCTGCGCGCTCTTTGTTGGCCTCGATCTTGCCGGGAATCAAAATTCGATCGACGCCGATCGCGCGTGCCGAACTCTCGATGCGATCGAGCAACGCTCCGGCTTTCGCCTGAAAGTCGCTCAGTGCAATGAAACGCTCGATTTGAAGCGCGAGAAAGAAGTGGCCGACGAGGCCGTGCGCGTCCGTACTTTCCTGATGCGCGAGGTCGGCAGAGGGCGTCGATCCGACGAGAAGACCGGCGAGAAAATCCATCGCGATTGAAAGTCCGGTACCTTTGTACATACCGATCGGAACGAGCAATCCGCGCATCGCTTCGGCGGAATCCGTCGTCGGGCGTCCTTGCGCGTCCATCGCCCAGCCGCTCGGAATCGCGCGTTTGGCGGCATAGGCGAGGCGTACCCAACCCTTTGCGACTTGCGAGAGCGCGAAGTCCACGACGAACGGATCGCCGTTCGCGCGCGGTGCGGCAAACGCAATCGGATTGTTGCCGAGCATTTGCGTGATGCCGCCCCAGGGCGCCATACAAGCCGGCGCGTTGGTCGAGGCGATCCCGATCATGCCGCGCTCGGCGGCCTGCAGCACGTACGCGCCGGCAGCGCCGAAATGATTCGAGTTGCGCACGCCGACCGCGCCGATGCCGAACTGTTCGGCGAGTGCAATCGCCTTATCCATCGCGAAGCGGCCGGCGACGTATCCCGATGCGTGGTGCGCGTCGAGCGACGGCGGTCGCCCCGGACTCGCGCACGATCTCGGGCCGCGCTTTCGGATCGATGCCGCCCGCCTGCCATGCGGCGCAAATAGCTCGGCAAACGGTACAGGCCATGCGAGCTGATCCCGCGTGCGTCGCAGCGGACCATGATCTCGACGAGCGTGCGGGCGTCGTCGGCGTTCATCCCTTGCGCCTCGGCCAAGGCGACGCCGAATGCCAGCAGAGCCTCGGGGGAGTGGCGGACGGTTGTTTCTGCGGTCGTGCTCATTGCCGCCACATTATCGCGGCGTCGTAGGAAGGCTTGCTTGCCTTGGCCGCAAAACGCGGTGGACGGTCTTGGCGACGCATGGTATTATGATGCCCGAACGGACTGCGTGTCCGTTTCTTTCATGTCCGCGCTTGAGGATTTAGTCGGTGGCAAAAAAAGAGAATCGTGTGATGGTCGTGCTGGCGTGCACCGAGTGCAAGCGGCGCAACTACAACACTTTCAAAAATAAGGTGAAGACCACCGAACGGTTGGAGCTTAGTAAATATTGCCGCTGGTGCCGGTGTCAGCGCGCACATCGCGAACAACGATAGTTTCGTAGTTAGCTGAGCACTGTGCCAGCAGCCTCCACGATCGAGACGTAAATGCAGCGATCAATCTCGCACGATTTGCCGAGAGTTCAGCGGTGAAAGTCTGTGGAGTGGATGGCGCTGGCGTGCCGCGAAAGCGGCGCGTTAAACCGTCTGTGAAGAAGCAGAAACGACGCAGGGAAGCGTCGAGAACGGAGGTGGCTCAATTGGTACCATCGAGGATGAGTCACGAAGTGGAAAGAAATAGGACGTCGCAGGCACCCTAAGGCCCCAAGGCGCGTGGCGCAATTGGTAGCGTAGCGGTCTCCAAAACCGTCGGTTGCAGGTTCGAGTCCTGTCGCGCCTGCCATAACAACGAGACTCCAAGCGAAAGCTTGGAGTCTCGCTTTTAAGCGAGGCGTTTTTCGAGGCGAACGAGCCGTCCGCGCTTCAAGAAGGTAACGCGACCGACCAGCGTCTGCATGACCGTGATGCCGAAACCGCGCAGGCTGCGCGGTTCGCTCATATTTTGCGGCTCGAACCCCGCCCCGTCGTCCTCGATTTCGATGCGTAAATTACCGTCCTCGACCACGCCACGGACCTCGAAGTACGAGCCTTCGCGGAAACCGTGTTCGACCGCATTAGCAATCGCTTCACCGATGGCTTGTTCGAGATCGGCGAGATCGTTTTCGGCAACGCCGATACTCGTGAGATACGCGACGACTGCTCGTCGGGCTTTCGTCGCGTACGCGCGGCGTCGACGGGAAAATAACGCGCAATTTGCGCGGGTGTGTAACGATCTCCGGACATCCTCCCAAGGGTTCTTTCCCAGACTAAAAGGCGGGTTAAACTTTCCTTGATCTTCGGCCAAGCCGCAAATCCGGGTCCGGCCCGTATCCGCGGAGGGATTTTCGGGGTAGTATGAGGAACGCGGGTGTCTTGAAACCCCCGCTGGTGGGTTTTTTATTATGGCTGAACGCACGATGAACCGGCCCCCGGCCACGCGCGAGGCGCGAATGGCTCGAAGCCGCGAGTATTTACAGGGTCTCATTTCCGAGATGCGCCGCGTCACGTGGCCAACGCGTCAGGAATGGATCAGCGCGACGGTTTTGACCGTTGCACTCGTCGTCGTCGTCGGATTTTTTACCGCCGGTTGCGACTGGCTTTTCACGCAGCTCTTCGCGCTACTGCACGGAGGGTCGAGCTAAGGTTATGCACGACACCCAGCGAAGAAGAAACGCGCGGTCGCCGATGCGATCGTCGACACCGTGACGACCGACGAAATGTCGAACGCGGAAGTCGTCGAGGCTGCGCAAGAGACCGTAGAGGCGGAAGCTGAAGAGGAAGCGCCCCGCCCGGCTGCGCCCTCGCAAAAGAGCGAGCGCAAGAAGTGGTACGTGATTCACACGTACTCGGGCTATGAGAACAAAGTCAAAGCGAATCTCGAGCGCCGCATCCACTCGATGAACATGCAAGACAAGATATTTCGCGTGCTCGTGCCGATGGAAGACGAAGTCGAGTTCAAAGACGGCAAGCGCAAGATCACGCCCAAAAAAGTGTTCCCGGGCTATGTCCTCGTTGAGATGGACATGGACGACTCGTCCTGGTACGTCGTGCGCAATACCTCGGGTGTGACGGGATTCGTCGGCTCGCCGGGCTCCGGCGAGAAGCCGGTCCCGCTTCAGGACAAAGAAGTCAAGACGATTCTCAAGCAGATGGGCATCGAGACGCCTAAACTCAAGATCGATTTCGCAAAGGGCGACCGCGTCAAGGTCACGTCCGGGCCGTTCTTCGATTTCACCGGCATCGTCGACGAGATCCAGCCGGAAAAAGAGAAAGTGCGCGCACTCATCTCGATCTTCGGACGCGAAACGCCGGTCGAGCTCGAGTTCTATCAGATCGAAAAAGTCTAGCCTTAAGCTTTTTCGACGGCGGCAAAGCCCTCGGCAATCCGTTCGGCCAGCTCTTCAACGTCTTCTTCGCTGATGATAAGCGGCGGACAGATGCGGATGACGTGCGAGTGCGTTTCTTTCGTGAGCACCCCGGCTTCGCGCGAGCGCTTCACAATACTTTCGCGCGGGGACCTTGAGCTCGATTCCAAGCAACAGCCCCTGACCGCGAATCTCAACCATATTGCGCGAGCGCATGTCGGCTAACTCGTAGGTGAGCTGATCGCCGCGTTCGGTCGCGGCTTGCGCAGATTCTCGTCGCCGATGATGCGGATTGCTTCGCGCGCGATCGCGCAGGCGAGCGGATTTCCGCCCCAGGTGCTGCCGTGGCTTCCCGGATCAAAGACGTCCATCACTTCGCGGCGGCCGACGACTGCGGAGACCGGATAGACGCCGCCGCCGAGCGCTTTGCCGAGGATAAGCAGATCCGGCTTGACGTTGTCGTAGTCGAGCGCGAAGAGCTTGCCGGTGCGCGCGAGTCCGGTTTGAATCTCATCGGCAACGAAGAGCACGCCGCGCTGTTTGCAAAGCTCCGCTGCCTCACGCATGTAGCCGCGTCTTTGGAACGATGATGCCGGCTTCGGCCTGAATGGGCTCGACCAGAAACGCGCAGACGTCATCGGTGAGCGCGCGTTCCAGCGCCGCGATGTCGTCGTAGGGAATGCTGACGAAGCCCGGCGTGAACGGCCCAAAATCGCGGCGATAGGATTCGTCGCTCGAAAATCCGATGATCGTCGTCGAGCGTCCGTGGAAATTATTTTCACAAACGACGATCTTCGGTTCTTTGATCTTTTTTATCGCGAACGCCCCAGCGGCGCGCCGCCTTGATCGCCGTCTCGACCGCCTCGGTTCCCGTGTTCATGGGAAGCACGACGTCGAGGCCGCACAGCTTGGCCAGCTCTTCGCAGAAGAGCGGCAGCTGGTCGTTCCTGAATGCCCGTGAAGTGATCGTCAGGCGCTCGGCTTGCGTCTGTGAGGGCTTCGATGATCCGCGGGTGACGATGCCCCAGGTTCAGCGACGAGTAAGCGCTGAGGGCGTCGATATAAGTCGCACCGTCGACGTCCGTGACCCAGATGCCCTCGCCGGAAGTGAGGACTATGTCGATGGGGTCGTAGTTGTGTGCGCCGAACTCGTCCTCGATTTTAACGAGGCCGTCGGCAGCGGGTTGGTCAGAAGCTTGGTTTGGCATGCCGGTACTGACAATTTACGGAGGCTTTGGTACAATGCCTGGGTTGCGCCCAACGGGCGCCGGTGCGGATCCGGCCGACTCCACCCCCGCATGCTGACAATGGGGCAGACCGTACGCGGTCGTTAGGAGAAAAGAATGGCAAAGAAAGTTGCCGGCAAGATCAACCTTGCGTTGGAAGCCGGAAAAGCGACGCCTGCGCCGCCCGTTGGGCCTGCGCTCGGACCGTATTCGCTCAACATCATGGACTTCTGCAAGCAGTACAACGAGCGCACGCAGAGTCAGGCCGGAATGATCATTCCTGTCGAGATCACCGTTTTCGAAGACCGCACGTTCTCGTTCATCACGAAGACGCCGCCCGCGTCGTTCCTGATCAAGCGTGCACTCGGCATCGAGTCCGGCTCGAAAGAACCGAACCGGCAAAAGGTCGGTAAGCTCACGCAAGCGCAGCTGCGCGAGATCGCGCAAACGAAGATGCCCGATCTGAATGCAAACGACATCGATGCCGCGATGAAGATCATCGCCGGCACGGCGCGCAACATGGGCGTGGAGGTGCGAGCTAATGGCAGTACATCACGGCAAGAAGTATCGCTCCATGGCCGAGGGCTATGATGCGGACCAAGCTGTACGACATGTCGGAAGCCGCGGCAATCGTCAAGCGCAACGCGTGCGAACCGCAAATTCAACGAAACGGTCGAGCTGCACGTTCGTCTCGGCGTCGATCCGAAGAAATCGGATCAGAACGTTCGCGGCACCGTGAGCCTTCCGCACGGAACCGGTCAAGACGGTTCGCGTCATCGCATTTGCAAAGGGCGATAAGGCGAAGGAAGCGGAAGCGGCCGGCGCCGACGTCGTCGGCGAGCAAGATCTGATCGACCGCGTCAAAGGCGGCTTCGCCGATTTTGACGTCGCGGTTGCAACGCCCGACATGATGGGCGCCGTCGGTTCGAATCTCGGGCGTATTCTCGCGCAGAAGATGCCGAATCCGAAGAGCGGTACCGTCTCGCCGAACATCGGCGCAGCGATTCGCGACATCAAAGCCGGCAAAGTCGAGTATCGTCTCGACAAGGCGGGGATCATTCACACGATCGTCGGCAAGGCCAACTTCGGCGAGAAAGAGCTCGCCGAAAATGCCGCGACCGTGCTCGATGCGGTCATTCGCGCCAAACCGTCGGCTTCCAAAGGCACCTATCTCAAGTCGATCACGCTGACGAGCACGATGGGGCCCGGCGTCAAGATCGACCCACTCAAAGTCAAGACCGCAACGACGACCTAGAACTCTAGGCGCGTGACCGCGAGCATACGGGCCGGCCTCATCGGGGGAGCGCTGGCCACGATCCTCACCGTCACGTTCGCGCTGTCATACGCCGTGCTGATATTCAACGGCGATTTGGCGGCGGGGCTCAGCTTCGGTATTACTGCGGCGCTGATCGCAGCGGCGGTCGCATCGATTGCGCTCGTCTGCTTCGGCACGATGCGCTTTCAAATCGGAGCGCCGACCGGAAATACGGTCGCGGTCGTCGCCGTTGCGGCGGCAGCGATCGATCGCGCTCTCTTGCGGGGCCGGCGCATCATTCGGCACTGCCAACAGTTTTTGTCGCGATCGCAATCTCGACAATTGCGGTCGGCATCGTCTGTTCTTGCGCTCGGCGTAATCGTGCTGGACGATGGATGCGCTTCATCCCCTATCCGGTCATCGGCGGCGTCCTCGGCGCAGCAGGGTGGCTGTTTGTGACCGGTTCGTTCCGCGTCATGGGTTCGCACGAACGTGCGGAGCTCGTCGTCGGCTTGGCGTTTTCGCTGATCGTGATCGTCGCGACGATGCGCGTGAAGCATCCGCTCTTGCTTCCCGGCTTGCTCGCCTGCGGCATCGCAGCGTTCTATATCGTCGTCTTTGCGCGGGGGCTTTCGCTCGACGATTTGCGCAGCGCGGGATGGTTCTTGCACGTTCCGCACGGCTCGCCGTTCTCGAGCCCCTGGAATCCGGCCAACTTGCGCGATGTTTCGTGGAGCGCGCTCGGCGAGCGGGCGGGCGATCTATTGACGTTGCTGGTCGTCGGCGCGTTGACGTTGCTTTTGGGCGTCGCGGGCGTCGAGCTCGGCACAAACGAGGAAGCCGATCTCGATCACGAGATGCGCGTGCAAGGCGCGGCAAACGTCGTCGTGCGGTTTGCTCGGTGGACTCGTCGGTCTCGGAGCGCTGACGAACACGCTCGTGAGTTACGGCATCGCCGGAAGGAGCCGAATCCCACCCTCTGCGTCGCGGTGGCCTCGATCGGAATTCTGTTCGGCGGTTCGATCGATCGTCGAAGCAATTCCGCGCTTTATTTTCGGCGCCTTGATTTTTACGACGGGGTTCAATCTGCTCTACGAATGGTGCGTCCGCTCCGCACGGCGTCTGCCGCTCCCGACTACCTCAGCATCCTCGCAATCGTCGCCGTCGTCGTTCGATTCGGCTACGTCGCCGGCGTGCTGACTGGAATCTTGATCGGCTGCATCATCTTCGTCGTCACGTACAGCCGCGTGCAAGTGGTCAAGCACGATCTCTCGGCGGATGTCTTTCGCAGCAGGGTCTTGCGCTCGCTGGAAGAGCGCGATGCGCTCTCAGGCGCATGGCAGGCCATTCGCATCCTCGTGCTGCAAGGCTTCATCTTTTTCGGAATGGCCGACCGGCTGTATCGCACGATCAAGGCGCTCTTGGAAGAAGCCAGGTCAGCATCCGGATTTTCTCGATTCTCGATTTCCACGGCGTGCACGGCCTCGATTCGTCGGCTGCGACGAGCTTCTCAAAGATCCAACAGCTGGCGACGCGCGATCAATCGAAGCTGATCATCAGCGCGATCGCTCCCGAGCTCGAGAAGCAGTGGAAGTTTGGCGGGGACGGCGGGAACGGCGTACTCGAATTCCATGACCTGGACGCAGCGCTCGAGTATTGCGAAGGGCGAGCTGCTTCTCAAGCGCACCGAACATCTGAACGCCTGAAACCGACTTGGATCAGTGGTTGGCGATCGAACTTGGTGAGGCCGGTCTTGCGCATCGTCTGAGGGGCTTTCTCGAGAAGCGCGAGCTGGCCGAAGGCGACGTGTTGTGCGAAGAAGGCACGCCCGCGCAAGAGATGTTCTTCATCGAGCAAGGCCGCGTCGGCGTCATCTTCGGTAGCGGCGATGACAGCGTGCGATTGCGCAGCTTGGGCGAACGAACGATTCTTGGCGAGATGGGTCTGTATCGCTCGCGCGTGCGCAGTGCGTCGGTCGTCGCGGAAAAACCATCGACGGTTTACGTGCTGAGTCGCGAGATGTTCGATACGATGGAGAAGGCGGATCCGGTCTTAGCCGCGGCATTCAATGCGGCGATCGTGCGCACGCTCGCCGATCGGCTCGAATTCGAGAGCGCGATGGTTGCGTCGCTTCAGCGCTGAGCCCCGAGGTACGCGTTGACCTGGTGTTCCCATTCGGGAGCGGCGGTGTCGTCGTGCTGCCCCATTTCTTGCACCAGAGCTGCTGCATCGGGGCTGAGCGCCGTGCGTTCGTAGCGCACCCGTACGATCGTATGCGCCTCGCGCGGTGCGAGCGTCAGCGTGACAACCGTCGCCATAACGTCGGGGACGACGTAGACGTATTGAAAGCGTCCGTGCTCCGGATCGTATTGCGTGTTGACCCACACGGCGTGCTTGTGACCGTGGGCGACGGTGAAGACCATGCCCTCACGATCCGCCGGCTGAGTCCGGCCAAAGGAAGACGGGATTCCAGTCGGGCGCCCAGTCGCGTTCGCGCTCAGCACCAAATAGCGGAGCGACGCGCGGCATCGGAGCGAACGCGATAAATTCAAACGTGCGATCCGTGTGCGCGAGTTGCGGAGTTGATTGTGCGCTCGAAGGACGTGCGGCAATGAGGACACCGGCGAGCAAACCGAGTCCAAGTCCGAAGATGAGTCGCATGCGACGGTCGGTTCGCGCCGTGCCCGGGGAAGGCATCTCCAACATCGCGAGAAAGAGCGACGGCACATGATGACTCCATCGGATTTTCTCGGTCTCATCGGCGTCGAGGACCCGCAAATATCGCCCGACGGGCGCAGCATCGTCTATGTCAGGAGCCGCTACAATCTCGAAGCGAACCGCACGGAGCGTTCGTTGTGGCGGATTCGCAAGTCCGGCGCCGAGTCGTTCACGCAAGGGATTGGCGATCGCGCACCGCGTTGGTCGACAGACGGCTCGAAGATCGCGTTTCTCCGCACGAACGAAGAGAAGGAGACCCATCTCCTCGTGATGTCCGCGGACGGTGGGGAACCGCACGTACTTGCCGGTCCATTCACGCGCATCGGCGCGCCGGCTTGGTCACCGGATTGCGCGCATTTGGCGTTTGCGGCCGCAATCGAAATGAAGCCCGCGGAAACGACGGTCGCATTCGATGAAGAGAGCGGCGCGCGCCATATCGTGGCGCTGCCGTACAAGCACGATTCGATCGGACTCTTCGACGGCAAGCGCATGCAGATTCACGTCGTTACGCTCGAGGGCGAAATCGCCGTCGTAGCGCGCGGAGCGTTCGACGCTGGTACGCCGGTCTGGGCACCGAACGGCAAGCGCATCGCGTTCGTCGCGAATCCCGGAAGCGGCGAGCGAATCTATGCAAACGATCTCTACGATGTCCCGGCCGAAGGTGGCGAATTGCGGCGCCTCACCGCGATGAACGGTATCTTTGATGCGCCCGCGTATTCGCGCGATGGGCGCGAGCTCGCGTTAGTCGGCTACGAAGACGACAAGATCATTTCAGGTGCGCGAAATCGCCAGTTATGGTGTGTTGAGGCCGAGGGCGGAAAGCCGCGCTCGCTCACGCCCGACCGCAAAGAATATTTGGGGGACGCGGTCATCAGCGACATGCGCGCGCATGACAGCGCATCGCCGTATTGGTCGCCGGACGATCAGGCGATCGTGATTCAGCGTTCGCTCGAGGGCCGCTGCGAATTGATTGCCTACAAGCGCGACGGCAGCGCGAGCCAAGAGTTTATAACGGGCGAGATGGATATTTATGCGTTTTCAGGCGCGCGCAACGGAGCGGTCGCGTTTGCGTCGACGAACCTCAGCGATCCTGGTAGCATCGCGCTCGTCGAACCGGATGCGACGTTGACGCGCTATCCGAACGAGAACGCTGGATGGCTCGAAGCGCATCCGCCGCTCATTCCGGAACGCCTGCGCCCCAAAGCCGACGACGGTACCGAGCTCGATGCATGGGTCATTCGCGCTGCCGACAAGGGTGGGCCTACGCCGCTCGTGCACGCAGTGCACGGCGGTCCGCACGCTGCGTACGGCTTCGCGTATTTCTTCGAGTTCCAACTCTTAGCGCAACTGGGGATGCACGTCGTCTACGGCAATCCGCGCGGAAGCCAGTCGTACGGCGAAGCTTACGCGGATGCGATCACCGGCAAATGGGGCGAGCTAGACGCATCGGACGTGTTGGCCATCTTGCGCGCCGCCAAAGAACGCCTTCCAGTCGACGGCAACAAGATTGGATTGCAGGGCGGCTCGTATGGCGGCTTCATGACGACGTGGCTGCTCGGTCACTGCAAAGAGTACGCGTGCGGCGTCTCGATGCGTGCCGTCAACGAATACGTGACGGAAGGGACGGTCAACGACATTCCCGGCTTTCTTGAGTATGAACTAAAAGTCGACTGGAGCGACGGCGGGCGCAAGCTGTTCGATGCTTCGCCGATGCGCGCCGTCGAGAACATCGACGCACCGTTTCTGGTCATGCACTCCGAACGCGATTTTCGTTGCCCGATCGATCAAGGCGAACAGCTCTTTGGGCGCTTGCGCGCGCTCGGTAAAACCGCGGAGTTCGTCCGGTTCGCAAACGACGGGCATGATCTCTCACGCAACGGGACGCCCCGCAATAAGCTGCTCCGCTATCGCGCGCTCGTTCATTGGTTACGGCGGTATCTCGGCATCGCGCAAAGCGATGGTGGCGCCGGCTGGCTCTTTGCGCCTGTGGAGGGCGAGAGTTAGCGCAGAAGGAAGGGCGTAATACGTAACGTCTGGGGATTGTCGCGTTCCTCGGACGCCGTTGGGGCTCTTAAGGAGAGACCGCATGCATGTCTTTGCCGTTGATGACGCGACCGTAAATCTCCGGGTCTACGAGAAGATCCTCCGGACGATAGCCGACGTCGAGGTCATGACCTTTTCGAAGGCGACGGAAGCGCTCGAGTACGCGTCCAACCATGAACCCGATCTGCTCATCACCGATTTCCGCATGCCGGAAATGGACGGTCTCGAGCTGATCAAGCATTTTCGATTGATCCCGAACTACCGGGACATTCCAATCATCATGCTGACGGGCGAGCAGGATGCGGAGATTCGGCGTAAAGCGATCGAATTCGGCGCGAATGATTTCTTGAACAAGCCCGCCGATCCGATCGAGTTTTCGTCGCGCGTGCGCAATCTGCTCGAGTTGCGTCAGCGGCGCAAAGAACTAGCGGATCGCGCGCAGCATCTTGCGGGCGAGGTTCGGGCCGCAACGCGCGAGATCGCGCTCCGCGAGCGCGAGACGATCAACCGTCTCTCACGCGCGGCAGAATTTCGTGACAATGAAACCGGAATGCACATCGTGCGCATGGGTCGCTTCGCGCAAGTCCTCGGGCGTGCCGTCGGCCTCGGTGAGGCGGACGCCGAACTGCTGCTGCTGGCGGCGCCGATGCACGATATCGGTAAAGTGGCGACGCCGGATGCGATCCTTCTCAAGCCCGGAAAGCTCACGCCGGACGAGTGGATCATCATGAAACAACACACGACGGCCGGTTATGAGATACTCAAAGACAGTGCGTCCATATTATTGCAAAAGGGCGCCGAGATCGCACTCACCCATCACGAGAAGTGGGACGGTAGTGGTTATCCGAACGCCCTTTCAGGCGACAAAATTCCGATCTCGGGCCGCATCTGCGCGCTCAGCGACGTCTTCGACGCGCTAACGTCCGTGCGTCCGTATAAACCCGCGTGGCCTGCGGAACAAGCGATCGTGCACATTCATCAATCGAGCGGGACGCACTTCGATCCCGACCTCGTCAAGGTGTTCGAGCGCGTGCTGCCCGAGATCAATGACATTCGGTCGCAGCTTGTCGATCACGAAGAGGTTCCGGCGTAAGAGCGGCCAGGACCTGATCGCGGTCGGCGTCGCGCAACTCCGCGTGAATCGACGCCGGCTCGCCGCCGAGTACGAGAACGCGGTCGGCAAGAAAGACCGCTTCGTCGACGTCGTGCGTAACGAGCAGCGCAGAGAGTCCACGCGACTCGACGATCGCGCGAAGCTGACGCTGAAGCTCGTAACGGCGCAGCGCATCGACTGCGGCGAACGGCTCGTCGAGTAAGAAGAATTTGCGGATTGCGCACGAGCGAACGCGCAAGCGCGGTGCGTTGCGCCATGCCGCCCGAGAGCTCTTTCGGCAATTTCTTTACGGCCGATGTTAGGCCGACGAGCTCGACCAACTCATCGACGCGCGCATGCTCCTGCGGCGTGCGCGCCGCGAAGTCGACGTTGCCACGGACGTCGAGCCAGCCGAGCAGACGCGGCTCCTGGAAAACGATGCCGCTTTCGCCGCCCACGTTGAACCAACCGGAATCCGGTTTTTCGAGACCCGCAAGGCAACGCAAGACCGTCGTTTTGCCGCACCCGCTTGGCCCAAGCAATGCCACCAGCTCGCCGCGACCGACGTGCAGACTGAGTTTCGAGAAAATCGTGTGGTCGCCGAAGGCCTTGGAGAGACCGCGGATTTCGATTGCTTTCATGACGCGGTCCTCAGCGTGTCGGTCCAGCGTAGCGAGCGATGCTCGATCGCGCGCATTCCACTTTCCGTGATCTTGCCGCACAGCGCCAAGAGCAGTATCGCTACCAGGATCTGATCGGGACGCGTGATTTGCTGGCCCTGCATCAGCAGATAGCCGAGCCCTTTGGTCGAGGCGATCAATTCTGCGGCGACGAGAAAGAGCCAGGCTTGCGTGAACCCGATCCGCATGCCGACGAGCAACCCGGGCGAGGCTGCCGGCAGAACGATGCGCCGCGCGCGCTCGAGGCGGCTGAGGCCGAAGACGTCGGCGACTTCGATCAGCTTGCGGTCGACATTATGGATGCCGGCGACGAAATTGATGTAGACCGGAAAGAACGCGCCGATCGCGACGAGCGTGATCTTCGCGTCCTCACCGATGCCGAGCCACAGCAGAATGAGCGGCACCCACGCGAGTGAGGGTACCGCACGAATTGCTTGCAGCGTCGGATCGATGATGCGTTCGGCCGTTCGCGAGAGACCGACGAGGATGCCGATCGCGACTGCGAGGATGCAGCCGATCGCGAATCCCGCGACGACGCGCGCGATGCTGGCCCCAAGGTCACCGGCGAGCGTGCCGTCTTGCGCGAGCGAAACGAGTTCGCGTGCGACCTGCAGCGGTGATGCGAGCTGGTAGGTCTTCACGATGCCCAGCGCCGTGATCGCCCACCACCCGGCGAGCAGTGCCGCCGGGATGATGAGGCTCAACCACAATCTACGCATGATGTAGCGCCAGGCGTGCGGGCGAAGGCTCGACGAGCGCGTGCAACGCTGCGTCAAGATCCGCATCTGCGGTTACCAGCTTGTCGCTGCGAATGATCGGCTCGCATCCACCGATCGCGCGCGCATAGGATAGTCCGGGAACAGGGTCCGGGAATTTCGTGCGCTCGTGCAGCATCAGCGTCGCGACGTCGAGCGGAACGTTTGAGGCCTTTGCGAGAATTGCAGCCGTTTGTGTTTCGTTTGCAAGCGCGTAACGGCGTGCGCGATCGTACTGTTCGAGAACGATCGTGACGATCTCCGGAGACTGCTGCAGGAAGCTTTCCGGGACGTTCAGTGCGCCGTACGTGTTGTAGGCGAGATTGCGGTAGAGCAAGCGCGATCCGGCTTGCAGCTGCGAGGCCGCCATGTGCGGATCGAGACCGGCCCAGGCATCAACCTGTCCGCGTTCGAGCGCGATACGTCCGTCGGGATGCTGCAAGTCGACGACCTGCACGTCAGTCGGCGCAAGTCCGGCGTCCTTGAGCGAACGCAAGAGGAAGAACCACGGATCGGTGCCGCGCGTCGCAGCGATCGTTTTGCCTTTGAGCTCGGCGACCGATTTGAGCTTCGAATCTTTGCCGATGACGATTGCCGTCCACTCCGGCTGCGAGTAGAGGAAGACGGTTTTGATCGGCGAGCCGTTGGCTCGCGCCAAGAGCGCCGCACTGCCCGCGGTCGATCCGAACGCGACGGTGCCGGAGGTGAGATATTGATTGGCCTTGTTGGAGCCGAGCGAGAGAATCCAATCGACGCCGACGCCTTTGGCGGCGAGGGCCGAATCGAGCCAACCGTTTTCTTTGAGGATCAGACTGGGCGGATTGTAGTACGCGTAGTCGACGCCGATGCGTGAGGGTGCGGCGCTTGCAATGCCACGGACAGTAAGCGCGCCGAGCGCGGCTCCGCTGGTTGCAATGAAATTTCGACGGGTGAAGGGGGTGGACACAATGCCTCCTTGTGAGATGGGAAGGGCATCAAAAAAGCCGCCCGATGAGGCGGCTTGCATGGATGCGTCTTTGGGGGACGCTAGAGCAACACGAACCTCACCGGCACCTACTGGTGCAGCACATCGCCATACACATCGACATCATGGCTCGTGAGGTCATCGTGGGGTCTACCCTACACGAAAGGGCAGCCGGCCGTCAACTGCGGAACCCTAGGACCAGTGGAAAACCAGCTGGCCGACGTTTCGTTTAGAGCCATTCCCTGTGATGATCGGGAGATATCCGGAGCACATTTCCACGCGCGGACGGGACAGGGCGAGATCTTTCTCGATGTGTACGCCAACGGTGGCGTCATTCTATCCGCCGCGCACGGCGATCCAATTCGTGGAACGATTACCGCGCCCGAGCTGAAAGCGGTGCTCAATACCGCTCGCTTGTGGCGTAGCGAATTAATGCTGCTCTGGACCAAGTGCTGGGTCAGGAGCCACGATTAGAGCATAGCCTCTTTCAATTCTCGTTAGCTGTTCGTCACGCACCGGGCCCGAAGGTGGACAGCCCAAGACACGTTAAAAACTTTCGTGCCATTTCCGATTCTTCGTCCCCCAACGGTGGTCGCGTTCAGCGTAGGCGAGAGCTCGCACGTTCGCGAGGCCTTTGTGCGACCTGCTGCGTCAGAAAGCCGCCCGACGGCAATACAATTTGCGTCGAGTGTCGTGATGCAGCGGCGCTGCGTGTACGGCGAGCTCGTGCGCGGGCTCAAGATCGGCGACGGAGCATTACTCTCGAGCGTGACTACGAAGCTGCGGGCAACCTAGCTCTCGATAGATATGCTTATCCCGACGCCGCGTCGCATTTCGAACGCGCCGTTGGCCAGAGCCAGACTGCGGCCGATGAGGCGCGGCTTTCGGAGAGGGTCGCTTTCGCGCTTTTCTACGGAACAAGGCCTGAGCACGCACGACCATGGCTCGAGCGCGCATTCGACATCTATGCCCGCCATGACGAGACGTTTCCGGAAGCCAGTCGAATTCTGCTGCGGCTCGCGCGCCAGTCATGGTTGGAAAGCAATACCGTCGAAGGTCTCGGGCGAATCCGCGAGGCGCGCAATCTCGCCGGCGCAACGAGCGATAAGAGGGTCGTCGTTCGAGCGAATCTGGCAATCGCGCACTATCTTGTTCTGCTCGGTCGTTACGACGAAGCTCAACAACACTTACGGACTCTTCGCGTCTCACCGCGCGAGAGTCCGGAGAGTCGGGCGATACTCTTTAATCAGAGAGCGATCGTACGGGCGGCGCAAGGAGACGCGCGTGCCGCTTACGCCGACTTCGAGGTGGCACTTCGCGCGGCTCGCGACGTTTCCGACGGATATCTTGTAACCGCAATTTGGGATGACTACGCGAATTGGGCAACCGCACTCGGCGACATTGCGAGCGCCCGTGTCTGCCGCGAGCGCGCTCTGTTGGTTGCTCGCGAGCGGCAGATCGCGTGGCGAGTCCCATACCTGACGCTCCGTTATGCGAGTTTGTTGATCGTCTTGGGCGAATATACTCGGGCGCGAGAGTTCGTCGCGGACGCAATGACCTATGATGTCGCGACCCCGGCACTTCGGGTCTTGCTGAGCATCGTCGGGACGGAGCTCGGACTTGTCGTGAGCGACGCCGCCCTTTTAGAGAAGGTCGTCGACAAAGAAGTTCTCGAGCTTGCGTTTGCATCGGGCGAACCCGCGCGGATCGGCCCCATCGCGGCCGCGTTCGGGAAAGTGTACGCGCGCCGGCGCATGTCGTCGCCCCTGAGGACGATCACGTCGCGTGCTGTCCAAGCCCTTGAAAGCGCGGATCATGCCGGTGACATTCTGGCTTCGTCCGCGGCTTGGGGAACGCCGCGGGATGCCGAGCGCGCGCGCAGGATATTGCAGCGACGCGCCAAGGCGCCTTCGGGAAAGGTCGCTTCCGCATTTCTCGAGGCTTGGAAACTGCTTGCAGCTCGGCGCCGGCAAGGCGCGCGAGCGCTCATCGAACAGGCCCAAGCAACCGCGAAAGCTTTCGCTGACCTTGGATGGCGCCATCAGAGCGCATTCGTCGCGGGGATTTCGCGAGTCCAACTCCCGGCAGCCGCCGCTGCATCGCCCGAGACGGAACACGACATTCTCGGCGATCTGCAGCCGTCACTCACACCTCGCGAACGTCAAGTCGCAGAGCTTGTGCTGCGCGGCTACACGAATCGCGCCATTGCAACCGTCTTATCGATCACTGAACATACGGTCGAAAGTCACTTGTCCTCGATCTTTAACCGGCTGGGTTTGCGGTCGCGCTGGCAGCTCATGGATCTGGTGCGCGAGGAGCATCCGCCGAGGTAGTCAGGCGTAACAGAAGCGCCTTCTTGTTTCTGTTACGCGCGAGAATTGCGCGAAAAGTCGCAAGATTTAAGCTTTAGGCCAACAGTCCAAGCCTGAGGGCTCCAGGATGCGAGAGCTCTTGCGTTGCGCTTAAGATGTTGTTAATGGCCGTACGAATCGGTGTGACTTCCGCATTCCGCGGCGACCAAATCTCAGATGAGGTGAAGCGTCATTGTGCCGTACTGCGTGATGTCGGAGTGGAACCCATCGTTCTTTCTCCCGAGGACGATCCGAAACTTGCGATCCAGCAGCATACACTACGGGGCATCGTCTTCAGCGGCGGCGGCGACGTTAGCGCGTCGTACTACGGCGGCAATGAAGAACTCGCGAACGATCGCGTCGATCAACGGCGCGACGAATTCGAGATCGTTCTGATGCAGGAGTGCTTCACGCATGCGGTGCCCACGCTTGCCGTGTGCCGCGGGATGGAACTCGCAAATGTCGTGCTCGGTGGAACGCTCATCGAAGACCTTCACGAGCACTTTGGCGACCGCCATGTCATCGCGCACCACCAGGTCAAGGAGAGCGGCATCCAACCGGTGGCCCCTACGCATCGCGTCTCGCTCGTAGACAACACGCGATTACGCGCGCTCTACGGGGTACCGGGAATCCGCGTCAACTCGCTGCATCACCAAGCAATACGAAAGCTTGCGCCCGGTTTACGCGCATGCGCGCTTGCCGATGACGGCACGATTGAAGCCGTCGAGTTTGAGGCCGAAAGGCCGTTCTTTTTTGGAGTCCAGTGGCATCCGGAAGCGCTTCGCGACGCTTGGACTGATGTTCTTTATGGACACTTCATTGCCGCCTGTAGTCCCACTCTACCCACGTCAGGAGATACGTCCGATGGGAAGAACTAGCGTGTTCGCGCGTGTTGCGCAAATCATTATCGCAGCGTTCTTTGCGCAGCTGATCGTCGCAGCACCGGGTGTGGCGCAGGTTGCGCCGACGACGAGCGCATCGATAACGGGGACGGTAACCTCCAGTACCGGCGCGCCCGTTGCCGGTGCACTCGTCATCTTATCTGGGCCGCGGAACGTCACGAGACAGACGGACGATCGCGGCGGCTTCTCGTTTATCGGGCTTCCGCTTGGAACATATCGCGTCTCGGCGAAGGACGCGACCTTAGGCACAACTGCGGCGCAAAGCTTCACGCTTACGTCGGATACCGACGTCACGATTCGTTACGACGCACCCCCAAAAGGTCTGCGCGTCATCGCGTCTACAACGACAACGGTCGGCGCGCGGATCAATACGACTCCCGCATCGATTACGCAAATCAGCCCGAATGCGACTGCGATGGACGGCCAAACTTCATGGCGGCAGGTTCTCGAAGAGATTCCGGGCGTCGCTCAATCGGGCTTGGGTAATGGCAGCCTTTCGGCTCTGGCTACAATTGCGGATAGTCCGATGATGCCGATTCAGGTTTCCATCGACGGAGCGCTTCCATACGAGTCCGCAGTCCTGCTCGACGACATGCCGCTGATCGGGCTCATAAACTACACGGGTGCCGCAGCGGCCGGGTACGGTCTCGATTTCAGCTTTTATCCGCTGAATGCGTTCGGTGCCGCCGATGTCATTCGTGGGCCGGGTGCTTCTGCCAGCATCGTCGATTCGATCGGTGGAACCCTGAGTCTCCATGCGTTGAGCGCATTCAAGACGAATCATTTCGATTTCTCACTCAGCACCGATCCGTACGGCGGGATCATCATGAACAGTTTGGCGGCCGTTCATACGGGCAAGCTCTCTGCCGTCTTTACCTACGGAACCAACAATAGCCCGGGTCCTCTGAGCGGCACTGGACCATTGACCGACCCCGTGTTTGCGCCTACGAGCATCAACGGGCGATCGTTCATGTGTAACGGGCCGTGTGTCAATTTCTTACCGACGCAGTACAACAACGGATCTGGTACCTTTACGACGAGCTTCGTGCAGTGCTGCGTTCCGCAGAACTCGGCATGGCATCAAGTCGGCGGTTCCGTCGCACTCGCATACGCGATTTCGCCGAACGTCACCGCTGGGGTCTTTTACGCCGGACAAAGCACCAGCGCTCAGTCTGAGGTCTGGGAAGAATCATCAATCTTCGTACCTCCATCTGGATACACCGGCAGTTTCGCGCCCGGACCCCATACAACATCCGAGTATGGGCTCTTCTTGAGTCCCCAGCCCACAACAAATGCGGGAAGCTTGCTCGAAGAGAAAATCACAGCAACGATCGGAAGCGGCATACTTCGTATAGCTGCGTTGCAAAATCGAACGTCGAGTACTGATAACTTCGAAGGCGCGTCGTCGCTAACGCAGACCCTGTTCGGTGGCGGCCAGATCTGCACGAATACGAGTCCCGGATGCAGTACCGGTTCATACGTTCCAATCACGTTCAACGGCGGGCAGTACCAGCTCGGTTACACGGGTACAACGTTCGGCGAGAACAACATCTCCATCGCGAACAATCGCGACAAATTGATCAGCTACACGATGCCGCTCGGCGACCACATGGTCCTCGGGGCGTCGTTCGTCCAGTCGTATTACGACCAGCCGGAATATTACAGTGAAAATTTCGGCGGCGTACAGCTCCTTGCGATGAATCCCCCCATTCAGGCGCCGAGCGTTTCGGAAGGTACAAACGAAGCGCGATTGTCGCTGGGGATCAATCCTTCGCGAACCACTAATCTGGAGCTCGCCGGATATTTTGTGACTGCGGACTATCACGTGCCGAATCCGAATATTTCGGGCCAGTATCAGGACGAAGTTTACAAGTACTCCGCACCGCGCCTCGGATTCGTGTGGCGACCGAGTTCGCCTTACGCGATGCGCTTCTCTGCCGGTGGTGGGTTTGCGTTAGCGCCACTCTCCGATCTGCTCGGTTCGAATCAGGCCCCGACGTGTCAGCTCGGAGACTGCTTCACGCAGCTGACGAATCTCGGGTTGCGGCCGGAAACATCGTTTTCATTCGATGTTGGCGCGGACGCGCGCATCCACGACAATGATCTCCTCTCGCTGGACGTCTATCGCTCGAATCTCTACGGTCAGATCTTCCAGACGGCGCAGTACGCGCCACCATGCGCGACCTGTGGCGGTCTGCCACTGTACGTGGAACAATTCGGCAATCTCGGCACGTCGCGGTTTGAAGGCCTTGCGCTCGGGTTCAAGCATGAGGTAGCTCACGGAGTATTCGGAAGTTTTTCCGGTGGCTTCACTCGGAGTTACGTCATCAGTGTCCCGGCCGGAATCTACAATTTCCTCGGACCTTGCAACTTCAAGACCCTGGCGAATTGTCAGAATCTTGCCGTCGTGCCCGGTATCAACATGAACGGTGCGTTCGGGACGCCGGTGCCGTATGCGCAAGGCTTCGGGCGCGTGGGCTATCGCTGGAGGCCGGGAACCGCATTCGACGTTACGGGGACGTACTTCGGCAACAACAACACATACTTTCGTCCAGCGTTCGTAGAAATGGACGGACACGCGAGTTATGCGTTTAACAAGAATCTCTCGCTAAATCTGACCCTTAGGAACATGACGGCTATGTACGACAGTCCGATTCAGGTGCTTAATCTCGCAAATTCATACGGCGCGCCGGCGGTAGCAGGTCCACCGTTCCAACTCAACGGTGAGGAGTACGGACCCAGGGCGTTGCTCTTAAATATGAGGTTGCATCTCTGAAGATGGAAGCACGACTCTTGCTGCGCTTGCCGTGGCTTCTGATAGCAATACTCGCGGGCAGTTCATTCGTATGCCCGTCGTCTGCGGTGGCGCAGTCCGACGGACAATCCTTGGGTACATGCGTGCCTACTCAATCGTCAATCGGATCGCGCGTGGTGGATGCGCACGCAATCAAATGGTTGTTGGAAAATGCATCCACCGGAAACGGGCACAATTCTACGCCCGAAGCGATTGCGTGGGTTCCACACCACGACCAACTGATCGTCACGTGGCGTGGTTCGATCGACTCTAAGGCGCCTGAGACGCAGCTGATCGCAGCGGTCGACCTCAAAGACGGGGCGTGCCGGCCACTAGTGGCCGGATTCGAGCCGGTCGTCGCGCCCGATGGTAGCCAGATTGCATATGTATCGCGCGCAAGCGGACCGACGCAGATTTACGTTATGGACTCCGACGGATCGCACGTGCGCCAATTGACGAACCGCAAAGGGGGAGTGGTCGGCGAGGGATTCGGTCTCGACCCTCCGCCGCTCGCGTGGTCACCAGATTCACGCCGGTTGGCTTACGTTACCCACCACTACTTATACACATACGGAACGTCGATGTCGGTCGTGGGCGGAGAACGCATGCATGTATATAGCAGCGAGAACGCCGGGTCAACGAATATCGTCTCGGAGCCAATAGCTCCCGAGGTCCGTACGATCGACGTCGCCACCGGTCTCGATCGCTTAGCCGTGCAAGCGGGCCGCGACACGTGGGTCACATGGGTGGGCTGGTCGCCGAATGGCCGCATATTCTTCGATGAGGGCCACTACTTTCACACGAATGACTTTAACGCGATTGTGAGTTTTGACCCGGTCTCGCGAAAAACGTCCGAAATCGTTCACATGAGCGGCATGCAAAAGTGGCCTAAGCCGATGTTCCTGGACGGTGGTACGGACGTAGGATACCTCAGCGATCCTATTTTTAAAACGTACGACATCGTCGATGATTTCACGGTCACGAATGTGCACGATAGGGCGACTTCGTATTGGACGAAAGACTTTCGCTGGCTTTCTCGATTCAGTCCTCAATGGGATGCCAGAACACGAAGCGTATATTTAGGCGGCCTACATAATAGCGTATATGCGCACATTTACCGGTTACGGCGCGGAGCCGGGCCGGAGTTGATAGTCGGCGACGCGGAGGACACTAAAGCGTTCGCGTTATCGACGGAACACCGAATGATTGCCTGGCTCGGCCTCGATCCGTGGGGACAAGAGCGCTTGCGAGTTGCGAACGAGGATGGTTCATCGCCGCGTACCCTCGTGCGATTGCATCCGGAGCTGGATGGCTTGAAGAAAAACAGGATCGAAGAAATTCACTACCATTCGCGTGATGGTCTGGAGCTTCCGGCGCTCATCGTTTATCCGGCGAACTACGATGCGCGGCGCCGGTATCCAACGATTGTGCAAATCCACGGTGGCGGATTCTCCTCACTGTTTATTTTCGCGGGGACAATTATTTGGAACGTTGGCCCGCTTGAGTGGCAATACTGGTCTTCGCTCGGGTATGCGATGGTGCTCACCGATTATCGGATCACCGGAACGTATGGGCATAGACCCGTTCAAGATGCGATTGCCAACCATGACTGGTACGAGACGAGATTCCGACGATATCGAAGGAGCCGTCGACTACGCGATCGCGCATGGAATCGCCGACCCGAATCGACTCGGCGTCTTCGGACTAAGCTACGGCGGCGTACACACGAACTACATCATCACGCACGATCATCGATATCGAGCAGCGATCTCATACGAGGGATGGGGCAACGAAATTACTCACTACGCTTCGGCGCTCGTTCCCGGCGATCGGGGATCCGAATATTTCGGCGGGCACTCGTGGGATGTGCCGCAGACATTCATGCGCGAGTCGTCCGTGTTCCACATGAAGGGTGTCCGGACGGCAACAATGTTCGTGAGCGGTAATCCGGACCTCGGCAGCGAGCCACGCGAGGACAACGTTCTTATGTACGCGACGTTCCGAGATCAGGGCGTTCCATCGGAATTGGTTCAGTACGAAAAAGCGGGACATGGCGTTACCGATATCGGGGACCAAATGGACTTACTCACGCGATCGACAGCGTGGTTTGACAGGCACCTAATGCACGCAAAAGGCAATGCTCCCTCTCCCTGACGTCCCATAACTCGTTCCGAATGTCAGAACGAGGGCATTTCCCGACTGGCCGCTACCAATCGGGCGCTGACTGCCAGGCGAACGTTGTTGACAAAATTGCTAGAGTGCGTACGCCGATTCAAGCGCCGCCCTCACATCCCACGCCCGTTGCCCCAATACACGCAGAAATGTTCCGCCCTCAAGCGTCGTCCCGATTCCGATGCGGACGCCGGGGTAGGCAGTCGTATCGCGCAGGTTGCCGCCGAATCCCACCAGCGTGCCGATCGCTCGCACTCCGAGCGTCTCGTCATCAAGCTCCATTGCGTCGCGCAGCGTAAGGCGCTGATCGCGCCGGATGATCGTCGTGATTCTCGCCGTCGCGGATGCTTCTTCGGCGCGCGCAACGCATTCGCGCATGCAGAAGCGCGCGCCATTTGCAAGCAGCACCTCAGTGTTCGAAACGTAGGCGGCATTCCCGAAGAGCAGCAAAGGCTCGTTCCGGAGTTCGAGTGTGCCGCCTTCTGCGATAGTCCAGCGCGCTTCATACCGTGAGATCCCCGGACCGTAGATCTTCGTCGCACTTTGGCTTTCGACGATGAGATGTGCTCCCGCGCGAACGCAGCCGTCAATGCGAAGCATGTCCCCGCCGAGCGAGCCTGGTCCTACGGTCGAGATGACAACGCGCGTTCCAGAGCCATCTTCGAAAGCGCGGCTTGCACGGGCGGTTCCTTCATAGCGCACGCGCGAAATACGCGTCGCCTTCGCGTGACGCTCAGCTTCGAGGACGAGGAGTCCGTCTATGAGCGCGCGTCGAGCAGCGTGGCCCGCTCGACGAAATCGACGACGGCATCGACGCCGACGCCGTGGCGCATGTCGGTGAACAAAAAGGGCCGTTCGCCGCGCGCCACTGCGGCGTCGCGCCGCATGCGTTCGAGATCGGCGCCGACATGCGGGGCGAGATCGATCTTGTTGATGACGAGCAGATCCGAGCGTGTGATCCCTGGGCCACCTTTGGCCGGAATCTTGTCGCCGCCGGCGACATCGATGACGTACAACGTCACGTCGGCCAAATCGGGACTGAACGTCGCCGCGAGATTGTCACCGCCGCTCTCGACGATCACGAGCTCGAGGCCCGGGAAACGCCCCTCCAGATTTGCGATGGCGGCGAGATTCAGCGACGCATCTTCGCGGATCGCGGTGTGCGGGCACCCTCCGGTTTCCACGCCGAGGATTCGCTCGGCCGGAAGACATCCGCTGCGCGTGAGAATCAGTGCGTCTTCCTTGGTGTAGATGTCGTTGGTGACGACGGCGAGATTGATGCGCGGATAGAATGCGCGCGCCAAGCGCTCGACGAGCGCGGTCTTCCCCGTGCCGACTGGGCCGCCGATTCCGATGCGAAGCGCGTTCACGACACGAACATTCTGCCGTGGAGCGATGCGTGCTGCATCGCGTCGATTTCGCACTCGAAGGCTTGCGTGCGCAGATCGTCCGTCGAGGTTGCGCTCTCGGCGCGTCGTGCGGCTTCTTCGACGAGGGGACGCAGCTGCCATAACATGTCGAGGCCGGCGCGCTGTCCGATCGGGATCGCACGAACGGCCACGGAGACCAAAGCGCTCACCGTGCTGGAGAGGTAGGCACGCAGGCCGTCCCGCCACGGAACTTCCGCGGCTGCGTATCCGAGACCGCACGCGAGCGAATGAACACCGTGCGCATCGGCTTCCCCGAGCTTGGTGCGATAGCGCTCGATCTCGGACGAGCAAAGGTCCATTGCGTCATATGCGGCGAGCGTCGCGCGCGCCAGCTGCCCGTTTGCGGCGCGCACTTCGTGCGCGACGATCGCAGCGCTTACCAACTCGTCGAGACCGGAGACGTCGCAGCCGTCGCGGACGGCAAGAACGAGTGCAGCCGCATCGAGTGTCGCCAAACCGTCGAGCAAAAATGCCGAGATCCAGGCTTGGACGCCCTTCGCATCGCCAGCGCGTCCTTCGACGATCGCGGTTTCCAAACCGAACGAATGTCCGAAGGCCCCGTTCGGAAATGCGCTATCCGCGAGGACCAATATCTGCGCGAGGCTCATTCGTGAGTGTGCGGCGCGTGCGCGTACCGGAAAGGTTCTGGAACAACGCGTGCTTCGCGCGAGAATGGCACGTTCTTCTCGCGCAGCAACTCTTCGACCAGCGGATCGTATCGCACGAGGATCGTATCGCCGTCGAACTGCGCCGGCAGGTGCCGATTGCCGAGCGCGTGCCCGATCGCGAGCGCCTGACCGATGTCGCGCGGCCGAATGACGAAGAGATCGTCGGTTTCGACACCGATGATGATGACGAGATTCTCGTCAGCGAACAGGACGTCACCGTCGCGAAGTCTGCGCTCGTCATCGAAGCGAAGCCCGAACTCGCCGATGCTGCTCTTGAGTCGCAGGACGCGCTTTGCAAGATCGTCGCTTCGAACAACGACTCGTTCGACGCGGCGCGCGCCGACCTCGTAACTATCAAGATTGCCGAGCGGAGCGGGAATCGTGCGGAGCGTCAAAATAGCGCGTACCGTTGGGCGAGAGGAAGCTCGCGTGCGGGCTCGCACTGCAGCAGCTCGCCGTCGGCGCGGACTTCATATGTTCGCGGATCGACCTCGATGTGCGGCAGCGCGGAGTTGCGGATCATGTCGCGTTTGCCGATCGTGCGCGTCCCGCGAACGGGGACGAGGCGTCGTCCGGTCGCGTGCCGTTTTGCAATACCGGCATCGAGCGCGGCGTTCGAGACGAAGCTTACCGCGATCGATTGCGGCATGCGGCCGTACGCTCCCCACATCGGACGCATTCGCACCGGTTCCGGAGTCGGAATCGATGCATTCGGATCGCCCATCGCCGCCCATGCGATCGCGCCACCTTTGATCACGAGCTCGGGGCGAACGCCGAAGAATGCCGGCTTCCAAAGGACGAGATCGGCGAGCTTTCCGACTTCGATCGAACCGACTTCGTGCGCGATGCCGTGCGTGATCGCGGGATTGATCGTGTACTTGGCCACGTAGCGTTTGACGCGCTCGTTGTCGTGCCTGGGCGCTATCGCCGGGCGAGCGGTCCGCGCTGCATTTTCATCTTGTGCGCGGTCTGCCACGTGCGCATGATCACTTCGCCGATGCGGCCCATCGCCTGCGAATCCGACGAAAGCATCGAGAGCGCGCCGAGGTCGTGCAAGATGTCTTCGGCCATGATCGTCTCGGCGCGAATACGCGAATCCGCGAAAGCGACGTCTTCGGGAATCTTCGGATCCAGATGATGGCAAACCATGAGCATGTCGAGATGCTCGGCGATCGTGTTGACGGTGTACGGCCGTGTCGGATTCGTCGACGAGGGAAGCACGTACGATTCGCCCGCGATGCGGATGATGTCGGGAGCGTGTCCGCCGCCCGCGCCTTCGGTATGATAGGTGTGGATCGTGCGGCCCGGCGATCGCGCGAATCGTTTCCTCGACGAAACCCATCTCGTTGAGCGTGTCGGTGTGAATCGCGACTTGAACGTCGTATTCGTCGGCGACACGCAAGGCCGTGTCGATCGCGGCAGGCGTCGTTCCCCAATCCTCGTGCAGTTTTAGGCCGATTGCGCCGGCACTGATCTGTTCGACGAGCGGCGCAGCGGCGGAGGCGTTGCCTTTGCCGAGTAAGTCCGATGTTCATCGGAAGTGAATCGACGGCTTCGAGCATCCGCGCGATATGCCACGCGCCGGGCGTGCAGGTCGTCGCGTTGGTGCCGGATGCGGGACCGGTGCCGCCGCCGATCATCGTCGTGACGCCGCTTGCGATCGCCACGTCGACTTGCTGCGGACAGATGAAGTGAATGTGCGCATCGATCGCGCCGGCGGTGAGAATGTGGTTTTCGCCGGCGATCGCTTCGGTTGCGGCACCGACGATCATGCCGGGCGTGACGCCGTCCATCACCCACGGATTTCCGGCTTTGCCGATGCCGGCGATTCGTCCGTCACGAATGCCGACGTCGGCTTTGTAGATGCCGCCGATTGCATCGATGATCGTGACGTTCGTGATCACGGTGTCGAGAACAGCGTCGCCGTCGCGCGTCGCCGTCGGATGCTGACCCATCCCGTCGCGAATGACTTTTCCGCCGCCGAAGACCGCTTCGTCGCCGTAGCGTTCCGAGATCGCGTTCGATCTCGACGATCAGATCGGTATCGGCGAGCCGGAGGCGATCGCCGGTCGTCGGACCGTAGAGGCGCGCGTATGCGGCGCGGTCGAGCTTCATAGTGCCCCGTTCACCTTATTGCGCAAGCCGACGATGCGTCGCTCGCCGCCGATTGCGACGAGCCCGACCGGCCGTTCGATGCCCGGTTCGAAACGAACCGCGGTCCCCGCGGGAATGTCGAGACACATGCCGTGCGCGGCGCTGCGATCGAAGACGAGCGCGTCGTTGACTTCGGCGAAATGCGCGTGCGAGCCGACCTGAATCGGACGGTCGCCGGTGTTCTTGACGTCGATCGTACCGCGCACGCGGCCCGCGCGAAGCTCGATCTCGCCGGCTGTCGGGAACGATTCACCGGGCTTCATGGGATCGGCTCGTGAATGGTTACGAGCTTCGTCCCGTCGGGAAACGTCGCCTCGACCTGCACTTCATGCAGCATCTCGGGAATGCCGTCCATGACGTCGTCGCGCGTCAACACGCTCCGGCCGCGTTCCATGAGCTCGGCAACCGAAACGCCGTCGCGAGCGCCTTCGAGGACGAACGACGAGATAATCGCGATTGCCTCGGGATAATTGAGGCGTACCCCGCGCCTTCGGCGGCGCCACGCCAGCTCGGCGGCGTACGACAGAAGCAGCTTATCGCGTTCAACGTCTGAAAGGTGCATGGGAGGGGCGTGGTTTCGAGGGTCTCATGCGTGAGCCCCCTGGTCTGCTCTAACACGGCGGAGGACCCACAAAAATGATGCCGCAGTCTCCGCGAAAGGACATGAGCTATGCCTGATAAGCGCTTCCACCTCCGCGTGAACGGCCGCACGCATACGGTCGACGTAGCTCCGGAAACACTGCTGCTGTACGTCCTTCGTGACGACTTAGCTATGGACGGGCCTCACTTCGGCTGCGGCCTAGCGCAGTGCGGCGCCTGCACCGTTCACCTGAACGGGACCGCGGTGCGGTCGTGCGTGACTCCGATCGCGGCCGTCGGCTCGCAGGAAGTCACGACCATCGAAGGGCTTGCCGTCGATGGGCGAATGAGCCGTTTGCAACAAGCCCTGGTCGAAGCCCAAGCGCCGCAGTGCGGCTATTGCATTCCGGGCATCACGATGTCGGCCGCTGCGCTGCTCAAGCAAAATCCGCACCCAACCGATGCGCAAATCCGCGGCGCCTTAGAGGGCAATTTGTGCCGCTGCAGTGTCCACGTCCGCGTCCTACGCGCCGTGCACGCAGCCGCTGGTGAAGCATCCTGAGCGCAGCGGCACCGGCGCGAGCCGAATTCTTGGCCAGTATTGGCGCGCTCGTCGTAGCGATCGCAGTGCCGTCTGAAGCGATGGCGCAGGCTTCATCGGCGACAGCCGAAACGGCCGCGGGCGCAAACCCGTACAAGAACGTCGATTCGTGGATCGCCATCGATCGCACCGGAAACGTAACGGTCTCGTGGGGCAAGGTCGAGCAAGGAACCGGCATTCAAACTGCGGTCGCGCAGTTGGTCGCCGATGAGCTGGACGTCCCATTTGCAGCGATCAACGTGCTGCAAGGCGACACGGACCGCACGCCCAATCAGGGATACACCGCGGGTAGCCAGTCGTTGATGGCCGGAGCGACGCCGGTGCGGCAAGCGGCCGCGCAAGCGCGCATCGCGCTGATCGGTATCGCCGGGCAGCAATTGAACGTCGCGGCCGCGACGCTCACGACGCGTGCCGGCGCAGTGATCTCGACAACCGATCCATCGGTGCATCTCACGTACGCGCAACTCGTTCCGTCCGGTCGGATCGATCAGGTCATCGCGCCGAACGTAGCCCTTAAGCCGTACTCTTCGTATCAAGTGATTGGGAAATCGATTCCGCGGGTCGACATCCCGGCGAAAGTGACCGGCGCATTTCAATACGTGCAGAACGTTCGCGTTCCAGGAATGATGCATGCGCGCATGGTGCATCCGAAGCGGCTCGGGCAATCGGTGCAGCGCATCGACCTTTCGTCGCTTGCAAATCTGCGCTCAAAGGTTCGCGTCGTTCGGAAAAATGCGTTCGTTGCCGTCGTGGCTCAGCGCGAGTGGGATGCGGTAACGGCCGCATCGCAGTTGAAGGTAACGTGGACGGACAGTCCGTTGTTGCCCGAAGACGACCGGCTCGATGCGACGCTTCGTTCCACGCCGGGGACCGCGCGCAGCCTGGTCTCAACCGGTGATATCTCCGCGCTTGGATCGACGCCGCACACGTTGCGCGCGACCTACCACTGGCCATACCAATCGCACGGATCGATTGGTCCGTCGTGTGGCGTCGCCGACGTCCGTTCAAACGGCGTAACAATTTGGAGCGGTACCGAGGGTAGCTACTTCCTTCGCAACACGATTGCTGCGTTGCTCGACCGGAAGCCCGAGAGCGTCGTCGTTAAATACGTCGAGGCATCAGGTGCTTACGGGCATAACGGAGCGGATGACGCCGCGGCTGCGGCAGCCCTCGTCTCGCAAGAAATCGGAAAGCCGGTCCGCATGCAGTGGATGCGCTATGACGAGACTGCGTGGGATCCGAAGGGACCCGCGCTCTTGGCCGATCTTGAAGCTTCGCTTGATGACGCCGGAAACGTCATCGCGTGGAGCTATCACGGCTATAGTCCCACCGATCAAGGCCGCCCCAACGGGAAACCGGCGTCGGTGCTCGCGGGCCGGCTGCTGGGTTTTCCGGCGGAGAACCCGGTCTTCGTGGGTGGCGATCGCAACGCTCCTAACAACTACACATTTCCGAACCAACGCGTCGTCATCACCGATCTGCAGACGTCGGTGCTTCGGCAATCGGCGCTGCGCGGGCTCGGCGGCACGCCAAACACATTCGCAAACGAGTCGTTTATCGACGAGCTCGCGATTCTCGCCGGTGTCGACCCGATCGCGTTTCGTTTGCGCAATCTTACCGATCCGCGCGCGCAGGCAGTGCTCAAGGCGGTGCAGCCCGCGTATAAGGCCGGACGCGGTGCCTCGTTCGTGCGCTATGAGAACGTCAACGCCTACGTTGCCGCCGTCGTGGATCTGCACGTGAATCGATCGACCGGCGCGGTCAAGCTCAATCATGTTTGGGTGGCGCATGATTGCGGGCTCGTCGTCAGCCCGGACGGCTTACGCAATCAGATCGAGGGCAACGTGATCCAAGCATCGAGCCGTGCTCTGCACGAGCGCGTGCGTTTCAGTCCGCAAGGCGTAACGAGCGTGGATTGGGAGAGCTATCCGATCTTGCGGTTCAGCGAAGTTCCGGCGATCGACGTTACGCTCATCGATCATCCCGATCAGCCGATCCTCGGCGCCGGCGAGGCGACGACGACGGTGATCGCTCCGGCGATCGCAAACGCCATCTTCGCGCAAACCGGAGTCAGGTTGCGCAACGTGCCGTTCACGGCCGCTTCCATTACGAGCGCGCTCCGCGTCGCCGGAAAGGGTTGATCAGAACGCGTCCCAATCTTCGGGCCGAACCGGGTAGCGGAGCATGTTGAGTTCATAGCCTGTAACGCGCTTGTTGACGCCTTCGATATAAACGAGATCGAATAGCGGGATCGAAGGAATGTCGCCATGGACAGCCTGCGCGATCGCATTGAAGAGACGTTCACGCTCTTTTTCACTCGACGCGACGTGCTGTTGAGCGTAGAGTTGTTCGACGCGCGGTGAGCAATAGCGGGCATAATTCGCACCGCCCGTTCGTGCCGACTCGCAACTGAAATTGAGCGATTGCTCGGGATCTTATCCCCGATCATTGCGGTAATCAACAGGCCGAACCGTCCGGTGCGCGCGGCGCCCTCGGGCCCTGACAGGACACTTGGGCTATACGTCTTGACAGCCACATGCGCACCGATTGTAGCGAGCTGCTGTTGAGCCAATACGGCGATGCGGGTAATCATTTCGCTCGACGTGCTCGTGACGATGACCAGGCTCAGTGGTTCACTGTTGCGCGAACGAAAGTTACCCTGGAGGTGCCAGCCTGCTGCTTCGAGTTCGCTGTTCGGGAGCGCATTGTCGTGCCGATAAGGCGTAGCGGTTGCAGAGCGCCAGGAGATCACTGTGCTGGGAAAGATCGACTGTGCGATCGGATAGACACCGCGCCATGCCTTGCTCAATGCTTGAACGTCGAGCGCGTGCGAGATGGCGCTTCTCACGGAAAAATCGCGCGTCGGTTCCGCCGCGGTCTGAAGATAAAAAGCGACTTCCCCGTTCTCCGGGGTTCGCACAATTTGCAGAGTATCTATGCGCTCCGCTTGTTCGACATTGTCGGGAGTGAGAACCGCAACATCGACCTCGCGGGTCTGCAACGCAGTAAAGGCTGTCATTTGGTTGGGGACAATGCGGATGACGATTTTTTGAAGTTTTGGGTGAGGCGCATAATACGGGTTGGGCTCAAGCACGATCCGGTCGCCGTGCTCCCACTCGGTCACGCGAAACGGGCCGGTACCGAATGCGTGTTGATCCCAACTTGAACCGGTGATTTTGGAGTTCGTAAACGCATGCGCCGGGAGAATGCCGTAGGCTTCATCCGCTTCCGCGAAAAGTACGCGAACCGCGGCCGCCCACGGTTCTCGCAATTTGATGACGACGGTGTGGGCGTCGGGTGTCCGGAGTGAAGCGATTCGTAGGTAATCTCCAACTGAGGGTGTGGTGTTCGATGGGTCGAGAATCGCTCGATACGTAAATGCTACATCCGCGGACGTGAACGGAACGCCATCCGCGAATCGAACGTCCCGGCGAAGTCGATAGGTGATCGTGAGACCATCGGATGAGATGTCGCCGTTCAGGCGAGTTGGAATACGTGTAGCCAGAATTGGTATGAAACGATTGTGCTCGTCGAGACCGACGAGGGTCTGGCACCAAAAGAGATCGAGTGCGATCTGATCTTGCGCGAACGCGTAGAGCGGGCTGAGCGACGTCGGGTCGATTGGAAGAGCTATTCGAAGCTCGTGTTGGGGAAGTGTCCGCGGCGAGCAGCCCGCCAAGGAACCCAATACAGTCAGCGCAACGCCGACCACGAGGGCTCCTAAGCGCAACAAGCTAGATACCGGAGACTCGCGCCTCGGCGCGAACGGGTCTTGTCTTTTCGGTTAGAGCGGGGGCAATTGCTCGCCATAGATTGTGCGGCCGATTCCGGACGACGTCATCACACGGCAATCCGGTTTCGAAGATCGTATCATTAATTGCCTTTTGGGCTTCCTCCGGACTAAGACCGCTGGTGTTGAGCGCGATACCAACAACGCGAGCCGGCTTCACGGTAGAGCACAGGAATTCGTACATATGTATGAGTTCGCTGTACGAACGAATTGGCGTTGGAAACCCTACAGCTTCAGAACGCGAAAGATCGTGCACGAGGAGCAGCGCGTCGGGAGCGCTTCCGTACAACAATGCCAGTGTGACAGGTGCGTATGCCGGATGGCTTATCGAGCCTTGACCTTCGACGATCAATAAGTCGTGATCGGGTGCTGCAGTGAGGACGAGTTGCTCTGCTGCGCCTGCGGCAAAATCGGAGATCACACGGTCGATCGAAATGCCCCAGCCCGCAATCATTATACCTGTCTGGCCTGTTGGCACGAACGCGACATTCCGGTTCGCGTCGCGCGCGGCACGTGCGAGCTCCAATGCAACCGTCATCTTGCCGACAGCGCAATCACTGCCGACGGTTAGCAGCACTTGAGACGAAGTCTCCCAAGCGGCTCCAGAAAATAATGGTATCGATTCGGGCGGCTCGCGAACGTCCCAAATGCTCCCGCCGCCTCGCAGAGCGGCCGCTTTGAACTCCTCGTCGTCAGCAAATGTAAGATGCAGTCCGTTAACGATTTCGAGACCCGATTCGAGCGCCTGGACGATCTCGGCACGCCAGTCGGGAGGTAGCTCTCCACCACCCGGCGCGATTCCGATCAGGAGCGCCGTAGGCCCGTATTGCTTAGCCTCTGCAAAGCTGGCAACTATTGGCGCGTCGCATTGAAGATGAGGCACGATCTCTCGTACGGAGTGGCCAGAGTGCGCGCGGTCAATGACGACGACGGTAGGACTTACGCCGTAGGCCATTACACCGTGCGCCGTTTTTGCGTGAATAGTACCGAGCTCGTTGTGCGCGAGTACGGCGTAGTGTCGTTCGCTCGTCACCGCTACGGATTGTGCGCTTGGCTGCGAGCGGTTGTTATGACGTCTTTAACGCTCTTTAGGAATACGTCAGGGCGATCGAATTGGATGTAGTGACCACTACCAGGTGCCATGACCAATTGCGAATTCGTCGAGAACGGCAGCCACGCACGATGCAAAGCCAGCCAGGTTGCTTCCCAATGTCGCCAATAGGCGGCGCCATTTGGGCGACCAGGTAAATCGAAGTGATGGTTCGTCGCAACCAGAATTCGAAGCGGTATATGCCCGTACGATCGCTGAGCCGCTCGTACTTCCTGACTGCTGGCGCCGAAGATGTTATCTCGCTCGGAGAGACTCGCTCGGTCTTGTTTGATCGTTAATGCTTGTTTCTCAACTGCCGAGTTGAGCTGTGCCGACCACTTCTTCTCGGGGAAGCCGCGGAAAAATTGGTCGAGACATGTTGCGCGCTGCTTGGCGGTCCCGTGAAACCCGCCGGCTTCCTCGCGTTCACACGTCGTCAGATCCTTGGTGATTGTCTTGTCCAAACCAACGGGCATCAGCGGCTTCTGGCCCTCAGAAGCTCCGTCGACTAAAACAATTCCGGCGACGTCGGGCAGATAATAGTCGGCGTAGAGCCGCATATTAAAGGCTCCAAACGAATGGCCGACGAGCACAAACGGTGGCCGTTCTCCCGCAGCCTGCATGGCTGCGTGCAATTCGCGTACGATTCGTAAGCTCGTCCGCGGGAATGGGCCTGCGTCGCTGAGACCGTTCCCGGCGCGATCGTAGCTGCACGTTCTCGTCCATCGGGCAACGATTGGTTGAACGGTTGCCCATGCCGGGGACCAATCACCCCATCCCGCGTCGAATATGACAGTCGGACTACCGGTGCCAAAGCAACGGACGTTGAGGCGGAAGCCACCGGCGTCAACGAGCCTCGCAGGCTGGCCGAAGATCAAATCGGCGGGAGCCGATGCCCCCGCGCTAACTCTCGGCGTGCCGAATTGCACTGCAACTGCCAGGCACGCCGCTATCGCCCACACTCGGAAATCCATTCGTAGTCATCCTTGCAAAATATCGTTCATTCGTATATTATTTTGGCCACGTGACTTCTCGCTCCTCCGTGCACGAGGCAATAGAGAGAATCATCGGGCGTCCGCGTTTTGCCGGAGCGCGCTTCGGGATTATGATCCGTCCACTCGGCGAAGATGATGTGGTCTACGAGCTGGATGGGACGAAAACTTTCAGCGCTGCGTCCGTAACGAAGATTCCCACCTGTCTCATGGCACTTGAAACGCTCGGCCCCGACTACCGTTTTCGAACTCCCGTGGTTCGATGCGGCGAGGTCGATCGCGATGGCGTCCTGCACGGCGACCTCGTTTTGGAAGCCGTTGGAGATCCGAATCTTTCGAATCGTATCGTGGACGACACCCTATCTTTTGCTGACGTGGACCATTCGCAGGGGGATGTTGCTGCAGCCCGCCCCGTGGATGGCGATCCACTCGCCGTGTTGCGGTCGCTGGCCGGGAAAATTCGTGACTCCGGGATCCGGCGAATCTGTGGGTCGGTTCGGGTGAACCTCTCAGCGCCGGACGAAGGCGAGCGAGACCTCGGGAGCGGTCTGCGCGTCTCTCCGATCTGCGTCAACGACAACATCGTCGACGTGCATGTGACGCCGGGACAGAAAGGCGAGAGAGCGACGCTGCGATACGAGCCGGCAGCTCCATGCTTTGCATTCGTGAACGAAACCGTAACGGTCACATCCGACAAGCCGCCGACGGTGCGTTTCGTCGAGAGCGAAGACCCGAGCGATCCTTTAGTCGTCAAGGCTCTCGGCGACGTACCCGCGGGGGAGCCGTTTTGGACGTGCTACGGGGTTCCGACCCGCGGCGTTATGCGGAAGCGCTCTTTCGCATCGCACTTCGCGACGCAGGCATCGCGCTCGACGACACCTCCGCCATGCACTACCATGCGGACGGTGCCGCTATCGAAGTGGCGAGCCATACGTCGCCGCCCTTAGGCGAGGCCGTTAAGGTCGTGCTCAAGGTTAGTCAGAATCTGCATGCGGAGCTCTTGTTGCGGGCTTCCGGCGGTGGCCGGCGCGACGTTGGTTTCCGCGCCGTGCAGGCGTTGTTCCATCGCGCCGGGATTGATTTCTCCGAAAGCGCGCAAACACGCGGAGCGGGCGGCGGCTATTTTTCGCCGGAAACGATCTGCCGGTTGCTGCAGTACGCAGCGCGGCAATCATATGCGCCGGTCTTTCGCGCTGCTCTCCCGGTGCTCGGCGTAGATGGGACACTGCACGATATTCAGAGCGCATCGCAAGCGGCCGGGCACGTACGCGCAAAGACCGGAACGTTTGGCTACAAGGACGAGCTGAACTCGGTCCAGTTCCTAACCGCAAAGGCCTTGGCGGGCTACATCGACGCCAAGTCGGGCCGGGCGTACGTCTTCGCGGCTTTTGCGAACAATATTCATTCGTCGTCGTCGACGAGCGCGCACGACATCGGGGATTTGCTGGGCGAGATCGCAGCGGCGGCTCGCGAGCTGCTTTAGCCATTTGGCCCAACTCGGCGCTTGCAAAATATCGTCGGACTGTGTATTATTTTGCCCAACCCCCCACCTTGCAAAGATCGAGGCAGCATGCGTCATTGCCGTCGACTTAATTTTGTTGCGGTGACCGTCCTCATCGTCTCACTATTATCGCTATCTTCGTCGCTCGCGCAGGCGCAGTCGACCTTCGGGTCGATCGTCGGAACGGTCACGAGCACTGACGGCCTCAAAATCGCCGGCGCCGATGTAACGCTGACGGGACCCGCAACCGCGACGACGCACACCGACGCGAACGGTCGATTCGCGATCGCAAAGCTTGCCCCAGGACTGTACGCCATCAGCGTGAGCAAAGCGTCCTACGACGCCGTGCTGCAATCAAACGAAACCGTCATCGCAGGTAACGAACTAAGTATTGCGATCACCCTGAAGCCGACGAGTTTCGAAACGCTTAAGGAGATTGGCCACGTTACGACCTCAGCGGGTGTGAACTCGATCAACACGTCGAGCGCGTCAATCGTGGAGATACCGGCTTCGACGTTCAGCGATCAAGGTACACAACAAGTAACGCAGGTGCTCAATGAGACGCCCGGCGTCACGATGACGATTCCGGCGAACTCGACGTACATTAGCGGCGCGCAGGCGAACACGACGCAGGTCCCTCAGATTCGCGGGGCTCTCCCGTACGAAACTGAATCACTCATCGACGGTCATCCTGTGTCCGTCGGTGCCTTCGGTTATTTTTCGCCGCTGTTCATCAATCCGAATCAACTTCAAACAGTCGAGGTCGTCAAGGGCCCAGGCGCGATGCCGGTTGACATCAACTACGCCGTGGGCGGAACGGTGAATTATGTTACCTTGCAGCCGACGGCTCATCCGCATTACAGTGTCTCATTCGACTTAGACAGTTACGGCGGGCTTTCAACGAACGCCAGCGCAACGGGTACGGCGTTCGGCGGCCGCCTCGGATACGCGTTCGCGTACGGCTCCGATGGAACACCGGGCCCGCTGACCAATAGCAACCCGCAAGCGGGCATACCACTGGTGGCCCTCGCTGGGAACACAACAGCGAACGGCGTGCCCGTTTGCGGCACCGTGGCCGCCGGCTCCGGCTGCCTTATCAATGGCGTAGCGCCTACTCTACCGGGATATTACGCCACCACCGGTTTCACATTTCCCGTAGAGTCATGCTGCCAAAACATAGGCTCAAAATTCTCGGCAAAGAGCGAGCTGGCGAAGCTACGTTTTAATTTCTCTACACAAACGTCGCTTACCGTCGCTTTCCTCGGCGCAACATCATCGTCCGACTACAATCAGACGTTCTACGATCCGCAGTTGACGTTCGCGCCACCGGCCGGGTATACCGGTACCGTCCCCGCCGGAGCACCGTTGCCATATTCGTTAGACGGCTATCTTCCGCAATATCTTGATACCGTACAGGGACTCTTCGAGTCTGAGTTTCGCACGAGCATAGGGCCGGGCACGTTCCTTGCCCGTTATTACACCGGTGCGAATAACAGTGAGTACATTCAGCAGCCAACCCCGTACACTATAACTACAAGGTCTTGGGGTGGATTGCCGATTGGACCGGGTGGTTCGACGGTTTTCTTCAACGGGACGCCGGTGACGTATAGTACGACCGAAGCTGGAGAGTTTATGCCGAATGACGACCACTTCAGTGGGCTCTCCGGTGAATACGATCTTCCGTCCGGCGATAATCTTTATACCGTCTCGGTCGATCGCACGGGTCACAACGCGTATTCGGCGACGTTTTATCAAGAGCCGGGTGAGAACTCGGTCACGATACCAGCCGGCGCGAGCCAGGCATTTACCACGTTCCTTGCCCGCGGAACGTTTGCCCTCGGGCCTAAGCTCACCGCATCCCTTGCGAATTATTTCATAAACTACAGTACGCATTACACACCCGACGGCGGGATGACGTGGGACAATGCATCGCACAGCTTCTATGGTCCACGATTTGCGTTGACCTGGAATCCGACGATCGGCGAGAGTGTTCGAATTGCCGCGGGATCCTCGATCGCGCCGCCCTACCTGGCGCTCGTGAACACCGCGGGCGGTCCTCCAATTGGGAACATAAACGGCGCACCAACGTACTACACCCAGATCGTCAACAACGGAAAGATTCTTCCCGAAACTGCGTTCGGATACGACATCGGTATCGATAAGCGGTTCCAACGGAACTTAGTCTTTTCTAGCGATTTGTACTTGACGACACTGCACGGCCAGTTTCTCAGCTCCGAAACGGCTGATGGCACTTTCACCGGGTCGGCCGAAAATGCTGGATTTACTGCGCCCCTATTCATCCAAACAACGGAAAATCTGGGCTCGTCTCGGTACGAGGGCATCGAGTTTTCGCTGCGCGATAAACCCGCCGTAGGGTTCGGTTATACAGTGCAAGGATCGCTTGAAAAGGCCTTCGTGTACAATCTTCCGGCCGGTTTTTACAGTACGGCTAACGGTCCATTCACGACGAACCTAGGCGTCATACCATATATTAACTTTCAACCGAGTGGCCTTGCGTTCAACGGCAGCTCAAACGGTGCTGGGCGCATACCTTACGCATCGGGTACGCAGAAATCAACTATCAAACGCGACGCGGAGCGCTGTTCCTCGTCGGAACCCAATACTACGGCAACAACAACACGTACAATTACCCTGCGTTCTTTACGATGAACGCAACGGTGCGTTTCCCGATCTTGAGTAGGACCAGCATTCAGTTCACCGGATCGAACCTCACCGGAGCGCACGACTCACCGTTCTTCGGAGTCCAAGACGGCATCCCGGTTCCACTCGCCAATGGACAATTCGGCGCTCTACCGGCGATCAACGTGGGCCCCGCAAACTTCCACCTGATTCTGAAACAAGCTCTCGGAAACTAATTACGTCTACATACGGCCAGTCGTTAGAGATATGCAGCTGCTCTGCTGGCGACTATCATTTCGAACGCGGTGCGGTAACGTGCCTGTGAACAGCAAGCAATCTCGCTCTTGGAGGGGGTAATCGACGTTATCGACTTCAAGCACTAGCTCTCCCTCGGTACAGATTATGCTTTCGATTCCCTCGTGTGCGAGAGGATTTCGGATAGCACTATGCGGCTCAAGAGTCACGAGTATCAGATCGAGATTAAAGCCCGGCAAACGTAGGCGTTCGTACTTGACTCCCTTACCTCGATTGACGAATGCGCGTTCCGACTTCGGCAGAAGCCTTGGGCGATTCATATTCGTGCTGTATCCGAGCAGAGTGCCCAGGTCGAGATCGAAGAAGCGCGCGATCCGCGCAAGCCGGCCGAGAGACAAATCCGAGTCATTGCGTTCGACTGCGCTGAGAAAGGACGGAGATAGATCGCTCGCTTCGGCAACCTCACGTATTGAAAGATTCCGCTGCGTCCGAAGCCGTTTGAGGATTCTGCCTATGTCCGGGACGCCATCAATCGCCGACGGTTTTGACTGTGCTTTGGAGCCATTGCTCGATCTTGTCACGGCCACCAAATTATGGAGGCAAAGTATCCGAACCTCTGTTATCTGTCCATGAAGCTCAGCGTCGACGTCGAGGCAAAGCTGTGGCCTACGCGCGAGCCTTTTGTCATTTCGCGCGGTGTGATGAGCGAGACGGAATCCGTGGTTGTCACGCTTACGGACGAAGCCGGCAACAGAGGTTGGGGAGAAGGTTGCGGCGTTGACTATGCAGGCGAAACGGCGAGGACGATGTCCGCACAAGTCGAGCAGATTCGCTCTCGTTTAGAAGCGGGCATTAGCCGGCAGGACCTGTTACCGCTGCTGCCTCCGGGCGGTGCGCGCTGCGCGATCGATGGCGCATTGTGGGATCTCGAGGCCAAGTGCTCCGGCAAGTCAGCCTTCGCAATGGCTGGGATTGCGTCACCCGCACGCGTCAACACGGCGTACACGATCGGTATCCGCTCGCGCGATGCATATCGAGACGCAGCAGAAGCGCATTCGAACTACGCGGTACTGAAGATCAAGGTCAACGACAAAGATCCTCTCACCGCGATAACTGCGGCGCGTAAGGGGGCACCCAAGCCTGCTTTTATCGTTGATCCGAACCAAGCATGGAGCGTATCGATGCTTAAGACGGTCGCTCCACAACTAGCGGATCTTGGCGTCGTCCTACTCGAGCAGCCAATTCGAGTCGGCGATGAAAGCGGATTAGACGGCTACCGTTGTCCGGTACCGATCGCCGCCGACGAATTGATCAACGATGCGTTCGACCTCGAAAAGGCAAAGGGTCGATTCGATGTCATCAATATCAAGTTGGACAAGGCTGGAGGTCTCACCGAAAGTTTGCGCATGGCGAAGATCGCACGTTCGATAGGCTTCGAGTTGATGGTCGGCTCTATGTTGGGGTCGTCTCTATCTATGGCGCCAGCACTCGTACTTGCCCAGAGCTGCCGCTTCGTCGATCTCGATGGCCCGCTGTTGCTCGGCACCGACTGGCCCAACGGTCTCACGTATGCGGACGGCGTAATAGATCTGCCGGATCCGAAGTTCTGGGGGTAAGCGGTTTTCTCGATGAAAATCCTCATTTCAGTTGATATGGAGGGCGTCGCCGGCATAACGAATAGCGTGCAGTGCCGTCGCGATACTTCGGAATTCGCGCGATCGTGCGAATTGATGACTGCCGAAGCGGCAGCGGCAATTGAAGGAGCGCGCAAGGGTGGCGCCAGTGAGGTTGTAGTCAATGATTCGCATGGCGATATGCGCAATATCGAGCACGAGAAACTCCCCGCTGACGTGCGCCTCATTCGGGGAAGTATCAAGCCGCTGCTTATGGTCCAAGGCGCTGAGCCTGACGTCGCGGGCATCGTGTTTATCGGCTATCACGCTCCGTCATCGACAGTTGATGGTGTCATCGATCACACGTTCTTTGGTGCCCAAGTGCAAGAAATGAAATTGAATGGAGAACCCTGCAGTGAAGCGCGAATGAACGCGGCGCTTGCCGGTTCGATGGGCATTCCAGCAATCTGCCTATCGGGCGATCAAAGCGCATGCGCGGATGCAGTCCGCTACCTGCCATGGATTAAAACAATTCCTGTGAAGCACGCGCTCGGAGCCGCTTCGGCTATTATGCTCTCACCGGCTTCGGCACGCAACGCGATTGCCGGCGGTGTTGCGGCGGCCGTTCGCGAAATCAGCGCGAACGCATTTCAGCCATATCGCCCGGAACGGCCGATGACGCTCGAGATCGTCCTGAAGGGGTCGCAGAAAGCTGATGTGGCTGCGATGATTCCCGGCGTCAAGCGCGTTAGTGGAAGGACGGTTCGGTTCGTTGGCGACGACGTCGAAACGGTGTTCAAAGTGAGCATTGCAATCATGCGCATTGCATCGACGGTTGATTGAATCAGGCCCAGGTAGACGCGATCGATAGCTGCGTCGCTTCGGCGATGGCGGCGCAGCGAATTCCCGGCATTTCGCTCGCAATCGGCCGCGAAGGGCGCGTTGAGTACGCGCGCGGTTATGGTTATCGTAACCTGCCGGACCGTATTGTGCCGAATGATCAGACGATGTTCAACATCGCGTCGATATCCAAGCAGTTTACAGCCGCCGCGATCATGCATTTCGTGGAGCGCGGCGACCTATCGCTCGAGGATCCACTGGCGAGGTTTTTCCCTAAACTCCGAAACGCGGCCGAGATTCGAATCGAGAATCTGTTGGGTAACACGTCGGGAATACCGGGCTATACAGAATCACCGAACTTCGATCTGCGCAGTTTTGTCAGTGTCACGCCGGAAGAAGCGATTGCTACGGTAGCTGAACGCACGCCGGCGTTCGCGCCCGGGACTGAGTGGCAATACAGCAATACAAACTATAGAATTCTTGGTTGTATTGTCGAAGCTCTAAGCGAAGAAAGTTACGCCGACTTTCTACGTCGATTCGCCTTCGTTCCTCTCGGACTGACCCGAACCGGCGTCGACGACAATACGACGATTCGAGAAAATAAATCAAATGGCTATTCATCGTATTCACTAGGCGACTTCGAACACGCCGCTCAGTGGGATCTGAGCTGGGCGTTTGCAACAGGTGGGCTCTATTCGACGGTCAGCAATCTAGTTAAGTGGAATCACGCACTCCGCTCCGGACACGTTGTAACGCCCGAGTCGTTCAGCCGGATGACTACGTTGGGCCGGTTGAAGGACGGCAGCGCTACGACCTACGGTCTCGGATTATTCTTGGATACCCTAGGCGGAGTGCGCGAGGTACGGCACGCCGGCTCGCTGCCCGGATTTAGTCTGATCAACGCGACCTATCCCGATATTGGACGCGACATCGTCGTTCTAGCGAATATCGATGGCATTCGAACGTACCTGTCCGTCGTCCGTCCGGTCCTTGCGATACTTCTCGAACGTCCGGACCTTTCGGACTGGCGCCCGCGTGAGTTCGCGCCCTCGTCGATTGCTAAAAGCGAGTCAATAGATCCGAGATCATTGATCACTGCTGCCCGCGAGGGACGCATTGATGAATTACCGTTGGAGGCCGAGTTCAAGCGTTTCTTAAAGCCACATCGGCGAGCCGCTTTGGAACGGCTGAATGCATTCGGGCAACTGCGCGAGACTGAACTCATTGATATAGACCGCAGAGACCCTGAAACGTCATTCTTCTACAGAGCGGTTTTCGAAAAACGGGTCCTCGAGGCGATTATCATTGTCGTAGACAGCGGAGAAATTAGGAGAATAAGCTTCCGCGAATGGGACGAACGAAGGGCCGATTAGAGGCGTCCTTCGACCTCGCGGGGTGACAAGATGAGGGAAGGGGCTGCGCGGAGGGGTTTGGGGAAGTATCCTGACTATGACCGCGCAGCCGTGGGAGCCACGGGTTGCCCGTCTTGAAGGCGCCTACGAACAGGTAGATAAGCGCCTCGATAGCATCGATCGTCGTCTTGAGACGCTCGATCGTAAGTTGGACGGTTTGACGTGGCGTATGACTTCGCTGATCCTGGGGTCGTGGGCTACGTTGATGCTAGCGGTCTTTTTTCACAAGACCTGAGCTCAAAGCAGCAAGTGTGACCACTCAACCCAGCGTTCTTCGAACGCCCGCCGAAGCGCGCGCACAGCTTAAGCAGGTTCCGCGGCCGTTGGGACTTGTCCCGACCATGGGCGCGATTCACGCCGGCCATCTTTCGCTCGTTGATCGCGCACGTCGCGAGTGCGAAACGGTCGTTGCGTCGATCTTCGTAAACCCGCTGCAGTTCGGGCCGAACGAAGATTTCGAACGATACCCACGCGCGTTCGGGAATGATTGCGCGCAACTTTGTGGGCGTGGCGTCGATCTCGTCTACGCGCCGACGGTTGACGTGATGTACCCGGCGGGATTCAATACGCATGTCGATGTTGGCGATGTCGCAAGCCGCTATGAAGGTGCGTTGCGTCCCGGGCACTTTCGTGGTGTAGCAACGGTCGTTCTCAAATTGTTCGAGGCGATCGGCCCCGATGTCGTGTACTTCGGACAGAAGGATGCGCAGCAATGCGCCGTTGTTGCGGCGATGCTGCGCGATTTCGATATGCCGATGCGAATGGTCGTATGCGATACCATTCGCGAACAAGATGGTCTCGCACTATCAAGCCGTAACGTGTATCTCTCGCCGCAAGAGCGCGCCGCGGCGCCGTCGCTGTACGCTGCATTGTCGGCGATTCGCGAGGCGATTCGTTCCGGCGAAACATCGCGCGAGCGGGCGATCGCTCTCGGACGCGCACAGATCGTCGCTCCAGCGAAAGAAGCGTATCTCGATGTCGTCGACCCGGTGAAATTCTCGCCGCTCGATCGGATCGCGGCACCCTGCACCATTATCGGCAGCGTCGTTCTCGGCGCGACGCGGATCCTCGACAATATTCCGATCGCCGCTCCCCCTCGACTTCGCTCGGGGTGACAAAGGGGCGATGCATCGAGTTCGCCACGAAGCGTGTTTTCCGAGATGATGGACGTTCTGGAGTTTAGGGTCGAGCGTATTCCGACGCCGGTCGGCATGATGATGCTGGTGACCGACGAGGAAGGCAATGCGCGCGCGGTTGATTGGGAGGATCACGAGGACCGGCTGCAAGGGCTGCTGCACGGCTACTATCGTCCGCGCGCGATTCGTCTCGAGCAGGCGTCGCGCGCAACCGACGCGCGAGCGCGTGTCGAAGCCTATTTCGACGGGGATCTGCGCGCGATCGATGCCATCGCTGTACAGATGCCGGGTACGACGTTTCAAAAGAAAGTGTGGGATGCGTTACGCCGGATTCCGGTCGGCACGACGATGAGCTATGGGGACCTCGCAACGCAGCTCGGACGGCCCGAGTTGATGCGTGCTGTCGGTTCGGCGAACGGGTCGAATCCGATTGGCGTTATCGTTCCGTGTCATCGCGTCATCGGCGCGGACGGCTCATTGACGGGCTACGGCAGCGGGATACCGCGCAAGAAGTGGCTGCTCGAACATGAAGGCGTGCTGCTCAAACTGAGGTAGCCCAAAACTCGGCCGAGCTAAGCACCGGGAAGATCGAAAACTCGACGAGGTCGTTCCAGTGTTTGATCCACGGCGTAAGCGCGTCTTGATCTTCGGCTTCCATCAGTTGGAAGCAGCGTGTACCCGGGACGTCAACCCAACTTTGAAGATAGATGACGCCGTCGGGCAGCATGCGTCCGGTCTTTTGAAAACGCTCGCCGATCGCGGCGGCATTACCGTCCTTGAAGCGCTCGATCACCATGAAGAGCATTGCGCTACACGCCCTGCACGCAGACTATTGAGCCGTCCGATCCGGCTTGACGCAGTTTGATCAGCGGCGCGTAATCGTCCGAGCGATAGAACTTCTGGAGCGATTCCATGTCCGGAAATTCGAGGATGACGATCCGTTTTGGGTTCCAGGTTCCCTCGAAGGTTTGCGGGTTGCCGCCACGGACGATATAATGCCCACCGTACTTTTCGACGAGCGCCGGCACGGCGTCACGGTACTTGACGTATTCCGCTTCGTTTTTGATCTCGATGTCGGCTATGAGGTATGCTTTCATAGGTGTCTTCTAGCACGAATCCAGCCGCGGGGAAATACCCCATCGCGGCGGCGACGATTGGAGTCGTTTTGGGCGGCGCGTACGTGCCGACGCCGCTTTACGAGCTTTATCGCCGTGAGTGGGGACTCTCGCCGGCGGATATCACGCTCGTGTTTGCAACATTTGCGGCGTCGCTCATTCCATCGATGCTCTTTCTGGGCGGGATTTCCGATGAGATCGGACGCCGCAAGACGATGCTCATTGCGCTCGGCTTCGCGGCAATGGGTTCGCTCGTGTTCGCCCTCGCCGACAGCTTATGGTGGCTGATCGCGGGGCGCATTTTGCAAGGCATCGCGATCGGGCTCGGTGTCGGCACCGGCGCAGCGGCGGTTCGTGAATGGATGGAACCGGGAATGCAACGGCTCGCGGGCGAGGTGGTGCTGATCGGCACGGGCGTTGGTGCGTCGGTCAGTGCAATTCTCAGCGGCGTACTCGGACAATACGCTCCGCACCCCACAGTGCTGCCGTACGTGGCGCACATCGTATTGGTTGGATGCGTCGCGGCGATGGTCAGATCCGTTCCGAGTTGCCCGCACCTTGCTTCCGCCGGTCATCACGGCTTACCATCGATCAAACCATCGATCCGGCGTCCTTTTTATCTCGCGGCCATGCAATCGTTCATCGGATGGGCAACGGTTGCACTTTTTGTGTCGCTGATTCCGTCGTTCTTGGTACGAACGCTCGATCTGCACAATCTGCTCGTCGGCGCGTGCGTCGTCACGCTCGTGCAAACGGGACTCGTTGCGGCGTCGCTGATCGGCGGCAGCTTGCGAATCCGGGTGACGATCATCGCCGGAATGCTGGCGCTTGGAGCGGGGCTTTGGTTGCTGTTGATCGCCGTACCCCATCATCTCTATCCGCTCATTCTCTTGGCGTTCGTCATCGTTGGCGCCGGGAACGGGTTCTCGTATATGTCGGGGCTCAACATCGTGAACCGGATCGCTGAACCCGAACATCGCGCGGAGCTGCTTTCCGCATTTCTCGTCATCACCAATACCGGATTCAGCATACCGGCGCTGGCCATAGGACTCGTCGCTAACCGAATCGGTCTCTACGACGCGATCGTCGTTGCTGCGATTCTCTTCGGCATTGTCGCCGTCGTCGCGATGCTGCTCACAACCGAGAAGAATTTGACGCCGGCACCTGCGCCGGCGTCATGACCTAGGCTGCGAAGAACTTCGCGAACTCGGCCCGCCGCGGCCAGGCTACGATGAACCACAGAATCAGAACGAGAATTGCGGGTGGAAACCCCTGCGGGAACATCGTGAGGTGCAGGGTCAGAATATTGATAATGATGCCGGCCAACACGACGATCGCGAAGTGCATGTAGCGATTGATAAGCAGAAGCACGCCGCAAATGACCTGCGCGCCGCTGGTCATCCACAGGTAGTGCGAATGAAACATCGCTGACATCATGTTCCCGATGTCGCCGCTCAGCGGCGGCGCCGGCATGAAGAACAAGAAGCCGTTCAGTCCGAAGACGAAGAAGATGAGCCCAAGCAGGATGCGGGCGATGAGAACGACGATCGTCATTTCCGCGTCTCCTCGAGGAGCGCGTCAAGACGTTCGTTGCTCTGCATCATGCCGCCGGCCATTCCCTGTGAGATCATCCGGTCGCGCGTCGCGAGCGAGCCGAAAACGATGCGGCTCGTTAAGCGCGTCTTACCGCCTTCGTCGTCGAAGGAGCTGTACGACGTGACGACCTCGCCGGGCGCACCACCCCACACGAACGTCATAACGAGTCGCGAGGGCGGATCGATCTCAAGATATTTCCCACCGAAATCGTGGATCTCGCCGAACGCATCTTGCTTTACGTGCCACTCGCCATCGACGCGTAAGTCGATGTCGACCGAGAGATTCTTGGTATGGTGTGGCCCCCACCAACGCGTCATCATCTCGGGATCGGTCTGGGCTTTGAACACGAGCTCGCGCGGCGCATCGAAGACGCGGGTCGCGACCATCTCTGGTCCGGAGGTCGCTGCGGCCGTCGCCGTATATCCAGCGAACTCTGCAAGCCGGTCGAGCGATTGTCGGAGACCGACCTCTGCGCCGTATTGTTCGACGATGAGATTGCGGAACTCAATTGTGTCGAAGATCGTGCGGTAGGTGAGGAGCGTTTTCCCACCGACATCTTCGAACGTGATCTCAACGTCGAATTTCGGATCTTCGTTCGAGAAGCACAAGCGCGAAGGCGGTTCCACCACGCTGTAGACAAGATGGTTGTCGTGGCGCCACCCTTCGGGTCCGTGCATCACGAATTTCCAGGAGCCGCCAGGACGGACGTCCATCGATTCGGTCGTGACGGTGAAACCGCGCGGGCCATACCACCATGCAACGTGCTCGGGATCGGTCCACATCGAATAAACGAGCTCGCGCGGGGCATCGAATTCGCGCGACATGACGAGTTCGTTGGCGGCTGCAATCATGGTTTCTCCTTACGCTGAATTTCACGAAGGTAATCATCGAGACGCTCAAAGCTCTCATCGAAGAAGCGGCGATAGTGGTCGATCCAATCCGCAGCCTCGCGCAGCGGCTTGGCTTCGAGCCGGCATGGGCGCCATTGCGCCTGGCGTCCGCGCGAGATCAGTCCCGCGCGTTCGAGCACTTTGAGATGCTTGGTGATCGCGGGCATGCTGAGCTTGAATGGGGTTGCCAGCTCGGTCACCGAGGCTTGGCCCTTGGTCAGCCGCGTCAGGATCGCGCGCCGCGTGGGGTCGGCCAGCGCCGCGAAGGTCGAGTCGAGTTGAGTGGGCGTCACGGTAGTTCACCTATAAGTTAAATAACTGAAAGGTAAAATAACACGCCTGAGGCCGGCTGTCAACGACCGGCGCGGGCTTGGCTTGACGCGGGACCCGCCTTCCTTATATGATTCGCGAGGCTCCAATGACCGTAGGTGGGAGGCAACTCCCTTAATTCACGCCTACCGAGGATGCACAACGGCGGTCGCTCGACCAAGCTCTGTTGCGCCTCGCATTCTGCGGAGGCGTTTATTTTTTCCAGGAAAGCGACCACATGCCAACCGCCAAAAAAGAAGCGACGATCGAAGAGCTTCGCAAGCGAATTGCGAGTGCGCCGAATCTGTTTCTTACCGACTATGTCGGGCTAACCGTCGAAGAGATCACGAAACTTCGCGGCGAGCTGCGCAAAGACGGTACGACGTATGCCGTCGTCAAGAACACGCTCTTCAAGCGCGCTGCCGGCGACGAGCTTGCAGCAAAACTCGATGCATTTCTTGCCGGACCGACGGCGATCGTCTTCGGCGGTGCCGATCCGGTCGCGCCCGCCAAAGCACTCAAGCAATTTTCCGATGCGACAAAGCCGGTAACGGTCAAAGTCGCGTACCTTGACGGACAGATCGTCGATGCGAAGCAAGTCGCAGTGCTCGCATCACTGCCGTCACGAATCGAACTGCTCGCAAGGCTGGTCGGTTCTCTCTCGAGCCCAATGCGTGGTCTCGTTACCGTTCTCTCAGGCAATCAAAGCGGTCTCGTTCGTGTCCTCAATGCAATTCGCGAGAAAAAGTCCGCAGCGGCCTAGTTCACAAGGAGCATCATCATGGCAGTAGCCGAAATCATCAATTCAATCGACACTCTCACCGTTCTCGAACTTGCGGATCTCGTGAAGCAGCTTGAAGAGCGCTATGGCGTGAGCGCAGCCGCACCAGTTGCCGTCGCAGCAGCGGGAGGCGCCGGAGCCGCAGCAGCGGCACCGGAAGCGAAGACCGAGTTCGATGCAGTGCTGACGGAAGTCGGCCCCGAGAAGATCAAGGTCATCAAAGCGGTTCGCGAAGTCACGAGCCTCGGTCTCACGGAAGCGAAAGCATTCGTCGAGAGCGCGCCCAAGCCGGTCAAGACCGGGATTCCGAAGGACGAAGCCGAGAAAATCAAGGCTAAGCTCGAAGAAGTCGGCGCCAAGGTCGAGATAAAGTGAAATGAAACGGGGCGCGAAAGCGCCCCGTTTTCGTATCATGAAGTATTTTCTGCTGTTTTACGAAGTCGTCGACAAGTTTGGTGAGAAGCGCGAGCCGTACCGTCCCAAACATCTGGGATTGGTCGACGACGCACACGAGCGGGGCGAGCTTCTGCTCGCAGGAGCATACGGCGATCCACCAAGCGGCGCGGCGTTACTGTTTCGCGTCAAATCGGTCGATGACGTTCGAGCGTTTGCGGAAGCCGATCCTTACGTCACGAGTGGACTCGTGAAGAGCTGGAGCGTCCATCCCTGGCACGTCGTGATCGGAGAAGGCTCCTCGCGCTGAGGCTACTCCGCGGCTTAGCGGTCGTTGCATTCGTCGCACTCTTGGTTCCGGCGCGACTGTTCGCGTCGGTGCTCAATACTGCAAACCTGGATCGCACCTGCCCAGCGTGCAGCAACTTCTTTCAGTTTGCCAACGGCGGCTGGATTGCGCACCACCCGATCCCATCGGATAGCTCGACGGTCACAGCGTTCGACGAGCTGGCTTCCCACAATCTAGAAGTCGCACATCAGGTTCTCGAAGAAGCGGCTCACGATCCGATGGCGTTCGGAGACCGGCAGCGTATCGGCGACTTTTACACGGCGTGCATGAACGTCGACGCGGTCGAACGCGCCGGAATCGGACCGCTCGCGCCGCTCTTCGGACTAATCGCAGCGGCTGACGATCGGCACTCGCTCATCGATGCGCTCATCCAGCTTCACCGGCGCGAGATCGACGCGTTCTTCGAAGCGACTTCGGCGATCGACGCCAAGAATAGCGCGCGCGAGATCGCGATCATTCTTCCGGATGGGCTCTCGCTCCCTGACCGCGATTTCTACACGCGCGACGACGACAAATCGGTCGCATTGCGCGCGCAGTTCGTGCAGCACGTTGCGGCGATGTTCGCGCTCGCGGGCGACGATCGATCGAAGGCCGCGACCGAAGCGCAGAGCGTGCTCGCGACAGAGACGGTGATGGCGAAGGCGCAGCTGACGAACGTCGAACGGCGCGACCCGAATAACACCTATCACTTGATCAGTCGATCCGAGCTGACGTTATTTGCGCCCCATATCGACTGGAATCACTATTTCGCTGCACGCGGCTTCCCCGCGTTTGACGCGCTCAATCTTTCGCAGGTCGCGTATCTCCAGGCCCTGGACGCGCAACTCACGTCGACGCCGCTCGACGAGCTCAAGACTTACTTGCGCTGGCGAGTCCTAACGTCGTACGCACCCTGGCTTTCGAAACGTTTCGTCGACGAAGATTTCGCTTTCGAATCAAATTTGAGCGGTGTCAAGCAGCAGCCTTACCGCGTGGAGCGCTGCATCAACTTGATCGATGCGGAGCTTGGCGACGCGCTCGGACGTGCGTGGGTAGCCCATGCGTTTCCGCCGCAAGCCAAAGCTCGCGCCGAAAAGATGGTCGCGAACATTGTCGCCGCACTGCGCGACGACATAAGGACGCTTCCGTGGATGAGCGACGAGACGCGCCGCGCCGCGCTCGCAAAACTGGCCGCGATGGGACGAAAGATCGGGTATCCGGATCGTTGGCGGAACTACTCGGGCGTGCTGATCGACCGAGGTTGGCTGATCGGCGACATCGAGAGCGCTGATATGTTCGATACAACGCTCGATCTCGCTAAGATCGGCAAGCCGGTCGATCACGGCGACTTCGAGATGACGCCGCAAACAGTAAACGCGTATTATTCGCCACAGCGCAACGAGATCGTTTTCCCGGCCGGTGTCTTGCAGCCGCCGTTCTTCGACTTCCGCTCCGACGCGGATGACGCGATGAACTATGGAAGTGTCGGGGCGATCATCGGACACGAGCTGACGCACGGCTTCGACGATGAAGGCCGGCGTTACGACGACCGCGGCAATCTTCGCGATTGGTGGACGCCGCAGGATGCAGCCGGGTTCACGATTCGTGCCCAGTGCTTCGTCGACGAGTATTCAAACTTTTCGGTTGGCGATCTGAAAGTCAACGGACCGCTCGTGGAGGGCGAAGCAATCGCCGATCTTGGCGGCTTAACGATTGCGTACCGGGCTTTCGAGCGCGCGCAAGCCACGGAGCCGCGCGTGACGTTCGATGGATTTACACCCGAGCAGCGATTCTTTCTCGGCTTCGCGCACGTATGGGCAAGTCAGACGCGTCCCGAGTCGGCGCGCACGCGCGCCTTGAACGATCCGCATCCGCCGGATTTCTTTCGGGTCAACGGGACGGTCGAGAACATGCCGGAGTTCGCAGCAGCGTTCGGATGTAAAGCTAAGGACGCTATGGTACGCGACGATGTCCGGCGGTGTGGGCTCTGGTAATCTAAACTGGCGTCGTCCAATCGGGGTGTTTGGGGTCTTCGCCTTTGGTTGCGCGACGGTAGGCGGCGTGAAGGTTGTCGGTGATCGGATGTGCACGCGGATAGGCGTGATCGTCGACGCAGGCAACTGTTACGAGCTCGGCTGCCGTCCCGGTCAAAAAGACTTCATCGGCCACAAAGAGCTGTTCTTTGGTGAGCGGACCGATATCGACGATTAGGCCTGCATCTTGCGCGAGCGTGATTGCGCTGCGGCGAGTGATCCCATCAAGCACGTCTTCGCTGGTTGGATTCGTGCGTAGCTTGCCGTCTTTGATACAGAAGATGTTCTCTCCGGTTCCTTCGGCGATGTTGCCGCGATCGTTGAGCAGCAGCGCTTCATCGAAACCACGCTGCATTGCATCGTGCAAGGCGCGAATCGAGTTCATGTAATGCCCGCTGCCTTTGGCGATCGACGACATCGCCTTTGACGGCGTTTTCATCACGGGCGAAATCGTCAAGCGGCATCCTGCATCGCCGCCGGGCGCGATCGTTCCGGAGAATCCGCGTACGGCGATCATCACGTGCACGGCGTTCTTTTGAAAGAGCGGTGCGAGCGCGAACTTTCCCTCGCCGAAAAAGACGAGCGGGCGAATGTACGTCGACTTGTGGCCGCTAGCGCGAACGGTCTCGACGGTTGCCCGGCAGATCTCGTCGACCGTCTGCCTCAACTTCAAGCCGTATTCGGCCGCCGAGCTGAAGAGGCGCTCGATGTGTTCCCGCAGGCGGAAGATGGCCGAACCGTTCGCCGTCTCGTAGGAGCGAATGCCCTCGAAGACGCCGCTCCCGTAGTGCAGCGCGTGCGCGTAGGGGTCGATGACGATCTCGCGTTGCTGGACGAGACGTCCGTCGTACCAATAGGTCGTGTCGGTCGATTCGATCGAGGGAGGAGCGAGCGGGGAAGTCATATTGAGAGAGATTATGCGCGACGCTACTTGCGTCGTCCTCGCAGCCGGGCTCGGCACGCGAATGGGCGGCGATAAACTCTCGAAATCGTTTCGAGACGGCACGATTTTGGATGCAGTACTGGAGGCGTGCGCAGATTTTTCGACGATCGTCGTCGCGTCGCCGGCACTCGACCTCGGTGTACTCCCGCCGAACATTCAGGTTCTGGTCAACACGGAGCCGGAACGCGGAATGGCACACTCGCTGCGGCTTGCGAACGCCGTCGTCCCGGCGGAGCATCCGATCGCTGTTCTCCTCGGTGATAAACCACTCGTGAATACGGGACTCGTCGAACGGATGATCAGCGAGCTCGGCGAGAACGACGTCGCGTATCCGGTACGCGGCGGGATGCCGGGACATCCGGTCGTGTTCTCACCCTTTGCGCGCGCCCTAATCGTTGCGCTGCGGGACGGCGATACGATTCACATGGTTCGCGATCATGAAATGCTCTCGCGTCGAACCGTCGAGATCGACGACGAGGGCGCGTACGCCGATATCGATACGGAAGAAGACTACGGCAAACTAGGTCCGTAATCGCGCTTCGCAAGCGATATGAGATACACTCCGACGCTGAGCGAGACGATCCAGAAGCTGCTCGGCCAATCGGTGTAGTATGCGAGCGTGATCCCGAGCCAGGCTTCGATGAGCGCGAGCAATGCGGATAAGAGGATTCCCGAAGAGACCGACGTCGTGAAGCGTTGCGCGGCGGCGGCTGGGCCGACCATCAGCGCGAACACGAGCAAGACGCCGACGATCTGCGCGGACTCTGCGGTCGTGAGCGCAACGACGGCCAGAAAGAGTACGCCGAAAACGCGAAGCGAGACGCCTTTGGCTTCAGCGAGGTCCGGTTGCAAGCTCGCGAAGAGCAGCGGGCGCGCGATGATCGCCATGACGATCAGACTGACGAGCCCGAGCGCCAGCAGCGTCCAGACCGTTCGCACGTCGACGGCCAAGACGTTTCCGAACAGGAGCGTCGTGGCTTGCGTCGCGTACGCGGTGAAGAAGCTCAGGAACAAGAGGCCGAGTCCGAGCGCGAATGCGAGCACCATTCCGATCGCGACATCGCGTTGAGCGATCTTTTCGCCAAGAAGCCCCATTCCGATGCCGGCTAGCATCGTGACGAGCACGAGTCCCCACAACGGTGGAACGCCGATGAGGACGGCACCCGTCGCGCCGGTGAACCCGACGTGCGAGAGCGCGTGGCCCGCAAACGTTTGGCCGCGCAGCACGAGAAAATAGCCGACGGTTCCGGCAACGAGCGCAACGATCGTCGCGGCCGCAAAGGCGTGCCGCATGAAATCATACTCAAGCATGCGGATGCGAATGCGGGCCGGTGTGATGTTCTTCGAGATGGTGTCCGCCCGACATGACGAACACGCGGCCGTCGACACGCACGACGTCGATTTCCGAGCCGTACAAGCGCGAGAGAACGGGCGTGGTGATGACCTCGTCGACCGTACCGAGCTCGGCTTGACCGCCGCCTAAATACAGGACGCGGTTCATCGTACCAATCAGCGGATTCAATTCGTGTGCGCTGAACAGAACCGTAATCTCGAGCTGCGCTTGCAGCGTCTTGACGAGCTGCACGACGTCGTCCTGATGACGCGGATCGAGACTGACGAGCGGCTCGTCGAGCAAAAGTAAACGCGGCTGTCCGATGAGCGCTTCCGCAAGCAGCAAGCGCTGACGCTCGCCACCGGAGATCTCGGAAAGCGGACGTCGTGCAAGCTCTCTCGAGCCGACGAGATCGAGGACGCGATCGATTTCTTTGCGGTCGTCGCGACTGAGGATCGGCAAGCCCAAATGCCCGCCACTGACCGCGCTCGCGACGAAATCCCACCCGCGCAGGCGCGTTCCCGCGAAGGTTTGATGCACTTGCGGCATGTAGCCGATTTGTGGGTTACCGCGCGTCGCGGGCTCGCCAAGGACCGTGATCGTACCGCGGCTCGGCGCTACGAGCCCCAAAATTGCGCGAAGAAGCGTCGTTTTGCCCGAGCCATTAGGCCCTAAGAGACCGACGAATTCGTTTGGCCCGATCGCGAGATTCACGCCGTCTAGAACGACGCGCTCGCGATACGTGAGTCGGACGTCGCAAAACTCGACTGCATTCATTGAATCAGCTACTTCGACAGAGCTCCTTGTACGGCATCAAGCTCCGAGGATATCCACGCCTGATACGATTTCCCCTTGGGTTCGGTCTCCGTCGCACCGACGATCGGGATACCGGAGCTGGCCGCGAGATCGCGCATCCGTTGCGCGACCGGGTCCGACGCCTGGCTGTTGTACACCAGCATCCGGACGCGATGCATCCGCAGGTCGTTTTCGAATGCGGCGACTTCGGAGGCACCGGGCTCGGTATCGTTCATCACGGCGGTTTGAAAGCGCATATTGCGCGATTGCATCCCGAGCGCATCGAGCATGTACCCGAAGACGGGTTCGGTTGCCGTCACCGGCGTGTCGGCGAATTTCTTACGCAGCATTGCGATGCGCACCGTGATAGGTCGCAAGGATTGCGTGAACATCTGCAAGCGACGTGCGTAGTCCGCGCGATTGGCGGGATCGGCTTGCATGAGATCTGCCGCGAGTTTCGTGGCAAGCGCGCGCATCGTTTGCGGATCGTACCAAATGTGCGGATTGTCGCCGGGTTTCTTGCCGATCAAGTCCGCGACGGCGATCGTGACGCGGTGTGAGTTGCGCGCGGCTCCGAGCAGTTTGTCGACCCATGGGTCGTAGTCGATTCCGTTGTAGATGACAATCTGCGCGCCGGCGACGGCGCGCGCAACCGACGGGCTGGCTTCGAAGAGGTGCGGATCCTCATCGGGATTGTTCAGCACGCTGGTCACCGCGACGTGCGGGCCGCCGATTTGCTGTGCGATGTCGCCGTAGAAGTTCTCCGCGGCGAGTATTCCGACGGTAAGCGCGAGTGTCAGCATTAGTGCCCGAACCTGAAGCCGATGTAGAACTCGCGAGGCGGCGCGAAGTGCGTACCCTGCGCGTTGAGCAGCGTCACGTAGTAGCGATCGTTCAAGAGGTTCTCGATTCGCAGCGTCAACGCCGTGGTCGGTCCGAGTGCGATCCCTTTTTCGAGCGCCAAAATCGTATGCGGCGTCTCCTTGCAATCAGTGGTCGGCGGCGAACAGATCGCGGACGAGAGACCGCTGCCGTACTCGACGTCGCCGGACCACCAGCCGCCCCGCGCATCGTTGAACAACACGCCGCCCGTCATCGACCAGCGTTGCTCGTGATCGGCCGGCGTGAAATCCGTCGGCGAGCCGAAGCACGGCGCCAACAGCTGCGTCTCGCAGCCTTTGTTCACCGAGTCCGTATGATTGACGTTCGCGTACCAGCGGCCGTTCTTCGGAAGCGGAGACACATAGTCGAGGGTTTCGGCGGAAAGTCGTCCGAGCGTGTAGTTTATGTCCTGGTGCAGCGCCGTTACGCCGACCTGCGTATCATCGATGAGGTCGTTGGCGTTTTTTTGCCACACGCGGAAGCCGAGATCGCCGACGCCGAGCGGAACGTGTCCGCCGAACTCGATTTGGGTGTCGCGCTCCGGCTTGAGGTCGAATTGTGCGACGGTCGGCTGGAGCGGAAGGTTCAACAGCTCAGCCGCCTTTGGATCGACGTTTTCGAAGGAGAACGGCTCGAAGAAGCGCCCGACGTAGGCGTAGATCGACGCGCGCGGTCCGAAGAAACGCGTGAGCTTGAAGCGAGGACTAAACGCACCAAAGCCTTGCGCAAAATCGGTCGAGCGGATGGTGAAGAAGTCGTAGCGCAAGCCGTAGTCGGCTTCCCAATCGCTCGAGAGCCGCCAGCTGTCCTGTATGTACGACTGGTACGTGTTGCCGACGTTGGGGTTGTCGTCAACGACGGTAACCGGCAATGGAGAGAGAAAGTTGTTGGGTTGAAGCGTGACCGCGTAGGTTTTATCGACCTTCGTCAGGTCGTAGACGACGCCCGCACGGAGCTCGTGCTTTCCGAAGCGCTGGACGTAGTCGCTCGACCAAATGTAATCGATGGATGTTTTATCATCGGCGAGCGAGTAGCCGCACGTCGTCGGCGTGAAGATGCCCGTCGTAACCGCATTGGCGCAGTCCGTTGGCGACCCGCCGTTCCCGAACGGGGGCGGAGTCAAGTTAAGCGCTTCGCCGTACGCCCAATCGTCGGCCGGATCGCCGTAGTCGCGGATGTGCGAGACCTTCAGAGCGGGGCCGAACGTCAGCGCCCCGGTACCGTCCAGCGGATGTCGGAAGCGTATGTTCAGAAACGTGTCGTCCTGCGATTCATTGTCGTCGGTTGTCGCGGGCTCGCCGAAGTTGACGTCGTTCGGAATTTGAAAGGTGCGAAAACTGTGGATGAGGGTGACGTCGGTGAAATTTCCGCCGCCGGCGGCTAAGGTTACGCGCGCGAATTGATTTGTATCGCTGCCGTTGTTGTGCGGCGACGAGAAGTCAGGCGGATCGAGCGCGCGCGACGTCTGCTCGTTGCGAATGGCGACGTCGTAGCTTCCGCCGTTCCCGAGTGGCGCATGATAGCCAAGCTGCTGAATCATGTCGTTGTACGAGCCGTACTCGAGATCGCCGTCGAAGCCTGGCGCGCCCGTACCCGAACGAGTCGAAATATTCAAGACTGAGCCGAAACGCAGTCCGTATTGCGCGGGGTACGCGCCTTCGATTACGTCGAGGAACGAGACGTTGTTGGGATCGATCTCGCTTCCGATCTCGCGGTTGAGCGCCTGCGGCAGCGGGACGCCGTCGATAACATAATCGATGACGCCGTGATCGCCGTTCATGTGCACGACGCCATTCGCGCCGCGTGCCGTTCCGGGAAGTTGAATGAGCGTTTCGGGGAAGCTGTTCGCGGCCGGCGAGCGGGTCAAATCGGTCGAATTCAGCGAGACATCCGCGCCGCTTCCGCGCACGAGCGGCGCGCGCTCGACGCTGACGCTGCCGATTATCTTGGGCGGCTGCAGCGCAAGTTCGACGTTCGCGCCACTCGAACCGAGATCGACGCGTGCGATGGCTTGCAAATCATGAGCTGACGCAGTGAGCGTGTACTCACCGGTCCCCATGGCGGGAAATGAAAAATGTCCGCGTTGGTCGGTTGTCGCGTGAAAGACGGCATTGTTGCCCGCGGCCTTCACGTCGACGCCGGCTACCGGAACGCCGGCTTGGGTTACCGTCCCGGTGAGGAAAGCGGCCGCCACCGCGGCGTGCGCAAGGAGAAGGTGCAGCGCGATCGCGATCATCGGAATCCGCAATCTGCATAATTTGCAAGTCATATGCAATTATGCTTTAGGCCCGAGCCGGCGACGCTCCTGTTAGGAGCAGGAAATCGGGCCTCGCGATGTGCAAATTGCTATTAATTTGCAAAATGTAACTGAACCTTCCGGGCGCGCAACCTACTCGACGTCTTCGCGGCGGGCAATTCTTGGGCTACTGCAGTCGGAGCGCCGCTATCTCACCGCCGCCGAGATCTTCAAGTCCCTACGCAAACGCAAGCGCGAGCTTGCGCTGACGACCGTCTATCGGACCCTCGCGCATCTAACGAAGCTCGGTGCGGTCTCGAGCCGCCCGGCGCCGAGCGGCGAGCTTGGTTATCTCTTCTGCTCGAATGACGAGCATCATCACCATGCGATCTGTACGAGCTGTGGGCACGTCGAGGAAGTAAACTGCCACGTCCTCGACGCGTTCAAGAAACTGCTCCTGACGCGTCAAGCCTTTGCGCTCGACGATCATTCGGTCGAGCTCTACGGCCGCTGCGCCGCATGCCAGTAAAGCTGGGGCCTTGTCGTCTATAGACGACATGTGCTACCATTGGCCAGACCGCAAGCCACCTGAGTAACTAGAATATTGAGCTCTATTTTTTGAGCCTACGACGCCATCAAGCTCCCTTTACGGCACTAGGTCCTTCAAGCTTATGACTTTACGCAAACGAAAAGCAGCCTCGCTTCGCGAGGCTTTGAAGGTGAATCTTGTCGTCACTAGGGCGCAACGGGAACTTAGTCAAGCAGCGCTTGCAAAGGCTGCTGGCTTATCACGCCAAATTGTCTCTGACGCCGAGCGCGGCGTCGCAAATGTCACGTTCGACACCATTGAGCGACTCGCTAAAGCGCTGCGTGTCACTCCGTTTGTACTTGTCGAGCCTCTGGACGAAAACCACGTGGCAACCGATGACGAACTTGCAAAGCGCCTCGCGAGCAATGAGTTTATCTCGGTCGAAGCGCTCGAACGAGCCCTCAAAGAAGTCGCCAAGTCCGGCCGAAGAAGTTCGGCGCCTCAAGGAGGTACCTTGGAAGGTCGAACTTCATCCCGCCGTCGCAAAGTTCGTCGTCAAAAGCGGGTGGCATAATCCGGAATTCTCCCCGATATTACATGAGATACGCGAATCGCTCAAAGCGAACCCGAAACGATACGCGACCAAGGTTGGAAAGCTCAAGGATGCACGCGCTGCGAAGCTGCGCTATCGGGGCGATCAATGGCGTGCAATCTTCGTAATAGATGAGGACACGCGCACCGTGAGATGGTTCGGGCTCGGCAAGCGCGCAGACGTGTACGAGAAGACTGAGCGTCGGCTCTGAGGCGTGCAACGTCGCTATCCCTCGATACCCTGCGGGGCACGGGCTTCGCTCGGGATGACAAGAGGGCGACTACGCTCTATTATAGCGCGACGCGGTCGAGGAGCATTCTGCGGACGGCGTCGACGACGCGCTGGACCGGCGCTTTGCGATAGCTCCAGCGCTCGTCTTCATCTGGCTGCACGATAACCATCGTCGCGTTCGTCTCAAAGACGACGACTCGTCCATCGTCGGCAAGCGCGAAGTCGATCCCGGCATAATCGAGGCCGATCGCATTTGCGATCTTTCCGAGCGTCGCGACGACGTCGGCGCCGAGCACGCCCGGCATGTCGTTCAGAAAGCGTTCGTCTTCGGCGCGGTGTTCGGGGACGTTGGCCATGTCGGCCGAGAAGTAGTGCACTTTCCAGTCGTTTGAGATCGCAAGATGCAACGGATAGAGATGACCGTCGACGAACATGACGCGATACTTGCGCACTTTGCCGTCCGCTCCGTGCAGATCGATGTATTCGATCGCATAAAGCTGCTCGCCGGGCAGTGCCTTGACCGCTGCCGGCAGATCCTCGGGTCGCTCGACGAGATTGAAATTGTGGCCCGTGTGATGTCCGGGTGAGCGCAACAGCAGCGGAAATATGAATCCATGCTTTTCGAGCGTCATACTTCCGTCCCAACCGCCGAGCGCAGCGCGCGCGAAGATCTGCGTGCGCGGCGTGAGAACACCAGGGATCGCGTGAAGACGTGATGCGGTGTCGACACGCGTCGTGCGTAAGACATGGTCGGGCGGATTGAGGACCGCTCCTTTGCGTTTGCCGGCGACGATGCGCTGCGCGATCATCAACGCCTCGGCACCGCTGTCCGCGTCGCCGATCGCATTGAAGATCATGTCGTATGGCGGCAGTCGCTTACCCGCGCCGAACAGCTCGACGATCAGCTTCGTCGTCTCGAAAACGGAATCGTCGAGAAGTTTCTCGACGTGCAAGTTGCCGCTGCCGAGGGAAACCAGCAGCAGTATGGAGACCGGCTTGCGCGAGCCGCGATACGGCAGAATGGTAATCGCATTATCTTTGCCCGCGACCTCGCGCAGCTCCGCCGCGCCCGTTTTGCCGAGCTGCGCCAGAACCGCAGCCAACCCGCGCTTGGCGTCCGCGTGCGCCGGGTCGAGCCGCAACGCGCTTTCGTATTCCTTTTTGGCTTCATCAAGTGCACCGGCGCGCAGAAAAACGAACGCGAGGTTCGAATGCGCTGTCGCAATCGACGGGTAAAGCTCCGCGTTCTCGAGGAAAACGGCGAACGCTTCTTTGCGCTTCCCTTCGTTCCAGAGCTTGAGTCCGAGATCGTTGCGGGCGTTGAAATCCGAAACCATCAGAACGTCCCGGGGTAGGCGCCTCCGTCGATCAGAAAGTTCTGACCGGTGATATACGAGGCTTGCGCCGAGCAAATGTACGCACACAGCTCGCCGAACTCGGGCGGCTGACCGAAGCGCCCGGCCGGGATCGTGGCCGCACGAGCGGCCGATGCGTCTTCAAATGAAACACCGCGCGCGGTCGCCTGCGCGCGAATCGTCGAGAACAAGCGGTCTGTACCGAACGAGCCCGGGAGCAAATTATTGATGGTGACGTTGTGCTTGATTGTCGTGCGCGCAACGCCGGCGACGAAACCCGTCAGCCCCGAGCGTGCACCGTTCGAAAGTCCCAGCACGTCGATCGGCGCTTTCACCGCGCTTGATGTGATATTGACGATCCGTCCGAATTTGCGCGCAATCATGCCGTCGACGACGGCTTTGATCAGCTCGATCGGCGTCAGCATGTTCGCATCGACGGCGCGGATCCACGTGTCGCGATCCCATTCCCGGAAATCTCCGGGCGGTGGACCACCCGCGTTATTGATGAGAATGTCGGGTTCGGGACAAGCATTAAGTGCCGCCTTACGGCCTTCGGGCGTCGTGATATCCGTTGCGACGATCGTGACCTTCACACCGGTTATATCGCGGATTTCCTTCGCGGTCGCTTCGAGTGGCTCGCGCGTGCGCGCCAAGATAACGAGGTCGACACCTTCACGCGCCAGCGAAACTGCGCAGGCCTTGCCGAGCCCCTTGCTCGACGCGCAGACGATTGCGCGTCTTCCTTTTATTCCAAGATCCATGCGCGGGCGTTCGCTACTACCAGAGCGCGCACCGCTGAGCCGGCGGCTTGTACATCGGATCCCGCCGGTGGCACCCGAAGGCTTCCACGAACTGCGGCATATTTATCAGCGTTCCCAGAACGCGATCGCGACCTTCGGGGTGCGGATCAACAAGCTCGTCGAGACGCATGCGCTCGGGCCGTTCGAACGTTGCGTACGTTTGTGCGAAGGCCAGAAAGAAACGCTGTTCCGGTGTCCAGCCGTCGATTTTCGTGCGAGTTTTGCCGGCCAGAGAGCGTTCGAGCGCATCGTACGCGATCTCGGCGCCGCCGAGATCCGCAAGTGCTTCGCCGATGACCAGCTTGTCGTTCTCGTGCAAGCCGCCATATTCGCGTGCGACGCAATTGGCGCGAGCGGACCATGCGGCAGCGTCAGCAGGCTGCCACCAGTCGCGCAAATTGCCCTGCGCATCGCTGCGCCGGCCTTCGTCGTCGAATGCGTGCGTCAACTCGTGCGCGACGATGACGCCGAGCGCGCCGTAATTCGTGGCGTCGTCGAAACGCGTCGAGAAGAAGGGTGGCTGCAAGAGCCCGGCCGGAAACGTGATGTCATTATAGGCGGCGCTATAGGTGGCATTGACCGTCGGCGTCGACATCAACCAGAAATCGCGACTTATGTTTCTACCCAGATGCGTGAACGTGTTGCGCGACCGGTACAGGGAGACGCGCAGCGAGTTATCGAGGAAGTTTCCGCGGTCGATGGAGAGCGTTTCATAGGTGCGCCACGTTTCGGGATACCCGACATGATCTGCGATTGCATCGAGTTTCGCGAGCGCCTCGCGTCGCGTCGATTCGCTCATCCATCCGAGCGTGCTCAGCTCATCGTGAAACGTTGCCTGAATCGTACCGATTAGATGTTTTGCCGCGGCGCGCGTTTCCGCAGAGAACTCGCGTTCAACATAGAGTTGGCCCAGGGGGTCGCCTAAATCCGTGTCGACCAAGCGGACGCAGCGATACCACAGCGGTTGCTGTTCGTGCCGGCCGACGAGCGACGCATCGAACGAATCGGCCTCTTCGGTAAAGGTCGTCGAAAGTGCCGGCGAGGCGCGTTCGATCAAACGATAGAGTAAGTAGGCGCGAAGCTCCGTCAGCGGCGTGTTACGAAGCACGACCTCGAGATTCCTAAAATAGTCGGGTTGCGAGACGTCGATAGTGTCGATGTTGGGTGCGAACCGATCGCGAAAGTATGCCGCGAGATCGAAGCTAGGCACGAGCGCTTGGGCTTCCGGGAGCGTCATCTTGTGGTAGTTGGAGGCCCTGTCGCGGAGCGCGGCGCGCGTTCGCGAAGCGCGTGCGAGCTCGATCTCGACCGCAATGACAGCGTGCGCTTCCGCGTAGCTCGTGGCGAGGTCATCACCGAGCAGACGAAAATCGCGCGCAACGTGCGCGACGTAGTCGCTACGAATCAGGTCTGCTCGCGCGTCCGCAGCGAAATAGAGATCGCGATCGGGTAAGCCGAGACCGCCTTGTGCGATGAACGGTATCGTGCGCTGTTCGTCGCGTGGGTCTCCTTCGGACCCGGCGAAGAAAAACGGTCTCGCCCCGATATTCTGCAAGAGGGCGGTCTCTAGACGCACGTCCGGAAGATCTTTCATCGTGCGTATGCCGTGGATGTAAACTTGGATGGGTCCCAAACCCGCCACATCGCGCTCGCGCACGTTCATGCACGAGACGTAGTAGTCACCGGCCTTCTGTCCCGGAGAACCGTGCGGCCAGGCGTCGTGCGCAACGTTCTCGAGCATATCGTGCAGTGCCGCGCGATTTTCCCCGCGCAGCTCATCGAGCACTGACCATCGGCTCGCCGTCGGAGGAATCGGATTGTTGGCGCGCCATCCGCCCATTGCGTAGCGAAAGAAGTCTTGACACGGCTTGCACGTCGGATCGATATTCGCAACGTTGAAACCGCGTGCTGCAGACATTATCGCCGCCGGCGAATTCGGGGACACGAATAGCGCTGAACCTTCGGCACCGAGCGCCAAATTCACAAGCAACGTTAGGCCGGCGAGCAAACCAGCCGCGCGAAGTAGGGTTCCCCTCACCCCACCGTTTTCGCGGCGAGTCGCTCTAGTGCTTGCAGATACGAATCAAGGTCGAGCAAAGTTAAGATTTGGTCCATCAACGCGAAAACCCGATGAACCGGAGCGCGGCGAGCAACTGATCGTGCGATACGCCGTCGTCGTTAATCGTGCGTCCGATCCGATCGAGCAAGACGAAGAGGACTCCCTTCGCGCCGCGCTTCTTGTCATGCCGTGTGGCCGCGGCGATGGTTCGCGCTGAATAGTCTTGCCACGTATCGGGTACGGGAAGCGTTCGCAAGAAACGCTCGATCGCGTGCGCATCCGCGTCGCGCAGGTGGCCGCGCGCAGCGGAAAGGGCCACGGCAGCGCGCATCCCGACGATCACCGCCTCGCCGTGCCGCAACACGCCGTAACCCGCGACGTTTTCGAGCGCGTGCGCTACGGTATGGCCGAAATTGAGCTGTGCGCGAATCCCGGTGCGCTCGCGCTCGTCGGCGGCGACGACGCGTGCCTTGATCGCGACGCAGCGTGCAATGATGCGCGTCGTCAGCGGCTCACGAAGCGCGACGACGTCTTTCCACGAAGTCAGCAGCGTTCGATAGAGGCGTGCATCGGCGATCAAGGCCGATTTCACGATCTCCCCGAGCCCGGAGATGCGATCCCGCCTATCGAGTCCGCGAAGGACGCTTGGATCGATGACGACCAGATCCGGTTGCGCGACCACGCCGATGAGATTCTTGCCGAGATCGTGGTTCAAGCCGGTCTTACCGCCGATCGACGAGTCGACATCGGCCAGCAGTGTCGTCGGCACCGAGATGAATCGCACACCGCGTAAATAGGTAGCGGCGACGAATCCGATTGCATCGCCGATCGTGCCACCACCAACGCCCACGATCGTCGAGCGCCGGTCCAAGCCCGCGCGCAGTAGCTTGCCGTACAGCGGCTCGATGCTGTGCAGCGATTTGAGACGCTCTTCGGCCGCAACCGCAATCGCCGTCGCCGGATTCCCGTACGCCTCGAATGCGCGCGCGAGCTGCGTCAGCGTTTTCGCAAGCCGTCGATCGCCGACGATCGCAACACGCGTTCCGCGCGTAGCGCCCGTGAGACGAACCAGATCGCGCAGTGCGCCGTCGCGGATGACGACGCTGTATGCGCGTCCTTTGAGCGGGACGGTGACTTTCATACGACGCTCAGGGTGACACGGGCTGCAATTTCTTGGGGACTAAGAGAGCTTGTGTCGATGCGCAATGAAGCGTGTTCGAAGCGGGCAAGCCGGCGCGCGCGCATCTCGGCGAGCGCACCGGGCTGCGCGAGCAGCGGGCGAATCTCGGCGTTTCCGCGATCGAGGCGGGAGGCGAGAACCTCATCGGAAGCATCCAGGAATATCAGCACGCCCGCTGCGCGTACGCTGTCGAAGGAGTCGTCGCGCTCGAGTGCGCCGCCGCCGAGGGCAACGACTGCGCCGGGATGTTCGCACGCCGCCTTGACTGCGCGTGCCTCACGCTCGCGAAATCCCGGCTCGCCTTCGCGCGCGAAAATCTCGACGATTGTCGTACCAGCCTCGGCGACGATCATTGCATCGGTGTCGAGCGCGACGCATCCGCGCAGCCGTGCTAGGAGCGGCGCGACCGTCGATTTTCCACTACCTGAAAGACCGCAGAGGAAGATGCTATCGGGCACGCACGGTAGCGTCCCACGCGCGGACGCGCTCGCGCACCTCATCGATCGTATCGCCGCCGAATTTCTCGAGCACAGCGGATGCGAGGACAAGCGCGAGCAACGATTCTCCGATCACAGCCGCCGCCGGCACCGCGCAAACGTCGCTGCGCTCGATGTGCGCCTGCGTGGCTTCGCCCGTTCGTAGATCGACGGAATCAAGCGGCTTCATGAGCGTCGCAAGCGGCTTCATCGCTGCGCGCACGACGATCGGCTGTCCCGTCGTCATCCCGCCGTCGACGCCGCCGGAACGGTTGGTGCGATACGACGTTCGCGAACCGTCGCCGTTTCCCGGATAAAATGCGTCATGCGCCGACGTTCCCGGAGCGCGCGCCAGCGAAAAGCCGAGTCCGACTTCGACGCCCTTGATTGCGTTGAGCGAAAGAAATGCTTTGCCGATCTCGGCCTCGAGACGGCGATCCCATTGCACGTACGAACCAAGACCGACCGGAACGTTGCGCGCCACCGCTTCGATCACGCCACCGAGCGTATCGCCGGCGCCTTTGGCAGCTTCGATCGTCCCGATCATGCGCTGCGCCGCTGCGGCGTCGAGCGCGCGAACCGGAGATGCATCGATCGTCTCGGTATCGATCTCGTCGAAAGGCGACTCGTCGACGGCATCACCGATTTGCACGACGCGGCTTTGAATCTCAACCCCGATGCACTCGAGAAAGCGGCGCGCGACGCTTCCGAGCGCAACGCGTGCGGCCGTCTCACGTGCGCTGGCGCGCTCAAGGACGTTGCGCATGTCGTCGTGCGCGTATTTGATGCCGCCGATGCGATCGGCATGTCCGGGTCGCGGTACGCTGACGACGCGACGTGAACGAATGCTTTCGTCGGCAGGTTCTTCGACGGACATGATCTCCGACCACGAGCGCCAGTCGCGGTTGTCGATGACGAGTCCGATCGGGCTGCCGAGCGTCTTGCCGAAACGGACGCCGGCAAGAATGCGAATTTCATCGGTCTCGATGTTCTGACGGTTTCCGCGTCCGTAGCCGAGCTTGCGACGCTTGGCTTGCGCGTGCAAGTACGCGCTGGAGATCTCGATCCCCGCGGGAAGCCCTTCGATGATGCCCATGAGGGCTTGGCCGTGCGATTCGCCTGCGGTCAGATAACGCACGCTCATGCCGCAAGCTTCTCGAGACGAATGCGTGACGCGTTGTCGATCGCCGGACGAAACTCGAACCAAGCCTCGAATGTCGCGAGCGCTTGTTCCAAGAGCATCGTGAAGCCGCCGATGGCGCGCAAGCCTTTTATGCGCGCGTGCGCCAAGAACGGTGTGTCGGCGGGACGATACACGAGATCGAATACGAGCGACGATACCGGCGCGTTTGCGGGCAGAAGATCGCGTGCAGGCTGACCGGTTTGTCCGAGCGGCGTCGCGTTGACGTAGAGGTCTGCGGCAGGCAGCTCCGCGTTCATCTCGAGCGCGGTGAACGTCGTCGCCGGCGAGCGCAGCGATGCATCCGCGCAAAGTGCCTTAGCGCGTGCGAGCGTTCGTGCAACGATAGTTACTGTGGCCGCGCCGCGTGCGCCGAGGACGGTCGCGACTGCGCGTGCGCCGCCACCGGCGCCGAAGAGCACGGCGTGAACGCCACGCGTTTCAAATCCAGCCAAATCAAGCGTCGCCGAGATCCCTGCGACGTCGGTGTTGTCGCCGATGAAGCCCGCGCCTCCACGCCGCACGACGTTGACGGCAGCCGTTGCACGCGCAGCGTCCGTCCATCCGTCGAGCAGCGGGGCGATGTGTTCCTTGTGCGGCATCGTGACGTTGCAGCCGACGAACTGCGCGTCGTCGCGCCAAACTGCGAGCGTGCCCGCAAGCGCGTCCGGATGAACGTCGACCGCTTGATAGTCGAGATCGATTTCTGCGACGCGTGCGAACTCGGCAAAGAGCGCAGGCGAAAGCGAATGCGCAATCGGATGACCGATTACCGCGGCGCGATACTCAGCCACGCAGCGAATCCAATGTAGAAAAGAACTGCGGATACGAGATTGCAACGGAATCCGCTCCGGATATCCCGATCGGTCCCGGCGTGCCGAGGCCGGCGATCGCGAAGGCCATCGCGATACGATGATCGTGCATCGCATCGATCGTTCCGCCGTGCAGCGAGGCTGGCCCGGTTACGGAGAATCCGTCGGTATACGGCTCGATTTGCATTCCGATCGCGCGTCCGCCGCAGACGATCGCTTCGATGCGATCGGATTCTTTATAGCGCAATTCTTCGGCTCCGCGTACGTGCGTCGTCCCTTCGGCAAATGAGGCCACGATTGCAAGCAGCGGCAGCTCGTCGACGAGATCGGGAACCTCGTTCCCTTCGACGATCGTCGCGCGCAGCGGCGCATATTCGGTGACGATCGTACCCAGCGGTTCGGCGGAAGATCCGTGATGCGTCAGCGAAATTGCCGCGCCCATGCGCCGGAGAACATCGATAAAGCCTAAACGCGTCGGATTCAAGCCGACGCCCGTGATCTCGATCCGGCTGTGCGGAACGATCGTACCGGCAGCGATCCAATATGCTGCGCTCGATAGATCGCCCGGAATCGTCAACGTCTCAGGCATGGCGCGAAGATGTTGGCGTCCGTCGATCTGCAACGTCCCCTCACGAGCCGCGATCGTCCCACCGAAAGCCGGCAGCATGCGTTCGCTGTGATCGCGGCTGCGCAACGCGCCGCGCAAAATCGTCGTGCCGGTGGCGTTCAGCGCCGCAAAAATGAGCGCGCCTTTGACTTGCGCGCTATTGACCTGAAGCTCGTAGTCGAATCCACGAAGCCGCGAAGTTCCGCGCACGCGAATCGGTGCGTGCGAGCCGTTCTCGAGATCGATCACCGCGCCCATTTCCGTCAGCGGCGTGGCGATGCGGCGCATCGGACGTTTTCGGAGCGATTCGTCGCCGTCGAGCGTGACGTCGAGATCCTGCGCGCAGAGAATTCCGCTAAGCAAACGCATCGTCGTTCCCGAGTTTCCGCAATCCAGCGGTTCGGATGGTTGCGCGAACGCGCCGGCGCCGCCCTCGACGATGACATCGCCGTTCGCGTCGCTGATCGCTATGCCGAGTGCTTCGAGGCAGCGCCGCGTCGAACGCACGTCGTGACCGCTCGGGAGTCCGGCGATGCGCGTACGTCCGGCTGCAAGCGCCGCAAACAGAAGCGCGCGATGCGCGATCGATTTGTCGCCCGGGACGGAGAGACTGCCACGCAACGCGTTCGACGCGGGCGCGACGGCTAGTTTGCTCACGCCTTGAGCGTGGCCTCACCAGAATCGAAGATCGGAACGCGGTCGAGCTCGGCGACGATCGTGCGGAAATCTTCAACGTGAGCGCTTGATCCTTATCGCTCAGCGCCTCGGGCGGGTTCGGATGCACTTCGAGAATCAAATCCGTGCGCGCCGGCGGCTTTCGCGGCGCGGCACATCGGCGCGATCCAGCGGCGCACGCCGACGCCGTGTGACGGATCGACGAAGACCGGAAGATGCGTTTTCTCGCGCAGCACGGGTATCGCCGAGAGATCGAGCGTGTTGCGCGTCGCCGTTTCGAACGTGCGGATTCCGCGCTCGCACAGCATTACGTTCGGGATTGCCTTCGGCGAGAATGTATTCGGCTGCGGCGATCAGTTCTTCGATCGTTGCCGAGAGACCGCGCTTGAGGAGCACGGGCTTTCCGGTCCGGCCGATCGCTTTGAGCAGATCGAAGTTCTGCATGTTGCGGGCGCCGATCTGCAGTACGTCGACCTGCGCCGCCATACGCTCGACTTGATCGATGCTCATGACTTCGCTGACGGTCGGCATGCCGGTCGCGCGGCCGGCTTCGCACAGATGCGTAACGCCTTCCCAGCCCAGGCCTTGGAACGCGTACGGATTGGTGCGCGGCTTGAATGCGCCGCCGCGCAGCATCACCGCGCCCAGCGTCGTGGACGGCATGCGCGGTTTCCAGCACTTGCCCGCGGGATTCAACCGAACACGGACCTGCGATGATCGCGAACATGCCGTCGCCGATGTCAACGTTGCCGATGCGCAAGCGCGTACCGGTCGGTCGCGAATCGCGCGCAGCACGGGGCGTGCTCGAGGAAGCGGAGCTTTTCTGCGGCTTCTGCGGAACGAAGGCTGTCTTCGGCAGCATGTCGCGCAGCGACGGGATCGGTGGCGCAGCGATTCCGGCTGCGACTGCGGCGACGTGTGCGTTTGCGCGGTAGCTGCCGATGATGCGCAGATCGAGCGCAGCCTGCGCAGAGCGGCGAGGGCGTTTGCGTGCTGCGGATCGAGCAGATCGCCGTCGATGTCGAGATAGAATTCGGCTTCTTGCGGGCGGCCGAGCGTCGGTTTCGATTCCAATTTCCCGACGCTGATCCCGGCCGATGCAATCACGCCGAGACACCGCGACAGCGAGCCGGCGGCGTTCGACGTGACGAGAATCAGCGACGTCTTGCGCGGGCCGTCGCTTTCATCGACTGCCAGCGCGGGGTGATTGCAGTCATGTCCACGGAAGACGATGAAGCGCGTGAAGTTTTCGGGATGGTCGGCGACACGTGGTGCGAGCTCGACGAGTCCGTAGCGTACGGCGGCGCTCGGCGGAGCAATTGCGGCAATGCCGGTGTTCCCCGCGCGTGCGACCTCGCGCGCAGCGATGCCGGTATCTTCGCATGGCACCGTTCGCGCGTGCGGGAGGCTGGCAAGAAACTTTCCACACTCCGCGATCACGAGCGGATGCGCGAGAATTTCACGCACGTCTTCGATCGTCGTTCCCGGCGTGCCGAGCAATCGATGATCCATGCGCCAAACGATCTCGGCAACGGGCACCAGATCGAATTCGAGCAGAAGATCGTAACCGTCGCGCACCGTACCGGCGATCGCGTTGTCGATGGGAACGATCCCAACGTCGGCGCGTCCGGCCGAGACGGCTACCGCCGCCGCGCGAAAACTCGGCGTCCCCAGCGTCGTCGCGTCTTCGGCTCCGGACCGTGCGCGAAAGTATGCCTCGAGCGCCAGCTGCGAGTGCGCGCCGTCGATACCTTCGAATGCCCCGATCATTGTTGATCCTCCGTTCACACCATTTATAAAGGAAAAACCCCCCGCCGCTTCGGCGAGGGGTTCGCGCTTTCGCAATTCTGCGAACGTTTTAATGCGCGTACCAACTCAGCCGAGCGGCGACTCCACCCAGTAAAAGTAGTACGCATAAAACGATGCGATTGCCAACATTGCTTTTGCATCCAATCACAAGAGCAGTCGAAGTGTCAAGCACAGGACGCCCTTGGCGGCCTCACGAACGAGGCTCAGCCCGCCGGGCGGGTGTGATGTAATGGTAGCCTGTCAGCTTCCCAAGCTGAATGTCCGAGTTCGATTCTCGGTACCCGCTCCAACCCTGCACCTGCGTGCCAAGGCCCAGGCGTGCCCAGGTGGCGACGTAGCCAAGTGGTAAGGCAGAGCTCTGCAAAAGCTCCATTCCCCAGTTCGACTCTGGGCGTCGCCTCCAAATGATGTCTGAACCCCGTCGCGTTGTGCCCCGCTTCGCGCGCATTGGGACCGGCGGCGCGGTGCTGCTCGCAAGTCTCATCTTTGTCGTATCGGTGATCGCGCTGGTAGCCGGTCTGGTCGCTGCGCGCCAGCTGCGGGAGTCCGCGCTCGAGCAAAAGCTGCTCTTCGGCGTCCAAGAACGCGCCGATCAGCTCGTCCGCATGCAGCTGGATGAAGAGACTTCACTGCGCGGCTTCTTGATCTCCAAGAACCCCGCGTTTCTGGAGCCGTATCTTTCCTCGCGCGCGGATCCGTTCGAGGAGCTGGGCCGCACCCTGTATCAGCGGCTCGGCGAAAGCGACTTGAGTAGAACGCGTGCCAGATTGGCGCGTATCCTCGAATGGCATCGGGAATGGCGAAGAGGCGTCGCCGAGGAGTTGATTCGCAATCCTGCGCCGGGCAACGTCGCCCGCTTGGAATCGTACGGAAAGATCCTCGACGATCGGATTCGACGCGAAGCGGCGGCGCTGCGCGACGAGATCACAGCCAAGAACGATGAAGTCTCCGCGTCGCTCGAATCGAACATCAGCCGGACAGTCGAGTTTGCGGTCGGCTTCGTTCTCATCGTATCGCTTGGCGTTTTGTATCTTGCGCTCGCGCAGCATTCGACCTCGGCTGCGCTCGAACGCCAGCATTCGATCGCCGGACATCTGCAAGCCGCGCTCGGCGTCGGATGGCAGCCGATTCCCGGGTCGACGGTCGGAACCGCGTACGTTTCCGCAACGAGCGAAGCCGAAGTCGGCGGAGACTTGTTCGCGGCGTGGCAGCTCGCCGACGATCGCGGAGCGATCATGATCGCGGACATGAGCGGCAAAGGCGTCGACGCGGTCGTGAACACGGCGTTTTGCAAGTACTCGATTCGTGCGCTGCTGCAAACTTACGGCCGGCCGGATCGGGTGATGACCGAATTCAACCGTCTCTTTGCGAGCACCGTAAGCGATCCGTCGATGTTCGCGGTCGCATTCTTGGGCGTCTTGGATGCACGCAGCGGACGCTTCGACTACGTGTGCGCGGGAGGCGAACCGGCTTTTTTCCGGCACGGCAAGATTGCACGCGTCCTCGACGTTGGCGGTCCGATCGTCGGCTTGGAAAGCGATTCGGTGTACGTCGAATCGGCGATCACGCTCTCGGCGGGCGATATCGTTTTGCTTGCAACCGACGGACTCACAGAGTCGCGCGACGAGTCGGGAGAGATGTTGGGTACCGAGGGAGCCGCAGATTTGATCGTGCAAGGACCGAACGAGGCGCAGGCGTTGTGCGATCTGCTGATCGAGACGGTACGGCAGCGTAGTGCGGGCGTCGTCGTCGACGATTTGGCGTTGCTTGCAATGCGCTTCGAGGGGACCCTCGGTACCGGCGGGCAAACGCTGACGCTCGCCGAAGCCAACCGACCGTGATTGCGCGGCGAATCATTCCATGTCTCGACATCAAAGACGGACGTGTCGTTAAAGGCGTACGGTTCGTAGATTTGGTCGATGCCGGCGATCCGGTTGCGTTGGCGCGCGCGTATGAAGAGGCCGGCGCCGACGAACTCGTATTCCTCGACATCACGGCAACTGTCGAAGGGCGCCGCGCGACGCGGTCCGTCGTCGCAGCCGTCGCGGCTGAGCTGACGATTCCGTTTGCGGTCGGCGGCGGCATCAACGGAATCGAGGATGCACGTGATTTGCTGCGCAGTGGATGCGATAAGATCTCGATGAACAGCGCCGCGGTGCGACAGCCTGACTTGATCGATGCAGCCGCAGCAGAATTCGGGAGTCAGTGCGTCATCGTCGCGATCGACGCGCGGCGGAAAGACGATTCATGGGAAGTCGTCGTCGACGGCGGAAGAACGCCCGTGGGACGTGATGCGATCGAGTGGGCGCGGGAAGCCGCGCGGCGCGGCGCAGGTGAGATACTGCTGACGAGCATGGATGCGGATGGTACGCGCGCCGGATACGATCTGGCCTTGACGAGCGCCGTGCACGACGCCGTTGACGTCCCGGTGATTGCATCGGGCGGCGCCGGGAGCGTGCAAGACTTCGTCGATGTTTTCGAACGCTCGCATGCCGATGCGGCGCTGGCTGCATCGCTCTTCCATTACGCCATTCTCGATATCGGCGTGCTAAAGCGCGAGCTGACGGAGCACGGCCTGCACGTTCGTCCGCTCGGCACGGTAAAATGAACGTCGAGGACATCGCGTTCGACGAAGCCGGCTTGGTCCCGGTTAGTATCGTCGACGCACGCACCCACCGTTTGCTCACGCTTGCTTACGCGAACCGCGAAGCCGTCGAAAAAACGATTGCGACCAAGCAAACGCATCTCTGGTCGCGGTCGCGTAAGCGTTTATGGCGTAAGGGCGAGGAATCCGGACACACGCAAGACGTGGTCGAGATCGTCGCTGACTGCGACGGGGACGCGTTGATGTATCGCGTCATTCCGCACGGACCGGCGTGTCACACGGGTGCCGATTCGTGTTTCCACGATCCGCTTTTCGCGGCTTCCGGCCACGAGAACACCGGCGCCTTCGTTCGGGCTATCGATCATCTCGAACGAACGATTGAATCCCGGCGGGGTGCTGACGTCTCGCAAAGCTACGTCGCAAAGTTGTTGGAAGGCGGCGTCGATCGCATCGGAAAGAAGATCGGCGAGGAAGCGACCGAGCTCGTCATCGCCGCGAAAAACAAAGCGCACGACGAAATCGTCTGGGAAGCGGCCGATTTGATCTTCCATACGCTCGTGCTGTTGGCGGAGGAAGGCGTCACGCTGGACGAGATCGGCAGCGAGTTTCAAAGACGAGCGCGCTGAAAGAAGCGAAAACAGAGTCGCTCGAAGGGCTTGCGGGTGTCGGTCCCGCGACTGCGCGCGCGCTCCGCGAGATGGGTTTGGAAGGACCGCGCGATTTGCTCGCGCACATCCCGCGCGACTATAAAGACTGGCGTGAGCCGCGGCCGTTGGCTGCGATCGCCGCCGATGCGCTGCGTTCATCGGAGCCGACGGAAGAGATCGCGGTCGCGCAGGTCGTGAGCGTGCGCGACGTTCGCGCACGGATCGCAATTACGAACGTCGAGCTACGCGACGATAGCGGCACGCTTCGTGCCGTCTGGTATGGACGGCGTGGACTCGACGGAAAGATTCGGCCGGGAATGCGTTTGTTCGTGCACGGACGCGTTGCCGCGAAACGCCGTCGCGGTGGGGTAACGATCGAGCTCAACGTCATGCATCACCGCGTGCTTGGCGAAGATGCGACCTTTAGCGGCGAGGTCGTGCCCGTCTACCCCGCGACCAAGGACGTTCCGACCCGAACGATACGCTCGATTATCTCGCGCAATCTTTCGCGACTGCTGGAAACGGTCGAGGAGCGCTTACCGGACGAGATCGTTCGCGCGCATCGGCTGATCACTGCACGGATGGCCTGGCATGACATTCACGCGCCGAAAACGCCGAGCGACGTCGCACCTGCGCGCCGCCGCATCATCTACGAGGAGTTTTTCGCGATCGCACTTGCCGCGGCGCTCGTTCGTGCCGAGCGCAGACGCGCAGGGAGAGCAATTCCAATCGATGCGACGCCGCAGCTCATGGAGCGCTTCGAGGAGTCGCTTCCGTTCCGGCTGACAGGTGCGCAGCGGAACGTCATCGCAGAAATTCTCACCGACATGCGCGAGCCGCACGCGATGAACCGCCTCTTACAGGGCGACGTCGGATCCGGCAAGACGCTGGTTGCGGCAGCCGCGATCGTCGCGGCGGCATCGGCCGGCGTTCAAAGCGCGCTGATGGCGCCTACCGAAATCTTGGCCGCGCAACATGCGCAAAAACTTGCGCCGCTGTTGCTTCCGTTCGGCGTGACGGTTGAGGCCGTGTTCGGGAGCTTGTCGGCTCCGGCGCGAAGAAATGCGAACGACCGCATCGCCAGCGGTGAAGCGTTGCTGGCCATCGGGACGCACGCGCTCTTGACGGAAAGCGTCGAGTTCAAGCGTTTGGGCTTGGTCATCATCGACGAACAACATCGTTTTGGCGTCGAGCACCGCGCCGCGCTGCGCGCCAAAGGCGCCGATGCAATCCCGCATACGCTCCACATGACCGCGACGCCGATTCCGCGTACGCTTGCGCAAACGCGCTACGCGGATCTGGACCTGTCCGTCATCGACGAGCTTCCCCCCGGACGCACGCCGATTGGGACCTACGTGATTCGCGAGAGCCGAAAGCCGATCGTTTATGACTTCGTGCGCAAAAACGTCGGACGCGGACAGCAAGCCTACGTCGTCGCCCCGGCTATCGAGGCTTCCGGATACGAAAACGCGCCGCGCGTTGCGGCGCTCGACGAAGCCAAGCGCGTCACTCGGGAAGATCTGGCTGGGCTTCGGGTCGACGTGCTGCACGGCCGCATGCCGCCGCGCGACAAGGACGCGGCGATGGGGCGTTTCGTGCGGGGTGAGACGGACGTCTTGATCGCGACGACGGTCGTCGAGGTCGGCGTCGATATTGCGAATGCCTCGGTCATGGTGGTCCTCGACGCCCACCGCTACGGTTTGGCCCAGCTTCACCAGCTCCGAGGACGCGTGGGACGCGGGATTGCGAGGTCATTTTGCGTCCTCGTTGCCCCTGACGACGTCGCTGAGACGCGGCGCCTGGAGATTCTCACGCAAACCGAGGATGGGTTTAGGATCGCTGAAGAAGACTTGCGTCTGCGACGGGCCGGGGATATGGCCGGGACCCAGCAAGCCGGCGCCGGGAGCGGAACCTTTGGGGACCTCGTGCAAGATTTCTCTGTGTACCTCGAGGCCAAGCGTGAGGCGGACCGTATCGTCGCCGGGGATCCTGCGTTGGAGCACCCCGATCACCGCGCGCTGCGTGGTTTGGTCGAGGCGATGCCGGCCGCACGCGCCATGCTGATATCATCGTGAGAATCGCAGTCGGGTTCGATCTCGATCATACGCTGGCCATCGACAACAAGCTCGAACGCACGGCGCTGATCGATCTCGCGAAAGAGCTCGGCGTGGTCATCGGCGCAAACGATATCGCGCGCCTCGCGCAAATCGACACGTTGTTGCAAGAGATGCGTTCGGGACGCCTCGATCTCGATCACATGATCGCGGGGTTCGTGCACTCTATTCGGAAAGATCGCAAAAAAGGCGCCGGCGAGCGCTTCCGCGAGATCAGCTTAGCGCTCGTGCCGCATCATGTCGTCGCGCTGCCCGGAGTCAACGAGCTCTTCGCCGGTTTAGATTCGCGCGGCATACCGCATGCGATCCTCACGAACGGCTGGAGCCCACTTCAAGAAAAGAAAGCGGAAGCGATTCATTATACGGGGGCGGTATTGGTCAGCGATGCGATCGGATTCGCGAAGCCGGCGCCCGAAGCGTTCGCACTGCTCGCGGATACATTCCCGACCGATGCGTGCATCTGGTATGTCGGCGACAATCCGGCAAGCGACGTGCGCGCGAGCATCGATTGCGGCTTCCAAGGGATCTGGTATCACGAGCATTCCGGCGTGTCGTATCCGAGTCATGCTCCAGCGCCGTCGGCGGTCATCGATCAGCCGCTCGATCTGCTCGACTTGATCGACGCAGCCGACGCGCAGGGCATGCCAGGTCGCCTGGAGGCGATGCCGAAGACATAAACCCGAAATGTTGGTGCGCAGCCGCTCCGTTTGGAGTGAGTGCTCTTGCGACTAACCGGAGGAACATTACGCAGCCGCCGGTTGCCTAGCGTCCCCAAACGGGGTGTCCGGCCAACGCCGGCGCGAGTGAAGGAGTCGCTGTTCGCGATTCTCTCGACGCGTTCGGAAGACGCAGTCGTTCTCGATCTTTTTGCGGGGAGCGGAGCGCTCGGCTTCGAGGCACTCTCACGCGGAGCGACCTTCGTGACGTTCGTGGAATCGAATCCCGGCGTTGCGGATCTCTTGCGCGAAGCAGCCGGCGATCTCGATGTGGCAAAGCAAGTCGAGATCCTCACCATGCGCGCCGAGCGCGCGGTTACGCGTCTCGAGCGTAAATACGATCTCGTCTTTGCCGACCCGCCCTACGAGATGGGATTCCCGGCGCAGCCGCTGGGAACGCTGCGAACACGCGGCTTACTTTCAGAGGACGCGATCGTTGTTTTCGAGCACAGCGGACACTCTTCCCCGGAAACGCCCGGCTTCGAGGTCACCCGCGAGGAGCGATATGGCGACGTCGTCGTCGCGTTCTTGAAAGCGCAGGCCGATTCGTGACCGGCGGCTCGCACGCGGTCTATCCCGGTTCGTTCGATCCGCTAACCAATGGTCACCTCAACGTGATTCGCCGTTCGGCAGCAGTCTTTGACCGTCTGACCGTCGCGGTCGTCGTCAATCCGCAGAAGCGCGAGCCGCTTTTCACGCTGGAAGAGCGTCAAGCCATGATTCGCGAGTGCGCGGCGTCGATACCAAATATCGAAGTCATGGATTTTCGCGGGCTGCTCGCCGATTTCGTGAAAGAACTCGGTGCGGACGTGATCGTCAAGGGGCTGCGTGTCGTCTCCGATTTCGAATCGGAGCTTTCCACGGCCCTGATGAATCGCTCGCTATCAGGCGTCGACACGATGTTTTTGATGTCGGATGCGAAATACAGTTTTGTATCGTCAAGCTTGATCAAAGAAGTGTTCTTTCTCGGCGGCGACGTGAGTGGGTACGTTCCCGAACCCGTCTTGCGCATGATGAATGCGCGAAGAAACAGTCTAAACCGCTAAGGAGGCAGGATGTCCATCTACCGTGTGATCGATCGACTTGAAGCTTACGTTCGGGAAGGAACCATGCTCCCGTTCCGGCGCCGTATCCTGAGCGAGGAACGCATTCTCGAGCTTATCGAGAAGATGCGCTCGACGCTCCCCGAGGAGGTCGGTCGCGCGAAAATGATCGCGAAAGACAAAGACCGGATGCTGCGTGAAGCGCAGGAACGCGCGCAAGAGATCGTCAGTGAAGCGAGCGAGCATCACGCGCAGATGGTCGACAATCACGAGATCCTAACACAAGCGCGTGCAACCGCTGAGACCGTCCTTCGCGATGCTGAGGAGCGTGCGAAGAAGATCCGTGAAGGCGCGGATCAGTATGCGGCCACGATTCTCGGCGATCTTCAGAACCGTTTATCGGTCGCGCTTGGATCGGTCCGCAAAGGCCAAGACGCGCTCGGTGCGCGAGCGGTCACGCAATCCGAGTCGATCACGGAAGCCGCCGCCCAAAGCAAGCGCGCCGCATTTGACGCGCAGGCACCCGAAGCGATCGAAGGAACGCACGTCATGGTCGAGACCGCGCAGCTTGAAGAAGTGACGTAAGCGGAGGCGCTCCGGCGCGCGGAGTACCTCTCCGGAAATGAGCGGCCAACGCTTTTCGCTTTTCCAAGGCGATCCGGGTAGGGAGAACGATCTCAAAAAGTGGCACTCGCCGTACGTCGAGTTCATGCGAGAGTGCAAGGCCGTTCTCGATGTCGGATGTGGCCCGGGATATTTTCTCGATCTCATGCGAGAGGTTGGCGCCAAGACGGTCGGGATCGACCTCGATCCGTCCATGGTTGCGCAAGCGCGCGAACGCGGCCATGAAGCGCACGTCGGAGATCAAAGACTCATCGAGCGGTGGGTGGGTGCGTTCGATGGCATCCATCTGAGTCACATCATCGAACACATGTGGGGCGAAGAAGCTCTCGCGATGCTCGAAGCCGCTACGGCCGCGCTGCAACCAGGCGGCGTACTGATCGTCCGGACGCCGAACTGGGCGAACGAAACGGTCCTGCATGGCGGATTCTGGATGGATCACACGCACAAGCGTCCGTATCCGCGCGATCTGCTCAAGAAGTTCTTCGATGATCTCGAGCTCGAGACGATTACCTCAGGTCAGGAACCGTTGGGCTGGGAGGACACCTACATCGTGGGGCGCAAGGCGCGCGCCGCGACGAGCGCCATCGGCCTTCCGACCGTCGTTGTTGAAGGCGATTTCATTGCACCCCATAGCTCGCTCTCGACTGTCAATCGTTGCCTGTTTGGTGCAATCGCTCGTCGTTCGAAATTCGATCTTGGGTTGCTCACGGAGCCGTCTAACAAGCCGATTCCCGGGACCGCAGCGTCTGCGCTCGAACCGCTGCGTTCGCGGCGCATCGATTCTCCCGACATTCTGATTCGGCATTTCTTTCCAGCTGCGACCTCGCAGCTGGAGCACAAGTGTTACGTGCAGGTCCAACCGTGGGAATTCGGGTCGCTGCCGAAACGCTGGGTGTCCGAGTGGCGCGACAACGTCGACGAAGTCTGGTGCTACAGCTCGTTCGTCGCGCAAGAGTATTTGAGAGCGGGCTTTTCGCCGGAGCGCGTTCACGTCGTTCCGCTTGGATTCGATCCTGCCGTGTATTCGCCACGCCAATCGCGCAGAACGATTCCGACCGAACGCCGTTGTGTGTTCCTCTTCGTCGGAGGAACGATTGTTCGCAAAGGCATCGACGTTCTTTTAGCGGCGTGGGAACGCGCATTCAAACCGACCGACGATGTCGCACTCGTCATCAAGGACGTACCCTGGTATTCACCTCGACCCACGAAGAAAATACTGGAGCTTGCATCGCGCACCGATCTGGCTGAGCTGCTCTACACCGAAGAAGTGTTTCCGACCGAAGACGCGATGGCGGCGCTGTATAGGAGCGTTAGCTGTCTGGTTCACCCGTATCGCGGCGAAGGATTCGGGCTCCCGGTACTCGAGGCAATGGCTTGCGGGATTCCGGCGATCGTTACCAAGGGCGGCGCGACCGACGACTTCTTTACGGAAGCGAGCGGCTATCCGATCGATGCAAAGCGCACCGTGCCCTGGCCCAAACCGAACGAAGAAATGGTAGACGAAGGCTTCTTGCTCGAGCCCGACGTCGCGCAAGTAGCGGCCGCGATGCGTTCCGTTTACGACGATCCCGACGGTGCACGCCGCCGCGGTCAGCATGCAGCTGCGCATGCGCTCGCCGGATGGACTTGGGAGCACTCCGCGCGTCGCGCAGAAGAACGACTCGATGCGCTTGCGTCGAGCGCGAAAACAAAGTCGAGCCGGACGATTTCGCTCGAGCAGTATCCCTCGCCGATCAATCGCTTTGAGGCGAAGCGTTACTCACAGAACGGTGAAGATGGAATCATCACCGAGATCTTCCGCCATTTACAGCCGCAACAGCGGTTTTTTGTAGAGTTCGGCGTCCAGAGTGGAACGGAATGCAACAGCCGCGACCTCGCCGTAGGCTACGGGTGGTCAGGCGTCATGATCGAGGGCGACCCGAACGAATATCGCGGGTTGAGTGAGACGTACGCCAAACATCCGTCCGTGAAGACGGTACAGGAGTTTATAACGCGGGAGAATGTCATTGACGTTTTCTCGCGGGCCTCGGTTCCCAAAGACTTCGACTTGCTTTCGATCGATATCGACGGCAATGATTACTGGGTCTGGAAAGTGCTCGGGGCGACCTACCGGCCTCGTCTCGTGGTCATCGAGTTTAACGGAGCACACCCGCCGCCCAAGCGCTGGGTGATGGAATATAATCCCGCGCATACGTGGCAGCACGACAACTACTACGGCGCGAGCCTGCAGTCGCTGAGCGACCTCGGCGAGTCGATGGGTTATTCGCTCATCGGTGTCGAGAGCGCCGGCGTCAACGCTTTCTTTCTACGGACGGAACTTCTTGAACGCTCGACGTTCCCGGCGGTTATCCCGGCTGTTGCCTATCGGGCGCCGCGTCACGTGTTCCCCGAGCGCGTAGGGCCGTTCGTCGAGGTCTAGACGGGCGGAGCTTGCACGTTATGCGCAAACGCCGAAAGCCGGTCTCGGTCGAGCGCGCGCACACGTCCACGATCGAGCTCGACGGCTTTAGAGTTTTTTAAACGAAGCAACGCGCGCGCTGCCATGTCGCGCACCGTTCCGGCCGCGGCGGCGATTTGCGCCTGCGAAAGATTTTCGACCCCCGGCAAGCCGCTTGCCATCCCGGCGGTGTTCGGCGCATAGGAGAGCAAGAATTTCGCGACGCGTTGCAGGACGTGCGCGAACGCCAGATCGGCGATCGTGTCGATCGAACGGCGTCGCGCTTGGGATGCGGCCGCCAAGAATCCCAGCGCAAGCTCGTTGTCGGTGCGAACGGCGCTTTGCACGGCCTCACTCGGTACGAGCACGAGCGTCGCATCGGTCAGTGCTTCGGTCCGCGTCGTCGCTCCGCCGCCGTCGAACACGCCCGTTTCGTTGAGCGGATCGAAAACAAGCCGCTCGCCAAGTGCTTGCGTTTTGCCGTCGGCCGAGAGCAGCGTGAGAACGATCTTGCCCTCGCGCACGAAGCCGAGATACGGCCACTTCTCGCCTTCGTCGAATACCGTCTCGCCGTGTTTGTAGCGCCGCTCGGTCGCGACGGCGGCGAGCTGACGAATCGTCTCGGCTTTCGCCGCACCGAACGGCGGGCAATGCGAAAGGAATGTCTCCACGTCGGCGCGTTCGTCGATGCGCTCCAGGCGCACCGTCCAGCGACCCGAGCCGAGGTTACGCGCATCCCACGCAAATTTGCCGGGACGATACTGCGCAAACTCGTTGCGAAGCGCGCGCGGATCACTCTCTTCGGACAGCTCGAGAACGCCGCCGATCGGAAGCCGGTCGAACGCTTCGAGTATAAACGAGCTGCGTTGGGCCGTGGGAATCGCGCGTGCGTCGAGGGTGACGGTTGCCGGTTTCGTCATCGAGGGTGCTCTGCGCCGGAAACTCCCGGTCCTCCTCGAAACCCGCAGCGTGAACCGCCGTTTCGCGAGGATCGCCGACATTGCTGCGATCGTGCTGATCGCGCTGGCCGCCTGGAAATTTCTGATCGCACCGCGCTTTCTCGCGCCTGCGTTCGTTCCGGTCCCGGCCCCGCCCCTCACTCTGCCGCTTGAGGGCGGCGCCAGCTTTAACCTGGCGCAGGCCCGCGGGCAGGTCGTCTTTCTTGACTTTTGGGCCTCATGGTGCGAGCCGTGCAAGTTGTCGATCCCACTGATCGAAGATTATAAGACAACGCATCCCCAGGCACTTGTCTACAGCGTCGACGCCGGAGAAACGGAATCGATCGCGGGGCACTACGCACGAAGCGTGAAGATGCGCCGCGTCGCGTTCGATCCGAATATGAAAGCTGCTGACGCTTTCGGCGTCGCCGTCTTCCCAACGATGATCGTCATCGGACGGGACGGCAAGGAGCGCGCAAAATGGATCGGCTTCAATCCGCTGATCGAGCACGAGATGGCGCGCGCCGCGAAAGAGTTCTAGACGCGAACGATGATCTTGCCGAACGACTTGTCTGATTCCATCAGGCGATGCGACTCGGCGATTTGATCGAACGCGAAAACCGTATCGACGACCGGGCGCAGCTTACCGCTTTCGAATTGCGGGATGACGAGCCGCTCGAAGCGCCGCGCGAGCGCGATCTTTTCTTCGATCGGACGCGCGCGCAGCATCGTTCCGATCCAGGCGACGCGCTTGCGGTGAAACAGACCGATATCGATCTCGCTCTTTGCACCTGCCAGCGTTCCGATTTGGACGATGCGGCCACCGATGCGGATCGCCGAGATGTTGCGGGCATACGTCGCCGGACCGATGAAATCCAAGATCACGTCGACGCCGGCGCCGTTCGTCCGCGAACGTGCCAACTGATCCCATTCGTCATCGAGCAACGTTCCGTCGGCCATTCCGAATTCGCGCGCACGTTCGAGCTTCTCGCGCGTTCGCGATGTACCGATTGCGATGCCGCCGGCGGCGGCGACCAGTTGTGCGGCTGCCGTGCCGACGCCGCTGCCGACGGCGTGTATCACAACAGATCCGCCGGGGGCGAAACCGCCTTGTTCAAGTGCGTCCCAGGCCGTCATAAACGCTTCGGGGATCGCGGCGACCGATTCGAACGGCATGCCTTCGGGCGCGCGCACCGTCGCGCGTTCGTGCACGACGAGCAGCTCCGCGTATGCGCCGGCACCGGTTATTCCGCAGACGCGGTCGCCGACGTTTCGCTCGCGCGCACGTGGCCCGAGCGCTTCGATCTCGCCGGCATATTCGAGCCCCGGGATGCGCGGATCGATTGCGTCCGGCGGGGCCGGATAGAGGCCGCGCCGCTGCAAAACGTCTGCGCGGTTTATTCCGAACGCGCGGATCCGAACGCGGACTTCCTCGCCGTGCGGCTCGGATACCGCAACGCCGCCCGTGACGCGAAGAATGTCAGCGTCACCTTTGGTGTCGAGGACGACTGCGCGCATGGGGTCGGGGTTGCGCCGCATGGATGCGGTGCCCTTCCTGGGGTGCTATACTCGGTTTGGCATGCGTACCGCTTATCATGAAGCCTTAGAAAATGCTCGCCTGGACTGCGTCCGCCTGGCCGCGCTCGCAAGCGATGCCCTGCACTCGGCAGTGTCGGCACTCGAAGAACGCGACGTTGATCTCGCAGCGCGCGTGATCGCGGGCGACGATGAAATCGACGCACTGCGTCGACAGATCGAGGGCGAATGCATCGAATTGATGTGGAAACAGCAGCCGCTGGCCGGCGAATTGCGTCAGGTCGCAGCAATGCTGCAGATCAACGTCGACTTGGAGCGGATCGGTGACTACGCCGTCGACATCAGCAAGAACGCAGTAAAATTGATCGACGCACCGATCCGTCCCGCGCACGTCGAGATCGGGCGCATGGGTCACGAAGCACGCCAGATGGTCGTCGATGCGATGCGTGCGTTCAGCGATCGTTCGGTCGAGCTTGCCGATGCGGTCATCGCGCGCGACGATCAAGTCGATCTGCTGTATCACCGCGGCATCGAGAAGCTGCAGCAGGAGATGCAAGCCGATCCCGGCGTCGTCCGTGCGGGAACCCTTCTGCTGTTCTCGCTCGCGGTCTTGGAACGGGTCGGCGACCGCGCGCAGAATATCGCCTGGCACACGAAAGAGATGGTCGGCGCTGTATAGAGCAACGATCGCGGCGGTACTCGCCGCGATTGCGCTGTTTGTGGGCGCGGGGCAAGCCGTTCGTGCCGACGACGTAGGCACACGTGTTAGTCTTACGCTCGATGGGAGACCGGTCTCGACGCGGTCCGTTGCGCTGGTGCGGAACGGCGTGTTGTTCGTCGATTGCATCGACGTGACGCGCGTCTTCGACGGTTTACTTGTGTTCGAACGTCGGGGCGTGCGCATCAGCGTACGCGGCCACACTGAATCGTTTAGGCTTGGCAACCTTATTGCGGTGGTCGACAAGTCCAACGTTCGCCTGCGGGTTGCGCCCTTCGAATACGATGGCGATATTTTCGTGCCTCTCGACCCGATCATCAAGGCCGATCCGGCTTTGCGCGTCACGTGGATCAATCGGCACCATGCGGATCTCCATATCAACGCCTTCTAGGAGCTAGGCGCCGCCCTCGCGGACTACGCATGGCGCCATGACGGCGTCGCGCATCCCGTGAATCAAACGCTTGTCGGCCGGGACTACCGTCGCGAGAACACCACCGAGCTTGGCATGACCGTGCGACGCGAAGTAGTAGGGGGAGAGCCGGACGCGTCCATCCATCGTCTTGATCTCACTGCTCTCGCGATCCCACCACTGGGTTTGGACGCGCCGTCCCTTGCGAAAGCGCTGAAGAATATGTGGCGTTGTCGGGTAGGCTGCGAGTGCGTCGTGCAAGGCGGCCGACCATTCTTCACGCGAGAGATCGTTTGCGATCTTTACGCCGCGCGCGCCCCACGCAAGGTTGGAAAAACCTGAGGGCTTCACGACCAAATCGCGCTCCGCTTTGCCGAGTTTGGTGAGGGCTTCCCAATCGCTGACCGGCTTTCCGGAGACGCTCAGCGAGTGGATCACGGCTTGTGGCGGCAGCGGCCGAGGATCGAGGATCCACGTCGGCGGCATCAGGTGCGCAAGACGCTCGAACGTCGTCGCATCGAGCTCGGCGCGCCAATACTCTTCGAGCAGCGGGTGATGGAACAGCGCAAAAGCGAGTTTCTCCTCGAGCTGCGCTTTGGGCGGCGGGGTGATATGAACGCGGTTCTTTCGCGCCGCGTAAAACATGAGCTCCCACTTCGGAACGTTCAGGAGATCGAACATCTCGAAGTTGCGGTACAACACGTCGATCTTCTCTTCGCGTCCGTCGGGAAGGCGAACGAAAAGTGCTTGTTCCGTGAAAACGATGTCTTGCGGCGCGACACAATAGACGGTAGCGATCGACGAGGCAGTGATGCGCTCCGCGAGCCAGGTCAACTCGGCGCGATAGTCGGCCGATTCTTCGGAGACGACGATTGCTGCAATGGGATGCGGATTTCCGGCCAGATCGCTGAAGAGCGACGCCAGGCCTTCGGCCATACCGGACGAGCCGCCGAAGCTTTCGAAACCGATGCGGCAATACTGCTCGGCCATTGCGCCGACGAAGCCCATTCCGCCCGGAAGACTATCGAGTTCGGTCGCGACGAATCCGTCGTCGGTGAGGATCAGATCGGGCCGAATGACGCCGATCAGATCGCTGCGAAAGCGATTTTGCCGCGCGAGCTTGATGACGTTCTCGGGTTTTCCTTGATCGAGATACTCAGCAATGAACGTGGGCGCCGTGCCGCGCACGCTGCGCATGTAGAGTGCGTTGAGCGCACGATAGAAGGCGAGCAGATCATCGCCGAGCGTTTCCAGCGAATGCGCCGTCGCCGGCGAGAGGCCGAAAGGCTCGGGCGCGATACGCCATGCTACACGTTCGTCGTCGCCATCGGCGACGCGGAAGAGGCCAGCGGGTAAGTTCTCATCGATGAAGCGTGCCCGCTCACCGGCCGTCATCCCAGGCGCGATCGCCGTACAGCCCATTACAGGACGTTTGAACAGGGGGTCGATGCGGCCAGGTTGCACTTGCCGGGCCTACGACTTAAGACGGAAGGCTTGCTAGGAGCGTTGCCCGGCGTTCCCCAACGATGAACATATGCCCACGATCGATTTGATCGCGCTCGACCTCGACGGTACGCTACTCAACTCGGACGAGCACGTTTCGCTTCGCAACGAGCGCGCGATTGCGCGAGCCCTCGAACAGGGCGTTCGTGTCGTTCTCGTCACCGGCCGCGGCGTCGAAACACCGGTGCGCATCTCGCGCGAGCTCGGGCTCAATCTCCCGGTCATTTGCTGTCACGGCGCATTGACAAAAGACTTCGGAAGCAATAAGACACTCGTCCACATTCCGGTGCCGCTCGTCTATGCCAAACCGATGATCGAGTTCTCTGAAGACGCCAAACTTCAAGTTGCCGTCTACGTCGAAGAGGTTTTCTATCGCCTGACCGGTGGCGAAGTTTTCATGGCGGACATGCAGGGTCCGTCCTGGCGTGAAGTCAGCTCGCTGCGCGAGCTCCTGACCGAGGCGCCGACCTTCATTCGTTTTCTCGGCCCCGAAGCCGTGGCTGCGATGGAGCGCGAGTTCAGTTCATTCCCGCTCAATTTTCGTTATGAAACGTGGGGCAAATTCGTCGAGTGCGCAGTTCTCAGCCGCGAAGCTGGAAAGAAACAGGCGCTCGTACGGTTGTGCGCGGATTTCCAGATACCGCGTGAACGCGTGCTCGCCATCGGCGACTCGCGCAACGACGTGCCGATGTTGCAATGGGCCGGAGTCGGCATCGCGATGGGCAATTCGCTCGACGAGGTGAAGAAATCGGTCCAGATTACGACCGCGACCAACGACGAAGACGGCGTTGCACTTGCGATCGAGCGCTTCGCACTCGGCCGCGTCGCATGATCCGTGTCATCGCGTTTGCACGCGTTCGCGAGCTGTTGGGCTTTTCGGAGCGCGAGTTCGGCCTCGCGGAGGTGCCGACCGTCGGTGCTTTGCGGGCTCATCTCGAACGTGACGTTCCGGCGCTCGCGGCCCTTGCGGATTCGACGCGCATCGCGCGCAACGGGCAGATCGTCGACGACGCTGCGTCACTCGCAGAAGGCGACGAAGTCGCGCTACTGCCACCGGTCGGAGGCGGTTAGATGCTCGTAACCGGATCGCCGTTCATTTCCCTGACGAGCGAGCCGATCGAGATCGAAGCGCTCGCCGCCGGCGTACGAACCGATGCCTGCGGTGCGGTTGCCGTGTTTCTGGGCGTGGTGCGCGAGCAAAACGATGGGCGCCGCGTAACCGGACTCTCGTATGAAGCGTATCCGGCCATGGCGCTCGAGCAGATGCGTGAAATTGCGCGCGAGGCGATTGCGCGTTTTGGTCCATGCGAGATCGCCATCGTGCATCGCACCGGGGATCTTGCAATCGGCGAGGCCAGCGTCGGCGTTGCAGTCGGCGCTCCGCACCGTGCGGCAGCTTTCGATGCCTGCGAGTACGCGATCGACGAGCTCAAGCGCCGCGTCGAGGTGTGGAAGAAGGAGCACTACGTCGAGGGCGATGCGACATGGGTCGATAACCGGATCGATTCAGCATGGCTAGCCGAATCGATCTGTGCTTTACGCAGACGATCGCACACCGCGTCGCGTATTTGGCCTACGAGCCGAAACGTGCGCGCGGCGTCGGTCTAGTCGTCGGTCACGGCTATTCGAGCAGCAAACAAAATCTCGATTTGCTTTGCAATTTTCTCGCGAGTCACGGCTTTGCCACGTTCAGTCTCGATTTCCCCGGACACAAGCTGGGCGCGAGTCTCGGAACGTTGCGTGGCCTGGATGATTTGATCGAATCGATGCATGCGGTGGTCCAGCGCGCGCGCGAAGCACTCGGCGCGCACGTCCCGATCTACACGCTCGGTCACAGCATGGGTGCAACGACCGCGCTGCTGACGGCGGCGAGCGATGAAGACATCGCAGGCGTCGTTTCGATCGCGACCGGGATCGGACGTATCGCTGCGCTCGAAGCACTCTCGACGCGTGGCGCGACCGATTTGCGTTCGGCATACGTCGACGGCTTAGCCCTGCCCGAGCTCGCCGCGCAGGTCGAACCGCGTCTGGTTCCATCGCTCGCTTCGCTCGTGGGCCGGCCACAGCTTTACGTTGCCGCGGAGCGCGACATGATGGTCGCGCGTGCGAGTGTCGAGAGTCTATTCGCGCTCGCGCCTGAACCAAAGACGCTCCAGACGGTTTCGAGCGATCACACCTACGCCGGCGAAGCTTCACGCAGCGTGATCTTAGGCTGGCTGAACGCCTTGCATCCACGTGCAGTCACTGCGCAGGTATAGCCGCCATCTCCTGATCCCCGAGGTCGGACTCGAGGGACAAGAACGCCTTTCGCGCGCGCGCGTCTCTGGTCGTCGGAGCCGGTGGTTTGGGCTCGCCGGTGCTCGCGTATCTGGCTGCGGCCGGAGTCGGGCGAATCGGGATCGTCGACGATGACGTCGTCGACGTCACGAACTTACAGCGTCAAATTCTTTATCAAACCGCCGACGTTGGATCGAAAAAAGCCGAGCTCGCTGCCGAGCGTCTTCACGCACTCAATCCGCAGATCGCAATCGATCCGATTCCGATTCGCTTTGAAGCGTCGAATGCGCGCGAGCTCGTGCGCTTGTACGACGTCGTCGTCGACGGTACCGATAGCTTCGCGACGCGTTACTTGATCAACGACGCTTGCGTGCTGGAGAAGAAGCCGGACGTGTACGGTTCGATCTTTCGGTTTGACGGACAGATATCGGTGTTCGGCATCTCCGGGTCACCGTGCTATCGCTGTCTTTATCCGGAGCCGCCACCTCCCGACACCGTCCCGACATGCGCCGAAGGCGGAGTTCTCGGCGTGCTTCCGGGGATCGTCGGAACGTGGCAGGCCAACGAAACGCTCAAATTGCTGCTGAAGATCGGCTCGCCGCTCGTGGGTCGCCTCGCCGTTATCGACGCCCTTTCCGGACGCATGCGAGAATTTCGTATCGAGCGCGATCCGGCGTGCGTGTTGTGCGGTGATGCGCCCTCGATCCTTGACGTGCACGAGATCGACGACGGCGTACGTGTCGTCGCGCGCGACGCGCAAGAGATCGAGCCTCCGGACCTCGATGCGTTTCTGGGGCATCCATCCCACGGCGCAGATTCTCGACGTGCGTGAACCGCACGAAGCCGTTCTGGGCTCGCCGCCGCGCTCGATCGCGATGCCGGCGAGCGTGCTCGAAGCGCGCATGCACGAGCTCGACACGGCGCTCGATTACGTCGTCGCATGCCGTGTCGGAACGCGTTCGTTATGGGCCGTGCAGCGCTTGCGCGAAGCCGGATTCGGTCGCATTTGGCATCTGCACGGCGGACTGTTGGCGCTTGCCGCCCGCGACGAATCCTTCGAATTTTTCTAAACGGCCGGCATGAGGCTCCGGCTTCGAAAGCAAAGCCGCTTTCATGCTGCGCGTCATCGATACCCGCTTCCCCGAGGCCAAGCTGCTGGAGCCGGACGTGTTCGGCGACGAGCGCGGCTTCTTCAAGGAGACGTATTCACGCAACAAATACGAAAGCATCGGGTTGACCGACACGTTCGTTCAAGACAACGTCTCGCGCTCGAGCCGGCATGTGTTACGCGGGATGCACTATGACATGCGGGTTTCGAAGCTCGTTCAGTGTTTGGTGGGTGCGCTTTACGACGTCATCGTCGATGCGCGTGAGGATTCGCCGACCTATCTCGAGTGGGAAGGCTTCGAGCTCACGCAAGACAATCATCGCCAAATTTACGTGCCGCGCGGATTCGCGCACGGTTTTCTTGCGTTGAGCGACGTCGTCGTCGCGTCGTACAAACAGAGCGAACTTTTCGATCCGAAGCACGAACGTGGTTTGGCCTGGGACGATCCGGCGATCGGTATCGCTTGGCCGCTGGCCGCCCCGCCGATCGTTTCCGCGAAAGACCGAGTCTGGCCGCACGTCGTGCGGGCATAACGTAGACGATGCAATACCGGCAGTTCGGGACGACCGGCAAGAGACGTCTGCGCGAATCGGGCAAGGCTCGTGGCAAATCCCCGAACGTGGTCCAGCGGCCGACGGCGCGAAGCGCGCGTTGCTGCGCGGCGTCGAGCTTGGGATGACGCACATCGATACCGCGGAGATGTATGGCGATGGGCGCGCGGAGGAGCTGATCGGGGAAGCGATTCGAGAAGGAAAGCTGCGCCGCGAGAACTTGTTCATCGTCAGCAAAGTTCTGCCGTCAAACTCCAGCTACGAGGGTACGCTGCGTGCCTGCGAGCGTTCGCTGCGCCGGCTCGGCCTCGAATATCTGGATTGCTATCTTTTGCACTGGCGCGGATCGCAGCCGTTGCGTGAGACGATGCGTGCGCTCGAGAAACTCGTCGACGACGGAAAGACTCGTGCCCTCGGCGTGAGCAATTTCGACGTCGAGGATCTGGAAGAAGCGAAGGCCGTGCTCGAGCGCCATCCACTCGCCTGCAATCAGGTGCTCTACCATTTACAAGAACGCAGCATCGAGCACCGCATCCAACCCTGGTGCGCGCAAAATGACGTCGCGGTCGTCGCCTACACGCCCTTCGGTCGCAGTGCTGATTCCCGGCGAATCGACGCCGCGCGGCCGCCCCCTCGCCGAAATTGCGAAAAAGCACGGTGTGACTCCGCGCGCCGTAATTCTCGCCTTCTTGACCCGCGAAGCCAATGTGTTCGCGATTCCAAAAGCTGCGTCGATTCCGCACGTCGAAGAAAACGCGCGCGCCGGTGACGTCGACCTTGACGCAGACGACATCGCGGAGATCGAAAAGGTGTACCCACGCTCGCGATCGACCGAACTCCGGATGCTCTAAGCGCGTTGCGCGCCCGTTTGGGGGAGCGCGCACGCGAGCTCGGAGCCAGCGACCTGCGCGTCACGGACGCCGCTGCGGACGGACTCACACGGGAACGCATGCGCGCGTCCTTTTCGCGCGGCGATTTGGAAACGTGGAACTACGACGACGTATACGCGGCGGCCGCGAGCGACGCCGGAACCTTGCTCGAAGGTGCGCAGCGTATTGTCTGCATTGCGGTGCCTTACCGCACGCGCGATGCCGCGGCGCGAGGTCCGTTGTGCGGGCGCGTCTCGAACTACGCGTGGTCGCACGACTATCACCGCACCTTAGGAGCGATGTTGTCGCAGCTGGCAGCTATGATGGATGATTTCGCCGGGGCAGTCGTGGCGCGCATTGCGTGCGATACCGCGCCGCTGGGCGAACGCGCCGCGGCGGCACGCGCCGGCCTCGGCTGGATCGGCAAGCACACAGGGCTCATCGCGCCGAGCGCCGGTTCGTACGTGTTCCTCGGCGAGATCGTGACCTCGCTCGCGCTTCCGGTCGACGCCCCGCTTCGTAAGACGTGCGGCAGCTGCACGCGCTGTGTAACCGGCTGCCCGACGGGAGCGATTCGCGGCGACTACACGATCGATGCGACCCGATGCATCGCGGATCTCACGCAGCGGACCGACCCGATTCCGCGCGCTTTGCGCGCGCTGATCGGCGACTGGGTGTGGGGCTGCGATATCTGCCAGGTCGTGTGTCCGCCGAATTCTCAGACGACTGCGAGCGTCTTGGACAAGTTTGCGCCGAACGATGAAGCCGCGGCGTCCCCGGATTTGGTCGCGCTTCTACATCTAAAAAGCGCCGAGTACCGGCGCCGCTATCGAGCCACGGCGATGGGCTGGCGCGGAGCCGCCGTGCTCCGTCGCAACGCGGCGATCGCGCTCGGCAACGTAGGGGATCGGAGTGCGGTGCCGGCCCTCGTGCAGTCGCTCGAGGTCGATCCGCATCCGATGGTGCGCGGCGCGGCAGCCTGGGCGCTTGGGAAGATCGCGTCTCCCCCGGCTCTCGATGCGTTGCAATCGGCTGCCGGCTCGGAACACGACGAGAGCGTCCGTGAAGAAGTTGCTCTCGCGCTCGGCGAGGCAAGCGGAACCCCGAACGCGGCCACACCGTTAGAGCACGTGTGAAGCTCGCGACCTTGAAAATGCTGACCCTGGGCGCGCTGACGCTCGCGTTTTCGTTTGCACCCGTGGCGGCTGCGAATTCTCCCGCCTCGCTTTTGCAGCGCATGGCGGCGGTCAATCCGAATCTGCAAAGCTACACCGCAAGCTTACACGTCGTGATCGCGTTGCACACGCTCCCGCTCAGCCCGACGCTGGACGGCAACTACTACTTCAAGCGGCCCGATAAACAAGCCGTCGTGTTCGATACCGTTCCGATGCTCGCACAGCAGTTCCAGAAGATCTATCCGAAGATCGACCCCCCGGTCACGTGGCCCGATCTCTACAATGTCTCGATTCTCAACTCGAGCGGCGGCACGACGACCCTGCGTTTGACGCCAAAGCGCACCGGGCGCGTCGCGCATCTCGATGTTACGGTCGACGACGCGAGCGCGATGCCTTCATCCTTCGTTTGGACGTATGTTGAGGGCGGGACGGTAGCCTTTGATCAGGAGTACTCGCGCGTGGGCGGCAACTACTTGGTTCGCGCGCAGAACGGCAAGGTGAACCTGCCGAGCTATGACGCCGACGTGACGACGACGTTCTCGAATTTCCAGATCAACGTCCCCGTGCCGGATACCGTCTTCGGGACGTAGAAGCGAGCCATGTGGCAGCAACCATCGACCTGATCGGAACGGCGGCGCCCCTCGTGGACACGTTCAACCGTCCGATCACGTATCTCCGCATCTCGGTCACGGATCGCTGTAATCTGCGATGCGTGTACTGCATGCCTGAGTCCGGCCTGCCGTGGATTCCAAAGCCCGACATCCTCACCTACGAAGAGATCGCCCGAATCGTCGAAGCCGGGGCGTCGGTCGGACTGCGCTCGGTGCGGTTGACGGGCGGCGAACCGCTCTTGCGCCGCGACCTCGTTCGATTGATCGACATGCTGGCCCGCATACCGGGGATCGACGATATCTCGCTTTCGACGAACGGGCTTGCTTCTTGCTGAGCGCGCGGCCGAGCTGCGAGACGCCGGACTGCGCCGCGTCAACATCTCGCTTGACACGTTACGTGAAGACCGGTTCTTCGCAATTGCACGCCGCGACGGCCTCGATCGCGTCATCGCGGGAATCGATGCCGCAATCGAAGTGGGCCTGAAACCGATCAAGCTCAACTGCGTTGTGATGCGCGGACAGAACGACGACGAGCTGGCTGAGTTTGCTGAGCTGACGCGTAATCGCGAGATCTACGTTCGATTCATCGAGCTGATGCCCGTGGCGGAGAATCTCGAGATGCAGCCCGACGCGTACATCTCGGCGAGCGAGATATTGAACCGTTTGCAAGGCGTCGATGCGTTGATGCCGGTCGACTGGTCCGGGCGGAAACGGACCGGCGCGTTACTTCGCGTTCGCATCCGCGCTGGGCGCTCTCGGCGTCATCTCACCGCTATCGCATGACTACTGTGAAACGTGCAATCGCGTCCGGCTCTCGGCCGATGGGCGTTTGCGCTTGTGCTTATTCGGCGACCATCACATCGATTTGCGCGCGCCGGTTCGTTCCGGCGCGTCGCGTGAAGAGATGGCTGCGATTTTCACCGGCGCAATGCTGATCAAGCCCGAGCGGCATCATCTCGACATCGGCAAGACAGCGTCGGCGATGCGCGCCTTCTCGGAAATCGGCGGCTAGATCAGCTTTCGAAAGAACGCCGAGCATGCCGCGCTTTTCGGGCATGATTCGGAATTCTTCGAAGCCCCACGCTTTGACTTGCGCGACCGCGGACGACTGGTCGAGCGAGATGCAAAATGTGAGCGTCTTCACACCGCGCTTACGCGCTAAGCCTTGAACTTCGTCGACGAGTTTGTTGGCGATGATAGCGTTCGCGCCGCGGCGCATCCGCAGCAATTCCATCATCGCAACGTCGGCGCCGTTCGCGGCTTCGGGATCGTTGTAACCGTCAGGCAACCGAAAAACGAGTTGAATCGTGCCAATAATGCCCTGCCCGTCCTCTGCAACGAGAACAAGACGGTGTCCAGCTTGCTGCTCCGTTAGCCATAGGCGGGCGCGATTTGCCCATGTCTGTCCTGGGGGGAGCGGTCCGCTGACGATGCCTTCGCTGATCATACGCTCGGCATCGCGCGGCACCGCGAAGCGAATGAAGACCTTCGACGGCACGGAATGAGTTGTGCGACCAGGGGGGCCTCAGTTCCCGCTCGCACGAAGCGGTAACCATTCGATGACGGCGATTCTGCACTTCACGCGGGACCTTCGTTTGGAAGATAACGCCGCGCTTGCAGCGGCGGCAAATGATGCTCGGGTTGTGCCGGTTGTCGTACTCGATCCGGCGACTTCGGGGCGTCTACGAAGCTCGCCGCGACGCGCAGCATACTATTGTAGTGCGCTTGCAGCTCTCGATCGCACGATTGCTGCACGAGGTGGACGACTAATCGTCCGGCGCGGACGCACGGCCTCGACGTTGCGTGCATTGGCACGAGCCCTCGGAGCGACGAGCATCGTATGGACGGCGTCCTACGACGCGGGAGGAGCGCGCGTCGATCGAGATGTTCAAGCCGCGCTCGAGGAAGCCGGACTGCATGCCAACGTCGTTCATGATGCGCCGGCTGTCGCACCGGAAGAAACGGCGCTCGAGCGACGCGGCTACCGCTCGTTCTCGGCGTACTTCGAACGCTGGATGCAGCAAGACATCGTTCCGTACGACACGCTGCACGCGCAGCTCGACGCGCCGGAAGTCTCGAGCGAAGCGCTTCCGATTCCGGCGGAATTCGGACGCAGCGGCGAGCAGGGTGAACCCGTCGACGCCGACGTCATTCGCGCGCGCTTCGAGCGCTTTCTCGAAAGCGAGATCGTACACTATGCGATCTCACGAAACGTACCCGCCGACGGTCACACCTCGCAGCTCGCGCCCGCGCTTTCGTTTGGCGTCGTTGCGGCACGGAGCATCGTCGCCGCGGTGCGCAATCGCCGCGCGGATCGACTGCTGCTGACGGAAGAGCGCATCTCGATCGATCTGTTCCTGCGAGCTTTGGCGCAGCGCGATTTCTTTTTGCAGCTCGCTCATTTCTATGAAGCGCTTGACGACGCACCGTTGCAGGATAAGATGCGGCGGTTTGCCTTTTCGCGGACGCATCCCGCGCTCGATGCATGGCGCGCCGGGAAGACCGGCTACCCGCTGATTGATGCGGGCATTCGCCAGCTGCGCGCGACCGGATGGATGCATCCGCGCGTGCGCGCAATCGCTGCGTCATTCTTGTGCTTTGACTTGGGCGTTGATTGGCGCGTTGGGCGTGAAGAGTGGGAACATTGGCTGATCGAGGACGAACCGGCGCTTGCGACCGGAAATTGGCAGTGGATCGCCGGAGTCGGTGCGGATATGGCCGCCTATCCGCGCATCTACAATCCGCGAGCGCAAAGCGCGTCGCTGCGATCCGACGGGGCGGTATATTCGCCGATGGATCCCCGAGCTCGCATCGCGGAGCGACCGCGCGCTCTTCGAGCCGGGCGCCGATTTGCGGAGTCCGCAGCTCGCACTCTCGCTGTTCGGGAGCGATGGCTATCCGGCGCCGGTCGTCGATCATGACACCGCCGCGCGCGCGTTTTTGGAGCGCTACAAACGCGAGGTCAGCGTTCCGGCTGACGACTCGTAGCCAACGCCCGGCGCACGATCAGGCTCTTTGGCCGCGTCCAGCGCGGTTGAGAAAGCACCGCGGCGATAGTCCCAGCGCGGATCGTCGTCCGGCATGAAGATACCCATTGCACCGTTGGCCTCGAAGACGACGACGTCGCCGCTGGGGTTGATACCGAAATCGATTCCGCCGTAGTCGAGATCCATCGTGTCTGCGATGGACTGGAGCGCGTGCATCGCGCGCGTTCCGAGGACGGACGCCGGGTCCGACAAAAACTCCGCTTCTTCGCGGCGGAATTCGGATGAGTCGCGCATCAACGACGAGGCGTAGTGGACTTTCCAATTTCGCGAGACCGCGAGATGGACTGGGTAGAGAACGCCGTCGATACACATCATGCGGTACTTACGAAGCATTCCGTCTCCCGAATGCGTGTCTTCGAAGGACATCAGAAGTGCGTCTGCGCCCGGCAACCCAGCGGCGACCGACGCGAGCTGGTCGGCGCGGTCAACCTGTTCGAAGAAGAAGCCGTTGTGGAAACCGGGGCTGCGCAGCAGCATCGGAAATTCGAAGCCGAGATCGCGGACGAACGACACGGCATCGGATTGACAGAGCCGCTCGCGCGCGACCGGAACGATGTGCGAAGTCCGGACGCCCTCGAGGAGGCCGAGACGCTGCGACTGTTCGATGCGGCCCGTGTGAGCCACGCGGTCCGGCGAGTTGATGACCGGTGCGCTCGTCCGTTGGACGATACGCTTCGCGACGTCGAGCGCGGCGGAGTCGGATTCGACGTCGCCGATCGCGATGAACACGACGTCGTGCTCCGGTAGCGGATGGGCGTCGGCGTACGCCTGCGTATAGATAACGGTGTTTTGCACGAGCGAATAGTCGACCAGAAGCTCGTAGCGAATCGCGTGCAGCGCTGAGGCTACGGTGAGCAGACGAATCGGCTGGCCCGTGCCTTTATAGTCGAAGATGCGCACGACGCCGCGAAGGACGTCACTGCTCCAAACGCTGCTCGCCGCGTCGACGTTGCCCATCTCTTCATAGGCGCTCGCGATCCCCAGATGCAGCTCGCGATTTTCAGGCGCGATCTCGGCTGCGAATTGAAAGATCTGTAGCGCCGCTTGATGATTGTGCTGACGCGACGCAAAATCGGCGAGACGCCAGAGAAGATTGACGTTTAAGGAATCGCGTCCGAGCAGCTTCTCGAGAAACGAGCGAACCGAATCGGTCTCGCCGGCCAGGATGGTGTTTGCAGCAACTTCGTACACGTACTCGACGTATGCATCGGTCGGCGTGACCTGCGGCATCGGATTGCGCGGTTCGACCTCCGGAACCTGAAGATGACTTGCGTCCTCACCGAGGCCGCGCAGGACACCGGCCAGACCGCGGATCGCCGGAATGTGATCGGGACGCAACACGAGTGCGCGGTTGAACTCGAGCTTCGCACCCTGCAGATCACCGCGGCCGAAGAGAACGTAGCCAAGATTCGTCGCGCCGATCACGCTGTTTGGGTCCACGGCAACTGCGGCGCGGAAGCAGACTTCTGCTTCGCGTATGAGATTGTTGCGATGATAGAGCCGTCCGAGATCGTTCAGCGCGCGAAAGTGCCTTCGATCCTCGCGCAAGACAGCTCGATACGCTTCTTCGGCGAGCATATCGCGGCCAAGGGCTTCGAGCACGCGTGCACGCTCGAACAAGAAGCTTATTGCATGCGGCGATTCTGCAACGACGGCCTCGAGCGAATCAAGGACAGTGTCGATGGGCGCGGCCCTCATTAGAAGTAGTTCGGCGCCGCGCCGATTTGCCGTTAGATTCCTGAGAATCCTTGAGAATTCTTAGAGCGGGACTCTCGTATCCACCCAGTCGCTGATCAACGGAATACGCACGTCTTCACCGTGCCAGACCTTGAACGCATACACGACGTCCGCGACGATCATGACCGGGAGAAGAAACGGAATCAGCGGCCACGCGGACCATCCCAGGAACGGAATCGCTGCGACTGCGTGGAGGAAGAAGCCGACCGCGGCCATTCCGAAATTGAAACCAAGAGCTTGCCAAGCTTGCCGCCGGATATAACCGTCGCGTTTCGGATCGAACAATGCGAGAATCGCAAGCGGCCAAAACGGATAACCGAGCGCGGCGAGCACGCGCGTTTCGGAAGGCGCCGTCGCGACGGCGGCCGATTGCCTGAGCGTCGGTTGGTACGGCTGACTTTGTGGTCCGCGCGGTCCCACGTCCCCCGGTAACCTGCCGCCGCGCGCATCGATCCGCTCCGCGAGCCGGCAGCTAGGGCATTCGCCCCGTTCGTCACGGCATGTTGCGCAAATCGATCGATTGCAGTGCGTACACAGCGCAACCGACGGTACGTTCGAGTGGAAATAGCAGTCCATTGTTAAGGCGCTCCCTCATTAAGCTACGGCGGCACCAGGGCAAAGGTTTCGGGGCCTAGCGCGAAAGTCGCGCCCAGTGCAGGCCCGTCAACGCGTCGCCGTTCTGCGGCGTCTTTTTAACGAAGCGCAGCCGTACTATTTGCGGCTCGGCATCGCCCTCGTATTCGGCGTCATCGCCGGTGTCGGGCCGACGGCATACGCATGGGCGATCGGCGGGATCGAGAATCGCGTCCTGGCCGCGCGGCCGCCCGACATCCCGTTCTTATGGGAGGTCGTGGCCGCGATGATAGGCGTTGCCGTCGCGACCAACGCCGCGTCGTACGGACAGAACTACTTGACGGCGTGGTGCGGTCAGCGTTTGGTCGCGTGGTTTCGAGTCGAGCTGTTCAGTCGCTTGATGCACCTCCCGCTCGGCCTGTTCGAACGCTGGCGCCCGGGCGAGCTCATTTCGCGCCTCACGAACGATCTCGCGCTCATGACGGATGCCGTCAGCATCTCGTTTCCGCAGTTCATTCAAGCCACGATCACGTTTGTGGCCGCGACGGTTGGAATGTTCGTCACCGATTGGCTTCTCGCAATCGTGCTCTTTGCGTGTGCGCCGTTCATCGTGCTTGCGGTTGGCCGTTTCAACGCACTGGTGGCAACCGGCGCGATGCAAGCGCAAAAACAGATTGCGGATCTCTCCAGCAATTTGACCGAATCGCTCGCGAACGAGCGTGTGATCAAGGCTTTTGGGCGCGAAGACTACGAAATCAAGCGATTTCACGGGAACAATCAGCGCTATTTCGGCGCCTACATGAAAGTCACGCAATTCATGCAGACGCAAGTGCCGGTCGTTGCAGTCATCATCATGCTCTCCGTTATCGGGCATGCTGCTCTTCTCGACGCGTGAGGTGCTGGCGGGGCGCATGAACACCGGCGAAGTGTTCCGCTTCTGGACGCTGGTCGCGCTCGCGATCAACCCGATGAATCGCTTCGCAATTTTCTTCGCGGATTTCCAAAAAGCGATCGTCGGCGCGTCGCGCGTCTACGAGATACTCGATCTTCCGATCGAACGCGCCGACTTGCCCGATGCGGTTTCACTGAGCGCAATACGCGGCGAAATCCGTTACGAGAACGTCACCTTTGGCTACCGTCCCGAGGATGGAACCGTACTCGCAGGCTTTGATGCCGAGATCGGCGCGGGGGAAGTCGTGGCGCTGGTCGGTCCGTCCGGCGCCGGCAAGACGACGATTGCGAATCTCGTGCCGCGTTTCTACGAACCGCAGGGAGGCCGGATCACGCTGGACGGGGTCGATCTGCAGAGGCTTCGGCTGGCGGACCTCCGCGCGGCGATCGCGCTCGTGCCCCAAGAGACCCAGCTCTTTGCCGGGACGATCGCGGACAATATCCGTTACGGCCGGCTCGACGCGACCGACGACGAGATCGTCGAGGCCGCCAAGATCGCGAATGCGGCCGAGTTCATCGAGCGGCTCCCCGACCAGTACGCGACGCGGGTCGGCGACCGCGGCGTGCGGCTCTCGGGCGGCCAGCGCGCCCGGATCGCGATCGCCCGGGCTGTCGTGCGGAACCCGCGGATCCTGATCCTCGACGAGGCGACGAGCGCACTCGACTCTCACTCCGAGGTCCTAATCGAGCAGGCGCTCGATCGTATCTTCCCGGGCCGGACGATCCTGATCATCGCCCACCGGCTCTCGACGATCCGCCGGGCGACCAAGATCCTCTATATCGAGCGTGGCAGCGTCCGAGAGACGGGCACGCATGAATCTTTACTCGCCCGAGGGGGGCTCTACGCAGCGTTGCACGCTGCCCAGCGTTAAGCTCCAAGACCAAAGCGCCGATACGAAGTAGGAAGGTTAGGAGCTTTTTCTGTTGGCTGGTTTATCTTTCGGAACGACCTGCGGAGCTGCTCAAAAACGCCATGGATGGTGCCGGGCTCGAGCATGCTGCCGTCGCGAACAACGTCGCGAACGTCAATACGCCGGGTTATCAGCGCTTCGAAGTCGCCTACAAACAGGCGCTCGCCGCGACCGAGCCGACGCCGCCGGATCCGAACGAGCTCACGCTCGCGACGGACAATCCGCGGCAGATCGCGATCAACGGCGAGATTCCGCCCCAGCCGTTTCCATGTCTCGGCAGCCGTCGTCGACAATCCGATCAAGATGCGGGTCGACGGCAGCAACGTCGATCTCGATCAAGAGATGGCGGAGCTGACGCAAAATTCGGCCTACCAGCAGACGATGGCGCAATTCCTGACCTCGCAGTACACGCGGATTCGTTCTGCGATCGAGGAGCGCGCGTAACGTGCCGAACGACGCAAACTTTTATACGTCGATTCAGATCAGCGCCATCCGGCCTCTCGGCCGAGCGCCTCGCAATGGACGTCATCGCCAACAACATCGCGAACGTCAACACGACGCGCACACCCGACGGCGGCGCCTTCAAGCGCCAGCTGGTCGTCTTCTCGCAGAAGACCGATGAAGATGCCAAGCAACAGGCGCAACAGTTGGGGCAGGATCCCAATCAGGTCGGCAATCTCAACGGCGTAAAAACCGTTCAGATCATCGACGACCCGTCGCCGGACCGCCTCGCATACGATCCAGGAAACCCGGATGCAGACACGCAAGGCTACGTTCACTACCCCAACGTGCAGATCGTCAAAGAGATGGTCGACATGATGGTTGCCCAGCGTGCCTACGAGGCGAACGTCTCGGCGATCAAAGAGTCGCGCGCAATGGGTAACGCCGTCCTCGGAGTGCTGAAGGCCTAATGAACGTCAATCCCATCATTCCGGATCTCACCCTTCCGAGCACCGAAGCTCCGAACATCATGCCGCTGGCGCCGACCAACGGCGCGCAGACTGCGAACAGCACGGACGAGGTCCCAAGCTTCAAAGAGTCGGTCATGGACCTGCTCAAAGACGTCAACACGAAGCTCGAGGACTCCGATCAGAACGTCCGCGATCTTGCCATGGGCAAGACCAACGACCTCGATAAGGTCGTCACGTCCGTCGAAGAGGCGAATCTCGCGCTCCAGTACACGATCGCGATCCGCAGCAAACTGCTCGACGCCTACAACGAAGTCGCCCGAATCACGGTCTAAACCGGCGCCGGCACCTTAACAAAGACTTTGCAGCACCGTCCAACAGCGGTGCTGCTTTGATTTTGTGCGAGCGTCGGCGAGGGGAATGTCGCCAAGTCGTGAGCCTGATAGGAGCTCGAACGCTCTCAGGAATCTAAAGTCGGTTCGCAACTAGGCCGACGTTCTAAGTAAGCGGCTTGGACATCTTTCGCACGAGATGGGAGCCGCCCTGAAGCTGGATCGATTGAAGGCTTCAGGAGTCACCGCGTTGCGGTTGACCCCACGTGCGGAGGTTATTCGCTTGGTTCGAGGACTCTACACGGCTGCGGCCGGGGCTCTCGTTGCACAAATGGACGTGGACACGATCGCGAACAATCTCGCGAACGTGAGCACGGCGGGTTTTAAACGCACGCTGATGCAGGTCCAGTCCAACGACACGATGGGCATTTACCGCGTGCAAACGGATCCGGGCACAACGCCCGGCACGACCGTTCCCGGTAAAAGCGTATCGGATTATGTTGGGCAACTCGGGTTCGGTTCGCACGTCTACGACACGCCAGCAGATTTCGAGCAAGGCTCGCTGCAGCAAACCGGCGCCCCGCTCGACATGGCGATCTCCGGCCCCGGATTCTTCACGATTGCTACGGCAAACGGAATCCGCTACACGCGCGACGGCAACTTCTCGCAGAATGCACAAGGGCAGCTCGTAACGCAGAGCGGCGATCTCGTTCTGAGTACGAACGGTCCGATCACGATCCCCACCGGACAGGTGAGCGTCGATGATACGACCGGCACGATCGCCGTCATTGATCCGAACTCCCCGGCGTCGACGGCGGTCCCAATCGCGACGCTGCGCATAACGGAGTTCGGCAATCTTAACGGCCTTCGTCCCGAGGGTTCAAACCTGTTCGTCGACGGCGGCACGGCCTCGCCCGTAAACGGCACGCAGTCAACGGTAACGCAAGGCTATCTCGAGGCGAGCAACGCCAACGTTGTGACCTCGATGGTTGGCTTGATCACTGCGCAACAGTGGTTCGATGCCAACACCAAGATGATCCAAACGCAAGACACCATGAATTCCGAAGCCATCACCAGCGTCGGTCAGAATTCGTAACACGGAAGGAACGCAGTAACTCGCCATGATGCGCGCACTTTATACCGCAGCCACCGGAATGGTTTCGCAGCAATACAATCTCGACACCATTGCGAACAACCTGGCCAACGTCAACACGACCGGTTTCCGCATGAACCAAGCGCGGTTTCAGGACTTGCTATACCAGACCCTGAAAGCGCCTGGCTCGCCCGTCGGATCGTCGATCGTTCCCGTCGGACAAGACGTCGGTCTTGGATCGAAGGTCGCGAGCTCCGAGAAAATCTTCACGCAAGGCTCGTTGCAGCAGACCAGCAACCCGCTTGACATCGCGATCGAAGGCGACGGCTTCTTCCAAGTGACGCTGCCCGACGGCACGACCGCGTACACACGCGACGGCGGCTTCAAAGAAGATGCAACCGGTGCGGTCGTAACCGCGGATGGTTACTTCCTATCACCACAGATCACGATTCCGCAGAACGCGATTCAGGTCTCCGTCGGAAACGGACGGAACCGTCACGGCGTTGACGCCCGGCGCAACGACGCCGACGACGCTGGGACAAATCACGCTCGTGCGTTTCACGAACTCGGCCGGCTTGCAGCCGATGGGCAAGAACCTCTTCCAGCAAACCGGTGCATCCGGAACGCCGATCATCTCGCAGCCCGGTCTCAACGGCGCGGGTACGCTCGAAGGCGGCTACATCGAAGAGAGCAACGTCTCCATCGTCAATGAGATGGTCAACATGATCGTCGCGCAAAACGCGTATCAAGCCAACTCGAAGACGATCACGACGGCCGAGAACATGCTCGCAACCGCCATCCAGACGAAGCAATAAAAGGCATATCTTGAAAGGGTTTTTCGCACTCGTCATGCTGGTCGCCGCGTTCGCGGCGCCAGCGTGCGTGCTCGGTCAAACGGTAACGTCGGCGACGATGCAAGTCGTGCCCGCTGCGCGTTTGATGGAGCTCGCCGAGAAGACGGTTCACGCCGTCATCAACGGACCGGATCGCGAAGTCCGTCAAGATTACAAATTCACCGATCAGCCGGTACCGGCGGGCAAAGTCACGATCGACGTGCAGCAGTCGCAGTACAACCCGACCTACATCGCGATTCCGCTCACGATCAACGTCGACGGCAAACCGATCCGTACGATCTTCGCGGGCTATCGGATCGTAACGTTCATCCGCACCGCAGTTGCTGCTCGCGATCTGCAAGCCGGCGCCGTGCTCACGAACGACAGCATGACGATCGGTCGCGTCGAGAGCAACGGACGTCCGCCGGTTGAGACCGCGATGCTGATTGGACGCAAGTTGAACGTTTCAGTCGGCGGCGGCAAGCCGCTCTACTTCGAACAAACCGGCATCAATCAGCTGGTGACCGCAGGTCAGCCTGTCGTCTACATCCTGCACGATGGTCCGGTCTCCGTCTCGGCCGACGTCATTGCGCGCTCGGGCGGGGGCATGGGGCAAGTCGTCGCGGTTTACAATCCCTCGACGCGCAAAGCGCTCTCCGGGGTCGTCACCGGTCCCGGTCAAGTCGAATACACGCTGCCCGGAGGCGACACGCAATGACTGCACTGATTCGTTTCACCGCGATCGCGTTATTCGCAACGCTGTTGGGAACGCAAGCAGTAGTCGCGGACACGCTCTACGTCGCGGCACCCGGACCGGTTGCACCCGGACATCCGCTCAGCTTAGGTCCGGATCTGCGAGCCCATCAGCCCGGCGATCTCGTCACGATCGTTTTCAATTTCAACGTTGCACAGAACAGCACGTCGACAATGGCGCGCAGCAAGGCTGCTTCGGCCGGATTAGCGGCCGGGACCGGCATTGCCGGCATTAGTTTCTTGCGCTTCCCGAGTTCGCTCAGTGGACAGTCGGCGCTCAATACGAGCGACGTGCGCGCCAACGCGCAGACGTTTACGAGCACGATGATGGCGACGGTTCAAGAAATTATGCCGAGCGGCGCACTCGTCGTCTCGGGAACGCAGCGCATCATCATCAACGGCAAAGCTCAGAATATGAAGGTCACCGGGACGATCCGTCCTGCCGACATCGACAACACCGACAGCGTGCTGTCCACGAGCATGGCTAACGTTCAGCTCGACTTCGACGGCAACTGGGGTGAGGACAAGAAGGGCATCCTCCAGAGGATCATCGATTGGATATGGTAATCGCGAAGCGTAACGCCACGCGTTTTCTCGTCGCACTGATCGTTGCGTCGCTGCTCTCGGCCTTCGCGCCGACTGCCGCGTTCGCGCAGATCGTCCGCGTCAAAGATGTTACGCGCGTTCAAGGCGTCACCAATAACCAGCTCGTCGGCTACGGCGTCGTCACGGGTCTCGGCGGCACGGGCGACTCGACGCAGGTTATCTTCACGAGCCAAACGATCCAGAACATTTTGCAGTCGTTCGGGATCTCGACGTCGCTGCAGTCGGTGCGTACACGCAACGTCGCCGCAGTCGTCGTGACGGCGAACCTTGGACCGTTCGCGCACTCCGGTGACAATTCGGATGTGATCGTCTCCTCGATGGGCGACGCGACGAGCCTGCAAGGCGGAACGCTCGTGATGACGGAGCTGCGAGCCGCGAACAATTTAGTGTATGCAACCGCGCAGGGTCCGGTTTCCGTCGGCGGCTTCAGCGCCTCGACGGGCGGAGCCGGCGGTGCCAACTCCGTCAGCGTCAACTTCACGGCGGCCGGTCGCGTGCCGCAAGGCGCCGTGATCGCGCGCGACATGCAGACGAATCTGCGCACGGATCCGGCCGGTTTCTCGTACGTGCTGACGAGTCCCGATTTTCAAACTGCCGCGCGTCTGGCCGGAGTTCTCAACGCCCGCTTCGGACCGATCGCGATCGCGCTCGATGCCGAGACGGTTCACGTGAATTTGCCGAAGCCGTACTTGAACAATCAGGTACAGTTCTTGGCTGATGCCGGCGAGCTTCAGCTCAACGCTTCCGAAATCGCGAAGGTCGTGCTCAACGAGCGGACCGGAACGGTCGTCATGGGCGGCGACATCACGCTGGCGCCGTGCGCGATCGCACACGGCAACCTCTCGATCACGATCACGACGACCAACCAAGTCGTCCCCCCGGGTCCGTTCACCAACGCGCAAAGCCAAACGCAAACCAACACGCGCATTCAAGCCACGGAGTCCGGACACAAGCTGATCTACATCTCGGGTGCGCCGACGCTTGCACAAGTCGTCCGCGCGCTCAACACCATCGGCGTCTCGCCGCGCGACTTGATCGCGATCGTGCAAGCGCTGCGCGAGTCAGGCTCGCTGCAAGCCGACTTGGAGATCATCTAATGCCGCTCGAACCAATCGCCGCAACGCAACCGAAGCCGCTCACGGCCGAGCAGCAAGCCGCGCTCTCGAACTTGCACAAGGTCGCGACGCAGTTCGAAGGCCTGTTCGTCGGGATGCTGTTGCACGAGCTGCACAAGGACCAACCGGACGACACCCTGTTCGGTAAGCGGTCGAGCGGCGAGAAGATCTTCTCGGACATGCTCGACGATCAACGTGCTCAGAGTATGGCATCGACCGGTTACTTCGGCATCGCCAAGGAGATCGAAGGCCAGATGCGGTCGGCCGTCTTGGCCAACTCTGCGACCGAGGCCAAGAGCTCGACCAAGGGGGGTCTCCTGTGACTCTTTGGTCCGCGGCTCTAAAGTGGGAGCCTCTCCATCCCGACACTATCCGTAGCCGGTTTGTTCGCGCGGACCGGGGAAGGGTAGACGCCGCAGCACATGATCATCAGTCGGGCCGAAATCGAGTCGGCGGTCGCCGTTTATCGCGCAAGACTCCGGGTTATTCAGCGGAGCGGTGGTTCCTCGGACGTCGAGGTCGTTACAGCGAGCGACTCGTTTTCACCGAGCGACGAAGCTGCGATGCTCACGTCCTTGCGGGAGCAGGTCGTCGCGCAACCCTATTATCGCCAGCGTCTGGTCAACGAGCTCAAACGACGGATCGAGGAAGGCAGCTACTGGGTGCCGGCCGAGGAGATCGTCGAACGCATGTTGCGGCGCTTGGTCGTGGAGAATATCGCTCAAGCCTAACTGAAGCCGGTGCCCGATGAACGATTCGTGGGAGTCGTTCGTTGAGGCGCTCGGGCGCGAGTGCGCGGCATTCGGAGCCGTGAACGAAAAGGCGCTTGAGATGTCGGTTGCGCTCGTGCAAAACGTGCCGGAGCGCATTCATGCAACGCAACGCGCACTTGATGATGCACGCAAAGGCCTCGTTTCGGCGCGCGCGCAGCGCCGCGCGATGCAGCAACGCGGCTTCGGCAACATGTCGCTGAAGAAGGTTTCAAAGTTTGCGCCACCCGCAATCGCGGCGCAGCTTTCCGCACGCATTCGGCAGCTGTCGTACTACACGATCAAGTTGGACTTGATCAATAGCAACAATCGAGCCTTGATCCTCGGCGCAATGGAGAGGCTCATGGCAATCGTCGCAGTGATGCGTCGCGTACAAATGCAGCCCCTGACCTATAAACGGCGCGGTATGGTCCCGCCACCCGATCGCAGCATGATCGTCAGCCACCAGGTATAGCAAAGGTACTCACGGATGAGTTTTTTCGGACTTATCTCTCGCCGGATCGGCGCTCGCGGCTTACCAAGAAGCCGAGAACGTCACATCCAACAACATCGCGAACGTCAACACGCCCGGTGCGTCGCGGCAGCAAGCGGTGCTTACGCCGGCGCCGCCGGTCACCGGTACGATTGGCTTTCCGACGCTGACGTCGCCGGGGACGCTGGGCGACGGCGTCTTGATGTCGTTGATTCAACGCGTGCACGACGATTCGTACGATTCGCTGTATCGCAACGCGACATCGTCGCAGTACTATTACTCCGTCCAACAGAGTCAGCTGAGCGCGACGCAATCGCTGCTCGCCGAGCCGTCGGGCGGTATCAATGACACCTACACCGCGTTCCAGCAAGCGATCCAGACGCTGCAGGCAAACCCGGCCGATCCTGCAACCCGCTCGGGCGTAATCAGCGCCGCGCAAGGCATGGTCAACGCGATCTCGACGACGGGCAACGGGATTCAGAGCCAGGAGTCGCAGGTCATGAATCAGACCAGCGCCTTGATCTCGACGGTCAACGGGCTTCTGACGCAGATCGCGCAGCTCAACGGTCAGATTCGCGCCGAGACGGCAGCCGGAGAGCAGCCCAACACGTACAAAGACGAGCGCGACAACGATATCGATCAGCTCTCGCAGTATCTGTCGGTGCAGACGAATCTACAGCCGAACGGCTCAGCGCTCGTAACCGTCAACGGTCTTGCGCTCGTCAACGACACGGTCGCATATACGCTTGCGACGCCCGTGATCGGAACGGCCGCAAACGGCACGACGCAGATGAAGATCGGATTCACCAACGATCCGAACCCGCTCAATCCGTCGCCGATCCCGCTCGGACAAGGCCAGCTTGCCGGGCTGGTGGATCTGTACAACAACAAGCTGAGCGTCTATGCGCAGCAGCTGAACTCGTTCACGAACGCGCTCGCAACCGAAGTCGATCGCGTCACCGCGAGCGGCTACGATGCGAACGGCGTTCCCGGCGTCGGCTTGCTGCAGCCGCTCGTGAACTCGCAAGCGATCAGTTCGACGAACATTCAGGTCGGGATCACGGATGCGAGCCAAGTCGTCGCCGCCGTCGCGATCGACGTCAGCCGGAACGCTTGATGAATCCGGTCAACTCGTCGAACCAGACCCTCGACACGTCGACGTCGCTGATCAACAACCCGAACGTTGCAGGTGTCGTTCCCCGCGGCGACCGCCGGTAATTTGACGGTCAATGTTGATGGCGTCAATCAAGTCTTCACGTACAGCACGACGAGCGGCGCCGCGCAAATCGACGCGAGCTCGATCGACAGTTTCATTCAGAGCTTCAACAAGCTGCAGTCCGGCGTGGACGCGTCGTACGACAGCACCGCGCAGGAAGTCGTTTTCAGCCGCGATTCGAACAACGAAAGCCGTCTGCTGCGCGCGACGCCCGGATACGTGGCGGGGCCGACGCTTCTCGCTTCATGATTCGAACAACGCCGGCGCGGCCGGAAGCGCGGCCGCCTCCGGAATCGCCGGCTCGCTACTCGGTGTCCTCGGAGCCGCCGGTCTCGATGGAATCCCAAACTCGCAGCTGACCGCGGAGGCCGCTCCCGGCTCGAATACGATTACCGTTGCCAACGCCTCGGGCTTCGCAATCGGCCAGACGATCGATATCGACGCCGGCAACGGTGCCTATGAAACCGATACGATCACCGGCATTCAAGGGACAACGCTGACGCTCGGCGCGGCGCTCGCGAACGATCATGTGTCGAACGCCGAGGTCTACGTCCAGGCGGCAAACGTCGCTGTGAACCAAAACGCCACGAATGCGTTCGGACCGAACGACAATAGCGCGGCAATCAATATGTCGGCGAATGTTCCAGAGCAACGTCGGTGTGCCGGGAATCGACACCCAAGTCGGCACGTTCTCGACCGGAAATCGCGTTCACGGCCGCGGTCGGGCAGACGAACGTGACGGTCACCGAGGGCGCGGTCCCGCTTCCGGAGTTCGGCGAGATCAACCCAGGCTATCAATTGACCCTCGTCAATCAGGCTGGAAAACCGCAAACGCCGTCGTCACGGCCGTCAATCGGATTACGGGCACGCTCTCGCTGCAAATGACGAACAACAGCGGCGCGGCAATCGCCTTTAACACGAGCGCGGTTGCCGGAGACTTTACCGCGCTCATCTCGACGCAGACGCAAACGCTCGGCCAAGCATACGCATCAATCATCGCGCAAGTCGGTCTCGACGGGCAAACGGCGACGACCGGTACGTCGACGCAGACGAACATTGCGACCGCGATCAATCAAACGCGTCAAAGTACCGACGGCATCAACCTAGACGAAGAGACGCAAAACCTCATCATGTATCAGACGTCGTATCAGGCCGCCGCGAAGGTGGTCACGATCATCGACACGATGCTCCAAAGCGTTCTCGGGATAATCCAATAACATGGGCATGCGCATATCGACCACCAGCCTGTACGATCAACAAACATTCGCGATCGACAACCTGATGTTCTCGCAAACCCAGCTCGGCAACGAGCTTTCGGGTGGGAAGAAACTCGTCCAACCGTCCGACGATCCGCAACAGATCGCGCAGGATCTGCAAGTCCGCAGCACGATCGCGAATACGACGACCTCGGCCCAGAATACGCAACAGGCCAGCGACGAGCTCACGCAAGTCGACGCGACGCTAGGCGAATTGACCTCAGCGCTGCAAAGCGCGCGCCAGCTCACGGTCGCTGCGGCGAGCGACGTCATGGACCCGTCCAACAAGCTCGGCGTCGCGAACCAAGTCGAACAGATCATTCAACAGCTGGTCGGACTTGCGAATACGCAATACGGCGGCAAGTATCTGTTCGGCGGAACGAACGTCGCCGCAGTGCCGCCCGTGCAAACCACCGGAACGCCGATCAACAACGTAACGTTCAGCGGAAACGAAGCGCAAACCGGAGAGCTATACGCCGATGGCGAGCAAATCTCGCTCTCGACGACGCTGCAGCAAGCCTTCAACTTCAACGCGTCGGATGGAAGCCTCAACGTCTTCCAGGTTCTGATCAACCTGCGCAACACGCTCAATGACTCGGGCCCGATCGTCGTCAACTCCGGCGGCAACACCGTCACTGGGAACGCGATCGACCAAAGCGCGCAGGCGGTAAACGGCGCGGGCCAAATTCTCGATGCAACCGCAGCGTTGAGCGGGCAGGCAAACGCATTCGCGACACCACTTCAGTTCCAACCGACGATCCCGCCCTCGGTGCAGTTCACGATCGATAGCGGAACGGGCAGCTCGACGATCACGATTCCAAATACGGACACGATCGATGGCGGCCCGGCGAGCGTCGTCGGTCAAATCAACGCGGCGACGCCGACCACCGGCGTCACGGCCGTTTGGGACGAGCGCACCCAGAAGCTGACGCTCGCGTCCAACTCGCCTTTTACCGTTACGGACGAGTCCGGAAACTTCACGGCAGCCTTCGGACTAACGCAGCAGTCGGGTGTGACCGATAACCTGAGTAGACAGCTTGGGGATATCGACAACGTCATTACGCAGGCCCTGGTATCAAGGTCGGCGGTGGGGCAGTCGATGGACACCCTAAACACGCTGACAAACCGCTATAACACGTCACTTACGAACGACACGGCAGTCCAATCCCAGATCGAAGACGCCAACTTCCCCTCAACGATTTCTCAGTTCACCGAAACGCAAACCGCTCTTCAGGCAGCCTACTCCACGACGACCCATCTCGAAGGGCACACCCTCATGGATTACCTGTAGGAACGCATGAATACACAAAACACGGCCGCCGCCGACCCGCAGATTCGAACCGTCAATACGACGCGGTTCGGCGAGATCACCGTGCCCGAAGACGACGTCTTCACTCTGAAGTGGGGACTGCCCGGCTTTGGTTTTCTGCGCGAATTCGTGGTGCTCGCCCTCGAGGATCAGAAGCCGTACGTCTGGCTGCAGAGTTTGGAACGGCCCGAAATCGCGATGCCGTTGATCGATCCCTGGGCACTCTTCTCGGACTACGACCCGCAGCTGCCGTCGGTTACCGCGGCCGTGATGGAGATCGAGCGTCCTGACGATTTTTGCCTGATGTGCGTATGCGTGGTTGGTCCCGAAGCAAAAGAGCTGACGGTTAACCTGCTCGCCCCGATCGTCTTCAATCTGAGGCTGCGAATCGCGCGTCAAGTCATGCTCGAAGACTCGGAGTACTCGATCCGTACGCCGATCCCACGCGCCGAAGACATCGTAAAGGAAGCAAACTCGGCCTAAAGAATCGCCCTGGTAGCACAGGATGTGCAGATGCCGCGGTGCCCATGGATGTGGCGACGGCGGCAAATAGAAGCGCCAGGGAGGGCTCGTGTTAGTTCTTAGCCGCAAGCTCAATCAAGCAATCATGATTGGCGACGACGTGCGGATTATTGTCGTGTCCGTCGATCGCGACCAGGTCAAATTGGGGATCGATGCGCCGCGCGCAATTGCCGTCCATCGGTCCGAAATTTACGATGAGATCCAGCGCCAGAACCGTGAAGCCGCAACGTCAACGCTGCAGCCCGGACCGGTCTCAACGCCGACCACCGCGCAGCTCCGGCCTGGCCCCGCGAAACTTCCCGCCTCAAAAAGACCGCCAAAGCCGCTAAAGCCTCCGACGTAAACGGCCGATACGAACGAATAGTGGGACAGGACGTCCCCGTATTTGCCTGACACTTATCAAGGAGGAACTTCATGCCAGGTATTGGCGGCATCTCCATTGCTACCAACCTACTGGCGAATGCGGTTTCGCTGAACCTGGACCGGAATCAAGGCATGTTGCAGACTGCTGTGACCCGGTTGTCGAGTGGTTTGCGCATCAACAATGCCGCAGATGACCCGTCAGGATTAGCTATCGCCACGCGACTCAATTTGCAGTCGCAAGGCTTTGACCAGGGTAGTCTCAACATCCAGGACGCGAACAACGCGGCGACAACCGCCGAAGGCGCCCTCCAAACTGAGACCAACATCCTACAGCGCATTCGCGATCTCGCAGTTGAGGCTTCATCCGACATCACGTCGGACTCGGACAAGCTCAGCTTGCAGGCGGAAGTCTCGCAGCTGCTGCTCGAGATCAACCGCATTTCCCAGAACACGAACTTCAACGGTGCTTACCTGCTTTCGGGCTCGCACGAGGGTTTCACGCCGCAGATCAACTTCAATGCGATCGTGAACTCGAACTCGGTCCTCGCAACGCAGATTACCGTTGGTTCCAGCAATACGCTTGTCAACAACATCACGTACTTGGCAACGAACAACAGCTCGATCGACGGAACGCTCGAGTTGCAAGTTGCCCAGCTGACGTCGACGCAACAGGGCGTAATCTTCTCGTTCCTGTGCTCCGCGACGAACTTCTATCAGCAAGTAAGTATTGCTACGGTGGCCGCCAACGGTCAGTACATCACGTTCTTCTGGGACGGTGTAACGATTGTTACGGGCGCTTGCATCGGTACGTTGGACGTTGGCGTAACGACCTACATCAAGGTTACGCAATACGTTTCAGCGGCATCGAATCCCAATAACCCGGCGTTTACAGTCCAAGATGGTCCGAACCAAGGCGCGGTCATTTCGATCGGCTTCTTGGCAACGAACACACAAACGTTGCGGATCAGCAACATCAACGTCGCCGGCTCGATCGGTACCGGATCCGGTACGATCGCAGCAGAAGACGTGATCGGCCAAGTCGACTACGCGCTCACGCAGCTGCTCGGAACTCGAGCACAGCTCGGCGCGATCATGGTCCGGCTCGGAGAAGACGAAGACAACAACAACATCGCCGCAGTCAATTTGACCGCGTCGGCTTCGAACATCACCGATCTCAATGTCGCTCAGGAAACGACCGAATACACCAAGCTTCAAATCTTGGTCCAGGTCGGAACCTCGGTCTTGTCACAGTCCAACGTCAACGCCCAATCGGTACTCGCGCTCTTCAGATAGCGCCTGAACCCGGGTTTGATCGACAAGGGGGCCCCGCGCAAGTGGGGCTTCTCCTTTTTTAAAAGGCGCTGCGCCCTAGGCTGCGCGCCCCCCCGCTGCGCGTGGGACCCCCAAATCCGCTCGGCCCATCGCCTTTGCCGCGCGCCTACATGATCGCGCCGGCCTCGCAACAACATGCTTGCCAAGGGCGTGCGCGGGGACGTGCCGAGCAGCAGCTTCCGACGAGGAGCGGAGCCAGGATGGCGAAGCGACCAGCGGGGCGCAGCAGCAAGATTCGCACGATGCGAATCTTTTAGCGGTGCTGCGAGGCATGTCCCCGTGACGCCCTAACGTCAAGCTTTTGTAAATTGGCCTCTAAAGGCTAAAGTTTGAGCGCAGGGGTAGCAGGGGGAGGGGCCTCCTGGTGGCGTATTGGGCAGCAGCGGGCTATGGATGGTCCGCATTTCAGGCAAATAATCAAGGAGGATTCTTATGCCAGGTATTGGCGGCATTTCAATTGCTACCAACCTTTTGGCGAATGCCGTTTCGCTCAACTTAAACCGGAATCAGGGCATGCTGCAAACTGCCGTGACCCGGTTGTCGAGCGGTCTCCGGGTCAACACGGCCGCAGACGACCCCTCGGGACTCGCGATCGCCACTCGCCTCAACTCGCAATCGGCAGCGTTTGATCAGGCGAGTTACAACGTCCAAGACATGAACAACGCAGCGACCGTCGCGGACGGCGCCCTGCAGACGGAAACCAACATTCTGCAGCGCATCCGCAACCTTGCTGTCGAAGCCGCGTCGGACGTTACATCGGACAGCGACAAGCTCAGCTTGCAAGCCGAAGTATCGCAGCTGCTTCTTGAAGTCAACCGCATCTCGCAGAATACGAACTTCAACGGTCAGTATCTGCTCAGCGGTGTCCACGAGGGCTTCACGCCGCAGACCAACTTCAACGCAGTAATTTACTCGAACTCCGTGCTCGGTCAAGCCGATCACGGTTGGCGCGAACAACACGCTGGTCAACACCGTGACGTATCTCGCCACGAACAACAGCTCGATCGACGGAACGCTGGAACTTCAAGTTGCGCAGCTCACGGCTACGCAACAGGGAATCATATTCTCGTTCCTGTGCTCCTCGACGAACTTCTACCAGCAAGTCAGTCTCTCGACGATCGGTAACGGTGCACCGTCCTACGTCAACTTCTTCTGGGATGGCGTAACGGTCACGGCGGGCGCGAGCATCGGGACCGTCGACGTCGGCGTGACATCGTACATCAAGGTCACGCAGTACGTCAGCGCAGCTTCCAACCCGAACAACCCTGCGTTCACGATTCAAGACGGCTCGCTGGAAGGCGCAGTCATCTCGATCGGGATCCAGGCAACGAACACCCAAACGTTGCGTCTTTCGAACGTCAACGTTGCGGGTTCGATCGGAACCGGCAGCGGTACGATCGCGGCGGAAGACGCGATCGGTCAGATCGACTACGCCCTCAACGCACTGCTCACGCAGCGCGCATTGATCGGCGCCGTCGTCAATCGTCTGAACGAAGACGAAGACAACAACAATATCGCCGCGGTAAACCTTACGGCATCCGCGTCGAACATCACGGACCTCAACGTCGCAGGCGAGACGACCGAATACACCAAGCTGCAAGTCTTGGTCCAAGTCGGAACGTCCGTGTTGGCTCAAGCCAATACGAACGCGTCGTCCATCCTCGCGCTGTTCAGGTAATAGCCGCTTAGTCTACGGCGGACTCGCTTCGGCGAGTCCGCCGGGACGGCACTGAAAGGAGGTTGATAACAAAACAAAGGCCACCACGAAAATTGAATATCGAAAAAGTCTTTAGGAATAGGAAAAGGATTTCCCGAGCTACACTTTGTCGGCTCGGTTCAAGGAGGAGGAAAAGACCATGCCAGGTATTGGCGGAATTTCCATTGCCACTAATCTATTAGCGAATGCAGTGAGCCTGAACTTGAACAAAAATCAGGCGCTTCTGCAAACTGCCGTGACACAGGCTCTCGAGCGGTCTTCGGATCAACTCGGCCGCAGACGACCCTTCGGGACTCGCGATCGCTACTCGCCTCAACGCCCAATCATCGGCGTTCGATCAGGCGAGCTACAACGTCCAAGATGCCAACAACGCGGTTACGGTCGCGGACGGCGCCCTGCAGACGGAAACCAACATTCTGCAGCGCATCCGCGACCTTGCTGTCGAGGCCGCGTCGGACGTTACGTCGGACAACGACAAGTTGAGCCTGCAGGCAGAAGTCTCGCAGCTGTTGCTCGAGGTCAACCGCATCTCGCAGAATACCAACTTCAACGGTCAGTATCTGCTCAGCGGTGTCCACGAGGGCTTCACGCCGCAGACCAACTTCAACGCGATCACCTACTCGAACGCGGTTCTCGGTCAAGCCGATCACGGTTGGCTCGAACAACACGCTGGTCAACACCGTGACCTATCTTGCCACGAACAACAGCTCGATCGACGGAACGCTGGAACTTCAAGTTGCGCAGCTCACCGCTACGCAACAGGGAATCATCTTCTCGTTCCTGTGCACCTCGACGAACTTCTACCAGCAAGTCAGCCTCTCGACGCTCGGTAACGGTGCACCATCCTACGTCAACTTCTTCTGGGATGGCGTAACGGTTACGTCGGGCGCTAGCATTGGGACCGTCGACGTCGGCGTGACATCGTACATCAAGATCACGCAGTACGTCAGCGCAGCTTCCAACCCGACCAACCCTGCATTCACGATTCAAGACGGCGCGCTCGAAGGCGCGGTTATCTCCATTCGGAATTCAGGCAACGAACACCCAAACGTTGCGTCTTTCGAACGTCAACGTTGCGGGTTCGATCGGAACCGGCAGCGGTACGATCGCGGCGGAAGACGCGATCGGTCAGATCGACTACGCCCTCAACGCACTGCTCACGCAGCGCGCGTTGCTCGGCGCCGTCGTCAACCGTCTGAATGAGGACGAGGACAACAACAACATCGCCTCGGTCAACCTCACGGCGTCCGCGTCGAACATCACGGATCTCAACGTCGCAGGCGAGACCACCGAATACACCAAGCTCCAGGTCTTGGTGCAGGTCGGAACGTCCGTGTTGGCCCAGTCCAATACGAACGCGGATTCAGTCCTGTCGCTGTTCCGGTAAAAAAAATCCCGGTTTTGGCGGGTCCACCTCGGTGGACCCGCCAATAACCCTTGAAAGGAGGTGATACGCAGCGCTCGCCGCAAACGCGCGCCGGCCAAAAATTAGCCCAGAATAAAACTGAAGAAAAGACAGTAACATCTTTTCACTACATCTTTAGGAGGATGTTCCGGGTTCGCGACGCGGGCTCGGATCAAGGAGGAAAAGATCTATGCCAGGAGTCGGTGGGCTATCCATAGCCACCAACTTACTTGCGAATGCTGTTACATTGAATTTGAACCTGAATCAAAACAGGCTTCAAACCGTTGTAACACAGCTTTCGAGCGGGTTGCGGATCAATTCGGCCGCAGATGACCCCTCAGGGCTCGCAATCGCCACTCGCCTTAACGCCCAATCGTCGGCGTTCGATCAGGCGAGCTACAACGTCCAAGATGCCAACAACGCGGTTACGGTCGCGGACGGCGCCCTGCAGACGGAAACCAACATTCTGCAACGCGTCCGCAATCTCGCAGTCGAGGCCGCTTCGGACGTTACGTCGGACAACGACAAGTTGAGCCTGCAGGCGGAGGTCTCGCAGCTATTGCTCGAGGTCAACCGCATCTCGCAGAATACCAACTTCAACGGTCAGTATCTGCTGAGTGGGGCCAACGAAGGCTTCACGCCGCAGATCAGTTTCAACGCGGTCATCTATTCCAACTCGGTGCTCGGCCAGCAGATCACGACCGGTTCGAACAATACCCTGGTCAACACGCGTGACGTATCTGGCCACCAACAACAGCTCGATCGACGGAACTCTTGAGCTGCAAGTCGCACAGCTCTCAGCGACGCAACAGGGCGTGATTTTCTCGTTCCTGTGCACGTCGACGAACTTCTATCAGCAAGTCAGCCTCTCGACGATCGCGCAACGGCGCTCCATCGTACGTCCAGTTCTTCTGGGATGGGGTGACGATCACGTCGGGCGCGTGCATCGGCACCGTCGACGTCGGCGTGACTTCGTACATCAAGATCACGCAGTACGTCAGCGCGGCTTCCAACCCGAGCAACCCTGCCTTCACGATCCAGGATGGATCGGAGGAAGGCTCGGTTGTCTCGTTTGGCATCCAAGCCACGAACACCCAAACGTTACGGCTCTCCAACCTCAACGTCGCGGGCTCCATCGGAACTGGCAACGGAACGATCGCGGCGGAAGACGCGATCGGCCAGATCGACTATGCCCTCGACCAAGTTCTTGGGGCGCGTGCGCTCTTGGGCGCCATCGTCAACCGGCTGAACGAGGACGAGGACAACAACAACATCGCCTCCGTCAACCTGACGGCGGCGGCGTCGAACATCACGGACCTGAACGTTGCTTCGGCAACGACCGAGTTCACCAAGCTGCAAATCTTGGTGCAAGTCGGTACGTCGGTGTTGGCTCAGGGCAACACCAACGCGCAGTCCGTCCTCAGCCTGTTTCGCTAACCTAACGGCGACTGGAGCTCCGACGGCCCCACCGACCACGGCGGGGACGCCGGGGTAGGAGCCGGGCGGGCCCGCCTGCGGGCGGGCCCGCTGCTCCTGCCTTTTTTGAGCCCGCTCGCTCAAGCAAAACCCCCGGAATCCGATGAACCTAAGAGAGAGGTTCATCATGCCCATCCATACGCTGCGCGCGGACGAGTCAGAGCGTCCGCCGCTTCTTTTCAATTTACCGTATCCTCCCGACGACCATCGAGCAGCTCCCCGAGGGGATCAGCCTGTGCATGATCGTCAAGAACGAGGAGCGCTTCCTCGAAGCGTGCTTGCGCAGCGTGGAAGGCATCGTCGACGAGATCAACATCGTCGATACGGGTTCGACCGATCGGACGCTGGAGATCGCCGAGAAGTTCGGCGCACGCATCCAGCACCGCGAATGGCGCAACGATTTCGCGTGGGCGCGCAACGAGGCGCTGGCGATGGCGACGAAACGCTGGGTGCTGGTCCTCGACGGCGACGAAGAGATCGCGCCTGAGTGCCGCCGGCAACTGATGGACCTTCGGACGCACGCCCGCATATATGACGGTCGTTTACTGTCCGCATTCACAACGACACGACCGAGTACGGCTCGAGCTCGATGATGTCGCACAGTCTGCCGCGTATCTTCCCGGCGACGCCGCGTATTCATTATCGGGGCGTCATCCACGAAATGCTCGATTGCCGACGAGGGTAAGACGAAAGTCCGACGCCGTCATTACGCCGATTCGGATCCTGCATCGCGGCTACATGAGTGACGTCATCGGCGCGAAGAAGAAGAACGAGCGCAATGCGCCGCTGATTCGGCGCGCAACCGAGATCGACGAGAACGATTCGTTCGCCTGGTTCAACTACGCAAACCATCTCATCGGAAACGGGCGGTACGACGAAGGCATCGAGTGCATGCAGCGCGTCGTCGACATGGAGCGCGGCAAAGACATGCGCGGCTATGTCCCGCTCGCGTATGTGTTCCTGGCCGGGACGCTGGCCTCGCACCTCGGCGAGATCGACCGCGCGATGGAGATCATCGACGAATGCCTGGAGCGTCTTGCCGAACTACGTGCTTGCGATCTACTGCAAAGCCGAGATCTACGCGCGTTACGGGAAGTACGACGAAGCCCGCGAATGGTTCCAGAAAGCGATCGGAACGCGCGCGCGCGAAGAATGGTACAACGTCGTCGATGAAGAGATCGCCGTTTGGAAGTGTCATTCGAATATCGCGACGAGCTACGTCAACGAAGGCAAGCTCGACGAAGCGATCAAGTGGCTTGAAGAGGCCCACAAGAACAAACCGGACATCCTCGTTCTCAAAGAACGCCTCGCGTGGCTCTATGAGAAGACGAAGCGATATTTCGACGCCGAGTTCATCCTGCGCCAAGCCTTCGAAGAGTATCCCGAAGAGCGCACGGCCGTCATGTACGTCAACTATCTGGCGCGCCGCAACCGCTTTACCCGCGCTCTCGAGGTAATCGAAGACGCGCTTCCGGCCGCGAACAACGACCTGAAAGTCGCACTCAACACGGCCGCGCGGCGCAATCATGCGTAAGACCGGCAACGGCGATCCCGTGCCGTATTTGCGCGCCGCTCTCGAACTGTCTCCGGGTGCGGGTCTTGCGCTCGAGCTGCTCGACAGTGTTTATCTCGAGCGCCAGGACGAAGTCTCGCGCGCGCGTTTGCGCCGCGACGAGATGGAGGCGCCGCTCATCGCACAGGTCGACTACTTGCGCCGCACGAGCCGCTTGCTCGAAGAAGAGCGCTATGACGAAGTCATCAGCCACCGCGCAAGATGGGCTCCTGATCGATGCCGGAAACGCCAGTCTGATGTTCAATTTGGCGCTGGCGCTTTCGAAGACGCGAGGACGGTACGCGCCGTGCGATCGAGTTGCTCGACAGCGTTCGTTCGGGAGAATCGACGTGATCGAAACGGCCGCTGCGCTGCGTGCGGCACTGCTCGAGCGCGAAGGAAGGTTCGAAGACGCGCTCGGCGCGCTCGATCGTGCCTTCGGCGAAGTACCATCGAACGAGGACGCGCTGCTTGCAGCGATCGCGTTTGCTTGCAGTCGCTCGGCAGAGCGTCCGCCGCGGAGGCCGGCCTACGTGCGGCGATGTCGCGCGGACGCAAACGCATCGGTCTCGAGCTCGCGTCGCTGATGTTGAGAGAAGGCCGGTTCGCCGACGCGCAAATGATTGCCGAAGAGGCGCTCGCCTCCGCCTAACATGGATCTTGCGGTTCTCCTCTTGGGCACAGCGAACGCTAGCTGACGCTGCGCGCGCTCCCGCATGGCCTGGAGGTTCACGAGACCGCTGCGGCCGACGCTCTCGAGCTTGCGCGTACGCTTTCGGTAACACGGCTGCTGATCGTCGAGCCCGAGGCACGCATTCCGGCGCAAACGTTTCTCGCCGCTGCGCAGATCGAAACCGACGGTGGTATCGTCGGCGGCTGCGCCTTCTCGGATGGGATGCTCCGTTTCGGAAGCGTCTTTTCGTCGGTTCCGTTCGGACCGTATGCTATGGATCCGTTTCCGCTGGTCGACGTCACGGGCGGAGCGCAGCGCGAACGTCCGTCCGCGGAATCTATCGATGCCGTAGCTCCGGGCGCATATCTCGTCGATCGTCTCGCATTTATCGAGGTCGGCGGGCTCGAACCGAATCTTGGAACACCGTGGCGCGCGTACGATCTCATGTTTACGATTCCGAGACGCGGGAAAGCGCATGCGTTGGGATGGTGCGCTTGCATTCGTTCTCGACGGTGGACTCGCGCGCTCCGGCGAGGCGGCCGATCATCGCGACTTCATGCGCCGCTGGGGTCAACATCTTGTCTCGCGTTTCGATCTCGAGATGCCGGCGCGCGGCGGTATCCGCCGGCCCTTGCGTCTGCCGTTCGGTCAGCGCGAAGCCGCGTGCAGTGGCGATGCCGCAAGTCGACGTGATCGTCTTCGGTGAAGGCGCGCTTGACGCCGAATCAGATTCGGATCTCGACGCGCGTGCGGTTCGGGACGGTTCGCGATGCGCGCGGGGAACAGGGTCGCGGCATCGCAGCGCTGCGCGACGTGTTGGCGTCGCGGGGCGACCGCTACCTGTTGCTCGTCGACGCGGGCACGGAGCTGAGCGACCGTTGGGCGGAACGCATGCTCGTCGACAGCGAGTGGGCGACGAACGTCTGCGCCGTCTACGAGCCGGGCCGCACGCTGTTCTCGCTGTCGCGCATTCCGCTCGACATACAACCTCCCGTGGAAGCCGCGAGCGTTGACGCCGCTCTGGGAACGATGTTCGATCAATTGCAACCCCGCGCGCGGCATCGTGCGCGGACGGCCGGTGTCGGCGTGCTGCGATTGCCCAGCGCCGTGCGACGGTCAGTGTCGTCGTCGTCGCGCAAAGCGACGAGGGTTTCGGTCGCACGTCATTCGAGGGCATTTACACCGGGGATCTCGGCGTCGATTATCATGCCGTGACGACGCCGGCGCGCGACCGGGATGCTTGAATTTCTCAAAGGATATCCGACGATTCGACGGATCGTCGATGATTCGCGCAGTTTGGCCGGCGGCATCAACGCCGCGCTATCGCGTGCCGAAGGCGAGATCGTCGTCGTCGTCGGCGACGATTTCTTTCCGCCGCGCGGTTGGATCGAGATGGTGCGCGAGGCATTTTCGGTTCGTCCGGAATCCGGCATCGTCGGATTCAGCACCGTCATGGTCGATGGTCCGCAGTGCGTCGATGCCGGCTATGCCGACATCAAAGCGTTTCATTCATACGCCGGCTCAACGCCGCGCGACGATGCGCCGCGAAGCGCACCTGGCACCTCGCTTGGCAGCGCTCGCGATTGCGATCGACGCACGCGCGCTCCGAGCAGTCGGCGGATTCGACGAGCGGCTCGGCGCCGGGCGCTGGGGAATCGAAGATCTCACGATTCGCATTCGTTCCGCCGGTTATGAGTGCTACGTCTCCGAAGATCTGTTCGCGCATCATTTTCCGTTTGCGGACGCAAAGCCGTTTCTCTCCGAGCCGAGCTGAAGAAGCGCGGCGTGCCGCCATCTTTGCTGAAAAATGGGGACTGCAGCACGTCCGACCTTGCAGCGTTCAATCCGGCGCCATTTGTAGTGCGCGGGTTCGATCCGAATCGCGATTTCGTTCCGCTCGTCGACGTTCGGGAGAGCGATAAGAGGCTGCGCGAGCGCTACGACGCCGTCTTCGTAGCCGCGTGCCCGCACGGCGAATGCCGTCGATGCGGTCGCCCCGATCTTGCGGCGGTATTTTCAAGCCTTTAACTCCGGCGATGACGTGCTCTTTGCGATCGGCGTCGGCGAAGGGATCGACGTCGAATCCGTCAGTGCGCGTGCGCGCGCGCTGGTGCGCAAGGCCGGCGTGAAGCTCGAGGAAGCGCCGGACGTCGTCATCTCGCCGCTCGGGGCCGATCCGGAACATTGGGTTGCGCGGACTCTCAAACGGCCCGCGTCACTGCGTCTACGACGGCGGCGTCCTGACGGCACTTTCGCATCTCGATGATCTGAGCCCAAGCGGCTTGCGGCGTGCGGTTGCATCGGTGCCGGCATGAGATATCATCGCGCGTTCGACGACTTGGCGATCGTCCTCAACGTCGAGGCGGGCGACGTGCTGTCCGCCGAAAATCTCGTCGCCGCGCGGTTCGAACCGGTCATCCGCAACGGGACGGGTTCTGCGGCTCTCGACCTGCATTTCCGCCGCGACGAACGCTGGAGCGTCGTTCCTCTTGTGATTGTCGACGTTCCGATGCTCGAAGCGCGTGAACGCGATCCGCTCGTATGGCCTGCGCGTATCGTCGAGTTTGGCAAGGGTATCGACGCCGATTCGATCGGCGACCGTATCGAGACTTGGCTTCGCGAGCTTCTCGCCGAAGGCGCGATGAATCGCGAACAGTTTCGTATCTTCGGCAACTCTGAAGATGAAGCGCGTTTCACTCGGCGCGCGCGGGGCCGGCTTCCTCGGAGCCGCGCCTTATGAAGTCGTCGGGCGCAAAGCAGCGCCATATGTTTTTGCGCGGCGTCACGCGCGCAGTCGCGACGTCGTCATTGCGGCGCGCGATGCGGAGCTTGGAGCCGTCTTGCTCAAGCCGGTCGGCCCGCAAGCTCGAGATCGTCGCACGCGACGGCCTTGCCGCAGCCTGGTACGGAGTCGAGTCGGAGCAAAGCGAACGCGACGTTGCAATTGTCGACGCTGCACATCGCGCGCGCGCCGAAATCCAATCAGCAGTAACGGTCGTCGATCTCGATGCTGGAGAAGGCCTGCGTATCGAGCCCGCGCCGCTCGTCCCCGTCGATTCGATTTTCGATTTTACCGGCGTCGTTCGCCGGGGAGAGGCGCCGTTTTCGGTAATCGTTCGAAACGAGCGTCAGCTTCCGCAGCCGATTGTTCCGGATCGTCCGCCGACCGGCGGCTCGTCGGGTCGAATCGTTTTCGGATTGCGCGGTCGCGCGTTGCAGCAGGGTGGTGCGGACGTCGATCTCGCGAACATGATCGCTGCGGCGATGCGCGACGAAGGCTTCGTCGTGGATCTCGTTGACGACGCGCAAAAGGCGACGGCGCTGCGTCCGGATTTGATTCATGCGTTCGGCCTTGCTGATGGAACAGCCGCGCTTTCATACGCGCGCGCGGCTCGGAGTCTCGAAGTCCCCTTTGCTCTGCACGCGTTGTACGACGCGCCCGCACTGGGCGGATATTGGGGCGCGACCGTGACGCCATATTGCTTCCGTTTCGCACAGGACGAGACGACGGTAGCAAGTCTTTCCGTCTTGATGCGCGATCGGCGGCTGGCCGTAAATCAAATTGTCGCCGATGCAATCTTTCATCCGACGCAGCCGACGTGGAAAGACGACATTGCCTCTGCGATGTCGATCGCAGACGTCGTGTTCGTGACCGGACCAAAAGAAGAAGAAGCATTACGTCAGGTTTCTGCAGACGCCAACTTCGTCTCGATGCCGCTTCCGGTTGCGCATGCGGGCGAACCGGCGCCGATCGACGCACTCGTTGGTTCGCAACCGTATGCGCTGCTTCACGCCCCGATCGAGTCGACGCAAAATCAACTTGCAAGCCATCCGCGCAGTCGAAATGGCCGACATCGCGCTCGTCATCGCGGGGCCTGTGAACGATGCTGATTATGCCAGCCTCGTTCGAAGTTTCGCGGGCGATCGCGTCATCATGCTCGATGAGCCCGATCCGATGACGCTCGAGGGGCTTTATCGCGGCGCGGATGTATTCCTCGACGTCGCTTGGGTTGGTTGCGGCCTTGCGCGAGCAGCGCGAGCACTTTCGCGCGGAGCGGCTCCCGTGGTAAGCGCTCGGATGCCTTTGCAAGATCTTAACCTAGGCGAATTTGGGGCATCGGTTGAGCCGGGCGACGTACAGTCGATTGCGCGCGGCCTTGGCGACACATGGACGATTCGCCAGCACGAAGCGCCTCGTTTCGAAGAAGTAAGGACGTCGGCGCTCTCAGGATCGGGTGTGCGGGACGTCACGACATCCATCGTCGTTGCCTACGCACAGGCCCTAGAAAAGCGGACTCAGCTGGTGGCGCGATAAAATGATAGAGTCGCTTGCCCGATATTCCCTAGGAGGGACTTGAGTAACATGGATGTTTTTCAGGCGGCGCTATCGCGCCCCAGAGGGCGAGCTTAACCGATGTCAGGTTTATCCGGAGTCGGTTCAAGCTCGACCACAAATACAGGGACGCTCGGCAACGTTCCGCCGATTTCGTTTCCCGGTATCGCGTCTGGTATCGATTACAACGCGATCATCGAGAAGCTGACGTCGCTGACGCTTGCGCAGAATCAGCCGCTCAACGCCGAGAACACCAATCTTGCCGCTCAGAACAAAGAGCTGCTCAAGATCAATGGTCTCATTCAAAACGTTCAGAGCGCGATCTCGAATTTGGGCGACGCGAGTCTCTTCAACCAATTTGCCGCGACATCGAGCAATCACGTCGTTTGCAACTGCGGAGCAGATCACCGGACAAACGCCGCAACCTGGGACGACAACGATCCTTTCGCAATCGCTCGGGACGTCGACCGTCATCAGCAGCGATCCCGCGGCCAACAAACCTGTCAACACCGGCGTCACGCTCGCCACGGCGGGCTTTCAGATTTCGCCGAGCAACGGCAGCGGATCGTCGGGCGGCAAATTTACCGTCGACGGGCAGCAGATCAGCTACGACGTCGGGACTGACACGGTCCAGTCGATTCTCAACAAACTGAATGCACTAACCGGCGTCCACGCGACGTTTCAAAACGATCAGCTGACGCTTACGTCGACGAACGGACAGCCGCTTTCGATCGGTTCGGCTTCCGATTCGGGCAATCTCGAGCAGATCTTCAAGCTCGACACTTCGCCGATCGTTGCCGGTCAACAGGAAACCTCGGCTGGTACCGTTTCCCCGCAGTTCGTTTCCAACGGAAATGGTGTCCTCGCGACGGATACGCTCGGCGGCGTCGGTGGCGACGGCGTCACGACGAACGGTACGCTGACGATCAACGGCGTGGCGGTAGCCTATACGACGGGCGAGACGGTCGGAGCCCTGGAGACCGCGATCAACACTGCCGGAATCCCCGGCGTTACCGCGACGATCGTGAACGGTCAACTGGTGATCGGATCGTCCACCGGCCCCGTGGCGATTACGGAAACCGGCGGCGGCGACTTCCTGACGGCGTTCAAAGGCGGCATGTCGCAAGCGCTTACGGGTGCCGACACCTTGGCCGAAGACGGCGTCACGGCAAGCGGCCAGCTGACGGTCAACGGTACCGCGATAAACTACACGACTGGTGAGACGCTCAGTGCCCTTGAGGCTGCAATCAATGCGGTTTCCGGCGTGAGCGCCACGATCCAAGGCGGCGAGCTCTCGATCGCAACGACGAACGGGACCGCACTCAACGTCACCGAGACCGGCGCCGGCAACTTCCTGACCACGTTCAACGGCGGATTGAGTGCAGCGTCGAGCATCCAGACGGTGACCTCGTCATCGGCTGTCGGCGGCATCGATCCGAACGAGTCACTCAACCTTGTCAACTCGAGCATCGCGCTCAACAGCGGCACGTTGTTCACGATCAACGGCGTTGCGATCAGCCTCAATCCGGCCACGCAGAACCTGCAAGACGTCATCAATTCGATCAACACCTCGAACGCGGGCGTGATCGCGTCGTGGAATACGACGACCGGGGAGCTGCAGCTCGTTTCAAAGGCAACGGGTCCGCAGAGCATCGTTCTCGGCGCACCCGGTGACAGCAGCAACTTCCTGCAAGCCTTCGGTTTGACGACGGCGGGCGCGACGACGCAGGTCGGCCAGCAAGCCTCCGTTACCTACCAGTCTGCCTCCGGTGGTTCCGCGACCGTCTACAGCAACAGCAATGCGGTCACAAACGTCATCCCGGGCGTTACGCTGAATCTACTGCAGAATTCGGGCATCGTATACGGTCACGGTCGCGCAAAGCAGCACGAGTCTCATCAGCAACATCAATGCATTCGTCAAGGCGTACAACGCTGCGATCAACGAGATCAACACCGCGAGCGCGCCGCCGGTCGTTACGACGCAAGCTCCGGGGACGCCGCTGGCAAGCGGTACGGCGCAGTCCAACGTCACAGTCCCTGGCGGCGTTCTCTTCGGGAACGACTCCGTTGCGGAGATGAAGGACCAGCTCGTGCAGATGGTCTCCGATCTCTATCAGAACGGCTCGACCTCGTATAACTCATTTGCATCGATCGGCCTCCAGCTCGATTCGAGCGTGTCCGTTATCAGCAGCTCGTCGACGGCCGGCTCCAGCAGCGACAGTGCCGACTCTTCGGATTCCAGCGGTTTGCAGACGCAAACGTTCGATGGAACCAGCGGTCAGCTTCAGGCGCTCGATACATCGACGTTCGATACGGCGCTGGCGGCCAATCCCGCGGCAGTGCAATCGCTCTTCACGAGCGATAGCGGAGTCCTCGGGCAAGTCGGAACGTACCTGACATTCGTGACCGGTACGCCGACGTCGCTGGGACCGAACAATCCATTTCTCGCCCAGGTTCCCGACACGTCACTGCTGCAAAGCATCGAAACGTCGAACTCGAACCAGATCGATTCGATCAATCAGCAGATCGCGATCATCAACGATGAAGCGACGTCGCAGGCAAACCAACTGCGCGCGCAATTCACCGCGTCGGAAACCTTGATCGCACAGCTCCAACAGGAACAGTCGTCGCTTTCGAGCATTCTCGGCTCGACAACGTCGACAAGCTCGTCGTAACACAATGACGCCGCAAGAGCTGAAATATCTCGAGACGTCGCTCAATACGGCTCCAAAAGAGGAGCTGATTCTGCGCGTTTACGACGCGCTGATCATGTTCGCTCGTCAAGCCGTTGACCGTCTCTACAACGACCCCGGCGACATTCAAGCGATTCACAATCTCCTCTTACGCAGCCAACGTGCCTGCGTCGAGCTGATCTCGGCGCTCGATTTCGAGATCGGCGGCGAGCTGGCCACCAACCTGAATCTTGTTTACGCATACTGGCACCGCGAGTTGGTGCGCGCGAACATGGAACAAGACCCCACGCGCGTCGAAAAGATTCTGCCCGACATCCAGGACTACCGCAAGACCTGGGCTGAGGCGATCAAAGAATGGCGCAAGATGCAGACCACCGACGAGGTTAGCTCCGGCAATGAATTCGCTTCAACCGCTTGAGCAGCGCCTAGCGCAGCTTCTCTCCGAATTCGAGGAGGAGTGCGCGCAGGCCGAGGTCGCCTTACGTGGACGCAAATGGGACGATCTGCGCCGCATCATGTTCAATCAGGGCCGGATTCGGCAAGCAATCATCAACGATCTGGCTGCCGAGCACGCGGACGTTCGGACGATGCCGGAAGTCTTCACGCGCCTGCAGGCGATATTCACGTTTCGCAACGATCAGGTTCGGCGTCTTACCGCCTATCGCGCGGAAGTCAGCCGGCGTTTGCAGTTGACGCGCAAGTGGAAGGACGTCACTCGCTCAGCCAAACGCGGCCTCGGGCCTAGCCCGGCATTTATCTCGCGCGTTCAGTAAGCCTTAGTCGACTCTGACGTAGTCGAAGACAGCGGGGCTGTGATCTTCGCGTCCGCTCGGCAACGAGTCGTCCGGCTCGATGAGGGCTTCGCCTTCGGCCGTCCGCACGTACATGCGCCGCCGTGACGTCGTCGCCAGGTCTTCCCATTTTTCCGGAAAGGCACGTTTGCTGACGCGATCGTAATGCAGGCAGCGGACACCGCCGTGCAAGCGAATCGTCCAACCGGCTCGTCGAAGCCGCTCGCAGAAGAGATAGTCTTCATCGGTGATGCGCACGAGTCGCTGTGCGCGCTGAATGACGATGTGCGCGGAGAGAAACGGCCGCTCCAATTGCGCGAGCGCGGAAAGACGAATAGCGACGCAACCGAATCCAACGCCGTCGACGATTCCGGCGGTGCTATCATCGAACGCGGGAACGAGCGCAGTTGTTGTGTCCTCGCCGTTCCAGCGATCAACCGCCATCGGACGAAGACCGTCGCGGCTATAATACAGTGCGCCGACCAGCGCCGTCTTCGGATCGTCTTCGAGTGTTTTTATCAGGCGTTCGAGCGCATCGGGTGGGAAGATGATATCGTCGTCGATCATCGCGAGCACGTCGAAATGCTTGCCGAGTGCTTCCTCGAAGATCAGCTCGCGCTGCGCGGGAACGAAATTTCCGCTTACGACATAGCGGTCGAAATGCGAGCACGTCGCAGGAAGCTGCAGCTTCGCGATGCTTTCGAGGAACGGGGCTGTCATCGAGCCGGCCGAAGGAAGGCCGAGGAGCAGCCTCACTCGCCTTGGGTGATTGCCGCTCGCAGTGCTTGGATAACGGCATTCGCCGCTGCGTCGAGCTGCGTGGTTGCCGCTTTGGTTGGGTCGAGCCGGCGGTCGAGCTTCATGCGCGTGCCGAACGCGACGAATGCTAATCTAGCTTGCGTCGTGTACGCGGTCGAGCGCGCTCTTGATCGAAGCCGCAGCCGGATGCGATTCGTCGGCGAGCCCTTGCGCGCAAAACGCAAGCGTCACGAATCGCATCGCAAGCCAGCGCGCGACCGGACGATCGTACGCGTTACGCGCATCCGTGATGCGCTGCGCATCGACGGTCGCGCCTAAGAGCGCGGCGCCCGGGAAATTGTGCGAGGGCGGATTGACGAACCGAACCGCAGCGTGTTCGACGTCGAGTCGCTGGCGGCGAGCTTGCATTCTCTTCGAGCTGCAGCGGTTTTCCGAGCCGCGCCGCCACCTTGAGGCGTCCGAGCAACGCAGCTTCGCGATCGACGAAGGCCGCGAGTCCAAGCGGATCGCTGCCGTCTCCGGCAGTTGCGACCGCAAGCAAATTCGAGAGGACGAAGTGCGGGAGCAAACCGAGCGGGGCGTCGAGCAATCGCTCGACGAAACTCAAATCGCCAGGACGCAGCGTGCGATACAGCATCGGACGCGGCGGAGCGGGAGCCTCTTCGATGACCGGTGCGACCGGCGTAGTCGAAATCGCGCTGAGCACTGCGGTCTCGACGATTTCCTCTTCCTCGTTTAACTCATAAAACGGCGCTTCGACGTCTTCGTGCGTCGTCGGAACGCTTTGCATGTTCGCCGTTGCAGCGTCGAGATCGGCGCGGAATGCGCCGGCCATCTTGCCGCGGCGCAAGACGAGTGGACGCGCACTAATTACGGGAACGGCAGCCTGTACGGTCGGCGAGAGAACGAGATCGGTCGTGCCGGCCAGGACGTCTAATTTCCAAGTTAGCGCAGAACGCCCGGCGGCGATGACTTTACCGAGTTTGAATCCTTCGCCGAAGAGATCTTCGTAAATATCGTCTGCATCGCGTCCGTCGTGCTTGAGCGAACCCGGTCGATATGCGGCGCCGGTCGGGATAGGCGCTGCTATGTTCACGCCGTCCGCATTCTCGATTCCGCCGTTGCTAACGACGACGGTAACGGTGACGACGGCTCCGGGGATCAGTCCGTCGGCCGGCCAGGCCGTGACCGCGACGTCGAGGCGCGCCCCGGTCCGATCGATTGTCGTCGCCGGGGCAAGCGTCGTGGGCGCTTCCCGCGTGCGGCTCCAGGTCGCGTTCGATGTGAACGAAGACGGCTGGGCGCCAAGCTCACGACGCCTATGCTCGAGCAAACGCCGCTCGGCGCTCTGGGAAAGAGCCTCGTAGTCCATTTTAGACGCCCTGTCTGCGAGTATTAAAAAAGCGCATGAAGCCCCCGATTCTGCGGCCTGACTCGGGGACGGGCATCCTTGCCTCTGGTATTCCGCCGGCCATCACTGGGACTGGCTCGGGGAGGGGTGGTGGCGGCGGCGCCGGTGCCGCAGCCGTTGGGGCGTGTACCTCTCGACGTGCCGTGACGACCAGACCGCGGTCGCGGGCAGCGAGGAGGGCTTGCTCTTCAAAGACGCGGCTCTGTCCGTGGGCGGCCGCCTCTTCCATCGCGCCGCGAGCGACGCGGATCAGGCGGCGCGGAAGCCCGGCCGCCGCGCGGACGACGATGTCCAGCGCGTTCTCGGTGAAGATTGCCTGCGGATCGCGCGCTCCGGCGCGAGCTAGGCGGTGAAGGATCAGTGCGCGGGCGGCCTGCTCGTCGAGCGAACTCAGGCGGATCCAGCCGTCAACGCGGTCGTAGAGATTGCGTTGACCGAGGATACGCGGCTCGAGCTCGCTTTGGCCGAAGAGCACCAAGTTGATCAGCTTGCGTTGCGGGATATCGAAATTCAGCAGCAGACGCAGCGTTTCGATGCTCTCGGGCGACAGTGTCTGGGCTTCGTCGAAGAAGAGCACGACGGTCCGGCTTTCGAGCACAGCCGTATCGAACAAGAAATTCTTGAGCGCGTTCTTCAGGAACGCGGGCGTGCGTGCCGGGAGCCCAAGGCCGAAGGCGCGGCCTACGGCCAGCAAAAACTCCGTCTCGCTTGCGAAGTGCGGGTCCAGAATCTTGCCCAAAAGGACGTCGTCGCGGACGAGCAGCGTCGTCTCCACAGCGAGCGCTAGACTCGTCTTTCCGGAGCCCGGGTCACCGATAACTACGGTGAGCCCGCGCGACTCCTCAATAGACGAAAGAAGCTTGGCTTTAGCTCTCGCAACCGACGGCATCTCCCAAAAAAAATGGGGATCCGAAGTATCGAGAAACGGATCTCTTTCGAGACCGAAACGCCGGTACGCCCTTGACATCGACGGGGGCCTAATTATCCGACCGCCTGCCGATGCCTCCGTTAAGTCTACTAAGTCTGCGTTAAGGCTGACCTGCATCACACCGATACCTGAGGAGTGAAGGCCGTCATCCTTGCCGGCGGCCGTGGCACCCGCATTTCCGAGGAAACCGGGGTCCGGCCCAAGCCGATGATCGAGATCGGGGGCAAGCCCCTGTTGTGGCACATCATGAAGATCTATGGTGCACATGGCATCACGGATTTCGTGATCGCGCTCGGCTACAAGGGCTACATGATCAAGGAATACTTCGCGAATTACTATCTGCACAACGCAGACGTAACGCTCGACATCGCGAAGAACGACATGACCGTACATCGCTCGAGCGCGGAGCCGTGGCGCATCACGCTGGTCGATACCGGTTCCGAAACCATGACCGGTGGGCGCATAAAACGTTGCTCCGCATATCTCGATAACGAAACGTTCTGCTGCACGTACGGCGACGGCGTCGCCGACGTCGATATTTCGGCGGTTATCGAGACGCATCGCGCCAATGGTTCGACCGTAACATTGACTGCCGTGCAGCCGCCGGGACGTTTCGGTGTGCTCGAGCTGCAAGGCGATAAGGTCACGCGCTTTCGAGAGAAACCGCAGGGTGACGGCGCATGGGTGAACGGCGGTTTCTTCGTGATCGAGCCTTCGGCGCTGCAAGCCATCGGCGGCGACGAAACGATCTGGGAGCGTGAACCGCTCGAGAAGCTCGCCGCAAACGGCAGCGTCGGCGTCTATCGTCATTCGGGATTTTGGCAGCCGCTCGATACGTTACGCGATAAAGAAACGCTGGAAGCGCTGTGGGAAAGCGGCGCGCCATGGCGGCGCTGGTGAACACACCGTTCTGGGCGGGGAAGCGCGTTTTCCTCACCGGGCATACGGGATTCAAAGGAAGCTGGCTTGCACTGCGGCTCGTCGATCTCGGCGCGCGCGTCAGTGGTTACGCGCTCGCTCCCGAAGATGTCGCCGAACGCATTCGACCTGCTCGGTATCGAGAAGAAGGTCGATTCGACGTTTGCGGACGTTCGCGATCTTGCGCGACTGCGCGAGCGGCTCGCGCACGCGAAGCCGGACGTCGTCTTGCATCTTGCCGCGCAGCCGCTCGTACGTCGCGGCTATCGCGAACCGCGCGAGACGTTCGAGACGAACGTGATGGGCACGGTCAACGTGCTCGAAGCGATCCGCGAGCAACCGGATGTCGGCGCGGTGCTCGTCGTGACATCCGACAAAACGTATGCGAATCGCGAAGCGCGGCCGCAACGTGAAGATGACCCGCTTGGCGGTGACGATCCGTACAGCGCGAGCAAGGCGTGCGCCGAGATCGTCGCCGCTGCCTACCGGCATTCGTATTTCATGTCGGGAACGCGCCTGGCGACGGCGCGTGCCGGCAACGTCATCGGTGGCGGAGATTTCAGCGAAGATCGGCTCGTCCCGGATCTGGTGCGCGCTTCTGCGCGCAAAGAGTCCGTGCGCTTACGCTATCCGGATGCAACGCGTCCTTGGCAATTCGTCGGCGACGCGCTTGACGGCTATCTCACGATCGTCGAACATCTTTGGAACGACGCGAGCGTGGCCCGCGCGTGGAACCTCGGCCCGTCGGATGCGGTGCTGACGGTACACGAGCTCGCCAAACGTTTTCTCGCGGTCTACGATCCGAAGACGAAGATCGTCATCGACTCGGCGCTCGCCCCGCCTGAAGCCCCGTATCTCGCGCTCGACGCCGGTGCAGCGCGCGAGAAATTCGGCTGGCGTCCGAAATACGACGCTGCCGGTGCGATCGATGCGACGGCCGCCTGGTATCGTGCATGGCGCGAAGGCCGCGATCTCGTCGAGCTGACGCTCGCGCAGCTGCGTGGAGCCGTGAGCACGTCGCGATGATCTTCGAGCCGACTCCTATCGCCGGCGCTTTTGTCGTTCACCTCGAAGTGCATCGTGACGAGCGCGGATTCTTCGCGCGCACGTTTTGCGTCGACGAGTTCGAAGCGGCCGGAATCGCGACGACGTTCGTACAGCAAAGTTTGGCGCGCAGCAAGCAGCGCGGTACGCTGCGCGGCATGCATTTCCAACGCGAGCCGCACGGCGAAGACAAGTTCGTGCGCTGTACGCGCGGCCGCATTTTCGACGCAATCGCAGACCTGCGCGCCAATTCGCCGTCCTTTCGAAGGGTCTTCACGGTCGAGCTGGACGCGGAAGCCGGCGATGCGTTGTTCGTCCCGCGCGGCTGCGCCCACGGATATCAAACCCTCGAAGACGAGACGGACGTCCTCTATGCGATGTCGTCACGCTACGCGCCGCAAGCCGCACGCGCGATCCGGTACGACGATCCGGCTCTTGCGATCGCCTGGCCGTTATCGGAACCGATTCTTAGCGCAGCGGACCGCTCGGCACCGGGGCTCGAAGCGGCATTGGCGGAAGTTGCTGCGACGTGCTGATTTCACTCGGCCGCGACGGCCTGTGCGCGTACGTGCGCGCGACAGCTCGAGCACAACTTCCCGGACGGCGTTCGAGGCGACGTCGATGCTGTCGTCGACGGTGCCCTCGAACGGCTCGAACACTGTTTCAAATGGATCGCGCTGCCGGGTTACAACCAAGGCGAGCACGCGAGCTTGAATCATCTCCACGGCGACCAGACCGCCGTGTTTTATTACTTGGCGTCGAATGACGGCTTTTCAGCGCGGCGACATGACGCTCGCGCAGAAGTTGTTTCTGCTCAATAAGGCAATGAACGGCATCGTGTGCATGTACGATACCGAGTTGCCGCCGGTCTTCGCGTTCATTCATACGACCGGGACGATGGTCGGCAAGGCGCACTACGGTAATTTCGTCGCGCTCTTCCAAGGAGTGACCGTGGGCGCCGATCGCGGTGAGCTTCCGACACTCGGCGAGCGCTGCATCATTTATGGCGGATCGATCGTCGTCGGAGGATCGCATCTCGGCGACGGTGTCGTCGTCGCGGGAAACTCCGCGATCATTCATCAGGACGTACCGGCGAACTCGATTGCGGCCGGTCGCTCGCCGGAGCTCGAGATCGCGCCGCGCAAGCGCGACGTCGCCGCGCAGTACTTTCGATGAGACCGCTCGTCTCCGTCGTCATCACCTCGTATAACTACGGGCACTATATTTGTACCGCGATCGACAGCGTCTTGCGCCAGGACTACGACAATCTCGAGATCGTCGTGACCGACAATTGTTCGACCGACGACACGCTGAAGGTTCTGGAGCGCTATAAAGACGACGCGCGCGTGCGAGTCAACCAAAACCCCATCAACATCGGCATCACGCCCAACATCAACACCGGCATTGGGCTCGCCAAAGGTGACTATGTCGTCATTCTTTCCGCCGACGATTGGCTCTTGCCGGGACATCTAAGTCGTCTGGTGTCGGTTGCCGAGCGAAATCCCGACGTGGGTCTCGTCTATTCAACTGCTTATCTGTGCAACCCGGACGGAGCACCGTTTTCGGTGCGCCATATCGTCGGTCAAACGTTGGTCGACTACGCAGGCGGTGCGCGCGACGAGCTGGGTTTGCTCCTCGCGGGCTGTGTCATGTGCCTGCCCACGATTCTGTTTCGGCGCGACGTCTTTGCACGCCATGGGATGCTCGATGAATCCTTCGAAGTTGCATCCGACTGGGAGATCTGCGTGCGCATGGTCCTGCGCGGCGAGAAGACGGCCTATATCCCGGTCCCAACCGTCGGCGTTCGTATTCACGAGACGCAGGCATCCAGCGTCAGCGGATATATTGCAAGCGGAAAAGACATTCGTGAGCATCTCGACATTATCGAGCGCTACTACTACGACCCGGCGATATTCGAGCGCACGCATGGTCACGAGATCCGCATGATGACTGCGATCAAGTATCATCGCGACATGCTCAAGCAGCTCTCTCCGGACAAGTGGACCGAAGACCTGCAAATCCGAACCGACCGGCTGTTGATGCGCTTGAAACGCGATCAGGCCCGGCGCAGCGCGCGTAAACCACCCAAAGTGTCGGTAATCGTCACAAGCACGGGGCGGACGACGTCGCTCGGCGCTTGTCTGCAATCGCTCATGAGCCAAACGTACCCGCACTGGGAAGTATGGCTGCTGCAGGACAACGGATTCGACGTGAGCGGATTCGCGGGGTTGCAAGTTCCCGCCGAAAAATTGCATTTCGCGCGGCCGATCGATCGTCTCGGTCCTGCGGGCACGCGCACGCAGGGGATGTTCCTGGCAAGCGGTGACTACTTTTTGTTCCTCGACGAAGACACGCAGATATTGCCCGATCATTTGGAACCACTCGTCGCTGCGGCGGAGGCCGCGGACGGTGTCGCAATCGCCGGCACGGTCGTGCAATTCAACGCGGCCGATGGAATCGGTTGGCATCCGATCGGCAATAGCGATGGCGTCTATCTTCTGGAGCCATCGCCGTCGGATCTCTTGGTTGCAAACTGCGTTCCGATTTCCGCCGTGCTCTTCGACGCTGCGGCTGCCGACGTGCTCGACTCGTTCAACGTCGGTTTCGGGATCCTCGCGGACTGGGATCTCTTGATTCGGCTTTCGCGTCTTCGTCAACTCGCGTATACGAGGAAGAGAACGCTCGTCGAGCACGCCTTTCTCGAGCTCAACAGCCAAGGGCTAGCGACCGCCTGGGGTTCGTATTTCGATCGGCTGCAAGCGATCTATAATACGTACGAAGCGAAGTCGGACGATCTTGTGCGTGCACGCGAGCGACACCGCTCGTCGGTCACTGCGGTGCTCCGTCCGGGGCCCGGCGGCTACAAAGACGTGCAGAATCTGTTCCGCCTCTACAGCGTGCTGGCCGGCTCGGGAGCATCGGACAGCCGTACGCGTTCCGGCATGAGATATTCCGTGATAGGTGCGCGGGGATTTATCGGCAGCGCATTCGTGCGTATCCTCAACGAACGTGGCGCCTCCGTTTTGCCTTTGACCCACACCGAGGCTTTGGATCGAACGGACGATCTCGGCGACGTCATTTACGCGTCCGGCGTGGCGTGGGATGCGAATAAGCGTTTGTCGGATGCGGTATATACGCACGTTGACGTGCCCTTGGCGTTGCTCGAGAAGTCCCTGCGCTCGTTCACGTACGTCTCGTCGACACGAATCTACGGCGACTCGTCTGAAACGCACGAGACGACGGCGGCACACGTTGCGCAAGGCGACGTGTACGCCGCCACCAAGGCAGCCGGTGAAGTCGTCGTTTTGTCCGATTCGCGCCGGGCCGTGCGCGTGGTGCGTCTCTCGAACGTCTACGGACCGAGTTTTGCCTCCGGATTGATGTCGAGCGATTTTCTGCGTCAAGCCGCAACGACCGGTCACATCGAAGTCCGCTCGTCGCGCGAATCCGAGAAAGACCACGTGAGCGTCGACGACGTCGTCGATGTGACGTTGCAGATCGTCGCGTCGGGTAAAGAACGCGTCTATAACATTGCCGCGGGAAAGAACACGCAGCAGGGCCGGCTTCTCGATCGCATCGCTGCCGCGAGTGGCTGCAGCGTAAACGTCGGCCCCGGTTCACCGTCCGTCATTTTCGCGCCGATCGACGTGACGCGTATCCGCGATGAGTTCGGTTTCCGCGCCGCGCGATGTTCTCGACGACGTCCCGGCACTTTGGCAAGCATTCGAGCAACACTTCGCCGCTGCAAAGCAATCCGTGCGATGATCGACCATCTCGAAGAGCTCCGCGGCCGATTTACGCGCAAGGAAGACGTCGACGAAGGGCAGCTTGCGGCGCTTCGCACCGATCCGAATCCCGAGGTCCGCAAACTAGCCGTACGCCTCGCATTCGAGCAAGCCATGCGTCCCGCGCTTGATGCAATCGCGGGAGCGCTCGCCGCGGAAGGTCGCTGGGATACGGAGGCCGATTGGGTCTCGCGCGGCGCGCAACTTGCGCGTTATGACGAGCCGGTTCCGTACATGCTCAAGCACATCGGTCTCGACGCAATCAGACGCGGTGACCTCGATCAGGCCGATCACGCTGTTGTTCCACGCAGTCGTGTGGGCAATGCGCCAAGGACAATCCGGCGATCCGCGTTCAAGACGTTTGATGCGCTACGCGCTCGATCCCGATTTCGATGCGGCGTACGAAGCGATCTCAGCCCGCTTGAGCTTACCTCGATATTATCGGCCGGCGGGCGAGAAGAAGCGGGTCGCCGTCATGATTCCGTTCGACCGCGAAGGTAATAGCGTCGGTCTCGTGGGCTTGGGAATCACCGCCGGCTTGTGCGAGCGCGGACTCGATGCGTTTATGGTGACGACCGGAATGCTCGAGTCACCTCCGGATACTCCTCAACGGCGAGCGCTCGAGAAAGCCGGTTCACGTCTGATCGAGCCGGGCGGCCAAAGCTCGCTCGAGCGGGCATTGTGGCTGATGGATTTCTTCGAGCGCGAACCGGTGGACGCCGTACTGTATGTCTCCGATCCGCAAGACGCCGTCCCTCGAATTTGCGAGATCGTGGGACTCGCGAACGCACAGCTCTTCATGAATGCGGCGTACGAACATCGCACCGGCAGGTTGGATGCGATTCTCGAAACCGTCGAACCCGAACAAGTCGAGCGCTCGCTCCGCCCTGACATCGCGGTATTCATTCCGACCGGCATCGTGCGAGACCGGGAAATTCGCGAAGCGACTCCGGGGCGGCGTGCGGATTACAACGTACCGGAAGACGCTGTCGTGCTTGCGACATTCGGGCGTCTTTCGAAGCTGTCCCAACGTGGATTCCTGGAGGCGGTTACGACGATACTTCGTCGCGAGCCCAAAGCGATGTGGCTCATCGCCGGCGCCGGTAACGCCGACGAGGGTGGAGCGATCCACGGAGCCCTTCGCTCGGCGGATCTCGAGCGATCGCATCATCAATCTCGGCGTCGTCGGCGACGAGATGCCGCGTCTCTTAAAGATGAGCGACGTGTATCTTGACCCGTTTCCGTTTCCGGGGGCGCAGAGCACGGGCGAGGCGATGTTCGCCGGATTGCCGGTTGTTGCGATGCGTCGTGCGCGCGACGTCGATCTCGATCCGACCGAGACCGGCCCGACGACGGCCGCGGGCGAGGCCATGATCGGCGACGCTGCGCCGATGGTGCCGAATGGCGACATCGAAGCGTACGTCGCGCTCGCGCAACGCTATATTAACGATGAGGACGAGCGCCGCCGCATCGGGAGCGGCGTTGCGAAAGCGTGCCGAGAGCGAGCTGACGTGGAGCGGGATGATCGACCGCTATCGCGATGCGATCGAGGCTGCGATCGCGCAGCGTCAGCCCGTTCGTGACGGCGAGCTGGCAGTCGATTTTCGTGGCGCCGTCCGCGCTTGCATTCGAACGTGTTATCGCAGCGATCCGTGTCGACCGCGGGCTCTACGCGCCGAAGAAGATCATTGTCGTTATCAACGGACCGCAGCCGGATGTCGAATTGCGAGCGAAGCGGTACGGTGAGGGTCTGCAGATCGTCAGACTCCCCGCCGAGGTCGAGTGGAGCGAGGCCGTACGCGCCGGAATTAGGGTTTGCGGACGCGAGTCTCTGTGCGGTCGTCGACGGGACGATGCTTCCGGGCGAAAATTGGAGCGCTGAGGCAGTCGCAGCGGCACGCCGGCGCGGTTTCGGCATCGGCCGCGGTGGCGTCGTCGTCGCGCCCTCCGATCCCGAGGCGATAGCTGCCGGCCTCCAGGCGTGTAAGCTGGCGCGCGAAGCTCGACCAGTAGCCGTCGAGCCCCCGCGCGACTACTCGGAAGCGCTGCTCGATCTGCAAGACCGTTATGCGGGCGTTGCGGAGTTTTCCGGTGACGAGATCGCAGTGCTCGGCGGCCATCCGGATTCGCGCATTCGTGCACTCGCGATGCGCATCGACTTTGAGTCGAAAGCAGGCGCCGCGTTCGCGGCGGCGCTTGACCTCGCGGAGAGCGATGAGGATATGACCGACGACTTGATCGGCTTTCTAAGCGGGGCTGCGTCGGCGCGTCATCCTGCCACGTACGTCGCCGCCATGAAGCTAAGGGCGCGACGTTCGCTCGAGCGCGGCAACTACGATGACGCGCTCAAAGCGATCGGCACGGGGATGCACGTCGGAATGACCGCCGGACAAATGGGCGTCAAACGTTGGCATCCTTTGCTGCACGTTGCGAACGACCCCGAATTCGACGCGCTGCTGGACGAGATTGCTGCAAAGATGTCGGCGCCACGTACGTACAGGCCCAATCGGTCGGATCGCCTGCGAATCGCCATCGTTGTCTCCGTCGATCTCGCGGCGAATAGTCTGTCGCTCGTTGCTTCGCGTTACGCGATCAGCCTCCAGCAGCTGGGGCACGACGTCTCCTACGTGTCCACCGAATTCTACCGGTCGCCGGCGAACATGCCGACGGGCATCAGCGTAATGGCCGCGGGCTGCAAATTCATTCGGGCCGAGGGTGAAGGCCTCACGGAGCGGATCAACGATCTGCTCGACCGCTTTGCGCGCAATCCTGTCGACGTCGTCGTCTATCTCGTCGATCCGGCGGACACGATCGCACGCGTCGTCGAGTCGATTCGCTTGGCGGACGCGCAGGCTTTGGTGACGGCCGGCTTCGATCAACGTTCCGGCAGCATCGACGCATACATTCACTCCGTACAGCCGGCTCAAATTCAGACCGCATTCCATCCGGAACGCTCGATCTTCATCGCAAGCGCAGTCGCGCGGGATCAGGAGATTCTCAGTGCGCGCCCGGTGTTGCGTTCGGATGTCGACTTAAAACCGGATGATATCGTGCTCTGCACGGTCGGACGACTCAATAAAAGCGTGCAGCGGGGATTTCTGGAGGCGGTGTTTGGCGCGCTTCGCCGCGAGCGGCGTCTGAAGTGGCTGCTTCTCGCTCCGCGCGAAGACCACTCGTTAAAGATATTGGATCGTGCGATGGGCGCGGCCGGAGTTGGCGGGCAAGTTCAATGGCCCGGAGTGATCCACGAACGGCTGGCGTCATATCTCTTGAGCGCCGACATCTACTGCGATACGTTTCCGTTTCCGGGCGGACAGAGTTTGGGCGAGGCCATGTTCGCGGGGCTTCCGATCGTTGCGATGCAACGCGTCGTTGATGTGGATTTGGATCCGGCCGGGACCGGACCAACCTCGTCGACCGCCGAGATCTTCATCGGCGATGCCGTCGAGCTCGTCCCTGCGGGCGACATCGAGGCGTACACCCAGCGTATCCTTGCATATGCAGCCGATCGCGAGTTGCGCAAGCGTGACGGCGCGCGTTTGCGCGAGCGTGCCATCGAAACGCTCGCTTGGGAAAAAGCTGCGCGCGCATACTCGGACGCGCTCGAGAAACTGGCCGACAGGGAACTGCTCAGCGCTCGATGATACGCGACGGTCTGCCGCAGCTTGCGAGAGCGCTCGGCGAGGGCAAGCACGCGCGCATCGTGGCCTTCGGCAGCAGCATAACGCATGACGGCGATTACTTAGAGCCTCTCGCTCCGCTCGTTCGCCGGCATTTCCCCGGCTCCGACGTTGACGTTATGGTGCGCGCGCTTCCCGGTTTCATGTCGTTTTGGGCGATGCATCGCACGCCCGCGATCGTGGAGCTAAAGCCCGATCTCGTCATTCTCGAGTTTGCCGTCAACGATCACACGATCCAAGCTCCGGAGATCACGGCGAAATCGATCGAAGGGATCGTTCGACAGCTAAAATCTGTCGCCGTACCACCGGATATCGTCTTCGTCTACTTCATGAGCCGGATGCCCGAAGCCACATCCCGGCAACGTGAAGTCATTGCGGTGTGGGAACAGCTCGCGGAACACTACGGCGTTTCGAGCATCGATTGCAGCGCGATCGCGGAAGAAATGGTCGCATCGGGGCGCGCTCTGTGGCTGCATCGCTGGCCCGGACGGCCGTCCTGGGATGCGGTGAACTATCCTATGGCGATCACGCGCGACATGTCGCATCCCAAGGCGCAAGCCGGACGTATGCTTGGAGAGCACGTAGCCCGGATGATCGTCGAGTCGGCTGCGAAAGAATCAAGTCGCGTTTTGCCGCCACCACTCTACGCCGACCACTATGCCGATGCGCGCAGCTATTTCCCGCACCAGCTTGCACGCGAGGGGTGGTCGCGAAGAATACTCGACGATCGTGTCGAGACGCAGCCCACGGTGATTTATTTCTCGGAAGTGCTCGCCGCGGATCGACCGGGCACACGGTTGACGATCGAGCTGCAAGGCCGCCACGTACTGATCTGGGCCTACTCGGCGCCCAACAACATGATTTCGCTGGACGGCAATCGCGCGCAATTCAATCTGCCCGATCCTCGGATCGCACTTCCGACATTCGTCGTTCGCCAGGACGCATCGTCAAGCCATGTGATACAAATCGAAGTGCACGAGCTGCCGCTCCAAATCGCGGCATTGGACGTCTTGGGGGAAGCGACGTTCGGCTAAGATTGCATATCGATCCACGGAACGGTCGTGCCGTTCTCGAGGGCTTTCTCCCCGAGCTCGAGCGCTTCGTCGACGAAGAGCTTCGCGGGATAGCTGAAGTTGATCGCGGAGCCGACATCGTGACGAACGAGCGACCTGCGCAGACGTTCGCTCATATCGAAAAGGCGCGCCGGGCGCATCCGCTTGGGGAGATCGGCGCGAATTGCAAGCGTCGAAACATTGTTGGTGCGGCCGTCGGCGCAAATCACCGTTCCCGTCACCGGTATCGAATCGTAAAACGGAAATGCGTATCGGCGGTAAAGAGCGTGGTCGGCAACGTGCATGAAGCTGGTCGTGTTCAGCGATACGCCAAGTCCGAGTATCTTTGTCCGCGCGTCGCGTGCGAGACGCGCGAGCGAGGAGTCCGGTCCAAACGGTTCTGCCACGCCGATTTGATCTGAAAGCACGGCTGACGCATCACGCCCGCAGCCGGCAAGCGGCAAGTAATAGGACTCGCTCCGCGTGACGCCCGGAGAACGCCGAAAAATTTCGGAGAGCAAGCCCGAACGCGATGGCGTCTTGCGAACGTCGAAGACCGAGCCGGGCGGCGGGAATAAACCCGGCGGCGGCCACGGGTACGACGGCATAAAAACACTGCCTTCGCTTCCGACCGCCTCAAGCAAGCGTCCAACGAGCGCTCGCCCCTCGCCCGCATCCGCACCGATGCGGTCGAGCGAAGCGTGAACGAAGAGAATATCACCTGTTCTCACGCCGAGATCCCGCGTGAGATCTATCGGCACCACCGCTCGATGAATCGGTAATAGAACGCGATCATCCTTGGGAGATCGCTCAGCTCGTAATACTCGTCGGCGCGATGCGGATTGTAGCCCTCGCCGGGCCCGTACAACACGCATGGCATTCCGAACTCGGCAAATCGGCGCATGTCCGACCAACCCGTTGACGGACCGATGTCGATTCGCGGCATGCCCACGTCGTCGCACGTTTGCCGGAGCGTCGTGTTGAGCAGCGGTGAGCCGCCGACGACGGGCTCGAACGACATTTGCCAATCGATCGCGGGGACGCTGATGTCGTGCCGCACCGCGAACGCGCGCACCCGTTCGTCGATCAGTGCGCGGACCGATGCGATGCTATCCGGAGGTGGAAACGTTACCTGAATCTCGGCAGTCGCGAATTCCGGTACGGTGTTGGACGTGCTTTCGCCGGACATGCGCGTGGTCACCAATTGAAACGGTGACGGGAACCGGGTCCATGGGTCTTTGCGCGACGCGTTGCGCGCGAAGACGGCGGAACGCACATCTTGCAAGAGCTCGGAGAGCAGCTCGATTGCATTTTTGCCGAGATGAGAAACCGAGATCGATACCGGCTTACCTCGCAGCGAGATAAGCGCCGACATCGTCCCGACGTGCTGATCGATCGCGTTTCCGGAGCGTGTGCCGTCGATGACGAGTGCGGCGTCAGCAACGTGGCCGTCGGCAAGACACAGCAACGTGCCGTTGCCGTTGACCTCGTCCTCGAGAACGAACTGAAAAACAACGTCGCCGTTCAGCGGTTGATGTCGCTTGGAGAGCAATTCGACCAGTGCAAGAGCGATGATGACGCCTGCCTTGTCGTCGTAGGCGCCGCGCCCGTACAGCCGGCCGTCGACGATGCGTGCTTCAAAAGGCGGATACGTCCAGGTTATCGCGTCGCCTTCAGGGACAATATCGAGCGGCACGTTGATGACCAGCGATCGGCCGCTGCCGGCGCCATGAGTTCGCGTTACGATGCTGTAGCGATCGGTACGCTCGCTATACGGTGGTTGTGCGGATGCCAACTCCAACAGACGCGCTTTGTCGTGTGCGACGCGCTGCGCTACTGCACCAAAGCTGCGGATCCAATCTTCGACGATGTGCATCGCGCCATGCTCCGCCTCGAATACGCTGCGCTCGCGAACGAGATCTTGGAACAAGCGAATCCATTCGGGGAGACGGTCGCCAAAGGGCGCGTCGAACTGATGAGCGGCGATAGCCACGTCTAAAGTATCGGCTAAGAGCGGCGTTAAAAGTAGCCGATAGTCACGCTGGAGAAGCCCCAAAACCCTATGCTGAGCGCCGAGCAGGCCCTAGATTCCGGTTCCATTACCCAATGCCGCTCCGAGCTTGCGCTGCTCCGGGACTCGCTTGCGTCAGCGCCTCACGTTCAAGTAGCCCTGGCACACAGCTTCACGATCGAACCGCAGCTAGACGTGCTCCAGTTGGCGTTGGCCATGCTGCCCTCGCGTCCGCAGATCGTATCCGGCGGTTATGGCCAAATCGAAGAGGCGTTGCTCGATCCGTCGCATTCGATCGTATTGACGGAAACATCGGCGACGCTCGTGCTCTGGAGATTTTCCGACATCGCTCCGGACTTCGTCGAACAGTCCCTCGAGTGGCCTGCGGCGCGCCGAAGCGCAGAAGTCGCCGCGATACGCGAGCGTATCGAATCGCTCGTGACCGCGTACCGCCGGCGCAGCCATGCGCCGTTGCTGCTCTCGACGTTTCCGGCGCAAGACGTTCCGTTGTGGGACAGCGGCCTGAAGGACGGTATTGGCTCAGCGATCGCGCAGCTCAACGCCTTCATGTACGAAATCGTCGCTCGTGACGGCGTGCTGCTCTTCGATTTTGCGGACTGGGCAGCCCGCACCGGAGAAGGTGCGTTCGATAGAAGAATGGATCTTTTCGCGCGGCAGCCGATTGCGGCACGCGCGATCGGATCGCTTGCGAAAGCGATCGCGCGCACGTTGCGTCCATTGGTCGTCGCGCCCAAGAAGGTACTCGCGCTTGACATGGATGGCGTGCTCTGGGGTGGCGTGCTCGGCGAAGACGGTCACGGCGGCATCGAGATCGGCAAGGAGTATCCCGGCAGTGTTTACCGGCGCATTCAAGTTCGGCTTCGGGAGCTTGCCGCGAGCGGCGTCATGCTGGTCGTCCTCTCGAAAAACGAAGAGCGCGATGTTCTGGAAGTATTCGAGCGTCACGCGGAGATGGTTTTGCGGCTCGAAGACTGCGTTCGCGTCGCCGCAAATTGGGCTCCAAAAGCCACAAATCTTCTGCGTCTTGCGGACGAATTGAAAATCGCGCCCTCTGACTGGGTTTTCCTGGACGACCAGCCGTTTGAGCGCGACGCAATGCGCGCTGCCGTCCCGGCTGTGGCGGTCTTGGAAAACGACGGCACCGCGCTTGGAATTCTCCGTGCGCTCGAGATGACGATGGCGTTCGACCGTCTTGTGATCACGGGCGAGGATCGCGGGCGCGTACACGACTACAAGAACGAAGCGCAACGCGAGGCTTCCCGCGCGGCGTTCAGCGATATTCGCGATTTCTACGATTCGCTCGGACTCGAAGCTCATATCGCGCCCTTGAGCGATGGCACAGTTATTCGCGCGGTACAACTCCTCGTGAAAACGAATCAGTTTAATCTGACGCTGCGCCGGTACACCGAAACGGAGCTTCGCGCGCTTAGCTCTGAGGAGGGCGCGTGTGCGTTGACGATCTCCGTAAGGGATCGTTTTGGCGATCAGGGTATCGTCGGGCTCGCGATGTTGCGGCGGGAATCAACGGACGTTGCACTCGTCGATAATCTCGTGATGAGCTGCCGGGCACTCGGACGCGGCGCCGAGGACGCGCTCTTTGCGGAGCTCGGAAGGCGAGCCGCGGAAATGGGTTATTCCGCACTGCACGCGGAGTACGTCCATGGGCCGCGTAACGCGCAGGTAGCTGACTTCCTCAAGCGCGCGGGCTTTTTGCCCGTCGTCGAAAGCGCCGCATCGACTGCGTATCGTTCCGGTGTGCCCGTGAGAATACAGACGCCGCCGTGGTTTCGCGTGCACGTGGGCGAACCGCTTCCATCATGAACAATGGTCAAAAACTTTACGGTATCATCGCCTCGTTGTTCGATCTCGCAGCACAAGACGTGAACGACGCGACTTCGCAAGGCGACGTCCAGCAATGGGACTCCATGGGAACGGTCATGTTGATTAGCGAGCTCGAGTCTGTTTTCGACGTCGAGTTCGACCTGATGGAGCTGGCCGCGTTGAAATCCGTTGGCGAGATCCGTAAGGTGCTCGAGACCCGCGGCGTACCATTTTGAGTGCCGGTCTGCCGGTCGCTCGCTATCCGCTCGCAGATCGCGTGCTTGCCGAGCTCGGGGAACAGATGCCGTTCTTGCTGCGCGCGACGCAGACGGGCTTCGGTCCGCCCCTCTCGGAGCGAATGTCCGACCTGGAGTACATCGCGGAACGTCTCGATGCTCTAAGCGACTCGGACTGGATCGCGAAAAGCGTGCGCGCGTACGTCCTCTTGTCGATGGAGGTTCTCAAGCTTCAGTATAAGCTCGAGAAAACCGGACGTTATCTGCTCTCGAACGAGCGAGAGGCCTACGAGCGAGTCTACTCGCAAAGCGGTGTGATCGACGCGTACTATCTTGGCGGCTTGTTGCTCACGCAGGCGCTATGGCCCACGCACTTCGCGATGAGTGCGGCGTTCAGGCTGGAGTTCTTACCATGCCTAGCAGCGGACGTTCGCCTCATCGAAGTCGGAGTCGGAACCGGCTATCATTTGCGCCGGCTCTTCGAACGTGCGCCTACGGCAACGTACCACGGAGTCGACATTAGTCAATTTTCAATCGAGTTTGCCCGGCGCTTCGCCTTTGGCGCCTCGCAACCCAAGAACGCAGTATTTTCGCTGCAGAATGCAACTGATGGACTGGGTTTCGATTCTGCCTCGTTCGATGCCGCAGTCTGCGGAGAGGTCATCGAACACGTCGAGGATCCCCGGAAGTTGCTGCTGGAGATCAGGCGCGTGCTAAAACCTGGTGCGCCATTTTTCATGACCACCGCGATCTTCGCGGCACACATCGACCACATCTATCTGTTTGAGAATGCCCAACAAGTTCGCGACCTGATTGCGCAGAGCGGTTGGCGCTTGGAGCGTGAGTGGGTGTTCCCCGTTTACGCGGGTTCTTCTGAAGAATCGCATCGACCGATGAGCTACGCGTCGATCTTGAGACCGGCGTGACGTACGCGATCAAACGGTTCGAGGATTTCAGCGTCGGCGACAAAGTGACGTTTGAAAAGACGATTACAGACGCGGATTTGCTGACGTTCATGGACGTTATCGGCGATCATTACCCACTGCATGCCGACGAGGCTTATGCCGCAAAGACCCGCTTCGGCCGGCGAGTCGTAAACGGCGCTATGCTGGTCGGCATCATATCAACGGCAAACGGGATGCTTCTCGGCCTGCCCGGCGGCATGATGGTCGCGCAGAATATTCGCTACCTGCATCCGGTGTTTCCAGGCGACTCAATTACGGCGACCAGCGAAGTTATCGGCATGGCCCCGGAGGAGCGGCGTTTGAAGTTCCGCACGACGTGCCATAACCAGGCCGGCGTGCTCGTCGCTGACGGTACGGCCCTCGGGCAGAAAGACGACGAGTAGCGACGTGTTGTACGTTGAGGTGTCCCGAGAAGCTCTTTTGCCGCTGCTGCCCAAAGGCGGAACGTTGTGCGAGGTCGGCGTCTTTCGCGGAGCTTTCTCGAAAGAGATTGTTGCTCACGTCCAGCCGGACGAGTTGCATCTCGTCGACGCATGGAAGTGGATCTATTACGATTGGGACGACCCACCGGCCGAAGAAACGCGCAACATCGAGCAATTCAAGAAATGGATGAAGCACGAAGTCCCGGAGTACGACGGCGGCAATCCTGACCCGTATCTAGAAGCGATGTACCAAGACTTATGTACCTACTCCGCGACTGAGCGGCGATCGGACGTTCACGTACATCGCGGGCTCTCGGTAGAAGTAGCGAAAACGCTCCCGGATCGTTCCTTCGATCTGGTCTATATCGACGCCGACCATCATTACGATGCCGTGCTTGGCGACCTTTTCGCGTACGCCGACAAGGTCAAAGAGGGTGGGATCCTTATGGGGGATGATTTCCTTGAGGATCTGTCGCTCAAGGACGGAATGTATGCGACCGTCGATGCGGTCAACACGTTCGTCAAACGAAGCGGCTACAAATGCCTGATGGTAACGGGTGTGATCGGGTCGCAGTACGTGCTTTATAGAGAGTCGTCACAGTACGTGCAAACGTTTGCACGTAGCGTTTTCGATTCGCCTTGTCACATCGTCGAGATCGCCGATGCTCTCCTACCGCGATTCGCGCAGAAAGGCATAGCGATTGGGGCGAAGCAGCGCTTCATCCCGAGCTTTGTCTAGCTAACCGACGATTTTGGATAGCGTCTCGACGACGCGCTCGACGTCGGATAGCGACATGCGCGGATAGAGCGGAAGCGAAAGCATGCGCTCGGAGGCGCGCGTCGCATTCGGCAAATCTTCCGGACGCAAGCCGTATTTATTGGCGTAGTACGGCTGCACGTGCATGGCTTCGTAGTGAATGCCGAGGCCGATGCCGCCGGCTTGCATGCGTTCAAGTACGGTGTCGCGTGCGCAGACTGCCGGATCGATCTCGATGACGTACAGATGATACGCGTGGCGCCCGGGCATCGTGATCGGAATCGGACGGACGCCTTCAATCGGCGCGAGCAGCTCGTCATAGCGTTGCCAAAGCGTCTTGCGGTGCGCCCACCAGCCTTCGAGCTTCGGTAGCTGCGCGAGACCGAGCGCAGCGAGCAAATCGAACATGTGATACTTGTAGCCGCGCTCGACGAGCTGATATCGCGCAAAGCCCGATGAGCCGTAGCGCTTCCAGGCATCTTTCGAATTGCCGTGCATCGAGAGGACTTTGGCGCGCTCGCCGAGCTCGGCATCCATCGTCGTCATCATCCCACCTTCGCCGGTCGAGATGTTCTTGGTCGGATAGAAGCTGAAGACGGTGAAATCACCGATCGTTCCGATCTTCTCGTCGCGCCAGGTGGTTTCGATCGCGTGAGCCGCGTCTTCGATGATGCGCAGGTTGTGTTTGCGCGCGATCGCGCGTAGCGCGTCCATGTCGCAGCTTTGCCCGTAAAGGTGGACGGGCATCAGGGCGCGCGTGCGCGGCGTGATCTTGCGCTCGACGTCTTTCGGATCGATCAGCCACGTGACCGGATCGACGTCCGCAAAAACCGGCGTGCAGCCGGCATGCTCGATCTCGTTCGGCGTCGCGCAATACGTGATCGGCGTGGTGATGACTTCGCCTTCGTCGATCCCGAGAACGACGAGCGCGAGATGCAAACCCGACGTCGCGGAATTGACGCCGACCGCCGATGTCGCCCCCGTGTACGCCCGAAAAGCGTCCTCAAACTCCTGCGTTTTCGGACCGCGCGTCAGCCAGCCCGACTCGAGCGCTTCGCGCAGCTGCTCGAGCTCTTCTTCGCCGAAAGACGGTTTGTGAAAGGGAAGAAATGGCGTCAGGGTTTGCACGGTATTCCTCTTATCGGGCGGGGGCATAGCTACCGGGGCGCAGGCCAGCAGAGACGGGTGACGTTTCGGCGCGTTTGCTCGGATCGAATCCGGGTTCCAGAATCTGGGCGGTGACGCGTGCGTTCACGGGGTCAACGACGTAGCGCGCGACGTGCACGTATTCGAACGAGCGCACCCCTTTGCGAATCGCGTGATACTCGAAGACGATCTCGCCCCCGGATAGCGTGGGGACCGTACGAGCGTAGCGAACGAGACGCCGCTCGAAGATCGAGGGATCGTCGGGATAGTATTTCAGCGAAGTGAAAATGCTCGCGAGACAAATGAACTCGCCGACGTGCATGTAGCGCCAGCCGGTTGTGCGATCCCAGGCGCGAAGGCGCATGTACGTACGTTCTCCGCCGGCTTCACGAACGCGAATATCGACGAAGAAGTTGATCAGGTCCGCCGTGAATACGCGCCACAGGATCAAGCCGAAGAATTGCGTCCAGCGATCGAGCGCGATTTGGAGCGGCCGCAGCAGCGTGCGCTTCCAATAGAAGTTGATCGCCATCCCGGCGTATGCGAACGGTAACGCGAGCAAGATACGCAGCCATCGCCAGCGACCAGGATTGCAACGATCGTCCCGGCCAGCGGTCCCGATGCCGGCGTCGGTGCGGAAGCCGGGATCGTGCGCGCGATCCAATCCGCGAACAGCGAGCCCGGATAGAAATACAGCACGGTAGAAAGCGCGACCATCTCGGCCAAGAAAGCCGAGCCGGATCAGAATCCCGATTCCGAGAAAACTCGCGGCAAAGAACACGGCGGCAAACGGCGCGACGGGTATGACGAGGAACAACGTCCCGCACACGACTTCGGCGAGCCAGCCGGCATTGTTGAGGACGCGAAATACGAGTGAGTTCGGGGGAACGCGTCGCAGCCAATTCGCCCAAAAGCCCCACCACGGATTGACGAGCCCGCGTTCGAAACCATCGCCGTGTGCGTAACCGGCGGTAATCTTGTAGATGCCGGCGGCGATCATGATCAGCGCAAAGTCGATGCGGAACGTCAACACCGTCATGGCGTGGAGCAGACCGCCGGCATCGACGGTCCGCGCGATCGCGAGCAGCGCGATCAGCAGCGCGAGCCAATGGCTCATATGTCCGGGCGCACCCATGCCGCGCAAGATGCTGTGCCAGCGCGTGTGCACGTAGAAGTAGCGCGCCAACGCGAAATTGATCAGCGCGCACGGCAAGAAGAGCCAGCCCGACGCGATTCCGAGCGCGCAGAGGATCCAAAGCGCCACGATCGCGCGAGCGACCGGCGGCCGCATCCAGCGATCGCGCGACGGCGTCGACTCGATGTAGCCGCCGTAGCGTTCGGTCGTGAAGAAGCGGTGCGCTTGCGCAGCGGTTAGAACCGCGAGCTGCAAGAAGAGCAGCGCGCCGTAGCCGATGCGCAGAACGTGCTTCGACGCTCGGCGATGAGCTGTGCGAGCGGCCACTGCGCCGGATCGATCACGGCTTACAGACCTCGGATGTGCACCCGAGATTGTGACGGTTGCGCGCGACCGCGTCGTAGACGCGCCGGCCGATTTGGGGAACGCCGGGGACGTAGAGAATCGGCACGAGCCATGCAAGGCCGGCGTCTCGCGCAGCGCGCGGCGAAACGCATCGAATCCGCGGTAGACGTGCTCGCCGGTCGACTGCGATACATCGCCGCATCGAAGTCTGCGCCGGCGGTTTGCGGAAAGCGGCGCGCTACGGCGTCACGATCCGTTGCATCGACGAGCTCGAGCCGGTCGTGCGAGATCGAATCGCTTGAGCACGCGCAACGAGCGAATGCAAAAACGGCACTCGCCGTCGTACAGCAGCGCGACGCTCATGCGCTCACCGGTGCGTTTCAAGGAGCGCGCGCGTGCGCTCGGGCCCGACACACAAGAGCGCGTCGATCGTCGAGAGGTGCGAGATGAACGGTTCGTGGCATTGCTGGATACGACGGGTGCACGAACTCTTGAAACGTGACGTCGATTCCGGCGTGCTCGAAGAGCTCGGTATCGAGATACTCTTCCGCGGCCTTTCCGCTATAATAGTCGGTCGCGCCGAGCGCTTTGCACATCTCGAGCAGCCGGACGTTGCGATCGCCCGCCGATGCCAAGCTCGCTCGAGCGCAGCAGCGTCGGCTGGAGGCCGAGCGCATCAGCGAGCAAACGCGTGCTCGCGATCGCAATCTCGACGCAGGCTCGTCGATTCCATCTCGAAGAGGGGCAGAATCGTTCGAGCTCGGCGCGATGTGGCGCAGAAGCATATGCAAGCTCGAGCGCGCGGCGATGCTTGCGTCCCCAAGGCGCGCGCGTATCGACGCTGAACCTCACCCAGCGGCGCATACGCATGCGGCAACTTGACCGGGAGCGTCAGCCAGCTCCAGCCGGGCTCGCCGTGCGTGCGGATCCGGTTCCGGTTCCGCCAGCCGTTCTTGTCGTACTGGACGTCGTCGTAGAAGACGAAGACGTCGGCGCGGGCCATCTGCTCGAACGCGCCTAGCCAGGGCAGATAACTCGGTTGAAGGACGGCGACCGTTCGCCGCGCCTTCGGGCTGGAAGGTTCCACGTCTAATGAAAGTGTCGGCGGGGATTCGAGGCGGCGTGAGGTCAATGCAGGCGACCATGCGGCTCGAAGGCCGGACCGTTATTTTGCGGCCCCTCGATCGGGCAGACCTCGAGCGCTGGCGCGCTTGGGTCAATGATCCGGAGATCGCCGGCTTGCTCGATCGCGCTCTCCCGGTCTAGCCAGCCCGAGCACGAGCATTTCTTCGAGATCGCCGTCGTCGGAAACCAGCGATGCCGTCTGGTTTGCGCTCGAGAGACCCGGTCGCCGGGCGATTACATCGGCAACGTCTGGCTCTGGGACGTCGACCCGCGACACAGCCGCGCCGAGGTTCGCGATGCTCATCGGCGAGCGTTCCGCTTGGGGAACGGGGGCCGGGACCGAAGCGCTGCAGATGCTCGCCGACTACGCGTTTCAGAAGCTCGGTATTCAGAAACTTTACGCATACGTCCATGCTCGGAATCCGCGGGCAGTGCGAGCTTTCGAGAAGGCGGGTTACGTCGAGGAGGCCCGCCACCGCCGCGAGGCATTCTGGGACGGTGAATTCCACGACGTCCTGCGGTTCGCGCGCTGGGCATCCGATAACTAGGTTATGTGCGGAATCTATGGGATCGTCGGAGGCCCCCGGGCTTCGGACGTTGCCGTGGCCCGGGCGATGGACCGGTGCCTGATTCATCGTGGGCCCGGACGATTCGGGGATGCACATCGTCGCCCCTCGGCATCATCGGGATGCGGCGCCTCGCGATCATCGACTTGGTCACCGGGCAGCCAGCCGATGGCGAGCCCGGATGGCCGCATTTGGCTGGCACTGAACGGCGAGATTTATAACTTTCGCGAGCTGCGCACCGAGCTAGAAGCGTCGGGTCGCGTGTTCTCGACGACCAGCGACACCGAAGTCGCGCTCGCAGCCTACGAACGCTTCGGCGATGCGTTCGTCGAGCGTCTGCACGGCATGTTCGCAATCGCGGTTTTTGACGAAGCGCGCGATCGCGTCGTGCTCGCTCGCGATCGTCTCGGCAAGAAGCCGCTGTACTACAGCGAGCGCAACGGCCGCGTCGCGTATGCGTCGGAGCTCAAGGCGCTGCTTGCTCGATCCGGAATTCGATGCGAGCATCGATCGCGAGGCGCTCGGGCACTTTCTGACGTTCAAGAACGTCCCCGCACCGCTCTCGATCTTCCGTGGCGCGCGCCAGCTTCCAGCCGGACATCTCGCCGTCATCGAAAGGGAACGTTGCACGTTCGCCAGTACTGGCGTCCGAAATTCACCGGCGATGCGCACATCAGCGAAGAAGAAGCCGCCGAGCAGATCGTCGCGCTCTTACGCAAAGCGACGCGCGCGCGGATGGAAGCCAGCGACGTTCCGATCGCAGCGTTTCTCTCGGGCGGCGTCGATTCGAGCCTTGTCGTCGCGCTGATGGCCGAGCACTCGACGATTCCGGTGCGTACCTTCTCGCTGGGTTATACGGAGCGTGTCGCGCACAAGAACGATCTGATCTTCGCACGCGAGATCGCAAAGCGCTTCGGTACCGATCATCACGAGCGCGAAATCTCGCCGGCGACGATGATCGACGATCTGCCGAAAGTCGTGCGCGCGTTCGATGAGCCGTTCGCGGGTACGATTTCGCCGTACTGGCTGTGCGGCGAGATCTCGCGCCAGGTAAAGTCGCGCTCTCGGGTGACGGCGCCGACGAGCTTTTCGGCTCGTACAAGAATCATCGCTTGGCCGCGGTCGTTGCGAATGTTCGTGCCGGCAAGACGTCGCGCGACGATCTCGGCGAATGGGCAGATCGTCCCGAGATTCCAATGGCTGCAGCGCGCGAACCGGATTGCGGTGTGGCGAACGCAGCTCGCCGGCTTCGACGATGCGACGAAGCGCGAGCTGCTTGCGGATCGGAAACGTATGCGAGCCTCGAGCTCGATTGGCTCGAGCGCTTTTATCGCGACGCGTCACAGACCGACGTCGTGAATGCGACGCTCGAAGTCGACATGCGCACGATGCTGCCCGATCAGATCCTCACCTACGTCGACCGTCTTTCGATGGCGCACTCGCTCGAAGTACGTTCGCCGTTTCCTTGATACGGCGCTGGTCGAGTTCGTCGGAACTCTGCCCGGTTCGATGAAGGTTACCGGCAAGTGCGACGAAGGCGATTCTCAAGCGCGCAGCGCGAAAGTATCTTGCCGGATGCGACGATCGACCGGCCCAAAGAAGGTTTCGTTTTGCCGATCGACGCGTGGCTCGTTGACCGGCTGCGCCGCTGACCGACGATCTGTTCTCGGCGGAGCGCTCTCGCACGGTCTCTTCGCGCGACCGACGATCCTGCGGCTGTTGCGCGAGCACCGCGAGCACGCCGCAGATCACACGTACAAACTCTGGACGCTCCTCATGTTCCAGCTCTGGCACGAGCTCGTCGTCGTCGGCAAGAGCCGGACGGTTCTTTGCCCCGCCGACGCCGCCTCCACCAAGGAAGTCGCCTAACCATGACCATCTCGATGACGGAAAAACCCGATCACCCGCAACGCGAACGGAAAGATTCGAACTCTTTGCCGCTGACGATGCTGATTACCGGCGGTGCCGGATTCATCGGCAGCAACTTCGTGCGGCGGATGTGGGAGCGCTATCCGGACTATCGCATCGTCGTCCTCGACTTGCTGACGTACGCGGGCAACGTCATGAACTTCAGCGATGAGATGCGCGAGTCGGATCGATTTGAGTTCATCTACGGGAACATCTGCAACGGCGCGCAAGTCGCTGAGATCATGTCGCAGATCGACGTGGTCGTGCATTTCGCCGCTGAGACCCACGTGACGCGCTCGATCTACGACTCGAACACGTTTTTCGAGACCGACGTCTTGGCACGGCGGCGCTTGCCAGTGCTGCCGTGAAACACGGCTCGCGGATTCGGCGGTTCGTCCACATCTCGACCAGCGAAGTCTACGGCACGTGCAGGCCCGATCAAGAGACGATGGACGAAGATCATCCGCTCGAGCCGTGCAGCCCGTACGCGAGCGCCAAAGCCGGCGCCGATCGGTTGATCTACTCGTATTGGAAGACCCACGATCTTCCGGCCGTCATCGTGCGCCCGTTCAACAACTACGGGCCGCGGCAACATCTCGAAAAATGCATTGCCACGGTTCGTCACGTCGGCGCTGATGGACGAACCATTGACGGTGCACGGCACGGGATTCTCGTCACGTGATTGGATGTACGTCGATGACACGTGCGAGGCGATCGATGCGCTCGTGCACGCACCCTCGAGCGACGTCGTCGGGCAAACGTTCAATTTGGGGACCGGAAGTCTCGACCGACGTGCTCGCGATCGCGAACATGGTGCTGGAGAAGACCGGAAAATCGAAAGACCTGATCGCCTGGGTGGGTGAGCGTCCGGGCCAAGTCGACAAACACTGTGCCGACGCGCAGAAGATCAAGAAGGTCATTGGGCTGGTCGCCGGATACGAATTTGAGCGCGGGCCTCGACGCAACGATCGAATGGTACGCGAACAACGAAGCTTTCTGGCGCCCGCAGTTGTGGATGCGCAAGATCAAGATCGCGACTGCGAAAGGCCGCGAGTGGCACTGATGCGGCAAAGCTATTCGTCTTTGGCACGACCGGTTACGGGAATTTCGATCTTCGACAGCCTTGCGCGACGCAGGGCTTCGAGGTCGCGATCGTTTTCACGATCTGGATCGCGAGAAGCCTTCCCGGCCTCGTTGCCTGCGAGCATCTCGGTGATGTTGCCGCAGCGGCCGAACATTCCCGTGCTCGAGGATGTCGATCCGGACAACGATCTGAACTCTTCAACGCGATCAAAGATCTCGAGTGCGGACCTCATCGTCGTCGCCTCCGTACGGCAAGCGCATCAGCTCGCACGTCGCGAAGCTCGCAAGGCACGCCATCAACATGCATCCGTCGCTGCTTCCTAAATACCGTGGCAAGCGCCGTCCAATTGGGCGATTATCGAAGGACGAGTCGAAGACGGGCGTGAGCTTGCATGAGTTCTCGCGGCAATGGACGCCGGCGAAATGTCATCGCTCAACGCTCGCTTGACGATCGATGCGGATTGGAACGACGGCGATTTGCGTCGTCGCTTGGCGACGCTAGGTGCGGAAGCGGTCTCGCGCATTCGGTGCGGGCTCTTGCGGGCGAACGTCTACCGACAGCCGAGGCGCAAGACGAAGCCGAAGATTACGGTCTATCCGGCCGTGGAGCGCCGCGACGGGCACGTCCGCTTCGATCAAGGTACGAGAGTATCGTCGCGCGCGTTCACGGCGTCTCGCCTTATCCGGGTGCGTACACCGATTTTTGCGGCGCCGAATTCGATATCGTCAAGCGTCGTTGCGGAGGGCCGCGTCTGCCTACGACGATGAACCCGGGCGAGTTTCTGTCGAGTCGATGACCCGAGAATCTCACTTCGTCGTGAAGTCGATGGACGGCGTCGCTGCGCGTGACGTTCGCGACGAAGGCAACGGCGCCTGGCGGCCGTCGAGAAACGCAACGCCGACATCTTGAGGTTTGCGGGCAAGATCACGCCATTCTCATCGCGGCTTGATGGCAAGGGCGGCGCGAAATTGACGTCGCAGCGTCCCGAGGAAGAAGAATTCGAGCGTTATCTCGCAGTTTCCGGATATGATCGTCGTCGCGGTCGCCTATCCGTGCAACGCGCACTGTCCCGAATTGCCCGTACACGCCGGGTAATTCGGAGCTGCGCCTGAAATACGGCGATGCGCCGTACATTCCGGCCGAGCTCTTCGAGAAAATTGCCGACGAATGCGGCGAAGCCGGCACGCGAGGATGGCTACCCGGCGGTGTCGGTTCGATGATTCGGATCACGGGCGGCGGCGAGCCGATGATCCATCCCTCCGGCATGACGAACTTGATCGAGTATGGCAAAGTGCCGGCGCGCGCGTCTACCTGAATTCGAACGGCTCGATGTTCCGCAGGACGATATCGATCGTCTCGCTCGCCTGCAACGATCGACAACATCGAGATCAGCGTCGATGCTGCCGATGAAGTGACATATTCTATCGTGCGCAAGGGACTCGACTGGGGTCAATCTGCTCGCGCGACTTGCGCATAGCTGATCGAGCGGCGCAACGCGACCCGCAGCCAGTACGACGATCGAAGTCAGCGTCATCAATCAGGAGATCGTCTCGGGCAAGATCGAAATCGAAAAGTTCTGGTACGACTTCGGCGTCGACAACGTGATCGTGCGAAAATTCCTGACCTGGGGTAGCAATACGAGCCTCGATCCGGAAATCACTCGGCGGACCCGCTTGCATATCTCGACCGCGAGGCCGGGCTCCCGTGCCCGTATCCGTTCCATCGCCTCAACATCGACTCGCGCGGCAAAGTCGAAGTCTGCGGTTTCGATATCGCCGGCCGCACGAACATGGGCAACGTGAAGACGCAGACGATCCGCGAGATCTGGACCGGCGCGATGTTCAACTGGTGGCGTGCCAAGCATCGAGACGGACGAAGGCGGCGACATTCCGTTGTGCGCGGAGTGCCCAGATTGGAAGTATCGCTCGTGGGAACACAACTATCGCAAGGCGTTGAAGAACGCGGCGAAGCGGCGCGATGAGGCCTGGGCGATCAGTCCTTAGCTACGATGCCGATACGTACGTGTTCAGTACTCGTTTGAATTCCGCTCCATTGTTTTGAATCGACGAGAAATCCTTCGATGACCGCTGCCCGCGCGCGGATCGCGCGGTCGGCTGCGAGGATCCTAAGCGGCGCGCCGTTCGCGATGAAGAAGCGTTCGCGCGCGTCCATCACTTTGGAGAGATATTCGAACCATCTCGACAGTCAGCAGATACACCGGATACGTGAACAAGAAACGGCTCGCCGCCGTCGATCGGCTCTTCGATCTCTTCGAGGCCGCCTCGATCAGAGAAGACGGCTCACCGTCGGCGGCGCGGGATCGACTGGGAGACGCCGCGCATACACGGCGATCCCGACCGGATCGATCACGGAGTTTCCCCAAAACTCGAACTCTTCGACGACGAAAGTACTCTTTGAACAAACTGCTGGTAACCGAAAGGCGTCAAGCCGCCAATAATCTTGGAAAACGTTGGGCACGAAGTGAATTTCGTTGTGGAACGGCGTCTGCAGATAGATGCGGCCGCCGGGCTTGGTAACGCGCGCGATCTCGCGAATGGCCGCTTGCATGTCTTCGACGTGCTCGAGAACGGCATTGGCAAGAACCCAATCGTACGACGCGGTCGGGACCTTCGGCATGTCCATGACGCTGCCGACGTAGGTGGTGCGCTGATCCGCAGAAATCTCAAGCGTGTGATATTCGTCGTTGTTGAGCCGAAGATGAAACTGATAGTTATGCGATTGAATTCCGGCGCCGACGTTGAGGATGCGACCGTAGGTCCGCGGCCCAAGAAGCTCTTGCATGTATGCGGTCGTGATCACCTGACCGCGTGCCGCGCGATGTCCCTTATGAAGGCTCGGCAAATTTACTTTCGGACGCGTCGACATCAGCCTTTCGATGCCGTGACTTCGCGATGAAATCCTTCTTCACGGCGTGCGCCGTTTGCGGCTCGCTCGATGCGGAACCGCTCTTTCCATCATTCTTCCGAGCGCAAGTACAGTTCGGCACAAATGATTGTCATCTGCCGGCAATGCGGACTCGTCTATCGCAATCCGCATATCCCCGATCTTTGCGCCGATCATTACGAGGACGTCGGCTCTTGGGAAGGCGAAAGCATCTATATCGAGCGGCTTCGAGGAGTCGCGGAACGTATTCGCTCGCATGTTCAGCTTGGGACGGCGATTGCTATCTGGAGATCGGCTGCGGTCCCGGATGGCTCGCCGAGCACATGGCCTCCATCTATCCCGACTCCCACGCCGTTTTGCTCGAGCCGAGTCCGACGGTCGCCGATCATGCGCAACGCCGAAATCCCGCGCCGCGGTGCTGCCCGCGGTTCTCGAAGAAGCGACTTTGCCGAAGGGCGCATTCTCGTGTGCCATCGCCTGCGGCGTCGACTATCTTTTTCAAGATCATCGGAAGGACATCGAACGCATCCATGCCCTGCTTGCGGCCGGGCGGAGTGTTCTACATCGAGCGAAATGTGTTTCTGGATCAGCGGGCGCTCACAAAGCGGCCGATTTTCGATATCGAGGATCTCTTCGGACTGAATCACCGAATGAACACCTGGTTCGGACGCGAACAGTTCGCAGAGTATCTCAGCGAGTTTTTCGATATCCTCGACGTGTACGAGTATGTCTCCGACGTATCACCTCCGCCGTACGATCGCAAAAATTCGTAACCGGCGTTTTCGGCCGAAAGCGGCCAAACGGAGAGCGCCGTCCGCAGGAAACCAAGAATCGCTACCGGGAGCATTTGGGTCTCTTGCGCGCGATGGCCGGAAGATTCGACTCTTGAGGACTTGCGTATCTTGGCGAAGGACGGCATTCGACGAGTCGCGATTTGCGGAATCGGCCCGGAAGCGCGGTTTCTCGCGGCAATGATCCGCGACCACAACGTTTTCTCAATCGCCGCGATTCGCGAGTCTTTCGAACGCCGCTTCCCAACGCCGAGCGCGATCGCCTTGCGAATGAATTCGCTTCGGGCGATCCTTCGCAACCGATCGACGCATATCTGATCGCATCGCTAGCGGAACAAGAGCAATTCGTTGCGGCGCTCGAAGCGCATCGGTCAAACGAATATCTCCGATGCTTTCCGCCCGGGTTTGCCCGCCGTATGGGATGACAGCGGAACGATTCAACTCAAGGCGTTCCTTCCCGCGTATTTGCGCGCGTCGTGAGAGCTTATTATCTCGCATGTGCAGTTTGCGGGGCGTTGGACTCCGAGCGCTTCACCCGCGGGCTGGACGAGGACGTGCAGTCCGTCGTCCAGGCCATCGTTATTTGTCGGCGATGCGGCTTTGTTTACCGAAATCCGTATATTGGGGATGTCTCCGCTGCTGGTCGAAAACTCGAATCCGCGAGACGGAAGAGCACGACCGTGCGGCGGCCGGTCAGGTGGCCGCTCGAGTGCGCCTCGAGGCACATGACTTCTCTTTGGAGATCGGATGCGGGAAGGGTTGGTTTGCGGAAGAGCTGGCCACCAAATTCCCACGCGCGAACGCCGTGCTGTTGCAAGCCCGAATCGATCTCGCTGCGGAGGCAAAACAGCGGAACCTGCGCGCGTCGCTGCTCCCGAGCATTCTGTCTGAAGCGCAGTTACCCAAGAACGCGTTCACGTCTGATCGTCGCGCGCGGTGTCGATCATCGCTTCGCCAATCATCGGCGCGATCTGGAGACGATTCTGAATCTGATGCGTGACGGTGGAACGTTGTATGTCGAGCGCAATGTTTTCGTCGAAACGTGGAATCCTGACGATACGACGAACAGCTGGTTCGGTCGCGATCAGTTCGTCGAATATCTCGGACGAGTTCGTCGATGTGTTTGAAACGATCGACAGCGGCGACGTTCGCGCGCTATTTACGGAAGAAAGCGAACACGGCGGCGAAAAGAAGCTACCCGCGGCGATCCGAAACCGCTACGCCGAGCATCTGGAGATCTTGCGCACCGAGCTTAGCTGGAATCCCGCGCGCGTCGCCAGATCTTCGCGAACGAACAGTCCTTTTGCGACGCAAACGTAACCTGAGAAAGTAGTCTCCGTCGTACACGCGACGACGCGGGCGCGATACGCGCGTAAAGCAGCGAAGAGTTCTTGCGCGTTCTCTGAGTGCAAAGAGAGAAGGTCCAGCTCCGGTGGTGCGCCTCGATCGGCAATCTCTTCGCAGATCGTTTCCGGCGCGCTGTTATGGAGCGTGATGCCCTTCCAAGCGAAGCCCCGCTCGAGAACTGAGGCAAGCGAGGAACCTTGGTGCGCCGTTTCGACGAAAAATGGACTCGACTGTTCCAAGGCGGCGGAAAAGCTCGACGGTAATCCCGCCGAGGTCGCTTGAACCAAATATTGGTTCAGCGTGCTACGAAGTATCTGCGTAACGAATATGCCGCCGGCGCGGGGCGATCGCGTCGAGCTGCACGATCGCGCGCAGCGCTCCTCGACCTTCTGCGCCGCGCGCTCCCACGTCCACGTCTCACGCGTGCGGCGGCTGCAGCAGCTCCACGCGATCGCGCTTCGTCGCGATGTTCATACACGTTGCGGAGCAACGTCTGCAACGCTTCCTGATCGGGTTCGAGTATCCACGGCGGCGTCATCGTCGGAAACGGAACGACGGCCGGATCCAGCTCAACGCGCGTGCTGGGAATGCGCCATCCGACCTCGCGTATCGACGAGATCGTCCGTGGCGCCGCCGAACGTCACGATCGGCGCGAGTCCGCACGCCATCGCCTCGAGGACCGGGAGACCAAAGCCCTCACCACGATAGGGAAGAACGAACGTATCGCAACCCCGGAAGATCTGCGCCATCGCCTCGTCCGGAACGGTTTGATCGATGTACTCGATGCGCGGTATGTCGCGACGTGCCGCTAGTGCGCGCAATTCTTGGCTCCGTGTTTGGTTGCGATAGAAGCTCGCATCCGCGTCCTTGATCACGAGCGAAACGTTATCGTACGGGCCAAAGGCCGCGGTGTACGCGTTGACCAGAACGTCGATTCCTTTGCGCGGAACCGTACCGCCGACGAACAAGAATCGAAAGCGGTCGTCGGCGACCGCCATCTTCGGACCATCGGGATTGAAGATGCGGGGATCGAATCCGTGAGGGATTACGGCGATACGGGCCGGGTCGATGCCGGCCTCGATGTATGCCGCGCGGTTGTACTCCGAATGCACCCAAATCTCGTCGCAATCATCGTGGAGCGCCTCGAACCACGCGGTCGGCATCGAACCGTATTCCCAAGGTTGGACGTGCACGTATCGAGTAGAGGAAGGAGCAGCGAAACGCGGCGGCCACTCGTGCAGAACGGTCACGTCGGCTTCGTCGGCACCAAACGTCGTTCGTTCCGAAAGAGCACGAAACTCCGGCGCGACAGTACTTCCGTTCGCGAGCGGATCGGTTCCGATCGAGATGTCGACGTTCCCGCGCTCGATCAGCGCCCGCACGAGACGTCGATTAACGATCGCAAGCGATGCGCTGGTGTAGAACGCGCCTTTCCAATAGACGCGGAGGCGTTGTTTCGCGTTCAAGACGCTACCAGCGACGCAGATTGAAGCCGGCCATTTCAAGCAGATCGTTGCGAACGAAGAGCGCGTCACCGCGCAGGCGCTCAACGGCGACGCAGGTATAGCCGGCCCGTGTGGCCTCTTCGAGGAATGCCGCTCGCGCATCTCCGGCACACGTGATCGCGCGCGGACGATAGCGTTGCGATCTGCGGCCATCGCTTTCAGAGAATCGGGATTACCCAACGCGAAGAGATCGAAGCCTGAGTCCGCGTCCGGTGGATTCACCTCGCGCCATCCCAGGCCGTCTCGGAGCAATCGCGCCGGTGTATTCGGCGCCGTGGGATCCGTCATCTCAACAAACGACGGGCGATCGATGCGCAAGCGCTTGAAAAGTTCCAAAACGATTCCGTCCAACTCTCCCGCGCTATAGATTCGTTCCGCATATTGCATCGCATCGCTGTATCGCTCATGGCGGCGTGTTGATGGTATTGCCGTGCGTTCGATGAGCGTCGATAATCGAGCCTCGACGATTTCGGCTGCGCGCTCCCAGCTCCAGCTCGTGCGCGCCCGCTCCGCTCCGGCGCGTCCACGGCGTACGGCTTCGTCGCGGTTCTCAACTGCGTTGCGCAGCAGTTCGACGAGCGCAGGGACGTCCGGCTCAAGAGTGACGGCGTCGTCATCGTGGGAAATGGGACTTCGGTCGGCGCGAGCGCGCGTCTGTGACTTGGGATCCGCCACCCGACCGTTTCGTCGACGAAGTCGTCTGTTGCGCCGCCGGCTGTCACGATGACGGGTAAGCCGCAGGCCATCGCCTCGAGAACGGGCAGCGCGAATGCCTCGCCGCGATAGGGATGGACGAGGCAGTCGGCGCCTGCGCATGAGTTTGCGCAGCCCTTGCTCGTCGAGCGTCTCGTCGATGTACTCGATCGGCGGAACGTCGGGACTTGCTTTGAGCGCTCGTATTTGATCGCCGCAATTTTGTCCGCGATAAACGTTGGCGCGTATTGACGTCTTTGATTGTGAGGACGACGTCGCGCCGTCCCTGAAACGCACGCACGTAAGCTTCGATGAGCACGTCGATGCCCTTACGAAAAATCGTGCCGCCGACGAAGAGAAAGCGGAATCGCTCATCAGTCCTTGCCGTTCGAATCCGCCGGGGCGAACACTCGTGCATCGACGCCGTGCGGTATGACGGCAAGACGTGCTGACGGGAATCCAGCCTTCTTGATAAGCGATTTCGATTGTATGACGATGGCATCCAGAGATCGTCGCAATCGTCGCGAAGAGCATCGAACCAATCGCGCGGCATCGAGCCGTATTCCCACGGCTGATAATGAACGTAGCGGCTGCTCGCCGGCGCAGCAAAGTGCGGCGGCCACTCGTGACTGACCGTAATGTCCGCGTCGCGACGCACCGAAGCTCGACGTGCTGCGTGAACGATCGCAGCTCGGGTGAGAGCTTCTCCGGAACGAAGGGATCGGTTCCGATCGAGATATCGATGTTGCCTCGCTCTATCAGCGCTGCAACGAGCCTACGATTGACGAGAGCGAGCGACGTCGTGGCAAAGAACGAGCCTTGCCAGTAGACGCGTGTCACGTCACGGCGACGGTCGCCGGCGGCTCCCTGACGAAAGCTGCCGCGTATGTTTCCCATCCCGAAGCCGAAGTGATGCCTTCCTTTTGATAGACGAGGACGCAGGACGCTACGAATCGCGGCCGCGCTCGCCAAGCCGTATGATGGGCTCCGCGGCATCTTCGGAATCGACTGAATCGAGTGTCGCCGCAGTGATGGCGAGATCGAGCGGTCCTTGAAGGCGCCAGCCGGTATTGGCTTCGAGGAACGTATCGAAGCGTCCGGACGTAAGGAAACTTACGTCCAGATCGGATCGCTTCGAATGATCGAGCGCGACGCTGGAAATAAAAACGCCGAATCCACCAGGCTTCAACGCCTTGTCGATGGCTGCAAAGATACCTGGAATTCCGGAGATGCCTGCTGCCTCCGTTGCATGCGGCAGACAAAACCACACCATCATAAACGGGTTCAGCGGGGAACGATTTCGTAATGTCCGCCATGGCATAGTTCCCTGCCCAATCGGCGATCGTGGTCATAAGGGATTGACTCATAGACGCCGGATCGGCAGGATGCGTCAAGAGCAAGATCGTCCCGTCAAGCGCCTTAACACGATCGAGGGAAAATAGAACGTGCGTGGACTCCCAAATATTCCGAAGGCGTATGTTCCGATTTTGCACGGGCGGCGCTCCCCAACTTTTCACCACCCAACGTCCCCATTCCAAGTCGTCGAAATCTTCGATGAGGCCGATCCGGCTGAGGCATCGATCTCGCGGTGCAGTCTTCGAGAATCGTCGTCTGAACGAGCGTCCGCGCTTTCTGAGAAAATCGACGCGACAAAATGCTTTGCGCAATGCCCGTTAAACGTTCGCGGCTGACGCCGAATGCGGCAGGCGCGTCGCTGAGCTCGAAGAGCCGGGCCAAGTCGGTAGCTGCTGCGCCGAGTCCGTCGATGATGACTGACTCTTTGCCGTTCTTAATTGCATCGACGATCGACTCCAGTGTGTCGCGTTTGGCAGGCCAAATTCCCGAAAGCCGAGATTGGAGCCACGCAATCGGATCGATCGAGCGCCTTGTCGTGGGGTCGGCCAGTGCGAAGCCGTGCGTCAAGTGGGTCCCTGTCGGTGTCGCGGCTGTACCGACTCGCCACGTCGCAGTTCGGCACATCGCGTTGTTGAGCATATTGACTAAGACGAAGCGCCGTCGCAGCTCACCGCGTTCCTGTTCGCGTGCGACGGCGCGAACGAAGTTTCGGTGAACGCGCAGGATACGTGTGTAGTCGTCGATCGGCAACGCTTCGTATCCCTCGTCTGCCGTTTTTCGCGCTCCGGTCGGCGACGTCCGAGCGTCGTCCCGTATCGAGCCCATCTCGAACAAGAAGAAGTCCGCGCGTTCTCGAAATTCCTTTTCGTCCACGACCTGCACGCAAGAGCCCTCGGGAACGGCTCGCTCCGATAGCGGTGAATTGCTCGGAAGCAAAATGCTTCCCGTGAAGCCGAGAGCAGACCACAGCGAAACAAAGAGACCAAATGTCTTATCGCGGCAGCCGTCATAGCCTACGCTCCAATTCACCGGATAGGCGCCGATGGCGTTTGCAATGTACGGCAGCGCGTGCTCCGGGTCATAGCGAATGTCGCGAGGATTCAAGATGCCCGTTACGTACAAAGCGTCGCCCATAGACGGTATCACGCTTTCGAGCGCGGCTACGATGCGAGGCTCATCGCTAACCCGAATCTCCTCGAGGTCGTCACCCTCGAATCCCCACGAGTCGCGTTGTGCGGGCAGCTCGTGTGTCGTTACGTTCGCGATGAAGTCGTCCCATGAGTTTTGTACTGCGCCGTGAGCGTGAGCGGGCGTCGTTTCGCGTGTGTGGTCGCAATGATAGGCAAAAATGCGATCGAGTACGGAATCAACGCGTTTACCGCGAAGGTAAGCCAGCCGGATTGCAAGATTCGTGTCGACATGCCAGCCGAGAAGCATTCGTTCGTCAAAGCCGCTGATACGGAATGCGTCATCCCGTAAAAAGAGTTGGAAGTCGCCGGGTCCATCAAATATGGTCTCCGAAAATCCGTAGACGACTTCATTTAGTTGGAGGCGGCTTTCCCCATTCAGTGACGGAATCGATGCAAGCGCGTGGGTCGCTGCGGTTGAGCGTTTCCCACAAGATTTCCGGAAGTTCGAAGCGGGCGGTATGATAGAAACCGTCGGCCAAATTCGCCACGGCGGCAGACAGTGACGAGCCGTGCGGGGTATGAACACCATGTCGGTGTTCGTCGAGAGAATCCAGCGATTGCGAGGATTCGAGCGGCGGAGTGCAGCGTTTCGAGCCGGCGACTCGAGGCACTTCAGGTGCGTATGCGGCGCGAAGCGTGCGTGCAAGGACGGCCGGACGCGCAATGTTCGGACGAGCCGTCGAGCTCGCGGTGTAAGCATGTCCGCAATAGCTTCGACGAAGGTTGGCAGATCGTCCGGTGTGTTGTAGTCAACGAAGATGATCTCATCGTCGGGATCGTCGAGGACCTCCGCGATGCAGTTCAAGCTTAATACCCCCCGCTTGTGCAGGTTGTAGCCGTATGAGTCGTTGCGCCCGTAGAGGATGACCGAAATCATCTAACCGTATACGTGAAGGGATTGGCTTTTTCTGGTTCAGTCATTTCGATCCCTGACACAAACCATCGTGCGAATGCGGGAGCGAAGATGAGCATGACGATGCCGACGAATCGAGCGCCGGGCGTCCCGAGTGCTTCGCGCCCGAGCTTCCGAACTCTAGAAAGCTGCTCGACATAGCTGGCACTTTCGGTCTGAGAGTTCAATGATTGAGTTTTCTGCGCAGCTGGGTTCATTTTATTGCGCTCCGTCGCCGGCAAGCAAATCCAGGGCGAGTATGTGTTCGAAATAGGCATCGGCGATGGCGTCGTCGCCTGCCGGCGTCGTATGCGCGTGATCCTGAAAAAGAGTCTTGTCGTCGCCATGACGCGCAAAGTATTTGTGAAGGTCGAAGAAATCGGGGAAGGACGCCTCCAGCGCCGGTACTACCTGATCGTAGAGCATCGGCATGCGGGCGAGCATCTCAATCATCAGTCCGTTGTATCGCGGCATCGCGCCAAACTGTTTTTCAAGTGGAGATAGGGACTTACTTCGCGAGTGCGGTTGAAGGGCCACAATATGATGAACGCCGGAATTGTGTACTAACGCGTCAAGCTGCTTCTTTCGTTCGATGTATGCGCGTATGATCGTTCTGGGACTGTTTGTGGGCTGATACGGCCCGTCTGTGCTGAGCCGTAGGGGTACGTCATCGCGTCCATGAAGAATCCGACACCATGCTTCGAAGATATGAGGTGCGCAAATATCGTGGTCCAACAGGAAAGGATCCGATGTCATCCCCCAAATGAGATCGTTGAACCCATCGTGGCTAATGACGATTTCGGGCCGAAGCTGCTGGACGTGCAACAACCATACGATCATCTCGTGTAAAACAACGGCGCCGCCTTGACCGAAATTCAGAACCGTTACGCGCTGTTCGGAGTCGAGACGGTCAAGCTCGAACTGAAGCTTTTGTTCGAGTCGCTCGGTGAACGTCTCGTCATGGAATGAGTACCAGCTATACGCGGACGACCCGCCGAGGACGGCGACGACTTTGTGCGAGGCAGGTCGCGACCGCAAAGCGGCCAGATCCTCGTCGATGCGGAACCCAAACGCGTCAATCGGACCGCCCAACGAGGGCTCCCTGAAAGTAAAACCATAGGGGAAAAATCCGCGATGATCGGCTCCGCCGCGAGGGCCGAAGCGATTAAAAGCATGAGCAGTGATGGCTGGGTAGTCGCGTTCATCGACCGCCTGGTTCTTGAGTATCAGGAGCACATGCCAATGGTTATGCTGCAGTTCATAATATCGAATCGACGGCGGCACATTAATGTTGCCTGAGAACGCTTCCGAAATAACGACGGTATCGTGCGACGAAAGCATCGCGTCGCGTAAGGGCTCTGCACGATTGCCGAAACGTCCCGCATATCTGGACGCCGTACCTGGCACGGCGATCGTCACCTTGAAGCGAGGGTGTCCAAAATGCGTTTCGAGCAGTCTCTCGATACGATCCACGGTGTACGACGGCAGAGCCTCGTCCGGGAGCACGACGAGAACGGATGAGACGGCGGCGGCGATCATTTTGCGACGACGACGCGGCCTAGGACGAGAGCATCCATTCCGCTCCATTCAAAGGTATTGATCGCATCTTTCGGAGATTCGACGATGGGCTCGCCGCGCAAATTGAACGAGGTATTCAGGAGAACCGGAACGCCGGAACGACGTTCGAATGCTTCAATGAGCGAGTAAAACAAAGGATTCGTGGCACGTTGCAGAGTTTGAACGCGCGCCGTACCGTCAACGTGCGTGACGGCGGGTATCTTGGCAGCCACTTCGGGCTTCACGTTCGCTATTGCCAGCATGAAGTTATAGGGGCCTGATTCGGCGTCTTCATCCTCGAGTTTGACGACGTCGAAATACTCATGCGCCCGAGACGCGGGAATAGCGGGAGCAAAGGGCCGGAACGGTTCTCGGAACTTAATCTTCTCATTTACGATTCGCTGCATTTCAGCAAGACACGGATTGGCAAGAATACTGCGGTGTCCGAGCGCCCGCGGGCCCCATTCGGAGCGGCCCTGAAACCAGCCGACAACCTTGCCTTGCGATAGCAAGTCGGCAACTGCCTCACAAAGAGCTTCGTCGCTTGAATGCGCTGTCCAGTTTTGTCCGTATGCACGGCGCACTTCGGTCATAATCGTGTCCTCGCCGTACGATTGACCAAGGAACGCGTTCGTAAATACTTCGCGATTCGTGCGCCCAAGGTGTGTATGATGGAGCCATTTCGCTGCGCCGAGCGCGCCCCCGGAATCACCGGCGGCGGGTTGCACGAACATCGGAACACGGAACGTTTTTCGAAGACGTTGATTTGCTGCGGAGTTGAGCGCGACGCCGCCGGCCAAACACAGTGCAGGAATCTTTGTTCGCTCGAGTGCCTCGCGCACGACGTGTTCGATGACGACCTCTGTCGCGGACTGTATGCTGGCCGCGACGTTCGCGTAGTGACGTGGAGTGCCGAATGCCTCGCTTGGGTCGGAAAGATCGAACGGCTCTTCGGGCTTACGCGGCCGACCGAGTTTCTCGACGAGAAGAGGCGTGTATGTCAGGTCGGTTCCCTCATGATCGAGTTCCAGAAGGTCGCGCTTTACGCGAAAAGTTCCGTCGGGTCGAAGCTGGAACCACGCCAGCATCTGATCGTGATAAAGAGGACGCCCGAACCCGGCCATGCCCATGACCTTGTATTCACCTTCGTTGACCTCGAATCCGAGAAAAGCGGTTAGCGCACTATAAAACAGGCCTAGCGAATTCGGCAACCTGACCGACGCGAGCTTGGTGATAGTAGTTTTTTCACCACGCGAGATCGTGCAGGTTTCCCATTCGCCCACGCCGTCGAGCGTGACGATTGTCGCGCGATCGAAGGGCGAGCAAAAGAAAGCGGACGCGGCATGGCTCAAGTGATGATCGCAATAGAGAATCCTATCCTGAGGAACGCCCAAGCGTGCCGCAATCTGTTCGCGAACGTCAAACTTTTGCTTGCGGGCCCACGATTCGACCGTTGTCTTGAGAAAGTTCCGGCCGCCGCGCGACCAGCTCCGTAATGCCATGTCGAAGATGCGGCCGAATTTTACGAGCGGTTGCTCGTAGTACGCCACCCAATCGAGATCTTTCGGAGTGATCCCCGCTTGTGTCAGACACGCCGAGATGGCACGATCCGGGTAGTCGGCATCGTGCTTGCGGCGACTATGCCGCTCCTCGGTGGCCGCAGCCACAATCGCGCCGTCCTTGAGCAAGGCCGCCGCTGCATCATGGTAGTTATAGCTCAAACCGAGGATATAGCTCACACCAAACTATCGGCATCTTTTTAAGCTCGTCTTAGAAGAGGGTCCTAAGGGGGATCCCGTCCCGAGCCGACTATTTAACCGTTGTGGAACCGTCGGTAATAGCTAGCGAGCGAACGCCCGCCGGCGACTTCTCAGACGTGCCGATTGGCGCCGTTCGAGATTTTTGGAATGCGCGCCCTTGCAATATTCGCCATTCGACGAAGCCGATCGGCTCACGCGAGTATTTCGACGAGGTCGAGGCGCGGAAATACTTTGTCGAGCCGCATATCGTCTCGTTCGCGGAATTCCCGCGTTGGAAAGACAAGCGCGTCCTCGAGATCGGATGCGGCATCGGGACGGCGACCATTAGCTTTGCGCGTGCCGGAGCCAATGTCACTGCGGTCGATCTTTCGAACGAAAGTCTCGAGCTTGCGCGCAAGCGCGCGGAGGTCTTCGGTCTTTCGGATCGCGTGCATCTGAGCGTTGCGAACGCCGAGCAGCTCAGCGAGCAGATTCAACCGCAGCCATACGATTTGATTTGGTCCTTCGGCGTTTTGCACCACACGCCGCACCCCGAGCGTGCCCTCGACCAGTTGAAGCTGTACGCGTCCTCGGGCACGACGGTGAAGGTGATGATGTATTACTCGTTTTCGTGGAAGGTACTTTGGGCAGCCTTACGCTACGGCCGCGGCAAGCTTTGGGATTGGCGTCGAACAATCGCGCGGTATTCCGAGGCACAGACCGGATGCCCCGTAACCTACACGTACACGAAACGCGAGCTCGCCAGTCTCTTGCAAGAACGCGGATTCCGCGTTACCGAGATTTTTGTCGACCACATTTTCCCATACCGAATTCCCGAGTACGTGCAGTACCGTTACCGAAAAGAATGGTATTTTGCGTGGGTGCCGCGGCCGCTATTCCGTTGGCTGGAGCGAACCTTCGGGTGGCATCTCTGCATAACTGCAGTCGCGGAATGAGCTTTTAGGCCGTAATAAGCTCGATTTTGGTGTCGAGGACCGCCTCGCCGATGCGGTTGGCGTCGTCTTCGGTCAGAGCGAGACCGAAGGGCAAATAGACGGCTCGGTCCGTCCACCAATCAGATTGCGGAAAACCAGTTTCCGCGAGGTTGGCGTACGCCGGGTGTTGTGCGATCGAGCGATATTGTCGCACCGCGCCGACGTTACGGTTTCGTAACTCCGCAACGAGCCGATCCGCATCGTCCGTGAAAACGATGTTGAAGAGCGGAGCCTCGTCGCCCGGTACGGCGAAGAGATAACCACCAAGAAGATTTCGCAGAAGCGCGGTGCGCGAGGCGTTTTCTTCGCAGACGTTCGTCGATCGTGCGCATTTGCGCGAGACCAAGAGCCGAAAGCACGTCATTGAAGCGCAGGTTTGTTCCGATCTCGCGATTGAGATTCGTTTGACGCCATGTCAGATCGCCGTGATCGACATACTTGCGCGCCGCGTCGGCTTGTTCCCCAGAAGCGGTCACGACGGCTCCGCCTTGACCGGTTGTAATCGTCTTCGGTGGGCTAAACGACAGCGTCCCCACCGTTCCGAAAGTTCCGGCGTAACGTCCGGCGTGACGGTGGCCGATCGCGGTTGCTGCGTCCTCGATCACGGGTATTCCGTGGGCATCCGCGAGGCCGACTACGGCTTCCAGATTTTCTCCCGTGTATCCCGAAAAATTGACGAAGCAAATCGCCCTTGTTTTCTTCGTAATCGCGTCGCTCCAGATCGGACGGGTCGATGCAGCCCGTATGCCGGTCGATCTCGACCAGGCGCGGCTTGAGGCCGGCAGATGCAAAGCCGTTGATCGTCGAAATCACGCCGTAGGCCGGAACCAGAATCTCGTCGCCAGGCGATAATCCGCAGGCGTGCGCCGCCACGGTCAAGGCGACAGTCCCGCTGGTCGTGAGAACGCAATGCGAGACGCCCAGGCTGGATTCGATCGCGCGGCTGAATTCCTCAGTCGTTTTGCCGGGTCCAACGAATCCGGATGCAACCTGGCGCTTGACTTCCTCGGCGCACTCTTCGTCCAGCCAAGGCTCGATAAACGGAATGAACCGGGTTGTGGATTGCATGGGACGTGCGTCTTGGGCATGTTCTGGGGGCGGCCTTCGCGGGGCGGGTGTTCAGCAGCCCGCCCGGAACGCCGATATTTAAGACGTGAAGATCTTCATAACGGGGGGCGCCGGCTACGTCGGCTCCCGCCTGGCGGCGCATCTCCTTGGGTCGGGCCATGACGTCACGGTCTTCGATGCGCTCGTATACGGCGGCACTGCGCTCTTACCGTTCGTTGGAGATCCCGCGTTCCGATTCGTCAAAGGCGACGTTCGCGATGGTAGTGCACTCGGCCATGCCATGCGCGGGCACGACGCCGTCGTGCATCTTGCGGCGATCGTCGGAGAGGCGGCGTGTTCGCTGGATAAGCACCTGACGGTCGCGGTCAATCGAGATGCCGCGATTGGCGCACTCGATCTCGCCGAGCAGCTCGAAATCAAACGTTTCGTATTTTTCAGCACGTGCAGCAACTACGGAGTCTCCGATCCGCTGAGCCTCGCGGACGAAGAAGCGCCACTGAATCCACTCTCGCTGTATGCCAGTACCAAGGTTGACGTCGAGCGCGAGGCACTTAGTCGCCACGGCGCCTGTGCGACGACCGTCTTGCGCCTTGGGACGATTTGCGGTCTATCGGCTCGGATGCGCTTCGACTTACTCGTGAGCGAGATGGCACGTTCCGCGGCGCTCGGACTTCCTATCGAGGTCTACAAGCCTGAGGCGTGGCGTCCGTATCTGCATATCGCGGATGCAGGGCGCGCGGTCGATTGCATACTCCGCGCCAATTCTGCGGCCGTTGCAACGCGCGTCTTCAACGTCGTCGGTGACAACTACCAGAAGCTCGGCCTCGTGCAATTGGTTCAGGAAAACTTTCCCAAGGCAGACGTGCGCGTGACGGATGGTCAACCTGACAACCGAGACTACCGCGTGAGCGCAGCACGCATAAAACGCGAGCTTGAATTCGAGCCTCGGCACACCGTGAAAGAAGCATTCCTCGAAACAGCAAGCGCCGTACGCGACGGTCTCTTCGTCGATCCGATGTGGGAAGGCCACAGCGCTATCCCGCTCAGCGCCGTGCCGGTCAGCGTGGCGGTTTAGACGATGGGCTCGATCTCAATTTTCGGACTTGGAAAAGTCGGACACACGCTGGCCTGTTGCCTTGCTGCGGCGGGGAATCGCGTTGTCGGCGTCGATCCGATTCGCGAGCTCGTCGACGCAATCAATGCGGGATCGTTCGAGAGTGCGGAGCCCGGTATTCCGGAGCGCCTTGCAAAAGCTGCACCCGGCGCACTCAAGGCAACCACTTCCGCGGACGAAGCGATCGCCGTTACCGACGTCAGCATGGTGATCGTCCCGACGCCGAGCAACACGCTGGGTGGCTTCTCGTTACGGTTTGTGCTCAATGCGATCCGTACGATGGGCGACGGGATTCGCAAGAAGAGCGGGCGCCACACCGTGGCGGTCGTCAGTACGGTTTTGCCGGGCGCGAGCGACCGTTATATCATTCCGGCGCTCGAAGCCGCGACCGGCCACAAGGTCGGCGAAGGCATCGGCTATTGTTATAATCCGTCGTTCATCGCTCTTGGCGATGTCGTGAAGGGCTTCGAACATCCCGATTATGTGCTCATCGGCGAAACGGATCCCGCCTCGGGTGATGCGCTCGATGCCGTCCACCGCTCGATGCTGCGCGACGACACACCGATCGCGCGCATGTTGCCGATCGAAGCCGAAATTGCAAAGATCGCCTCAAACACGCACGAAACAATGCGCGTCGCGTTTGCGAACATGCTTTTCGGAATTTGCTCTGAAGTTCCGGAAGCCGACGTCGATCGCATCACGGGCGCGTTGGCATTTCGTATGGGCCGGCGCTTCTTCAAGGGAGCGGTTCCGTACGGCGGGCCCTGTTGGCCGCGCGACAATCGTGCGCTTTCGGTTTTCATGGACGCGATCGGCGTGCCGAGCCTGATGCCGCGAACGATTGACGTCTGCAACGAGGAGCACGGACGCTACATCTTGCGCAAAGTTCTCGAGACGACCGAACGCGACGAGACCGTCGGTTTACTCGGCCTCGCGTATAAGCCGGGGACGAACGTGGTTGAACGCTCGTTCGCGCTGGATCTTGCAAACTGGCTCGAAGCGGATGGGCGTCGAGTGATCGCATGGGATCCGCTAGCCATGAATGCTGCAAAGATTTATCTGAACGGAACCGCGACCTACGCGACCACTCCTGAAGCTTGCTTGCGCTCGTCAAAGACCGTCATCGTAATCAATCCGATGCGCGAGCTCGAGTCCGTTGATTGGAGCGCCGCTGCTTCGACGACGGTAATGGATCCCTGGCGTTGTCTTTCGCCGGAGGCCATCGGTAAAGTAGGCAAATACGTGGCAATGGGACGCGGTAACGGCGAAGCAATGCGCCTCTGGCGCGCAGATGAGCTGCGCGAGAAACTCCGGCTGCTGAACTCTTAGACCGAAACCGGGAGCTCTTTCGCGTGGGCGACAAGCTCCATCTCGCGGACGATAATGATGGACCGGCTCTTGTTGTCGTCGACGTTACGGACGAGTATGAACCGGGTCCCAATCGGAGTTGGAACGTAGACTTCTTCCTGTGCGCCGCGATGAACGTACTGTTCGTACAGGATATTTAGCCCTTCGTCGACCGCGGCGACTGAGACGATGCCCTCCTCGGCTTGAAGCAGCATGCGAGCCCAGTACCAATGCGCCGCGTCGAGCGGTTGCGTCGAGGACAATGGAAATAGCGCGCTATAGGCCCATTGTTCCGGAGGTGTCTCGATGCGAACGTCACCTCCGATCTTCTCAATGGATGCGCCCCACTGTGGAGTATTCGCGATCGTCCACATGCTTAACGCGTTCGGAATCGTATGCGACGCTGCTTGCGGGCGCATCGGATAAAGACTTTCTCGTATGTCGAGCAGGCATGCGCGGATCGCTTCGCTGCGTGCTCGCGCCTCGGGTGAGAGATTTTCAGGGACGGAGCGCGGTGCGCCGGGCGTCGGAAGCGTGACGTGATAGTAGCGGTCGTTGATACGCGTCCAGGTAAAATCCGCAAGGCCCCAATCCGGCGGATTTACGTAGGGCAAGCTCTCATCCCAGACATAGAGTCGTCCCTTCGCGCGACGTTGGAATCGGTATGAATTGGTGTGCGTAATATGGTAGATGCGCCCGAGCATTAAGCAGTCTTCAACGACCGGCATCACGCTTACGCAAAGGCGCGAATCAAGATGTAGGCGCGCCTCGCGGACCGATTCGTCCATCCCGCCGATCGCAAACATCGTGCCGCTATCCGTCAATGAGAAATCTCCGCACGCACGCGTGTAAGGTGGCTTGTTGTACGGCGGCTCGTCGCACGTGTCGACCAGGACGACGCCCTCCGGGCGCTCGATCTCGGCTGGGCCCATCGTCGCGAGCGGCTGATCGCGTTTAATGTTGACGCGTTCGGCGCGATACAGATGCGACGGCTTGAGTCCCTCGCTCTGGATTCGCCGGCAAAGACCCTCGCCCCAAAAATCGTCCCCGCATGTCGTCATCGTGAAATCCGCGGACGTCGTTCGGAAGCCGGCATTGAAGCCGAAATTGATCAGGATCTGCAGATCGGGAGCGGTGCACAGTGCCTTGTGGACTTCCGGTTGGATGACGATTGCGCGAAGAAACGGAAATCGCTCGAGAAGGCCCGGGGACAGCAGAGGTTTGCCTTCGGGAGGGTTGCACTCAACGAAAGCAACGCGAAAATCGACGTTCGAGCCCTCAAAACGCGCGCGATTATAGGCGATGACCGAATAGAGGTTCTCGGTCCAGTTCGGCTCGTACTCGTCATTTCGACCGAGGATGACGGCCTCGAGTGAAAACGTCTCAGGCATCGCAGCCATAGAAAATGCGAGGACTCAATGTATGCGACCTTTGCTGTTGGTAAAGATTCGGTTAGTCTCCCAGGCAAGACCTCAGTTCGGTGGACTTGAGGCATGAACGGAGACAAAGATGCCGACCTTTGATGCGACGCCGCCCCCAGGTTGGGAAGATCCGCTGGCCATTCAGCGCAGGAAATGGGGCAACGTTCCAAGCGGGCGCTCGCGACAACGAAGCGTTGACCTCTTGGCAGTCGACGCACCAACTTTGGTCGAGCACTGGAATGATTCACGGCAGCACGATACAGGTGGACTTGGTTTCGGCGTCCGTGGCTGGTTTCACGAAGCGTACCGAACGTTTATGCCGGGTAAGAAACTCCTTGACGTTGGGTGCGGACTTGCGCTCAGCACGCTCTGTTTTGCCGAAATGGGCGCGCGTGTTACATTCTCGGATATCATCCCCGATAACATCGAGGTTGTTCGTCGACTTTGCGCGGCAAAAGAAATTAATGCTGAATTTCTTTTAGTCGAGAAGTTTTGAGGATTTTGACACGCTCGCGACCGACTATGACGTCGTTACGTCGCTCGGTTCATTGCATCACACGCCGCTCGCCGTCACGAAACTCGAAATAGATCGCATCAAGCTGCGGTTGAAATCAGGCGGGCGCTGGCTGCACCTGGCATATCCAAGGGCTCGTTGGCAGCGCGAGGGCGCGGTGCGGTTTTCCGAATGGGGAACGCGCACGGACGGCCCAGACACGCCTTGGGCAGAGTTCCATGATCGTGAAAAAATCGAGTGGCTATTCGCTCCCTCGGAAGTGCGGATTGTGTTTGATTGCGAGTGGCACAATAGAGATTTTAACTGGTTCGACATCGAGCTTGTACGTCACTGAAGTTTCACTCATGTTTTGGACGGCGTGCCTGCATATTCAAATTGAAGAGAATTCCGCGTTCCTTTTCCATGTGCGGAAAATACGCCTGAGAGAAATCGTCGGTGGCAGCGTGTTCAACGTCCTGCCACCTCCACAGCTCCGCGTCGGCGAAGCCGGCGTCTTGAAGGACGCGCCGCAAAGATGGTTCGTCGTACGTAGTTCGATGAAACTGGAGTCCGCCGCTTCCGTCCGGAATCCGTCCGTAAAGTGTGCCCAGAAACCAGTCCAGCTCAAAGCCGGCCTTGTATAGACGGGCGATTACGTCAAAATTCGGAACAGAAAGGCGCAGAATGCCACCGCGAACGAGAACGCGGCGCCATTCTTGAAGTACCTGTAGAACTTCAACGCGGTCGAAATATTCGATGACCTGGCAAGCATAAATTAGCTCGACAGTTTTCTCGCCGAATTGAGGCAACGTTCGAATATCCTGTACGTGATCGACATGTGGAAAGCTAACGCTATCGACATGCACGAAGCCCGGGATGTGTCGCTTTCCACAGCCCAGATGAAGCTTAAGTCCGCTTGCCATACGTGCTTTAACTAAAGCGCTACGCGCCGGCGCCGGCTAAGACCGGTGCGATTTGATGGAAGACGAAAGCTGCGAGTCGCGGGTACGCCGACGGCCTTGGATGGCAGATGTCGAAGAAGTCTCGAGTAAAGTCGCTGAGATCCGAAGTATCGAGCTCATTGTGAATATCGATCAGTTTGGTCTTTGAAATCTTCGCGACATCGCGAATCATTTCGTTGCGCTCTCGAATGTGATTGAAAAGAACCTGCTGTTGGGAGACCGAGTATGTTTCGTAACCCCAAAAAGTGAAGCCTTGATTGCGAATCGTGCGAACATCGAGTCCCTGAGCCATGCCGGCCAGGCCATTTACACACTCATCCCCAAAATAACCTGTCACCTTGGCTGATATGTCGGTGCTAGCCATGTTGTGGTTTAAGCACGTCGGCATGGTCGCTAGAACGAGGTTGGGAATCGCGGAGATCGCGGTGAGCAGCTCACGCTCGAACAGATCATTGCCGCCGATCGGATTCCATCCCGGCATAACGACATTTAGAAAGACATCATGCTCCTGATTAAACTGCCGGGCCCGTTGAAAGACGGTCGACGAGCTGGCGCCTTCGACGCCGCCGTTTAGGAACACGCAATCAGATGAGTATTCGTTTAGCATTTCGGGCCAACCAAGGCCGGGGACGCTAAAAACGACGGAATCACCCCAGACGACACAAATCCGTGCGTTCGAGACGATATCCGGCCCGCGCAGCCTGAGCGAATTCGTCTGAAAAAGGACCGTGCCGTTTTCGTCGACTACGCAAACATCCGGACACAGCCAACCCGACACCGAATCAAAATAGAGGCTCTTGACGAGTCCCCAGTGCGTTCCCGAAGTCAGTATTCGGATGGTCTTCAACATCGTTATTTTTTCGGTATTAACGCCTACGACCTTGATTTTGCGCTCCGATAACGGAGATTCCGAGAGCGTTTCGCGCCGACACGGGAGATGATCGACTAGACCCGGCGAAATGTGTGTTCCCGCGGATTGCGTGTGTTTCGAAGCAAGAACCCTTCTTCTACTATTTCCCAGTCGTCGGGGAAGGCTGCAAAACGACGCTCTTTCATAAAGGCCTCGAACTGGCGGATGTAGGCTGCATAGTCGGCGACGCCGCACGCTTCTTCAAGAAGCACGCTGCGAAGCTGCTCGACATCAAACTTGTGTCGAATCGTCTCGGAGAAGAGGTTGATTAACTCGACTGCACAATCGTTGAGCCCGAAAAGTTCGAATAGCGCGATCATCTTGAATATGTCTTGGGGAGAGGGAGCGATTTTGTCGCGCGACTCAGGACTCAGAAGGTCGCGCAGATAGATGACGTCGGCCCAAACAACCTGGCCGCGAATCGTCTGGCCGGGAATTCCGTGACGAAACTTCAGCGGGAGCGCGTCCTTGCTGTAGCGTCGTACATCGATGTCGAACAACTTAAACCCAAGAGAACGGAGATATCGATCGACGTTCGAGAACAGATTGGCTTCCTCATGCGGTGGCAAATCAAAGAAAACTTCGACCGCGAGACCAAGAACGCCGCAATTGCGCAGCGTGTTTTCGGATCCCAGCAGAACCGAATAGTCGAAACCATCGGTATCAGTCTTGATAAAATCGACTGATTTGATGTTCTCTCGCGCGACGAACTCGTCGATTGAATATCTATTTTGACTATATTGCAGATCCACGCCCATGTTGTACCGCTCTCGGACATAAGCGCTACCTGCGACCTCGTGGGCTCGAATCGCGCTCGTTCGCGGAAGAAAGACGGCGAGGTCATAGGACCGATCATCTTCGACGTCACTGCCCCGAACAATGAAGGCGTCGAAATACTTCACCTTTGATCCCGGGGGCGACGCCGCGCTGAGTCGCGCCATCTCTGCAACCAGGGGGTCAAAGGCATACGCGCTCAGCGTTTCCCCAAAGACTCCCCAGATCTCGTCGATCCCGCGGCTGGCCCCAACGTCAAGGAGGGTAAAGCGCTCGAAGGCGCCGCTCCGGGCAAGATTTGGGGTCAAAACGGGTGCCTTATTTGTTTGAGAGGTCATGGCCCAATGGAATTGCTCCGGCGGGCGCCAGAGCTCCCCTCGTAAGATCGCGTCGCGGCCCGGACGATAACGCTATATAGGTGTACGAGGACCCGAAGAGTCCGCCCGATCTACGCAAAAAGTGCGACTGGTGGATTCAATTCGATCGCGACGAGAGCATGAGTCGTCCGGCGTCGCCATTCGGTGAGCCTTTCCAACCGTCGGGCTACTAATCCGGGCGATGTCTGAGTCTTTCGCAAATCCCCGCGTCCTAAATTTCTACCGTCAACTCGCATTCAATGCAGTCGAGTCGCCCGAGTCGATGGCTGAAGAAATTCGCGGCAACAACGTTCTCCATGAGTATCCGCCTCTTCGCGAGATTCTCGGCCCAAGTGCAAATGTCGTGGATATGGGTTGCGGTACAGGTTGGTTCGCAAACTCGATCGCGCACCACGCGCGTGTCTTTGTGACCGGCATCGACTTCAATTCTCTCGCAATTGATTTCGCGACTGCAACTTCCCTCGCGTTGAAAGCGACCGCACGTTTCGAATGTGCCGACCTATTTGAATTCGAACCGCGCCGGCTGTTCGATGTCGCAGTCTCTCTGGGCGTGCTGCATCACACGAACGACTGTCACGCCGGAGTGAGACGAGCGCTTTCACTCGTCAGGCCGGGCGGCTACGTCTTTGTGGGTTTATATCACAGTTTTGGTCGCCGCCCATTTCTCCAGCATTTTTCGAGGATGGCGGAGCGTGGTGTATCCGAAGACGACCAGCTGGCCGAGTTTGCGACAATGTTCGGGAACCAGGCGATTGACCGAACGCATATCGTTTCATGGTTTCGTGACCAGGTTCAGCATCCGCATGAAACCCAACATACATTGGCCGAGCTGATTCCAGTCATTCGAAGCGGGAATGGCGAGTTGATTGCGACATCGATAAACGGCTTCGAAGAGATACGAGATATTCAAGCGATTTTGGCGTCTGAACCGACACTCGAAGAAGTGGCTCGCAATCGCTTGGCTGAAAACCTTTACTATCCAGGTTTCTTTACGTTTCTCGCACGCAAGAGCATTGAAGAGACAAGGATGTCAAGTTGAAGATGGTTCATTACGACATCATGGTCCGGGCCGTTTAGGCGAGCAAGAATAAGTGGCGTTCTACCTGATCCACCAGGCCGGTAAGGTTGCTTCGCAAACGCTCGCTTGGACGATCGTTACCGCAGATCGTTCCTCTCGAGTCGAGCGTCATCACTATCTCGAGCCATCGAATCTCGCTGAGGTTGACCGGCTGTGTAACGAGGCTGCACCTTCGGCGCAGGTTCAATCCCTTCGGAAACAGACCCAGGAAGCTCGTAATGCATTTGCGGCTTTGTCACGCCAGGACCCGCGAAGCGTTTGGATTTTGACTGGCTTCCGCGATCCAATGGATTTGGCCATTTCGGCGTTCTTTCAGAATCTTTCGTACTACTGTCCGTCCTACGTTTCTCCAGAACCGGACGAAATCTATGATCTGGAGCGACTCGATCAACAAGTCGATAGCGTGATCGAAGTATTCAATAACGAAGTCGAGGCCTACATCGGCCGCGTGCGAGATGGCCTAGGAGTAAGGGATGTCAGGGAATTAGATCTGCGGCGAAAACTTCAGAATCTCGGAGAGTGGTTCGATAAGGAGTTCAAACCGCTTTATGGGATTGATATCTTCACGATCGAATTCCGCAACTCCCCATTCGTTCGATTCTCTGTTGGCGACGTCAATTTTCTCGTGTACAGAATGGAAACATTTCGCGAGGCTGCTGATAGTATAGTTCGAGAACTGCCGCTGCCGGCCGGGTCCAAGCTTATAAGCGAGAATCTTTCTTCGGCGAAAGATTATGCAATTATCTACAACCGCTTCCGCGAGCGCTTCGTGCCGTCGGAAGAAATGATCAAGTACTACTACGATGATAGATTCTTCAAGCATTTTTACGATGGCGCTAAACCGCTCTACGGAGCGCGCTGAGTTAGGGAGTAGCGAACCCATACGCAGCCCTCGTTGATCAGGGCGACTCCGCGTTCTAGGTCTACGAAGGCAGCGTAATATTCATCGTGCGATTTCACTACATAGGTGCCGCTTGTGTCGATCTTGTCGCATCGAAATTGTGCACGAAGATCGTCGGGATGGAGCGCGTGTTGGTGTGAGACTTCGCATAGACCGATCACTTCCGCGCCGAGCCGTACATGCATGCGAAGCCAGTGATCTTGAAATTGACCATCCTCGCGTTTTTGCAGCGCGAACTCTTCGTAAGGCAATCGCGCATTTTGCCATTCGTAACGGGTGGGCAGTCGTAGCGGGTATGATAAGGCTGTGCAAGTTCGATTTGGTCGCAAGCCGCTTCATGACATCTGCGACCTCGGCTGCCCATCCGTGTTCACGATAAGCAGTCTCCGCGAATATGAACAACCCGATCAGCGTATTTGGAGCCTCGGATTCAAGAACCGATTTCTCGTAGCTCTGTCGAACGCTTCCAGTCCAGCCACGGGGCAGTGACTGGATTCACCATCCCACCGAATGCGGGTCGTGACGCCGTGTGCGACGAGCGAGGATTGTGGCTTGGCGGTTTCCGATTTGAGAAAGACGATCCAGTCTAGTGCGGTGAGTCCGAAGGCGTTCGGTCCGAGCCGAAAATTCCCAATGTCTGGAAACGTGCGTTGAGGATTGTAGCGTCCGAGAAGTTCTTTCAAACCGCCATCTAGCCTTGGACGACTCGAGATGCACGATTAGTTCGGGAAGCGTGTAGTTCTCGAGCGTAATGAGGCGAACGGAAGTGTCTTTCGAGTGAGGCGCATCGAGGATTTGTCGGTGTCCGTAGTGCAGCCGATCTTGATTTGTGAGATTCTTCTTAAGGCGTAGGCCTAACACGCGCCGCTCGACGGTAGACGTTGCCATCCGACCCATATCCGGCGTCGGTTGTTTTTGCACCATTAGGTCGCCAATCACCAAGCAGTCGATGCCCGAATTCTCGAACGTACGAAGAGCATCAGATGGGCTCGACACGATCGGCTCGCCTCGTAGATTGAAAGACGTATTGAGAAGCACTGGCACGCCTGTGATCTTGTGGAACTCATCAAGAATCGCGTAAAGATATGGGTTCTGCTCTTGCGACACCGTTTGCACTCGACTCGTTCCGTCGACATGGACTACGGCTGCGACATCGTCCGGCCGAACTGCCCTGTGCGTAAAGAGCATGAAGGGTGTCTCGCTCATTCCAAACGTCTCGAAGTACTCGCCATAGTGGTCCTTCTTGATGACCGGAGCAAATGGGCGAAATTCTTCGCGAAACTTGATCTTTGCGTTGACGTGATCTTTCATCAAAGCCGAACGCGGGTCGGCGAGAATCGAACGGGCGCCGAGCGCTCGAGGTCCCCACTCGTCTCGGCCGTTTACCATTGAAACGACTTTTCCATCTGCGATCTGGCGCGCGATCTCGCGTGCGACATTCTCGCATCTATCGAACGGAATTTTGTTGATGGTGAATGTTGCCTTTGCGACCGCTTGTGAATATTCGATTCCAAGGTAGGCCGAAAACGGGAAACGCTTCGTGGGACCATTGAGGTGGCTGCGAACGACTGCGTTTAAGGCGGCACCAAGCGCCCCGCCCGCGTCACCGGCTGCAGGGTGAATGTGCGATCGAATCCCGAGGCGCCGAATAAGCTCGGCATTGGCGGTGCAATTGAGCGCGACGCCTCCGGCGAAGCAGAAATCAAGGGTATTGAACTCGTCCGCCAGCGGCGCGATCATTGCGACGAGAGCGGTTTCGAGTACGCTCTGCACGGAAGCTGCGAGATCCATGTGATCTTGTGACATCGGCGCTTCAGCGGTCCGAGGCGGGATCCCAAGATGCTGTTGGAGCTTGTCCGAGTAGTGCCGCTCTTTGCTATAGAACTCGAAAAATTCAGAGTCCAGCGTGAACGACCCGTCGTCGCGTAATTGAATAATCGGTCCGAGAATTTTATCGCGATGGAGCGGCTTGCCGTACGGCGCCAGTCCCATGACTTTGTACTCGCCTTCGTTCACCTCAAAGCCGAGGTAATCAGTGAAGACCGAGTAGAGAAGCCCGAGCGAGTGCGGAAACTGAATGGACCGGACTTTCCGCAGTCGATTGCCTTCGCCGATGTGGACGGCGGCAGTATCGTATTCGCCGACGCCATCGATCGTCACGACGACAGCACGCTCAAAAGGTGATGTAAAGAAGGCCGATGCGGCGTGCGAGGTGTGATGGTCGCTGAACTCGACCTTACCTCGATAGCCGAGGTGCTTGCGCAGCTGCTCTGCGATCGGAAATTTATAACGATAAAAATACGGAATGTCTTCGAAGAACAGGCGCCTTGTATTCGGCCAGCCGTCAATTGCTTGGTCCCAGAGCCGCCGTAATTTGCGTTGCGGATCTTCGTAAAACACGATCGCGTCAAGAGCATTGACGCGCAGCCTAGCGCTCTCTAACGCCCGGCCTATCGCGAGCGCCGGGAAGCGAGCATCGTGCTTGACGCGGGAAAGGCGTTCTTCCTGAATTGCGAATCGGATCGTCTCGTCGTCGACTAGGGCGGCGGCCGAATCGTGATAGTAACAAGAAATGCCGAGGACGTTCATCTTGGCTCTTCCGGCGTCACGATCCATCCAGACCGCGTACCGCGTAAACGGCGTATCCAGGCGAGGGGCGCGAGCAGCCTAAAGATGAGCTCAAGCCAAGGGGTATGTATGGATCGTCTCATTTGGCGCTTGTGGTATATCTAGCGACCGAGTTGCGCCTAGGTACCAGCGTAAAAGCAAATCGGACGCTGGCTCTAGGACCACCGCTAGAATGGCGATGAATATCGCTCGAGGCCTCACCTCTCTATTTTCGACTCCCCTGGGGCGTCACTTAAGGTGATTTACCGAAGGTTTGAGTACGGCGGCCGCCCACGGAGGCACCGCTGGGGCGTTCAGTCGCCCCGTGGAGAGGACCGATAGGATAGGTGATGGGCAGTCGCTTGGCTACCAAAAGCATCCACGTCGTCGACGCCAAGACCGATCTTGGAGCTCTTCAGGCCATATACTATGACGGAGAGTCGAAATGGCTCCGGCCGAACCTCTGTATGGTCGATCAGGACGGCAAAGTGTTGTGGCAAACGAACGCCCTTCGCCTACGGGGTCCCGACGTCGAACCTGATACACAAATTGGGGTTGTGTGGGGCGACTCGGTTGTCTTCTGTGTCAATGAGCGAAGCTGGCCGGAGTTGCTGAGCGACTTTGCCGACGATTGTGTCTTTCTGAACGGTGGCGTCGAGGGCGTCGACTACGCGACCGTTCTCGAGCACGCGATAGACTTCAATGCAAAGCGCAAGGTGGCAATTAACGTCGTTCTTCCCGGCTGGGAGGGTATCGGTTTTAACTCGCAGCTAACGATTGATTTGCGCGCTGCACTAAAATCAATTCCTAATGCCGTACTCGCGACAATGCCAACCTCTCTAAACGCGCATATCATAAATAAGGACATGCAGGATGCTTTCGTCTCTGAGGGGGACTGGCCTGATATTTTCGGCTTTCTGGGCAAGTACACGTACTCCGTGGCGCAGCAGCGATCGTTTTTTGAGCATATCTGTGAACGCAACGACATGATACGTGCCGTCGCTCGTGAGACGGGAACGCCGCTGGTTGATTTGTTTACCGCCCTCGACTCAAGCCAATTCGCTGATTTTCGTGAATGTTTCTTTGACGTCTCACATCCGCGACCGTCGGCTTACGGGAAGATTGCGAGGATCGTGTGGGAAACCGTTGGGCCGTTACTCGCGCAACAGTAGCGGCCGAACCGACTCACGCAAGAATGAGGCGACGCGCGGATAAGCCTTAGCGCGCAGATGGCTAATGTCAAAGAAATCGCGTCGAAAGTCCTCGAGCGAGCTGGTATCCAAGAAGGCATACAGGTCGACTAGTGGGGTTTGCGTTTCAGAAGAAACCCAGCGAATGATGGCGTTTCGTTCGCTTATGTGCTGGAAAAACGCGGCCTGATGCTCAACTGAGTACGGCTCGCTTCCGAAAAATCCAAAATGTGTGTCGCCTATCGTGAGATTGATGTACGCCTCCAGATCCCTACTCGCGATTTTGGGATTGAGGGACGTTGGTTGGGTGAGTAGTACAGGATTCGGTAGCTCAGCCAACGCGTCGAGTAGATCGCCGTGAACCGGACGGTTGTCCGGCGGCATCCAGCCCAGCGTCAAGAGGTTGAGCGTGACTTTGTGCTTGCGGTTGAATTCGAGTGCGCGCAGAATCGTCTGAGGATAAAACCGTCTCTCGACACCGCCGTTAAGAAACAGACAACCTATCGATTCGTCGTTAATTTGTTCTGGCCACCCGGCCAATCCAACCCCAAATAGCGAGAAGACGACCGAATCGCCCCAGACCACGGCAATTTGCTCGCCTGCTTTCGGTTCGGCGCCGCGCAGACCGAGTGAATTGGTCTCGAAGAGGACGTCGCCGGCGTTGTTGATGCAGACCACGTTCGGCACCAACGTCAACGTCGCGCCATCTATATAGAAGCCCTGGGCGAATGCCGCGCTGCAGTTTTCGGGAATCAAATGAACGGTTTTGGAGCCGGTCTTCATGCTGTCTTAAGCGTTGGCGAGATGTCGCGGTATTGCTGCGACGTTGACGAGCGGAAACTGCATCAACTGGTCGATCGACATTTGGCGTGGCTGATTGTCATGGATTACGCAAAGCGCTCGATCCGTCCCGGACAGATAGTCCAGCGCTTGTCGGAGTGAATCATCGCCATGGTTCCGAAAATGTTCTCCGAGAACCTCAAGCACGATAATCATGTCGCGGTGCCGCTCGATAAAAGCGTGCGCTCCGGCAATCACCTTCGGCTCGGAGAATTCGGTGTCGATGTGAAGCAACCGAACCGGTGGTTCGAGTCCTGTAAAGGTGGCATCGAGCGTGGTCGCCTTCACGGTGATCGAGGTAAACGTGTCGTTCGCTATCTGTAGCTTGATGAGCGAACCGCCTCCGAGATGCTTCGCCGGTTGGTTGAAGCTTACTTCGCCTTCATGGTCGGTGACGGCGATCGGATAGAGCGTGCATTGCGACGTCATATAATTGATGTCGATCGAATCGCGAAGCAGCTCGACGAGTTCCGGATTGCACTCGAACGCATGGACGTGACCGCCGGCGCCGACGCGTGCCGCGAAATGGACGCTATAGAACCCGATGTTCGCGCCGACGTCAACGGCGACGTCGCCGGGGCGCAGCGTCCCGATCATCCAGGGGTTCAGCTGCGGTTCGTAGTCGCCGTCCATGGCCAGCGGGATCCCAACCGAGAGATCCCGGGTATCAAGGAATAGCCGCGCGCCGTATTTGGTCCGGGTGATAGCGCGGTTGCCGCCCAGGTAGACCGTGCTTGGGCGGCTGAAGGGTTCACTCACCTATAAGGGTTCGGCCCTCGACCAGCCATGTTATAATCCGACGGTTGCCCCGCACGTGCGGGACACGTCCCATCTCGCCCGGCATGAGGCTGGGCGCTATGGTCCCCCCAGGTCGGGTCGACAGGATGTCCTCCCCCGCCACGGACCAGAAAGGCCCCAATCCACGTGGAAACCCTCGAAGCCGCCGAGCAGGCGCTCCCCGCGAGCGAAGCCGCCGCCGGCAATCAGGTCATCACCATGCGCGAGCTGCTCGAAGCAGGCGTGCACTTCGGCCACCAGACGCGGCGCTGGAACCCGAAGATGAAGCCGTACATCTTCCAAGAGCGTAACGGCATCTACATTATCGATCTCTCGAAGACGATCGCGCGCGTTCGCGAAGTCTACGAGGTCGTCAAAGGGATGGCCGCGCTCGAACAAAGTCATCCTGTTCGTCGGCACCAAGAAGCAAGCCCAAGACGCTGTTAAAGAAGAAGCCGAACGCTGCGGCACGTTCTTCGTCAACCAGCGTTGGCTCGGCGGAACGCTCACGAACTTTGCGACCATCCAGAAGCGCATCGCGCGTCTGCGCGAACTCGAAGGGATGCGTCAGCAAGGCACGTTCGATCTGCTTCCCAAGAAAGAAGTCGCGAAGCTTACCGAAGAGCTCGACAAGCTGGAGCGGTTTCTGGGCGGGATCAAGGACATGCACCGTCTTCCCGACGCGCTGTTCGTCGTCGATCCCAAGAAAGAACGCATCGCCGTCCTCGAGGCCCGCAAGCTGAAAATTCCGATCATCGCCGTGGTCGACACCAACTGCGACCCCGATGAGGTTGACTATCTTATCCCCGGCAACGACGACGCAATTCGCGCCGTTAAGCTGATGGTCTCGAAGATCGCCGATGCGATCATCGCGGGCCACACCGAAGCAGAAAGCTCGTACGACTCGACTTCTTACGAAACCGAAGAGGTCGCTCCCTAACATGCAAACGCGACAGACTACAAACCCAGCACCGACGACATCAAACGCCTCCGCGAAGAAACCGGCGGCGGCATGATCGATTGCCGCAATGCCCTCGTGAAAGCCGGCGGCGACTACGAAGCGGCAAAACGTGCGCTGACCGAGCAAGGCCTCGCGCGCGCCGAGAAAAAGGCCGAGCGCGTCGCCAATGAAGGGCGCGTCGCGAGCTACATCCATGCCGGCGGCAAGATCGGCGTGCTCGTCGAGGTCAACTGCGAGACCGACTTCGTCGCGCGCAACGAACGTTTCATCGAGCTGAGCCGCGACGTCGCGATGCACATCGCCGCGATGAAGCCGGTCTACCTGGATCGCGAGAGCGTCCCGGCCGAAATCATCGCCGCAGCAGCGCGCCGAGTTCGAGAAAGCCGTCCCAGCCGGGAAGCCTGCGGCGGTCGCGGAAAAGATCGTCGAGGGGAAGCTAGGCAAGTGGTTCGAGGAACACTGTCTGCTCGAGCAGCAGTTCGTGAAGAACGACGAGGTGACGATCGGCGAGCTCGTCGCCGGCGTCTCGGGCGTCCTGGGCGAGAAAGTTCGCGTCAGGCGCTTCGCGCGTTTCGCCCTCGGCGAAGAGTAAGCGCGGAGTAGGCGCCGTGGAACCAGTTTTCCGACGCGTCCTGCTCAAGCTCTCGGGTGAAGCGTTTGCCGGCGTCGACCACAGCGTCGACGTCGAGACGACTGCCGGGATGGCGCGCCAGATCGAGGCTGTACATAAGGAAGGCATCTCCATCGCCGTCGTCGTCGGCGGCGGGAACATCTGGCGCGGCAAGACCCATGAAGCGGCCGGGATGGAACGCGCCACGGCCGACTACATGGGCATGCTGGCGACCGTCATCAATGCGCTCGCGCTGCAAGACGCGCTCGAACGCATCGAGGTCCCCTCGCGCGTCCAGACCGCGATCGCGATGCACGAGATCGCCGAGCCGTACATCCGCCGCCGCGCGATCCGCCACTTGGAAAAAGGGCGCGTCGTCATCTTTGCCGCCGGCACCGGCAATCCGTATTTCACGACCGATACGACCGCCGCGCTGCGGGCGGTCGAAGTCGGCGCGCAAGCGATTCTGAAAGCCACCAAGGTCGACGGCGTCTACACCGCCGATCCGAAAAAAGATCCGAACGCGACGCGCTTCACGCACGTCGATTACCTTCAGGTCTTGCAACTGGGGCTCGAGGTCATGGACAGTACCGCCCTCACGCTCTGCATGGACAACGGAATCCCGATCATCGTCTTCGATATGAACGTCCCGGGAAATATTCGCCGTGTCGTTTTCGGCGAACCGATCGGAACGTTCGTTGGCCGCCCCACGGCGAGCCAGGAGTACGCGCATGCTAAATGACGTCTTCAAAGACAGCGAGTCGAAGATGGGCAAAGCCGTCGAGGCGACGCGCCACGATTTCGCCGCGATTCGCACCGGACGCGCCTCACCCGCGCTCCTCGATCGGCTCGAAGTCGAAGCCTACGGCGCGACGGTTCCACTCAAGCAAGTCGCGAGCGTCAGCTCGCCCGACGGGCGTTCGCTCGTCGTCAGCGCCTACGATAAAGCGACGGTTGGGGGAATCAAGAGAGCGATCGAGACCAGCGATTTGGGACTCAATCCAAACGTCGACGGTCAAAACGTGCGCCTCAGCTTTCCGCCGTTGAACGAAGAACGCCGCAAAGATCTCGTCAAAATCGTGCACAAACGGGGCGAAGAGGGCAAGGTCGCGATTCGCACCATCCGCCACAAGAGCGTCGATGCGGTGAAAGCCTTGCTCAAGGATCATAAGATCACCGAAGACGAGAACAAACGCGGCGACGATCAGCTGCAGAAGATGACCGACAAGTACGTCAAAGACGTCGACGCGCTGGTCGCCGCAAAAGAAAAAGAGATCATGGAAGTATGAGCTCCGATCTCGTCCTCGTTCCGGAAGTCGAAGCGCGCGCACTGCTCGCCGATCGAAATGTCGCGCTGCGCTTGCTGCTTCCGCCGTATCCTGCAATCGGCTTAGGTAAGCTACGCGTCTTGCGTGTGAAAGAACGCGCCGACGTTACCGAGCTGTTGTGCAGCTACGAGGGATACGAGAGGATCTGAATCCGATTCGCAGGAGCGTCGCGGCGCCGGCGGGCGCGATAGCCCGTTCCAAATCGCGAGGCGGCGGCGGTTCGATCGGAGTGCGCCGTGTCGCAATCGGCGTTGGGCTTGCGATTCTCGGCATCGGGTGCACGTTCGTTCTCCCCTTGTTCGCCGTGCTCGTGGGCGTGATCGCGCTTGGCTGCTTGTGGGAATTCGACAAGCTCGCGCTGCGCAAAGGAACGCCGGTCGAGCTCGCAATTGCCGCGCCGGCCGTGCTCGCGTATCTGGCACTCACGGCATTCGGCGTCGTACACCATTATGAGAGCCTGCTGCTTGCGGCGACGATCATCGCAACGTTCGTCTACTCGACCTTTGCGCACAAGGGGCACTATCTCGCACGCAGCGCCTTTACGCTGTTGGCCGTGCTCTATATCGGAAAGCTGGTCTCGTACTTCATTGCGATTCGCGGCATTCCGGAATTCGGCATGTGGCTCACGCTCTACGCGATCTTCATCATCGCGCTTACGGACATTTTCGCGATGCTCGTCGGCGTTGCGTTCGGGAAGCACCCGCTCACGAAGATCTCGCCGCGCAAAACGGTTGAGGGTTCGATCGGCGGATTGCTTGCCGGTGTCGGTGTCGGCATCGCATTCGGAATGTTGCCGCAGATCGGCGTCGCCTGGTGGCAAGGCGCATTGATCGGCGCGATTACCTCGATCGCGGCGCAAGCCGGCGATCTCGTCGAGTCGGCGCTCAAACGCGACGCGCGCGTCAAGAATGCGGGCAGCGCGATCGGTTCGCACGGCGGCGTGCTGGACCGCTTCGATAGCTATCTTTTTGCCGGGCCGGCGTTTTATTTCGCGCTGTGGATTCTGCGGTTCGTCGCGCATGGAGTTTTGCCGCCGCCGTGAAGCGCATCGCCATTCTCGGATCAACCGGCTCGATCGGCCGCCAAGCACTCGACGTCATCAGCCGTCATCGCGATCGCTTTACCGTCGTCGGATTAGCGGCGGGACGAAATGCCGAGCTGTTGCGCGAGCAGGCCGAGCAATTCGAGGTCGGCGTCATCTCGCTGAAAGATGACGGCGGCGCGCACGGATTGATGCGCGTTGCGACCGAGAGCGGCGCAGATCTCGTTTTGGCTGCAACCGACGGCGCAGTTGCCTTCGACGCAGTCTTTGCTGCAGTTGCGCGCGGTATCGACGTTGCGGTTGCGAACAAAGAGCTGGTCGTCGCGGCCGGCGAGCTGCTCTTACGCGAGGCTGCGCAAAGCGGCGCGCACATCTTGCCGGTCGATTCGGAACACAGCGCGCTTTTCCAATGCTTGGTCGGCGAGCCGAAGGAGCGGATCGCGCGCCTTATACTCACGGCATCGGGCGGACCGTTTTGGGGCAAAACTGCGCAAGAGATGGAAGATGCAACGGTCGAGGACGCGCTCGCGCATCCGACCTGGCGCATGGGAACGAAGAACACGATCGATTCTGCAACGCTGATGAACAAAGGCTTGGAAGTTATCGAAGCCAGCCGGCTCTTCGAGATACCGTGGGATCGGATCGACGTGCTCGTCCATCGCACGAGCGTCGCGCACGGACTCGCGATCTTTACGGACGGATCGGTGAAAGCGCAGCTTTGTCCGCCCGACATGCGCGTTCCGATCGGTTACGCACTCGCATATCCGGATCGGCTCGAAGATACGTCATTGTGGCCTGACGCACGTAACGTCGATGCGCTCGTCGCGCTCGGTGCGCGCGAAGGAGAAGACGCAACCGCGCTGCGGTTCGAACGGCCCGATCAAGAGCGCTTTCCGTGTCTGCGCCTCGCGTACCAGGCGCTCGAACGCGGCGGGACGGCGCCGGCGGCACTCTCCGCGGCAAACGAGATAGCAGTGCAAGCGTTCGTGGACGGACGCATCGGCTTCCGGCGTATCCCTGAGGTCATCGAATCGGTATTAGAAGACGTGTCCGCTGTAGGGAAAGAGCTTTCGCTGGATTCGGTGCGCAAGGCCGACGCGCGTGCGCGCGAGTTAGCCGAAGGACTCGTCCGCGAGTTAGGAGCAGTCGCGCGCTAATGCATCAGTACTTGGCCTTACTTGCACTACCGAGCTTCGCGGCCATCGGCAAGATCGTCGTCTTCCTCGTCATGCTCTCGGTACTCGTCGTGCTGCACGAGTTCGGGCATTTCATCGTCGCCCGCTGGAATCACGTGCGCGTCAACGATTTTGCACTCGGGATGGGGCCGACGCTGCTGAAGTGGACGTCGCCGCGCAGCGGAACGAACTATCGTTTGAATCTTTTCCCGATCGGTGGTTACTGCGCGATGCAGGGCGAGGACGGAAAAACAAACGAGGCAGTGCAGCAACGCCGTTTCTTAGCCGAGGGCGAAAGCGAAGAGGACGGCAACTTTCAGGCCAAGTCGCCGGTGCGTCGTCTTGGGAATCGTCGCAGCAGGTCCGATCGCGAACTTCATGGTTGCGTTCGTCTTGTTGTTTGTTGCTGCGATCGGTTTCGGGAGCATGGTCGCAACGACGACCGTCGAGGCGTTGCAGCCTGATATGCCCGCCGTAAAAATGGGGCTGCGTCCCGGTGACACGATCCTGCGCGTCGACGGAACGCAAATCAAAAGCGGAGCGCAGCTCGTCGAAACGATTCACGGCGCAGCCGGCAAGCGATTGACGCTCGTCGTGCGTCGCGGCGATCAAACATTGACGCTCGTCGGTACGCCGGTCTCGCGCGAGCTCGCGGGCAAACGCGTCGGTCTGCTCGGCTTTGCGCCGCGCCAAGAAGCGCAGCGCGCCGGATTCGGGGAAGCGTTCGCTCAATGCGGGCAGCTCGTTTTGGTTTTTCCTTGTGATGCAGCTCGGCGTACTCGCCGCGCTCGTCACGGCTCCGGCGCATGCAATCGGCGGCCTTGCCGGCCCCGTCGGCATCGCTGCAATCAGCGGTCAGGTCCAGAATCTCGGATGGGGACCGTACATGATGCTGGCGGCGCAGCTGTCGATCTCGCTGGGAATCTTCAACTTTCTTCCGATTCCCGCACTCGACGGCGGTCGCGGCGCGTTCATCATCGCCGAACTTTTGCGCGGCAAGCCCGTCGATCCGGAAAAAGAAGCAGTCGTACACTTTGCCGGTTTCGCCGCGCTGATGATTTTGATGGTACTGGTCACGTATCACGACATCGTGCGGCTGGTCGCCGGAAAAGGTGCGCTATGAACCGAAGGTACGACGCGTGATACGCTTGCGACGTAAGTCGAAACCCGTCTTTCTGAAGAACAAGACGGACGTCTCGGATGCCAAAGGCGTTTGGATCGGCGGCGATCATCCGATCGCGGTCCAATCGATGACGACGACGGATACCGCGAACGTCGATGCGACGCTCGAGCAGATCTATGGTCTTGCAATGGCGGGCTGCGAGATCGTACGTGTCACGTGTCAGGATCCAAAAGATGCGGCGGGATTACCCGCGATCGTGAACCGTTCGCCGGTTCCGATCGTCGCGGACGTGCACTTCGATCATCGCATGGCGCTCGCCGCAATTGAAGCCGGTGTCGCAAAGCTGCGATTGAACCCGGGCAACATCACCGATCCCAACAAAACGCGCGAAGTCGTCAAGCTCGCGGTCGAGCGCGGCACGCCGATTCGCATCGGCGTCAACCTCGGTTCGCTTGCCAAGGACCTCGAAGAGCGCCTCGGCCTCACGCCCGAAGCGATGGTCGAATCGGCCGTCCGGCACATCGAAATCCTCGAAGAGCTCGGCCACACGGACATTGTGATCTCGCTCAAAGCGCACGAAGCCCCGATGACCGTTTACGCCTACCGCTTGATGGACAAGCGCCTGCGCGAGCGAGGGACACCGTACGCTCTCCACCTCGGAATCACCGAGGCCGGGCTGCCGCGGGATGGCACGATCAAGAGCGCGATCGGACTTGGGATTCTCCTGTGGGAGGGGATCGGCGACACGCTCCGCGTCTCGCTGGCGGCCGACCCGGTCGAGGAAGTCCCGGTCTGCTGGGGCATCCTCAAGTCGCTCGGGCTGCGGGAAAAGGGCTTTGAGATCACGGCCTGCCCCTCGTGCGGGCGGGCAGAGATCGAGGTCGTCGATCTGGCCGAGCGCGTGGAGGCGCTGGCCAAAGAGTACACAGCCCCCGTGAAAGTCGCGGTCATGGGCTGTGTCGTCAACGGTCCTGGTGAGTCTAAGATGGCAGATGTCGGGGTCGCAGGTGGTAAGGGCAAGGGCGCCATTTACCGCCGCGGCAGCTTGGTCGGTACCTTTCCGGAGGAGCGCCTGCTCGGTGCTTTGCGGGAAGAGATCGAAAAGGTAATCGCCGAGGTCTATCCGGACTACGCACACGAGATCGGACGCCATGAACAAGCCACGCCCGCTTAGCCTACGAACCTTGCTCTCGACCGGCATCATCGCACTCGCCGCGTCGAGTACGCTTGCGTTTTCGCGGCCTGCAACGATCGATATCGATGGTCAGCGCGTCACGTCCGATGTTCCGCCGGTGACGATCGATCAGCAAGCATACTTACCGTTGCGCACGGTTAGTAATGTGCTTGGCGCACGGTTAAGTTACAATAAAGAAAAACGTTCGGTCGAAGTCGTGCGCGGCGCAGATACGCTTCATCTGCACATCGGCACGCTAGCTGCGACGCTCAACGGACGCGAGATCAAACTTTCGCACGCACCCTTTACGGTTCGCGGACGAACGATGGTCGCCGCACGCACGATCGAACGCGTGCTGGGTCCGAAAGTCCGCTACAATTCGCGCAAGTCGGCGATCGACGTGTTTACGACTGATACGTCGCTTGCAGCCGATTCCGGCGATCAAAACGATTCGTCAAGTTCCGACGCATTCTAAAAATTAACTAACCCGCTTTCCTACCAACGCCGATAGTATTGGTGGATGGACGCGGTCGAGCGGTATTTGAACGAGATGGAGCGCGCGATTCGCGCGCTTTCGCGTGATGAAGTGCGCCGTGCAGTCGGCGCGCTGTTTGACGCTTGGCGCTGGAGCAAGACAACGTGGATCATGGCCGACGGCGGCGTGCTCGCATCGCACCTTGCGGACGAGCTGCACCACGCGCGTCCGGCTCCCGGCCCAGCCGCCGCTGCGCGTGCGCCGTCTCTCCGATCAACACGACGCCGTTCTCGCAGGCGATGTCGTCATGGCGCTGGCCGGAACATCCGACCGCGACTTGCGACGCACGATCGCGCGCGCCAAAGAGGTCGGTGCGTTGACGATTGGGCTCTTCGGCAGTCCGAACGGCACGCACGGGGATTCGGTTGACTTCTCGATTGCAATCCCGACCGAACGCTTTTCGCAACAGGAAGATGCGTCTTCAGTCGTCATGCACGCGATCGCGCTTGCACTCCGCGAACGAATCGAGCTGCAGGCGGTGAGCGACGCAAACAAGGCTATCGCGGGTTAGTTCGGTTTCGTCGCGATGACGAAAACGTAACCTCCGCCGGCGGCAGCGCATGCGTCCGCGTCGCGCAACAGATCCGCGGATAAGTGCTCGGTGACCCACTCGACGTACTTCGCGCCTTGCGGAGTCAATGCGCCGGAACCGAAGATGAAGCCCATATCCAGAAAGTTGTAGGCTGCGCGCAAGAGATCGCGGCCAAAAAAATACGTTGCCCGGACGTCGCAGAATCCGAGCGATGCCATGAACGGTAGATACTGCGCGGGAGTTAGGCCATCAGACGGATTGATCGTTCGATCGCTCATGTACATGGTGTAGCGTTTGCGCATAAACTCGCGCGCGAACTCGTGCCCTCCGGACGCCTTCATGAACTCAACGAACGGACGATTCCCGGCCTCGAAAAAGATCGGCGATAGATCGTCGAAATAGACGTGACCCCCGGGTTCCAAACAGCGAAACACCTCCCGCAACGCGCGCTCGCGATCGGCGGCATGATAGATCACATTGTTCATCACCACGCTACGAACGCTCGCATCCGGAAGCGGAATGGCATCAGTCGATCCCACACGATACTCCTCATGCATGCCGATTTGCTTGATGCTTTGCTCCCATTGCGGCGTAATGTCGATTCCGTATCTGAACGGTTTTTCGAAAAGGAGCTGCGACGTGAGTCCTGTTTCGCACCCGAGATCGAGGGCGGGAGGCTCGAGTGGCGGGGCCTCGAGGAAGTTCAGATACGACAAGCCGCGCGAGATGAGCAGATGCGGATTCGTGCTATCGGTCGTCCGAAACAGTTTTTCGAAGAAGGCCGCGAGCGACGGCGCGCGGGCGTCGTTAGGACGGTCCGCATCGGTGCGAGTCTCATTGCGCCAAATCATCAGGCAGAACAATTGAAGAAGCAATCCGACCGGGCGCAGTGCGCCCGGCTGTCCGCGGCCAAGTAGATCACGCATGAACTGATCGAACTCGCTGCTAAGATCGAGGTCGGCACCTGGGATCTGCTTGATTCGGCTCTGATCCGGGATCGGCGTCTCGCTCATTGCTGTGAGGCTGCGGTCGCGCGACGATATCCGTACGCGAAATAGATGACACAGTCCGACGATCAGCCAGACGATAAAACGGATCCAGGTGAACTGACCGAGACCCTGCGTTGAGAGAAACAACGACAGCGCGATCCCGCACAGCGGAAAGATCGGAACGAACGGCGAGCGGAACGGCCTCGGCAGCTCGGGACGATTCCTGCGCAGCCAGATGACGCCGGCGCAGACGATGATGAATGCGCTGAATGTTCCGATGTTGACGAGCTCGAGCAGCGCATCCAGCGGGACGACCAGCGTCATGATTGCTATGACGATTCCCGTGAGCATCGTCATCCCGGCCGGCGTTCCAAAGCGCGGGTTGATTTTGGCGACGAAGGGCGGCAGCAGTCCGTCGCGAGACATCGCATAGAAGATGCGCGTTTGACCGAGCAGCGACGTCAGCGCAACGCTGGTCGTACCCGCGAAGGCGCCGAGTACCATCAAGGCCTCGAGCAGATTGCTGTGCAGCGGACGCAGCGCCGCGGCGAGGGCGGCGTTCTGATCGACGTGATCCCACGGCACGACACCGACCAGAACGAATGCGACGCTGCAATAGATCACCGTGCCGATTGCAAGCGACCCGATGACGCCGATCGGGACGTCGCGTTGCGGGTTGCGCGTTTCTTCCGCCGTCGTCGTCGCCGTGTCGAAACCGATGTACGAGAAGAAGACGAGCGCAGCCGCCGGGATGATCCCCGTTCCCGCGCCGCCGAGGATGTTCAAGCCCCATCCATGCGGCGCGAACGGATGAAAGTAGGCGGCGTGAAACAGCGTCGCGCCTACAATGACGAAAACGATCAGTGCTCCGACCTTGATGACGACGAACGCGTTGTTGGACGACGCAGTCTCTCGAATGCCAAGCGCCAAGAGTGCCGAGAGAATCATGACGAACGCGGCGCCGATGACGTCGAGGTGCAGCTGCCCAAGATTCACCGAGAAGTGCGCATTTTGCGCCCAGGCGGGCAGCGTGACGCCGATCAGAGCCAGCGCACTCTGCGCGTACGACGAGAATTGCTGCGCGACCGGCGCAGCGCTGACGCCGTATTCGAGAATCAGATCCCAGCCGATGATCCACGCGACGATCTCGCCGAGCGTCGCATACGCATACGTGTAGGCGCTACCCGCGATCGGAACCATCGCGCCAAGCTCCGCATAGGCGAGCGCTGCAAAAAACGACGCAAGTCCGGCCAACAGAAACGCAACGACGATCGCCGGCCCAGCCATTGCAATGCCGGGGCCGATCGTCGTGAAGATCCCGCCGCCGATCATCGTGCCGAGTCCCACGGCGATCAAGTCAACGCCGCCGAGCCTGCGGCGAAGGCCGGTGCCTTCTTTGACCTCCGCCGTTAGCCGATCGAGCGGCGCACGGGCGAAAAGATGGCGGCGGCTCACGCGGGCGGGCGCGTGTCGGCGACCCACAATGGCTCGGCGACGCCGAGCGCGTGGTTGATCCAGCGCGCCCATACGAACAGTGCATCGGAAAGGCGGTTGACGTAACGGCGAATGTCCGGGCCGACCTCTTCCGTTTCAGCCAGCGTGATCAAAACGCGTTCCAGCCGGCGCGCTATCGTACGCGCGAGATGCAGATGTGCCGCTGCGAGCGATCCACCCGGATGAATGAAGTTTGGTAACGGTTCGAGATCTTCGTGCGCGCGATCGATTGCGCGTTCGAGTGCGGCCGCGTCGTCCGTGTGAACGCTCGGCATTCCTTCGCGCGCTTTCCCCGGCGGCGTCGCAAGCTCGCTGCCGAGATTGAAGAGCACGTCTTGCGTCCAGGCGAGCCACGCGTCGAGTTGCCCCGCGACGTCGATTGCTTTCGCTTCATCGAGCGCACGCGAGCGGCGAATCTCGGCAAGCTCCGCGCGTGCGATACCGATCGCGCTGGAAAGCTCGTCGGCGGTGCCGTATGTCTCGATGCGCAGCGCGTTTTTCTTGATGCGCGTACCGCCGACGAGTGCAGTCATTCCCTCGTCGCCGGTTCGTGTATAGATTTTCGTTAGCCTCGGCATGTAATGAGGTTTCGCGCTAAGAGGCGGTTCGCCTCGGGTTGCGAACCTGGGTCGGGTTATGCAAACGCGTCCCGACGAGATGGAATCAGAACCACTCGTCAAGGAGATACCTCCAAAAGCCGTTGACCTGCCTGAATGGTATCAGGCCGTCTGCTACAAGGCAGAGCTCGTCTCGCTCGCTCCGGTCCGGGATGCGTGGTCCTGCGCCCGTACGGCTACGGCATTTGGGAGCAGTTGGTGGCGGAATTGGACACGCGTTTCAAAGCGACGGGCCACGAGAATGCATACTTTCCGCTGCTGATCCCCGAGTCGTTGCTTGCGCGCGAGCAAGAACACGTCGAAGGATTCGTCCCCGAGGTTGCGTGGGTGACGCAGGGTGGAGGCGAGACGCTTACGGAGCGGCTCGCGATTCGTCCGACCTCAGAAGTCACGATCATGACGATGTTCGCAAAATGGGTGCAAAGTTATCGCGACTTGCCGCTGCTGATCAATCAGTGGTGCAATGTCGTGCGCTGGGAGAAACGCACGCGTCCATTTCTTCGAACGCTCGAGTTCCTTTGGCAAGAAGGTCACACGGCGCACGCAAATCAGGCGGAAGCTGCGGAAGAAGTGCAGCGCATGCTGGGCGTTTACAAAGACGTCGCCGAGAACGTCGCCGCGATTCCGGTGTATGCCGGCGAGAAGAGCGAGAGCGAACGCTTTCCGGGCGCCTTGCACACCTATTCGATCGAAGCCCTGATGCCTGACGGCCGCGCGCTGCAAGCCGGTACCTCGCACGAGTTCGGACAGAATTTTGCGCGCGCATACAATATCGAGTTTACCGCCGACGATCAATCGCTGCAGCATGCCTGGACGACGTCGTGGGGGATGTCCTGGCGGATGATCGGTGCGACGATCATGGTGCACGGCGACGACCGCGGTCTGCGGTTTCCACCGAAGATGGCACCCTATCAAGTCGTCATCGTTCCAATCATCCGAGGCGAGAGCACTGCCGTCAGCGATGCCGCGAAACAACTCTACGGGCGGTTGCGGCGACGACGGATACCGCGTTCGTCTCGACGTGCGCGATCAATCGCCGGGTTGGAAATTCAACGAGTGGGAGATGCGCGGCGTGCCGGTTCGGATCGAGCTGGGTGCGCGCGATCTCGAACAGGGTGTTGCGACGCTCGTTCGTCGCGACCGCGCATTTAAAGAGGAAGGCCAGAAGACCACAGTTCCGCTCGCCGAGGTCTCGTCGCGTTTGGGGACGCTGCTGGATGAGATTCAAAGCTCGCTGTTCGAGCAAGCCAAGAGATTCTTGGAATCGCATACGTTACGTCCATCGGACTCGGCCGAGTTCTATTCGCTTCTTACGCGAGCGTGCCGGGATGATCGAGATTCCGTGGTGCGGACGGCCGCAGTGCGAAGAGCATGTCAAGGCCGAGACGAGCGCAGCTACTCGCAACATCCGGCCGCAGGCGCAAGGTCCGCGCTGCATCGCATGCGGCGAACCCGCAAAAGTACAAGCGTACTTCGCGCAGGCCTATTGATGTTGTCGAACGCGGAGCCGGGGGCGAAGCGCCTTTAAAATGTACGGCAGGACGATTCTACCAAATGGCTTGCGCATCGTGACGGAACATATTCCGGCGGTGCGTTCGGCAGCAATCGGTATTTGGGCCGACGTCGGATCGGCTTGCGAACGCGCGGAACAGCGCGGGATCTCACATCTCGTCGAACACATGCTCTTCAAAGGTACCAAGCGGCGCAACGCGCGCGAGATCGCCGAAGCCATGGATCGCGTCGGCGGCAATCTCAACGCTTTCACCGACAAGGAATCGACCTGCTACTACGCGCGCGTCATCGACAAGCACGTCCCGCTTGCGACCGACATTTTGTGCGACATGTTCCTCAACTCACGCTTCGAGCCGGACGATCTCGCCCGCGAACAAAATGTCGTTCTCGAAGAAATCAAGATGTACGACGATGCCCCTGACGAGGTCATCAACGACGCGTTCGTGCGGCTGATGTGGTCGGGGTCGAATATGGGCGATCCGGTCATCGGGTTTCCGCAAACGATCGCCGCGCTGCGCTCGGACGATTTGCGCGCGCACATGCGCGAGCGCTATACGCCCAAGACCGTCGTCGTCACCGTGGCCGGAAACATCGAGCACGACCGTGTCGTCGAGTCGTTCTCACAGGCCCTGGCGCCACTCGCCGGCGATGGCGGCTTACCTCCGGATCAACGCGTTCGCCTGTCGCCCGGTCGTCTCGTGATTACGCGCGACGTCGAGCAAGTGTATCTGATCGTCGGAACGCGCGGCTTACCGGCCGCTGACGACGATCGCTACGCCCTGTCAGTGATCGATACCGCACTTGGCGGTGGAATGTCGAGCCGTCTCTTTCAAGACATCCGCGAAGAGCGCGGCCTCGCGTACAGCGTCAGCTCGTTTCAAATCGCGTACCGCCCGGCGGGCCTCTTCGCCGTTTCGGCCGGCACGTCGGTCGAGCACGCGCAAGAAGTCATCTCGCTCATTCGAGAGTCGTTCGCGCAGGCGCACAAAGGTGGCTTGCGCGAGAGCGAGATCGAGCTTGCCAAAGAACATCTCAAAGGCAGTCTGACGCTCGCGCTCGAGAGCATCTCGGGACGCATGATGCGCTTGGGCCGCAACGAGCTTACGTTCGGACGACAAATCTCCGAAGAAGAGCTCGAGCAAAAAATCGACGCGGTGAGCATCGATGACGTCCAACGGCTCGCGCGCTCGATCTTCGCGCCGGAGCAGTGGGGCCTGTGCGTCCTTGGTCCGATTGGTGAGGACGACATCGACTGGACGGCCGCCGTCGCGTAGGCAACGTTGACTTCCGCGACGGCGTCCTTGTGGGCTACGCAGCTTATCGTTGCGATGGCGCTCAATGGAGTAACGCAAGCAATACAGATCGGCGCGTATGCTGCCCGCTACGCCGGCGTGCAAACGCATCGCATCGCGGTGTCGATCTCGCTGTTCAACTTGTTCGTTACGGCGAGCCGCTTGGCGGCGCTGTTCCTGACGCCCTCGCTAGGAGCGCTGGCCGACAACGCGACGCGTCCGAGCGTCGCGGCAAAGCTGGCCACCGTTCCGCCCGACGTCATCGCGAACTTCGATTTGCAAATGCGTTTGATCGTCGCCGCTGGAACGATTGGAACATGCTTCGGCGCGCTCTTGCTGCCGATGTTCATCTATCTCTTTTCACGCGGCATTCGTTCGTTCGAGCGGCGGAATTCCGTGCTGCAAGCGTTGATTCGCCTCGGCGATCCACGCGTCATGATGGACGTGCTCTCGAGCATCCGGCTCCCCGAGATTCGCACGGTTCTCGCGTACACACGCGAAGCGATCCCGCCCAAACTGCTCATCGGCAACCTCGTCGTCATGGCGATCTATGCGATCGGTGTCCCATCGGCGTACTATGCGAGCGTTTTGAATCTCGACGCACGCACGACGGCAGCGGGTCTCTCCGGTATCGTCAACGGGATCGGAACCCTCGCGTTTACGTTTTTCGTTGATCCGACGTCGGCGCTGATGGTCGATCAAGCGGTCAAAGGCGAGCGCTCGATGAACTCGATTCGGGCAATGGTTGTCGGCCTGACGGTGACGGCTATTCTTGGGACGATTCTTTCACAGCTCTTGCTCTGGCCCGGGGCCTGGGCGATCGCACACGTTGCGTCGCTCTTCGTCCACGGATTTCGGCGGTAGAGGTCACACGATGCTGAAGAAACTTGTGTTCGCACTCTTGCCGGCCATCGCGACGGTGTTCTTGTCGGGATGTGCGGGCTCCGTCGAGTCGTGGATCGTACGAACGCGCGACCATCAAGGCGATCGCGCGCTCGAAGCGCGTAATTTAAAAGATGCCTCACTTGCCTACCGCCTCGCGCTCGATATCAACCCGCAGGATGCGCACGCGCGTGCCGGCGCGATTGCCGTGCAGCTGGCTTTAGCCGAAGATGCGTACCGACTCGGCAAACTCGAAGAAGCGATCAGCTATCTCTCGGTCGCCGAAAAGATCTCGCCGGCGAATTCCGCCGTCGTCGATCTGCGCCAGCAGCTTTCGCAAGCGCGGCTCAAGCGCGACATCGTCATCTCGAACTATCCCGCATATAAATTAGCCGGTCAGGATTTGATTCGATCCTACACCGGGCTCAAGACGCTCGATGCATCGATCGTCGCCAGCCTGAAACGCTTTCAGTACAGTTACGACACCGTCGACATCACGCGCGCGATCGAGAATTCGTACGAGCTTGCCAGCGAGGTGTCGCGCAGCACCTTGCGCCTGACGCGTTTCCGCCAAACAGTCGAGACCGGAACAGGCGAAACCGAGACGGAGCATCTTGGAGTGCCCTCGTCACTCTTGCCCTTGCCGTAGCCTCTAAGCGACGCGGCGGATTGCGAGCGCAGCGATCCAGAGCGGACCGACGAGCAGGTGCAAGAGGTTGGTGAGAAACGCGGGCTTCCGGCCCTCATAGACGTGTCCGACGAATTGAAATATCCAGCCCGCAACGAAGATGAGAATTGCCAGCCACCACGGGATTACCGCAGCTATCGCGTACAGCACGGCGTACGCGAGGAAAGCCGCGATCGCCGACGGTATGTCCAGCGTGAGATAGTACGCGCAGGTGGCGACGATTGCTATCGCGGCGACGTTGACCGGCCCAACGTGTATCAAGCGCAAGAGCGCGATGATCGCAAGCACGATCAGCGGGATGCCGATTTCGTGCAGCACCCGGTTTCGGCGGTCGCGGTGATACGTTCCGTATTCGGCCAGCATCGTGCTCATGGCTTACCAGCTTTCTCGCGCCGCCGGAATTCCTTCCAGCGGGCCTCGGCTCCCGGCAGCACGTTCGCATAATCGGTTTCGTAAACCGGCCAAATGCCGCTATTCGGCAGCAACGGAAAGCGCTGCATCCACGCATAGAGCTCGGCGTTCTTTGCAAACCGATTCTGTTCGACGGCGATGAAATAGCGCGCACCTTTGCGGATGGCGCTTTGCTGATCGAAGGGCGTCCACAGCAGCGGGTCCTCTTCCCAGCCTTTGTGCTGCATGTAGTAGAGAATCGAGGGATCGTAGTGCGCCATCACAACGAGCGCGTCCGGAGCGAGCAGCGTCTGAAGCCGGCGCGCCTCGAGATAGACGGTTCGTTTGTAATAGTAGTACGGCTGTATCTGTGCCGCGTTATCGCCGATGACGAGCACGAGCGCCACGATCGCGCCGCCGATCGCGATTTTTTGCGAGCAAAGGCTCGGCAAGCGGTCCGCAGGAACGACGCCCCGACCAGCGCCGCGAGCGGCAGCACCGGATAGAGATAGTAGTCGACGCGTTCGACGGTGACGACGACGAATGCGTACAGCACGGCTGCGAGGAGCCAGGAGTACAAGAGAAGATTCGAGCGCGAGCGGAGCGGCATGAGGAAGCCGAGCAGTGCAAACGCGAAGCCGGCCGGTCCGAGCATCGTCGTGCTGAGCATCGACGGAATAGTCGTCAGCGTTATCGCAAGTTTCGAGAGCATCGCATGCGGTGAGACGAACGACTGCAGCAACGACGGAAGGACATGTTCGCGCGTGATGCCGCTGGCCCAATGCCATTCCGCGTGCGCGTCGACCGCGTGGAGGTACACGAAGAGCGAGATGAGTCCGGGGACGATGACGACCAGGCTTCGGAGCCGCCCGATACATGCCAGCGGGATGACCGCGAGCAACGAAACCGGCTTTGCAAGAAACGCGAGCGCGAGCAACGCCGCGCAACCGACGTCTTTCCACGGAATCGGCTTCTGCATGGAGCCGAGTAAGGTTCGCGCCGACGCATACATCGCAAGCGTGAAAAAGAACGTCATGGCGGTGTCGGGCATGAACGTTCGCCCGTAGTAGACGCTTCCAGGAAAAATTGCGAAGAGCAGCGCCGCGGCGAGGCCGACGAATGCCGATTCGAACAGCCACCAGCCGAAATACGCGATGACGGCGACGGTCCCGAGCGAGAAACCGATCGAGATCAGTCGCCCGAACACTTCGTGCACGCCGAACATCTTGTAGCCGATCGCGGCGAGATACGGGACGATTTGCAGCTCGAGCTCGACGTAGTTGGGCGGCGGTCCGTCGTAGTCGGTCTGCGGATATAGAATATTGAAGTTGAGCTGCGCGAAATTGCGCGCAATCGCCGCAGTGTCGCCTTGTCTCCATTGCGGATGATCCATGATCGGATCGTGCAACCCGACCAGACGAAGCCCAAGACCGAGCACGAGGATTGCTCCGAGTGCCCACCACCAGTATTTCGCGACCTCTAAAGAACGCTGCGGAATGTCCAATACTTATTCACGAAAAAATTGACGACGATGCCGGCGCACGTCGATACGAACCAGAGCTTGTGGCCTTTGCCGAGGATTGGCGCGGCGGCGTACGAGACAAGCAAACTCACGCAGAGCGCAATCGCGGAGACGGTGAGAAACTTAGCGCCTTCGCCCAGCGCATGTCCCGTCGAACGAAACGTCCAGACCCGGTTGAGAAAATAATTCGAAACGCCGCCCGCCATGAACGCAATCGAGAAGATCAAGTAATACCAGGCCTCGCGCTGTTCGATTGCGAGCGGAAGCTGCAAGAGCGTGAAGACGACGCCGTTGACCGCGAAGCCCGACGTTCCGACGATCGCGAACTTGATGAATTGCCGAATGCCGCGCTGTTGCGTAAGGCGACCAATCCAGGACGCCGCAGCTGCGGTCAGCTCAGGCAACCCAATACCAGTCGGCGAATAAAACCGTGAACAGTCCTAAAAGCGGAAGCGAGAATGCAACGATTGCGTTGTTGACGGACGGCCGCGATCCCCACAGCCCCATCAGCACGAACATCGGGAAGAGAACCAGCGCGAAGCGCGGCATGCTCATCAGGCTCGAGGTCGACATCGGGACGAGGATCGAGAGCGCCATAGTAGCTCCAGTACGTCGCCGAGAGCCGGCGGAACGCAGCGATCAGAATCACGATCATGAGGAACGTGAAGATCAGCTCGAGGAACTGATTTGCCACCATGTTTCCGTTTTGCGCCGTGCATGAGCAAATAGATGCTGTTGCGCATGCTCACCCACGGTGGCGCCAAGTGCCGATGCCAATTGATCTGGACGTGCGAGAAATACAATGGATCGCCGGTGAGGATCCACAGATAGCTCATGTATGACAGAAGGCCAAGCGGGATCAACGCCATCCCGAGGAGCGGGCGCATCAACCGTTCGAGCGGATATTGCCAGGCCTGACGTGCACCGGGCGAGCTCAACCACTCGATCGCCATCGGAACGACAACAGCACCCCTTCGACTCGAGTCAGCGCCGCGAAGAATCCGATGATTCCGGCGAGCCAGCCATTTGTGCTCGCGGATGAAGTAGAACGACGCGACCGTCAAGGCCAGGAACAGCGATTCCGTATAGACTGCCGAGAAGAATATCGCGGTCGGGAAAATCGAGATGTAGAAGACGGAGCGGTGCGCGACATGGCGGTTGTATTGGTGCTCGACGAGCTTATAGAAGAAGATCAGCCCGACGAACAGCGCGGCATTCGAGACGACAGTCCCGCAACGAGATGACTGCCCGTGAGCTTCCCGAGCAGTGAGATCAAGAGCGGATACAGCGGAAAGAACGCCATATCGGTGCCGTAGTAGCCGGCCGACGCGATGTCGATGTAGTGTACGGCGTCCCAGCGTCCCCATACCGCGAGGATCGGAATCGACGATACGGCGACGTGCGTACCCGGACGTTGTGCGACGACCATCGCGGCGAGCTCCGCGATCACGATGATTGCGGCGCGGCTGACGACGAACGTGATCGCGACGTCGCGAACCGCGCTGTTGAATCGCGCGGCGGCGAATAGCTTGACGAACGCGAACGTCACCAGCGCAATCGGCAATGCCGCGTCCGGTTGCGCTCGCGCCGAATGGACGTAAGAAGCCGACCCACATGATCAGGAGCGCGAGCCAAGAGAAGGCGTCGGCGGTGAGCGCCGTCTCGAGCGAAACGGCGCAATGGCGCGCAAAGAAACGCGCATATGCATTCCAAGCGATCAACTGCCGCGATGACGCCCGACCGGGACGGCGATCAAGAAAACCATTTCGTCGACTGCGATCGATGCGCGTACGCGCAAGACGAATGCGTAAAACCCGAAGAAACCGAGCGTTGCGCCCGCTGCGCCGACGATGAGTAGATGGGGCGATGCCGGCGCCATACAGATAGGGCGCTAGGGTAGTAGTGCGGCTGGCCACGACGCGATGCGGTTCGGGTTGCACACGTCGCCTTCCCTTGGGACATTTGGCAGGTTAGGGGTCCCGTGCAAGCATAGGGAAGCGACGGTTAGGGAAGGGAGCGAGTAATGGCGACCACGATGATTCCGCGCTTTGTGAGCGAGTATCCGACGGATTCGCTCGACTTCGTGCGCGTGACCGAAGAAGCGGCGCTCAACGCCTCGCGCTGGATGGGTCGCGGTGAACGCAATATCGCCGACGGCGCCGCCGTCGAAAAGATGCGCGACGCGCTCAACGACATGCAGATTTCGGGCCGTATCGTCATCGGTGAAGGCGAACGTGACGAAGCGCCGATGCTGTTCATCGGCGAAGAGCTTGGTCGCGGCGGCATGGAGGTCGACATTGCGGTCGATCCCGTCGAAGGCACGAATCTGGTTGCGAACGGGCTCCCGAATTCGATTGCCGTCATGGCGATTTCCGAACGCGGCGGATTGCTGCACGCCCCCGACTCGTACATGCAAAAACTTGCGGTTGGCCCGCGCGCAGCACCGTACGTTCACATCGACGCGAAAGTCTCGGACAACTTGAATGCAGTTGCCAATGCGCTCGAGCGTCCGATCAACGACATTACGGTCATCATTTTGGATCGTCCGCGTCATAAAGATTTGATCACGGCGGTGCGCGATGCGGGCGCGCGTATCAAGCTGATTTCGGACGGCGACGTCGATGCCGCGATCGCGACGGCAATCGAGGGCACGGGCGTCCACGTTTGCATGGGAACCGGCGGTGCGCCGGAAGGCGTTTTGGCCGCCGCTGCGCTCAAGTGTCTGGGCGGCGGATTCATGGGTCGCCTCAAGCCGCGTAACGACGACGAGGCGCAGCGCGCCAAAGCCATGGGTTTCGGCGATCTCGACCGCGTCCTCACCATGGAGGATCTCGCCCCCGGCAAGCATCTGATGTTTGTCGCAACCGGGATCACGGACGGCGATTTAGTCCGCGGCGTGCGTTTCTACGGGAACTCGGCGCGGACGCATTCGATTCTCATGCACGCACAAAGCGGAACCGTGCGGCACATTGAGAGTGTCCACAGACTTGGGGCCAAACCGTACCGGGCGAAATAGTCGCTTGGGGCGGAAGCCCCGGAAATCTCATGACCGAACACAATTACGACCTCGTCATCATCGGCGGCGGCTCCGGCGGATACGCCGCGGCTCGGACCGCGCGCGACCTTGGCGCGCGTGTTGCCATAGCGGACGTTGGTCCGCTCGGCGGCCTGTGCATCCTGAACGGCTGCATGCCGAGCAAGACGTTGATCGCCAGCGGGGATTTGATGCACGCGATCCGCGAGTCCGATGTGCTCGGGATTCGCTCCGACGAGCCGCGCGTCGACTATCGCGCCATGATCGAGCGCAAGCGCGAGGTCATCAAAGGCTTCGCTGATTACCGCATCGAGGGACTCGAGACGTTCGATCTCTATGACGGCAGAGCGTCGTTCATCGACGAACACGCGCTGCGAGGTCGGCGACGATATCGTCTTGCGCGCTCCGAATTTCGTCGTGGCAACCGGAAGCATCGTCGCGCCGCCGATTTTCCCCGGTCTGCAAGAGACCGGCTACATCGATAGCGATGCGGCGCTCGACTTGAACGGACCGCCCAGTTCGATGATCGTCCTGGGTGGCGGCTACGTCGCCGTCGAGCTGGGACAGTTTTTCTCGCGCATCGGCGTTGCGACGACGATCCTGATCCGCAAATCGCGACTCCTAAGCGACGTCGACGAAGACGTCGCAACGGCATTGACGGGATATCTGCGCGACGAAGGCATCCGCATCATCGGCGAGGCCACCATCGCACGCGTCGAGCGCAACGGCAAGCTCAAGCGCGTCGTCTACCGCAAAGGCGGTGAAGAGCACGCGGTCGAGGCCGAAGAGATTTTCTACGCGCTTGGCCGCGTACCAAATGTCGCGGGACTCGAGCTCGAGCGCGCCGGCATCACGTATCATCCCGTCTCCGGAATCGCCGTCGATGCAACGCTTCGCACCTCGAATCCGCACGTCTTCGCGATCGGCGACGTGACGGGGCGCTATCCGCTGGTGCACGTTGCGATCCAGCAAGGCGAGATCGCCGCGCGCAATGCGATGCGCGGGACGCGCGATGCGATCGATTACTCGCTCTCAAAAGCGCACACGATCTTCAGCGATCCGCAGGTTGCCGTTACGGGCGAGACCGAGGCGGAGCTGACCGCCGCGAACCGCGCCGTATTTAAAAGCGACGTATCTGTTCAGCGATCACGGTAAGGCGATCTCGATCGGCAAGACCAAAGGGTTTGTAAAAATGCTGGCCGATCCCGAGCGATGGCTGCATCCTCGGCGTCCAGATTCTCGGCCCCGAGGCCTCCGACTTGATTCACGAAGCGATCGCAGCGATGCACTTTCACGCAACCGTCTTCGATTTCGTGCGCATTCCGCATCTGCATCCGACGCTCGCAGAGATTCTCACGTATCCCGCGGAAGAGCTGGTCGTGCGAATCGAAGGCGCGCGCATGGCGGCGCAACGTGGCGATCTTCCGGTGGCGGCAGCCATACCGTGAAGATTGCAATCATTCAGACCAAGCCGCGCAAAGGCGATCGCGACGCCAACGTTCGCGATCTGATCGATGCGTTCAAGCAGCTGCACGACGATCCGCCGGATCTCGTCGCGTTGCCGGAGGCCGCGCTGACGGGCTATTTTCTCGAAGGCGGCGTTTACGAGCTCGCAGAGAGCTCCGCAGCCTTTGCACGCAGACTCGGCGCTGCCTGGCACGCGTCGGGTGCGCGCAAGCCGGTCGAAATCGTCAGCGGCTTTTTCGAAAACGACGAAGGCACGTACTACAATAGCGCCGTCTACGCGAAGCTCGATCCGTCGGGATCGGCGCAGATCGTGCACGTTCATCGCAAGCTGTTCTTGCCGACCTACGGCGTCTTCGACGAAGAACGCTTTCATTCGCGGGGGAAACGCCTAGAAGCGTTTCCCACCGCGTTCGGCCGCGCCGCAATCATGATTTGCGAAGACGCATGGCACGGAATCGTTCCGACGATTGCGGCCGTCAAGGGCGCGCGCTTCTTCTTGATCCCGAGCGCTTCGCCCGGACGCGGCATTCAGACGCAGGGCGAATTGGAAAGCATTGGACGCTGGCGTTCGCTGTTGCAAAACTATGCGAGCGAACACGGCGTGTTCATCGTCTATGCGGGCCTTGCGGGTTTCGAGGGCGGCAAAGGGATGACCGGAAGCTCGCAGGTCATCGGTCCGCGCGGCGAGGTCATCGTTGCAGCCGGTCCGCTCGAAGCGTGCATCGTCCGCGCCGAGATCGACCTCGGCGAAATCGACGTCGCGCGCGCCGGCTTACCGCTGCTCGGGGATCTGCACGCGGTGCTTCCCGATCTGCTGGCGGAGCTCGAAGCGACGAAGGTCAGCGACCTATGACGCTGCCGATCATTCAAGCGCCCGCGATCGATCCGTACGCATCGGTCAAGAGCGATCCGGAAGTGACGGCGCGCTGGCTCGAAGCGTTTTTGGCCGACGAGCTGGTCCGGCGCCGCGGCATCCACAAAGCGGTTCTGGGCCTCTCGGGCGGCGTCGATTCCGCGTGCGTTGCGTATTTGTGCGCGCGGGCGCTGGGGCCCGAAGAACGTCTACGCGATTCGCATGCCTTACAAAAAATCGAGCGCCGTCGTCGCTCGACGACGCGAAGCTCGTCGTCGACGCGCTCGGGATCAACGAGCGTACGATCGAGATTACGGGCGCGGTTGACGGCTATTTGCAGTTCGAGCCCGGCGTCGATCCGCGCCGTGCCGGCAACGTCATGGCGCGCGTGCGAATGGTCGTGCTCTTCGATCAATCCGCGAAGCTGAGCGCGCTTCCGATCGGTACCGGCAACAAGACGGAACGGATGATGGGCTATTTCACGTGGCATGCCGACGATACGCCGCCCGTCAATCCGATCGGCGATCTGTTCAAGACGCAAGTCTGGGATCTGGCGCGCTATCTCGGCGTTCCGCTGCCGATCGTCGACAAGGCGCCGAGCGCCGATCTCGAAGCCGATCAAACCGACGAAGGCGATCTCGGAATCACGTACCGCAAAGCCGATGCAATCCTGGCTGCGATGCTGCAAGGTTTCGACGACGATCAGATCGTTCGCATGGGTCTCGCGCCGGAAGAAGTGCGCATCGTGCGTAAGCGCGTCGACTCGACGCACTGGAAACGGCATCTGCCGACGACGGCGATGCTCAGCAACACCGCGATCAACGAGTTTTATCTCAGGCCGGTCGACTATTAGTCGCGATCCGCTTCCGCCGGCGTTCTTCCCAGTCGGGTTGAACCTCGAAGGTCGCGATTGCGTCGTCATCGGTCCGGACGGCGATCGCGAGGCGATTGAGAAAACGCGCGCGCTCGAAGAAGCCGGCGCCAAGTTCGCTGGATTCGCGACGCCGAGCAGCCTTACGCGACGAGGATGTCGCGAGCGCGTTCTTCGTGATCTCGACGCCGCTCGATGAGGCGCTTTCGGCGCGCTTGCGCGCGCTCGCCGACCGTCATCATTTTCTGTTGTGTTGCATCGATCAGCCCGCATACGGATTCGTCGCGATGCAGGCGGTTGCAAAAGCCGGACCGGCGCGCATCACCGTTTCGACCGGCGGCGTCTCGCCGGCCGTCAGCAAGCGCTGGCGGATTGCGATTCAGCGCGTCCTCGACGCGAAGTTCGCGCGTTTTCTCGATGCTCTGCGCGCGAAACGCAACGCGAATCGAGCGCTCGCGGACTCCGAGGCGCGAAAAGCGGCGGGTCGCGAAGCCGCCGAGGGATTCGACGTGCAGATCAGCGTACGCTATCCCGACTGGTTCGAATAGGAGCGCAGCTATGGCATCGCTAGAGATCGTGACCATCGGGACGGAGCTGCTGCTCGGCCATCTCATCGACACCAACTCCGCCTTCGTCGCGAGCGCCCTCGCCGATATCGGCGTCGACGTGTATGCGAAGCATTCCGTCGGCGATAATCCGGAGCGGTTGGAAGCGATGTTGCGCGGTGCGCTCGAACGTGCTGACGGCGTCATTACGACCGGCGGACTCGGTCCGACCGTCGATGATTTGACGAAAGACGCCGTCGCGGCGGCGACGGGAACGCATCTCGAGCTGCACGAGGCGTCGCTGAAAGCGATCGAGGAGCGCTTTGCGTCGATGCGGCGCACGATGAGCGACAACAACCGTCGTCAAGCGATGTTGCCTACCCCCGGCGTCGTGCTCGACAATCCGCACGGCACTGCACCCGGATTCATCGCGCTGCGGGCGGACGGAAAATTCGTCGCAGGCATGCCCGGCGTGCCGCGCGAGATGCGCGCGATGATGATGGAGAAGCTCGTTCCGTGGTTGCTCGAGCGTTTCGCGCTGCGGCAAACGATTACGACGCGGACGATTCACACGATCGGGATTCCGGAATCCGAGCTCGACCGCCGAATCGAAGATCTCTTTCGCTCGTCCGAAAATCCGAAGATCGCCGTGCTCGCGCACGGCGGACGCTGCGACGTGAAGATCATGGCGAAAGCCGAAACCGTCGAGGCCGCAAAGGCGATGATCGCCCCGATCGAGCGCGAAATCCGCGAACGCATCGGCTACGGCATCTACGGCGTCGACGAGCAAACGGTCGAAAGTCAGATCATCGACATGCTTCGGCGGCGGCGCCAAACGATTGCGACCGCGGAATCGTGCACCGGTGGCTCGATCTCCGATGCGCTCGTCCGCGTACCCGGCGCATCCGACGTGTTTCGCGGCGGTGTGGTCGCGTACAGTGACGATGTGAAGCGTTCGATGCTCGACGTTCCGGCCGACATTTTGCGCGAGCATGGCGCGGTCAGCGTTGAAACGGCGATCGCCATGGCGCGCGGTGCGCGCCGGCGTTTGGGTGCCGATGTCGTCGATCGCAACGACGGGAATCGCGGGTCCGGGCGGTGGTACCGAAGAGAAGCCGGTTGGTCTCGTGTGGTTCGCGCTCGTGGCGGATGGTGAACCGCGTACGTATCGTGCGACCTTCCCGGGCGATCGTGCCGACATTCGCACCCGCGCGACGATGGCCGGTCTTTCAGCGATCTGGCGTTATCTGGAGCGCGCCGACGCGAGCGTGCCGATTACGCCGTTCATGTCCGAGGCTCGCCGCTGAACGTACTCGTCACCGGTGGCGCCGGATACATCGGCCTCGAACTATGCCGTCAGCTTGTCGCGCGTGGCGATGCCGTGCGCGTCATCGACCGCTTTTTCTTCGGGCGCACGATGCTGCCGGGTCTCGAGAAGGTCGAATGGATTGCAGGCGACATTCGCCGCTTCGATCCGCGTTGGCTGGATGGAATCGACGTCGTCAGTCATCTCGCCGGACTCTCCAACGATCCGACCGCCGAGTACAGTCCGGAAGCAAATTGGGAGATGAACGCGGTCGCGACCGAAGAGCTGGCACGTGCGTGCAAGCAGCGCCGGCGTTGCGCGCTTGGTTTTCGGATCGAGTGCGTCGATTTACGACGGGATCGGCGCCGGGACGTACGACGAAACTGGCCGACGTCAAACCGCGCGGCGCGTACTCGCTCTCGAAGAAGTACGGTGAAGAGAAGCTGCTCGAAGCCGCCGACGCGAGCTTCACGCCGGTGATCCTGCGCCAAGGAACCGTCTACGGTTTCAGTCCGCGCATGCGCTTCGATTTGGTCGTCAACACGTTCGTCAAAGATGCGGCCGTCTTTGGAAAACTGTTCCTGCACGGCGGAGGATGGCAGTGGCGCCCGCTCGTCGACGTCACCGACGTAGCGCGTGCGCACATTGCGTGCTATCTCGCGAAACGCGACGACGTCCATGCCGAGATCTTCAACGTGATGCAAGAGAACTATCAGATTCGCGAGCTCGCGATGCTGGTCAAGGGCTCGCTGGAAATGAAGCTCGCCAGCCATCGCGTCGAGCTGCAGGAGACGGGTCTTCCGAAGATCGTGCGCGATTACCGCATGACCAACACCAAGATGACGTCGCGCCTCGGGTTTACACCCTCCGTGACCGTGCTCGAATCAATCAACGATATGCTGCAGAAGATCCCGCTCGGCGATCCGACGCAGCTCCTACATCCGCGCGGCTACAACATCGCGTGGATGACGATCCTCGAAGAGACGCACGCCACGCAAGGCGACTTCGACTCTATTTACTAGCCTCGTACCCGAGTGACGCTTGCCATGACGCGCTGCACCAGCAGTCCGTCCTCGAACGTCGGCAGCGTATTCGGCTTGCCTTCGATTGCAGCCACGAATTGATCGAGCATTCGCAGCACCAGCGGGACGTTCGGCTGCGCAGCCTTGTAGTGATCGTAAGGTGAGGTGGCCAGCTCGTATTCCGACGTTTCGGTCGCGTCGACCGTAAAAAGCTTCGACCACGCCAAGCTCTCGCCGGCCGCTGCGGCGGTGCGATCTTCGCCGTAGACCGCGAGCGTCGAGCTGTTGACGACGTTGGTCGCGTCGAGCGTGATCCGGCCCGACCAGGCCGTCGCCGAAGTCGAGCAGTCCGAACATGCCGTCCGCGACGTTGCTCGTGAACGTCCCCTTATCGTCTTTGCGCGTGGAGTTGGCAGTTCGCGAGAATCCGGTGTAGGAACGCGGGGGACGTCCGGCCAGCCACGTTACGCTGTCGATCATGTGCGAGCCGATGGCTTGAATGATCCCGCCGCCGCGCGCGTATTCGAACCACCAGCCGCGCTTGCGATCGCCATCGCGTCGCAGCATCGTCGTGAGATGCGTGAACTCGATCTCGCGCAGCGGCCCGAGATGATTGTTGGCGACCAGCTCTTTGAGGGCTTGACGCGAGGGGTCGAAGCGAAACTCGAATCCGATTCCGGTCACCTTGCCCGGATTTTTTTGCCGCCGCGACCATCTCTTCGGCTTCGGCGACGGTCCGCGCCAGCGGCTTCTCGCAGAGCACGTGCTTGCTGCGTGAGAGCGCGAGCAAGACTGCGTCGTGGTGCGCGAACGGCGGCGACGAGATCGAGACGGCATCCAGCTCGATTCCGTCGAGCATCGCTTCGAGCGAAGGAAAGGCGTTCGGGATATTGCGTTCCTTGGCGACCGCTTCGGCGCGATTCGGTGATGCGATCGCGACGAGCTCGAAGGCTTCGTGCGCGTGAAATGCGGGCGCGTGAACGACTCCCCCGAAACCCGATCCGACGATACCGACGCGAATTTTCGCCACGAACGCTCCACTTTCTAAGCTGATGTTTGAATTGCTTGTTCCAAAAGATCGACCGCGTGCATGAGCTGTCCTTCATCGATTGTGACCGGCGGCGCGAGCGTGATGACGTCGCCGCGTACGCCGGACGGAAGGACGATCGTGCCAAGCCGTAGTGCGGCCTTCGTGATCGCAAACGTGAGCTCGGGACTGGGAAGCTGAATCCCCCACAGCATCCCGCGCCCACGAACCGCCGAGACGAGCGGCGTGCGTTCGGGCAGCTCGCGTAAACGTGCACCGAGCTTTGCACCGAGCGTCGCCGCGCGCAGAACGAGCTCGCGTTCTTCGATCTCGGCGATGTTCGCGAGGGCAGCGGCGCACGCCAGCGGATTTCCGAGATACGTCGAGGTGTGCAGCGCTTCACCGCGCGAGGCCTCCCATGCGTCCATCGCTTTACGCGTCCCGATGACGGCTGCGAGCGGCACACCATTCGCGATCGCTTTACCGACGCACAGTAAATCGGGGACGACGTCCTCGTACTCGCACGCAAACATTTTCCCGGTGCGGCCGAATCCGGTGTAGATTTCATCGAATATCAGCGTCGCGCCGTATAGATCGCACAGCGCGCGCACGCCCGCAAGCCAGCCGCGCGGCGGAAGGATGACGCCGGCGCGTCCTTGGATCGGCTCGACGATAACCGTGCCGATCTTGTAGGCGCGGAACTCCATCTCCATCGTGTGCAGCGGCGCGGGAAACGGCGCAAAGCGCACGTCGCCGCGGATAAACGGTGCGAACGGCTCGCGGAATTTGTCGATCCCGGTGACGGCGAGTGCGCTCGACGTCAAGCCGTGATACGCGCCCGTGAATGCGATAATTCCGGGGCGCTTGTTGCGCAAGTATGCGGTCTTGAGCGCGAAGTCGATGGCTTCCGAGCCGCTATTGCACAGAAAGCTAACGGAAAGCTCGCCGGGCGCAAGCGCAGCAAGCTTCTCGAGCAGCTCGACGCGCATGCGGCTGGGATGAACGTCGCCGAGTCCATGGACGAGCTTTTCGGATTGCGCGACGATTGCGTCGTGGACGCGCGGATTCGTGTGACCGGCGGTCGCCACACCGAAGGCTGAGGTCAGATCGATGAACTGATTGCCGTCGACGTCGGTAACGAGCGCCCCGTTCGCGGATTCCCAAAAAATCGGAAAATCGTCGGCAAGAAATGTAACGCCGCGCGACTCATGCGCACGCAAGCGTTCGGCAAGCTCGCGCGAGCGGGGTCCCGGAATCTCGTTCACACGCCCGCCTTCATGCGACATCCGCCCATCGAATGAAATCACCGATGCGCGCGCGCCCGCCATGGTGCAAGCCCGGCCCCGGTGATTGCATTTCACCGAGACGCGCGATGCGTGCGGCGCCGAGCCGCGCTCCCAGCTCGGCCAGCGTTTCGCTCGGCGTTGCGAGCGCAAAGGCTTCGAGCGGCAGACCGTGACTGCGCACGTATTCCTCGCACTCCTCGGGCGCGTCGATCGAGTAGAAGGGAAGAATCCGCGACAAAAGTGGCGGTGGTTCGTGGTGCGGCGGATCGAGGACGAGCGTTGTATCCGCCGACGGCGTTCGCAGGACGCTGCCCCGTCCGAGGGCCTGGCGAAAACTAGCACCAGTGCAATAGGTTACCACGCGCGGATCCAACTTGCCGGCGGGGAATTCGACGGACGCAACCGCAGCCGCGTCGATCAACATGCGCGCGAAATCATGTGGCGCAATCGTACCGCCACGCTCGACGAAGAGCGCGTGCAGCGACATGCAGCCCTCACCGTCGTAGAGCACGAGATCGCGCGCCGCGCCTTCGGCGGCAGCGCGCGCTGAGGCTTCGGTCGCAAGCGCCTCGCGGCTGACGTAGCCGATGCTGGCACGATGTCCGTACCCGACGAACCGTGCGCCCGGCAGCAACACGCGCCGGATCGCAGCCAGCGATTCATCACGTCCGAATGCAACGACGGCGTCCGCGGTGCGCAGCTCGCGATCCTCTCCGGGATCGCCGCCCTTCCAGGCCCGCGCTTGCGCGCGCTTTCCCAGCTCCGGATGCTCCTGCGCAAGCGTTTCGAAGAACGCCCGGACCAAGGCGTCCTCGCGATCTTTCACGAGAACCGTGCACTTCGCGCACAACGCAAAGATGGCCGGCACGATCGCAACGCCGATGGTCGTTTCGCTCGAGACGATGACGACGTTGCCGACGGGATACGCGCGCGACTGCGCACCCTCGCGCTCGACAAATCGCTCGAGCGCATCGATCGAGCCGAGCTCTTGCGCAATCGCACGCTCGAGCGCGGCGGCGCGCAGGGGCGCGAACAAACGATCGAGCGCGTAGTCGACGACCGGGAGCGTATAGCCGGTGCGTTTCGCGATCGCTTCGCGTGGCGCGCACGCGCGGCGGAAAATCGGCGTCGCTCCAGCGCTGTGCGGCATCGGCGACGGCATCGATCGATGCTAGCCGCGTCGAGCGAGTAAGTCTTCGACATCCAGAGAGCAACCGCGCAAGCGCGCATCCGGGTCGCGGCCGAGCAGCACGAACGCGCCCTCACCGATTCGCAGCGCAAGATCTTCGGTTTGAATCGCGACGGCCGAACCGCGATTTGCAAGATCGACGTGACGCAGAACGCCGATCTCACCATCCGCGACGGGATTGCCGGTGGCGTCGACGATCGACGGACGCAGCCAAGGCGGCCCGATCTTCACGCGCTCACCTTGCGTGCGTGACCACATTGCGTCGTAGTATTGGCTTGCAAGCTCCGTCATCCCGTACTCGGCAACGATTTGTTCCGGCGTGAGATCGAAGCAGCGCGCGAGCTGCGCGTAGAGATCGGCGCGCTCGACATGTGCGCGTCCGTCCTTTGAAGCCTCCGGTTTCCATGATGCGCGAGCCTGCGCGGGTCGGAAGAACCTTACCGTCGAGCGCTTCGAGCAGCGCGGCGAACGCGAATGCCGTCCCGGCGATGCAAACCGCAACGTGATCTTCGAACGCTTGCGAGAGCGCCGCGACAAACAGCAGCGACGTCCAAGTTCTCACCTTGCGCGTCGACGAACGTCTGGTCTTTGCCGTCGCCGCGAACTTGCGCGACATGCCGCATCATGTAGCCGAGCGACGAGCTCTTACGATTCGGGACGAGCAGCAGATAACGCATGGGAAGCTCGTGGTCACGGTCGAGCATGAAATGATCGAATCCCGCAAGCAAGGACGCATCGTAGAGCGCGAGCGAGCTTTCCTCGAAATAGTGACGGCCGGCTTCAGCCGCCGTCGTCCCGCTCGTCTCGAAGACGATGCGTGCTTCGCGCACGTCGAACGTCGCCAGGTCGACGTCTTTAAACGCGATCGTCGGGACCGCCGGAATCTCGTGCCACGTTTGCGGAAGGCGTTGTTCGTCGAATCCGAGGCTGCGCGCGAACGCGGCGTAGGGGGCGTTGTAACGGAGCTGGTGCGCGAAGATGTCGCGCGCAAGATGAGTGAACTCGTGCCCGGGCAACGCAATTTTGCTCATCGCGTGGCGGATCCGAGCGTCGAGCTCGGCCGCTTCGCGGAGTCTGCTCAGCGCAGCCGCCGGCGTGAGGTAATCAAGTGCGTGTTCAATCCGCCGATCGCAAGACCGCCGTCGAATCGGGCCGACTCGACCTTGATGCAACGATCGACGACGACGTCGAGACCGGCATCGTCGGCGCGCTTGATCGCCTCGTCGTTGATGACGCCGTACTGAAACCAGATCGCCGGAGCGCCGATCGCGATCGCTTCCTCAACGATCGGCATCAGTTGGTCCGGCCTGCGAAAAACGTCGACGATGTCCGGTACTCCGCGCTCAGCGGCGTACGCGGTTAGCGACGGATATGACTTGACGCCGTCGATCGCGCCAGCGGTCGGATTGATCGGCGAGACGTCATAACGTCCGCGCGTGCGCAGATACGAAAAGACGAAGTAGCTTGGCCGCGTCGTATTCGGCGAAGCGCCGATCATCGCGACGCTCGACGCGCGGTCCAAAAGCGCGCGCCGCTGCCCGATTGTGGTGAGAATCATTTGATTGCCGCGGCTGCGATGCCGCGCGCAGCGCGCAATCCGTTTTCGAGATCCCAAATCAGATCTTCGGGGTCTTCGAGCCCGACGGAGAGACGGATCATCTCCGGCTTCACGCCCGAAGCGACGAGCTCTTCGTCGGAGAGCTGCTGATGGGTCGTCGTCGCGGGATGGATGACGAGACTCTTCGCATCGCCGACGTTGGCAAGATGGCTCCAGAGCTCGAGCGCCTCGATGAACGCGCGGCCGGCTTCGCGTCCGCCGCGCAACCCGAACGTGAAGATCGATCCTGCGCCGTGCGGAAGATATTTGCGAACGCGGTCAACCTGCGAATCGTCCAGGCCCGCGTACGAGACCCACGCGACTTCTTCGCGCGCCGAGAGCCACGTTTGCGATCGTGAGCGCGTTCGCGCAATGGCCCTGCATCCGGAACACGAGCGTCTCGAGCCCTTGCACCAGCAACCACGCATTCATCGGCGAAAGCGCAGCGCCGACGTCGCGCAGCACTTCGGCGCGGACGCGCATCAAGAATGCGTATTCGCCGAACGTTTCGGCGAAGTTCATGTCGTGGTATCCGGGGCTCGGCTCCGAGAGCAGCGGATGACGGCCGGCGGCCCAATTGAACGTTCCGCTTTCGACGATCACGCCGCCGAGCGCAGTCCCATGCCCGCCGATGAATTTCGTCGCCGAATGAATCACGATGTCGGCGCCCCACTCGATCGGACGGCACAGATACGGCGATGCAAACGTGTTGTCGACGACGAGCGGAATGCCGTGCTCGTGCGCGACGCTCGAAAGCGATGCAAGGTCGGCGACGTTGCCGGCCGGATTGCCGATCGTTTCCGTGAAGAGCAGGCGCGTGTTGGGACGGATCGCAGCCGCGAGCGGCCCCGGTTCGCCACCGGGGACGAGCGTCGCTTCGATGCCCATCCGTTTGAGCGTCACGGTGAATTGCGTCACCGTGCCACCGTAGAGATTTGCGGACGCAACGATGTGATCGCCGGCTTGCGCAAGCGCCAGGACGGTGCACAGCTGCGCCGAGAGGCCGCTCGCGGTCGCAACGGCGCCCGAGTCCGCCCTCGAGGCTCGCCATGCGTTCTTCGAAGGCTGCTACCGTTGGGTTTCCGATGCGCGAGTAGATGTTGCCGTAGGTGCGCAAAGCGAACAGCTCGGCCGCGTGTTCGGTTGAGTCGAAGACGAAGCTCGTGCTCATATAAAGAGGAAGAGCGCGAGCGCCGGTCGCCGGATCGGGTGGTGCGCCGGCGTGCAATGCGCGGGTTCGAAAACCAAACGTGTGGTCTTGCATCGTTTTAGATACCGGGCGTGACGTTGTTGAAGAACTTCTCTTTTTTGCGATGCTGTGCGGTAAACGGTAAGTCGTTCTTCCCGTCGCTCACCATTCCGACGATGTCGCTGTAGTTCTCGACGTAGCCGGTGAAGGTATATTCGTTTTCCTTGAGCGTTGCCGTGAACTTGAAGAGGCGTCCGTCAAAGGTTCCGGTGAGCGGTATCTTCTTGTCGGGGTTGCCGCCCTGATCCCAAATCCCGGAGACGTCGGCGCCTTGCGCGCCGCTCTGACGCAGCGTGAAGTGCGAGTAGTACGTGTGGGCGCGTGTCTGAAGCTCGACTTCCCAGACCCCTTCGAGCGTCGTGAACTGCGGCGGCGCCGGGGTCTCGGACGGCGAGCTAGCCGGCGACGGCGAGGGCGACGCGTTCCGGCGGCTGCGGCCACGAGGTGCAGGGCTGACGGTCGGACTGAACGTCGGATTGAACGTCGGCGCTGCCGTCGGCGTGGGGAGCGCGGGGGCGGGTGTCGGCGGAACGCTCTGCTGCTGCGCGCCTGCGTCGGCGAGCGAGAGAAGCGAAATCAGAAGTACGCCGCCAAAAGCGAGCAGGGGGAGTTTCATGACCCGCTACTGTTTAACGGCGCCGCGGCCGAGCCTTGCCACGGGTGCTAGAATATTGGGGCTGTGAAAGAGAAGATTCATCCGAAGTGGCACCCCGCGGCCAAAGTCGTCTGCAATTGCGGGAGCACTTTTACGACCGGTTCAACCCTCCCGGAGATTCACATCGAGATCTGCTCGGCGTGTCATCCGTTCTTTACCGGAACGCAAAAGCTGGTCGACACGGCTGGCCGCGTCGACAAGTACAACCAGCGTCTGGCCGCTGCCGGTAAGAAGAAAGAAGAAGCCGCCGCGCGTCAGCGCTCGCGCGACGCCGCAAAGGCCGAAGCGTAGCCTTCGCTACGAGGCCCGCGTAGCCGCAGCCACTGGCTTCGGCTGGCAAATCAGCAGCCGTTCCACGAGTTGGGGCGGCTGCAATACGTTTGCGCCGACGATTTCGTCGAAAGCTTGCTTGACGGTCGGGGCGTCCATATCGTGCATCGCGAGAATTCCGCCCGGCTTGAGCGACGGAAGCCAGCAGCGCAAATCGGTCACGACGGCGTTATAGCTATGATCGCCGTCGATGAAGATCATGTCGCACGGAATCGAGCCGACGCGCCGCTGTATCTCTGCCGACTCGCCGCGGTGGGCCGTGATGTAATGCTTGAACGGCGCGGTATTCGTCGAGAACTCGGCAAACGTGTCGCGCTGGCCCTCGGCGCCCATCGCGGTATTCATCCAGGGGTCGATCGGCGTGGACATTGCCATTCCTTTGCAACGCGGCGAATCCGAGAAAGGCCGTGCTCGCACCGAGGTAGCTGCCGATTTCCACGATCGTAAAGTTGGGCGCAAGATTGACCGCGGTCTGCAGCAGCACGAGCCGTTCTTGCGGGGTCATGTGCGTCGGAATAGCAAAGAGGTGCTGCGCCCAGGGTGTCATCCAGCGCGGCACCGCCATGTCACTCACCGTGACGATTTGAAGAGTTAGATTGACAACGTCGGACATGAAGAGCCCCCGGAACGGTAGTCCTTCCTATAGATTCGGCCTGCGGACCGGCCCAGTTTACGGAGCATGATCGACGCGGATCTGCGGCGCGCTCTCCTCGCGAATTTTCCGCCGGGAACCTCCCTGGCCGTCATCGCACCGCCCGACAAGAACTACCCGGAGCTGCTAGCCGCCCGCGGCGAGGGCGTCACGCTGGTGGCCCTCGACGGTACAGTGCCGGCGCCGGGGGCGCTTGGCGCGGTCGAGCACGTCGTGCTGGAGGGAATCGACGACACCGATGACCCGGTAGGCCTCCTGGCCGCCGTCGGCGCCGCAGCGCCTGCGGCGAGGCTGTTCCTGGTCGTCTCGAACGCAGCGCACATGCGCGGCCTACAAGCCTTTTTCAACGGCACGCCCTTGGCGCGCGCGCATCCGCTCGTCCAATCGGAGATCGCGCCACTGCTCGAGGCATCGGGCTGGCGCCCGCTGACGATCGATCCGGTGCCGGACGAATCGATCCCGCTCGAGCAGCCGTTGCCGTTCGAGCTGACGAGTCCGACGATCTGTTTCAAAATCAACGACGCAGCGGTTCTGGAGCGGGCGCGCATTCGCGCGTTCATCGCGATCGCCGATCACGCGTGATTTTCGACTGCTTCACGTTCTTCGACGAGCTCGATTTGCTCGAGCTTCGGATTGCAAGTTCTCGCGCCGGTCGTCGATCGATTCGTGATTTGTGAATCGCCGTTCACGTTTCGCGGAACGCCGAAGCCGCTCTACTTTGAACGCGCGCGCGAACGCTTCGCACGCCTGGCGTGAGAAGATCGTGCATCTCGTCTACGAGGGGCCTGCAAGTGCGGATCCGTGGGACAACGAGTATTGCTCAGCGCAATCGCTTGCTCGACGGGCTTGCGCGAAAGCGAACCCGACGATCTCATCTTGATCGGCGATTGCGACGAGATTCCCGATCCGCGAAACGCCGCGCAACGGCCAAGCGCAAAACGTATTCTCGCGCACCGGCAACGCTTCTCGATCGGGTACGTCAATCGCGATCTCGCCCGTCGTGTGGATCGGGACGCGCGCGATCCTGCGGCGAGACATCGAAGCCTACGGTTCGATCAATACGGTCCGGCAGCAGCCCGAGAGTGAGACGGAGACGATCGACGGGGGATGGCATTTCTCGTCGTTCGGTGGCGCAGAAGTGATGCAAAAGAAGCGCGCCGCCTACTCGCATGTCGAGTACGGCATCCCCTACTATGCTGATCGTCATCGCCTCGAAGTCGAGTGCGCGAGCGAAAACGAAGCGCAATGGGTTCCGCTCGACGAGAGCTTTCCGGCGCCGTTGCGCGAGGACGCACGCTGGTCGACGTATATTTGGCCGAAGCCGGAACCGCAAACGCGCGAGCACGTTCTCGCGCTGCAGCACGCGCATGGGTGTTTCGCATACGTTCCCGAGAGCGCTGCACGCGTCGTTGCAATCACCGAAGACGCAAGAACATTTCAGGCAAGCAGGCGAGGCGCGGTTCGGCGCGCGGTTTGGCGGCGTTATGGCCAGCATGCGCGATGCGACTGCGCTGCCCGGCGCGTGGATCGTCGTCGATGGTATGGAGCGCGAGAACCTGGAACGATTTCGCGAGGTACGCGACTCCGGAGCCGGCATCGTCGCGTATGCTCGAAACGCCCGCTCGTGCACGCAGATGCGCGCCGTGCTTGACGGCGCCGGCTTTCCGCGTGGACGCGCGTCGGCAGTCGACGAGCTGCGCGCGTGGTTTGCAGCAAACGGCGAACGTCCGGACGTCGAGGACCGCATCGAGAGCGTCGATCTGTCGGGATTCATCTGGTCGCGCGTTCCGGAGACGTTGTACGATCTCGTGGTCCGTGATTTCCGCTTTCCCGAGATATCGCGCGAGACGCTCGCAAACTTTCTCGCGCATGCATTCATCTTTCGCTTCGCGCCGCGGGCCGCATGATCTTCGACTGTTTTACGTTTTTCGACGAGCTCGATCTGCTCGAGGTGCGTCTGCGGACGCTCGAAAGCGTCGTCGATCGTTTCGTGCTCTGCGAGGCGCCGTTTACGTTCCGCGGTGCGCCGAAGCCGCTGTATTTTTCGGAAGCACGCGAACGTTTTGCGCGTTGGAACGACAAGATCAGCGCTGCTCGTCTACGACGGAGCCGTCAATGCGGATCCATGGGAGAACGAGTGGGGCCAGCGCGATTTCTTGACGCGAGGACTCGAAGGCGCGGAACCTGGCGATCTCGTCATGCTCAGCGATTGCGATGAGATTCCGGATCCGAGTAACGTCGCGTGTCGACCGTCGACAAAGCCGGTACTCGGGCATCGCCAAACGTACGCACTTGGGTACGTCAATCGTCTCTCGCCTGAAACGTGGATCGGTACGCGCTCGGTCGAGGTTCGCAATCTGCCGCCGGACGGCCAGTTGCGCAAGCTTCGAATGGTTATCGAGCGCGACATGGACGTGGTCGACGGCGGCTGGCATTTTTCGCATCTCGGCGGAAGCGAAGTCGTCGAGCGGAAGATGAAATCGTTCTCGCACAGCGAGTTCGATCTGCCGTATTACACGGATCGCCGCCGCTTGGAAACGGAATTCGGAAGCAATCTGAACGTCGACTTTGTTCCGGTCGACGAACGCTTTCCGGCCGTGTTGCACGAGCGCGGTCCGTGGGAGCGCTTCATTTGGAAAGGACCGGTCATCACCGATGCAGAGGAGTCACGTGCGCGTCAGCACGTGCACGGCTGTTTCGCGTACGTTCCGGACGATGCGGCGCGCGTCATCGCGGTTACTGATCCCGCAGAACGAACGCTGTGGGAAGAGATCGGACGCGAACGTTTTGGTGCGCGCTTCGCCGGCACTATCGAGAGCTTGTCGCCGCCCCTCGAGGCAAACTCGTGGGTGGTCCTCGACGGCTTTCGAACGGGCCGACGCGCGAACGCTCGGCATCGATTGCGCGGGAATGCGCTCGGCGTCGTGGCGTTTCTGCGCAACGCTCGCTCGGTCGTCCGTTTTGACGATCTTTTGGTCGGAGGCGCGTTTCCGGATGGACATGCAATCGGCATCGGCGACCTCGTTGACCTGGGCCGGGGTCCGCGGGGCGCCGCGTGGGGGACGTCGACCGGCTCCAGGCGCCAAGCATCTACGCGCCGTGGACCCAAATGACGGAGAATCTCGTAAACGTTACGGTCGGAACGTGGTTGTCATTTACGGCAATCAGCCGGGACGCGCTTGCGGATTTCTTTGCGCAGGCGTTCGTCGTCCGGCTCCCGCCGCAGCAAACACTATGAGCTCTGTTTACGACCGTCTGGAACAGATGTCCAAGCGCTTCGATGAGATCGATGCGGCGCTGGCTGATACGAGCCGCCCATTCGATCAGGAGCGCTATATGACGTTGACGCGCGAACGTGCCAAGCTCGTCGAGCCGGTCGAAGCGTATCGCTCCTACACGCGTCTGCTTGCCGACGTCGCCGCCAACGATGCGTTGCTCGCCGATCGCAGCGATCCCGAGATGCACGCGCTGGCCGAAGAAGAGGCGCAGGCGTTGCGCGAGCGGCGCAAAGAGCTCGAAGAGCGCCTGCAAGAGCTGTTGATTCCGACCGATCCGAACGACGACAAAGACGTCTTCATCGAGATTCGTGCCGGAGCGGGCGGAGACGAAGCCGGCATTTTCGCAGCGGATTTGCTGCGCATGTATCTGCGCTACGCCGAAGATCACGGCATGCGCGCAGAGATCGTCTCCGCGAGCGAAAACGAAGCCGGCGGCTATAAAGAAGTCGTCGTCTCGGTCAAAGGCGGCGAGCCGTATCGTCATTTCAAATACGAAAGCGGCGTCCATCGCGTGCAACGCGTCCCCGTGACCGAAGCGCAAGGCCGCGTCCACACCAGCACGGCGACGGTCGCCGTGCTTCCGGAAGTCGAAGAAGTCGACGTCGAGATTCGCCCGAGCGATCTGCAGATCGATACGTTCAAAGCCAGCGGTGCCGGCGGCCAACACGTCAACAAGACGGAGTCGGCGGTCCGCATTACGCACGTCCCGACTGGGACGATCGTGGCCTGCAGTGAGGAGCGCTCGCAGCTACAAAACAAAGATCGCGCGATGCAGATGCTGCGCGCCGTAATCTACGATCGCAAACAGCGCGAAGCGCAAGATGCGGTCGGCAATCTGCGGCGCTCGCAAGTTGGTACCGGCGATCGTAGCGAGAAGATCCGCACCTACAACTTCCCGCAAGACCGGATCACCGATCACCGCATCAATCAGAATTTCGGAAACATCCGCGGGATTCTGGACGGCGATATGGACCGGCTCGTCGGCGAGCTGCAAAAGGACGAAAAAGCAAAGCTCTTGGCGGGCTCCGCCGTCGCGTGACCGTTGCCTCGGCGCTCGCCGTCGGCATCATGCGTTTGCGTTCCGGGCAAGCCGCAGAGCAGGTTCGGGAATCGGCACGCACCGATGCGCAGCTGATGCTCGGCAAATCTCCTGGGCGTCGATCACGCCTGGATGCTCGCGCACGGCGATGACGAGCTCACGCGCGAGAACCTGGATGCGTTCGGCGTATTGCTCGACGAGCGGATGCGCGGCGTTCCGATCCCGTATCTAACGCATCTCGCCGGATTTTACGGACGTGAATTCTACGTCGACGAGCGCGTGCTCGTTCCGCGTCCGGAAACGGAGCACGTTGCGAAGGCGGCAATCGACGCGTTGCGTGCTTCGAAGGGAACGCGCGCGCTCGACGTCGGGACCGGAAGCGGGATCCTCGCGATCACGCTTGCGCTCGAAATCTCCGGATTGCAGCGTTACCGCAACAGACATCAGTCGCGACGCGCTCGACGTTGCAGCACGAAACGCGCGCGCGCTGCAAGTGACGGAGCTCGTCGATTTCGTCCAATGCGACATCTTCAAAGGAATGCCGAGCGAGCGCTTCGATTGCATCGTCGCAAATCTGCCGTACGTTCCGAGGGCGGATGTCCCGCTGCCGCCGGATCCGGTCGCGTACGAACCGCCGATCGCGGTCGACGGCGGAGCCGACGGACTGGATGTCTATCGGAAGCTGGCTTCGCGCCTCGGCGAGCTGCTGGCCCCCGGCGGCAGCGCCGTGCTCGAGGCCGCGCCGGCGACGGTCTATCCGCTCGCGCAGCTCGTCAAAGATGCTCTGCGTGCTGCACGGATCGATATCGGAACCGATTACGCCGGGCTGGAACGTTTCATCGTCGCAAGCATCGCGTGATCGCGCGCCAGCTCGGCGCCGGCGCCGAGCGCTTGCAGCTTCGCGTACGCGAGCTCGCGCCGCATCGGAGCCATTCCGCAGTTGGTCGAGCACCAGATGCGCTCCATCGGCAAATATTTCTCTGCCAGGCGAATCGTGTCGAGCACGTCCTGTGCGGTCTCGACGCGATCGCTGGCAACGTCGATGACGCCGATGGCGGCATCTTTATTGCGCAGGAGCGACAGAACTTCCGGAGGGACGCGCGAGCCGGCCAGTTCGATCGAAACCTGATCGACGCAGCTTTGTGAGAGGAACGGAAAGAGCTGCGCGTATTGGTCCCATTCGGTGCCGAGCGATTTTTTCCAATTGTTGTTGGCTTCGATGCCGTAGCCGTAGCAGATGTGAACGGCCTTGATGACCCCCAGACCGCCGATTGCGGCGTCCAGCGCAGCGATGCCCCAATCCTCGACTTCCTCGAAATAGACGTTGAAGGCGGGCTCGTCGAGCTGAATCGCGTCGACGCCGGCAGCGACCAGCTCTTCGGCCTCTTCGCGAATGACCCGCGCGAAGGCGAGCGCGGCGGTTCTGCGGTCGTTATAGTGCGCGTCGTACAAGGTATCGACGATCGTCATCGGGCCGGGAATCGTGATCTTCACGGCTTGGCCGAGCGACTTTGCAAATCGCACATCGTCGACGAAGATCGGGGCGCGGCGGCTGACCGGGCCGACGATGCTCGGGCATTCAGCTTCATAGCGATCGGCGCGAATGCCGCGCGTCACTTTCTTATTGAAATCGACGCCCTCGACGCCCGCAAGAAAGCCGTGGACGAAATGTTGTCGCGATTGCTCGCCGTCCGTAACGAGATCGATGCCGGCGCGCGCCTGTTCGAAAACGGCAATGCGCGTCGCGTCGCGGATCGCGTCGCTGCAGCTCGGTACCCTCGAGTCGCCAAGCGGGCCAGAGCCGCTCGGTCTCGGCGAGCCAGGACGGCTTCGGCAGGCTGCCGGCAATCGTGGTCGGATATGGTCGTCGCATTTAGCAACGCTTCTGCAACGAGAGGCGGAAGGCCGCTTCCCCGCGAACATTAGCAACCCGTAATGGCGAAATACATCTTCTTTACCGGCGGCGTCGTAAGTTCGCTTGGGAAGGGGATAACGGCAGCTTCACTCGGGCGCCTACTCGTGGCCCGCGGGCTGACCGTCTCGATCCAGAAGCTGGATCCGTACATCAACGTCGACGCAGGTACGATGAATCCGTACCAGCACGGCGAGGTTTTCGTTACGGAAGACGGTGCGGAGACCGATCTCGATCTTGGGCATTACGAGCGCTTCATCGACGAGAATCTGACGCGCCGTAACAACGTTACAACCGGTCAAATCTACGCGTCGGTCATCGAGAAAGAGCGGCGCGGCGATTATTTGGGCGCGACGGTTCAAGTCGTTCCGCACATTACGAACGAAATCAAAGCCAAGATCACGCGCGTTGCAGAGATGCAAGTTGCCGACGTGTACATCATCGAGGTTGGCGGCACCGTCGGCGACATCGAATCGCTGCCGTTTCTCGAAGCGATCCGTCAAATTCGGCATGACGTCGGTGACGAGAACGTCATGTACGTGCATCTCACGCTGCTGCCGCACTTAGGCGCAGCCGACGAGCTCAAGACGAAGCCGACGCAGCATTCCGTGCGCGAGCTGCGCGGGATCGGTATCGCGCCGGACGCGATCGTGGTCCGAACCGGCTCGAACCGGCGCATCACCGAAGATTTGAAAGAGAAGATCGCGCTCTTTTGCGATGTTCCCGCGCATGCGGTCGTCGGGAATGCCGACGCGTCGAGCATCTACAAGGTGCCGCTCAATCTCGAAGCCGAGGGCTTGGCCGAAGCCGTCGTGCAAAAGCTGGCGTTGCCCGCGCGTCCGGCCCAGCTCGAGGAATGGGCGGCGATGGTCGAACGCATCGACCGGCCGGCGCATCGCCTGCGCATCGCACTCGTCGGCAAATACGTCGAGCTCAAGGATGCGTACATTTCGATCAATGAAGCACTCTATCACGCCGGGATCTATCACGATGCCTCGATCGAGATCGTGCGCGTCGATTCGGAAACGATAGAAGAGCAAGGCTTAGGCGTACTCGATGGAGCCGAAGGAATCTTGGTCGCGCCCGGTTTCGGAGCGCGTGGCGTGAAAGGCAAGCTTCGCGCGATTCAGCACGCCCGTGAAAGTAAAGTCCCATTTCTCGGCATTTGCTACGGCATGCAGCTGGCATGCGTCGAGTTCGCACGTAATATCTGCGGGCTCGATGACGCAATGACGACCGAAGTCGACGAGACGACGACCAATAACGTCATCGACTTCTTGCCCGAGCAGCGGAATCTCGACTTCAAGGGTGGGACGATGCGCCTTGGCGCCTACGATTGCATCTTGGAAGCTGGCTCGCTGGCCGCGCGCGCGTACGGATCGCTCGAGATCAGCGAACGTCACCGCCATCGTTACGAATTCAACAACAAATACAAAGCGATCTTCGAAGAGCATCGCATGATCTTTTCGGGACATCACGTTTTGGGCCGCACGACGCTCGTCGAGGTGATCGAGCTGCCGCAAAGCATTCATCCGTGGTTCGTCGGGACGCAGGCTCATCCCGAGTTCAAGTCACGCCCGATTCGTCCGTCGCCGCTGTACCGAGATTTCGTCGGTGCGGCTTTGGCACGCAGTCGCGAGCAGGCGACCCCCAGCGCACAACTGACCCGCTCCTGAATCTCGCCCGGATCACGTTCGTCGTCCTGACGCTCGACGCGAGCGATGCGTTGCCGGACGCGCTTGCCTCTATTCCGCCCGGCGCGAACGTCCTCGTGCTCGATGCGGGCTCGAGCGACGACACCGTGGCCGTCGCGCGGCGCGCCGGCGCGAGCGTGCTCGAGCGGCGCTGGACGAATTTCGTCGACGCGCGCACCTTCGCGCTCGACAACGTGCGCACGCCTTGGACGTTCATGCTCGATGCGGACGAACAGCTCGACGACGTCCTGCGCGACGCGCTGTTTCGCATCGAACCCGAAGCCGCCGACATCGAGGCCTATCGCGTGCGGCGCGCGACGCGTTTTTCCGGTGAGGTCGTGCGCGCATTCGGATGGGACAACGAGATGATCTTGCGCATGTTTCGAACCGATCGCGGCGTCGTTTCCGCCCATCCGGTTGCGGGTGGAAGCGCCGCGCTGCACGAGCGCTGGAGCGTCCCGGGAAAGGTCGGCGTTTTAGACGGCGTGCTGTTTCACGACTCGTATCGCGAGCAAAGCGCTTACGAACGAAAGTATGCGCGCTATACGTCCATCGAAGCCGAGGGCTTGCCGCCGAGCATCCCAAGCCTCGTCGTCAGCGCGCTGGTCGCGCCGGTGCGTTTCGTATGGCTGCTCGGGCCGCGCGGAGGCATACGTCTCGGCAAGCGGGGCGTGTACATCGCTTTCTGGTCGGCGCTCTATCAAACGATCGTGCGATGGAAGGCGTTGCGCGGCACGGGATGACCGACGTCGCCTTCGACGCGCGCGAGACGTCGCACATGTCGGTCGGGATGCGGCAGTATGTCGCGGAGCTGGCCGCACGAATACCCCGCGTCGCACCGGAGCTGCAGTTTACGACGTTCGGGAGCGGGGACAACTTCGATTGGGGCGAGCAGGTAGCGATGCCGCTGGAGATCGCGCGCACGCGCCCGCGTCTCGTTCACATTCCCTCGCCGTTTGCGCCGCTCGTCGTACCCGCGCCATACATCATGACGATTCACGATTTGATCGATCTCAATTTTCCGCAGTGGACGAAACCCAAAGCGCGCTGGTACTTCCGCGTTGCGGTCCGGCACGCCGCGCGGCGGGCACGCTGCGTCATCACCGACGATCGCGCGACCGCCGAGGATCTCGTCCGTTTCTACGGATTGGAACCGGAGCGGATTGCCGTGATTCCGCTCGGCGTCGACGTTCCGGATGTCGAGCCGATCCGCCGGGCCGTGCCGTACGTGATCTACGCCGGAAACCGGCGGCCGCATAAAGATCTGCAGACGATCGTTGCGGCGTGGCATGCAGTCGATCCGCAGATTCCGGTCGATCTGGTGCTGACGGGCGAGAATGCCGGCCTGACGATTCCCCGTCGCGAGCGTGGTGCCGTGGTATTCACCGGTGAGCTGGGGCACACTGAGGTCCTGCGCTGGATCAAAGGCGCGCAGGCGCTCGTGCACGCTGCGTTACGGGAAGGATTCGGCTTGCCGCTCTTGGAGGCGACACGCGTGGGGACTCCCGTGATCTGCGCGCAGACCTCCGTCCCGGACGTGTTGCGCGAGCACGTGCAGACTTTTGCGCCCGGCGATATTCCCACGCTGGCGCGCGCGATCGAGCGCGCGTTGCGCGGCGAGCTGCGCGAACAAACGCTGCAGGCACGGGACGCGACCGCGAACCTGACATGGGATCACTGCGCGTCACTGACCGCGGCGGTCTACAGGCGCTTCCTGTGAACGTCTTACTCGATGCGCGCGAGACGCGCCGCATGTCGGCCGGAATGGTCGCATACGTCCGCGAGCTTGCGAGCCGGTTGCCGGATCGTCGCGCCCGATATCACGGTACGAACGGTCGGACACGGCGAGAATTTTACGTTTACCGAACAAGTCGAGATCCCGTTCGCATCGCGGTACTCGGACCTCGTTCACTTCCCGACGATTTTCGCACCGGTTGTCTTGCCGAAGAAATACGTCGTAACGATTCACGACCTGATTCACCTGCGATATCCGCAGCTCTTCTCGCGAACGACAGGCGCCTACTATTCGATCTTCGTGAAACGGCTCGTCAACGGCGCAGCACGGATACTGGTCGGCGATTGGCGAACGCGCGACGATCTCGAGAAATTCTTCAATGTCGGCCGCGAACGCATTCGAATCATTGCGCTCGGTTACGATCCAGCGCTCGTCGACATACCGCCGCGCGTTGGTCAGCCGTATCTGCTCTACGTCGGGAATCATCGCGCACATAAGAATCTTGCGACGCTGATTGCGGCGTGGGATGCGCTTCCGCCCGACATCGACATCGATCTCGCGATGACGGGCGCCGACGACATGGAGTTGCCGCGCCGCCACGGCGGCCGCAAGTTAGTCTTTCTCGGCGATTTGTCCGCGCAGGCAACCGCGGAGGCGATTCGTGGCGCGACGGCGCTCGTTCAGCCGTCGCTTGCCGAGGGTTTCGGTTTACCGGTGCTGGAGGCAATCGTCCGGCGCGTTCCGGTCATCGCCGCGGAGGACGCGTATCCCGGTTTCCTCAAAGCCTTCGTCGGGCGCTTCGAGGCACTCAATGTTCCGGCGTTGCGTTCTCTATTGGAAGAGGCCGTGCGTTCGCCGCAGCGGCTTCGCGGGCTCGCGATCGAGGGCGAGGAAATTGCCCGAGAATATACGTGGGATCGCTTTGCAACGAAAGTTGCCGCGGTCTATCGCGAAACAATGGAGGACGATCTAGACACGTGAGACAGCGCAAGAGTATCGCTCTTGCAAGCGCCGCCATCCTGACGGCTTTGAGCATCGGCGCCGCATTCGCCGCTCCGAGGGCAAAGCACGTGCGTTTTCCCGAACGCAACATCGCGATCGTCGTCAATGGTCAGCAGCTCGCACCGCGTCCAGGTCCGCGTATCGTCGCGGGCCGCATCATGGTTCCGATCGTGCGCATCTTCAGCGCGCTTGCGATCCCCGTTTCTCATGCCGGCAAGATGCTCGTTGCGGAAGCTCCGGCGCAGACGATCCGTCTTGCGCGCGGTAGCCGGCATGCTTATGTCGGACGGCGCGAGATTTTGCTTGACGTTGCACCGATGGAGATCGACGCGACGACATACGTTCCACTCAACCTCTTGGTCGACGTACTGGGTGCGAACGCGTCTTACGATTCTCACGCCGGGCGAGTCGTTATCTCCTCGACGCTCGTTCGAGCGCTTGACGCCTTCACAGAACGTCGGCGCCGGCAAAGTGCAGATCTCCGGGAATTTAACAGCGATCGACACGCTCTCTGAGCCGCCGTCCTTGACCGTAACGTACCGGGACTCCGTGCGTACGATCGCGATCAACTCGAGCGCGCAGATCGTACTCAAAGACGTCGTTGCACGAACGGAGCAGCATGCCGAGCTGACGGATCTGCACGTCGGCGATGCCGTCTCGGTAACGGTGAACAAGAACGGAACCGTGGCACTCGTCGAAGACCTGTACGGTTCGCGCGTCGGAACGATCGCCGCTGTTTCGGGAACGTCAATCGTTCTCGACTCGGGACGCGTACTGACTCCCGATCAGACGACGACGATCATGCGCGACGAGCAGCCTGCGTCGCTTTCCGATCTTCGCGTGGGTGATACGGTGACGCAGCGCATGAATCCGCAAACCGGCGAGACGCATGCGCTGATCGCGATCAGACCCGCAACGCCGGCGCCCGCTGCCTCGGCGCAATCCGCGACGACGACGACCGTTAACATCGTCAGCTTCACGGCGGAGCCGTTGCGTCCGTTGCGGCTCGGAGAGAAGTTCACATTCACCCTGCGCGGGACGCCCGGCGGACGTGCGACGTTCGATCTGGGCTCTTTGGTCACAGCAGTCGCGATGCGAGAAGAATCGCCGGGCATGTACAGCGGCAGCCTGACTGTCCCGGCCGGGATGAATTTCGCGCAGATGCCGGTCTATGGACATCTGAGCGTCGCCGGCGTCGCCGCGACGCAAGAAGCAGTGAACAAGATCTCGGCCGCGACGATCGCGCCGCAGATCACCGATATCGCGCCTTCCAGCGGGCAAGTCGTGAACAACAACAAGCCGAGCATCTACGCGACGTTTGCCGCGCCGACCGACCTCGGCATCGATCCGCATTCGGTCACGCTCCGGGTCAATGGCAAGGATGTGACCAGTTCAGTGACGAGAACCTCATCGTTCCTTACATACACATCCGGTGTGCCGTTGCCTGACGGTCAAGTAAACGTCTCGGTTGCGGTCGCCGACTTTGCAGGAAATGAAGCGTCCAGATCCTGGACATTCACGATTCAAACACGATGAAACGATTGCTGTGTGCGCTCGGCGCCTTTCTGATCTTGACCTCGGTGACGCTGACTCGGCCGGTAACGGCAGCCGCGCCCGCACCGCTGATCTTCGCCCGTGTGAAGGACGCCGTCGACCTCGATCCGGCCGTCGCGACCGACGGGCTCTCGCTCAACGTGACGAGCTTGATCTTGCAAGGCTTGGTCGCGTTTCAAGCCCGGCACGTTCGACGTAATTCCGTCACTAGCGCAGCGCTGGACGACGAGCAAAGACGGCAAGACGTGGACGTTCACGCTTCGTCCGAACCTGAAGTTCACGGACGGCACGCCGCTCGACGCCGAAGCGGTCAAATTCAATTTCGATCGCTGGAGGCTGACGACCAATCAATATCGCGGCAACTATCAGTTTTCGTACTACGTCGCCGAGTTCGGCGGTTTTCCGGGTCTGATATCGGACGTGCAAGTCGATGGTCCGCAGAAAGTGGCGTTCAAGCTGACGCGACCCTACGGTCCGTTCTTGCGCAATCTCGCGATGCCGTCGTTTGCGATCGGCTCGCCGACGGCGATCAAGGCCGACATTGTCGCTTTCGATCACCATCCCGTCGGTAGCGGTCCTTACCAGCTCGGCGAGTGGGTGAAGGACGATCACATCACGCTGCGCGCCAATCCCGATTATCGTCCAGTGCCTGCGTACGCGACCGTCGTGATTCGCGACATTCCGGATCAGGCCACCAGCGTGCTCGAAGTTCAGAAGGGCGATATCGACGGGCTTTCCGATTTGCGTCCCGACGATGCGGCGAATCTCGCCAAGTTCAAGGGCATCACGATTTACCGCCAGCCTTCGAACAACGTCTCATATCTCGCGATGAATTTGGATAAGAAGCCGTTCGGGGATCGCCGCATCCGTCAAGCGATTGCGTACGCGATCGACATTTCCGCGATCGTGCACGCGTTCTATCCGAGCGGCGGCATGGTTGCCAACGAATGGATACCACCGGGGATGCTCGGACACAATCCGTCCGTCAAAGCGTATCCGCACGATATCGCCAAGGCGAAAGCGCTGCTGGCGGCCGCGGGAATGAGCAAAGGTTTCAGCACCGAGCTCTACTATGGAACGGCGCCGCGTCCGTACATGCCGGAGCCGCAGCGCGTTGCCGAAGCGATTCAAGCCGATCTACGGCAAATCGGAATCAACGTAACGCTACAGCCGTTCGAGTGGGCAGTCTATCTGAGCAAGATCAAAAACGGCGAACATCCGATGTGTTTGATCGGATGGACCGGCGATAACGGCGATCCGGATAACTTCCTGTATCCGCTGCTCGATAAGGATTCAGCGGTCAAGGGCGGTCAAAACTATTCGTTCTGGCGTGACGAACATTACCACAAGCTGATGCTCGACGGCCAAACCACCATCGTCGAGAGCGAGCGTGCCACAATCTACGCGCAAGCGCTGCAGCTGATTCACGACGAAGCCCCTGCGATTCCGCTCGTGCATACGACCGTACCATTTGCGATGAAATCGAATGTCGCCGGCGTCATTCCGAATCCGGACGGCGTGATCGATTTCGAGTTGATGAAACCGAAGACGTGAGCGACCCGGAGGACTGCATCTTTTGTAAGATCGTCCGCCGCGAGATACCGGCGCGGGAAGTGCTGCGCGACGCCGACGTCGTCGCGTTTCACGATTTGCATCCGCAAGCCCCGACGCACATCTTGGTCGTCCCGACCTTGCACGCCGAACATCTCTCGGAATTCAATGCGAAAGCCGCACCCGAGCTCAAAGCCAAGTTGTTTGCGGCCGCCGCCGACCTCGGCAGCCGCTTTCAGCGGGACGGGCAAGGCTATCGCATCGTTATCAACGAGGGACCGGACGGCGGTCAAACCGTCAGCCACCTGCATCTGCACGTCCTTGCCGGACGGCATTTGACCTGGCCACCGGGATAACGTATAGTCCTGTTTGGGTTCGTTCGAACCGCAAAAATTTTGTGCGACGGCTTCGCCGCGCCGATTGGAAGGGAGGGTTGTTCATGGAAGTTCGCGTTGCGCCGGGAGAAACTATCGAAAGCGCGTTGCGTCGTTTCAAGAAAGCCACCCAGAAGGCCGGGGTTCTGGCTGAAGCGCGCAAGCACGAGCATTACGAAAAACCGAGCGTTCGCCGCAAGAAGAAATCTGCGGCCGCTCGTAAGCGTCGCGCTTGAGTCTAAAAGATCGGATTAGCGCCGATCTGAAAGATGCCATGAAAGCCGGAGATGCGTTGCGCCGCGATACGTTGCGGTCCGCGCTTTCCGGCTTTTCGTATCGACGGGTAGAGGCCGGACACGACCTCACGGAGAGCGAGGAGCTCGACGTCGTCGCAAAAGCGGTCAAGCAGCGCGGCGACTCGATCGAAGAGTTCACCAAAGCCGGCCGGACGGAGCTTGCGGACAAAGAGGCCCGCGAGCGCGAGATTTTGCTCGCTTACCTCCCCAAGCAGAAGACGGCCGACGAGATCCGGGCCGCCGTGCGCGAGGTTCTCGGGGCCGGGACGGCCCGCAACCAGGGCGCCGTTATGAAAGCGGTCATGCCCGCGATGAAGGGCGTCGCCGACGGCAAGCTCGTCGCCCAGATCGTCATCGAGGAATTGAATCAAGGGTAGTTACGCGACCCCTCGGGGAATGTTGCCTGCTCGTAATAGGGAGGGAGCGATGGTGTGGGGGACCCATGCGAAGCATGGGGGGCGCGGAGCCTGGGGCGGAGCGCCTTTTAACAGGAAACTAAGCGTGCGGCGGTCGGTAGAAACTACCGTGCGACGTTTCTCGCTTGTACTGATCACGCTCGGGTCGTTGCTTGACGTTCGTTCCGCTCATGGGGCTCGGCAACACGAATGCGAACGTCGTCGTGATTCCGATCCACGGCACGATCGATACCGGGATGGAGCACCTCGTCGAACGCGCCGTCAGCGAAGCGCGCGACGATCATGCGAAAGCGATCGTCCTCGACGTCAACACGTTCGGCGGCCTGGTCGAAGCCGCGACGAACATTCGCGACGCACTGTACTCCTCGGGCATTCCCGTCGATGCGTACGTCTCGGAACGCGCGTGGTCTGCCGGCGCGCTGATCACGCTGGCCGCCGGCAATATCGTGATGGCGCCGGGTTCGAGCATCGGTGCAGCCGAGCCGATTCCGAAGACGCCGAAAACGGTCTCGGCACTGCGTGCGGAGTTCGAGTCGACGGCGCGAGCGCGCGCACCGCGATCCGAACATTGCAGGCGGAATGGTCGATGCAAATCTCGCCGTCCCTCCATATAAGAAGCCGGGCGCGATCCTCAGCTTGACAGCGGATGACGCCGTGCGCGCGCACTTCGCCGACGGGATCGCGCTGACGCAAGAAGATGCGCTCAAGAAATTCGGTCTGGCCGGCGCGACGATCGTGACGCCGGCGTATACGTTTGGCGAGCGGCTTGCGCGCTTCGCCACGAATCCGGAGGTGAGCGGAATGCTCTTGTCGCTCGGATTTCTCGGATTTCTGATCGAGCTGCAAACGCTGCACGGAATCGCCGGTGCGATCGGTGCTGCTGCGCTCGCGTTGTTTTTCGGTTCGCACGTCTATGCGGGGTTCAGCAATACGCTCGTCATCCTGCTCGGCGTTGCCGGTATCGTTCTCATCATGCTCGAGCTGCACGTCTTTCCGGGTCACGGCATCTCCGGCATCGCAGGTGCAATCGCGCTGATTGCGGCTGTCTTCCTGGCCTTCGGCGGGTTGCCGTTCGTCTTTGTAACCGCGCAGGCGCTTGCGATCGCGATTGTGCTCTCGGCGCTCGTCTTTTGGGGAACGTCGCGCGTTTTTCCGGAAAATGCGTGGATGCGGCGGATCGTTTTTGCCGCCGAACAGGGCCCGGATTACGTTGCATCGGCCGACTATCATACGCTCGTCGGAAAGACGGGAATGGCGACTTCGTATCTGCGTCCGGCCGGCGTTGCAACGATCGACGGTAAGCGCATCCCCGTGTTGACCGAGGGCGATTTCGTCGGAGCGGGAACGGCCGTCACCGTGACGCGTGTCGAAGGCGCGCGAATTTTCGTACGCCCCGCTATCGAAGTTACAAACGGAGAAGAGCATGACATGACCTTGGATTTTGGCATCGGCTTGATCGCGCTTGCGGTCATCGTCGGGTTGATGATCTTCCTGTACTACTTCCCGCTCGGGATGTGGATCAGGACGCTCGCAGCGGGCGTGCCGCTTTCGATTCTCTCGCTGATCCGCATGCGACTGATCGGGATCCCGCCGGGCGCAATCGTGACCAACCTGGTTCGCGCGCGCAAAGCCGGGCTTGCCGCTGACGATCGATCAGCTGCAGTCGCACCTTCTGGCCGGCGGCAACATCGACAACGTCACGCTCGCGATGATCGCGGCACAGCGCGCCCAGATTCCGCTCGAATGGCAGCGCGCTGCGGCGATCGATCTCGCCGGCCGCAACGTCCTCGAAGCGCTGCAGACGTCCGTCGTTCCGAAAGTGATCGAGACGCCGACATTCCAAGGCGTCGCGCAAAACGGTATTCAGCTCAACGTCAAGGCGCGCATTACGGTGCGCAGCAATCTCGATCGTTACGTCGGCGGCGCAGGCGAGCCGACGATCGTCGCGCGCGTCGGCGAAGGCGTCGTTTCGGCGGTCGGCGCGGCGATCGATCACAAAGAAGTCCTCGAATATCCGGATCGCATCTCGAAAGCGGTTCTCTCGAAAGGCCTCGATGCCGGCACCGCATTCGAGATCGTCTCGATCGACATCGCCGACGTCGACGTCGGCAAGAACATCGGCGCAGAGCTGCAGATCTCGCAAGCTGAAGCCGACCGGCGCATCGCGCAAGCGAAAGCCGCCGAGCGTCAATACGCGGCGCAAGCCGGCGAGCAAGAGCAAAAAGCCGAGACGCAGCGCATGCGCGCGCGCGTCGTCGAAGCCGAAGCCGCGGTGCCGCTCGCGGTCGCCGAAGCGTTTCGCTCCGGGAATCTCGGCATCATGGACTACTACCGGATGAACAACATCAAGGCTGATACCGAGATGCGCTCCGCGATCTCCGGCGGCGTCGCACCGGAGCAGCCGCCGCCCTCGACGGCACCGCCTACCTCGTGAGCGACATCCTGGTCTCGATCATCGAGAGCGTCGCGGAAGCAGCCGCCACGGCAAGGCGCGCCGGCGGGGCAGGCGCCGGCGCCACGTGTGGCATTCGCGCCGCCGCAAGCCGCCAGCGCCCGCCCCGGCCCCCGCAGCCGGTCGTCAGGCAGAGCCCCCGTACGCCGAAGCCGGCCGCGCCGGCTCCCGCGGCATCCGTCCGCGCCGTCCGGGGAGCGCCGCATCGAGCCCGGAGTAGCCTCATGCGGCCGATCGTGGCGCCGAGAGTCTGATCCGCACCGTGCGCGCGCCGGCAGATCCTCGGGCCGCCGCGTTTAGGCGTCTGCGACCGGCAGAACCTCTGGGAGGCTTAGCCGTCAAGCAAATCAGCAGCGAAGAAATTTTCGAGCTCGGACGAGCCGTCGATCCGCTGCGCGTTTTCGGTCAGTACGATCAGAACCTAACGGCGCTTGAAGCGCTGATTCCGGTCGTCGTGCGGCTGGACGGCAATCGCGTATTCCTCAGCGGCGAAAAGCCGGCCGTCACGCGCGCGATGCGCGTGCTCGAGCAAATGAATGCGGCCGCAAGCAGCGGCAGCTCGCTCACGCCCGACGACGTCTCGCTCGCCGTTCGCGAGATCGACAACGCCGGCGAACAACGCATTCCGCCGACGCTCTACACGACGCATCGCGGGCGCGAGATTCGTCCGAAGAGTCGCGGCCAAGCGCAATTCGTGCGCGCGATCGAACGCTCGCCGCTGACGTTCGGAATCGGACCGGCCGGCAGCGGGAAGACGTTCTTGGCGGTGACGATGGCGGTGCGCGCGCATGCGCGCGCGCGAAGTCTCGCGCTTGATCCTTTCGCGTCCCGCGGTCGAAGCCGGCGAGAAGCTCGGATTTCTGCCCGGCGATCTGCGTGAGAAAGTCGATCCGTATCTGCGTCCGCTCTACGATGCGCTCGGCGAGCTGCTGGATGATAGCGTCGTCGTGAAAAATCTCGAACGCGGAACGATCGAAGTTGCGCCGCTCGCGTACATGCGCGGCCGCACGCTCTCGGATGCGTTCATCATTCTCGATGAAGCGCAGAACGCAACGCACGAGCAGCTGAAGATGTTTTTGACGCGGCTCGGGCAACGGCTCGAAGATGGTCGTCAACGGCGACGTCACGCAAATCGACTTGCCGTCCGGCGTGCGCAGCGGATTGCTCGAAGCGCCGGCGCTCTTCGAAGGTATCGACGGCATCGAGATCGTCGAGCTCGACGACACCGACATCGTTCGGCATCCACTCGTGTCGGAAATCGTTCGCGCGTATGCCCGTCGCGCTCGTAAGCCGCGTTCGTAGCCGCGACCTCAAGCTGACGTCGTTGCGCCGCACCGCACAGCGGCTGCTCGAGGCAGCCGGCCATCCGAAGGCGATCGCTCTCGATCACGCTCGTCGGCGACGCGGCGATTCGCAAGCTGAACCGCGAGTACCGTCACAAAGATCGCCCGACCGACGTGTTGAGCTTTCCGCTCGGCGACGGCGCGCAGCAGCAGCTCTTAGGCGACGTCGTGATCAGCGTCGCGACCGCAAAACGGCAAGCTGCGGAATACGATGCGACGCCGCAGCGCGAGATCGAGCGCCTCCTGATTCACGGCATCTTGCACCTTTTGGGTCACGATCACCACAAACGCGACGAGCGGCTGCGTATGGAGCGCGAAGAACGGCGCTTGGCGCGCGCGATCGGCATGCCGTGGCCGTACTGAAGATACGCGCTCGAGGGTATCGCGCTTGCCTGGCGCACGCAGCGAAACTTTCGCATTCAGGTCGTGGCTCGCCGTCGTCGCCGTGGCGGTCTTCGCGTTGCTGCGCGTCACCGTGCTGGCGTTCGCGATCCTGGCCCTCACGATCGCATTCGTGCTCGCGTTCGAAGCGATGAACACGGCGCTCGAGGCGCTGGTCGATCTCGTTTCGCCGGAGCGGCATGCGCTTGCAAAGGCGGCCAAGGACGCTGCGGCCGGCGCGGTCTTGATCGCGGCGCTCGGCGCGCTCGCGTCGGTGTCCTCCTGGTGCTTGCCTTTTTGGCACATTAAGGGACACAGCCCAAAGGCGTGGTATAGTATCCTCTGCTTGAGTACGGACCCACTACCGGGCAGTCCCGAGCCGGCGCCCACACCGTAAGGCAGCGGTTACGGAAGCTATGCCGGCCAACTTAGCCTGGGAGATCCTGGCGCTCGTTCTTCTCATCGGAGGCGCGGCATTTTTCGCCGCGTCCGAGGCGGCGTTGATTTCCGTCTCGCGCCTGCGCATGCGGCAGATGATGGAGCAGAAGGTACGCGGGAGCCGCTCGGCGCTTCGTCTGCTCGACGATCGCAGCCGCCTGCTCGCGACCGTCTTGATCGGCAATACCGTCGTGCTGCTGGCTGCCGACTCGCTCGCGACGTGGATTTTCATTCGCGAAGGCATCCCGTCACGCGGCGATTTGGTCGACGCTGGTCATGACCGTGTTGATCTTGCTTTTCGGCGAGATCATTCCGAAGACGATCGCGGTCGCGAATTCAGAGCGCTGGGCGATACGGCTTGGGCCGGTGCTGGAACGCGTCGCGTGGCTGCTCGGCCCGATCAACCGCATCTTCGTTGGGCTCACGTATGTGTTCGTCCGGCCGTTCGGGATTCGACCGAGCCTGCAAGGTCCGTTCATTACGGAAGAAGACATTCGCACGATCGTCAACGTCGGCGCCGAGCAGAACGTCCTCGAAGAAGAAGAGCGCGAGATGATCCATTCGGTCATCCAGTTCGGGGACACGATCGTTCGCGAAGTCATGCAGCCGCGTCCGACCATGGTCTGCGTCTCCGTGAACGACTCGCCGCGCAAGGCGCTGGAGCTCGTGATCTCCGAGGGCTACTCGAAGCTGCCCGTCTACGAGGAGACGATCGACAATATCATCGGAGCCGTCTACGAGCGCGAGCTGTTGATCGTGCTCGCAAACGGGAGCATCGCGACCGTCTCGATGCGCTCGATCATGCGTAAGGTCGCAGTCGTCCCTGAAAACAAAAAAGTCGCCGATTTGCTCCGGGATATGAAGCGCGACAAGTTTTCGCTCGCGATCGTGCTCGACGAGTACGGCGGAACGGCCGGTCTCGTCACGGACGAAGATATTCTCGAAGAGATTGTGGGCGAGATTCGGGACGAGCATGATGAAGGCGAAGAAGAGCCGATCCGTCTGCTCGACGCGAGCGAAGCAATCGTCGATGCGCGCGTCAACATCGAGGACGTTAACGCAGAGCTCGGAACGCATCTGCCGCACGAGGAGTTCGAAACGATCGGCGGCTATCTGGTTGGAACCCTCGGTCATTTTCCGCACGAGGGCGAGGAGATGACGACGGACGACGGCGTGAAGCTGCGCGTCGAGCGGATGCGAAACCGCCGCATCCTTTCAATTCGCGTCAAGCTCAACGGACGTGCGCACGCCGAGGAACCGCAGGAGGCCGATGCCCACAGCATCTGAGCTGCTCGAGGCCGCACGCAAGGCGCGCGCGCACGCCTACGCGCCGTATTCGAATTTCACCGTCGGCGCCGCGCTCTTGACCAAGAGCGGTGAGGTGATCACCGGCGCCAACGTGGAAAACGCATCCTATCCGGTTGGAATGTGCGCCGAGCGAACCGCGCTCTTTGCGGCTGCTGCGCAAGGGCATCGCAGCTTCAGTGCGATTGCGATCGTCGGACCCGAAGGTGTCGCGCTGACGCCGTGCGGCGCATGCCGTCAGGCGCTTTCCGAGTTCGGCGACCTGCACGTGATTCGTGAAGGACGCGACGACGTGACACTGCGCGAGCTCTTACCGGACGCGTTCGGTCCGCGGCATCTTGCACGAACGGGCGTATAAGACCGACGCTTTCGTCCTGCGTGGACGCAATCTCGGTGAAGCGGACAAGATTTTCACGCTGTTCACGCGCGCGCGCGGCAAGATCGATGCCGTTGCAAAAGGCGTGCGCCGCATCAAGAGTCAGAACGCCGGCCGCTTAGAGTTTCTGACCGAAGCCGCCCTCACGATGCACGCCGGCCGTTCGCTCGACGTGATCACCGGCGCGACGATCTTGCGCTCGGAGTGGGAAGGGATCGTGCAGCCCGCGACGTTCGCCGCCGCGAACGTCGTCGCAGAACTGGTCGATGCGTTTTGCGAGCCGGATTTGGCGCAGGACGGAGATTTACGAGCTGCTGCGTGGCGTCGTGCACGCGCTCGCGAATGCGCGAGCGGCCCTCAGAGCTCTTGCCGCGCTTCGAGCTGCGGCTGCTCGACGTGCTCGGCGTCTTGCCGAGCATGGACGTGTGCGTACGTTGCGGTGATTCGCTCGAGAACGCGCGCGAGGTCTGGCTCGATCCAACCGCGGGTGGTCTGGTGTGCGGCGCTTGCCATTCCGCAGGCGACGCCGGAAAACTCACGGGCGAAGAGATCGCTAACATTCGCGCGCTCGCCGCACCGCGCGCGCAGCGCGGCGCGACTGCCTCCGCGTTGCCGGCGGTTGCGCGCGCCGTCGACGCGCTGCTTGTCTACCATCTCGGAAAACGCGCGAAAGCCTCGGCGTTTCTCGAGGAGATGGCGCACCAGCAATGAGCATACTTGCGCTCGACGTCGGCGAGAAACGGATCGGGATCGCGGTCTCGGATCCGAGCGACACGTTTTCGCTCCCGCTCGACGTCCTCGAGCGGACGGCGATTCGGGACGACGTGCGGCGCATCGTCGAGATCGCCTCGGAGCGTGGCGTGCAGGTGATCGTCGTCGGTGATCCGGTTCGGCTTGGGCGGCGAACGCGGATTGGCCTCGGAGAAGATCGACCGGTTCGTTGCCGAGCTCGAACGGGCATGGAGCGGACAAATCGCGCGCGTCGATGAGCGCCTGACGACGGCGCAAGCGACGAAATCCTTGATCGCGGCCGACGTCTCACGTAAGAAGCGAAAGCAAGTCGTCGACAAACTCGCCGCGGCCTGATCCTCGATACCTATCTCGCGCGACGGACGACGTCGTTGAGGCGGATCGTCGCCGGCCTCGCGCTCATCGTCCTCGTGGCGGTAGCGCGGTTCTGGTATATCGCCTTTGCGGACCGCAGCCATCCTAGCGCCGCCACCGATGTCGTCGTGCCGCACGGCGCGACATCGGGAGAGGTCGCCGCGCTGCTCGCGCAGCGTTCGGTGATCGTCGATCCGCTCACGTTCCGAATCTTGGCGCGCGCCCGGCGCGTCGACCGCGATTTGGAGGCTGGTGAGTATATCTTTCCCGCGCACCAGACGCTCGACCAAATCTTGCAAGAGCTGTTAGTCGGGCGCGCGCGCGTCGCGACGTGGGTAACGATTCCCGAAGGGTTTACCGCCGTGCAGATCGCGGACGCGCTCGCCGATCGTAAGCTTGGCGCGGAAAACGCGTATCAAGCCTATTTCGAACACCAGACGATCGTGCTCGGCGGCGTGCGCACCAAGAGTCTCGAAGGTTACCTCTTTCCGAGCACTTATCTCTTTCCGCTTACGCTGAGTCCCGATCAGGCTGCGAGCATTCTCGTCGATCAATTTCGGAAAGAATTGCCACGCGACGCCGAGCAGCAAGCGCGCCGTTTGGGCTTCACGCTGCCGCAGGTCGTAACGGTCGCATCGCTCGTCGAGCGCGAAGCGAAGGCCGACGACGAGCGCGCCTTGATCGCGGGCGTCATCTACAACCGCTTACGCAAGGGAATGCCGCTGCAGGTCGATGCGTCGCTCGAATACGCGTTTCCGAATCATCATACGGAGATCACGCTTGCCGATCTGCGGACGGATTCGCCCTACAACACGTACCTGCACGTCGGGCTGCCGCCGACGCCGATTGCGAACCCCGGCCGACCCTCTTTGCTGGGGGCGCTCATCCGCAGCAAACGGACTACTACTATTACGTCTATAAGGGGAACGGGCATCACGCGTTCGCCCGAACGCTCGGGGAACACAACGCAAACGTCGAACGCTATCTGCACTGAGATTGGAGGCCCGCCATAAACTCGAACAACGGAAACGGTGAGGCCCCTGCGCCGGCCGGCGAAGGCGAAGCGCTCGAGCTGCGTGAGACCTTCGTCGTCGAGACGACGGATGGCCGCGAGATCGAGTTCGAGGTCGTCGGTCTGGTCGAGGACGAGGATAAGACGACGTATGCAATCTGCTACAGCGAAGGTGAAGACGAGTTCGTCGTCTCCGACGCGACCGGCAATCTGCTCGCAAACGAGGCGCTTGCGCAAGAGATCCTCGATGACTTTTTCGCTTTGGCGGAAGAAGCCGATGAAGAGGAGCCGGAGGAGAAATCGTAGCTAAGCAGGGTCCGGTTCTCTTTCTCTCGGCGAGCGTTGGCGTCGGCCACACCTCGGCAGCAAAAGCCGTCGAAACGGCGCTGAGCGAGCACGATCTCGACGTGCGCATCGTCGATGCGTATCAACATGCCGTCCCGTTCTTTTCGAAGATCGCTGCGGACGGTTATATCCGCATGGTCAAGATCGCGCCGTGGATGTACGGCTTTCTCTACGACCGTGTCGAGCGCGCGCGCAAGGTTGGCTCGTCGCGCAAATGGCTCAGCCGCCTGGGCGCGCAGAACCTGCACGCGCTGATCGAGACGATTCAGCCGAGCGGCGTGGTCTGCACGCACGCGTTTCCGTGCGGCATCATGGCCGACTACAAGAGCACGATCGATCCGACGTTGCCGGTCATGGGAATCGTGACCGATTACGTCGTGCATCCGTTTTGGATTTATCGCAATATCGATGCGTACGCCGTCGCAACGCCGCAGATGCGCGATATGCTGATTGCGCGCGGCATCAATCCGTCGCGCGTGCAAACGACCGGTATACCGGTCGATCCGCGCTTCGGATTCGCTGCCTCAAAGGCGCAGGCGCGTCGCGAGCTTGGGCTCGGGACGCTCGGAGCGACGGCGTTTGGTGCTCGTGATGGCGGGCGGTCTGGGCATCGGTCCGCTCGAGATGATGTTGCGCGGTCTGGAAGATGTCTCGCATCCGGTCGCAGCCGTCGTCTTGACGGGCAAGAACACGCGTCGCGAAGCGCGCTTACGCGAGTGGGTTTCGCGTCTTCCGTATCCGGTGTTCGTACGCGGGTTCGAAGAAAACGTCTACGACTACATGCACGCCGCGGATATGTTGCTCACCAAGCCCGGCGGATTGACGATCTCAGAAGCGCTTGTCGCGCGCATTCCGATGGTGCTCGTGAAGCCGCTGGGCGGACAAGAAGAACGCAATACGCGGCACTTTCTCAAGCATCGTGCGGCATTACGCGCATATACGCGCGAAGACGTGACGCGTGCGGTCGAGCGACTCTTGGATGCGCAGCCGCATGACCTCGAGCGGTTGTTCTCTCGTGCGGAAACGTTACGTAAGCCGGAAGCAGCCGCAGATGTCGCACAGATGGTGCGACGATTGGTTGGTCAAGATTTGGGTGCGCGCGCCTTTGCGTAAAGGAGTTCCTGCCCCCTAACGCAACCGCGAAACAGGAGATTACATTATGTTAAACGATTTTCGCGTCGCTTTCGTGCGGCGCGCTTTCATACTTGGTCGCAATTATCGCCATGCTCACATGTTCCGTACCCGTACACGCCCAGACACCACGCCCTCACCAAAGCCGCTGAAAATAGCGCCCATCGGATATTGTACGCGTTTTGGTTGTGAATAAGTCGGCGACCTGCGTTTGGGTTTCTGTGGCCCATGCGACGTACTTTACGCACCTGGGCAATGGATGACCGGTAAAGACAAGGCACAATTCGTCAAGCCGAACGAATCCCACCAAGTTCGAAGAACTCTCATCCAAAACTGCCGGTAATACCGCATTCGACTCTGAAGTGAAAGTCGAAGGCGACCTTCATGGCGAAGCCTGACTGTTCCGGCGGACACGCTCGCTCCCGCTATAACGGCAGAGAACAAGGATCATCATACCAGACTCCCATTGGCATCGCTCGTGCAACGGCGGAGCTCACCGGGAAGTCACCGTCGTCGTTCAAAGTGCGCATTTACCCAAATAGGTAACGCGAGTTACGCCCTGAGCCGCGCAGGCGTGGCGCCGCGGCCGGAGCTAACCGAGGCGAGCGCAATTGGAGAGGTGGCTGAGTGGCTGAAGGCGGCGGTTTGCTAAACCGTTATACGGATTACACCGTATCGAGGAAGCGTTGCGCAGGCCGGAAGCTGCTGCAGATCCGGCACAGATGATGCGACGTTTGGTTGGTCAAGGTTTGGGTGCGCGCGCCTTTGCGTAAAGGAATTCCTGCTACGTAGCGCAACGGCAGATGCGGGAGGTTGCGTTATGTTGAACGATTTTCGCGTCGCTTTCGTGCGACGCACTTTCATTTTTGTCGCAATTATCGCCGTGCTCGCGTGTTTCGCGCCCGGAACCGTACACGCTCAAGTGCCCGATCTATGCCTCTTTGCTGCCATATGCGCGTTACGGTCCAAAATGATTCTTCGACTTGCGTATGGGTTTCGGTGGCGATCGGGCCGAAGCATGGTTCCTGGCAATGGATTACTGAAGCGGGCAGCACCGCGCGATTCATTAAACCGAAAGCGCACTACGTCTTTGACGGCTCTTATGCGAAACCCGTACTCGAGTGGTTCTGCGGAGCGGCGAAAGTCGAAGGAACGTTCAGGAAAAACCCTGACTGTTCAGGCGGAAACGTTACCAACGGGTTAACCGACGACACCCAGAGCGTAATATTGGGCAGCCACCAGTCCACCGTAGCGCTTGGCGAGGCAAGGGGTTTCCTTTCCGGGCACAATGTGGCGACGTACAGAGTAGTCGTACATCGCTAGTGGCAGGAAACGCGCAACGCACCGTAGCGCGGCGCAGGCGTGACGCCCGGCAGAAGCGAACCGAGGCCAGCGCAATTGGAGAGGTGGCCGAGTGGCTGAAGGCGGCGGTTTGCTAAACCGTTATACGGATTAAACCGTATCGAGGGTTCGAATCCCTCTCTCTCCGATGGACGAAACAAAAAAAACTACAACACGCGGTCGTAGCTCAATTGGATAGAGCAACAGGCTACGAACTTGTAGGTTGGGGGTTCGAGTCCCTCCGACCGCGATTTCAACACCACAATAAACAACGCTCGCTGCGGCTCGGTAGCTCAGGGGTAGAGCGGGGGACTCATAAGCCCTAGGTCGTAGGTTCAAATCCTACCCGAGTCAAGTTTCAAAATAGGTTGCGTAATTCGCAACCTATTTTGTTTGTGCCGCCGCTCCGATTCGTTTGTAATAGTAGGCCGTACCGGTGAGCCCACCGAGTGGTTTTAGCGCAAAATCCGGTATCACGCCGGCACGTACGTAACCGAGCTTTTCGTACAGCTCTGCTGCGCCGTCTATTACCGCGGTGTCGAGCGTCAGCAACGTGCGCCCGCGCTCGATCGCCATTTGCTCCGCGGTCTGCATCAACTTGCGTGCGATACCTTGACCGCGCCGGTTCATGCGCGTCATCAGCTTTGCGACTTCTGCACGATGTGGCTGATTCGGCGCCTGGATGAACACAAGCGTGACAGTGCCGATCAGCGCATTGTCGTCGTAGGCGCCGAAGACGATACGCTCGGCGCGCTCGGCGGCGGCCAGAGAATCTTCCCAAAACACGCGCGCTAACTCCGGGGTAAGCGGATGCATGAAACTCACCGAGCCGCCGTTTGCCACGGTTTCGATCAAGAGTTCCGCCAAAGCGGAAACAACGGTCGAATCCTTCTTAAGGATCGCAATCCTGATCACGCTTGTGTTGGGGGGCAGCACGCCGTTGGTGGTGAATCTTGTTTGAGCGGCACGGGGTTCTAGCTCCAGAACCGTTTAAAGAGGTACGTGATGTCGACAATTCCCTGCGATTTCTGCCCACACCCGGTCGACCGCGGTCAGATGGAAGAGATCGAAATTTCGCACTATGTTCCGGACTCGTCGGGCGACGATCTGGCATACGCGCGCACGTACTTTTTCGGCCATCCGGATTGCGTGCGAAAATTTTATCGTGGACTCGTCGATCACAAGCTCGATTTGTTCAAGCACGTTCCGTCGCAACAGCGCGCCAATCCGCAGGAGCCGCGCGGGTAGCGCCCCAACTCGTACGGCTGCAAGCACGCGGTCGTAGCTCAATTGGATAGAGTATCAGCCTCCGAAGCTGAGGGTTGTGGGTTCGATTCCCGCCGACCGCACCATGACTCGGCCGATGAGACGCATATGCGTCGCGCGCTCGAGCTCGCTGCAGAAGCGGAAGCCGCTGGCGACGTGCCGGTCGGCGCCGTTCTCGTATGCGGCGACGTCGTGATCGAAGCGCGCAACGAACGCGAGCGTCGCGCCGATCCGACTGCGCATGCAGAAATGCTGGCAATCTCGGAAGCATCGCGTCGCGCGGGTGCGTGGCGGCTCGGCGATTCGACGCTGTATGTCAGCAAAGAACCGTGCGTGATGTGCGCCGGCGCGATCGTAGCGGCGCGCATTACGCGACTCGTCTACGGGGCAAGCGACCCGAAAGGCGGCGCCGCGGGCTCTGTAATCGATGTGTTCGGTTCGGCGGCAGTTCACCACCGAGTGCAGGTGATCGGGGGCGTTCTCGAACAAGAAGTCGGCCTGCCAGCTGCGTGACTTCTTTGTCGCGCGCAGACCGCGGAGAGGTGGTCGAGTGGTTGAAGGCACCCGCCTCGAAAGCGGACAGACGTGATGAGCGTCTCGAGAGTTCGAATCTCTCCCTCTCCGAATCAGATTGCGCTGAGTTAATTCGCGCTTCTGATTCCGCTCTGTCTTTGAGAGCGCGCTTAGGGCACTGTTTGCGAGGTCGGACGGATTTCCAAACAGGCACCGTTTCGAATTGAATCATATGTGATACAATTTAGCTATGCGCAAATCGAAACGTAAGCGCCAAACGCGCCCGTCCGCGATGGAGGCACTTCGTGTCAATCTCATCGTCGCGCGCGCACGAGCGAAGATATCTCAAGCGGAGCTCGCCGCAAAGGCCTCCGTCTCGCGCCCGACGATTTCCCGGATCGAGCGTGGCACAACGCACGTCAGCGTTGATACCGTGCAGCGGCTTGCCGATGCGCTCAAGACGTCCGTTTCGGAACTCGTTCTTTCCCGTGGTGTGGATCGACCCGACGAGGCTGAGCTTATCCGCCGTGCATCGGCTCCGCGATCAGAATTCATCGAAGCCGACGCGCTCATGGCCGCATTCGATGAAGCCGCGGGTCACCCGGTTCAGCGATATAGTAAAGCCGGCAGACCAACGATGGCGCGTCGAAGTTCACGCTAAAGTCGCGGATGCAATCGGAGAAAACGGCGGTCCGCGGTCGAATGCGTTTAGGCCCCGCATCGCTGAAGTGTTCGAATCGCTTAGCTCACGATCCTAAGAGGTTTCCAAAGAAACAGGGAAAGCTCAGCTCCGCTCGGTCAGTTAAAATCGTGTTTAGTGGACGGGTTGCCTGGCGGATGGTTTACGCGATCGATGAACGCTGCCGCTCAGTACACGTCTTATCGCTCGCCCCACATGACAAAGCCTACTTGGAAGCCGAGCGAAGAATCTAAAGCTTCGCTCGCTTAAGTCGAAGGTGTCGAGGTAGGCTGCGGTGTCGCGAGTGGCGGGAGGCGCGGATCGGGCGAGGTGTCCGAAAACTGATAATTGGTGAAGGTCGCGTCGGCGCTATAATGCACGCGGCCGATCTTCAGAACCGAGTACACCGTCTGTTCGAAGAAGGCGTGTGTGACGACCCAGGTTGTTGTCGACAAAACCGTAATCGATCTTGAACTTGCGATCGTCTTTGCCGACGTATGTGACCGATAGCGGCAGCATTGTCGCGTTGTCGATCACGACATCACTGATGTAGAAATCCGAGCTGTTGCCGTTGGTCAGCGTCGGCAGCGCCGTCATCGTAATGTGCATGTGGCCGTCGGGTGCATCCGATGAATCCGGAGCGAACTTGGGATAGTAATACCGCAGCGAGGTAACGATGACTTCGTTTTCGCTGGGTTTTGGATCTTTGAACGTGAGCGGAACGATCGAGCCGTTTCCGTATGGGCCGGTTATATTTGCGAAGATTCTCTTGTGCCACGTCGCGTTCGTGTTCAGGCGGAAGTAGGCGAGCGCATCGAACGTCGGACTGATCGGAAAGCCGGGCGCGATCGATTGGCCGCCGTTAGGCAAATCCTGGAGGATTGCGGTGTCGTCGGCGGATCGAACCGTAACGAGACGATCGATGTTGAGCGATTGATGCGCCGACGGCGCCTCGACGTGCATATGCGTCACATACGTGACATAAGCCGGGCGCGCCGCCCAGCGGGCAGCGGCCGCATTTGCAGTTTGTTCGAAGGCAACATCGGGGGTCAAGGCAGCCATGGGTCCTCTCTCGAATCGCGCCCGCCATGATAGACGAATCGTTCGTTATCCGCAACAACGTCAAGCTAAGCACAAAAGGCTCGCACGTCATCTTACACGCGGCCGAGAAGGAAGCAGCCCGCATGGGGATTCCGCAGTGCATTGCAGTCGTTGACGAGGGAGGTTATCTCCTGGCATTCTCGCGGATGGACGGCGCACGCGTCCGCTCGGTCGAGATCGCGATCACGAAAGCTGCGTCCGCCGCGACGAGCAAGCGGCCAACAGAACAAGAGGGCGGCGGCGACCCGCTGACCACGGTGCGACTGGCCCTCGCGGCGCGTTCGAGCCGCCTGACCGGGATCAAGGGCGGCGTGCCGATCGTCGTCGACGATCAAGTCATCGGTGCGATCGGCGTTTCGTCGGGGACATCGGATGAAGACTATCAGGTCTGCCAAGCTGGGATCGCCGCTTTCATGGACGGAGCAAAGCGCTGAGCGGTTGGAAGACGTTCGAAGAGTTCAAGATCGGCGATAAGGCGACGTTCTCGAAGACGATCACGGACGCCGATCTCTTGATGTTTGCCGCCGTCAGCGGCGATATGTACGAAGTACACATGGACGAAGCGTACGCGAAGACGACGCGTTTCGGAAAACGCGTTGCGCACGGCATGCTGACCGCCAGTCTGCTCTCCGCCGTCAACGGCGCATTGTTACAACGTCCCGGCGGAATCTCGGTCGCGCAAACGTTGCGTTGGAAGGCCCCGGTTTATCCGGGTGACACGCTGACCGCAACGAGCGAAGTCATCGAGATCATCCTTGAGAGACGCCGCCTACGCTGTAAGACGACGGTCGTCAATCAAGATGGCATTCTCGTGCTCGACGGTGAGGCCATCGAACAGAAAGATCCGGCTTAGCTACTTCGAGTCGACGAGGCCATATTTTTTCTCGAGAGTGGGATCGTCGTTGACGTACGTAATCGTTTTCTTATTCAGGTTGACTTCCCAGCGGTATCCCGAACCGTGGGGATCGCAAAAGCACACAAGGTCGACGTGATACTTGGGGTCGCGCAGCGACTCAATGTACGAAGGGTCGATCGGAAGCGGATGGTCGCTCGATGGATCGTGGAGGACGAAGACGCTGCTGGCGACCGAGTCTGACCAGTCACATGTCCACACAAACTTCTTCGCGTCGGGCGAATGCGCTAACTCTTCACCGAATTCGGTTTTCTTGACCATGAGGACTGCGAGCCGTTCCTCGTGATTGAAACGCTGCTGCCATTCGTTATACGAGAGGTCCGGATCGAAGACGGTCGGTTTCGGAACCGGCGTCGGTGTCGGTGGTAGACAATCCGGAATGCCGCACGTCGTGCCGGAGAGCCGGTCGTAACGTTTGACCGCGTTCCCGTCGACCATCGTGTATTCGTAGCGGAAGAAGCTCTGATACAGGATGAGCCACAGCACAAGTGCACCGGCGATATACCACACCCGATACATTCGGCCGTGCGTTCGGCTGTCGTGGAAATCTCCCTTTTACTAAACAATTTTAGAGTACGAACGCCGCAGGCGCAGAATTGTTGCACTACGAGAATTGTCGGCGCCATGCAACATACATTAGCGGTTGAAGAAGCACCGGCGGTACGTACGCTGCGTGCGCTGCAGGAACGCGCACTAGCAGAAAGCGCGTCGGACCTCCATTTCGAACCCACATCGTTCGGCGGGCGTGTGCGTCTACGCGTCGACGGTATGCTGCGCGACTGCGAGAGGCTCGATGCAGCGTTGTATCTTCCACTGATATCACGCGTCAAACTGCTCGCCGGCATGGATATTGCCGATCGGCGACAGCCGCAGGATGGGCGATACACGATCTCCTCGACAAAGGGCGAGGTCGACGCGCGCGTTTCGTCCGTGCCGACGATCGACGGCGAAAAACTCGTCATTAGGCTCCTAGATGCGCAAGCCAAGAACCCGAGTCTCGATCATCTCGGCATGCGTGCCGCCACCCTAACACGCTACCGACGCATGATCGCCGCGCCTCATGGGTTTCTGATCGTGACCGGCCCAACCGGAAGCGGGAAGACCACGACGTTGTACAGCTCGGTGCGTGAGATCGCGGATCGGACGCGGAGTGTCTGCACGGTTGAGGACCCAGTCGAGATCCGCCTTGACGGCATCGCGCAAGTAAATGTTAACGCGCGCGCCGGCCTGGATTTCGCAATTGTCCTGCGATCGTTCTTGCGTCAGGACCCAAACGTCATCATGGTTGGCGAGATGCGCGATGCTGCAACGGCGGCAATCGCCGTCTCCGCCGCACTTTCCGGCCAGCTCGTCCTAACGACGTTGCACAGCAATGATGCGCCGCGGTCGATCGAGCGCCTGTTCGAGCTTAAACTCGACCGTCATGCAATCGGCGCAGCGCTGTTCGGCATTCTCTCGCAGCGGCTCGTGCGTCGTCTCTGTCCTGAGTGCCGCGCGTTCGATCAGAGCTCGGGGTCGTATGTCGCCGTAGGGTGCGCTGCGTGCGGGCGCAGCGGCTACTGTGGTCGTATCGGCCTTTTCGAGTTGCTCGAAGTCGACGACGAGATTCGTGACGCGATGACGTCAGGAGCATCCGTTGTGACGATTCGAAAACTCGGCGACGCGGACGGGTTACGAGCCGCTTTCCATCGACGGTTCGGCGAAAATCTCATCGGGCGAGACGTCGCGCGAAGAGCTGCGCCGTGTTCTCGGATCCGAGGCGTGAGCGCCTCCCAGCTAGGCACGATGCGCGTCGAGGAAATTGTTCGAGCGGCGCGCGAACGCGGTGCCTCGGACGTTCATATCGCCGCGAAACGCGGCACGGTTTTGCGTATCGACGGTCGGCTCGTCCGGCGAGGTGAGGACGAGATCGGTCCCGCCGAGTTGCATGATCTTTTTGCAGACGCATCTCGATGAACGCGCTCAGGCTCAACTTGCGGAGCGTGGACACTGCGACGTCGCGCTGCATGACGGCACCCTCGGCGCGGTACGTCTGCACGCTTTTCGTGCAGGTGGCGGCCTACGTTGCGCGGTGCGGTTGTTTCCCTCGACTGTGCCGAGGATCGAAGAATTTGATCTCCCGGCTTGTATCGAGCAACTTGCGCTTCGAAAGAATGGGCTGATTTTGGTCGTCGGACCGACGGGAAGCGGAAAGACCACGTTGCTCGCCGCGATGATCGGCGCTCTCAACCGAAGCCATCATCGCCATGTCGTGACGCTCGAGGACCCGATCGAATACGTGCACATCGACGATCGGTGTGTGATTGCACAATGCGAGATAGGAACTGACGCGGCTGATTTAGCCGAAGCAATTCGTGCAATCTTGCGCGCCGATCCGGACGTGATCGTAATTGGTGAGTTGCGTGATCCGGAAGCCATGCGCAGTGCCCTCGGTTCTGCCGAAACAGGGCATCTGGTCTTGGCCTCGCTGCACACGGTTGACGCACCCGGCGCGCTCGAACGCCTGATCGATGCGTTCCCCGTCGACGGTCGCGAACAGATTCGCATCCAAGTCGCGCAGACGCTGGCAGCCGTCATCGCGTTGCGTCTCGTTCCACGGGCGCGTGGAAAAGGGCGGAGAGCAGCTGCTGAAATCCTCATCGCAACTGATGCCGTCCGCAATCTGATCCGCGAAGGCAAGACGCATCAATTGCGCTCGATGATGCAAACGGGCCGTTCGTCCGGAATGCAGACGTTGGAAATGCATCTCGCCGCTCTAGTCGAGCGCGGGGAAATCACGGCCGAAGCGGCACTCGCAGCGGCCGAACGCGTCGGAGACCTCGCGCAGGTTCCTCGCCCGTGAACGTAACCGTTTTTCGATACACGGCGCGAAGTCGCGAGGGCGAGGTCGTCGCGGGTACCTTGCGAGCCGAGTCGGTACGAGCCGCCGCGATCGATCTCCAGCGTCGCGCGTTGTTCGTGACGTCGTTGACCGTCGGCACCGAAATCCGGCGCTTCAGTCTTCCGGAGATCGAGGGACGTCGGCGACGGGCAGTCCTCGCGTTTTTCCGCGCTCTCTCTGTGCTGGTCCGCGCGGGCGTCCCGCTTCGCAGGGCGCTGGATGTCGCGGTCGCGCATTGCGGCGAGCGACGCCTGCGCGAGGCGCTGCGCGCCGTCGTCGCGGATGTGGAACACGGAAGCACGCTCAGTGCCGCGTTTGCACGCCGGCCGGCGGATTTCTCACCCTTGCAAACGGCAATGATCGGCGCGGGTGAGACCGGTGGCGTTCTCGACGATGTCCTTGACCGTATCGCGGACGTCCTCGAGCGAGAGCACGTCGTTCGAAAAAAGCTGCAAGCGGCGCTGACGTATCCGGCGCTCGTCGCAGGCGCTGCAATTCTGCTGATCGCGTTTCTTATGGTGCACGTCGTACCGATGTTTGCGTCACTCTTCGCTCGGTTCTCCGTCCCATTGCCGTGGCCGACGCGAATGCTGCTCGATATTGGGAGCGTGCTGGGCTCGGTGAAGACCTTACCGGGTCTCGTCGGCGTGATCGCAAGTGCGGCGGCGATTTCCGGTTTCTGCAAGCTCGAGCGTCTTGCGGCGTTCGATCGGATTAAACTGAACGTCCCGCTCGTCGGCGCCGTCATCCGTCACGCGACTGTCGCGCGAATCATCCGAATGCTGGGTGCACTCTTGCGATCCGGGGTCGGCATATTGACGGCGATCGACGTCGTCGCACCCGTTTCCGGGAGCCGAACCTACAGGCGTGCTCTTTCACAGGTGAGCGACGCGCTGCGCCGTGGTGAGGGAATGTACCGTGCCCTGCAGCAGACCGCGCTCTTCGATCCGCTGACGCTCGCGCTTGTCGGTGTCGGCGAGGAAAGCGGCGCACTCGACGCGATGCTGCTCGCCGCTGCAAATTATCTCGATGTCGAGGTGGAGGCTGCGATTGCGGCCTTCGTCGCGCTCCTCGAGCCCGCGCTCATTGGCGTTGTCGGCCTCGTCGTCGGCCTGATCGTCTTTTCGATTTTTCTGCCCCTTTACGGATTGATAGGATCGATAACATGACAGCAGAGTTACGACAAGAGTTCGTCGACCGTTTCGTCTCCGATCCGTCGCTTATGAATCGGAACGCACTCGTCGCCGCGCATCACTATTTGTGCCGAAGAGGTGCACGGAAATTCTACCGCGGTACGATCGACCGTTCCGATCTCGAGCAAGTCGGAGCCATTGGTCTTATAAAGGCAGCGCAACGCTACAGTGGTGCTTATCAAACTCCGTTCGAAGCCTATGCGTGGCTGATCATCGTGGGCGAACTAATGCACTTTGTTCGTGATCACGAACGGCTTGTTCGAACCCCGCGTCAGTTACGGGCTCTTGAACGAAGGTATGCTCAAGCGTACGAAGATCTCGCCGTGCGCTGTGAACGCGAACCAACGACGTCTGCGCTGGCAGCCGAGATCGGCGTTTCCGCGCTCGTCGTCGATCAACTTCGGGCGCTGCGCGGAGTCGGCTCTCGATCCGCAACGCAAGACGATGAGTCGCGCGACTTGCGAGATGATGCCATTTTTACCCGTGCTGAAGAGAAAACGGAAGCTTACAGTCTCGAGGACCGTCTCAGCCTAACGAATGCTCTGCGCAGCCTATCCGGCCGAGAGTTGCGGATCGTCCGTGAGATCTTTTTCATGGATCGCACGCAATCGGAAGTCGGACGCTCTCTCGGAATCTCACAGCGCCAGGTCTCACGTTTGCTGACGCGTACGTTGCAGCGTCTTGCTCGCATGCTAGATGCGGCTTAGAAGCTCGCGCTCGGGCACTGGACGCAACATGAAGAGCGAGCGTGGATTTACATTGATCGAGCTGATGATCGTTGTCTCGATCATCGCGATCTTGGCCGGAATCCTTATCCCCAACTTCGTCAACGCACGCGCACAGGCAATGACGGCTGCCTGTGAGTCGAATCTTCGCTCGATCGCGACGGCTGCCGAGTTGTACTATGCCGATCAGCAAATCTACCCCACTTCTGGCGACGTGTCGGCGACTCTGTTCACGGCGAACGGTACGGGTTATCTGAATACGGTTCCCACCGATCCTGCTGCGGCGACGATCGGAGCGGCGTACACGTTCACGAACACGACTTCCGCCGGCGTCGCCGGGTATACGATCGCATGCCCTGGCGTACACGCGAACTCGACGCTGGCAAAGTTGACGGGCTATACCAGCTCATCAAGTGGGATTCAATACATTGCCGGTACCGGCTTGAGCGCAAAGTGAGCGATCTGGCAGCGATGGCTTCGGCCTTCGCCTCTGGCTTGGCGTCGAGCATCGGACCGTGCATCGCGCCACGCTATCTCATACTGGCGGCGTACGCCGCGGAGCAGAAGGAGCGGACCCGCGCAGTCGTGTTCGTGACGGGATGTCTCGCTGGGTACCTCGTTTACGCGTTCGCTGGCGCGCTCATCGCGATGTTCCGGGTGGGGACTCATATTATCTACGCGTTGCTGGCGCTAGCGCTCATGGTCTGCGGCGGACGTGCGCTGACGGCGATGCAGCATCATGCGTGCGAGGTAAAGCGGGTTCCCTCGATTTCATTTGGCCCCATATTTTTTGCGGGCTTCGTTTCATCGATGATGTTTTCGCCATGCTGCACACCCATCGCGATCGCATTCGGGCTCGTGGCAGCTCAAGATGGAGGCGTGATGGCTATGGGGTTGCTGCTGGCATTCGGTGTAGGTCATACGCTCCCGTTGGCCCTCGCTGCTCTCGTCGCGTCATCGAAAAATCTCAGTAAATGGTCCTTGCCGCACGACGCCTGCGTGACGGTCAGCGGATCGTTGCTGTTAATGGTCGGCGGACTGTACGCGCTACTCGCATGACGATTGCGCCATTGCGCCGTTGTGTGTTGGCTTTCTTCAGTACGCTTTTGGCGATAGTGCTTCTGCGTCCGTTCATTGCTGACGCGCTCTGCATACGCGGCGACGAGTTCCTTCGGTCCGGCGATCCCACGACTGCCCAACACTACTATCGGCTCGCGCTTCTTGACGATCCGGATTGCGGAACTGCGGCCGAGCGCTTCGTCTTCGCATCGCTCGAGATCCATACGCGCACCATCCTTTCTGACGGTGTCAGAGTCGCCGATGCATATTTGCGGCGACATAACGACCAGGCGATCGCCGTCGATCGCGCCCTCGCGCTTTGGTGCATGAATGACCTCGTACGCGCGGCGAAGGAACTTCGGGCGCTCGGGGACTCGACGCACGACCGACGCTTTTCACGCCTTGCGCAGATCGCAATGCTGCGAATCGCGGGCACACGGCGATGATCGCTAACGCTGCGTTCGTCCTTGGTTGGGTAGCGTTTCTCGGTACGCTTGCGCAACGCGCTGCAGGGCGGCGTGGGCTTCATTTACATGCGGCGCCGACGTACTGGATAGCGACGGCGTGCATTGCGGCGCCTGCCGCAGCTACCTCCTGCGCGACGCTTTCAATAGTGGCGGCACTCGTCGTCCTTGCAGTGGCTGCGGTTGTCGATGCGCAGTCAGGATTTATATTCGACCCGCTCGTCGTCGCCGGGACAGTCGGCGTCGTCGTTGTCGCGGTACTCGAAGGAGCGGGGATCTCATCTCTTTTCGGAGCTGCTGTCGCCTGCGGAGCCGTTTTCTGCATGTGGGCGCTAACGCTGGGCCGAGGCATCGGACTCGGCGACGTAAAGCTTGCGGCAGTCGTCGGAGCCGGCTTCGGGCCAATCGGCGGCATCAGCGCGATCGGGCTTTCATTCATCGTCGGCGCGACTATCGCGGTTGCCGGCATTATTGCGGGAAAGGCCCGATTCGGCACGTCGATGCGGTTCGGTCCCTACCTCTTGGCGGGTAGCGTGTGCCTTTTGGCGTATCATCGGCTGAGTGACGGGGTTATCCGATGACCCCGGGAACAATAATCGCAGATGATCGACACACTCACTCTTCGCAATATCCCACTGTTCCGCGAGTTCGAGGAGGCGCAACTGCAGCAAGTTGCGCAGACTGCGTCGCTGCGGACGTACCACAAGCACGAGTTCATCGTGCGCGAAGGCGATCCGGGTGGGACGTTCTACATCATCCTGGACGGCTCGGTCGCGGTTACGCGCGTCGCCTCGGACGGTCGAGAGACGATTCTGTCAATCTTGAAGTCGAACGACTTCTTCGGCGAGATGAGCCTCTTCGATTCCTCGTTACGCTCGGCATCGATCAAGACGCTGAGCGACGTGAAGGTCGGAGTAATCGACGAGAAAGCGTTTCTCGAGGTTCTCGAACGCTCGCCGAAGATTGCCCGCTATTTGGTGACGGCGCTCTCGCAGCGTCTCCGCGCCGCGAACCAACTTATCGCGGCAACGACCTCGCAGGACATTCGTGCACGGTTGGCATCGCTGCTTCTGAATCTCAGTCAGAGTTTCGGCGAAAAAGCCGACAACGGCGTGAAGATATCGTTGCGCCTAACAAATCAAGAGATGGCGAACATGATCGGAACGACGCGCGAAACGGTCAATCGAACGCTCAACCGGTTTTGGGACGAGAAGTTGATCGACATGCGAACGTCTCATGTGATCGTTGTCGAGCCCGAGAAGCTGCGCAGTCTGATTCCTTAGAAATCCAACCCTCGCGCCTCGGACTGGGTCGCGCAGCGTGAAAGAACGCATGCTTCCACTGGGCGTTGACCTCGGGGCGTCGCGTGTTCGCGTTGCCGCGCTCGTGCGAGACGCCACCGGTCGTACGCGCTTGCTTGCGACGGGTGGGGCCGACATCGTCGACGATCCGCGCGAAGCTCTGCGTCTTGCCCTCGAAGCGATCCCAAGAGTCGAGCGACGCGGTATCGCCGCGATTCGAACATGCGACGCGCGATTGCGGTCGATTCGTTTTCCCAATATGCGTATGACCGAATTGAGGCGGGCCGTCCGCTTCGAAGGCGTCTCGATGTTCGGTGAAAGTGTCGACGAGGACACAATTGCGGTTCGGTCTGCCACGATCGGTCCCCAGACGCTCGTTGCGGCAGCGCCGGCTCTAAAAGTGCGGGCGACAATTGACGTGCTAATGTCGTGTGGAATCCGCGTGATGACCGTCGATCACGAGGCATGCATCTTAGCGCGTACACCTCAGCTCCCTCTGCTCGATATCGGTCTTGAGCGCAGCACGTTGATCGAGTTGGCTGGTGGCATTCCCATTGTGCGGTCTTTTCCGCTCGGCGGTGCATTCTTTACCGATGCATTGGCGCGAGAGTTTGGAACGAGCCTCCAAATTGCGGAAATACGAAAGCGAACGATCGGACTTGGTGGTGCAGCGAACGACGCGCTCGATGCGTATGTGCGTGCGTTAGAAGCTCAACTAGAAGCAATCCAAATAGGCGCAGAGACACTGTTCGTCTGCGGTAACGGCGCGCGTCTCTCGAGTCTGCGCGACAAGATCGCGGATGCGTTCGGGTTGCGGGTCACGCCCGTTGATCTTCACTCGCTGATCGAATCGGATTTGCCGCCGGAAGTCGAGCATGCCGCAGCATTCGACTGGTACGGTGCTGTAGCATCGGCTCTACCGATCGCAGCGACGAGCGCGGCGTGATCAGCGTCGATTTTCGCAATCCCGGAGCTGCGGAACAACTTCGAGCGGCCATCTCGCGCTTGCTAGGACGCGCTCGAACCTTTCGTGCCGGACTGTTTGTCATTGGCGTGCTGTTCGCTTTCGTGGCCTTAGGGGTGGTTCGACTGGTTGACGCGCTGAACAATGCGCACGACCTCGAACGGCGGCGCGACGCACTCGCGATCGACGTTCAAAACATCCAGATGCGCGTGAGGGCGATCCGAGACCGGCGCACCGCGCTGCTTACCGCGCTTGCGCACAGGCGTTCTAACGCCGATCTTGCTGCGAGGATCGCCGCCGCGAGCGACCAGCTGGCGACCTCGATGGCTCTAACGCAGCTTCGCGCCGCGCCGGACGAATTGGACATCGAAGGCCGAGGCACGAATCTTATCGATATCCGAGCTTCGCTCGGGAGACTCGAATCAACGTTCGATCGTTCCGCGGTCTTTGAACTGCGTCGCGATGAGATCGTGCCGGATGCTGTTTCATTTCACTTCGATATCGCTGGCAAATGAGTTTTGCTTTGTTGGCGCTCTCAACGCTGCTCGCATTCGCCTGCCTCGTCGGATTCGAATCGACCATAGCAGGCATTGATGCTCGCGCGGCAGCCCTCAGTCTCGAGATCGCAGCGCAAAGTCGGGCGCTTCTTGCTGGCGAAAATGTCGAACGCTCCGCCCGCTTAGTTGAGTCGCGGATTCGAGGTCTACACCTGGGAGATTCGCTGCGCAACCAAATCACCGCCCTCTTCACAGACCTTGAAACGATCGCACGCCGGCGAAATGTCCAAGTCACCGCGTTCCGTCACGAAGGAAACGCGCGCTTCGCGGTGACGGTTGAGGGTGAATATCCGGCAACGCTCGCGACCCTTGCTGACCTTTCGTCGTCGCACGTTGCGACGCAAACGTCTACAGTCTTGTTTGAACGGGCAAATGGACACGTGCGAGCCACATTGTCGCTGAATGTCTTTCGCCTAGGTGACAGCAGTGTTCGCCCTCACGTCCCGTAGGCGAAAGCTTTTCGCGTCCAGTGGCGCGATGTTCGTCTGTGCCGGGTTCGCGCTTATCCCGGTGTTCGGTCACGCCGCGCCGGGTCCCGAACGACTGTCACCAGATGTCGTCGCCGTTCCAATTCCGGATGGCCGGATCCCGGTGCGCGAGATTCGTCCGCACGGCGATCCATTCGCGCGCGCGTTGCCCGCCATGGGCGAACGGAAAAGCGCTCGAGTGCCGTCGCCTCAGAAAAAACGAGACGCGCGGCTGGTGGCGATCGTAATGGGGGCAGCGCCGCATGCGCTCCTCTCGCTTGAAAACGGCGCGACGCAGATCGTTGCGGTCGGTGACGTAATCGAGGGCACGCGCATTGTCTCCATCGTTTCGGATACGGTGATTCTCGCTGACGGACGGTGTTTGCAATTTTCGGAGAAACAACGATGAAGAACAGACGACATGGCGTCATCGCCCTGTTTGCAATAGCTCTGGCTACGGCGGGCGCTTCGGCGGCCGCAACGATAAACATCGATGTGCGCGATGCCGACATCGTCGACGTCCTGCGTCTTCTCGGCACGCAGGCGGGCGTCAATCTGATGCCAGACGGATCGCTTCGACACGACCGCGTTAGTCTGCACCTTCGAGGGGTCACGTTCGAGCAGACGATGGACGCGCTAACACGCGCCTACGATCTGCAAGTCAGAAAGGAGGGCGCCGTCCTGTTGGTCGGCGCCGGCGCATCTATGAACCGCCGGTTCGGTGAGCGCGATGACGGCGAGCTCGGCACGCACACAAAAATCTTCCGGATCGTCAATGCCCGGCCCGAAGACCTCGTTAAACCTCTCAGTGATGCGCTCGTAGCAGGAACGGTCGTGCTCGCCGACCGTCGTACGGCGTCAATCGTCGTAACCGGGAATCAGTCGACGATCGAACGGGCCACCAGCTTGATTGCCGCCCTGGATGCGCCCGCAAGCCCGGCCGTCGCTCAGAGAGTTGGTATCGTCGCCCTGCGATACGTCAAAGCATCGGATGCTGTAAAACTGCTCAAAGGCTTCGTCCCTGACGGCACCGCCGTGGCCGACGACCGGCAAAACGTGATTTTGGTGAACGGTGCACAGGAAGTTGCGCAGACCGTCCATGCATTTCTCGATCAAATCGATCAGCCGTCTCGCCAAGTCATGTTCGAAGTAAAAGTAATCGACATGACGCCGCAAAACGATTCGTCGAACGTCGGAATTCAATTCGGAGGCGTCGATCTCTTAGGCCAGCCGTCGGCCGGCGCGACGAGCTTTACGTTCGCGCGGAGCTCACTGCAGCTCAACGCCACGCTGAACTTCATGGTTTCGAAGGGTCGCGCCAAAATTCTGGCGACGCCGCGACTCGTTACTCTGAACAACCACGAAGCGAGCCTATTAATCGGAGAAACGTACCCGATCATTTACTTCGACATACGCAGCGGAAATCAGCAGATTCAGACGATTGATATCGGCGTAAAACTACGCATGACGCCAACGATTGGCGCAGATGGTTCGATCGTCGCCGAGCTCCATCCTGAGTACAGCGAGATTCAGGGCTTCGAACAAACGTATCCGGTGATTGCGAACCGAAAAGTCGATTCGACCCTTCGCGTCGCGGACGGCGAAACGATCGTTCTCGGAGGCTTGCTGCGTGAGGTTACGTCGGAAACCGTTACGAAGCTGCCGTTGCTCGCAGACATCCCTATTTTGGGTGAGGTCTTCAAGAACCGGCAGCGGAGCGCCGAACGCGACGAGATCGTCTTCCTCATTACGCCGCACATCGTACAGCCCGGGAAGGAGAGCTCCTAAGAGCGGCGCAAGCGCAGGGCGTGTCGCCCGGTCTGGCGGTCGACGTGCTCGTTCATCTTCGAACCGCGCGTTTTGACACGCCCCTTACGTATGCGCTTCCCGATGGTTTGTCTCCGCGCATCGGCGACGTCGTCCGTGTTCCGCTCGGGACACGCCAAGTCTACGGCTACGTTGTCTCGGCGCCGGTTTCGAATGGTGACGTCGCTCTGCGTCCGGTCGGCAAGATTTCCGACTGCGCCGCGCGCGTTCGACGAGACGGGTCTCGCGCTCGCGCGATTCATCGCGGATCGTGCTGTCTGCACGCTCGGGGAAGCGCTCGGTGCCGTCGTCCTCGCCGGCGCGATCCCGCGCGTTGAGGAGAAGATTCAAGTCGTTGCGCCGTCACCGACGCCGTCACGATATGCCGGCGTGCCGGAACGTTTGCTGCGACTGATTTGGAACGATCTGCGCGATGGCTTTTCCGTAGAAGCACTCTTGCGCCATCCGGAAGCGCGACGTGCTGCCGATCGTTCGACCTTGCTGCGGCATCTTGGGAACCTCGTACGCAGCGGCGATCTTGCGCGCGTTCGCACGATGGGCGGCCCGCGCGTGACCGAGCGAATGACGGCGCTGCTGGTTCCGGGTGACGGCGCGATCGCCGGTCGAAAAGCCGCTGCGCTCGCTGCGGCCGTTCGCGAAGCGGGTTCGTTGCGGCGCTCCGATGCGCTGTTGGAAGGCTACTCGCACGCCGTCATCGCGCGCACGATCGCATCCGGCGCGATTCGCGAGATCCAGCAATCGGCACGCACCTTGCGCGGCTCGGAAGGCATCGTACGTCCCGCGCTCACGCCGTCGAGCGATCAACGCGCGGCGCTCGCGAAGATTCGCGAGAAGCTGGCGACGTCGTCCTTCGATGAGCTGTTGCTCTACGGTGTCACCGGCAGCGGCAAGACGCTCGTCTATTTGGAAGCGATCGCCGACGTCGTCGAAGCCGGCGGACGCGCGATCGTGCTCGTTCCGGAAATCTCGCTCACGCCGCAGACGGCGCGGCGCTTTGAAGCGGTCTTCGGCGACCGCGTCGCGGTGCTGCACTCGGCGCTCTCGCAGCGCGAACGCTACGATGCCTGGCAGGCCGCGGCGCGGGGTGAGATCAGCGTCGTCGTCGGGGCGCGCTCGCGCCATCTTCGCACCGCTCGACGACGTGCGGCTGGTCGTCGTCGACGAAGCCCACGAGACCTCGTACCGGCAAGAGACGACGCCCCGCTACGACGCGCTGGCCGTCGCGCGCGAACGCATGCGTCTGGCAAATGGGCTCTTGATTCTCGGTACCGCGACGCCGCCGCTGACGTCGTACGAGCGCGCGCTGCGCGGCGAGATCGATCTCGTGCGTTTGACGACCCGCGCCACCGCGGCCGCGATGCCGGAGGTGCACGTCGTCGACATGACGCGTGAGTTTTCCACGGGAAACCGGCGCGCGTTCTCGAGTCTGTTGACGGAAGCGATTGCCGCGCGTCTGGAGAGCGGCGAGAAAACTATTTTATTCGTTAATAGGCGAGGCTCGGCCGGCTTCATCTTATGTCGCGGTTGTGGCTTCGTCCCCGAGTGCACGCGCTGCACGACGTCGCTCGTCGCGCATCGCAGCGAAGGTCTCTTGCGGTGCCACCATTGCGACCTGCAGCTTGCGTTGCCCGAGATCTGTCCCCGTTGCAAAAATTCCGCGTTCCGAGAGTTCGGAATTGGGACGGAAAAAGTCGCAGAAGAGGTGAAGAAGTTATGGCCGGGTGCGCGCGTGGTCCGGATGGACTCCGATACGACAACTCGTGTTGGGGACCACGCGCGTGTCCTGTCCGCGTTTGAAACCGACGCCGACATTTTGGTCGGGACGCAGATGGTCGCCAAGGGTCTTGATTTTCCGAGCGTGACGCTGGTCGGCGTCGTTGCCGCCGATCTTGGATTGCATGCTCCCGACTATCGTGCGGCGGAACGAACGTTCGATCTCATCGCACAAGTGTGCGGTCGCAGCGGGCGTTCGCGTCCCGGAATCGCGATCGTGCAAACGTATGCACCCGATCATCCTGCGATTGTGCTCGGCGCGCGCGCGGATTTCGACGCATTCGCACGCGAGGAGCTCGAGGAACGCAAGGCGCTTGCGTATCCGCCCTTCGGTGAGCTTGCTTATGTCGGCGTTTCCGGACGTTCGCGCAAAGCAGTCGAGACGGCAATACGCGGCTACGCGGCGATCCTTGCGCCAGGAGCGTGCCGGTGAGATTTTGGGGCCTGCTCCGCTGCCGATCGCGCGTTTGAATGAAGAATGGCGCTGGCGCGTCGGGGTTAAGGCGCCGAGTCTCGAATTGATGCGTGGGGTCGTCCGCAATCGCATCCTTCCGCTGGCACACAAGGATCGTGCGACGCGGGTCTGGATCGCATTTGACTGAAACGGGGTTGTACGAAGCGTGAATCCGATGGATCCGTTCGGGGTAGGCAAGGCCACCCTGGATGTGTGGCAGGCAATGATCAAAGAGCCGGATCGCCTCGCTGAGTCGCAGGCGCACTTCGCAAAGCTCTGGATCGACCTCTTTACGCGCAACGCGGAACGCACCATGCGGGACGAACGGCGAGACGCCGGTCGTCTCACCGGAATCCGGCGACCGCCGTTTTGCGAACGCCGCATGGTCCGAAAACCCGGCGCTCGATACGCTCAAGCAAGCCTATCTGCTGGTCACCGAAGCTTTCTTGAACGCGATCGACGCGACCGACGTCGACGAGCGCACCAAGCGCCGCGCAAAGTTTTTCGCAAAACAGTTTTGCGACATGATGAGCCCCTCGAACATGGCGTTCCTCAATCCCGAAGTCATCGAGGAAACGCTGCGCTCCGGCGGCGAGAATCTGGTCAAGGGCTGGAAAAACGCGGCGGAAGATCTGACCAATAACGAAGGCCGTGTCGCGCTGGTCGACACCGATGCGTTCGAGGTCGGTAAAAACGTCGGCACGACGAAGGGCAAAGTCGTTTTCCGCAACGACATGATGGAGCTGATTCAATACGACGCGACGACCGAGACAGGTCCACGAGCGTCCGCTGATCGTGGCTCCACCCTGGATCAACAAATACTACATCCTCGATTTGCAGACGAAGAACAGCTTCGTCGGTCACGCGACGAACGCAGGCTTCCAAACCTTCGTGATCTCGTGGCGCAATCCGGATGCTTCGATGGCCGACGTTACGATGCGCGACTACATCCTGCGCGGCGGGCTCGAAGCCGCGCGCGTAGCGAGCGAGATCGCCGGGACGCGCGAGGTCACGATGAACGGCTATTGCCTGGGCGGGACGCTGCTTTCGATGTTGCTTGCATATCAGGCTGCGAAACCGGCATCGAAAAAAGATCCGAAGGTCATGGCGGCAACGTTCATGGCGTCGCTCGTAGATTTCCGAGAGCCAGGTGAGATCGTCAATTTTCTGGGTGAAGACGCGCTCGAGTTTATCGAGAAGAAGATGAACGAGCGCGGCTATCTCGAGGGCCGCGAGATGGCGGATACGTTCAATATGCTGCGTTCCAATGATTTGATTTGGACGCCGGCCGTGAACCGGTATCTGCTCGGGAAAGACGCGCCGGCCTTCGATCTGCTGTATTGGAACAACGACGCGACGCGCATGCCCGCGACGATGCACAGCTATTATCTGCGCCACATGTACATGCAGAACGATCTCATCGTTCCGAACAAGCTCGAGATCGACGGCATTGGCATCGATCTGCGCAAGATCGACATCCCGTTGTACATCGTTGCGACGCGCGAAGATCACATCGCGCCGTGGCGCTCGGTCTACGCGCTCACGCAGCTCACCTCGGGACCATCGACGTTCCGGCTCGCGAATTCCGGGCACATTGCCGGCATCGTGAATCCGCCCGGCAACAAGAAGGCGCAGTATTGGGCTTCCGATGCAACGCCGAGCGATCCCGAAGTCTGGCGTGAAGGCGCGACGTTGCGCGAGGGCTCGTGGTGGCCGGATTGGTACGAATGGCTCGGCGCGCAATCGGGTGCGAATGATTGCGCCGCCGCAAAACACAAAATACCCGGAGCTTGCAGAAGCCCCGGGTACCTACGTGCTCGTTAAGTAGCGCTTACTTCTTCGCGCTGGTTTTCTTGGTCGCGCGCTTCGCCGGTTTTGCGGGCGCGGCGGCAGCTTTGGCAGCAACGACTTGCGCCTTAGCCAGACGCGATTTCTTGCGCGAAGCTTTGTTCTTGTGGATGGCGCCGCGTTTTGCGGCCTTGTCGAATTCGGAAGCGACCTCGCGAGCGAGCGCACTGTCGGGCTGCTGATCGAGAGCCTTCTTGTACAGCGTCTTCAGGCGCGTCTTGGTGTCGAGGTTACGAACGCGACGTTTCGTCGATTGCCGGACCCACTTCGTCGGCAGATTTGATATTAGGCACGTCGCGTACTATAGCAGTTCTTGCGAGGCCGGCGCAATAATGATGGCGTGCGCTAATGGTGATGGGCCGAGCGCTTTGGGGGCCCCGCGCGAAGCGTGGGGGGCGCGAAGCCTGGGGCGGAGCGCCTTTAAATCAATTAGCTATAGTTCGACAAGGGGTCGGCCCGCTCCAGGATGAGCCGATAGCTCTCGTAGCGGCTGGCGGCGATCCGGCCTTCGGCCAGGGCCAGGCGTACGGCGCAGCCCGGCTCGGCCATATGTGCGCAGTCGCGGAACCGGCACTGGGGCGCGAGCGGCTCGAACTCGACGAAGGCGTGCGTCATTTCGGCTGACGAGACGTCGCCCAGCTCGAACGCGCCGACGCCGGGACTATCGATCAAGAAGCCGTCGCCCAAGCGAAGCAGCCGAGCCGTGGTCGTGGTTTGGCGTCCGCGTCCGAAGCGGGAGACCTCGCCGACTTCGGTTGCACCGCCGAGCGCGCGATAGATCGAGCTCTTGCCGACGCCCGATTGTCCGACCAGCAAAGCATGTGCGTCGCCGAGCGCGCTGCGTAAATTTTCGATTCCGTCGCCGCGTTTGGGTTGCAAATCGAATGCGCGATATCCAAGCGACCGATATAACTCGAGGGTGCGCGACGCATCGACGCCGTCCGTGAGGTCGACCTTCGTAAGCAACACGAGGACCGAACGTTCTTGGAGCTCTGCAAATGCGATCAGCTGATCGACCATCGAAAGACGAATCGGGGGATCGACCATCGCGGCGACGATCGCGATCGTGTCGACATTCGCGGCCATACTCTTGGTGCGGCCCGTGACGGTGCGGCGTTCCAGCTCGAACGTTCGCGGCAGTGACGCGATCGACGACGACCGTTCCATCTTCGTGCGGACGGACATCGACGAGATCGCCGGGCAGCAACATCGACTGCATGTTTTCGCCCTTGCGACGCAGCGACGCGAGCCGCGGGGTCTCTTCGTTGTCGAGTACGACCCAGGCACTATTGCGTCCGACACTAACGACGCGCGCACGCATGAGCTTATCGTTGTCGTGCGGAAGATTACTATCGCTTTGGATTCTATCTCCCAAATCGAGTTCCAGTTTGATGACCCGCGCGAAAGCGCTGCGGTCCTGCTGCGCGCTCGAAGGACGTGGAAAACCGGTGGGCGTGAAAAGCTGCGAGCAGAGAACCGGCGCGCTTATCGTTCGCGTCGACCCGGCTATTACACCGCCGAGCCTCGTGCGCCATCTCGTCGAGATCGAGCGCCGCCGATTTGCAGACGTCGCAGACGTCCGACGTTCGGAGCCTCGACGACAGCCGGCTCGCACGGCTGGTCGCGAAAGCAATCCAAGAGCCGGATCTCGACGAGAACCGGATCATCGAGCATCTCGTCCCGGAGCTTGATATCAGGTGACGAGCTTGAGCCTTCCGGCTCTCGGGACGTTTCCCGTCGGATTACTCGATCTGCTCGACGTCGCCGTCACGGCAGTCCTCATCTATTACTTCCTATTGTTGATTCGCGGGACGCGAGCCGTCCAAATCATGGTCGGCCTGTTCGTCCTCGTCGTACTTGCTGGCGCGCGGCCAAAGTGCTGCATCTCTTGCTGCTTTCGACCGTGATGCAATACGTCGTCATCGCGATTGCCGTCACGCTGCCGATTGTTTTTCAGCCTGAGCTGCGCCGCGCGCTCGAACAAATCGGCCGCGGCGGTTTTTTGGCGGCGCTCAATCCGGCCGATGATCCGGCCCGAAACGACGAGCTGATGGCGATGCTGGCCGCGACAGCCGAGGCGCTTTCAAGCTCGCGGACCGGTGCCCTGATCGTGATCGAGCAGACCACGGGTCTTGGGCGAGATCATCGAGGCCGGGACGCGACTCGACGCGCTGACCTCGGTCGATCTGCTGCTCTCGATTTTCGCGCGCGCAAGCGCGCTTCACGACGGCGCCGTCATCATTCAGCATGGCCGTGTCGCGGCCGCCAGCTGCTATCTGCCGCTCTCCGAAACGATCACCGACCGCCACATCGGCACGCGGCACCGGGCCGCGATCGGGCTTTCGGAGCAAACCGACGCGGTCGTCCTCGTCGTTTCCGAACAAACCGGCGCGATTTCGATCGCGCGCGGCGGCCGGCTTTCGCGCGAAATCGCCGATCAAGAGCGCCTGCGCCGGGTGCTCCTTGCCGTTACGCGCCCGCCGCGCGTCCGCCGGCAGAAGACCCCAAACTTACTCGAACGGATGAGAACGCGAATTCCACGTGCTGCGAGCCTTACGGAAAAACTTCGGACTTAAGCTGTTCAGCTTTGCGCTGGCACTCGGCGGGTGGGCGTATTTTCGCTTTCTCGCGGCGCCGGCGGTCAGCGACCCGTTCGAACACGTCGGCATCCCGGTGACCGTCAACGCGCTCCCCACACGGAATGCCACACCCTGTCCGACTAAATAGCCGGCACATGGGTCGTCTTTTCGGGACCGACGGCGTCCGCGGAGTTGCGAACGCCGATCTAACCCCTGAGCTCGCGTTCAGCATCGGCCGCGCAACCGGCGCCGATGTTGGCGCACAAGGTCGATATCGTTCATCCGGTCGTTGTCGGCCGCGATACGCGCGTCTCCGGATCGATGCTCGAGGCTGCGATCGTCGCGGGCATCACGTCGACCGGACGCAACGTCATCACGATCGGCGTGATCCCGACGCCGGGCGTTGCGCGCGTCACGACGGCAATCGATGCCGCGGCCGGCATCATGATCAGCGCCTCGCACAATCCAATCGAAGACAACGGCATCAAGATCTTCGGTCCGGACGGCTTCAAACTCACCGACGCCGAGGAAGACGAGATCGCGTCCTTGATCGATGCAACGATCGAGATCTACCTCGTCCGACGCATCTAGACGTGGGCATAGCGTCGTCAAGCCGGGGTCTGGCCGAACGCTATGCCTCGGCGCTGATCGAAGCCGGGAGCGATTTGCGCGGGCTGACGGTCGTCCTCGATGCGGCGTTCGGCGCGGCGTTCGAAATCGGGCCCTACGTCTTGCGGCAGCTTGGTGCAAACGTCATCGCGATAAACGCGGAAAACGACGGATCACGAATCAATGTAAAATGCGGCGCAACGGATATGGGACCACTGCAAGCAGCCGTGCAAACCCAATCCGGCAGCAAGGTTCTGGGCGTCGCGTTTGACGGTGATGCGGATCGCGCGCTGTTCATCGATGAACACGGCGAAAAGTTAACCGGCGATCACGTGATGTTAATCCTTTCGCGTGAGATGCAGCGCGAGGGAACGCTTCCGCGCGCAACGGTCATCGGTACGGTTATGAGCAACGTCGGTCTCGAAGTTGCGCTCAAACGCGAAGGGATCACGCTCGAACGCACGCCGGTCGGCGACCGGTACGTTCTCGAACGCATGCGTGCCGGCGATTTTCGCTTCGGCGGCGAGCAGTCGGGGCATATCATCGATCTCGCGCGCAACACGACCGGCGACGGCTTGCTCACGGCGGTCAGTCTGTTCGGTTCGGTCGTCCGCAGCGGACGAACGCTGCACGAGCTGGCCAAAGACCTGGTCGAGTTTCCGCAGATTCTCGTCAATGTGCGCGTCGAATCGGAAAAAGAAAAAATTGCGGGAAGCGCCGCCGTAGCAGCTGCAATCGAACGTGCGGAACGCGAGCTTGCCGGCGTGGGAAGAATCCTCGTTCGCCCCTCGGGGACCGAGCCATTAGTTCGTGTCATGCTCGAAGGGCCGGATTCGGATCAAATCGGGCGTTTGGCTCACGACATCGCCGACGCGATCCGGGAAGCGACGCTCGCATAGCTCCCCGATAACGGCGGGGGAGGAGGGGGGATTACCCCTGCCAAAAGCCGCCCCCGAACCCCCCGTAAGGGGGGCGCTCTTATGGCTGAGTCCGGATCGGGTGATCCGGAGCGGGGGAAACCAGGCAGGGGTGAACGCGCCGGTCGGCGCGAGGGCAATCTTTCAGTCCTAACCCGACAACTAACCCCGTAAGCGTCCGAAAGAAGGAGCTCTTTTGCGCGTATTTGCGACGGGGTTTGTCGCATTAGTTATTGCAGCGTTATGTTATAGCGTTTGCGATGCCCGTACGTATACGGTTGCACCCGGCGACACGATCACGTCGATCGCCGAATCCCACAATATCAGCGTCAATGAGCTGGCTCGCCTGAATCAGCTCGAAGGGACCGACGTCCGGGCCGGCACCGTACTGGTGCTGGACGAAGAGACGAGCGTCCCACTGGACCCGAAAGTCGTCGCGGCGGCCCGTAAGGCTGCGCTAGCCGCGGAGTCATCGCTCGTTCCGAGCCAAGAAGGCACCGACGTCGCGCTTTGGGCGCCCTCGGCAGGCGATTCGAAGAAGTCCGCGCTGCGCCGTCTTGCCGAAGGCATTGCGGCTCGCACCTCGCAGATCGCGGCGCGGTTGACGAAGAGCGCTATGCGTTTCCTCGGCGTGCCGTACGTGTTTGGCGGAACGTCTACGTCGGGCTTTGATTGCTCGGGCTACGTGCAGCACGTCTTTGCGATGCTCGGCGTTCATCTGCCGCGCACGGCCGATGCGCAGTACGAGGTCGGCAAGAAAGTCGCTCACCTCGAATCGGGGGACCTGGTCTTCTTCCAAACGTATACGTATGGAGCGTCCCACGTCGGGATCTATCTTGGCCACGGCCGCTTCGTGCACAGCTCGAGCAGCCATGGCGTTGAGGTAAGCGAGCTTCACGATGCATACTGGTCCTCGCGTTACTTGGGAGCAAAGCGGATCCTCGTCGCAAGAAACTAACACCGACGAATACGCGCGTGCGGCCACTGCATACATTGCGTGGCCGCTTGCGATTTTCGAGCTGACGCGGCGCGCGCCGGGAAGTCTTTGGTACCGCGCGCACATACGGCAGGCAACGGTCTTGGGCGCTTTTGTTTGGCTCGGGCTTTTCATCGTGCTCGCGTTGCCGCTCGTCTTGTTCATCGTTCTCGGCGGGCCGCCCGAGACGCTTACGATTGAGATATACTCAGCGGCGCTCGTGATCGATCTGATCGTCTTCGCGGCCGCAGCATTCATCGTCATCAGCTCCGCGATTCGGGCCTCGCACGGCGAACTTTTCACGCTCCCGGTAATCACGCCGCTCGAGCGAGCGTCTGTTCTCGCGGAGGCGCGGGTAGGAGAACTCTCTCGGGCCCGGAACGATGGGTCCGCCGTTTCTGGCACATTGGGGCGTAGCCAAGTTGGTAAGGCACCAGACTTTGACTCTGGCATGCGTTGGTTCGAGTCCAGCCGCCCCAGCATTTCATCTCATTAAGAAGGTAGGCCGTCGCGCAGAGCGAACGCGCGGGGCGAGGGACAAGAGCTTGCACATCGACGATCTCAATATCCACTTACGCAGCTCTGACGACGAGACGCAGATATTCGAGCTAAAAGGAAGCCTCGATATCGCGACGTCGCCGACGGTGCGCGCAGCGCTGCTCGACGCCGCAGAACGCGGACAACACCGAATCGTCGTCGACCTCTCGGGTCTGGATTTCATCGATTCGACCGGTCTGGGTGCGTTGATCGGAAGCCAACGCCGCGCCAAGGAAAACAGCGGCGAGGTCCGCCTGGTCGCGCGTGAAGGTCAGATTCTGCGGTTGCTTCGGATTACCGGATTGCTAACGGTCTTCGGCGTGTTTCACACGCTGGATGATGCGCTGGCCGGTTCCGGCCGGATCGAAGGGCTGTAGGCCGCATACGCTTCGTCGAGCATCTCGACGACGTGTTTGATCGAGATCTCGGCACCGGCTTCGCGTAAGCCGGCCGCCATTTGCATCGCGCAGCCCGGATTCGCCGTCACGACGATCTCGGGCGTGACGCGCAAGATGTTCGCGACCTTGCGCTTTTGCAGACGCTCCGCCATCGCGGGTTGCGTGAGATTGTAAATCCCCGCGCTTCCGCAGCAGAGCGAACTCTCGGGCATCTCGCGCAGACGAAGTCCAGGAATCTTCGCGAGCAAGCGTCGCGGCGCGGCGGCGATGCGCTGCGCGTGGACGAGATGACACGGATCCTGATAGGTGACGGTGCGTTCGATTGCGCCGAGGTCCGGCGAGATGCCGATCTCGTCGAGCCATTCCGTGACGTCGCGAACCTGCGATGAGAACAGCGCCGCGCGCTCGGCCCACTCGGGATCCTCCGCGAAGAGGTTCCCGTACTCTTTGAGCGTCGAGCCGCAGCCGGCGGCATTTATAATGTAGATCGTCGGCGCCCGAGCCTTCGAACGCGGCGATGTTGCGCTTGGCCAGCTCGCGTCCGCGCTCCATTTCGCCGGCATGGATGTTGATCGCGCCGCAGCAGCCTTGAGCGCTCGGCGCAACGACATCGCATCCGGCTTTCTGAAGCACGCGGACCGTCGCTTCGTCGACGTTCGCGAACGCAACGTGCATCACGCAGCCGGCGTGCATGAAAACGGTCGCTTTGCGCTTGCCTTCGGCCGTCCAGCGCTGGTCTCGAGGAACGAAGAAACGCTCGGAGATCCGCGGCGAGAGTTTTTCAGCGTCCTCGAGCTGCAGCATCCGCAACAATCCGGTCGCTGCGGGCCAGCGATTGCAAGCCGAGCTTCTGTGAGACCCGCAGCAGGGCGGCGACGAAACGCAAGAGTGCCATGCTCGAGAAGACGCGATCGAGCAAAAACCATCGCAAAGTCCGGACATGCCACGGTTGACGTGCGGCAATCGCGCGCTGCACTTGCGTGCGCGCGGGCTCGAGCAAACGGCCGTACTCGACGCCGGACGGGCAGACCGCCTCGCAAGCGCGGCAATCCAGACACTCGGACATTTGATGGACGAAGCCGGGACTCGTGAGGTTGAGACGTCCCTCGGCAACTGCCTTGATCAACGCGATGCGTCCGCGTGGACCCGAGGTTTCGACCAGGGTCTCGACGTAGGTCGGGCACGTCGGAAGACAGAGACCGCAGCGCACGCAGCGATTGAAAACGTCGGCCGGCGGAATATCGGGCGCGATAAAGCTCACGATTCGACACCGGGTAACGTAAACGCATCGACGCCGCCGGGGTCGGGGAAGATTTTGCCTGGGTTCATGATTCCGAGCGGGTCGAGCGCGCTCTTTATCGCGCGCATGACGCGCAAAGCTTCGGGTCCGACGTCCATCTCCATAAACTGCTTCTTGAGCAATCCGATCCCATGCTCGCCTGAAAGCGTACCGCCCAGATCGACGGCGGCTTCGAAGATCTCGCGTGCCGCTTCGCGCACTCGTTTCATTTCCTCCGCGTCGCTGCGATCGCACAAGAATATTCGGATGCAGATTGCCATCACCGGCGTGACCGAAAACGGGAATCATGACGTTGTTTCTCGCGGCGATGGCGCGAACGCGCGCGATCATCTCAGGGATCGCGCTGCGCGGGATCGAGATGTCTTCACCGAGGCGATGGGGGCGTTTGCGTGCCAGAGCCGGCGCAATGACACGGCGCGCTGCCCACAAGCGATCGCTTTCGGCCTGTGAGTGTGCGACGCGAATCTCGCCGGCGCCGTTCGCGCGCGCGATGCGTTCGATCTCGGCGGACTCGGCATCGAGCACCGCTTCGTGATCGCCGTCGACGGCGAAGAGCAAGATCGCATCGGCCTCGAGCGGCAATCCGGCCGGCGAAAACTCTTCGAGGCATTGCATCGTCAAGTTGTCGAGCAGCTCGATCGACGTTGGAATCAAGCCGGCCGCCATCACTGCGGTGACGGTTCGTGCGGCGTCGTCGATCTGCGCGAACGTCGCCATTGCCGTGCGGCTGAACTTCGGTTTTGGAATCAGCCGCAGCGTGATCTCCGTAATGGTGCCGAGCGTTCCTTCGGATCCGGTGAAGAGCGCGCGCAGATCGTAGCCCGTTACGTTCTTCACCATCTTGCCGCCGGTTCGAAAGACGGCGCCGTCGGGGAGCACGACTTCGAGCGCTTGGACGTAGTTGCTCGTCACGCCGTATTTCAAACAGCGCGCGCCGCCGGCGTTCTCGGCAACGTTTCCGCCGATTGCGGATTGCTTGTAGCTCGACGGATCGGGCGGATAGAAGAGGCCGCGTGCTTCGACCGCGGCTTGTAAGTCGGCGTTGATGACGCCGGGCTGGACGACCGCGACGTGATTGGTTTCGTCGATCTCGAGAATCGCGTTCATGCGTACGATCGAAAGAATCAGGCTTCCGGCGAGCGGTACCGCACCACCGGAGAGTCCGCTGCCGAGCGCGCGCGGTGTGATTGCGAGCCGCTCGCGCGTCGCGAGCTTGTGAATCGCCGAGACTTCGGCAGTCGTGGCCGGCATGACGACCGCGAGCGGACGCTGCTCGTACCACGTTCCGTCAAAACCGTACGTGAGCAAATCCTCGTCGGCGGTGAGCACGTGCGCGTCACCGGCGATCTCGCGCAGCGCGTCGAGAACGTTCGGGCTCACGTCGGTGCGCATGCTATGCGGGCTGGGCGAGGGCGCGGTAGAACTCGATCGTTCGGCGCGTACCTTCGGCAAGCGGCGTGTTCGGAAGCTTGGGAAACGTCGTCCACAGCGCGCCTTCATCCAGAACCGGCGCGATCGGGAGCGGAGCGCCGCTGTCGGTGATCTGCGCGTCCGGAACGACGGCGTGTATCGCAGCGATGATCTGTTGCGTCGACGCGACGTCGCCGGCGAGCGAGAACGTTTGCGCGCCGTCGGGTGTTTGCGTTGCACCGAGCACGAACGCGGCGGCGACATCCGAAGCGAAATTCATTCCGGTTCGGCCTGTAAACGGAATCGTGTACGGCTTTCCTTCGGCGGCGGCACGCATTGCCAGCGTTGGCCCGGCGGTCATTCCGTACCAGCGTCCCGGTCCGTAAACGGTATACGGACGAAAGCCGACGCTGCGAATCCCTGCATCGACGAGATACGCGCGCGCGTTGCCTTCGTTACAGAGTTTATACGCGCCGTAGTGGTTCCAGGGAAACGGCGTGACGCCGTCCTCCGGGCCGAAAACGGCGGCTGTGCTGGCATACGCGATTCCGCCGCTGATCTTTTGCTTCTTTGCGGCTTCGAATACGCACAGTGTGCCGAGTACGTTGACGCGTGCACCCTCGAGCGGATCCTCGCGGCAACGCGGCAAGAGAAGTCCGGCCAAATGAATGACGGCGTCGCATCCGCCGACCGCCTCCTCGACGAGAGCGCGATCCGCGATGTCGCCGACGACGCGTTCAACCGGACGGTTCTCCAGCGTTCCGACGATATCGTGAAAGGTCGTTCGATCGTCGTGACCGTCCAGAACGCGAACGTCGTGTCCGTCTCCGAGCAATAGACGTGCGGCCCACGAACCGATGAAGCCGTTCCCGCCGGTGATGAGAACCTTCACCTAGACGGTCGCGATAGGCGTGCCGGCTCCGACGGTACGATGCAACCGGTCCAGATGCGCTGACATCGCGTTTCGAGCGGCGCTCGAATCGCCCGCAATCACCGCGCGATAGATTGCTTCGCGCTCCGATAATCCCAGTCTCGAGGGCGCCAGGCGTCGCCGACGCAACCTGAATCGTATAGGCGAGAACTTCGCGGATCGGCGCAGCCATGCGAAGCAGTACGCGATTTCTCGTGGCTTCAAAAAGGACGCGATGGAATGCGAAAGCGGCGTCCGCGAAATCGTTCGCGTCACCAACGGACGCTCGCAGCTCTTCGAGTGTCTTCGCCGAGGCGTGCCATATCTTCATCACTGGCGCGCTCGGCTGCAAGTGCCGCGACCTCGCACTCGAGGATCTTGCGTGCTTCGTGAAGATCATCGAAGATCGGCGCCATCGCGCCGCTCTTGCGGCGCGCGCTCAGGACGACGGCATCCATGAAGTCCCACCGTTCAGGCGGATTGACGCGCGTTCCGAGACCGTGCCGGACCTCGATCAAGCCTTTTTCGGCGAGGACGCGAAGTGCTTCGCGCACCGAACTGCGCGAGACGCCGTAGACTTCGCACATCTCGGCTTCGGACGGCAACGAATCACCGGATGCAAATTTTTCGGCGACGATACTCTCGACGAGCGCATCAAGAACTTGTTCGTGCAAACGCCGCGATGCAACGGTTGGGAAGCTTGTCATCATGGAAGGACTTGTCCGGTCATCTAACAACTCCTACGGGCGTTAGAAGTGAGGGGATTTTGCATGTCAGAGACTCGCAAGAGATTTCTCGTTCAGTCAGCAGCTGCCGGTGCGGCTTCAACGTTTGCCTTCCCCAACATCGCTCTCGGAAAAGGCGAGCCGATTCGGATCGGCACGATTCCACCCATCACCGGGTCTAATGCACTCAACGGACAAGAAGAGCTCGAAGGTGCGCACTACGCGGTCGAAGAGATCAACTCCCGGCCGGGCAAGTGCTTCGATGATCGGCCGGTCGAGTTGGTTGTCGAGGATGCGACCAACGACAATCAGGCCGCGGTCGGCGCGCTGAACAAGCTGCTCGGTGAAAACGTCGTCGCCGTCGTGCAACCGGTGCTCTCCACGCAAATCCAAGCGATGGCGCCCGTAATGAAGGTCGCTGCGCTCCCTTGGATGACGGGCGGGACGGCGGTCAAGAACACGCAGCTCGGGTTGACGAATCTATTCCGTTGCCGTGCATCCGACGCGATCACCGCGCACGGTTTGGTCGACTTTCGCGGTGAAAGACAAGAAGCTGAAGAAGATCGGGATCCTGCACTCGACCGAAGCGTTCGGAAGCGGCGGCGCCGATCAAGTCGAGGCCTCGCTGAAGAGCCAACGGGATGAAGGCCGTCGGTCGCGAGGGCTTTCCGAAAGACACGAAAGACTTCACGCCGGAGCTGCTTCGGCTCAAGACGGCCGGCGCCGACGGAATCGTCGCGTACGTGCAGAACCCGAGCGACGTTGCAATTATTTTGGATCAATACAAATCGCTCGGTATGACCAACATCGCGCATCCTGGGGTCGCCCTCTCTCGGCAACACGACGGCGCTCGCGACGGCCGGAGCCGCGGCCGAAGGGATTTACGTCGCGCAAGACTTCATCATCGGGTTCAACTCGAACATCGCGACGAAATTCATCACCTCGTTCTTACCGGGAGTATCACCGGCAGCCTGACGTCGGCACGGGACAAGGCTGGACGCGCGACGCGTTTCTCCTGCTCGCCGACACGTACCGGAAGATCGGCACGGCCGATCCGGCCAAAGCCGTTGAAGCGCTGCACAAGACGAAGCACTGGGAAGGCGTCCTCGGCGACTTCACGTGCGACGCAGAAGGCAATCTCGTTCACAACATGTCGGTCGGCATCGTCAAGAACGGGAAAGTCGTTCTCGAAAAAACCGTTACCGTCGCGGTCTAAGCCATGTTCGATCCGAGCGCGACGCTCCAGCTCGTCGTCAGCGGCTTGGCGATGGGCTCGATCTACGCACTTGTCGCGCTCGGTTTCATCCTCATCTACAACGCTGTCGGCGTCGTTAATTTCGCTCAGGGCGACTTCGTGATGTTTCCGTCGTACATCGCCGTGTCGTTCATTCTACCGTCGGTGATCGTGTTCGGAGCGGTCATGCACTGGCAGCTGCCGATCGTCGTTGTATATTTGCTCGTCCTTGTTCTGATGGCGGGTTTTGGGTTGCTGTTCAATCGCATCGCGTACTACCCGTTGCGCGATCGTGGATGGTTACCGGTCGTCATCTCGACGATCGGCGTCTCAATTTTTTTGCGCAACCTGGCACAGATCGTGTGGGGAAGCCAGCCGATCGTGTTCCCGAGTCTCTTCTCAGTTCAGACACTCAGCGTCGGACGGCTTGCATTTCCGCACGCAAGATCTGCTGATACTCGGCGTCTCAGGATTTTGATTGCATTCCAATACGTGCTCTTCGAGCGGACGACGCTCGGCAAGCAGATGCGCGCAACAGCGCAGGATCGCGCAACGGCGCAGCTGCTCGGTATTCGCGTCGATCGGATCGTCGCCATCACGTTCATCTATAGCGTCCTGCTCGGCGCGATCGCAGGTTTGCTCGTCTCGCCGATTTTCACCGTCACGAAAGAGATGGGCGGCCTGATCTCGCTCAAAGCGTTTGCGGCGAGTATCGTCGGAGGGTTCGGAAGCATCCCGGGCGCGATCTTGGGCGGGTTGCTGATCGGCGTCGTCGAGAACTTGGGTGGCTACTATATCTCGTCGGATTATAAGGACGCGATTGCGTTCGTGATCCTGATCGGTGTGCTGCTTGCTGCGCCCGTCAGGATTTTTCGGCGAGCGCGTCTCGGAGAAAGCATGAGCCGCCGGATCGCGCTCGTCGCCGTGTTGCTCCTCGCCTGCGCGCGTCGTCCCCTTTGTCGATTCACTCGCAGTACGTGCTGCAAGTGACGGATACGGCTCTCATCTATGCGATCGCGGTGATCGGTCTGGGCATCTTGCTCGGTTTCACCGGACAGATGTCGCTGGCGCAAGCGGCGTTCTTTGGCATGGGTGCGTACGCGTCGGCGATCGCCTCGACGACGCTCGGCTGGTCGCCATGGATATCGATTCCGTTCGGTGCTTTCGTCGCCGTCAGCGATCGGTGCCGCAGTCGGCTACCCGGCTTGCGCTTATCGGGTCACTATCTGGCGCTCGCGACGATCGGCTTCGGGATCATCGTTCAATTGGTGTTCATCAACGCGCGCGGCTTGACGAACGGCCCGGATGGGATCAACAGCATTCCTCCGCCGCATTTCGGCTCGCTCGCGCTCGACACGTATCAGACCTACTTTTATGTGGCGTACGGCGCGCTCGTGCTCGTCAATCTACGTCGCGTGGCGTGTCAAGCACTCGCGCATCGGTCGTGCCTTCGAAGCCATTCGCGAGAACGAGATCGCGGCGCAAGACTCTGGGAATTAACGCGACCCATTACAAGGTGCTCGCGTTCGTCCTTGCATCCGGTTTCGGCGGATTGGCGGGCGGCTTGATCGCGCATATGACGCGGTTTATCAGCCCCGATTCCTACTCGTTCGATCAATCGGTGATCTTTCTGGTCATGCTCGTCATCGGCGGTTCGGCGACGATCACGGGCGCGGTGACCGGTGCGATTCTCTTGACGTTTCTTCCCGAATTTCTCCGGCCGCTCAAGGACTCGTATATCATGATCTACGGCGCGGCCGTGGTCGTGATGGTCATCTTCATGCCGGAAGGGATCGTGGGTCTCGTACGCCGGCTGATTCCGACCTATCAGACGCCGCCCCGACGCCGATGCGCGCGACGAGTAGCGTCGCGGATAGCGCCTGATGGCAACTCCGATCCTGGAGCTGCGCGGCCTCGTCAAAAGCTTCGGCGGCGTCAAAGCCGTCAGCGGACTCGACATGACGGTGAATGAGGGCGAGATTCACGCGCTGATCGGTCCGAACGGTTCGGGAAAGACGACGACGCTCAACGTCATCTCGGGACTTTATCGCGCCAATGAAGGCTCGGTGCGTTTCCGCGGTGACGAGATCAGCCAGCTGCCCGCGCACACGATTGCGCAGCGCGGCATCACGCGAACCTTTCAGAACATTCGACTGTTTTCGCGTCTGACGGTTCTCGACAACGTCATGATCGGGCGTCACACGCAGACTGCGAACGAACTTCTGGATGGCGCTGGCGCCGAATCCGATCACCTCGGCGGAAGAAGATGCGACGCGTCGCCGCGCGCACGAGCTGCTGGCGTTCGTGGGGCTTGCCGATCGCGCGCACGTGCGCGCATCGAGCCTTGCCTATGGCGATCAGCGGCGGCTCGAGATCGCGCGGGCACTCGCTGCCGAACCTGCGCTGCTGCTCTTGGACGAGCCCGCAGCGGGTATGAACCCGACCGAGACGGATGCGCTCGTGAAGCTGCTGCTACGACGTGCGCGATCGCGGTATCACGCTGCTGCTTGATCGAGCACGATATGAATCTCGTCATGTCGATCTCGGACCGGATCACGGTCCTCAATTTCGGAACGCACATCGCCGAAGGTGCCGCAGCGGAGATTTCGCAGAATCCAGACGTCATCACCGCATATCTCGGTGGACCGCTCGATGCCGGTTTTGCTGAAACTCGATAACGTCGAGACTCGCTACGGCGAGATCACGGCGCTGCACGGCATCTCGCTCGAAGTACAACAGGGCGAGATCGTGGCGCTCCTGGGTGCGAACGGTGCCGGCAAGAGCACGACGCTGAAAACGATATCGCGCGTCTTGCATCCGACCGCGGGAAGCGTGTCATATCAACGGCGCATCGCTCGCGGGTAAGAGTCCGGAGGATTGCGTCGCGCTTGGAATCGCGCACGTCCCCGAAGGCCGCCGTATTTTTCCGGGCCTCACGGTCCTCGATAACCTGCAGCTCGGAGCCGTTGCGGCGAAAAGCTCGCGGGCCGAAGTTGCGGCCGGCGTCGAAGCCGCGTTCACGCTTTTCCCGAAACTCAAAACGCTCACCAGTAAACTTGGTTGGACGCTCTCCGGCGGAGAACAACAGATGCTGGCGATCGCGCGCGGTTTGATGGCGCGCCCGAAGCTGCTCTTGCTTGACGAACCCTCGCTTGGGCTCGCGCCCTTGATCGTCAAGGACGTCATGGAGACGATCGTGCGCATCAAGCGTGAGGGAGTGACGGTTCTGCTCGTCGAGCAGAATGCACATCTGGCGCTGCAGATCGCGGATCGCGCGTATGTTTTGGAGACGGGTCGAATCGCTCTTTCGGGCGAGGCCCGCACGCTGCTCCAAAGCGAGGAGATGCGCCGAGCCTACCTCGGCAGCGCGGTGCGGACCGCGAAAAGAGAGGACAGCGCCCCGAGCGTCCCTTAGATAGGGATTCTCATGAACTACGACCCCAAAGCGCGCAGCGCAGTCATCACCAACGGTCCGGATCGTGCGGCGGCACGCGCGATGTACAAGGCCATCGGTCTCACCGACGACGACCTCGCCAAGCCCCTTGTCGGCATCGCGAATACGTGGATCGGGGCCATGCCGTGCGGCTACAACATGCGGGCGCTCGCGCCGCACGTTGCGCGCGGAATCCGAGAAGCCGGCGGTACGCCGCTCGAGTTCAACACGATTGCGATCAGCGACGGCATCGCAATGGGGACGGAGGGGATGAAGGCGTCGCTCGTCTCGCGCGATTTGATCGCCGATTCGATCGAGCTCGTCTGCCGCGGCTACATGTTCGATGCGCTTGTTGTGATGTTCGCGTGCGATAAAACCGGCCCGGGCGGAGCGATGGCAATGATGCGCCTGGACATCCCGTCCGTCATGTTTTACGGCGGGTCGATCGCACCCGGCAAGCTCAAGGGTCGCGATCTGACCGTCGGCGACGTCTTCGAAGCGGTCGGCGCGTATGCGGCCGGGAAGATCGATCGCGCCGAGTTCAAGGCCATTGAAGATGCTGCATGTCCCGGCGCGGGCGCGTGCGGCGGACAGTTCACCGCAAACACGATGGCAACCGTGTTCGAGATCATGGGCCTCTCGCCCGTCGGGAGCACGAGCCCGGGTGCGACCGATCCACGTAAAGAGAAAGAAGCGTATCGCACCGGCGGCATCGCGATGGAATTACTGCGGCGCGGGATTACACCGCGCCAGATCGCAACGCGCGACGCATTCGAAAATGCAATCGCTGCCGCGGCGGGTACCGGCGGCTCGACGAATTCCGTACTCCACTTGCTCGCGATTGCGCGGGATGCGAACGTTCCGCTCGAAATCGATGATTTCGATACGATCAGTCGCAAGACGCCGATCATCGCTTCGCTGCGACCGGGTGGGCAATTCGTTGCGCTCGACGTCGACGCGGCGGGCGGCATTCAGTTGATCGCAAAGCGGATGCTCGAAGGCAACCTCTTGCACGGCGATGCTGCGACCGTCACCGGCGTAAGTTTGCGCGAAGCGACAGCAACGGCCGTCGAAACGCCGGGGCAAAAAGTAATTGCAACCGCCGAACATCCGTTTAAGAAGCACGGTGGTCTCGCGATTTTACGCGGGTCGCTTGCGCCCGAAGGGTCCGTCGTGAAGATCGCAGGCGACGAGCGCATGTACCATCGCGGTCCGGCGCGCGTTTTCGAGCGAGAAGAAGATGCGATGCACGCCGTCGAGGCGGCCACCATCAAAGCCGGCGACGTGGTTGTTATTCGCTATGAAGGTCCCAAAGGTGGCCCTGGCATGCGGGAGATGCTCGGAGTGACCGGCGCAATTGTCGGCGCCGGCCTCGGCGAAAGTGTCGCGCTCATCACCGATGGACGTTTCAGCGGCGCTACGCACGGCTTGATGGTTGGCCATGTCGCGCCGGAAGCGGCCGCCGGCGGTCCGATTGCGCTCGTGCGTGAGGGCGACGAAATCACGATCGACGTCGAGGGCCGGCGTCTCGATTTCGCGCTGAGCGCAAGCGACGTCGCCGAACGGCGCAAAGCCTGGAAAGCGCCCGCGCCACGCTATACGACGGGCGTCTTCGCGAAATACGCAGCCCTGGTTTCGTCGGCAAAAGACGGCGCGATCACTCGGCCACCAGAATGATCTCTGCGGCTTTGCCGCCACCTCGATTGCAACTCCGCTGCAGCGAGTGTGCAGCAGCTCAATCCGAACAAAGTGCCGCTGTATTTTGCGAGGGGTGCGGCGGTTTGCTTGCCTTCGAGCTTGATCTTCAGGCGCGCTTCGAGGCCGCGCGCTATCGAAAGCTCCTCGCCGAGCGCCGCCGCTCGAACGACGATGTCGATCGTAGCGGCGTGTGGCGTTTTCGCGAGCTTCTCCCGCCGATTGCGGTGGAGAGCATCGTGAGTCTGCGCGAGGGCGACGTCCCGCTGTATGCCGCGCGACGCGGCGCAGAATACGCAGGGGCGCGTCGCGTCCGATACATGCATCTCGGAATGAATCCGACGGCCTCGTTCAAGGACTTCGGGATGACCGTCGCGATCTCGCATGCGCGTGCGCGGGGGGCGCGCATTGCGGTCTGTGCGAGCACCGGGAATACGTCCGCTTCGATGGCTGCATATGCAGCACGGGCCGGAATGACGGCCGTCGTGCTCGTCCCGGAACACGGGATCAGCGAAGCCAAGCTCGCGCAAACGTTGGATTATGGTGCGCGTGTCGTAGCCATGGGTGGCGATTTCGATGTCGCGCTCGAGATCGTTCGTTCGCTCGATGCCGCGCGATTCGCGATCGTCAACAGCGTCAATCCGTTCCGCATCGAAGGACAGAAAACGATCGCCTTCATGCTGCTCGAATCATCGAGCTGGCAGGTTCCGGATTGGGTGATACTCCCGGGTGGCAATCTCGGCAACTCGAGCGCAATTGGAAAAGGCTTTCGTGAAGCGCACGCGCTTGGTCTCATCGATCGAATTCCGCGCCTGGCAGTCGTGCAAGCTGCGGGCGCTGCGCCGTTCGTGCGTGCATTCGAAACCGGAGAAGAGCTCGTTGCGGTCCACGCTGAGACGAACGCGACCGCGATCAAGATCGGCGCACCTGCGTCCTGGCGTAAATCGCTCGCAGAGGTACGCGCGTCTGACGGTGTCGTGATTGCGGTGCCGGATGAAGCGATTGCGGACGCGCGCGCCGTGATCGGCGTCGACGGCATCGGTTGCGAACCGGCGTCCGCTGCGTCGCTTGCGGGATTGCGTCTGCTGCGGGGACGTGGCGTTGTCGCGCCGGATGACGACGTCGTGCTCATGCTCACGGGGCATTTGCTCAAAGACACCGCCTACGCGGCCGCGTATCACGCGGGTGCCGCGACGTTTGCGAACGCGATTGCTCGGGTTGCGTATCCGGACGACGTGCGTCGCCACCTCGACCAGCTCGCGGAAAACGCACGTTGATGTTTGGGATCTCGGTCCCGGCCAGCTCGGCGAATCTTGGCCCGGGTTTCGATGCAATCGGCATAGCGCTCGATCTCCGTTTGCGTGCGACCGTCACCGAAGGGCGCGAATACCGGCTTACCTTTGCCGAAGGCCCGCATGCACCGACGCATGCGGGATTCGCAACCGAGATCGAGCGTGGACTCTCGGCGATATTGGGTGCGTCACGTCCGCAAATCGAGATCAGGGTCGAGAATCCGATTCCGCTCGGCAAGGGACTCGGATCGAGCGCCGCGGCAGGCGTGCTCGGCGCATCGATTGCGGCGCGTTTCGTTGAGCCGGAAGTCAGCGAACGCGATTTGACGCGAATCGTGACCGATCTCGAAGGGCATCCGGACAATGCGCTGCCGGCGCTCTTGGGTGGGATCGTGATTGCGGCGCAACGCGGTGAGGACGCACCGTCGTATCTCCGATTCGAGCCGCCGGCGGGCGTTCGGGCGATCATCGCGATTCCGAACATTGAATTGCCGACGGCCGAGGCGCGTGCGATTCTGCCGGATCGCTATCGTAAGGAAGACGCGGTCTATAACGTGCAGCGCGCGGCTTTGCTTGCGGCCTCGTTTGCATCCGGCGACCTCTCGCATCTTCGAGTTGCCATGGGCGACCGGTTCCACCAGCCGTATCGTTCCGCGTTCGTACCGGGACTCGCGGAGTGTTTGCGTATCGAGGCCGAGGGGTTGCTCGGCGTCGCGCTATCCGGAGCGGGTCCGAGCGTGTTGGCATTGTGCGCTTCGAATGGACCGGCGATTGCTTCCGCAATGCGCGACGCGTTTACGCGTCACAAAATTGCATGCGAAACGTGGACGCTTGGGATCTCGCACGTCGGCGTCAGCGTCCGGGAACGGGACGCCGCATAGCCTGTCTCGAAGCGCCAAAACGTCGCAATCAACGGGCAACTTTTGTCGCATTTACGAGGAGCAAAGCAGAGTGAGTAAGCGGGTCAAGGTAGGCGTCACGGGTGCAGCCGGACAGATCGGATATGCGTTGCTGTTCCGCATCGCCTCAGGTCAAATGTTCGGCAGCGACACCGAGGTCGAGCTACGGCTTCTCGAGCTTGAAGCGGCGCTCGGACCGCTGCGCGGAACGATCATGGAGCTCGACGATTGCGCGTTTCCGCTTCTCAAGAAAGTCAGCTACAGCTCCGATCCGAACGAAGCGTTCGAAGGCATCAATTGGGCCGTTTTGGTCGGCGCCGTTCCGCGCAAGGCCGATATGCAGCGTTCCGACTTACTGCGCATCAACGGAGCGATCTTTACGGCGCAGGGAAAAGCGATCAACGATAACGCCGCCGATGACGTGCGCGTCTTTGTGGTCGGGAATCCCTGCAACACGAATTGCCTGATCGCGATGAACAACGCTCCGCGCGTTCCGAAGGACCGCTTTTTTGCGATGACGTCGCTCGACGAGCTGCGGGCTCGCACACAGCTGGCGAAAAAGGCCGGCGTTGACGTTAGCGAGATCGCGCAGATGGCGATCTGGGGGAATCACTCGGCTACGCAATTCCCGGATTTCGCGCACGCGAAGATCGGTGGCAAGCTCGTTCCTGAGGTCATCAAAGACCGTACGTGGCTCGAAGGCGAGTTCATCACGACGGTGCAGAACCGGGGAACCGAAGTCATCAAGGCGCGGGGCGCATCGTCGGCCGGATCGGCAGCGAACGCCGCGATAACCGGCGTGTACAATCTCACGCACGATACGCCGGCGGGTGAATGGTATTCGGTTTGTCGCTCTTCGAAGGGCGAGTACGGCGTCGAACCCGGCTTGATTTTCTCGTATCCGTCGCGCACGGAGAACGGCGTCTCGAAGGTCGTCGAGGGAATTACGTTCGACGAGTTCGGGAAGAAGAAGTTCGAGGCCACGCTTGCGGAGCTTCGCGCAGAGCGAGATGCCGTGCGTGAGCTCGATCTTATTCCAGTCTAGGAGGCCGTGCTAGGCAGTCGAGGCGAACCTGAGCGTAATGGTCAGCATCAACGTCGGGTCGGCCGCCGGAGGTTGCTCCGTCGGTAGTCCGTCGTTTTACCGGTATGTGTTGCGCCTGACGGATACGGGCGTACCGCTGACCGCGGCCGAGCGGCGATCGATTGAACCGCTCGAGGCAGTGCCGCATGCATACGATGACGAGTCGGCGCTCGTCGGCGTTGGTTGGCGCGTCGTCCCCGCCGAGTCCGCAGAAGATTGGTCGGTGCTCGAAGCGACCCCTCAGCGGTTGCGTCTCGCGCTCGAAACGGCGCGACGGGTTCTCTGGAACAACGCGGCTCCGGCCGGTATTACTGCCTCTCAAATCATCGACGTCGACACGGAGATCGAAAACGTTCTGACGGTATTGCAAGCGGCAGAGGATGCCGGTTGCAGCGTCAACGTTAGTTACGTCTCCTGAGCGACGCTGATCTTCGGCCATTGCCGCCGGGGCGGCAGCGGTTTTCTCTCTTCCACCGATCAACCGAGCAAGACAATGATCTCAAGCTTTGGCATCATACCTACGCCGAAGCGCTCGGTAAGTGTACGCGGGTGCTTGATTTTGGATGCGGCACCGGCGTATTTCTCGAGCTGCTCCGCGAGCGCGGGATCAACGGTATCGGCATCGATCGCGATCCCGAGATGGTTGCGCAAACGCGCGCGCGTGGGCTCGAAGCAATTCTCGGTGATGCGCGGACTGTTTTGCAGTACGAGCAAGAGTTCGACGGGATTCACGCGGCGCACGTTCTCGAAATGATGTGGGGCGATGAGGTCATCGCGTTCCTACGCGCATGCAAGCGCGCGCTCAAACCGGACGGATTACTGGTCGTGCGGGCTTGGAATTGGGAGAATCCTGAGGTCCGCGATCGGCTCTTTTGGTTCGAGATCACGCACAAACGTCCGTATCCGCTCGTGACGTTGCGCGAGGCGCTCAAGGATCTCGAGATGCACGTCATCAGTGCCGGGTACGAGCCGAGCGGTCAAAAAGACACCTATTGCGTCGCACGCGCTCCGTACGTCCCGCCCAAACCGAAAGCGCGCGCCTCGGACGAGCTCCCGTTGCTCGTCTGGGAAGGGGAGCTGCAGACGCTCAATTCGATGTCGATCATCAATCGCGAAGTCGGCAGAATTCTCGCGACGAGCGACGAGCTGCGGGTCGTCTTTCGCCAGGACGAAGTTCAGCCGGAGCCGTTCGTGGCTGCGGATCCACGTTTCGAGACGGTACGCGCGCGCATCGACCGCACGCCCGTTGCAAGCGATGTGTTCGTGCGCCATCCGTGCGGCGACCCAAGCTTCGAACGGCCGCCGACCGAGCGTTACGTGCAGATTCAACCATGGGAATATGGTGCGTTGCCGGCGCGCTGGGTCGAGGCGATGCAACAGAGCGTCGATGAAGTCTGGTGTCCATCCAACTATGTGCGCGATTTATATCTCGCGGCCGGCTTCGATCCCGAAAATGTGCTCGTCGTCCCGAACGGTATCGATCCGCAGATATTTTCGCCGGGGCCACCCGGCGGCTATAATCTCGGGACGAAGAAGACCTACAAGTTTCTCTTCATCGGTGGAACGCTGGAGCGCAAGGGAATCGACGTCTTGCTCGACGCGTATCTTTCCGCATTTCGCCCGGACGACGACGTCACTCTGATCGTCAAGGACTTCGGGCTCGGCGGCTTCTATCGGATGGTTTCGCAACGCGAGAAGATATTCGAGGCGCAAAAACGGCGGGGGAGTCCCGAGATCGTCTACAACGATCGTGATCTTAGGCCGGAGCAGCTGCTCGCGCTCTATCGGAGCTGCGATTGTTTTGCGTTTCCGTATCGCGGCGAGGGGTTCGGTATGCCGATTCTCGAGGCGATGGCGTGCGGTCTTCCGGTCATCGTGCCCGCCGGCGGCGCATCTGACGACTTTTTGGACGATTCGACAGCGTATCGTTTACCGGCGCGCCGCCGCTCCATCGGCGATCGCATTTACGACGTCAAACTATGTGCAGAGGGTTGGCTTCTGGAGCCCGATCGCGCCGCGCTCGCGCAGAGGATGCGCCATCTCTACGAACATCGCGACGAAGGACGTGAGCTCGGCGCACGCGCAAGCGCTCGCGCGCGCACGGAATTCACATGGCAACAGTCCGCAGATCGTGTTGTGGCGCGCGTGCGCGAACTGCGCTCCGGCGCGACGCTAAGGAGTTAGCCGTAGCGATAGTTGTCGCACTTAACTCGGTGAAAATCGTCCCACGTGAATAACCGCCCGTAGTCCGGGTTCTCGGGGCCGATGTCTGGGTTTTCGGTAGTGCAATACGAGTTTTTGGTCCAGAGGGCGTATTCGCGCGCCCATGGACTCGCGCTTGGGTCGTTCGCAATTAGATCGACGAGACGGAAGAAGCGATCCGACCATTGCTGGAAGAAGGCGGCGTTTCCCGCGGTTCGTGCCCAGTCGGCGGCTTGGAATATCTGATAGGTGCTGATCGCCAGAACGGTCGATCTGATTTCGTGTGAAACCGTAGCTGCGCACGCCGTCTCGCCGTTCGCGACCGCGGCGTAGAGAAGTGAGACATAGGCTGCCTGACCCTGCGGCACCATAAAGAAGTGCGGATACTTCTTTGCGTAGATTTGGCGGCGCAGTTGATCGCGTTCGTTTTCAAGAGCAGCCATAGCGGCCGTGTTCGGGCACTGCGTTAGTGCGCCACGGATGCCGTTGTTGATGTCATCACTACGGACGTTGCCCCAACAACCACGCGGGTGATCGTCGGTCGCGCATTGGCTCGGCAGTGTCGAGTTCGTTCCAACGGCGCGAGCCGGGAGCGGTAAAAGAAGTGCAAGGACGGCAAGGAATGCGGCTAAGCGCTTCAATTTGCTAAATTCCCCCGTGTTCGCTGCGATAGGCGCCCAGGAGTGCTTCAGCCTGCGAGCGTTGCGCGGGGGACATTCGCGCGAAGAGTTGATCGGCCAGGGTTGACGCCGCGGCCACGCCGCCTTTCGCTGCAAGTCGTAGCCACTTGTAAGCGATGACGCCGTCTTTTGGCACACCATCGCCATGGAGATACTGCAATCCGAGCGAGAACTGGGCTTGAGCGTCGCCGTTTTCCGCGCGTTGTGTCGTCGAGGTGCCGCTAGACTGCGGCGGCGACGATGCATTGTCGCTAAGGTCGGGCGGCGTCTCCGGAGGAAGTCCGATCGAATTTTGGAGCGCCATCAAATATCTATATTCGACGGCAGGTTGGAGCTTTGCAAAGATTTGCTCGGCGTTATCGCTGATGCGCGAAAATTGCGAAGCGTCGTACGCCGGCCGATCATCGAGCGAGCCGGTTCCACCGAGAAGCGCTCCAAGGAGCGTCGACATCGCTGCGGTGTTGTTGCCGGAAACCGTGCTGCCGAGCGTGCTCATCGCCATTTGTTGAGACGTGTCGTAGTTATGATAGGCGGAATTGATCGAGCCGGTCGCTCGCGGGTCGCCCGTCATTGCTACTGCAGTCTGACGGCACGGCGGGCTGAATTGTGGCGAACGCCCGTAGTTGCCGGTTCGTCCTACTGCCGCGACGCGTTGGTCGAATTTCGACCAGGCAGCTAGACAAATTTGTATATTTGGGTCCGTCGTGTGCGCGGACGCTTGTGTGAACGCCTGCACTGCAAACGTTGCTCGTCGACGGACACAGATATCGTCGCACGAAACTGCAGAAGTAGCTTGCGCAACGACCAAAGCGGTGAGAAAAAGCAAAACACGCCCTCACATAAAGCGAACGTGCGCAGGTTCCCCGAACACACGCCCGCTTCCTCGATTACACCTGTTCCTGAACGGCTAGCGGTGATATTTCTGCGGCAGGGCGCCGGTAGAGATCGCGACGCGTCAATGGAACGGGCGTGCGGCCTTCAACGTCGGGTTTGCCGAGCAACGATTGAAAGAGGCCCATGCTGCCGCGATTGAAGCCTTGGGCGCTCCCCGCCATGTACAGTCGCCAAATGCGATAGGTGCGTTCATCGGTGGCAGCGATTGCCGCGTCGCGATTGCGCTCGAGATTGTTCACCCAATCGCGGCACGTTCGCGCGTAGTGTTCGCGCAAGTTCTCGACGTCACGCACTTCGAAACCGTAGCGTTCCGCAAATTCGAGCATGTCTGAAATCGAGATCAGTTCACCGTCGGGAAAAACGTAGCGCGCGAGAAAGCCACTCGATCGAAAGCCGTGCCGCCGCGGCGTCTCATCCGCGATGCCGTGATTCAAGAAGAAGCCCCCCGGGCGTACTGCGCGCAGCGCGGCGCGAAAATATTCGCCCAGCCGCGAGCGCCCGACGTGCTCGACCATGCCGACGCTCACGACCTTGTCGAACGTCCGGTCACCCAGGTCGCGGTAGTCGCACAGCTCGACGCTTGCGCGCCCTTCGAGCCCCGCATCAGCGATGCGACGCCGAGCCTCTTCGAATTGGCGCCGGCTCAGCGTGATGCCGAGCGCTTGCGCGCCGAACGCTTTTGCGGCGCGGATGACGAGCGTACCCCATCCACATCCGATGTCGAGCAGACGTTCGCCCGGGCGCAGCCGCAGTTTTCGGAGCGTGTAGTCAATTTTGGCTCGCTGCGCGTCTTCGAGTGAATCGATCGCTTCGTCATAGTATCCGCACGAATAGACCAAGTCTTCGCCGAGGAACATGCGGTAGAAGCTGACGGGCTGATTGTAATGGAAGCCGATCGCCGCCGCATCCCGCACACGTGAGTGCATCCGGCCGCGCAGCTGCGGCTGCGGGTGACTATCGGTTGATTTCGCTTTTGGAAGGCGCAGCAGCCGGATCCCGAGTGCTGCGATGCGGTGCGGTGGCACGTCGGAAAACGCTTGCGCCATGACGTCTACGGCCGCTTCGGCGTTGCCCTCGATGTCGATGACGCCCTCGACGTAGGCTTTGCCCGGGTTGAGGTCGAGCGGCGGGGTGAAAGCCGTGCGGAGCGCGGACGGCTCGCGCAGGACGAGCGTGAAGCGGGGGTGTCCGGAACCTGCAAGCGTCGTGCCGTCCCAAAGACGCACAGCGAAATCCCATCCCTCGCGCGGCCCGAAAATGAGCTTGAGGATGCCGGAACTCGTCGATGCAGCTGTGTCCTGCACCCAGAAAAGATTAGGGCCGCGCGAACGCGGCCCCTTGGTGTTGGTTGGTGTCTGTTAGGGAACTATGGGTAGCCGAGTTTGCAGACCGCCGCAATCGATGCCGCTGACGGCGCAATCTTATCGGCTGCAATGCGCTGCTTGATGTCGAAGAGGTTGTTCTTGTCCCCGCCGAGGCCCTCGGCGTGACAGTCGCCAACCCACATCGGCCACATCAGTGCATGATTCTCGGCACGGAAGTATGCGTCACCGACGAAGATCGGCGAATCGAAGTGTTTGCCCTCGAGAGCGTGCGCGAGCTTTACGGCTTCGGTCGTTTTGGCCGCGTCGATGCCCGAGAGAAGCATGTGCATTCCGAGGTAGCCAAATGCGCTGCGCGGCGTCGGTGGGCCGCCATATCGCTTCGTGTACTCTTCGACGAAGTCGTGGGCGCTTTTTTTGTTTCCAAGAACGAGGGGGCTATTGTAGTACCACTCGACGCCCCATTGTCCGCGTCGAGCATCGGGTGGAGAAGCCCAGTAGTTCTCGAGGTCCGCGAGCGGGCCGCCGACCTGCATCTTTTTGAAGATACCGAAGCTGTCGGCTTGGCGCAGCAACGAGACGAGGTCGTTTCCGCCGGGATTGGCGATTAGGATATCTGCACCCGAGCTCGCGAGCTGCGGAAGATATGCACCCCAATCGCTGGTACCGAGCGGCGCGTAAATGTTACCGAGCAGGGTCGCGCCGACTTCCTTCGCAATCGCCTGGTAGCCGTCCATGATTGAGTGTCCGTATGCGTAGTCCGGCGAGATCGCGTACCATTTCTTGCCGGTCTTTGCAAACGAGTAACCCGTTGCGTGCGTGAGCATCCACGTCGGATGGCAGATCTGAAAGCTACTCCAGTGGCACTCCGACATCGTGAACGTGTCGGTGTGGCCGCCAGTGTCCATGAAGAGAACACCCATCGAGTTGGCAGCTCCGCCGACCGACAGTGACACCGCGCTCGAGACGCTGCCGATCAGCGCTACGCATTTGTCCTGATTGACGAGCTTGCGCGCTTTCTGGACCGCAACACCCGGGTCGGCCGCTGAATCCTCCATAACGAGGACGGCCTCGCGGCCCATCGCGCCGCCCTTTTTGTTCCAGGCTTCCATCGCCATCTGCATCCCACTGAACTCGGACTTGCCGAGCGCGGCATACGTGCCGGTTTGTGGGTCGATAGCGCCGACTTTGATTTGATCCGCGGCTTCACCGATCCGCGGTATAAACGCTGGAGCTCCGAATGTCGCCGCTCCCGCTGCGACTGCTGTCCCCTTCAGAAATCCCTTGCGCGATAGCGCAAACTTCCCCATGCAGCCTCCTAAGCTGATAAAAACATTGTCCATTAATTGGACATGTGGCCTGGGAACGTTCCTACTACGACAAAAGTGCCCTGCGATAAACGCTGGCGGCTGAAGAGGTCTGTCGAGTGCACTACACCATCTGAGTGGCACCCGCAGGCGCCAAGGACGGTTTCTTCTCCTGTGCGAATACGATAAAACTGTTATTATGTCGCATTGGAAAATACAGTCGGAAGAAGACATCGCAGCTCCGGATGGCCGGAGAGATCGCCCCGCCCGCGGGCGAACTTGATTGACGGGATGAGCGATAAGCCTGGTGAGGGCGGCATTACCGATCCCCTGGTCTGGGATCTTATGGCCTACCTCCGGCTCCACCGAAAGCGCAGCGAGCTCACGATCGAGGCGTACGCGCGCGACATTCACGAGTTTGGAGCGTGGTTAACGAACGTTCCGAAGGGCGAATCGCCGATGGGCCGGGCGTACCCGGAGCTGCAGACGGTCACCTCGACGCACGTCAACCGGTATATCATGTTCCTCACCGGCCCGAAGAAATACGGCGGTACGACCGTACGCCGGAAGCTGTCGTCAATCAAAGCACTCTACAAATTTATGAAGCGCGAGCATCTGCGCGCCGACGACCCGGCAGGCGACATCCCGGGTCCGCCGCTCGAACGTAAGATACCAAAGCATCTTGACGTGCCCGAAATCGACCAACTGCTTCGAACGCGTTCGCTGGCGGGTCGTCCGGACGCGTTGCGCCTCCGTGACAACGCGATTATGGAGCTTCTGTACGCGAGCGGCATGCGGCGTGCCGAGATTGCAAGCGTGAATCTTTCGGATGTCAACCTTCGCGCTCGGATCGTGCAGGTTCACGGCAAGGGGCGCAAGGAGCGGCTCGTCGTCATCAACCAGACGACGCTAGCCGCAATCGAGCGCTATATCGCCGTGCGTCCACGATCTGACGACGAGGCGCTGTTTCTTGGCCGCGGGGGAAAGCGACTCACTCCGAAACACATTTGGTTCATCTTCCGCGAGATCTATAAGCTGAGCGGCATCAAGACCAAAGCCGGCCCACATACGATGCGGCATTCCTTTGCGACGCATCTGCTGGAGAACGGCGCCGATCTCGAAACGGTCCGCGAACTTCTCGGTCACGAGAGCCTTGCGACGACCGGTGTCTATCTGAGCGTCGCAATGGAACACAAGAAGCGAACGTACGACGAAGCGCATCCGCGCGATCGTATGGACGTCCCGCCACCGGTCTTACGTAAGCGCACCAGCACGGGTAAGTGAGTTCGCTCGTTCGCGGGCTTTGATCAATCGCAACATCGACTCATTGTACGGCGTCGGCGTTTGCGACCGCCGGCCCGACGCGACGATCGCGCCGCTGATCTGATCGATCTCGGTTCGTTTGCCTTCTGCAAGGTCGATCGCCATCGTGCTGCGCACGCCTGCGGTCGACGCTACGATCTCACGTACGTACGTCCACGGGTCGGCGAACGGCAGTTTGATGCGCGCAGCTTGTGCCACCGTCGCTGATTCGAGTGCGATCGCACGGGCAAGCGATGACGCGTCGGCATCTTCGAGAATCGTCCCCGAGGGACAATCGAGCAGCGCACTGAGCGGATTGATCGCGGCGTTTGCGATCAGCTTCCCCCACAGATGCGAGCGAATGTCGTAGGCGACGCGCACGTCGAGGCCGGTGGACGCAATCAACGCGGCGGTCTGCTCTACGGTCGTCGACGATGCTCCGGCACTTCCGATAACCGTGCGGCCTTCACCAACCCGCTCCGCGACGCCGTCGCCTTCCGTGATCGACATCTCCGTCGTTGCGCCGACGACGAGCGCAACCACGCTTCCGAGCGCGGCTTTGATTGCTTCTTCGTTCCCGAGTCCGTTTTGCAGCGAGACGATCGCTGCGGCCGGATCTAAACGTCCGCCGAGCGGGCGCAGTGCGCGCAGCGTATCGTACGCTTTCACGAACACGAAGATGACATCGGATTCGAAGAGCGCTGACGGATCGGTCGTGGCGCGCACCGGCCGGGCGGGCCGGCCCTCGACCGTTATCCCCTCGCGCTCGAGTGTTGCGCACAGGTCGGCGCGTACGTCGAGATACGTTACGTTGCCGGCCGCAGCCAGGTGCCAGCCGAAGAGCGCCCCTTGGGCTCCGGCACCTAAAATTCCGATTCGCCTCTTCTTCTCTCGCCGTTCCATGCGTCAGCGGTACCTTCGGCGCACACGCAACGTCGCTCTTCGAAAGAGCGGCAGTAGGATGACACCGGACGCAAAGCCGCCGATGTGCGCGAAATAGGCCGTCCCGCCGCCCTGCTCGCTCATCGCCCGGTGCGTGATCGCGCCCCAGCCGTGGGCGAACTGGACTGCCGCCCACAGACCGATAACGAGGATCGCGGGCAGGCGCAAGAACAGCGGAAAGCATCCGATCGGGATAACCGTTCCGACCCGGCTCGTCGGGTACATCACGATGTAGCCGCCGAGGATTCCCGCAATTGCCCCGGAGGCTCCGATAGCCGGCAGATGACTGCTGGGGTCGATCGCGATCTGCGCGATGTTACCGATGATGCCGCACACCACGTAATAGACGAGATACCCGAACGAGCCGCACGTGTATTCCATCGCCGGTCCGAAGACGACCAGGAACAGCATGTTGAAAAATATGTGCAGGAAGCTGCCGTGCAAGAACATCGCCGTGAACAGCGTCAGCGCTGGGATCGGGGGACTCGGCGATGCAAGCACGATATTGTGCGTGACGTCGTACGGGATCAACGCAAACGCGTCGATGAACGCGTCCGTGTTCGTCGCGTAGAATTCTTTCAGGAAGACCGCAACGTTCGCGAGGACGAGCGCGTAGGTTATGAACGGGAACGTCGGTGTTCGCGTCCCCGCTCCGAGTGGGATCACGGCCTAGCCGACGGTCCCCCGAACAGACGATATTGCAAACCGTATACGGTGCGGCGCTCGGCGTGCAGTATGTCGCGTTCACCCGCAAACAAGTCGATGTTCCCGGTTGCGTGCAACCGCAAGTATCCGTCGACGTAGCCGTATCGCGGATCGTACGCGAGACCTTCGAAGCCGAAGACTTTGTTCGAGATCAGCCCCATTACGCCGAGGCGCGAGTATAGAATGCCGCCACCGAGCAGCACACCCGGCGCCACTTGCTGGCGCATAGCGAGATTCCACGTCTGGTTTCCGGAGAGATCGTTCACGCCCGCATAGAGCTGTGAATTGGAGTGCGGAAGCAAGACGACGTTAAAGTCGCTCTGCGGTCCCTTGTCATTCGTGAGCAGCGCGTTGTTTGGTTGATTGGTGGCTTTGGGCGTCAGCTCGTCGAGACGAATCTGGACTTCGATCAGATTCTTCGCGAGGTCGCCGATGCGATTTCGCAGCGCGGTAGTCAAGTGAAAATCACCGCTGTGCTGTTTACCATCCGGTGTCGGCGACGGAACGTAAGGTGCCGGACTTGGCAGCACCAGCGGTGCGCTCGACGGTGGGGGCGTTGCGCCAGCATCGACGCCGTACACGTCGCTCGTTCCGCCAAGTGCGCCGAGCAGCGAGGTAGCGCGCTGCGTCGCAGCGTCGATGTGCGCGAGCGTATCGCGGAGCTGACCTTGGGTTTGCGGATTCTCCGCGGCGCCACGTAGATCGGACGTCAGCGCCGCAATATTCGCCGTCGCCATCTGAATGTGCGCAACCGTATCGGTCAGCTGTGCGCGCAGCTGCGGGTTCGTCGCCATGCTCTTGAGCGAATCGGTCGCGACGCCGAGCGAATCCGCAGTTCGATTCAGCGACGCGAGCAGTGTGTCGATGCGGCCGCCGTTTCGGCGAACCGTTTGATCCAGCTGCCCGGTGAGATCGACGATGCTGGCGCTGGCCGTATCCAGGGAACGCTGGAGCGTGTCGGTCAGCTCCAGACCGCGATGTGAGAGCTGTTGCATCGCTCCGTTGGCCGTCTCCGCCAGCGCATTGGCGTTGGTGATCGCGGATTGGAGCTGATCCATGAGGTGTGGTTCACGGCGCGTGAGGTCGCTCAGGAGCGCGTCGAACTTATTGAGCTCGCCGCGGCCCGCTTCGAGCAGCGCCTGGATCGAGACGGGTTCTTTCCCGCTCGGCTGCTGGTCGATCGGCAAAACGTAGCGCGGAAGCAGCGCCAAGTCTTCCTTCTTCTTCCGCGGCGGGACGATCGTGAGCGTGGACGTGCCTGTTAGGGGTGCTGAGATAAGGAAATCCGAGTCCCGTGGGATGTCGACCCAACTCGCGACCTGCAGGATGACGTCGACCGTGAAATCGTCGAGCATCTGGATTTGCGCGACCGTACCGACCTGGACGCCGCTCTCGTAAACGATCGCGCCCTTCGTGAGGCCGGCTGCGCTCGCGAAGTGGACGCCGGTCTGATACCCGCTGACACGCGCCGAGAAGTTCGAGAGCACGAAGTAGACCGCGAAGACCGCGACGAGGCCAAGGAGCGTAAAGGCTCCGACGATTGCTTGTCTGCTCATATGGGAATCGGTCCGACCTCGCTTCCTTGCAAGAACTGTTGGACGATTGGGTTGATCGAGGAGCGCATCTCCGCGAGCGTTCCGTAGGCAATGATTGCACCCTCGAACAGCATCGCGACGTAGTCGGCCATCATGAAGATGCTCTGAAGATCGTGTGAGACGACGACTGCGGTTCCGTTCATCTTCCTGCGCAAGTGCAGGATCGTATCGGTCAAGAGGTGCGTGATGATCGGATCGGATCCCGTCGTCGGTTCGTCGTAGAGTACGATCTCGGGATTCGTAATGATGGCACGCGCAAAACCGACGCGTTTGACCATGCCGCCGGAAAGTTCGGCGGGATATTTGTCTTCGGAACCAGCGAGTCCGACCGTTTCCAGCGCTTCGGTTACGCGCGGACGAATTTCATCATCCGCAAGATGCATGTTCTCGCGCAGCGGCAGCGCGACGTTGTCATACACGTTCAAGCTGTCGAATAGCGCCGCGAATTGAAATGAAAAGCCGATCGACCGGCGCAGATTGACGAGCTCGCGTTCGGTCAATTGCGTTAGATCCTGACCTTTTACGAAGACGCGTCCGTGAGTTGGCTTTCGCAGACCGTTGAGCAGTCGCAAGATCGTCGACTTGCCGGCGCCCGAAAGTCCAACGATGCACGTGATTGCGCCCTCGGCGACGTCGAGCGTCAGATTCTGCAACACGACGCGCTCGGCATAGGCAAGCGTTACGTCGTCGAGCCGCGCGATAACGGCCATCTTAGCTGCCTCCGACGCTTCCGCCGAACAGAATGTACGACAGCAAGAAGTTCGCTATGAAAATCAAGATGATCGAGACGACGACCGAACCCGTCGTTGAGATGCCGACTCCGGCGGCTCCAAGCCGCGTCCGTAAGCCTTGATACGAGCCGATGAGCACGATGATAACTGCGAACACCAGTGTCTTGACCAAACCGAGAAGCATGTCCGATAGGTCAACACCCTGGCGAACCGAGGTGAAGAACGTGTCGTAGTCGATGTGCGCGGCTTGGTTTGCGAGCCAGGCTCCGCCGAGAATCGAGACGATGTCGGCCAAGACCGTGAGCACGGGGAGCATCAACAGCATCGCGACAAGACGCGGGACGACCAGCATGCGCACCGGCGAAAGGCCGAGAGCTTCGAGTGCTTCGATCTGCTCCGTAATCACCATCGAACCGAGTTCCGCCGCAATCGCAGCGCCGGCGCGCCCTGCCACGACGACTGCCGATAGCATCGGTCCGAGCTCGCGGAAGGATCCAAATGCGACCGCGGAACCGACCAAACTCCCGAAGCCGTAGTGCACGGCCTGAACCGCCGACTCCAGCGATATCACCATTCCGGTGAACAGCGAGGTTAAGAGTACGATCGACCACGACTGGACGCCGAGCAGATAGGCTTGATTGAAGGTCTCGGCAACGCGAATGCGCAGCCCGGCGATCAGTCTTGCGGACTCGCCCCCGAGCAGCGCGACCCCGCCGACATACTCGAGCAGATCGGTCGTTTCTCGGCCGACGCTTTCGAGCGGATTTCCTCGCATTCAGTTGGCGAGTTCAGCGACTCCGGAAAGGACGCCTTGCGTTAGCTCGACTCGCCGTAGCGCGACGCCGCGCTCAGCCTGAAGGTTGAATTGGACCTGGTTGGCGTGCGTGATCCTGCGATCCAGCTCGTCCAGCCGCTGCCGCGCTTCTCGCGCAAATCCTGAAAAATACCGCTCGACGGCAGCCCGGTAGCGGCGAAGCTCTTCTTTCGTGGGCTCGCGCTCGCTCAGGATCGCTTCTATCGCCTTTTGCGCCGAGCTCATCGCGCGGTCGCGGGTGCGAAATTCAGCAACCTGCGCCACGAGCGCGCGAAGACGGCCGCCGTCAAGAACCAGCGTCGGCTCTCCCGGCATCGATGGCGCGGGCTTGCGCCGTGAATAGCTCTTGAATACCGGATGCCGCGAGGTCGAGCATCGCGTCAAGCTTGCTGCGCGAGAACGGATGCGCTTCTGCAGTCCCTTGCACTTCGACGAGCTCGCCCTGGCTGGTCATCGCGACGTTCATGTCGACTTCAGCGCGGCTATCTTCCGTGTAGGCAAGGTCGAGCAGCAGACGGTCTTCGACGATTCCGACCGAGGTTGCCGCGATTTGTGCGCGGAGTGGCCAAGTTGACCCCGAGAACTTCTTGTGCAGTGCGAGCGCGATCGCGACATATGCGCCGGTAATCGCGGCCGTGCGCGTTCCGCCATCGGCTTGGATGACGTCGCAATCGACCCACAGCGTGCGTTCGCCGAGGGCTTGCATATCGGTAACGGCGCGCAGCGCGCGGCCGATCAAGCGCTGAATCTCGTGCGTGCGTCCGCCTGGGCGGCCTTTCGTGCTCTCGCGCGCGGTGCGCTCTTGCGTGGCTTGCGGCAGCATCGCGTACTCCGCGGTGATCCAACCGGTGCCACGGCCCTTCATCCATTGCGGGACTCGATCTTCGAGCGTTGCTGCGCAGAGGACGCGCGTACGGCCAACCGTGATGAGCGCGCTACCCTCCGCGAATTCGAGGAAGTTCGGCTCGATCAAAACGGGGCGAAGTTCGTTCGGAAGCCGTCCGTCTTCGCGTAGCTCCGTCGCCGGTGCTTGCATCACTCTACCGTAACGGTCTTGGCGAGATTGCGCGGTTGGTCGACGTCCTTGCCGTCGATGTCCGCAATATGATACGCGAGCAACTGCAAGGGAACGACGTTGACGAGCGGTGAGAGCAGCTCGTCGACGCGCGGCACCCAGAAAACGTGATCGGCGAGCGCCGCTGCCTCTTCGTCGCCGTGATTTGCAACGAGCACGATCGGTGCTTCACGCGCCTTGGCTTCGGCGACATTCGAGAGCACCTTCTCGCGCACGCGGCCTTCGGTCACGATTGCAACGACCGGGACGCGCTGGTCGAGCAGCGCGATCGGTCCGTGTTTCATCTCGCCGGCGGCATACCCCTCAGCGTGAATGTACGAAATTTCTTTGAGCTTGAGCGCACCCTCGATTGCGGTCGGGAAATTCACGTAACGTCCGATGAACAGCACGCTGCGCGCTTTGCGGATCTTGCGTGCGACCTTGCGGATTTGATCCGAGGTGTTGAGCACGACGTCGATCGCCGCCGGTAGGAGCTTCGTGTTTTCGGCGATGCGCCGCAGGTCTTCGACCGGCGTTGTGCCGCGGACACGCGCGAGATACATCGCAAAGAGCGCCATCGCAACGATTTGCGAGAGATAGGTCTTTGTCGCTGCGACGCCGATCTCTGGGCCGCCGCGCGTAAAGAGCGTGCCGTCGGCCATGCGCGACAGATGCGAACCGACGACGTTGCAGATCCCCAGAATCGGGGCGCCGGACTCTTGCGCGATCCGGCAGGCTTCGATCGTATCGGCCGTCTCGCCGGATTGCGACATCGCAATCGTGAGCGTGCGCGGGTCCATGGCCCGGTCGCCATAGCGAAACTCGCTGGCGAGTTCCATTTCGACCGGCAGCTTACAGAGCGCGCGCAGCAGATACATTCCCACCATGCCGGCGTGATACGCGGTTCCGCAGCCGGTGATTGAGATCTTCGTCATGGCGCGTAGCAGCGCCGCATCGATCTTCGTTTCGACTGCGAGCTGGACGTCATTCGATTCATCGATACGCCCGGCCAAGGTTTCTTTGACGACGCTCGGCTGCTCGAAAATCTCCTTGAGCATGAAATGTTTGAAGCCGCTCTTCTCAGCCGAGCTGGCATCCCACATGATCTGCTCGATCTCGCGTTCGATCGGATTTCCGTTGAAGTCCATCAAACGCGCCCCGGTCTTGGTAACCTCGACCATCTCGCCCTCGCGCAGCACGATTACTTTGCGCGTGTACTGCAGCATCGCCGGCGTGTCGGAGGCAACGAACGTCTCTCCCTCGCCGAATCCGACGACGAGCGGGCTAGCGCCGTTGCGGGCAAAAAGCATGCGATCGGGCGCATCTTGTGAGAGGACGCCGAGCGCGTATGCACCGCGCACACGTGCCAGCGTCTTGCGCAGAGCCTGCAGCAGATCGCCGTCGGCGGCGAGCTCCGTCTCGATCAAGTGCGCGATTACTTCGGTATCGGTTTCACTGCGAAAGACGTGCCCGTTCCGCAGCAGCTCGTCGCGCAATGACGAATAATTCTCGATGATGCCGTTGTGAATAACGGCGATCTTGCTGCTGCAATCGAGATGCGGGTGCGCGTTTGCGTCGGAGGGCCGGCCATGCGTCGCCCAGCGCGTATGTCCGAAGCCGATCGCGCCGTGCAATTGTTCTCCGTTGGAGAGGCGCTCCGCGAGCCGCTGCAGTTTCCCCTCGGCTTTCGAGCCGCGAAGCTTGCCGTCGGATTCGATTACGGCAATGCCGGCGCTATCGTATCCGCGGTACTCGAGGCGCCGCAGTGACTCCATGATGATCGGGACGCTGTCGCGGTCGCCGACGTACCCGACAATGCCGCACATATTTTAAAGTGGGGCCCGGCTGCAAGAGTAGGAGAGGCTGAAAAACATTACTACTTTATTCCCTCACGCATGCGTTTGTAGCGAATTTTCCCAGCGGCGACTTCACTCAGAGCGGTCGAGACCGGCTTGTTGAGGTTGACTTTGTCGGTGAGGGGCGGTGCGGCGTTGTTGAGCTGCTTGGCACGCTTCGTCACGATGTTCACGAGCGTGAACTTCGAGTCGACGTGGTCCATGAGACCGTCCAAGTCACCAAAAACCGGTTCTTCTGTCATTAAGATTCTTCCAAGGTCCTTATCGCTTGATCTGTCCAGCGATAGATTCTGTTGCGCTCAGCGCGTAGGATCGCATCGAGGTCATCGACTGCGCGTTCGGGGTGGGCTTGTTCGTTGATTACGAGGTAGTCGAAGCGGCGTATGTACTGCACTTCCTCGTGAGCGATCTCCAGGCGCGCCGCGATTTCGGCCATCTTCTCGCTGCGGCGAGCTTCGAGTCTCGCGCGCAGGTGTGAGAATTTATCCGGGAGCAGGAAGATCAGGACCGCGTCGGGATACGCCGCTTTGACGGCCAGCGCACCGTTGACTTCGGGTTTCATGATCACGTCGTAACCCTGCTCGAGGGTCTGGTCGATGAACGAACGTGGGGTGCCGTAGGAGTGGTCGTTATAGATTCGCGTCTCGAGGAAGTCACGCGCGGCCTGCCGCTCCGTAAACTCCTCGGCGGTCAGGAAGAAATAATCTTGACCGTGCACTTCGCCCGCTCGCGCGGGACGTGTGGTGGCCGAGACCGAGTAGCGAATCCGCTCGTACCGCTTTCGAAGCTCAGCAACGAGCGTATCTTTTCCGGCCCCCGACGGCCCCGACACGACGAAGAGCAAGCCTGGACCGGCCAAAGATCCTCCGCGAAGAGCTTCAAACGCACGAAATCCTCGCAATGTTGACAGATCACCTTCTAATCCGCCGAGCTGCCCGTGAGCTTGACCGCAGCCTTGCCGGCCGCCGGGTCCGAGATGTAGGCCTGACTGACCGTGCGAGCGTCGAGATCGTGTTCGGGGGAAAGGGCGGCGGCGCCGCCCTGCAGATCGAGCCTTTTGCCACGCCGCCCCTCGTCTGGCTCGAGGATGACGTCCCCCTCTCGCTCGATCCGGAGCCGGCCTGGATGCGGGCGGCCGGAGCGATCGTCCGGGGCGCTACCCTCGGATCCGTCCGCGCGCGGGCCGGCGATCGCGTCCTGGCCCTTGAGTTCGGGGCACGCTCGCGGTTCGGGGTTGAGTCGTCCTCGCGCCTGATCCTGGAGCTGGTTCCGCGCTTTGGGAACGTGGTCGCGCTGCGTGGCGAAACGATCGTTGCGGCCGCAAAAACGTTCTCGCCCGCCGAGAATCAGGAACGCAGCGTCGAGGTCGGCCGTCCCTACGAACTCCCGCCGCTCCAAAAAGCGCGCATCGACCGCGCAAGCTTCGAGACGCGCCTTTCGGACCCGGGTGCGTGGCTTGCGGCGCTGCGCGACTACCTGCCGGCCTTGCCGCGCCTCATTGCGACGTCGCTCGTCGCGCAAGCACGGTCGCTCGAGCTCTCACCCGCGGAGCTCGCATCGTGGTTCGAGGTGCAATCAAGCGAAGCCGATGTTGCCGCATCAAACGACGGACCGCTGCATGTTTATCGGAAAGGAGGCGAGCTCGTGCAAGCGCACGTCGTTCCGCTTGCGCAATTCGACGATCTCGAGCACGCGACGGTCGCGCACCTTCTGCCGGTTTTAGCCGAAGCCGCCAGCGGTGCGAACAGCGGTCGAGGCCGAAGCGACATCGAACGAACGCGTGAGGCGTTGCTGCGTACCGTTCGCCGTCGCGATGAAGCGATTCGCACGCAGCTCGAGCAGATCGTGCAGCGCGAGCAGAATCTCGGCGAACGTGACAACCTTCGCATCGAGGGCGAGCGCATCTACGCGCAGCTCTACGAACTTCCGGAAGCCGATCGGGCCTCGGCCAAAGATGAAGCGAGCGCGATCTTCGCCCGCTACAAGAAAGCGAACTCTGCGTTGCCGCGCGTCGCTGCGCGCCGTCAAATTCTCGAGCGCGAACGCGCCGAGCTCGAGACGCTGGCTTGGGAAATCGAGCGCGCCGATCCGGAGTCGCTCGACGAGATCGAAGCCGATCTCGACCGCAAGGCGGAAAAGCGATCTGCTACGATTTCGGCGCGCCGGAAAATCGTCGCGCTCGACCTTCCTTCAGGATCGCGGCTCTACGTCGGCCGCTCGCCACGCGAGAATGCGGAGGTTACCTTCTCGATTGCACGTCCCAGCGATCTCTGGTTTCACGCGCGCAACGTCCCCGGCGCGCATGTCGTCTTAGCGACAAGCGATCGAGATGCGCCCAGCGACGACGAGATTACGCTCGCAGCGTCGATCGCCGCGTATCATAGCCGCGCCCGAGCCAGCGCGAACGTCGACGTCGACTATACACTCCGAAAACACGTGCGCAAGCAAAAAAACTCTGCGCCGGGCATGGTGTGGTATACGGATTTCAAGACGATTCGGGTTTCGCCGCGCGCGAGCTGATGTAAGCCTCGGCGGCCGCTTCGAGCAACTTTGCCTGGCGTTCCAACTCATCAATCACGTCTGGTGGTTCAATCTTGCCTCCTTTCGCAGATAGCTCGATCTTGGCCGCGACCTTTTCAACGCCGGAACCGCCCAAATGTCCGGCAGAACCTTTTGCGGCATGTGCAGCTGCATGAACGGCCGCCGCATCGCCGCTTTGAGCCGAGGACCGGACGCGCTCGCAATTCTGGAATATGCGGCTCATAACCGAGCGAAGAAAATCTGCCGATCCCTCGACGTCGTCTTCGAACGCTTCTTCCACAAGTGAGGGATTGAACGCGGTCATACGGCCCTTTCGAGATACATCGCGTCGCCGAAGGAGAAAAATCGGTATTGTTCCTTGATCGCTTCGGCATATGCGCGCCGAATCGCTCCGTAGCCGGCAAATGCGCTGACCAATACGAGCAACGTCGAGCGTGGAAGATGAAAATTCGTCACCATTGCATCGACAACGCGAAACGTGAATCCCGGTTTGATGTAGAGATCCGTCGAGGCGGCTCCCGCGACCACTTCTCCTGTTTCGAGCGCCGAAGCTTCGAGCGCGCGCATTACCGTAGTCCCGGCTGCGATCACGCGGCGTTGCTCCTTGCGTGCCCGCACGATCGCTGCCGCCGCCTCAGTGGGAATGACATAGGGCTCGGCGTGCATCGGATGCTGATCGAGCCGGTCCGTAGCGATAGGACGAAACGTGCCGAGTCCGACGTCGAGGACAATGCGCGCGATCTCGATCCCACGTGCGCTCAGGTTGGCGAATACCTCATCGGTGAAGTGCAACGACGCCGTCGGCGCAGCGACGCTCCCGGGTACGCGAGCAAAAATCGTTTGGTAGCGCTCCGCATGCGGTTGACCCTCGTCGCCGATGTAGGGCGGCAGGGGAACGTCTCCGTGCCGCTCCATCAGCTCGCCGACGGATATGCGCGACTCGAAGCGTACGATTCGAGCGCCACCTTCTGCCTGCGCTTCGATCGTAGCGGTTGCATCCTCACCGATCGCGATCTTGCGGCCGGGATGGAGCTTTTGTCCCGGACGAACGAGTGCGAGCCAACGCTGCGCATTCCGGTCGAAGCGCAAATCGTCGGCCGGATGCAGTAAGAAAAGCTCTGCGCCGCCGCCGCCGGGGATGCGCCGCCCGCGCAAGCGCGCGCGAATCACGGCGGTTTCATTGAGCACCAAGAGATCGCCGGGACGAAGGAGCATCGGGAGCTCGCTAAACGTACGATGCTCGGTGCGACCGTCTGCAAAGAGCGCGAGCAAGCGCGCTGCGTCGCGGCGTTGTGCCGGTGCGCGCGCAACGAGTTCCGGCGGTACGTCGTATTCGTACGCATCACTGCCGCCGAGGTCAGAATCTATAGATTCGCCGCCTTGTCGAGCTGTCCGGTCGCAGCTGCGGGTGACGAGGCGATGATCGCACGCTCGCGTTCCATCATGAGAAAGCGCTCGAGCTGATTGCGATCTTCTTCCGTGAGATCGATGAAGAGCACGCCGCACTGATGCATGTTCGGCGCCGACGGTCGAACCCAACGCACTTCGCCTTTGGTAGAGACGTTCGGTTCTTGCTTCATGGTGAATAAATATTTTGTTCTCGGCGGCAAGTATTGATCGCAAAGGATCCGCATGCCGGTCGATGAGATGTCTGCGGCAACCGCTTTGAGCAACGTAAACGAGAGCTTATCCTCGACGATCAAATCGATATAGCGCCGCAAGCGCACGGCTTTGCGGTCGGCTTCACTTAACGTTGTACCGGTTGGCGTCTCAGTCATTGGTTACGAGGGTCCCAGGGAAATAGAAATTCACGATCTCTTTAGGAGTGCGGCCCTGCTGCGCCATCACCCGAGCGCCCCATTGGCATAACCCCACGCCGTGACCCGACCCAGACCCTTCGATTCTGAGACTCGTTACCGCCTGCGTCGGATCGCCGAGAACCGTAATATTATGCCATAGGCTGCTCCGTACGAGGGCTGCACCTAACGAGCGCCGTGCCTGGGCGCTGCTGAGAACCGCCGTGCCGAGCGAGCCGGTGATGCGGATCCCGGGCCGCAGATCGGCGGGCTGCGGCTCGAGGGCAATCGATTGGATCGTGCCGAGCGTCGCCGCTTTTGCGCCGAGCGCCGCGAGCAGTGCCCCGACGGTTGTGGTCGCAGTCCAGTCGTTGTTCGGAGCCGATCCGACACAGTACGGATCGGCGACGCCGTGCAAATAGGGCAGATTGGCTCCGCCCCACAACGTCGATGCGTCCGCAGTATGGCCGCCGCACGAGGCCGAGTAGAAAACGGTGGCGAGACCGCCTGCATACGTGACGAACTGACCTTCGGTCGCGTCAACCGCGGCGTTCGTTTGTGGCGACTCTGCTTCGAGGCCACCCCAAACTTGATCGGCGGTATTTGCTACGAGGTCGTAATCACGGCCCGTAACCCGATGCGAGAGTGCGTACGTTCGCGCCACGATTGCTTGGGTTGCGAGTGCTGCATCGGGCCAACCGCGCCCGATCTCGAGTGGCACCACGCCGTACAGATATGCATCGATCGGCAAGGTTGCAACGAGCGCCGGACGACGATCGGAACCTTGAATGACGCTCGGGCCGCCGCGATATGTTTTTCCCGCGTACGAAAACGTCGCAGCTGATGCGTCCGCGAGGACACGCGCCGGATCGATGTTTGCCGCGAGCAAGACGCGAACGGCGGGATTCGCAGCTGCGGGCAAGTTCGGTGCGGGCGGTGGGGTTCCCAAATCCGGATCGAGTCCGCCTGTCGCTAGAGCCGAACGCCGCGTACCAAATGCAAACGCCGACGCGACCGATAGACCCGCGAGGGTTCGGTACATGAAGCTGCGCCGCCGGATCACAGAAGTCGAGGCTGCGCCGAAGGTATGACGATGCGAAGATGCGCGAAGGCCGCGGGAGTGAGTCGCCGGCCGCTGGCCGTCCGTTGAACGAACCCAATTTTCAGCAGATACGGCTCGACGACGTCTTCGAGCGTTTCAACGTCTTCCGTTAGCGTCGCAGCGATCGCGTTGATCCCGACGGGACCGCCGCCGTAGTGTTCCGCGATCGTTCGCAAGAACGCGCGATCGAGTTTGTCGAGGCCCAGTCCATCGACGCCTTCGCGCGTCAAGGCTTCGTCGGCGACCGACGATACGATGCGCCCTTCCGCGCGTACTTCGGCGAAATCGCGAACGCGGCGCAAGAGCCGGTTGGCGATACGCGGCGTGCCGCGGCTGCGCGTCGCGATCATCCGCGCACCATCTTCGTCGATCGGTACGCCGAGCCGCTCGGCGCTCTGCACGACGATTCGTTCGAGCTCGTCTTGTTCGTAAAAATCGAGATGATGAACGATCCCAAAGCGCTCGCGCAGCGGCGCAGAGAGCGCGCCTTGACGCGTCGTTGCGCCAATCAAGGTAAAACGTTTGAGAGGAAGCCGCAACGTTTTCGCATACGCACCGCGATCGACGACGAAATCGATTTGAAACTCCTCCATCGCCGGATAGAGAAATTCTTCGACGACCGATCCGAGCCGATGAATCTCGTCGATGAAGAGCACGTCGCCTTCCTCGAGCGACGTGAGGATTCCGACAAGGTCTTTGGGCTTTTCGAGCGTTGGGCCCGACGTCGGCCGTAACGAACGGTGCAAGTCGTGCGCGATCAGCGCGGCAAGCGTCGTCTTGCCGAGTCCGGGTGGTCCGAAGAGCAAAACGTGATCGAGAACTTCTTGCCGCTTGTTCGCAGCGTCGATTGCAATCTTGAGATTTTCGACGACGTTCGACTGTCCGATGTACTCATCGAACGACCTCGGCCGCAGCGATGCGCCGTAAACTTCGTCTTCGAGCGCGGCTTTTGGGTCGACAGCTCGGCTCTCGTCGTCAGGTGCTTCTGCGGCGTCGTCCGGTCCCAGCAGGCGCTTACGAGCTTCGCTCACCGCTTTTCATCGTTCGCGTGCGCTCGATAGATTTCCCCGAGCAAACGTTCGGCATCGGCAATCTCCGGCTGACGTTGCATCGATTCGCGTATCAGGGCTTCGGCGTCGTTGCGCTTGTATTCGAGCTGTAAGAGAACGGCCAGCGCTTCTTCCGCGAACTCCGGCATCGCGGGTTTCGGCGGCGGTGCGGCGTCGTCGGCGGGACGAATCAACAAGAACCGCGCGACCTTCCCCTGCAGCTTCGCGACGATGTCGCGCGCTTTCTGCTGGCCGATTCCCGGTAACGTACGGAGCAGCGTGTGATCGCCTTCATCGATTGCGCGTGCGATGCGCGCCATCGGTAGCGCAAAGGCCCGCGCCGCCGATTTCGGTCCGATGCTCGCGACCGAGAGGAGCGCTTCGAAGAACTCCCGCTCGATCGCGTTCGTGAAGCCGAAGTACGTGAAGCGACCCGCATTGCCGTCCATCTGCAGGTTCGAGTAGATTTCGAGCGTGACGGGCGCGCCGTTCGATGACGGCACCTTATCGGCGACGCACGGCGGCAGGACGATATCGTAGCCGAGCCCGCCTGTTTCGATGACGACACGATCTCCCTGCCGCTCGACGACCGTTCCAGTAATCTTCGAGAACATCAGCGAACGCGCGCTCCGTTGCGTAATGCATAGGCAACGGCAAGCGCAAGCGCGTCGGATACGTCGTCCGGCTTCGGGAGTTGCCGCAAACCGAGCAGCTGTACGACCATCTTCTTCACTTGCTCCTTGCGAGCGCTGCCGCTTCCGACGAGCGCGCGCTTCACGAGGGAGTGCGCCAGCGTATGAACCGCGACACCGTTTTCACCGCCGGCAAGACACAGTACCCCGCGGGCGTGGCCCATCAAAACGGCCGTCGATGGATTCTTGTAAGCGGTCCAAAGCTCTTCGACGACCATGCAATCCGGACGCAGCGTCCGTACGATATCGACCATTCCTGCGTGCAGCTCGGCGAGTCGCGCTTCCAGCGTCGCACGCGGATTGGGCGAAATGACGCCGGCTTCGATCAGACGTGCGCGACCCGATGTTGGAGAAATGTCGATAATTCCATAGCCGGTTGTCCGCAAGCCCGGATCGACGCCGAGAACACGGTTCACCGTGGTGCGGCGGTACCGTTCACGTACAAGCTTACGCTCTCACCGACGTCGAGTTGCGTATTTGCGGGCGGCTCCGAGCGAGCCACCGTACCCGGCGGGCCTTCTTGAACGTAGCTGATGTTGCCGGGCTTGTATCCGAAGCGCGACAAGGCCGTTTGCGCAGCCTCGAGCGTCATGCCGCTGACATTGGGTACGGTACCCGGGACGGCGACCATGATGTTGACGGGTGAGCCTTTCGGCGCGGTTTGGTTTGGTGCCGGATCTTGCTGCTGGACCGTTCCGTCACCACCGGCTTGTATGCTGTAGGTGATCTTCGCGGTGAAGCCCGCGGAGCTGAGCGCAGCCGTCGCGTCCGAGATCGTTTGACCGCCTACGTTGGGGACGTTCACCAGCGAAGGTCCCGTGCTCACCGTTAACGTCACGGTTGCGCCCGGGCTCACTTCTGAACCCGGTGCAGGATCTTGCGACGCTACTTGATCGGTTGGGACGCCATCGAGCGCGACACGTTGTACGTTTGCGGTCAGTTTTTCGTGCGCGAGTACGTTTTGCGCGTCGTTCAGCGAGCGTCCGACGAAGCTCGGCAACGTAATCGGCGCGGGACCCTTCGAAACGTCGAGTTCGACGATGCTGCCGGGCTTCACCATGTCGCCGGCTTTGGGCGACGTGCGCATGACCGTGTCCTTGGGTTTGTCGGCAGAGTACTTCTCGACGATTTTCGCCTTGAAGCCTTCGCGGTCCAGCGTCTTCTGCGCATCGGCAAGCGTGAAATCGATGACGCTCACGAGCGGTTTCGGTGCGACGCCGGTCGAGACGTACAATGTTACTTCGCTGCCGTTTTGTAGCCGTGTTCCGGGGGCGGGATCCTCGCGAACGATTTGATCCTGCTCGATCGTATCGCTCGGAACGCCTTCGAGCTTGACGTGCAAGCCGTGGCTCTCGAGATCGCGCTGCGCATCGATCGCGTTGTGTCCGGTTTCGTCGGCGAGGCTCACGCCCGAGAGCATCGGAATTCCGCCGCTGAAGATCGCGTATCCGCCGCCGATTGCCAAGATCAGAGCGACGGCGAGTGCAATGTTTCTCCTAACATTCGAACCCTCGGGCAGCGTCTCGTACGAGACTTCTGCACCCTCACCGTTCCCTTCACCGCGCCGGGGCGTCGCTTGCGAGCGGCGCGGGGGCGGTCGCATCGGAACCGGACGATCCGGATCCGACGCACTCGACGGTGTGTTCACGGTCGAAGTTGGAGCAGCGCTCGCGACCATCGGGCGTTCGCGCGCTTCGCGCAAAGCGGTCGCGACTTCGCTCGCGGATTGGAAGCGATCGGCGGGATTTTTTTGCAGCAAGCGATCGACGATTGCGGCTATCGCGGGACTTACTTCGATCCCCGCAGCAGCGATCCGGGGCGGCGGCTCACTGACGTGCTTGAGTGCGACCGCGACCGGCGATTCGCCGGTGTACGGAAGCTTGCCCGTGAGCATTTGATACAGCACGACACCGACGCTGTACAGGTCGGATGGTTCGCGCAGCTCGAGGCCTTGCGCTTGCTCGGGCGAGATATAGTAGACGCTTCCCATCACCATGCCGGGTTGCGTTACAGCGAGTGTTTGCTGTGTGAGCGCGCGGGCAATTCCAAAGTCGGAAAGCTTGACGACGTCGTCGTGAGTGATCAGGATGTTTGCGGGCTTGATGTCGCGGTGCAGCAAGCCTTGCCGGTGCGCGTACGCGAGACCGTTTGCCATCTGCGCCGCGTAATCGATCGCAACGGGCTCCGGAATGCGACCATCGGAGCGGATCATCTCGGCAAGCGTCGTTCCGTCGACGAGCTCCATCACGATGTAATAGGTGTTGTCCTCGCGCCCGACGTCGTAAGTGTTTACGATGTTCGGATGCGAAAGCCGCGCAGCCGATTGCGCTTCGTTATAAAAGCGGCGGACGAAATCTTCATCGGCGGCATACTGCTCGCGCAAAACCTTGATCGCGACTTGGCGGCGCAACAATACGTCGGTCCCGGCGTAGACGACAGCCATGCCACCGTCGCCGAGGCGCCGGTCGAGTCGATATCTGCCGTTAAAGATCTTCTCTTGCATCAATGTTCGCGAGCCAGAGCTGCACGCATGACGTCGCGTGCGATTGGTGCGGAGACGTCTCCGCCGTAGCCACCGTTCTCTACCACAATCGCTACCGCAACGCGTGGTGCCCGCGCGGGAGCGAAGGCAACGAACCACGCATGGGCTCTCCCCGCAGGATTCGTCGCCGTCCCGGTCTTTCCGGCGACCGCGACGCCGGGCAGCGCCGCTGCAGTTCCCGTGCCGTGCGCAACCACTCCCAGCATGAGATCGCGTACTTCAGCAGCCACGTCGGCGGAGATCGGTTCGTCGAGATGCTCCTGCGGCGTGACCACCCGGTGCTCGCTCGTGTCGATCTCTCGTACGAGTATCGGACGCGGCATTGCGCCGCCGCCGGCGATCGTGGATCCGATCAATGCCATTTGCAGCGGCGTCACCAGTAGATTCGCTTGTCCGAAGCCGAGCTGTGCGAGGACCCCCGGGGTCATCTCGTCGCGTGACGGCAGATGCGCGCTTTCCGTCGGCACGTCGAAGGGAATCGGTGCACCGATTTTCCATTGCGCGGCCGCGTCGAGCCAGTGGTCGACGCCGATCTTCAGGGCGATCTGTGCGAAGTCGACGTTCGATGAAAGTGCAAACGCGCCACCCAAATCCTGATTGCCGGTCGCTTCTCCTTCGTTGTCGTGCACGGTGTAGTTACCGATCGGATAATATCCACTGTCGTAAAAACGGCTTTGCGGCGTGACGACGCCGAGCGCGAGCGCGGTCGCCGCCGTGAATATCTTGAATGTCGAGCCGGGCGGATACAAGCCCGAGGTCGAGCGGTCAAGCAGCGCGCTCTCGGGATCGCTGGAAAGGTGAGCGAAGTCGGCGTCGACGCGATTTGGATCGAAGCTCGGGACGCTTGCGAGCGCGAGGACGTTGCCGGTGATCGGATCCAGCACGATCCCGGCGGCGCGTGCGTAGCGCGAGAGATCGGCGTATAGTACGCGTTGCGTCGGGAGATCGATCGTGGTGACGAGACGCGCGCCGTGCAGCTCGGAGTGCGGATCGAAAATGTTGCGAAGCTGCGCGAGCGGATTGCCTTGCGGGGCCGGGGCGGCCAAGAATGAATCAAAGGACGCTTCCAAGCCGGATTCACCGTAGCGCTGCGATGCATAACCGACGGCTTGCGCCAAGAGCGGACCTTCGGGATAAACGCGCTTGCCGCCAACCGATTGCGCGAGAATGGATCCATCGCTCGCGATGATCGTTCCGCGGCGTTCCGCCGGGTTCGAACGTAATGGATTGAAGCGATTCGCCCAAAGCTGCGGTGCCGCAATCACTTGTACGTAGATTTGCGCGGCTGCAAGGACGAGGAACAAGAACACGAACAGCGCTCCGAGCCGAGCGATCGCGCGCGAGCTCATGCCGCGTTGGGGGCGCGTTCGCGCATCAGCATCAGGCCCGAATCGACGTGCGCAGCGATGTATGGCCGCCCGCCGGCGGCACGCATGAGCTCATCGATGATGCGGCGGCCGAGCGTTTCCTCGACGCCGCCGAGTGAAAGCACGAGATCGACGTTCTGCTCGTCGAGCAGATGCGGAACTACGTATTTCGGATTTGGGATCGTCTCCCACAAGCGTTCCTCATAGGGTTCATCGCGCCACGGCCCGCGCCGTCCGAAAACGAGCGCGTGATAGTCCCACGCGCACAGCTGCCGGTCGTTCCATACGAAATGATCGCGCACGCACGTGCGCCGGCAGACTTGGCAGCTCACCAGGATCTCAGCCGGGACCATGAGCGCGTCCAAGACGTCTTCGGGCATCTCGTCCGGGTTGACGATCAACGACGCATCGAGTTTGGCCGGCGGCTCGGCTGACCAACCGATCCGCGTCAGCAGCTCGACGTCGCGAAGCGACGTGACGAACGCGTGCTCGTCGTCCGGCGAAAATGTTTCGTCCGTCCAGCCTGCGATGTTGTCGGAAGCGATCCCGACTTTCTGCCAGGCTTCACCTTGAACGACGCCGATCGGCGTCCACGCGAGCGGAACGAGCCAAATCGTGAGCTGACGCTTTTCGGGGAGGAAGCTCGACGTGAATGCCAGCGTGCTCGCGTTTCCTCCGAGCACGAATGCGCGTGGCGTTTGCGGGCTTGGGGGTTGCATCTACGACGCCTTCTGCGATCCCGCGACGAGTTTGTGATACTCCTGAAGTGAACGCGGCGGGCCGGCGGGATGTTCGAGCGCGTGCGCGAGCGCTGCTGCTGTGTCGATGCTGGTGAGACAGGCGATATTCGTTTCGGCAGCGATGCGGCGTAGACGATAACCCTCGGTCGCTTCGCGCGAGCCGGTTACCGTATTGATGACGAGATCGACGCCCCGGCGCGCAACCAGATCGAGGACGTCATCCGCGCGTTCCGTCTGGATGCCTTCCGCAGCAAGCCGCTCTGCAGTTCCTTGGGGAGCGATCAGCGTGTAGCCGAGATCGACATACCGGCGCAACGCCGGCGCTTCGCGCGGATCGTTCGAGTGCTCCGCCAGCGCGACGAGAACGCGTCCACCTTTTCTCGGCATTCGAATTCCGGCCCCTTCAAACGCTTTTCGCAGCGCACCGGGGAACGTCGCGTCGATTCCAAGGACTTCGCCGGTCGATTTCATCTCCGGCCCAAGGATCGTTTCGACGCCGCGCATCTTAGCGAACGAGAAGACCGGCACTTTGACGACGACGAAGGGAACGTGCGGACGCAAGCCGAGGCCATACGGCATCTTCGCCAGGCTTTCACCCAGCGCGATCCGAGTTGCGGCGGCGACGAGATTGATGCCGGTCGCCTTCGAGATCACGGGTACGGTGCGGCTCGCGCGCGGATTCGCTTCCAGGATCAGCAGCTCGCCTTCGTGATAGACGAATTGGATGTTCAAAAGACCGCGGATCCCGAGTTCTTTTGCGATCGAGAACGTGACTTCCGCAATCTGTCGCTCGATGTTGGCGTCGATCGTCTGTGGCGGATAGACGCTGATCGAATCACCGGAATGGATCCCGGCGCGCTCGATGTGTTCGAAGATCCCCGGGATCAAAATGTTCTCTCCGTCGAAGGCAGCGTCGACTTCGAGCTCGAGTCCCGGAAGGTACTTGTCGACGAGCAACGGCGCAGCGGGCGTCGGCGGTTGTGCGCTCTCGACATACGACGCGAGCTGGCCCTCGTTGTAGACGATCTCCATGCCGCGACCGCCGAGCACGTATGACGGGCGAACCAGAACCGGAAATCCCAACTCACGCGCGATGACGCGCGCTTCACGGAACGTCTTTGCGGCACGCCCCTTCGGACGTGCTACTCCCAGACGCGTCAGTGCTTGATCGAACTTTTCGCGATCCTCCGCCATGTCGAGCGAACGCCGGTCGCTGCCGATGATCGGCACGCCGCGCGCGTGCAATTCTTCGGCGAGATTGATTGCGGTTTGTCCGCCGAATGCGAGCATGACGCCACGCGCACCGCTGGCTTTGCACGCAGCCTCGACTTCGTCGGCGCCGGGCGGCTCGAAGACCAGCACGTCGGAGATGTCGAAATCCGTTGAAACGGTCTCCGGATTGTTGTTGACGACGACCGGCGAGCAGCCCGCGTCGCGCAGCGCCCAGGCCGCGTGCACGGATGAGTAGTCGAATTCGATTCCTTGACCGATCCGGATCGGACCGCTTCCGACCACGACGACGGCTTCTTTCGGCGGCTTGCGCATCTCGTCGCGCTCGCCGATCGAAAGATAGTAGTAGGGTGATTTTGCCGGGAACTCGGCGGCTGCCGTATCGACCATGCGAAAGGCACGTCCATCGCGTTGCGCATGCGCATCATTAAACATGCAATCATTGCCGGTCAGCTGTGCGATGCCGTGCGTCGAATAACCGCAGACGCGCGCGCGTTCGATCGCGGCGTCGCTGGGCGCGCGCCGAAGCTCTTCTTCCAGCGAGACAAGTTCGCGCATCTCCCAAAGCCAGAACGGGTCGACTGTCGATATCTCGGCGATGCGTTCGACCGCGATGTCGCGGCGCATCAGCTCTGCGATGGCCCCGAGTCGCTCGTGTGTCGGTTGTGCGAGAACTTCTTCGAGCTCGTCTTGCGTCCAATCGGCAAACCCGGCGCCGGTTAGCGTCTCGACCTTGAGGTCGAGTCCGCGCAACGCTTTGAGCAGCGCTGCCGCAAACGTGCGGCCGATCCCCATTGCCTCACCGGTCGATTTCATCTGCGTCCCCAATCGTGTGTCGGCAAGCGGGAACTTATCGAACGGCCAGCGCGGGATCTTCACGACGCAGTAGTCGAGCGTCGGTTCGTACGCGGCTTTCGTGAGCCCGGTGACGGGATTGGGGATTTCGTCGAGCGTCTGCCCGAGCGCGATGCGTGTCGAGATCTTTGCAATCGGATAGCCCGTCGCTTTGGAGGCGAGTGCCGAAGAGCGCGAGACGCGCGGATTTACTTCGATGATCTGATACTCTGAGCGCAAAGGATGCAGCGCGAACTGAATGTTACAGCCGCCCTGTACGCGCAGCGCGCGGATGACGTTGATGCTCGCCGAGCGCAGCATCTGGTATTCGTGATCGGAAAGCGTCTGTGAAGGCGCGACGACGATCGAGTCGCCGGTGTGAACGCCGACCGGGTCGATGTTTTCCATGTTGCAAACGACGATGCAATTGTCGGCTCGATCGCGGAGAATCTCGTACTCGATCTCTTTCCAACCGAGCAGCGACGTCTCGACCAGCGCTTGATGAATCAAGCTGGCCGCGAGTCCCGATTCCAGCGTCGCGCGCAGCTCCGCCTCGTCGCGAACCAAACCGCCGCCGGTTCCACCCAGCGTGTACGCAGGACGGACGACCAGCGGGTAGCCGTATTCTGCAGCAAACGCGATGCCTGCTTCGACCTCGGTGACGATGACGCTCGATGGAACCGGCTCGCCGATCGAAAGCATCGTACTCTTGAAGCGTTGCCGGTCTTCCGCCAAACGAATAGTTTCGATCGGCGTGCCCAGCACCTCGACGTTATATTGCTCGAGGATACCGGCTTCACTCAGCTCGACGGCAAGATTGAGTCCGGTCTGTCCACCCAGCGTCGGTAAAAGCGCATCCGGTTTTTCGCGTTCGATAATCGCTGCGATCGAGGCGACGTTGAGCGGCTCGAGGTAAACCGCGTCCGCGATCTCCGGATCGGTCATGATCGTCGCCGGATTCGAATTAACGAGGACGACTCGGTGGCCTTCCTCATGCAGCGCGCGGCACGCTTGGACGCCCGCGTAGTCGAATTCAGCTGCCTGACCGATGATGATTGGGCCGGAGCCGATAACGAGGACGTTCCGCCGGGGCATTCGCTGGGTGGTTTCGCGCAAGGCACCAGCTTCCTAGGAGGATACGGCGAAAGGGCGCTTGTGAATGCGGTGATCACTGCCGGCGGTCTGGTCGACGGAGAGTTTGCACGCACGCTCGGGACCGATGTCAAAGCGCTTGCAAGGCTCGGCGGTTCGACGATGCTCGATCGCGCGATTGACGCGGCGCGTGGGGCCGGTGTCGAGAAGCTCGCAGTCGTCGGCGGCGAGGCCGTCCGTGTCCACTGCCACGATCGCGTTGACGCCGTGATCGACGCCGCCGCGGACGGCGGTGCGAATGTCTTGCGAGCGCTCGCCGCATGGGAAGGCGCACCGCTGCTGTACCTGACAAGCGACATGCCGTTTGTCACTGCGCAGACCGTCCAGCGTTTCGCGCAGCGTAGCACCGGGATCGCGATCACAATGCCGCTGGCTGCGCACGACGCTTACGTCCGGCGTTTTCCGAATGCGCCCGAGCATGTCATCGAGCTCGGCGGTGAGTGCGTCGCGAACGGCAACGTGTTTTTTATCGACGCGCCCGCAATTGCACCGGTGCGCGCGTGGGCGACGCGCTTTTTCGCGGCACGCAAGAGCAAGCTCGGGATGGCGCGCCTTTTGGGGCCGGCGTTGCTGCTGCGATTCGTTTTGGGCAAGCTCACGATCCGCGCGATCGAAGCAAAGGCGCAGCGGACGCTGGGTCTTACGGTCGCCGCGATCCGCAACAGCGATCCCGAAATTTGCTACGACGTCGACACGCTCGAGGAATACTTGTACGCGCGCGACCGGCTTGAAAGCGCCCCCGCATGAACGGCAAGCCTGCAGCGATCGGCGCATTGTGGCTGGGAATACAAGTCGTGTGGGGCGCGATCTTGGGGATCTCGTTGCAAGCGCGTACGACCGAGCTCGGAGTACCGAATCCGGTGACCGCGTATGCCGCCGTCGCGGCGTGCGGCGCAACGCTGGCCGCGATCACGCAAGTCGTCGTGGGCTTTCTTTCCGATCGGCGCCGTAAAAGCATCGGTCATCGCCGGGAATTCTATATCGTCGGGATTCTCATCGCCCTCCCGGCACTGATCGCGTTCTACCTTGCCCCGGCCTATGCTGGTTTCATCGTCGCGTTCGCCGCGCTGCAAGTCGGCATGAACGTCTTTGGCGGACCGTACCAAGCCGCAGTCCCCGATCACGTGCCGCCCTCACGCAGCGGTTCAGCCTCGGCCTGGATGAGCGGGTATCAGTTCGTCGGGCAATGTGTCGGTCTCGCGGTTGCAACGTTCGCGAGCGATCTGCTGGCCGCACTTGCGATCGCCGGAATTCTCGGGCTGACGTTCGCGGTAACGTTCCTGCACGTGCGCGGCATGCAACCCGCGCAACCGGTCCAGGCGCGGCTACGCATCGATCGCAACTTCCGCACGCTTTTGGCGTCGCGTGCGCTGATCAATCTGGGGTTCTACACGTTCGTCGGCTTCATGTTCTTTTTTGTGCGTGACGTCTTCGGCGCAGAGAGTGCGCGTGAGACGACGGGGATCCTGTTCCTCTCGTTCACGCTTGCCGGCGTAGTGGGCGCCGCGCTCGCCGGTCGCGCTTCCGATCGCACGGATAAGCGCGTTGTCGTAAGCATCGCGGGTGTCGCGATCGCCATAACGTTGACGGCACTCGCACTGTCGCAGTCACTCGCAATGGTGCTCGTCAGCGGAACGCTAGCCGGGATTGCGTGGGGCGCGTTCTTTACGGCAGATTGGGCGATCGCGTTCGTCGTGCTCCCAAGCGAGATGATGGCCTCCGCGATGGGCGTATGGAATCTCGCGGCCGCGCTCCCGCAGATCGTCGCACCGCTGCTTGGCGCTGCGATCGTCGCATATGCGGGACATCGCGCCGTTCATTTGGCAATAGTGATCGAGTTTGTTCTCGGAACGCTGTGGCTCTGGCGGCTTCCGCCGCTACGGAGCGAGCCGCTCGACCACCCAGCGCTCGCCGTCTCGACGATACACTAAGCGATCGTGTAAACGATTTGGCTGCCCTTCCCAAAACTCGAAACGCTCCGGACGCACGCGATATCCGCCCCAATACGGCGGCCGCGGAACGTCATCCGGATAGCGCTTTTCCATCTCGCTCATCTTGGCTTCGAGCTCATCGCGGCCGGCGATGAGACGGCTTTGCGCCGAGACCCACGCGCCGAGGCGATGACCGCGCGGCCGGCTTTGATAGTACGCGTCAGACTCGGCAGGCGTGATCTTCTCGATCCGACCCTCAATGCGGATTTGACGTGAGAGCTTATCCCAGAAGAACAATAACGCCACGTGCGGGTTTGCCGCGATGTCGTTCCCTTTACGGCTTTCGTAGTTCGTGTAGAACGTGAACCCGCGAGGGTCCCATCCGCGCAAGAGAATCGTGCGTGCCGACGGACGTCCGCTCGCGTCTGCGGTCGCGAGAGTCATTGCATTCGGCTCAGCGAAGCCCGAATGCTGTGCCTGTTCGAACCAGTCGCCGAATCGTTCGAACGGAGATTCGCTCATGGGAAGCGTCCCGCGGCAAGTGCGCCGACGAGGCCGAGGACAAGCGCTCCGGCGCCGGCAATCGCGAGTCCGAATGAAACGTCGACGCGGCGACGCTCCCATACCGTCGTGCGCGCGAGATCGCGGAATGTTGCGGCAATCGCCGGAGCGTCGACGGTACGCGTATAGGTACCCTTTCCGGCCGTAGCAATCTCGCGCAACGCGTCTTCGTCGATCGACGCTTCTTCCGTCGTTCCGGGGATCGCGAGGCCGCTGCCGTTGGTGCCGACGCCGACCGTGAATATCTCAATTCCGCGCGCGCCGAGCTGCTGCGCCGTCGAGATCGGGTCGATGCCGTTGTTATTCACGCCGTCCGTAACCAGCACGATCGCACGGTGCCCCGCAGCGGGTAGCATTTGGCCGGCCAGCGCGAGCGCATCGCCAATCGCGGTCGCACCATTCGCCGGCGGAACGGCGTCGAGCGCTGCCAAGACGCTGGCTTTGTCGTCGTTCAAATCTGCGACACGCTGGGCGTAGGTCGAAAACGAAACGATTCCGATGCGCGTTCCTGCCGGCGTATTTTGTACGAACGTGCGTGCAGCGGCGCGTACGGCTGCTTCACGCGACGGTTCGACGTCGGTCGCGCGCATCGAGCCTGAGGTATCCAAACATAACACGATGCTACCGTCTTTGGCCGGAACCGGTAAGATCAGACTCACGCCGGCAAAGGCGATTCCACCCAGAAGCACGCCGCTTGCAATGACGCCGGCCAACACGCGCATCGGCCACGCAGAGATCTGCGCCGCGTCGAGCAAGAACGCGAGATTCGAGTACGTGAACGCATCGCGCCGGCGGCGTTTTTGTAGCGCCATGATGAGCCAGGCAACGAGGCACGCCACGACGATTCCGATCACGAGTGCAAGCGGACGCTGAAGGCTCATATTCCAAAGGCAGCGTGCAAGGATGCGGCGCCGTCGACCTCATCGAGCAACGCTGCGCGCCAGCCACAGGAAGCGAACATCTGCGCAAGCTCGCCTTCCCGGCGCTCGACGGCGTCGTGGAAGCGCCGGCGTGACCCAGGCCCGAGAAAGATTGACCGGCACTGACCGGATTCGGCATCACGCAAGCTGACGAAGCCGCGCAGCGGCATACCTTCGGCCCAAGGATCGTGTGCGATGAGCGCGGTCGCATCGACATACGCGCCGATTTCACGCACCAGCTCGAGATCGATCTTCGCGTAGAAATCACTGACAACGAGCAAGGCGGAATCCCGCGGTAGGGCTGCCCGCGCGAGATTGAGCGCCGAATTGAGATCGAAGGCCGCAATCTCGCGGCGTTCGCGCAAACGGCCGGCGGCGCGCGCGCCGAACAAGTGTGGCGCGTCGACCGAGTCCGAAAGAATGCGCGCAGCGCGGTCCTCGCGAGCCAGTGCATCGGCCCAGGCATCGAGCGCTTCGTACGCGGAAGTTCGCAGGGTTCGTGTTTTGCCGACGTTGAGCGAGGCCGAATCATCGATGATCGCTGCAAAGCACAGCGCATGTTCTTCCAGCAGCACGCGCACCTGTAAGCCGCCGGCCCGCGCGGTTGCGGCCCAATCGATGCGGCGCGGATCGTCACCTTCGACGTAGCCCCGCAGCTCGGCAATCTCGAATCCGTCGCCGCGGCGCGGATACGGTCGGGATCCGCCGCGAACGATGGGACGGCGGCGTCCGGTAAGTAGTGCGTTGCGAATCGCGGTGCTCACGGCGTCGGTACCTGCGTGATGAACGACTCGAGCAGCTCTTCGATGTCGATCTTCTCGCTCGCGACGCGATAGGTAAATCCGACGCGATGGCGCAGCGCCGAAACCGCCAGCGAACGTACGTCGTCGGGAACGACGTACGTCCGTCCCTCGTACACCGCGCGGGCTTTGGCCAGCTGCGCGAGGATCAGCGCCGCGCGCGGACTCGCGCCGCGCTCAACGTAACGCCCGCGCGTCCCGTCCGGCTCGCGGGTTGCGCGGATCATGTCGACGATATACGTGCGTAGGCGCGGCTCCAGATGGACTCGCTCGGCTTCCCGTTTCCATTCACGTATGTCATCGAGCGTTACCGCGTCACGCACCGGGTGAACCTCGCCGGCGCCGAAGCGTTCGAGAATCGCGATTTCTTCGTCTCTCGATGGATAGTCGACGAAGAGATTGAGCGCGAAACGGTCGCGCTGGGCCAATGGAAGCGCGTACGTCCCGTCATCATCGAGCGGATTCATCGTCGCAAGCACGATGAACGGCTCCGGAAATCGTAACGTCTCCGGGCCGATCGTGGCTTGCTGCTCCTGCATCCCTTCAAGCAGCGCGGATTGCACTTTCGCGGGCGAACGATTGATCTCGTCCGCGAGGACGATGTTGGCGAAGATCGGGCCGGGTACGGTCGTGAAGCTGCCGCTGCGCTGATCGAAGACGCGTGTACCGACGATATCGCTCGGCAAGAGATCCGGTGTGAACTGAATGCGCCGGAACGTTCCCCCGATGGCTTGCGCCAAACTGCGCGCGGCGAGCGTCTTTGCGACGCCAGGTGGACCTTCGAGCAATACGTGTCCGTTCGCGATCAAGGCAACGAGCATGCCTTCGATAACGGTGCGTTGACCGACTATGGTTTGCTCGACGGCGGCGCGCAAGGCGCCGGGGCGTGCGCTCATTCGGAAACCATTGCGCGAACCGCATCCAACAACTCGTCGATCGCCCCCTGCAAGTGAGACTCGTCGACGAACGTTGCGCGCTCGGCGGCTCGAAGTGCGCCACGTAACGAACGTTTCTCGGCGGGGATTCGATCGAGCAGCGCCGCGAGCGTTTCTTCACTCCGTGCGCCGGCGAGCCCGAAAAGTGCTGCCCGCAACGACGCAGCATCGGGGCGCGTCCGTGTACTCGCGAGCTGCAGCGTCGCTCTGCGTATCGCAGCCGCGCGATCGATAGACGGCGTGACGGGTTCGACGACGGGCTGCGCGCGGGGTAGAGTGACGTACGCTTTGCGCTTCGCTGCGAGCGCACGACTACGAACGATCAAGAACGCGAGCAAAGCGAGGACAACCAGACCAATGACGGTCCCGAGCACGATGCGGCCGGCGCGAAGCAGCGCATTTGCAAGCGGATGCAGATCGGTTCCACTTGCGGCGAGAATGCGCAGACGCAGGCGGTTCGACGAGAACCGGAACGGCTTGTCGCCACGCGTCGGGTCGCGCGCGTCGATGTAGGCCGGCGAGACCGTCGCCTCACCCGGACTCACGCCTGCGACCGTCAACGTCTCGACGTAGTCGGTCCCGTCGTTTGCCGGCGTCGTGCGTTTTTCGTCGCCGAGAATTGTCAGATTGACGACGTCGGGTAAGACGAGCGAGGCGAGGTCAGCGCTTTTCTGATTGGCGTGGACGTGAATGAGCACGTGAAACGCCTGACCTTCTTGCGCGGCCGTTCGATCGCTTCGGATCGAGAGCGCGGTAATCGTCAGATCAGGCAGCGTCTGTGCGCTCGCGGGCGCAACCGCGAGGACGATTACGCTCGCGAAGAGCGCGATTCGGAACACGCGAGCGACCCGTACCAATCGGCGAACAGATGCCGCGCATCGAGCGGACCCGGAGCGGCTTCCGGATGGAATTGCACGCCGACGACCGGCAGACGGCGATGACGAAAGCCTTCGTTCGTGCCGTCGTTGAGATTGACCATGGTTGCTTCGAGATCGCTAGGCAACGTGTCGCCGTCGACCGCGTAACCGTGATTGTGCGCGGTGATCAAGACGCCGCCACTCTGCAAATCTTTGACCGGCTGATTGCCACCGCGGTGTCCGTATGGGAGCTTGAACGTCGTTGCACCACACGCGAGCGCGAGCAGCTGGTGACCAAGGCAGACGCCGAACATTGGAATCTTCCCGATGAGCGCGCGCAAGTTTTCGATCGTCGCGCCCAGATCGGTCGGATCACCCGGGCCGGGCGAGATCACGATTGCTTCGGGCCGGCGATCCTCAATCTCGGCGAGGGATGCAGAGTACGGAAGAACTTCAACGCGCGCGCCGAGCGCTGCGAGCTGCTGCAAGATCGCGCGCTTGACGCCGCAATCGAGAACAATGATGCGAGCACCATTGCCGTTTTGCGGCGCGTAGTCGTCTTCCGCCGCGACCGAAGCAACCAGCCCGACCGTCGAATGCCGCCGTGCATACTCGGCAAGTAGTTTCTCGGCATGCAAGAGTGCGGTATCCCCGACCGCGAGTGCCGCCGCGATCGTTCCGTGCTCGCGCAAGGCGATGACGAGCGAGCGCGTGTCGATGTCAAGGAGCGTGGGAATGCGCTGCTGTTCCAGCCACGAGCCTAAGTCGATTCGGCTCGTGTAGTGCGAGGGCTTGCGCGAAATGCGTTTGATGACGGCGCCGGCGACGCAGACACGATTGTGCTGCATCGACTCGCCGCACACGCCATAGTTGCCGATCATCGGATAGGTGAACGTGAGGATCTGCCCGGCGTAGGATGGATCGGTCAGGGCTTCTTCATAGCCGGTCATCCCCGTGTAAAACACAGCCTCGCCGAGCGCGACGCCTTCGACCGATAAACCCTCGCCGTCATAGCGCGACCCATCGGCTAGCAGTAACGAAGCCTTCACGCGTACGCCAACGGTTCGATAATGCCGCGTTCCGCGTGGTATGCAAGACGGCCGCCGACGACTGTCGCGATGACGCGACGCTGGAACGTGAAGCCGTCGAACGGCGTGTTCTTCCCTTTTGAATAGAACGAACGCGCGTCGACCGTCCATGGCCGCTCTCCGAAGATCGTCAGATCGGCGCGCGCACCGACCGCGAGCGTCCCACCTTCGACGCCGAGTATCTGTGCAGGTCGCGTCGAGAGCAGCGAGATGAAACGCTCGAGTGGGAGATCGGGGAGTGCGTGCGCGTACGCGCCAACCGCTATTTCGAGTCCGGAAAATCCAACCGGCGCTATCGAGAGCAGCTGCGCTTTCTCTTCCATCGTGTGCGGCGCGTGATCCGTCGCGAAGACGTCGATCGTTCCGTCGCGCACTGCCGCCCGCAGCGCCGCCGAATCTTCTGGTCCGCGCAGGGGCGGAGCGACTTTGGCGCGGGCATGATAGTCGACGAACAAATCGTCGTGCAGCAAGAGATGGTGCGGCGTAACCTCGCAGGTGACGGCGGTCGAGCGCGAACGCGCCCAACGAATGATGTCAAGCGAGGTTCCGGTTGAAACGTGCGCGATGTGCCAGGGTTTGCGTGTGTCGGCCGCGACCAACACGTCGCGCGCAACGAGGACGTCTTCCGCCAGGCGCGGACTGCCGGGCAAACCGAGAAGCGCCGAATGCTGTCCTTCGTTCATCACGGCATCGCCGTGCAGCGCGTCGTCGATGCAGTGTGAGATGAAGGGTCCCTTCACGTCGCGCGCATAGAGCGCGGCGTTACGGAGGACGCGAACGTTCTCGACGGTCGAGCCGTCGTCGCTGAATGCGACTGCGCCGGCCAGCGCAAGCTCGTGATATGGCGCAAGCTCTTCGCCTTTGCGTTCTTTCGTGATTGCGCCGATCGGATAGACGCGCGCCAAGCCGGCCTGCGCGACCCGCTGAGCGATCTCGGCGATGACGGCGGGCGTATCGATTGCCGGTATCGTGTTGGGCATACAGGCGACCGCAGTGAATCCGCCCGCGGCGGCAGCGGCCGTTCCGGTCGCGATCGTCTCTTTGTGGGTCTGTCCCGGTTCTCGCAAGTGCACGTGCATGTCGATGAAGCCGGGGGCAACGACGCAATTCGTCGCGTCGATGATCTCGTGACCGCGTTCTTCAACGTGTTCTGAGATCGCGCGAATAATGCCGCCGTCGATCGCGATGTCGCGCACCCCATCGAGTCCGCGCGACGGATCGATCACGCGTCCGCCGCGAATCAGAACTCTCATGCTCGCACCGGCGATCCGTTGACCAGCAGATCGAGCGCGGCCATGCGGACGAAGACTCCGTTCGTCACTTGCGTTTCGTATCGCGAGCGCGGATCCGAAAGCGCTTCGTCCGTCAGCTCGACCCCACGGTTATACGGCCCGGGATGCAAGATGATCGCGTGCTTCGGCAACAAGCGCAACCGAGACGCGCCCAACTGATACCCGATCGTGTAGTCGGCGAGCGCCGGGAGCAGCGACGCGGCGATGCGTTCGCGTTGAATGCGCAGCATCATGACTGCGTCGACGTGCGGTAAGACTTCATCGAAGTCACGTTCGATACGCACGCCTTCTTGTGCGAAGCTGTCCGAGAGGAGCGTCGGCGGGCCGACGAGGGTAACGTCGATGCCCAGCATCTTCATTCCGACGATATTCGAACGCGCGACGCGCGAGTGCAGAATGTCACCGACGATCGCGACGCGCAGGCCTTCGAATCGGCCGAACTCGGCGTGCAAGGTTGCAAGATCGAGCAGCGCTTGCGTCGGATGCGCTCGCGTTCCGTCGCCCGCATTCACGACATGGCCGTCAAACGATTCGGCCAGACGCCGCGGGAAGCCGGATTCATTGTGGCGCACGACGATGACCCGCACGCCGATCGCCCGCAGCGTGATCGCCGTATCCGCGATCGTTTCGCCTTTGCCTAAGCTCGAGGTTCCCGGCGCAAACGAGATCACGTCAGCACCGATGCGTTGTTCGGCAAGCGTGAACGAGGTTGCGGTTCGCGTGCTGGCTTCGAAGAAGAGATTGAGGACCGGCACGCCGGCGAGCAGCGAACGATTGGGTAGCTGGTGTCTGAACTCTCCGGAACGGCGAATGACCGACGCGATTTCGTCACGCGAAAGGTCGTCGATGTCGAGTAGGCTGCGCGGTGATGACCTAGTTTGCATGCTCCCAGTCGGCGACTGACACATCATCGCTCGGTGAAGGTTGCGCGGCGAGACGAACGTCGATCCGTTCTCGGCGGCTGGTGGGGATGACGCGACCGGCGTAATCGGGTTGAATCGGGAGCTCGCGCTGACCGCGGTCAACTAAGACGGCGAGCCGGATGGCCTTGGGCCGTCCGAGGTCGGTCACGGCATCGAGGGCCGAGCGAACCGTCCGTCCCGTATACAGGACGTCGTCGACGATCACGACGGTACGGCCGCGCACGTCTTGCCGAATGTCTGATTCGGGAAGCTCGTGGGTAACGTCGTCGTCGCGATACAGATTGATATTGAGAAAGCCGAGCCCGGGCTCGGTGCCCGAGATCTCGCCGATTTTGGTCGCCAGACGTCGCGCGAGGCTCTCCCCGCCGCGCCGGATGCCGATCAGAATGAGCCCGCCTTGGGCTTCCTCCGGCTCGACCATTTGATGGGCCATGCGTGCGATCGCGCGCTCGATCTCTTCCGCGTTCATCAGCGTCCTGCGCCGGGTCGCGGGGGCCCGTACCGACATTTTAAAGGCGCTCCGCCCCGGGCTGCGCGCCCCCCACGCCTACGGCGCGGGGCCCCCAGCCCGCGGAGCCCAACTTCATTCCGATAAACCAGACATTCCCCGAGGGGGCTCCCAACAACATCATCGTTCCGTTTCGACCAAGAGGCGCTCGGTCCGCTCAAGGTCGCGGCGGTAGCCGTCGAGCTTCTCGCGCTCTTTGGCGACGACGTCGGCCGGCGCACGCGCTACGAAACTTTCCGAGGCAAGCTTGTTCTCCAGGCGTTCGACCTCAGCGCGCAAGCGTGTGACCTCTTTCGTGTAGCGCTCGCGAAGCTGCGCCGTCGGCGCTTTGACGCGAACTGCGCTCATCATGTCATCGAAACTTTGCCCCTCGGCAGCGCCGTCGGCGAGAATTTCCGCTCCCGCGTGCAGTGCAAGCAGATCGAGCACCTCCGGTTGCCGGCTTAGCGGCGCCGGAACGAAGATACTGAGCTTCTGCCGGTCGGCGAGTCCGAATTCGTGACGCGCGTTACGCAGCCGGTCGACCGTCGCTCGCAAGGTTTCGTAGTGCGCTAGGGCATCAGCATCGGCCGGTATCTCCGACGGATCCGGCCAGGACGCGGTGACGATCGTATCGCCGTCGTGTGGGAGTGATCGCCAAATCTCTTCCGTAACGAATGGCGCGATCGGGTGCATGATCCGCACGAGTGTATTCAGCACGAACGACAAGACACTTGCGCGAGTAGGTCCGCCGAGCTTCGTCGATTCGAGATACCAATCGCAGAACTCGTACCAGCCGAATTGGATAATGCGATCGGCGGCCACACCAAAGTGAAAGGTATCGAGTGCATCTTGCACGTCGGCCACCGTTTGGTGTAAGCGCGTCAGTATCCAGCGGTCGGCGAGGGTCAATTCATTCGCGGGCGGTAGCCTTCCAGATTTCGGTAACCCTTCGGGAAGCGAGTGGATGTAGCGGAGTGCGTTCCAGAGTTTGTTCGCGAACCGGCGTGCTTCGTCGCAGTAGCGCTCATCGAGACGAAGCTCTTGTGACTCGAGCCGCATCTGACGCAGAATGCCGAAGCGCGTTCCGTCCGCACCGTAGTTCGCGATTAGGTCGATTGGATCGATGACGTTTCCAAGGCTCTTGCTCATCTTGCGACCGTGAATGTCGAAGACGAGCGGCGTTACGAACACGGTGTGAAACGGAATGTTGCCGGCGAAGTGCATCCCGAGCATCACCATGCGTGCGACCCACAAGAAAATGATCTCGCGGCTCGTGATCATGACCTGATTGGGATACCAGTTCTTCATCTCGGCCGTGGGCTCGGGCCAGCCGAGGATCGAGAATGGCCAGAGTCCACTGGAGAACCACGTGTCGAGCGTATCGGGATCGCGCCGCAACTCGTCGCTGCCGTGCGTTTCACGCGCGAGTCGCTTGGCTTCGTCTTCGTTCTCCGCAACGACCACCTGGTCGTTGGGCGTGTACCAAACCGGAAGTTGGTGACCCCACCAAATTTGACGCGAAACGTTCCAATCCCGAATGTTTTCGAGCCATTGCTCGTACGTGCGCCCAAAACGCTCCGGAACGAAACGAATCCGTCCGTCGCGATAGGCTTCGAGCGCCGGTTTCGCGAGCGAGGGCATTTTGCAGAACCATTGCAGCGACAGCAACGGCTCGACAACTTCGCCGGAACGCGAGCTGATCGGCACCTTGTGCACGTAGTCTTCGACGCGTACGAGTGCGCCGTCGCTCTCCAGCCGTTTGACGATGGCTTCGCGCGCAGCGATGCGATCGATGCCTTTGAACGGCCCGGCTTCTTCCGTCATCTTTCCGTCGAAACCGATCACCATCGGCATCTCGAGATTGTGCCGCGCGCCGATTTCGTTGTCGAGCTGGTCGTGCGCCGGCGTTACCTTGACGGCACCAGTTCCAAATTCGCGTTCGACCGCCGCATCCGCGAGGATCGGAATCCTGCGCCCGAGGATCGGCAGCACGACCGTCTTTCCGACCAGAGCCGCATAACGCTCGTCTTGGGGGTGCACCGCGACGGCGGTATCGCCGAGCATCGTTTCCGGACGTGTCGTAGCGACGATGACCTCAAACGAACCGTCTTCGCTTCGATAGCGCAGATGATACAGCTTACCCGCGCGCTCTTCGTTCTCGACCTCGGCGTCGGAGAGTGTCGATTTCGAACCGATGTCCCAATTGACGAGGCGTACGCCGCGATAGATCAGACCTTCGCGATACAGCTGAACGAAAACGCGGTTGACGGCCGCCGACAGGCCGGGATCCATCGTAAAGCGATCGCGATTCCAATCCGGACCGAATCCGAGCCTGCGGAACGTATCGTAGATCTCGCCGCCGTACTTCTCGCGCCACTGCCAGGCGCGTTCGAGATACTTCTCGCGACCGAGTCCGTCGCGCGTCAGGCCTTCTTTTGCCAGCTCGCGAACGAGGACGGCTTCCGTTGCGATTGCGGCGTGATCTTGTCCGGGAATCCAGTCCGCATTTTCGCCGAGCATACGGTGGTAGCGCGTGAGCACGTCCATCGGCGTATATGTCGATGCATGTCCTAAATGCGCGCGACCCGTCACGTTGGGGGGCGGCATCGAGATGATAAACGGCGGTCGCGCGGGATCCGGCTCCTCGTGAAAGACGCCGCTTTGTTCCCAGGCCGCGTAAAGGCGCGGCTCGACCTGCGCCGGATCGTACGATTTGGCTAGCTCGGGCATCAGATCAGATCCAGCGCATTTATTTCCGGCATGTAGCCTTGTTCCGCGAGCCATGCGCCGTCGTAGAGCTTCGAGCGATAGCGCTCGCCTCCGTCGCAGAGAATCGTGCAGACGACGCTATCTTTCGGAAGCGTCTTTGCATAGCGTGCGGCGGCGACGACGTTCAGCGCGGCCGAGCCGCCAACGTACAGACCTTCGTTGTGCAGAATCCACTGCGACATCGCGATCCAGGCACGATCCTCGACGCGGACTGCATCATCGAGCGGCGTGTCTTTGAAGTTATCGGTGATGCGTTTGATCCCGATACCCTCGACTTCGGAATCACCCTCGGCTACGAGCTCGCCCGTTTTGACGTACGAGTAGATCGAGGACCCCATCGGATCAGCCGCGACGGTCTTCACACTCGGATTGCGCGACTTGAGCGCGCGCGCGACGCCCCCCAGCGTTCCACCCGTACCGCTTGCGGCGACGAACGCCGTCAGTGATGAACCGAATGCGTCCCAAATCTCAGGCCCTGTCGTCGCTTCATGCGCCTTGCGGTTCGCCGTGTTGTTGAATTGATCGGCCCAGATCGAGTTCGGCGTTTGCTCCGCAATTCGCCGAGCGAGGTGATAGTAGTTCTGATCGTTCGTGAACGGAACGCTCTTCACGACGCGAACGTCTGCGCCGAAGATACGTAGCATCGCGATCTTTTCCGCGGATTGATCGTCGGGGATGACGATGATCGCGCGATATCCGCGGGAAGCTGCCAGCAGCGCAATGGCAATACCGGTGTTGCCGGCGGTCCCTTCGACGATCGTCCCGCCCGGTGCAAGGCGGCCCGAACGTTCGGCGTCGTCGATGATCCCAAGCGCAGCGCGATCCTTCACCGAGCCGCCGGGATTGAGAAACTCGGCTTTTCCAACGATCGTGCGGCCAATGCGGGCCGAAAGCTTCTCGAGAACGATGTGCGGCGTGTTGCCGATCGTCCCCGAAAAACCACGACGGGCCTCGAGATGTGCGTGCATGTCTAGTTTTGCTCCACGGCGGTCAGCGAGGCTTCGAGCAGAGCCGAGTACGCGGCCTTTTGTTGCGGGGAAAGAAATGCCGCCTCGAAGCTGTTGCGCGCGAGCGTTGCGGCTGTTTGGGGCGGTAAGGCGAGCGCACCGCAGATATCGCGGAGATTATCAGCCACGTAGCCGCCGAAATACGCAGGATCGTCGGAATTGCAGGTGACGAGCAGCCCTTCCGTCAGCATGGCGCCGAGCGGGTGCGCCCGCAGATCGTCGACGACGCGAAGCTTCACGTTCGAGAACGGGCACACGGTGAGCGGAATGCGCTCCGTGCGCAGCCGCTCGAGGAGCGCCGGATCTTCCATGCACCGCACGCCGTGATCGATGCGCTCGACCTGCAAGACGTCGAGTGCCTCGCTGATATACGCAGGTGGACCTTCTTCACCGGCGTGCGCAACGCAGCGCCAACCCGCGATGCGCGCACGCTCGAAGACCTCAGCGTAGAGCGACGGTGGGTATCCGACTTCAGTCGAATCGAGACCGACCGCTACGATTTTTTCGGCGTGCGGCAGCGCAGCCGTCAACGCGTTTTGCGCCGATTGCACGCCGAGGTCGCGCATGAAGCACATGATCAAGCCGCTCGTGATCCCGTAGCGTTCCCGGCTGCTCGAGACGACCGACCAGAGTCCGTCGAAAAACGTCTCGAACGCCAGACCTCGGGCAAGATGCGCTTGCGGATCGAAAAAGATCTCGGCGTGCACGACGCCTTGCGCCTTGGCTTTTCGAAAATAGGCATCGGCGAGATCCGCGAAATCGGCTTCCGTGCGCAGCACGTTCATGCCGCGATAGTAGAGATCGAGAAACGACTGAAGATCGCTGAATTGATATGCGGCGCGCGCCGCTTCGACCGTCGGGTACGGCGGCTCGAGACCGTTGCGCTGCGCAAAGAAAAACATCTGCTCCGGCTCGAGCGTTCCCTCGATGTGCAGATGCAGCTCGGCTTTGGGTAGCCGAGCGAAAAAGTCGCCCTGTGCTACGCGGTTTGGTCTTTGGGGCGTTCCGCGTAGACGAGCGTCGGCTGCTCGCGCTTCTCGATCGTATCCTTGGTGATCACGCACTTCTTGACGTTTGTCAACGACGGCAAATCGTACATGACGTCTAACATCACTTCTTCGAGGATCGAACGCAGACCGCGCGCGCCGGTCTTCCGGCCCTGCGCTTTGATTGCGATCGCGACGAGCGCATCTTTGGTGAACGTCAACTCGACGCCGTCCATGCTCAGTATCTTTTGGAATTGACGGACGAGCGCATTGCGCGGCTCGACCAGAATGCGGCGCAGTGCCAACTCGTCGAGCGCATCCAGCGTCACGACGATCGGCAAGCGCCCGATGAATTCCGGGATCAAACCGAACTTGAGGAGATCTTCCGGCATGAGCTGCTGCAAGAGACGGCCGGTGCGTTGGTCGCTACGCTTCGATTCCGGATTCGAACGGAAGCCGAGCGCATTGCTTGCGACGCGCGATTCGATGATCTTCTCGAGACCGTCGAACGCGCCACCGCAGATGAACAGCACGTTGGTCGTGTCGATCTGGATGAACTCTTGATGCGGATGCTTGCGTCCGCCTTGGGGCGGAACGTTGGCCGTCGTCCCCTCGAGAATCTTGAGAAGCGCTTGCTGCACGCCTTCGCCGGAGACATCCCGCGTGATCGACGGATTCTCGCTCTTGCGCGCAATCTTGTCGATCTCGTCGATGTAGACGATGCCCTTCTCGGCGCGCTTGACGTCGTAGTCCGCAGCTTGAATCAGCTTGAGCAGAATGTTCTCGACGTCTTCACCGACGTACCCGGCCTCGGTCAGCGACGTGGCGTCGGCCATGGCCAAGGGAACGTCGAGAATCTTCGCGAGCGTCTGCGCGAGGTACGTCTTGCCCGAACCGGTCGGACCGACGAGCAAGATATTCGATTTCTGAAGCTCGACGTCGTCGCTCGAGCCGCCGGCGTTGACGCGCTTGTAGTGGTTGTAAACCGCGACCGCCAGCGACTTCTTGGCGCGCTCCTGACCAATCACGTACTGGTTGAGGATGTGATTGATCTCTTTCGGCTTCGGGATGTTGCGAAGCCGCAGGTTCTCATCGACGTTCTTGTAGAGCTCTTCTTCGATGATCTCGTTGCAGAGCTCGATACACTCATCGCAAATGTAGACGCCCGGTCCCGCGATCAATTTCCGAACTTGCTCCTGCGACTTGCCGCAGAAGCTACACTTCAGTTGACCTTTTTCGTCGCCGAAACGGAACATGGGTTACCTATTGGATCGGTGAGGTGCTCGGGGTTACGGAGCGCGTCTCTTTACTGAGGATACTGTCGACGAGACCATAATCGACCGCTTCTTGCGCGGTCATGTAGTAGTCGCGTTCGATGTCACGCAGAATATCGTCGATCGGTTTCTTGGTGTGCGTCTCGTAGATGCTCGCGAGCGTACGACGAGTCGCAATGAGGTCCCGCGCATGGATTTCTATGTCCGTAGCCTGGCCACCCACTTGCGAGACCCAGGGCTGGTGGATCAGGATCTTCGCGTATTGCAGGGCAATCCGCTTACCGGGCGCACCGCCGGCCAGGAGTATCGACGCCATCGATGCGGCCATGCCTTGGCAGATCGTAGCGACGTCCGGACGAATTACCTGCATCGTGTCGTAGATCGCAAGTCCTGCCGTGACGCTGCCGCCCGGTGAGTTAATGTACATGTCGATGTCTTTGTCGGGGTCTTCCTTTTCAAGGAAGAGCAACTGCGCGATCACCAGACTTGCGAGTCCGTCGTCGATCGCGCCGCCGACGAAAACAATACGCTCCTTGAGTAGCCGCGAATAAATATCGAACGCACGCTCGCCGCGCGCGGTCTGTTCGACGACCATTGGGACTAAGTGACCCACTCTAATCTCCTGTTCCGGACGTCCCTAGAGACTACGCCGGCGCATCCGGGGTTGCTGCAACGACCTTCGCTGCGTCGAGCAGCAGATCGATCGTCTTCGTCCTAACGATACCGGCGGCAAGCGACGGAAGATTCGGGCGAAGCAGCTCGAGCATCCGCTCCTTGGGCTGATGATACTGTGCGCCGAGCGCTTCCAGCTCGCGTTCGATGTCCTCGCGCGTCGCCTCGACGCCCTCGGCTCGCGCGACGGCGGCGAGGAACAACGACGTCTTGACACGTCGTTCGCCTTCGGCGCGGAAGCCGTCGCGAAGCTCAGCGTCGGTTTTGCCAATGTCTTTCAGGTACGCTGTCCAACGCCGGTCGATCTCCGCCTGCGCGTCCTCTTTGTCGATCTCGCCGCCATAGGTGCGCGCGACCCAGCTGCGTGTGTCTTCGAGCAGGGCATCGATCTCACGCTCGACCAGAACCTCGGGCAGCGGGAAATCGTGCTGCTCGAGGATCTTCTCGAGAACTTTTGCGGACATGGTGCGGCGCGCGCGTCCGGCTGCGATCGAATCGAGGCGGCGGCGTATATCGACCTTGAGCTCGAGCAACGTCATCGGACGGCCGGCCACGCGCTCTGCAAACGCATCGCCGAGCGCCGGTAGCTCACGCTCTTTGACTTCGTGCACGGTGACCGTGAACTGCGCGTCTTGCCCGGCGAGCTCGGTCTTCGGGAAATCGTCCGGGAACTTGACGTCAAACGTTTTGGTGTCGCCGGTTTTCATGCCGAGGATCGCCTCGACGAATCCCGGGATGAAACGGTCGTTCTCGATTTCCGTCGGCGACTGCTCAGCTTTGCCGCCTTCGAACGGCTCGCCCTTGATCTTTCCTTCATAGTCGAGCGTCGCGACGTCACCGATTTGAATGCCGCGGTCGACCGGAACGAGGGTTGCTGCGTCGCGCCGGAGCGTGTCGAGGCTGGCGTCGACTTCCTCGTCGGTCGCTATGTCGCGCTCTTGCGTGACTTCGATGCCTTTGTATTCGCCGAGCGTAATCTCGGGGCGTACCGTCACGGTCGCCTTGACGCGGACGTTGCCGCCCTCGGCTTCGGGCGGGAGCAGCTCGAGGTCCGGATTGGCGACCGGATAGATGTCGAGCTCTTCGATCGCCTTGGAGTAGGCGCGGGGGACCAGGTCGTCGAGGGCGTGCTCTTCGATGACGCCGCGGCCGTAGTGCTGCTCGAAGATGCCGCGCGGAACTTTGCCGGGCCGGAAGCCGGGGACTTTGGCGCGTTTGACCAGATGGCGGTATGCCTCATCGCGTGCGGCCTCCAGGTCTTCGGCTGAGATTGGAATCTCGAGCTCGACCCGCGTGGGGTCGAGCTGTTTGAGGGTGGCAGTCACGGCTGGCTCGGGGCGACCTCCGGAGCGGATCGAAACAAAAGTGGATGGAGCGGAAGACGAGACTTGAACTCGCGACCCTCGCCTTGGCAAGGCGATGCTCTACCACTGAGCTACTTCCGCACTGAATTGGTTTGATTGTCGGTTCGAAACTGGGCACGCAGAGACTCGAACTCTGATGGGTCTCCCCACTGGATCCTAAATCCAGCGCGTCTGCCAATTCCGCCACGTGCCCGCACGGACCCGCGACGGACGTTCGCGAGTATACGGAACCTATCCGGCGAGCGTCAAGGCTGACGCGGTAAAAGCGGGCCAAAGAGAGCGGCCGCTCTCCTGCGGAAAGCGGCCGGCCCGGACTTGGTGCACCGCGAGGGACTCGAACCCCCAACCAATTGATTAAGAGTCAACTGCTCTACCATTGAGCTAGCGGTGCGCGCAGACGCCTTTCACCGCGCGGAACTGCACTCCCCGTGTCGAACCGCGCGCGCATGCACGCAAAGGCGCGGCCCTCGATCGTCATTCTGCACGGTTCCAACGGATCCGGCGCGACGATGCGTGCGCTCGCCGACGCCGTGCAACCCGACGTCGATGCGTACACGCCGAATATGATTGCACACGGCGGACGCCCGGTGCCCAAGTATATCACGATCGAGGATCTCGCGAACGACATCATCGCGTACATGGACGGACAGCATCTTTCGCACGCGTACGTTTTCGGATACAGCTCGGGTGCGTGCCTCGCGCTCTATCTCGCGCGGCATTTTTCGCAGCGATTCGACGGCGTGTGCACGCTTGCGGCGAAGTACGTGTTCGATCCCATGACGGTTGCGCATTGGATGTACCTCACCAATCCAGAGCGTTTGGGTCGGCCCGGCAATAAACGTGCCGCAGAGCTGAAGGAAACGCACGCACCGCAAGATTGGGTCGCGGTCACGAACAGCAATCGCCGGCTGTTCGAAGAGTACGGATGTAATCCGCCTTTGCGAGAAACGGACTTACGCGCGATACAGATCCCGGCGCTCCTCATCTCCACCGATAAAGACCAGCTCGTGCCACTCGCTGAAACGCAGGCGCTTGGTAAACTCATTTCCGACAGCCGTGTTGTAGTCTTTCCGGGACAAGCGCATCCGTTTTCGAGCGTTCCGTTAGCTGCGATGGGAAGAGCGATCTGCGATTGGATCGCGGAAATCGAACGCCGCGCCGCGACCGAGCAACGGTCGACGGGATGAGTCAGGCCCGTAAGCCACCGATCGTCATCCTCCACGGTGCACAGGGGACAGGCGCGATTATGAAGCCGCTGGCCGATGAGTTGGGTGAGTGCGCCGAGGCGTTTACGCCGAACATGCTCGGCCACGGCGGGCGCGAGGTTCCGGAGGTTTTGACGCTCGAGTCGCTTGCAGCCGACGTGATCGCGCAGATGGACGCAGCCGGTTTGCAGCGCGCGTACCTTTTCGGATTCAGCTCCGGCGGTATCCTCGCGCTGTATCTTGCGCGGCATTTTGCGGAGCGCTTCCATGGCGTGTGCGCGCTGGCAGCGAAATATGTGTTCGATGCGCGGACCGTCTCACACTGGACGTACATGATCTCTTTCGAGCGTTTGGAGCGCCCCGGCAGCAAACGCCCGGAAGAGCTTGCGAGAGACCATGCGCCGCAAGACTGGAAGAAAGTCGTCTCGATGAATCGAGCCATGTTTGTCGAGTTTGGCAAGAAACCGCCGCTCAGCGACCTTGATTTACAAGCGATCACCATTCCGGCACTTCTGTTCTCCTCAAATGAAGACCAAATCGTCCCGCTCGAGGAGACGCTCGCGCTCGGCAGGCTCATCCCAAATTCGAAATCGGTGATTTTCCACGGCCAGTGTCATCCGTTTCATGTCGTACCGGTCCCCGCGGTCGCGAAAGCGATCTGCAATTGGATCAGCGACGTCGAAACGACAAAGATGGCGTCCATTTAGAATGCTGCGCAAGCCCTCTCTCGTCGTCGTTCATGGATGGAACGGATCGGGAGCAACGATGCAGCCGTTTTCGGAGCAACTGGAGCCGTACGTGGAGGTCTTTGCACCCGATCTCGTCGGGCAAGGAGGCCGTCCGCTTCCGGAACGTTTCAGAATCGAAGAGACGGCGGCCGATGTTATTGCGCAGATGGACGCGCGGGATCTCGCGCGGACGTATCTCTTCGGCTATAGTTCCGGCGGATATCTGGCTTTATATCTTGCGCGCCATTATCCGGAGCGTTTCATTGCGGTTTCGGCGCTTGCTGCGAAGTACGTATTCGATGAACGTACCGTCGCGCACTTGACGCACCTCGCCGATCCGAAGCGGTTGCAAGAGCGTAATCCCGCCCGCGTGGAGGAGCTCATCCGAACACACCATCCGCAAGATTGGGTAACGCTCGTCCAGTTGACGAACGAATATTTCCGAGACCTCGGGCGCAAGCCACCGCTCAGTGTTGATGATCTCCGCGCGATCGCGCAGCCGGTGATGCTGTTCTCTTCCGACAATGACCAAATCGTGCCACTTGATGAGTCCACCGAACTTGCTAAGCTATTGCCCGATAGCCGACTGGTCATGTTCAAGGGACAAAGTCATCCGTTCAACGTCGTGCCCATCGTCGCGATTGCGCGGGCGTTGACGATCTGGATCGGCGAGCTTCAAAAAACAAACGCGGCGTCCGTTTAGAACGCCGCGGACTTTTATGCGCCCTGCAAGATTCGAACTTGCGGCCAATTGGTTAAAAGCCAACTGCTCTACCACTGAGCTAAGGGCGCCAGCACCAAGCAACTATACTCGGGCCCGAGGTCGAGTGCAACGGCCTTCGGCCCTCGCTTTCCAGTCTTTGCCACGCGGACGGCTCTTTGCTGCCTACTAAGCCAATTCAGCTGCTTTACAGTCCTCCTCCGGTGACAATTCGCGCAGCGAACCTCGCACTTTGCAATCTCGGCCATCAGATTCTCCACGGAGGCTCCGGCGTTCGCCATGACACCAACGGCCGCGCGTTTGTCGCCCCGGACATGATCGAATTCCAAGACGAGGATGTCGTCCTCGTTACAGTCGACGCATGGATGTTCCAAGAGATATTCCACGATTAGCATCTTATTGCGATCCTGATATTCCGTCTTGAAAGGCTGCCATTTCTGCCGTAGGACCTTCGTTCTAAAATGGTATCGCTGTTTATAGTGGGCGTGCTGACAGGGCTTGCAATAAGATCCATACCCTATCGATTTTGCGCGATTGCGATAGAATTGGTCAAAGGGTTTTAACTCGTGGCATTTACCGCATTGCTTCATCTGTGAAGCATAAACAAACACGATGCCAACAGGATGGCACCGTGTTTGCGCTCTTTGCGTAATCAACGGTGTTGTCGAGTCGCTATGACTCTTTCGTAAAGTCGGGTGGAATTCCGAAGACCGATTTGTCCATGTCGCTGACCGGACGAATGTTGCCGCGCTCGATGATCGTAGCGAAGGCGTGGCCCTGACTGTTCTGCCCCGCAAATTGATAAACGGAGAACATGTCGAGGCGGCCGGTGGGCAACGGGGGGCCGGTTGACGTCATTGTGAACCGCTGATCGCCGTTCGGCGTACGCATCGCTTCATTCATCATGTGCGTCATGTTCATGCTCGACATCATTGCGGCCATTGGGCCGCCACCGCCGCCGGGAATTCCCATCATAGCCATGCGACCGGCTGGGCACGATTGCATCGGCTGTCCGTAGTTGGAGACGTATTGCGTGAGATTCGTCTGCATGCTTTGCGACGAGCCGTCGGATTTGGTTATCGTGATCGTCATCGCGGCCTTGTAGCCGTCGGTGTTGACGCCGTCAATCGGCCTCGGCCCGAGCGCCTGAGAAACATAGGCGATTTTAAAGCGCGTCCCGTCGTCTTGCATCGGTGAATTGGACCCTTCGTGCCTGCCGGCGCTCGAATGCGGCGCAGTCTGCGGCTGATCCATCGAGACGATGCGATATGTCTTCTTTGCAAGGTCGAGATACGTGATCGTGCGCGCAGCACAATCGACGATCGTTGCGGTTTGCGCAGCGATATTGTCGGTACGCTCGAGGTTGCCGGCGACAAAATGACGTTCCGCCATGCCGGTTTTCATGGACTGTGCGAACGCCATCGCCCCATTCATCTGTGCGGATAACGCGCCGAACATTCCGCCTTGCTGTTGCTGCCGAGGTGCAGGTTGCGATGCAGTTTGCCAATCTTGCGCGAAATTTGGCTCCGGCACGGTTGCGTCCGTCGAAAACTTCAAGACTTGATCCCATGCCAGACCTGTTGCCGCATCACTTGGCGAAATCGTGAGAACGATTCCGGAACAAAGTGCGAGCAACGCGACAAGAGCAACGGTACGACGCATACGCCTCTCCTTACGAGGCGCGGCCCTTACGGCCGCGCTTGCCGCCTTCCTGGCGACCGGGCGGACAGCATCTAAGAATTTGGGGTGGCTGACGGGATTTGAACCCGCGGCCTTCGGTGCCACAGACCGACGCTCTAACCAGCTGAGCTACAACCACCACGCGACCCTACCGACCGGCTCCGCGCCTTTCGAGTTGCGCGATTTGGACCCTTGAGAGATTGGCGCGCCCGGAGGGAATCGAACCCCCATCTCTCAGCTTAGAAGGCTGATGCCTTATCCGTTAGACCACGGGCGCACGGATAAATGGTCGGGACGACAGGAATTAAACCTGCGACCTCTCGGACCCAAACCGAGCGCTCTATCAAGCTGAGCTACGTCCCGACGGTTGCCATTGTGCCACAATTCCCGCGCGATGACAAACTAAGCATCTTATTACCGAATCATTTCCATTAATCTCTGCACTGCTTTCGCGCGATGACTGATCTTGTTCTTTTCGGCTTCAGAGATCTCGCCGTACGTCGCATGTTCCGACGGATCGTAGAAAATCGGATCGTATCCGAAACCAAGCTGGCCATGCTCATCGAATGAAAGCTCCCCATCTGCAATACCCTGAGAAATCAGTTCGCGTCCATCCGCACTGATAAAGCAGAGCGCGCACACGAATCGTGCGCGGCGGTCGTCGGTCCCACTTTCACCAACTTCGCTCAATATTGACGCGCGCCGCTGCGCCCATGTTGCGTTCGGTCCACCATAACGTGCGGAATAAACGCCGGGCTTTCCGCCGAGCGCGGCGATCTCCAGTCCGGAATCATCGGCAATGACATTCTCGCGGATCCCCGCCTGCTGCAACTGCGAATGCAGGGCATGCGCCTTAATCGCGGCGTTGCCTGCATAAGTATCCGCCGTCTCTTCCGGCTCGTCATATTCAGGAAATGTCAACACCTCGACGCCGTAGGCCGAGAAGAGCTCCCCAAGCTCCGCCAGCTTGCCTGCATTTTTCGTCGCCGCGAAAAGTCGCACTGTAAACGTTGCAATTGCGGCCGCAGGTGCGTCACTCCCGCGGAGAAAGATGCGCGCGTGCGATTCTTCGACGTCGTCGTCGTGGGTGCGGGCCCTGCAGGACTCCTTGCGGGTCTTCTTCTGACGCGCAGCCGCGCCCATGTCGCGATCTTCGAATCGGGCCCGTCTTTCGAGCGCGAATATCGCGGCGAAACGATCACGCCGGGTACGCAACAGATCTTCGAAGACATCGGCTTGCGTGAACGCTTTTGGAATCTCGGCGGCGGCGATCCGGCGGGCGTCACACTCGTGTTGCGCGGGCGAGTGTACGATATCGACCTGATCGGCGAAGGTGGCCGGCGCGTTCGTCAAGTTCCGCAAGCCGCACTTCTGGGTCTACTGGCAGACGAAGCCCGCAACGCCGGTGCACTCGTGCAGCTCGGCTCGCGCGTGCGCGGCATCGTTAGAGAGCGCGATCGCATCGCCGGCATCACGATCGTTCACGAAGGACGCGAGGAACAAATAGGCGCGCGAATCGTCATCGCTGCCGACGGACGTTTTTCCGTTGCGCGACGCGATGCGAAGATCGCGCTTCGCAACACGAGCGTCCCGTTCGATTTGATTTGGGCTTCCGGACGCGGCGAAGGCCGCCGCGTACAAGTCGTCGTCGAAGGTGGTGAAGTCTTCGTCGCTTTTCCGACGACCGCGCACGGTGCGCAGATTGGATGGCTCATCCCCAAGGGCTCGTATGCGGACATGCGCGCCCGCGGAATCGACACGCTGCGCGAACGTTTCACGCGCGCCTTGGCCCAAGCGCCGCAAAAGATCGAGCCGAAAATCGATGGCTTCGACGATCTCGCGCTCTTACCGATTGTTTCGCAGATCGCCCGGCGCTGGACCGTCCCCGGTCTCCTCTTGATTGGTGACGCCGCGCATCCAATGTCGCCCGTTGGCGGGCAGGGCATCAACGTTGCAATCGCTGACGCCGTCGTGGCTGCGCGCACCATCGCGACGATCGTCCGCGAAGGCGATGACGACAGACGCCTCGATGAGGCGCTACGCCACGTCGAGCGCGAACGGATGCCGGCCGTTGAGCGCGTCGCGCGTCAGCAGAATCTTCTGCCGCAGCTGCTCCGTCTATTCGGCGCCGATCGAAGCCTCAGCATCCTTGCGCCCTATGCGCAGCGCATTTCGAAGGACGGGACGATCCCGGGACCGATCCGGGCGATGGTCGAGCGTTTCATGCTGGGAGATCCGCCGGTTCGCGCCAATCATGGTCCATGGATGACGACGCCGGTACCGACAAAGTTTCTGTGAACGACGCTATCCGCGTTTGGACGCCTTGGCAAGGTCGCGCCGTCGTCCTCTCGATGGCGCTCGTTGCCGGCGTTTGCACGAGCTCGCTCGCACCAGGGTGGATTCACGGAACCGTACGCGCCGTGCTCACGTACGATGTCGCTGCGCTTGCCGTACTGATCGGCTATTTCTTGTTTGCATTCCGCGACGATCAGAACCGCACGCGTCTTCGTGCCGCGCAGAACGACCCCGGGCGCAACGTCGTTTTGATGGTGGCAATCCTAAGCGCAGCGGCTGGTCTCGCGGGGGCCATCTCTATCCTCGGTAAGGGGCCGAATGTACGGACGCCGGCTGAATTGGGTTTTGCGATCGCGGTTGCGATCGCCAGCGCGATCATCGGCTGGTTTCTGACACACACGACATACGCGCTGCGCTACGCGCATCTGTTTTACCGCGACGACGGCACGCCGTGCGACGGTTTGGCATTCCCGCAAACGCCGGAACCGGACGACTACGATTTTCTCTACTTCTCGTTCGTGATCGGGATGACGTGTCAAGTCTCCGACGTGCAAGTCAACGACGCCGGAATTCGCCGGATGGTACTCGCGCACGGCATCCTCGCATTCGGGTACAACACCGCGATCCTGGCGCTGGGAATCAACCTGATCTCAAACTTACTGCACTAAGTCTTCACGACGCGCCGCAAGAACGAACGTTCTTCGGCTAAGATCAACTGCTCGCTCTCGGCAAAGCGGAAATTCTGCATGCCCTCCGCATCCGCTCGGAGACGCGCGCGATACGCCTCGTAATCGGCCAAGCTGTCGAACGAGATCAACCCGAACGCAATGTTGTTGGTCCCTTCGTGCGGCATCCAATAGCCGTCGACGCGGCCGCCGCACTTCGGGATGATCGTCAGCCAGTTGCGCGCGTATTCCTCGAACTCAGCGCGCTTGAACGGATCCAGCTGATAGCGAATGAAAACGGTTATGGCCACATTAGTCCTCCGAGCTTGAAGTAAGATCGATACCGAAGAGCTCTTTGAGGGCGCTCGTTCCGTTGCGTGTTACACCTAAAGCACGGCTGTTACGCTTGCGCTCTACCCACTTACGCTCGAGCGCCGCGCTTCCGAGCGCCGCGCCGGCTAAGCCCGCGATGTGCGGACGCCGCTCGCTCCAATCCAAACACGGGCGGCACGCAACACGATGCCCTTTCGCGAGCTTGATGTCGAGGCGGCGGAACAGCGCCACGCCCGCATCCGTCAATGTGCCTGCGGCTTCGGAGAACGTAATTGCCCCACGCGCCAGCAGCGCGTCCGCCAGCAGAACGCCGAGCCTGCCGGCCAGATGATCGTAGCAAAAGCGTGCTGCTGCGAGATCGCCTGCAATGCGCCGCTCAGAAGGATGACGCGGTGTGCGTCCCGGCGCGAGCGCCATCAATGACTCGAGCGCATTGGCGATGTACGGCGACGCAATACGATAGTAGCGGTTGCGGCCTTGCGCGAGAACCGTGAGCAGTTGCCCATTCACCAAACGTTGCAAATGCGAGCTCGCCGTCGAGGGACTCACGTGTGCGAAATGCGCGAGCTCACGCCCCGTCCAAGCGCGCCCATCCATCAAGGCCTCGAGCATCGTCGCGCGTGACGCATCGCCGACCAAGCGGCCTATCTCATCTAAGCGCGGTATGTTTTCCACGCCCCAACGCTTCGCAGCACGGTTATCACTTCCCAGGACGATTCGATCCGCGTCGAACGGTCGGCGCCTAGGTGTGCGCCGCTAAACGACCTTCCGTTAGGGCCTGCTCGAGCGCTCCGGCAATGTCACCGATTGCGTTGACGACGCTCACCCCGGCGTCGCGCAGCATCTGGCGCTTCTTCGAGGCCGAGACCGGCTGAATCGCATCGCCGCAAATGAGTGCCACGATCGGCTTTCGCAGCAACCCCGTGGCAACGCGGCGCGCCAGCTCTTCTTCATCCCCGGTACCGCCATGTCCGAAAACGACGATTGCGTGCGTCTCCGGATCGTTCTCGAATGCTTCGAGCATCGGCGTAAAGATCGTTCCGATCGGCGCTTCGTCGCCGAGCGAGATCACTGTGCTCTGACCCAGTTCGCACATCGTGAGCGTTCGCGCGATCTCGCACGCGATTCCGCCGCTGCGCGAAACGATCCCAACCGGTCCCGAGCGGAAAATGAGGTCGGGTTGCTGTCCGCCGATCGGCCCGATCTTAGCTTTTCCGGGAGATATGATCCCTGAGGTTCCCGGTCCGAAGACGCGAATGCCGCGAGCGCGCGCGCGTTCGAGCACGAAGGCTGCGTCGTGATACGGCATGTCGGATGCGAGGATCGCGAGGGCTCGGATGTCATGTCCGATCGCTTCAAGGGCGGCGTCGCGCGCCAGGTTTCCCGGTGAGAAGATGACACTGAACGTGGCGGGCTGCTCGCGCAATGCGGTGCGGACGCTTTCGTAGACGTTGATGCCGTCGATCTGCTCGCCGCCGTGGCCGCTCGCAACCGCGGCGACGACGTTGGCGCCATAGGAGCGCATGTACGCGACATAGGTGCGCGCTTCGCGCGAAGTCGCACCCTGCACCAGTACGCGCGTCTGCGTGTCGAGAACGATGCTCATGCTGCCTCCGCGCGCAGGACGAGACGTTCGATCGCTACTTCGAGCGGCGTTTCCGCGTCGTAGAATTCGATATCGGCCAGACCGCTCGCAATCGCTCGCGCTTCCGCAATGCGAGCGCCATCGAAGCGCAGCATCACGGGCGTCTTGCGCGGATCGATTCCCGCGTCCACCAAGCCTTGCAAAAATGCACCGACCTGAACGTCCACCGGTGCGAAGTCGTCGATCTCGCCGCACGCCGCAATTCCGCGCAGACCCGGAAGTCCCGCGACGGCGGCCGTCGCCTCACGCACTTTGTTCAGCAACTGATCGCGGCCGACGTCGAGGATCGCAGCCGGTTTCTTGTCCGCACGGTGCAGTACGTCAAGCGCGTAATTGCGCGCGCCCGCGCCGCTCACGATCAAGGCGACGTCACCATCGTGCTCGACGAACCAGAGCGGAGGTCCGCCGTGCCGGCGGTCGATGGCGATCATCTCGCGTTCGAGCATCGTGCGCACGCGGCCGGCATTCGTTGCTTCCGGATCGATCAGTTCGTGGAGTTTTGGTTGGCGGTAAAGTGCGAACTCATCGACGACGAGCACGGCGGTCGGGACGACGATCGAGCGTTCGGCTGTTACCATCAGCGGATTGATCTCGAGCAGCGTTGCGTCGCTGCTTACAAACACGTCGTACATCGCTCGCAGGACCGGGACGAGCGCATTCGATTCCGTCGCGCCGAAGCCGAGATCTTCTGCGATCTCGCGTGCCAAATATTCCGGCATTCCGATCGCGTGGTCCAGTTTGCGGTGAATGAGCGCGCCCGGATCGCGCTCGCGCACGTCCGATAGATCGATACCGCCGAGCGCCGACGCGGCCAGCGACGGCATGCCGTCGACTCGGTCGGATTCGAACGCGACGAACACTTCCCACTCGGCTTCGATCAAACGCACGACCATCACGCGGTCGACCCGGAAGCGCAACACGACTTTCCCGAGCAGATCGGCGGCGATCGTCCGCGCTTCATCTGCCGAGCGGGCAACGCGGACGGCGCCGGCCCGGCCTCGTCCACCGGTCGGGATCAGTGCTTTGATGACGGCGGTCCCGCCGAAACGGGCCGTCGCGGCCGCCGCTTCTTCCGGGCTGCCTACGACGGCGAAATCTGGGACGGGCACCCCGTGCTCGGAAAGTATCCGCAGGGCATCATGCTCGAGGAGTCTGGCCATAATCCTAGGTTTCGTCCAGACGCAGCACGGCCATGAATGCTTCTTGCGGAAGATCGACTCTGCCGACGCGTTTCATCCGTTCCTTACCAGCTTTTTGCTTTTCTAGGAGCTTGCGCTTGCGAGTTATGTCGCCCCCGTAGCACTTTGCCAGGACGTTCTTGCGCATCGCGCTGACTGTCTCGCGGGCGACGATTTTTCCACCGATCGCGGCCTGAATCGGAACGTCGAACATCTGGCGCGGGATCAGCTCCTTGAGGCGCTCGGTGAGCGCGCGGCCGCGCGACGCTGCTTTCTCGCGAGCGACGATCATCGAAAGCGCATCGACCGGCTCCGCGTTGAGCAAGATCTCGAGCTTTACGAGCTCGCCTTCTTTGTATCCGGTCAGCTCGTAATCGAGCGACGCATAGCCTTTCGAGCGGCTCTTGAGCTGATCGAAATAGTCGACGATCACTTCGGAGAGCGGCATCTCGTACGTGATGATGACGCGCCCGTCGTGCAGATACTCCATGTTGCCCATCGTGCCGCGACGATTCTGCGAGAGCTCCATGATCGTGCCGACATACTCGGGCGGCGTGATTACGGTCGCTTTGACGTACGGCTCTTCGACTTTTTCGATGTAGTTCGCAGCCGGTAAACTGCGACGGGTTGTCGATGATCTCGACGCTGCCGTCCGTCATCGTAACGCGATACACGACCGATGGAGACGTCGCGATCAAGTCGAGATTGTAATTGCGCTCGAGGCGCTCTTGCACGATCTCCATGTGCAAGAGACCGAGAAACCCGCAACGGAATCCGAAACCGAGCGCGATCGAGCTTTCCGGCTCGAAAACGAACGCAGAGTCGTTGAGCTTCAGCTTCTCGAGGGCATCGCGCAGATCGGAGACTTCGACGCCTTCATTCGGATAGAGTCCGCAGTACACCATCGGAACGGTCGGCTTGTATGCGCGTACGGGTTCGGGAGCCGGATTGTCGGCCTCGGTGATCGTGTCGCCGACGTCGATGTCACCGAGCGTCTTGATGTTCGCGATCACGTAACCGACGCTACCGATTGCGAGCTCTTCGGTCTTACGCATCTCGGGTGCGAACACGCCGACCTCAACGCATTCGAACACGTGCTTGTGCGCCATCGACATGAATCGGGTGCCCGCGCGCAGTGAGCCGTCGAAGACGCGGCCGTACGCGACAACGCCGCGATACGGATCGAACCGCGCGTCGAACACGAGCGCGCGCAGATAGTCGCTGGCTGCCTTTTGGCGGCGGCACGCGCTTTACGATCGCTTCGAGGATCTCGGAGATGCCGATGCCTTCTTTAGCGCTGCACAGGATCGCATCCGAGCGATCGATCACGAGCAAATCCTCGATCTCGCCCATGATGCGGTCCGGATCGGCCGACGGCAAGTCGATCTTGTTGATCACCGGGATGATCGTAAGATTTTGTTCCAGAGCTAAATGATAGTTGGCGAGTGTCTGCGCTTCGATTCCCTGCGCGGCGTCGATGACCAGTAGTGCGCCTTCGCAGGCGCCGAGTGAACGCGACACTTCCGATGAAAAATCGACGTGACCCGGCGTGTCGATGAAATTCAGCGCATAGCGCTGTCCGTCGGACGCGTCATAGCTGAGCGTGACGGGATGCGCCTTGATGGTGATCCCGCGCTCGCGCTCGAGATCCATCGCATCCAGCAGCTGCTCGGACATGTCCCGCTTGTGGACGGCGTGCGTGAATTCGAGAAGACGATCCGAAAGGGTCGTCTTCCCGTGGTCGATGTGCGCGATGATGCAAAAGTTGCGGACAAGCTCCGCAACGGGATCACCGTTTAGCCGCCGAACATGCACGCGTTGAACAGATTTTGACGCACGATCGTCCCGTTGACGACCTGAATGATGAGCAACACCATGATAAACGCGAGATCAAAACCACCCGCCGGAGGGATCACGCGCCGTACAGGCACCAGCACCGGTTCGACCAGCATGGCCAGATAGTCGGACCAGCGCCCACGGATCGACGGGATCCAGGAGACGGCCGCGTAGGCAATCATGATCAAAGAAGTACACGTTGAGTACGTCGCTGACGATTTTCCAAACTTCACACATGTCGCCTCTACCTACACCATCCGTCGTCCAGAAGTGTCGTTTGTTGCCGAACGCGCCGCGTCGATAGCGGCACGCTCTTCGCGCGAGGCGTCCACGACCGAAGCGTACCCCTTCACAGCCTTGCCATACGTCCGCGTTTCTTCACGGGAGTAAATACTCGTCAAAACGACGCCGTCGCCCTCGCCGTTCAGCAGCGCAAGCGCGAACGACAGATCCGAACCGACGTCGTCAAACGCATTGTATCGAACGAATCCGACGCGTGCGACTTCGCTGCGCGCAATCCGCTCGAGCTCGCTGAGGCGATCTTCGCTCCGGCGTTCGGCCGCAATGACGTCTTCGACGGCCTTCTCCAGCCGGGCAAAACGGTCGGTCGCGCGTGTGGCGCCGCCGCCGATCAGCTCATCGTGGGAGTCGACGACCCCGCGCAGGGCACGCATTCTGCGTCCCACGATAGCGAAGTGGTAAACGGCGATTGCGACCAGCGCGCCGGCAAATGCGCTCCACGCGCCAACGTATAAAGGTTGCGTTGAACCAATCTCCTAATTCCTTCGTTGCCAGGACGAGGGCCAGGTAATCCGCGGCACACGACTTTTCCCGCTTACCGTTGCTGCCTTCCGGCCCTGGCGGGGTTCACAGGTTTCCGTTGCGCGAAGCCCGACCCTCGTCGAGGCTCCGAACATCCTATCATAGGCCCGGGAGGTCCGCTTGCTAGCTCGCTCTGTTGCAATTTTGATACTCGCCGCCGCCATGAGCGCGGTCGCTTCCGCGGCGCCGGCAGACAACGTTCGTCTGCACGTAAACTACGATCTCAGCGCGGATCAAATCAAAGGCAATTGCTTGCGTCAGATCGCGACTGCGAATAACCGCGTCAACGCACTGATGGCATCGCACGTCAAACCAACGGCGACAGCATCCTCGTCCCGCTCGAGAACATCACCGCCGATCTCGGTGACCGCACCGTAGCGGAGACATTCCTGTTCAGCGTCTCGCCGACTTCGGCGGTTCGCGACGCGTCCCAGGCGTGTTCAGACGAGATCAATGCGTGGGTGACCGAATTCAACTCCCGCCCCGACGTCTATCGTGCGCTGCGCGCGATCGATGCGAACCATACGGCGACGAGCCCGTATCAAACGAAGCTCCTGGAATACTACCTCGTCACGTTCCGCCGCTCGGGTGCCGGTCTCGGCCCGGCAGCGCGCAAAAAGTTCGTCGCGCTCTCCCAGCAGCTCGGAAAGCTGCAGAACAAGTTCGCCGCGAATTTAGCCAACGACAAGACGACGATCACGATCACTCAGGATCAAGCTGCCGGCCTCGATACCGACTTCATGGCGCAATTCACGAAAAACGCCGATGGGACATACACAGTCCCGGTCAATGAGTCGACGGTGACGCCGTTCTTGCGCAGCGCGACCGTTCCAGACGCGCGCAAGATGTTTTACATCGCGTACGACTCCCGCGGCGGCAAGGCGAACGTCGATCTTCTTCAACAGGCGATCGCGCTCCGATATCAGCTGGCGCATCTGCTCGGCTATAAAGATTGGGCGACATACCAGCTCTCGAATAAAATGGCGCAGAATCCGCAGCGCGTGATCCATTTCCTCACCGATCTCGACAAGCGTCTGCTCATGGGCGCCAACGCCGACCTTGCGACGCTCGCCAAAATAAAGTCGAGCGACACCGGTGTCACCGATCCGACGATCCGATCCGTGGGACTACGCGTTCTACGACGCAAAGCTCCGCAAGACGAAATATTCAATCGACGCAAACGAGATCAAAGCGTACTTCCCCGTCCAGCATACGATCGATACCGTCCTCGCGATCTATTCGAAGATGCTCGGCGTCACGTACACGAAAGGTGCTGATGATGGGTGGGTGCCTGGGCTTCTTCACTATCGAGTGAGCGATACGGCGACGGGGCGCTTCATCGGCGATTCGTATTTCGATCTCTATCCGCGACCCGGCAAGTACGATCACTTTGCGAACTTCCCGCTGCTCCCGAATCGCGTATTGCCGAACGGACGCATCCAGGCGCCGCTCTCCGTCATTGTCGGAAATTGGCCGCTGGCGGCTCCCGGCAAACCCGCCCTGCTCTCGCACGATGACGTCGAGACATTCTTCCACGAGTTCGGGCACAACATGGCCGCGATGCTCGCAACCGCACCGTACGAAACGCTCTCCGGCGGCTTCCGTCAGGATTTCGTCGAGGCACCGTCCCAGATGCTCGAAAATTGGGTCTGGCAGCCTTCGATTATCAAAGAGCTTTCGAGTCGCTACGACACTGGCGCACCTATGCCGGACGATCTCATTGCGAAGCTGATCGCGTCGCGCTATGTCGATCAGAGCTACGACTACACGCGGCAAGCTTTCTACGCGCTGGTCGACATGAAGTACCACACGCTCGGCGAGTACGTCGACACGACCAAAGTATGGGCCGATTTGCTTCCCAAGACGACGCCGTCGACGTTCGTACCCGGAACATATCCTCAGGCGGGGTTCGGCCATCTGATGGGCGGCTACGACGCGGGATACTACGGCTATCTCTGGTCGAAGGTCTACGCGCAGGATATGTTCACGCGTTTCCAACGCCAGGGACTCGAGAGCCCGATCGCCGGTGCGGCGTATCGCCAAGATATCTTGGCGCCCGCGCAAACGTACGAACCGGATCAAGAGGTAACGAAATTCCTTGGCCGTCCGATGAGTCCGGATGCTTTTTATGCAGCCTTGGGCCTGAAACCGGCAACGGCACAACACTAACCCTCGCCTCGCTGCATACAACCTAGGCCGCGAGCGGTGCGTTGTAGGCAGTGGGGAAAGAGGGAGATCATGAGCACGGCAGCTGCGCCTGCCTCGCGTGCGCTGCGCGAGATGGCGTTCGATCACGTTGAGCACTACGTCGGCAACGCTTTGCAGGCAGCGTACTACTATTGCGCGGCGTTCGGTTTCGAGGTCGTGGCGTACGCCGGGCCCGAGACGGGGCTCGGAGACCGTTCCTCATACGTGCTGCGGCAACGCGACCTGTGTTTCGTTGTAACCTCCTCGCTGCACAGCCATGGCGAAATCGCAGCCCACGTCGCGCGGCATGGTGACGGCATTCGCGACGTCGCCCTGACGGTTTCGGATGCGCGCGCTGCGTTCTCGGCAGCGGTCGCCGGCGGCGCCAAAGTGATCCGCGAGCCGAAAGAACTTTCGGACCCCAGCGGGACCGCAGTCGTCGCCTCGATCGCAACGTACGGTGACGTGATCCACACGTTTGTGGAGCGGCGCGCGTATCATGGCGCGTTCTTGCCCGGCTACGTCGCGCATTCACTCGCAATCCGGCCTACGGTTGAAGTTGGTTTCTCGCACATCGACCACTGCGTCGGCAACGTCGGTTGGGGCGAGATGGAAACGTGGGTCGACTACTACGAGCGCGTCTTCGGCTTTTCGCAGCTCGTTAGTTTCGACGAGCGAGATATCTCGACCGAGTACACGGCCCTGCGCTCCAAAGTGATGACCGACGAGCGGCGCGTCGTGAAGTTCCCGATTAACGAACCGGCCGAAGGCCGCAAGAAGTCGCAGATCGAGGAATTCCTCGAATACTACGACGGGCCGGGCGTACAACACATCGCGATTGCGACCGATGACATCGTTCGCACGGTTCGCGCCTTGCGCGCCAACGGCGTCGAGCTGCTCGAAACACCCAGTACATATTACGATCAGCTCGAGTCGCGGGTCGGCCATATCCAGGAGGCAACGCCGGTGCTGCGCGAGCTCGGGATTCTTGTCGACCGCGACGACGTCGGCTATATGCTGCAGATCTTCACGAAGCCAGTCGAGACGCGCCCGACGCTGTTTTTCGAGATCATCCAGCGCAAAGGAAGTCTGTCGTTCGGGAAGGGCAACTTCAAAGCGTTATTCGTCGCCATCGAACGCGAGCAGGAGCGGCGCGGCACCCTCTAAGAAGGGCGTCAGCCAATGCTGACGATCGCGTTACCGTCGGAGAGTCCGAGCGTTGACGCCGTAATGCTCGAAGCACGCGCCGCGCAGTTTGCGAAGCGCTCGATCAAAGCTGCGACGAAACTCGCGGGTATCGACCTTGCGATCGCGTGCATGGATCTCACGACGCTCGAAGGCCGCGACTCACCCGGGCGCGTGCGCTCGATGTGCGCAAAGGCGCTGACGCCGGCACCCGGTGTGCGCAGCGTTGCTGCCGTTTGCGTCTATCCGAATCTGGTGGCGACCGCGAAAGCCGCACTCGCCGGAACGAGCGTCAAAATCGCGTCGGTCGCAACGGCCTTCCCGAGTGGACTCTCTTCGCTCGGTGTCAAGCTCGAAGATACGCAGGCTGCGATCGATGCGGGAGCCGATGAGATCGACATGGTGATCGATCGGGGTGCGTTTCTCGCCGGCGACGAACGCCGCGTCTGGGATGAGATTGTCGAAGTGAAGCGCGTTTGCGCGGCCGCTGCCCGGCCCGTGCATCTCAAAGCGATTCTCGAAGTGGGCGAGCTCGGATCGTATGATGCGGTTCGTCGCGCGAGCGATCTTGCGCTGAGCGCAGGCGCCGATTTCATCAAGACGTCAACCGGGAAGATCGGTGCTTCGTCTACGCTTCCGGTCGCGCTCTGCATGTCCGAGGCGCTGCGCGATTTCGAAAGCCGGACGGGCGAGTGCCGCGGCCTCAAAGTCGCCGGAGGCATTCGCACGACAAAATCCGCGCTTGCGTATTTCGTTTTGCTCAAAGAGACGCTCGACGACAGGTGGCTTTCACCGGATCTCTTTCGAATCGGCGCCTCGGCATTGCTCGACGATCTTCTCATGCAGCGCGAAAAAGAACTCACCGGTCACTACGCCGGCATCGACTACTACACCCGAGACTAAAGATGGCGACGATCAACTTCGAGTACTCTCCCGCACCCGAGTCGACGGCGCCCGTCAAGCTGCGCCGTCGCTACGAACATTTCATCGGCGGCGAGTGGCGTAAGCCGGCCCTGGGAAAATATTTCGATAGCGTCAGTCCGTCAACTGAAGAAAAGCTCGCCGAGATCGCCTACGGTTCGCCTGAAGACGTCGCCGAGGCGGTCGCGGCAGCGCGCCGCGGTTACGACAAATACTGGCGAAAGCTGCCTGCGAAAGAACGCGCGAAGTATCTCTACCGGCTCGCACGCGCAATTACGGAGCGTTCGCGCGAGCTGGCCATTCTCGAGACGATCGACGGCGGGAAGCCGATCAAAGAATCCCGCGATTTCGACGTCCCGCAGGCCGCATCGCACTTCTTCTATCATGCCGGCTGGGCCGACAAGCTGCGCTACGCGTTGCCCGGTTCCCCGAACGCGGAAGCACTCGGTGTCGTCGGCGCGATCGTGCCGTGGAATTTTCCACTGCTCATGGCCGCTTGGAAGATAGCCCCGGCGCTGGCCTGCGGTAACACGATCGTCCTCAAGCCGGCCGAGACGACTCCGCTCACGGCACTGCTGCTCGCCGACATCTGCATCGAAGCCGATCTTCCGCCCGGCGTCGTCAATATCGTGACCGGCGACGGCGCTACCGGCGCGGCACTGGTCGAAAGCGACGTCGACAAGCTCGCATTTACCGGCTCGACCGAAATCGGGCGGATGATCCGTCGCAACACCGCGGGCTCCAAGAAGCGACTGACGCTCGAGCTGGGAGGGAAGGCCGCGCAGATCGTTTTCGCCGACGCGCCGCTCGACCAGGCCGTCGAGGGGATCGTTGCGGGAATTTATTTCAATCAGGGCCATGTCTGTTGCGCGGGGTCGCGCCTCTTAGTGCAGGAGAACGTCCACGACGAAATCACGCGCCGTTTGCGCAAGCGCATCGCGACCTTACGTCTCGGCGATCCGCTCGACAAGAACACCGACATCGGGGCGATCAACTCGCGTGCGCAGCTCGAGAAGATTCGTGAGCTCGTGCAAAGCGGGATCGACGAAGGCGGCGAGCTCGTGCAAGCGCCGTGCGCGCTACCCGAGCGTGGCTTTTGGTTTGCGCCGAGCTTCTTCACCGGCGTGGCGCCGAGTTTCCGTATCGCGCGAGAAGAGATTTTCGGACCGGTGCTTTCCGTCTTGACGTTCCGCACCGCCGACGAGGCGATCGAAAAGGCAAACAACACGCCGTACGGGCTTTCGGCCGGCGTTTGGACCGACAAAGGGTCGAAGAACATGTACGTCGCGCAACGGCTGCGTGCCGGCGTTGTGTGGTGCAACACATTCAATCAATTCGATCCAAGCTCGCCGTTCGGCGGATACCGTGAGTCCGGCTTTGGCCGCGAGGGTGGCTGGGTCGGGCTACGCGAATATTTGACCCATCGCTAGCAAGAAACGTGGTGTGGTCAAGAAACGCTCAGCTCCGAAAGCGCGAGCCGGTTTTGTCACGTCCGATGCGTTGCGCATTCGCGAGCTTCTTCTTGCGGCCGCAGTTACGACCGAATCCGCCGACGAGCACATCGCGCATACGGTGACGCTGGGTTGCCGTCTGCTCGGATGCGACGCGGGTGCGGTGTTCGAGCTGGATCGCGCGCGGTCCGATGAGACAATCTCTGAACGATTGTGCCGGCTTGCGCTCGCAAGCGACGGCGCTCTTGCGCTCGACGATCTTCGCGGCCTCGATTATCTGAGCGAAGACGGAGAGAAAGTACCGTTTCGCGCCTACATCGGCGCACCGATCAACGTCCGCGGTACCGTGGTCGGGACGCTGAACTTCATCGGGAAAGCGGCCCGCAAGCCAGGCTTCACCGAAACGGACCGCGATCTCGTGCAACTGATCAGCGCGCTGGTCGGAAATACGATCGAACGGCGGCGCGCGCACGAGCGGCTGCACCGCCTCGCGTATTTCGATACGCTTACCGGTCTCCCGAATCGCGTTCAGTTCGTCGAGCGCCTCTCCGAGGCGGTCTCGCAGATCGCGAGCAGCGGCAACAATCGCAAGCTCGCCGTGATCTTTCTGGATCTCGACGACTTCAAAGAGATCAACGATACGTTCGGGCACATGCGCGGTGACGCCGTCCTCTCGGTCGTCGGCGAGCGGTTGCGCCTGCGGGTCGGCGCTCGTGGCACCGTCGCACGCATGGGCGGCGACGAGTTCGCGATCGTGCTGACCGACGAGCGCGAGCTCGCCAACATGGAAACGTTTACCGAATCGATCCGCTCTGCGATCGATACGCCGATCATCATCGGCGGTTACGAGCAGTACGCAACGGCCAGTCTCGGGGTCTCGATCTATCCTGATGACGGCGGCGATGGCGAGACGCTGCTCAAGCACGCCGACGTCGCAATGTATCGCGCGAAAGAAAAAGGCCGCAACTTCGTACAGTTCTACACGCCGGTGCTCAATGCAGCAATGACGACGCGCTTACAGCAAGAGAAAGCCTTGCGTAAGGCGCTCTCGCGCGGCGAGTTCATCGTTTACTATCAGCCTCAGTACGAGCTCGCGACCGGCCGCCTTTTCGGTCTCGAAGCACTCGTCCGCTGGCGCCATCCCAAACTCGGCATGATTCGTCCCGACCTCTTCATTCCGAATGCGGAATCCAGCTCGGTCATCGTATTGATCGGTGAGCTAGTGATGGAAACAGCATGCCGGCAGATGGTCGCGTGGCAGATGCGAGGCCTTCCGAAGCTGCGCATTTCCGTCAACCTGTCCGCGCGTCAATTCCATGAGACGGATTTGCTCAAACGCGCAAAGACGGTTTTGGATGCGACCAGTCTCGATCCGGAGACGCTCGAATTCGAGATCACGGAATCGGTTGCGATGGGCGACGCCGAGCGTTCGACCGAGATCATGAAGCGGCTGCGCGACGTCGGGATTCGCTTCTCCGTCGACGATTTTGGAACGGGCTATTCATCGCTCGGATATCTCAAGCGCTTTCCGATCGACACGCTCAAGATCGACAAGTCGTTCGTGGCCGACGTCATCACGAAGAACGACGATGCAACCCTCGTCAAGACGGTCATAGCAATGGCGCACAACCTCAATCTCGATGTCTGCGCCGAGGGGACGGAAACGAAAGATCAGCTGGATTTTCTCGGACGAAACTCGTGCGACCGGGTCCAGGGTTACTACTACTCCAGACCAGTCCCCCCGGAAGAAATTGAGCCGTTCATTGTTGCAGCACTCACAGAAGCCCACGTGGTACCCGCAAAAAACGGGTAAGCACCCATCGTGATTACCACGCTTGCCCCGCCGGCGCTCGATCGCGACGGATTCCTCGATTGGTATCGCCGTAACAGGCGATGGTCGCGCTACTTGTTCGACCGCGTTTTACCGCACGCGTACGAATCGCGCCCGATACCGCTGCGTCATCCGCCCGTCTTCTACGAAGGCCATCTCCCGGCGTTCTCGTTCAACAAGCTCGGGTACGAGACGTATGGGCGTCCGCCGATCGACCTTGGACTGCAAACGCTGTTCGAGCGCGGGATCGATCCGAGCGACGCCGCATCAGCCGCAACCGCAAAGCGCGCGCAGTGGCCTTCGCGTGCCCAGGTGTGGGAATTCGGCGCCAAGTGTGACGCCGTCGTCGAAGACATTCTGCGTAACGAGCCGCTTGACGTCAAGGGTGATCCGCGTAAAGAGCGCGCGCACACGGCATGGACGATTCTCGAACACGAGCCGATGCATCACGAGACGTTTTCCTACATCTTGCATCGCATGCCGCTCCAAGACAAGGTTCGCCCGGATGACTACGTGCAGCCTCGCGACGTCGAGCATCCGCCGCAACGTCGCGTCGAAATTCCCGCCGGCATTGCGACGCTTGGTGCACGGCGGCGTGAGATCACGTTTGCGTGGGACAACGAGTTCGAAGAACACCAACTCGACGTCCCGCGTTTTGAATGCGATGTCTATCCGGTGACCAATCGTCAGTGGATGGCGTTCGTGCGCGACGGTGGACCGGTGCCCTCGTTCTGGGTCGAGGCCGACGGGGGTTTCAAGCTCCTGACCGCGTGGGCCGTTCTTCCGATGCTCGAGTCGGCGCCGGTTTGGGTGACCAGCGACCAGGCGCGTCAGTATGCATCATGGGCCGGGCGTCGCGTTATGAGCGAAGCCGGAGTATCATCGCGCCGCTTTCGGGACGCCCAGCGGCGAGGAGCAGGCGTATCCCTGGGGCGATGCGGCTCCAACGCGCGCGCACGGAAATTTCGATTTCCAAAATTGGGACGTTGCGCCGGCCGGTTCCTATCCGCTCGGCACGAGCGCATTCGGAATTTCCGAGTTGATCGGCAACGGCTGGGAGCACACGTCGACGCCGTTCATGCCGTTCGACGGCTTCAAGCCGCACGCGTCCTACCCGCAGTACTCTGCCGATTTCTTCGACGGAAAGCATTATGTCGTCAAAGGCGCTTCGCCGATCACACCGATCGCACACATTCGCCGCAGTTTTCGGAACTGGTACTACGGCGACTATCCGTATCTGTACGCAAAGTTCCGAACGGTAAACGACTAGCACTTCGTGCGCATCGTTAGTCTGCTTCCGAGCGCGACCGAGATCTGCTTCAGCCTCGGTCTCGGCGAGCAGGTCGTCGGCGTCACACACGAGTGCGATTATCCGCCCGAGGCACTCGCAAAGCCGAAGCTGACGCGTTCGATGCTTCCCGAATCACTCCAAACGCAAGCCGGAAGCTCGGCCGCGATCGACCGGCACGTGCGTGCCAACGTTCATCAGGGCTCGAGCCTCTACGCGCTCGACAGCGACCTGCTCGAAGCGCTCGCTCCCGATCTCATCATTACGCAGGAGCTGTGTGCAGTATGCGCGGTCTCCTACGACATCGTGGCCGGCGCAGCCAAACGCTTGCGCGGCGATCCGCGGGTTATCTCACTCGAGCCTACAAGTCTCGAAGACGTCTTCGGAACGATCGATACCGTTGCGCAAATCTGCGGCGTTCCCGAGCGTGCGACTTCGGTGCTCGCGCATTTGCGATCGCGCGTTGCGGCGCTGCGCGCGACGACGAGCACGCTGCCACGGCCGCGAACGCTATTGCTCGAGTGGCCCGATCCGCCGATGAATGCGGGGCACTGGATTCCGGATATCATCGAGCTTGCGGCCGGAGAGCCCGTGCTGGCAAACGCCGGAGGCAACTCGCAAAAGCTCGAGTGGAAAGCGATCACACAAGCCGACCCGGACGTGGTGGTGGTTGCGCCGTGCGGCTACGACCTTCGCGAGGGCGAGAGATGCGGTCCGCGAGCTCGATGCGTATCCGGCGTGGCGCACGCTGCGCGCCGTTCGCGAAGGGCGCGTCTTCGCTATCGACGGCAACGCGTACGTAAGCCGTCCAGGGCCACGACTCATCGAAAGTGCGGAAATATTAGCGCACGCCTTGCACGGCGACGCGCTCGTACGCGTTTAGCCGGCGCGTCGCAAGGCGGAGTACCGCCCTGTTTTCAGCTCTTTGAAATAAACGGAGTAGACGCTGAACCAGTGATCCAAGAGTTCGGAATCGTCTTGCACGAGCGCGATTCCCGTTTGCTGCGCTGTTGTATGCAGCAGCTCCAGGATCCGGCGATTCGAGAGGCGTCCGAACTTATACAGTCCGGCGCGAAAGGCACACTCGAACGCGTCTTCGTGAATGACGCGCTCTATTTCGCTACGGTAGACGCCCTGTAACTCAGGCCCCCGGCGAGTTGCCATCTCACCGACGATTTTACCACATCTCGGGCTTAAGCGGACCCGACCAGTGCCATCCTCCGTTGCAGTTCCGTGTCAATTTCGTTAAGAAACTGTTGCGTATTGAGGAAAGGCTGGTCTGGCCCGATCAGGATCGCGAGGTCCTTCGTCATTTTTCCGCTCTCGACGAGGTCGACGCAGACGCGCTCCAGCGTCTCCGCAAACCGCACCACGTCAGGCGTCTCGTCCATCTTGCCGCGATACGTCAAACCTTGCGTCCACGCGTAGATCGACGCGATCGGATTGGTCGAGGTCTCCTTGCCGGCTTGATGCATACGGAAGTGTCGCGTAACCGTGCCGTGTGCGGCTTCGGCTTCGACGGTCTTGCCGTCGGGCGTCATCAGCACTGAGGTCATCAGACCCAGCGAACCGTAGCCCTGCGCAACGGTGTCAGACTGCACATCACCGTCGTAGTTCTTACACGCCCACACGATCTTGCCGTGCCACTTCAACACCGAGGCGACCATGTCGTCGATCAGCCGGTGCTCGTACGTCAGTCCCGCAGCTTCGAACTTCGATTTGAACTCTGCGTTGAAAATCTCTTCGAAGAGGTTCTTGAAACGGCCGTCATACGTCTTGAGAATTGTATTTTTGGTCGAGAGATAGACCGGATACTTGCGCGCCAAACCGTAGTTGAGACAGGCGCGCGCGAAGCCGCGAATCGACTCGTCGAGATTGTACATCGAAAGGGCGACGCCCGGCTTCATTGAATACGAAGACCTCGCGTTCGATCGGCGCTCCGCCGTCCTTCGGTTCGAAGCGCATCGTCAGCTTTCCGGCGCCCGGGATGAGCATCTCCGTCGCGCGATACTGATCGCCGTAACCGTGACGCCCGATGACGATCGGTTCGGTCCAGTTCGGAACGAGTTTGGGAATGTTGTGGCAGATGATAGGCTCGCGGAAGATCGTGCCGCCGAGCTCGTTGCGGATCGTTCCGTTCGGCGAGCGCCACATTTGTTTGAGGTGGAATTCTTTGACTCGCGCCTCGTCGGGCGTGATCGTCGCGCACTTCACGCCGACCCCGTATTTGCGAATCGCACGCGCCGCGTCGAGCGTGATCTTGTCGTCCGTCTTATCGCGCGACTCGATCCCGAGGTCGTAATACTCGAGGTTTACGTCGAGATACGGCTTGATCAAGCGCTCGCGAATCATCTCCCAGATAATGCGCGTCATCTCGTCCCCGTCGAGCTCGACGAGGGTAGTCTTGACCTTGATCTTTGCCACGCGAAAAGTAACCTCCGATAAGCGAACTCGCGCCTCTTCGCCTCGAGGTTGCGTCTCCCTAGGCGAGGATCAGAGCTTCGGTGCTTTCCACGGAAGAGCTCTTGCCCTCCGTTAATGCGCGATGCACGGCGCCTTCGAGCGCCATCGCGCGGCCTTCACGCGTTGCACGTTCGCGCGTGCTGCGGTCCATACGCCGCTCGAGAATTTCGGAGAGACGCGCGATCTCGCGGCGCTCGCGCTGACTTCCGGCAATACCGTGCGTGCGGCGCAGGCTTTGCGCAAACGCCAAGAGCCGAGCCGCAGTCTCGTCTTGCAGCCGCATCGACGGCTATTCGCGCGAACAGCTCGAAGCAAGCAGCCAGGCGGCCCGGATGCGCGAAGTCGCGCAACGATTCGAGCGCGTCGCGCGCGTGCATCCGGCCGACGATCGAATCGGAGCGGAGCTCGACGCGCGCCAGCAACAAGGTCGTAAACGCCGTCGAGGCCTCATCGTTGAATTCGTGACATTGTGCGGCCACGTCGTGGATGACGTCGGTCGCATGCGTCTCGTCGTTGCGTTGCAGATTGATTTCGACGATCTCGCTCACGACGTCGAGCATGATCGAGGCCGAGCCGCTCGCACGCGCTGCATCGAGTGCTTCGCTGAGCAACGCGAGCGCGCGCGAGATATCGCCGTCCTGCTCGGCGACGATCCCCGACCAACCCAGGAGCGCGCGGGCCAGCGAGCGCGACTCGCCCGCGATCCGGAACGCATTGCTCGCGTGATGATAGAGTGAGCCGGCTTCATCAAACCGAGCCCGGGCGTGACGCGCGAGCGCCAGCGCCAGCATTACGCGCGCCGTCTCCGCGCCGTCATTGCTGGTTCCGGTTTCAGCTCGGAAGCGTTCGGAGAGCTGCTCCAGGCGGTCGGAATCGAGTCCCGCAGCCTGAATCTCGATTGCAGCTTCGAGTACGTCGAGCAGACGCCGGCGCGATAGCCGGTCGGCATGGCCGATCGCCAGATCCAAGAACCGCGACGCTGTGGCGTGATGCCCGGCCTCGATCCAAAAGAGCGCCATTCCGGCCGCCAGCGCTGCGCCGCTTTCGACGTCTTCGCCGCTGAGTGCGCCTTCGAGTACGGCATCGACGTTTTCGCGGACCGACGCGTAGCGGTCGAATATCTCCGGACTCGCACCGGCTTGCAGTTCGTCGCGCAGTCCACTGACGACGCCGGCATAGTGGCGCGTCGCTGCTGCCCGGATCGCGGTTGGTTCATCGAATTCGACGAGCCGGACACGGACGTAGTCGGCAATCGTCGCGAGCAGACGATATCTGCCGCTCTCGAGATCGACTTGGACGAGCGATTTCTCGACGAGCTGCGTCAGAATCTCGAAGCTGGTCGGACCGTCGAAGGCATCGCCGCCGGCGATCGCACGCGCAGCTTCTTCGTCAAATGCGCCGCGCAAAATCGAAAGACGGGCAAGAAAGCGGCGCTCCGACTCGCTAAGCATGTCGAAGCTCCATCCGATCCGATCGTGCAGATCGGTCGGCTGCGCCAGCGGTGAGCCGTGGTCCGCGAGCTGCTGCAGGCTCATGTTCCGCAGCCGCATCGCGGCGAGCTCGATTCCGAGCGGCAGACAATCGACACGTCCAACGACTTCACGGACGACCGCATCCTCTTCCGGACCCGGTGCGAACTGCGGACGCACGTCGCGTGCGCGGGCGACGAAAAGCTTCGTGGCATCGGCGAACGTGAACGGCTCCAGGCGAATGCCGACTTCACCCGAGATCTCGAGCGGCTGCCGCGAGGTCGTCACGATGCGCGCGTCATGAGAACGGCGTGTCACATGTGCGACGAGTGACTTACACGCTCCGAGCAAATGCTCGCACGAATCGAGAATAATGAGCGCCGGCGATCCTGCGAGCGAGACGAGCAGTTCCTCGAGTGGATCGGCGCCCGGAAGTCCCAGCGCGTGCGCGACGATTGCGGGCAAACGGTCGCCGTTGTTTTCCGCACCGACTTCGATCAGCCAAACGCCGCCCGGGAAGGTCGGCAGCGCCGCCTGTGCAGCAGCGATCGCAAGGCGCGTCTTTCCGACGCCGCCGGGACCCAGAATCGAGATCACTGCCGAAGTCGGAAGCGCGCGCGAAATCATCGCGAGCTCGGCTTCGCGTCCGACGAACGACGTCGGCTGCGCCGGCAAGTTGGTGCGGCCCTCGAAGCGTCTGCGCGCGGGACGTGTCTCACCGATATAGGTGCTCGTCGCAGCGCGATTGCGTCCGTTTTCTTTGGCTCGATAGAGCGCCGCGTCCGACGTCGTGACGAGCGTTTGCGGCGCGTCATCGTTATTGGCGAACAGCATCGCAACGCCGGCGCTGATGCTGACGTGATCGAGCTCCGAGCCGCGATGCACGATCCGCAGCTCTTCGACTTTGGTGCACATCCGCTCGGCAACGTCGATGCCGCCCTGCTCCGGCGTGTTGGGGAGCAACGCGACGAATTCTTCACCGCCGTAGCGCGCCACCATGTCGCCGCTGCGCGAAACGCAGCTCAGCAGTGCTTGCACGACTTGCTGCAAGCAATGATCGCCCGCCACGTGTCCGTACGAGTCGTTGTAGACTTTGAAATAGTCGACATCGACCATAACTAACGAAAGCGGCTCGTGAGAACGAACCGCTCGTCGCCATTCATCGATCAATCGCTCGTCGAACGCGCGGCGATTGTAAGCCCCCGTCAGCGCGTCACGCGTCGCGAGCGCTTCGAGGCGCTCTTTTTCTTGCGAGAGGGTCACGTTATAGATCGCAACCGCCATATAGCGCGCGCACGTCTCGAGCAGCGTAACGTGCTCCGGCGTAAAGCGTTTCGCGCCGCCGGCAAGCGTTAAGAACCCGAAGCAGTCCGGCCCGTAGCGCAGCGGAATGAACAGCACGACGCGTTCATCGGCAATCGAGCGAATCGTCGGCGCTTGCGAATCGAGATCATCGATATCGATCTCTTCGATGGCTTTGCTCGGATCTTCATCGCCCGCGACGAAAGACCAGCGCACCTGCAGCTTGTTGCGACCGCTTTCGACGATAGCAACGAAGTGCGCGCTGAACTGCGACGCGAGTAAGTCACAAACACGCGAAAAGAGCACGTCCGGCGGCAACGCGGAGACGAGCATCTCGGCGGTACGCCGAATGATCATTCTCTCGCGCAACAAACCGCCGGAGCGAACGGCGGTATCGGGCATTAGGGCGGCGGCCTTCTAGGGGCAGCCTCGCTTCCCTACCATCCCAGGCTTCCTTCTGCTCACTATCTCTCCACCGCCTTAATGTTTGAGCACGAGATAGGGGTCAGACGACTCCCTAGCGTCGCAGCATCGGGCGCCCTTCACGGGCCACGAGAAGGTCGTGCATGTCGCTCGCGTGCTCTTCTTCCTGCGCCAAAATCCCTTCGAGCATGACGCGCGTCGTTGGGTCCTTGTCGGCGAAGAAGCGGATCATCTCCGTATAGGATTCGATCGCGATGCGCTCGGCGATCAAATTCTCCTTGATCATGTCGATCAGGTCGGGCCCTTCACTATATTGGCTGTGCGAGCGGCTCAGCAGCCCATCCGGATTGAGGTTCGGCGTCCCGCCAAGCTCGTTGATGCGCTCGGCGATTTTCCGCATGTGCATCAGCTCTTCGTTGGCATGCTGCTCGAACTCGGCCTTGACTTCGGATGAGTTGATTCCCATCGCCGCCGCGGCGTTCGCGGTGTAGCGCAGCACGCAGACGATCTCGGTCGCCAGCGCCGTTTGCAAGATGTTGATCGCCTCGCTTGGGTCGAGCCCGTAGCTTGCGGTTACGGCGCCCTTCTCCATCGAGGCTTGCGCACGACGCCGAAGCTCCTTGACATCTGAGAGAAACTGCTCGCTTTTCTTATGACCATTCTTATGAGATGAACGTTTGAGCATCATAGGGCGACGTTACCCGCAAAAGCGGGTGACGATGCGACCCGGCGCAAAAGTCGCCGCATGGCGAAAAAGGACGCCGATAGCCGCTTAGCCGTCCGCAAGATGTACAAGCTCTATCTTGGCGGGCAGTTTATTCGCAGCGAATCCGGACGTAGCGACGCATTCGGCGACGCCAACGTGGCGCGCGCGTCGCGCAAAGATCTTCGCGACGCAGTCGTTGCGGCGCGCAGCGGACAGGCTACGTGGTACGGAACCACGCCCGCACTTCGCGGCCAGATTCTCTATCGTCTCACGGAGATGATGGAAGGCCGCCGCGCCGAGCTTGCAGATCGTCTCGCCGACGAAGGCCTCGGCCGCGGTGACGCGCGCAAAGAAGTTGGCCTTGCGATCGATCGCGTGCTGTGGTATGCGGGCTGGTGCGACAAATACGCAGCCGTTCTCTCCGCGCGCAATCCCGTCGCCGGACCGCATTTCAATTTTTCGACGCCTGAGCCGATGGGAATCGTCGGCGTCGTCGCGCCCGATCGTCCCAGCTTGCTCGGTCTCGTGACCGCCGTCATGCCCCCGCTCGTCAGCGGCAACAGCGTCGTCGCAATCGCCTCCGAAATCGATCCGCGCACAGCGATCGTTTTCGCGGAGTGCGTCGCTACCAGTGACATGCCCGCGGGCGCGCTCAATATCCTGACCGGAAAGCGCGCCGATCTCATCCCGCACCTCGCGCGCCACATGGACGTCAATGCAGTCGCCGTGTATTGCGCCGACCCCGAGAGCAATGCCGAAATCACGCGCATGGCGTCCGAGAATCTCAAGCGCGTCTATCTCGAGACGGCCGTCGAGGATGCCTGGACTGACACGCGCTTCGAAGATCTGGATCGCGTCGCCGCGTTCGTCGAAATCAAAACGATCTGGCATCCGGCCGCAATTTGAGAGCGCGTAGGGCACGCGAAGAGATCCTGGACTGCGCGCACGCGCTCTGGGATCGCGGTCTCGTCACCGGTTCGAGCGGAAATATCAGCGTTCGATTGGACGATGGCGATATTCTCATCACCCCGACTCGCAAAGCGCTCGGGCTGCTGCGGAAGTCCGATCTGGTTCGGATCGGTGCGGACGGCATGCCGCGTGAGAACGGAAAGCCTTCGAGCGAGTGGCGCTTGCACGTTGCAGCCTATGCCGCTCGCAACGATATCGCGGTCGTCGTGCACACGCACCCGACGTTCTGCGTCGTGTGGTCGGCGCACGATCGCATCTATCCGCGCGAAACGATCGCCGCGACCGAATCCCTTGCAGCGATGAAGCTGGTTCCGTTTCATCCCAACGGGACGCAAGCACTCGCCGACGCGACCCGCGACGCACTTACCGACGGAACGCCGCTTGCGCTCCTGGCGCGCCACGGTCTGGTCGCGGTTTCACGCGAGATGGAAGACGCGTACGTGCAAACCGACCTCGCCGAAGAATGCGCGCGAGTCGCATACTTTGCCATTGTCTTGGGCCGTTCTCTTAGCCTGACTTAATAACGGACCGACGTTTTCGGAAGAACGCATTAGGCTTTCGCACGCCGGCCTTGTCGCGCAAACCACCGACCATCGATGATGCTTCCGGTAAAGGAGGCAACCTTTCTCATGCGCTCTCTGAGCAATCTTACCTTATCTTCTATCCTGCTCACCGCGCTTCTCGCCGGCTGCGGTGGCGGTGGCGGCTCGTCTCCATCGTCGCAATCCGGCAACGCGCAATCGCTTTCCAGCTCGCAGCAAAACGAACTTGTCGCTTCGACGGCAAACTCGCTCGGTGACGGCATCGAAACGGGTCTGGGCGGTTCGGTGCAGTCCAACAATTTTCGCACTGCGCAAAGTCTCAATTCGTGCATAACGCCGTCGCCCAATCCACCGGTCATCAATCCTGACGGCATCCCAGCTAATGAAAACTATACGTTTACGAATTGCACCAATCTCGGCTGGGCTCAAAACGAAATCGTCAACGGACAAATCAACATAACCGACACGTCGCCGAACGGTGGCGCGACGACCCTCTCCTACACGCAGACGAATACGAATCTCGGCCGAACCGGGACGGACTTGAACGGCAACACCTACACCGAAGTCCTGAATGGTACGCGCAATCCGGCGCTTTCGAACAACATTATGAGCGTGACGCGCGCCATGCAAGTCCAGCGTACGAGTACGGCCAACGGCACGACGCAAATCTCGCAAAATTGGCAGTGGACGTTCACGCCGAATTCCGGCCAGACGATTCAGCTGCTCCATGCGCTTCCGGCCGGCCAATTCACCGGGTCGTCCGGAACGATAACATATGCGAACGGCTCGATGAATGCGACGATCGCATTTGCGATCACGACACCGCTGGTCTACGATCCAACCTGTTCGACGCCGCCGCGTATTGATTCGGGCGTCGTCACGTTTACGGTCAACGGCAGCAACAACCACAACGGCTCGTTTACCGCGACGTTCTCCGGCTGCGGGCAGAGGCCGGTTATCGCACCAACCTAAGACCTCTCGCAACACACGGATGGAGAACCGCCGTTTTCCCCGCGGCGGTTCTCTTTCCCAAATTTGACGAAACTCGGGTCACCGACGCAGGGGGCCAGGGATAATAGCGGACATCTCTTGCGACCACGCGCTCCGGCTCGTTTTGGGGATATTCGTTTGAAGTGGTTTTATCTTGCACTCATTGCTGTGGCCGGAGCATTAACGCTCGCGACGACTGCTAAACCGGCATCAGCCGGAACGCCGCTAACAATCTGCAACCAAACGTCCGTGGATCTTACCGTAGCGGCTGGCTACCATTCTTCGGGCGTGAACGATACGGCTAGCTCGAACATTCTCACCGGGCCTTTTGTATCGCACGGGTGGGCCGTCATCGCGCCCGGAAAATGCGGAACTCGTGATAATCCATTCAACGCCCGGTATATGTTCTGGTGGGCGCTGGACCGTGCTGGGCTGAACGTTAATGGCGCCGTTTGGGCTACGAACGGCAACGATCACTTCTGCGTACCAAACTTATATGGCAACAGCTTCGTCGGCGCTTTTACGTTCGAGGACGAAAACGTGTCGCAGGCCGCATGCGAGAAGGGCCACGCTTCTCAAAATGGTCCAAATGTCTGGGTCAGCGTTCGTTCAGTAGATCTCATGGTAAATCCAACCGTCACTTTCACCGGACAATAACGGCTGGCGGAGAGGGGGAGATTCGAACTCCCGAGACCCTTTCGGGTCTGCTCGCTTTCCAAGCGAGTGCATTCGACCACTCTGCCACCTCTCCGCGGTCTGGCGTTCAATCGCCAAAAATTGCGACGACTTCCTGCAGTGAAGTGACGATGTGGGCCGGCGCGGGCGGCATTGTTTCTGACGGCAGTCCGCTGCGATTGCACCACGCAACCTGAAAACCAAACGCTGCAGCGCCTGTCGCGTCCCAACCATTGGAGGAAACGAAGCCGATCTGCGGCGGTTGTTTTCCAAAGCGCATGCACGCCAGCGCGTACACTTGCGGCGCCGGCTTGAATTTGCGCACCTCGTCGACGCTCCAGACGTCGTTCAGCAACGAATCAAGGCCGCTGTTCGCGAGTGCGCGTTTTGCCGTCGCAAGCGTTCCGTTCGTCAACACCGCCGTTCGCACGCCTTTCGAACGGAACGCCTCGAGTGCAAGTGTTGCATCCGGATACGGGCGCAGCTCGAGCCAACCGTCGCACAGCTTCGTGCGCGTCTCGGCATCGGCGCCGATATCCAGCGCGGCCAGAACATAGTCGAGCGAACGCGCCGTCATCGTATCGAAATCATCGTATCGATCCATCAGCGTGGCCGCGAACGAGTATGCGATCTGCTTATCGCGCCAGCGCTGAACGACAGCGTCCGCATTCTTCTTCCCGAGCAGGTTGGCGACGAGCGTACGCAATGAGGCGATGTCGAGCAGCGTCCCAAACAGATCGAAAACGACGGCCTCGACTTTCATTGAAGCACCTTCATCTGCTGCGCGCCCATCGTAAGAGCGCGCGCTCGACGACGCGCATGGCGCGCGTGGTAATGAACCCATGCTCCGAAATCGGTTCCGTGAGAATCGCACGCATGCCGAGAAGTTTTGCTCCCAAGATGTCCGTGAAGAGTTGATCACCGACCACGACGGTTGCAGCGCGCGGGGTCCCGAGCACACGTAAGGCGCGCAAAAACGCGAGCGGCAGCGGTTTCATTGCACTTGGAACGGCCGGCACGCCGATTTGAGCGCCGAAGTTGGCGACGCGATCGCCCCAATTGTTCGAGACCAGAACGACACGAAAGCCGCGCGCCAGCGCGCCGCCGACCCATCCCGCGATTTCGGGCTCGACGGAGGCGGCGCCGTAGGCAACGAGCGTGTTATCAAGGTCGACGATGATCCCGCGCACCCCCATTTGGGCGAGCCGGTCCAGCGAAATCTCCGCAAGTCCGCGGGCATAAGCGTCAGGGAGCATCCATCCCCGCTATCCTCGTCTCTCTCCACAGGGCGCTCGCCTTGTTCGCCGGGCATCCACCGGAGGTACCCTCCTCATCCACGGATATTTCGGGTTACGCACAGTCTCTGCCCAAGGTACTCAGAACCTAGATGTAGTGGAGAATATAGCATCTTGACCCCTATATCTTGTGTTTGAAATCAGGAAGCGGTATGCTGTTCGTCACCGAGCGTCGACGCTTGCTTCGTCTCCCTTGGGGGAATATCGAACAGGTGTTCGACCGCTACCGCTCAATTACGTACTTGTTGGAGGCGCCGAGGCATGAAGTTTGAGCGCGCGTATTCACGTCCTGGTGACCCGTATGCGGGCGTTGGGTTTGAGGCGCGGACGTCCAGGATCACGAATCCGGACGGCTCGCTTATTTTTGAAGCGAAGGACTGCATGGTCCCGAGCGATTGGAGTCAGGTTGCGGTCGACGTCCTGGCGCAGAAGTATTTCCGCAAGGCCGGCATCCCGGCGCGCCTGCGCAACGTCCCCGAGGAAGGCGTCCCCGAATGGCTGTGGCGCTCTATACCGGACGACGTCGCGCTCGCCGAGCTGCCGCGCGAAGACCAATTCACGCGCGAGAACGATGCGCGCCAGGTCTTCAACCGCCTTGCCGGCACCTGGACGTATTGGGGCTACAAGTACGGCTATTTCGATTCAGAAGGTGATGCCCGCGCTTACTACGATGAGATGTGCGCGATGCTGGCGCGCCAAGTCGGCGCGCCAAACTCGCCGCAGTGGTTCAACACGGGCTTGCACTGGGCGTATGGGATCGAAGGGCCCGCGCAAGGCCACTATTTCGTCGATCCCAAGAGCGCGCAGCTAACGCGCTCGATTAACGCCTACGAGCATCCAGCACCCCATGCTTGCCTCCCGTACTACGCAGAAGTAACGACGCCCGACGGCCCGATCGCGATCGGCGATATAGTCGCTCGGAACCTTGTCGGTCTCCCCGTTTACGATGCAAAGGGCACGACCCGCGTCGTCGCGGTCAAGTATAACGGCGTCAAGTCCGTGTACCGCATTCGCCTTTCAAATGGCAATGCAATTGAGGCGACATCAGACCATCTCGTTCTAGCCGCGGAGGGCCACAAAGGGCAGAAACGTTGGCGCTTCGTTTCCGAGCTGAAGCCAGGCATGCGTCTGATTCAGCGAACGGACACGACGATTGAAGCTTCTGACAATAGCGCAGTTGAAAACGAAGCCGCGCTTGCCGGTTGGCTTCAGGCGGACGGTTTTGTTGGCCAATACACCACTGGTACTAACCGCAGCCTCACTATTGAGGCGATGACTGTTAATGAGGACGAACACAGTTACGTCAATGCACTCTGCCATGAAGTCTTTGCAAACGTACATTCACACGAGCGCTCGGTAAAGAGTATCGATCAAAACCTGTCGATACGCCGTAAGCGGTATTATGGCGAGCAATTAAGGCCTTTCGTAGAGCGTTATCAGCTGCTAGATCGTGGCCTCGAGATGCAGGTGCCGTCGGTTATTTCGAGCGGCGGACGTAACGTCATATCGGCGTATCTTCGTGCTCTTTTTCAAGCTGATGGCTGTGTAAGAATTCGAGAGGATCGGGCCTCCAGCGACATTGTCTTTGGAACGATATCTCCAAAACTAGCCGACGGCGTCTCGCGGCTTCTTTCCCATTTGGGGATTTATAATCGAATTTCTGTCGGGAACGACTCCCGAGAAGATCGCCAGCCTTACCATCATGTCGTCATTGCTTGGAAAAGCGCTAAAGAAAAGTTCTCATCACTGATTGGTTTTGTCTCCACTCACAAGAAGACGAAGCTCGATAGTGCCTTGAGCATGCCTGGCCGGCGCGTTGCTAGGCTGCGTGACGAAGTTATCCAGACAATCGAGTATGTCTCGGACCAAGATGTCTATGACATTGAGACCGAAAGCCACAACTTCTTAACCAACAACGTCGTGGTCCACAACTGCTTCATCCAAAGCGTCAACGACGATCTCGTCAATGAAGGCGGGATCATGGACCTTTGGGTCCGCGAAGCGCGCATCTTCAAGTTCGGTTCCGGAACCGGTTCGAACTTCAGCAACCTGCGCGGTGAAGGCGAGCGTCTTTCCGGCGGCGGCACGTCTTCGGGCCTTATGTCGTTCTTGCGCGTCGGCGATCGCGCCGCCGGCGCAATCAAGAGCGGCGGCACGACCCGTCGCGCCGCAAAGATGGTGATCCTCGACATCGATCATCCAGACGTCGAGAACTTCATCAATTGGAAGGTCAAAGAAGAACAAAAGGTCTCGGACCTCGTCACGGGCTCGATCGTTTGCGAACGCAATCTCAATGCGATCATGCGTGCCGCGCACGACGAGACGCTTCCAGAGAATGCGCGTCTCGATCCGGCGCTCAACCCGAAGCTGCGGGCCGCGATGCGTACCGCGCTTTCGAACGGCATCCCGCAAGCCAACGTCCAGTACGCGCTTGACTTTGCGCGCCAAGGCTATAAGGCGCTCGAGATCGAGACCTACGACACCAATTGGGATTCGAAGGCCTACTCGACGGTCTCCGGCCAAAATTCGAACAACACGGTTCGTATCTCGAATGACTTCTTCGCGAAGCTCGACGCGGATCAAGCATGGGATCTGCGTTGGAGAACCGACGGCAGAGTTTCGAGATCCCTCCCGGCCGCAAAGCTCTGGGAAGACATCGCCGTTGCCGCATGGCAATGCGCCGATCCAGGTTTGCAATTCGACACGACGATCAACGAATGGCATACGTGTCCCGAAGACGGCCGCATCAACGCCAGCAATCCGTGCGTCACGGGCGACACGCTCGTAGCGACCGCCGATGGTCTGGCACGCATCGACTCGATGGTCGGACGCTCTGCATTCGTCATCGGCTCCGATGGAAAGCCGCACTTTGTGTCCCGTATCTTCCCGACCGGTTCGAAGCGCGTCTATCGTTTGCGCACGCGTGCAGGCTACGAGCTGCGGCTGACGGCCGATCATAAGATTCTCACGGAAGAGCGCGGCGATGTCGCGCTCGCGGACGTCATCATCGGCGAACGCGTCGTGCTGCGCGGCTCCGGCTTCGGAACCCGCTCGCTGGATGAATCAACATTGCTTTCCCTCGCGGCTCGCGTTGGCTCGCAGTCGCTCGTCGCCGTCGGCAACGGCTTGGCCGGCGCCGAATCAGTCGACGAGTTCATCCAGCAAGATGCGCATCTTCAATTTACGGCGTCCATCTATGGGCTGGATCGCACCTCGATCGCGACGCTGCTGCGCGCGCTGTTCGATGAGTGCGGTGAGTTCTCGTCAGGTTCGATGGAGCTGCTCTGGCAAATTCAGCTTCTTCTTCTGAACTTCGGCGTGAAAGGCAAGATTTATCGCGATCGCGGCGTCATCCGCATCGCTGCCCACTCGCGTTCGCGTTTCGCCCGGACGATCGAGGGCGGCGAGCCATTCGAACGCTCGCGCGAAGTCCTCACCGACGAAGTTTCGCAAATCAAAGCGCTCGGCGTCGAAGCGGTCTTCGATCTCACCGAGTTCGACACGGCGCACTTCGTCGCGAACGGCATCGTCGTACACAACTGCTCGGAATACATGTTCCTGGACGATACGGCGTGCAATCTCGCAAGCCTGAACCTCGTCAAGTTCATGGACCAAACGGGTCGTTTCGACCCCAAACGCTTCGGCGACGCGTGCCGGATGTGGACGTTCACGCTCGAGGTCAGCGTCCTCATGGCACAGTTCCCCTCGCGCGAGATCGCGCAGAAATCGTACGATTTCCGCACCCTGGGCCTCGGCTACGCGAATCTCGGAACGCTGCTCATGCGCATGGGCCTGCCGTACGATTCCGAGGAAGGCTTCGGCTGGTGCAGCGCCATCACGGCACTCATGACGGGCGCTGCGTATAAGGCGTCTGCTGAAATGGCACGCGAGTACGGGCCGTTCCCGCGCTACGAAAAGAATGCCGATTCGATGGGGCGCGTCATGCGCAACCATCGTCGCGCCGCATATCAAGCGCCGCGCAGCGAATACGAAGGGTTGAGCATTCCACCGATCACGCACGCACCGACGCTCTTCACGCAAGAGACGTGGGCGGCGGCGCGCCACGCGTGGGATCACGCGCTCGCCATCGGCGAAATCGCCGGCTATCGCAATGCCCAAGTAACCGTCATCGCGCCGACCGGTACGATCGGTCTCGTGATGGATTGCGACACGACCGGAATCGAGCCCGACTTCGCGCTCGTCAAATTCAAGAAACTCGCCGGCGGCGGCTATTTCAAGATCGTCAATCAATCGGTCGAAGCGGCACTGCAGCATCTCGGCTACACGCCCGAACAGATCGCAGGAATCGAGACGTTCGCAAAAGGCACGAACACGCTCGAAGGGGCTCCGCACATCAATCGTGCGACGCTCCGCGCGAAAGGCTTTGACGATGAAGCCTTGGATCGCGTCGAAAAGGCGCTACTCGGATCGTTCGAGCTCGCCTTCCCATTCAATCGTTGGACGCTCGGAGACGAGTTCTGCAAATCGAAGCTGGGGATGAGCGACGAACAGCTCGCCGACATCAACACTTCGATCCTCGTCGACGTGCTTGGGTTCACGCCTGCGCAAATCGACGAAGCATCCGACCATATCTGTGGCCGGATGACGCTGGAAGGCGCGCCGTTCCTCAAGGACGAGCATCTGCCGGTCTTCGATTGCGCGACGCCGTGCGGCAAACACGGCGCACGCTTCATCCGTCCTCTCGCGCACGTCGACATGCTTGCGGCATCGCAACCGTTCATCAGCGGAGCGATCTCCAAGACGATCAATCTTCCGCAGAACTCGACGATCGGCGACATCAAAGAGACCTATCGCTATTCGTGGGAGCGGATGTGCAAGGCGGTCGCACTCTATCGCGACGGCTCAAAGCTCTCGCAACCGCTTGCGAGCTCTGTCGATCTCGGTGGCGATATCGACGAGGGTCAGCCGAGTGCCGCCTACGAGACGCCGGTGCGGATTGCCGAACGCGTCGTCTACCGCTACATCGCCAAGCGCCGTCGGATGCCCGATCGCCGCGGTGGCTACACGCAGAAAGCGGTCATCGGCGGCCACAAAGTCTATTTACGAACCGGCGAGTACACCGATCAGACGCTCGGCGAAATCTTCATCGACATGCACAAGGAAGGCGCCGCCTTCCGCAGCTTGATGAACAACTTCGCAATCGCCGTTAGTCTCGGGCTTCAGCACGGCGTCCCGCTCGAAGAATACGTCGAGGCTTTCACCTTCACGCGCTTCGAGCCAAACGGTCCCGTCGTCGGCCACGAGAATATCAAGATGGCGACGTCGATCCTCGACTACATCTTCCGCGAGCTCGCAGTCAGCTATCTCGGACGCTACGATTTGGCACAAGTCCAGCCGTCGATGGAACTCGATGCGATGGGCGATGCCGCCGAGTACGTCGCCGAGGAAGAGGTCGAGGTTCGGTACACGGATCCAAAGCCGCGCGCAATCGAAGACAAGCTGCATCCGCAGAGTAGTCACTTGCACAATACGATGCCGCCGCCGGCCGAACCGCGCCAAGAAACGCTTCGTCCGCAGATTCCGCCGCCCATTCGACCGCAAGCGCACGCCGGTGGAGGCGAATCGAGCAACGGTAACGGCCACTCACGCGTCGGTACGGCAACAGTTTCACGAACCGAAGCCGCGCGCATCGCCGTCGCCAAAGGCTACAGCGGCGACAATTGCAACGAGTGCGGTCAGTTCACGATGGTCCGCAACGGCACATGCCTCAAGTGCGACACGTGCGGATCAACGAGCGGATGTAGCTAAAACCTAGTCGAGCGCGGGGTGAAATCCGAACGCGACGAAGTAGCAGTCCATGGATGGGCTGCTACTAACAAACTCCCACGGTAACACCGTGTCGCTCACACCGGTTGGCGCAGCCATGACCAGCGTGGTTGTTCCCGATCGCGCCGGATCGTGCTCGAATATCGTCGTCGATGCCGGCGGGAGCGCCGGGAAGATCATCGGACGGTATGCAAACCGGATCGCCGGCGGCTCGTTCGACCTTGACGGCAAGACCTTCAAACTCGGCACGAACGAAGGCAGCAACACGCTGCACGGCGGGCCCGATGGCTTCTCGAAACGCACATGGGATGTCGTCGAACAATCCGACACTCGTATAACGTTCACTTTGCACAGTCCCGACGGCGATCAGGGGTTCCCCGGCGCACTCGAATGTCGCGTGACCTACTCCTGGTCGGGCGAGAACGCATTGTGCATCGACTACGAGGCGACGACGGACAAGCCGACGGTAGTCAATTTCACCAATCATGTCTACTTTAATTTGAGCGGCATTCCGGGAACCCCGATCGAGAAATATCGGCTGCAAATCCCGGCGTCTGCCTACACTCCGACGAATGCCGAAAATATTCCGACCGGAGCGATCGCGCCAGTAGATTCATCGCGCGACTTTCGCACCGAGCGGCCTGTCGGGACAGAAAAGTACGATTGCAATTTCGTAGTCGACGCATGGGATGGCTCATTGCGCCGGGCTGCGGTTTTGAAGGACCCCGACTCCGGCCGCTCGATCGAAGTTGATACGACCCAACCCGGCATGCAACTATTCACCGGAAAGCCGGGAGCGATCGCGCTCGAAACGCAGCATTTCGCCGATTCGCCGCACCACCCGAATTTTCCGAGTACGGTTTTGCGGCCGGCTGAAACCTTTACCGCGACGACCGTCTACAGCTTCCGCACCTAGCCTCGGCTAGAGCTAAGTCTTCTCTGAGCGGTTCCCGACCCCAAACATACGCCGCTTTTTGATCTCGTCGCTCTTCACTTCATCCGCTTCGCCGGCTGCGGCACGCTCTGCAGTTGCCGCGACGTTCCTTTTCGCTTGCTCGAGAAGCGGACTGCTCTCCCGGTCGGAATCGATCAAATTCGGGGCGAGGAACAGACCGCGGTTCATTTGTTCGGCTACGCTGTCATCGTCTTTCATCGCTTGCCTTATACCCGGCAAGCAGGTAAGCGAAGCAGCGTTACGTTCTCCTAGCCGCGGTAAGATCGCGCCCCGGTATCGCGCAGCCAGAGTCGCTCTAAATGCCGCTTTTGATCGGGCCGCTCGCCGTCAACGAACTCGGTGCGAGCATGTCCCGTCGCGCGATTGTTCACGAACTGGATTTGGCCCGGCTCGAATTCGAGCTCGACGCGCAGCTCCGGTGTATTGAACACGTCTTGTATGGCCTCGAGCGCACCCGCCGTTTGCGTGTCCATCGCTTCACCGCGTAGCTGATAACCTCCGTAGATTTCATTGAGCGCCAAACGCGCGTGCAGCTGTTCCCCGTCGTATTCGAAGATCGAAGCGGAAAAATACGGGATCTCGTCCTCCTCGTGCTCGCGATGACGATCGTACCAAAACGGACGATAGAGGCGCTCGAGGTGCTGCGGATATCGCTGCAGCAGCGCGTTGTGTACGCTCTCGACGCTCATGACCCGGCTCTTTCCTCCGGAGAATGCCGTCGAGATGCACAGTAGCGCCACGTACGTTGGCGGCGTTTCGTTGTACGAGTTGTCGTTATGGAACGTGAGATCGACGTTGGTAAGCGTTGGACGAATCCCTGATCCAGGCTTGAGTTTTGCGCCGGTGTCGAGCACCGGATAAAAGATCGAGCCGTCGAGCTTTTGCGCGACCGGGCGCGCCACGAGACTTGCAAGCAGCCAGTAGAGCTGCGCGAGCTCATCCGCAGTTGCCGATTCCGCCGGAAGGCGATCGACGACCGCAAACATCGGCGGACCATCGAGCCGCCGGCGAACTTCGAGCATGACGTCCGCGCACGCGTCGAGCTCGAAATCCGCCGTCCGTAGTAAAAGCGTCGGCAAACGATGCCCACGCAGCCGACGTAATGCGTCGCGCAATTCTTCTTGCGCGGCGGCAGGAAGCCGGACGAGATATTCTTCAGTGCGCACCGTGTCACGCGTCCATGCGCGCGGGCCGGAAACGGTCCGGCCTAGGATCGCGCTCGTAACGCTACTTCTTTGCCCAGGCGATGCACCAGCCGTTCGGACTGATCGTGCCCGTCACGATGCTGCAGCCGTGCGGTGCAGTAAAGAAGCGGCACTGACTGCACTTCTTGCCACCGGTGCCGGGCTTATCTTGATATTTGAATTGTTTCTTGTTGTCGGCGGCCTCCGCCGGCTCTGCTATGAGACTGATCATCGCCGCAGCCATGGGAACGCCTGCAACCTTGCGCAGAAATTCGGGGCGATCGAGTTTATCGGTCTTCTTCATTAAATACCTCCGCTGGAGTACAAGGGCGCCCGTTCGTACGGGCATGATACCATTCTGAGCGCCGATGACCAAAACCGAGCTGGCCGCCTGCCTGCCCGCGTCTCCGAGCGCCGAGCAGGTCGAGATCGGACCCCGAATCTATGCGCTGCGCGTCTTCACTCCGGCGGAGGCTGCGGTCATCGTTTCACAGGCAGTGCTATCGCCGACGTGGTTCCCGGCGGTGATCAATGCCGAGCTCGACATCGATCGTGAGGTTCGTAACGCTGAGATTCTTTTCGAAGAAGTTCATGCGACGAGTTCAACATACCGTGAGCGTCTGGAGCAGATCACGCGACCGCTTGCAGACGCACTTGCTCCTGGATCGACGTTGCAAGAAGTTCAGCTCGTTCGCTACGCGCCGGGCGGAAAATACATCGATCATCGGGACGGTCCAACGCCGGGGGCACAACGGCGTGTGCTTTCACTTGTCTGTTACCTCAACGATCGGTTCGCGGGCGGCGAGACGACCTTCAGCGAGCTAGACATCAGCGTTTCGCCATTGACCGGGACGGTGATCGTCTTTCCGCCGGAATATCTCCATCGTGCCGAGCCCGTCCAAACCGGCAAAAAGTACGTGATCACTGCCTGGTACCACGCACCTGGCGGTGCGACTGACGTCGCCAGGTAATGTCGAGCTAACTCCGTACAACCCGGCCAATGCGAATTAAAGTCTTCGGTACCGGCCCAATCTACGACGCGACACTCGAGATCTGCGCGAAGCGCGGGCATCAAGTCGTCGACGAACGCCCGTATGAGCTGATCGTCCTTTCGAACGTCACGCGTATCCTCAAGGCTCCCGAGATTGCGGAGGCCGGCCTCGGCGTTCTCTGCTACCATCCGAGCCTGCTGCCGCGTCACCGTGGTGGCGATGCCGTGTACTGGACGCTCAAAATGGGCGACAAAGCGACGGGCTCGACCTGGTTCTGGGTCGACGAAGGCATCGATACTGGGCCGATCGCGATCCAGGGTTCTGTCCCAATTCCGGCCGACACCAAGCCGTCAACGCTCTATTACGAAACGCTGGTCCCGCTCGGCGCGAAGCTCTTTGACGAGCTGCTCGCCAAATTGGAAAAAGGCGAACGCCCGAGCGACGTTCAGGACGAATCGAAAGCCACGTACGAGCCGCTGCGCCCGAAGAAGCCGACGACGTAATCTAAAACCAGCCGTCCGCTACCTGCGCGAGCTGCGCGATCATCGGCGCGCTAACGTCGCGTGGCATCGCCCTTGCGATAATACGCTCGAATTCGGCGCTGCGTTTTCGTTTCGCATCCAGGAGACGCTCCAGCTCGTTCGGAGCCGAGCTGCGGAACGACGTGCGAGTTGACGTGAGCACGCGCGTCTTCGACCATCTGGCGCGCGCGATCGCCGACGTTGGCTGCGCGCGTCGCCTCCGCGTGCGATCCGCCGAAGGATGGGACGTACGTATCGAGCGGGTCGAAGTCGCCGTAGGGAGCCGAGTTGCGCGCCTGATTGCGAATCGCGACGACGTCGCGCCGGAACGATTCCATCGAGGCCAACATCTCGCGCGCTTGGGTGCGCGGCAAGGTACGCTCGATCGTCTTCTGATAAGCGCGATCGGCTTTTTCTAAATCGCGAACCGCGCGATCGGTTCGCGACAGAACTTTCGCCGGATCTTCCGCAATAGGCATGCGCGCATACAGCAGCGCGACGAGCGCACGCGCAAGCTCGCTTGCGGTTCTCACGCGACCCGCGTCCTCGCCACGATTGCACCACACGCCATCACCACGGCAGCCAAACAGAGCACGCTTGATGCTACGACGAGTGCCGGCGTGTAGCTTCCAAAATCGGCGATAAGCATGCCGGCGACGGCTGGGCCGAGGATTTGACCGACGCCGAAACCCGTCGTCAAGCGGCCAATTGCGATATGGCTACCTTCCGGCTGGAGCGCTCGTCCAAGCGCGTTTGCAAGCGCCGTTACACCGACAAACGTACCACCCAGCGTCGCGGCGCTCAGAAGGACGCCGAAAGCGTTCGGTGCGACGACCGGCGCGATCGCGCCAATCGCCATCACGCCGAGCGCAAGGACCAGCGCAACATCGCGTCCGAAGGCAATGCCCAGACGGTTCCACATGATCGTTGACGGTATCGCGACGACACCGACGACGATCCAACTCGTTGCTGCAAATCCGACGATCGGCGGAGTCGATGCAATCATCGCGACGATGAACGTCGCCGGAATGACGTAGCCCATCCCTTGCGCGCTGTACGCCGCGAACAGCCATCCGAAAAGACGCGGATTGAGGCGCGATTGCTCGGCCTGGGTCGCTTCGATCTCCGCGTTTGCGGAATCGGTCAGCCACGGCATCGTGACGACGCACATGAATGCCGCGATGACGCCGAGTCCGAGCCAACCAGCGCGCCAGCCACCCCATGCTCCCAAGAGCGGTACGGCGACGGCGGTCAACGCAATTCCCGCGCCGACGCCGCCATAGAATATCGCAATCCAATCCGGGCGCCGTTCGCGCGCGGCGCGATCCAGAACGATGCTCGAACCAAGGACGAACGCAAAGCCACTTCCGACGCCGGTGATGAAGCGAACCACGATCCAGGCCGGCTCGGGCGTAAACGCAATTACGGCCGTCGTCACGACGACCGATCGCGATTGCCCACCACACACCTTGCAATCGTCGCGTGCGAAAGCGTCCGCTACTGGCCGAAAATGCGCCGATCAAATAGCCGGCCAGATTCGATGATGCGATCAACCCTGCCATCTGGTGCGAGAGCCCGGCGCCTTGTTCCATCAGCGGCAAAAGCGGCGTATACGCGAATCGCCCGACACCCATCGCGACCGCCAAAAGGACGACCGCCGCGCTCAGGAATCGCACTATGTCTTAGCCGTACCGATCGTCCCTTCGCGGACCGCGCTTATACCTTCGGCGACGGTTCCGAAACGTTCGAAGTGATCGAAGGTCGCTGTAAATGTCGCGCTCCCGTGCAAGAGCAATATGTGGCCTTGCATACGCTTGATCGATGCGCACGACGTACCAGAGATTCGGGAGTGCGGCTCCGCTCGTCTCGGTCACGGTTCCCGACGTGGCATGCGGCGGGTACACGTATGGCGCGTACGTGAGCTTGACGACGCGTGCATTCGCCGTCTCGATCCACATCGTGCCGGCACCGTGTTGCGTGTCGTGCTTCGCGCTTTCGAATTTGATCGCTACCAACCCGTTCGCGCAATCAGTGCAAGGCGAGATGAGCGCGAAGGTGTAGTCCGCGGCGAACCTGCGATCGTAGGGCTCTTTGAAAAACACCTTGCCGGCCGACCAACCGTCCGCGGCTTGTTTGTCGCGATCGCTCAGCTGCCCGGCAGAAAACTCCTTGCCGTCCTCGAGCACGCGATAGTAGTGTACCTGTTCGAACACACCGTCTTTGAACAGGATACCGCTCTCGCTTACTTCGGTGTGTTTCACGATGCCGGCGTCGATGAGCGTCGAGAAATGGCGTTGCATTCCGATCACACCACGGATGTTCGTCTCATAGTTCGCGATGGCACGCTGCACGATTTCGGGCGGCCTCGCTGTAGCCTCGTCTGCTCGCGCCGCGCAAGCTAAGCAGAGGCTCGACGCAATCATCAAACCGGCTCGTATGAGAATCGCGAACGTCACGGGTTAGTGGCTTCTTGGTGGAGCACTCGGGAGCCCTCAAATAGGCGGTTTGCCGCTGCCTGGATAACTGCGCGGCCATGGACTCCCGTGGCTCGGAACGCGTCGCGATCGTTGCAGGCGCCTCCGGCGCAATCGGCTCGGCCACGGTGCGGGCCCTCATCGAGTTAGCGAATCAACGTCGTCTTGGCGGCGCTTGCGGATCCCGTTCTCGACACGCTGGCGCGCGAAGCAGTGAGCCACGGCGTTCGCGCTCTCGTCGTCCCTACCGATATTACGCGGCGCGACGAGATCGACGTGCTCGTCGCCAAGACGCTCGTCGAGTTTGGGCGGATTGACATCCTCATCAACTCAGCCGGCATCGGCTCCAGCCCGTCGATCTGCGATTCGACCGATAATGACCTGGAAAAGTGTTGTCGCCGTTAACCTGCTCGGTCCGGCGCGATTGATGCACGCCGTCTTGCCGATCATGAAAGCACAAGGACGCGGATCGATCGTCAACGTCGGATCGATTGCCGGTGAAGCCGGCGTCATGGGCATCTATTCGGGCTCGAAGTTCGGTTTGCGTGGACTTACGGACAGCGTTCGACGCGAAGTCCGCAGCTGCGGGATCGACGTCACGTTGATTCAACCGGGCTTCGTACGCAGTCCGATGAATCCGGCGCTCGGCGACAACATTCCGGGACCCGAAGTCGTGGCCGATGCGATCGTGGCGTCGATTCGACGGCCGAAGCGCAAGCACGTCGTTCCGGCAATCTATCAACATCCCCGTATTCCTCGTGAAAGCGTTTCCCGCGTTAGTCGATGTCGTCTTCGGTGATGCGCGCATTCAAGAGCGGCTCAACCGCGATGCGCGCGCCGAGCGCGGAACCAACGGTAGCTGAGCATGCCCGAACGCGACTACGTGCTCCGCGTCGCGCCACTCCCCTTGCAGCCGCTGCGCTGGGGATCGGTGCTGTTCGGTTCGCTCTACTATCGCTTGCCCTACCGCATCCGCGGCTGGGGACATTTTGCCGCGCAAACGCGGACCGACACTACTGCTCGCAAACCACCAGCACGAATGGAATCCGCGGTGCTGATCTCGGATCTTACGATCGGAACATTCTCGTGGCGCCGGCCGATTTTCACCGTCTCGTCGCGGCGTATGTGGGAGCCGGGTTTCTTCGCCGAACGTCTTCCCGGGCTTAGCCTCGCGCTGCGTATGCTCAACTTCGGCTGGCTCTTCTCGTCGATCGGCTTGCAGCCGATCGAAAACGAGCTGTACTGAGCGCCCCTTCGTGAGCGTTGCGTATGTGCTGCATGGTCTACACGGCGATCTCGACGCGGTGACCGTCTTCAGCGAAAGAGCGCGAGCACGGCTACCCACGACGGTGAACCGTATCGGCGACTTGCTGCATAACAAACATTTCGCGGCGGGCCGTTCGCGCGTCAAGCTGACGGAAGTTTTGGAGCCTTACCGCAAAGAGATCATGCAGTTTACGCGCGCGCAAGTCGAGGCGGATTTACAGCATTTCGAAAACCTGCAGCGCGCCGGCGCGACGATCTTCCTTGCACCCGAAGGCTATTATTCCGGCGACGGCAAGATGCAGCGCATGCGCGGCTCGCTCCCGCGGCTCGCACCACTCGCAGAAATCTGGCTCGCAGGTATAAGCTACGATCCGCTCGTCGGCCGCAGACTCTCTCTGCTCTATCGCGTTGGAAAGGCCGAACCGAACGTCGCGCTCGATCTGCAGCTCAAGCGTATTCGTCCGGTCACGACGAGCGCTTTGCTCGGTACTTGGCTGTACGAACGTGGCGCCGAGCAGCCGTTTACAGCAGATGACGCGCACGCACGCAATCGACGCCGCACTTGCTGCGCTTCCGAACGTTCTTTTTGTCGAGCCCGAGCTGCGTAGCGATCCCCATCGTCTAACACAGCGTGCACTGCGAGGGCCTTCTTCAGCTTGACATCGCGCAGACGACGGCACGACGTATCGCCTCACATCGCGCCGCACCCACCCTGAATTTCCGCGTACGCCCGACATCATCGAGTACCTTTACAACTTTCATCGTGAGACGCTCGACGGCGCAAACGTCAGATGAGCGAGCAGCGAGCGATCGTCGTCACGGGTGCGTCGACCGGAATCGGTGCCGCGGCTGCGCTCGCGCTCGCGCAAATGGGAAACCTCGTTTTTGCGGGCGTGCGAACCGACGCAGATGCCGAGCGACTTTCGCGCGAGCATTCGAACCTTCGTCCCGTTCGGCTCGACGTCACGCAACACGACACGATTGCGGCTGCGGCGCAAACGGTGCGCGCGACGGGTATCCGCCTTGCCGGCCTCGTGAACAATGCAGGGATTGTTGTCGCCGGCCCGCTCGAGTACGTTTCCGAATCGGAGCTGCGACTGCAATTCGACGTCAACGTGCTGGGGCAAATCGCCGTAACGCAAGCGTTCTTGCCGCAGCTGCGCGAGACTCGGGGGCGCATCGTCTTCGTCGGCTCGGTGTCCGGCCGCATTGCGATGCCGTATATCGCGCCATATAGTGCGTCCAAATTTGCACTGCGCGCGCTCGTCGACGGGCTTCGCTTTGAGCTCGAACCGGACGGCATGAAGGTCGTGCTCATCGAGCCGGGGTCGGTGAAGACACCGATTTGGCGCAAGGGTCGCGACGGATATGAAGGGCGCTGGAATGCGCTGCCGCCACGATATCAGCGCGCCATGCAAGCCGTGCTCGAACAATCGGAGCGCGAGGAACGCTCGGGGATCGTGCCCGAGCGCGTCACGCGCGCGATCGTCGACGCGCTTTTCTGCGCCAAAGCCGCGGACGCACTACCTCGTCGGTGTCTCAGCGCGGCTTGGCGGATCGATCGTCCCGCTTTCTGCCAGCGCGCCTGCGCGACGCCATCTTTCGCAAGGCGATGCGCCTTGGGGGCGGCAAGTAGAGCGCGTGACGACAACGATCGAACCTGTCATTCGCCTTGACCATGACGCCGGAGCGGATCGCAATCCGCGACGCCGTCGCGCAGTTGTGCAGCCGCTTCGGACATGACTATTGGACGGCGCTCGACCGCGAACGCAAATATCCCGAGGAATTCGTCAAAGCGCTGACCGACGGTGGTTGGCTCGCGATCCTCATCCCCGAAGAGTACGGCGGCGGCGGACTCGGGATTACGGAAGCTGCGATCGTTCTGGAAACGATCGACCGTTCCGACGGAACCGCCATAGCAGCGCACGCGCAGATGTACACGATGGGAACGGTATTGCGTCACGGGAATCCGGAACAAAAGCGCCGCTATCTTCCTGGGATTGCGAGTGGGAAGCTGCGTCTGCAAGCGTTCGGCGTCACCGAACCCAACGCCGGATCGGACACGACGCGGATTCAAACGATGGCCGTTCGTAAGGGCGACCACTACATCGTCAACGGACAAAAAGTGTGGACCTCGCGCGTGCAGCACTCCGATCTGATGCTGCTTCTCGTGCGAACCACGCCGTACGAAGACGTGCAGCGCAAGACCGACGGTCTGAGCGTTCTTCTCGTCGATCTGCGCGAAGCCGGCGATGCGACTCACGGTCAAGCCGATTCGCACGATGGAGAATCACGAGACGAACGAGGTCTTCATACAGAACCTCAAGGTCCCGGTCGAAAACTTGATCGGCGAAGAGGGTCAGGGCTTTCGTTATATTCTCAGTGGGATGAACGCCGAGCGCATTCTGCTCGCGTCGGAAGTATTAGGCGACGGTTATTGGTTCATCGAACGCGCATCGCGCTACGCGAGCGAGCGCGTCGTTTTCGGACGGCCGATCGGCCAAAATCAGGGCGTGCAATTTCCGCTTGCGCAAGCATACGCGCAGCTCGAAGCGGCGAGCCTGATGCGCTGGAAAGCTGCGGCGCTCTTCGATGCCGGCGAACAGCCCGGTTTCGAATCGAATGCGGCAAAGCTACTGGCGTCGCAAGCCACGTGGGCGGCTGCGCAAGCTGCGATGGACACGCACGGCGGCTACGGTCTTGCCGAAGAGTACGGGATCGAGCGTAAGTTCCGTGAGTCGCGTCTTTTTCTCGTCGCGCCGGTCGCAAACAATCTGGTGCTTGCGTTCATCGCGCACAACGTCTTGGGGATGCCGAAATCGTACTGATCGCGCGGCTATCGTACCCAGGCTTCCGCCCACTCCGAAACGCTTCGAATTACCGGTTCGAGACTGCGTCCGCACGTCGTCAGCTCGTACGAAACGCGAACCGGACGCTCGCCGTGCACGACCCGCTCGACGATGCCTTCGGTCTCGAGCTCGCGCAAGCGTTCGGTCAGCAGCCTGTCCGAGAGGCCCGGAATCGACGGCCAATATCTCATTGAACCGGCGTGGAGCGCCCATCAGCGCGCGAAGAATCGCACCGACCCAGCGGCGCCCGATCAACTCGAGAGTGTACTGAAAGCGCGGGCAAAACGGGCTGATCTCGTCATGCTCGGTTGCTTCGGTGTGCGCGACGGCACAGGGGCTCGGTCCGGAGATTCATACTTACTTCCAGTGGGCTAGGCTACTTGACGTAAGTATATCATACCTACTAGAATGTGGGTAGCTTATCTTTCGTAAGGAGAACCTCAATGGACCTCGCACTACTTCTCGTACGCCTGATTGGGATCGGCTTCGCCGCCCACGGCGCACAAAAACTCTTCGGCTGGTTCGGCGGCTATGGACTTGCCGGGACCGGCGGCTTCTTCGAGCAGATCGGATTCCGTCCGGGCCGCGTTTTTGCGGCTGCTGCGGGCTTCAGCGAACTCGCCGGCGGCTTGCTCGTCGCGCTCGGACTGCTTCGGACCGATCGGCCCAATGTTCATGATTGCCGTCATGACCACGGCGGCCCTCAGTGTGCACGCCCCCAACGGCTTCTTCGCCCAGAACGACGGCTTCGAGCTTCCGCTGGTATACGGCGGCCTCGCGTTCTTGCTGGCCTTCAGCGGATTCGGCGCCTACAGCCTCGACGCGGCCTTCGGCCTAACTGCGCTCTGGACGCCGACCATCAGCTGGATCGCCGTTGGCCTCGGGGTTCTCGGCGGACTCGGCAATCGTCGCGTCGCGCCGGAAAGCGGCAACCAGCCAGCCTGCTGGGAACTAAGGAGGCATGCCTGACGAACGCACCGACTTTCCAGCCGACAAACTAAACGCCGCGATCCCGGACGAACCTGAAACGCGAGCTCGCATCGAAGCCCTAAAGCGCGAGCTCGCTTCGGATCGCCCGACGGCGGCAAACATTCAAACCCACGTCACGGAGCTGCGCAAACATGCGTCGCTTCGTGATCTCGTTACGGCGTGGTTTGAGAACCCGCGCACGCAGGCGTTTATCGAGGAGCTAACGGCGGCCGGTTTGTAGAGCCAGCTCCTCGTGATGCATGTCCGTGATGAACATGTGTCCCGGCTCGTGCACGATCACATACGGAATGCGGCTCTCGATTGCGACGGCTTGCGGCGTGACGCCGCAACCCCAAAACACCGGAACTTCGCCGCGTTCAATCGCCACGGCATCGCCTTCGTCCGGATGATCGAGGCGGCGAATGCCGATCGCTTCGGGATCGCCCCAGTGCACGGGTTCACCGTGCGCAGCGCGATACGGACGCGTTATCTCGCGTACGTTCTCGACGTCTTCCGGTTTGAACGGACGCATGCTGACGACCATATGGCCCCATAGACGCCCGGCCGGCATCAAGCGCAACGACGTGCGATACATCGGCACGCTCTTCCCTTCCGCGTGATGCCGCATCGAGAATCCGGCTTGTTCCAGCGCGTACTCGAACGTGTACGAGCATCCGATCAAGAACGTCACGAAATCTTCATGCCAAAGATCGAGAATGTCGCTCCGTTTGTCGAGCAGCAAGCCTTTACGGTAGACGCGGTATTGCGAAAGGTCCGTGCGGATATCCGCATCCGGCGCAGACTGCGGCGTGAATTTTCCCGGTGGCAACGTTTCGATCAGCGCGCACGGCACCGGATTGCGCGCACACAGATCGGCCATGTCGCCGGCGTGGTCGCTCGGTACGACGACGAGATTGGTCTGAACGTAATGCGGTGCGAGCCCTGCAGTTGGTCCGTCGTATTCTCCGGCCCGGATCGCGGCGCGAATCTCAGCCGGCTCGGCCTCGCGAAGATTCACGGATATGACGGAACGACGGGAACCGGCGTACGACGCGGCTGCGGAATACCCGATGGCGCCGGTCGCGGCGTCGTGACCGGCTGCGGCGTAAAGATCATCGTCGGCGCGACGCTCGGATTCGCCGGATTAAACGGCGTCGGCGTCGCTAGCGGCGATGGGCCCGGCATTTCGATTGTCACGACTTTCCGTACCCTATCGAAGCTGACGCTTCCCCCGAGATCGCGCACGACCGTTCCCAGACGAACATAGACTGTTCCGTCGGGTTCGGCTATCACGTCGTCCGGCGACCGAACCACCGCGCGTTTGCCGTCGCGTTCGACCGTGACCGCATGATCCTGCGGATCGATCTGCACGCTTTGCGCGACGGTGCGAACGATCGGATCGATCGGCGCGTACACGAATCCCTCGGGACTGACCCACGCCGGTTGTGACGACGGCAACGAAATGCCGCCGAGAACGACCGTAACGACGATGAACGCGATCACCTCGGGACGAATACGTCGCGGTGCGGCGATTGATCGGCATCCTGCGTGCGGCCGGCGTCCGTTTCTCCCGCGATGGATGCGCATTTCTCGCCCAAGCACTGGCGTACAATGCCGTCTTCGCTATGATTCCGCTCGGGTTGCTCGCGATCGCAGTCTTCGGCTTCATCTTCGGATCGCAAGACGGTCAAGATCTCGTGCTCTCGACGATCGACGACGTTGCTCCGGCTCTGCACGATCTCTTGGCGGACAATCTCAAGAATGCGATCGCGGTGCGCAGCGTCTCGGGCGCAATCGCCGTCGTCGCGCTCATATGGTCCGGCAAGAATCTCTTTCAAGGTTTGGCGTTCGCTCTCAACCGCGCCCTCAACGTACCTGCAGGCCGTCCGCTGATCCACGATATCGCATTGGCGATCGTTATGCTTCCGGCGATGGGGTTGCTCTTACTTCTCTCCACGTTTGTTCCGCCCACCGTAACGTACTTCGCGCGTGCGGGCGGCTTTTCATCACCGGCCCTTGCGCAGCTGACTGCTTTCGGTGTCTCGATCTTCTTGATCTTCGTCGTCGCTGCAACGCTGTATCGATTCCTACCGAACCGCAAACTGCCGTGGAATTTCGGGATCTCGGGCGCCATCTTTACGGCAATCGCCTACGAGATTGCGCAGATCGCGTTCACGATCTTCACGGCGCACACCAACCTCTTTCATGTCTATGGCGCGCTCTCAACCGTTCTCGCGTTGCTGCTGTGGTTCTATCTCCTGGGGAACATCTTCTTATATGGCGCTGAAATCAGCGCCGTCGGGCTCGATGAGGGGCCTTCACTCTCGGGGACGAATACGGAGTAGTGCGTCCCCGTATATTCATGGCGCTTGCCCTGCTTTCAGCGAGCGTCTGCTGGCTTGGCGCGATCTCGCCGTCTCTGCTCCCGCCACCGCTCGTCGTTGTTTATCCGTTGACGGTCAACGGCGATGCGCAGCAAGACTCAGGCGAGCGTTTGGCCGTGATGTTCGCTCAGCAGCTCTCCGACAACGGCATCAAAGTCGTTCCGCCCGCGCCTGGAACGGTGCGTGTCGATTACCTCATTGCCGCGCGCAAACTCGGCTGCGACTACTACATTACCGGTTTTATCACGCCGCTTAGGCGCTGAAGTCAGCGTCGTCGAGCAAATCGTGAGCACGTCGAGCGGCACGGTGGTCGCGAGCAATTCGGTGCAGTTCCTCACGTATCAGGATGCCAACGGCCAGGGTGCGCTGCTCGGACAAATGATTCACGAACACGCTGAACGCGCGCTGGCCTCACTGCAAAACAATCCACAGCCGTCCGCGACCGCCGAACCCAAAGAGACGCCCGGGGCGAATCTCGACAAACTCGGTGGACTCTTCAGGAAGAAATCCAAAGCGACGCCCGCGCCGACCGTACCGCCGGATCAGGCTGCAGGCCCGACGCCGACGCCGGGACCAACTGCCACCGGGATCACGATCCAGCAGATGGAATTCCCGCCGACCAGTCAGCCGAGTCGCTAGAGGGCTTCACCCTCCACCAAACCGGGCGGTAATTGGACGCGAATCACGCGCCCTTCGACGTCGATCTCGCGAACGAATGCACCCACGAGCGGGACGAGCGCACCGCCATCGAGTTCGAGCACGTCTTGTGCGGGATAGTGCCGCACTGCGCGGACCACGCCGATCGTTCTTTCGTCTTGGAGCAACACGCAGCCGATGAGATCGTCGTCGAGATATTCGTTCTCGGCGAGCGCCGCATTATCACGCGCCGTCCAGAGCTCCGCGCCAACCAGCGATTCGGCCTCTTCTGCGGTCGCGATCGCTGCAAGGCGCACGATCCATAGGCGCTTGTGTTTGCGCGCCTGCGTGATTGTGAGCTCACGTTCCGCGCGTTCGTCCTCGAATCGCAACGTCAACGGCGTACCCTCACGCACCGCATCTTCGCCGATGCTGGAGGGCAAAAGCTTTAGCTCGCCGCGAACGCCGAACGCTCCGACGATGCGTCCGAGTGCGACGTGATCCGTTTGCTTACGAGTCAGTCACGTCCGCCGCGACCGTGTCGCCGGCTTCTGAATCCTCGTCGTCCATATCCTCGACCTCGATGATCTCGACGCCGACTTTGCCTTCGGCACTGGCACGAACGAGCGTGCGCAACGCTTGCGCAACGCGGCCGGCGCGCCCGACCACTTTTCCGATGTCTTCCTGATCGACTTCGACCTCGAGCACCGGGCCGCGATCCGACGGCACAGTTTGCACCGCGACCGTACCGGGTTTACTCACCAGCTTCTGTACGAGAAAATACAACAGCTCTGCGGCTCGGCGGCTTGACATCGCGGGATCGGCTGCGGGCCTGCGATTGCGCCGTACGCGAGGAGCGCCACGGTCGCCGCCACGTTCCGGACGCCGGCGTCGCGGCGGGCCGCCATCTTCCAGTTCGACGTCGTCGATGATCGTTTCGCTGGACGCGATCCGGCGCGCGCCGAGAGTCGGCTTGCGCTCTTCGTCTTCGCGCGGCGTTTCTTCGCCGAATAATCCGAATTCGTCGTCGAAAGCGCTCATCGTCTACTCTGCTTTCGCGTTCTTCGGAGCGCGTTTCGTCGTCGGAATCGGACCGCGCTCGCATAAGCCTTTTTCTGCGAACAATCGGCGAACGGGTGCCGAAGGCTGTGCGCCTTTCGAAAGCCATTCGCGCGCGCGCGTCTCATCGACGACGAGCGTCTTGGGTTCGGTCCTCGGATTGTAATGTCCGAGAATCTCGATAAAGCGTCCGTCACGCGGACTCTTGGAATCAGCAACGACGAAGCGGTACGTGGGTTGTTTCTTGGCGCCCATGCGCCGTAAACGGATCTTAACCATAACTCTCCATAGGTAATTTCCGGCCGCGTTTGCCGCCGGTAAACTGTTTCATCATCTGACGAGAGGCGTCGAACTGCTTCACGAGCCGATTAACGTCAGAAACTTGTGTGCCGCTGCCCTGCGCAATGCGCTTGCGGCGCGATCCGTTGAGGATCGTGGGGTTCCCGCGCTCGCGGAGCGTCATCGAGCAAATAATTGCTTCGATCTTCGAAAGCTCACCCTCGTCGATTTCCATGTCTTTGGGGAGCGCACGCGACATGCCCGGTATCATCTTCAGCAGCTCGCCCATCGAACCCATCTTACGCACTTGGCGCAGCTGTGCCAGAAAATCATCGAGCGTAAAATCTTGATTGCGGAGCTTGGTCGTAAGCTCGCGGGCTTGTTCTTCCGAATAAACGGCTTGCGTTTTCTCGATCAGCGTGAGGACGTCGCCCATCCCGAGAATGCGCGAAGCCAACCGTTCCGGATGGAATGGCTCGAGTGCATTGAGCTTCTCGCCGACCCCGACAAACTTGATCGGTGCGCCCGTGACGTGGTGAATCGAAAGCGCCGCGCCGCCGCGCGTGTCGCCGTCGAGCTTTGTGAGAATAACGCCCGTGATGCCGAGGCGATCGTTGAAGCCTTTGGCAACGTTGGTTGCTTCTTGTCCGGTCATCGCGTCGGCGACGAGCAATATTTCGGTCGGTGCGATTGCCGCACGCATCCGCTCCAGCTCGCGCATGAGATCGTCGTCGATTTGCAGTCGCCCCGCGGTGTCGACGATAACGGTCGGGATCCCGAGTCGCTTTGCTTCGGCGACGCCGTGCTCGGCGATCCGCACCGGATCGCCCGCGCCTTCGTCGTAAACGGGAAGGTCGATTTGTTTCCCAAGCGTCTGCAGCTGTGCGATCGCGGCCGGACGATACACGTCTGCCGCGACGAGTAAGCTGCGCCGCCCACCCTCTTTGAGGCGTTGTGCGAGCTTGCCGGCTTGCGTCGTCTTTCCCGAACCTTGCAGACCGACCAGCATGATGACGGTCGGAGGCGCGTCGGAAAATTGCAGGCGGGCATTGGCTCCGCCAAGCAGCGTGACGAGCTCGTCGTGAACGATCTTGACGACGGACTGCCCCGGCGTCAGCGAGGTGAGGACTTCGCTTCCAATAGCGCGCTCGCGAATGCGCGCGACAAAGTCCTTGGTTACGGCAAGGTTGACATCGGCTTCCAGAAGTGCGATGCGCACTTCTCGCATGACTTCGCCGACATCAGATTCGGTGAGACGACCGCGTGAACGCAGGCGCGCAAAAATCGCGCCAAGACGTTCCGAGAGTCCTTCGAGCACGGAGTTCCTAGCTGCTCGAACCCGCCGAGCTCATCGCGTCGATCTTCGTGACGGCGTCGCCGACAGTCTTGATCTTCTCGGCTTCTTCGTCGGGGATGTCGATGTTGAACTCGGTTTCGAATGCCATTACCAGCTCGACTTGATCGAGCGAATCCGCACCCAAATCGTCGGTGATCGACGCTTCGGGAGTTACTTCGCCTTCTTCGACGCCGAGCTGCTCGACGATTATTTTCTTGACTTTATCGAACGTGCCGGTGGCTGCTGACATGGAACTCCTTCCTCTAGTACGTTACGAGGCCGCCGTCGACCACGAGTGTCTGACCGGTGATGTATGCTGCCGCATCGGAACACAGAAAACGCACGACACCGCTGACGTCCTGAGGTCGTCCCGGGCGGCCGAGCGGAATCGAATTCAGATACTGCGCCTTGGCGTTCTCCGGCATTGCGGTCGTCATCGCGGTTTCGATGTAGCCCGGAGCGACGGCGTTGACTCTTACCCCCCGCGAACCCAACTCCTTCGCCAAGGACTTGGCGAGGCCGAGGAGGCCGGCTTTGGTCAACGCATAGATCGACTGCCCGGCATTCCCGGTGATCCCGACGATGCTGGACATGAACACGATCGACCCGCCGCGCTGCCGCAGCATCGGCTTCGCGGCCGCCTCCGCCAGATAGACCGCGGACTTGAGGTTGACGTCGATCAAACGATCGACGTCGCCGTGCCGCAGGCGCAGAATGAGCCCGTCGATCGATTGTCCGGCGTTTGCGATCGCAAAATCCAAGCGCCCAAAGTGTTCGAGCGTCTGGTCGACCGCGCTTGCAACAGCGGGCGGCTCGGCGACGTCAGCGACGATGATCTCGGCTTTGCCGGTCGGATGCACCTCGAGCACACGCGGCACGCGTCTCCTCGAGCGCCGCTTCATCGCGCCCGACCAGCGCTAGGTCGGCGCCGGCCATCGCAAACTCGACGGCGATGGCACGCCCGATTCCACGGCTGGCTCCGGTGATGAGCGCACTCCGCCCCGAAAATTCCATGCTAGCTTGCTTGCAATGCGCCTAAACGCGATTGCAGACGTGTGACGCCCGCGCTGTCCGAGACGCTGGCCGTCTCCGGAACGCCTTCGAGGCGCTTGAGCATCGGGCCGAGTACCGGGCTCGCGCCGAACTCGACGACCAGATCGATGCCGCCGTCTACAGCGAGCAACTTCATCGCGGTCGCGTGCCACAAAACTTCAGCCGTCACGGATTTGATCAAGTTTTCTTTGATGTGCGCGACGTCGCGATAGGCTTGCGCATCGACGTTCGAAATGACGGGGAAGCGCGGCATCGTGATGCGCGCCCGCTCGACGACAGGCGCGAATAACGGAACCGCCGGTTGCATCAGCTCGCTATGCCATGCGCCCGAAACGTTGAGTGCAACGACGCGCTTTGCGCCGCCTTCGAGACACAGTTCACCGGCGCGTTGCACGGCGCCGATATCGCCGGAGATCACGATTTGCGTCGGCGCATTGAAGTTCGCGAGCGAAACGCGGCCAGCGCCTTCGACCTGCGCTTGCGCAACGGCGACTTCGATCTTCTTTGAATCGAGACCTAAAATCGCAGACATACCGCCGGCCGCCATCTCGGCTGCGCGCTGCATCGCGATGCCGCGCGCGTTGACGAGCTCGAGCGCGTCTTCGAATGCGACCGAACCCGCAAGAACGAGACTGCAATATTCTCCGAAGCTATGTCCGGCCGAAACGACAGGTGAGAGATTCGCCGCTGCCGCGAGCGCGCAATTCGTTACGAAGATCGCCGGTTGGCTGTAACGCGTCTCGCGCAAACGTTCTTCCGGACCTTCGCGACAGAGCGACGAGCAGATCGTAGCCGACGACTTTTGCCGAACGCTCGAACATGTCGCGTGCGACCGGTGAATTTGCGACGACGTCGATGCCCATGCCGACGACTTGCGAGCCTTGTCCCGGGAAAATAACTCCGACGCGGCTGCGCGCGTCCATTAGGCCGCCCAGCGCCAGGCGACGGCTCCCCACGAAAGGCCTGCGCCGAATGCCGCAAAGATGATTAAATCGTCGCTCTTCAGCTTGCCTTCGCTCTCAGCTTCGGAAAGCGCCATCGGAATCGACGCCGCGCTCGTATTGCCGTACTCGTGAATGTTCACGATGACTTTTTCCGGCGGCATCGAGAGCCGTTGCGCGGCTGCATCGATGATGCGGCGATTGGCTTGATGCGGAATCAAATAAGAAACGTCGGCCGGTGAAAGATTCGCGCGTGAGAGCACGTTGAGCGAAGACTCGACCATGCGGTTGACCGCGTACTTGAACACCTCGCGTCCCGCCATGTGAATCTTGTCATTGTGCGCCGCGAGCTCAGCCGGCGTGATCGGCTGACGTGAGCCGCCGGCCGGAAGATAAAGTGTCTCGGGCGTCGTCCCATCGCTTCCAAGATCGGCAGACAAAAACGAATCGATCGCCGACTCCTCGAGGATCACGGCGCCGGCGCCGTCTCCGAAAAGAATTGCGGTCGAGCGGTCCTCGTAATTGACGAGCTTCGTCAACGTTTCGGCGCCGATCAACATGACGCGCTTGTACACGCCGGCGCGGATCAAGCTCGAAACGACCGTCAAGCCGTAAATGAAACCGCTGCACGCGATCTCGATATCAAAGGCAGGCTTACCGGAAACGCCGAGCTTTGATGCAACGATGCAGCCGGTCGCCGGGAACGCGAAATCGGGCGTTACCGTCGCGACGACGTAGCAATCGATCTGTTTCGGTTTTAGACCCGCACGTGCGAGCGCATCCTTGGCGGCGTTGATGGCAAGATCGCTCGTCGCCTCATCCGGAGCCGAAATATGACGGCGCTTCATGCCGGTGCGAGTTGTAATCCATTCGTCCGATGTGTCGAGGATTTTCTCGAGATCTAGGTTCGTGAGGACTTTGGCCGGCGCGTAATGTCCAACGCCTGCGATCCGAACTCCCAACCCTAGCCGCGCTTACCGGCTGCTTCGTCTTTGGGTTTGACGACCTCACGGCCGTTATACGTGCCGCAGTTTTCGCACGCGAAATGCGGTCGCTTGGGCTGGTGGCATTGCGGGCATTCGACCGCAGTGACCGGCTCAAGCTTCCAGTTTGCCGCGCGGCGGCTCCGCGTTTTCGAACGCGGTGTCTTCCATTTAAGATTAGCCATTATCGGTATCCCCTAGTGGCGGGCACGTGCATGCGCCGTTGTTACGATTGCGCCCGCACTGCGGGCAGAGACCCTGGCAGCCCTCCGAGCAGAGCACTCCCATGGGTAGCGCCGTGATCGTTAGTTGCCGTACGAAGTCTCCCAGATCCAGCCGTTCGCCGGTTAGTACGTTGCTTTCGGAAATCGGGTCCGCTTCCTCGCCCGGGGCGACTCGCTCGTCGACGTCCAGGTGCAGCGGGATCTCGACCTCTTCCAGACAGCGGCGACAATCCGCAACGGCCTGGACGTCGATGGTTCCCGCGATCTGGATCCCACGATCGAGCCCCTGGAGCTCGAAGACGACGTGGGCTGGACCGACGAAACGGAGGTCGTCGAAGGCCGGCACGTCGATCTTGGAGTCGACGGAGATCGCTCGACGTGCGGGCCCGAGCAGAGGACCGACGTCGATCGTGTTTTCCTTATTAACCGCGGAACCCATAGACCAGAGACCAAAAAGACGCCTTATCGTATGCGGCGGGGGGCGTCCTTGTCAACGAGACCTCTTGCTAACCCCCATCTCGTCGTGAACGAGAGGCATGAGCTTCAATATATTAGGTGCCCTCTCGGGCGCAGCTCAGGGGTTCGCCCTCGGCGGGCCCGGCGGCGCGGTCGCCGGGGCGATCGGTGGCGGGGTCCTGGGCAGCGGCGACCCGATCTCGACGACCGGAAACCTCGGTAATGGTCTGCTCTCGGGTTGGGAGAGCAGCGTGCTTGCTCAACAGGATGCTCTGAACGAGCAGATGGCCTTCTTTCAGCTCGGCGTCCAAAAGCAAGCCAACCAATTCGACATGATGACCGATGAGAAATCCGAGCTGCAGCGCGAGTCCAACACCTTGCGCGAAGTCTCGATGGAGCAGCGTAAAGCGGACATCGGCATCATGAAAGAGTTCATCCGATCGATCGGCTGATGCGCGCGACAGCGGTCGCATCGCCCTTGCCGGCGTTGCCTGCAAACGTCCCGACGCCGGTACCGCGCCGAACAACGCCGCGTGCGCGCTCATCGGACGGCGTCGATCAGAACGGCAACGCGGCGCAGCAAAGCGAGATTCAGCTCGCGCTCGCTGCACAGGCTGCGCGCTTCGATGCGATGATGAAAGTCCTCGCCGAACAGCAGCGTGAGATCAACGCGATCGTTGACCTCGGTATGGCGCAAACGAAGCGAGACGATCAGCTCATGAACGAGTGGATCCGGCTGATTTAGCCTATCGGATGGTTTCGCATGCACACGATACGGGGACGCTGGTCGTAGCGGAGAAACGCATGCAACAAGAGCTGATCGCGAGCTGGGTCCGCAAGGACGGCGTTCCATACGTGACGGTGGAGGGCGAGCTCACGGCCGCGTCTGCGTTCCTGCTCGATAAAGTGTTGTTCGAGGCCCGCAGCGACGAGCCGTTTTCTGTCATCGTTTGCCTCGAGCGGTGCACGTTCTGTGATTCGACCGGTCTGAGCGTCATGTTGCGTCATGCCAAAGCAACGCCGCAATTCATGGTTGTCTCGCCTTCGAACTCAGTAGTTCGGCGCTTCTTGCGGATCACGGGCGCGGACGAACGATTCGAAGTCATCGACAGCATCGACGACGCTATTTCGCTTTGCGCTGCAGCATCAAGCGAACCGCGTCGATGACCCGTTCGAGATAGGGAACCCGATACGCAAGCTGCGCGTTGACTTCGCGCGACGGCACCGTCATCGTCGCGTTTGCTTCGAAAAGCAGCGCGTAGCCGTTTGGGTCGAGTCCGAAGTCGACGCCCGCGTAGTCGAGCCCTAAACGCCGCTGAATTTCCTGGAGCGCAGAGATTGCACGACTTCCGAGCGTCCCTTCCATGTCGCCGAGAAAGCCGCGCTCTTCTTCTTGATGCGCTATATTCTGCACCATGTCTGCCGTGAAGTAATGCACTTTCCAATCGACTCCGATTGCGAGATGGAGTGGATAGAGACGTCCGTCGACCAGCATCACGCGATACTTCCTGAACATGCCGTCGCTGCCGCGCCCGTCGAGATAATTCATCGCAATCAGGTCGCCGTCCGGCAACGTTTGGATCGCCTGCGATATTTGGTCGCCTCGGTCGACCCGAACGAAATACTGTCCCGTGTGGAATCCCGGCGCACGGAGCAGTAGCGGGAACTCGGCGCCGTTACCCGCCTCGGCACGCGAAACGAGACGCGCGGCTGCTGTATGCAAACCAGGAATGTTGCGTAAGCGTTCGCAGACCGCGACGCGGCCCGTTCCCATCACGCGCTCAGGCGGGTTCACGACTGGTGCCCGAGTTGACGCGAGAATGGCAGAGGCCGCGGAGAGTCCGTCGATGCATCGCTCCGCATCGCCAATCGCATTGAAGACGATATCGTGCTCCGGAAGCGGCGCCGAGCGGTCGAAATATTCCGCAAAGATGCGCGTCGTCGCAAAGATGCGATCATCGAGAAAGTCGGCCGTCCCAATGTTCCCACCCACTGCAGACACAATGAGAATCGCTCTAATAGGCCGCATGCCTCCGCGGAACGGAAACACCGCTACGGCGCGCTCGCGAAAGCCAAGATCGCGATGACGACGGGCCGAACGTTCGTCACCTAGACGCGCGAAGACGTAGCTCATTCCCTGATGCGCTTCGGGTTGCGTCGCATCGAGGTTGAGCGCTCGTTCAAAATTCTGCCGGGCAGGCTCGAGTTCGTCCGTATCGAGATACGTATTGCCCAGGTTGACGTAGACGATCGGACTCTCGCGCGCTTTTGCAGCCTCGAGATACGAGAGGCGTGCCGCACTTCGATAGCCCGTGCGGTTCAGCAAATTACCCAGCGCGATCAGCGCGTCGAAATGTGCGCCGTCCCGCTGGATCACATTGATATAGGCTGCCTGAGCTTCGGCGTCGCGTCCCTGCGCTTCGAGCTGCAGTGCCTGCGCAAAGCTCTTCGCGACAGAATCAGGCTCCGCCGTGCGCGATTTCCTCGATCTTGCGTGCACCAATACCGAGCGAGTCGGCGGCGGCGCGAATGTCGGCCCACGTCTTTCCGTCGATCGGAATACCCTCGGCCATCCGCTTTTTGCGCATGTTGCGCTCCGGCTCACCCGCGATCAAAACGGGCGCGTCCGGATCGGCCGGCGGCGAGGCTTTGACGAAATCCAAGAAGGCCTGCATCTCGGCTTGGAATGCGCCGAGATCGCCGAATCGTTCGGGTGCGAAGACAATTGCGAACATTCCGTTCTTGATGCCGGTGTCGCGCGAGTTCTCCGGCTGATAGGTAAGATTTCCGGTGAGTGCGCCGCCGAGCAGTTCGGCGACGACCGCGAGACCGAAGCCCTTATGCAAGCCGAACGGTAGAATCGAGCCTTTCGAGCGATCCGGCCACAGTACGCCGGGATCCGTCGTTGGCGCTCCGTGCTCGTCGATCAGCAATCCCGGCGCGACTTGTTTACCCGAGTTGTACGCGACGCGTACCTTGCCCATCGCAACCGTGCTCGTCGCAAAATCGAGGACGAACGGTGTCTCGGGATTCTTGCCGGGGATCGCAATGCAAATCGGATTCGTCGAAAACCGACCGTCCGTGCCGCCGAAGGCTGCAACGAACGGATGCCCGCTGAGCGCATTGACGAACAGCATCGCGATCATGCCGGCCTCCGCGGCCTGTTCGCCATAGCTTCCGACGCGCGCAATATGTTGCACGTCGCGCAGCGCAACGACCGCAACGCCGCTCTTGCGCGCTCGCTCGATCGCCCAGTCCATGACTTCGCGCGCGATTTTCTGACCGTACCCCATCTCGCCGCTGAAGACGGCAATCGCGCCGTCTTCGCGCAGCAAGCGCGCGTGCTGATTAGGCTTCAGCTTGCCGGCGTGAAAGTTCTGGACGTACAGCGGAAGCATCCCAACGCCGTGACTGTCATGACCGCGCAGGTTCGCTTCGACCAGATGGTCGGCGACGATCGTCGCTTCCGCATCGTCGCTCCCCGTCGCTTTGACGATCGCCCGCGCGGCGGCTCGCAAATGTTCCTGATTGATGGTGATCGAGCTAACGGTACTCACAACAGAGTCGCGGTTTCCTCGATTGGACTCGGATTTCCGGCTATGCCTCGACGAACGGCCCGACGCCGGGCCGATGAATGTGGCGTGGCGGACGGTAGGCTGCCTCGGCGGAAAGCGCGGGAAAGCCGCACCGCTCGACCAGATCGTCGCGCACGAAGAACGCATTGACGCCGGCGCTTTCCATCCCTACCAGCGCGTAACCGAACCGCTCGCCAAGATTCGCCAGCGATTGCAGGCTCGCACCGTAATAGTTGTCATGGCGCCACGCGTGCGAAGGATTGTACGCCATTACCCATCGCTGCGGCGGTGCGTATGAACCGTTGACTTCCATAACAACGACGCGTGGACGATACTTCTCGGCCAGCGCTTCCCAGACCCAATAGTCGTTCCCGTCGATGTCGATGGAAAGCAGATCGAACTCCTGCGGTATTCCAGCCTGGCTGAAAACCTCGAGCGCGTTTTCCTTCGTGATAAACGCGTGCATGGTTTTGACCCGCTGTACGTTTCGATAGTTGTCCTGCAGCGCAAGAAACTGCTGTGCGTCTCCTTCCATCATCACGCCGGCCCAACCGTATGTGAATACCAGATTCCGAGCGTTGCATTCGACGCCGGCTTGTGCGCCGAATTCAACGAAGAACGGTTCGTTTACACCAAGCTGACGGAAGAGCTCGACGAGAATCCCGTCTTCGCCGTTCTGTGAGGTCGCTTTAAACTCGAAGCTCGTGATCGGCGGGCGGCGAGCCATCCGTACGCGCGCGCTACTGCCGTCCGCAGTCAACGCAGCAATCCGCCGCTCGGCGTGCTCTGCGCCACGCTCCCACGTCCAACCGGCGTGGGCGTGCTTCGCGGCGTAGGCCCCGCGCCTGCGAGCGTCTTCTCGATTCCGGTAGACGGTTTGCATGGCCGCAACAAGTTGCTCCACATCCGGCTCGAGGAGCCAACCCTCACCAACGAGTGCTTCCGGCGGCGGAGTCCGTAGCGGGACGCGTTTCGACTCGATTAAATAGCCGCACTCCGGCGTAACGAAATCGTCGGTCGCACCGCCGCGTGTAGCGATCACGGGAACCCCGCACGCCATCGCCTCCAGAACCGTCAATCCGAAACCCTCGCCGCGATATGGATGAACGAGGCAGGCCACGCTGCGGTACAGATCGGCGACTTCCGCCTTTGATAGAACGTGGTCGGCATAGAGTAGTTCTGCGAAATCAGGTCGCGCGGCAAGCGCAAGAATCTGCTGCCGCCGCTGCTCGTGCGCGTCGTACATCTTCACGTCTTTGATAACGAGCGCGACATCATCGTGACGCGTAAATGCACGCCGCCAAGCCTCGAGGAGCACATCGATGCCCTTACGCGTGATTGTTCCGCCGAAAAACAGAAAGACGCAATCGCGTTCCGTAGGTACTGTGCGCGCGACATCTTTCGGGAAGAAAACTCCGGGATCGATCCCTAACGGAACGACATGGACGCGCTCGGCCGCAAATCCGGCGTCGAGATACTCGTTTGCAACGTACGTGCTGTAGCACCAAATCTCATCGGCCGTGTCCTTGAACGACTCGACCCAACTCCGCGGCAACGAGCCGAACTCCCAAGGCTGCATATGCACGTACTTGCCGCTGCGCAACGGTGAGGGAACCGGCGGCCAGACGTGCCGCACGGTAACGTCGGGCCGTTCGCCGGCGCGCGCGCGCGCCGCCTGGAGCCACTCGCCGGAAAGATCCGCAGTCGCATCAGGAGAGGGCTCGGTGCGGAGCGCCAGCTCGACGTTTCCGCGCCGCCCGAGCGCACCGAATAAACCGCGATTGACGATTGCAAGCGAGCCGTGCGGCGTCGCGAAATCGCCCTCCACGACCACCCTCACCACGCGACCGGTTCTCTCCCGATGTTATTTTGAAAACAGATAGTTCGAGAAACCAACCGGCGTCCCGGGAGCCTGATCGAAAGGCTCGCGCATGTCGTCTCTCAATTGCGCGACCGGACGCAAGACGATCTCCGGCGACTGTAGCCGCGTGAACGTTTCGAAGTTGGCTTGAATTATCGCGCAGAACTCGTCGACCGTGCAACCCGCACGTTCCAGCCCGTACGGCCAGAACTCGGCAATCATCCATCGCGTTCGTTCCAGCGCTTTTGGGGCGCCGCGCAGAACCCTGACCTCCGAGCCTTGCGTATCGATCTTCACCAGTTTGATCGGCGACGCTGCCACTTGCAGCTCCTCGAGAACGCTATCCAGCGGACGGCCTTTGACGCGAACCGTCCGGCGCGCGCCTTCACCGTAAAACTCGGGTCCGCCCGAGGATCCTTGCCGCACGCGGTGATCGCCGAAGTTACTCTCCGAGAGCTCGAACTCGAGCTCCGCATCCAGATCGGAAAGTGCGATCTGTAACGGGACGACGCGCTCCCGGAGTTTGTTGCGCGTCAGGTTGTCGAGCAGTAGCTCGTAGTTGAGTGCATCGGGCTCGAAAGCAATCACTGCGCCTGCGGTTTTCGCCGCCACAACCGAGTACCAACCCAGATTGGCCCCGATGTCGATGACCAAATCGCTGCTGCCGACGATATGCTTTACGAACGCCGTCTCGAGCGTTTCCCATGAGCCTCGCGCGAGAGACCAGCCGACGGCGGCATCGCGAATGTCGAAAAGAAACTCTCCCTCCGGCGTGCTGGCAACTGCTTTAACGATGCGCGTCTCCGAGAGCAGCCGCTGCGGCAAGCTTTGCGGTGGTGCGGCGCTCTCGCTCAGCTGCATTTACGCGTTGACGCTCTCCGAGGGTGCGGGCCAATTGGGATTTCGCTCGACGCCCGGCGCATCGGTACACGCAACGCACAGCGGACTGGTATTCGCGCCGTCTATTTCCATCGCGCGCAGCGTCCGGTAGCGAAGCCCATTCCAAATCTCGGCGAGCGACTGTTCTTTGAGATCGCCGACCACCATCGCGCCGTCAAAATCGTAGCAGCACGGTACGACGCGCCCATCCCAGTGGACAACGACGCTCTGCCACATGAAGAAACACGCGTGCTTGCGCAATTGGCCGAGCGAGCCTTGTTGTTCGGCCGGTGCCAACAGTCCAAAACGCTCGTCTTGACTGCCCCATGTCGTGTACTGCTTGAAAGCGACCTCATCGGCGCCGGCGGCTTCCCACATTTCTTTGAACGGGCCCAGCTGCGTTTTCGTCTGTTCCATGACGATGATTTGCACGATCGTACGAGGCTTGGTCTTTCCAGTCTGTTTCTTTAGCGCGAGGAAGTTGCGGACGTTCTCACAGACCTCTTCGTACGTGAAGGCCGCGCTTTTCCGAATCTGCTCGTACGTCTCTTTATCATTTCCGTCGATACACAGCAGCATCGTGTCGAGACGCGAATCGAGAATTTGCTTGGCTTTCTTTTCCGTCAGCAGCGTTGCGTTCGAAGAGATTCCGAGATTCGAGACGCCGGCGGCCTTCGCGTATTCGATTTGCTCGAAGAGCCGCGGATGCATGAGCGGTTCTCCGAACAGATGGAACCAGCACGGCTCCGAAAAGAACTCCCAGCCGTCGATGATCTTCTTGAACACGTCGTCGTCCATGTGACCAAGCGCGCGCTCCATGATGTCGGGCTCGCCGCGGGGGCACATCACGCACCGAATATTACAATAGTTGGTCGACTCGATCGCAAAGATATCCGGCAAGCTTTTGAGCTTGGTCAATCCGCGATTATATTCGTATTTGCGCCATTCGAGGTTCTCGAGTCTACGAGACCTCAGGGTTTCGGCATCTTTGGGAATCATCCAACAATCTCGTCCGGGTACGTTCAGGGAGGGGTCGGCAAGGTGCAGACCCCTCTTAGGTGTTCGGCGCGTACAGACCGCGAGCGTAGTGACGCACGCATGAGAACGCTGGTGGGCCATCCTGGGTTCGAACCAGGGACCTCATGCTTATCAAGCATGCGCTCTAACCAGCTGAGCTAATGGCCCTCGTTTTCTCGGCGGCTTATCGTAAATTGCAGCCGACATCGATGTCAACGGGTCAAACCGGAGGTCCTGCCCGTCGAAGGAATAATACGACGACGCCGCGCTCGGGGATGTAGCTCAGTTGGTAGAGCACCTGCTTTGCAAGCAGGGGGTCAGGAGTTCGAATCTCCTCATCTCCACCAGACCGAATGTGGGGGCATAGCTCAGTTGGTAGAGCATCACGCTGGCAGCGTGAGGGTCAGGAGTTCGAGTCTCCTTGCCTCCACCATTATCGCCTCTCCGGACGCCTCAGACCCGACTAAGTAGCAAGCCAAGCGAGCAATTTACGAATACGTGTCTCAGCTCGCTTGCCTGATGAGCCGATTCCATGGGAAGATGAGGTTGGGTTTGTCCGCTTCCAAGGAGGCTCTTAGTGGGCGGTATTAGTGGCATAGGCAGCAGCCTGAATTCGCTGTACAGCAATCAGTTAAATTTGCTGCAGTCGGCCAACCAGCTTTCGTCCGGCAATCGGATAACTTCAGCCGCCGTTGATCCCTCGGGACTCGCGATTTTCAATGCGCTTTCGATCACAAGCGGCCGGATTCGATCAGGGCTCACTCAACGCGCAAGATGCGCTGAACGCAACGAACGTCGCCGAAGGCGGCGCGCAATCGATCACCGGCATCCTCGGAAGCCTCAACACCGAATCGATCGCAGCCTCGAACGATCTGCTTTCGCCGACCGATCAGCAAGCGATCCAGGCGCAAGCCACGCAGCAGATTCAGCAGATCAACACGATCGCGCAGAATACGAACTTCAACGGCGCGCAATTGCTTACCGGGCAGTTCTCCGGCGGAACCGCCGCGACGCCGGCGAGCTCGGCCGTCACGAATAACGATCTTCTTCTGAGCAGCGGCAACAACGTCATCAACACGGGCGCTGGAGTCACGACGCCGGCAACGACGCCGGGCGAGTCGATTCAAATTTCAGTCAGCGCCGGACAAGCGCAAGTTAACGTCGTCGACAACGCGACCGGCACGATCACGAACGCCGGCTCGTTCGCATCGGGCTCGGCGGTTACGGCCGGCGGCGTCACGTTCACGCTCGGCAACTTCAGCGCGAGCGATACCGGCAGCGCGACGATCGCAGTTACGGGCGCGCAAGGCTTCTCCACGGGCAATTCGCTGACGGTGCAAACCGGCGCGAGCCAAGGCGCGACGACCTCGCTGAACTTCGCGAGCCTGACGTCTTCTTCGCTGGGCGTTTCGAATCTCAATTTCGGCACGACCGCGAACGCGGAAGACAGCATCGGCGTGATCGGCAACGCGCTCAACTCCGTGCTCTCGGCGCAAGCCCAGCTCGGCGCGCAAGCGACGTCGCTGCAGAATCAGATCAACTCGAACAACATCGCGTCCGACGAATCTGACCGCTTCGGCGTCGTCGATCGGCGACACAAACGTTGCCAACACGATCAACAGCTTCGATAAGGGCACGAATCAGAACGCGATCACGCTCGACGTGCTGCGCAACGCGAACAACAGCCAAGGCTTCCTGTCCAGTCTTCTCAACTCGGCCGCCTAGCCTAAGCTTTCGTCCCCGCATAAGGTATAATAGCGAGCGAGCTTCGCGGAGCTCGCCGGATCATCGCGCGCGCCACGCGGCGCGTGAGGAAAGTCCGGGCTCCTATGGGCAAGGGTGCAGGATAACGTCCTGTCGAGGCGACTCGAAGGAAAGTGCCACAGAAACATACCGCCGGGCAACCGGTAAGGGTGAAATCGTGAGGTAAGAGCTCACGGAGCATCGCGGTGACGCGGGCTCGGGTAAACCCCACCTGGAGCAAGATCGCTCGAATACCCCTTCGGGGGCGGACGCCCAGCCGCACGAGCAACATCGCACCGAGCTCACCGGTAACGGTGACCCCAGAGAGATGATGATCCCCGGCTTCGCCGGGACAGAATCCGGCTTACAGGCGAACTCCGCGTATCTCGAAACCGAGTGGCAGCCGCAGGCGTCTTAAGGCAAGAGACTTTCTCTGAGCGAGGTGACCGGTGGCCGACCATTTCTCAAAAGATCTGACCGTCGAGCAAGCGTTTAAAGTACATGCAGGCGCTCGCCGCGTCTTCGCGCGCTTTCACCTTGGCGGTTGCTCGAATTGCGCGATCAGCGAGCACGAGACGATCGAACAGGTCAGCCAAAGTTACGGGATTCCGCTCGACATGCTGATGGCGGAGCTCAACAAGCTCTTCGACGCGTACCGGAGCTCGCGGTCGGCGATACCGTCCGTCTTCCCGACGAGATTCGCAACAAGGTTCCGCAGCTCGCGAACGTCCCGGAGACCGGCGAAGTCAAGGATGTCGCGGCCGGCGCGTATACGGTTGAGTTCGGCGACGTCCGGCTCCAGGGTCTGGCTGACGACTTCATCAAGGTCGAGCCGCAGCCGGCTTAGTCCAGCGGCTTGCGGTCGACGAACGTTTCGTCGGTGCCGTGCCAGTGGCCGATCTCCGGTTCGCCGGCTTTCCAGCAAAGATAGATCGGACGTCCGTCACGCAGCGCGGGAAAATCGAGGAGGCCCAGATCGAGATCTTTCACGACGCAGCCGTACTCCTCGATGCGATTGATTAGGCGCACGATCTCAGCTTTGAGCTCCGTGAATTTGCGCGAGCGCGCAGACGTCCCTCGACGCAATGCCGGATCGTTCTCCAGCAGTCGAATCGCGAGCTCTCGCCGCTTCGCCCACAGCTCTTCGATGAGCGGCGAAACCGCGGGATCAGTGTGTTCGCTTTTTCAGCCGAGAACAGTTTCATCCTTGGGACACTCCTTAGGTGAGCGTTCGCCGCTTGGTCATCGTAACGGGGTTGTCTGGCGCAGGCAAGAGTCAGGCGCTGGCCGCGTTCGAGGATCTGGGGTTTTATTGCCTCGACAACTCTACCACCAACTCTACTTCCCCAGATAGTGACGCTTGCCGCGGCCTCAGGGTACGACCGGCTCGCGATCGCACCCGACGTTAGGACGTCCGGCCCTTTTGGCGATCTCTCCACGAGCATCGCGTCCGCCTCCACAAATGGTGCGTCCCCGGAGATATTGTTCCTGGATGCCACGGAAGAGGCGCTCGTGCGGCGGTTCAGCGAGACACGCCGCAAACATCCCGTCGCACGCGAACGGCTCACCGAAGCGATTGCATCCGAACGCAGCGCGCTTGCGCCGGTTCGCGACCGCGCAGCACGCGTTTGGGACACGAGCGCAATGAGCGCAATATCAGTTGCGGCGCCGCATTGCAGAAACCTACGCGCAACAAACGGGCGAACCGTTGCTGCACGTGACGCTCGTGTCGTTCGGATACAAATATGGTTTGCCGCTCGATGCCGATATGGTTTTCGACGTGCGCTTCTTACCGAATCCGTATTACGTCGACGAACTGCGCGATCTCACGGGACTCGACAAACCGGTCGGCGATTATCTCGAACGTCTACCCGAGACGCGGACCTTTTTGCAGCACGCCGAAAACGTTGCTCGATTTCCTGATCCCGCGATTTATCCAAGAGGGGAAACCACAGCTGACGATCGCGATTGGCTGCACCGGTGGGCGTCATCGCTCCGTTTACCTTGCCCAGCGGCTCAACGAAATTCTGAGAAACAATCCGCAGCTCGAGGTCGAGCTGACCGCGCGAGACATCAACCGGTGATTACGCAAAGAGCAAAACAGGTCGCGCGTTGGTTCTATCCGGGTCTCGGCGTCAAACGCTGGCTCGTGATGGCAATCCTCGGCGCGATCCTTTTCGTCAACGGCCTCGACCGCTGGTTGACGGCGGAAGGCGCGCACTTCGAGATCAACACGTGGGTCGACGAAACGCTTGACGGTTATCTTCCGCTCGCGTGGCTGCAGTGGATCTTCATGGCAGGCGGCGCGATACTCGTAGCGGTCGGGATGCGTCAGTGGATGCACTCGATCGTCGACGCGCTCACGCCGGATCGCAAGGACCGGATCGTCGATGCACTGTTCGCATCGCGCTTGCGCGCCGGATACCGCATCGTCGCCGTCGGCGGCGGCACCGGACTTTCGACGCTTGTTGCGCGGACTCAAACGGTATACGCACAATCTGACCGCGATCGTCACCGTCAGCGATGACGGCGGCAGCTCAGGACGTCTGCAAAAAGAGCTTGGCATTCTTCCGCCCGGCGATCTGCGCAACTGTCTCGTGGCTCTTGCCGACGACGAAGCGCTCGTCACCGATCTGTTTCAATATCGCTTCCACGAAGGCGAAGGCCTAAGCGGACATTCGTTCGGAAATCTGTTCCTTGCCGCGATGACCGGCGTCACCGGCAACTTCGATACGGCGGTGAAAGAGTCGAGCCGCGTTCTGAACATCAAAGGCCGCGTGCTTCCGGCGACGCTGGCCGTGACGTGGCTGCGTGCAAAGATGGAAGACGGCACGATCGTCGAGGGCGAGAGCGCGATCACGAGCGCGCACAAGAAGATCGAATCGATCACGCTCGAGCCCGAACATTCGGCGCCGCTCGGTGAAGTGATCGACGCAATTCGCACCGCCGATGCGATCGTACTCGGTCCTGGCTCACTCTACACGTCGATCTTGCCGAATCTGCTCGTCGATCGCATCTCACGCGAGATCGAAAGCTCGAACGCCGTGAAAATCTACGTCACGAACGTGATGACGCAGCCCGGCGAGACCGATCAATTCAAAGCCTCGCAGCATCTCGAGGTTCTGCTCGCGCATGCCGGCGCGAAAGTTTGCGACTATGTTATCGTCAATAGCCAGCCACCGCGCCGCTTGCGCGACGTCTATGCCGAGGAAGGCCAGATCTGGGTCGAGCCGGACGTCGAAGCAATCAAACAACTCGGCGTGCGCCCGGTCTTAGCCGACGTCATCGGTGAAACGACGAACGTCCGTCACGATCCTGACCGACTCGCCGAAGTCGTCGTCGATCTCGTCGCCGAAGCGATTGCCGAACGCGCGACGTTCGTCAAACGGACGCCGCCGCCGACCGTCGCGCCGCCGCAGCCTCACTCTAGCGCGAGCGTCCGCGCGATCCGCGCGGCCGCAGCCTCGATCAATGCGACCGCATCGCGCATTGCATCCTCGAGTGGCATCGGCGCGGTGACGACCGGCTCGCACACGATTCCATGCGCCGCCAATTCGCGCTTCGACGCTCGTGTCGACGCGGCCGCCGAGCGCGATCACGGGAACATTCGCCTGCGCGGCGTAGCGCGCGACGCCGAATACCGTCTTTCCGCGCAGCGTCTGCGCGTCGATCGAGCCTTCGCCGGTCATGCAGAGCGTCGCGCCGTTCGAGCGCTTGCGGAAGACCGCATAGCTCGGCAACGATATCGACGCCCGGGCGCAACTCCGCACCGAGCGCCAGCAGCGCAAACCCGACGCCGCCCGCGGCACCCGCTCCGGGGACGTCGCGCAGGTCGCGCCCGAGCGCGCGCGCCATGGCGTCAGCGGTCTGCGCGAGCGCGGCGTCGAGCTTCGGCACGTCTTGCGGCTTGCGCCTTTCTGCGGACCGAAGATCGCCGACGCGCCGTTCGGACCGCAGAGTGGATTGTCGACGTCAGAGGCGACGAGCAGCTTGTTTTCGCAATACGCGGATCGAGTCCGGAGAGATCGATGCTCTCGATGCCGTGCAGCGCATCCGCGGGCTGCGTTTTCGCACCGAGCGCGCGCAAGAGTCCGACGCCGGCGTCGTTGTTCGCGCTGCCACCGATGCCGATGACGATCTGCTTTCGCGCCCGCATCGAGCGCGGCGCGAATCAACTCGCCCGTGCCGCGCGAATCGGCGCGCCAAGGGTCGCGCTCCTCCGGCTTCTCCAAGACGAGACCACTCGCGCTCGCGAGCTCGACGATCGCACGCTCACCATCGAGCGCGAACGTCGCGGTAATCGGACGGCCGAGCGGATCGTGAACGTTTGCCGTACACGCGCGCGCACCGGAGTCCAAGAAGAGCTCAACGGTTCCGTCGCCGCCGTCCGCCATCGGCAACGCAGGCGAGCTCGCTGGCCGGAGCGACCGAAGCGAATCCGCGCGCGATCGCGTTCGCAACGTCGTGCGCGCTTGCAGAACCTTTGAACTTGTCCGGCGCGATCACGACGCGCCGCAAGGAGCCGCTAGTGATAGAGCGTGGCGTTTAGCGTGAAGTGATCGCCGGCTGCGACCGTGCCCTGATCCTGGTGATCTTGAAAGCCGCTCGCGGTCTCGACGGCGGTAAACGGACCGACCGGGATGTTCGCGATCGTGTAGCGTCCCGTCGGATCCGGTTGTGACCGTGAGGACGGAATCGATCGTCACCGTCGCGCCCGCAAGCGGCTGCCCCGTCGTACCGTCGGTGACGACGCCCGTGATCGTTGCATAATTTTGCTGCGGCGGAATCGCGTTGCTACACGCAGCTCAGCACCGCGATCGCCGCACAAACGCGAAGACGTGACGACCTTAGGCAGGTACGACGCCCTCTTCCGCATCTTGCCGGTCGAGGTTCGCGATCTTCTCATCGAGCAGCCACCGGTTCGCGGCTTCACGCCGCTCTTCGGGGACGCGCGCCTGTAACCACGTGAGAATCTCTTCGTCGGTATCGCGCGTCGCAATCGCCGCGTCAAACGCGTTCGACGTGATCCCCCAGCGGTCGAACACGCCGCGATCCATTGGGCACGGATAAATGTAATCGTGAATCGTGCCGTCGCGCGCTGCGCGTCCTTTGTCGAACACGCGCGCCAGCCAGAGGTAGCCGCCTAGCGACTCACGCCCACGGCGTGGAAAAACTGACCCGCTGCGAAAATCCGTTGGCATCGAAATCCCTTCTCGTCCGGCAGTGACCTTCAAAACGCAGGCTGGTATCCCTCGGTTGCGGAAGCGCGCGAAAACCATGTCTGCTGTGAAGTCGCAGACCCCTCCACCAGTCCTTCCCCAGCACGGCTACTACGAAAACGCGCTCCAGGCTGTTGGCCGCACGCCGCTCGTTCGGCTTAACAAGGTGATGGACGGCGCGAAGTGCCTCGTCCTCGCCAAGGTCGAGTACATGAACCCTGGCGGGAGCGTGAAAGATCGTCCGGCCGTTGCGATGCTCGAGGACGCCGAGCGCAGCGGCGTACTGCGCCCCGGCGCAACGATCATCGAAGCGACGAGCGGAAACACGGGGACGGGTCTTGCAATGGCCGCCGCGATCCGCGGTTATCGCTGCATTCTCGTCATGCCCGACAAGATGTCGAAAGAAAAAATCGACCTCTTGCGCGCCTACGGCGCCGAAGTCGTCGTTACGCCGACGAACGTCTCCAACGATTCGCCGGAATCATATTATTCGGTCGCGAGCCGGCTCGCCGCCGATATTGCCGGCGCGTTCATTCCGGATCAGTGGCACAATCACATGAATCCGGATGCGCATTTTCTAATCGACCGGGCCGGAGATTTGGGATCAAACCGAAGGCCGCATCACGCATTTCGTGTGCGGCATGGGAACCGGCGGGACGATCTCCGGAACGGCGCGTTTCCTCAAGGAAAAGAACCCGAACATCGTCGTCACCGGCGCGGATCCGGAAGGCTCGATCTACTCCGGCGACACGCCCAAATCGTACAAAGTCGAGGGAATCGGGATGTCCTATCTTCCGCAAACCGTCGACATGCGCGTGATCGACAAGATTCTTACGCGTCTCCGACAAGGAATCGTTTCTCATGGCGCGCCGCATCGCGCGCGAAGAAGGTTTGCTCGTCGGCGGCTCTTCGGGAACGGCCGTTGCAGCCGCCGTGCGCGTCGCGCAAGATCTCTCACCCGACGATGTGCTCGTCGTCGTCATGCCTGATTCGGGTCGCGGCTACATGTCGAAGATCTTCAACGACGAGTGGATGATCGCAAACGGTTTTCTCGAGGATCAACGCGCCAAGGTGACGGTCGGCGACGTATTGCGCAGTAAGCGCCCGTTGCCGCCGATGATCGCAATCGGCGAGGACGACGTCGTCAAGCACGCGCTCGATCTTCTACGCACGCACGAGATCTCGCAATTGCCGGTTATGCGCGGCGACACGGTCGTCGGCAGCGTGAACGACGTCGCCGTCATGCAGGCCGTTTTCGATCACTCCGATCTGATTCACAAACCGGTCAAAGAAGTGATGGGGCGCGCGTTCCCGACGCTCGACGTCGGCGCCGAAGTCGATCATGCGTATAAGCTGTTGACGCTTGCGAACTCGGCGATCGTCGTCAGCGAGCACGAGAAGCCGATCGGCATCATCGCGCGCCAAGACGTCATCAGCTTCCTGAGCGCGACCTCTTAGCGTTCGTCTAACGTTCATCCCGGACGCGCCGGGATTTGAGATCCGTTCGCGCCAGCGAATCCGGATCGCAGAACTCAATCGTCGGGCGCACGCCGACTTTCGCGCGGACGGCGCGCGAGAGCTGCTCGGCGTAGCCTTCGGAGCACGTCGCCGGCATGTTCGAGCCGGACGATCAGCTCGTCCATGTGCCGCTCTTTGCGCACGACGATCTCGAACTCGCCGGAAAGCTCGCCGACGAATCGCGCGGATCGCTTCTTCGATCGCGCTCGGATAGACGTTCTCGCCGCGAATGACGAGCATGTCGTCGATGCGTCCGATGACGCCGTACGGAAATCGCGGATACGTGCGGCCGCACGGACACGGCGCATCGGTCCATTCGGCAAAATCGCCGGAGACGAGACGAATCATCGGCTGGCACTCACGGTCCAGCGACGTGTAGACCGGCGTTCCGCGCTCGCCGAACGGCGACGCGCCGCCACGTCTTCGGATCGAGCAGCTCGGTGTAGACGACGTCTTGCCACAGATGCATTCCGGTGCGCTCGCTGCACTCGCACAGATTCATCCAAGGCGTCATCTCGCCCATGCTGCCGCTATCGATGCAGATCGCGCCGAACGTCTCTTCGATCAGCTGTTTTGTGGCGGGAATTCCGGCGCCGGGCTCACCCGAGAAAAACATGATGCGAAAACCGAGCTTGCCGCGGATCGAAGCCCATCGCCGCGCGCCGTCTCCGCAAGCCGCAACGCGTAGGAGGGCGTCCCGTAAAATGCGGTCGGCCGCATCTGATCGATCCAGCTCAGCGCCTGTTGCGTTTGTCCCTTGACGCCTGCGCCGAATGGAAAGACGCTCGCGCCAAGCCGTTCGGCACCCATGAGCGCGCCCCACGATCCGACGTACAACGAAAGAATCGAGCCGACGAAGACGCAGTCGTTCGGGCGCAACCCGAAGCTCCACATGATCCGCGCGTGATCCTCGGCGATCGCATCCATGTCGCGCCGCGTCCACGCGAACGCAGTCGGACGTCCGCTCGTCCCGGACGTACCGTGAATGCGCTTGACGTCCGCGACATCGACGCACAGATATGAACCGAAGGGCGGATTCTCGGCTTGATCGGCGCGCAGATCGGCCTTCGAAATCGTCGGCACGCGTTCGAAATCCGCGAGACTCCGAATGTCACCGGGCTCCAGGCCCGCAGCCGACCAGCGCTTACGATAGAACGGTGAGCGTTCGTATGCCCACGTCATCGTCTTTTGAATTTTCGCGAGAACGAGCGCGTCGCGCTCCTCCGGACGGCATCGTTTCGAGCCGCTCGTCCCAGTATTTCGATTTAGGCGCTGCGGCGATCATCGGTGCCTCGCTCTTGCACCAAGCGATTGATGCCGTCGATCAGGTCTTGCGTCGTTGCGTCGGCATCGAAGATGTCGGCAACCCCGAGCTGGCGCAACTTGGGACGGTCTTCTTCTTGAATGACGCCGCCGGCGACGACAATGACGTCGTCCATGCCGCGCTCCTGCATCAGCGAGAAGACGCGCGGAAAGATCGTCATGTGCGCGCCGGAAAGAATGCTGATCCCGACGACGTCGACGTCTTCTTGCAACGCCGCGGTGACGATCATCTCCGGGCGTCTGATGCAAACCGGTGTAGACGACTTCCATCCCGGCGTCGCGCAGCGCACGCGCCACGATCTTTGCACCGCGGTCGTGTCCGTCAAGGCCGGGTTTCGCGACGAGTACTTTGATCGGCATTTAGAAAATCGGGGTCTCCGTGTAGGTTCCGAAGATCGGACGCAAGGCGTTGACGATCTCGCCGCCGGTCGCGCGAACGCGCACCGCATCGAGGGTCGCCGGCATGAGGTTCTCGTCCGACTTTGCAACGCGCACGAGTTCCGCGAGCGCTTTTTCGACCTTGGCGGAATCGCGCCGCTTCTTTACGCGATTTCAATCGATCCAATTGCCGCGCTGAGGCCGCCTCATCGACATGATGCAGCTCGACCTTCGGATTGGCGGTGTCATCGCGGTACTTCGAGACGCCGACGAATTGAAATTCGCCGCGCTCTTTGCGTTTGTGGAACTCGAATGCCGCATCCGCGATCTCGGCCTGGAAGTAGTTGTCCTCGATGCACCGCACGACGCCGCCGCGCTGGTCGATCTCCGCGAAGTATGCGAAGACATCGCGCTCGATGTCCGCGGTCATCTTTTCGATCGCGTACGAGCCGGCCAGGGGATCGATCGTGTTGGCGACACCCGTCTCCTCGGCGATGATCTGCTGCGTGCGCAGCGCGATCTTCATCGCAGCCTCGCTCGGGATCGCGAGTGCCTCGTCGTAGCCGTTGGTGTGCAACGACTGCGCTCCGCCGCAGACGGCCGCCAGCGCTTCGATCGCAGTACGCGCGATGTTGTTGAGCGGCTCGCGCGCCGTACACGACGCACCCGCCGTCTGACAATGGAAACGCAAACGCATCGACTCGGGCTTTTTCGCACCGAATCGATCCTTCATGACCCGCGCCCAGATGCGCCGCGCTGCCCGGAACTTCGCGACCTCTTCCAAGAAGTCGATCTGCGAGACGAAATAAAACGAAAGACGCGGCGCGAACTCGTCGACGTCGATGCCGAGATTTCGCACCTCTTCGACGTAAGCGATCCCGGCGCCGAGCGTGAAGGCGACTTCTTGCACCGCCGTCGAGCCGGCCTCGCGCGTGTGGTAGCCGCTGACGTTGACCGGATTGTAGCGCGGCAGATGCTGCGCCGAGAAGACGATCGAGTCGCGCACGATCCGCATCGCTTGACGCGGCGGATAGATCCACTCTTTCTGCGCGATGTATTCTTTGATGATGTCGTTCTGAACGGTCCCCGAGAGCTTCTTCCAATCGAAACCGCGCTCTTCGGCGACGACGAGATACATCGCAAGCAGAATCCACGCGGTCGGATTGATCGTCATCGAGACCGAGATCTTCTCGAGATCGATGTCACGATACAGATCGTGCATGTCGTCGACCGTATCGACGGCAACGCCCTCGCGACCGACTTCGCCTTCGCTGCGGACATCGTCGCTGTCGTAGCCCATCAGCGTCGGCATGTCGAAATCGGTCGAGATTCCGGTCTGGCCTTGCGAGATCAAATACTTGAACCGGCCGTTCGTATCGTCGGCGGTGCCGAAGCCCGCGATCTGGCGCATCGTCCAGGGCTGCGCGCGATACATCGTCGGATACGGGCCGCGCGCGTACGGAAACTGTCCTGGGAAACCGAGATCGGCGATGTAGTCGAGGTTCTCGACATGCGCCGGCGTGTAAATGCGCTCGATCGGCGTACCGCTGATCGTCCGAAACTCAGGACGACGTTCCGCGCGGCGTTCCATGAACGGCAGGAGCGACATTTGCTCCCATTCGCGCTGCGCTTCGCGAATGTCGTCCGCGCTCGTCGCCTTCTCACGCAATTGCATGTCGTCTCCTCGTCGGGCGAGAAGGGTAGTATACCATGCGATTCTCGACGCGAGCCATTCATACCGGTCAGGACGCCGACCCTGCAACCGGGGCAACGATCGTTCCGATCTACCAAACCTCGACCTATACGCAAACGGCAGTCGGTGAGCACAAAGGATTCGACTACAGCCGCACCGTGAACCCGACGCGCGTCGCGCTCGAGCAACAGCTCGCATCACTCGAGGACGCGAAGTTCTGCAGCGCGTTTCGCGAGCGGAATGGCGGCGGCTTCTGCGACGCTCAACCTGCTTTCAGCCGGCGATCACGTCGTCGTCACGGATGATCTCTACGGCGGAACCTATCGCCTCTTCTCGCGCGTGCTTGCCCGCTACGGGCTCGAGTTCAGCTACGTCGACATGACCGATGTCGCGAACGTCAAGAACGCAATGCGCCCCAACACGCGCATGCTCTGGCTCGAGACGCCGACCAATCCGCTGCTCAAGCTGATCGACATCGCCGCGATCGCCGCGCTGAAAGGCACCGCGTCAGGTTGTCGTCGTCGACAACACGTTCGCGACGCCGTATTTGCAGTCACCGCTGGCGCTCGGTGCCGACGTCGTCGTTCACTCGACGACGAAGTATCTGGGCGGACACAGCGACGTCATCGGCGGCGCAACGATGACGAACTCGCCCGAAATCGCCGAGACGATCAAGTTCCATCAAAATGCCGTCGGCGGCGTCCCCGGACCGATGGATGCCTATCTCGTGATGCGCGGCGTCAAGACGCTCGCCGTGCGCATGCGCGAGCACGAAAAGAACGCACGCACGATTGCCGAGTTCCTCACCAAGAACGGTGAAGTCGAGCGCGTCTACTATCCCGGTCTCGAGTCGCATCCGCAACACCAGCTTGCGAAGCGCCAGATGCGCGGATTCGGCGGAATGCTGAGCTTCGTGCTTCGCGGTCCCGAAGAGCGCGCGCATGATTTCGTGCGACGCCTGAAGTTCTTCAGCCTCGCCGAGAGTCTCGGGCGGCGTCGAATCGCTGATCTCGATCCCAGCGCGCATGACGCACGGTTCGATTCCGAAGGAAGATCGCGAACGGCGCGGCGTCACCGACGGGCTCATTCGTCTTTCCGTCGGCATCGAAGACGCCGACGACCTCGTTGCCGATCTCGAGCACGCACTCTCGACCTCCCGAGCGGCCGCACTGACCTGATCCGCGGAGTCGGACTCTCCGCAGCGATCGCGACCAATGCGATCGCAATGATTGGGATCGGCCCCCTGATCACGATTCCGCTCGTGCTCGCAGCGCTGCACGGGCCCCTCTCGCTCGCGGCCTGGATCGTAGGTGCGCTCGTCGCCATCTGTGATGGTCTCGTGTGGGCCGAGCTGGGCGCTGCGCTGCCGCGCGCCGGCGGACTTTATGCATTCTTTCTCGAGCTCTTCGGCCCGCGCAGCGGACGGCTTTTAGCATTTCTGTTCGTGTGGCAGTTCGTGATCACGACGCCGTTCTTGCTGGCGAGCGGTTACATCGGCTTCGCGCAGTACGCGACGTATATCTTGCCTGCTCTGCGGGACAACGTTCTCGCGCAGCACCTGCTCGCGGTTGCGATCGGCGCCGTCACGATCGTCTTGCTTGCGCGCGTTATCGTACGCGTCGCGTTGATTTCAGTCGTTCTCTTTGGGACTGCAACGCTCACGCTCGTCATCGTAACGTTCGCGGCGTGGATTCGCTTCGATCCGCATGTCGCATTTACGGCCGATCCGCAAGCGCACACGTTTTGGCCACTAATCGCGGGTCTCGGCAGCGGACTGACCGTTACCCTTTACGACTATCTCGGCTACAACACGATCACCAGCATCGGCGAGGAAGTGATCGCGCCGGCCAGGACGATTCCACGCTCGATCATCGCAGCGGTCGCGATCGTCGCCACGCTGTACCTAGCGCTGCAGACCGGAATTCTCGGCTCGATACATTGGCAGAAGCTGCTCGGCGCCTCGTTCGTCGCGTCGACAGTCGTCGAACGCGCGCTCGGCGGCCCGTTTGCATACGCCGTTACGATCCTAATACTCATCACGGCATTCGCCTCGACATTCGCGCTATTACTCGCGGCCTCACGCGTTCCGTACGCGGCCGCCCGTGATGGATTGTTTCTTCGAGCCTTTTCGCGCTTGCATCCGCGCGACGCCTATCCGTTGGTTTCGCTCGTCGCAATCGGCGTTGCATCGCTTGCATGCTGCTTCTTGCCGCTCGATCAGATCATCGCGATCATCGGCGTCGGGATCGTCGTCCTCGGCGGGATCGGCGCATTCGCATCGATTCTACAACTACGGACGACGAACGTTCCGATGCCGTATCGCATGCCGTTCTTTCCACTTCCGCCGTTGATCGCGCTCGCCGCCTGGATTTACGTCGTTCTTACGGCCGGCGTCTTCGCCGACGCCTTTACCGTCCTTTCGCTCGGCGCAGGGGCGCTCGTCTACGTCTACTCGCGGTCGAGAACGTCGACCAGAGCCGGAAGAGAGAAATCGTAGCGATAGCCGATCCGCATGTGATCGTCGTCGAACTCTTCGTGCCGCACGTCGAGTCCGAGATCGCGAATCTGTTGGGTCATGACGCGCGAGCCAATGTCGAGTCCGTATTCGTCGCGCCGTCCGCAATCGATGTAGCGCAAGCGCAAGGCCGCAAGCTCGACCTTCTTGTGCGGGATTTGTTCGGTTGGATCGAACGCGAGCCAGCGCGCCCAAACATCGTCACGGAATGCGCCCGTTTGCACGTCGATCGGCAGATCGAACGCGAACGCCTTCGCAGCCGTCGGCGAATACGCCGCCGCATAGGCGAGCATCTCCATCGTGGAAACCTCTTCGAACTTCGGCTTCTCTTTCGCCTCGAAGGCGACGACGAACGCTTCGAAGTTCGCATACTTTTCCAGAACTCGTCCGCACGTGATGAGCGATTTCACCTGGCACATCCGAAAATACGAATCGCCGCTGTGCGATGCGAACGCGCCAAAGTGTCCGGGGTAGTTCATCGTCAGATAGAGCGAACCGAAACCACCTGTTGATTTTCCGAGTACGCCTCTGCCCTCAGGACGAGGAATCGTCCGATAATTCGTATCGACGTGTGCGAGCGTTTCGTGCACGACATACGATGCGTAATCGCCGTTATGAATGGAGTTGACGTACTGCGATCCGCCTAGACGCGTGACGCCGTCAACGATCACCATCAGCGCCGGCGGCATCTTCTTCGCGACGATCAACCGGTCGAGGCGTTGGACGACGTTCCTCTCCCACAAGCGTGTGCCGATGACGCCCGCGAGATCCCCGGTATAGCCGTGCAGCAGATACAAAACCGGATACGCCCTCGACCCTTCGTGGTCGTAACCCGGCGGCGTATAAACGCCCAGGGGCCGATCCGAGCGATCGCCGAGCGGATTGCGGGCCAGCGCTTTGCTTTCAAAAGGATCGAGCGTAACGATCCCCTCGATCCCCAAAAGATCCGAGAGATCGTTGCGCATTCGCGACATCGTGCGCATCTCTTAAGGGTGTCCCATGTGCGTGCCGGCCGCAAGACTCCCCCCTACGACACGCGAAGGCGTGCTTCGGGGCCTTGGGGGAGTGGCGGAACGGTCTACGCAGTCGCCTCAAAAGCGACCGGGTGAAAGCCCTTGTGGGTTCAAATCCCACCTCCCCCACCAGCGCCTTGCTAAAAGTTAACGGTCCCCATACCGATAACTGGCCGTTAGCCTGTGGACGGGCAAGGACGCCCTCCGGCGTCGTGGAACCGCAAACAACAATGACGACGACTATCAGTTCGGCTCGACCTTCGCATACCTACTCGCCACTCGAGTTTGAACACGAATCCAAGCGCATCGAAGCGCTCACGTTCGATACGCTGGCGCTAACTGCGGGCGAATCAGTCGTTTTTTGCGGATTTAGCGGCAACATCGGCTACGTGCGACGCGCACTCGACATCGGCTGCAAAGTTGCAGTTATCGAAGCGCGCGAAACGATTATTCGCGAAAACTCCCATCTCGGCGTGCGCACGATCCGCGGCAGCACGTCGGTTATTCCGGCACGCGATCTCGCATTCGACGCCGCCATAGCTGCCGGATATCTGCACGAAGTCGATCCGTCATTTCACGCGCAGATTCTCACCGAGCTCGCGCGCGTTGCAAAACGCGTCGCGGTCATCGAGCTCGCGCCGCCATCGGATCCGCTCGGCCGTCGTATCGCAGGCTTGTACCAGCGCGCGAAGCGTGAGTTCGGTTCGTTCGAACACTATCAAGGCATCGACTACTGGAAGAAACTGCTCGAGATGGTCAAGCCCGACGTCGCGCAGTCGATCTTCCAGTTCGGCAAGCTCCCGCCGCTCGAATATCTGATCGACACCGTCGATCTTCTGCTCGATACGATCGAAGCCGAAGAAGCGCCCGAGGAAGACGTCGAGGAGCTGCGTCGCATTGCGAAGCGCTCGAACGCGATGCTTCTCCCGCAAGCACGGCTCGTCTTGATCGGTGCTGCGATGGGTCAGATTCCGAAGCCGACGTACTCGGAAGCCGCGATCGCGCCTGCGCCGACGACGACCGTCGAAACGGTTCGCTCGACGCCCGTTACGCCCGCTATCTCCGCGCCGGCACCGACACCGGTTCTCGCGCCGGCCTCCGCAGCCGCTCCCGCCGCAGCGCCAACCGTTATCACCTCTGAGACAATCACGGCGCCGACGGCGCCTCCACCGGCCGCAACTCCCGTTACGGCAGCGCCAGTCGCACCTGCACCACAACCCGTTGCACAGCCCGCCGTTTCGCCGGCGTTTGCTGCACCGGAGCTGACGCTGAACCCGTTCGGGCTTCCCGACACCCAGTTGCAACCCACGCCCACGAATCCGCGCTTCGCAGCACCGACGCCGCCCGCAGCGTCAGCCGCGGAACATCCACCGTTCGGTGCTCCGTTCCCCGTTCCACCGGCTCCCGATGCGTCGCCGTTCGGCGCGTCACCGGGTGCCGCGGTTCCGGGTTGGACGTGGGAACCGCCCGAGGACGACCGCTTAGGCTAAATCACGTAATCGCGCAAGCAACGCGCGATACGTATTTACGCTTGCCAAAATCGACGCGCTCGCAATCGCGGCCCCCGGTGCAAGTGCGCCGATTGCTTTGAACGTTTGCGCCGTGCGCTTCGCATCGAGCTGCGCAGAGCGCAACTGCGAAAGCAACGTGCGAGGGACGATCGCGGAAACGCGGCGTGACAATCGCACGCCGGTCAGCACGTCGCGCGCAAAAAAATAGAGCGCTACAACGAAGACGAGACTGCAGACGGCCGCGAACGCGATGACGATCATCGCTTCGTTACGCTGCGGCGTCCTTCTTCGGTTCCGGTTTTGTCTCGGTCTTCGCGTCGGTTTTGGCGGGCTCGCTCTTCTCCGGCTTGTCGCTCGATTCGGACTTTTCGGGTTTGCTGTTGCTGTTTGATCCGCGCGAATCGTTGACGTAAAATCCCGACCCTTTGAATACGATCGGCGCAGCACTAAACCGGCGCGTCATCGCCGCGCCGCATTTCTCGCACGCTACCGCCGGCTTATCGTCGAAACCGTGGCGAACGTCTGCGACATGCCCGCACTTCGGGCAGCCGTATTCATACAATGGCAAGCCTGGATCTCTCCTTAGGATGGGTCCCCTCTAGTATACCCAGCCCTAGCAATTAGCGTCAATGACTGCTAACGGCTTCGACCGCGACCAGAACGGCTGTTTCTGAGGGGTCGCCTTCGTATTCGACCAAGCCCTTGAAGTGGAGGAGCGAGTCGGCGAGCTGGGCATCGAGCCGGCGGCGAGCCGTTACCCGGTCGATGAGGGCCGGGAAGACTCCGCCGTACGTCGGATAGTCGAGCCGCACGACCAGCTTCGAGCGAGCCGTCTTGGCCTCGATTCGGATGTCGATGCGGCGACGAACGGAATACGCGCCGACCAGCGAGACGATGTAGCCGTCAACGAACCGATCGACTTCGTAGAGCTCTTCCTCGGCGCCGGGGATGCTCGAGCGGATCGTGACCTCGCTCCCCGGACCGATGGGTTGCGCCGCCTCGACGCGGCGGACGCTGCGCAGAAACGAAAGCCATACCGGCCACTTCTCGACCGCGCAGAGCAGCTCGAAGGCCGTCTTCGCCGGTACGTCCAGGTCTGCGCTTTGATACAGTGAGCCGGCGGAACGTTCGCCGGGACCCATAGCAGCCATTGACCCCGGTAGTTCGACCCCAAGATATAGTGGTTCCTTTGGGCTACCGCCCCAAGATACGGCCCGATCCCGCGGAGCGAGCGAATTCGACCAGGGTCGCAATGCCTATTGGAAGCGCCCGCTCGTCGATGCGGAACTTCGAACTGTGCCCCGAGTGGATGATGCCCTGGCTTTCATTGCGGATCCCGAGACGCACGAGCGTGCCCGGCGCGCGTTCCGCGAAGTATGCGAAGTCCTCGCCGCCCATCGTTGCGGGCGGACTCTCGACGCGAATACCGGGATACGCATGCCGCATTTGGACCGCGAAAGCTTCCGTCATCGGAACGTCGTTGTAAACGGGTGGATACATGTAAAACACTTCGAGCTTGGCTTTGCAGTTGTACGCAGCGGCAACGCTCTCGACGATGCGGCGGGCGCGCGGCTCGAGCCGTTCACGCACGGTTTTATCTTGCGAACGGAACGTGCCCGGTCATCTTCACGTTGTCGGCAATGATGTTATTGCGATAGCCGCCGTTGATCGTTCCGACCGTGACGACGACGGTCGCGAGCGGGTCGGTCTCGCGAGCCGCAATATTTTGCAGTGCCAATACGGTCGCGGCTGCGCACGGAATCGTATCGACCGCACGATGCGGTGCCGCTCCATGACCGCCGACGCCCGTAATCGTTACGTGAAACTCGTCGGCCGCGGCATTAACGACGCCGGGCGTTACGCCGACGATTCCGACGTCGAGACGATTGTCGACGTGCAGCATCGCGACCGCCTCGATTTTCGGATTCTCCATAACGCCGGCCTCGATCATCGGCAGCGCGCCGCCCGGGCCTTCTTCCGCGGGCTGAAACAGCAGAACGGCGGTTCCCTCGAGCTGATCGCGCGTTCGCATGAGCTCGCGCGCCGCACCAAGCAACATTGCCGTGTGCGCATCGTGTCCGCATGCATGCATTTTGCCGGGAACTTCCGAGCTGAACGGTTCGCCTGATTGCTCGTCAACCGGCAACGCGTCCATATCCGCGCGCAAACCGACGACGTGTCCCGGTTTCGCGCCGCGAATGATCCCAACGACGCCCGTTTTCGCGACGCGGCGGTGCTCGACACCGATCGCATCCAGCTCGCTCTCGACCAGCGCTGCAGTGCGCTGTTCCTCGAAACCCAAGTTCGGGATGACGGTGAATCAGACGGCGAACTTCAACGGTTCGCGTAACGATCTCCGGTGCGACCGGAACCTCAAGCGTTTCCATGGAGTTCCTCTTTTGCAATGAGCATAGCTCGCCTTCTGGCGATTTTCGTCGCGCTCGCTGCGATGTTGCGTCACGCCTTCCCAGAGTTTTCTGAACGGGTTCTACGCCAACACGTTCTATCCGACTGCGCAAACGACGCTTACCGGGCTAACGAATTATCTGCCGTTTGCGCTCAGTGATTGCATTCTCGTCATCGTCGTCGCCGGGCTCATCGCTGCGATGGATCGCTACACTGCGCGCGACGCGGACGTGGCGAACGCTTGTGAAGCTCACGTTCCATACGCTCGCGACCGTCAGCGTGATCTACGTGTGGTTCTTGATCGATTGGGGCTGGAACTACGATCGCCCCTCGCTGGGCACGACGCTCCAGTACGATAGCGCCTCCGTCGATCGGCGGGCACTCGAGCCGTTGGAGCTCCGCGTCGTCGAGCGCGCTCGACGACGCTGCGATTGCCGCCCACCGCGAACGCGATGCAAGCGTCGACATTCGTCCTGCGCTGATCGAAGCCGAGCAATCGGTTCTCGGGACGGTCGGCATCACGCACAAGGTCGTTCCAACGCGTCCCGAAGCGCAGCATCATGGACTGGTATTTTACGTCGGCGGGCGTGACCGGAATGTTCGTCCCGTTCACCTACGAGACGTACCTCGCCAGCGATCTGTTGTGGTTCGAATATCCGTTCACGCTCGAACACGAATGGGGTCACGTCGCCGGCATCGCGCGCGAATCCGACGCCAACTTCGTCGCCGCCTTGGCGACGCTGCAGTCGAACGATCCCATCGTCCGCTACTCCGGGTTGCTCATCGTCTACGGCGCGCTACCGCGCATGCCGCCCGCCGACGCGCGCCTTTCAGAGCTCGTCCTGGGCGACTACGGCGCGATGCGCAGGCGCGACATGCGGCATATCAAGCCGCTTGCGTTCAAGATCGCGTGGGGTACGTACGACAAGTACCTCAAGTCGCAGCACGTCGAGACCGGCGTCGTCAACTATACCGAGTACGTCCGGCTTCTTCTCGGAACGAACGCCGGCCGCGCAGCGCACTCTCGACTCCGCGCTTAGCTGCGCGCGCAGAACCGAGACGATCGTCTTCGCCGCTGACTCGACTTGCGCGCGCGTCACGTCGAGATGCGTAACGGCCCGCAACTTCGTCTTGCCCATCACACTCAGGCGCACGTGTTGTTCACCGAGGCGATTTTCGACGTCGGCTGCGGTCACGCCAAGGCGTTCGACGTCGAAGATCACGATATTCGTCTCGGCGTCTTCGACCGTAAGATTCGGGACGCCGCGCACCGCATCGTAGATCACGCGCGCGTTCGCGTGATCGTCCGCAAGCCGCTCGACGTTGTGCTCGAGCGCGTACAAACACGCCGCTGCAATCACGCCGGCCTGCCGCATCGCGCCGCCGAAACGCTGTTTGAAGTACCAGGCCTCTTCGATGAAGCTGCGCGAGCCCGCCAGCACCGCACCGACCGGCGCGCCGAGACCTTTGCTGAAATCGATCCAGATCGAATCAAAATGTTTGCCATAGCTGGCCGCCGGTGTTCCACTTGCAACGACTGCGTTGAGCAAACGCGCACCGTCGCAGTGCATCCACAACCCGCTGGCGCGTGCAACGCCTGCGATCTCTTCGATCGTGGCCAGCGGCCACACGCCGCCGCCGCCTAAGTTCGTCGTCTGCTCGATCGAGACGACGCGGCTGCGCGGCGAATACCGTGATGGCGCGCGAATGGCGGCTGCAACCTGCGCGGGCGTGAACATCCCGCGCGCGCCGTCTTGCGGATTGAACATCGCGCCGCTGAACGCCGGCGTTCCGCCGCCTTCGGCGACGATCGGATGCGCCGTGCGATGCAAGATGATCTCGTCGCCTGGTTTCGTCGCGACCGCAAAGGAGATCAGGTTGCACATCGTCCCGGACGGCAAGAACAGGGCCGCTTCCTTGCCCAAGAGCTGCGCAACCGCAGCCTGCAGGCGGTTGACGGTTGGATCTTCACGCCGTTGTTCGTCGCCGACCTCGGCCTCGGCGATCGCGCGGCGCATACCTTCGGTCGGCCTCGTCGCGGTGTCGCTAAACAGGTCGATAACGGTCGTTGCGGTTTCGATCATCCCCGCTCTTACGCCGCGGGAGGCGTCCGGCCCTTAGCCCCTATAGCGTAAAAACGCCGGGACCTCGATGTCGTCCATGTTGACGGGCGCGACTTTGTCGAAGTCGATCCCCGCCGCCGTTTGCACGTGCGTCTTGGGAACGCCGAAGCCGGCTGCCAGCACCGTGACGCGAACGCGCCCTTGCATCGTCGGATCGATCGATGCACCGAAGATGATCTGCGCATCCGAATCGACGGCACGCGAGATCATCTCGGCGGCTTCGTTCACTTCGTACATCGAGAGATCGCTGCCGCCCGTGATGTTGAAGATCACGCCGCGCGCGCCTTCGATCGTGCACTCGAGCAACGGCGATGCGATCGCCTTCTGCGCTGCATCGGCTGCACGATGCTCGCCGGTGCCTTCACCGATTCCCATCATCGCGGATCCGGCGTCGGTCATGACCGTCTTGACGTCGGCAAAGTCGAGATTGATGAGACCCGGCTGCGTGATCAGGTCGCTGATCCCCTGAATACCTTGGCGCAGCACGTCGTCCGCATGCGAGAAGGCTTCTTGCAGCGGCGTCTTCTTCTCGATGATCTGCAAGATGCGTTCGTTCGGGATCGTGATCAGCGTGTCGACTTTGCTTTCGAGCTCCGCGATGCCGCGTTCCGCGATTTGCATGCGCTTGCGGCCTTCGAATTGGAACGGCTTCGTAACGACCGCGATCGTCAGCGCGCCCGATTCGCGCGCGAGCTCGGCGACGACCGAAACGGCGCCCGTGCCCGTCCCGCCGCCCATGCCCGCGGTGAGGAACACGAGATCCGCGCCGTCGAGAACCATCGCAAGATCTTCGCGCGATTCGTTGGCGGCTTCGTGTCCGAGATTCGGATTCGCGCCGGCGCCAAGACCGCGCGTCAAGCTCGAACCGATCTGCACCGTATTATCGGTCTTCACGTTTCGCAAGGCTTGAACGTCGGTGTTTATCGCGTAGAATTCTACGCCACCGAGGCCCGCCTCGATCATACGGTTGACGGCGTTGCATCCACCGCCGCCAAGGCCGATCACCTTGATCGTTGCGGCATGATCGGGAACGAAACGTTTGGCGTCTGCCATCGGCGTACTATCCTCCAAAGAAAGCGGTAAGTTTAGTTCCAAAGGTCGCCGAGCCAGGTCCCAACGCGTCCGGCGATGCCGCGCTTGTGACCGTTTGTCGGTGCGCCGTCGGATTTGGGGCCGAACATGACGAGCCCAACCGCCGTCGCGTACTCGGGTTGTTTGACTGCATCGTTGAGTCCCGCGAGCGTCGAGGGATATCCGATGCGCGTGGGAAGGCCGAATATCTCACTGGCTGCGGCGTCGATGCCGGAGAGACGCGCGCCGCCGCCCGTAAGCACGACTTCGGCTAGGATCATATCGCGCGCCACGTGCTCGGCGATGTGCGCGCGCGCCATGCGGAAGATTTCGGTGATGCGCGGTTCGATGATCGCGCGCAGCTCTTGCGTCGTCACCATCCGCGAGCTGCGGCCGTCGAGCGTTTTGACCGAAAAACTCGTCTCATCGCCGAGCTCGAACTTCGCCGCGCTACCGTACGTGCGCTTGACGTTCTCGGCTTCGGCGAAATTCGTTTTCAGGCCGAGCGCGATGTCGTTCGTGAGAATGTTGCCGCCGACCGGCATCGTCCCGGTGTGAATCGCGCCGCCGCCGACGTACACGGCGATATCGGTCGTCCCGCCGCCGATGTCGAGCAGAATCACGCCGACGTGCTTTTCTTCGGGCAAGAGCGTCGCCGCCGACGAAGCAAGCGGCTCGAAGACGAGCCCCGCGGTTTCGAGTCCGGCGCGGTGAACGCACTTGAGCACGTTGGCGATGAACGTCGCGCCGCCGGTGACGATGTGCGTCTCGACTTCGAGGCGTCCGCCCGACATGCCGACCGGATCGGTCACGCCTTCGTGACCGTCGACCGTGTAGTGGCGCGGCAGCGCGTGAATGATCTGCCGGTCCGCCGCCAAGTTGATGATCTTCGAAGCGTCGAGGACGCGTCGCACGTCGCCGTGCACAACCTCGCGCTCATCGCCGGAAACGGCGACGATGCCGCGATTGTTCGTGCTCTGAATGTGCTCGCCGGTGACGCCCACGTAGACTTGGGAGATGGCGACGCCCGCCATCCGTTCGGCGCGCTCTGTCGCGGCTTCGATAGCCTTGACGGTCTCCTCGAGATCGGTTACGACGCCACGGCGAAGCCCGGTTGAGGGTGCTTCCCCGACACCGATGATCTCGAGGCCGGCAGGGCCGGTAGCGGCGACGACGGCACACGTCTTGGTCGTCCCAATGTCGAGCCCGGCGAGGGTCTGCGACCTCATCCCCTAGATATTGTGTCTCCACCTCGGAAATCCCTACTACTTGTGGGGGCTGCGTTCCTCGACGACGGGGGTTGCCGGCGCCCGGAGATCGATGACCGCGATGTCCCGGGTCCGCTTCGCCGTACGCCTGGAGGATCGGATCGACCAGACCCGCCTTCTGCGCCAGGTCCCGGTCGTCGCCAAACCGCACCGCGATTCCGCCGCTGAAGTGTGACCTCCAGCCCGCCGAAGCGATCGAATCCGCTATATACCGGCTCGACGTGATGAGCGCGCAACGTTTGCGCGTCCGCAAGAAAACGTGTCAGCTGCGCGACATCGACGATCGAGCCTGCGTGTTGCGGTCCAAGCGACGGCCATCCGATCAAAGATCGCGTGCGGCGCGGCGTTGCACGACGTTTCGATGACGTGTCCGCTTGCATCGACCAGATATCGCGACGATGCAGCTTGCACGCACGCAGCCGGCGTTCGCTCAACGACAACGATGCGAATGTTCGCCGGCAACGAGCGATGTATGCGCGTCGTTTGCACCCACGGCAGCGCGTCGACGCGCGCTTCCGCAGCCTGTTTGTCGATCAGCCAGATATTGCGGTCGCTCGGGATCGCCGCACGCTTGAGAACGTCGGCGGTCGTAACGTGATTCGTTCCACTTACGGCGACGCTTTTCGGATTGAAGCCGGGCCACGTCGCAATGCGAAAGCCCGCAAATCCCGCGGCGACGAGCAGGATGGCGATGAACACCCAAAAGACGCGCAAACGCACGATCAGCGACGGTTTGACGCGGCGGCGTACGGCGCTCACGCTGCGCTCAAAATGAAGCGCTCGATCGCCTCGGCGACGCCGTCATCCTCGACGCCCGCGACGATTGCATCGGCCTTCTCGGTCAACTCCGGCGGCGCCGTTCCCATCGCGACGCCGAAGCCGGCGCTTGCGAGCAGCGGAACGTCGTTCCACGAATCGCCGATCGCCATCGTTTCGGCAAGCGTCGACGCCGTAGTATTGCGCAACCGCGCGCAGCGCATGTCCCTTATCAACGCCGGCATCGATGACTTCGACGAATTCCGGTTGACTGCGCGTAACGTTCGCGTCGCCTGCAAGCCAAACGCGCAGCTCCTCGGCATACGCGCCGGCCGCTTTCGGATCGAGCACGCAATTGATCTTGGTTGACGGCCGCTCGGCAAAGAATTCGGTCAGCGGGCCGACCACGTGCGCTTCGACCTTCGCCAGGGCCGTGTAACTGCGCGTATATTCATCGTCGACTTCGGTGTATAACTGGTCTTCGAAATATCCGAGCGCGCGCACGCCATCGCGCGTCGCACGAGCGAAGACCCGCACGACCGATCGCCGCCGGGATCGGCGTCTGCGTCAAACGCTCGCCGGACGCGACGACATACGTTGCGGCGCCCTGATAGCAGACGATCGGCCCTTCGATTCCGATCGCCGTCGCGAACGGGACGCGCAGCCGCAAACATCCGTCCCGTCACCATCGTGAACGCGACGCCTGCGCCACGCGCACGCGTGATAGCGGTCTTCACGTCTTTGCGAGATCTGCAGCTTCGTCGAGATCAACGTGCCGTCCAGATCGAGCGCGACGAGACGAATCCGGCTCATCGTTTCCGCATTCTCGCGCTCTGCGCGTGAGCCGGAAGACCTTCGAAATCCGCCAGCGCGGCGAGGACATCGGCATCTTGCTGCATGCGCGCATCGCTGTACTCGACGAGCGACATCGTGCGCGTGAAATCTGCGAGACGCAGGCCGGACGCGAATCGAGCGGCGCCTGCGGTCGGCAGGACGTGATTGGTCCCGGCGATATAGTCGCCGGCTGCGACCGGCGTCGATGCACCGACGAAAATTGCGCCGGCGTGCCGGACGCGCGGGACGATTCGCATCGGCTCGCGTGTTTGAATCGAAAGATGCTCGGGCGCAAAGCGATCGATGACCTCGACGATCTCGTCTTCGTCGCGTGCATGGATCAGCCAGGCTCGTTCATCGAAGACGCGCCGCACGATCTCGTTTCGTTCCGTTTCCGCTGACGCCGCAAGCACGTCTGAAACGCGTTCCAAGACGTCGCGGCTCGCTCGAAACGGTCGCAACCCGCGCGTACGGATCGTGCTCCGCCTGCGCCAGCATCTCGCCGGCGACGAACTCCGGCTGCGAACTCTCATCGGCGACGACGAGCACTTCTGAGGGTCCGGCAAGTCCGTCGATTCCGACGACGCCAAAGACTTGGCGCTTGGCTTCTGTGACCCAGACGCTCCCGGGTCCGACGATCTTGTCGACGGGTGCGATTCTGCGACGTTCCGTACGCGAGCGCACCGATTGCTTGCGCACCGCCGACGGCGTAAAGCTCGTCGACGCCGCACAGCACGCACGCGAAAAGAATCGCCGGATTGACGCCCGACGTCGCCGCGTACAGGGCGGCGTCGCGACGACGACGCGCTCGACGCCGGCGAGCTTCGCCGGAACGGTCGTCATGATCGCCGATGACGGCAACGACGCGGTACCGCCCGGCACGTAGGCGCCGACGCTTGCAAGCGGGCGCACGAGCACGGCGTAGCGCGAACCGTCGCGTTCGTCATACTCCATATCCGGCAATGCGTTGGCGCGCGTGAAAGGCGAGCACGCGCTCGCGCGCCAGCTCGAGGCCGGCGGCGACCTCGCTCTGGCACGAACGCCCGCGCTTCTTCGAGCGACGGAAGCGTGACGCGCAAACGCTCGAGCCTGAAATCCGGATCGTCGAAGCGCCGCGCGTAATCGCACAACGCATCGTCGCCGCGCGAGCGCACGTCGCGCAAGATATCTTGCTTACGCTCGCAACGACGTCTTCGCTCGGCGATCCAACCGGGCGCGTAAAGTTCCGCGAGGGCGCTGCGGTCGCGGCTTTCGACGATCGGAGGCGGCTTCACGCCTCGACCGCCGCGTTTTCGGCTTTCAGCCGCTCCAAAAGCCCGCGAAGCTCGGCGTATTTCGCACGAAAACGAATCGGATTGACGACGAAGCGCGCCGTCGAGCGATCGATTTCGTCGACGATGACGAGATCGTGCTCGCGCAACGTGTTGCCGGTCTGCGTGAGATCGACGATCAAGTCGGCCAGGCCGACGAGCGGCGCAAGCTCGACCGAACCGTGCAACGGAATGATCTCGACCGGAAGATCGCGCTCGGAGAAAAAGACTTCCGTGCTTCGAACGTATTTCGTTGCGACGCGCAAGAACGTCGGGAGCGGCGCGCCTTCGTGATAGCGATCGATGCGGCGCGCCGCGACGACGAGCCGGCACGCACCGAACCCGAGATCGGCTAGCTCGCTGACGTGACGATCGGTTTCCCACAGCACGTCTTTGCCGACGATCCCGCAATCTGCGGCGCCGAACTCGACGTACGCGGGGACGTCGCTCGGACGCAGGAAGACGAGCTCAACCTCATCGCCGACGCGCACTGCGAGGCGGCGGCCGGCGTCCTCCGGCACATCGATTCCGGCCTGCTCGCAATCGCGCGGCCGCGTCGTCGAAGAGCGCGCCTTTGGGGACCGCAATGACCAAGCTCATCAGTGCGACGCCTTAAACGGACTCTGAACCTCGACCGGCGTCGTCGGTGCCTTTCGCACGCGAAGTTCTTTCACCGCGCCGTTTCGTGACACCAAAATCCGTGGGATGCCGTATGCGCGCGCGTCGGCGAGCAGCGCTTCATCGCTCAAATCGGCGGACGCGCAGCGCACGACGTTTCCGGCGGCACGCTCGCGCGCAGCGACGATATCCGAGCCCGCAACCAGCATGTCGATGCGCGGCCGCTTGCGATCCAGATGCCGCCCGCGGCGCTCGAGCGCAATCAAAATTCGCTCGATGCCGCCCATCCAGCCGACGGCCGGAACGTCGTAACCGAAACGTGGCAGCAAATTATCGTATCGGCCGCCGCCGCACAGCGAGAAACCGATCTCTTCGATATAGCCTTCGAAGACGAAGCCGGTGTAGTACTCGAGATCGCGCAGCATCGCGAAGTCGACGTTGATGCGGCCACCGATGCCGAGACTCGCGGCGCGATTCAGGAGCTGCTCGAGGCGGTCGAGCGCAATCTGTGAGACCGGCGTCACGCAAAGCGGCCGCACTTTTTCGAGCGCGTCGAGACCGCCGCGCAGCATTGCGTATTCCGTCAAGCGTGGATCGAAATCGCGCAGTGCGACGATGTTGCGTTCGCCGATCATCGTCTTGCAATGTTTTCGAGCGCCCATCGGAACGTCCATCGCTTCCAAAACGCCGTCGACGACGTTTGCGTCGTTGATGTCGAAGCATGCATCCGAGAGGCCGACCGCATCGAGAATCTCGACCGCCATGAACAACGCCTCGGCGTCCGCATCGACGCCACCCCAGCCGATCAGCTCGACGCCGGCCTGCGTGAACTCGCGCATGCGGCCTTCCTGCGGTTCTTCGTACCGGTACGCCGGCGCGATGTACGAGAGACGCAGCGGCAAGGGATCTTCGCGCATGCGCGTCGAGACGAGGCGCGCGATCGGCGTCGTCATCTCCGGCCGCAGCGCCATCGCGTTGGCTTGACGGTCGGTAAAGCGAAACGTTTCCTCGGTCAGCGTATCGCCGAGACCGAACTCGAGGACTTCAGAACGCTCGAACCCCGGCGTCATCACTTCTTGATACGACCAGCGTCCGAAGACCGCGCGAATCTTCTGCTCGATCTCGCGTTTGCGAGCAAGCTCGTGCGGAAGCCAATCGCGAACCCCGGCCGGAAGCCGCATTAGGGTGGACCCTCGATAACGTTCACTGCTCCAAAGATTCGCTCGAGCTCCTTACGAACGCTCGTGCTCCCCGTGATTCCGCGCTCGACGCGCCGCGATTCGGCCCCGACGTGCAATACCACGGGGACCGGTCCGGGAAATTCCGAGCACAACGCGGCGAGCGCATCGACCTGTTCGCGCCGTCCGACTGCAAGATGCCAACCCGGGGGCAGCGGCTCGCTGGCGGGGCGTGTGAACGGCGTTACCGTGGAAACCTGCATTGTCGCCTCGGGCGGCGCATCCGTCGGAGCGGCGTTTCCCGGCCTTTCGCGGACACGCACGCGACCCGAAATAACGACGATGTGGTCTTGCACGAACGGTGCCTGCAAGTCGTCGTAGAGTTTCGGATAGACGACGCACTCGATGCTGCCGCTCATGTCTTCGAGCGTCGCGATCAACATCTGTGATTGCGCCCGCGTCAACGTACGGCGCACGTGCGTTAGCAGACCTGCGATCGTGACGACTTCTTCTTCGGTTCGCGTTTTTGCGTCGCGAATGTTTATCGCGCCGCTGCGCTGCAAGCGCTTCGGCAATGTCCGCGAGCGGATGGCCGGAGAGGAACACGCCCAGCGTGTCGCGCTCCCAGCCGAGCATCTCCATCGTCTGCGGCGGTGCAAGGTTGCGCAGTTTCGGCACGATCTTCTGCGTTCCGGAGGATTCACCGAAGAGCGACACCTGACCGAGCTCGCGCTCGCGCGCATGAGCTGCCGCGAGATCCAGTGCCCCATCGATCGCATCGAGCTGCTGAGCGCGGTTGCCCTCGAGCGAGTCGAGCGCCCCGGATTTGACAAGCGCTTCGAAGACCCGCCGGTTTGCGTGCTTGGGATCGACGCGGCCCGCGAATTCGAAAATATCGGTGAACCTGCCGTCCGCGTCGCGCGCTTCCAAAATCGAGTGCACGGCATTCTCGCCGACGCCTTTGATCGCCGCCAAACCGAAGCGAATCTGTCCGCTGCCGTCATCTCGAATGGCGGTGAAGTCGACGAGCGACTCGTTGACGTCGGGCGGCAGCACGGTGATTCCGACTTTGCGCGCCTCGTCGATGTACTCGACGAGCTTGTCGGTCTTGTCTTTCACCGAGGTCATCAATGCGGAAAGATATTGCAGCGGATAGTTTGCTTTCAGATACGCCGTCTGATACGCGATCCAGCCGTACGCGACCGCGTGCGCCTTTGGAAAACCGTAGCCGGCGAACGGCTCGATAAAGCTGAATATCTCGCTTGCGACGCGCGGCTCGACGCCGCAGCGCTCCGCACCGGCAAGAAACTTCTCGCGGTAAAGCGGGACTTGGTCTTTGAGCTTCTTGCCCATGACCTTGCGGAGCTCGTCGGCCTCGGCCATCGAAAAGCCCGCGATGTCGCGCGCGATCTGCATGATGGATTCTTGGTAAATCGCGATGCCGTAGGTGTCGCGCAGGATCGGCTCGAGTTTCGGATGGACGTATGACACCAGCTCGCGACCGTGCTTGCGCGCGATATATTTCGGGATCCATTCCATCGGCCCCGGCCGGTAGAGTGCAACCAGCGCGACGACGTCGTCGAACGAGTTGGGCCGCAGCTCCGTGACGACGCGTTTCATGCCTTCCGATTCCAGCTGAAAGACGCCGATCGTTTCCGCGCGGCCCAACATCTCAAACGTCTTGCGATCGTCGTCCGGAATCTTCTCGAGATCGAACTCCGGATTCGTCGTGCGCCGGATCTCGTCCGACGCGTTCTTCATCACCGTGAGGTTGCGAAGCCCGAGAAAGTCCATCTTGAGCAGGCCGATCTTTTCGACCCACCCCATGTCGTACTGCGTGTTGACGTCGCCTTCGCCGAGCTTGATGAGCGGCGCGTAGTCGATCAACGGACCTTTCGAGATCACGACGCCGGCCGCGTGCGTCGAGGCGTGGCGCGCCATCCCTTCGATCGTCCGTGCAGTATCGCACAGCTCGCGAATCTGCGCGTTCATGTCGTAAAGCGAACGCAGCTCCGGAATCGACGCGAGCGCCTGCTCGATCGTCAGTCCGCCCGGCCCCGAAGGGATCAGCTTTGCGACGCGGTCGACGTCTTGCAGCGGCACGCCGAGCGCGCGGCCTGCGTCGCGAACCGCGGCGCGTGCGGCCATCGTTCCGAAAGTTACGATTTGCGCGACGCGTTCGGCGCCGTATTTTTCGGTGACGTAGCGGATGACTTCGTCGCGCCGATCGACGCAAAAATCGGTGTCGATGTCCGGCATCGAGATGCGATCGGGATTCAGGAACCGCTCGAAGATCAGCTTGAACTTCAGCGGATCGAGATTCGTGATCCGCAGGCAATACGAGACGACCGATCCGACCGCAGAACCGCGGCCCGGTCCAACCGGGATGTCGTGATCGCGCGCGTACTTGATGAAATCCCAGACGATCAAGAAGTAGGAAGCGTAGCCCATCTTGATGATGACGGAGAGCTCGTACTCGAGCCGCTCGCGCAGTGCCGTGTCGTTCGTGGCGCGCTCGGCGCCGTAGCGTTCGCGCAATCCCTCATCGCACAGCTCGCGCAGATACTCGTCGGGCGTGCGCTCGACTGGCAGCAAATCGCCGCCGACCGCATCCGCAATCGCGATCGACGTTGCGACCGCCGCGTCGCGTCCAATTGAAGAGTGACGGAGCCGGATGCGCGGCGGCACAGGGTAGTCGGGAAGGTGGAAGACCTTCTCGGGAATCTTGATGTCGATGCGCTTGGCGATCGCGATCGTGTTGTCGCATGCGTCCGGGACGTCGGCGAAGAGCTCGCGCATCTCGCTCGCCGATTTGACGTAGTACTCCGGCGTCGAAAACTTGAGGCGGTTCGTGTCCGCGACTTGCTTGCCGGTTCCGATGCAGAGCAGTACGTCGTGCGCGACGGCATCATCGCGCTCCAAGTAGTGGGAATCGTTGGTCGCGACGAGCGGAATATTCAGCTCGCGCGCGACTTTGATCAACCCGGTGTTGATCGCATCTTCCTCGGGCATCCCGTGACGCATGATCTCGATGTAGAAACGGTCGCCGAAGATATCCAAATACGTGCGCGCGGCCCGCTTCGAGCCTTCATAGTCGTTGCGCAGAAGCGGTGCGGCGCACAGACCGGACATACAACCGGATAGAACGATCAAACCGTCGTTGTGCTGCGCAAGCAGATCCAAATCGATGCGCGGCTTGTAATAATAGCCCTCGAGAAATCCTTTCGAGATCAGCGCGACGAGGTTGCGATACCCGACGAGATCGGCCGCAAGAAGTGTGACGTGCGCCTCATCTCGCACCGTCCGGTCGAATCGTCCTCGGGGCGCGATGTAGGCCTCGCAGCCGACGATCGGGGTCAGCCCGACATCCTTGGCGGCGTAGTAAAATTCCATCGCGCCGAACATAACGCCGTGATCTGTGAGCGCAACCGCAGGCGCTCCGTCGTCAGCGGACCGGCGGCACAGCGCATCGACGCGACATGCGCCATCGAGTAAAGAGTACTCGCTGTGCACGTGCAGGTGGACGAAGGAGTTCAAACCGCTCACAAGGGTTCTTTCGCGGCATAGGACTGCCCTCGGAGGCCTCCGAAGCCGCTTGCCAGATTGGCCGATCCCATTGTTCTTTCGCTCGACGAGTTACGAGAGCGTGTTGAGGAGCTCGAGCGGCGCCTTTCCGAGGTTGAGTCGGAGCGCAACGAGCTTGCTGCTGAAAACGCGGAGCTTTTGGTTTTCCAGCAGGTTCTCTCGACGATCAATGCGAGCTTGGCGATCGATGACATTCTATCGATTGTAATCCGCGGCGTACGTGAAGCGCTACGATTTCGCCGGATCATTTTGTTCGACATGGTCGAAGGCCGCGCGCGCCGCCGCCTCGAGACCAACAACGAAGGCAACGTCGTCCCCTCACGCTCGGGAGATTTCCGCGAAAGCTCGTCGCTGCGCGGTGTCGTGCAGCGCTCGATTGACTACCACCTTGGCTCGTCCGGCGACGGCGAATCGCCCGTCGGAGGAACCAAGGGCGCGTACGCGCTCGTTCCGATGATCAGCCGCGACATCGTGCGCGGCGTCCTGTACGTCGAAGGCCCTCCGACCGAGGGTATTACCGACATGCAGGTCCGGATGCTGATCGACTTCGGATCGCAGGCCGCGATCGCGATCGAGAACGCGCAGCTGCTCGCCGAGACGCAGCAACTTGCCATGACTGATTCCCTCACCGGCCTCCTCAACCGCCGCGCCCTCGAGCAGATGCTCGACCGCGAGCTGCTCAACGCCGAGCGCTACAACGCGCACTTGGCGTTCTTCATCTTCGATCTCGACGATCTCAAAACGATCAATGACACGGGCGGCCATCCGGCCGGCGACACCGCTCTCAAAGCGCTCGCGGAAGTCCTGCGGGGCAGCGCGCGCAAGGGTGACATCGTGGCTCGCTACGCCGGCGACGAATTCGTCTTAGTTCTCACCAATACGAATCGTCCGGCTGCCGTCCGCGGCGTCGAGCGCCTGTTCACGAATCTCGAACGCCACCACGTCAAAGCCTCGGCGGGCGGCGCAATCTTTCCGAACGACGGGACCGACGGCAAGGCACTCTTCCGCTCGGCCGATGCGGCGTTGTACGTCTCGAAGCAGGCCGGTAAGAACCGCTTCTTTTTCTTCGACGCCCTCACGCAAGCCGCGCAAGCCTCGCGTCAACGGGGCTAGTTCAGCGGCCCTAGTCGATGTCGATGAGCTTGGTGTGCCCATCGTCGGTGCTGACGAGCACGTTCGTCATGTGGTCGACCACGGTTTGCAGCGTCCGATCGGTGCAACGGCTGCGCACCCGCAGCCACACGTACGGCGAGCCTTGCCGCATCGTGTACTTCACGAAGTTGTACTCGATAAGCGGTAGCTTGTGTCTCGCTGTAGGGATCGATCCGGTTCTTTGCGAGCAGCGCCTCTGCGATCTTATCCTGGGTCTGCTGCGTGATCAGCGAGTCACGCTGTGCCGCCGACAGCGTTGCACCCTTCGGAGAAATCGGAATTGTTCTCGACCGTCCAGAGCATCAGACGGTCCCAGTCGTCGTCGGCGATCGACTTCAGCTTCAGCCCGTAGCGAAAATGATCGACGCCCTTTACTTTAACGACGTCGCTCCAACGCACGGTCCCGATTACCGTGAAGGGCTTGGCTTGAATAACGGCGCCGAGCATCAGCTCGGCGGAAAGATCCTTGACCGGCTGCTGCAAGAGAATGCAGAGGCCGCCTCCGCTGATATCAAGTCCGACCAGCGGCACACGCTCGCCTGGGGTAGCATAATAGACGCCCTGAAACGGCTTTGTCCGACGGAAAAACTTCCGCCGGTTCGGAGTGGACGGCTGCTGCGGCGTCGTGGTCGCCGAGGTCGTCTTGGCCACCGTCGCTATTTAAGCGTAAGCCGCGGCGTATGCCTGCACCCATAGCCGATAGACCCGTCATTTTACGAAAACTTACGGGGGAAGGCCAGGCGGGAAAGGGGAAACGGCCGTGCGGCCCTTCCGAGCTCCCTCAGAGCCGGTCGCCATACGGAGGGACAACTTTGCGTCTCCAGCGCCATCAAGCCACAGGCATCGGCCTTCTTCTCATTCATATCGTCGCGCTCGCAGCGTTCTTGCCGATGTTCTTCAGCTGGTCGGCGTTGCTCGCCGCCTTCGTCTTATACAACATCACGGCATTGGGGATCACCCTCTGTTATCATCGCACGCTCACGCATCGAGGCTTGCGTTTGAACAAGGCGGCTGAATATGTCGGCGTGATTTCCGGCGCCCTCGCGCTGCAAGGCGGCCCGATCGAATGGGTCTCGACGCATCGCAAGCATCACGCGTTCTCGGACGGCGAGGACGATCCGCACACGATGGCCCGCGGTTTCCTGTGGGCGCATTGCTCGTGGCTCTTCCGTCAAAATGCAAAGATGTGCTCCGAGGCCGACGTGCGCCACTTCGCGCCGGACATGGTCGACGTTCCGTTCTATCGTTGGGTCGATCGCAACACGCTTTGGCTGCAAATCGCGCTCGGCATCGGTCTGTTGATCGCGGGCGGCTGGTCGTGGGTGATCTGGGGAATCTTTGCGCGCCTGGTGGTTTGCTACCACATAACGTGGATGATCAACAGCGTCGCGCACATGATCGGCTACCGTTCGTTCAAGACGACCGATCTTTCGACGAAACTGCTGGTGGCTCGCGCTCCTGTCGTGGGGCGAAGGCTGGCACAACAACCACCACGCGTTCCCGTTCTCGGCGCGTTTCGGACTACGCTGGTTCGAGTTCGATCCGACGTGGCTGATCCTGCGCGTGCTGCGGCTCGTTCATTTGGCCCACGAGATCAAGATTCCGACGCGCGAGATGCTCGAACGTTTTCGGAATCCCGCAAAGCCGAAGACCCACCGTACCGCGAAGGTCTCCGTCTAGTTTAGCGGTGGTACTGCGCTAAGAGCGCACGAACGCGCGCGTGCGGTAGTCCATACAGCACCCAGCCGTCGGCGCCCACCATTGTTCGCGCACTCCAAAGCGCATCGTATACGGCTGATTCGGCAGCGTCGCTCGTTGCGGTATAGAGCGCGTTTACGTGACGCTCGTCCTCATCGATCGTCATATCCCGCTTCCCGGGATCGCGCGGCGTCAGATTCGTGGTGCTGAATCCGAGGACGAAATCGCCGCTGGAAATCAACGACGTCCATCCGGTTTTCCCCAAACCGAACGCAACACGTTGGATCATCGCATGCAGGATGTGTGAATCGATCGGGGCGTCGGTCGCTACGATCACGTTGATGCTTCCGCCGACGATGCGGCCTCGATTTTCGAGAAAGCCGACGCGTCGCCGGAGGTTTGGAACGTTCGGCAACAACTCGTGACGCATTACGACACCAACGGGGACGCCCGCGATCGTCAGCTGGCGCGCGCCCCGCCGTTGAGGTTCAGTAGTACGCCGACTGTGTAGCCTCCCAAATTCGCCGGTAGCACGCGGGACGACGAACCGATACCACCTTTGAAACTAAAGCCGTGCATCCCCGTGCCGGCACCGACATTGCCGCGCGCGAACTGAGCGTTCTTTGCGGCGTTGAGCAGCGGAGGAATCTCGGACGCCAGAACGTGACGTCCTTGATCGTCATTCATTCCTTGGTCGTCGCATTCTCCGACCACGGGAAGCGGAACATCTTCTGTGATCCCGATGTTGGGATGCTGCTGAATCATCCAGCTCTCGACACCATCCGCAACGCGCGGAACGTTCATCGTTCCCGTTAGCAGTATCGGATGCTCGATGAAACCCGATTCCTCGATCCAATGCGTACCCGTGAACTCGCCGTTTCCGTTGAGTGCATAGAATGCGGCAGCGCAGCGCTTCGTCCACGGATCGCCGTTTTGCAAGATCGCTGTTGCGCCGGTGCGTACGGGACCAATTCCAGGGCGAAGCCGTCCGTTTCCGGATATCTTCGTAAGGTGCGCGACGCGCACGCCGCCGACGTCCGTGATCCCATCGAACTTGCCGCTCGGAAACGAGCCGGCATGCAATGCGGCAGGTTTTGCGTCGGCAGCAGAAACCAAGGCCGGGGCGAGCGCCCAGCCGGCGGTAAGGGAAAGGGCCGTGCGACGTCTCACAAATGAACTCCCAGCTGCGACAATCGTCGGTCAGGCCGCCAGACGTGCGCACGTCGCGAGAGGGTTGCACTACCGGAGCCCGCTAAGGTTCTAAAGACCTTTCAGACGGGAACGACAATTTCCGTGACCTTTCCTCTCTCGAAGAAGGAGTGACCATCCCATGATCCTGACGGTGCATGACGTTGCGGGAGCAGTCGATGTTGATCTCGCTGCTATCGGGATCAAACCGGACGGACGGGTCTTTCGCAATCTTTCCGTTGCAGAGCTGTACGAACACGCGTTGCGCCGCGATGAGGGCGCGCTCGGTGCGAACGGACAGATGATCGTCGACACCGGCAAACACACCGGCCGCTCGCCCAAGGACAAGTTCTTCGTCAAAGAACCTGTCGAGCGAGAAATACATCGATTGGGGCACGACCAACAAACCGATCGACGAATCCAAGTTTGATGCGCTGATGGCGCGCGTGGCCGAGTATCTGAGCCGGCGCGATCTTTATGTTCTGGATTGCAACGTCGGCGCCGATCCGCGCTACAAGCTGAACGTTCGTGTCGTAACCGAGCTTGCGTGGCAGAATCTCTTCGCCCGCGATTTGTTCATCGTTCCCGAACATGTGCCGGCCGATTTCAAACCGGACTTCACGGTCGTTGATGCCGCGCTTTTCGACGCCGATCCGGCGCGCGACGGAACGAATTCGTCGACGTTCATTCTCGTCAACTTCGCCAAGAAGATCGTCTTGATCGGCGGAACGCGCTACGCAGGCGAGATCAAGAAGTCGGTCTTCACGATCATGAACTACCTCTTGCCGCTCAAGAACGTGCTCAGCATGCACGCGTCGGCGAACGTCGGCCCGTCCGGCGACGTCGCGATCTTCTTCGGCCTTTCGGGCACCGGCAAGACGACGCTCTCAGCCGACTCACGCCGGCCGCTGATCGGTGACGACGAGCACGGCTGGTCGCTCGATGACGGCGTCTTCAACTTCGAAGGCGGATGCTATGCGAAGGTCATTCGTCTCTCGCAAAGCGCCGAGCCCGAGATTTGGGCTGCCTCGCACCGCTTCGGGACCGTGCTCGAGAACGTCGTCTTCGATGAAACGACGCGCGAGCTCGACCTCGATGCGCAATCGAAGACCGAGAACACGCGCTCCGCGTACCCGCTCGAATATATTCCGAACGTGCATCCGGGTTCACGCGCCGGCCATGCGCGCGCGATCGTCATGCTGACCGCCGATGCGTTCGGCGTGCTGCCGCCGATCTCGAAGATGACCCCCGAGCAGGCGATGTATCACTTCCTCTCCGGCTACACGGCGAAAGTTGCCGGCACCGAGCGCGGCGTCAACGAGCCGGAAGCGACGTTCTCGACGTGTTTCGGCGCGCCGTTCATGGTGCATCCGCCGACGACGTACGCTAAGATGCTCGGCGAGCGCATTCAGAAGTTCAACGTGAGCTGCTGGCTCGTCAACACCGGCTGGACCGGCGGTCCCTACGGCGTCGGTTCGCGCATGAAGATCGAGTACACGCGGGCGATGGTCAACGCCGCAATCGAAGGCCAGCTTGATGCCGGCATTACGTTCAAAGCCGAGCCGTTCTTCGGCTTGCAGATTCCGTCCAGCGTCCCGGCTGTTCCGAGCGAAGTGCTCGATCCGCGTGCATCGTGGTCCGACAAAGCCGCATACGACGCGCAAGCGAAAAAGCTCGCCAAGCTCTTCGCCGACAACTTCACGAAATACGCCGCGCAGGCCGGGGACGCGGTCAACGCGATCGCGATTAAGCCTTAAGGAGAGCCTGAGCCGAGCGCTTTTAAGAGTATGCGCTTCGGACGCTGCCCGTCGAATTCGCCGTAGTGTACGCGCTCCCACGGGCCGAAATCGAGCTTGCCGGCGGTGACAGGGACGACGACTTGGTGTCCGAGGATCATCCGTTTGAGATGCGCGTCGGCATTGTCTTCACCGGTTTCGTGATGCTTGTACTCCGGTTTGCGCGGCGCGAGCTCTTCGAGCCACGTTGCAATGTCTTTCCACAAACCAGGCTCATGATCGTTGACGAAAATGCTGGCCGTGATATGCATCGCGGTGACCAAGATGATGCCGTCGTGTAATTTCGATTTCACGCAAAAACGCTGCGACTTCATCGGTAATGTCGAGGATCTCGTAGCGCTTGGCGGTTTTCATCGTGAGATATTCGGTGTACGCGATCATGCGCGTGCCTTTGCGAGACGACGCTGAGGGCCCCTCGCGCCTCGAGGCGAACACGCCGGAAATGGACCTGATCGGCGTCAACGTTGGCGGAACGACGACCACGGTCGTACGCGGCAGCGAAACCGGAACGATAACCGAGCGCATCAGCTTTCCGACCGAAAGCGACGCTCGGCGCCGAGCCGCTCTACGCGAAAATTGCTGACGCCATAAGGGATTTTTGCACGTCCGAGTACGCGCGCGGCCGGCGTCGCGATCGGCGGTCCGCTCGATGCGAAGCGCGGCGTCGTCTTGAATGCGCCGCACTTGCCGTTCGCGACTTTCCGCTGCGCGAGCGCTTGCGTGCAGACTGCGCATTACCCGTCGCGTGCACCACGACGCCGCGGCGTGCGCGCTCGCGGAATGGCGCTGGGGACCGGACGCGGGGGCGTCCGGGATCGCGTATTTAACGTGCGGCACCGGCTTCGGCGTCGGCCTCGTCCTCGATGGCCGCGTTCGATACGGCTCGAGCGGTCACTCGCCCGAGATCGGTCACGTTCGATACCGCGAAGACGGGCCCGACATTTTCGCAAAGCCCGGCTGCTTCGAGGGCTTTGGATCGGCGAACGCGCTTCTGCTTCTCGCGCGGGAACGCGACGCCGACGGCCTCGGCCGCACCAGCCCCGCCGAAATTCTCGAGCGCGCTCGCAGCCGCGCGACCCGCTCGCGCTCGAAATCGTCCGCGAAAATGCCCGCGCTGTCGGCGCGGCCTGCGCGCTTCTGGCAGATCTTGCTCGTCCTGGACGTCGTCGCCCTCGGCAGCCTCGCCCAGTATGGCGGCGAGGCGTGGATCGGGTGGGTGCGCGAGACCTTCGAACGCGAGGCGCTGCCGGCTAATGTGGCGACCTGCCGCCTACGCGCGGCTATGCCGTTCGTGCAGGACCTTTCGGCCCTCGCCGCCGCGGTGGATGCCGTTTCGTAAAGCTCTTTTTTACACTGCGGGACGGCCGTCTTTGGCGACGAAGCATCGAGATCATGCAGACCGTCCTCGCTCTCGATGACGCGTTTACAAGTCTTCAAGGCTATCAGCGCATCCTCAAACAGCTCGACGGAATAGAGGTCGTTCCGTATACGACGTCGCGCGCTGCCTTGATGTTCGCCGAGAACAATTCGGTCGATCTCGTGATCACCGAATACGATCTCGAGCCCGAGACGGGCTTGGATTTCGTAGAGAAATTCCGCAAGCTTCCGGAACGCAAATCGATCCCCGTCATCATGATCAGCGGTAAAAACGAGAACGATATCCGCAGCAAAATCTTCGACGAAGAGGTCGACGACTTTTTGCACAAGCCCGCCGATCCCGTGCAGTTCTTGGCACGCGTGCGCAGCTTGCTCAAGCTGCGCAGCAAAGATCTCGAGCTGCAGAGAACGCGCCGAAGCGCTTGCCGAGACGGTGCGCGACAAGACCTCGGAGATCTTGCTCGCCGAGGAAGAGACGATCTTCCGCCTCACGCGCGCAGCCGAATATCGCGATAAAGAAACGAAAAATCACATCGTTCGCATGGGTCATTACGCGCGTCTGTTAGCGGCTCGCATCGGCCGCTCGACCGCGGACCAAGAGCTGATCTTTTTGGCAGCGCCGATGCACGACATCGGCAAAGTCGCGATCCCGGATAGCATCTTGCTCAAAGAAGGCAAGCTGACGCCGACCGAGTGGGAAGTCATGAAATCGCACGCGCGCGCCGGCTATGAGATTCTCAAAGAAAGCGATTCGCCGGTCATCAAGATGGGCGCGGAGATCGCGCTCGCGCATCACGAGAAGTGGGACGGCAGCGGCTATCCGCAAGGGCATCAAGGGAAAAGATATCCCGCTGACCGGCCGCATCTGCGCGATGACCGACGTTTTCGATGCGCTCGTTTCGACGCGTCCGTACAAGAAGGCGTGGCCGCTCAATGAAGTGCTCGAGACGCTGAAAAAAGGCAAAGCGCAACACTTCGATCCCGCGCTCGTCGACGAATTTCTGCAGATCATTCCGGACGTACAGAAAGTCCGCAAGGCGCTCCCCGACAGCGAAGCCGCCTAAACCTCGTTCCCGGGCCGCTTGTGCATAAAACGTGGGTCCTGGGGAGACTCGCAAAATTCGCAACTTTCGGCTGAAATTCGGCCGTTCTAGCTGCATGGCGATCGATGTCGAGAGCCTCGGGCCCGGCCACCGGATCGAGCTATACATCAAACCCGACTGCCCATCTTGCGCGCAAGCGCAGGCATTTTATCGCGGCAAGGGTTGGAGGTTCGAATCGTACAACGCGCAGGCCGACGCCGGGATCAAACGCCGCATGCTGCAGCTTTCGAACGGCGATCCCACGACGCCGGCAATTGTCGTCGACGGCGCGTATGTACAGTCTGGATGGGGCAAACCGCCGAGAGGTTGAACCGTCCACTGACGCACCGGTCGGCGCGCTTTATACCGGCATCCCGCGCGAAAAGACGAACACATAGAGCGCGACCATCGCAAGATACGCGCCGATCGCTGCCGGCTCGAGACGCAGCCTCGCATCGACGCCGTGCTCGCGCGGCGGATCGGGGCGGCGATACAACGTCGCCGCGATGATGTCGATGTTACCGAACGCTGCCAGCAAACCCAGCGCTACGATCGATAGATTGCCGCCGATTCCGGCCGGCGCCAGCAACGCAACGCCGGCGATCAGCGGCAAATAGAATCCGCGCATTACATACGCGCGCTGAGCGACGCCACGAACCGAGCTCAACATCTTGCGGCGCAACGGCAAACATCGCTTCTTTCGCTATCGGCGCTAGACGAAGGATCGCAACGATACCGATCGCACACCATGCCCAACGTGTCCAGACCGGCGCGTTGCAGAATCTCTGCGATCGCCGACGTATCGCCGCCGCGCAGCACCGGCGTCACGATCATGTAATTGACAAACAGCTACGATGCCGTCACCACGCCATCCAAAAGAGAAAGAGCCGCGCGAAACGTATAGCGCGGCGTTCCGCGCCGCAGCCATAGCAGAAATATCAACGCCGAGTACGAGGCTCGTGCACGGGCCTGCGGCTAGAATGATCAGATTCTGCAGCGGCGTCCCGGTCGGGTTGTCTTCGTAAAACGCGTAAATTTTCGGCGAAAAACCGAGGATTTGCGCTGACCAGGCCGTGCCCGGTCTCGTGCAAGTGCCGCGGTTAGCAATTCGGCGGCTGCGAACGCCAGCGCCGAATTGATGCGAGAACGCGTCGGTTAATCAGACGGCCATGACGTCGGCGAAGACGAAACCATCCCGCTCGACGACCTCTCCTACTTCGACTGGAATCGGCGCGTTGAACATCGGACCGGCCGAAACGACGGTGTGAAACTCGCCGTTTTCGCCGCACGGATCGACCTCTTCGGGTAGCTCCCCGAGCAGCGCGCGATCGAATTGCCGGCCCGCAAAATGCGGGTCGACTTTCTTTGGATCGACGCACACGAGATGCGCGACGAGTCCGCTTGCGATCATTTCTTCGGCGAGCGCTCGCGTGTCGCGTTTCCAGAGCGGAAAGACGCCGTGCATTCCGGCTTTGGCGAGCCGCTCTTCACGGTATGCGCGAATGTCTTCGAGGAACAGATCGCCGAAGACGATGTGTTCGACGCCTTGGGATTGGATTTGTCGCGATCGGCAGCCGCCATGCGCGCGTCGTAGATTTCGTTCGTGCACGCGTTCGGGATTGGGATCTTGATGCACGGAAGACCGAGCGCAGCGATCTGCCGGTCGAGCAAGCTGTTGCGTACGCCGTGCATCGCGACGCGATCGTAGGTCTCGGTTATCGTCGTCAGAATTCCGACGACGTCGACGCTCGCCGCTACGCTTCGCCTCGAGCAGCGCGAACGCGCTGTCTTTTCCGGAGCTCCACGAAACGAACGCCTTGGGCGCTATTGTCTGCAATTCCTCGCATGCGCATGGCGTGATTGCGCGCGATGATCGCTTTGAATTGATCGAATTCCGGACCCGCGATTCCCCTGCGCATCGACATGGCGGCAGCTTTCCACGCCCCGCGGATTCGCACCGTCATCCCGACCGGAACGTACATCTGCTGTCCCGCCCGTACGTGACGAGCGTGTCGTTGTTGGTTCCGTGCACGCACGCAATGATCGTCTCGTCGCCGCGGACGACGATGATGCCCTCCGTACCTCGGATCGCAACCTGCGAGGTCGGAGTCACGAACGTGTAGTTAGCACGAGCCCCGGCGGGATGCTTCACCGCGAAATGAATCGCGCCGTCGTAGATCGTCATGACCGAACGCGAACCCCAGCTTCGCGGTCGAAAAGACCGAGACCGACACGGGACGACGCCCCGACCGAAACGACTGATGAGTCGGGCAGATCGATCGCCGCCATTGACGTGCGCGCGTGTGACTGCATAGCCGCGCGGCTGCACCAGCAGCTGCCCGACGATCGACTCTCGACGTTCTCGCCGGTGGTGGCCTGATAGTCGAGCCGGCCGCTGATGCGCTGCAGCACAAGCCGTCGGCGCCCGACGAACGTTCGCCGCCGGTGAGAAACGATCGACCGCAGCGAGCATGAGTACACATGCGCAAAGCTTCTTCATCTCCGACATACTACGACGAAGACGGCGCGGGCGCACTGTAAGCAGGCCGACGCGAGCTAAGGAATCTCGCGCTGGTCGCCGTAAGGGGCGAGTATGGAGATGATTCGCCTTGGGCGCAGCGGGCTGAGCGTGTCGCGCATTTGTTTAGGGACGATGACGTTCGGAGCTCAAGCCGACGCGGCCGCTTCAAATAAGATCATGGATATTGCGGCGGAGCGCGGCGTCAACTTTATCGATACCGCCAATGCGTATCCGTTGCCGCCTAGCCCCGAGACGATGGGCAGTAGCGAAGAGATCGTCGGCGCGTGGCTCAAAGGCAAACGCGAACGGTTCATTCTCGCGACCAAAGGCAACAACGTCATCGGGCCTGGTCCGAACGAAAGCGGAAATTCGCGCACGCATCTCATGCGCGCACTCGATGATTCGTTGCGGCGGTTGCAGACCGACTATGTCGATATCTACTATCTGCATCATCCCGATCCGCAGACACCGCTCGATGAAGCTATCGAGACCCTCGATGACATGCGCACGGCGGGAAAGATCCGTTACGCGGCGGTCAGCAATATGCCGGCGTGGCAGCTCTCTTACTGGACGTGCTGGAGCGCAGAACATAACCGCGCGCGCTTTGCCTGCGTGCAGCCGCGTTACAACATGCTGTATCGCGCCATCGAAAGCGAGCTCGTTCCGGCCGCAGCCGCATGCGACGTCGCCGTCGTTATCTACAATCCGCTTGCCGCCGGCATGCTCACCGGCAAGTACAAGCCCGGCGCGAAGCCTTCGGAAGGACGCTTCAGCTTCTCGGGGCCTTCCGGCGAACGTTATCGCACGCGTTACTATCAAGATGAAATGCTGCGGCTCGTGCAAGAGCTTGGTGATGACGTCGCGCGTCGCGGGAAAACCCTCACGCATGTTGCGCTGCGGTGGACGCTCGATCAACCGGGTATCGCGTGCGCAATCGTCGGCGCAAGCAAACCCGAGCAAATCGCAGATTCACTCGGTGTGGTCGACGTGAAACTCGACGATGCCGATCGCGCTGCGTGCGATGCGCTGTGGTATCGCTTACCGCGCCGTCGCCCCGAAGAGGATCGTTAAAAAGCGAGAAGCCCGCTGATAAATTCCAGCGGGCTTCTCTTTAATTAATCTGGCACCGTCCTACTCTCGAAGAACCCTGCGGTCCAACTACCATCGGCGCTGGCGGGCTTAACTGCCGTGTTCGGGATGGGAACGGGTGGGACCCCACCGCTATGGGCGCCAGAAACCTGGTCCTCACGCGGCGCCGAGCCGGAGCTCGAGGCAGCCACGTGAGAAATCTGCACAGAGAAGAACCTTCATGGCCAAACTAACGAAAACGTAGTCAAGTTAAAGTTTCCGGGCTATTAGTACCGGTCAGCTCCAGCGATTGCTCGCCTTCCACCCCCGGCCTATCAACGTGGTAGTCTCCCACGGCCCTTCACTCTTTCGAGATTGAGATCTCATCTTGGGGTCAGTTTCACGCTTATATGCTTTCAGCGTTTATCTGCTCCGAACATAGCTACCCGGCTATGCCCCTGGCGGGACAACCGGTTCACCAGCGGTTCGTTCAACTCGGTCCTCTCGTACTAGAGTCGAAGCCCCTCAAATCTCCTACGCCCACGGCGGATAGGGACCGAACTGTCTCACGACGTTCTGAACCCAGATCGCGTACCGCTTTAATGGGCGAACAGCCCAACCCTTGGGACCTACTACAGCCCCAGGATGCGACGATCCGACATCGAGGTGCCAAACCTCCCCGTCGATGTGGCGTTCTGCACTCACGTGCAGCGCAGACTATATCTTCATCCTCTTTCGAGATGCGTGGAGTCGTCATGTGACGCGTCGATTGATTTGCTCGTAATCGAGCAGCGACGCCATCTCATCATTCGCGACTTGTCGCGAAGAAGTCGTTACAGGGTCAAGCCTCGCGTGACATGATCGCTTTCGCGACGGTAGTCCGCAGTCTTATCAAACTGCGACGAGGCGTCTTCCCTCGGTATTGCCCGCACCATGCGGGTTCCACCGATATGAGCCACGTGTTTACCCCTGCATCACTGCAGATGCGGGAGCCCAACAATGTGGACTCTTGGGGGAGATAAGCCTGTTATCCCCAGAGTAGCTTTTATCCGATAAGCGACGGCCCTTCCATTCGGTACCGCCGGATCACTAAGCCCTGCTTTCGCACCTGCTCGACCTGTCCGTCTCGCAGTCAAGCTCCCTTTTGCCTTTACACTCTAACGAACGGTTTCTGACCGTCCTGAGGGAACCTTTGGGCGCCTCCGTTACTCTTTAGGAGGCGACCGCCCCAGTCAAACTGCCCGCCTGACGCTGTCCTTCAACCGGATAACGGCTGACAGTTAGAATCCCGAAATTTTCAGGGTGGTATCCCAACGTTGTCTCCCCGTAAACTAGCGCCCACGGATCATCGACTCCCACCTATCCTGTACAGAAAATCTCAAGACCCAACATCAGGGTACAGTAAAGCTTCATGGGGTCTTTCCGTCCTGCCGCGGGTAACCAGCATCTTCACTGGTACTGCAATTTCGCCGGGATCCCCATCGAGACAGTGCCCAAGTCGTTACTCCATTCGTGCAGGTCGGAACTTACCCGACAAGGAATTTCGCTCACTTTTTTCCGGCGCTTTCACGCCGGAGTGGACTCTATCTTCATCCGAATGCTCGGACGATCGCGAACGATCGAACCGTGCGAAGAATCGAAACGCAAACACCGCGAGTTCATCGCGGCTACATTGTGTGCGCCTCTCCGGATGTCTGACGTATAGTCTCTGAGGATCCCTCTGCAGTGAGGTTTCCTGCGGATTGTCCAATCTCAATCATTTTTACTGATCGCTTACGCGATCGAGTAGATTGAGCTCTAAGGATGTTCCCGCATATAGTCAGATGTTTAGTTGCGCATTACTGCGCAACGAGGCAACGTTGTTGTCACCTTAGGACGGTTATAGTTACCGCCGCCGTTTACTGGGGCTTCAGATCAAAGCTTCGCTTGCGCTAACCTCTCCCTTTAACCTTCCAGCACCGGGCAGGAGTCAGCCCCTATACGTCCGCTTTCGCGTTCGCAGAGACCTGTGTTTTTGGTAAACAGTCGCTTGGGCCAGTTAACTGCGACCTCCAATAGCTCTTCGGAGTAAATCCTAAACCAAAAGAGGCACCCCTTCTCCCGAAGTTACGGGGTCAATTTGCCGAGTTCCTTAACAGGGATTCTCCCGTCGCCTTAGCATGCTCTGCCAGTCTACCTGTGTCGGTTTACGGTACGGGCACCTGGGTCTTAGCTAGAGACTTTTCTTGGCAGCGTGGAGTCGGTGGCTTCGGGGCCGAAGCCCCTCGCATTCGCTTCTCGGAGTTACGTCACGCGGATTTACCTACGTGACCCCCTACCTGCTTAGACGCACACATCCATCGGTGCGCCCACCTATCCTCCTGCGTCATCCCTTCGCTTCATAGACCTTACAGATGCAAAATCGCACGCATCACTGCGAGCGACATTGTTTCTGCAAAGTCTAAACAGACTTTGGTGGTAGCCGAATATGAACGGCTTATCCATCGCCTACGCTTCTCAGCCTCGGCTTAGGTCCCGACTCACCCTGAGTCGATTGACGTAGCTCAGGAAACCTTAGACTTCCGGCGTGCGGGGTTTTCACCCGCATTTCTCGCTACTTATACCTGCATTCGCTCTTGTGGATCGTCCACGCGTCCTCACGGTCGCGCTTCAGCCTACGCCACAACGCTCCTCTACCGATCACGCAATGTTACTCGCGTAATCCCATGGCTTCGGTTCGATGCTTGAGCCCCGTTGAATTTTCGGCGCCACTTCACTCGACTAGTGAGCTATTACGCACTCTTTCAAGGATGGCTGCTTCTAAGCCAACCTCCTAGTTGTCTGGGCGAAATGACTTCCTTTACCACTAAGCATCGATTTGGGACCTTAGCCGATGATCTGGGCTGTTTCCCTTTTGACCATGGAGCTTATCCCCCACAGTCTGACTGCTGCTACGTTCCTTCTGGTATTCGGAGTTTGATGGGGTTCGGTAACCCGGTAAGGCCCCTAGCCCTGTCAGTGCTCTACCCCCAGAAGTTAAGATGCAACGCTAGCCCTCAAGCTATTTCGAGGAGAACCAGCTATCTCCAAGTTCGATTGGCTTTTCACCCCTATCCACAACTCATCCAATGTTTTTTCAACAACAACAGGTTCGGGCCTCCACATGAGGTTAATCATGCTTCACCCTGGCCATGGATAGATCACTTGGTTTCGGGTCTACTGATGCAGACTTGTCGCCCTATTCAGGCTCGCTTTCACTACGGCTCCGGCTCTTCACCTTAACCTTGCCTGCACCAAGTAACTCGCAGGTTCATTCTTCAATAGGCACGCGATCAGCCAGTGCTTGCGCATAGGCCTTTCACGGTTTGTAGGCGCGCGGTTTCATGTTCTATTTCACTCCCCTTCAGGGGTTCTTTTCACCTTTCCCTCACGGTACTCGTTCACTATCGGTCATCACAGAATATTTAGCCTTGGAAGATGGTCCTCCCAGTTTCAGACAGGGTTTCTCGTGCCCCGCCCTACTCAGGAACAGCTCCACAAGTCTGGTTGCTTTCGCTTACACGACTATCACGTTCTTTGGTGCGGCTTTCCAGCCGGCTTCAACTAGCAATCAGATTTTTGACTCGTGCTGAGATAATCAGCTCTCAGATGGCTGCCCTACAACACCTTTCGCGCAACGCCTGAATGCTTGCACGCGAACGGTTTAGGCTGTTCCCCTTTCGCTCGCCACTACTAGGGGAATCTCGGTTGATGTCTATTCCTGCGGCTACTTAGATGTTTCAGTTCACCGCGTATGCTCTCTCACGACTATTGAATTCATCGTGGAGTACGTGCCCATTACGGCACGTGGGTTGCCCCATTCGGAGATCCGGGGATCATCGCTCGTTAGCAGCTCCCCCGGCTTATCGCAGCTTGCTGCGTCCTTCATCGCCTGTGATGCCAAGGTATCCACCATGCGCCCTTTGTTAACTTTGAACTCGACTTACTGTCTTCGTTTTTAAAAATTGCATCTCACGCGGACGGACCGCGTAAGACCGCTTTTCATGTTTGGCACATGAAAGTTCTTCTCTATGCAGTTTTCAAGGATCATGAGAGCGTGACTCTTTCGAAAATGCGGTGCGGATCAAACGATCGCAACCGCTTCGAGAGTCGTTCCCTCAAAGCTGAACAGTGCAGCAGCCACAAACGACGTTGAAAATTGACGTCGCGCCGTTCTCCTCAACCAAACCTTAGCCTCAAATGGCCGGATGATACCTGGAGCAAACGACATCGTCTGTGGTCGACTTAAGTGAATACGCCGTTGCATTTACGAAGCTCGTAAACCAACGGCATGTACTCCTTAGAAAGGAGGTGATCCAGCCGCACCTTCCGATACGGCTACCTTGTTACGACTTCGTCCCCCTTACCTAGCACACCTTAGACGCCTTGTTCCTTGCGGTTACACGGGCGGCTTCGGGTGCACTAAACTCAGGTGACGTGACGGGCGGTGTGTACAAGGCCCGGGAACGTATTCAACGCAGCGTAGCTGATCTGCGTTTACTAGCGATTCCGACTTCATGAAGGCGAGTTGCAGCCTTCAATCCGAACTGAGCGCCGATTTAAGAGATTGGCTTACCCTCGCGGGTTCGCAGCTCGTTGTTCGGCGCATTGTAGCACGTGTGTAGCCCGGGACGTAAGGGCCATGCTGACTTGACGTCATCCCCACCTTCCTCCGACTTCTCATCGGCGGTCTCGTGTGAGAGATCTTGTGGACCAACACACGACGAGGGTTGCGCTCGTTGCGGGACTTAACCCAACACCTCACGGCACGAGCTGACGACAGCCATGCAGCACCTGTCTGGAAGTAGGGTTGCCCCGAAGCTCTATTTCTAGAGTTGTCCTCCGATGTCAAGCCCCGGTAAGGTTCTTCGCGTTGCGTCGAATTAAACCACATGCTCCACCGCTTGTGCGGGCCCCCGTCAATTCCTTTGAGTTTTAACCTTGCGGCCGTACTCCCCAGGCGGGATACTTACTGTGTTAACTACGGCACATATGGAGTCGATACCACATACACCTAGTATCCATCGTTTACGGCTAGGACTACCGGGGTATCTAATCCCGTTTGCTCCCCTAGCTTTCGCTCCTCAGCGTCAGAACAACCCCAGGTGATCGCCTTCGCCACTGGTGTTCCTCCCGATATCTACGCATTTCACCGCTACACCGGGAATTCCATCACCCTCTGATTGCCTCAAGAACAAGAGTATCCGTGCCGTTCCCTGAGTTGAGCCCAGGTCTTTCTTCACGGACTTCCTGTCCCGCCTACGAGCGCTTTACGCCCAATAATTCCGAATAACGCTTGCCCCCTACGTCTTACCGCGGCTGCTGGCACGTAGTTAGCCGGGGCTTCCTCCAGGGGTACCGTCAATATCTTCCCCTTCGACAGTGGTTTACGACCCGAAGGCCTTCTTCCCACACGCGGCGTCGCTCCGTCAGGCTTTCGCCCATTGCGGAAAATTCCTCACTGCTGCCTCCCGTAGGAGTCTGGGCCGTTCTCAGTCCCAGTGTGGCTGGTCGTTCTCTCAAACCAGCTACCGATCGCAGCCTTGGTGAGCCATTACCTCACCAACTAGCTAATCGGACGCGGTCCCGTCCTCGAGAGCATTACTGCTTTCAATCATTGCCGATGCCGGCTTTGATGTTATGCGGTATTAGCTAACCTTTCGGCTAGTTATCCCCCGCTCGAGGGTAGGTTGACCACGCGTTACTCACCCGTCTGCCACTAGGTATTGCTACCTCGTTCGACTTGCATGTGTTAGGCACGCCGCCAGCGTTAATCCTGAGCCAGGATCAAACTCTCCATAAGTAATCTTACGGAGCCTTTGTTAACAGGCTCTAAATCAGCGCCGACGATTTCGATCCGATGCGCAACATCGGACCACGCTCTCTCATAAAAAAGAGCGCTCGTCAAAATTGTTGTACGGGCTGCGTTCGCGTAAAACCGGTGGAGCCGGTAGTTCACGCTTGCACAGCCAAAAATAATCTCTTGAACCGCCGGGAGAAATGAAAAAACGCCTTTCGGCGCTTTCAGTCTATCCGGCGGGTCGGAGACCCACAGACTTATGCGCTACTGCACTGTTCAGTTTTCAAGGAACAAACCCTAACACCAGACCCACCTCGGGCCGGATCACTGACCGCACCGATCAGGCGTGGCGTCAGAGTCACGACGAACAGAATACACCCGCCCCGCAATGAAGTCAATTCGTCGAGGACGGATTTCTGTGGAAGCGATCTGTGGATGCCTTGTGGGGAAATCGTCCCCACGGCACCCACGGCTTCTTCCTTATATAGAACGCCATGGGGCCGCCCGGCGTTTCAGCTAGCCGATTTTCCTCGAAATTGCCTTGGCCTGCAAGAAAAGCAAGAGGTAGTCGTAGCCCCCGGCCTTCGAATCGGTCCCGCTCATGTTGAAGCCGCCGAACGGGTGCCCGCCGACCATCGCGCCGGTAGACTTCCTATTAAGGTAGAGATTCCCGACGAAGAACTCGCCCGAGGCGCGCTCGAGCTTCTTCTCGTCCTTCGAGTAGACGCTGCCGGTCAGGCCGAACTCGGTATTGTTGGCGATCTCGAGCGCCTGGTCGAAGTCCCGAGCCTTGATGACGGCCAGGACCGGACCGAAGATCTCTTCCTGGGCGATCTTGGCCGTCGGGGCGACGTCGGCGATCAGGGTCGGCGCGACGTAATATCCGCCGTCTTCCTCGACCGGCTCGCCGCCGGCCAGCAGCCGGCCCTCCCGCTTGCCGACCTCGATGTACCCCAGAATCGACTTGCGTGCGCTTTCGTTGATGACCGGACCCATGTACGTCTCCGGCCTGGCCGGATCGCCCGTCGCGATCGTACGCGATCCGTTTGCGAAGCCGCTCGAGGAACTCGTCGTAGACCGGCGCCTCGACGATCGCGCGCGAGCACGCCGAGCACTTCTGACCTTGGAATCCGAACGCCGAGACCGCGACGCCTTCGACCGCTTTCTCCAGATCGGCGTCGGCCGCGACGATGATTGAATCCTTGCCGCCCATCTCGGCGATGACGCGCTTGATCCACTTCTGTCCCGGCTGCGTCTTCGCGGCGAGTTCGTTGATGTGCAAGTCCGACTTCTTTGCTGCCCGGTGAACGCGACGAAGCGCGTCTTCGGATGCGCGACCAGCGCGTCGCCGATCGTTCGTCCGGAACCCGGAACGAAATTGACCACTCCGGGCGGCAAACCGACCTCGTGCAGGAGATCGACGAAAACCGCTGCGATCACCGCAGCATCGCTCGATGGTTTGAGCACGACCGTATTACCGGTGACGAGCGCCGCCGTCGTCATCCCGGCCATGATTGCGAACGCAAAATTCCACGGCGGAATCACGATGCCGACGCCGAGCGGAATATAGCGCAGCACGTTTTCTTCGCCGCTGATCGGCACGAGCGCCGGCGGTTTGTCGTAACGCAACGCTTCGCGGGCGTAGAATTCCATGAAGTCGATCGCTTCGGCCGTGTCGGCGTCGGCTTCCGGCCAGCTCTTTCCGACCTCGAGCACGAGCAGCGCGTTGAAATCATCGCGGCGCTGACGAACGAGCTCCGCGGCGCGGAACAGAATCTCCGCGCGCTCCTGTGCGCTCGTGTCTTTCCACGTCGCAAAGTGGCGGAACGCCGTCTCGATCGCTTCGTTCGCCTGTTCGAGCGAAGCCGATCGCGACCTCGCCGATCACTTGCGCCGGATGCGCCGGATTGATCGAACGGATCTTCGACGGGGTATCGATCTTCTTGCCGTCGATGACGAGCGGATAGCGTGCACCCAAGCGCTGCTTGGCACGCTCGAGCGCGGCCTCGAGAGATGCGCGGTCCGCCGGATCCTTGAAGTCGCGGATCGCTTCGTTTCGGAACGGGCCGATGGCCCGGACTGCAGTCGTCGCCATATGCGCCCTCCTTCTACCCGAAAGCGCAAAGTGCTCTGCGCCCGGCGCGGAGAAACGCCGCCTTCGTGAAGTACGATGTAGCGATCGTCGGCGGCGGGATCGTCGGCCTGGCGACATCCCGCGAGCTGCTCCGCCGCTTCCCCGGCTTACGCCTCGCCAACGTCGAGAAAGAAGCCGACTGGCACCAGTCACCAGAGCGGGCACAACAGCGGCGTGATCCATTCCGGGATCTACTACAAGCCCGGCTCGCTCAAAGCGAAGTTGTGCGTTGAAGGCCGCCGCCTGCTGTGGCGCTATTGCGACGAGCGCGGAATTCCGTACAAGGGCGTCGGCAAATTGATCGTCGCGACCGAAGAAGACGAGATCCCGCGCCTGATGGATCTCTTCGAGCGCGGTAAGCAAAACGACGTCGAACATCTCGAGCTGCTCGATGCCGCGCAAATCAAAGAGCGCGAGCCGCACTGCCGCGGCGTGCGCGCGATCTCCTCGCCCGTCACCGGGATCGTCGACTACCGCGTCGTCGCGCAGGCATACGCCGAAGACGTGCGCTCGATGGGCGGCGAGCTCTTCCTGTCGCACGAAGTCACCGGCGTTTCGCGCCGCAACGGAACGACCGTGCTCGAGTCGCCGGCCGGTGAGATCGAAGCGAGCGCTGCGATTACGTGCGCGGGACTCTATTCCGATAAGCTTGCGCGCATGACCGGCGGCGCGCGCGACCCGAAGATCGTGCCGTTCCGCGGCGACTATCTGATCTTGCGTCCCGAGAAACGGTATCTCGTCAAAGGCAACATCTATCCGGTTCCCGATCCGGCCTTTCCGTTTCTCGGCGTGCACTTCACGCCGCGTATGGATGGCGACGTCTGGCTTGGCCCGAATGCCGTGCTCGCATTCGCGCGCGAAGGCTATCGCTTCTCCGACATCAATCCGCGAGAGCTCATCGATGCGGTCGCGTATCCGGGCTTCCTGAAGCTCGCGATGAAGTATTGGCAAACCGGCGCCGGCGAAATGTATCGCGATCTCAGTCGCACCGCGTACGTGAAAGCACTGCAGCGCTACATTCCCGAGCTGCAGCCCGACGATTGCCTGCCCGGCCCTTCAGGCGTTCGCGCGCAAGCGATGAGCGCCGACGGCTCGCTGATCGACGATTTCGTCTTCGACGGCGCTGAGGGCATCGTGCACGTACGCAACGCGCCCTCGCCGGGTGCCACGTCGTCGCTTGCGATCGCGCGCTACGTCGCCGACGAAGCAGAACGACGCTTCAATCTCTCCTCGCCGACAAAGATAGCGACATGAATCTATTCGTAGAAGCCGAGCTGGCTCGCAGCGCATCTGCGCGACCCCGACATCGTCATCGTCGACACGCGCAGCACGCCGCACGGCGCGCCGGGTCAAGTCCTCGAAAGCGGACGCGAGCAGTACGCCAAAGGCCACATCCCCGGCGCGGTATATCCTCGACTACGCAGAAGATCTGCACGATCTCGCAACGCCGTACGCCGCGCGCGTCGCGCCGCCCGAGCGCTTTCGCAGAAGTCGTTGGCAACAGCGGGCATCGGCGATCGCACCCGCGTCATCGCCTACGACGAAGGCAACGTTCCCGTACGCAGCGCGCATGGTGTGGATGCTGCGCTACTACGGGCACGACGACGCGTCGATTCTAGCCGGCGGGATTCGCGATTGGGCCGCAGCCGGACAACCGCTCGTGCGCGACGTTCCGACGCTTGCGGCGCAGCACTTTCACGCCGCAGCGTGCGCCCGGAATTGCGCGCCAGCAAAGATGAAGTTCTGGCCGTGGCGCAAGGCGCAAGTGACGCGCAGCTACTCGAAACGCAACGCGACGGAACCTATGCGACGCGCGATCGCGACATCCAAGGCGCGCGCCGCCTCTCTGCATCGGCGCTTGCTCGAAGATGCGCGCGGCGGACGCATTGCCTCAGCCGAGCAGTTGCGCGAGCTGACGCGCGGTCTCGATCCGCGACAAACGCACGATCGTTTCGTGCGGCAGCGGCGTCGGCGCGTCCGGGTTCGTATCTCGCGTTACTCGAAGCCGGCTTTACGGACGTCGCGGTCTACGATGGCTCCTGGATGGAGTGGAGCCACGACAATCTTCCGACCGTTCCGAAGAAAAGCTAGAGCTTACGTCGCGCTCGCGGCGGCCGGAGCTGCGCTGCGTTTGCACGCGAGACGCAACAAGCGCACGAGTCGCGTCGCAGCGGCGGCCGCATTCGGCGCGCCCTTCGCCGACGCATACGCATCGACGATTGCGCTTCCGACGATAACGCCGTCGGTGTAATCGCGAACCGCGACGATGTGCGGCGCCTTGCTGATGCCGAAGCCGGCCGCGATCGGCCGTCCCGTCATCTTGCGCAGCTTCTCCAACTGCGCGCGCACGGAGCTCGTGTCGGGAGCATCCTTCGTGCCGGTCACGCCAAGTCGCGAGACCAGATACGTGAAGCCTTCGCTTTCGCTCGCGATCTTGCGCATCCGCTCATCCGGCGTCGTCGGCGAGACGAGCATCGGCATGATCAAGCCGTTCTTACGGATCACTTCGCGAATCGGATCGAGCTCTTCGAGCGGAACGTCGGGGATGATCACGCCGACGACACCGTAGCGCTTCGCGCCCATCGCGAACTTCTCGATGCCGTATTGGAGGATCGGATTCACGTACGTGAACAGGACGACCGGCGCTTTCGTCTGTCCGACCAGACGCATCACGGCGTCGATATTCGTCGCCGGCTGCGATCGCGCGCTGGCCACCCGCTGCAATTGTCGGACCGTCCGCGAGCGGATCCCTGTAAGGAATCCCGAGCTCGACGATGTCAACGCCGGCTTCGACGATCGCGTCGATGACCGCGCGACTCGTCTCCATATCCGGATCGCCCGCGACGACATAACCGATCAGCGCACAGCGGTCGTCCTTTTTTGCCTTTGCAAAGGCTTCGTCGAGTGCCGTTGCCATTACGCCGGCACCGCTTCGGTGAACATTGCTTCCGCCTCAGCTTTCTCGATCTGCGTAACGTCCTTGTCCCCGCGACCGCTCAAATTGACGACGATCAGCGCCTCCTCGCCGCGCTCTTTCGCCAATTTCTCGGCGTACGCAAGGGCGTGCGCCGATTCGAGCGCCGGGATGATTCCTTCGGTGCTCGCGCACGCACGGAACGCCGCAAGCGCTTCGGCATCCGTGACGGCGACGTACTTTGCGCGCCCTGTGTCTTTGAGGAATGCATGCTCGGGGCCAACGCCGGGATAATCCAAGCCGGCGCTGACCGAATGCGTCGGGCGCACTTGGCCTTCTTTCGTCTGCAGTAAGTACGACCGCGAACCGTGCAGTACGCCAATCGAGCCGGCCGCAAGCGCGGCCGCATTCTCTGGCGTGTTGAGCCCCTTACCGGCGGCCTCGACACCCCACAGGTTCACATTGCGATCGTCGATGAACGCGGTGAAGATACCCATCGCGTTGCTGCCGCCGCCGACACACGCAATGATGTCGCTCGGTAAGCGGCCGAACTTCCCCTGACACTGCACGCGAACTTCGTCGCCGATGATGCGTTGAAATTCACGGACCATGAACGGATAAGGATGCGCACCGACGACGCTTCCGATCACATAGAAGGTGTCGTCGCACTGTGACGCCCAGACGCGGAACGCTTCGTTGGTCGCATCTTTCAATGTTTGCGTTCCACCGGTCACTTCGTGAACGGTCGCACCCAACAGGCGCATGACGTAGACGTTGAGGGATTGACGCTCGACATCGACCGCGCCCATGTAGACGTCAACGGGGATTCCGAGCTTTGCGCCGATCGTCGCGACAGCAACGCCGTGCTGTCCAGCGCCAGTCTCCGCAATCAAGCGCGTCTTGCCCATGCGCTTCGCGAGCAGTGCTTGTCCGATCGTGTTGTTGACTTTGTGCGCGCCGGTGTGATTGAGATCTTCGCGCTTGAAAACGATCGTTGCAGATCGCGGTTGTCGCGAAACGCTTTGCGGTCGTCAGCGGCGACGGTCTTCCGACATACTCGCTGAGCAATCCGTGAAACTCATCCCAAAATGACGGATCGGCAAATGCTTCCGACATTGCGGTCTCGACGTCGGCAAGCGGTTTGACGAGCACTTCCGGCACCCATCGTCCGCCAAATTCGCCGAAGTAACCGCGCTCGTCAGGCTTGTGCATCTGCCTCCCTCACCGCGCGTACGAACGCGCGTACTTTTTCTGCGTCTTTTCGACCGCCCGTTTCGACCCCGGACCTAACGTCGACGGCATTCGGCCTCAGAAGCCGAATGCATTCGCCGACGTTTTCGGCCGTAAGGCCGCCTGAAACTGCAAAGAAAGCGGGCTTCGACGCTTGAGCGAGGTCCGACCAAGCAAGTGTGACGCCGGTCCCACCCCGTTTATTCGGATGCCACGCGTCAAAAAGCGGAATTCCACGCACATATTCAGCCGCTCGCGCGAATTGGCGGGCGTCTCCCTCCGGTCCGCCAAGGTGCAACGCTTTTAGGTACGCCGAATTCGCGAGGCGCTCACAGAGTGCGGGTGGCTCCTCGCCGCTGAACTGCAGGCGCAAACCGGGAACGGCGTCTTGCGCTTTTCGCACCTCATCCGCGCTCGGATCGACGAACACACCGAAGATTGCGCCGAAGGGCGGCAGGCGCGAGGCGATGCCGGCGGCGACCTCAATTGAGACCTGCCGATCGCTCGGAGCAAAAATGAAACCGATCGCGTCGGCACCCGCGTCGAGCGCGAGCGCTGCATCGTCGTAGGATGCGCAACCGCAGATCTTGATGCGTGTCAGTGGAGTGCCGGAACCGCCTTGATTCCGCCGATCAGCTCGGCCGGATCGGATGCGCGCATCAGCGTCTCGCCGATCAAGAAACCGCGGGCGCCTGCTCGGATGAGATCGCGCGTGTCTTCCGCGGAATTTATGCCGCTTTCGCTGATCGCAAACACGCCCGCGGGAACGTGCGGCAGTAACTCTTCTGCAACCGCAAGATTCGTTTCGAACGTCCGCAGATCGCGGTTGTTGATACCGAGCAGGGTTGCTCCCGCAGAAAGGGACCGTTCCAGCTCGCGTTCGTCATGAATTTCGACGAGCACGTCGAGTTGCCAGCGGCGCGCCTCGCGCAGGAGCATCGCGAGCGTCACATCATCGATGCCCGCGACGATCGCAAGAATCGCGTCGGCGCCGTACGCCGCCGATTGCGCAACTTGATACGGATCGTCCAGAAAGTCTTTGCGCAGGATCGGAAGCGTTACGGCGTCGCGGCTTTGATCGAGATATGCAAGATCGCCGAGGAAATGATCGGTTTCCGTCAGCACGCTGATGGCGTCGGCGCCGGCTTGCGCGTAACGCTTCGCGACGGCAGCCGGATCGAGCTCGCGCACGATCAAACCGCGCGAAGGCGACGCGCGCTTGATCTCCGCGATTATCGCCGGTCCGCGCGAGCGTTCCAGCGCTGCGGTGAACGAACGTCGCGCGTTCATGCGCGATTCGGCGCGCGCTTCGATACGTTCGAAGGGCTCCGCTTTGCGTTCACGCTCGAGAACTGCCGCTTTTGCCGCGTAGAGCTTGGCGAGAATATCGGTGTCGGTCATTTACGCAAACTCCATTTGCGGACGGCTACGTAGCGCGTCCAACGCCCGAAGAGCATTCCCCTCGGTGATAGTGTTACGGGCAAGAGCAAGACCCTCGTCAATCGATTGGGCACGCCCCGCGACGACGAACGCGAGCGCCGCGTTGAGACATACGACGTCCGCCCGCGGAGATCGCTCGCCTCCCAGAATCGCGAGCAGCGCCTGAGCATTCGCCGGGGCGTCACCCCCACGCAGCTCGTCGAGTGAGGCAGAGACCCCGTAGTCGCGCGGGATCAACATCCATTCGCGCACCCCGGATGAGTCAAATTGATAAATCCGCGTCGGGACGTCGCCCGCAATCTCGTCCAAGCCGTTGCTCCCATGGACGATCGCTCCGGCTTCGGAACCCAATTCCCGTAGCGCCTCCCCGAGCAGTGGGACCCAGTGATCGACCGGGACGCCGATCACTTGGCGTTTGGCGCGGGCCGGATTCGTCAGCGGGCCGAGCATGTTGAAGATCGTTCTTATGCCCATCTCGCGGCGGATCGGTCCGACGGCGCGCATGGCGGGATGGTAGTGCTGCGCAAAAAGAAACGCCACATGATGATCGCGCAGCTGCCGAGCTGCTTCGTCCGGCGAGGCGTCGATGCGAACACCCACGGCTTCCAGGACATCGGCGCTTCCGCAGCTGCTCGAGGCCGCGCGATTGCCGTGCTTTCCAACGCGCAAGCCCGCGCCGGCCAAGATGAACGCGACTGCGGTTGAGATGTTAATCGTGCCGATTGCGTCACCGCCGGTACCGCACACGTCCACGACATCCAACTCGTGCGGAACGCGTAAACTGCGCTCGCGCATTGCGCGAGCGGCGCCGACGACTTCCGAGACCGACTCACCTTTGGTTGCCAGCGCAGCCAGGAACGCGGCAGCTTGGAGCGGCGTGATCTTCTCGTCCATGATCGCGCCGAAGACTTCCGTCATCTGCTCCGCACTCAAATCTTCGCGCCGCACGACGTGCCGAAGCAACTCGCTAAACGAACTCACGCGCGTGCGGCTTCCATGAAGTTCTTGGCCAATTGCTCGCCGTGTTCGGTCAGGACTGATTCCGGATGGAACTGCACGCCGTAGATCGGCAGATCGCGATGCGCAACGCCCTGAATCACGCCGTCTTCGCTGGTTGCGAGCGTTCGCAGCGATGCCGGAAACGATTGCCGGACGACGCACAGCGAATGATAGCGCGTGGCGCCAAACGGCGACGGGAGTCCGTCGAAAATCGAGGTTCCGTCGTGCGTAATCGCCGAGATCTTTCCGTGCATGAGACGCGGCGCGTGATCGACGATCCCGCCGAAGACAAGGCCAATCGCTTGGGCACCCAAACACACGCCCAAAACCGGATACCGATCCCGTGCAGCGCTTCGAATCAGCGTGCAGGTCAGACCGGCATCCTCGGGTCGTCCCGGCCCGGGTCCGAATACGGTCGCGTCATAGCTGCGCATCTTCGATTCGTCGAGCGCCGGATCGTCGTTGCGCAGGACCTCGACGTCGGCTCCCGCTTTCCCGAATAGGTGCGCGAGATTGTACGTGAACGAATCGTAGTTGTCGACCAACAGAATGCGCATCACTCTAATCCCAATACGTTGCGGACGATCGCCGTCTTGTGCAAGATCTCGGCATATTCGGCTTCGGGTTCGCTGTCAGCCACGATCCCGGCCGAAGCTTGCCAGTAGGCGCGTCCGTCCGCGACGGCAACGCAGCGCAGCACGATGCACGAATCCATGTCTCCGTCAAAGTCGATGTGCGCGACGCTTCCCGCATAGAAGCCGCGGGCGACGGGCTCGAGCTCGTCGATCAGCTGCATAGCACGAATCTTGGGAGCGCCGGTGACCGTACCGGCGGGAAACGCAGCGGCAAAGAGATCGAGTGCGTCTTTGTCCGGACGAAGCTGCCCAACGACGTTCGAGACGATATGCATGACGTGCGAATAGCGCTCGATCATCATCAGTTCGTCGACGTGCACCGATCCCGTCGTCGAAACCGCGCCCAGATCGTTGCGGCCGAGATCGACGAGCATGACGTGTTCTGCGCGTTCTTTTTCGTTTGCGAGCAGCTCGACGGCGATCGCGTTGTCGCCTGCGGTGTCCTCGCCGCGCGAGCGCGTCCCGGCAAGCGGACGAATTCGCGCCCGCTCCCCATCGAGGCGAACCAGAAACTCGGGCGACGCACCGAAGATCGCCCAGTCGTTCGTTTCGATGAAAAACATATACGGCGACGGATTGCGGGCACGAATCTGGCGATAGAAATCGAACGCGCCGCCGCCCGAGATCTCGGCGCTGAACCGTATTCCGATTTGCAGCTGGTAGGCGTCGCCTTCGTAGATGAACTCTTTCGCACGCGCAACGCGTTCGAGAAACTCGGCCTTGCTCAGCGACTGCGTAACGGTTCCTTTTGCACCCACGATTGCGGGCGTCGACGGTTTCGCCGCCAAGAGTTTCGCCACATAGCCGTCGAGACGCGCGCCGACTGCATCGCGTTCGTGCTCTTCGCGTGCCAAACCGATGAGCGTCGTTTTATGCGTGAAGTGATCGAAGATTACCCACGTCCCCGGAATGAGCACGAGCGCGTCGGGAAACGGCAAGTCTGCCGGAGGCTTCGGGCCAATGCGTTCGAGCGAGCGCGCCGCATCGTACGAAAAGACGCAGACCGCGGCGCCCGGAAACGGCGCATCCGGTGCGTTCATCTTGTAACGCCCGATCATCGCGCGAATCTCCGCGAGGAGATTCGGTGCGCCTTCAAACGAGCGCGCCTCGAGATAGTCGAGACCGATGAGCGAGAAGCGCGAGATGCGCTCGGTTCCTTCGACGCTCTCCAATAGACACGAACGCCCCGGTTGGGCCAGGGCGATGTACGCGGAGATCGGCGTGATTGTATCGGCGACGAGCTCGCGCGTGACGGGATAGAGACTGAGTGGTTCGGCCTGAAGCCGGATTCGTTTACTCCCTGACGAGTTCGAGTATCGCGAGCTCGGCGGCGTCACCGGGGCGGACGCGCGTCTTGGTGATCCGCGTGTAGCCGCCCGGCCGATCTTTGAGCGATGGTGCGATCTGGTCGCAGAGTTTCTTGGTGACGCGGGGATCGAGCAAGTACGCCGCAACCAACCGCCGCGAGTGCAAATCTCCACGCCGCGCTTGCGTGATCAGACGATCGACGATCTTCGAAGTTTCCTTGGCCTTGGTCGTCGTCGTTTCGATCTTCTCGTGGAGAAAAAACGAGGTCGCCAAGTTGCGCAGCAGCGCCTTACGATGTCCGTCGGTGCGTGAGAGACGTTTGTTTGCTATCTGGTGCGGCATTGCGGGTTTTGCTCATCGCTACGATTGACGCAGCGACAGACCCCTTTCATCGAGCACGGCTTTGATCTCGTCGAGAGACTTCTTGCCGAAGTTGCGCATTTTGATGATCTCGTCCTCGGTCATATCGAGCAGCTCGGAGACTTTCGAGATGCCGGCTCGCTTGAGGCAGTTGAACGAGCGAACGGAGAGGTTGAGCGTTTCGACCGGGATGTCCCATTCCGAAGCCGGAGCTGCGGCGACGGGTTTCTCTTCGGTTGAGAAGTCGATGAAGAGCTGCATCTGATCGGTGAGGATCGTTGCGCGCCGTGGTCAGCGCATCGTCCGGGCGTGATCGAACCGTTCGTTTCGACTTCGAGCGTCAGACGATCGAAATCGACCGACTGACCGACGCGCGTGTCGTCGACGGTGAAATTCACCTTGCGGATCGGCGAGAAGATCGAATCCATCGGAATGAGTCCGATCATGTGCTCGACGTTACGCTGACGGTCGGCGGTAACGTAACCGCGATGCTTCTCGATACCGATTTCCATCGAGAGTTTGGCGTCGCGCTTGGTGAGCGTCGCGATGTGATATTCGGGCTGCAGAATCTCGACGTCGGCATCCGGCGTGATGTCGCCGGCCGTGACTTCGCGGCTACCCGAGACCGAAAGCGTCAAAACTTTCGGCGTGTCGGTGTTCAGCTTGATCGGAAGCCCTTTGAGATTGAGCAACAGATTCGTCGTATCTTCGACCACACCGGGGATCGTCGAGAACTCGTGCAGCACGCCGTCGATCTTGACGTACGTGACGGCAGTCCCGGGGATCGTTGAGAGAAGAATCCGGCGCAGCGCGTTGCCGAGAGTAATACCGAAGCCGCGCTCGAGCGGCTCGATTACGAACTTGGCGTAGTTGTCCCGCCGCTCGCGAACTTCGATTTGCGCGCCTTGCGGGGTTTCCAAAACAGTCATGGTCATGGGATCGTGGGTTCCTTTGTTGCCGCTTCCGTTATCCGCCGGTCCCCCCAGGGGACCAACGATCGGACGTCTAGCGGCGGAATCTCGCTTAGCGAGAGTAGTATTCTACGATGAGTTGCTCGTCGACGGGAGTGTCGATTTGCTCTCTCGAGGGAAGCGACAGAACCTTTGCGGTCAGGTCGGCTTCGCTTAGTTCGAGCCATTCCGGATGCCGTCGGTTGCGAGCAGCCTCGGCGTTGGCTTGGAAGATCGTCGAGTTTTTCGAACGCTCGACGATCGTGATCACGTCGCCGGCACGCACCACGTACGACGGAACGTTGACGCGGCGGCCGTTGACGAGAAAGTGCCGGTGCGTTACCAGCTGGCGCGCTTGCGCGCGCGACGACGCGAGGTTCAAGCGGTACACGACGTTGTCGAGCCGGCGCTCGAGCAGCTGAAGAAACGTGCGTCCGGTTTGTCCGGGGACGCGAGCTGCCTCGCGGAAGTAATTCTCGAACTGACGTTCGATGAACGCCGTAGTACTTGCGCATCTTCTGCTTCTCGCGCAGCTGGCGGCCGTACTCGGAGATCTTCTGACGCGTTTTGCCTTGCGTCTTTTGACCGGGCGCCGTTCCGCGGCGTTCAACCGCGCACTTTTTCGAGAGACAGCGGTCGCCTTTGAGGAACAGCTTGATCTTTTCACCGGTTTTGCTCGCAGACGTCTCGCGGCGGCAAATGCGGCAGACGGGACCTGTATATCGTGCCATCTTCCGCTCCTACACCCGTCGCCGTTTCGGCGGACGGCAACCGTTGTGCGGAATCGGCGTGACGTCTTTGATCAACGTGATCTCAAGACCGGCGGCTTGCAGCGAACGAATCGCGGCTTCACGGCCTGCGCCCGGACCTTTGACGTACACTTCGCACGACTTCATCCCGTGCTCCATCGCCTTGCGCGCGACTGCTTCCGCAGCCATCTGCGCGGCGAACGGCGTCGATTTCTTCGAGCCCTTGAAACCGAGGTTTCCGGCTGACGCCCACGAGATCGTGTTGCCTAAGTTGTCGGTGATCGTAACCAGCGTGTTGTTGAATGACGCGTGAATGTGCGCAACGCCGTTGAGGACGTTTTTGAATTCGCGCTTCTTTCGCGCCTTCTGTTGTTTCTTGACGGCCAAGTCGAGACTCCGTATTTATCCTGCCCCGGACGAAAACGAGCCGAGGTGTCGTCGCCTCGACCGAACGTGCCTGACGGAGGCCGCTCGATCTGATACGCGATCCACTCGGCGAAAGCGGACCGGTTCTCTACGCCCGAACTTGCCGCGGACGGTCGCAAAGACACTGCCGGCCGCCCGAAGGCAGCCAACGTCGAAGTCTATCAAACGGCCGCGAGGCCTGTCAATCGGGCCTAGTGCATTCCCGCCGTAAACGGGTTCGCCGGCGCGTTGGCGCTCGGGGCCGTAACCGGCTGCGAAGCTGGCTGCGACTGGCCCTGGGATGGATCGGGGTTCACCGGCTGAGGCGTCACCGCCGGCGCTGCCGGCTGCTGCTGCCCGCCTCCGCCATTGCCGTACACCGTTCTCAGTATCGACCGGCTGCCCTGGGCTCGCCTGCGCGACCGGGGCACCGGCGACTTCCGCCGCCGCCGGAATTCGCGTATGCGGAGATGACCATTATAAAGATAACGACGGCGATCAGGCCGCTGACGATCGCGACGATCCCCAGCCCACGGTTAGACATCGACTCCTAGAATTGTCCAAGAGGGCGCCTTAGACCCTGGGGTCCAGGGCGGCGCACGCTTGGAAGCTTTAGTGTGACGCTGCGTTGCCCGAGCTGGCGCCCGTGCCGGCCGAACCGCTCGCTCCACTGGAACCGCTGGTCGTGCCGCCGTTACCGCCATTCGTCGCACCGCTCGTGCCTGTACTGTCGGTGCCTGTCCCATTGGTGCCCGTGCCATTGGTGCCGGTGCCATTTGTATTTGTTGTCGTCGTCGTTGTCGTCGTCGTCGTGCTTCCGCCCGTATTCGTCGCAGCGCCGTTTGCAGCGTACGACAACGCGCTCGAACTTGCGTTCTCACCACCACGCCACGCAACGATCATCAACAACACGAAGACGATCGCAACGCCCGCGACGAGCGCGTAAAATTCGCGTCCCGTTAATCGCGCGACGGGATTTTCCATTTGTCCTCTTCGCGCGTCCATCTGCGCGAGCCAGTTCTTAAAACGCTTAAGCGGTCCGGGGTTGGCGGGTCCAGTTGCAGTAGCCATCGCTACGACTGTACCCGCACTCCCTCACAGCCTATTCCTATCCAGGGCTGCGATCGATGTAACCATCGCGCGTTTGCGGCAACCGCCACCCGAGGATGCGCGAGGCGATCTGCGTGCGCAGTACCTGAGCAGTGCCGCCCGAGATCGTGAACATCCGCGCGTCCCGAAGCATGCGTTCGAGCGGTCGGTCTCTCGAGTATCCCGCGGCCCCGAAAATCTGGAGCGCGTCGCTCGTCACGCGAAACGCCGTGTCGGCCGCGAAAACCTTGGCGCGCGCCGTCTCGGCGATATCCGGAAATTCACCGGCAGCCGCGCCTCGCGCGGCTTGATGAATCAGAGCGCGCGAAGCGGCGAGTGCGATCGATGCATCCGCCAACATCCACTGAAGACCCTGAAATTCTCCGATTGGCCGGCCGAATTGTTTGCGTTCCTTTGCGTAGGCAACCGCGAGCTCGTACGCACCCTGCGCGATCCCGAGCGCGACGGCAGCTGCGCCCAATCGTTGCGCGTTGTACGCCTGCATCAAGCGCGCGAATCCCGGAGCCAGCAGCATATCTTCGTGTACTTCGAGATCTTCGAAGATCAACTCGCGTTCGGGAATTCCCCGTACGCCGAGCGCCGGCTCGCGTTTTCCGAATCGCATCCCCTTCGGCGCGCCCTCACCTTCGGGCGCGTCAGCACGAACGGTGATAAAAGCGCCGATCCCCTCATCGACGCCGTTGTCGTACATCCGAGCGAAGATCAAGTGCAAGCGCGAAACGCCGCCACCGGTGATCCAGTGTTTGGAACCGTTGATGACGTACGTCGAACCATGGCGCTCGGCACGCGTCGTGATCTCGGACGCCGCGCTGCCGGCTTCCGGTTCGGTGATGCAGATCGCCGGCTTGTCGCCAGAAAGGACGAGCCCAGCCGCAAGCTTCTTCTGCGCTTCCGTTCCGTAGCGCATAATTGTGCCAATCGCGCCGACGTTCGATTCGACCATGATGCGCCCCGTCGCACCGCATGCTTTCGCGAGCTCCTCGATTGCGCTGACCAGCTCCAGATACGATGCGCCTTTCCCGCCGTATGCAACGGGAATCATCATTCCCATCAAGCCCGCCTCGCGGAGTGCATGAATTGCGTACCACGGGTAGCGTTCGGTGCGATCCGTTTCTGCAGCGCGCGCCGCGACCAGAGCGGCGACGTCGGAAATCAAGTCCCGAACGCGCCTTTGGCTTCGATCACGTCGCCGACGTCATCGCGAACTGCGACGCCGTCGTCAGGAGTCCGGCGATACGCTATCTCGAGCGGATTGCCGCTTGGGTCTTTGAAAAAGACCGCGTAGTAACGCTCGTAAGAGTACGGTATCTCAGGACCTTCGATTCCCTCGCCGCCCGCGCGCTCGACGATCTTTGCGAGGCGATCGACGTCGGCTGCCGTTTCCGCTGAGAAGCAAATTCGACTCTCGTTAGGCTGATGCAGCGGATCTTCGTGCAAGCCGAAAAACCGGCGCGAGACGCCCTGACGGTACGGCTCGTAGTATTCCGTTCCGCCATCGAACGTCTTGATTTCGATCAAGCCGAGCTCGGGCATGAGCACATCATAGAAACGGCGCGCGCTCGCGAGATCGCGAACCCGCGCGTCGATGTGGTCGTACCCGGCGAAGCCTTTCGAAGGCATTCACACGGGCTTCGCCGCCCTACTTCTTGGGTCCGGTTGCTGCCGCGGCAGCCTTCTTACGGCCGCCCACTGTCTTCTTGGGACCTTTGCGCGTGCGCGCATTCGTCTTCGTGCGTTGCCCGCGCACCGGGAGTCCGCGACGGTGCCGCAGCCCACGGTAGGATCCGATATCGGCGAGCCGCTTGAGGTTTGCAGCCAGATCTCGGCGCAGATCGCCCTCGACCTTGAGCCCCAGCGATTCGATCTCATCGCGAATCTTGCGCTCGTCGGCTTCCGTGAGATCCTTGACGCGCGTATCCGGGTTGAGACCGGCGCTCTTGAGAATGCGCTTGGCCGTGGTCAAACCAATGCCGTAGATGTAGGTCAAACCGATTTCGACCCGCTTGTCGCGCGGGAGATCGACGCCTTCGATACGAGCCATTAGCCCTGCACCTGTTTATGTTTGGGGTTTGCCGTGCAGATCACGCGCACTTTTCCTTCGCGGCGAATGACCTTGCACTTTTCACAAATGCGTTTAACGCTTGGTCTTACTTTCATTTAGGTGCTCCGCTCCAAGCTCCGCACCCCACGCTTTGCGTGGGGCCCCGATGCCAGGCCCTTTCACGATCGCAAGACACCTTGCCGTGGGCTGAAGTTTCATTTCCTTACTTGTAGCGATAAGTGATGCGGCCATGGGTGAGGTCATACGGGGAAAGTTCGACGAGGACGCGGTCGCCGGGGAGAATGCGGATGAAGTTCATGCGGATTTTACCTGAGACGTGAGCTAGGACGCGATGTCCGTTCGTAAGTTCGACACGAAACATGGCATTCGGCAGCGGTTCCACGATCGTCCCCTCGACCTCGATCGCTTCTTCCTTCGGCGTTGCGGTCGCAGCCGCGCGCGCTTCGTTCTTGCGGCGACGGTCCGGTCTGCCGCCACCACGCCGGTGCCCACGTGCCACCTTACGCTGCAACCTCCTCAGCTGGGCGATACTTTTCGACGTCCTTGTGCTCATAGATATCGCGCAATGTAAGGATACGTGGTCCGTTTTCGGTGAGCGCGATCGTGTGCTCGAAGTGCGCGGCGAGCTTTCCGTCTTCCGTGACGACGGTCCACTTGTCGTCGAGCGTCCGCACGTGCCAGGTTCCCTGCGTGATCATCGGCTCGATTGCAAGGACGAGACCGCGCCGAAGCTCGATTCCCGTACCTGGTTTGCCGTAGTTTGGAACCTGCGGTTCCTCGTGCATCTTCGTTCCGATGCCGTGGCCGACGAGCTCGCGCACGACGCCGTACCCGTTCTCCTCAGCGCAATGCTGCACGGCCGAACCGATGTCTCCGAGACGCTTCCCGATTTGCATTTGAGCGATCGCCAGCATCAGACATTCGCGCGTTACTTCCAACAGCCGCAGCGCTTCTTCTGAAACGGTACCGATCGCAACCGTAACGGCGCTGTCGCTCACGTAGCCTTCGAGCGTCGTTCCGATGTCGATCGAAAGCAAATCGCCATCTTTAAGAACGTACGATCCGGGAATGCCGTGGACGACTTGGCTGTTGACCGACGTACAAATCGAAGCCGGATATCCGTTGTAGCCTTTAAACGTCGGGATCCCACCCATCGAACGAATCGACTCTTCTGCAATGCGATCCAGCTCGTGCGTCGAGACGCCCGGTTTGGCAGCCTCAATTAAACGCCCAAGTGTTTTCGCGGTTATCTTACCGCTCTTGCGCATTAGCTCGATCTCTCGTGCCGACTTGATCGTAATCATTTTACGAAGCTGCCACGTCCTGGAATCCAAGTGCGTGGGCGATTTCTTTTGAAACATCTTCGACCGATTTCGTTGCGTCGACTTTGACCAGACGGCCGCGACGGGCGTCGGCATAGTAGGCGATCAGCGGCTCGGTCTGTTTGTGGTAAACCTCCAAACGGTGTCGAACCGCCTCGGGCTTATCATCCTCGCGCTGGACGAGGAGAGTGCCGTCGTGGTCGACCTTGCCGTCGGGCGGCGGGCTAAAGCGCTCGTGGAAGACGCGCCCCGTATTCGGGTTCACCCAGCGGCCGACCAACCGTTCATGAATCATATCGTGGCCAACGTCGAACAAGATCACCGTGTACGGACGGTTCTTGCGATGGAGCAGGTTGTCCAGTGCTTCGGCTTGCGGAACAGTCCGAGGAAAGCCATCGAAGAGCGCGCCTGGGAGACGCTCGAGCTCTTTCTCGACAACCGCAATGATGACGTCGTCGGGAACGAGATCGCCGCGGTCCATGTATGACTGCGCGAGTTTCCCGAGCTCGGTGCCCTCCTTCCGGTTCTTGCGCAGCATGTCGCCCGTCGAAAGCTGGTGCAAGCCGTGCAGCTTCTCGAGAATCTGCGCTTGCGTGCCCTTGCCGGCACCCGGAGGCCCCAAGAAAATTACGTCCATTTAAAGGCGCTCCGCCCCAGGCTGCGCGCCCCCCATGCAGAGCATGGGGCCCCCGGCCCGAGCTCGCAACAACGCCGTTGCCATTGCACGATGGTCCTGCGCTCGCTCCATCTCCATTACCGTTTTATGAATCCGCGGTAGTCGCGCATGGCGAGACGCGCTTCAATCTGCGTCATCGTGTCGAGCGCAACGCCGACGACGATCAAGAGCGACGTCGAGCCGAGGTAGAACGTCGTTACGCCGAGTCCGCGCTGCATCGTCGAGGGCAGAATCGCCAAGAGGCCGAGGTAGACGGCTGAGACGGTCGTGATTCGCAAAAGAATCTTGTTGATGTAGTCAACCGTCGGCTGACCCGGGCGGATGCCGGGGATGAACGATCCGTTCTTCTTGAGATTGTCGGCGATGTCGCGCGTGTTGACGACGATCGCGCTGTAGAAGAACGTGAACATCACGACCAAGACGAAATAGACTGCGTTATAGAGGAACGAGCTGGGGCTGAACCAGGTGTTCAGGAAACTCGAAACTGCGGCACCCGGGCCGGTCTGAGTCGTACCCAGCCACGAGAGCGCTTGCTGCGGCAAGAGCAAGATCGAGATCGCGAAGATGATCGAGATGACGCCGGCGTTGTTGAGGCGCAGCGGAATGTAGGACGAGCGCCCCGCGTACATCTTGCGGCCGACAACGCGGCGCGCTTGCTGGACCGGTATGCGGCGCTGACCTTGATACATGAACACGATCGAGATGACCGTGATGATCGCGATTGCGATGTAAAGTCCAAGGCCGAACCAGTTGAAGCCTTGCTTCTGGCCGACCTGGATCGTTTGACTCAGATACGTCGGATAGCGCAAAACGATACCGACGAAGATGATCAACGAGACGCCGTTACCGATGCCCTTGTCGGTAATCTGCTCGCCAAGCCACATCAAGAAAAGCGTTCCCGAGACGAGCGCGACGATCACGAACAGCGTGAACTGCAAGCTGGTGTCGTAGAACACGCCCGAGCGGTTCATGGCGATCGACATCGTCGTCCCTTGAACGATCGCGAGTACGATCGTCAACCAGCGCGTGTAGCGGCTGATCTTCTTGCGGCCTTCCTCGCCGCCGCGCTTCGCCATCTCTTCGAGCTGCGGGAGCACGACCGTCATCAGCTGCATGATGATCGACGCGTTGATGTATGGCGTGATCCCCATGGCGATGATCGAGAGTCGCTGCAAGGCGCCGCCCGAGAGAAAGCCCAGGAAGTTGTAAAACGTCCCCTGTGAGAGCAGCTGTTGCCAGCGCGGCACGTTGACGCCCGGAATCTGAACGTGAATCGTGTAGACGAACAGGGCGAACGCCAAGAAGACGAACCCTATTCTGTTCCGAATATCGGGGACGGTCCAGGCTGCGCGCAGATTGTCGAGCAACGAGGCTCCTATTCCTCGAAGCGCGCGCCCGCTGCGCTCAACGCTTCGCGCGCACTTCCGGAGAACTCGACGTCGCGGAAAACCAAGCCCTGCGGAAGCGTCTTACCGTCGCGTCTGCCGCCCAGAATCTTGATGCCGTCGCGAACTTGCTTCACTTTGCCAGCCGATTCCAGTGTCTGCGGATTGATTTCGAGCGACGCGTCCCAGTCTGTAAGCTCCCACAGATTGACGACCGCATAGTGCGTGCGGAAGTGTCCGATGTCGCGCGATTTTTGCGAAACACCGAGCCTCTGCGGCAAGCGACGCGCAAACGGTGTCTGTCCGCCTTCAAATGCGGGGCCTTTGCCGCCGCCCGAACGGACGGTCTGTCCCTTGCCGCCCTCGCCACCGGTCTTCACGAGTCCGGAACCGTGACCGCGGCCGATGCGCAAACGCCCCGGACGCGAGCCCTTGTTCGGACGTACTTTCGAGAGCGTCATCAGATTTGGGCTGACTTCGAGATTGACGTCGGCCGCAACGCGCGCCGGCTTGGCAGCCGCGGCACGCTTCGGTGCGGAGGCCTTGGACGTCGTCTTCTTGGCCGAGGATTTCTTCTTCGCGGCCGGCATTAGGCGAGAACCTCCGCGACGTCTTTACCGCGCAAACGCGCAACACGTTCCACCGTCTTGAGCGAACGCAACGCTTCGATCGTCGCATAGACGACGTTGATCGGGTTCGGCGAGCCGAGCGACTTGGTGAGGATGTCGTGAATCCCCGCGAGCTCGAGCACCGCGCGCATCGCACCACCGGCGATCACGCCCGTCCCGGGCGCGGCCGGCTTGAGCAGCACGCGACCGGCGCCGACTTGCATCGTCACCGCATGCGGAATCGTTCGCTCGACCATCGGAACGGCGATCAAGGCTTTCTTTGCGCCTTCGACGCCTTTGCGAATTGCTTCGGGAACTTCGCCGGCTTTGCCGATCGCGAAACCGACGCGACCTTTGCGATCGCCGACGACGACGAGCGCGCTGAAGCTGAAGCGCTTACCGCCCTTGACGACTTTCGCGACGCGATTGACGCGAACGACCGTTTCTTCCAGGCCGCCACTGTCGCGCTCTCTACCTCTCGAATGCATTTAGAACTCCAACCCAGCTTCGCGCGCAGCTTGCGCCAGCGCAGCAACGCGACCGTGATACTTGCGGCCGCCGGTATCGAACACGACGGACGTAATTCCTTGACCCTTCGCCTTGGCGGCAATCTCGTTGCCGATCCGTTTGGCGGCTTCGAGATTCGTCTTCGACTTCAAATCGGAAGCGATGCTCTTCTCCCGCGTCGAGCTCGCCGCGAGCGTATTACCGTTCGCATCGTCGACCAGGACGGCGTAGATGTGATGCAGCGTCCGCTGGATTTGCAAGCGGGGGCGCGCGGCAGTGCCGGTAACCTTACGGCGCAACCGGTCGTGACGCTTACGGCGTGAAACGGCTTTCGAGACCGGCATTACTTCTTCGCTCCCTTGGCCGCTTTGCCGAGCTTCTTGCGCACGACTTCGCCTTCGTAGCGAATGCCTTTGCCTTTGTAGGGCTCCGGCGGTCGAAGCTCGCGAATCTTCGCAGCGACTTGGCCGACGAGTTGCTTGTCGATCCCGTCGACGTGCACTTTCGTCGTGCCCTCGATAGCGAACGAAATGCCCTTCGGCGCTTGGAATGTGATCGGATGCGAGTAGCCCAGCGTGAAGTTGAGATTCTCACCCGCTTTGGCGACGCGATAGCCGACGCCCTGAATCTCGAGACTCTTGCGAAAACCCTTCGTGACGCCTTCGAACATGTTTGCAACGAGCGTGCGCGTCAAACCATGCGCCGCGCGCGCAACGCGCTGATCGTTCTTGCGCGTGACGAGAACTTTTCCGTCCTCGAGCTTCACCTCGACGACCGCGAGTACGGATTGCGAGAGCTCGCCTTTCGGACCGCGCACGACGACGCGTGAGTCGGCAACCTCGACGTTCACTTTCTCGGGGACGGGAAGCGGAAGTTTTCCAATACGGCTCATGACTCGATTACCACACGTACGCCAGGACCTCGCCGCCGACGCCGGCGGCCTTGGCCTGCTTTCCTGAAAGAATGCCTTTGCTCGTCGATATGATCACGATACCGAGCCCGCCGAGCACGCGCGGAATTTCGGTCTTGGCAGCGTAGACGCGCAAGCCTGGACGGCTGATGCGACGCAATCCGGTGATGACTTTCTCGCGTTCCGGGCCGTACTTGAGCCTCACGCGAAGTACGCCTTGCGGCCCTTCGCTGTGCATCGCAAAGTCGGAGATGAAGCCTTCGCCCTTGAGAATCTCCAAGATAGCGCGCTTCATCCGCGAAGCCGGCACGTCGACTGACTCGTGATTGGCCGTGTTGGCGTTGCGGATCCGCGTCAGGAGATCGGCGATCGGATCGGTGACGACTGACATACCCTACCAGCTCGCTTTCGTGATGCCGGGGATATAGCCGCGATGCGCGTTCTCACGGAAGCATATCCGGCACAAACCGAACTTGCGATAATAGCCCCGCGAGCGACCGCAAGCCAAGCACCGGTTATGCACGCGGACCTTGAACTTCTGCGGTCGTTTTGATTTTTCGATGAGCGATGTCTTAGCCATCAGCGTCCCTTCTGCAACGGAAGCCCCATCGCGGTGAGGAACTCCGTCGCTTCTTCGTCGGTTCTCGCGCTCGTGACGATCACGATGTCCATCCCGCGAGTCTTGTCGACTTTGTCAAAGTTGATTTCCGGAAAGACGAGCTGCTCGCGCAGCCCCATGTTGTAGTTGCCACGGCCGTCGAACGACTTGCGCGAGAGCCCGCGGAAATCACGGATACGCGGCAGCACGATGTTGAACAGCTTGTCGAGAAACATGTACATCCGCTCGCCTCGGAGCGTGACCTTGGCGCCGATCTTCATGCCTTGACGCAGCTTGAAGTTCGCGATCGACTTTTTGGCGGTCGTGCTGATCGCTTTTTGTCCCGTGATAGTTTGCAGATCGGCGATGGCGGCGTCGAGCGCTTTCGAATTGACGATCGCATCCGAGACCGACATGTTGACGACGACCTTTTGAAGCCGTGGGATCTGCATCGGATTCGTGTAACCGAAGCGCTCGACAAGCGTCTTGCGAACTTCGCTGTTGTAACGTTCTTTCAGTCGCTCGGCCATTTAGCGGCCCTTCCCCGGGACGAGCAGCGTCTCGCCGCTGCGCGCGCTGACGCGCACGCGGCCTTCGGACGACTGCGCACGACGGACGCGCGTCGGCGCGCTCGTCTTCGGGTCGACGACCATCAGCGCCGAAATCGGAATCGGCGCTTCTTTATCGAAGATGCCGGCTTGGCGGGCGCCCCCGACACCTTGCTTGGTGTGACGCTTGATGACGTTGATGCCCTCGACCAACACCGCGTTACGCTTCGGGTACACGGCTTTCACGATGCCGCGCTTTCCTTTTTCTTTGCCGCGGCGCAATACGACGGTGTCACCCTTGACGATGCCGACTGCCATCACAGCACCTCCGGCGCGAGCGAAGCGATCTTAAGGAAGCCACGGTCGCGCAGCTCGCGGCAGACCGGCCCGAACACGCGCGTCCCACGCGGATCCAAATTGTCTTTCTCGCCGCGCAGAATCACGCACGCATTCTCATCAAAGCGAATCGTCGAGCCGTCCGAACGACGCATCGGCTGCGCGCAGCGAACGATCACGGCCTTGACGACCTGACCCTTCTTCACGGCGGCACCCGGAATTGCACTCTTCACCGTTCCGACGATGACGTCGCCGACCGATGCATACGGATGACGGCTTCCGCCTGAGATGTGTATGCACAGAATCTCGCGGGCGCCCGAGTTGTCGGCGACACGCAGCCGCGTCTCTTGCTGAATCATCGCGCGCGCTCCACGATCTCAATCAAGCGCCAGCGTTTTTCTTTCGAAAGCGCGCGGCATTCTTGAATACGCACGACATCGCCGATCTTGGCGTCGTTGCTTTCGTCGTGCGCCTTGAAGCGCGTCGACTTGCGCACGACCTTGCCATAGACACCATGTGCGGCCCGCGTCTCGCTGACCACGACGATCGTCTTGCTCATCTTGTCCGAAACGACGCGTCCCTGTTTGATGCGTCGTCGGTTCAGACGCTTAAGCTGCTCCATGGGCTCCCTTTGCTTCGTTGATTCGTTTTTCGTTGATAAGCGTTTGAATGCGCGCATAGGTACGGCGAATTTCGCGGATCTGGCTCAGATCCGAGAGATGTCCGGTGCGAAGCTGGAAGCGCAGGTTGAACAGCTCTTCCTTCGTTTCACGCGCTTTGGTTTGCAGCTCGGGGATCGTTAGATCCCGCATGGCTTTCAAATCGCTCTTCTTCATACCGTCACCGCCTCGTCGCTGCGTGCGACGATCTTGGTCGCAATCGGGAGCTTGGCCGCAGCCAGCTGCAGCGCGCGGCGTCCCGTCGCTGCGTCGACACCGGCAAGCTCAAAGAGAATGCGACCCGGGCGGACGACTGCAACCCAGCCCTCCGGATTCCCCTTGCCGGAACCCATGCGAACTTCGGCCGGTTTTTTCGTGATCGGTTTGTCCGGGAAAACTTTGATCCAGACTTTTCCGCCGCGTTTGATGTGACGCGTCAGCGCGACACGCGCAGCTTCAATCTGGCGATTCGTCATCCAGCAGGGTTCGAGCGCCTTGAGACCCCAGTCGCCGAACGTCAGCGTGTTGCCGGTTTGCGCTTTTCCGCTCATGCGCCCACGTTGAACTTTGCGCCATTTGACGCGCTTAGGAGTCAGCATTGGTGCCTCGCTCCGCTTCGTCGGTCGCGGCTTCGCTCGCGACGTGTGGTACGGATGTTTGGTCCGTTACGCCGTGGCCATGTTCTGCAGCGTGATCGTGCGTTTCGCCGCCGCCGTGCGCGCTCGTGGCGTGGAAGTGTTCGGTCGCGGGGGGCCCGTCTTCGACAGATGCAAGCGATGACGAGTCGGCTTGCGCCACTTCGAATGCGCGCTCCATCTCTGCAGCCAGCGGCGCGTCTGCCGCCGGATCGATCGCGTCGTTACCGAATTCGTCGGGGGCGTCCGCCGTGCGCTCGGCCGGGCGACGCTCGCGACGTCCGCGTCCACCACGCTCGCGGCGTTGCGGTCCTCCGCGTTCGGCTCTGTCAGGACCCGGACGTGCCTCGGCGCGCTGCTCGGGAAGCACTTCGCCTTTGTAGATCCAGACCTTGACGCCGATGCGTCCGAACGTCGTAAATGCTTCGACGTGTGCGTAATCGATGTCGGCGCGCAGCGTGTGCAGCGGAACTTTTCCATCGAAGTTGCGCTCGGTGCGCGCGATTTCAGCGCCACCTAGACGGCCGGAGACTTGGACTTTGATTCCGCGCGCGCCGGCCTTCATCGTGCGCATGATCGCCTGCTTCATCGCACGCCGGAACGCGATACGCTTCTCGAGCTGATCGACGATATTTTGTCCGACCAGGCGCGAATCGAGCTCGGGATGCTTGATCTCCCCGACGTTGACCTGAACCTGCTTCTTCGTCAAGCGCTCGAGGTTCTTACGAATCTCTTCGATGCCGACGCCGCGTTTGCCGATGATGATACCGGGCTTCGCGGTGTGGACGATCACGCGCGTTTGATTGGCGCGACGTTCGATCTCAACGCGGCTGATTGCGGCAGCGCGCGTCATGCGTCCGAAATATTTCCGAATCGCGGCGTCTTCGTGCAGCCACGCGCGGTAGTTCTTTTTCTCGAACCAACGGCTGTCCCACGTCCGCGTGATCCCCAGTCGCAACCCGACGGGATGAATTTTCTGACCCATTATGCGTTGGCTTTCTTACGGGATGCGACGCGCTTTTTGGGCGCGGCCTTTTTCTTGCTGCCGGCGGATGCGGCAGCTGCCGTCACGCGGCGCGGTTTTTGCACGGCACTGATGACCGCGGCACCGCCCTTGCGGCGCGCCGACTGCGCGGGACGCTCGCCGACGACGATCGTCACGTGCGACATACGGCGCCGTTTGAACGCGGCGCGACCCTGCGCGCGCGGATCGATGCGTTTGGTGAAGCGCCCGCCCGGACCGCCATCGACCATGATCCGGCGGACATACAAATCGTCGCCCGACATGTTGTGATTATTCTCGGCGTTTGCAGCGGCGCTGCGAAGCAGCTTCTCGATCGGTGCTGCCGCGAACACGCCCGCGAAACGCAACAGAACCAGCGCTTCCTTCACGCTCTTCCCACGAATCGCGTCGGCGACGCGACGAAGCTTGCGCGGCCCCACGCGCGCGAAACGCAAATGGGCCACGGCTTCGGTGCGCTCTGTGGCCGGAGTCGTTGCGCTCATGGCTTCACCGCAGTTTTCTCACCGGCACCACCGTGCGCGCGGAAAATGCGAGTCGGCGCGAACTCGCCGAGCTTGTGTCCGACCATGTTCTCGGTGACGAAGACCGGGATGTGCGTCTTTCCGTTGTGGACGGAGATCGTGTGTCCGACCATCGTCGGGATGATCGTCGAAGAACGCGACCAGGTACGAATGACGCGCTTTTCGCGCGCCGCATTCAGCTTCTCGACCTTCGCGACCAAATGTTCCGCGACGAACGGACCCTTCTTGAGAGAACGACTCACGCTACTTGCTCCGCCTCCGAACGATCATTTTGTTTGTCCGCTTATTGCGGCGCGTCTTTTTGCCCATCGTCATCTGGCCCCATGGCGTCGTCGGCGGACGGCCTGAGGTCGAACGCGCTTCACCGCCGCCGTGCGGATGGTCGACGGGGTTCATCGCGATGCCGCGAACGTGCGGACGCTTTCCGCGATGCCGCTGACGGCCGGCGTTACCGATGACTTCATTCTCGTGCTCGAGATTGCCGAGCTGACCGATCGTCGCGCGGCAGACGCATAGCAATCTTACGAACTTCGCCCGAGGGCATGCGGACCTGCGCGTACTCGCCTTCTTTTGCCATCAGCTGCGCTGCGGCGCCGGCCGTTCGCACGAGCTTGCCGCCCTGTCCTGGACGCAGCTCGACGTTGTGCACGACCGTGCCTTCCGGGATGTTCGCCAGCGGCAGACGTGTTGCCGATCTTGATGTCCGCGTTCGGACCGGACTCGACGACGTCGCCGACTTTGATCCCGGCCGGCGCCAAGATGTAGCGCTTCTCACCGTCACGATAATGTAAGAGAGCGATGTGCGCCGAGCGGTTCGGATCGTATTCGATCGCCGCGACTTTGGCCGGGATCGCATCTTTTGCGCGCTTGAAATCGATGATGCGGTATTGACGGCGCGTTCCACCGCCGCGATGGCGCACGGTGATGTGACCGTTGAAATTGCGGCCCGAGTTCTTCTTGCGAACCTCGATCAGCGAACGTTCCGGATCTTTCTTCGTGAGATCCGAAAGATCGAGTACGGTCGTGAAGCGTCGCGCGGGGCTGGTCGGCTTGAATTTCTTAACTGGCATCTTCTATTGCTCGAAGTAGTTGACGCCGCCCAGTTCGATTTTTTGTCCGGGCGCGATAGTGATGATGGCCTTTTTCCAATTGGCCGTACGGCCTTCGGTCCGCACGCCGCGGCGCGCAAACGATTTGTGCTTGCCGCCGACCGCAATCGTGTTCACTTTGCGAACCGTCACGCCGAAGATCTCCTCGACGGCTTTTCGGATCTGCGTTTTGGTCGCATGCGGATGCACTTCGAATGAATATTGCTGCGACACCGTCCCCGACATCGATTTCTCCGTGATGAGCGGCGCGATGATGACGTCTCTTGCGAGCATTACTCGACTCCCCCGAGCGCAGCGCTCAACTTGTCGAACGCGGCTTGTGTGAAGATCAGCCGCGCGTGTCCGATCACGTCGGTAACGTCGAGCGATCCGGAATGCGTGATGCCGAGTTTGCGAAGGTTCGCGCCGGCGCGCTGCAAGCGCGCTCCGACGTTCTGCTCGTTCTGTTCGAAAACGACGAGCGTGCGCGGGCCGGTCTTCGCCGCTTTCGCGGTGCCGAACAGCAACACGGCCAGATCCGCAGTCTTATCCGTCGTCAACGCTGCGGGATCGAGTACCGAGACCGCGGCGTTCTTGAAGCGATCGGCGAGCGCAGCTGCAAGTGCGAGCCGGCGTTCTTTCTTGTTCAGGTCGGTTTCGAACGATCGCGGCTGTGGTCCGAAGACGACGCCGCCATGACGCCATTGCGGCGAGCGGATCGAACCTTGGCGCGCGCGGCCCGTACCTTTTTGGCGCCACGGTTTGCGGCCACCGCCGCGGACTTCGTCGCGCTTCTTGGTCGATGCCGTACCGGCACGCATCATTAGCTTGCTCGCGGAAGATCGCGCGGAAGATCGCGTTTCCTTTATATGCAAGGCTCTCGTCCAGGAGTGCCTTCGGGGTCTTGGCTGGTGCGAGTGCGGCCATCAGTGTTTCACCGCTTGCCGTCACGATGACGACGCCGTTGATCGGGCCGGGGACGGCTCCGCGCACGAGCAGCAAGTTGCGCTCGGTGTCGGCGCGGACGATCTCAAGATTTTGGGTTGTCGTCGTATCGACGCCGAAATGTCCCGGACGATGGCTGCCGCGCACCGTGTGTCCGGCGTTCGTATCGCCGTTCGAAGCGGGTTGACGATGAATCATCGAACCGTGGCTCGCTCCGCCGCCGCTGAAGTTCCAGCGCTTGATGCCGCCGGAGAAGCCATGCCCTTTCGAGACGCCGACGATGTCGACGCGATCGCCGGGCGCAAAGCCGTCGACCGTCACGGTCTGTCCGACTTCCGCTCCGTCGATGTCGGTGCGAAACTCCCGCACGACCCGGCGCGGGTCGACGCCGTTCTTTTTGAAATGCCCCTCGAGCGCGCGCGTCAGCGAGCGCTTTCGAACGTCGCCAAAGCCAAGCGCGACGGCGTCATACCCGTCATGCTCTCTGGTCTTGCGTTGCACGATCGTGCACGGACCAGCTTCGATGACCGTAACGCCGACGGAACGGCCGTCCTCGGTGAAGACGCTCGTCATGCCTACTTTTCGTCCGATGATGTTTTTCACAAATATCTGCTTCTTAAGACCACGGTGCCTGGCGTTTCGTTATTATCTTTTATCGCCCCCTGTCTGCTACCGCCCGCAAGGGACGGCAACGCAAAGAAGCGCGGGCGACCTGGACCGCAACCGTAGCAGTATACCGGAGCGCCTCCTGAGGGTCAAGCGCCGAAAATGCGGGGTTTAACCCCACGCTGGAAGGCGGGTAAAGCAAGCTCATGATGTTCGAGCTGGAATTGGATGCCTGCAACGTTAGCGCTGGACGGGACGCGCGCACGGCGCTCGTGGCCTACCTCCAGCGCGAGGCAACGGTAAAAATACCGCCTGACGGCGTCGTCGAGACCATTTTCACCGAGCTGGTTGCGAACGTGTGCAAGCACGGCGGCCACTGGGCCAAGACGTCTGTCACGTGGCTCGGGACGGACGACCAGTGCTCGTGGTTCGGGATCAAGGGCCGGGTTTCGATATGTCGCTCTGGCAGCCGCCGAGCGTACTTTCGGAAAGTGGCCGCGGGCTCCTGATCGCGAGCGCACTTTCCGACGATTTCTCGATTCGCTCGGAGAAGCCCGGGCAGTGGATGTTGTATCGAAGCCGTCCTTCCGGCCGGCGAAGCTCCCGCCCAGCGAAGCCGCGTGACGCATCGTGACGGTCGGCGCGCACGATGCGCTGATCGTCGTCGACCTTCAAAACGATTTTCTTCCGGGCGGCAGCCTCGCCGTGACGCGGCGGCGATCGTGTGATTGCACCTATCAATGCGTTGATGCCGAAATTCCCGTCCGTCTATGCAACACGCGATTGGCATCCGCGCGAGCATCGCTTCTTCCAACGTTACGGCGGGCCGTGGCCCGATCATTGCATTGCCGGAACGCCCGGCGCCGAGTTCGATCGCCGACTTGCGCACGTCGATACGTCGACGTCGTGATCTCGAAAGGCGTCGATCCGCAAACTGACGGCTATTCCGGTTTCGCTGCCACGCCACTCGAGGAGGATCTGCGTGACACGCAGCATCGAGCGTGTCTTCGTGTGCGGGCTTGCGACCGACTACTGCGTCAAAGCAACGGCACTCGATGCCAAAGCGTGCCGGTTTCGAAACCTTCGTCATCAGCGGATGCAATCGCAGCCGTCAATCTCGATCCTTGTGATGAAACGGCCGCGTTCGATGAGCTGCGCTCGGCCGGCATCGAGCTCGTCGAAAGCACGAACATATAGCCGCCTCGGAGCCGTTACGGCAATCGTCTCGTTGAGATCGAACCCTTCGGCATCGAACCGATCGCACCCGAAGAACGGCATGGCAAACCACGCGATCTCTTCGGACTTTGGTTTGCTGCAAATGCCGAGACCGCCACATGGTCGATCGGCATTCTCACGCTCGCGCTGTACGGCACGACGTTACCGGCCGCAATCGCCGGCATCGTCGCCGGCAACATCTTAGGTTACGCGATTCTCGCGTTTTTCGAAGCTGGCCCCTAAGGCTTGCCGCAGATGATGCAGTCGCGCCTCGCCTTCGGATTACTCGGCAACATTCTTCCGGCAGGCTTATCGTTTCTCGCCGGCGTCGGCTGGTTCGCCGTCAATTGCGTCCTCGGCGCCTACGCGCTCGGAACGCTCGCGCATCTTCCATATCTTCCCGCATTGTGCATCATGCTTGCCATTCAAATCACAATCGCCGTGTACGGCTACAACATGCTCGCGCCATGTTCGAGCGCATCACGGCCTTTGCGCTCGCTCGCCGGTTTTTGCGTATCTCGGTGCAGCAACGGCGCGGCACGCCCATTGGCACGCTCCCTTCAACGCGCATGCGCCGCTTTCGCAAGGCGGCGAGATCACCGGGAACGTTGATGGCGTTTGCGCTCGCTTTCTCGTACGTCATCGGATGGGCACCCGCCGCATCCGATTACTCGCGCTATCTCCCGGCAGACGCATCGCGCCGGCTCGATTTGGCTCTGGGTGTTCCTCGGCGGTTTCATTCCCAGCACGATTCTCGAAGTGATGGGCGCCTCGACCGTCACCGCGCTTCCCAATTGATTTGAGCGCGCTCCAGCCAACTGCCGCGATTCCGCTCTTGCTCGGCAACGGAGTAGCCGGCTTACGTTCGGGTTCTTGACGATCGTTCTTGGAACGTTCACTGCAAACTGCTTGAACTTGTATTCAGGCGCTCTTAGCGCGCTCGCCGCGGGGATTCGCGTTCCGCGTTGGCTCGCAGCCGGTTGCAATCGGCATCATCGGCGGCGGCGCTCGCGAATGCTCGGCTCACACCCGCAGCAAACAGCGCGAAATCTACACGAACTTTCCTACTGCTCCTGGCGACGCTGGGCCGCACCGTGGACCGGCGTCATCATCGTGCGAGTGGTGGCTGACACGCTCGCATCCGGCTGATTTCGCGCGCGCGTTTCTTTACGACCGCTGTGCGCATCGGATGCCTTCGCATGGATCGATCGGCATCCTAGCCTCGATTCCGTTTCTCGATCAAACGTGGTTCACCGGATACTCGCGCACGCCAATCCGCAGCTCGGCGATATCTCTTATGAAGTCGGCATGCTCGCCGCGGGCGGCGCGATGTTGTTTAGAACGCGTTATAGCCGGTGACGGCTTGCCCGAGGATGAGGCCGTGGACGTCGTGCGTCCCTTCGTACGTGTAGACGGATTCTAAATTCGCCATGTGGCGCATCGGACTGTACTCGGCGAGAATCCCATTTGCGCCGAGCATGCGCCGCGCGGTTCGTGCGACGTCGCACGCCATGTCGACGTTATTACGTTTCGCCAAACTGACTTGCTGCGGCGTATAGGTTCCGGCATCTTTGAGACGGCCGAGATGATACGCGATCAGCTGCGCTCCCGTTATCCCCGTTAACATCTCGGCGAGCTTTTCTTGTTGAAGTTGCTTTGCGCCGAGCGGGACTCCGAAGACTTCACGTGTCTTGCTGTATTCAACGGCCTGCTCGAAGCACGCCATTGCGGCACCGATCGCACCCCACGCAATTCCGTAGCGTGCTTGCGTGAGACACATCAGCGGCGATTTGAGCCCACCGGTCTTCGGTAGCACGGCGTCTTCTGGAAGCTCGACTTCGTCGAAAACAAGCTCGCTCGTATCCGAAGCACGCAAGGAATGCTTGCCTTTTTGATCGCGCGCGCTAAAACCACGCGTTCCACATTCGACGAGAAAGCCGCGAATCGAAGACTCGTCACCGTCATCCGTCTTCGCCCAGACGAGTGCAACGTCGGCGCGCGAACCGTTTGTGATCCACATCTTCGTACCGGAGAGAATCCACGAACCGCCCTTGCGCCGCGCGCGCGTGAGCATGCCGGCGGGATTCGAGCCGTAGTCGGGTTCGGTCAGACCGAAACAACCGATCTTCTCGCCCTTCGCAAGCGCAGGCAACCAACGGCGGCGCTGCTCTTCGCTGCCGAACGTATAAATCGGATACATCACGAGCGCACCTTGCACGCTCGCGAACGAACGCAGACCCGAATCACCACGCTCGAGCTCTTGCATGCACAAGCCGTACGCGATGTTGTCGAGCCCTGCGCAGCCATATTCTTCAGGTAACGTTGCGCCAAAGACGCCGAGTCCGGCGAGCTCTTTGGTCAGCTCGCTCGGAAAGCGCCCTTCGAGCCATGCTGCATCGATTACCGGAGCGACCCGCTCGTCCACGAAATCACGGATCGTGTCGCGGATCTGACGCTGCTCGGGCGTCAGGAACGAATCGATGTTGTAGAAGTCTATCGGCCGAGTTCGCGTCGCTTGCATCCGCAAGGTTTCACCGGCGCAAGACGCGCCCCATCTTATCGAAGAGCGCGTTCATCGTGCGTTCGTGAACGTCTTCGAAACGCCGCCAGAAGAGCCGGCCTTCGGGCTCGGAGAGCACGGCCTCGATCCGGTGCGCAACCGTGGTCTGTTTCCCGTCGACCGAGATGTAAAAGCCGTGCGTCCCGGCCACACCGTCATTCAGGAACTTCCAGACGATCTTCTCTTCGGGGACGACCTCTTCCAAGGTGGCGTGGACGCCGCTATGCCATTCCTCGGTCCGCCCCGGAACGAGCGGTCCCGGCGAGCGCATGAATGGCTGCGAGGCGAACGGCCAGATCACGTCGTTCGAGGTTCCCATGTCGACCAGCAATTGGAAAATCCGGCGCTTCGTCCCATTAAAGGTGCGCTGGTGGGAAACGCTGAGCGGCGTGGTCGGCTCGGCTGCCATCCAGACAATCTTCTGTATTTGTCTGAGCGCTCCTCAGCCCAGGCAAACAAAAAGAAGCCTAGGAGCTCATTTTGTTCAGGGCGAGGCTACGAGAGGCGAAGTTTGCGAGTGGCAAATGAGCCTCTCGGCAACAAAGCCCTGGGCTAAATGAGCCCTAGGCTTTCAGTTCGATGTCGACGCCGGCCGGCAGGTCGAGGTGCATCAGCGCATCCATCGTCTTGGGCGAGGCCTGCAAGATATCGATCAGGCGTTTGTGGGTGCGCATCTCAAAGTGCTCGCGGCTCTTCTTATCGACGTGCGGTGAACGGTTCACGCAAAAGCGATTGATCTCGGTCGGAAGCGGCACGGGTCCGCTGACGAATGCGCCGGTGCGCTTCGCCGTCTCGACGATCCGCTCGGCGGATTGATCGAGGACGCGATGATCATAGGCTTTTAAACGAATTCGAATTTTCTGCTTCGCCATTTTCTTAGAACCATTCACTTTTCAAGGAGCTGGGGACTGGATCTGAGTTCGATTTCCCTGCGCTCCAGCCTGCCTTGCAGGCTGGAGCCTCGGGATGATATTAAACCTGGATCGCGGTGACGACGCCTGCGCCGACCGTGCGGCCACCCTCGCGGATTGCGAAGCGCAGGCCTTCTTCACACGCGATCGGCGTGATCAGCTCGACGTTCATCGTGACGTTGTCGCCGGGCATCACCATCTCGACGCCGTCCGGAAGCGCGATCGTTCCCGGTGACGTCGGTCGTGCGGAAGTAGAACTGCGGGCGATAGTTTGCAAAGAACGGCGTGTGGCGTCCGCCCTCTTCTTTCGAGAGGACGTAGACCTCGGCCGCGAACTTCGTGTGCGGTTTGATCGAACCGGGCTTTGCGAGAACCTGACCGCGCTCGATGTCGTTACGCTCCACGCCGCGCAGCAGCACGCCGATGTTGTCGCCGGCGATACCGGTGTCGAGCAGCTTGCGGAACATTTCGATTCCGGTGACGACCGACTTGCGCGTTTCGGCGGTGAGACCGACGATCTCGACTTCCTCACCGACCTTGACCTGGCCGCGCTCGACGCGTCCCGTTCCGACCGTTCCGCGGCCGGTGATCGTGAATACGTCTTCGACCGGCATCAAGAACGGCTTGTCGAGTGCGCGTTCCGGCGTCGGGATGTATTCGTCGACCTTGTCCATCAGCTCGAAGATCGGCTTGGCATCCGCGTCTTCACGCTTGCCGCTCGATTGGAGCGCCTTGAGCGCCGAGCCGCGGACGAACGGAATGTCGTCGCCGGGATACTCGTACTTCGAAAGCAGCTCGCGAACTTCGAGCTCGACGAGATCGAGCAGCTCGGCATCGTCGACCATGTCGACTTTATTGAGGAAGACGACGATGTACTTCACGCCGACTTGCTGCATCAACAAGATGTGCTCGCGCGTTTGCGGCATCGGTCCGTCGGTCGCGGAGACGACCAGGATCGCGCCGTCCATTTGAGCAGCGCCGGTGATCATGTTCTTGATGTAGTCGGCATGACCCGGGCAATCGACGTGCGCGTAGTGACGCTTCGCCGTCTCGTACTCTTGGTGCGAAATCGCGATCGTGATACCACGCTCTTTCTCTTCGGGAGCGTTGTCGATGTCATCGACGCTGCGCTTCGCAATGTTGGCGTTCTCGGTTGCTAAGCAGTTGATGATCGCCGCCGTGAGCGTCGTCTTGCCATGGTCGATATGACCGGTGGTACCGATGTTGACGTGTGGTTTCGACCGTTCGAATTTCGCTTTCGCCATGATTTACGTTGCCTTTATGTCCTCTCTGCGTTTTCGTGTAGACCGCGCCTATGCGGTCGCGAGTTTTTTCCCTTGAGCTTTTGCTACGATCTCTTCCTCGATACTTCGCGGCGCCTTCTCGTAGTGTGCGAACTCCATGGTATACGTCGCCCGGCCTTGCGTCGCTGAACGCAAGTCGGTGGCGTAACCGAACATCTCTGAGAGCGGAACGTTCGCTTTAATCACTTGCGCGCTGCCCGCAGCTTCTTCCGTCGATTGAATCGTGCCGCGGCGCCGCATCAGGTCGCCGTTGACGGCGCCCAGGTAATCCTTGGGCGTCGTTACCTCGACGCCCATGATCGGCTCGAGCAAAATCGGTCCCGCGGCTCTGTTGGCTTCGCGGAACGCCATCGATGCGGCGATCTTGAACGCGATTTCCGAGGAGTCGACGTCGTGGATACGAACCGTCGAACGCCGTCGCCTTGAAGTCGAGCACCGGATAGCCGGCCAGGACGCCGTTTTCGGCGGCCTCTCTGATGCCTTCGTGAACCGGTTTCGCGTATTCTTTGGGAACCGCGCCGCCGACGATTTTCCACTCGAAGACGTAGCCGCTCCCGGTCTCACCCGGTTCGATGCGAATCCACACGTCGCCGTATTGGCCCTTGCCGCCGGTCTGACGAATGAAGCGGCCTTCGCGCTCGACCGTTTTCGTGATCCATTCTCGATACGCGACTTGCGGCTTGCCGACGTTGGCTTCAACCTTGAATTCGCGCTTGAGGCGATCCAGGATGATCTCGAGATGCAGCTCGCCCATTCCGGCGATGATCGTTTGCTGCGTCTCCTCGTCGGTGCGCATCTTGAAGGTCGGGTCTTCTTGCGCGAGACGCGTCAGTGCCTGACCGAGCTTGTCCTGATCGGCTTTCGTCTTCGGCTCGATCGCCTGCGAGATGACGGGTTCGGGGAACGTGATCGTCTCGAGGATGATCGGGTTCTTCTCGTCGCACAGCGTGTCGCCGGTGCGCGTATCACCCAAACCAACCGCGGCGGCGATGTCGCCCGCGCCTATCCAATCGATGTCTTCGCGATGGTTCGCGTGCATGCGCAGAATGCGACCGATTCGCTCTTTGCGTCCGTTGCGCGCGTTATAAAGGTACGTGCCTTTTTCGAGCACGCCTGAATACACGCGGAAATACGTCAGGTTGCCGTACGGATCGGTCGCGATCTTGAACGCCAGCGCCGCGAACGGTTCTTTGTCGTCGGGCTTGCGCGTGATCTCGGCTCCGGTTTTCGGATCTTTGCCGACGATCGTCTTGGCTTCGAGCGGCGACGGTAAGAAATCGACGACAGCGTCGAGCAGCGGCTGCACGCCCTTGTTCTTGAACGCCGAGCCGCACAACATCGGAAGCACCTTGCCGGCGATGGTCGCGAGGCGCAGCGCGCGCTTGAGGCGCTCTTCCGGAATCGTCTTTCCTTCGAGATACATCTCGGTGAGCTCGTCGTCTTGCTCGGCGATCGCTTCGATCAGCTGGAAGCGCCACTTCTCGGCGAGATCGCGCAACTCGCCGGGCTCGACGTCTTCGTGCTCGCTCGTCGTTCCGAGATCGTCGGTGTAGATGATCTTCTTCATCGTGAAGAGATCGACGACGCCGAGGAACTTGTCTTCGGCACCGATCGGCACCTGAATCGGAACGGCGTTCGCGCCGAGACGCTCGTGAATCTTACTGACGCAATTGAAGAAGTCTGCGCCCATGCGGTCCATCTTGTTTACGAAGATGATGCGCGGGACGTTGTACTTGTTGGCTTGACGCCAAACCGTTTCGGATTGCGGCTGCACCGCGGCGACCGCGTCGAACAACGCGACCAAACCGTCGAGGACGCGCAGCGAGCGCTCGACTTCAACGGTAAAGTCAACGTGGCCAGGCGTATCAATAATATTGATGCGCGTGTCGCGCCACGTGCACGCCGTCGCGGCTGAGGTGATCGTGATGCCGCGCTCCTGCTCTTGGACCATCCAGTCCATCGTCGCAGAGCCGTCATGAACTTCACCGAGCCGATGCGTACGGCCAGTGTAAAAAAGAATACGTTCGGTCGCCGTCGTTTTGCCGGCATCGATGTGCGCGGCAATGCCGATGTTACGCGTCCGCTCTAGTGGAAACTCCCGGGCCATTGTTTTTAAAATCTACCAGCGATAGTGTGCGAAGGCTTTGTTGGCCTCTGCCATTTTGTGAGTGTCGTCGCGCTTCTTGACCGCAGCGCCGACGTTGTTGGCTGCGTCCATGAGCTCGTTCGCGAGCTTTTCTTCCATCGAGTGCCCCGGGCGCAGCCGAGCGAAACCGATGAGCCAGCGCATCGCCATGGCCTGACGGCGATCCGGACGCACCTCCATCGGAACTTGATAGGTCGCGCCGCCGACGCGGCGGGGACGAACCTCGACCAGCGGCATCGCATTCCCGAGCGCTTGCGTGAAGATGTCCATCGGGTCGCGTCCGGTCTTCTCGCCGACGATGTTCGAGAGCTTGGTACGTGATCCGTTCGGCGATGGACTTCTTCCCTCGCGTCATCACCTTATTAATGAAGCGCGCGAGCACTTTGGAATTGAACTTCGGATCCGGTAGGATCGGTCGCTTGGGCGAGGGTCCTTTGCGGGGCATCTTTCTTTATTCTACTTTCGCTACTTCGGGCGCTTTGCGCCGTACTTGGAGCGGCCTTGTTTGCGGTTCGCGGTACCCGACGTATCGAGCGTCCCGCGAATGATGTGGTAGCGCACGCCAGGGAGATCCTTGACGCGGCCGCCTCGTACAAGAACCACACTGTGCTCTTGAAGGTTGTGCCCGATGCCTGGAATGTACGCGGTCACTTCCTCACCGTTGGTGAGGCGGACGCGCGCAACTTTTCGCAAGTGCGGAATTCGGCTTCTTCGGCGTTACGGTCTTCACTTGCGTGCACACGCCGCGACGCTGCGGGTTGCCGGTAACTTCAAAGCTTCGCGTCGGCAAATCGGGATGACCGGGCTTGGGGCCCGTTTGAATCACGCGAAATGCGCGGGTCTTCACCTTTTTTGCGATTTTCGAACGGCCCTTACGGACCAACTGACTGATAGTCGGCAACCTGGCTCCCTAGCACAACACAAAAGTGGCCACACCGACGGGGTGGGGCCGCAACCACGGGATTATAGCAGTGCCTCTGCGTCCGGTCAATTCGCCTAAAAGAGCTTCGGAAACCCTGTCCCGAGGGGTCCGAGAGAACGCCCGCGCTTCTCTAAATAGCGCTGATGGTAGTCCTCGGCGCGCCAGAAGGGCAGGTGCCGGCTCGATCCGGGTGACGATCGGCCGGCGGAAAGCACGTTCGGCTTCGAGCCGCCCGAGCGTCCGCTCGGCGACCGAGCGCTGCTCTTCGGATTGCACGAAAAGGACCGAGCGGTACTGGTCGCCCAGATCCGGCCCCTGACGGTTGAGCTGCGTCGGATCATGAATCTGAAAGAAGACCCCGACCAGCTGCTCGTACGAGACCATCTGCGGATTGAAGGTCACTTCGACGACTTCGGCATGTCCGGTCCGGCCCGAACAAACGTCCTCGTAGGTTGGGTTCGGGTGATGTCCGCCCGCGTACCCGGCGCTCGTTTCCAAGACTCCGGGGACTTTGGAGAACGCCTTCTCAACGCCCCAAAAGCAGCCCGCGCCGAAGATCGCCTTTTCCATACTTAGGCCGGTGCGAACCCCGTCGTGCGGCCGCCGTCGATCGCGAGGACGATCCCGGTAATGTACGATGCATCATCGCTCGCGAGAAACAAGGTCGCTGCGGCGACTTCTTCCGGACGTCCCGCGCGCCCCAGCGGCGTCCCCTCGAGCGCGAGATGCCGAATCCGGTCGGGGATCGCTGCGGTCATCGGTGTTTCGATGTAACCCGGCGCGAGCGCGTTGACGCGCACGTTCCATTTTCCGTACTCGAGCGCGAGCGTCCGCGTCAAGCTCACGACACCGCCCTTGCTCGCAGCATAGTTCGATTGACCGACGTTTCCCAGATACGAACGCGACGACGTAAGAATGATGCTTCCGCCGCCATTCGCGCGCATCTCGACCGCGGCGGCGCGCGCCGTCAAAAACGTTCCGGTCAGGTTGACGCGCAGAACCTCTTCCCACGCATCGAGCTCGAGCTTCGACGCCATCGCGTCCCGCGTGATCCCCGCGAAGTGCGCGAGCACGTCGACTCGGCCGTGTTCGTCCTTCGTGCGCGCGAACAGGTCGGCAACGCTCGCTTGGTCCGCGACATCGACGTCGAGCGCGAGGACCGCATCGCCCAAAACTGTCCGCACCCGATCGCGATCCAGATCCGCGGCCACGACGTGCGCGCCTTCTTCCGCAAAACGCAGGGCGGTTGCACGGCCAATTCCACTCGCCGCACCGGTGACGATCGCGACTTTCCCCTCGAGACGGTTCACTCCGTAACGGGTTCGTACACTTTGGGCGGCCCGAACACGCGGTACCGGCCACCGGATTCGCTCTCGAACGTTATGCGCTTCGGCAATTGTTCGAGCGAACGCCCATACGCGTGTAAATGGAGCGAATTGACGTAGCCCGTCACGCAGATCGTGTGAAAGTCGTTCGGCATGAGCGCGACGGCGTTTCCGCGCCGGACCGTTATCTCACCGACACGCTCGAGCCGGTCGCCGCTGCGGCGATACAAAACGTTGTGCTCGTCGCCGTAGACGCCGGAGATCACCGCCCACGTGGTGTGGTTGTGGGGCGGCTGCGATTTTCCGGGCGCGCCGACCGATGCGTACATCGCGAAGCGGCCGTCCGCGTCTTCGGACAAGCGGTAGATGCGCGGCGCCAAACCGTCTCCGAGCGGGAAATGCTCCCACGGAAAGAGCTCCGTCTGCGACGCCAGCTCCGTCAGCAGCGCCTTGATATTCTCCAGACTTTTTCGCGAGGTGCCCTGGTCGATGATCGCGCGAATTGCATCGATCGTCTGCGCCACGTTGTGCGCGCGGAGGCCTTGCGTCGTCGTCGTATTTTGCGTCAGCATAAAGGGGAGGTGGAGCACGTTCAGCCGGGAAGTCGGCGGTCCCTCGCTTCCATCCGAAAATCGGAGGACATCAATGCGCTCGAGTTTTGGAATGTTGGTCGCTCGGTCGATCATCGGCGGTGGGATGGCAGCGCACGGCGCGCAAAAAGCGTACGGATGGTTCGAGGGTTCCGGACCCGCGAAGACTGCCGGCTTCATGCGCATGCTCGGCTTCGAAGATGCCGAGCAAATGGGAGCAGCGGCTGCGTATAACGAGTTGATCTCGGGCGGTTTGATCGCGACCGGTTTTTTAGGAACCGTCGGTCCGTCGATCATGATCGTGAACATGCTCGTTGCGATGTCGACCGTGCACAAAGACAACGGTTTCTTCGCCTCCGACAACGGCATTGAAGTCCCGCTGCTTTACGCGACTGCGGCGCTTGCATTTGCCGCCGCAGGATATGGCGAATGTTCCCTCGACCGTTTATTCGGTCTCGAGAATTTCTTTTCCAAGCGTCGCTGGTTCTATCTTGGACTCGGTGCCGCGATCGGCACGGCGATTGTCGTGCTCAACCAACGGGTCCCCCCCACGCCGCAGCCGAGCGCGCAAGAACAACCGGCGGCTGCTGAGCCACAACCCGCACCAAACTAAGGAGACACTGCATGAAGCTCGTCCGTCGACTCTTGATCGCATCCCTCGCGGCCCTCGTACTCGGGTTGTGGGTGGCGGCGCCGGCGTCCGCACGTGACACGCTCGCCGATATCAAGCAGCGCGGCAAGCTCATCGTCGGCGTCAAAACCGATTACAAACCCTTCGGCTTCCTGGATCCGTCGGGGAAGGTCGTGGGCATCGAGCCGGACCTGGCCGCAGATGTTGCGCGCCGGCTCGGCGTCGGAATCGAGTACGTCCCAGTGGTCGCCGCCAATCGCATTCAGTTCTTACAGCAAGGGCGGATCGACTTGATGATTGCGACGATGACCGATACGCCGCAACGCGAAGAGCTCGTCGGAATCGTCAAGCCGAGCTATTACGCCGCGGGGGTCGACATCATCGCGCGCAAGGGCTCCGGGCTGCGAAGCTGGGACGATCTCAAAGGCAAGTCGCTTTGCGGCATTCAGGGCGCCTTTTACAACAAAGATATGCAGGACAAGTACGGCGCGACGCTCGTCGCGTTTCCGGGAACTACCGAAGCCCTGAGTGCGCTGCGCACCGGAACCTGCGTAGGCTTCGTCTATGACGACTCGTTCAACAATCCGCTTTCACTCGATCCGGCCTGGAGTGGTGGATTCGATCTCCCGCTCGCGTCGATCGACGTGCAGCCCTGGGGCCTCGCGGTCGACAAGGGTGACGACAAATTCATGGCCTTCATGTCCGACGTCGTGAAAGATTGGCACAAGAACGGCACGATCATCGCGCTCGAGAAAAAGTACAACGTCCCGGTGTCGACGTTCTCGAAGCAGATGAATGCCGAGGCCAATAAGAAATAGACCCGCTCGCGGTATTCGGCCGCTGGCTCGCACAGAGCGCCCACATTCGCCTCACGTTTCTTTATGAAACGGGAGAGCGAACACGAATGCTCCACGGATTCGAGATGACCGTCTGGCTGTCGATCGTTACGATCGCAGCCAGCACGCTCATCGGCGTGCTCGGCGTCTGGCTGCTCGGAACGCGCTGGCGAATCGTCCGGCAAATCGTCACGGCCTACGTGCAATTTTTCAGAAACACGCCGCCGCTGGTTCAGCTCTATTTCTTCTTCTTCGCGCTCAGCCCGTTACTGTCAACGCGCGGGGCCGACGGACTCTTTCATCCGTTTTTCAACAACGTCTTCTGGGCGTCGTTCTCACTCTCGCTCTTTGCCGGAGCGTTCAACGTTGAGATCTTCCGGTCCGGGATCGAAGCGATTCCGCACACGACGCTCGAGGCTGCCGAGTCGCTTGGATTCTCGCGCTTGCAGGGCTTCGTGCGCATCATGTTTCCGCTCGCCTTCCGGATCGGATTGCCGGCGTTCACGAACAACATCGTGAATCTGGTCAAGACGACGTCACTTGCCTACGCGATCGCGGTCCCCGAGCTGCTGTACGCGTCTAACCAGATTTGGTCCGACGAGCTCAACGTCCCCGAGATGATGATCTTCATCTTGATCGCGTATGTCGCGCTCGTCGCGATCGTCGTGTGGGGCATGGAGGTGCTCGAGAAACGTTTGCGGATTCCGGGTTACGGCCTGTGATCACGAAGCGCGTACTCTTCTTTTCCATCGCGCTTTTTGCAGGATCGGTTGCGCTTGCACAAGCGCAAACCGCCGTTGGGAAGCCCGGCGTGCTCGCAACGCTCGTGAAGTGGACGCCGCTCCTCTTTCACGGGTTCCTCTTCAACCTCGCGATCAGCGTGCTTTCGATGGCGCTGGGAACGCTGTTCGGCGCCGTTCTCGGCGTCTTACTCATCTCGCCTCGCGCTCCGGTTGAGCGCCCCGCGTATTGGTTCATGCAAATCTTTCGAAATGCGCCGTGGCTCGTGCTGATGTTTTTCGTGATGTACCTGACACCATTCGAATTTCACACGCCATTCGGAACGGTGCCGTTTCCGGATTGGATCAAAGCGACGGTCGGTCTCGCGCTACCCGTGATGGCGAACGTCTCCGAAATCTTCCGCGGCGGAATCGTCTCGTTGCCCTACACGCAATGGGAAGCAGCGCAATCGCTCGGATTCGATTACATGCAAACGCTGCGCCTAATCATCGTCCCGCAAGCGGTTAAACGCATGCTGCCGCCGTGGATGAACCTCTACGCGATTCTCACGCAGTCGACGACGCTTGCATCGATCTTGGGCGTGACCGAAGTGCTGACGTTGACGCGCAATGTGCTCGGCGCCGAAGGCCGCACGGAGCTCCTGATGCCGTTCTACGGCTACATCCTCGTGTGGTTCTTCCTCTACTGTTATCCCATTGCCATGTACACCAAGCGCCTCGAGCGGCGCTTCGCGGTGGCATCGTGAGCGAACGTCCACTCGTCGAGCTCATCGGCGTTCGCAAATCTTTCGGAACGAACGTCGTCTTGGCCGGAATCGACATCGCAGTCGACCCCGGCGGCGTGTGCTGCATAATCGGGCCGTCCGGTTCCGGAAAATCGACGCTGCTGCGCTGCATCAACGGACTCGTCCCAATCGACGCGGGCACGATTCGTGTCGACGATATTGCGGTGCATGCGCTGCACAGCGATCAGGAGCTGATTGCGCTGCGCAAGCGCGTTTCGATTGTCTTTCAACAATACAATCTCTTCCCGCACAAAACAGCGCTCGAAAACGTCATGATGGCGCCGATCTACGTGCTGCACGAAGACAAAGCGGTGGTCGAGGAGCGCGCATACGCGCTGCTAGCCAAGGTCGGATTACGGGACAAAGCCGAGAGCTTTCCGGCCCAGCTTTCGGGCGGGCAACAGCAGCGCGTCGCCATCGCACGCTCGCTCGCCATGAACCCGCAGGTCATCTTGTTCGACGAGGTTACCGCGGCGCTGGATCCCGAGACCGTCAAAGAGGTCTTGCTCACCATTCGCGGACTCGTCGCGGACGGGATGACGTGCATCTTGGCGACGCACGAGATGGGCTTTGCACGTGAGGTCGGCAACCTGATCGTCTTCCTCGACGGTGGTACAATCGTCGAACGCGGCGTGCCCGCCCAATTCTTTGCAGCACCGCGAGAGGAACGCACGAAAGCTTTCTTGAGTCAGATTCTATGAGCTGGGATACGATCGTACTCGGACTCGGCGGAATGGGAAGCGCGGCGCTCGCGCACGTCGCTTCGCGCGGACGGCGCGTCATCGGACTCGAGCGTTTTCAGCCGATTCACGGATTCGGCTCGTCGCACGGCAACTCGCGCATCATCCGTCAAACGTACTTTCTGGATGCGCGTTACGTAACGCTGGCAAAGCGCGCGTACGAGTTATGGCGCGAACTGGAAGCGCAAACCGGGGAACCGTTGATGAACATCACCGGCGGACTGATGCTGAGCACGCGTGATAACAACATCGTCGACGGCGCACTTGAGAGCGCACGCGAGCATGGGCTGGCGCACGAGCTGCTCGAGCACGACGAGCTTACGCGCCGCTACCCATCGATGCACTTTCGCGACGGCGAGGTCGGACTGTTCGAGCCGACCGCCGGTTTCGTGCGGCCGGAAGCATGCATCAGCGCGCACTTGCGCCGCGCAATCGAAGCCGGCGCGCAAGCGCGCTTCGGAACGAGCGTCACGCGTTATGAAGCTATTCCCAGCGGCGTACGCGTATGGACGTCGGACGGCGACGTCATCGACGCCGATCGTCTAATCGTGACGGCCGGCGCGTGGCTTGGCCGCATCGCGTCGGATCTTGGATTACCGCTCGTCGTCGAACGGCAGGTGATGCATTGGTTCGCACCTGGGAGCGCGCACGACACGAGTGACCTCGAATCGCTACCGATCTTCATTGTCGCACGCGAAGAGGGGCGCGTTTACGGATTCCCTTACGTACCGGGCGAGGGAATCAAGATCGCGATCTATCGCAGCTTTAAGCCGACCGATCCCGACGAAGTCAATCGCGACGTCTCGCCCGAAGAAGTTGCGCCGGTCCGCGCGTTCTTGGACGGTTTGATTCCGGGCGCAGCCGCAACGTATCTGCGTTCCAAGGTTTGCCTGTATACGCTGACGCCGGACGAACACTTCATCATCGGCCTGCACCCGGGACACGCGAACGTCGTGATCGCAGGCGGATTCTCGGGTCACGGCTTCAAGTTCTGCAGCGTTGTCGGTGAGATCGTCGCCGATCTGGCGCTCGAGGGCCGCACGCGTCATCCGATCGGGTTTCTCTCTCCGGATCGTTTCGCGGGAGCTGCTGCGGCGCGCTAGATGGGTCGCACGCTTTTCGAAAAGGTCTGGAATGCGCATCTCGTGCGCGAGCTTCCGGGCCGCAACGCGCTCATCTACATCGATCGGGCCGTACTCTACGAGCTGCTCGGCCCTCCCGCGATCGAGCTCATCGAACGCGATTTCAACGGCGCGCTCTACGATGCCGAGCGCATCATCGCCGTTAACGATCATGTCGCACCGGCGAAAGACACCTCAACCGCCGAGCTTGCACTGTACCTTCGTACCTGGGCGAAAAAGCGCGGCGTGCGTCTGTACGACGTCGGCAACAACGGCATCTGTCACGTTCTCGTCCCTGAGCGCGGTCATGTCATGCCGGGTTCGACCCTCGTGTGCAGCGACAGCCACACATGCACGATCGGCGCGTTCGCGTCGTTTGCATTCGGCGTCGGAAGCACCGCTCTGGCCGGAGCGCTGCTCTCGAGTGCCGTCGTCGTTGCGCGTCCGAAGGTCATGCGGATCACGGTACGCGGACGCTTGCAAGAGGATGCTACCGCAAAAGATCTCGCGCTTGCAGTCGTCGCGCAACTTGGCTTCAAAGGCGGAACCGGCTACGTGCTCGAGTATGCAGGTGACGGTATTGCGGCGCTTTCGATGGACGAACGCATGACGCTGTGCAATATGTCGATCGAAGCCGGCGCGACGACGGGGATGTGTCCCGTCGACGAGACGACGATCGCCTATTTGCGCGGACGTGAGTTTGCACCAAAGGGCGATGATTTCGAAGGAGCCGCCGAACGATGGCGCACGTTCGTTGCTGATAGCGATGCGACGTACGATGCCGAGCTGGGGATCGACGCGAGCGCGCTCGTTCCAACCGTAACGTGGGGAACGAATCCAGGCGAAAGCGCGCCGCTTTCCGGCAGCGTCCCGCTCGATGCAGATTCAGCCGCTCTCGAATATATGGGTTTGCAGCCCGGAACTCGGTTACGCGAGATCGAGCTGGATCAAGCCTTCATCGGCTCGTGCACGAACGCGCGCATCGGCGATCTGCGAGCCGCAGCGGCAGTCCTCGCCGGCCGCAAAGTACGCATCCCAACGATCGTCACGCCCGGCTCGCAGCTCGTGAAACGCCAAGCCGAGGCCGAAGGCTTGCACGACATCTTTCAAGATGCGGGTGCACTCTGGACGCACTCCTCGTGCGGCGCGTGCCCTGGACTCTCGACCGGCGTTCTCGCGCCGCAGATGCGTTGCATCAGCTCGAGCAATCGAAACTTTCCCGGACGAATGGGCATGGGCGGACGCGTGCACCTCGCTTCGCCGATCGTCGTCGCTGCAAGCGCCGTGATGGGACGGATCGCAAGCCCGAGCGACCTCGAAAGCGCAGTACCGGCATGATCCTCGAAGGCAAGCTCTTCCCGCTCGATCGCGCCAACGTCGACACCGACCAAATCATTCCGACGCGCTATTTGGGTGCCGTCGACGCGAAGGGGCTGGGGGCGTATTGCTTCGGCGGACTACCGGGCATCGACGCGCTCTACGCGGCGCATCCCGACGCGACGATCATCATTACACGCGAGAATTTCGGCGCCGGGAGCTCGCGCGAACACGCCGTGTGGGCGCTGCAAGCGCGCGGCTTCAAAGCCGTGATCGCGCCGAGCTTCGCTCGCATCTTCGAAGAGAACGCATATAACAACGGTTTCGTGCTTGCGACGATTCCGGCCGATGAGGTTGAGCGCGTCTTCACTTCCGCCTCCGCACGCATCGATGTCGCAAATCAAACGATTGCGACCGGCGGCGAGCCGCTCCCGTTCAGGCTGGATCCGTTGCGCAAAGAGTTCCTTTTGGGCGGCGGGTTCTTACACTACATGGCCGGACAAATCGAAACCGTTCGCGCGTGGGAGGCGTCTGCGAGAGGGTAACCCCTCACGTGTCACACCAACTCGGACTCTTCGCCACTTCCCAAGCGACGGTCGTCGCAGACGACGAAACCGGCAAGATTGTTTATACGCCGCACGTCTTCAATCGCGATGAGAGCGAGCGCCTCTTTGCGGCGTTGCGCGACGAGATTCCATGGGAATCGGATCGCCGCTGGATGTACGATCGCGAGGTCGACGTGCCGCGCCTGGTCGCGCACTATGCGGAGTCGCCGTTCCCGGACGTGCTCGAAGAGATCCGCGAACGCATCGAGCCGCTCGTGCAGGTAACGATCCAGCGCATCGGTTTGAATTTCTATCGCGACGAGCATGACAGTGTTGCATGGCACAATGACCGGATCGCCGTGTTCGGAACGGCACCGACGATTGCGCTCGTGAGTTTCGGCGCGACGCGCCGCATGCAGTTGCGCACCAAACCTACCGCGCCGCGCAAGCGCACGTTGAGTCTCGATTTGGAGCCGGGAAGTTTGCTCGTGATGCAAGGCCCCAGCCAGCTCAATTGGGAGCACGCGATTCCGAAAGAAAAACGCCCAATCGGCCCACGCATCTCCGTCGCACTTAGAAAGGCCTCGGATTAAACGGCGCTCCGCCCCAGGCTGCATAACAAAAACGGCTCACCGAAGTGAGCCGTTCAGTTTTGCTATCGCTTTTTAGTTAGCGATATGATTGCCGCTGCTGGAAGCAGTCGCGGCAATAAACCGGCTTGTCGCCGCGTGGTTGGAACGGGACTTCCGCAGTCCGTCCGCATTGACTGCAGACAGCTTGGAACATCTCGCGTTGACGGCCACCGCCGCCACCGCCGCCGTATCCGCCACCCGAATATCCGCCGCCGCCGCCGCCTCCGCCACCGGATGCTCGTTGCGCTTTACGCGCAGCGCGGCAATCGGGGCAACGGTTGGGTTTATTCTGGAATCCCTTAGCGGCGAAAAATTCTTGCTCTCCGGCGCTAAAGGTAAATTGTGCGTTGCAATCCGTGCAAGTCAGGCTTTCATCAGTGTACATACGTGAACAGGTTTCTTCGTTTCTGGTGCCTGATAATTTTCGTGTTCGCGACGTACCTGATAGTGAGGAGACGGATCCACTCTGACCAACGGACTAGACGAACTAACGCTTGAGGCGACGGACGGCACCGGGCCCATCACATCAAGCGTGAATATAACACACCTGCCCCACAAAAGGCTTCTTGCCTTAAAAATTTCCTCCAAAAAGACGGGCCAGAGAGGCCGGTCGCTCTCCAAGGTTAGTATCGCAAGCGTGGCAAGGCCCCCCAGGGTAGCGTCGAAGACGCCCGCAATGCGCGTGCCGCACGAGGAGACCCCCAAGTCGATCGCGCCGCGCAAGCAGCGCGATCTGGCGCGCGCCATCAGCAAGGTCGAGAACGGACACGCCCAGGCCACTGAGCTCCTGGCGAGCCTTGGACCACGAGATCCAGCCCTTGGTCGCCTCTCCGTGTACGGCATCACCGGTCCACCGGGTGCCGGAAAATCGACGTTGGTCGACAGGTTGATCGAAAAATTCCGCAACCAAGGCAAGACGGTTGCCGTCGTCGCGATCGATCCTTCCTCGCCGTTCACACGCGGCGCCGTCCTCGGCGACCGCGTCCGAATGCAACGTCACTCAAGCGACGGCGGCGTTTTTATCCGCAGCATGGCATCGCGCGAAGGCGCCGGCGGGATCGCGCCGGCGACCCGCGAGGCTGTCGCGTTGATCGAGGCCGCGGGCTTCGATTTGTGCATCATCGAGACGGTCGGCGTCGGGCAAGTCGAGCTCGAGATCGTTGCAATCGCGGATGTCGTGGTCGTCGTCACGGTCCCCGCGCTCGGCGACGCCGTTCAGACGATCAAAGCCGGACTGACCGAAATTGCGGACGTCTTCGTAGTAAACATGGCCGATCGTCCGGGCGCGAACGCAACGACCGTCGATCTCAAACACATGCTGCACGAAAGCGCCCGCGACGTGCCGGTACTACAAACGATTGCGAACGACGGAACCGGCGTCGACGAGCTCGTCGAAGCGCTCCGCCAATTCGAGGCCCGGGGTGCACCGAATGCGACGCGCGCGGTGCAATTTGAAGTCGTCCGTGTCGCGCGCGAAGGCGCCGCGCGTCGAGCCCGCGTCGCACTCGAGTCCGACGAAGCCGCGCGGCTGCTGCGCGAGCTCGAAGCCGGAAAGCTCTCGCGACGCGACGTCGTTCAGGCCATTCTCGAGTTGATGGACTCCAGCGCAGCCTCCAAGACGCGCAAATCCAAACCCCAATCCGCATAGCCCGCGCGTATCTGATCGAGCTGCGTACTCGCCGGCAGGCCAAGACGCGGGGGATGCGCGCTGCGCATGCGATAGACGATTGCGTCTGCACGGACGCCGTCCGCGCGCACGACCTGGAGCGTGACGCGCTCGTAGACGCCGCGCGCGACGTCTTCGTACGCGTCGAGCGCCTGCAGATCAGATGCGTCGATCTCGTACATGGCGCCCGGGACAACGGCAGTCGCATCGGGCCGGACGTTGGCGAAGTAAGCATCCGGCGCTCCCGCAGGTTCGTTGCACTCGAAGACGAGCGCGTGCTGGAGCAACGAACCTGCGATGAGCGGTTGCGCACGTGGTGCGCGCTGCTGCATCGCACTCCTCGAGAGATTCGATCCGTACGCGAAATAGAGCACTAGGCGCCGAGTAGCTCGGCGACCGTCGCTTCTACGGCGCTGACGACCGGCGTCGCTCCCCAAACGTCGCGAATCATCTTTGCATGCTCGTTCATCGTGAATTGCGAGAGAAACAAAACGCCGCAGCCTTTCAGCGGCGCGAGCGCCTCGATCAGCGCGCGGCGATAGACATCGTCCGGCGTCGAGAATGGCGGCGCATCCTCCGTCAGCGATGAACGAATCTCACGTTCTTGCTCTTGGTTTGCAAGCACTTCGCTGACGTAGTCGACGACGACCGGACGGCTCGGCGGATAGCTGACGAGGATTCCGACCGGGCCGCGCGTTTGCAGGAGCGCACGCGCTCCGGCTTCATCCGATCGATCGACCCGCACGCCAAGATCATCGGTAAGCCAGCGCGCGGCTTCGTTATAAACGGAACAGGTGAGGACGATACGCTCGGCATCCCGCGCCAACTCTTCCGCACGCTTGCGCAATTTTGCGTAGCGCCGCTCATCGATCGGAAATTCGGTTGCGCCGGCGTCGACGAGCGTCGAATCGACAAGATGCACGGCCACAGATTCCTTGCCGCGCTTGGCAAGGATGGCTAACGTCGCCTCTTTCGATTTCTCTCCGGCATGTAAGAATCCAACCGCAGCTTTCACGCTACACGCCCAGCGCCAGTGAATCGGTCCGTGGGTCGGCGCCGCCGGTGAACGTCCCACGCTCGTGATCGATCCGAATCGCGTGCGCGTGCCCCATCGTATGATCGTACGCGCCCAACCGCTCGACGACGTGACCGCGGCGTGTCAAGCCGTCGATAACGTCGCTCGGCAAACGCGATTCGACGACGACCGTGTCGGTCATGACGTCTTCACGTCCCGGAACATGCGGCCGCCCCGCAATCCAGCGCGGTGCATCGACCGCCGCCTGAACGTCCAGACCGTGATCGAATATCGCGCGTAAGACCTGCACGTGGATCTGCGGTTGCCCGTCGCCGCCCATCGTCCCGTAGACGAGCTCCGGTTTGCCGTTCCGCACGTAGATCGCGGGTGCGAGTGTGTGTACCGGCCGATGTCCCCCGCGCAACTCGTTCGGATGGCCGGTGATGAGGTTGAAATACGCACCCCGATTCTGCAGCACGATCCCCGCCTCGCCGGCGACCAGTCCGGAACCGAAGTTCATGTACAAGCTTTGAATCAGCGAGACGGCGCGTCCATCAGAATCGGCGGTGACGATCGCGATCGTATCACCGAAATCCGTGCGTAACCGTAAGTGCGGCGAACCGAACTGTGCCGTCACGCGTTCGGGGTCGATGCGCGCTCGCATCATTTGCAAGTGATGGGAACCGATGATGTCGTTTTCAGCGACGTCGACGAAGTCGGGATCTCCGAACCGCGTGTCGCGCGTGTCGAATGCGGCTTTGAACGCTTCGATCGCCATGTGCGTCCAAAGCCCGTCATCGCCGCCCTCCTCGCCGAGCGCCCCCAAAACCATCTGCGCGCACGATCCGTGCGAGTTCGGCGGATGCGCGAGCACTTCGCCGTCTCGCCACCCAAGGCGCCACGGCGTTGTGCGCTGGGTGCGATGCATGCTCAAATCTTCCGCGTCGATCGGGCTTCCGGCCGCACGCAATCGCGCGACGATCGCTTCGCCGGCCGGGCCTTCGTAAAACCCGTCGGCACCGCCATGCCGGAGCTGCGCGATTGTCTTCGCGAGTCCCGGATTGTGCAGCACATCGCCGGCTCGGGGCACGCCACGCGCAAGAAAGAGGGCCTTCGCGTCCGGGCACTGCTCGAGAATCGGCGCATTGAGCGCGAGATAGTACGCGACCGTTTCCGAAACGACGTAGCCGTCGCGCGCATATGATTCCGCCGGCGCCAAGAGCGATTCGAGTGTTCGCGTTCCGTGCGCTTCCAGGACGTCTTCCCATGCGCGCACCGCACCGGGCACGGTGACCGCGAAACCACCGCGCGCCGGCATCTCCGTAAAACCACGTTCGCGCAGCTCGGCGCCTTCGAGATTATGCGGCGCGCGCCCGCTCCCGTTGTACGCGACGACGTCGGCAGATTCCGGATCGTAGATCATGCAAAATGCGTCACCGCCGAGACCATTGGCTTGCGGAAAAACGACGGAGAGCACGCCGTTCGTTGCGATCGCAGCATCGACTGCGTTTCCGCCGGCGCGCAAAACGGCGGCGCCGGTTGCGGTTGCGAGCGCATGCGGGGACGCAACCATTCCTTTTGTCGAGCGAGCCACGGACATGCCCTCCCTATTGCCGCGCGAGAGGCGCGGCCCTCCGCATTCGCAAACTGCATATCCGATGCCGAGCGGCCGTTTATCTCGACACGCGACGTCGTCGGGTCCGCGGTGGGCGTACGAAGGACGCTACCTTCCGATCCGCGTCGGCCTCGCATTGCTCTTGGCGCTCCCGTCCGACAGCATGGCCGCGATCCTCGGTGATCTTGCCAGCGACGAAGACGCGCAGGAACCGCTTTTGGCGCCGCTCGATCCGGTGCAAGAAGTTTGGGCGAGCGGGGTTACGTACCAACGCAGCCGTGAAGCGCGTAAGGCCGAGTCACACGTTGGCGACATCTACGAGCGCGTCTACGACGCGGAACGCCCCGAGTTGTTTCTCAAAAGCGTTGGCTGGCGTGTTGTGGGGACGAACGGCGCGGTTCGGATTCGCAAGGACTCGGCGTGGAACGTCCCCGAGCCCGAGCTTGTCCTCGTCATCAATCGCTTCGGCGAGATCGTCGGGTACACGGCTGGAAACGACATGAGCTCGCGCGATATCGAGGGCGAGAATCCGCTCTATCTGCCGCAGGCAAAGGTCTACGACGGTTCGTGCAGCGTCGGTCCGGCGATCGTGCTGGCCCAAGCCGACGAGCTGGGCGACGTCACGATTGGTCTGGGCATCATGCGGAACGATAACGAGATATTCACCGGAACGACGTCGACCTCGCAGATGAAGCGCGCGTTCGCAGACTTGGCCCGGTATCTGCTCAGCGAGTACGAGGCACCCCAGGGAGTGCTGCTCATGACCGGGACCGGAATCGTCCCGCCGGACGATTTCTCTCTGGGGATCGGGGACCGCATCCGCATAAATGTCGGACCGCTCAGCCTCATCAATACCGTCGCGAGCTGAGCCCGCGGCTGCCGATTGTCGAAAACAGCCGCGCAAAGCTTCTCCGTCTGTCCAATGCGCATGGGGCTGCACTGGGCTATCTTAGTATCAGGAAGCGCCCATGGTGCGGGCGTCACTTTCGGTCAGAGGAGAACTTTTCGTGGATAGCTTGTGGTCGCTCGTCGCCTTCGTCGGCTTGATGGTCATCTTATTCGCGGTACCCGATCCAGGAAAATCGGTCGCGGCTAGCAGGGCTGCGGAGCTCCGACCGGCCGCGTAACTCGAACGCACATCCGTCTCTCGATGAACCGCGCGCGCTGCGCGGTTTTTCGTTTCTTGCGACAATGCGACAAAGGCAGCTGCGACAAATGCGGCACCATTCGGAAAACGATTGTCGAACACAACGCGTCCCTGATTTACCGACAGTCGAATGGCCGGGCACTCGCGTCTTGCTATGCTGTGGTTGCGGTCGAGTGGATGATCCGTTTGGACGCTTGTGCGGCTGTCATGAACATCGTACACAAAGACCTAGCGGCACAACGATAGCCGATTCCCCTCTCGGCACGTCGCCGTGAAGGAACCGCGCAGATCCATCAGAGGCTGCGCGGTTTTCTTTTCATCCTAAAGGAGAAATATTTCTTGCGAAGAGTCTTGATCGGGACGATTCTGCTCGGCGCCTTCGTCGCCGTGTCGTTCGCAGCAACGTCTGCGCAAACGGCACCTGCGCCGGCTGCGTCGCCCGCGGCGTCACCCGCCGCATCGCCCTCGCCGACCGCGACGCCGACTCCGCCGTGGAGCATTTCCGGATTTGGCGACGCCACGTACACGCGGCCGCTTCCAACCGGTGGAACATTCGTCTTTACGAACGGCGCCCCTGATCGCGTCTTCGACGGGATTACCGGGATCAACACCAAAGCGCCGAATGAGACGAATTTCGTTCCAAACAATCTCAACTTCAACATTCGCAAGAACACGTCCCAAGGGTTGGGCGGCGACGTTGAATTCAGTCTCGGCTCGGATGCAAACGTGATCGCATCGTACGGCGGCGCAGCCGGAACGTATACGGATATCACGCAAGCGAATCTGTACTACGCAACGGGCCCGTGGACGCTAACGGCCGGCAAATTCGAGACGCTAGCCGGGTACGAAGTCATCGAAAACCCGAACAACAATCAGATCTCGCGCTCGATCATGTTTGGCTTCGCGATTCCGTTCACACACACGGGACTTCGCTTGCAATACGCGCCGTCGCACTGGACGTTCACGGCCGGCGCCAACTACGGTTGGGATCAAATCATTGCAACGCAAGGCCTCGCAACGATCGAAGGCGGCGCCACGTGGACTCCGTCATCGATCTTCTCCGTGGGCGGTGACATCTACAGTGGTACGGAGCCGTCGGTCCTCACGCCGTATCCAAACGGTGCCACGATCGCACCGAAGCCTTCCGGCACCGCGATGTACCCGTACGGGTTCGGCACGATCACCGGAACGATCTACGGAACCCGTACGCTCGTCGACATTGTCGGGCACTGGAATCCCAGCAGCGTGCTGAACTTCGGTGTGAACTACGACACCGCGCAACAGACGAACGACCAGCTTTTCACGAGCACGGGCGCAATCGTCACCAATCTCGCCGGCCTTCCGGTTCTGGCCACTGCGAAGTGGAACGGCGTCGCCGGCTACGCCGTTTGGAACGTAAACTCGCACGTCACATTCTCGGGACGTTACGAATCGTTCAACGATACGAACGGCGTGCGTACGGGCTTCGCGCAGACCTGGGACGAGGGTAGCGGGACGTTCCAGTTCGTGCCACAGTTCGCTCCGAACTGGAAGGCACGTCTCGAGTATCGCGCCGACTGGTCGAATAATCCGGTCTTCGCGCGCTACACCTCACCGCTCGGAACGGCAGCGACCAACAACAGCTCGATTGCAGCCGAGGTGCTCTTCACCTGGCCGTAAGCTAGACTGCGCCGCTTGCGCGTGGGCACTGCTCGCAACAGATGCGAGAGTGTCCACGCTCGAGCGAACGCGGCTTCACGCTCATCGAAGTCCTGATCGCGACCGGTCTCTGGATCGTGCTCGGCGGGACGTTGCTTTTCCTCACGCAGGGATTGCTCGGCGCCACACGCACTGCGTTTGCGCAGCAACATGCGTACGTGACGCTTACGCACCTGATCGAGACGCTCGACGCGGAATCGAGCTCAGCGCTTGCTATCTTCGTCCCGCCGCAGGACGTGCTCGGAACCAACAACCGCGACGGGCACGAGCTCGATTTCTATTCGCGCGACGCCTCGCGCTACGGGCATTTCTGGGCATATCGTTGGAACCGCGCTACGAACACGTTGCAGCGCTATACGTATTCGACGCCCGGCTCGGCGGCTACGCCCAGCGATCCCCCGCTGAACGGCGTGACATCGTTTACCGCGACGCGCAAACTCGCGAGCTCGCTCGGGTCTGCATTCGCGAACGGCTACGTAACGCGCGACGTCGCAGTCAATTTCAACTATCCAAACGTTAGCGGAGGTAACGCTGTCGTAGCAGTTACCTTCGCCGACCGGCGCGACTCGTTCACGCTGGAGCTGCTGCCGGGAACGATGACTTCCGGATTCGCGGTCGTCGTCGCAACGTTCACTCCGACGCCGGCGCCTGCACCATCACCATCCGCGGCGCCGAGTGCTCCGGCACCCGCGCCGACCGCGACCGTTCCCGGTGCCGAATACGTCTACGCCCTGACCTCTCAGAACCCGGATACGGAAACGACGTACTGGTCGAACGTGATGGAGTACCTTAATCCGCCGGGCGTATGGACCAATATGGGAGCCAACGTACCGGTAATCGGCGTCGCGGTCGGGCAGACCGTTTATCTCAACGTCGTGTGCTCGACGGGCATCTCGGGGAATCAATCGATCTACGCCTCGGAGCTGCAGGCCGTCAACGTTTCCGATCCGTCCGGTTTCTACTACTTTCAGTGCGCGTTCACGCCGACGGTCGCGGGCTGGTTGAGTTTCGGTTACTGGGACTCGAGCTCGGCACCGATGCAATCGCTCGAGACGATTTTGGTCGGCGGCTACGGCGGTCCGTTCAACAACAACGTCTTTCCGGCTCCGGTGCAGTCGAGCAGCCCCGGCGGCAGTTAATCGGTCAGAAGCGTAACGCCGACAAAACACGCTCCGACGTCAACGGCAACGTTGTAACGCGCGCGCCGCACGCATTCGCGATCGCGTTTGCAATCGCCGGCGCAACTGCTGCGGTGTTGATCTCACCGGCCATCTTCGCACCGAACGGGCCGGGGCCGGCAATGTTTTCGATATTGATGAAACGCAGCGGCGGAACGTCCATTTGCGTGGGTAGCTTGTAGTCGGCAAGCGACGGATTTTCAATCTTGCCTTCGGCGACGCGCAGCTCTTCCGTTAGCGCGTGTCCCAAACCCATGACGAACCCACCCGCCAATTGTCCGCGGTGTGCGACCGGATTGAGGATCGTGCCGACGTCGGAAACGCAGACGACGTCGAGCACCTCAACGACTCCGGTCTCCGTATCGACGCTCACCTCTGCAACGAATCCGCAGAACCCATGCGGCGCCGCTTCGTGTCCATGCATGGCCTCGAAGACACCACGCACTTCGAGCGGCGCATCTTTCGGCCAGCCGTTGGCGGTTACGTGCGCTTTGAGAAGGCGCACGGCATCGAGTGCTGCGTTTCCGGTGACGTGTGTCTGACGGCTCCCGCCCGCACCGGGATCGAACGGCGTCTGCGTCATTGCGGCCTCACGAATAACGGTCACGCGTTCCAGCTCGAGGTCGAGTTCCGCCGCGACGACACGCTGCAAGAGCGTGAGAATTCCCATCCCTTGTTCGGCCGCGCCCGTGACGACCTCGACGTTGCCGGACGGAAGCGCACGTAACGTCACTTCGGCTTTTCCGCCGCCGATGTGACGCACGCCGAATCCGATCCCGCGACCGCGACCTTGCGGTAAGGGCGTACCCCATTTGGAAGCCTCGCGCATCTTCTCTAGCATCTCGCGCGCCGAGGGTTCAAGATACGGGACATCTTCGAAATCGGAGCCATTACCGGTGACGGCGTTACGCATCCGCATTTCGAGCGGATCGATCCGCAGCTCGTGCGCGATCATGTCGATGTGTGATTCAACCGCAAAGATGAACTGCACGTCGCCGGGTGCGCGCATGTGTCCGCCCGGCACCGTATTCGTGTAGACCGACGTTCGCTCGAGACGTCCGGCCGGAATGTCGTAAGGGAGTTTCGGATCGAGCCCAGGCAACAGCGTCGGCGCCGGTTTGCCGGCGGCGTAGGCGCCGCCATTGAACACGATTTTCGCGTCCATGGCCGTGATATATCCGTCGCGCGTAACGCCGGTCCGTATCGTTGTGTGCGACGCGTGCCGTACCGTACTCGAGCGCATGTCCTCGAGGTACGTGCGGACGTACTTGACCGGACGTCCCGTTGCGCGCGCCAAGAAATAGCACGGATACTCGTCGACCGAAAGCCCCTTGCCGCCGAAGTCTCCGCCAATATACGCCGGCTCGATGCGAACCGAATCAACCGGGACGCCGACGCAAATCGCAAACTGCTCGCGCAGCGCAAACGGCGCTTTGTTCGTTGCAATGAGATGAACGACGCCTTGCGCATCGATCCATACGACGGTTGCGCGCGGCTCGAGATAGCCGCCATGGTAGCGCGGCGTCGTGAACGTGTGCTCGAAGACGTGGTCGGCACGCGCAAATCCCTCGTCGAGGTTGCCCTTGAGCATGACGCGCCGTCCCTGCACGTTCGGGTGCGGAACTGCTGCGCGCTTGCCGCCGTGAAAATAATATCGACCGCTGTGTTCGTGAAGAACCGGGGCATTCGTCGCGAGCGCTTCGTCCGGCTCCAAAATGACGGGGAGCTCTTCGTACTCGACGTCGATCAGTGCAGCTGCGTTCTCTGCAATCTCGCGCGTGTCGGCCGCGACCGCCGCTACTGAGTCGCCGATAAAGAGCACGCGCTCGACACACAGCGCCGGGCGATCGAAAAACCGGCGTCCGAACCGGTGCTCGCCGATGTCGCCTCCCGTCAGGACGGCGTGCACGCCCGAGACCGCACGCGCACGCTCGACGTCGATCGAAACGATGCGGGCGTGCGCGAACGGACTCGTCGCAAATGCAGCGTGCAGCATCCCCGGAAGCGCGAAATCAGCCGCGTATTCTGCCTCGCCCGCTACCTTCTCGCGTCCATCGACGCGCAGCTCATTCGAATCGAAGATCGACGGACGGCGGCGTGTTTGCGTTAGGGTGCTCATGCGGGCACCAGCTGTGCGAGCGCGCGGCGCGTCCAGATACGCGCCATCTCGCGCTTATAGTCCGCCGAGCCACGAACGTCATCGAGCGGATCGACTTCTTGCGCGACAAGCGCCGCCGCAGCCTCGATCGTCTCGCGCGTGATGCGTTTGCCGCGCAATGCGTCTTCGGCGCGCCGTGCGCGCACCGGAGTCGTCCCAACAGACCCGAGCGCTAAGCGGACGTCTTCGCAGCCTCCGTTTGCATCGAGCTGGATTGTGGCCGCGACGGAGACCGTCGCAAAGTCGTCTTTCGAAGCCGGCAAAAACTTCACGTACGTGCCGAGCATTCCACGGGGCGGCGGTGGAATCCGAATCGCGGTGACGATCTCGCCGGGTTCGAGCGCGACGTCGAAGATGTCGCGAAAGAAATCGCCGGCCGCAATCGTACGAACGCCGCGGCGTCCTGCCACGACGATCTCGGCGTCCATCGCGATCAGCATCGGTGGAGGATCGCTGGCCGGATCGGCGTGCACGAGATTGCCTCCGATCGTGGCTTGATTGCGAATCCGAACCGTCGCAACGCGGCCGAACGTCTGGGCCAGCGGTGCAAAGAAACGCTGCACGAGCGCAGAGCCTTCGATTTCGGCGTGGGTTACGAGCGCGCCGATCTCGAGACCGCCTTCCTTAGATATACCGATCTCGCGTAATCCTTCGATTCGGCGCAAGCTGACGACGTACGCCGGGAGCACGAGGCCAAGACGCATCAGGAGCACGAGCGCCGTCCCGCCGGCAAGCAGATGCGCATCCTCGCCACCGCGTTCCAGCGCATCGAAGGTTTCTTCGAGCGTCACGGGCTCGAGATACTCGAATGCCGCCACGCTAGCGTTCTTTTGCGGCCGCAACGACCGCTTCGACGATTTGATAGTAGCCCGTGCAGCGGCAGAGATTTCCCATCATCCACGCGCGTACGTCATCCTCGGATGGATGTGGGTTCTGCTCGAGCAAGGCTTCCGCAGCAACGATTTGCCCGGACGTGCAGATCCCACATTGAAAGCCGCCATGCTGCATGAACGCGCGCTGCAGCTCCGTGAGCGCGTCGCCTTTCGCGAGACCTTCGACCGTACGAATCGCACTGCCGTCGGCGGTCACCGCCAAGATCAGACACGCCGACATCAGCTTGTCGTCGACGAGGACGCTGCAGCTGCCGCACACGCCGATACCGCAGCCTTCTTTTGTCCCGGTCAGCTTGCAATCGTCGCGCAGTACGTCGAGTAATAGACGATTGGCTTCGACCGCGAGCGTTTGTGTTTTTCCGTTCAACGTGAACGTGATGGAATGTCGGCTCACCTAGAAGACTGCGCTCTCGTTTCTCAAGTGCTGCTGTGCGAATCGCTCGAGCATGAGCGGACGGGCGTCCCACGTCTGGGGTTCGCCCTCGGTTATCCATTCGGCGAGCAGAATCCCCACCGCCGGCGAGTGCATGATACCGTGTCCGGAAAACCCTGTCGCGAGAAAAAGTCCGGGATGCGACTTAACCGGCCCGAGAATCGCGTGATGATCGGGCGTCAACGTGCGCGCACCGGCGTATGCGCGTACGATCTTGGCATCCGCAAGAATCGGCATCCGATGCGTTGCGGCGCGAGAGACCGCTTCGAACCCACCCCAATCGGCTTCGCCCGGCGCGGCTCCATCCGGGATCGGCCGTGCGTCTTTGTCGGTACCGCCGAGCAACAGCTCCGCCACCTGCGCGTGGACGTACCAGCCGGAATCGATATCGACGACGAGCGGCATCTGTTCTGGAATCCCGGGTACGTGCTCCGCGACGAAGACTTGCCGCGCGTAGGCGTGCACGGGGACTTCGACTCCGGCGAGCGCGGCAACGGCGCGCGCACGCGTCCCGCACGCAAGGACGATAACGGGAGTTTCATACTCGACGCGCGGCGTTTTCAGTGTCCATACGTCACCGGTTCGCTCGATCGAAAGAACGCGTGCTTCCGTCGCCATCGCTCCGCCTTGGCGCCGAAATGCTTCGAGAAACGCATGCAGCAGCGTTGCGGGTTCGATCGAGCCATCGCTCGCGCAATAATTTCCACCGATCAAATCGTCCGTAGCGAGCGGCGGGCAAAGCTCATGGATCGCCGGCACATCGAGCCGCTGCGTATCGACGCCGAGCGCGCGCTGCATCCGCAGCTCCTCATCCATAAGCGCCAGCCGCTTCGCATCCGCTGTGACGAACAGATACCCGTGTCGCCGGAAATGCGGATCGACGCCATACGTGCTTTCGAAATTCTCGAATACGCGCATGCTGATCAAGCTCAGCATGATGTTCGCTTCGGTCGCGAATTGTGCGCGCACGCCGCCCGTTGCCCAGCGCGATTCGCCGGTGCCTGGAGAACCCTCGGCTTCGAGCAGCACGATACGCCAACCGGGTTCGCGTTCGATCAGACGTGCAGCAATCGACGTGCCGACGATTCCAGCGCCGATGATCGCCGCATCGACGGCCGCTTTCACCGAGCGACTAAGCCGGCTCTGGGAGTGCTTTCGTTAGCGTGTCGTCCATTCGCCGTAACCGGTTTGCGAGCACTTCCATGACTTGCAGCGCAAAGAACGGATGGTTCTGAACGAGGAACAAAAACCGCTTACGATCGACTGCGCTGACCTTGCTGTCTTCTCTTGCGACTGCCGTAGCCGAGCGCGGAAGTTGTTCGATCAACGCCATCTCACCGATCATCCCACCCGGTTCCACCGTTTCGAGGACGACATCGCCGAGCCGGACATCGATTGCGCCTTCGACGACAACGTACATGAAGTCGGCCGATTCGCCTTGCTTAAAAAGGGTCGAGCCGGCTGCGTACGATTCAGCGTGGGCGTCGTCGTGCCGGAAAATATCGAGGGGATGCACAGGCCTACCTTCGCTGGGAACCCGCCCTTCGGCCTCCGAGCCTGAATCGTCCGGACGCCAGGATTCACAAGGGGGATACCTCTAGTACAGCAGGAGCCTTGAATCGCAGCGTTCGCTTTCCAAATTCGCGGTCGTACGTCGGGGTCGCGAGACGAACTGCGCTCGAATTTGCTCGCGCCCTCGGGCTTCCCGACGAGAAGCTCGAGGATCTCGGCTACGCTGTCGGCGAGGCCTTGGCGAACGCGGTCGAGCATGGCTTTCGCGAACGCACGTATTTTCAGATTCGGGTTTGGCGCTCGGATCACGAGGATGCGATCGTGATCGAAGTCCAGGACGACGGCAAAGGCTTCGATCCCGCGACGCTCAGCGATCCGGATGAAAACGCGGCCCGCGGCTACGGCATCACGATCATGCGCGCCATGGCCGATCGCGTCTCGTTCGAGCGTAACGGCCGGCTGGTCCGTCTGTGGAAGATGACCCAGTAAGTCCCAGGTAAAGAGTCGGATGTGATCCGCTTCATGTTCAAGGTGTGTCTGAGCATTAACAAGTAATCCGTGCCGCGCCGTGAAAGCGGTTAGTCACCGGAGGTTCTTTGTTGTGATCCGTTTTCGCATTGCCGCTCTTCTTTTGAGCACATGTTTTATCGTTACAGCGTGCGGCGGAGGCGGTGGGACGTCGTTCCTCGGGGGCAGTTCGAACGGCTCGGGAAGCTCGGGCGGGACGACACCGTCCAGCGGCAGTCGGCCGATCGCGATAACGCTAACTATACCCTCTGCCGGCGCGTCCTCGTCGAGCCGGGGAAACCCGATCGTTTCCACGGCGAGCTCCGTCCGTAAACCACAGACGATCTCGCCGGGGACGGCATCAATCACCGTCAGCGTCAACGGCGGAGCGCCGCAAATCTTCAACATTACGGCGTGCACGGGCTACCCGAATCTGACCTGCGTCCTCAACGTCGGCGCAACGTATGGGCTCGACAGCTTCCTCATAATCACGTGGAGCGGCCCAAACGGAACCGGAACCGAGCTTAACGCGGCGGCCATAACGCTCAACGTCTCGCAGTCAGGACCCAATACCGCTAGCGCGACCGCGGGCAATGTGCTGACCGTTAACAGCAGCGGTGACGGAAGCGGAGGCTCCAACACCTGCGCTTCCGGTTCTACGACGTGCACGCTGCGTGAAGCCGTCGCCGAAGCGAGCACGGCGGCCGGCGTCTACACTGCGCTGCTCTTCACGGGCGTGACCTCGATCACCGTCGGCAGCCCGATCACGATTAACAATCAAAGCATCATTATCATCGGGCCCGGAGCACTCGTCGGGAACACGAGTGGCAGCGGCGCACCGTCAGCGTCCGGTAATCTTACGATCAGCGGCGGCAGCACAGCGCAGATATTTCATGTTACCGCGGGCTCGCTTGCCGTCGACGGTGTGACGCTCACGGGCGGAGTACCACAAACCAGCTGCCCCGGCGAGGACGGAGGCAACTGCGGCGGCGCGATCGAGAACTACGGAACGCTGTCGATCGTCAACACAATTTTCAACGCCAACGGCAGCACGGGCACCGGATACGGTGGCGCCGTCTTCGATGAAAGCAACGTCGGCGCAACAACGTCCGTCGTTTATTCAACGTTCACCGGGAATAAGGCGCAAGAAGGCGGCGCGTACTTTATTGAGGAGTCCACGCCCACCAGTGGCGGTGCGGTGTTCGCAAACTGTATATTTGCGAACAACATCGGATCGGATGGCAGTAGCAATGGCGAAGGCGGCGCCATCTATGCAGACTGGAATCTGAGCGTCGCATCATCGACCTTTACGGCAAACGTCGCCGGCAGCGCGACCGCGGGCGGTTTCTACGGCGAAGCGGGCGCGATCGATATCGAGTACAACTCGTCATCACCGACGATCAGCAACTCGACGTTCGGCGGCTCGAGTGCTTCCGCCGGAAACATTGCGGGCGGAACCGGGCCAGATGACGCCGGCCGCGGCGGTGCGATCTACAATGACGGCGACAATCCCTTGGCGCTCAGCGGAAATACGTTCGCAAACAATGTTGCCCGCGGCGGCGACGATGCGTACGGCGGCGCAATCGTCGACTACGAGGGAATCACGAGCACGAACGACACGTTTTCGAACAATTTGGTGGACGCAAGTGCCGCAACGTCGAGTGACAGCGGGTACGCTTATGGCGGAGCCGTCTCCACGGACTACAACAGCTCGTGGACAAGCGATGCATTCACGTCAAATCAGGCCAAAGGCGGCCTTGCAACGAACGGCGCGGTCTTCAGCGAGGCCTATGGCGGAGCGATATATAGCCAGGAGGGCGATCCCGCGATTATCGCTGTAACTCAGACGACGTTTTCGACCAACAGCGCGAGCGCAGCGTCCACCTGTTTCGGCGGCGGAGTCTACACCGACTGGGACGATAACAGTTTGGCGGTCCCCTTCACCAACGTGCAATTCACGGGCAACAGCTGCACGGCTACAGGCAACTCGGATGATGCCTACGCCCAGGGCGGCGGACTATACGTTTATTACGGCCTGGTCAGCTTGGAAACCGTAACCTTCACCAACAACAGCGTAACCGCGCACTACACGCCAAGCGACACGACCTACGGGGCGGTCGCACTTGGCGGCGGTTTCGCCTACGAGGATGGCTACTACAATTGCGACCAGTGCTCGTTCCGGAGGCGCACGCCTGAATCGAGCTCGGCTACGGCAGCCGATGCCGCAAGGGTTACCCGCGATCAAACTCATCAAACGCAAATGCTCGCACGGATGCTCGCAGTACATACGCGGCATGCAAGTTCCAAACACGCGGCTCGAGCCATTATTCATGCTCACGCTCCGCTCGCGATCCGGCGCCCTCAGAGTAGTGCTCCAAACGACGGAATCGATAGCTCCACGTTTACGGGCAATTCAGCAACAGCCATCGGACTTGAAGCCGATGCGTTAGGCGGCGGTATCGATATCTCGGGGCAGCCGACGATTACGAATTCGACCTTCAGTAACAACAGCGCAACGTGGTCGGGTGGCGGCACCGGTGGATTTGGAGGGGGTGGTGCAATCTCGACATGCGCTTGGTACGACGGGGAGTATCCGTCGATCAGCGCAACCGTAAGCGGCAACACCGCAACGAACGCCGGCGGTGGAATTGTTAACGAATGCTACGGGACTACGATCCTCAATAGCACGATTTCCGGAAACTCCGCTGTGGGTCAAAATTCAGGCGATGGAGGTGGCGGTGTCTACAATTACGGTGAGGCTCTGTTGATATCCGGGAGCACGTTAACCGCTAACTCGGTGACCGGTTCCGTCGCGGACTCGGGCGGCGGCGGGTTCAATAACTTTGACGACGACGCTATGATTTTGAACTCGACGATCTACAACAATAAGTCGTCCGTCGACGGCGGCGGCATCGAGAACGCCTCTTACGCCGAGGTGGAGTTGGTGAACGCGACTGTTTATCAAAACACGGCGACCGGCAACGGGGGGGGCGTCAGCAACGATCGTGACGGCGCCAGCCCGGGCAACACGTACGTGTATGCTGCGAACACGATCCTGGCCGGGAATACAGCGGCGAACGGTTCGGATATCTGGAATCTAGACACGTTCTACTCGTACGGATATAACCTCGTTCAGCAGAGCTCGAACTACGGAAGCGGGACCAGCAACGCGCCGCAAGGCGGCGACCTCATCGGAGTGAGTCCAGCGCTCGCGTCTGGACTCGCAAGCAACGGTGGTCCGACGCAAACGATCGCCGACACGTCGTCGAGTCCGGGTAAGGGCGTCATTCCATTTGCCAGCAGCGAGTGTAACGGCTGGGGCGGAACGAACGTCGACCAGCGCGGTTATGCTCGCGGCACGGGCAACGTCTGCGACATCGGTGCGTACGAGTTCAGCGGAATCGCGCCGGCGCAAAGCCAGACCGCGCAGAGCGTACGCAAAGCGGTCAAATTCATACAGCGCAAACCACACTAAGAAGAAAAACCCCGCCGATCGCTCGGCGGGGTTTTCTTTTGTAACACGGGCTAGAGATCTTCGGGGTTGATGCCCTTCTTCACGTACTGCGTCTTCGTCGGCGGGATACTGACCGAAACATCCGGCTCGTAGTCGCCTTCGTACGTCACGGTGTTCTCTTGTAGACGCTGCCGCTCGTACGGACCCATCAGCTTGGAGCTCAGCTCCTCGCCGCTCGGACCGATGACCGGGCCCGCAGTTTCCTCGGGCGCCGCGAAGCCGTCGTTGTAGATCGCGTACTTCGGACGACCCTCTTCGTCGAGCTCTTGCCCTTCGGGTTGAATCGCGACGTTGCGATAGCGCGACATCCCGGTACCCGCGGGAATGAGCTTGCCGATGATGACGTTCTCTTTGAGACCGAGCAGCGGATCGTACTTGCCTTTGATGGCGGCGTCGGTGAGGACGCGCGTCGTCTCTTGGAAGCTTGCCGCCGAGAGGAACGATTCGGTTGCAAGCGAGGCTTTGGTGACGCCCAGCAATACCGGACGCCCTTCCGCAACTTCCTTGCCTTCCTTCGTCATCTGCTCGTTTTGCTCGTTGAACGCTGCCGCTTCGATCAGCTGACCCGGAAGCATCCGCGTATCGCCGCCGGTGACGACCTTCACCTTACGCAGCATCGAGCGAACGATCGTTTCGATGTGCTTGTCGTTGATGTCGACGCCTTGCGAGCGATAGACTTTCTGCACTTCCTGAACCAGGTAGTTCTGCAGCGCGGTCTCGCCCTTGTACTCGAGGATCTCGTGCGGGTCGAGCGAGCCTTCCGTCATCGGCGTGGCCGGTTCGACCTTGTCGCCGTCGTGCACGATGACGTGCGAGCCGAGCGGCGCGTCGTACTCGTGCTCCTCGCCGTGCTTGTCGGCTACGATGACCGTGCGGCGATTGCGCGTCGTGTCTTCGACGACGCGAACCGTACCCGAAACCGTCGAGATCATCGCTTTACCCTTGGGCTTGCGTGCTTCGAAGATTTCTTCGACGCGCGGCAGACCCGTGATGATGTCTTCGGTTGCGACGCCACCCGTGTGGAAGGTGCGCAGCGTCAGCTGCGTACCGGGCTCGCCGATCGATTGTGCGGCGATGATACCGACCGCCTCGCCGATGTCGACTTTCTTTCCGGTTGCAAGATTGCGGCCGTAGCACATCGAGCAAACGCCGTACTTCGCTTTGCAGGTGAGGACGGAGCGAATCTTCACTTCGCCGATCTCTGCTGCGATGATCGCGGCGGCTTTCTCTTCGTCGATCTCCTCGTCGCGTAGAACGATCTTCTTACGCGGCGAGGCCGGATCTTTGACGTCTTCCGCTGCGCGGCGGCCGATCATGCGATCGAACAACGGCTCGATCGTTTCTTTGCCGACGCGGATGTCGGTGACGATGATCCCGTCTTGGCGTTCCGCAGTCTTCCTCGCGAATGATCACGTCTTGCGCGACGTCGACCAGGCGCCGGGTGAGATACCCGGAGTCCGCCGTGCGCAGCGCGGTGTCGGCCAGACCCTTGCGCGCGCCGTGCGTCGAGATGAAGTACTCGAGAACCGTAAGGCCTTCTTTGAGTGAAGCCTTGACCGGAATCTCGAGAATGCGTCCCGACGGATCGGACATCAGTCCGCGCATTCCGCCGAGCTGCTTGACCTGGGCAATCGAACCACGCGCGCCCGACGTCGCCATCATGAAGACGGGGTTGAGCGGGTTTTGCGCGGCTTGCATCGCTGCGGTAACTTGATCCGACGTTTGCTGCCAAACTTCAATCGTCTTGTTGTACTGCTCTTCTTGCGAGATGAAGCCTTGATCGAAGAGACGGTGCAGCTCGTCGACCTTGTGCTGTGCGTCGTCGAGCAGCTTGTGCTTCTCGTCGGGCACGATGATGTCGTCGATCGCGACCGTCGTACCGGATTGCGTCGCATAATGGAAGCCGAGTGTCTTGATCTCGTCGAGGAACTTGGCCGTCTCGGCATTGCCGTACTTGCGATAGCATTCCGTGATCAGCTTCTTGAGCGCCGACTTGTCGACGATGTGGTTGACGAACGTGTGATGCCACTCGGCGGGGAAACCGCCGTTGAAGATCACGCGCCCAACGGTCGTGCGAATGATCTGGTCCGTCATGCGAACGTTGATCCACTCTTGCAGACCGATCCGTCCGTGCTCGTAGGCGATGACGGCGTCTTTGCCGTCACGGAAGGTCGGCAGCGCTACTTGGCCGTTCTCGCTCTTCTTGCCGTTCTTGGAGTGCGACTTGCCGTTGGCTTCTACCGTAAACCCTTGGGCCGCGAACGAGTCCTCTTCCGAGATCACGCCACGCGCCGGACCACTGTACTCCTCGCGTTGGAACGTGAGGTAATAGAGTCCGAGCACCATGTCTTGCGTCGGAATCGAAACCGGGTTTCCGAAGCTCGGCTGCAAGATGTTGTTCGCCGAGAGCATCAGGATGCGCGCTTCGGCTTGCGCACCGGCGCTGAGCGGCAAGTGCACCGCCATTTGATCGCCGTCGAAGTCTGCGTTGTATGGCGTACACACCAGCGGATGCAAGTGAATCGCCTTACCCTCGACCAGAACCGGTTCGAAGGCTTGAATGCCCAGACGGTGGAGCGTCGGGGCACGATTCAGCAGAACGGGGTGTTCGCGGATGACCTCATCCAGAACGTCCCACACTTCCGGACGAACGCGCTCGACCATGCGCTTCGCGCTCTTGATGTTGTGCGCTTGTCCGCGATCGACGAGCTTCTTCATCACGAACGGCTTGAAGAGCTCGAGCGCCATCTCTTTGGGTAGGCCGCATTGATGGAGCCGAAGCGTTGGGCCGACGACGATGACGGAGCGTCCCGAGTAATCGACGCGCTTGCCGAGCAGATTCTGGCGGAACCGTCCCTGCTTACCCTTGAGGATGTCGGAAAGCGATTTGAGCGGACGATTGTTGGGGCCCGTGACGGGTCGTCCACGGCGTCCGTTGTCGATCAGCGCATCGACTGCTTCTTGCAGCATGCGCTTTTCGTTCTTGATGATGATCTCGGGAGCCGAAAGCTCGAGCAACCGCTTCAAACGATTGTTGCGGTTGATGACGCGGCGATACAAATCGTTGAGATCGCTCGTTGCAAAGCGGCCGCCGTCGAGCTGGACCATCGGTCGCAGCTCGGGCGCAATAACCGGAACCGCGGAGAGAATCATCCACTCCGGCTTGTTGCCGCTGGCGAGGAACGCTTCAACGACTTCAAGGCGCTTGATCGCCTTGATGCGCTTCTGTCCGCTGGTCTCGTGATATTCTTTTCGAAGCTCTTCCTGAAGTCTGCGTAAGTTGAGATCTTTTAGAAGATCGCGAACCGCTTCCGCGCCCATTCCGGCCTTGAAGCGATTGCCGTACTTCTCGCGAGCTTCGCGATATTTTTGCTCGGTCAGGATCTCACGCTTGCCAAGCGACGTGTCGCCCGGATCGGTAACGACGTACGCGGCAAAATAAATGACTTTCTCGAGCTGTCGCGGCGACATGTCGAGCAAGATGCCGATACGGCTCGGTACGCCTTTGAAATACCAAATGTGCGAAACGGGCGTCGCAAGCTCGATGTGGCCCATGCGTTCGCGCCGGACTTTCGCGCGCGTGATCTCGACGCCGCAGCGATCGCAGATCATGCCTTTGAAACGAATGCGCTTGTACTTGCCGCAGTGGCATTCCCAGTCTTTAGTCGGACCGAAAATCTTTTCGCAGAATAGGCCGTCGCGCTCGGGCTTGAGCGTCCGGTAGTTGATCGTCTCGGGCTTCTTTACTTCACCGAACGACCAGGCGCGGATTTGCTCAGGGCTCGCCAGCCCGATCCGCATTGCGTCGAAATTGTTGACGTCGAGAAGATTCAATTTTACTCCCGCGGGATGCAGCCCGCACCGATGGTCGCGCTTCGGAGCTCAGAGGCGCACAGAATCAGGCGCAAAACGCTCTCGGGGAAATAAAAAGAACCCGAGCTCGTCTTCGCCTGTTCGATCGTACGCGTTCAGCGGCCGAGGGGCATAGACGAATAGTATACCGGCACCCTTACAACACAGTCAACGGGAGCCGGGTTGCCACCCGGGAGAGGCGCGCATCTAGCCCGGGAGTGCTCCTACGCCACCTAGGTTAGCTAGCGAAGTATTCTCGGATAAACGCTTCATAAGGGGTCCCCGCTATCTGGAAGCCTGCGTTGGTTACGAGTTTTGTCGCAGCTTCGGCCCCTTGTCCTTTATTTTCTGCCTCCATTATGCCAATCGCGACCGCGATTCGTGTACCACCTGCTCAATGCGTGAGCGTTTTGGTACCCGGCGGGGCGCTTTCGATTGCGGCCCGGACCTTACTGACGTCTTCCCGGGTGATCGTCTGCGCGGTATACGGGATTGAGACGTAGCGCATCCCGAGGGCCTCGACCTTGGGGCCTTCGGGTTCGTCGTGCTCCTCGGGCATCCGGACGTTGATGACGGTCCCGTACCCTTGGGCCGGAAGAGCGGCCAGCTCGGCATCGGTCGGCTGACCCGCGACGGTCAGCCCGGCGATCGTGGCCTCGTTTTTCACGGCACCTTCTCCAATTCTTCGCCCGGTTTGAGATTGCCGGCTTCCATGAAGCGGCGGACCGAGAGCGTGTATCCGCGCTGGCTGTCCTCGGCCTTGGGCGCGGTCTGCGCCCAGTTCAGATATGCCCGGCCGCTCAGGCGCAGCAAACGCTTCGCCAGTTCGTCGTGGTTGAGCGCCTCGGCAGCGTCCGCAGCGATCTTATAGGCAGCGCCGGCGCGGTCGTGCGCGCGCTGCTCTTCGAAACGTTCCGCTTCGCCGATCGCGCGCTCCATCGCGGCCTCGGGCTCGCCCGAGCGGACGAGCTTCATGAGCGAATCGAGCATCGCTCCGCGCGGTTCGCGCGCGGATGCCGGTTGAGCACCGAAAAACGAAGCCGAAGCGGCGTGTGGCGAAAGCAAACGCCGCCAGCGCAGCTGCGTATCGATTGTTTGCACGAGGCTGCGAAAATCGAACGGCTTGGAAACGAAGTCTTGGACGCCGGCGTGCAAAGCTTCAACCTTATCTTGCGGGCGCGAGCGATGCGTGAGCATGACAACGGGAATATGCCCGGTGGTGTGCTCTTTGCGCAACGTTTCCGTCGCTTCTTCACCGTCCATCACCGGCATGATCCAATCCATCAGAATCAGATCCGGCTGCTCGCGGCCGGCAGTTTTGACACCCTCCGCTCCGTCCGCAGCCTCGATGATTTCGAAACGCTCGCGCTCGAGAAGCTTGCGTAGCAGATTCCGAAGTGCTTCATCGTCGTCGACGACGAGAACGCGGCCGCGGCTGGCCGATTCAGCCTGCGCAAGCGTACTGGCCGTCGACATCGCGGCGCCGGCTGCGCGGACGCGCTTCTCGATCAGCTTGCGCGCATCGGGCGATAACGCGTCGACGTTTGGAATCTCGACGTAGCCGTAGCGAAGGTCGCTGAGCCCCAGCGGAAAGCCGCTATCGAAACGCAATCGGCGAGACGCTGAAAATCAGCTCGCGCGCCTCTTCGCTCGAGAGGCCTTTGCCGTCAAACCAGCCTTCGGGGCTCTCGGCCGCGGGTATGACGAATTGCTCCTCGGTGAGCCAAACGCGAACTGCCTCGACCTTACGAGTAGCGATCAATTCGCTGGCGAGACGATGCGCGAGCTCGACGCTGGAAACGACGCTCATGCTGCTGCCGTTCGGCTCAGCCGCGGGGCCCTCCCTCGACCTCCGAGGCGAGCACCCGACGTCGTCGAACTCAAGAGCCAGCGAGGTACAACGTGGATAACGACAGCGTCGCCAAACAAATGAACCGCGGACTCTTCCTTGCGCCCGATCTCGACAACGACGAAGACGACGATCCGTTGCTCGAACAAGCGCGCGAGAACGTCGATGATGACGTCGACGAAATCGAAGAAAAGCGCGAACGCGAAGCCGATAATAAGAAGAAAGACCGTCCCTGAGGGGCCCTTCGACTTCGCGCCTTACGGCGCAACGCTCAGGACAAGCTCGCTAGGGTAATTCGATCTCGGAGAGATTCTTCTCGATCTTGCGCTTGACGCGCTGCAACGCGTTGTCGATTGACTTCACGTGGCGATTCAAATCGCGTGCCATCTCTTGGTAGCTCTTGCCTTCGAGATAGCTGAGCAACACTTGTGATTCGAGATCCGAGAGATTCTCTTGGATGCGTTCCTTGATGTCTTCGGAAACCTCTTGATTGATGACGAGCTCTTCCGGATCGCTCGTTTTTTGCGAAGCCATGACGTCCAGCAGCGTACGCTCGCTGTCTTCGTCGTAGATCGGCTTGTTCAGCGAGATATATTGATTGAGCGGGATATGCTTCTGCCGCGTCGCGGTCTTGATCGCCGTGATGATCTGACGCGTGATGCACAACTCGGCGAACGCACGAAAGCTCGAAAGCTTGTCGGCTTTGAAGTCGCGAACCGCTTTGTAGAGCCCGATCATCCCCTCTTGGATAATGTCTTCGCGATCGGCGCCGATGAGAAAATAACTCTTCGCTTTGATGCGTACGAAGTTCTTATATTTATTGAGCAAGAACTCCATCGCGAGGTTGTCGCCGGATTTCGCGATAGCGACAAGATCCTCGTCCGGCCGCTCGTGATAATCGAGCGTTCCTTCGGACGGCTGCGTGAGCGCCATTATTCTTTTTATACCTCAGGAAAGAACGACGTGCCGAAATCGCAAGCCGGGGCTTGTCGAACCGGGCACATCCTGATGAGTATAGGGAGGTCCTCCCTAAGCAGTCAACAAGCTGCCCGTTGACGGCGTACCTCGAAGAGTAACACAGCCGCGGCCACCGAGGCATTCAACGAGGCGATTCGGCCGGCCATCGGGATGCCGAGGACCCAGTCGCACTCCTTGCGGACAACCGGGGAGATGCCGCCCCCCTCGGCACCGATAACGAGCGCCATGTCCCCCCGCAGGTCGGCCTGGTCGTAGGGAACCGCCTCGGCCCCGAGGTCGGCGCCGGCGATCCAAAGACCGGCATCCTTGAGCTTCCGTACGCTCTGCGCGACGTTCGAGACCCGAACGATCGGGACGTAGGCGGTCGCCCCGGCCGCGGCTTTACGCACGGTTGCGTTGACGCCGGCGCTCCGGCGTTCGGGGACGACGACGGCGTCCGCCGCAACTGCTTCGGCGGTGCGGATAATCGCACCGAGATTGTGCGGATCCGTGATGTGATCGAGCACGACGAACAGCGCCGGCCGCGCGCGGTGCTCGAGAACCTCCTCGAGCGTCGCGTAGTCGAACGGCGCCGCAAAGGCAACGACGCTCTGATGCGCTTTATACGGAAACTGCGCGAAAAAGCCACGGCTTTCGAATCGCACCGGGATCGCAGCATCAGTCGCTGCCGCAAGCAACTCGCGCAAGGCCGGATCGCGGCGGCGCGTGTCGGCGACGTGGATGCGCAGAAGCTTCTCATCGCCCGTTAGCGCCTCCGTGACGGCATGAACGCCGTAGACGATGCCGTCGAGATCCAGGACGTCGCGGCGATTTACTCGCCGGCGAGCGTCCAGGTCGTGGTCCCTTCGCGCGTATCGCGCAGCTCGATGCGTTCGGCGATCAGCGCATCGCGAATCTGGTCGGCGAGCGCGAAATCTTTCTTGCGGCGGGCTTCATCGCGAGCAACGATCGCGCGGGCGATAATTCGCTCGCCACTTTCGCCATCGAATCCAACGACGGATTCCAAACGCGCACGCAGACGTTGGGCTCTTGCGTCGATGTCAACTTCAATGGGGGCTTGAGTCAACCAGCGTTCGTCCGGCGCGAGTCCGAGCAAAGTGAGCGCGTAGCCAAGCGCGCGCGCCGCATCGAGTGCATCGCCGCGCTGCACGTACTCTTCTGCACGACCGGCGGTTTCGAACACCACGGCGAGCGCCGCAGCCGTATTCATGTCGTCCGCCAGCGCTTCTTCGATACGCGTCACAATACTGTCGTGTTCGGCGTGCGTCTCGAAATCGACGGACGTGCCGTTCGTTAGCGTACGCCAGGCTTTGCGCAGTTTGTTGATGGCGACGGTCGCCCCGCCGAGCGATTCTTCCGTGAAATTCATCCGTTTGCGATAGCCGGTCTGCAAGAACAAGAGGCGAATCGCTTGCGTATCCGCGCGGTCCAATAACTCGTACAGCGGCTCGTAGTTGCCGAGGGATTTCGACATCTTGCGCTGCTCGAACGTCAGTAGGCCGCCGTGCACCCAGAAGTTCACCATCGGAGGCGGAAAGACCGACTCGCTTTGCGCGATCTCGTTTTCGTGATGCGGGAAGATCAGATCGGCACCACCGCCATGAATGTCGAACGGTTCGCCGAGCAGATCGTGTGCCATCGCCGAGCACTCGATATGCCATCCCGGACGTCCCGGGCCGAAGCTCGAGGGCCACGAGGGTTCGCCCGGTTTTTCGAATTTCCAGAGGGCGAAATCGAGCGGATTCTGCTTCTTCTCGTTCTCGCGAATGCGTGCGCCGATCATGAGCTCGTCGGGATTTTCGCCCGAGAGTTTGCCGTATGACGGAAACGACGCGACGCGAAAATAGACGCCATCTTCGCTCGCATACGCGTGACCGATCGCGACCAACTCCTCGATCATCATGAGAATCTGTGGAATGTACTCGGTCGCGCGTGGCTCGACGTCGGGTTCAGCGACGCCGAGGCGCCGCATCGAGCGTTTGAAGCTCGAGTAGTACCGCCCGACGATCTCGTGCCACGGACGGCCTTCTTGCCGTGACGCTTCGATCGAGCGGTCGTCGATGTCGGTCACGTTTTGCACGTAGGTGACCTTGTAGCCGAGATGCTGCAAATAGCGGCGGAAGACGTCGAAAAACAAGAACGAGCGAGCGTGACCGAGATGCGGTTCACCCGAAGGCGTGAGCCCGCACACGTAGATCCGGATTTCGCCGTCGCGCACCGGCGAAAACTCTTCGACCTTGCGCGAACGCGTGTTATAGAGCCGCAGCATCCAAACTGTCAGGCGCCGCTTCTGTTGTTCGGTCACGATCGTTTGCGCGATCCGCAAACGTTCTTCGAGCGTGCGAATGCGTGCTTCGAGTCGCGCGATCATCGTTGCCGTCGGATCGGGCATTTGCACCTGAGCGCGTGAACTGGGTCTCGGTCGATTCCGCCACCGGTTTCCCATCCTTCGAAACGATTCGGCCGGGAATGCCGACGACCGTGGCGCCCGGCGGAACGTCTTTGACGACGACGGAGCCTGCGCCGACATGCGCGTTTTCACCGACGAGAATGTCGCCGAGGATCGCCGCGCCGACGCCGACGACGACGTTATCGAGCAAGGTTGGATGCCGTTTTCCGGGTTTGAGCGATGTACCGCCCAACGTTACGCCCTGATATAAGGTGACGTTGCGCCCGATGATGGTCGTCGCGCCGATCACAACACCCATCCCGTGATCGATGAAGAATCCCTCACCGATCGTCGCGCCCGGATGAATCTCGATTCCGGTTGCAAAGCGCATGACGTGCGCGAGAAATCGCGGCAAGATTGGGACGCCGGCTTTGTACATCGCGTGCAGCGCGCGGTGCGCGGTGATCGCATGAAACCCCGGATAAGAGAGGACGATGTCCAGGACGCCTTCGGCGGCCGGATCGCGCTCGAGCGGCGCCCGGAGGTCGGAAAGGAACGTCTGCCATGCCGTCGTCATTCGAATACCTATTAACGCGCGTTTGCCGCGTCGCGGTTGCCGGATGCCTCGATGCGCGCACGGATGCGGGCTTCACCGAGCAACGGAAAGACGAGCGTGAGCGGTGCACCCTTCTCCTGTCCGGTGAGGGCGATGCGAACCGCATGGTACGCACGCTTTTTCTCGACGGCGAAACGCTCGGCAAGACGTGGGATGCTCTTCGGATCCGGAGCCTCGGCAAGTGCGGCGAGCAAGCGCCTTACGCTCCGCGTCGGCGAGCAGCTCGCGCTCTCCTGACGGCAGCTCGATCGTATCGGCGCACAGCTCCGTGACCAGCGGACGTGCTTGCGCAATTGTTTGCAATTCTTCACCGTACGCTTCGATGAAGAGTCCGATCCACTCCGGCGTCTGCTCGTAACCCCACTGCCGCATCGCGGCGGAAAGCAACGCCCCAAACTTCTCGCGCGGCAGCTTGCGCAGGGCACGCTGGTTGAACGCAAGCAGTCGGTTCTTCATTGAAGATCGCGCCGGCCTTGTGGACGCGCTCGAGCGAAAAGAGCTCTGTGAGGTCGGTGAGCGTGAACTCCTCGCGTCCGCCCGGCGCCGACCACCCGAGCAGTGCGAGATGATCGATCATCGCTTCCGGCTGAATACCCAGCTCGCGAAATTCTTCGATGCTCACCGTATCGTGCCGCTTCGAAAGCTTCTGATGCTCTTCGTTCAAGATTAATGGAACGTGCGCGTAGCGCGGCGAGCGCAATCCTAGCGCATCTTGCAGCGCCATCTGCACCGGCGTGTTCGGCAAGTGCTCGTCGCCGCGCACGACGACGCTTATCTCCATCAGTGCGTCGTCGACGGCCGCCGCGAAGTTATAGGTCGGACCGCCGTTCGATTTCAGAATGACGGGATCGGGAAGCGTCGCGTTCTCGAACGTCACCGGCCCTTTGACGAGATCGTCGACGACGGTCTTCCCCGACGGCATCCGAAAGCGCTAAGGCGCCTTCATCTTCATAGGCGCTATCGAGATCACGCAATCGCTGCGCGTGCTCGGCATAAAGTGCGAGCCGCTCCGACTGACGGTACGGTCCGTGCGAACCACCGGCCGTCCGGGCCTTCGTCCCAATCCAAACCGAGCCAGCGCAACGCGTCGAGCAACAACCCCTCCGTCTCAGGCCGATTGCGGCTCGCATCCGTATCCTCGATCCGCATGATGAACGCAGCCGTGCGTCCGCCGCGCGAGCAATAGTTGAAGAGCGCAGTCCGCGCGCCGCCAACGTGCAGCATCCCGGTCGGGGACGGCGCAAATCGCAGACGCTGCGGGACGTTGTAGTCGAGCTGGCTCATCGTTTCTCGATCAATGCGACTGCGTGCGCGGCAATCCCGCTCCCATCGCCCGTGAATCCCATCCCGTCGGTCGTCTTGGCTTTGATGCTCACCTGCGTGAGGTCGACGCCGAGCACGCCCGCAATCGCGGTCCGAATCGCAGAGATGTGGGGGGCGAGCACGGGACGTTGCACGATAACGGTCGCATCGATATTCGCGACCACATATCCGGCGTCCGAAAGCATTTGAACGCACGCCGCCAACAGATACATCGAATTCGCATTTCGCCAGCGTTCGTCACTCGAGGGAAAGTGCGAGCCCAAATCGCCTAGCGCGCTTGCGCCCAAAATCGCATCGGAGATCGCGTGCGCGAGCGCATCACCGTCCGAATGCCCGGCCGGCCCACGCTCGTGCGCGATCTCGACGCCGCCCACGATGAACTTGCGCCCCGCTTCGAGCCGGTGGGCGTCAAAGCCGTGACCGACGCGCATCAAACCGCAACCCGCTCGCGCAAGATCAACTCGGCTCTCGCAAGATCGGCCGGCACCGTCACCTTGAAATTCTCCGCGCTTCCCTCGACGACGATCACATCCAACCCGGCATCTTCGAGCAGCGCTGCGTCGTCGGTCACGCGAATTCCCCGCGCTTGCGCGGACTCGTGAGCGCGTAGCAAATCATCGAGCATTCCGAACTGCGGCGTTTGAGCTGCCCATAGTTTGCCGCGATCAAGCGTACTCGTGACCTTGCGCGAACCATTCACCGCTTTGATCGTGTCGACGACCGGGACCGCGAGCAATGCGCCGGCGCCGGCAGTGACCGCCGCCATTCCGCGACGAACGTCGTCCGCGCGAATCATCGGACGCGCACCGTCATGAACAAACGCATATTTCGTTTCCGAGCCCGCGCGCTCAGCAAGCGCGATCAGCGCCAGCCGCACGCTGTCTTGGCGCTCCGCCCCGCCGGCGATCACATGTGCGGGGAGTTGCGGCGCTGTGCGTTTGACGAGCGCTTCGACGGACGGGACGAATTCGGCTTCGGTCGTTACGACGAGCACGCTGATTTCAGGCATCGACGCGAACGTCAGCACCGACCACGCCAGCATCGGTTTTCCGGCAATGTCGATCAATTGTTTTGGCTGACCAAAGCGTTGTCCACGCCCGGCAGCGACGATGACCGCGCCCCAGCTCATCGCTTCGTCTTTGCGAAGATCATGCGTCCGGCGACGGTCTGCAGCACGCTCGTGACGATGACGTCGGTGGTCTCGCCGATCAAACGTCGCCCGTTTTCGACGACGATCATTGTCCCGTCATCGAGGTATCCGACGCCCTGTTGTGACTCTTTTCCTTCGCGCAAGATCGCAACGTGCATCTCCTCGCCGGGCAACACGATGGGTTTCACGGCGTTCGCCAACTCGTTGATGTTCAAAACGGAGACGCCTTCGACGTGCGCGACGCGATTCAAATTGTAGTCGTTGGTGACCAGACGTCCGCCGGTCTCGCGCGCCATGCGCACGAGCTTCGCATCGACGCCGACAACATCGGCATAATCGATTTCGCTTATTTCAATCTCAACGAGCTCTTGCAGTTTAGAGAGCACGTCCAGCGCCCGCCGTCCGCGCGAACGCTTCATCGAGTCGGTCGAATCGGCGATCAGTTGAATCTCGTGCAACACGAATCGCGGAACGACGTACGGCGGATCGAGAAATCCGCTTTCGACGATCTCGGTGATGCGGCCATCGACGATCACCGACGTGTCGATGATCTTGGCGGGGACGTTCGGCGCAACTTTGCCGCCGGCGACATCCACTAAGCCGACCCGTTGCTTGACGCCGACGCGCGCGCCGAGATACGCGGCGAAAACGCTCACGATCAAGTAGAGCACGGCCGCGACGTAGCCGCCCGCCTGGCCGACGAAGCGAATGTAGTCGAAGAGAATGCTCTTGATCAGGAACGCGATGATCAATCCTGCGATGAGCCCCACGACGCCCCCGGCGATTTCGCTGGGAGACCGGCGCTCGATGCTGCGCTCCGTCGCCGAGAGCGCGCTCTCGAAAAAGAGCTGCGCGTACGGCGTCAATAGCACGCCCGCCAGAGCACCGACGACAGGCGAGACGATCAGGAGCGTGAGCTGCAAGCGGCCACTTGCGACGTGCAGCGAAAGCGTGCGGTCGTAGAGCTCGCGCCCCAGCAAGAATCCCGCGGTCGCAAAGGCGATCGCGAACAGCACGCGCAGCAGCACGCCGGCTACGTCGGCTTCGGGTTTACGCGATGAACTCTGCGCAGACATCGTTGGCTACAAATCTGCCGGCGGCCGTCAACCGTACGTGCGTCGGCGTTATTTCGAGCATCCCGGCCCCTTCGAGGTCCCGGACAGAACGCTGGTATGAAGACAGAAAATCAATCCCATAACGTTCGCGGAAATGGGACAGATCGACTCCTTCTTCGGTACGCAGCGCAAGCATCGCAGCCTCGCCGACCTGCGCGTCTCCCATCAGATGCTCGGAGCTCCCAGGGATCGGGCCGCCGGACAGCGCGGCGCGGACGTACTCTTCGAGAGCGCGTGTATGGACCGACCGCGTCCCCTCCAAATACGAAGCCGCGCCAACGCCGAGTCCTAGATACTCGCCATTCAGCCAATAGTTCTGGTTATGCCGGCAACGGAATCCGGGCTGCGCGAAATTCGAAACCTCGTAGTGTTGGAAACCGGCTTGCACCAGACGGTCGATCGCATAGCGGTATTGTTCGGCTTCGAGATCGTTATCGGCGAAGGCGTCGGGTTGCCGCTTCTGCCACTCTTCGTACGGCGTCGATGGTTCGATCGTCAACGCGTACGTCGATATGTGCTGCGGTTCGAGCGCAAGCGCAGCGTTCACGGACCGCTTCCACGATGCGAGCGTTTGGCCCGGAACTGCAAACATCAAATCAAGCGAGAGATTCTCGAAGCCGGCATCGCGCGCGCGCCGCACGACCGTCTCGACGTCTTTTGGCGTGTGTTGACGTCCAAGCGTGGTCAGCTCAGCCGGCTCGAGCGACTGAACGCCGATCGACAGACGATTGACGCCCGCCCGGCGATAGTCTGCCAAGGCTTCACACAAATCGGGATCCGGATTGGCCTCGAGCGTTATCTCGGCATCCGACGGTAAACCAAAGCGCTCGCGAAGCGCCTCGATGAGCTCGACGAGCGCATCGGCCTCAATCGTGTTCGGCGTCCCGCCCCCGAAAAATAGTGTCGACGCGATAAGGGGCGGCGCGGATGCAATCTCGGCGCGCAATCCGGAAAGATAGCGCTGCGCCGAGCTGCGCCGGTACGGCCACTTCGCAAAATCGCAGTACGGACAGATGTACGGACAAAAAGGGAGATGAACGTAGATTGAGGCCATCCGCCGCCTAAAACACCGAGAAGATTCCGGCGGCTCCAACTCCAGCGTGAACCGCAATCGCGGGGCCGGTCTCGAGAAGATCGACGCGTGCGGGCGCCCTCGCCAGCTTCGCTAAGAGTCGCTCGCGTAATATCTCTGCGGTTTGCTGCGCCTGCGCGTGCACGATCGCGACCCGCGCGTCTGCGGCCCCCGCGAGATGCGAGACCGTCGCGTCGACGAGCGTGTCAAGCGCGCGTTCGAATGTGCGAACCCGCGCAAATTCGGCAACCTTGCCGCTCGCATCGAGCGTGATAACGGGTGAGATCTTCATGATCCCGCCGAGCATCGCCATCCCCTTCGAAACACGCCCAGTCCGAACCGCGTGCGAAAGATCTGGTATCGCCGCATAAAGCGCTTGACACGCACGTAAGGCCTCGAGCGCGCGGACGATCTCATCGCCGCTCTTACCTTGTGCGGCGAGCGACGCCGCCGCGTACACGAGCAGCATGAGACCCGCCGAGACGGTTTTCGAATCGAAGATACGAATCGACGTCGCGGGAAAATCTTTGGCCGCCGCGTAGGCTGCATTGATCGTCCCCGAAAGCGCACTCGAAATCGAGATGCAAAGGATTTCGTTTCCGGCGGCTGCGTGGCGCGCAAAACATTCCGCGTAACTTGCGGCCGAGGCTTGCGAGGTTGTCGGCAGCGTAGCCTCGGTACGCAAGCGCGCGTAGAACTCTTCACGCGTGATGTCGATACGGTCGCGAAAACTCGACTCACCGAAGTTGACGAACAGCGGGACGACGTCGACGCCTAAAGTTGCTGCGACGTCGGGCTCGAGGTCGGCCGTCGAGTCGGTAACGACCGCGACGCGCAAACTAAGCGCGAGCTGCTTGTACGAGCGGGGCGACGAGACCCGCGATCTTGCCGATGACGTCCTCACGCACTTCGGTTGCCGCGACGCGTATGGCGTTTCGGATTGCGACGCGGCTGCTGCGACCATGGGCAACGATGCAGTTCCCGCGCAAGCCGAGCAGTGGCGCTCCGCCATAGGTTTCGTAGTGCAGCGCGCGCCGCAGACGCGAGAACGCGCGCCGCGTCAGCAGCGCGCCGAGCTGCACGTCCGGACCGCTGGAAAGCAGCGCTTCGCGGATCGCGGCCTGCAGCGAAATGCTTTCCGCTTCCGCAAGCTTGAGCATGACGTTGCCGACGAAACCATCGGTGACGAGCACGTCCGCGCGGCCGGAAAAGACGTCGCGGCCTTCGGCGTTGCCGATAAAGTTGATTGGCGCAGATTCCAAGAGTTCCGCCGCTTCGAGGACTTGCGCGTTGCCTTTACCGCGCTCTTCACCGATCGAAACGATCGCAACGCGTGGCGTTTTCATACCGAGCACGGCTTGTGCGTAGGCCGAACCCATAATGCCGAATTGCATCAACCATTCCGGCTTGCAGTCGACGTTCGCTCCTGCATCGATGAGAACGACCGGTTGAGCCGGCGTCGGCAGAATCGTTCCGATTGCGGGACGCGCGATTCCCGCAATCGTTCGCAGACGGATGAGCGCGATCGCGAGAAATGCGCCGCTCGATCCGGCCGAGACGATTGCGTCGGCTTGGTTTTCCCGCACGAGCTCTATCGCCGCACCCAAGCTCGATCGCTCGGCACCACGAATTGCGGCGGACGGCGCAACGTCCATCGGGATGACTTCGGGCGCGTGCACGATCGGAATTTCGTCTTCGCCGACGCCCGTATAGAAGGGACGAATCTGCTCTTTGTCTCCGACCAACACCACGCGCGCAAATCCGTCGCGATAGGCTGCGATCGCGCCGGCTACGATCTCGCGAGGTGCGTTGTCGCCACCCATCGCGTCGACTGCGATAACCGGCCTATCCTTACCGTTCAAATGCCACCACGTATTCGGATGTTCGCTGCCCACCGAAAAACCATTCGAATTCGACCTTCGGCATGCGCTTGCGAAGCGCATTTGTCAGATGCTCCGCATCGTGCTCCCCCTGGGATCCCCCGTAGTAGAGCGTGACGAGACCTCCCGAGTCTGCGCCCAGCCGCCGAGCTGCGTCCTGGAGCACGTCTGCGCGCGCGCCACTCGAGAGAAGCTCCATGCCGATCGTTGCGGTCCGCACGCGCCTCGCAGCTGCTTCGAGCTCGTCACGCGACGGAATCGGACCGCTCTCGACGCGCCCGCCGAATTCGACCAACACCGCCAAGCTCTCGGCCGCGCTTCGCGTCGGAACGATAATGACCGCTCCGTCGCAAGCCGCGCTCGCGGTTTCGGCCGCGAGTATCTCAAGCGGATCGTCCGCCAGCACCACGACCACATCGCCGCTCGACGCGCGGATGGCCGCGTCAACGCCGCTCGCATTCGCACCTTGCGCAACGATCGTGGGATCTGCACCGAGCTCGCGTGCGATTCGCGCGAAGCCAGGTCCCGGGACGACCGCCACAAACGAAAACGTGCGCTTCGAACGTGATGCGAGCGCTCGATGCTGTTGCTGCATGTCCTCGATCTTCACACGCTCGACGATCCCGTATTTTGCGGCGATCGATTGCACGATGTCCGGAACGTCGGTGTGAATGTGGACCCGCAACATCGGCGGCCCACCGGCCACGAGCAACGAGTCGCCGTGCGGGATGAGACGCGCTTTGAGCGCGTGCATTTCGATCGAAGCTCTGCTCAAGACGAACTCCGTGCAGAATTTGTTCGCACGCACTTCTTGCCGCTCGGTGAAAACGCGCGACGAATCCGAGCGCTGCGGATACGCTGTGACGTGCTCGCGCGTCGCCGGAACGAAGCGCAAGATGCCTTCGAGAAAATACAACAAGCCGGCGGCACCGGCATCGACGACGCCCGCTTCGCGCAAGACCGACAACTGCCGCGGCGTGCGCGCCAGCGCCTCACTCGCTGCGCGCACGATCGTATCGCCGAGCTGGTACAGCTCGCTCGCGTGCTCGCCAAATGCAACGGCCTCGTACGCAGCCGCGGCCGCAACCGAGAGGATCGTCCCTTCGACCGGCTCCAGCAGCGCCTCGCGCGCTTCCGCGACCGCGCGCTCGAATGCTACGCCGAGCTCGCGAACGGCAATCGCCTCCTTGGCAGCAACGGCTTGCGCAAAGCCGCGAAACATCTGTGAAAGGATCACGCCGGAATTCCCGCGCGCACCCAGCAGCGCACCCGCTGCCGCAGCCGCCGCGACCTCGCCGAGGCTCCGGTTTCGTAGTCGCCCCGCCTCGAACAATGCCGATCTTGCGGTCAAGTAGAGGTTGGAGCCGGTGTCGCCGTCAGGGACCGGAAAGACATTGAGGTCGTTGAGGACGGCACGGTACTTCTTAAGGAAGTACGTGCCGGCAGCGATGAACTTGGTGAAGCCCAGCCCGTCGAGCACGATGACCGCCCGCATGCGGCCGTCCTTGGGGGCGCGGACATGGACATCCCGCCGCCGGGCGTGGTATTATTCCGCGGTTGCTCCGCCGAGGTAGATCGTAGATAGAACTTGGCGAAGCGTCTCATTTTCGAAGGGCAGTTGGATGGCGAAGCGTTGCGATGTTTGTGGCAAGGGACCGATGGCGGGTAACAACGTCAGCCATGCCATGAACAAAACGAAGCGCCGCTGGCTCCCGAATCTCCAGCGCGTCCGGGTCGACGATCACGGGACGCACCGCACCGCGCGCGTCTGCACCTCGTGCCTTCGTGCCAAGAAAGTCCGCCGCGCCGGCTAGCTAGAGGCTCTCCCACCCCGTGGGATCGAGCTCGCGTGTCCCATTCGCATCGCGCATCCGGACTGTCATCTCCGCCGTTACCGTACCGATTCGCGAGAGCGGGCGGCCGAACGTTCGCTCGAAACGGCTCGCGATCGTCGCGAACGCGCGCGGCGCAATAGCTACGAGCAACTCGAAGTCTTCCCCGCCGCCGAGCGCATAGGTAATCGGCTCTTTGCCGAGCGCGTTCGCAACCGGAATAACGCACGGGGCGACCGGCAGCAAGGCCGCGTCGACTTCGGCGCCGACGTTCGAGGCGACGCATAAGCGGCGCAGGTCCGTCGAGAGACCGTCTGAGAGGTCCATCATCGCGTGGACGTTCGTCGATGCACCAAATCGGCGGCCTTCGGCGAGCCGCGCGTGCGGCCGGCGATAGGCGGCGATGGCGTCAGCAAAGCGCGTGTCGTCACGGTGTGCGCGATCGAGCAAGACGTCGATTCCCGCGCGGCTGGCGCCAAGCGGACCCGTAACCGCAAGGACGTCACCCGGGCGTGCGCCACTGCGCATCTTTCGATTGGACGGACGGACTTCGCCGATCGCCGTGATCGAAAGCAATAACGACGGCGTGCGCACCACGTCACCGCCCACGATTGCGATGCGGCTTTTCTTTGCCAGCTCCGCCATCCCGCGATAACAATCCAATATCCATCGTTCGTGTATGCCGCGCGGAACGCCGAGTGCGACCGTTGCCAGGACAGGACGTGCACCGACCGCAGCAAGATCGGAGAGATTCGAGACGAGCGCGCGCCAACCGACGTCCGCGGCACTCATACCATCGCGTAGAAAATGTACGTCTTCTACGAGCGCATCAGTCGTAACGACGCTTTCCGCGTCGCGAGCCGGTTTCCAAATTGCCGCATCGTCGCCGATGCCCGCGCGAATTTTCTTTCCTTGCGACTCGTACGTCGTCGCGGCAATGGCGCGAATCGCCTCGATGAGGCGGTCTTCAGCGCTTTGGTTCGGGATCAGCTGCGTGACCGGCCGCTTATGCGTTCCTTGAGCGAACGCACGGCTTTCGCAGGATCGTGCGCTTCAAAAACCGATGAGCCGGCGACGAGAATCGTCGCGCCGGCTTCGCACGCGCGCTCGATGTTCGACGTCCCAATCCCGCCGTCGATCTCGAGCTCGCACTCGGGATTGCACGCGTCGATCAGCTCGCGTGCTTCGACCAGCTTCGCGAGCGCGTGTTCGATGAACGGCTGTCCGCCGAAACCCGGATTGACGCTCATCACGAGCACCAAGTCAGCTTCTTGGATGATGTCTTTGAGCATCGCGACCGGCGTTTGCGGATTGATTGCAATACCTGCTTTCGCTCCAGCCAACCGCAAGTGGGTGAGCAGACGATGTGCGTGCGACGTCGCTTCGTAATGGAAGGTCACATATTGACAGCCGGCTTCAATGAAACGATCGACGTAGCGCTCGGGTTCGACGATCATCAGATGCGCATCAAACGGGACCTTGGTGAGCTTACGCAAATCCGCAACGATCTTCGGGCCCCAGCTGATGTTCGGAACGAACGAGCCGTCCATCGTATCCAGATGGAACATGTCGGCGCCGCCGGCTTCGGCCGCTGCGATTTGCTCCGCAATCTTCGCGAAATCAGCCGCCAGAATCGACGGTGCGATTCGAACCTTGCGCGTCACCGCGGTGCTCCCCCGAGGTGTCCCGGCGACGGCGTGGGCCGCGGCGGCTCCTTGCCGAGCTGCGTCTGGCTTTGAAGCTCATTGTTCAAGTAGACGTCGACCCACGACGTTCCAATGACGGTGAGATCGAAGTCGAGCCGCTGCCCCGGCATTGCAAATCCGTCGTAGGCGTTCCACTCGCCGGTATCGTCGCGCACGCTAATACGAACGCGTTGTGACTGACCGCTTTCATCGTTCGGTATGACCACCGCGGTATGTACTTGGCGGACGAGATATCCGTATTCCCCCGGTCCTGCGCTAACTTGCAGCGAGACCGGCTCGAGTGAATCGCTGAGGATTCCGGGGCCCGGCATCTGTCGAACGACGATCCCGCGCGGCGGTCCTTTAATCCCAAATGGCGTCCACACGACTTGCCCAAGATGAACCCTCGCGCGATCGGCGTCGGTGCGTGCCGTGTTGATGTCTTTTCCGACGAAGTCCGGCGCGCGAACGTTCGAGGGCGGACCTTTCGAGAGCACGAGACTCACCACGGAACCTTCACGCACGCTTCCCAACGGCGGCGGATTTTGGGCAACGATGTGATTGAAAGGAACGTCGTCGTTGGCGACCATCGTCGTCTTGCCGAGGTTAAGCTTCAAACGCGAGAGCGTTAGTCCGGCGTCACGTAGCGATGCAAATCGTAAATCCGGCATCGTATAGATGTTGACGCCTTGACTGACGATCACCGAAACCTGTCGGCCTTCGCGAACCCGCGTTCCGGGCGGAGGCTGCTGCGCCATAACGACGTCGCGTGGAAACTGCTCGCTGATCGAGCGTGAAACGACGACCATCTTCAAATGCAAGGTGTCGCCCAGCGCGATGGCATCGGTTTCGGTTTGTCCGACCAGCGACGGAACGAGAATCGTCGCGCCTGATGGGGCAAAGAAATCTTCGATTGCGCGGCCGAACCAAACGGCGACGCCGACTGCGAATGCAAGCGCAATCGCAAAGAGGATGTCGCGGTCGGCCAGCCAGCGGCGCACCTCCGCAAGCGGCAGACGCTTCGCCTGCGGCTTCAACTTCGCAATCAAGCGCGCGCTAAGGCCTCGACCTGCGCTTCGTCCAGCAGCAAATTCGAATAGACGCGCTGCACGTCTTCGTGCTCCTCGAGCGCGTCGAGGAACGCGATCATCCTGCGCAGATTCTCGCCTTCCGCGTGAAGCGGTTGCTTTGGCTCCATCCCAACGTATGCATCGGTAACCCGCAGCCCTTCGGCGGTCAGTGCCTCGCGGATTTTGCCAAGCGCCGTATCTTCCGTAACGATCTCGGAGTGCTCGCCCGCGAAACGGACATCGATCACGCCGTCTCCGGCGGAAAGCGCTTTCTCGGTGAGGCCGTCTTCATCTAATTTCGCGCTCTCGACATCGAGATATCCGCGCGCATCAAACATCCAGCCGACGCTGCCGGTTTCACCGAGATTTCCCTCATTGCGCGTGAAGAGAAAACGGATTTCAGAGGCCGTGCGATTCCGGTTATCCGTGGCTGCATCGATCACGACCGCGAGCCCGGCTGGACCGTAACCTTCGTAGCGGATCTCTTCGATATCGCGTTCACCGTCCGCGCCGCTGGCGCGCGCGATCGCACGCTTGATGTTGTCGGCCGGAACATTGTTCTCGCGGGCCTTCTCGACGGCCATCTTCAAACGGTAGTTTGCCTCTGGATCGGCCGAACCGGATTTAGTCGCGAGAATGATCTCTTTGGAGAGCCTCGAGAATAATGCGCCGCGTTGCGCGTCGGCTTTGCCTTTGCGCAACTTGATATTGTGCCACTTGGAGTGCCCGGACATAGCTTTTCGGTTTGCTTTGTTGTTACGCGACCCCTCGGGGGATCATGCAGTGCGGTAATAGTGAGGGAGCGACGGCTTGGGGGCCCCACGCGAAGCGTGGGGGGCGCGGAGCCGGGGGCGGAGCGCCTTTAAACTGGGTGCGGGCCGAGCGCCGCAGCGATCAAGATTACAACGACGCCTACGGCCGTCAAGCCGGTCAGAAACATCGCAATCGTCCTACCATCGGCTTCATTCTCGTCATCGTGTTCGCTAAGCCACTGACCAGCGAAGGGAAGCCCGATGAGCGCCACGGCGACGAAGAGCCATCGTCGCGCGCTCGTACAGGTCGATTTGTGCGAGGATTGCCTCCGAGATTCAATTCGGTTTGATCCAGCTAAGGCCGTGCGGATGCGGATGGCCAGGAATGCATGTCTAGCCAGTTATCGAGCCACATCCGCTCGTGCCACTGATTGTACGTGATCGGCATCGCGGAGAGCACGGGATAGAAGAAAATGAAACAGGCGAGCACGCCCGCGAGAAACGACGCGATCCAAAACCGATTCTCACCTTTCTTCCAAGCGCGTTGGAGGACGACGGCGTTCGCGATCACGATGATGGGAAGATTCGGGAAAAAGTGATATTCGAACGCGATACGCGGCGTCAGAATCCAGGGCAGCCATTGGAACAGGTACGCCGTGAAGAGCAGCAGATAGCCCTTGTTTCGCTCGACGTAGCCCCACCAGGCCATGGCCGGGACGCTGAATAGCCCGAACCACCATACCAGCGGATTGGGAAGCGCGAGAATCTCGGCGACGCAGCACGCCCCACCGTTCGCCTCCGCTGCACCGGTGCGGAAATCGTGCCAGTAGTACGAGATCGGTGCGAAGAGCGTCGGCCATTGCCACCAATACGAGCCGTACGGATGATGCAGTGATGCGGGATTCGACTTCGAGAGCTCATCGTGATACCAGAACATCTGCCACTGCATTCCGACGATGTCGGCAAAGTTGTAGCCGAGCCGGTAGTTCGGGAAATAGCTCGCGAAATAGAACGTCGCCATTGCGAACAACATCCCCGCGATGAGTTGATCGGGCGTGAATCCGCGCGGATTTCCGAAGATTGCGGGACGCGGAAAGAAACGCTGCCCGAACACGATTGCGATCGCGACGAACAGAACGAACATATCGAACAGTCCGTTCCATTTGCTCGTCGCCAGACACGCCATCAAGATGCACGTCGCGACCAACCACGTCTTGCGCGTCCGTCGCCTTGACGGTCGCGACGTCGGTTTGCATCTCGCCGTCCGGCGTAAACGTCGCCGTACCTTCGGGCGTCTTGTACACGACCGACCCGTCGCGTTTGTAGGTCAACGCAAGATCGTCGAACGTCAGCTCGCCGGTCCCGCCGCCGTCGAAACGAACGATCTTTCGTTGTCCCTCCGCAAGCAAGACTTCGGATCCCTCGGCATAGCTCACGACCGTCGCGGCAGGATCCGCGAAACGGCGGCCGATCCAACGCGCGAGAACGTACATTCCGAGCTCGGCGTAGAAAAACGCGAAGAGGTGGCTCTTCACAATAAGATCGTGATCGGCCGCCGGAGTCCCGAGCTTATTGATGCCGATCGAAAACAAGACAGCGACGATCGTGCCGGCGATCATCGTGAGAATGAAACGCCAGCCAAACTCACCCGGAATCCGAAGCCGGATGCGAATCTGCGTTGCCGTCCACAGCCGATAGAACGCGTACAAGACACCTAGGCCAAACGTCGCGACCCAAATCTCGGGCGTCGCAATCCGCGATTGCACGAACCGGAAACCGTCGAACGTCAGCATGAATGCTGCGATTGACGCGAACAACGTCGATCCGAGCAGCCGTTTCGCAAACAGGTAACAGAGCGGGATCATGAGCGTCCCGCACACGACGTTCAAAAATCGCCAACCCCAGCCGTTGTCGCCGTGAGCGACGCCGCCGAACATCCAGATCGAAAGCGCGATCAGCAGCTTCGTGAGCGGCGGATGCGTCCACTCGAACGGATACTCCCAGTCCGAATTGATGCGAACGCCCTTGAGATATTCGACGCCGCTGCGCGGATAGTAGATCTCATCGAAATAACGCTCGTTGGGGTTCCAATACCACATGAAATCGAGAACGAAGCCAAAGACGGTAAAGCCGGCTAGAATAATCCAATCGGTCCGCGTCATCGCGATCAGCCCTTGCCGCGGCGCAAACCAGACACGGCCGATCCACAGATTGGCACGATCGAGGAGCGTCGGGCCAGAATCGGGCATCTTCTCGACGGCCTTGGCACCGAGATACATGTAGCCGAGCACGAAGAACGTGACGACGACGATCAACGACATGGAATGATCCAGCAGCGGGAAGATGTCGGTCGCATCGACGGGCCACTTGCCGTCCATCGCACGCGCGTAGTACAGCGAATACCATAGGTTCGCGAGGAACGTCAGGCTGAGGGCGGCAGTCGCGTACAGATAGCGTCTGCCGACCGCCGCCAACGGAATCACGAGCACGAAGGCATTGAAAATGTACCGCTCGTGCATGCGGGTCGCGAGCGTGAAGAACGCGAGCGAAACGAGCATGCAGGCTTCGAGAAACGCTACGTCGTCACGCCGTTGAAGATAGCGCGTGATGATGAGCGCGGCGGCAGCCGCGACCAAAATTCCGCCCCACACCCACATCGGTCCGAGTGCAAAGGATCCGATCGTAATCGGAACGGTGTCCGATTGCCAGAACGGACGAATCAAGCTGTGAAGGTTGAACGCGTTGACCGAATTGTACGGATAGACCGCGCTGCCGTACGCGTACCGTTCGAATAGCCACGGTATCGCTGTGGCGACATTCGGATTGAAGATCAAGGCGACGATGAATGCCAAGACGAGTCCGCTTGCGATGCCCAGGCCCGTATCGATCAACCGCCGTACGCGCACGCCAGCGTCGCTCGAAGCGAATGCCCATGCGAGCATCACGAGCGCGACCATCACCGAAGGCGGCTTGATCAAAATCGCGTAGCTGATCGCAAGCCACGCGCCGATGATCGCCAGACGTCCGCGTGGAACCGAATCGCTGCTCGCATACAGTAGCAGCGCGACGGCGCTCAGCATGAATGCCGCTGGTACGGCGTCGACCTGCCCCCAATACGCCGAGACGTAGATCGTCGCGGGATTGAAGAGATAGATTGCGGCCGCAATGTTGCCCCACGTCTCGGATACGAGACGCCGCACGATCCATGCGATCAGAACCGCGTTAACCAGATCGAATGCGCAGGCCGGAAGCTTGACCAGATTGTGAAGTAGACTGTAGTCACCCTGCGCGTGCGGCACGATCAGGTAAATCTTGCCGACGATCCACAGAATGAAGAGATAACCCGGAGGATAGTCGGCAAAGCCGGCCCTTGCGTAGAATTGTGAAAGCGGATTTTGGGCGGCGGTAAGCGCCCACGACATGAACGAGCTGACGTCGCCGCGATAACCTTCTGAGCCGAGCAGCAGCATGCGCACGATGAAACCGGCTAGCAGTATGCCCCAGAGTACCGTCGAGGAATTTACTCGCCGCTCGAGGCTTGACGCATCGAGGGCAGCTCGCGTGCTCATGTAATGAGCTCTGTGCTAGGCGACTCGGCGTGCCGAACGCGTGAAGAGCGTGCGGACGGTATGACCGCGATCGATCCGATGCGTCTCTGCAACGGTTTCCGCGTCGCGCAGCTGTGCGTCGACGGCCTCATCAGCGGCCCGTCGCGCGCCGAGCGCGTCCAATGCTTCGACGATCGCGCGCACGTCGGCCGATTCCATCGGCGTACGCAACGCGTAGCGTCGCATGATCGCGTCGCGAGCTGACGAGGGTTCCCCAGAAAGTGCCCATACGACCGGGAAACTCCATTTGCGCCGCGCGATATCGCTCCCGCTCGGTTTGCCCGTCTCTTCGGTCGAGCCCCACGTTCCCAAAACGTCGTCGCGAATCTGAAATGCGCGTCCGTAGCAGCGGCCGAGGTCACCGTACGCCCTCGCCCGCTCGTCTCGCACCCGGCGGCATGTGCGCCCAGTTCGCACGCGGCGCCGAAGAGCGCGGCGGTCTTTCCATCGATCATCGCAAAATACTCTTCGCTCGTTACGTGCGCGGCGGTTTCAAAACCAATGTCGTAGCCTTGCCCCGCGCACATTCCCAGGTTCGCATAGTGCAGCACCTGCATCATCGCGTCGATACGATGCGGCGGCAGCTGCGCGGTATTTCGCAACAGCGCGAGATACGAGACGGCGCACATCGAGTCGCCCGCATTGACCCCGTGCGCGATGCCATAGCGCGCCCAAACCGTTTCGGTGCCATGACGCAGCTCGTCGCCATCCTCGATATCGTCGTGGACGAGCGAATAATTGTGCAAGCACTCGATGCCGATTGCGGCGTCGATGGCCGCTTCGAACGTCCCTCCTTCTTCGAATGCGGCGCTGAAGAGTAAGCGTGGACGCAAACGTTTCCCGCGGCGAGGGCCGCTGAACCGCCCGTCCCGATTCCGAAATGCCAACGAACCTGCTCGCCGATCGGTGAGGCGCCCATCGGCCGCAACAACACCGACACTGTTTCTTCGAGCGCGCGCTCGAAGCGCTCGAGCACTATGTCAGGTGCGACGTAACGCCTCCATCTGCAAGTGCGTTCATACGATCGGCGACTTGGTCGACCAGCCATCCCGGTGTCGACGCGCCTGACATCAGACCCGCAATTTGCACGCCTGCGAACCACTGCGCCTCGAGCTCGTCCGGACCCTCGATGTGGTACGTGCGAGCGCCGTTCGTCGTCGCGAGCTCGGCGAGATGCCGAGTGTTCGCAGAGTGTTTGCCGCCGACGACGACCATGACCTCAACGTCTTGCGAGAGGCTCGTCGCTTCGGATTGGCGGTTGTGCGTATCGGTGCAGATCGTGTTCACCGCTCGAACTTCGTAGTATTTGACGGTTAGACGCTGAACGATCTCCGCGAAGCCGCTTCCCGACCAGGTCGACTGCACGACTACGCCAACCCGGCTTGCACGCGGCAGCACGTCGACGTCTTCGGCGGTCTGAATGCACCACGCGCCGGGGACATGCGAGAGCGTCCCTTTGACTTCGGCGTGATTGGGGTCGCCGATAACGATGATCTTGTAACCGTCAGCGCGCAGCTTCTCGGCTTGCACGTGAATCTTCGTCACCATCGGACACGTAGCGTCGAGGATCGTCAGACCTTTCTGCTGCGCTTTCTCGTAGACGGAGACCGGCAGGCCGTGGGCTCGGACGAACAGCGTTCCGGAATTGACTTCGTCGACCGACTCTGCGTTGCGTAAGCCTTGGTCTTCGAGCTTCGCGACCATCTGCGGATTATGGACGACGTGACCGAGCGTCGTTACCTCCGCGCCCGACGCAACGGCTTCTTCGGCTTTCTTCACCGTAATGGCGACGCCGAAGCAGAACCCTTGGGTCTTCGCGCGTTTAATTTCCACGTTCCAATTTCTCCCCGAGCGCACGGATGCGCGCCATGATCGCATTTGCCGAGTTCGCCAATTCCTCGCGGCTGGCTTTCCCGCTGTGACCCCCGGCTAACCTGATGGGTTCTCCGAAAGCGACGCTGAGCTTTCCCAGCCGCTTGGCGCGGTCCCCACCGCGAACGAACGCCGGCAAAACCGGCGCACCGGCGAGCGAGGCGAGCAAGGCCACCCCCGATTGAACGGGCAGATCCCCGTGTACGTTCCGTGTCCCCTCCGGAAAGATACCGATGGCCTTTCCTTCCTTTAAGACGCGTAGCGAGCCACGAATCGCCGCGACGTCACCTTTGCCGCGATCGACGGGATAGGCGCCCAGCGCCGCGATCGTGGGGCCGAGGACCGGAATCCGGAACAGCTCGATCTTCGCCATATACCAAACCCGGCGCGGCAGCGCGACGCCGAGCGCGATGGGATCGACGTAACTGATGTGATTGCATGCGACGATCAACGGGCCGCTTAGCGGAACGTTCTCGACGCCGAACACGCGCATACGCAACGGCCCATAGCACCACGCACCGGTGACGGCTCGCGCGAAATCGTAGAACGTCACGCCGCGTTGCGGATCGTCGCCAGCATCAGCTCGACTACCGCTTCCGCGGAAATACCGGTCGAGTCGATCAAAACGGCGTCTGCTGCACGGCGCAACGGTGACGTGGCGCGCGTCTCATCCAGCCGGTCGCGTTCTTGAATCTGCGCACGAACCTCGTCCAGATCCGCATCGACGCCGCGTTCCGCGAGCTCCGTTTGTCGCCGGCGTGCGCGTTCGTCGAGCGAGGCGGTCAGGAAAAACTTATGCCGCGCATCCGGGAGCACGACGGTGCCGATGTCGCGCCCCGCCATCACGACCGGTCCCTCGCGCGCGATTTCACGCTGCCGCTCGACGAGTTTGGCGCGCACTCCCGGTTGTGATGCGACCGCGCTTACGGCAGAGGTAACGTCCGGATCGAAGAGGCGATGCGTTACTTCCGTCCCGTCGATGCGTACGCTGTAGCCGAGCTGCGATGCATCGTGAATGCCGAAGTCGACGCGATGGGTCTCGAGCAATCCGACCAATGCCTCTTCTTGATCGACTGAGACGCCGTTCCTCAACGCGAGATATGCGACTGCGCGATACATTGCTCCGGTGTCCAGATAAAGATATGACAGTCGCTCGGCAAGGCTCTTGAGCGCACGTGCTCTTACCCGATGCTACAAATCCGTCTATTGCGACGCTGCCGCTGCTTTGTGCACCCACTCGCTTGCGCTCATTCTTGCCGGCGAAGAACGGCCCTTCGAAAGTTCAGGCTCTGCGGGATCCATTCGCAAGAGGGGACGTTCGATCGCGTAGGTCACGAGCGACGCGATTCCGAGCGCGATCGCAAATCCACTAGCGTGACGTTATCCACGCCCAGGCCGGATCGCCGCGCGTCACATTCGGCTGGTGGGGGATGAACGGCCACGTCGCAACCCATCGGAAGACGATCTGATGCCAGAGATACATATTGTACGAGACGACCGCAAGAAACACGAGAAAGCGGTTTGCGATGATCTTATGCCAGAACGGCGGTGCCAAGAGCGAACCGATAGCGACCATTCCTATAGCTATGGCGTAGTACGTCCCATTGCGGATCAGCCAAAACTCTGAGAAGTCCGTACGCCAGCGCTTTTCCGTCAGGTTCATGAACAAGAGCGTGATCCAGACGATCCCTATGAGCGCGACGAGCAGCCACGCCCAAGAGAGGTTCGCTACTCGCGGATAGTTTCTCCGCAACCACACGTACCCGAACGCGCAAAACATTCCGACCGCGAAGAAATCGAAAAACCCGAGCAGCTGCTGCAAGTTGTGGTCGAATACGGGCACCACGCAGCAGCGGCCGATCCGAATCCGGTACGCGATCGCGATCGCCGTCATCAGACCCGCGATCGAAAGCGGCGCACGCAACAACATAACAATCAAAACGGGGAAGATCACGTAATACTGGACCTCGATTCCGAGCGTCCACAGCACGCCGTTGATCGACGCGTAGCTGTCGCCGAAGAGCGTGTGAAGGAACGTCACGTGCGCAGCGAGATCGAAGGCCGCGGCTTGCGGCGTCGTCCACTCGATGTTCGCACCCCAGCTGCCTTTCGCGCCCGGAAGGGCCGCGATTGCAATGACGGCGACGATACTGATCGCATAGGACGGGAAGATCTTGATGAAGCGGCGGTACGCGAAGTGCCGCAGCGAGGGCGGCGTCGTTCCCTCGAAATACGCGCACACGTAGCGGATAGCTCAAACAAAATGCGCTAAGAAAAAAGAAGAGCTCGACGCCGAGGAAGCCCGAGATTGGTATGAAAATGAACGCGCCCGGATCGAGCCACGATACTTGCCACAGATGAAACCACACGACGAGCGCGATTGCGATTCCACGCAGGCCATCTAGCACGGCGAGACGATGCGGTTGCAACGCGGGTGCGGGTGATGCGCTAATGGAAGCTAGCTCCTATGGCTAAGGCGCGGGCCGTCTTCTTCTGTTCCTCGTGCGGATTCGAGTCGCCCCGTTGGCTCGGTCGCTGTCCGAGCTGCGAAGGTTGGAACACCTTCGCCGAAGCGCCGACGCTGCGAAGCGCGAAATCGCCCGCCGCTCGCGCGACCGCGCCGCTGCGCCTCGCCGACGTCACAGGCGAAAGCACCAACCGCATTCCCTCGGGGATAGGCGAGTTCGACACGCTGCTCGGTGGAGGAATCGTTCCCGGCAGCGTCATTCTCGTCGGCGGCGCGCCCGGAGCCGGTAAGTCGACGTTGATGCTGCAGCTCGCGGACCGATTAGCGCGCGAAAAGCGCCCCGTCGTCTACGTCTGCGGCGAAGAATCGGCGGCGCAAGTGCGCCTGCGCGCGCAACGTTTGCGTGCCGGTGACGAGTTGCTGGTCTATCCGGAAACGAATCTCGTTTCGATCCTGGATGCAGTCGAGCCGTTGCATCCGAGCGTCATGGTCGTCGACTCGATTCAAACGGTGTGGCTGCCGGAGGTCGAGTCCTCCGCCGGGAACGCGGTTCAGATTCGCGAGTGCGCGCAGCGTTTGGTCGAATACGCGAAACGCTCGTCATGCGCGATCTTCCTCGTCGGACACGTCACCAAAGACGGCGCAATCGCAGGACCACGCTTGCTCGAGCATCTTGTCGACACCGTCCTGTATTTCGAAGGGGAACCGAGCGGCGAGTTTCGCATCGTCCGCGCCACGAAGAATCGGTTCGGAAGTGTCGATGAGATCTGCGTTTTCACGATCGACGAGGAGGGTTTGCACGAAGTGCAGAGTCCCTCGCAGATTTTCGTCGGCGCACACCGTCGCGCCGAGGCCAGCGGTGCCTGCATCGTCCCGAGCATCGTCGGTTCGCGGCCGGTCTTGGTCGAGATTCAGGCGCTCGTCGCCGACGCCGCATACGGTACGCCGCGGCGACTCGCCGCAAATGTCGATCAAGCCCGTCTCGCGATGATTCTTGCGGTGCTCGAGCGGCGCGCCGGAATGCACCTCGGCGGGATGGACGTGTATGCTTCAGTCGCGGGCGGCTTGCGCATCAGCGAACCTGCCGCCGATCTCGGAATCGCGCTCGCAATCGCATCGGCATTTCGCAATCGCCCACTTCCCGGAAATCTCGTGGCATTCGGGGAGATCGGACTCTCGGGTGAAATTCGCCGCGTTTCGCAAATGCAGCGCCGGTTAGCCGAAGCGCGCAAGCTCGGCTTTTCGCTGACGCTCGCGCCGGGCGAAATCGCCGACGTGAACGCAGCGCTTAGTCGCGCGTTTGCCTAGCCGCGCCCGAGGTACGGCATCTTCGTCGCCATGATGGTGAGGAATTGAACGTTCGTATCGAGCGGCAGCTGCGCCATATAGACGACTGCGCTCGCCGTGTGCGCAACGTTCATCTGCGCTTCCATCACGCGCGAACCGTCGGCTTGCAGCATCCCTGCCGAGCGTCGACTCGTGATATTGCTGATCATCTCGGTCGTCGCATTGCCGATGTCGATTTGCCCGCAGGCGATGTCGTACTTGCGGCCTTCGAGCGAAATCAGTTTGGTCAATCCGCTGATCCCGTGCTTCGTCGCCGCATAGGGAGCGGTGTGCGGCCGCGGTGCGTACGCCGCAATCGAACCGTTGTTGATGATGCGCCCGCCCTGCGGCGTCTGGTCTTTCATGATCCGGTACGCGGCGCGCGCGCACAGAAATGCACCGGTCAGATTCACGGCGACGACCGCATCCCAATCGTCTTTTCCGAGCTCTTCGAAGGGACGGTCGGTCCGAATGCGCCGGCGTTGTTGAAGAGCACGTCGAGACGCCCGAACTTCTCGCGCACCGTATCGAAGGCTGCGGTCACGTCGGATTCCTTGCCGACGTCGGCCGCAATCGCGAGCGTCTTTCCGCTCGGCGCTTTCGAGGCTGTTTCATCGAGCGTTTCGCGTTTACGGCCAAGCAAAACGGTTGTGAAGCCGGCTTCGCCGAGTGCGATCGCGCTGGCACGTCCGATACCGCTGCCGGCACCGGTGACGAGAGCTACTTTTTCCATGCGCCGTGGTTGCGCCCATGACGGACGCGCTCCCGCTTTTCGAGATCGTGCCGAATATCTCCGAAGGCCGCGACACGACGATCGTCGATGCCTGCGTCGAGGCCGTTGCAAAAAGCGGCGCCCGGGTGATCGATCGCACGACGGATAGCGTCCATCATCGCAGCGTGATTACCGCCGTCGGCAGTGCGGACGAGGTGCTGGCAGCGAGTGTCGCGCTCGCAGGCGTCGCCGCCGAGCGGATCGACTTGCGAACCCATCGCGGCGTCCACCCGCGCATCGGCGCACTCGACGTCCTCCCATTCATCGCGCTGCGCGGCGCGACGCTTGCCGACGCCGGCGCACTTGCGCGTAAAGCAGCTTCGCAAATCTGGCAACGCCATCGCATCCCTTCCTATTACTATGGCGCGGCCGCAACGGTGGAGGGCAGGCGGACGCTCCCGGAGGTCCGCACAGGCGGAATCCCGCTCGACGTGGGCGAGCGCGAGCACGAAGCTGCCGGCGCGATCGCAGTCGGTGCGCGCGATTTCTTGATCGCATTCAACGTCGAGCTCGCAACCGGCGACACCGGGCTCGCGCGTGCGATCGCCCGAACGCTCCGCGAGCGCAACGGTGGCCTGGGAACGCTGCGCGCGCTCGGCCTGGCACGTGCACCCGGTGTCGTACAGGTTTCGTTTAATATCACCGACCCGGAAGCGACGCCGATCTACCGCGTCGTCGAGCTCGTGCGTGCGCTCGCGGCCGAATCTGGGATCGAGATCGTTCGCAGCGAGCTCGTCGGTCTCGTACCTCGCAAAGCATTGCAAGCGACCGCAGCTTACTATGCGCACGACGAGGCAAGGTTGTAAGCGGACTCGAAACGGCCATCGTCTTGATCCGCCGCTTCATTTTTTTCGTCGCACTCGTTGCCATCGTCACGCTCCAGTTGCCGTCCGGCAACGCTCGGGCAGCCGTGCCGAATCCGAGCGAATTTCCGCCGCGCGCCGTAACGTGGAAGGTGCTCGCGAACGGCTTGAAAGTCGTCGTCGCAGAATCGCACGCCGTCCCCGTGGTTGAAGTTGCGCTCTATTACGGTTTCGGCGCGAACGACGAAACGCGCGGAAAGACAGGGCTCGCGCACGGCCTCGAACACATGATGTTCCGCGGGACGCCGTCGCTTTCCGATGCCGGGCTCGATGACGTCATTTCACGCCTCGGCGCGCAAGTCAATGCCGAGACGAACACCGACGTCACGCATTTATACGCGCTCGTTCCGAGCGATCGTCTCGATCTCTGGATGCGCATCGAAGCCGATCGCATGCAGCATCTTTCGCTTTCCGAGAATCTGTGGAAACTCGAAAAGGGGGCCGTTCTTCAAGAATACGCCGCGGATTATTCCGATCCGATCGGCAAGATGGTGATGAGCGTCAACCGTGCGGCGTACGGAGCGAACGATCCGCTCGGACGCGGCGCACTTGGCATCCGCGATGACATCGTGCGTTCGACGGCGGCTGACTTGCGCGCGTATTATCGGCGCTGGTACGCGCCGAACAACGCTGTACTCGTTCTCACCGGCGACATCAAGCCTGCCGAGGCGTTTGCGATGGCCGAACGCGATTTCGGCGGAATCCCGCGGCGTGCGGTCCCCAAGCCGTACACGAAACCACCCGTCGTACACTCGGGCGAAAGCATAACGCAAACCGCCGACATCCCGTTCGGGACCGTTGATTTTGCGTATGCGATTCCGGGGCAGACCGATCGCAAAGTAATCGCACCGATTCTGATCGCGCTTGCCAGCGAAGACGCGCGTTCGCCGATTCGTTCGGCGCTCATTAACAGCCAGATCGCGCTCGAGTACTCGGCGACGCCGATTCTCACGATGCGCGGCAGCATGTTTCATCTTCTGATCACGCTCGCGCCGGGTCGGACCCCGAGCGAGGCGCGGATCGCCTGGGAGAGCGCCTTCCGGCAGACCTTCGTTCAGGGCTTCCCGCAAGATCTCATCGACGCCGCCAAGCACGCCGCGATCGTTCAAGACGTGTATGATGCGGATTCGCTTACAGGCCTGGGCGATCTCGTCGGCAACTCGTTCGGCGTCGAGCACGGCGCATACCCGAACCGCGACAACACCGACATCGCAAATGAGACGCGCGCCCAGATTCAAGAAGCGGCGCGAACGATGTTCGCAAAACCGACGGTCGTCGCGTACGTTCGACCTCAGATCGAGAAGCCCGGCGCGGCGCAACCGCGGCCGATCAATCCCGGCGCGACCGCGATCAATGATTCGTTCAGCGGACGCGTACCGACCGGCAAAGTCGTCGAAGCGCCTTGGATTCGCGCGATGCTCGCCGTATCGACGCCGCTCGCCTCGCGCGTGCAGCCGGTCGCGTACACGCTTCCCAACGGATTGAAGTTGCTCGTGCAAGAGGCGCACGACAATCCGACCGTCTCGATCGCCGGACGCGTCCGCAATTCGCCGCGTAGCGACCCGCCCGGGCAAGAAGGCATGAGCGTGATGTTGACCTCGATGATGGCGTACGGGTCGGTGCGCTACGATTTCGATACGGAGCGCTCGATCGCGGACAATCTCGCGGCCGACGTCAGCTACGGCGGAAGCTTTGGGGCACGTGGACTGGCACGCGATTTTCCGCAGCTGCTCGGCCTGATCGCCGACGACGTCAAGGAGCCGGCCTTGCCGCAAGAGTTCTTCGAGCTGGTTCGCGATTCGATTCGGTCGCAAGTCGAACGCCGCGACTTCGACCCGCAATTCCGCGCAGCACGCGCATTCGAAGCCGCGCTTCTTCCGCCCGACGATCCGCAGCTGCGTCAACCGACGGCGGCCTCCCTGAACGCAATTTCCCTTTCCGATTTACGTACGTTTGCGTCGCGCTTGCTGCGTCCCGAAAACACGGTGTTGGTCGTCGTCGGCGACGTGAAGGCGACCGACGTACGCGATGCGGTAACGGCGGCTCTCGGTGACTGGAAGGCCAGCGGTCCGCCCGTCGACCTCGCGCTTCCGCAGCTCCCGCAGCCGAAGGGCGGCGCAATCGATGTCCCAACGCAATCAAACGATGTCGCCGTCCGCATGGGCGAACCCGGTATCTCGCGCGGCTCGTCGGACTTCGACGCTTTCTCGTTGCTCGATCAAATCTTCGGTGGCGACTCGTTCGATTCGCGGCTTTTCAAAGAAGTCCGGATGCGCCGCGGTTTGGCGTATACAGTCTACTCCGCACTCGATGCCGGCGTTGATCGCGGCATCTTCGAGATCGGACTGCGTGCCTCGCCGCAAAACGTCAATCGCGCCGTCAATCTCGTCAAGGACCAGATGCGGCGGATGCAAGACGAGCCCGTCGGTCAAGCCGAGCTGGAGCGCGCGCGCAGCCGTATCGTCGGGCAGACCGTGATCGCCGAACAGGACAAGGGGACGTTGGTCGGCGACCTACTCAACATCGTTACGAACGATCTTCCGCTGAACTACTACGCTACGCTCTCGCAACGCTACGCCTCGATCGGCGCCGACACGATTCAGCGTGTGGCTCGAACATATTTCCATCCCACCCACATGGTGGAAGTCTACGAAGGCCCCACCGTGCGGTGAAGCGCACGATTACGGAGATTCGCGACTCGAAACAAACCGGCGAGAAGCTCGTCTACATGTCCGTTCCCGACTACACGTCGGCGCGCTGGGCCGAGCTGGCCGAGGTCGACGTCGCGGTCGTCGGCGACAGCTTAGCGATGGTTGCGCACGGACATCCGAACACGATTCCCGCGACGATGGACATGATGGTCATGCATTCGCTCGCGGTGCGGCGTGGCGCGCCGAATACGTTCGTGCTGGGATGCATGCCGTATCAAAGCTACAATACCGTCGACCGCGCGCTCCAAAATGCGACGCGCTTCATGCAAGAGGCCGGCTGCGATGCAGTCAAGCCGCAAGGCGGGAAGTCCCAAGCGCACATTCTCAAAGCACTTGTCGATTCGGGGATTCCGACCGCTTCGCACATCGGCCTCACGCCGCACACCGTCGCGATGTTCGGCGGGTTTCGCGTGCAAGGTCGCACCGCAGTCGATGCCTTCAAGATTCTCGAGGACGCGCTTGCGATTCAAGATGCCGGCTGTTTCATGCTCGAATTCGAGGCCGTCCCCGCACCGATAGCGGCCGCGATCTCAAAGGAGCTCGAGATTCCGACGATCGGCATCGGTGCCGGTGTTGGAACCGACGGACAGATCTTACTTTGCTACGATCTGCTCGGCGTCTTCACCGACTTCAAACCAAAGTTCACGAAACGGTTTACCAACCTGACGGACGTCGCCGTCGACGGCATCAAGCAATACGTCTCCGAGGTAAAAGCCGGAACGTTTCCGGACGACGAACACAGTTATTCCGTCAATCCCGCCGAGCTCGAAAAGTTTCTCGGCATGATCGAACGCCGCAAACAAGTATTGAAAGGTTAGCCTCGTTGCATGACGCGGCGATACGCTCGCGACGGCCCGGCTTAGACCGGGACGGCTTCTCTTAAATCGTCGTTCGAGAGCAGCTCGAGCGGCTTATAGTTGCGCGATACGACGTAATCCGGGCGCGGATTGGGCGGAATCGGATTCGGCTTGTTCGCGACGGTGTTGTACGCCATATAGTGGTGCCAGCGATCGTTCGGCGCGAGATTGTGTCCCGAACCGTGCACCATCTTGCAATGGAAGAGAACGGCCGTACCGGGTCCGCCGCTGATTGCGACCGGACGCGGGCCCTTGCGGAGCAGGTCGATCATCGATGGTTTCTCGATCGCCCACTGCGGATACGAGGTCGTAAGCTCGTCCTTGTATGCGGGAAGAACGTCGCCTTTGTGGCTACCCGGAACGAAGTAGAGACAGCCGCTGAATTCCGTGGCTTCGTCGAGCATCACGAGGAAGGTCGCCATCTGCGAAGTCGGCACGCCGTCATGCTGCCAGTAACCGTAATCTTGATGCCAGAGCCAAACGGTGCCGTCGATTGCGGTCTTGATGTTGCTCTTGCAGTGATAGATGTAAAGCTTATCGTCGCGCAAAACTTGCTGCGCGGGTTGCAAGAATCGCGGCGTGCGCGCCAAGCGTGCGAAAACCGGCGATGCCGTCGGACCGTCGGATTCATGCGCGCGATAGACCGTTCGCACGGATCCAGTCCGCTCGCGGATGATCGCGTCGGACTGTACGTTCGAAACGCGATTGATCTCAGACTTCAGAAGCGCTACCTCGTCGTCACTAAAGAGACGATCGAAGCGGACAAAACCGTCGCGGTCGAACTGAGCGACCTGGGAATCGGTCAGTTGCATCGGCAACCTCCTAGGGCGTGCGCAACAAACTAGCGTTACGCGCGATACGCTGAAAACCTTCGCGCACGCGTTCGATCGGCGCAACCCACGAACAGCGCAGCCAGCCTTCGAAGCTCGCGCCGAAGATCGAGCCCGGGATTGCTACGACGTCGGCGTCCTCAATCAGCTGCTGCGCGAATGTCAGCGTCTCGACGCCATCCCCGACGTGGACCGCAGCGTAGAACGAGCCGTCGATCGGCGCATACGGAAGGCCGGCGTCATCCAAGGCTTTGAGCGCGGCGGCACGCTGTTCGCGATAGAATGCGGCGTGTTCCTGAAGACCGCCGGGCGTTCGAAAGATTTCAAGTGCAATTCGCTGCGCAAACGTATTCGCGGTCGAGACGATGTACGAGTGGGCCCGCAGCATCGTCGGGATGCACGCCTTGGGCGCAAGCACCCAGCCCATGCGCATTCCCGTAAGCGCGTTGCTCTTCGAGAGCGAGTTGACGACGATCGTGTGCGGATAGACCTTCGCAAGCCAACCCGCGTCCTGCGTGAAGGACAGCTCGCGATAGATCTCGTCGTGCAGCACGTATACCGGATCGCCGCCGCGCGCCAGCAGCAGTTTCGCCAAACGCTCGCACTCGGCGCGCGTGATTGCGCGTGCCGTCGGATTGCACGGCGAGCAGAGCACGATCATGCGCGTTTGCGGTGTTACGGCCGCGACGATGCGTTCGGCATCGAAGGCAAACGCGTCGTTTGCAGCGAGCGCGAGCGCGCTGCAACGTGATGCCTTCCATCTGCGCGCACTTTGCGTACGAAGGAAAGGCGGGCTCGACGACCATCAGCGCATCCTTGGCCGGATCGAGTAAGGCTTTGATCGTGAGATACACGGCTTCTTGGGAGCCGGGCGTCGCGATCACGTTCTCGACTCCCGAAAGTTTCGGATAGTGATAGTATTCCGCGATGGCTTTACGCAGCTCGGCGTCGCCGGCGTTGGTCGTGTAGCGGCAGCCGTGTTCCGCAACCCATTGGGTCGCGAGCTCGAAGTATCGCATGGTCGGAAAGAGCGTGGGCTCGCCGAGACCCAGATCGATCGACGTCGGTTTCTTGCGATCGTTCAGCGATCGAATGACGGAGGGCTCGATCGAGGCGACGTGCGGATTGAAGCTCATCGCACTTCGAATTCGCGAATCGCGTCCTCGTTCCACGCGATCCCGCTGCCGGGCTCGGAGGGAGCCGTGATGCATCCGTCTTTGATGTCGAGCGAATCGCGCAGCACGGGCTGTGCCCAATCGACGTACTCGAGCCAATGCCGCGTCGGCGTCACCGCAAGCAAGTGCGCGCTGATCTCCGGGTAGAGATGCGAAGACATCGGGACACCTGCGGCCTCCGCTAATGCCGCAGCGCGAAGCCAACCGGTGACGCCGCCGATTTTCATCGCGTCCGGCATCGCATAATCGCATGCGCGCGCATCGAGGAAGGTTGCCATCTCGTGCGGACCCCACCAGTTCTCACCGGTTTGAATCCCCGTTCGTACGGCGTGACGAACCTCAGCGTGTCCGCGCGCATCGTGAGCATCTACGGGCTCCTCAAGCCACAGAACGTGCTCGTCGTCGAGCATTCGCCCGCGGCGCATCGCTTCCGCGGTCGAAAGCGCTTGATTGTAGTCCGCCATCAACACGACGTCGCGTCCGACTGCGCCCCGTACGTTGCGAACGACGGCGAGATCGGTCACGGCTTCCGGATAACCCAAACGCACTTTGATCGCGCGAAAATCTCGGCGCAAGCAGTTCGCGCGCTTCCGTTGCAGCGCGCTCGGGACCGATGATCCCAAGACCGTTGCTGTTGTAGGCGGGAATCGCGCGCAGCGTTCCGCCGAGAAGCTCGGCCAGCGGCAGCCGATGCGATTTCGCGAGCGCATCCCAAAGCGCCATATCGACGGCAGCCAGCGCCATCAGCGTGATTCCTTGCGCTCCGAGCAAGCGCAAACGGCTCTGCAACGTCGCTTCGATATCGACCGGCGCAAGCCGCGATCCTCGAATGATCTCGCCGTAATGCGCCACGACGTTTGCAACGGGTTCGAGCGCAAACGGCGCGTACACGAATACGTACGCGCTCCCCGTCGCTCCGCGTCGGTTTCGATGTCGACGAGAACGAGCGGCGCCATCTTCACTTCGCCGGTCGCCACCGCCAGCGGCCGGCGCATCGGGACGAGCACCTTGCGCACGCGCAGGCTCGCAACACTCAGCGCCGATTCGCGCGTTCTCACACGGAGATCTCGAACTCACGCAAGACCGCGTTGAGCGACGTCTTGCGATCGGTGCTTTCGGAGCGCGACCCGATCACGAGCGCGCACGGCGTTCCGTATTCGCCGGCCGGATATTTCTTCGGGAAGCTCCCCGGTATCACGACGCTTCGCGGCTCGACGATCCCCTTGGTGACGCGCGGCGCAGAGCCACGCACGTCGACGATCGGCGTGCTGGCGGTGATGACGACGCCCGCGCCCAGTACCGCTTCGGTTCCGATCCGCACGCCTTCGACGACGATGCAGCGCGAGCCGATGAATGCACCGTCTTCGACGATGACCGGCTGTGCTTGCGGCGGCTCGAGGACCCCGCCGATCCCGACACCACCGGCCAGATGAACGTTCTTTCCGATTTGCGCACAAGAGCCGACCGTCGCCCACGTGTCGACCATCGATCCGTCGTCGACGTACGCGCCGATGTTCACGAACCCCGGCATCAGGATCGCATTCTTGCCCAGATACGACCCGTAGCGCGCAATGCCGCCCGGGACGCAGCGAGCGCCGAGCTTCTTATAATTTCGTTTCGTCGGCAGCTTGTCGTAGTAGGACGGGGGAGCGCCGCGCAACGCGAGCGCATCGGCGCCATCCGTTCCGATTACCATGCTGTCCATCCGCGAAAAGTAGAGCAGAATCGCCTGCTTCACCCAGGCGTTCGTTACCCACCCGCCTTCGCTCGGCTCAGCGACGCGCAGCGCTCCGTCGTCGAGTGCCCCGATGACCTCGTCGATTGCCGCGCCGTCAGGGCCACGCAGCCGCGACCCGCCCTTTGCGGCATCGTCGACCAACGCCTCAATAGTAGAACGAAGTTCTGCGACCTTCACCAGCGGTTGATACGCCCTTAAGCTTGCCCCGCCCCTGGATTCGGCGATGTGACGCCCGGCTGCCGGGGAGCGCGTACCTTTGAAACGAAGGGCCACCTCCGCCTGTCGGATGCTCGTTTCCAGCTAGGAGTTTACGCTTGCCCAACTCAGCCGCCGAAGAGAAACGCATCAACACAATTCGGATGCTCTCGATCGACGCCGTGCAAAAGGCGAACTCGGGACATCCAGGATTACCGCTCGGTGTTGCAGCGCTCGCGCACACGATTTGGTCGCGGCATCTGCGCTACGATCCGAAGAATCCGCATTGGTTCAATCGCGATCGTTTCGTGCTCTCCGCCGGACACGGTTCGGCGCTGCTGTACACGTTGCTGTATCTGGCCGGGTACGATTTAAGCCTCGACGATCTCAAAGCGTTCCGTCAGTGGCATTCGAAAACACCCGGACATCCGGAAGCCGGTCACACGGCCGGTGTTGAGGTGACGACCGGCCCGCTCGGACAGGGCGTCGGCAACTCCGTCGGTCTCGCGGTCGCCGAAGCGCATCTCGCTGCCGTATTCAATCGCGACGAGAAGATTTGCGATCATTACACGTATTGCATCGCGGGCGACGGTGACATGATGGAAGGTGTCGCATCGGAAGCGGCGTCGCTCGCCGGTCATCTCGCACTCGGCAAGCTGATCATGTTCTACGACGACAACTATGTCTCGCTCGCCGGACCGACCAGCGTCTCGTTCGACGAAGACGTCAACAAACGGTTCGAAGCGTACGGTTGGCACACGATGCACGTCGACGCGGAACACGCAAACGACGTCGAGGCACTCGATAAAGTCATCACCGAAGCAAAACGGCACACCGACAAGCCAACGCTCGTCTCGGTGCGCACCACGATCGGATTTGGTTCGCCACGCGCGGGAACGTTCTCGGCGCACGGTGAGCCACTCGGAGCTGACAACGTCAAGAAGACCAAAGAATATTTCGGGTGGCCGACCGAACCTGATTTCATCGTCCCGGATGACGTGCTCGCGTTCTGGCGCGAACGCGCAGCCGACAATGCAAAAGTCGTCAAGGCTTGGGACGATCTCTACGCGAGCTATAAGAAACGCAATCCGGATCTCTCGGCGCAGCTCGACCGTATGATTTCCGGTAAGCTTCCGACGCTGAATTGGCCGGCGTTCAACGCTGAAAACGGCAGCATTGCGACCCGCGATGCGGGCGGCTCCGTGATGAACGCGATTGCAAAAGATCTTCCCGAACTCGTCGGTGGTTCGGCCGACCTCGACCCCTCGACGAAGACCTATATGAAGGATTGCGGCGATTTCGAGCCGGGCTCGTACGCCGGCCGCAACATCCACTTCGGCGTGCGCGAGCACGGTATGGGCTCGATTGCCAACGGCATTCAAGCCCACGGCGGACTCTTGCCGTACACTGCGACCTTCTTCAACTTTCTCGACTACATGAAGCCGGCCGTACGACTCGCTGCAATCAACAAGGGACGCGTCATCTTCGTCTTCACGCACGACTCCGTGTTTTTGGGCGAAGACGGGCCGACGCACGAACCGATCGAACAGCTCGCGACGCTTCGCGCAACGCCGGGAATGACGACGTTTCGTCCGGCCGATTCGCTCGAAACGCTCGAAGCCTGGAAGTGCATGCTGCGTCCGGGAACCGGCCCGTACACGATCGTGCTCACGCGGCAAAAAGTGCCGTTCCTCGGCGACCGGAACGCCGCCGTCTCCAAGGGCGCATACGTTCTAAAGGATGCATCGGGGACGCCGGATTTGATCCTGATCGCAACCGGCTCTGAAGTTTCGCTGGCAATGGACGCCGCAAAGCTGCTCGAAGCCAAAGGCACCGCAGTGCGGGTCGTCTCGATGCCGAGCTGGGAGCTCTTCGATGCGCAGGACGATGCCTATCGAGAGAGCGTGCTTCCGAAGTCTGTGCGCGCACGCATGTCGATCGAAGCCGGCGCGACGATGGGCTGGCAAAAATACGTCGGCGATCACGGCCTTGCATACGGCATCGACAGGTACGGCGCGTCCGCACCCGCGTCGGTGATTGCAAAGGAATACGGATTTACCCCGGAGCGCGTTGCGGAAGTAGCCTCCGGATTGCTCGCGCGCGTCTAAGCTTTGAAATCGAAAGGGTAATCATGCCGAATCAACTCGAGCAACTGACCGCAGCCGGACAGAGCGTCTGGTACGACAACATCCGTCGATCGATGTTCGCCTCCGGGGAGCTTCACAAGCTCATCGCAAACGGCTTGCGCGGAATGACCTCGAACCCCACGATCTTCGAGCATGCGATCGATACCGGTACCGACTACGACGAGCAGCTCAAATCACTCGTCGGCAAAGAATCCGATCCGCAAAAACTCTTCGAAGCGCTCGCTGAAAAAGACATCTGCGCGGCACTCGACGAGTTCCGCCCGCTCTACGATAAGACGAACGGCGGCGACGGATTCGTCTCGCTCGAAGTCTCCCCACTGCTAGCCAACGACACTCAGAAGACGGTCGATGCGGCGAAACGGCTTTGGAAAGAAGTCAACCGTCCGAACCTGATGATCAAGATCCCCGGAACTCCCGAAGGCGGACCGGCGATCACCGAAGCGATCGCAGCCGGCATCAACGTCAACGTCACGCTGCTCTTCTCGCTGGCGAGCTACGAAATGGCCGCCAACGCATACATCGCCGGACTCGAGAAGCGCCTCGCAGCGGGCGGCAAGATCGACCGCATCGCGTCGGTTGCAAGCTTTTTCCTTTCACGGATCGACACCAAAGTCGACAAAGAGCTGGACGCAAAGATTGCAGGCGGGCAAAAGAATCTCGAACCGCTGCTCGGCAAAGCTGCGATCGCAAACGCGCGCATCGCGTATGAAACGTTCGAGAAGCTCTTCGCAAGCGACCGGTTCAAGAAGCTAGCCGCCGCAGGTGCAAAACCTCAGCGACCGCTATGGGCATCGACGTCGACCAAGAATCCGAAGTACTACGACTTGATGTACGTCGAGACGCTGGTCGGGCCGAACACCGTCAACACGATCCCGCCGGCAACGTTCGACGCACTGCTCGATCACGGAAAGATCACACCGAACACGGTGAAATCGGACTACGCCGGCGCGCACAAGATCTTCGACGATCTCAAAGCCGCGGGAATCTCACTGGATAAGATCACGGCCGAGCTGACGGTCGAAGGCGTGAAATCATTCGACGACTCCTATAACCAACTACTCGAAGCGATCGCCGAGAAGCAAGGGCTCTTGGCCGGCGCGGCACGGTAGACGGTAACCGACGACAAAGAAGGAAAGCAAACAATGGAATTAGGGATGATTGGTCTCGGCAAAATGGGCGCGAACATGACGACGCGCCTGCTGCGTGGGGGCCATAAGGTCGTCGCGTTCGATTTCAACAAGGATGCAGTCAAAGCTGCCACAGCCGACGGTGCGACTGCCGCAGCTTCGCTCGAGGATCTCGTCGGCAAGCTGAGCGCACCGCGCATCGCTTGGATGATGGTACCCTCGGGTGCGCCGACCGAGCAAACGATGGAAAACCTGCTCAAGGCGATGAAGCCCGGCGACATCATCATCGACGGCGGCAACTCGAACTGGAAAGATTCGATTCGCCGTGCCGGGATTTGCAAAGGCAAAGGCGTCGCGTTCATCGATGCGGGAACGAGCGGCGGCATTTGGGGCCTGGAGAACGGCTATTGCCTGATGGTCGGCGGCGACAACGCCTCCGTGAAAACGTGCGAACCGATCTTCACCACGCTTGCGCCCAAGGACGGTTATGCGCACGTCGGCGACGTCGGCGCGGGACACTTCTCCAAGATGGTGCACAACGGAATCGAGTACGGCCTCTTACAGGCCTATGGCGAAGGCTTCGAAATTCTCGAGAAATCGCAGTTCAAGTACGATCTGCATAAGCTCGCAAAACTTTGGTTGAGCGGCAGCGTCGTTCGCTCGTGGCTCCTCGAGCTGCTCGAAATCGCCCTGCGCGACGATCCGACGCTCGCAGACATCAAAGGTTACGTCGTCGATTCGGGTGAGGGCCGCTGGACGGTTCAGGCCGCAATCGACGAAGACGTCCCGGCGCCGGTGATTACGTTGTCGCTAATGGCGCGCTTCGCGTCGCGGCAAGACGAATCGTTCAGCGCCAAGATCATCGCAGCACTGCGCAATCAATTCGGCGGACACGCAGTCATGCACGACGTGCACGAAGCGCCGCCCAAAGACGGCGTACCGGCGAAGGCATAATGGCACAAACCGTTCCGCGACCCAAGAGCTCGAGCGACGGCAACCCGCTGCGCGCGGGCTTATCGACGAATCGCATCAACGACCCTGCAACGTCATCTTCTTCGGCGCCAGCGGCGATCTGATGAAGCGCATGTTGATGCCGGCGATGTACAACCTGCGGCTCGGCGACATCTTACCGGCGACTACGGAATCGTCGGATTCTCGCGAACCGAATGGGACGACGACGAGTTTCGCGAGCCGAAATGCAGTCGAGCGATCGACGAGTTCTCGCGAACCGGGCCGGCCAAAGATCCGCTGTGGAGCGACTTCGCCAAGCACCTCTCCTACGTCAGCGGCGACTTCGACGATCCGAAGTGCTTCAAGAAACTGCGCGAGCATGCTCGAGCAGCAACGACACCGAGCTCGGAACCGAGCACAACCGGCTCTTCTACCTCTCGACGCCGCCGTCGCTCTTCACGCAAGATCGTCGACATGCTCGATGAAGCCGGCCTCGGCCCGCACGACAATCCGAAGGGCTGGACGCGGATCATCGTCGAGAAGCCGTTCGGCACCGATCTCGACGTCGGCGCGCGCGCTGCAAGCCGAAGTCACCAAGGTCTTCGACGAGAAGGCACGTCTATCGCATCGATCACTACCTCGGCAAAGAGCCGGTGCAGGATATCATGGCGCTGCGCTTTGCGAACGTCATCTTCGAGCCGCTCTGGGATCGGCGCTACGTCAATCCGTGCAGATCACGGCCGCCGAAACCGTCGGCGTCGAACATCGCGGCGGCTACTACGAAACGTCCGGCGCGCTGCGCGACATGATCCAGAATCACGTCATCAATCTTTTTCGCACTCGTCGCGATGGAGCCGCCGGTCGCGGCCGACGCCGACTCGATCCGCGACGAAAAGTTCAAAGTGCTCTCGGGCGCTGCGGCCGATCGACCCCGATCAGCTGCATTCATTTCGCGGCGCGCGGACAGTACGCGGCCGGCACGATCAACGGTCAAGCCAGTCCCCGGTTATCGCGAAGAACCCGACGTCAATCCAAAGTCGAACACCGAAACGTACGCGGCTGTCAAACTCTACATCGACAACTGGCGCTGGGCCGGCGTTCCGTTCTACCTTCGCAGCGGCAAGCGGCTCGCGCGCAAGAACTCAGCGAGATCGCGATCCGCTTCAAAGACATTCCGCACCGGCTCTTCGGCGAGAGCAGGCGACGCCATCGAGCACAACGCGCTCGTCATGAAGATTCAACCCGAAGAGGGCGTCTCGATTCGCTTCTCGGCGAAAGTCCCGGGACCGAAAATGCACATCCGCTCGGTCTCGATGGACTTCAACTACGGCACCGGCTTCGGCGTCGTTTCGGCGCCTGCATACGAGCGGCTGATCGGCGATGCGATGCGCGGCGACGCGACGCTGTTCACGCGCTGGGACGCAGTCGAGGCCGCGTGGGAAGCGGTCATGCCGATTTTGGAAAAATGGCAGATGCTCAAAGATACGAGCTTCCCCAACTACGCTGCGGGGAGTCAAGGTCCGGTCGCGTCGGATGCCCTCTTCGATGAAGACGACGGCTGGAGGCGCATCTGACCGCGTCGGCGGCGCCGCCATTTGACACCGAAGCGATCCGCCTCGAATGGCGCGAAGCGCGCGGCGGCACGCCGTCGACCGCAACGATGAATCTCATCGTCTATGTCGAGAACGAGCGTTACCGCGAATGGGTGACCGAACGCGCGTGGCGCATTGCCGACAAACATCCCTCTCGCGTGATCGCGCTGGATGCAATCAAGGATCATCACGGCACGAAGATCATGGCGCAGGAACCAAACCGCGAAGATGCGCCGAAGATTTTCCGGGAAGGCGTCGAGCTCGGCGTCGACGGGATTCGTGCACCGCAGCGGGTTCAATTCGTCGAAGCGTTGCTCGTTAAAGAAATTCCGTGCGTCTTATGGTGGGCGGCCGATCGCCTCTTCTCGAGCGAGACGTTTGCGGGTTTGCTCAAGATATCCGAACACGTGATCCTGGATTCGTCCGGGACGAATACCGAACCGAATGCGCTCCGCGAGTTCTCGAGCTATTTCTCGGGCAAGCAATCTGTCGCGCTCGGTGACTTAGCCTGGATGCGGCTCGATCCGTGGCGCGACGTCATCGCCCAATTCTTCGACGATCCGTCGATGCGCGACGAGCTTTCCTCGATCCGTAGAATCGCGATCAGCTCCGGCTCCGATTCCGAAGCGTTGTATCTCGGCGGCTGGCTTGCGAGCCGGCTCGGTTGGACGGTACGCGACAAAGCGACCTTCGTCGACGCGCGTGGCTCCGTTATCTCGTTCGAAGGCAAGCGCGAGGGTGCGATTCGTCGCGTCCAAAGCGTCCGGCTCGAATCCGCGACCTCGGCGTATTCGGCGCACGTGGAGGGTGAAGCGGTTTCGCTCGAAGTGACCGGGCGTTTCGCACGCGCGAAACGGCACGTACCGCTGCAGGCGATCGATAACACGTCGCTCGTCGAACGCGCCATCCTCGGCGACCGAACCGATGAAATCTTCATAGAAGCGCTGCAGACGGTCGGAGAACTGCTGAAATAGTTATTTGGACCCCCCTCGGGGAATGTTTGCATGCTCGTGATGTTGGCGGGCTCCACAATTTGGGGGCCCCATGCGAAGCATGGGGGGCGCGGAGCCCGGGGCGAAGCGCCTTATGATCGGAAAGCTCGAGATCGTCGCGGACGAAGCCGCGCTCGCGCACTCGAGCGCCGAGCGTTTCATTTTAACGGCGCGTGATTCAAAGGCAGCGCGCGGCACGTTTGCGGTCTCGCTGGCCGGTGGCTCGACGCCCAAAGCAATGTTCGCGCTGCTTGCAGCCGAACCGCTGCGCTCGCGAGTCGATTGGCAGTCGATTCGCTTCTTCTTCGGCGACGAACGCTGCGTGCCGCCTGATCATCCGGATTCCAACTACGGCATGGCCAAGAAGAACCTGTTCGACCCGCTCGGCATCCCCGCGAAGAACGTTCATCGCATGCGCGGCGAAGCGACACCCGAAGAAGCAGCGCTCGAATATCAAGATGTTTTGCTCAAAGAACTTGGTAAAGCGCCGGTGCTCGATTTGATTTTTCTCGGGATGGGCCCTGAGGGACACACCGCCTCGCTATTTCCCGGCGTCTTCTCGCAATTTGATTCGCGACGCTGGGTCGTCACGACCTACATCGAAAAGCTGTCGACCAATCGCATTACGCTCACGCCGCGCGCCATCAACGCGGCGCGCGCGGTCGTCCTCGTGACCGGCGGCGAAGCCAAGGCGGATGCGCTGGCTGAAGTGCTCGCAGGCGCTCGCAATCCCGACCTCTATCCCGCGCAGATATTGAACCCGGAGCACGGTTCGCTGACCTGGCTCGTCGATCGCGCGGCGACCAAGGGACTCTCGGCCTGAACGGCTCGTACGATCGCGCTCACACGCGGTCGCTGCGCGATCCCGAAGGCTACTGGGGTGAGATAGCCGAGCAAATTACGTGGACCAAGAAATGGGATCGCGTCTTGGATCGCTCGCGTGCGCCGTTCTATCGTTGGTTCACCGGCGGCGAGCTGAACACGTGTTATAACGCGCTCGATCGTCACGTCGAGAACGGCCGCGGCGAGCAGCTTGCGCTGATCTATGATAGTCCGATAACGCAGACGATCCGCAAATATACGTACGATCAGCTGCTGGACCACGTCGCGCGCTTTGCAGGCGTACTGGCGTCGCTCGGAGTCAAGCGCGGCGATCGCGTCATCCTCTACATGCCAATGGTTCCGGAAGCACCGATCGCAATGCTCGCGTGCGCACGTCTGGGTGCGATCCACTCCGTCGTGTTCGGCGGTTTCGCTGCGCGCGAACTCGCCGTACGCATCGACGATTGCAAACCGCACGTGATCGTCTCGGCGTCGTGCGGCATCGAGCCTGCGAGAACCATCGCGTACAAACCGCTCCTCGACGAAGCTATCGAGCGGGCTTCGCACAAGCCATCCGCCTGCGTGATTTTGCAGCGTTCGCAATTGGAAGCTGACCTTGTCCCCGGACGCGATCGCGAATGGGGTGCGTTGATGGCTTCGGCGCAACCTGCGCCTTGCACGCCGGTGCTCGCCACCGATCCGCTCTACATTCTCTACACGAGCGGAACGACCGGACAACCGAAGGGCGTGGTGCGCGACAACGGCGGTCACGCGGTCGCCGTGCACAACACGATGAAGATGATCTACGGCATCGAGTCGCCCGACGTGTTTTGGACGGCGTCGGACGTCGGCTGGGTCGTCGGGCATTCATATATCGTGTACGGCCCGCTGCTTGCAGGCTGCACCACGATTCTTTTCGAGGGTAAGCCGGTTGGAACGCCGGACGCGGGCGTATTCTGGCGCATCGTTTCGGAACACAACGTGCGTGCGCTCTTCACTGCGCCGACCGCGTTCCGCGCGATCAAACGCGAAGATCCCGACGGCGAGCTGATTTCGCGCTACGATCTTTCGGCTTTTCGCACGCTGTTTCTGGCCGGCGAACGCTGCGATCCTCCGACGCTCGCGTGGGCGCAAGAAAAGCTGCGCGTCCCCGTCATCGATCATTGGTGGCAAACCGAAACGGGATCGGCAATCGTCTCGAATTACGTTGGTCTGGGCGGACCCGACGGTAAGATGCTGCCGATCAAAGCGGGGTCGCCGACGAAAGCCGCGCCGGGCTGGGACGTTCATGCACTCAGCGCCGAAAGCAAGGACGTGAAACCGGGTGAGATCGGAACGCTGTGCTGTAAGCTTCCGTTGCCGCCGGGATCGTCGCCGACGTTGTGGAACGCCGAAGAGCGCTTTCGCACCGCATATCTCGAGGCGTTCGACGGCTACTACAGCACCGGCGACGCAGGTTATCTCGATGAAGACGATTACGTGTTTGTGATGACGCGCGTCGACGACGTCATCAACGTTGCCGGACACCGTCTATCAACCGGCGCGATGGAAGAAGTGCTTGCCTCGCATCCCGACGTTGCGGAATGCGCGGTCGTCGGTGTCGCCGATGAGATCAAAGGTCAGATTCCGCTCGGATTCATCGTCCTCAAAGCCGGAGTCGAGCGCGCGTCCGACGAGATCACGCACGAGATCGTGCAAATGGTGCGCGAACGCATCGGGCCCGTCGCAGCCTTCAAGAACGCAATCGTCGTCGAGCGCTTGCCGAAGACACGCTCTGGCAAAATCTTACGTTCCACCATGCAAAAGATCGCCGACGATCAGCCATACAACATGCCGGCCACGATCGACGATCCCGCAATCCTCGGCGAGATCGGCATAGCGCTGCACTCCGCCGGCTACGCGAAGTCGCTGACCGCTTACGGTCTTGATCGGCGGTGGGAGCGTTTGGCTCGGCGACGGTGAGGGTAGCGGCTTGGGCGGAACGCCGCCGCTGACGGCGCCCGGAACTTGCGAACCGGTCAGCATCAGCGTCTGCGATCCCAGTTGGCCGGCATCGATATTTGCGCTGGCAAGCAGCTTGCCTTCGACGCGATTGACCTCGACGAGCGCTTTGTTCAAATCGGTCTGCGCTTGCAGCTCGCGGCCGCGATCGTTTGCGAGATTGAGCACACGTTGCAGCACCAGGAACGTCGTCGACGTTCCGGCACGGAACTTGCGCAGCTCGCTGGCATAGACTTCTTCTGCAGCTTTGCGTGCGCGTCGTTGCCGCGATCAAGCGCGCATGCGCGCCACGCAGCTGCTGGACTGCGTTCGCCGACTCCATCTTCAGGCGCTGGATCAGCGCGATCTCGTTGATTTCGATCGTGCGCGCCTGCTCGAGCGCTGCATCGTAGTTGCCCCTTGCGCCGCGATTCTGCAGCGGCAAACCGATCGTAACTTGCGCCGAATATGTCGGGAACCTATTGCTGAACAGATTGTGGTACGACTGCCCCAAACCGCCTTGCACGTAGCCGGGCGACGTTGAAGCTGATCGGCGGCAGTGGCGTAAGCTGTTGGCCCGGAGGCAGCGTTTTGTTGGCGTTCGCGATTAGCTCATTGATCGACGCTAGCTTCGCTGAGAAACAGTCCTGTGATCGGGCTCGAGAGCGGATTGAGCGGATTGCCGGCAAAGCCATTCGTCGTGTAGCCGACGCCCAGATCGACCTGCGGCTTCATCTGATTCTTCGCGTACGCGACGTTGACGCCCGCAGCGCGGCTGCGCGTCGCGAATCTGCGCGATCTCGGGCGATTGCCGAGCGCGGAGATCAAGACGTGTCGACGGTCGGCTCGGTCGGAATCTGTGCGACGCTCGTCGTCGGAACGAGATTCGCCATCCAGACCGGATCGCCGGGATTGCCGAGGATCAAGCTCTTGAGCTGCGTCTGCAGCTGCTGGACGGTTTGCAATCCCGAGAACACGTTGCCTTGAAATTCAGCGACTTGATCGTTCGTTTCGACGACGTCGACCGGCGCCGCGCTTCCGGCCTTGCACTTTACGCTGATTGCTTTGCGCCTGTGCGACCGCATTGCGCAAACCTTCTTCTTGAATCGCGACGTTGCGCCAAGCCGCGACGAGATCCCAGTAAGTGTCCGAAACGTTCGCGATCGTCTGTTGTGCGGTCACAAGCGTTTGATCGGTATTCGTATCCGCGTTGATCCGCGCGAGCTCGAGCTGACGTTTCGGGGCGTCCATCCCTGCGCCGCGTGCCAGCGGTTGCGTGATGTTGAACGAGAGCGCCGTCGGATAGTACGGATTGAAGCTATCGGTTACGAGATTGCTCGTGTACGCGCGAACCGCTCGCGCTGGCGGAATACTGCGTGCCGCCTACTGTTTGTCCCGACAAGCCCGCGTTTGCGCCAAGAGTGTCAACGGTATAGGCGCCGCCGTTCGGGCCGGTTTGGAAAAGATTCGTTGGCGGCTGACTGAGTGCGAGTATGACGGTTGCAGCTGAAACTTGACGTCGTATGCGCCTTCTGCGGCGACGATTTGATACGCGGCGATTCGCCGATTCGGCTTGCGAGATCGCGAGACTCGGTATTGCGCATCAGCGCCATCGTGATTGCGTCGTTCAGCGCGATGCCGACGTAGGGCGTCTGCGCAACGCCCGCCAGATCGGCATTGGGCTGGCTAAGGTTCGGCGCACTGTAGCCCGGATCGACGGCCGGAACCGGTGGAATGACCGTCGACGGAATCGGAATCGGTGACGTCGGCGGCGCACCGCTCGGCACGGTTCGTGACAGTTCGCGCCGGTTGTGCGCGATGCAGCGCGAGCATGTTGAGAGTCAGGCCGAGGGACATCCCCGCGAGCCCGGCGCTGTTCTCCGCATTCGATTACCTACTTGACTTTAACGGATGCGATGACCGACATTCCGGGCCGCAGCGGCACTTGATCGAGCGGCTTCGATGCACTGTCGACATAGATGCGCACCGGAATGCGCTGCGTCACCTTGACGAAGTTTCCGGTAGCGTTTTGCGCGGGAACGAGCGCGAACGTGTTTTGTGAAGCCGGCGAGATCGTTCCGACTTTACCATGGAAGCGTACGCCGGGATACGCATCGACGGAAATATCGGCCTGATCGCCCGCACGAATGTTGCCCATCTGTGTTTCTTTGAAGTTCGCCGTAATGTAGATGGCGCTCAAAGGAACGATCGTGAGCAGCGGCGTCCCTGGTGCGACTTGTTGTCCGAGGTCGACGCTCTTCTGACCGATGTAACCCGAGATCGGCGCGTAAATCTTCGTGTACGAAAGCTGATCGCGCGGCGGTACGCAGCTGCGCTGCAAGCGAACCCGCTTGCGCGCCGGCGGCAACCGTCTGCGCGGATTGAACGCTGACGCGCTGCGGCAGCTCGTTTGCGGCCAGCGTGCCTTGTGCGGTCGTTAGCTGGCCGAGCTGAATCCGACCTGCGATTCGGCATGCGGACACTTTCTGGACCGCGGAGCTGAGCGCCGATTGCGCGACACGAACGTTATCCTGCGCTTCCTGATACTGCGCGCGCGCTTGCTGCAGCTCGGCACGTGTTGCATCCAAATCGGACTGCGCCAGGTCGCCCGTCGAAACGAGTGACTGCGTGCGGCGATTGTCGGCGTCGGCCTTTACCAAGCGCTTCGCGCGCGGCCGGAACCGCAGCATTGGCGGCGCTGAGCTGCGAGCGGGCTTGATTGACCGTATCCTGTGCGACCGAGACATTCTGCTGCGCGTTCGCGACGCCGGACTGCGCGGAGTTCACGCCGCCTCTGCCTTGCGTCGTCTGCGCTACAACGAGTTGGCGTCGTCAGCGCTAGATTTTGTTTCGCCGCGTTCGCGGTGGCTTGTTCCGGCTCGATATGCGGCCTGCGCTTGCGCGTAACGCGTCTGCTCGTCCCTGTCGTCGAGCTGGATCAGCAAATCGCCCTTTTTCACGTGGCGATTCGTATCCGTATAAATCGTCTGCACGCGCTCGGAGATCTTGCTCGTCACCGTGACGATATCGGCTTCGACGTACGCGTCGTCGGTCGATTGATGCGTCGTGGCGTACGCAATGAAACGAATGCCGTAAAACAGGATGAGCAATACGACGATGACGCCTGCAACGATCAAGGCTTGCCGGGCCGGGCCCGATGGTCCGCGGCTTTTCGGCGTTTTTGATTCGTTGCCACCGTTGCCGTCGGTGGACGGCGCGCTCGGTCCGTTAGTCGGACGCGGCGCGGTCGACGTGGATTCTTTGGTCTCCAAGTTTATCTCTTCACCCCATGAAGAATTGCATCGACAAAAGCCGGGATGAGCGCTTGGGGCCGGCTTTCGTCACCCCAGTCGAGTCGCTTGGACTTCATTGCCAGTGCAAACATCGTTCCCATAATCAGCGCTGCAAGCTGTCGCGGATTTCCGCGAATCGCTCCCTGATCGACTTGCGTTTGAAGATAGCTCATCAGGCGCTGCATTATTTCGGTTGGTCCCGCGCAGGCACGTCGGCACCTGGTCCGGGTCGGTTTCCTCTTCTGCCAGACTGATGCGAATGATGGCTTGGTTGCGCATCATGCGCTCGTATAGCGAAGTGCAAATCTGAATGAGATCGGACTCGATCTCGCCCGTTAAAGACTCGAGCGCTGCGTCGAACCCCAGCTGCTCGAGGCTCCACTCGCGCATCGCTTCGAGCAGCGCCGTCTTGTTGCCGAAATGACGGAAGAGCGTTGCTTCATTAACGCTCGGCACGCTCTGCGACTTCACGCGTCGTCGTACCGCGAGTACCGTTACGTTCGAAAACCGCGCGCGCGGCACGCAAAATACGCTCCCGCGTCGTCGAGCTCTTCGACACCCTGTTCATGTGCCTGCAGCATCTATCGTGCCCCCAGAGCGAGCAGGGCAACGAACGCCCCTACCAGACCCCCGGCAATCCTTCGTACCCCACCTGCGCGACGTTTGCGCTTCCGGGCAGACTTCGGGCGCGGCTCATCGGGTGTCGCGACAACCTTGAATACCTTCTCGAGACCCGTCTCGGCGAGCGTCACGAGCAGGTCCGGGCGCGTGACGTGTAGGCGTACCGCCCCTCCGGCATCGCGCATCCGGCGCAACGCCGTGATGAGCCCGTTCATCGTCGGCGCATCCAAGCTCGGGATCTCGTCGAGACCGATTGTAAGCGTGCGGTCATTCTTCTGGGCCGCTTCAACGGCTTCCAAGAGGCTTCGCGAGTCGCTGGCGCCCTCGAAAGGCGGGAGTTTTAGGTACATGGCAGCGGGACAGTCCTTATGTAAGTGAGTACTTGCACGCTCAGAATACGCCAATCCGAGAACGAATGCAAGTACTTACACGCAGGGTGTTCCCTTGCGACTAACCGACTCCCAGCTCGCCCGCCTCGCAGAGCAGAGTGGGCTGACGTGCCCCGCAATCGAAATCGTGCGCGTTCGGGACGGCGCTACCGCCGCGTACCGGCCTCGCCGCCCGCTCTATCCGGCCAGCATGATCAAGGTGCCGCTGGTGGCGGCCGCGTTGATTCTGAGCGAACGCGGCGAGATAGCAACCGGCCCGCACCCGATCGACCCCAGCAATCTGACGGCGAACGACGGACTTTCACCGCTGATCGCTGGCTACCCGAGTACGCTCGAGGAGCTGTGCATGCTCGCAATCGTGCGCTCCGACAACGTCGCGACGAACCAACTCATCGATCTCGTCGGCCGCGAGCGCGCTACCGCGCTCCTTCGCGCCGAGCTTGGGTTGATCGATACCGGCCTGCGCCGGAAGCTCTCCGGAGGTCATCCACTCCTGCGCGATCCTGCCCAGTTTGGCCGCAACACGCACCCGGCGAGCGACGCCGCAACGCTGATGTGCGCGATCGCAAACGGGAAGTTCCCGGGCGCGAGCTTTCTTTTTCTTTACTCGAACGCCAAGAATGGAATACCAAGCTTTCGGCCGGTCTCGACGCTGGCGACGCTTTCGCGCACAAAACGGGCGACACGGACGAGGTCTCGCACGACGGCGGCATCCTGGTCACCACGACCGGCGAACGCTTCGTCATCGTCATCTATAGCGCGAGCATCTCGTGCGAGGAAACCGATGCGCGCTTTGCGACGCTGATGCGCACGCTGCGCGCGTCGTTCTTTTAGGCTACTGCCCGTTCCATGCCGTAAACGGCGCCGGCTTGGGCGCGGGCGCGCCGACGTCGATCGTGATATCGGTGTGCTGCGCGAGCGGAATCGTGCGCGGATCACCGGCGAATCGGCTGCCGTTTACCCAGACCGTCATTTTGTCACCCCGGTGTACATCGAGTTTCGCATCGGATGCGCGCGTACGCGATGAGCGGCTCGCCCCACACCGCAAAAAATTGCCCGAGCGTAAACGTGCGCACGACCGGCGACTCGATGTGAATGATTCCGTCGGGCGTATGCGTGTGCAGCCAATAGAAGCACTGCCCGAAAATCGGCCTGCCGACCGAATCCGGAATCGCGAGTGCGCGGCCGTGATCGTTGATCGCAGGTGCGAGTGGATATGGTACGCCGTTCCCTCCATCTTGTCGCAGCGTATCCCGGCGACCGGTTCGCCTTGCGGGATGTCGGCGTTTGCCCAGCATGGCGCAAGCAACGCAAACAGCGTGGCGCCCAGCGCAATCGTGAGTCGAGACATATTTCAACGTGTGTACTGCCTTGCTATCTGTTCGATCATCTCGCGAGCTGAGGTGCGCGCGGAATCCGGAGCGATTACTTCGGCTTCGCCGCCCCATCCGAGCGACCATCGCACGATTTCGAGCGGATCGGCGACCGCGTAAACGATTTCGAGCGATCCGTCGCTCTGCTCGACGAACCGGCTTTGCGGCGCAACGCGCGCGCGCCGCGCCGCTTTGGCGACGATCGGCGAGAAGAGAATCGTCACCTCGGTCGGCTGCGTCGAATGATGCACGCCCGAGAGCGAATGCGCACCGAACGCGTTCAAATCGAAATCCGCCGGACGCTCGAAACGATTCGGCAATATCTTCGGTGCGGTCACATTGTCGACCGCAAAGACCCGCATGTCGGCACGCGTGTGATCGTAGCCGACCAAATAGACGCGACCGCTCGACACGATGAAGCCGTACGGATCGACGTTGCGCTCGGTGCGTGCGCCTTTCTTGTCGATGTACTTGAACGATACGCGCCGACGCGCGATCTCCGCTTCACGCAACGATTCGAAGACGCGCTCGGCTTCCGGTTCCAAGACGACCTGATCGATGCGCAGCGCGAGCGACGAACCCGTCTCGAGCTGGACGGCGCCGCGCGCATCCGCAATCTCCACGAGCTTCGATGCGGCATCGTCGATCGCGCTCGCGAGCGTCCCGCCGAGTGAGGCGCCCAGCCGCTTGAGCGTGACGAGGCCGAAAAGCTCGCGCGACGACAATTGAGCCGCTTGAGGCTGTAGCCCTGCTGAACCGGTAGGTTCCGAGGCGCCGGTCGAAATACCACGGGAATCCGGCGTCGGCCAAAATCGAGAGATAGCGTCGCAGCGTTCGCGTGCTCGGCGGTTTTCCGTCGGCGATTCGCAGCTTGAAATCCGCAAATGAATGACGGCCTTCGTCGATCGCGTTGAGCAAGCGCACGAGAAGGACGACTTTCGGTTCCCCTCGTTCTTCTTGCGACGCCGTCATGATAATTTCTGAACCTTCGACATCCGTACAAAAAGTTCTCGTCCTTTATGTGTAGCAAGCGGGAGGAGCTTTCGCTCGGCGCGCGGATTTTTGAAAGAGCGTTCCATTTGGGGGAGGTATTTTGCATGCCCGAGTTTAGACGAGAAGCCGACGTTCCGCGTTCCGAGTTTCTTCGCCGGACCGGCGCACTGGGGATTGCGGGGGCAACGGCTCTCGGTTTCCCGTTGCTCGAGACGCGTCCCATCGGCGCAGCTCCGCTTCCGCCCGCCAAAGAGGTGATCGCGGCCGGCGGCGGCGCGACGATCAAGATCGGTCACGTCGACAGCTTCTCCGGCGTTTACGCCGCCGCGGGCGAATCCCAACAGACCGGCCTCGAAGCCGCGCTCGATATCGCGATGAAAAAGAACAACCGCATCAAGTACGTGCTCGTTACGCGGCGACGACGCGTCCAAACCCGCGACCGGCGTCAACGAAACGAAGCGGCTTGTTTTGCAAGAAAAAGTCGACCTTCTCGTCGGCGGACTTTCGTCCGCAGTTGGTCTCGCCGTCTCGGCGACCTCCGAAGAGCTCGGTAACTTCTTCGTTGCAATTGGAACGCACGACACGAATATCACGGGCGCGAAAGTTAACCGCGTCTGTTTCCGCAGCGACGGCCTCGCTGCAAATGCTCGCGAATGCCACGTGCCCCTCGCTCTTGACTCTCGGCAAGAAATGGTACTTCATCGTTGCCGACTATGCGTTCGGGACGGACGGACGCGACCGTTTCAAGAAGATTTTGCTCGCGCACGGCGGCCAAGTCATGGGTGAGGACCTGCATCCGCTCGGCGCGACCGAATATTCGTCATATATGACGAAGGCCAGCAACACCGACGCCGACGTCATGGTGTTCTGCAATTACGGCCCCGACACGCAGAACTCGGTGAACGCGTTCGTCCGCCAAGGCTTGCACAAGAAAATGAAAGCCGGCGGCATCCTCTGCGGCAACGAAGTCGCGGTCGGAATGCCGACCGAGGAGATCGCCGGTTCGCTCTGGGGCTATGTCTGGGGCCCGGATGCGGGCGGCCCGCGCACAAAATATATCTGGAATCAGATCAAGCCGCGCGCCGTAGGACTTTCCGCCGAACTGGCGCCAGTATCTCGGATTCATCACGGGCGAACAAGTCGTCGACCGCCTCAATGCCGCGGGCACGACGGACACGGAGAAGCTCATCGCCGCCTTCGAAGGCCATCACTACGACTGCTGGCAAAAAACAGCCGGCGTACTGGCGCGACTGCGACCACGAGGCCGTCCAAGAAACGTACGCCGGGATCTTGCTTCCCAAGAGCAAGCGCAAGAGCGAGGGCGAGTACTTCGCAATTCACGACACCGTCGGCGGCGAGTTTGCGGCCGGGCCGTGCTCGACCCCGGACTCCGAGGCCGCTCACAAGATCATCTCGTCGCAGAAAGTCCCCGCGCGCGAGGGCTATACCCCGGTGACCCTCAAGGCGTAGGTCGGCGGGTTTCAATGCTAAAATCGAAGGGGTCCGGCCGGAAGGCCGGGCCCCTTTTGCAGGTAAAGTTCCTGGTATACCGTATTCCACGGAGCCACTTTTTATAGCCAGCACCCAGGTGGATTCGACGATGTCCGTCCTGCCTCTCGAGCCGATTGAATCCGACGCGAGCTTCCGCCGTCGTGCCTACGAAGCGCTGCGCGTTGCGATCCTGGCTACCAATATCTATGAGACTCCGCCCGAAGCGCTGCGGCTCGACGAGCGACGGCTTGCTGCCAAGCTCGGCGTGAGCCGAACGCCGATCCGCGAAGCGCTCGCTCGCCTCGAGCACGAAGGCCTCGTGCAAAATTTGCCGCGGCGCGGCTACTTCATCGTCCGGAAGAATCGTGCCGAGCTCGTCGAGATCATCACGGTCTGGGCAGCGCTCGAAAGCATGGCCGCGCGTTTGATCACCACCAACGCGACGAGCGACGAGATCACGTCGCTGCGCACGATTTTCGCGACCTTCGACCGACGGCCGTCTGGCGGCCAACCTCGACGAGTACTCCGACGCCAATCTGCAATTCCATCAACGCATCCTCGAGCTTTCGCACTGCGCACAGCTCGCGCGAACGGCCGAAGGCATTTTGATCCACGTCCGTTCGATCCGTCACCGTTCGATCGGTGAGAACCGCCGGTTCGAGAAATCGATCGTCGACCACATGCAGATCATCGAAGCCCTCGAAGCGCGTGACGCCGATCTCGCAGAACGGCTCGTCCGCGATCACGCATTGAATTTGGCTGCGCACGTGACGCAGTACACGACCGACCTCTAGGAGAGACGCATGGCGCAAACGATTCCAGCCGGCAAAGAGCTTCCCAAAATCAACGGCGAGCCGCCCGAGCAAAAAACGTCCGGCGGCCATCTCGTCGCGAAGGCGCTCAAAGCCGAAGGCATCGACGCGATCTTTACCCTCTGCGGCGGCCATATCATCGACATCTATGACGGCTGCATCGATGAAGGGATCAAGATCATCGACGTTCGTCACGAACAAGTCGCGGCGCACGCCGCCGACGGTTACGCGCGCATGACCGGCAAAATGGGATGCGCCGTCGTTACGGCCGGCCCCGGCACGACGAACGCCGTCACCGGCGTCGCGAACGCGTTTCGCGCCGAGAGCCCGATGCTGTTGATCGGCGGACAATCCGCGCTCTCGCAACACATGATGGGCGGCCTGCAAAATCTTGCGCACGTCGATATCATGCGGCCGATCACGAAGTTCGCGACCTCGGTCCCGACGACCGAACGCATCGCCGACTTCGTCGCGATGGCGGCGCGCGAAAGCTTCAACGGCGCGTACGGCCCGTCGTATCTCGAGATTCCGCGCGACGTCCTCGACCTGAAGATCGATCCGTCCAAAGCCGTGCTCCCGAAAGCCGGCGAGTATCGCGCCTCGACGCACAGCATCGGCGATCCGGCCGACATCGAGAAGCTCGCCGACATCATCGTCCAGGCCAAGAAGCCGTGCGTGCTGCTGGGTCAACAAGTCTGGACCTGCCGCGGCACCGACGCGGCGCGCGAGTTCGTCGAGAAGCTCAACATCCCGGCGTACATGAACGGCGCCGGGCCGCGGAACGCTGCCGCCCGATCATCCGCTGAACTTCCAGCTGACGCGGCGTGACGCGTTCGCCGAAGCCGACGTCACGATCGTCGTCGGAACGCCGTTCGATTTTCGGCTGCGCTACGGCAAGAGCCTCAAGTCGGCGACGGTCGTGCAGATCGACATGTCGTACACGACGGTCGGACGCAACCGCGACATCAATCTCGGGCTGGTCGGCGACGTCGGCGCGATCTTAGCCGCCGTAACGCAAGCCGTCTCGGGTCGCAACTCGAACGGAGCCGCGGGCCGCAACGAATGGGTGAAATACTTGCGCGCCAAGGAAAACGCCGCGGTTGAAGCGCGCCTTCCGAAACTGAAGCAGCGATGCCAATCCGATTCATCCGTATCGCCTCGCGTACGAAATCGACGAGTTTCTCACCGACAACTCGATCTTCGTCGGCGACGGCGGCGACGTCGTTACCTTCGCCGGCAACGTCGTGCGTCCAAAAGGTCCGGGACTCTGGATGGATCCCGGTCCGCTCGGAACGCTCGGCGTCGGCACCGGATTCGCGATGGCCGCCAAGCTGACGCAGCCCAAGCGTGAAGTCGTCGCGCTGTTCGGCGACGGCTCGTTTGCGATGACCGGCTTCGATATCCAGACCGCGATTCGATTCGGCCTTCCGTACATCGCGATCGTCGGCAACAACATGTACATGAATCAGATTCGCTGCGGACAGATTCAGAAGTACGGGAAAGAGCGCGGCGACGTCGGCAACTATCTCGGCGAAGTCGATTTCGAGAAGTTCGCCGACATGCTGGGCATCTACGGCGAAGCGGTACGCGAGCCCGGAGGGATTCGTCCCGGCGCTCGAGCGCGCGCGCGCTTCCGGAACATGCGCGATCATCAACGTCTGGCTGGACCCCGATGCGTATGCGCCGGGGACCGAAAACCAGACGATGTACAAGTGACGGCTGCCGCGACCGCCGCGAAAAGCCGGCAAGGCTCTCGACGGCGTGCGCGTGCTCGACATGACGCACGTGCAAGCCGGCCCGTCGGCGACGCAGATTCTTGCGTGGCTCGGCGCCGACGTGATCAAGGTCGAATTGCCCGGACGCGGCGACATCACGCGCGGACAGCTGCGCGACATTCCGAACGTCGACAGCCTGTATTTCACGATGCTCAACTGCAACAAGCGCAGCGTGACGCTGAATACCAAGCACGCCGAAGGCAAAAAAATCTTCGAAGGGCTGATGCGCAAGTGCGACGTGATCGTCGAGAACTTCGGCCCCGGCGTGCTCGACCGTCAGGGCTTCACGTGGGAGCGGATGCAACAGCTCAACCCGCGCTTGATCTACGCCTCGATCAAAGGCTTCGGACCGGGTAACTACGAGAATGCCAAGGCATACGAAACCGTTGCGCAAGCGATGGGCGGCGCGATGAGCACGACCGGCTGGGAAGAGGGACCTCCGACCAGTACCGGCGCGCAAATTGGCGATTCCGGAACGGGCATTCATACGGTCGCCGCGATTCTCGCGGCGCTCTACCAGCGCGACGTGCACACCGGGCGCGGGCAGCGCGTCGTTTGCGCGATGCAAGATTCGGTTTTGAATCTGTGCCGCGTCAAGATGCGCGACCAGCAGCGTCTAGCGCACGGACCGCTGCGCGAATATCCCGAACAAGAGCTTCAACGGCGTCGTTCCGCGTTCAGGGAACGCATCGGGCGGCGGGCAACCCGGCGCCGCACTGAAATGCAAACCAGGCGGCATGAACGACTACGTTTACGTGATCATCCAGCCGCAGATTTGGGAACCGCTGTGCAAGGCGATGGGCAAACCGGAATTAGCCGAAGATCCCGCCTGGGCTACGCCTGAAGCGCGCCTTCCCAAACTCGATGAGATGTTCAGGCTCATCGAGCAGTGGACGAGCAAGTTTACGAAGTACGAAGTTCTCGAGAAGTGCAACGAGCTCGACGTCCCGTGCGGGCCGATCCTCGACATGCGCGAGCTGTTCGAAGATGAGTCGCTGCGCAAGCGCAACATGATCGCCAAAGTCGAACACCCGCAGCGCGGCGAGTTCTACACGGTCGGCAGCCCGCTCAACCTCTCCGACTCACCGGCGGACATCAAACGTTCGCCGTTGCTTGGGGAACACAATGAAGAGATCCTCACCGAGCTCGGCTACTCGAAAGCCGACCTCGAACGACTCCACACCGACGGAGCAATCTGAAAAGATGAAGCCTTACACTCGACTGCAGCATCCGCTCGTCCGCGACGGTGAGAAACTGCGCAAAGCGACCTGGGATGAAGCGCTCGACCGCGCGGCCGCGGGTCTGCGCGATGCACGCGAGCGTGGGGCGACGAAAACCTACGGGATGTTCAGCTGCTCGAAAGCGACCAACGAGATGAATTACGCCGCGCAAAAATTTGCGCGGGCCGTGATGCGCAGCAACAACATCGATTCATGCAATAGAACTTGACACGCCCCCAGCGTCGTCGGTCTGACGACGGTATTCGGTGCAGGCGGCGGGACGAGTTCCTATCGCGAGGTCGAGGAAACGGATCTCATCATCCTTTGGGGTTCGAACGCGCGCGAAACGCATCCGATCTTCTTCCATCACGTCCTCAAAGGGATTCACAACGGCGCCAAGATGTACGTCGTCGACCCGCGCCGCACGAGCAGCGCAAAGTGGGCCGATCTCTGGATGGGCCTCGAAGTCGGCAGCGACATCGCGCTTGCGAACGCCGTCGGTCATGAAATTCTGGCTGCGGGCCTGGAGAACCGCGCCTTTATCGAACGCGCGACCACGGACTTCGAAGCGTACAAGGCCTGCGTCGAACGCTACACGCCGGAGTACGCCGAGAAGATCACCGGCATCCCCGCTGCGGCAATTCGCCAGGTCGCGCATGCATACGCGCGCGCTGAGCGAGCGATTATCTGCTGGACGCTCGGCATCACCGAGCATCACAACGCCGTCGACAACGTACGCGCACTGATCAATCTTTCGCTGCTCACCGGTCATGTCGGGCGGTGGGGCTCCGGCGTTTGCCCGCTGCGCGGACAAAATAACGTCCAAGGCGGCGGCGACATGGGCGCAATCCCGAACAAGTTCCCTGGCGGACAAGATGTCCAGAGCCCGGAGGCACGCGCAAAGTTCGAAGCGGCGTGGCACACCTCACCGCTTCCCGAGCGCAACGGTTACAATCTCTCGCAGATATTCGAAAAGGTCGAGCATGGTGAGCTCGATACGCTCTACGTCATCGGCGAGAATCCGGCGCAATCCGAAGCCGATCAAGATAAGGCGATGCGTCTGCTGAGCGGCTTGAAATGCCTGATCGTGCAGGACATCTTCCTCACCAAAACCGGCGAGCTCGCCGACGTCGTCTTCCCCGCTTCGGCCAGCTGGTGCGAATCTGAGGGAACCGTCACGAACAGCGAGCGCCGCGTGCAACGCGTGCGAAAAGCGCTCAACCCGCCAGGCGAAGCGCGCGACGACATCGAGATCATCGCTGAATTAGCGAAGCGGCTCGGTTCCGATTGGGGGGACGACGTATCGCCCGCTGCGATGTGGGAAGAGTGCCGCAATCTTTCGCCGTGGCATCTCGGCATGACGTACGAACGTCTCGAGGAACTCGGCGGCATTCAGTGGCCCTGCTACGACTTGAACCATCCGGGCGAAGTATTCTTGCACGCACGGCTTTGGGAAGATCCGGTCGTCGGCCCGCGCGCGCCGTTCGCCGCCGTCGAAGACGATCCGCCAGTCGAGAAACTCGATGACGAATTTCCGCTGCGCCTCACGACGGGGCGGCGGCTTGACTCGTACAACACCGGCGTTCAAAGCGGTGGCTATGTCTCGCCGTTGCGCCGCGGTGAAACGCTCGACATTTCGCCGGAAGACGCGCGGCAATATCAGCTCGTCGAAGGCGAGCAGATTCGCGTTCGTTCGCGACGCGGTGCAGTCGAGATGCCGGTGCACATCGATTCCGGGCTGCGTGCCGGTCTTGTTTTCACGACCTTCCATTTCAATGACGACATCGCGACGAACGTCCTTACGATCGATGCGATCGATCCCAAATCCGGAACCGCCGAATTCAAAGCTGCAGCGGTTGCCATCGAAAAAGTAGCTCCGATTCGCAGTAAAGCAGCAGCCGCTAAGCAGACGGTGAGCGCTTAGTGCCGGATCTGCACTTCACGTCGGCGCAACCGACGGACGAAGAGCGGGCGGCGATCGACACATTCCTCGATGCGCAAATCCCGCGCCGCGATCTTCTGCTGCCGGCGCTGCACGCGGTCAACGATCGCATCGGCTGGATCAGCAGCGGTGCGCTGAACCTCATCTCCGAGCGCCTGGACGTGGCTCCCGCCGAAGCCTACGGTGTCGCAACGTTTTACGCGATGTTCTCGATGAAATCGCAGCCGCCGAAAGTCGTGCACGTCTGCGACGACATCGCGTGTCAAACCAATGGCGCCGAAGCCCTGTGCGCCGAGCTCGAACGCACCTGCGGTAAAGCCCGGAACGCCTTCGAAAGACGGCAGCTTCACGTGGCTGCGCAGCCCGTGTCTCGGACTCTGCGAACGCGCTCCCGCTGCACTCGTGATCGAAGCCGGAGCCGGTCCCCTCGGCGCGTGCTGTCGCGCCGATGAATGCCGGCGACGTAACCAGCCTTGCGCAGGGCGCAGCAATCGGTTCTGCATCGCGCAACGGCGCGTCACGACCAACTGTCGGCGGCGGTCCGTTCAAGTTGCTCGCGCGCGTCGGAAAGATCGATCCTGAAGACATCGACGAGTATCGCGCCGCACGGCGGCTATGCCGCGCTGCGCCGCGCGCTCGAGATCGGCCCGGCCGGCGTCGTTCGCGAAGTCACCGCATCCAAACTCGTCGGCCGCGGCGGCGCCGCGTTTCCGACCGGTCGCAAGATGGATGCTGTCGCGAAAGAAGCGGTGCGTCCTCACTATCTCGTGTGCAACGCCGACGAATCCGAACCGGGAACGTTCAAAGACCGCATCGTGATGGAGAACGATCCGTTCGCGCTCATCGAAGCGATGACGATTGCAGCGCTCGGCGGTGGTTGCGAGCAAGGCTTCATCTACATTCGCGGTGAGTATCCGCTGGCGACGTCGCGTTTGCAGAATGCGATCGATCAAGCCCGCGCGCGCGGACTGCTTGGCGAGAACATCTTCGGCAAAGGGTTGAACTTCGACATCGAGATCCGCCGCGGCGCCGGTGCGTACATCTGCGGCGAAGAGACTGCGCTTTTTAACTCGATCGAAGGCAAGCGTGGTGAACCGCGCAACAAGCCTCCGTTCCCCGCCCAATCCGGCGTATTCGGAAAACCAACGCTCGCCAACAACGTCGAAACGCTCGTGTGCCTGCCGCTCATCATCCTCGAGGGCGGTGACGCATTTGCGCGCATCGGCACGGAGAACTCGACCGGTCCGAAGCTGTTCTGCCTTTCCGGCTGCATCGAGCGCCCGGGCGTCTACGAAGTGCCGTTCGGGACGACGCTTGGCGAATTGATCGAACTCGGCGGGGGCGTACGAGGCGGGAAGAAGCTGCGTACCGTGTTGATGGGTGGCGCAGCCGGTTCATTCGTCGGGCCGGACGCGCTCTCAATGCCGCTGACCTTCGAAGCGACGCGCGCCGCGGGGACGACGCTCGGATCCGGCGTCGTTATGCTCTTCGACGATTCGATCGATTTGGGTCACACGCTGCATCGCATCGCTGCCTTCTTCCGCGATGAATCGTGCGGCCAGTGCGTGCCGTGCCGGGTCGGCACCGTCCGTCAGGAAGAAGCGCTGGAACGCATCGCGTCGACTCCGAGCGACAAACGCAAGGTCGACGTTGATTTACTCGCCGATATCGGCCGCGTTATGCGCGACGCATCGATCTGCGGTCTCGGGCAGACTGCCGCCGGCGCAATCGACTCAGCTCTCCGATTGGGACTACTCGCATGATAATTCCGCACGCACCCGTTGAAGCGCCGCCGCGCACGCTCGAGGTGACGATCGATGGCAAGACCGTCACCGTCACCGAAGGCGCGACGCTGCTCGAAGCGTGCCGCCAAGCCGCGATCGAGACGCCGACGCTCTGCTATCTGGAAAACCTCACCCCGGTGAATGCCTGCCGCGTATGCGTCGTCGAGGTCGAAGGCTCGCGCGTGCTCGTTCCGTCCTGCGCGCGCAAAGCCGAAGCCGGAATGGTCGTGAAGACCGATTCCGAGCGCGTGCGTCATAGCCGCAAGATGGTGCTCGAATTTCTGGGCTCGTCGGTCGATCTCTCGACCGCGCCGGATGCGCAACGCTACATCACGCAATACGACGCCGACCCGAGCCGGTACGGCGCGGACGCGGAGACGGTCGCGCAACCGGTCAAGGTCGACAACGAGCTGTACGTGCGCGACTACTCGAAATGCATCGCGTGCTACAAATGTGTCGAAGCCTGCGGTACTGACGCGCAAAATACGTTCGCCATCGCAATGGCGGGACGCGGATTCGGCGCACACATCTCGACCGAGTTCGACGTGCCGTTACCCGACTCGGCCTGCGTCTACTGCGGCAACTGTATCGGTGTCTGCCCGACCGGTGCCCTTATGTTCAGCTCCGAGCACGAAATGCGTGAATCCGGAACCTGGAATGAAAAAGAGCAGACCGCCACGGATACTATCTGCTCGTACTGCGGCGTCGGCTGCACACTCACGCTGCATGTACAAGACAACACCATCGTAAAGGTGACGTCGCCAATCGAAAACGGCGTCACCAGCGGCCACCTTTGCGTCAAAGGGCGCTTCGGCGGCGTCTACGTCCAAAGCACATCGGGAGAAGCCTAGACAACAACACAAACGGAGGGGCAGTGATGTCAGCTACTTCAGGAACGGTCGGCGCCGAAGAATACCGCGGTTTAAAGAACCCGTGGGTTCAGCTTGTCGCCGGTATCGTCTGCATGGCGATGGTCGCGAACTATCAATACGGGTGGACGGCGTTCGTCAACCCGATGGCCGCGAAGAACGGCTGGGGAATAGCCGCGATTCAAGTCTCGTTCACGATCTTCGTACTGGTCGAGACGTGGCTCGTGCCATTCGAAGCCGCGCTCGTCGACCGCTACGGGCCACGCGTGATGGTCATGATCGGCGGCATACTCGCCGGCCTCGCGTGGGTCATCGATTCGACGGCAACGACGCTGCCGATGCTGTATATCGGTGGCGCGGTTGCCGGCATCGGCGCCGGTATCGTGTACGGCACGTGCATCGGCAACGCGCTCAAATGGTTCGCCGGACGCCGCGGTCTCGCGGCTGGGTTGACGTCCGCGGGATTCGGCGCGGGCGCGGCGATTACGGTCATTCCTTTGACGATGATGATCGCATCGAGCGGTTATCAGCATACGTTCCTATTTTTCGGTATTCTGCAAGGCGCAGTTATCGTTGTCGCCTCGCTCATCCTGATCACGCCGCCGAAGGCGAAGCCCGTCGACACGAAGCCGCCGCGCGTGCTGCAAGGGACGTACGACCACAACCCCGCGCAAACGCTGCGCTCGCCCGTTTTTTGGGTCATGTACGTGATGTTCGTGCTCGTCGCGGCCGGCGGACTCATGGCCGTCGCGCAGCTCGGTCCGATCGCGAAAGATTATTATGTCGACACGTACCCGGTTTCGCTGATTGGAATTACCTTGCCGGCGTTGACCTTTGCGCTCTCGCTGAACAACATCATGAACGGCGTCACGCGTCCGCTCCTCGGTTTCATTTCGGACCGCGTGGGACGCGAGAATACGATGTTCTGGGCCTTCTTGATTGAAGGTTTCGGCATCTTCGCATTGATGAAGTTTGGAACGACACCCGTCTCCTTCGTCATCCTGTCCGGGCTCGTGTTCTTCGCATGGGGCGAGATCTTCAGCATCTTCCCATCGACGACGCGCGATCATTTCGGTCAGAGATACGCCACGACCAACTACGGGATGCTCTACACCGCAAAAGGCACGGCCGCATTAATCGTGCCGCTCGCGAGCGTCATCACCAAAGCGACCGGAAGCTGGACGGCTGCTCTCGAGATTGCCGCAATCATGAACCTCGTAGCGGCCGTCATGGCGATCGCCGTTCTCAAACCCGTCCGCCTCTGGGATAACAAACAGCCTGTCCCGGAACAAGCCGTTCCGGCTGCAGTTCCAGCTAGTTAAGGAAAAAAAACAAACGATGAAACGCATACTGTTTCTCGCCGCTGGGCTTGCGCTCGTCCTCACTGCTTCGGCGATGCCGACGCGCGCGGCCGACAAGATCCAGCTCGACGCCCTGATTGCGTCGAACGCGCAACACGCATTCACGGAGATCATCAAAGACTACGCAGCCAAGCATCCCGACGTTGAAATCAAACCGCAATGGCTTGGCGGCGCGACGATCGCGAAGATGATCGACGAAGGCAAACCCGCCGACGTAGCGATGGCGGGAAGCACGATCCTCAAGCGCGAGGCAAGTCTCCTCGAAGCGCCCATCGACATCTTACAGAATAAAGAAGTCATCCTCGTCCCGAAAGGCAATCCCGGCAAGATCACCGGGCCTCAAAGATCTCGCAAATCCCGGCGTCAAGCTCTCGCTCGGCACGCCGACATCGGCGGTCGGCACGATCGCGAGTCAAGTGATCCAAAAAGGCGCGGCCGATTGGGGATTCGACTTCGTGCAGAACGTTCGTAAGAACATCGTCGTTCAGGAAGACAAAGGCAGCGACGTTCTAGCCGCACTCGGACCGAAAGCCGACGCGACGATTACGTTCGCATCCGACGTCGATCCCTCCAAATATCAAACGATTCCGATCGACGACAAGTACAACGTCGTCTCGACCTACCAAATCGCGGTCGTGAAAGCGTCCAAGAGCGCTGCGGCCGCAAAGGACTTCGTAGCCTTTGCTTCGGGTCCGGTCGGTTTGGCAACATTGAAGAAGTTCAACTACATGCCACCTCCCACGAAATAGGCTTGCTCTTCGGATTCACGGCGGGCGCGGCGCTTCTCGGCGCCGCGCTCTTGTCTCTGGCACTCAATCTTCCGGTCGCCGGCGATGACGGCGCAGCCGGACTACGCTTGCGCGACGCCGTGACGTTAGCCGTCGACGACTTTCGCGCGCAAGGCGTCGACGTCAACGTGATCTCTCCGCATGGCGCCGAAGCGGTCGAAAACGCGCACCAAGACGAAGGCACCGACAACTCTGTCGACGTCGTGGCGGCGCCGGCGATCGCTCGCGCCGCTGCGCGCGCGAACGTCCGCGTCCTGATCGGTCCGCTCCGGACGAACGTCGCCGTGGCACAAGCGGCTGCGCTACGCCAATCGGGCGAGGTCGCGATCAGCGGAACGGCCGGCGGTCCGAGCACTCCGGGGTCACCCGTCTTTCGTCTAACGCCCAGTGAACATCAGCTCGCCGACGTTGCGTATCGCACCATGCGGCAGTCGTTCGGACCTCGCATCTGTGTGATCAACGACTCCTCGGACGACGGTCGGAGACGGGCCGCGATCATGGGGGCGCTGCCCGGCGTCAGGCTTGGCGGCTGCGTCGCGCACGCCGATGCGGTGTATTTCGCAACGACCAGTCGCGAGCCGGTCTTCTGCGCATCGCGTACGGCGGTGCGGGCAGACCCGAACCGGCTCCTCGTCCAGATCTCGCATCGCGGGTTCGATCCGGCCGAATTCAAATCAGCAGGCCCCCTGTTCCGAGCCGAACCTGCCCCGATCGCGCGAACCCAGGCCATGATCGCGGTCGCGCAGCGGTATCACGCTCGAGCTTTCGTCCTGCCCGACGACGGCGCGCTTCGGACCTACGCCGCAGTCCAGATCGGTGTTGAGGCGCTCCAGCGCGCTCGTACCCCGAGCGGCGTCACCGCGATATTGCGGACCCAAAGCTTTTCCACGATCATTGGCCCCGTACGGTTCACAAAGGACGGCGACCCGATCTCGGCGACCGTTAGGGTCGTCCGCTTGAACTAACCCTCCAGGTTTGCTGGACCTGGCGTTTGGTATTCTGGATACAGGAGCACGGCAAGCGCCGCTTGAACTGCCTGCCAGACCCGAGGAGGAAATTTGATGAAGACTCTCCTGGCGGCAGTACTTTCTTTCGCACTGCTCGGCGCGCCGGCATACGCACAGACGGCGCAGACCACCGCACAGACCACTAGTACCGATGCGCAGCTTCAGGCACTACAAGCACAGCTCGACGCATTGAAAGCGCAGATCGAAGCGATCAAAGCGCAGCAACTGCAACAAGTGCAGCAGGCGAAAGCCCCGCCGCCTCCATCCGCACCGCAATACGTTCGGTTGAAGCCCGGCAACAGCGCCACGTTCCTCGTCGGGAAGAAAGACGAGGTCACGCTCTACGGGCATCTCGATCTTTCGTTCGATGATGCAACGAAGGGCCTCTCGTCCTTCTATCCGTTCAACGGTTCGAGTCCGGTCGGCAACAGAGGTTGGATGACCGACATCTCGACCAATATCTCATACTTCGGTGTTCGCGGTTTCCACACGCTCGGCGATCACAGCCGTTTCGTGTATCAACTCGAGACGCAGATCGACGTGTCGTCAACCTCGGGTATTACGGAAACGAGCTCGAACGAAAGCGACCAAGTCAAAGGCGGTCTGACGTCGCGCAACAGCTTCATCGGAATTCAGGGTGATCGATGGGGCGCGATCAAAATCGGCAAGACCGACGCACCTTATAAAAATTCGACCGGTCGCATGAATCCGTTCAGCGGCGAATGGGGCGACTACGGTGTCATCATGGGCAACACCGGAGGCGACAACCGCGTCGAGTTCGGAACGCGTGTCGACCACGCCATTTGGTACGAATCACCAAATTGGAGCGGCATCCATATCAATGCGCTCGTCTCGCCGGGACAGAATCGTTCGTACGACGACAGCGATATCGCGGCGGGCGAGTCGGACTGCGCGGGCGGAAATATTCCGGGCAGCGGCGCGCTCCCGCCGTTCTGTAACGACGGTTCCTTCGGATCGTTGTACAGCTACGATATCAGCTACGGAAAAGGCCCGTTCTATTTCACGGGCGCCTACGAGCTGCACAAACGCGTCAACCGTACCAGCGACCTTCCGAATCTCGATCCGAACGATGTCGCCGACGAAGACGCCTGGAAGGTTGGCGGACAGTACGCGTTCTCGAAGGTGACGACGTTCAGCGCAATCTACGAAGACATGCACCGTTACGTTCCCGCGTATCTGCAGTATCAGAACGAACGCACGCGCACCGGATTCTGGTTTGCCCTCACGCAGTGGCTCGACAAATCGTCGAACATCAACTTCGGCTGGGCGCGCGCGAATCCGACGCCGGGCGATCCCGGTCAGCACAACACGCCGACAACCGCGAATCCGGATAACATGGCCAACATGTTTACGGTCGCGTACAAGCACCAGATCGACCGTCAGGTCGGATGGTACGTGGATTACGCGGATACGGCCAACCATTCAGCCGCGCACTACGATCTCGGTGCGGGCGGACGCGGCATCACGACGGACTGCCACGACGCCAGCATTCTGGCTGCCTTCGATGCGACGGTTACTCCGCCGGTCAGCGGCAACGGTCCGCACTGCTACGCGGGCGGACACCTTCAGGGCGCTTCGGTCGGACTGACCTTCAACTTCTAGGAACGAGTCTCAGGCGGTGGCGATCTTCGCCGCCGCCTCGAGACCCAAATCCGCGATCGATGCTTCGCGCATCTTGTACTTTTGAATTTTGCCCGTCACCGTCATCGGGAACGCCTCGACGATCTTGACGTAGCGCGGGATCTTATAGTGCGCGATCTTGCCTTTGCAAAACTCTTGAATTGAAGCGAGATCGATCGTCGCGTTCTCGCGCGTGATGATCCACGCGCACAGCTCCTCGCCGTATTTCGTATCCGGGACGCCGATGACCGCGACGTCTTTGACCGCCGGGTGGCTGTACAAGAACTCTTCGATCTCGCGCGGGTAGATGTTCTCGCCGCCGCGGATCACCATATCTTTGATGCGGCCGCTGATGTTGACGTAGCCCTCGGCATCCATGACCGCGATGTCGCCGGTGTGCATGTAGCGCGCCTTGTCGATCGCCTTGGACGTATTCTCCGGATCGTTCCAGTAGCCAAGCATCACGAGGTAGCCGCGCGTGCACAACTCGCCCGGCGTTCCGCGCGGGACGATCTGTCCTTGCTCGTCGACGATCTTGCATTCCACGTGCGGATGGACGCGGCCGACTGTCGTCGTCCGCTTTTCGAGCGAGTCGTGCTTACCGGTCTGGAAGCTGACCGGCGACGTTTCCGTCATGCCGTAGCAGATCGTCACTTCGGGCATGTGCATCTCGGCTTGCACGCGCTTCATCACTTCGACGGGACATGGTGAGCCGGCCATGATGCCGGTGCGCAGCGAGCTCAAATCGTAGTCTTTGAAGTTCGGCAACGCCAGCTCTGCGATGAACATCGTCGGAACGCCGTACAGCGACGTGCAGCGCTCGGCCGCAACGGCCTCGAGCGTCGCGGCCGGTTCGAACGTCGGTGCCGGGATGACCATCGCGGACCCATGCGTCACACAGGCTAAATTTCCGAGAACCATCCCGAAACAATGATAGAACGGTACCGGAATGCAGACGCGATCCAGCTCGCTGTATCCACAACCTTCTCCGATAAAGAATCCATTGTTCAGCAAGCTGTGGTGCGAGAGGGTCGCGCCCTTGGGAAAACCCGTCGTGCCGGAGGTGTATTGAATATTGATCGCGTCGTCGGGCTGCGTGCGATTCTGCCGCTCCGCAAGCGCTTCGGGCGAGACGCCGATCCCCAGCGCCCGAACCTCGTTCCAGCGGATCGCGTCCAGCTCGACGTCAACAGCCTCTTCGCCGATCATGACGATCTTGCGCAAGCCGGGGAGCGCGGTGCGGACCTCGGCGAGCATGCGCGCATACTCGCTCGTCTTGTGACGCACTTGCGTGAGCAGCACGCTAACGCCGCTCTGCTGCAGCGCATACGAAACTTCCGATGTCCGTACGCCGGATTGACGTTGACGAGAATCGCACCGATCTTCGCCGTCGCAAACTGCGCGATAATCCACTCGGCGTTGTTGGTCGACCAAATCCCCACACGATCGCCGTGCGCGACTTCGAGCGCGATCAATCCACGCGCAAATTCTTCGGCAGCGCGCTGCAACTCGAGATACGTGAGGCGTACGTTTTGGTGAGTGGAAACGACCGCATCATGGTCGGGAAAGCGCTTGACGATCGCCGTCGAAATACGCGCCGATCGTCGCGCCGATGAACTCGACGTCGCTTGCGCCGTGGACGTAGCTGAGCGCGCTCGTCATTTCCCCTCCCCGTCGTCAGGCTCGCTGAGAAGAAATTCCAAATCTTCGCGCGTGAGCGCCTTTGCGATCGCTGAGTCGGCGCGAATGACGTTTTCCGAAAGCTCTCGTTTGCGCGCTGCGAGCGCGCGAATCTTTTCTTCGACGGTTCCGCGCGTCAACATCCGGTAAGCGGTGACCGGGTGCCGCTGACCGATCCGATGCGTGCGGTCGATGGCTTGGCGCTCAACGGCGGGATTCCACCACGGATCGTACAGGATGACGTAGTCGGCGGCTGTTAGCGTGAGACCGACGCCGCCCGCTTTGAGCGAGCACAAGAACACCGGAGGCCCATCGTCGCTCATGAAGCGCTCGACCTCCGCCTGACGGTCGCGGTCTTTCACGGATCCGTCAAGGTAAGCGAAGCCGACGTCGCGCTTGAAGAGATCGTCTTTTATGAGGCGCAGCATCGACGCGAACGCCGAGAACACCAGCACGCGATGACCGCCGTCCCGAATCTCGTCGATCGTCTCCCGGAGCGCTTCGAACTTGGCGCTGCTCTCCGGTTCGTCGAGAAAGCGTTTGGCGAGCAGCCCCGGATGCGCGCAAACTTGCCGCAAGCGCGTCAGTGCCGCGAGGACGTGGATGCTCGCCTTCTCGTGCGGCACGTCGTCCCAGCCGTCGAGAATCTCCCGACGCGCAGCTTCGGCGATGGCGCGATAGAGCTGGCGCTGCGCCGGCGAGAGATCGACGACGATCTCCGCCTCGGTGCGCTCCGGCAGCTCGGGTGCAACGTCTTCTTTTGTGCGGCGCAAAACGAACGGCTCGAGCCGCGCGTGTAAGCGCGAGATGGCGCGCTGATCGCCGCCGGCGATCGGGACCTCGAAGCGGCGGCGGAACGAGCTCTCCGTCCCGAGCAAGCCCGGCTCGAGGAACGCGAAGATCGCCCACAGATCGCGCAGCGAGTTCTCGACCGGCGTACCGGTCAGCGCGAGCCGATGCTCGGCGCGCAGGCTGCGCACGACTTTCGAGATTTGCGAGCTCGGATTCTTCGCGTTCTGCGCTTCATCGAGAATGATCGTGCGGAACTTGAATTGCGCCAGCTTCTCGGCATCGATTCGCGCCAGCGCGTACGACGTGATGACGACGTCGTATTGTTCGATCTCATCGTAGCGCGACGCGCGGTCGCTGCCCGACGAGAGCTTGAGCGCGCGCAGCTGCGGCGTGAACTTCGCGATCTCGTTCACCCAGGTGTGCGTAACGGACGTCGGCGCGATGACGAGCGACGGCGCCGGCCCGTCGATCTCCTTACGTCGCAGCAAGATACGCGAGCGCAACCGCCGTCTTGCCGACGCCCATCTCGTCGGCGAGGATGCCGCCGAATCGAAAACTCGAAAGATAGCTGAGGTAATCGAGGCCGCGCTCTTGATAGTGCCGCAGCACGCCGCTGAGCGTTTTCGGCGGCTCGACCACCTCGAGGCCGGAGAAATTCCGGAGGCGCTCGCGCAACGCTTCGACTTCTTCCGGCAAGCGCACGTGACCGAACGACTCGTGGATCTCATCGCGAAGCGCGACGAGCGCAGCAAGTCCGCTCTTACCGCGCCCGAGCAAATCTTGCAGCAGCTCTTCGCGATCGCGCAGCGCGCTGACGTCGACGAGGCGTCCGCGCACGTCGGCGTAGCGTCCGCCGCTGCCGAGGATTGCGCGCAACTCTTCAGCGGTAAGCGGATCGCCCTCGTCGACGAAGCACGTCGATTTCCAGTTCGAACCAATCCTCGGCGCCGCTCGGCGGACGCGCGCCCACCCGCAAATCCAGACGAGTGGGCGTGGAAACGCTTCCTAAGCGTTGCATCGAGCTCGATGTCGAGATCGCTCCATTGCGGCAGCGTTTCGCGAACGAACTCCGCCGCGCGTTCGGGTCCGTGCAACGAAAACGTTCCGTCGAAGCGCGGGACGCAACCGGCTGCCGTCAATCGCTCGGCAAGCGCACGTGAGTCCTCAGACGGAAAACGCACGAGGCGACCGCCGATCGTCGCAATCGCACCGCTTGCCGAAAGTCCGGCCTTGGCGCCGGAGGCTTCGTCGTAAAGCTGGGGGTGTATAACCAGCGCAGCATCACGCCACGCCATCGAGAGTCGTCCCTTCGGCTCGCGAACGTCCTCGATACCGAAACGTTCACGCTCCTCGAGCGCGAGATACGGCGCGACCTTCGCGAGCGTCTCGAGCGACGGCTTGTCATCCATCGGCGCGGACTCAGCCTTACGCGCTGCAGTAATCGCGCGCTCGGCGCGCGCGGCGTCGAGGGTGGCATCCAGTAGATACGCGCCTTGTTCGTCCGCAATCCAGGCCGGTGGACCTTCGAGGATGACGAGGTCACGCGGGTTGAGGCGCCGGCCGTCGGAGGTTTCAAATCCCGGAACGGGCGTTGCGCCGCGGATGTTCGCGACGAGACGAACGCCGCGCGGATCGATTGCAAATGAGGGCAATTCTTGCGGATGCCGGCGAGCATCCGGCCGCTCGTCGTAGCGAACGCGCGGATGCCGCGAGAGTCGAAACATGATTTGCGCGAGTGCACGCGAGTTGGGTCGCGAACCGAAGGCATCACTCAAGACGCCGTCGCGAACAAGACTTCGATCGTGCTCGTCCCAATCGTCAAGCGGCGTTTGATCGAGCATTGCCGCGATCGCTTCGCCTTCACGCAGCACGCCACGAAGACGCGGCGTGTCCAAGAAGAGCGAACACGACAACCCCGGCGCGTCTCCGTTCGGAAGCGAGGGAAAACACCGGCCAAATCTTTCGGGCCCGGCTGTCCGATGCGAGCACGACTTGCGGCAGCCAGTCGAGTGCACCGTTCTGCGGCGTTTCTTCCGGCGTCTCGGTGTAGGTATCGCTGTGCACGCGAACCGCTTCGAGCGCTGCGACGACGTGCTCGCAGATTCCCGATCCCGAGCAGCCGCAGACTGCACGCAAGCCTTGCGGTCCGGTCCCGCCGGCCCACTCGATCGCGACGTCCGGCGCATGCCCGTTCGAGCGAACGACGGCCTCGATGCGCGCATCATCGACCGTGCGCAGCGTAACGCCGCCGGCTTCAACGAGCGCGAGCGCCGGCCGGACTATATCACGTGCAAACCACGAAGCGATCGAGGCCGGAAGCCTCGATCGCCACGTTACAAACCCAGTCAGTGAAGCCTGCGCACGGGGCTCTTACGCCGGTTGAATCTCCGGCGCCGATGGCGCCGCGGGCGGCTCGATCGTCGGAATCTTGCTGAAGCGCAGCTTGTCGGGATTGTCCGGATCGACTTCGCACAGGATGCGATCGCCGGCTCCAAACTTGCCGCGCAGCATTTCTTCCGCCAGCTCGTCTTCGACTTCGCGTTGGATTGCGCGCCGCAACGGACGTGCGCCGAATTGCGGATCCCAACCCTTCTTTGCCAAAAGCGACTTGGCTTCTTCGGTTGCCTCGAGGAACATCTCTTGCGCTTTGACTTCGCGAATGACTTTCTCGAGCTCGAGTCCGACGATCTCTTCGATCTGCGGACGCGTGAGCTGATGGAAGACGACTGTCTCGTCGAGACGATTGAGGAACTCGGGACGGAACGTGTGCTTGACCTCTTCCAGTACCTTGTTCTTCATCCGTTCGTAGGCTTGCGTCGTCGGTTTGACCTGAGTCACGCTGCGGACGGAAGCCGACGTCGGTGTTCGTCTGCATGCCGACGGCACCGACGTTCGACGTCATGATGATGACGGAGTTTTTGAAGTCGACGGTGCGCCCTTGCGAATCGGTCAGGCGGCCGTCTTCAAAAACCTGCAAGAGCAGATTGAAGACGTCGGGATGCGCCTTCTCGATCTCGTCGAGCAGCACGACGCAGTACGGACGGCGCCGCACGGCTTCGGTGAGCTGTCCGCCTTCTTCATAGCCGACGTATCCCGGAGGTGCGCCGACCAGTCGCGAGACCGAGTACTTCTCCATGTACTCGGACATGTCGATGCGAATCATCGCCTCGGAATCGTCGAAGAGAAACTCTGCGACGCTGCGCGCGACTTCGGTCTTGCCGACGCCGGTCGGTCCGAGGAACAGGAACGAACCGATCGGGCGTTTCGGGTTCTTGAGTCCGGCGCGCGAGCGGCGGATGGCGCGCGTGAGAACCGAGATGGCCGGATGCTGACCGATGACGCGCTTGTGCAACGCGTCTTCCATCGAGAGCAGCTTCTCGGTTTCAGCTTGCGCGAGCTTGCTGACCGGAATCTTCGTCCACGAAGCGACGATGTGCGCGATGTCGTCTTCGGTGACCTTGAGCGTCTTGTCGACTTGCCGACTTGCTTCTCTTGCCACTCGGCTTCGAGTCGCTGCTTTTCGAGACGCAGCTTCTCTTCGCGATCGCGAATTGCGGCGGCCTTCTCGAACTCTTGCGACTTGACGACCGATTCTTTCTCGGCCTTGACCTTGCGGATCTCGGCTTCGATCTCGCGAATCTCCGGCGGCGGCAACGTCGCTTGCAGACCGAACGCGCGACGACGCTTCGTCGATCAGGTCGACGGCTTTGTCGGGCAGGAAGCGATCGGAGATGTAGCGGTCGGAGAGCTTCGCGCGCGGCCACGAGCGCCTCGTCCGTGATCTGCACCTTGTGGTGCGCCTCGTAACGATCGCGCAGACCCTTGAGGATCTCGATCGTCTCCTCGATCGACGGCTCGCCGACCATGATCGGCTGGAAGCGCCGTTCGAGCGCCGAGTCTTTTTCGATGTGCTTGCGAAACTCGTTGAGCGTCGTCGCGCCGATGCACTGCAGCTCGCCGCGCGCAAGCGCCGGCTTGATGATGTTGCTGGCGTCGATCGCGCCTTCGGCGGCGCCCGCGCCGACCAGCGTGTGCAGCTCGTCGATGAACAGGATGATCTCGCCGGCAGCGCCGCGGATCTCGTCCATGACGCGCTTCATGCGCTCTTCGAACTCGCCGCGATACTTCGTACCGGCGACTAGCCCCGCGAGATCGAGCGTGATCACGCGCCGATCGCGCAGCGGCTCGGGAATCTCGCCCTTGATGACGCGTTGCGCCAAGCCTTCGGCGATCGCCGTTTTGCCGACGCCGGGCTCGCCGATCAGCGCCGGGTTGTTCTTCGTGCGGCGCGAGAGAATTTGAATGACGCGCTCGATTTCGTTTGCGCGGCCGATGACGGGATCGAGCTTGTTCTCGCGCGCGAGCGTGGTGAGATCGCGTCCGTAGGCATCGAGCGTCGGCGTCTTCGACTTGCCCTTCGGCGCAGGCGGCTGGCCTTCGGCACCGAGCAGCGAGGTCGTTTGCACGCGAACCTTGGCCGGATCGACGCCCAAGTTCGTCAGCACGCGCGCGGCAACGCCTTCACCTTCACGTATCAGTCCGAGCAGCAAGTGCTCGGTACCGATGTAGTTGTGATTCAGCTGTCGCGCTTCTTCGAAGGCGAGCTCGATGACGCGCTTGGCGCGCGGCGTGAAGACCATCTCTTGCTGGACGGTCTGACCGCCGCGGCCGACGATGGCCTCGACTTCCTGTCGAACCTTTGCAAGATTGACGCCAAGCGTCTCGAGGACTTTAGCCGCGAGGCTCTCGCCCTCAGAGATAATGCCGAGCAGAATATGCTCGGTTCCTATGTAATTGTTTCCGAGCCGCTGCGCTTCTTCTTGCGCGAGCACGATGCTGCGCCGCGCTCTCTCGGTGAACGGCTCCCACATTGACATACCGCGATACTCCGTAGACGGCCCCTCGAACCCTTCTGTACCCTCAACGTCCGCCAATGCGGTCCCGTTGGTGAATACATCAAAAGCTAATGCTCGAGGACCAGTGACTCCATGACCCTATGCCCGCAAAGCGAGTTTCGGAACCGAAAGACGCCTCTTCCTACGTCTTTTGTCGTTTGCGTCTTAACGTTGCGCCATGCTGACGTAAAACCGTACCGAGCGACGGACCGTCGCTGCGCCGAAAAAGCAATCCCAATGCGACTTCTACGATCGAGCTTTCGCTCAACCGCTGCTCGAACGCGACCTGGCGCAAACGCGTGCCGATCTCCTCGGAGACGTTCACGGACAGCTTAACGACCTCGGGCGCGACGGGCGCGGCAAGACGCCTCGGCATGCTCGGCCCTTAGCCTAGCAGGCGGCAAAGCCCTCGATTGGCCTGGCGGACTAGGCTCGGCGGCGGAGGCTTGCGCCGGCGCGGCGGAGCTGTGAGCCCAGCTCCGTATCGCTCCCACCGTCAAAGAACGAGCGTAAAGCGTGCTCGATGACGGCGCTCTCGCTGATCCGTTGGCGGAAGGCGAACTCCCGCAAGCGCTCGGCAAGACGAAGATCGAGCGTATGCGAGACGGTCGCGATGCGGACGGCAGTGCGTGTAGCTGGTGGATTTGGGCGGTGATTTCCACCGGAACGTTTAGATCCGGCGGCAACTGAGACGGTGGTGCTTCTTCGGGCCATATTCATTTTCTATTACGTAAGAAATGAGGAGCCTGTTTCCCGTATGTCCTTCCGACAACAGTCCGAAGGTCAGGCGGGTCGAGGTGAACGAAAAAGCGCAAGCTTAGTCGTCTGAGGAGCTTTTTTTGTTTTTAGCCCTGACGCTTCACCAGTTTACGGATCAGTTCATCAATGGCGTAACGCTTGGGATGCTCTACATCTTGGTTGCGCTCGGGCTCAACATCATCCTCGGGCTGATGGGTGTCATCAATTATTCGCACGGTTCGTTTTTCATGCTGGGTGCGTACGTCGCGTATTCGCTCGATCCGGTCGTCGGATTCTGGGCGAGCATTCTTCTGGCGGCGGTGATCATCGGAGTCTTCGGGATGTTGTTCGAGTCGACGTTGATTCGCCCACTCTACAAACGCATACCCGAATATACCTTGCTCCTCACGTTCGGTACCGCGCTGATCTTCGAGCAGATCGTGCGGCGCATCTGGGGTGACGACGCCGTTCGCTTCGAGCTTCCTGACAAGTTCAGCGGAACGCTCGCGATCGGCAACTCGCAATTTCCGCTCTACAAAGACGTGATGTTGGTCGGGATCACGATCGTGGTGCTGGCGCTCGTGTGGTTTCTCGTCAATCGCACCAACATCGGAATGATCATTCGCGCCGGAACGCGCGATGCCGAAATGGTGCGCATCCTCGGGATCAACATGCCGATGATGTTCACGCTGGTCTTTGGGATCGGCTCGTTCATGGCCGGTCTGGCGGGCGCGCTGGCGGCGCCCGTCTACGCGATTCAGCCGACGCTGGCGTCGGAGTGGGTAATCCTGACCTTCGTGATCGTCATCGTCGGCGGGATCGGCTCGTTCTGGGGCGCCGTCGTCGGCGGCCTCTCGATCGGGATCGTCTCGAGCTTGATGGATCTCATCTGGCCGCCCGCGGTTGAGATGACGGGCTTTTTGATCATGGGCATTGTCTTGCTCATTCGCCCGCGCGGCTTATTCGGAGTCGAAGGCCTCTTTGAGTAGACTCGCCCGCCATCCATTGCTGTGGACGGCGATCGTCTTGGCAATTCTGCCGTGGTTATTGCCGGGCGCAAATCCGTTCGTCGGACGCGCCGGATTCATCGACCTGGGGACGACGATTGCAATCTTCGCGCTCTTTGCGATGGGCTTCAATCTGCTCTTCGGACACGTCGGCGATCTTTCGTTCGGACACGCGATGTTCTTCACGCTCGGCGCATACGCGACGGCGTTGCTTACGAAAGGCTTCAATGTCACAGTCGGCGGCGCAAATCTCGTTTGGGCAGGCGCCGACAGTCTCGTTGGAAGCCTGATGCTCTCGCTCGGTCTCGGTGCAGCGATCGCGTTCTTACTGGGACGGCTGATCGTTCCGCGCTCCAGCGGGATCTATTTTTCCATGATCACGCTCGCGTTCGCACAAGTCATCTACTTCGTCACCTACAAGTTCGATGCGTTCACCGGGGGCGAGGACGGGCTACAAGCCATTGCGCGTCCGACCTTGCCCGGTTTCCCCGCCGGCTTTCTCAACGAGTCGTGGCACTTCTATTATTTCGCCGCAATCGTCATCTTCGTCGCGCTTGCGATCATTTGGTGGGTGATCGAATCGCCGTTCGGCTCGGTTTGTCATGCCATTCGCGAGAACGAGCAGCGTGCCGAATTCCTCGGCTACGACGTGCGTAAGTACCGCGTCAATGCGTTCTTCATCTCGGCGCTCTTCCCGGCGATCGCCGGATGCTTGTGGACGTACTACCAGCAGTCGATCACGCCCGACGCAGGTTCGATCGAATACAGCGGACGCGTCGTCATGATGTCGCTGCTCGGCGGAATTCAAACGTTCTTCGGACCGATGCTTGGCTCGTTCATCTATTGGCAGCTGCAGAACGACGTTTCGCAAATAACGAAATATTGGGAAGCAGTGATCGGCGCCGTGTTCGTCGTCTTCGTGTTGATTGCGCCGCGCGGCATTTGGGGTGCGGTCGAAGACGTCGAGCATTACGGTTTTCGCAGCGCATTCCAGCGCGTGTTCTCGCGCCGTGCACGCGTCGAAGCCGAGATGTCCGAAGAGATTGCATCGCAAGCCCCATGACGACGACGCTCGCCACCGGCTACGCATTCCGGACCGAAAACCTCTCGCGGCACTTCGCGGGATTTCGGGCCGTCAACGATATCTCGATCGAGATACCGATCGGGCGGCGTGCGCACAATCATCGGACCGAATGGCGCGGGAAAGACGACCTTTTTCAATTTGCTCTCGGGATTGCTGCCGCCGACGCACGGACGCATTTGGTTTGAAGATCGCGACATCACCGATTTGCCGGCGTACCGCCGCGCACGTTTGGGCATCGCGCGCTCGTTTCAGATCACGAACATCTTCGGAAAGCTGAGCGTAGCCGAAAACGTGCGGCTCGCAGCCCAAGCCATTTACGACGGAAAAGGCAACTTCTTCTTGCCCGGCTCGCACGTGATGAGCATCGGCGAGCGTACCCAGCAAATCCTCGATGACATCGGTTTGCGCGACGTGCAAGACGCACGCGCCGAAAATCTTTCGCACGGCGATCAGCGGCGTCTCGAGATCGGGCTCGTCCTCGCCGTCGAGCCGAAAGTTCTGTTGCTCGACGAGCCGCTCGCGGGAATGTCGCCGGCCGAAACGCAGTCGACGGTCGCCTTGATCAAGCGCATCGTTGCCAACCGGACCGTCATATTGGTCGAGCACGACATCGACACCGTAATGGCGATCTCGGACACGATCACCGTCATGCAAACGGGCGGAATACTCGCAGTCGGAACGCCCTCAGAAATCCGGAACAACGAACAAGTGCGGCGCGCTTACCTCGGAGACATGACCTAATGCTGCTCGCACTCGAAGGCGTCAACACGTTCTACGGCAAGAGCCACGTCCTCAAAGACGTCACGCTCGAAGTCGCCAAGGGCGAAGTCGTCGCGCTGCTGGGGCGCAACGGCAGCGGACGTTCGACCACACTCAAGACAATCATGGGCGTCGTGCCGCCCAAGACCGGGACGATTCGCCTCGACGGCGCGCCGATCGAGCGCCGGAATCCGTTTACGCTCGCGCGGCGCGGGATCGCGTTCGTCCCCGAGGACCGTCGCATCTTCCCGAATCTCACGGTCGCAGAAAATCTACGGCTAGCCGCGCTCTCCGGCCGCAAAGGACCCTGGACCGAAAAGCGCATCTTCGACTACTTTGCCGTCTTGGGCGAACGCCGCAACTCGCTCGCACGGCTCTCCGGAGGCGAGCAGCAGATGCTGGCAATCGCTCGAGCCCTGATCGCGAACCCCGAGATCATCTTGCTCGACGAGCCGATGGAAGGCTTAGCGCCGATGATCGCTCGGAACGTCGAAGAAGTCGTCCGCAACATCAAGAGCGAGGGGCACACGATTCTGCTCGTCGAGCAGAATGCGGAGGTTGCGATGAGCCTCGCCGATCGCGGTTACATCCTTTCTAACGGACGCGTCATGGCGAGCGGCCCGATCGACCAGCTGCGCGCCGAACCGGAGCTGATGCAACGGTACTTGGCAGTTTGATGGTCTTGTGCGCCGGAGGTTGCTGATGCCCACACCAGAGCAAGTCCGCGAATCGCTCGCGGAGGTTATGGACCCTGAGCTCAATATTCCGATCCTGGACCTCGGTCTCGTCTACGGAATCGAGTGCGAAGGACAACAGCAAGAAAACGTCACGGTGACGATGACGTTGACTTCGCCGATGTGCCCTGTCGGACCGATGTTCAAGCAAGCGGTCCTATCGAAGGTCGAGGGCGTCGAGGGCGTGCAGACGCCAAAGTCGACATCACGTTCGACCCGCCATGGGATCCGCGCGAAATGGCAAGTGACGACGTAAAGCTTCAGTTGGGCATCTGGTAGCCGCCGCGAAGGGGGCAGGCGTCGGCCACGGTCCGGCTAAAGGGACCGGCGAGAGCTAACCGGCGATGATGCCATACATTCCGGACATCCTTGGTTTCGTTGCCGCCGCACTTGTGCTGGCGACCTTCTTAATGCGCGCTCCGGTTCGTCTTCGCCAATTTGCGATCGCGAGCAACGCGATGTTCATCGTCTACGGCGTGTTGACGAAAGCGTGGCCTATCGCGGCCCTGTTCGTTATCTTGTTGGCGCTCAACATCTGGCGTTTGCGCGAGCTGCGGCTGCTGACGCTAAAAGTGCAATCCGCGCTCTCAAACGATCTTTCGGTGGAATGGCTGCGGCCGTTCATGACGCCGCGCAAATTCGTTGCGGGCGAGTTCATTTTCCGCAAAGGCGACCCGCAAACCGACGTTCTCTACATCGTCAGCGGGACGGTTCGGCTTCCGGAGATCGAGGTAACAGTCAGCGCCGGTGAGTTGTTGGGCGAGATGGCGATCTTCTCGCCGACGATGGAACGCAGTCTCTCCGCGGTGTGCGTCACCGACGTCGAGAGCCTGCACATGCCGACCGACTCGGTACTCAAGCTTTATTACCAGAATCCGGAATTCGGATTATATCTCGTCCGCCTGATCACGCGGCGTCTGCTGCAAGACACGCATCTGCTCGGCAGCATGATCAACGAGCGAACGACGCAGCTCGAAAAGCTCAAGGCGCTCACCGACGTCGACGAAGCGACCGGTGTTGCCAACCGCCGCGCGTTCGAAGCACGCCTGCACATGGAGTGGTCGCGTGCGATTCGCTCGCCCTCACCGCTTTCAATCGTCGTCGCGCAGATCGAAGACCGCTACAATCGCCGCTGGACCGACGAAATGCTTACGCAGGTCGCGATCGCACTTGGATCCTGCGCGTCCCGAGCTTCCGATATGTTAGCCCGGCACGATAAAGAGTTCGTCGCGATTCTCCCGAACACGACGCCTGAAGGCGCGAAAATAATTGCCGACGAGATGGACGCCGTGATCGCATCACTCGACGTTCCTTCGGCCAGTATTTGGGCCGGCGATCTGCGCGTGCGGCACGGAGTCGCAACGCGCCAGCCCAGCAAAGAGATTGCGCCTGAGACGCTCTTGCAAGAGGCCTACCGGGAATTTCACGGCACCCAGCCGCCCACCCCACCGAAGGGAACCGACTTGCTCAGCAAGATCGCGCAAGCGGCGTTTCCGCGTGAAGAACCACTGATCGGCGGCTGAGCCACTGACGACAAACGGCTCGCCAGACGTCCGCGAGCAGCTCTCGAAGATGCGCGAGATCGTGCAAGCGCCTGCCGGTGAAGAAGCGGTCGAGCGGCAGCATGCGCGCGGCAAGCGCACGGCGCGCGAACGGATCGATGCGCTCGTCGATCCCGACTCGTTCGTAGAATTCGATGCGTTCGTTGTCCATCGCACCTCCGCGTTCGGACTCGGCGAACGCGAGTTTCTCGGTGACGGGGTCGTGACGGGCCGCGCGCTGATCGACGGACGGCAAGTCTTCCTCTTCTCGCAAGATTTCACGGTGCTCGGCGGCTCGCTCGGCGAGGCATTTGCCGAGAAAATCTGCAAAGTGATGGACCTCGCAGTCCGCACCGGTTCACCGGTCATCGGCATCAACGACTCCGGCGGCGCGCGCATTCAAGAGGGCGTCGTCAGTCTTGGTGGCTACGCTGAAATTTTCTGGCGTAACGTGCAAGCTTCCGGCGTCATCCCGCAGATCAGCTTGATTGCGGGACCGTGCGCCGGCGGCGCCGTCTATTCGCCGGCGATCACGGACTTCACGATCATGGTCGAAGGCATCTCGCAGATGTTCATCACCGGGCCCGAGATCATCAAGACCGTAACGGGCGAAGACGTCACCTTCGAAGAGCTCGGCGGCGCGATGACACACGCGACCAAGAGCGGCGTCGCGCAGTTGGTTGCCGCGGACGAGGATGAAATGAACGCGCAGACGCGCGCGCTGCTCTCGTTCCTTCCGCAGAACAATCTCGACGATCCGCCGGTGTTCACGACCGACGACGATCCGCGCCGCTTGTGCCCCGAGCTGGACGATCTCGTCCCGGATTCGCCCAACAAGCCGTACGACATCAAACGCGCGATCGCTGCCGTCGTCGACGACGGCGAGTTTCTCGAGATATTACGGTTTTACGCCAAGAACATCGTCATCGGTTTCGGACGCGTGGGGGACGCTCGGTCGGCATCGTCGCCAATCAACCCGAAGTGCTGGCCGGCGTACTCGACATCGACAGCTCGATTAAAGCCGCACGCTTTGTGCGTTTTTGCGATGCATTCAATCTTCCGCTGGTGACGTTCGTCGACGTCCCTGGATTCTTGCCCGGAACGGCGCAAGAATACGGCGGCATCATCACGCATGGCGCCAAACTACTTTACGCATTCGCTGAAGCAACCGTCCCGAAGATCACGATCATCACTCGCAAGGCTTACGGCGGAGCCTACGACGTCATGTCGTCCAAACACATCCGCGCCGACATCAACGTCGCGTGGCCGACCTCGGAGATTGCAGTGATGGGTGCCGAGGGCGCTGCCAAGATTCTCTTCCGGCGCGAGATCGCCGATGCCGCCGATCCGGCTGCGAAAACCGCCGAGCTGATCGAAGAATACCGGAAACGCTTTGCAAATCCGTTCGTCGCCGCGCAGCGCGGCTACATCGACGACGTCATCGAAGCACGCGAGACCCGGCGTGTCATCTCGACCTCACTCGAGATGCTGCAAAATAAACGCGTCGAACGCCCGCGCCGCAAACACGGTAACATTCCGCTCTAAGCGGCCGACTCAAAAAAGCGGATCGCGCCGGGACGCAGCGCCGCATAGAATTCACGAAACAAGGCACTCGCACGCACGCCCGGCCAATCCGCGGGCAACAGCGCCGCGGGCAAGCCCGGATCGATGTACGCGAACTTGCGAAAATCGTGGACGAGCCAAATACGCGTTACGAACGCTTGCGTATCGCTCAGCGAGCGGACGTGGCCGGAATACTGCGCGATGAACTCTTCGTACGCGCGTCCGATCGCATCGAGGTCCCAGCATTTGCGCACGAGGTCCGCGTCGCCGAGCGGCCCCTCGTAGCGCGCAACGAACACGTCAACGCGCTGCTCGAGATCGAGTGCGCGAATCGCGTCGCGCACGGCGGTCGTGACGTCACGCGGCGAGATCCAGAGCGACGCCGAGAGCGGCCCGAGTCCAAGCACGGTGAGATCCTTGCGCAACCGATCGCGCAGCTCGCGCTTCGATTCCGGAATCGTGTAGCTGAGCATTCGCCACTTGCCGTCCCACGCGTGTTCCGGGGCGACGTAAATGCGCTTGCTGATCTCGTCGACGCGCCGCTTCCCGAGCGGAGTCGGCGAATAGTACGAACGGCTCCCGACCCTCGAGCTTTCGAGCCAGCCTTGCCGGGACATTCGCGAAAGTGCGGCGCGAACGGCTTGTTCCGAAAGCCCGAACTCGGCCATGAGCCGGACGATACTCCCGACCCAGATCGCGCCTCCAAAGCCGTGCACGAAGTCCCCGAACACCGTGAAGATGAACGAGTTCGGACGGGTGACGGGCCGGCTTCCCTTGACAGGCTCCATGTACTGTCCCTAATATGACGATAATTTCACGAACGTGTCAAATATCGTCTAGTGAGGGCCTGAAGCTGTGGCTGCGCGGATCTCGACGTTCGACGACTGGGTCGACCTGCTCCGGGACTGGCAAAGCGAGATCGGTCTCGATCTCGAGCTGATCGACCGGCACGTCCCGGGCTACAAGCTCGAAGCCAAGTACAGCGACCTACCGAGCGATGAGATCTCCTTCGGCTCGTTTGCCGGCCAGCGGAAATGGGAGCGGCTGCTCGACGTCCCCGATCAGCGGATCCGCGACTCGATTCTCAACATGGTGATTTTTCAGGGCGACACTGAGTTCGCGTCCAACGAGCAGCAGCGGTTTCTTCTGAATAATGCACCGAGCGAATACGATCTTGCGTCGCTAGCCAGGATCATGCTCGAAGAGACGCGTCACGGCTTCCAAATGTGTCATCTGTTGATCACGCACTTCGGTGCCGACGGCAAGATCGAAGCCCAAAAAATGCTCGAGCGGCGTGCCTTCGGCAAGAAGAACCGCCTCTTGCGCGCCTTCAATGAAGACGTTACGCATTGGCTGGATTTCTTCACGTACACGAACTTTATGGATCGCGACGGAAAGTTTCAGCTGACGATGCTTTCGCACTCGGCGTTCGCGCCGCTCTCGCGCTCAATGCTGCCGATGTTGCGCGAGGAATCCTTTCACATGGGCACCGGCATCTCCGGACTGAAGCGGATCGCGCAAGCCGCGGTCATCCCGGTCGCGCTGCAGCAGAAATACTACAACAAATGGATCTCAGGTTCACTCGACCTGTTCGGAACCGATCATTCACGTTCGGCACGCTGGGCATACGAATGGGGAATCAAAGGCCGCGATGACGAGACCAAGACCGACGAACCCGCCCGGGTCGAGGCGCTCAACGAACGCGCGCGCGAACGCTTCTACGACGAGATAAAGCGGACCGTCGACCAGGTCAACAGCGTCAATCCCGCCGAGAAACTCTACGTCCCCGACATGCGCTTCAACCGCAAGATCGGCGACCACACAGACGAGCATTGGAGCGTCGACGGGCGGCGTTTGACTGACGACGAATGGGCGGCGTACACACCGAGCGTTTTACCGATGCCCGATGACGAAACGCGTCTGGCCGAGCTGTTCAAAGATCCGAATTGGATCGCACCTAAAGGACGGACAAACGAGGGCTGAGCATGGCGATCGATACGAAAAAGGCCGAACCGACACCCTTCGGTCGCGAACACCACGAATGTAACGGCAAAGCGCGTCGTCTCCTATGCAAAGGACGGGCACGTCGCGATCATCACGATGGATGATCCGCCGGCAAACACCTACACGCATGAGATGATGCGGCAGCTCGATGAAGCAATTCTCGACGCGCGTTTCGACGACGGCGTCGAAGTCATCGTCCTCACCGGCAAAGGCGAGCGCTTCTTCTCCGCCGGCGCAAACGTCGGAATGTTGAACGCGGTCACGCCGCAGTTCAAGTACTACTTCTGCCTGCACGCCAACGAGACGCTGGCGCGTCTCGAGCAGACGCCGAAGCTCGTGATCGCCGCGCTCAACGGACACACCGTCGGCGGCGGGCTCGAGATCGCGATGGCCTGCGATATTCGGATCGCGCGCCGCGACGGCGGAAAGATCGGGCTTCCGGAAGTCGGTCTCGGCGTGCTGCCCGGAACCGGCGGAACCCAGCGGCTCGCGCGCCTGATCGGAAAAGCCAAGGCGATCGAGCTGATCGTAACCGGTCGTACGTTCAGCTTCGAGCTGGCCGAGGAAATGGGCATCGTCAACGAGATTTACGAAGGCGATGCAGCTTCGTTCGCAGAGCAGATTCTCACGTACGCGCAGACAATTCTGCTCGCCCAACAAAGCGCCGATGGCGGTCGGCCTCGTGAAACGCAGCATTCAGACCGGAGCCGAGATTCCGCTGCAAGATGCGCTTGCACTCGAACGCGAGCTGCAATCGATTCTCTTCCGCAGCCACGACGCGCACGAAGGCATCGCGGCATTCAACGAACAGCGCGTCGCCCGCTTCGAAAACCGCTAACCCATGCGCGCGGCCGACCATCTTCCCGAGCGTTTCAACGCGGCTCAATATTTCGTCAGCCGCAACGTCGCACTCGGGCGCGGTGATTCTCCCGCGCTGATCACCGATCAAGTCGACCGTCACGTATCGCGAGCTCGATCGCGCCGTGCGCGGTTTTGCCGGCAGCTTGATCGAGCGCGGTCTTGCGCAGCGGCGAGCGCGTCGTCATCTTCTTACCGGACTCACCCGCGTGGTCGATCGCATTTTGGGGCACGATCGCGGCCGGCGGCGTCGCCGTCCCGCTCAACACTGCGCTTGCGCGAATCCGAGCGCGACATGATTCTCGCCGATTGCGCTCCCTTCGCGGTCCTCGAGGATGCGACGCAGGTCATACTCGACGCGAAACACGCGCCCGCCGAGTATGCGTCGACGCATCGAGACGGCTTCTGCTTCTTCTTATATTCGAGCGGAACGACGGGCGAACCGAAAGGCGTCGTCCATCTGCAGCACGACATGTGGGTCTGCGCGCGGACCTACGGCGAGCAAGTGCTGTGCACGCGCACCTCGGACCGCGCCTTCAGCGTCGCGAAGCTTTTCTTCGCCTACGGCCTGGGCAATGCGCAGTACTTTCCGATGGACGTCGGCGCAGCCGCGATTCTCTACCCCGATCGCCCGACGCCGCAGGCCGTCTTCGATCAGGTGCGCCGCCACAAGCCGACCTTGTTTTTTGCCGTTCCGACCGCGTACGCGCAAATGCTGGCCGCGATGGACGAAGGCGTCAAAGCTGATTTCTCCAGCGTTCGCGTATGCGTCAGCGCGGGCGAATCACTTCCGCCGGCGCTCTTCAATCGCTGGCAAGCGCAAACGGGACTCGAGATCTGCGACGGCATCGGCACGACCGAGATCACGCACATGTTTATGGCGAATGTCCCGGGAGATGCAACTCCCGGCGCAAGCGGACGCGCCGTCCCCGGCTACGACGTGCGCATCGTCGACGAAAACGGGAATGATTGCGGCGACGACGAGATCGGGGATCTGCTCGTGCGCGGTGACTCGACGATGGCCTTCTACTGGAACAAGCACGAGCGTACCAAAGCGACGCTGCAGGGCGAATGGATTCGAACCGGCGATAAATATCGCCGCGACAGCCAGGGCATCTACTGGCACGCCGGCCGCAGCGACGACATGCTCAAGGTCAGCGGCATGTGGGTATCGCCGGTCGAGGTCGAAAACGTCATCGTCGAACACGATGCGATCCTCGAATGCGCGGTCGTCGGCCGCGAAGATGACGACGGGCTCGTCAAGCCACACGCATACGTCGTGTTGCGCGCCGCCACGCTTGCGAGCGATGATCTCGAGACCGAGCTGCAAGGCTTCGTGAAAGAGCGCCTGACGCCGCACAAATACCCACGCTGGGTAACCGTCGTCAACTCGCTGCCGAAAACCGCGACCGGTAAGACGCAGCGATTCGTTCTTCGCGAAACAAAGATCGAGGTTTGAGCAAACTCACCACCACGGCCGATGCCGTCGCACGTCTGGTGCGCAACGGTGACCGCCTCAGCGCTGCATGCGGCCTTGAAGCGCGGATTCCGTTTTCGGCCGGCCACGAGATCATCCGTCAAGGCAAACGCGATCTAACGCTCGTCGGACCGATCAGCGACATGCTCTACGACCAACTGATCGGCGCGGGCTGCGTTCGCGCACTGGAAGTTGCTTGGGTCGGCAATGTCGGCGCCGGCCTCGGACATAATTTCCGGCGCGCAGCCGAAGCGAATCCGCCTCGGATCGCGATCACCGACTACACGAATCTCACGTATGCGATCGGCTTGCGTGCCGCAGCAGAAGGCGTCCCGTTCGGCATCACGCACTCGCTGTTCGGCACCGATATCGCGTCGCAACGCGACGCGTTTTGCGAGATCGACGACCCGTTCGGTGAGCGGACAAGTTTTCGCAGTACGCGCCATCAAAGTCGACGTCGCGATCATCGTCGCACAGCGAGCCGACCAAAGCGGCAACGCGCACGTTTGGGGCAACCTCGGCACGACTCTCGAAAGCGCACGTGCCGCCGAACGTGTGATCGTGCTGACCGAAGAGCTAGTCGAGCCGGACGTCATTCGAAGCGAACCCAATCGAACGCTGATTCCGGGATTGCTCGTCGATGCGGTTGTCGTCGAACCGGGCGCCGCTCATCCGTCGCCGGTTGAAGGTTACCGCGAACGCGATCATGCGGCGTTCGAGGCGTATCATCGCGCAACGCGCACGCCGGAAGGCTTCGAGGCGTGGCGTCGCGAGTGGATCGAGAACGTCGGCGATCGCGCCGCTTACATGAAGAAAGTCGCGCGCGTGAACGCGCGAACGTTGATGGTCGTCGCAGCCGCACGGCAGATTGCGGATGGCGACGTCGTCTTCGCAGGGATGCGTCTTCCTTTGATAGGCTTCGCTGTCGCAAAATCGACGCACGCACCTAGCGCCGTCGGCTTGTTCGAAAACGGTTTGATTCGCGAAGCTTCCCGCACACGGCACCGTCGTCACGATGGGCGATGGACCGAATCAGCACGCCGCGACCGTCGCGACGAGCTTGATCGACGTGATGGGCATGCTGCAACGCGGCCGCGTGAACGTCGGATTCTTGGGCGGCGCCGAAGTCGACGCGCTCGGAAATCTCAACACGACGAAGGTGGGAACAACGCGTCTTCCCGGCTCTGGAGGAGGTTCGGATATTGCTGCCCACGCGCAGCGCTGCGTTTTCATCATGGAGCACGAACGCCGCCGTTTTGTCGAGCGCGTCGGCTACATCACCTCGCGTCCCAAAGGCGCGGTTACGCTGATCACGACGCTCGGTGTGTTCGCGCTGAATTCCGGGCCGCCGCGTGTCGTATCGCTACACCCGGACGTCACGCGCGAGCGTGTCACCGACCGAGACCGGATTCGCGCTGGACTTCGGGGATGCAACGCTGACGCCCGAACCGAGCGAGTGCCGAGCTCGAGGCGATCCGGAAGGCCGATCCCACGGGATTTTGGACGAGCGCCTCGCAATAATCGCCGCTGTGAAACTCTTGGAGGGGAAGACTGCGCTCGTCACCGGCGTCGCAAACCGGTGGTCGATCGCAACCGGTATTGCGCGCGCGTTGCACGAGCACGGCGCGCGCCTGTCCTTCATCTATCAAGGCGAACGCGTTGAGGACGAAGTCCGCAAGCTCGCCGCCGAGCTCGGCGGTGGCCCGTGCTGGCCGTGCGACGTTACCTCTGATGATGACCTACGGCGTCTGGCCGACGATGTTCAGCGTGAGCTTGGTGGGCTCGATGCGCTCGTCCATTCGATCGCCTTCGTCAACAAAGAAGATCTGGCCGGAAAAGTTTACGACACGTCGCGCGCGGGTTTCTCGCTGGCGCTCGACATCTCGTCGTATTCGCTGATCGCGCTGGTCGGGGCGTTGCGCACGACGCTGCACGATAACGCTAGCGTCATGGCAATGACGTACTACGGCTCGACGTCAATCGTCCCGAACTACAACATCGCCGGGATCGCGAAAGCCGCGCTCGAGTCGATCGTCCGATATCTTGCGTACGATCTGGGTGACCGCGGAATTCGCGTCAACGCGATCTCGGCGGGACCGATCAAGACCGCGAGCTCGCGGCAAGTCAAAGGTTTCTCATCGATGCTCGATGCACGTCGGTGCGGCTGCGCCGCTGCATCGCAACGTCACCGCGGAAGAGGTTGGTAATACCGCCGCCTATCTCGCGAGCGATCTTTCGAAGGCAGTAACCGCGGACGTTCACTTCGTCGACGCAGGCTACCACGCGATGGGAATGACCTTCGATCAGAAGTCGCCTTGAAACTCGAGATCACGCCTACGCCGAGCAACGACGAAGCCGCGGCGATAACGATCGCGCTGCGCGAGTTTGAGGAGCCGCCCGCAACGCCTGTCGCCCAATCGCGATGGAAAATGAGCGGCCGTCAATACGATGAAGATCAAGAAGCTCTTAGTCGCTAATCGCGGCGAGATTGCGCTGCGCGTCATGCGCACCGCTAAGGAGATGGGGATCGCAACGGTAGCGGTCTACAGCGATCCGGACCGCGACGCGTTGCACGTGCGCTACGCGGACGAGGCGTTTGCGCTCGGCGGATCTTCACCATCGCAGAGCTATCTGAATGCCGAGAAGATTCTCGACGTTGCCAAGCGTGCGGGCGCCGACGCCCTTCATCCCGGCTACGGATTTTTCGCCGAGAATGCAAACTTCGCACGCAGCGTCATCGCGGCGGGTCTCGTCTGGGTTGGTCCGCATCCGGATGCCATCGACGCGATGGGCGACAAACTGCGTGCGCGCACCGCGATGGTCAAGGCCGGCGTCCCGGTGGTCCCCGGCAAGCTCGATCCGATCAAAGATCTCGACGACGCAAAGCGCGCGGCCAAAGAGTTCGGATTGCCGCTCGCACTCAAAGCCGCCGCCGGCGGCGGAGGCAAAGGTCTACGCGTCGCGCACACTCTCGAAGAGATCGAATCGGCGCTGACAATCGCAAAGCGTGAAGCCGAAGCGTATTTCAAAGATGCGACGATCTACGCCGAGCGCTATCTCGACAATCCCAAGCACGTCGAGCTGCAAATCTTGGCCGACAAGCGCGGCAACGTCGTACACGTCGGCGAACGCGACTGCTCGCTGCAGCGCCGCCACCAAAAGATTTGGGAAGAGACGCCGGCCTCGATCAGCGAGAAGGTACGCCGCGGGATGCGCGAGGCAGGCTTGCGCGCCGCAAAAGCGATCGGCTATGACAGCGCCGGAACGATCGAATGCCTCGTCGCCGGCGACGAATTCTTCTTCCTCGAGATGAACACACGCATTCAGGTCGAGCACACGGTTAGCGAGATGATCTCCGGACTCGATCTCGTGCGCGAGCAAATTCGCGTCGCAGCCGGCGAAGGGCTCGGCTATAAACAAGATGCAATCGAGCTGCGCGGTCACTCGATCGAAGTCCGCGTCAATGCCGAAGATCCCGCCAACAATTTCGCGCCCGCACCCGGGACGATCGCGCGCTACCGTGAACCGGGCGGTCCCGGCGTGCGCGTCGACTCCGCCGCTTTTAGCGGCATGACGATCACGCCCGATTATGACTCGCTGATTGCGAAGCTCATCGTCTGGGCGCCGACGCGCGATACTGCGCGGGCGCGCATGCGTCGCGCGCTCGATGAGTTCGTCATCGAGGGGATAGCGACGACGATTCCGCTTTTGCGCGCACTGGTCGACGAACCGTCGGTTCAAAATGCGACGTACGGAACCGCGACGCTTGAACCGTTTGCCGCCTCGCTGAAACTCGATACACCCGCGCCCGCTTCAGCCGGCGAGGCGCAGTCAGCCGAAGATGCCGTCGTGCGCATCGAGGTCAACGGAAAGCTATTCCGCGTGCGCATGTTGGACCGGCCCGCCGGGGACAGGCTCCGCGGACCGCGGCGGCTCCCACCGAAGCTCGAAAGCCGTAGCGGCAAAGCCGCCACGAACGAGAACGCGGTCGTCGCGCCGATGCACGGCGTCGTCGTCGAGGTCAAGGTGAAGCCGAACGACCCGCTCGAGCCGGGTACGCTCGTCGCCGTCATCGAGGCGATGAAGATGATGAACGAGATCCGCTCGCCTCGCGCCGGGACGGTCGCCGAAGTCAAGGTCAGCGCGGGACAAACCGTCGAAACCGGCGCCGTGCTGGTAACCTTCAATTAATATGGCACGCGAATCCAACGCGAGCGGCATCCCCCTCGAGCCGGTCTACGAAGCAAGCGACGCGCCCCCCGAAGCAGCGGCGCCCGGTACGTTTCCGTTCACCCGCGGCATCCGCTCCGACATGTACCGCGGCCGATTGTGGACGATGCGGCAATACGCGGGCTTCGGAACGGCGGCCGAATCGAACGCGCGCTACCGCTATCTGCTCTCTCAAGGTACGACCGGGCTATCCGTAGCCTTCGATCTCCCGACGCAGCTCGGCTACGATTCGGACGCACCGGAAGCGCGCGGCGAGGTCGGCAAAGTCGGCGTCGCGATCGACGCGGTCGCCGACACGGAACGTCTCTTCGCCGATATCCCGCTCGACAACGTTACCGTCTCGATGACGATCAACGCGCCGGCTTCGATCATCTTGGCGACGTATCTCGTCGTCGCGCGGCGGCGCGGAATACCGTTTTCGCTCACTCGGCGGAACCGTACAGAACGACGTTCTCAAAGAATACGCGGCGCGCGGGACCTACATGTTTCCGCCGCGGCCCTCGATGCGTCTCGTCACCGACGTGATGGCATACTGCGCGCGCGAAGTTCCGCAGTGGAACACGATCTCGATCTCGGGTTATCACATTCGCGAAGCCGGCTCGACCGCGGTCGAAGAGGTCGCGTTCACGCTTGCGAATGCGAAAGCGTACATGCGCGCGGCGCTCGAGAGCGGCCTGAGTGTCGAAGACGTTGCGCCGCGCATCTCGTTCTTCTGGAACGCGCACAACGATTTCTTCGAAGAGATCGCAAAATTCCGGGCGGCTCGGGAGCTTTGGGCGACGATCGTCCGCGACGAATTCGGTTCGAACGACGCGCGTTCGCAGATGCTGCGCTTTCACACGCAAACCGGCGGCTCGACGCTGACCGCGCAGGAACCCGAAAACAACATCGTTCGGGTCACGATTCAGGCGCTGGCGGCCGTCTTGGGCGGCACCCAATCGCTGCATACGAATGCCAAAGACGAAGCCCTGGCGCTGCCGACCGAAGACTCGGTTCGCACGGCGCTGCGCACGCAGCAGATCATTGCCTTCGAAAGCGGCGTCGCAGACGTCGTCGATCCGATTGCCGGCTCGTATTACGTGGAAGCATTAACGCAGTGAGATCGTCGAGCGAGCCAAGGAGCTCATTGCGGAAGTCGACCGCGAAGGCGGCAGCGTGAGCGCGATCGAGAGCGGCTGGATGCAAGCCCGCATTGCCGAATCGGCGTATCGCGCGCAGCTGGCGATCGAAGAAGGCAAGCAAGTCGTCGTCGGCGTCAACGCGTTTACCGATTCAAGCGACGGCGCGCCCGTGCAGTTGCATCGGGTCGATGCATCGCTCGAACGCGATCAAATCGAGAACGTTCGGCGTTATCGCGCCGAGCGCGACCAAAGTCGCGTCGACATGCGGCTCGAAGACGTTCGTGCGGCCGCGCAAGGCACGGCGAATCTGATGCCGACCTTTCTTGAGGCGCTCGATGCGGGCGCGACCGTCGGGGAAATCTCGAACGTCCTGCGGGGCATCTTTGGACGCTATGCGGCCGGCGAAGTCGTCGCGTGAATTCGTATCCAATCGACCACGTCGCCATCGTCGTCGACGACCTCGACGCAACGTTAAAGCTTTACATCGACGTTTTGGGATTCGAACAAGTTTACCGGGAAATAATTGCAGATCAAGGCGTTGAAGCGGTTGGCTTGCGTGCCGGAGACGCAGTTATCGAGCTGCTGCGTCCGCTGGACCCAAGCTCCGCGATCGCACGTTATCGAGGAGACGCGTCGACGAAACTGCACCACACTGCGTATCGCGTTCCGGATCTACCCGCTGAGCTATCGCGCCTTCGTGGCGCCGGAATCCAACTGATCGATCAGACGCCGCGCAAGGGTGCTCACGGAAATCTCATTGCTTTTCTGCATCCAAAATCGACCGGCGGAGTCTTGATCGAATTATGCCAGCGAATATAAGCGGCGCCCCACACCTTCCGGAGTGGCGGCAGATCGCGGAGGCGCTGCCGACGATCGTCTGGGCAACGCGTCCGAACGGCTACGCGATTTTCTTTAATCAGCGCTGGTACGACTACAGCGGTATGGATCGCGAGCAATCGCTTGCCGAGGGCTGGCTTCGCGCCGTTCATCCCGACGATTTCGCCGACACGCTTCACAATTGGCGGACGCGCGATCTTACTCGGTAGTGCCTTCCAGGCCGAGCTGCGCTTCCGGCGGCATGACGGCGAGTATCGTTGGTTTCTGACGCGCGCCAATCCGGTGCGCGACAAGCAAGGCCGCATTGCGCGCTGGTTCGGGACGTGCACCGACATCAACGATCAAAAGCGAAGCGAAGAAGCCTACGCCGAGCTGTATCAGCGCGAGCGCCGTATCGCCGACACGCTGCAGCGCGCGCTTCTTCCGCCGATGCTTCCGCACGTACCCGGCCTTGTCGCTCGATGCCGTCTATCAACCGGACACCAACGAAGCCAACGTCGGCGGCGATTGGTACGATGCGTTCGATCTCGGCGACGGTCGCATTGCGTTCTCGATCGGCGACGTCGGCGGTCATGGACTCGAAGCTGCGGTCCTCATGGGACGCGTTCGCGAAGCGCTTCGCTCGGCCGCGATCGAAGATCTCGAGCCGGCGCGCGTGTTGCATCACGCCAATGCTGCCGTCGAGCTCTCCGATGGCGAACACGATGGTGACGGCAATGTTCGCGGTTCTCGACCGGCTCACGCTGCGCCTGAGCTACGCGTCGGCCGGACATCCGCCGCCGTTTCTGGCCTCCGCGGACGGCACCGTACGCGCCCTCGAAGGGGTCGGCATTCCGCTCGGAATCGGACTCGCGACCGGACCCGCGACCGGGATGGGAAACGCGGACGGTCACGCTATCTCCCGGTTCGATTCTGGCGTTCTACACCGACGGATTGATCGAATCGGATCGCGATTTGGAAGCTGCGGAAGAACGCATGAAAGCGGCGCTTTCACGGCAAGCGCGGGGGACGCAGCAACGCTCGGCGCTTTCGCTCGTCGCGAGCACGATCGTCGGACGCCAGCGTGACGACATCGCACTGCTCACAGTTTCGACGTCGCACAACGCCGCTGCGCGAGATCGAGGTGAACCTGCCCGCGACGCCCGCTTCGGCACGCCGTGCACGTCACATCATTGCGCGCCTCGTCAACGAGGCCGGCATCGACGACGAGCGCAGTTTCGACATTCAGGTTGCCGTCGGCGAAGCCGTCAACAACGCGATCGAGCACGCCGGCGCGCTCGGCAGCGACGAATTCTGCCTACGCGCGCGGCGTCGCGCGAATTCGATTACCGTCGAGATCATCGATCAAGGGATGTGGCTGCCGAAGCTCGAGCCGCCGGTCGGTTTCGACGTGCTCTCGGATCGTGGCCGCGGACTCACGTTGATGTACGCCCTCAGCGACGACGTTCAGGTGGAGCGAACCGAGGACGGCACGACCGTCCGCCTTGCGATACGGCTAGCTGCGTAAACCCAACCGGACGTCGATCTCCGTTTCGAACGTACGATCCCACGGCAGCGTGATCGTCAAACCGCCGTCGCGGTAGTCCGGGAAAATCGCATCCAGTAAATCGACTGCGTGCGGCCAAAGCAGCGCGCGATTTTCGCTTGCCGTCCGGGCCGCAACGTCCGGCAGCAGATACGTATGATCGACGCCGTCCTTCGTGAGCTCGTCGTTGAGCGCGGGGCGGACGAAGTCGTGAAACGCGTAGTCGTCGATGTAGCGATCCAGTAAGAAATCGGCGAGCTCGACTTTGTTGAACGTGCCGAGACGCTGGCCGACGCCGACCGCAATCGAAGCCGGGATCGCGGTGCCGAGCGAATTTGCGGCGGTGTTCCACGACGCAAAACCCGCAAGCCGCCCGGCGACCTTGCGCGCGATCAAATCTTCGACGAGCGTCCGCTGCTCTTCGAGCGGTGCACCGAAGAACGTCAGATCGACGACCGTTACGAGTTTTCCGGCTTGCACGTCGCTTGCAATCCGATCGGCGAACGTCTTCTCTTGTTCGGCGTTCGTGTCGCGAACGCGCACGAAGAGCTCGATGTCGGGATCGTTCGAGACGACGTTTCCACCGGACGAGCGGATCACTTCGTCGACGATTTTCTCGAATGGTGCGTACTCGATCGAGTCTTCCATCGCCGCACCGCCGGGCTGCGACCACGTGACGCTGAAGCGCGGCACCCAATTCACGCGCGCCGCAAACGCATTTGCTTCCATGATCATCGCAAGCTCGTCGGCCCCGGGCTCGATCGAAGTACGCTGCACGAGTCCCGATCCGTAATGCGTGCGCGCCCGTTCGAGCGCCGCGAGGTCATCGATGTGCAAACCATGCGGTCCGGCATCGTCTTGCCCGAGGACGAAGCGATCGAAGCCCCCTTCGGCAGTCAGCTGCAGCGCGAACAAATCGACGTCGAGATTGCGCCGGCGCGTTGCGACGTACGTATCCAGGATCGGGCCGATGCGCTGCCCAAGTGCCGGATTCGGATCGTTCGCATACTGCGTGATCAGCTCGTACGCTTTTCCGGCCGCGAAAAATGATGCCGCATCCCCGATCGCCGGAACACCCGTGGGCGCGAGACGCATAACGGTTCCGAAGCCGTAGAACAATGCGTTCGGGCGCGAGGCACGCAGCGCCGTCATGAATCGCAATCGCGAATAACCGAGCCACGCCGGTACGCCGGGAATGCGCGACGCCACTAAGCCGCCGTACACCATCATGTCGCTGGAAAGAACGAACGCGTCCGCGCCCTTTGTCGCGTCTGATGTCAACCAACGATAGAGTCCTTCCGGATCGCCTGGCGTCAAATAGTTGCCGATCAGCATGCGCGGGGGCTCAACAACAGGGATTCCGGCAATCCGACCCAGCATCATCGGCAATTGTCGAGTCACCGGACGATCGTCGATCGGGACGATGACGACCGGAGCGGCCGATTGCGCCGACGCGACGCCAAAGCCGAGCAGAAACGATATTAGTGCGCCAAACGCGACGACCCTCACCCCTCGATGATTCGCGGCCGATGTGGCAATCGCTGCTTGTCTTTCTCGTACCGTTGATGCTCAGCAACGTGCTGCAATCGCTCGGGCAAACGATCGGCTTCATCTATCTCGGGCGATTTCTCGGGCCGCATGCACTTGCTGCGGCCGGGAATCTCTTCCCGATCATCTTTCTGATGATCTCGTTCCTGATCGGCGTCGGGAACGCGAGCAGTATCCTGATCGGTCAGGCGCATGGCGCCGGCGACACGGAGCGGATGCGGCGCGTCGCCGGAACGACGCTGGGCGTCGGACTCTTGCTCGGCGTGATCGGCGGCGCGTTGTGCGCGATCTTCGTGCGACCGCTCCTGCACCTCATAGGTACGCCCGCCGACATCTTCGATATATCAGTCGATTACGCACGGGTTTTCTTCGGCGGCTTTCCGCTGCTTTTTACGTATCTTTTGTATTCGACGTTCCTGCGCGGTACCGGCGATTCGAAGACACCGTTCTACTCGCTCATCGTGAGCACGGTACTCACCGCGGCGATTACGCCGGCATTGATTCTCGGGTGGCTTGGTCTGCCGAAGCTCGGCGTCGTCGCCGGTGCTGCCGGCGATCTGATCTCAACCGCGCTCACGCTCCTCATCCTCGGAATCACCCTCGTGCGCGAACGCAATCCGCTCGCACCCAGCCGTGAACTGCTCCGTGCGATGGCACCAAATCCGCGGCTCGTGTTGACGCTGCTGCGACTCGGCGCGCCGATGGGCGTGCAAATGATCATGGTCTCGCTGGCCGAGATCGCCGTCATCACGTTCGTCAATCACTTCGGCTCGGACGCCACGGCAGCGTACGCAGCCGTCAATCAGATCGGGAGCTACGTGCAGTTTCCGGCGCTCTCGATCGGCATCGCTGCATCGATTTTCGGCGCGCAATCGATCGGCGCAGGACGAACGGAGTTGCTTGGGGCCGTCATCCGCTCCGGCGTCGTGCTCAACTACGTTATAGAGGGAGGTTTGATCTTGATCGTGTACGGCTTCGCGAACGTGATCCTTGGTCTGTTCTTGACGAGCGAACACACCCATCACATCGCACGCGATCTGCTCAACATCACGCTCTGGAGCTATGCGATCTTTGGAAACGCAACCGTCATCTCCGGCATCGTCCGCTCGAGCGGTACGGTGCTCGTTCCGATGCTCATCACGATCTTCTCGATTTGGGGAGTCGAGGTGCCCGTCGCGTGGTATCTCTCCAACCACATCGGTCTTTCCGGTGTGTGGTACGGGTACCCGGCGGCGTTCATCGTGAACGTTTCGCTCCAGTTTGCATATTACGAGCTGGTCTGGCGGCGCAAGCCGTTGCGTGCGATCCGATGAGCGTCATCGATCGACTTCCGCTACGCGAGGAAATGTTGCGCGAAATGGCACACTGGCCGTCCGAACGCGTGCCCGAGCTTTTGGCCTTGGCGGGCAACGTGCGTGACGCTGCGACCGGCAAATACATCTCGCTCGAGATCCTCTACAATGCGAAGAAGGGTGGTTGCTCCGAGGATTGCGCGTTCTGCTCGCAAGCGGCGCGTTATGCGACCGGGGTCGAGCCCGAGCAGCTTTCCAGTCTCGAAGACTTTCTCGAGTCCGCGCGTAACGCAGCTCGCCGGGGTGCGAGCGAGTATTGCATGGTCGTCGCGGTCCGTGGACCCTCGCCGCGTTTACTCGAACGTGTCGTCGACGCGACGCGCCGCATCAAAGCGGAGTTGCCGCTCAAGGTCGCAGTTTCGCTTGGAATCTTGAGCGATGCCGATGTCGCAGCGCTGCGCGACGCCGGCGTCGACAAAGTCAATCACAATCTCGAGACGTCGCGCCGGCACTTTCCGGCAATTTGTACGACGCACACATTCCAGGAACGCTGGGACACCTGCTTGCTCGTAAAAGCGTACGGCCTCGAACTGTGCTCCGGCGGAATTATCGGGATGGGCGAGACGCTCGACGACCGCGTCGATTTCCTGTTGGCCTTGCAAGAGCTGCAACCCGAGGAAGTTCCGGTTAACTTTCTCAACCCGCGACCAGGAACGCCCCTGGCCGACCGTCCGGTCCTCGAACCGAGCGAAGCCCTACAATTCATCGCGCTCACGCGATTCGCGCTTCCGAACGCGCTAATTCGTCTAGCCGGCGGCCGCGAGATCACGCTACGCGGAATGCAAGATCTCGGAATCCGCGCCGGCGCAAATGGTCTCATCCTGGGCAACTATCTAACGACGCGAGGCCGCTCGGACGAGGACGATTTCGCGATGCTCGAGCGGCTCGGCTTTACCGTTTAGGCGAGCTTTCAAGGACGTCGCGCAGCGAATCGTTGTTGCGATCCAGCAGCGCTTGCGCCGCGGGGGCGTCGACGCCGAGCCGTTCCATCACGACCGCACGCTTGACCCTTCCGCCCGAACGCTCGAGCAGCTCGCGCGCTCGATTCTCGCCGACCTTGCACAGCTCGCACACGAGGCGCAACGCGCGACCGCGAAGTTTCTCGTTTGTGGCGACAACGTCGACCATGAGATTATCGTAGACTTTTCCCAAGCGCACCATCACGGCAGTCGAAAGCGCAGATAACACGATTTTCTGCGCGGTGCCGGCGAGCATTCGCGTCGAGCCGGCGAGCGGCTCCGCTCCAGTCTGCGTTACGATCGCGACGTCCGCAATCTTTGCGAGACGGGACTCGGCCGCGCTCGTGATCGCAACCGTCAAGGCCCCCTTCGCTTTGGCGCGATCGAGGCTCGCACAAACATACGGCGCAACGCCGCTGGCTGAAATCCCGATGACAGCGTCTTTCGAATGGATATCCACATCGAAGCCACCTGCGTTGTCTTCGGCGCCTTCAACGGCTCCGCTCATGGCCTCGGCGCCGCCTGCGATGTGCGCACGTGCGAGCGACGCCGGCACTCCGAAGGTCGGCGGCAGCTCGGCAGCATCGAGAACGCCGAGCCGTCCGCTCGTCCCCGCGCCGACGTAATGTAAGGTTCCGCCCGAGCGCAAGCGTGCACTGATTGCATCGGCCG